>SZXV01000001.1 GCA_005862225.1 Chlorobium sp.
AGTTATTATTTTTCATTGGTTTAATCGTTTCTGATTCTTCAGCTTCCGCACTAATGGTATCTTTTCCCCATGCGTGGGGACTTGATGAACAGAAAGGTTATGACTACTTCAGGGGCAATCACCGGACAGGTGGTGTGCAAAGAGGGAAAGAATCGTGCAATTATCAGGCATGTTGGTAGGGCTAACAGCGATCGTGAATGCAAACTATTGATGGCTGAGGCTGAAAGCTATGCCGAAGCCCATTGCAGACAGCTAAATCTGTTTAGCAAGATATTGGTTGCACCGGTTCAGGAGGCAAATATCCGAGATGAAAGAACTGACGAGTTGCTGTCCAGCACATAGATACTGGCGAATTGGTAAATAGCGCATTCATCCAGTTCTTGAATCCTGAGTTTCCGCACTAATTGGCGAAGTCAGGATATCATCAGGGTAGATTGTTCATCAACCGCTGACACTGGGAATCACGTATCGGAGCTGAGCCCGAAGGGCTTGGTAAAGCAAAGCATGTGATTCGGTTGTTTCGGTTGCCTTGCCGATCCTGCCATCACCGAAAAACGCGAGATGGACGCCGCCGACATAAAGCTTTCGTATTTTAATTATATTATATCTGCTTGATCAACCGCCACAACGGCGACTGAGAGAAAATATTATGATTATGTATACCTTTACGCTTGAGATGAGTGTCCGCGATTATGAGTGCGACATGCAGGGGATTGTCAATAACAGTGTTTATCAGAACTATATTGAGCATGTCAGGCACGAATATCTGAAGCATGTCGGCATCGATTTCAGCGAGTATACCCGTCAGGGAATCAATCTTGTTGTTGTACGTGCTGAACTTGACTACAAGTCACCCCTTGTTTCAGGTGATACCTTTCTCGTTGGTCTTAACTTCCGGCGAGAATCTCCCTTGAAGTTTGCCTTTTATCAGGATATTTTCCGTCTTCCCGACCAAAAACCAGTCCTTAAGGCCAAGATCATCGGGACAGCGTTAAATACAAAAGGACGCCCCGAGCTACCAAAACAGCTTGATGCTCTCTTGACCACCCCCTAAAGCAACAAACGTATGAAGCCACTGAAACAGGTAGGACAAGCCTATCTGGCGCTGATCGAAGCTGAAAAACAAATACAGGAAGGACTCTTTGAGGAAGCGGCCGCCAGCTACAGGAGGGCGATGGAGGTTTCCCGCACCATCCCGCACGACGAGGCATTTGACTATGACGGATTTGATGCCATATCTCACACCGGTCTTTCCGGTGCTCTGGTGAAGCTTGAGCGTTATGCCGACGCCCTGCACTCAACCGAGATCGCGCTTCGTTATTTTAACCGCAGGGGCGAACTCCATAAAGATGAGGGTCAACAGTGGATTGACGCCGTGCATCATCGCGCCGCTGCTTTGCAGGGTGTCGGCCAACTCGAAGAGGCGCTCAAGGCATACCGCACTGCCGGAGAAATGATTGCAGAAAAAAAGGGTGAGCTGAAAAACAAGGCAGAGCAGCAACAGACGATAGAGCAGCATATCAAAGAGCTTGAAAAGGCATTGCCAGAAAAAAAACCAGCCGGGTACAAGGCGTGGTGGGAATTCTGGTCGTAAATCAGTATGCAGACCATCAAAAAGATACTGGTGATCAGGCTCAGCTCTATTGGCGATATCGTACTCACCACACCATTGCTTCGGCATCTGAACAAGGCATATCCCGAAGCTCACATCGACTACTGCACCAAACCGCCATTTGTCGCGCTCCTCGCTTCAAATCCGCGTCTCTCCGCCATATACACCACAGAACAACTTCCAACTGGCAGTTATGACCTTGTCGTTGACCTGCAAAACAATCTTCGATCCCAGGCAATTGCCCGCTCAATGAAAGCTGGCCGCGTGGTGCAGTATCGCAAAGAGAACTGGAAAAAATGGCTGCTGGTCAATCTCAAAATAGACCTCACAGGAACCAGCCGAAACGTCGCAGACCGCTATCTTGACTCCCTGAAAAAGCTGCCGGTATCTGGAGATCATCAGGGATGCGAACTCTATCCCTCCGTCGAAGAGAGAGCATTCGCCAGCCCATTTTTTGAAAACAGTGACCAAACCCTGGGCCTTTGTTTCGGCGCCAACCACTTTACCAAACGCTATCCTCCACAGCATTTTGCGGCACTGCTCACCTCTCTTCTCGACAAATTGCCATTACAGGTGCTGCTTCTTGGAGGCAAAGACGATGCAGCAGGAGCATCAGAAATCATGAAGGCTGTGCCAGATGCTTTCCATCCGAGAATTATCAACCTTGCCGGACAATGCAGCCTCATGCAGACAGCAGCTCTCCTTGAGCGCTGTGATGCCGTCTTATGTAACGATACCGGGCTCATGCATATCGCCTCAGCGTTCGGAAAAAAACTGTTCGTCCTCTTTGGCTCCTCCTCCTCCGCTTTTGGATTTCTTCCCTATCATGCAGCATATAAACTATTTGAAGATGCCAGCCTTCGCTGCCGGCCATGCTCGCATATTGGCCGAGATCATTGTCCAAAAGGAGACTTCCGGTGCATGAACAATCTCTCTCCCCAACTGATTGCTGAGAGTATTGTCAATGAACTGAAGGGATTCGGGCGCCAGTAGCCCCGTCCCGGAGGCTTTTTGCCGATGGTTGGAAAAATGGTTCGAATACCTTACCTTACAGGTTCAAATTTGCAGATGGTGTTCACAGGGAAACCGTGAAGCCGTGGGGCTGGTCAGCGCAATGCCAGGCCCTCGCCATATTGCAAGCAACTGAAGAGATAACGTTATCAGCAATTTGCGCTATGGAAACAAACAAACTTTATGAATGCACCCTCATCATTGACGGCGGACTTCCAGATGAAGTCATTGCCGCAGCAATGGAGATGGTGCAGCGGGTCATTACCGAAAAAGGCGGAAGTATCAGCAGCGTTCTTGAAATCGGTCGGCGCAAGACAGCCTACCCGATTAAAAAGAAAACCATTGGTTACTACGCTCACATCGAATTTACTGCCGCAACGGCCGTTATTGCAGAGGTCGAAAAAGTCCTGCGTTACGAAGAAGATCTCCTGCGTTACCTGATCATTCACCTCACCAGTGCTCTCCTTGAAATGCGCAAAAGGGTAGAGAAATACAGTGTCGTGATAGGCAGCGCCGAAGACAGCGCCCTCGCAGAGGCAGCAACAACCGATATCGTCGCCAAATGATTGTCTCATGGAACGTTCGAATGCAAGCTGAGAAGTGGTATTTTTGAAGAATAAAAATAGTGTGGATGTTATGGCTGAATTAAAAATGCCTGAGATAAACAGCGTCGTCATTGCTGGAAATCTTACCAAAGATCCTGTGTTCAGGCAAACTAATTCAGGAGGAACGCCAGTCGTTAATTTTTCAATTGCATGTAACCGCCGATTCAGGGACAGCAACCATCAGTGGCAGGAAGATGTCTGCTACGTTGGCATCGTTGCCTGGAACAAGCTTGCAGAAAGTTGCCGTGACAACCTGAAGAAAAGCTCCGCAGTCCTTGTCGATGGCGAATTACAGAGCCGGACATGGAAAGCGCAGGACGGATCATCCAGAACCGTTGTTGAAATCAAGGCCAGAAGAATTCAGTTTCTCAACAAAAGGCACAAAAACGGCGAAGAGGATGAAGAAGGCTTTATAGAGGATGATTGTCACGACACCCATCATGAAGAGATTCATGAAGATGATCCTGGATACATTTACGAATACAAATACCTTTCTTCCGACTGAAAGCACAGGGTAAGCAAAATTTTTTCATGAACTTATGAAACAAAAATTCACACAATCACCGGGTTACAAAGCACAGGGTAACAAATCATTGAGCAACGCACTTGCGTCAAAAAAGAAAGTATCGAAGAACCAGGTTGTCTTTTTTGATTACAGGGACGAGCGCAAACTCAAAAGATTTATCAATGACCAGGGAAAAATCATTCCCCGTCGCATCACAGGACTTTCGGCCAAAGAGCAGAACCTTCTTACCCACTCAGTAAAATGGGCACGGTTCCTGGCAGTTATCCCTTATGTTGTTGACGAATACAAATAACCAATTTTGCAATCTATTGAACAAGGAAGCTAAGCAGTGAAAGTCATTTTAAGAACAGATGTGGCTACCCTTGGCGATGCAGGTGAAGTTGTTGCCGTAAAAAACGGATACGCAAACAATTTCCTGATTCCGCAGGGTATAGCTATCAGAGCTACCGAGGGCACGCTTAAAGCTCTTGAAACAGAGAAAAAACAGCAAGCCAAAAAGGTTGAGCTGCAACGCAAAAACGCACGTGAGCATGCTCAGAAAATCGAGCAACTGTCACTGAAAGTTTTTGCCAAAGCAGGCGAATCCGGCAAACTGTTCGGGACAGTAACCTCCGCCGATATTGCCGATGCACTGAAAGTACAAGGCATCGAAATCGATCGCAGGAAAATTACCATTGAAGCCCCGATCAAAGCGCTCGGCAAATACGAAGCCGACGCCAAAATCTTTATGGACATTTCCGTAAAGGTGCACTTCGAAGTTGAGGCAGAAGGCTCCGAAGCCTGAGGTCAAAACAAAACGATTGCGAGTCAAACCCTCAGTTCCTCAAGCTCCGTGAAATTCATTCTTCACGGAGCTTTTTTTTTGCCTACTCCTCCCCGCTCCCGTGCCAGAAAGAGTAAATACGAATCACAGACTCCCCAAGAGTATCAGTCAGTTCAGCAATTTCCCGCTCCGTCAGATGGTTAAAATCATCCGACACCTTGCTGAGCATAAAAATAGCCATCGAAAGAACTGCGGCCTCCTCATCATCAAACATCGGTTTCCACGCATCATACGCCAGCTCCATGCCGATAATAAACCCCATCGTCCACTCCTCCACAGCCAGCTTCCTCTCATCATTACTTTCATACCCAACCCTTTCAAAAAGAGGCAGATAGCTCTCCGGCTCATCAGCAAAAAGTTGCGTGAGAGAATTGTTATGGCGCACAATCAGCTCACCAATAATGTCAGCCTCTTCGGCAGAGTCGAATTCCGGCTTAAGCTGTTTCTCCTGATCCCAGATTGACGCGTACCAGTCATCCACATCAAAGACCTGCGGCCCAACCGCTGCGGCAGTCATATAACCATCAAGCATTTCAAGAGAAGAGAGCGCATCAGGCGGAGTTTGTTCCGACACAAGAAAATTTTCAAGGAGGGTGAGCTCATCAAGAGAGAGCGGCTGCATCGACGGATCAGAAGAATTCATGGTAAACCGTTCCGATAAAGTGTTATGAAGAGAGGATTCAGCAATCTTTAAAGTTATGAAGATATTTTGAATCTCCCGCAAGTGGCAAAGATAATTTTGTCGAAGGGCGTTACAGGCGAACAAATGTTTCAGTCCATAGAGAGCCATACCCTATATTATTATAAATCCGTTCTCAACCATCAGCTCCAACCGGAAGCTTTCAATCGGTTGCCGGGGCGAGCTTCACCTTAAAGACATTTGAATCATGATGCAGAAAAGACAACTTGGAACGACAGATATAGAGCTGACTCCCGTCGGCTTCGGGAGTTGGGCTATTGGTGGCGGCAACTGGGAGTACGGCTGGGGAGTACAGGACGACGGCGACGCCATAGCCGCCATAGAGCGGGCCGTTGATCTGGGCATCAACTGGATCGACACGGCGCCCGTCTACGGCCTTGGCCATTCAGAGGAGCTGGTCGGCAGGGCAGTTACCGGTATGAGAAACAGACCATACATTTTCACCAAATGTGCAATGGTGTGGGATGCAAGTCGAACAGTCGGCTACAGCCTCAAGGCCGATTCCATAAGGCGAGAGTGCGAAGCAAGCCTCAACCGCCTCAAGGTGGATGCCATCGATCTCTACCAGATTCACTGGCCAAACCCTGACATCGACCTTGAAGAGGGTTGGCAAGCGATGGCCAGCCTCCAAAAAGAGGGGCTGGTGCGCCACATTGGCGTCTCGAATTTCACCGTCGATCAACTCCGCCGCGTCATTCCCATCGCGCCGGTAGCATCTATTCAGCCACCATATTCCATCCTGCGCCCGGCCATCGAACAGACACTCCTGCCCTTCTGCCAGGAGCAGAACATTGGAGTTATAGTCTACTCGCCCATGCTTTCAGGGATGTTGACAGGCGCCATGACCCGTGAACGGGCCGCGAACTTTGCCCCGGACGACTGGCGCAGACGCAACAAGGAATTTCAGGAACCACGCCTCTCCGCCAACATCGAACTTGCCGGATTACTCAAAAAGATCGGCGCACCACATGGCTGTTCAGCAGGCGAAGTGGCCATAGCATGGACCTTGCGCAACCCGGCGGTTACAGGAGCAATAGTCGGCGGACGAAACGCCGCACAGGTTGAAGGCATCATCGGAGCCGGAGAGTTAAAGCTCAGCAACGATGAAATAGCCACCATCCGGGATTACGTTGCCGGTATGCCGAAGTAAGAGCGACATGGCGGGCTCTCTTTTCTTTTTGTTGACGCTGAGCATGGGATGTAATTGAAAAGATATTGCTGGAACTGGAAGAGCATCCTGCCACAGGCACAGGTAAACCTGAAGTATTGAAAGGAGAATTTGCAGGTCTCTGGTCAAGACGGCTTAACCAGCAATAAGAGATTGCCTGAGCGGATCATTGCGCCCTTCGGCCAGACTTGGGACAGCTTTTTCCTCGGGCAGCACAAGGTGACGGATGATTTTATGGAAAAGCGTGACGCAGGGGAGCAACCCGAGCGGGAGGCTTTGTAATGCTGCGCAGCATTACGGCGCTATTCGGGCAACTCTTGCAAAAGCGGGTCAGCCAATCGGCGTCAATGATGTTCATCTTGCCGCTCATGCCCGCAGTGAAGGGCTGATTCTGGTCACCAACAATGTCAAGGAGTTTATCAGAGTGCCCGCTTTGCAGATTGAGAATTGGGTAAGCTCGGGGTATTGAGAGCCTCAGGCCATTCCTCTTTTGCCTTACTGATCAAGCGGCTTTCTCCAAAAGAGTGAAATAAAAAGTAAATTGCGACATTACCCCGGCATCCCCCAACCAGCAACAAGAGCCCGATCATGGATGATGATATTATCTACTCCGCGCCGCCGTCAAAAAGTGACGAAGAGCTTGAAAAAGGCTTTGTAACGGCGATTATTGACCAGCCGAAACTGCTTGACGAGCTGGCAAAACAACTGGTGACGCTCGGGCTTGCCATTCCGGGGCTCTATGCAACGGTGCTGAAGTTCATCGGCGGAGATGCTGCTGTGGCGAAATCATCAGGGTTGATTATTGGTGCATTTGTTTGCTGGTTCATTGTGCTCGCATTGAGCCTTTTTAGCCTGACACCGCGCAAATGGCCGGTTGACCGCAGCAAACTGCGCAGCAACACCCCCGCTGCAACAGGTCAGCCGCTGAGCATTGAGGAGTTTTTTAAGGCCACAGCAACGTATAAACGACGCTTGCTGGTTGCGTCAACGCTCTTCTGTTTTGCAGGTATCTGCCTTGCCGGACTTACTATTTTTTGTACAACCAAATAATCCATAATGCCATGCAGGAGAGCATGAAACGCCAGAAAATAGAGTGCTGGCAGTGCAAAAGAATTTTTTCACTGCTGCTCGATACCGCCGGAGAGCCGACGCTGATCAGAGAGTGTCCCTACTGCCATGCCTCGCTCAAGCTTGACTTTGGCGGAGAACAGCAGAACTTCATTACGATAATGCGGGGAGTACCCCGAACGCAACCGCAAGAGAACACAGTGTATCAGCTCCCGGAGATTCTTAAATCGTCAAATCCCTCTTTGCCACAATAACCCGCTGCTGTTATGATTGAACCACTTATACTCAGGCCGGATGAGAGCATTCTCTCCCGCTACCCTCAACTGGTGAAGATGGCTGCCGAGCTTTCGGAGGCCTATGCCGATCAGGAAAAACTTGTTACCGACAACGCCTTGCAGGGCATCGGAACCCTCTTGTGGCGTGCGCTTGATGCTGACGAGCCATTCCAGCAGGCCAGAAAGCGGGCAGGGCAGCATCTTCTGCCCATCGTCATTGAGAGCGGCAAGCCGGAGATCCTGCACCTTCCGTGGGAGACGATCTGCCATCCTGAGGAGGGTTTTCTTGGCCGCAGTGAGGGCTTTACCCTGTCGCGAGCAGTGCCCTCCACCGGTGCAGCGTTGCCCGCCATTGAAGATGGACCGTTGAGGGTGCTGCTTTTTACCGCACTGCCTGATGACATTGGGGAAAAAGAGCAGCTTCGCATCGAGGATGAGCAGGCGCTGGTGCTTGAGGCGCTTGGCCAGTGGCGGCAGAGCGGCCATGTGCTGCTTGAAATGCCGGATGACGGGCGATTCAGTGAGTTTACCCACCAGCTTCAGCACTTCAGGCCGCACCTTGTCTATCTCAGCGGTCACGGCGTGTTCCATAAAGATTACCTGAACCCCGACAACGACAAAGGATACTTCCTGTTCGAGAGCGATAACGATGGAGGTGAGCTGGTTGATGAAGAGCGGCTTGCAGCGGCATTTACCGGCACAACCGTGCAGGCGGTGATTCTCTCGGCATGTCACTCCGGCAAAGCGTCGTCGGCCAGTTTGAACAATGGGTTGATGCAGCGGCTTGCCGACAAAGGCATTCCCCATGTTATCGGCATGAGGGAGTCAATTCTTGACCGTGCCGGGCTTCAGTTTGCCCGTGCCTTTTTTGGTGCATTGATGCAGCAGCAGAGCATTGCCGCCTCCTTGCAGCAGGCGCGGCGGGCCATCGTGCTGCCTCTGCATGATGATGAAGAGCTGCGATACTCACCATTGGCCGCACTGTCACTGGGGCAGTGGTGCCTGCCGATGCTGCTTAGCTATCAGTGTGACCGCCAGTTGGTCACCGGTCTCTTTACTCCGCAGCCGATGCGCCCGGCCAACCTCTTCAATGAAAGCCTGAACAATATTTCACTTCCGGCCAACTTTATCGGTCGTCGTCGTGAACTGCGTCGCAGGCAGCGGGCATTCCGTGAGGGAACGTCAGCCCTGCTCATGCTGACCGGCGCTGGCGGCATGGGCAAAACAGCTCTGGCGGGCAAGCTGCTCAACACCCTGAAAGCGGACGGGTATGAGATTTTTGCCTTTTCAGCGAGGCCCGAGCACAACTGGCGCGACACCGTGCTCCAGATGGAGCTGGCGCTTGATGAAATCCGTGTTGCCAAATACAGCAAGATTCAGCAGGTTTATGCGGAGAAGAGCAAGCAGATTGAGATGCTGCTGAAGCTGCTGCTTGAGCAGTTTGGCTCACAGGTGGCGCTCTTTTTCGATAACCTCGAATCGCTGCAGGATGCAACCACAAGAGCTTTGACTGACCCTGAATTGCAGCTCTTGATAGATGCTGCGGTGCGCCTGAAAGCGCAGGGTGTGCAGGGGTTACGGGTTGTCCTCACCTCCCGCTGGGCACTGCCGGAGTGGCGTGAGCAGCTTTATCCGCTTGGCAAACCGGTCTATCGCGACTTCCTTGCCGTGGCGCAACAGCAGAAGCTGCCAAAAGAGTTTTTGACGGACTTCAAGCGTTTACGACAGGCCTATGAAGTGCTTGGAGGCAACTACCGGGCGCTTGAGTTCTTTGCTTCTGCATTGCAGGAGATGAACAGCATTGAAGAAGAGCAGCTTGTTGCATCTCTTCGTGTCGCGACAGAGGAGATACAAACCAACATGCTGCTTGAGCTGGTCTATAGCCATAGAACAGCGGCAGAACAGCAGTTGCTCTGCACTCTGCTGGCTTACGAGGTGCCAGCTGCTTTTGAGGGAGTAAAGGCGCTGGTGCTTGATGAGCTTGAGCAGCCCGAAAAGGCTTTGGAGGTGCTGCTTTCGGTGTCACTGATTGAGCGAACGGAGAATAAAACCTGGCAAGCTGAAGAGTTTCTGGTATCGCCATTGGTGCGTGACTGGCTGCTGCTAAAAAAAGGTGCAACGGTTTCCAGTGAACAGCTTCAGCGTGCTGCCGGATATTGGCAGTGGCTTCTGGAAAATGAGCGGGGAACCGTTGAGCAGGCAATTATTACCTATGCCGCACTCATCGCTGCCGGGATGAATGAAGAGGCTTGTCGCATAACGCTCGAATGGATTGTTGGGCCTATGAATCGAGCTGGTCTGTATCAAACCTTGATTGATACATGGCTGCCGCCGGTTTGCTTATCAACTCACCTGTCAACTCTTGTGGCAGGGTTCGGGCAGATCGGTAAGCAATATTTCCATATAGCTCAGTATGACACCGCTCTGGACTACTTGAAACGCTCGCTCGCTATCCAGCAGGAAATCGGCGACATTGCAGGATTATGCGCAACGCTGTTCAATATGGGGCATATCTATTGGCAAAACGATGATCAATCGAATGCTGTGTCATCATGGATAACTGTTTACAAAATGTCAAAAAAAATGAAGTTAGCTCAAGCATTACAGGCACTCGAATCCCTCGCTCCGCAAATCGGCCTGCCGGGAGGCCTCTCAGGCTGGGAGCAGTTGTCGCAGCAGATGGGTGAGGGTGAATAGGCTGTCACTTCCCGTCAGATTCTTTTATACCTTGATCTTCAATTTTTGAGCATTTTTCACGGATATGAAGAGAGGAACTCCACTTGTCGCAACTTGAACACATCGAAGCTATAGAAAAGCGCCTCTGGAACGCGGCGGATACCCTGCGGGCCAACTCGAACTATGCGAGTAACGAGTACTTTTTGCCGGTCATGGGGCTGATTTTTCTGCGCCATGCCTACAGCCGCTTTCTGGCGGTGCGGGAGGGGCTCGAAGCGGTACTGCCTACACGCGGAGGCAAAAACCGTCCGCTCTCCAGGGAGGATTTTTCCGGCAAGAGTGCCATCTACCTGAAACCGGAAGCGGTGGTGTTTAATGCTGCTATCAAGCGGAATTTTTAGGAGTTGGGGATATGAACAAGAAAATTAACACCGAGAATCTTCGAAAATCAAGAGGCCGGAGCCGGGATGATGCAATGTTTCCTGTGCCGATCTCCAAAGATGAGCTTCCTGCTGATTATTTTGGTGTATTGGCAGGAATCAAGGAACGGATACAGTCAGAGCGTTTACGTGTTACGCTTTCTGCTAATGCAGCGATGGTGCTTCTTGGGATATAGGCAAGGTGATTTTGGAGCGTCAGGAAAAACAGGGGTGGGGTGCAAAAGTTATTGATCGTTTATCTTATGATCTGAAAACTTCCTTCATGGATATGACCGGGTTTTCGCCCCGTAACCTGAAATATATGCGCAATTTTGTTGAGTCATGGCCTGACAGGGAAATAGTGCAACGCACCGTTGCACAAATTCCCTGGCGCAGCAATCTTGCTTTGCTTGACAAGCTGAAAGATTCCAAAACCAGGCTTTGGTATGCTGGTAAGACTCTTGAGCATGGGTGGAGCCGCGACATTCTTGCCATCCAGATTGAAACCCGCCTGCATGAACGACAGGGTTTTGCGGTCAATAATTTTACGATTGCATTGCCGCCAGCCGATTCGGATATGGCGGCACAAGTGTTCAAAGATCCCTATTTGTTCGATTTTCTCGGGACGGCTGACCCTCGCAAAGAGCGTGAAGTAGAGCAAGCACTTGTAGACCATATCCAGCGTTTTCTTCTTGAATTGGGTGCGGGTTTTGCGTTTGTTGGCAAACAGGTTTTACTGGAAGTCGGCAATCGTGATTTTTATATCGATCTGCTGTTTTATCATTTACAACTCCGCTGTTTTGTGGTGGTCGAGCTGAAGTCGGTGCCTTTTGATCCAGCATTTGTTGGACAACTTAATTTATACTTCTCTGCAGTTGATGACTTGATGCGCCATCCTGATGACAAACCGACAATCGGACTGTTGCTGTGCAAGAGCAAAGATAAGTTGGTCGTCGAATATGCACTGCGTGGATTTAATGCTCCAATCGGTGTTGCTGATTGGGAGACCAGACTGGTTGAAATTCTTCCTGATGATCTCAAAGGAAGTTTGCCATCCATAAAAGAAAGTGAGTCTGAGCTGGAGGACGTGGACTGAATCGTAATGATCATGCAAGATTACTCTGGAAAATGTCCTGAATTTAACGGCGTCAGCTTTTGATTGTGTCGGGTTATTGAAATATACTTGCCATAATGTCAAAATATTTCCAGTGGAGACGGTTGTCATGAATACTACCCAAAGCTTTTCATTGTTGCGCCAACAGGCGGGGTTGTCCATCGACAAAATTGCTCATATTACCGTTTACCGCCAGAGAGAGGTGTATCGCGTCGAGAAAAAAGAGGTTATGCCCAGAAAAATGGTGCTTGACCAGTTCACAAGGATTGCCCTACAGTTATCGTGCTACGGAAAATGTGAGCTTAGCAAAAAAGAATTATGAAGCCTTGGGAAAGAAATGAGTTGATTCTTGCGATAAATCTATACTGCAAGACTCCTTTTGGACGAATACATGTCAGAAATCCTGAAATTATTGAGCTTGCAATGCTACTGGGCAGAACTCCTGGCTCTGTTAGCTATAAATTAGCAAATTTTGCCAGTATAGATCCTTCCCTTGATCGAAAAGGGGCTTCAAATGTTAGCAGGCTTGATAAAGAAGTTTGGCATGAATTCTTTGAGGATTGGGAAGCTATGGCATACGAAAGTGAAAAAAAGATGGCGGCAATACGAGGATCTGAAGCGGATATTTTTAACCAGAATATCCTCGAAGGAAAAACAAAAGAGGCAATCGTCAAATTAAGAGTGAATCAACACTTCTTCAGAAAAATGATTCTTGCTGCCTATAACTCGAAATGTTGCATTACAGGTCTGCCGCTTGAAAAACTTCTGGTAGCAAGTCATATTATTCCTTGGGCACAAGATCCCAAGAATCGACTTAATCCACAGAATGGATTGTGCCTTAACGCTCTACATGACAAAGCATTTGATTCTGGATTGCTTACAATTGATGAATCATATCGTGTTGTCTTATCGAAAGAAATACTTGCTCTTGATAACAAAACTCTTAAACTTATAAGGGACACTGAAGGTGTGAAAATGTCTTTTCCTAACCGTTTTATGCCGAGGCAAGACTTTCTGCAATATCATCGTGAAAATATCTTCATCTGTTGACTTGTAATCGTCCAGTATGAAACACCAAGGGGACTCGTTATTTTGTGGCTCCGGATTTGTTGAGGAGATTGAATTTTCCAGTTCAGACAAGTTTGGCTCTCATTGAATCGTATAGACTCGATGCTCTTGTTTTGGAGGATCTTGGCCGTTATCCAGGTTCTTCGATTGGTGAAATACATGCAAGAATAGGCAAGGAAATCAATCGGCGTCAGGTTCGGCTTGCGCTGAATCGCCTATGGAAAAAGGGTGAATTGCGTATTGAGGGAGAAAAACGTGGATGTATATATTGGACACTGTAGAAAGCTATTGACACAATTGGCCCGAATAAAGGGTGTTACGTCCATAATTCTCGGGATGAATCTCTAAGCCATTGTTTTGAATTAGTTTATAATATTGACGTTGTGTGTCAAAATGTCAATAGAATTGTCAATAGACGGTCAATACCTTGTCACAAAGCCTGAAACGGATTGGTACATAATAAATTTACTTCCTTTTCAATCCTTCTGCTTTACCTTCTGCCTTACGTCGCTTCTGAGAAACTTCTTTCAAATACCACGAAATACGGTTATTTTCTTTTGTTGCCAGCAGAGACTCCAGAGTTTCTATGTTACAGAAAACAGGGCACTTATTGAATTGTTCCCAATAAAACATGCTGCTACTATGGAAGACACCTATACGGCCAAACAGCAACTACTCAGTGAGATAGAGCAATTGCCCAACGTCTGTCTATCAGAATTGCAAAACTTTATTCAATATTTGCAGTTCAAGCAAGCCAATGCAAATAGTTCAGTCCATCATACGTTACAACCAATGGATGATCCCATTCTTCGTTCATCTGGATTCATTGATATTGAACCATTTTCCGAAGCAATTGACAATACGTTGTATGGCGCATTATGAAGAGCATATTTATTGATACATGGGGCTGGATCAATCTATTTAATCGTAAAGAGCCTCAGCACAACAATGTAAGCCAACTCTACAAGAGCTTGCGAGAAAGGCAGGCGACAATTGCTACAACTGATTTTGTTTTAGATGAAGTATATACGTTGTTATTCAGGCGCGTTCATGTTACGCAAGCGCAACAAGCCGTTCATGTTATCTCACAAGCAATGAATGCAGGCTATATTAACCTGGTTTGGATTACACCTGAACGATTTGATGCAGCGCAAACGCTACGCCTGAAATTTCACGATAAACCAGATATCTCTTTTACTGATTTGACATCAATGGTTGTTATGCAGGAGCTGAAAATGCGCGAGATTATTACTGGAGATGCCCACTTTACCCATGTTGGAATGGGGTTTGTATTATTGCCATAAAAACCAATCATCTACCATGACTAGCCCAAACTCCACCCATCCCACTCCACAGCCGAATACTATGAGCATTGCGCATAATATTATCAACTTATCGACGCAATTGGCCCGAATAAAGGGTGTTACGTCGATAACTCACGGAATAAATTTCTAACCATTGCTCTATAGTTCTTTGCCATATCGACGTTATTTGTCAAAATGCCAATACCTTGTCATAAAGCCTGAAACGGATGAAGAAAAAGCAGCTCCAGGATCTCATTGCCCTTGGCGAAGGTTTCACAACCGAGTTCAAGCGGTCGGGCACGTCGAATCTTGGCCGTGAGATCTGTGCTTTTGCCAATGCTACCGGCGGGGTGATTCTTATTGGTGTGGCGGATAATGGAGAGATCACAGGTGTTGATGACCTTAACCGTCTCAAGTCGGAGGTGCAGACAACTGCCCGTTCTGCTGAACCTCCGATAGCTGTTGATATTGCAGGTGTTGACAGGGTGCTGTGCGTCACGGTGCCGGAACAGCATGGCAAACCCTATTCGTTCGGGGGCAAGTTTTTTATGCGCGAAGGGGCTTCATCGCAGCAGATGTCTCGCGAGGAGATTCGGAAATTTTTTTTCAGGGAGGGGTTGATTCATTTTGATGAAACACCCTGCGAACGCTTTTCGATTCCGGATGATTTGACAAGTGACGCCTGGAAACTTTTTCAGCGTCGGGCAAAAATTCCGGAGGATATTGAGCCGTTGACAGCGCTTGCCAATCTGCACCTGTTCAAGGATGGTTCTATGGTCCATGCTGGCGCATGGCTGCTGGCAAAGGATATCCGTAAATATACCATCAGCGCTGATGTTGCCTGCGCCTTGTTTCTCGGTACCGACAAGGAGCGAATTCTTGACAGGCGAGGTTTTGAAAGCGATATCTTTTCCATGATTGATGATGTGGTGGTCTATATTCTCTCCAAGATTAATGTGGAGTTCATCATCAAGCATGTCAAGCGTGATGAACGGCCTGAACTGCCCGAAGAGGCGTTGCGCGAGGCGGTGGTGAATGCGCTTGCCCATCGTGATTATCGTTCTACGGCAAATGTGCAGGTCTATATTTTCAAGGATCGGGTGGAAATTGTCAGCCCTGGCGGACTGCCTGCGGGTATGACTGAGGCTGATCTTGGCTTCAAAAGTATTCCCCGCAATCCGCTTTTGTTCGGGATGCTGCACCGCATGGAGGCGGTTGAACATATCGGTTCAGGAATCCGGCGTATCCGCAATTTGTGCCGCGATTATGGGGTTGCTGAACCCCTGATTGAGGTGTCGGAGCATTGGTTTACCGTGACTTTTCCGCGACCTGGCGTTAAAGTTGAAA
>SZXV01000003.1 GCA_005862225.1 Chlorobium sp.
AAGCATTTGAGAGTAACGGGGAGTTTGCTGTTATGCTTGCGGTGGAACAGGATGATCTTTCAGTACAGCAAGTGAGCGTTGCAGGAACTCTTCCGGTAGTCGGTAGTCACTGATTTTGCCAGACAAAAAGGCATCATATCCCTGAAGATCCATCAGTCCATGGCCTGACCAGTTCATAAGAATGACCTTCTCCTTGCCCTCCTCTTTTGCCTTTTTCGCTTCACGGATGGTCTGTGCGATGGCATGAGATGTTTCAGGTGCAGGGATAAATCCTTCGGTATGGGCAAACAGCAGGGCAGCTTCGTAGCACTCCGTTTGAGGAATCGCGGTGGCCTCGATCAATCCCAACTGTTTGACGTGGCTTACCAGGGGTGACATGCCATGATAGCGCAAGCCTCCTGCGTGAATGGCCGGTGGAATAAAGCCGTGGCCAAGGCTGTACATTGGCAGTAGCGGGGTCATTTTTGCCTCATCTCCGTTATCATACACGTATGGTCCTCTGGTGAGCGTCGGGCAGGCTTCGGGCTCTGTTGCGATAATCTGAACCTCACGTCCATGGATTTTGTCGCAGATAAAGGGGAAGCTTATGCCTGCAAAGTTTGAACCTCCACCGGCACAGCCGATAACGATATCAGGATAAAGGCTCACCTTTTCAAGCTGTTTACGAGCTTCAAGGCCGATAATGGTCTGGTGCAGCATCACATGGTTTAACACACTGCCAAGGGCGTAGCGTGTATCATCGCGCTGGACTGCCTGTTCAATGGCTTCGCTGATGGCAATGGCAAGGCTGCCCGGAGTATCGGGTGTCTCCTCCAGAATCCGTCGTCCTGTCTCGGTTTGTGTGCTTGGGCTGGCAATACACTCTGCCCCCCAGGTGTTCATCAAGATTTTGCGGAACGGCTTCTGGTCGAAGCTGATGCGCACCATAAAAACTTTACAGTCGATACCGACAAGTTTGCAGCTCATCGCAAGGGCGCTTCCCCACTGGCCTGCGCCGGTTTCAGTGACGAGATGCTTAATGCCAAACTGCTTGTTGTACCATGCCTGGGGGACAGCGGAATTTGGTTTGTGGCTTCCTGCCGGTGATACACCCTCATTTTTATAAAAGATTTTTGCCGGAGTCTTCAGGGCAGCTTCCAGTCGGTGGGCCCGGTACAGTGGTGAGGGGCGCCAGAGTTTCAGGATTCCCTGCACCTCCTGTGGAATTTCAATCCACCGCTCAGTGCTCATCTCCTGCTCAATAAGGTTCATCGGAAATACCCTGGCAAGAGCATCAGGGCCGACAGGGTTGCCATCAGGCCCCAATGGTGGGGGCATCGGTGAAGGGAGATCAGCCTGGATATTGTACCACTGCCGTGGCATCTCATCCTCGCTCAACAGTATCTTTGTAAATTCCGAACTCATGATGATGAAGGGTTTATTAGTTGGAAAGAGGCTGTCGAACAGGTCATATCAGGTGATATAACCCCATTCCCTGAACTGCGGCTTCAAGTCCGCATCATTTTTAAATGCCTGATAGTAGATGTATTCAGGTGCCAGATCAGCTCCATTAGGCCAAACAAGAGTTTCAAGCTCTTTATCCACGATAAAGGAAGAAAATGTCGATGTGTCTGCCAATGGCCTGAATACCGGGCCTTTCAGCGCATCAGCCAAGTCTGCAACTCCTTCCCGGCCATTATTGAAGACAACTTTTATTTTGTAGTCGCCAAGATATCGTGCATTCGTTACATGAAGAAACATCGTTATCACTCCAGAGGGTCAATTTGATTTGGCTCTTCATTGTTTTTGCAACGAGTCCAATTGTCGATTAATTCATCCTTGTGAAGCTCATACCATTCAAGAATATGATGGAGAGCCCGTTTCGGGAATTTGCCAGCCACAATACCGGTCAGAACTTCCACAGTAATTTCGTATCCCGAATATTTGGCATGAAAATGCGGGGGAGAGTGATCATCCCAGTACATGGCTATGATGATTCCAAGGAATCTGCTGATTATTGGCATCTCTCTTTTCTTGCCTTGTTTCTCAACACCGGTATAAAGTTTATGCAAAGCATGAGAGCGCTAAATTTCGATACGATGGATTTCAGAAGAGCTTGCCTTCATGCGATAAAAATTGAAATATCCATGTGTGCCGAAGACGGGAATCGAACCCGTACGTCCATTGCTGAACACGGGATTTTAAGTCCCGGGCGTCTACCAGTTCCGCCACTTCGGCAAGTCATTGCTCACTGACATGGCAAGCAATTTACCATCTTCGTACTTTTTCCCAAAAAAATAAATCTTTCGTACCCCGCCTCGTTTGATTATAAGATGGAAGGTGTTATGCGCTGAAATGGTCGAACCCCTTTATCGACTCCAGATCGATTTTCATGCCATACATATCGCAAAGATGGATGCCCGAATCCGGGTCGGTCATCTCTCCTATGACCGATATTGCTTTGTTATCGGCTATTGTTTGGTATTTCTCTTTCGAGAGGGTAAAGAGTAACTGGTAATCTTCGCCGCCGGTGAGCGCCCAGGTGAGAGCGTCATCCTGCAGCTCATCAGCGATCCTGCGTGTACTTGCGTGGATTGGAATATGGTTTTCATGAATCAAAGCGCCTGTGTTTGAATGGCGACAGAGATGCTGGAGGTCGGAGCTGAGCCCATCGGAGATGTCAATCATCGAAGATGGATGAAGATGTTTGGCATGGAAAAGCCTGACGATCTCGATTCGGGCAAGGGGCAGCAACTGCTGTTGTATCGCTTCACGGTACTCATTCAGGTCACTGATCACGCTTTTGGTATAGGGCTCGTTGTTTTCGATATGGTTCAGCATGATCTCTTTTTCGCGCATGAGCAGTTTCAGTCCAGCCGCAGCGCCGCCAAGCGATCCGGTTACACAGACTAAATCTCCAGGCTTGGCCCCACTTCTGCGGGTGATGAGTTCAGGCGAAACTTCGCCGATCATGGTGACGGAAATGACCAGACCGGATCGTGATGATGAGGTGTCGCCGCCCGCAATGGCAAGGCCATACTCTTTTGCGGCATGACTCATGCCGATGTAGAGCTCTTCTATCATGGTCACCGGGAATGATGCTGGCACGGCGATTGAGACCAGCGCGTAGCGGGGGAGCGCATTCATGGCGCAGATATCGGAAACATTGACACTTATCGCCTTGCTTCCGAGATGTTTCAGCGGGGTTGTCAGCAGATCAAAGTGCACCTGTTCGGCAAGAATATCGGTTGTCGATACCTGCAGCAGTTCTGCTGAAGGCCGGAAAACGGCACAGTCGTCACCGATTCCGGTCAGCAGCTCTGGAACAGCAGGCAGGGTTGGGGCAACAAGAGAGGCGATTCTCTCGATCAGACCAAATTCCCCGATTTCCGGTATTGCTGTAAATGGCATATTTTTGAGTAAATTAAATTTCGTGCAGAGATTCTTATGTCTGACTCTGGTGGCGCACCAGAGGACGGAGGTACAACTCTTCTTAATAACAGGAATAATATCTGCTTTTTATGGGTTTTTTTGACAAGTTCAAACTGACAAGGCTTAAAGAGGGGCTCGAAAAAACCCGGGACACCCTTCGTGAAAAGCTTTCTGTTATTACAAAAGGAAAAACAGAGATTGATGACGAGTTCCTTGAGGAGCTTGAGACTATTCTTGTTTCAGCCGATGTCGGGGTGGAGACCACTCTCGGGATCGTTGAGGCTATTACAGAGCGTGCTAAAAAGGAGACGTACCACTCTGAAGCGGAGCTGAACAAGATGCTGATGGATGAGATTCAGGAGATGCTCGAAGAGACGGGACAGGATCATCCGCTTGACTTTGATGCGTCGCTTCCAGCCAAACCTTACGTTATTTTGATTGTCGGCGTGAATGGCGCCGGCAAGACCACCAGCGTTGCCAAGTTGGCCCATAATTACGATAAGGCCGGGAAAAAAGTGATTATAGCGGCTGCCGATACCTTCCGCGCAGCGGCTTATGAGCAGCTTCAGATATGGGCAGACAGGGCTGGTGTTCCGATGATTGGCCAGGCACAGGGTTCGGATCCGGCGTCTGTTGTCTATGATGCAGTCAGCGCTGCGGTTTCCAGAAATGCCGATGTTGTGCTGGTTGATACTGCCGGGCGACTGCATAATAAAAGCCATCTGATGGAGGAGCTTGCCAAGATCATGCGTGTCGCGAAAAAGAGGATTCCTGAAGCGCCGCATGAGGTGCTGCTTGTTCTTGATGGCACAACCGGGCAGAATGCCGTGCAGCAGGCAAGGGAGTTTACACGCTTTGTCAATGTGACGGGACTTGTGGTGACCAAGCTTGACGGAACGGCAAAGGGCGGGATTGTGCTCTCGATTTCACGTGAGCTGAAGCTTCCGGTCAAATATATCGGTGTGGGTGAAAAAATTGATGATCTTCAGTTGTTTGACCGTGCAGAGTTTGTTTCGGCGTTGCTTGGTCGTTAGAGACATTCATCGTTGTTTTGGCGCTTATGCCGGAAAAGTATTGTTCTCTGTTGGTGATAGCGAGGTCAGGATGATAGAGAAGCCAGTGCGGGATTTATTGTCAAAAATGGTAAACTCTACACTTGAACATTGTTTTTTGTTGTTTTTGATGCAATATTCAGTCCGTTAAAACTGTAATTGAGAACAGGTGCAGGTGCTTGAAATATTTGTACCAGATGTTGATTGCTGATGAAAGAGTCGGAAAAAGGTCAGGCACTCAGGCATCGGGAGATGGTTGAAACGCTGAGACGGTATGGGATTGCCGATCAGCGGGTTCTTGATGCTTTTCAGAAGGTACAGCGTCACCTTTTTTTTGAAAGGGATGCTACGGATTCAGCTTATGATGACGGTGCCTATTCGATAGGGTTTGGTCAGACTATTTCCCAGCCGTACACGGTTGCATATATGACCACTCTGCTCGTTGAACGCGTTCCTTCAGGAAAAGTTCTGGAAATCGGGACAGGATCAGGATATCAGGCAGCCATTTTAGATGCACTCGGTTATTCTGTTTTTACTATAGAGCGGATTGTGGAACTTTATGAAAGGGCAGTAAAACTCTTTTCAAGGCTTGGGCTCAACATAACCTGCCGTTTTGGAGACGGGACGCTGGGCTGGGATGATGAGGCGCCTTTTGATGGTATTGTGGTCACTGCGGGAGCGCCTGGTGAACCAAAGTTGTTGATGTGCCAGCTTGCAGAGAATGGTAGTATGATTATTCCCCTTGGTAATGCTGCTTTACAAGAGATGACGGTGATGACAAGGGAGGGTGATATGTTCAGGAGAGAGGTTTTTCAGCGCTTTTCTTTTGTGCCGCTGGTCGGCAGGGAAGGATGGCATAACACGGTTTTTTAACAACACTCTTAATGAAGGAATAAACTATGGCTGTAATGTCCAGCTTGCGGGATAAGACCCATATTATACTTTACACTCTTTTGGGTGCTTTTCTTGCCTTGATTATTTTTGAATGGGGAATGAATTTTTCAGGATTTACCGGTAAGGCCAACGTTGCCGGTAAGGTCAATGGCAAGTCTATTTCCTTTAGTCAGTATGATGAGGTCTACAAAGCGGTTACAGAGAATTTTCGAAGAACCAGTCCAAATGCAGAGCTGACCCCTGAAGTTGAACTCAATCTTCAGGAACAGGCATGGAATGGTGTGGTGGATCAGACCTTGCTTGATCAGCAGTTTGAAAAATTCGGCATTGACCTTCAGGACAGGGAGGTTGTTGAGGCTTTCGACAGTCCGATACCACCTATGGTTATTCGCCAGAATTTTTCTGATCCTGCGACGGGAATGATTGATCGCAAAAAGCTGGAGAGTGCCCGGAGCGATCCCCGCAACAAGGAGTTATGGATGCAGATTGAAAAAGTTGTTCGTCGTGAGCTCAAGGTGAACAAGCTGATCAACGCTCTTCAAACTCTGGAACATGTGACCGATCGGGAGCTGGGGGATATTGTTACCAGACATTTTTCACTCTTTTCTGCTTCTTTTATTCCGTTCCCTTTGAGCTTTGCTGGCGATGACAGTAAATTTATTGTCAAGGAGGACGAGGTAAAAAAATATTTTGATGAGCATAAGGAGCTGTTCAGACAGGTGCCATCACGCAAAGCTGATTTTGTCTTTTTCCCCTTGATTCCATCATCGAAAGACAGTCTGGCAGTTCGTAATGAGCTGGCAACGATTCGAGCCGAGTTTTCCGGGTCGGTCAATGATAGCGACTATGTTAAATTGCAGAGCGATCGTCCGACGGGTATCAATGTGCCGTATACCCGCGCTGATTTTTCTCCAGCGGCCGGGATGGCTCTTTTTAATGCTTCCAATCTCAAGCCGGGGACAATGGTTGGTCCTCTGGCCGATCGTGGGGAATACCGGCTGATCAAGATCAGGCAGGTGACCTCTGCTGCTCAGCCTGTGGCAAGAGCATCGCATATTCTTTTGCGTTTCAATCCTGCGAGCAGTGATGATGTCCAGAAAGTTCGGGAGCTTTCCATCCTTATTTATCAGCAGCTTCAGGCTGGAGTTCCTTTTGAGGAGCTGGCGAAAAAATATTCGGCTGACCTTGGTAGTGCTGTCAATGGAGGAGATATTGGATGGTTCAGCAAGGATCGTATGGTGCCCGCCTTTTCTGCGGCAGTTTTCAGTGCCAGCCCGGGCGCTATTCTCAGACCGGTACAGACGCAGTTTGGGCTGCATATTATCAAGGTGACTGGTTTTGACAGGACGGCGGTGGTCTGTTCCGAGATTGTCAGAACGATAAGGCCATCATCAGAAACGGTAGACAGTGAGCGTCGTCGTGCTATGGCGTTTCAGCTTGGTGCCAAGGATAAAGGTTTCGACAAGAGCGTTACTGCAGAAAAGCTGCATATCGAAAAGACTGGCGATTTTGGACGGCATACCTTGATTGATCAGATTGGCTATAGTGACAAGATAGCCGCTTATGCTTTCAAGGCGAAAGAGGGTGATCTTTCAGACGTTATTGAGACGGCCAAAGGATTTTATGTTATCCGTCTGACTGGTAAAAATGATACAGGATACCGTTTGCTCGACAAGGATCTGAAGGCTGCTATTTCATCCCAACTGATGCGGGAAAAGAAAGAAGATGTTCTGGCGCAAAAGCTTGCGGCAATGAAAGGGCCTGGTATGACGCTTGAAAAGATAGCGGCGACCAATCCGGCGTTGCGTATGGTTACAGCCGACAGTATTCGGTGGCGTGACGGATTTATTCCAGGTTACGGTGTTGACCCTGCTCTTGTTGAAGGTATGTCCGGACTTGTGCCCGGAAAGCTCTCTTCACCCGTAAAAACAAGTGAAGGATATGCTCTTGTCCAGCTTCGGGGGAAATTTCTTCCCGCAGGGCTCAATATAGCAGGTGAAAAAAGCAGGCTTGCTCCTCAACTGCTTCGCGCAAAACATGAGCAGCTCTTTTCCGAGTATTTTGCTTCATTACGCAAAAATGCGAAAATAGAGGACTTGCGGCCCTGAGTTCGTTACTGCTCCCTCACACTCTCATTCATGTGCTGCCTGGAAATCTTCCAGGCAGGCCTTGATTGCTGATGAAGTATCCAGCCTCAGGCATTGATTGGCAAGAGCTTCAGTTTCAGCAATTGAAAAGTGCGATACCATTGATTTCAGTGTCGCGATATCCGAGGTGACAACGCTGAATTTTCTCAATCCGCATCCTAAAAGAAAGGGAAGAGCGAGAGGGTCAGAACCCATATCTCCACAAATCATCACTTTGCAGTGATTGTTATACGCAGTCCTGATTATCCGGTGCAGTTGCCTGATAATGGCCGGATGAAATTTTTCAAAAAGATCCTGCACAATAACATTGTTTCTGTCCACCGCCAGGGTATACTGCGTAAGGTCATTGGTTCCGATGCTTATAAAATCAACACATCTTGTTATTTCATCAATGATCTCCACGGCAGCAGGCAGCTCTATCATTGCACCTACACCCGGTTTTTCAAGTTGGTCATCTGTTTCCCGCAACAGATCACTGTAGTGCCTGTCGACTGCGGCCTGAACATTTCTGATCTCTTCGAGAGACATGATCATGGGAATCAGAATATCGATATTGCCATGTTTGTTTGCCTTGATGACGGCCCTGACCTGTGCGTCAAGAATTTCCGGCAGATCTATCAGAATACGGATTCCCCTCCAGCCAAGATTTGGATTTGGCTCCTTGACCGGCGAATAGATTAGTTTGTCACCGCCAATATCAAACAGACGGATATCAAGAGGCATTGGAGCTATTGCTTCAGCCATTTCAAGGTAACAGGCGTACTGCTCTGACTCCCTGGGGACTTTTGTGCCTTCGGTGAAAAGGTTTTCGCTTCTGAACAGGCCCACTCCTTCGGCTCCTGCTGTTGTCAGGCCGAGCGTCTCTTCCTTGAAGTCAATATTGGCATAAAAGGTTATTCTGACACCACATTTGGTGGTCGCCGGAAGCTCTGCCCGGGAAGAAGAGTCGTCTTCATTTTTTTTCTCTGACTCTTTTTTCCTGAGATATTGCTCGACCGTTTTCTCTTCAGGGTTTGTAATAACGGCGCCTGTACTTCCATCAATGATCATCTGCATGCCAGTGGCGACCTTTGTGGAGAGGTTGCCAAGCCCGACGACGATTGGAATATTGAGTGACTTGCAGATCAGCGAAATATGAGAGGTTTTTCCTCCTGAATCGGTCACAAATCCCTTGACATTGCTGCGGCTCAACAGAATGATATCGGCCGAAGAGAGATTGTCAGACGAAACGATGACTCCTTCGGGTATCCAGGAGTGCAGCTTTCTGATGTGCAGGTTTCTGATAATCCGGTTTTTGATATCAAGCAGATCATCAGCCCGATCCTGAAAAATGACCTCTTCTGAGTTTTTAAACTTTTGCAGATACTGGTCAAACTCCTCTTCGATAACAAGATGCGCCCCCTTTCGTTCCGATCTGATACGGTTGGCAATGGTATTGATCAATATCGGATCGTGAAGCATCATGATTTGGGCCTGGAAAAGATTTGAATAGCTTTTTCCAAGTTTTCTGATCGTGACGTGTTCAATTTTTTTTAGCTCATGTTCAGATCGGTTCAACGCGGAACGAAATTTTTCGATCTCTTCACTGATGTTTTTGTCGGTCAGTTCCCGGATCTCATGTTTACTTTCCTCCTTGATAAACGCATAGCACTCCCCTATCGCAATGCCTTTCGATGCTCCAATTCCTTCGTATGTTGTTTCGGGGCCTATGATTGGTGGTGGCACCGGTCTTGATGTTCTGTTTCCAGAGTTTGGTAGCTGTGTGTTGTCCTGCATAATAATGTGTTAAAAAGGTGCGTCGTCCTGAGCGATGAATGCGCTGCTTTTCAATTTTTCTGCATCTTCCAGAGAGTGGCTGTGTCGTTCCTGTTCAAACGAAGCGCCCGATTCATCCCCGCTTTTAATGTAAGCATTTGCGGTTGACTGAAATCGCCCATAGTTTTTAAGAAACAATAATCTTATGTCGCCGATAGGGCCATTTCGCTGCTTGCCGATGACAATTTCGACAATATCTTTTGTCGATGATCCATCTTCAAATGTTGTTTTGCCATACATTTCAGGTCGTGAAAGAAACATGACGACATCAGCATCCTGCTCTATTGAACCGGATTCTCTCAGGTCACTGAGCTGAGGTCTCCGGTCGCCTGAGCGTTGTTCGACAGATCGGTTAAGCTGAGCCAAAGCGATAACCGGAATATTCAGCTCCTTGGCCAGCGCCTTCAGCGACCGGGATATCTGGGCGATCTCCTGCTCCCTGTTTGTTCTGCCATCCCTGACGGGCGTGACCAACTGAAGGTAATCAACAACAAGCATACCGATATTGTGCTCCTGCTTCATTCTTCGGGTTTTTGCAGCGAGTTCCATAATGGAGATGCCGGGGGTGTCGTCAATGAACAGCTTGGCTTCATTCAGCTTGTCCATGCTGTTGATGATCCGCCCCATCATTTCGGGTGTTATACGGCCAGTTCTGACAAGCTGTGACTCAACATAAGCTTCAGCGCACATGAGCCTTATGGCTAATTGCACTTCCGCCATTTCAAGACTGAAAAAAAGAACAGGAGTATCAAAATCGACAGCCGCGTTACGGGCAACGGCAAGTGCCAATGCCGTTTTACCGGCGGACGGCCTTGCCGCGATGATAATCATGTCGGACGGCTGAAATCCGGCGGTGAGCTGATCAAGTTCTGAAAATCCTGAGCCTACGCCGGTGACGGATGATTGTGATGCCCGGAGGCTTTCGAGCATTCGTATGCCATTTTTCACCAGCTCTTTAATTAACGAAGCTTTCTTTTTGATACCAGCCTGGGAGATATTGAAAAACTGCTGGGAGGCATGTTCGACAAGATCAAAAATGTCCATTGACGAGCCGTATGCTGCGCCGGAGATTTTGGCTGATATTGAGATCATTCGGCGGTAAAGGTATTTTTCCTTTGCCAGACGGGCATAGTACTCAATATTGGCAGCGCTGATCACTTTGCCGGAAAGTTCCGCAAGGTAATGGCGTCCGCCAACGGCTTCAAGTTCACTCATTTTCAGCAGCTCTTCGCTGACGGTGATAATGTCGATAGCCTGTCGTTTATGATAAAGCTGCATCATGGCCTTGAAGATGATCTGATGACGGCGTTCATAAAAAACCTCTTCGCCGTTATCGCCGAAAATCTGGATGACCTGTTCAATGGGATCATCCTCAAGCAGAATACAGGCCAAAACCTCCTGTTCAATTTCAGTTGAATAAGGGGGGACACGGCTCTCCTGACTGAAATCGATATCCTGACTGAAATCTATGGCAACTGGTGCTTTCTTGATCATCTGTTCACTCTAATTTTCAGTGTGGTTCTCTTGGGAAAAGAGAGTTCCGTAATGGCGCATCATGACCTGAATATCTTCCCAGCATCCCCTTTTCCAGTTAGGATTACGCAGAAGTGCTGCGGGATGATAGGTAATAAAACAGTCATACCCTTGCCATTTTATCAGTTTTCCTCTCATGGCTCCCAGCGACAGAGTGTTATCCAGAATGGTGTTTGCAGCCACTTTGCCCATCATCAGAATAATTTTTGGTTTGATGATCTGAAGCTGACTGAGTAACCATGGCATACAACTTTTGATTTCATGCTCAAGCGGATTTCTGTTGCCTGGTGGACGACATTTCAGAATATTGCAGATATAGACCTCCTCGCGGCGGAACCCGGCGGCCTGAAGGATTTTATCAAGGAGCTGTCCGGATCGGCCCACAAACGGTCTGCCTGAAGCATCCTCCTCAGCTCCCGGGGCTTCTCCGATAACCACCAGATTTGCCGATGGATTGCCTTCACCAAACACAAAATTCAGACGGGTGTCGGCAAGCATGCATTTGTGGCACTCTTTTGCAGTATCAAATAAAAGGGCCAGACCTGCGGAAGAAGATACCGGGTTTTTCTCTGCAGGCTGGTTATGTTCATTTCCATCAAATAAAAAACCTTGCATGAAAAAATAACGTTTTCAAGGGTTAGTGCAGATTTTCGGGCAAGAGTTTTTCTATGGCATCAAGAAGCTTGCCTGCGGCATCATCCTTTGGTAATTGCGGAAGCTCTGTTGTTATTCCATCTCTCTCTATCAGGGTAAGAATATTTGTGTCAACATCAAAACCTGAGGTTTTCCGGTCAAAAAAATTAAATGCAATCAGGTCAAGATTTTTGGCAGACAATTTTTTTCGGGCATTGTCGAGACCGGTTTGAGTTTCAAGTGCAAACCCTATGGCAAGCTGGCCTGAGGCTTTCTGCTGACCGAATTCTGCAAGGATATCGGGGTTTTTGACAAGGGTAAATGCTATCTCATCCTCATCTTTTTTCATTTTTCCTTCGCAAGGGGCAAGAGGGCGGTAATCAGAAACGGCAGCCGCACTGATAAAAATATCGCAACTCCTGAAAAAGGGTAAAGCGGCGGCGAGCATCTCCTGTGCGCTTTCAACATCATGTCGATCGACGTCAAAAGGTGTTTCCAGATGAACCGGGCCGGTAATGAGTGTCACTCTGGCGCCTCTTTTTGCTGCTGCGCGAGCAATAGCAAATCCCATTTTGCCCGATGAGTAGTTGGAGATGAAACGGACGCCATCAATTTTTTCGCGAGTCGGTCCGGCGGTTACGACAACCGATTTGCCGCGAAGAGGAGAGTGCAGAGTGGCTGAAGAGAGTTCCTGTTCAAGATAGCCAAGGATAGATTCAGGTGCCGGCATACGTCCGAGCCCACAAAGTCCTGACGCAAGCTCTCCGCTTTCGGGATTGATGACCGTGCAACCCTGTGTGATGAGAGTTTTTATGTTTCTCTGAACGGAAGGGGAGAGAAACATCTGGCCATCCATAGCAGGAAAGATCAACACCGGTTTGCCAGGTCGCAGGGTGATAAAACAGGCGGTAAGCATGTCATCGCAGAGGCCGCTGCTGAGTTTGGCCAGGGTATTGGCGGTTGCAGGCGCGATCACAACAGCGTCAGCCCATTCACCGAGAGAGATATGGCCGGTGTAGTCAGTGTTTTCTGTAAATGTGGGAGGAAAAATTTTTCGATACACCTGTTCGCCAGAAACTGTTGCAAGTGCCAGTTCACTGACAAAATGACAGCCTCCTTCAGTGAGCGCCACTTTAACATTTGCGCCCTGTTTTTTTAATAATCTTACTAACTGTGGCGTTTTATAGGCGGCAATGCCTCCACAGATACCGACAATAATATTTTTCCCTTTCAAGAGTCTTTTCCCAGGTTTATTGCAGAATGGAACGTTACTAATTTACAAAAACCGGGCGGAATTATCTCTTCTTGTCGGATGATGGTATGAGACTTTTCCAGAACTTGTCCCAGCTTTGGAAGCGTTCTTTGTAAGAGAGGCTGACGCCCCATGTTTCTGCCGGTTTTTGCAAATTACTTATTGATGTTGTGCTTCCGGTAAGGCCGAAAGAGCGGGAAGCTTCAAGGTACACTTTTGGAGTAATTCTGTACTCAATTTTCTGGGCGGTCCCGTAATAGTTGGCGATTGCAGTTTTGCCGATGTCGGGAGAGCTCCCAGTGCCGATAAAGCGCACTTTCCCGTCAGTTCCGGGGACGCTGAGGGCAAAGTACAGGTCGAGTCCACTCAGTGCACCACGTTTATCCATTCCCAGATTGACATTAAAGCTTTCAAGTCCACCAATATCCTGAATAAGCCTGGAAATGCGAGATGAAAGAATGCCGGTGCCAGTAGAGAACCCTACGCTTGCAACAGCGATATTGCCTGACTGGCCGCTGCTTCCCGGTTTGATATACCATTGCTTTGAAAGCAGCATGGAGATAACATTCAATTCTGCATTAGGATCAATCTGGCTTGTATGACCGCCGATCATGTTGACTGAGGCATAAGGCTGAGTCTGTTCATTCAGGTAATAACCCATGATAACTTGCGGGTCATTCAGAGTGCCGGTCATGGCCAGGAGCAGCTTGACATTGTCGCGGTCACCGGTCTGCTGGCTGGACGCGTTCACATACTTGCTGCCGTAGAGGTTGTCCATAACACCGTTTCTGATGTCCACATTGTTCCAGAAAATTTTTCCTCCATTCTCCAGGTCAAAGTTTGAGTTGGAAAATCTGTATTTACCGCCAATGACGTTTACTGATCCAAAGAGCCGGTATTGCTGATTTTTTTTATTGACAATAAGAGAGAGATTGTTGACTGATGTTTCAAGTTGTTCGCCTCTGATGCGCTCAAAAATAACAGTATACATCAGCGGCTCAACACTGCTGAAACGCAGGTTTTTTATCTGCAGAATATCAATCAGTGAGTGATAAAATTCAGTCGGTTTTGTTATCTCGCGATTTTTTTTCAGGCCCGGAAGGTTCGCAGTGGGATAACGGGGCACAAATTCAATAAATTTATCAACTCCGACATACTTTGCACTTTCATTGGCCCCTGATCGATAGAGCGAAAAATCTGCGGCATCAATTCTTAATTCCCCTTCAACAACCGGTTCAGAGATATTTCCATGAACGAGAATGTTGGTGGTTGTTCCGGTAATACTTCCAAACGAGGTTTCATCCTGCATGTCTTTTTTGTTAAACAACAGGAGGTGGTTAAATTGGCCGGCAAGATCCAGCTCTTTTGGTTCGAGCTTTTCAAGCATCACCAGACCCTCTATTGTTCCGTTGCCGTGGACGTTATCACTGATGGTTACGTTTCGCAGTTCAATGGCTTTTTGTGTTGCATACACATCGCCGTCGAGTTGATAGGAGACCTGCGTCGGCTCAATTTTAATTTTTGTTTGACGCAGATGAGTGGTCAGATAAATGTCTGGTTGTGGTGTTCGTCCTTCGATTTTGAGGGTTGTTGGCATTACCCCTTCTGCCGAAGTAAAGAAAGGAAGCAGGTATTCAAGAAACTGGGCAGAAAGATTGTCCGAGCGGAACGATGCGTTTATGCTTTGCTGCTCAGCTATATGCCACTGCAGGGGATAGTAATTGAGAACCAGAGGAATAGTTCCGCTCCCGTCAATTGTGTTCAATGATGGCAAGGCTGGCTCCGGCGTTTTTTCAGGTATCGGAAGATTGCTGTGCATGTCAAAGCGGAGCTGATTATTATGATGAACCGCATTGCCTTGCAGAATGCCTACCGTGAATTTATCATAACGTATTTCCTTTCCGTTTATGCTGAGCAAACTTGTTTTGGAGTCCGGGTTTCCGCTGATCGTCAAGGAGGCATTGATAGTTCCTGAAAGCTTGTCGAGAGAGGGATCCAGAGCAAATCGTTTCAGCTCGTTGAGTTCAAAATTTGACAGGGTGCATTGAAAGCTGCCTGGTTGAGAGTTGCTGAGTTCGCCATCCAGCATTGCCCTTTGTGCACCTTTTGATATCGTAAAACGGTTGAATCTTGCCGATGTTCTGCCAAGCATGAGACGTGAATTTTCTGCTGCCTGCCAGGTTCCTGAATTGTCTTTTATAGAGAGTTGGTTAAACAAGAGCGCATAGCCACTGTCGATTTTTGTTGCGGCAAATTTTACAGAGACACTTTGGTCGGGATCTGGTATGGCAAGGTCAAGAGATGCTTCAAGCTGTGACGGGATATACGTGCCAGAGAAAATGGCATGGCCAGCTTTTTTGTCGCCAACCGCTATTGATGACGCCTTGCCCGTTGCTGATGCTTTAGAGACTCCACTGCCGTTGCAATTCATTCCGGCTTCCATGAAAAGATTTTCAAGCAAAAGATGATTATGGAAGTGCAGACTTGCAAGGTTGATTGAAGAGCTGATCGCACATTGTCCGTTACGATAGATGGCATCTCCTTCAGCTCTGCCCTGTAACGCTATGTTTTGAAACGGCAAAAACGGTGCAAAAGGAGTGATCTCTTTGACAGAGATGCGGTAGTGAACGGAAAATGGCTTTTTGAGGTTACTGCCTGTTATGAGAGTTGCAGAAGAGGCGCTTTTCCAGATATTCTGTTCTGTTATTTCGCGGGAAATTCCTGAGCCAGCAAAACGTCCCAGATTAATCAGTTCCGCAAATGAATAATCACCTTCAGCAAGAATATCGACAAAATCAGTGTTGATGCTTGTTCGTGAAGAGGCGCCGTTCTGAACAATTTCAAGAGTTGCTTTTGATCGATCTTTAAGCTCGAAACCGTTGATGGTAGACGGCGCGAACTGTATCATGCCAGAGAGGTTCAGCATTCCGGGATCAAATCCCGAACCCTGAATGGCAAAGATGCCGCTCAGGTCGGTTGTAAAGGCTTTTGAATCAACTATTTTTGAGAGATCAACTCGTTCCGTTTTTCCTGATACTCGGTAATGTGGCGTTTTATCTTTCCAGTCGATACCTGCGTCAAAAGCAAAACTGGCAAGATTGTTTTTCAGAGCAACGGAAGAATTTAACAGTCGATTGCCGTAACTTAACGATATTGTCCCCTCTTTTACTGGCTGATTGTGCCAGAACGAATCAGCAACTTTCAGGTTCATTGTCAGTTGGAGAAGCTCCATCTTATCTGCTTTTCCCTCAAAATTGCCGGATGCATTGACAAGACTTTTGCCAGCCGCCTGAGTCATAAATATGTGCGGTTTGAGCCCTTTCAGTGCAAATGTTCCTTTAAAGGAGAGCTGATCAGATTTTTCCTTTGATGCCACAGTGTTCAGTGATGCCTCTCCAGCCCTGGAAAAAGTGGTCATCTCCGCGTTTACTGTATTCAGGTTTCCCTTCGCCCGGCCAATAAATGTTATGTCCCCCACTTTTCGGGCAATTTCTTTTTGTGATGGTTCGGTCATGAATGACTCCACAAAAGGGACGGTAATTTTTGAACTGTCGCATTTCAGGTCATAAGCAAAGGCGTTGCTGTTCAGAAGATTAAGCAGTTCTCCCTTTGCTGCCACTTTGTTGTTGAGATGAGTCAGCAGTGCATCTATTATTTGAATATCATCCTTTTTGCCTCTGGCGTTGCCTTTCAGCGAGTACATGCCTGAAGGAATCACAACTGCGGGGTATAATAGCTTCAGATCATCGCTATGTATGGCCAGTTCCTGAATGTTCAGAAATGAGGAGCTGAGAGCAAGTTGTTGTGCCAACTGTTGCGAAAAAATATTGAAGTGATCAACGGTGGATGAAAACTCAGCATGGCTTTTGCTGCTTGCAACTTTCAGGGCAAGCACCTCTGAACGAGTTTCCGAAAAGAAAAATTTACCCGTAGCTTCTTTCAATAAAAAACGATTCCGGGGAATGTTGAATGTCAGGTGGTCGAGTGTTCCTTTCAGCAGTTTTTTCTGGACAGTGAATTTTGAAAGATCCAGATTGATATTTTTTACCTCAAAGCTTACGCTCTCTGACCGGTATATTTTACCGGAGTAAGAAAGAGTGCTGTTCTTGACTTGAAGGGTTTTACAAAAAAAATGTTCAAGCGGAGCTTTTGTTGTGTCCGGATCACGAGAGGTGAAAATAGTTTCCAGATTAAGCTTGCCATTTTTTTGTTCAATGACTCTTGCGCTGAGTGAATCAGCCGTCATCTGACGCACATATAACTTTTTGATATCCGGCTGCAGAAGTGTGAGAAAGTTGAATTTCAGAGCCAAGGTTCGCGCTTGAAGGGCTGGTGCTTTTTCGCCCGGCCCGTAAATGCGTGGATTGACCAAGGTGACATTGTTGGGGAACTTCAGGTGAAGTTCCTGAACTTCAAGTCGTCCGAAAAGCTTTTCGTTAAAGAGGCTGACAGCCAGATTTTTGGCAAAGTGGTCAAGGACTCCGCTGTTCAGGATAATCAGGGAAGCAAGTGACAGCACCAGCATGAATGCCAGAAATGCTGCGAGCAGTTTGAGACTGACGTGTTTAATCCTTTCCACTGCAAGCCTGGGATTGAGAGTAGACTCGAATGATTTTTTCTATAATTCCGCTCGTTGATCGACCTTCAAGCAACGGTATGGTCAGAACGGCTCCACCATGCTCAAGAACATCCTGAGCTCCGGCAATTTGCTCAATCGCCCAGTCTGATCCTTTGACAAGAATGTCAGGCAGTAAGGTGCCAATAAGTTTTTCAGGTGTATCTTCATCAAAAAAAGTGACAGCATCAACAACCTGCAGTCCGGAGAGTACTGCGGCGCGATCATGCTCACAACATACCGGTCGGTTCGGACCTTTGAGTCGGCGGACTGAAGCATCACTGTTCAAACCTATTATGAGCACATCGCCAAGTTCTTTTGCCGCTGTCAGGTACTCAACATGCCCAGCATGAAGGATATCAAAACATCCATTTGAAAAGACAACTTTTTTCCCCGATGCCTGCCATGCCCGAACTTTCTCAAGGGTGTCAGATTGGCTTGCAAGCTTGTTCGACGCGGCCATAGAGTCTGCATATTGAAAATTCAAGATATTGTTACATAATTTAGCTTATACTCTTTGATTGTCCGCATGGTTAAAATAATTAGCTATTATGAAGTTGGAAGTTGAGTGGTTGAACAATCCGGGTATTTGGTTGATAAGTCAACAGTTGGTGAGGACAAGTGGTGGAAGTATAAAAAACAATGGGCAGTTTTTTATATTTTGACAGTTTTTACGAAAAAAATTCATAATCACTGAAAAAACTTGTTGCATGATGTTGCCTCCTCTTGTTGTTGATCTTGATGGCACACTTATCCATACCGATCTGTTATATCACTCATTGTTTTCTTTTTTCAAGCAGCAACCGTCTGATTTTTTCTTGCCATTTTTTTGGTTGTCCAAGGGTAAATCACAATTAAAAACTGAGCTTGCTCGGCGAATCGGAATTGATGTTTCAGTATTGCCGTACGACCTGGAAGTCATTGCGCTGATTGAGGCTGAAAGAGCCAAAAACCGTCAAATCATTCTTGCAACAGCCAGTCATAAAATATATGCCGATCAAATAGCAGGGCATTTAAAAATTTTTGATCGGGTTTTAGCCACTGAAGAGCACCGTAATCTTTCTTCTCATGCAAAAAGAGATTGCCTGATAAAAGAATTTGGCAAAGGGGGATTTGATTATGCAGGTAACTCCAATGCTGACATCATGGTCTGGGCCGCTTCCCGGAAAGCTTACATTGTCAATCCCGAAAAAGGAGTGGAGAAGCATGCAGCAAAAAAAGGGAATGTTGAGTGTGTTATTAAAAATTACTCAAAACCTTTTGGTTTATGGCTAAAAGCATTACGACCTCACCAGTGGCTGAAAAATTTGTTGATTTTTGTGCCGCTTCTGGCTGCCCATGAGCTTATCAATATTGCAGTGCTGCTGAACGGGTTTCTGGCCTTTGTTTTTTTTGCGCTTTGTGCTTCAAGTGTCTATTTGCTTAATGATATTCTCGATTTAGAAGATGACCGCCATCATACTGTAAAACGGCATCGTCCATTTGCAGCCGGTACACTACCGATCAAAGCTGGTATAACTGCCATCCCACTCTTGCTGTTGTCTTCTTTTGTTGGGTCATTGATGTTTATGCCTTGGCGCTTTTCCCTTGTTCTTGGTATATATTACTTGTTAACACTCGCTTATTCTTTCATTTTAAAAAGGGTGAGTGCTGCAGATATCATAAGCCTTTCTTTGTTGTACACTATCCGTATTCTGGCTGGAGTTTATGCTTGCAGCCTGGTGCCTACGTTCTGGATGCTTGCCTTTTCAATGTTCATTTTTCTCAGTCTTGCTCTTGTTAAAAGATATTCTGAGTTACGTGAAGCGCGTTTGGATGGGAACAATGAAAAGACCAAAGGAAGAGGCTATTATCCAGCAGACCTTGAGATGATCTCCTCTCTTGGAGCAGCATCCGGTTATCTTTCAGTGATGGTGCTTGCTCTTTACATTCAAGATCAGTCAACTGTAGCTATGTACCGTCATCCTCAAATCATCTGGGCAGCTTGTCCAATTCTTTTGTTCTGGATTACAAGATTATGGTTGCTTACTAATCGCGGTGAAATACATGAGGATCCCGTAATTTTTGCTGTCACAGACAAGGTCAGTCTTGTTTGGGGGCTGATTTTTGGTATTATTTTTTGGCTTGCTATATAAGTGATATGCGATTCTTAGAGCAATTATAGTATAAAAAGCATGTAATGAGTTTTTCAAAAAGCATCTATGGATGGGGCCGTTATCCGGTTATAAAAGCAGATGTGCAGGTGCCTCTTGTTCAATCAGGAGTTAAGGCAGCAGTGCAAAACAGTGGGCAAGGAGGTATGATTACCCGTGGTTTTGGAAGAAGTTATGGCGACAGCTCACTTGCTGATTATGTTGTCGAAATGCGACATATTAACCATTTACTTGCTTTCAGCAGTAAAACCGGTAGAGTAGTCTGTGGCGCCGGAATATCTATGGCCGATCTTCTTGAAGTCTTTGTTCCAATGGGCTGGTTTTTACCTGTAACCCCTGGCACAAAGCATATAACGTTGGGAGGAGCTGTCGCCAGTGATGTTCACGGTAAAAACCATCATATCAGCGGTTGTTTTTGTGAATATGTCGAAAGCATTGAGCTTCTTGTCAATCCTGACTGTGTTCTTGTCTGTTCCCGCAGTACTCATTCTGATCTTTTTCATGCAACATGCGGCGGGATGGGACTGACCGGAATTATTCTTTCAGTCAATCTTCAGCTCAAGCCAGTCAGCAGCGCCTTTATCAATCAAAAGACCCTCAAAGCCCAAAATATCAATGAAGCGCTGGAGTTGTTTGAGACCAATCAAGGGAGCACATACTCCGTTGCATGGATTGATTGTCTTGCTACCGCGTCATCCCTTGGGCGTTCACTGCTTATGGTTGGAGAGCACTCATCAGATAATATCCTTGTCGGCTCTTCTAAACATTCGTTATCGATGCCTGTTGATATGCCCTCAAGTCTGCTGAACCGTTTTTCTATACAACTGTTCAATACCCTTTATTATAACCGAATTACAAAAAAAGAGGTTAAAAACAGAGTTCACTATGAACCGTTTTTCTATCCGCTTGATGGTCTTCAGGACTGGAACAGGCTTTACGGAAAAAATGGATTTACTCAGTACCAGTTTGTGATTCCCAAGGAGGCGGGTCAGGTCGGCATGACAAAAATTCTAAAGGAGATAGCCGCGTCCGGGAAGGGTTCTTTTCTTGCGGTGTTAAAAGTGTTTGGCAAACAAAACGATAATCTGCTATCCTTTCCTCTTGCAGGCTATACTTTAGCTCTTGACTTTAAGATTGAAAAGGGGCTTTTTCCTCTGCTTGACCGTCTTGATGCAATGGTTCTTGACTATGGTGGCAGAATCTATCTTACAAAAGATGTGCGAATGAGTGAACAAACCTTCAAGCAAAGTTATCCCCATTGGCAACAATTTCAGACAATTCGGGAACAATATGGTGTCAAAGGAGTTTTTGCCTCTTATCAATCGCGACGATTAGGACTCGATACATGAAAAAAATATTAATAATTGGGGCAACCTCGGCAATTGCTGAAGCAACAGCAAGGTGTTATGCAAAAGAAGGGGCGATGTTTTACCTGCTTGCCCGAAATGAGGAGAGACTGGCTTCATTGGCAAGCGATCTCAAAATCCGTGGGGCATTATCGGTTGATTATAGTTTGCTTGATGTCAAAGAGAGAGCGAACCATGAACAGGAACTATTGCGGGCTAAAGATACTCTTGGTAACATTGATATTGCTCTTGTTGCGCACGGAACTCTTGGTAATCAGGGCGCTTGCGAAGAGGATCCAGAAGTGGCTCTTCTTGAACTTGAAACCAATGCGTTCAGCACTATAGCATTGTTGACAAGGCTTGCCAACATTTTCGAAAAGCAGTCTCATGGCACCCTTGCGGTGATAAGTTCTGTGGCTGGCGACCGGGGGCGAGCATCAAACTATGTCTATGGCACCGCCAAGGCAGCTGTGACGACCTTCTGTGAAGGGCTTCAGGCCAGGATGTTCAAATCAGGTGTTCATGTTCTTATTATTAAACCTGGTCTTGTTGCTACGCCAATGACAGAAGGGTTATCAATGCCTGCTTTTCTTGTTGCTGAGCCTGCTCTTATTGCGGCTGACATTTTTAGGGCAATCGAGAAGAAAATCGATGTCCTCTACACACCCTGGTTCTGGAAGTATATTATGATTGGAATCATTCATATTCCTGCCACTCTGTTCAAAAAAGCTAACCTTTAGGGTTAAGAAAGTGATGTATTGCGGGGTATCTAAATTCATATATGCTTAAACGTGCTGAATTATGCGTTGAATGAAAAATATAAAAATACTTTTGCCAGGTGGTGCAGGGCTTGTTGGGCAGAATCTTGTGGCATTTTTAAAAAAGAGAGGCCACAGAAACATTGTAGTGCTTGACAAGCATAGTGTTAATATCGGAATTCTTCGTCGGATGCATCCGGATATTACCGTTGTCGATGCGGATCTGGCGGTTCGTGGTTCATGGGAAAATTATTTCGAGGGTGCTGATGCTGTGGTGATGTTGCAGGCCCAGATAGGCGATCTCAACGCTGAACCGTTTGTGCGTAACAATATAACGACTACCGAAGTTATTATTGATCTTATAAGGAAGAACCGGATTCCCTATACCGTGCATATCAGCTCTTCGGTTGTCGAGTCGGTAGCAGACGATCATTATACCAACACGAAGAAACAGCAGGAGGCGATGGTGCTGAAGAGTGGCATACCATGCGTTGTGCTTCGTCCTACCCTGATGTTTGGCTGGTTTGATCGAAAGCATCTTGGATGGTTGTCGCGTTTTATGAAAAAGGTACATGTGTTTCCCATACCTGGTAATGGACGATACATTCGTCAACCCTTATATGTTGGAGATTTCTGTGAGATCATCATCAGTTGTCTCGAATCGGGCATTACCGGTCAGGTGTTCAATATTACCGGGTTGGAGCAAGTGACGTATATCGATATCATACGCGAAATAAAAAAGGCAACACGAGCAAAATGTGTGATCGTTCATATTCCGGTTACACTCTTTTCGATTCTTCTTGGAATATGGGCGCTTTTTGACACCAATCCGCCTTTTACTGTTTCCCAATTGAAAGCTCTGACTGCGAAAGATGAATTTGAGGTAATCGACTGGCCTGGTATTTTTCATGTCGAACCGACACCATTTTCAAAAGCGATCAGTGAAACATTTAATGATAAGCAGTACAGCGGGGTTGTCCTGGAGTTTTAAGCTATGAAAGGAGAACGTATAGCGGTTATAGGTGCAGGCCCGATGGGTTTAGGGGTGGCTTATCAACTTGTAAAACTGGGCTGTGTTCCTGTTGTTTTCGAAGCTGATGATCGCGTTGGTGGAATGACGGCGACCTTTGATTTCGGGGGCCTTGACATTGAGCGTTACTATCACTTTCATTGTATTTCTGATAGTTCATTTCTTGATGTTCTTAACGAGCTTGGGCTTGATGACAAAATGCAGTGGGTAGAAACCAGTATGGGGTATTACTATCAGGGAAAGCTTCAGTCTTGGGGTAATCCAATGGCGCTGCTTCAGTTTTCGGGACTTGATATTATAGCAAAATTTCGATATGGTCTTCATGCTTTTCTGTCCACCAGACGCAAGGACTGGAAACCGCTTGATAGTCTTGAAGCTACAAGCTGGATAAAGCGCTGGGTTGGGAGGCAGGCTTATGACGTGCTGTGGAGAAAACTGTTTGAATACAAGTTTTATAATTATTCTTCGGATCTTTCTGCAGCATGGATCTGGAGCAGAATCAGGCGAATAGGTCGTTCTCGTTACAATCTGTTTCGTGAAAAATTGGGATATCTTCAAGGTGGTTCAGCAACACTGCTTCACGCAATGGAAACATATATTGAACATGGAGGCGGGAAGCTTCACGTAAGCTCGTTAGTGACAAAGGTTGTCATATCCGAGGGTTCAGTGAAAGGAGTTTATGTCGGAGGCGAGTTTCACCCATTCGATAAAGTTGTGAGTACTATTCCGCTACCTTACATTCCATCGATTATTCCCGATCTTCCTGCAAATTTGTTACAGACATTCTTGTCGGTCAAAAACATTGCTGTGGTGTGTGTCATTGTAAAACTGAAAAAAAAATTGAGCAGCAATTTTTGGCTTAACGTGAATGATCCCGACATGGATATTCCTGGCTTGATAGAATATACCAATCTGAGGCCTTTGGGAAAAGATCATATTGTTTATGCGCCATTTTATATGCCAGGCGAACATCCGAAATATCAGGATACTGACCAGATTTTTTTAAACAAAGTCAAGAGCTATATCAAAGTAGTAAATCCAGTATTGTGTGATGAAGATTTCAGTCAGATGCATGTTAGTCGTTATCGTTATGCACAGCCAGTTTGCGGACCTGGTTATCTCGATACATTGCCACCTGTTAGTTTAGCTATAAAAGGATTATGGGTTGCCGATACATCGTATTATTATCCAGAAGACAGGGGAATATCAGAAGGAATTGGTTTTGGTCGCACATTGGCAAGAAACTGTGCTAAATGATTAGATATTTTTTTTCAAAGCAGTTTGGAACTTTTCTTTTTACTGGCGGTGTTGCTGCTCTGGTTAATTTTGTCAGCAGAGTTTGGATAAGTAAATTCATTGAGTATTCAATTGCGATTGTTTTGGCGTATATCATTGGTATGATTACGGCTTTCATTCTTGCAAAACTTTTTGTATTCAGCGTAAGCAATCAAAATATAAGGCGATCAGTGCTTTATTTCATTCTGGTAAATATCGTTGCACTTATTCAAACTTGGCTTATAAGTACAGGCCTTGTTTATTACGTTTTTCCTTTATTAGGTGTAAGGTATTTTACATTTGAAATAGCTCATGCCATAGGTCTTGCTGTTCCTGTAGTTACAAGTTATATTGGGCACAAACAATTGTCTTTCAAGAAATCTGACTATACTGAAGATATATAAAATAAATTTCCTTTATATTATTAATTATTATGCTCTACTCTGAAGAAAATAACCGTATTAATATTACTGCTATTTTTTTTGCAATAATCTCAAGTGTTTATTCTGCATATTTTGCGTTAAAATATGGATATCAGATACCGTTAGATCAGCATAGTTTCAGACAAACACAAACCGCATTATCAGCTTTTTGGATTATGCGTAACGGATTTAGTTTTGCATATGAAACCCCTGTTGCTGGCCCGCCATGGAGTATTCCATTTGAATTTCCAATTTATCAAATTATTGTAGTATTAGCTGCCAAGTTATTTAATGCGCCTTTAGATTTTGCTGGTCGCATGATAAGCTATTTATTTCTTCTTCTGTGTCTCCTTCCGGCTAGATCAATTACAAAAGAATTGAAATTGCCAATCGTGGTCTTTTATGTTTTTGTTGCACTTTTTTTATCTTCTCCAGTGTATCTTTACTGGGGTCGAACATTTATGATTGAGACTGCGGCATTGTTTTTTACAATATCAGCAATTAAATATTTTATTGATCTTTTAGAGAAATCATTTTCATATCGGGTATGTGTTTTTTTTATTTTATTTATGTCTTTAGCGATTCTTCAAAAATCGACAACAGGTGTTCCGGTCTTGCTTGTTTTTATTGTTATGTTAAATATACATAATTTCAAAAAAAATAAATCCATTAAAAGCTATTTATTAGAAAAAAAATTTCTTTTGAAATCCGTGGTTCTTTTTATTCCTCTTCTTATTGGCGTTGTATGGATTTTATATACGGATCAAATTAAATCAATGAATTCTTTTGGGATGCAACTAACTTCCTCGGCTTTAAGTAGTTGGAATTATGGCTTTATTAAACAAAGATTCTCCTCAGATTTATATGCGGATGTATTTTGGAAAAGAATATTTGTAAGTAATTTGGCCGGAATATATGGAGCCCTCCTGCTAATATTTTCTTTTTTTTTAAAATCGATTCGGAGAGAAAAAAATATAATTATATTTTCAATTATCCTTGGCGTTCTTCCATTATTTTTTTTTACAAATTTACATATTATCCATAATTACTATCAAACAGCAAATTTGGTATTTTTTATTTATGCTTTAGCTGTTGCCTTGGGTGCAGGTTTTGTTCCGGTATTTGGCGTCAGAGTACTGATACCGTCTCTTATTTTAATCTTTTTTTCAAATTATATGGTTTTAAAAAAAGATTATTTTTCTATGACAAAAGCGGTTATTACAAAAGAAAATCGCGATTATGCAATTGGGTGCATCTTAAAAAGGGAGTTGTCGCAAAAGAGTCAGTTTGTTGCATTTGGTAATGATTGGAGTTCAACATTTGCATATATTTCACAGCGAAAATCGTTTACTGTGCCTATGTGGTATAAATATTATGATCAGGTGGCAACTCATCCAGAAGATTTTGTTGAGAGAGATCTTTTGGGAGCTGTAGTTTTATGTCCAATCAATAATCCATCTATTGCAGGCCTGATGTATTGGTCTTCTGACAAAAAATCATGGAAGATTGGTGAGACGAATTTGTGTTATATATCAACTCCAGAAAAAATATTAAAAATAAATAATTTAATGCCTGTTGTGTGTATGGGAAGTATTGATAGTGCAATAGTTGAAAAACGCAATGGGATAAAAGTGGTTTCATTTGCCGGTTGGTCAACTATGTCAGGACCCGGAACTGTTATTCCGGATCAGATATTTATAGCGTTATCAAGAAAAGGTATAAAGACTATATATTTGGAGGCACTCAAGGTGCCTCGACCGGAGGTCAATGTTCGTTTAGGTAAATTAACAGATGATGATATAGGCTTTTCAAGAATAATCCCGGCTGACTTGCCATTTAATAAATATGATGTGAGTATTATTCAATTGAAAGGTCAGCGACAGGAAATTTGTCAGTATCAAAAAAAACTTATTTTAAACGATTAATGTAAAATACTGCTAGAGATATCAAATAGATCTTTATGTTGGCTTTTTGTGTTAAAATATCTGTATTCTGTCAATTTTATTTCTTATCTACCTACAGCGTAGAAGGCACTTTATCTTGTTGCTAATCCTTATTGTATGACTGCTGTATTGCGTTATTATCTTTTTGATGATCTTTAATCAGCCTCTTTTTTAAAGCATAATAATTCAAACATAATTGAATTACGGGCTTTAGATAAGATTTTTAATTACATTAATCTACTTTCAATGCTGAGCATAAGTCTTGATAGTATATCGATCATTCGTTTGAATCGATTGTTTGTTGGACATATACATAAAATATTGTCATGATTTGTAATGATTGAAAGGATTTATACTGTATCTATCTATCCCTTCATTCAAATATTTAAACTGTTGACCCGCTCATAATATTCTTTCCTGCATGAACAAATATTGCGCAAACTCAATAGCAGGCTTAAGTATCCAGAGTCATTTTTCGCATTAATTATTGATATAAGGCGCTCAACGTTTTTTTCAATAAACAACCTTTTTCCGTTTTCATGAAGAAAGTTAGCTGTCACGGCAGCTACTTCAAGACGAATCTTTTCGATATTTTCCTTTATGGTATTTGTAGGATGGATTCTATACTTGATGTGCGGTTCAGCGATATCAATCATGACGGTTCCCTTGCCAAGTGCTGCATGGATAAAATCAAGGTCATGGCAGTAGCGGAGGTGCTGGAAACCGTCAACCCGATACCAGAGATCCTTGGTGAAAACCATATTAGACGTAGTGACGACATAATTTTCATTGAGAAGACCTATATCAAGACTTGCGCATTCACGTTGGTAAGAAATTGCACGATGAAGCCATTCCACTGTTTCTCCTTCGTTCACAGGCATACAGTGCTTATCTATGATTTGAACTCCGCCAGCAATAAATTCGATTGTGGGATTGTTCCTGATGAGCCAGCGGCATCGTTCAAGCTTTGTCGGGAAAAAAAGATCGTCGGTATTGAGTATGGCGATATATTCACAATGGGCTATACTTATGGCATTATTAATGGCGGTATGAGCTCCAGAATTAATTTGAGTAACAAGTTTAGTTTCAGAATGGTTTGCCAGTATTTTTTCTGCGATACTAAAGCCCTTATCTGTAGAGCCGTCATCGACAAGAATTATTTCTGTGGCAGGGGAGGTTTGCCGGAGAACACTTTCAAGAGTAGCCTTTATGTAGTGTTCATGGTTGTAAAGGGGAAGTACTACAGTTATGGATGGTTCATTCATGGCCACTGTTACTGAATATCGGTATCAAGTATTGGAAAATATCTTGTTTTATAGCGAAGATCCTTGCTTCTATTCTTTATGAATTGGGCAGGATTGCCACCAACAATGGAGTATGGTTCGACATTTTTCGTAACGACTGCACCTGCGGCTACCACAGCTCCTTCTCCGATGGTTACGCCGGGGCAAATGATGGCTCTTGCGCCAATCCATGCATGATCCTGTATTTCCACAGGTTTTTCCTGGCAGACAAAGAAAGGACTCTGCGGATCGTGTGTAAGTGTCTGGATGAGGGTGTAATGGGCCACATTGACATTGTTGCCAATCTTCAGTTGGACACGTCCATCAAGGTAGCAAAATCGGTTGATAACTGTATTGTCGCCAATCTCGATATTCTTGCCAGTAATAAAATTACCCATGCAAATCGCGGAATTTTTTCCCAGCTTCATTTTGCAAAAACTGCGAAGGTACCAGTGGCGTATGGTATAGGGCATCCAGTTCATGAAGAGGTGGTTGCCCAGCCAGAATATAATTGCCGATTTCCAATTTTTGAACACAAGACGTTTTAAATTGGTAGCCATGAAAACGCAATCATTGATTTGGTTTCGAGTATTTGTCCATAATGCATTCGTAGCTGTTCACAACAGAGGTGAACGAGTAGCTTTGATATATTTTTTCTCGACCGAGTGCTCCTCTTTTTTTCCAGAACTCTCGGTTCTCGGCGAAATTAATCATTGCGCGAACTAGTTCACCCGAAGTCCTATACCTATGCGGAAAATAGCTAAGTTTATCCAGCGTTTTGCTGTCAAGTGTTTCACTTTTTCCATATTCGTTAGGAAGCAGTATGCCAATATCGTTCTCCTTTATAACCTCAGATGCTCCTCCGGTGTCGGTAAGGATCAACGGTTTTTCGTAAAACATTGCTTCGTTCATGGCTATACTCCAACCCTCAATAAATGATGGCATCAAAACAGCATCGCAGATGACCATGATGTTTTCAATGTGTTCCACATAACCTGGCATGAGAATATGCTTTTCAAGGCCGTTATGCTTGATGTGATCTTTAAGTTTCGTGAGATGTGCTGAATTCACAGGATTGCCTACACAAAGAATTTTAATGTTGTTATGGGTTTTGAGTATTGTAGTCATGGCATCAGTCATAAGGTAATGACCTTTATGCAAGTTGTATGAAGCCGGGTTGAGGAATACATAATCGTTTTCCTTGAGGCCGAATGTCTCCCTTTTAGCGGGAACGATATTTTTATGCCTATTTTCATGTTCTGATATTGAAATCCCATTGGGAATTATCGTGATTTTTTCCGGGTTAATAAAAAAATTTTTCGTAATATAGTCAGCAGCATTTTTGGATACTGCAATATAGTGTGTCACAGCGACATCGCTTTTCATGAAGAGATCTTTCTTCTCAAGTCCAAGAAAAGCGTAAACATTATGGATGAATGTGATGTTTGGAATGCCATGTTCCTGGAACAGGGGATACCCGCTAAAGGAAAAGTGTGACATAGAAAGATGTGGTCGAAATTTCTTGATCAGTCTTCCATACGCATATTCCATTCCAATGGTTGGAAGCTGCATTATTGAAATATTATGTTTCGCAGCTATAGTGCCGAGATACCCGATACTCCCCTGAGTTACTACCAATATGCTGTATTTGCTTTTTTTGAAAGCAAGTACAGAGTCGAGTACGACTTTTTCCATTCCTCCTTTGTCAAACGAGGGCAGTTCAATGATAACTCTTGTTCGCCCGTCATCCACTATGGTATCATTGGTGCTTATCCAAAATGAATTTTCCGGCTGCGAACAAATCTCAGTTTGATTCATAGGCAAATTCTTTTTCCCGGAAAGTGATTGCAGTATTCTTTCAAGACGTAACTTTCCTGCAGAGGGGGAATAGTTCAGGGACATTACCTTCAAGGCATTTTCGCTGAGAGTATTCCAAAGCTTTTCGTCTGTGTAAAGGTGGATAATATGCTCGGCGTATCGGCAAGGGTCGTCAGCGATAAGGATATCTTCGTTTTCTGTGAATCCCATCCCTTCAGCAGCCACCGATGAAGCGACGCAAGGAACCCCGTATCCATAACTTGTGACAATTTTCCCTTTGATTCCAGCGCCTGCGCGCAATGGTGCGACAGTGAGTTTGCAACTATTAAAATATTCTGACAGATCTTTTACATAACCAATAACCCGAATTCGGTTGTCTGTATTTTCTAGTTGTTTGATTTCCTCATTCGGATTACTCCCGATAATGAGCAATTCTATATCATTGAGGCGTTCACGGACCGACGGCCAGATTTCTTCGACAAAATACCGGATGGCATCCTGGTTAGGCCAATGATTAAATCCTCCGATAAAAACAATGTTTTTTCTTTGAGAAAAAGATGCCATTTTTCCAGGTATTTCTCGAAAAAAAGGCATCAGGATAAGGTTTATGCTCGTATCGATCTCGTGAATGATTTCGTACTCCACAGGACTGAGTACGATAGCGGCATCGGCTTGTCGCATAGTATTCAGCTCAATCTCACGAATTTTTGCTGCATTGAAATGCAGTTGTTTAGATTTTTGGAGTTCCGCGCAGCGAAACTCCCTTAGGAAATGTAAGTCTACTGTGTTGAAAATGATCTTAGCTTGTGGAGCATATCTGCGAAACAGGCCAATATATTTTCTGGCTGTATTAAACCGGTAGAGCATCACAAAATTGAGATAAGGGCCTACCGCAATTATGAGTTCTTTGATTGAAGCAATATCTTTGTTACTAAAGAATCGAACACCGATACACTCGATGTCATTAGTGTATTTTTCTCTCCAGGCAAGATCACAGGGAATGAAGGTGACATCATAGCCCATCTCGCAAAGTGCTTTTAGTGTAAGAAATGTGTCCAAAGATCCAGAGTCCTGATCGGGAGTAGGCGTAGACGCATCTATTAGAAGAATCTTTTTTTTAGAGACATTGTTAAAAATAGCAACCAGATCGGTACGGCTGAATGTGTTGACTTCGCTAGCATCCAGAAGTCCTACAGCATGCAATATTTTCCGATAATTCTTGTTTTGCGATAGCAATGGTATCATGCTATTGAATTCCCTTGTGCGTTTCCTAAAGGAATTTGATAGTTTTCGCATGGGCTTGGTTATTCTCCAACAGATGGATTTCATTTCTTTACTAATCTGTTCATCGCGCTCTTTTAGAGCAAGGTCAAATTTGCTGATTTGTTCGTCGCGTTCTTTCAGAGCAAGGTTCAGTTTTTGAATATCGTGCTCAAGAGTCGCTATATCGCCCAGCCTTGCAAATATGGCTTTTATTCGTTGCTGGCCTGAAGGAGTGTGAAACATATTGACTATTTCACTGATTTCCGGGCTTTGTTCATTTCCGAGAAACAGTACGCCAAGACCGGCTGAATGGTCGAATGCTATATGAGGATATTTCTTTGATATTTCTTCCCAGAATTTCCAGACACCAAAATTGCTTTCTTTGACGTTGATATCATGAAAAAGAACCACCCCTCTATTTGATAATTTAGGAAGCCAGCTTTCAAAATCATGCTTGACAGCTTCGTAGGTGTGAAGGCCATCGATATGGAGCAGATCAATCGATTGTTTGCTGAAATGCGACAAGGCATCATCAAAGGTCATCCGCAACAATCTGGAAAAGGGACGGTAGTGCTGTTCATTATATGCAGCAACTGCCGCATATATGCTGTTATCATAAAATCCAGCATGTTCATCACCTGCCCAGGTATCAACAGCATAACATTGAGTCGGTAAACTATTGCTTTTGATGCTCTGGCAAAAGGCAAAGTATGAGTTGCCGGAATGGGTGCCAAGTTCAACAACTACAGATGGTTTTATAGTTTCTATTATCCAGAATGCAAAGGGAATATGGCCAACCCAACCTGTAGGCTCAACAATTCGCTCTGGTTTTTGAAAGAATGAGGTTGCCAGCATAGAGGATTATAACTGAGGTGTATTGTTTCAACTTACAATAATTTGAATTTTTTTCAAGAAAAAGATAAAGACTTTTTGATATAAAAAACGTATCCCTTGTGTCGGTGTGCAGTGAACAAATGCGTATTTATTCTTTATTTGTTTCGGCTATACCTTGTTTTGTTACAAACTGAATGTCATAAAGCATTTTGTAAATGCCATCTTTTTCAATCAATTCCTGATGATTTCCTGATTCTACTACCCGTCCACGTTCCATGACAATAATCTTGTCAGCGTTTTTGATTGTAGATAACCTGTGAGCGACCACAAGTGCGGTTCTGTTTTCCATTGCATGGTCAATAGCTTGCTGAACTACTTTTTCAGATTCATTGTCGAGAGCACTGGTGGCTTCGTCGAAGATGAGCAACTCAGGATTTTTTACCATGGCTCGGGCGATGGCAATGCGCTGACGTTGTCCTCCTGAAAGCTGGATACCTCGGTCACCGATTATAGTGTTGTATTGTTGAGGCTTTTCAATAATGAACTGGTGAGCGTTTGCCAATCTTGCTGCTTGTTCGATGTGAGAAATGTTAATATCGTCATGCACGCCATAAGCAATATTTTGTTCAATTGTGTCGTTGAAAAGGATGACTTCCTGACTTACGACACCGATCATTTTTCTAAGTTGTTTATAATCGAATTCCCGGATATCTATACCATCAATAGTGATACGGCCAGAATCGACATCGTAAAAGCGCATCAGAAGATCAACTGCGGTGGATTTTCCCGAGCCTGACTGGCCGATCAGTGCAACCATCTCACCCTTGCTGATCTCAAATGACACATGATCAAGAATATTGGGGGAGTCGGGTTGTTCGTTGTTGTATTTGAAGCAGACATCTTCAAACCTTATCGTGTTCGAAAAACTTTTTATCGCGCGGGTTCCATTGATAATGGCTGGTTTGGTGTCGAGAAGTTCGAATAACCGTTCGACAGAGATCATGCCCATCTGCAAGGAAGTATTGGCTTCACCAAGCGATTTGATTGGGCCCATAGTAGAATAAAGAGTAAAGGCAAAAACAAGCAGTTCGTTGGCCGTTATGACGCCATCAAACACCTGAATCCCGCCAAACCATAGTACCATGGCAATTGCCGCAATCAGTAATGTTTCGTTAAGTGGACTGATCAAATTTCTGAGTTGAGCAATTTTGATGCCCAGTTGTCGAAAGTCTTTGGTGAAAGATTGGAACCTGTCGAGTTCAACATCTTCAAATGCGGTTGATTTGATGACCTTGATGCCGTTGAACTTTTCCTGAAGCACAGAATTCATGTCTCCCATCTTGGTCTGGAAGCTCAATGCCAGACCTTTAACGTTTTTGCCTATTCTCCGAATAAAAAAGAGAATAGTCAGGGAGGTAAGGGCTGAAAAAAGCGTAAGTTTCCAGCTCAGTGCAAGCAGTACGCCTAAATAAACAAGAACTGAAAAGGGGTTTTGCAGAAAGTTGACAAAGGTGGAACTAATGCTGTTGTTGACGTTCTCTACATCGTTGTAAACGTAGTTCATCAAATTTCCGACGCGATTTTTGTTGAAATAGTCAAGATGCATCTCGATGATGCTTCTGAACACGTCGTCCCGGAGCTTTTTAGCCGTTTTTGTCTGGATCCTGAAGATAATTTGCCCGTTAATGTAGATAAACAAATTTTTTATGGCAAATGAAGCAATCAAGAAAAGGCATATTTTCAAAAGCGCCAGCTCCCTGGTGGGGGCGCTGAACAGCTCCTTGAATTTATCGAGGGCCCATGCTTTAAGACGATCTGTCTTTTTCAGGTTGGCTGGGCTTAAAACCTTTTGTGGTTCAGTCGAGGCCTTTATGGATTGCGTTGTATGTGCCAAAGTCTGCGTTCCCGGATTTGCCGAAGACGTTGAAGGGGTACTGCTCTGGGCGAGCGAACCTGAAGAAAAAACCTCGTTCAACAGTGGCAGGATGGAGTAAATCGAGACAACGCTGAAAAGAGATGTGATCATACTTACTAAGACAACCAGAACAATTTTGCCTTTCGATGGCGCGAGGTATCGGAGTATTCTCAGCAGTAACTTCATTGATGCGATTTAATTGGTCATATTTGAACTGATTCCTTATTTGGTAATATAATCCAATAATTCTAACATAGCTTGTTTGTGTTACTTGTTCATCTTGTTTTATAAATGCAGAAAGCAGGAATACAGAGATTGTGGGCATGATTCCTTTTGTTGGCAAGTTTGCAGAGAAAAAGCGGCAGCAAATGACCTTGAAATTGGTATTGGATATGGCGACATTTGGTGCCATACAATTGCTTGGGGTGCTTGTGAGAACGATGAGTTGGCGCTTTTCTCGACGTGTTGCCTCTTTGTTCGGAGATTTCGCGCATCGTGTTGTCGGTCTCCGGCGAGAGCTTGTTTATGCGAACATTGGCCTCACTTTTCCAGAAAAATCTCCTGCTGAAATCCGCACTATTGCCACGAAGGTCTACAGAAACGTTGCAATCACCCTGTTCGATATCCTACGGTTTCCGCTTATCAGGAATCGTGATGATGTCGCATCGCTTATTGATCTGGATCCTGAGTTATACTGGCGCGTAACGGATAACGGACGGCTTGGAGCGGTGGTGGTTTCGGCTCATTACGGCAATTGGGAACTTATGGCTCTGACATGTGGTCTTATGGTCAAGCCTGTAACTATTATTGTAAAGCAGTTGAGTAATGAGACCATTGACCGTAGTATGAATAAGCTTCGCACTATGCAGGGAAATAGTGTTGTTTACGACCATCAGGCAATCAGGGTGGGATTGCGATTGCTTGCCGACGGCGGGATTCTCGCTCTTCTTGCCGATCAATCAGATCCAAGTGCGACCAATTTTGGTGAGTTTCTCGGCAGGCGTGCAACTGTGTTCCATGGTGCTGCTTTTTTTGCACTCAAGGCACAAGTGCCACTGTTTGTAGTGATGTGCAGGAGCAGCAGTGATGGAAAATATAAAATCGATCTTAATCAAATCGAGACTGCGGATTTGACCTTTTGTAAAGAGGATATCGCTACTCTCGCATCGCGTTATACCCGTGTCATTGAGGAGTACATCTGTCGGTGGCCTGAAGAGTGGTTCTGGCTGCACAATCGATGGAAAAATGGTGGTGACGGGTAAGTTTTTAGGTGAATTTTATTTGCATTTACTTTTTTGATAGCAAGTTAAGGGACGGTACCTATTTGCTTATAGATTTGTTATTTATTTATTTTTGCTCATAATCAAAGTTTTATGATGCTCATTATGCCACATAATCCAAAACGTTATGTTGTTGTTATTCCAGTCTATAATCAGCTCCAATATACGGTGCAATGTGTTGAAAGCTTGCTGGCGCAGCAGGTCAGGCCCGAAGATATACTGATTATTGATAATGCCAGTAGCGACGACACACCGCTTTGGCTTGAGAAGCATCCTGAGCTACAACATTATCGCAATCCAGTAAATCTTGGTTGTGGTTGCGCCTGGACACAGGGCGTGGTGTTTAGTCAGGATGCTGAGTGGGTTGTGTTGCTCAATAACGATGTGCTTGCCGGACCTGATGCTATTGGTTCTCTTTTGGATGCGGCTGAGCGTGAAAAGCTTGGCGTGGTGAGTCCTGCGCTGCTCGAAGGAAAGAATGACTATGATTTTAATGTTTTTGCAATGGATTACAGGCAAAAAATGTCAGGGATGATTCGGAGGAGTCGGTTTCATGGAGTCTGTTTTGCGGTGCATCGGAGTGTGTTCGAAAAGATTGGGTTTCCCGATACTGACAGACGTCTGGGAGGTTATGAAGATGCCGAATATCAGTTCCGTTGCAAGCGTGCGAATATCTTGGTAGGAATTGTTGGCGATTCAGTGTTTCACCACTTTGGTTCGATTACTCAAAAGGCTATCAAGCATACAACAGGTCAGAAATCTCTTGGGGATCTCAAATATTTTCGTTCACGGGTTGGTTCCGGGTGGTTGTCAAGAAAGCGTGATAAATTTCTGTCGAATATTGTTTCCAGAAAATGGATGGACGAAGAGATGGCGAAAGCAGGTTATTCTCTTCACATGGTACGCAGGGAGGGGAAGTGGGAAATGCATTAATGTATAATTTTTGATAGATCGGGTCATTATTATGAAAAAAAAGGCCGCTGTTATAAGCTTTGGATGGCTTGGAGATGCAATTGCCTGTTCGGCAGCCGCAGCTTCACTTTTTGAGCGCGGGTATGAAACGACTTTGTTTATGCGGTGGCCTCAATTGAAGCCTATTCTCGATAATGATCCGCGATTTGTTACAAGGCATTACGGTCGTTTTTTGACCTATAAAATTCAGCGTCCGCTGATTCGTGCGAGATACGATATTGTGGTGCGTGAGCCTAAGGGCTGGGCTTACGAAGAACCTCACACATCGGAAATCAGAAGGATTGCTGGATGTGACCCTGTAGCGGATTACAGTCTTAAGCTCTCGCAAAAGCAGATTGCAATGACGAAAATAATTTCCCCCAAAACTCGTCCTGTCATTGCTGTCGCAAGGGATACCTATAAAAGAGCATATGGAAGGGATGTTGACGGTCTGGTTAATGAACTGTCGCGCTTTGCTGATGTTCGTTGGGTTGGTTTGAGTCCTGAAAAAGACAGCAAAAAAGGGAAAAATGTGTCATTGGTTCGGGACGCCTCCCTCATGTATCAGGCTGACCTGTTTGTGGGGCCCGAAGGGGGGTTGTTATGGGTGGCGGCTGGTCTTGGAACACAGTGTGTCTATTTTACCGAGCATATAGTGGAGATTGCGAAAAATCTTAAAAGGGGAGAACCGTGCAAGGTTGTAGGGAGTAAAAATCATTTTCCCTGTTCTTCACACATTGATCTTCCAGCTTACTGTTCTAACGATTTTGTCGTCCAGACAATATTGAATATATGCTCCGGCAAATAGTGTGGTTGTTGTTGATGGTGAAATTATAGGGGGTTCATAAAGCCAGAATACGATTTTTCCTTTTCTCTGTTGCAAGCTTTGTTATTCATAAGTGCTGATAATGTCTGAAAATTTTTATAGTATTTTTTCGTGATTGCTTGATGATACAATTGCCTGAAGTTACGTTGTGCTGTATTGATACAAGGTTTCCGAATTTAGGGTTTTCAGCACTTCTAAGATCAATAAAAAATATCGAATTTGGGGAGATACTATTTTTTACAAATAATAATTTTATTATTCCGGATAATAAAATATCAAAGTTACGGGTTATCAGGATAGAAAATATTTCAAGTGTTGAAGAGTATTCAGTATTCATAGTCAAGAAATTTGGTGATTATATAAAGACGAGTTATTGTCTTATTATTCAATGGGATGGCTTTGTCATTCATCCTGAGCGCTGGGATCACTCCTTTCTCAATTATGACTATATTGGTGCGCCCTGGGAAAAAAAAGAAGGGCAGGTCGTAGGAAATGGTGGGTTTTCTTTGAGATCAAAAAAACTTTTAACGGCCTTGAGATCGGAGGATATTGTCCCTTTTCATCCTGAAGATGATTGTATTTGCATCACCCACAGAAAGCTTCTTGAAGAAAAATGGGGAATTAATTTTTCGCCAATTGAAATTGCTGTTAGATTTTCTTTTGAGTTTTCAAATTACAATAAACAACAATTTGGATTTCACGGGCTTTCAAATTTTCCTGATATTCTGAGCAAAAAAGAGCTTTCGCAATTTATAGGTATTATGCCTCGGGCATTGTTTGTAAATGAGTATTTTATTGTTTTTTGCAAAAAGATTTATGCGTCAGAAGACAATGATCTTATTGTACAATTATCAAATAAAATCAATCTGTATCTTGAGGACATAAACAGTGATGAGTACAAGCAAAAAAATATTAATTTTTTTGTTGAAGCGTTAATAAACTTGCATCTTTACAGGGGAGCTTTGAGGATCTTGCTCGACGAAAAATATTCGGCAAGATGGAAATTTAAATATCTTAAAATTGTAATAAGGCAATATTTCGGGTTGTGTTAACTATTATGAGCAACCGTGCTCCGCGCAGCATCCTTGTTATTGTACAACGATCAAACGGTGATGTTTTTCTCAGTTCGCCGCTGATCGAAAGGATTTTTCAGGCCTATGATGGTCCTCGTATTGATCTTTTGGTCAATAGCGATACTCTGCCGATTGCCCGAACGTTGCCGCATATCGTTGAGATTCATCATTTCACTTACAATGGTGACGGAACAGGGCGGGGAACCCAGACTTCAGCTCTCCTCAAAAAGATAGCTCGTCAATACGATCTAAGCATCAGCCTAACAGCGAGTGATCGATCAGTGTTGTTCGCTCTTGCTGCTGGGCACAGGGCAATCAGCGCTGTGGAGTGTGACAGGAAAAAATCATGGTGGAAGCGGTTGCTTCTTTCGGAGTACTATGATTTTGACTCCGGGCGGCACATCATCAAAAATAACACTGCGCCTCTTGGTCTGTTGGGCATTGACAACGGTCAACCAACGGTGAGTTCTTATTATTCCGGGATTGCAGCCAAAAACGTCGGCAGGATGCTTGACAGTCGTGGTATATCGGAGTTTATCATTTTTCATCCAGGCGCTCAGTATGAATACAAAGTTTATCCCGAGCAGTTCAGGAATGAGCTGCTCCAGAGACTCGATGCTCTTGGTGTGCCAGTGGTTGTCACAGGATCAAAAAGCCTCCTTGATCTTGAGATTAAACGAAAACTTCCGAAGTTAGTCAATGTTTACGATTTCATCGGACAGACCAGTATGGAGGAATTGATTGCGCTCAGTGACCGTTCTTTTGCCTATATTGGGGCGGACACGCTGAATATGCATATTGCGGCTTCGCAAAATAAACGCATTTTTGCTATTTATGGGCCAACCATTCTGAGCCTATGGTCACCGTGGTGCAATGAGCTTCATATCGGTACGCATACAAACAAACCAGTGCAGACCTATGGTAACGTCACCATCTTTCAGGCTGACATGACTTGTGTTGCCTGCGGCAAGGCCGGTTGTGACGACCATCATGGAGCAAGTGAGTGCCTTTACCATATTGATCCCAATCTCATCTTTAATGAAATCAGAGAGTGGCTAACAACATATCGGTAACAATTCTTACCAAAAATTCTGCTGCCTATCTTGCCGAGTGTCTGAGCGCTCTTGAAGCTTTTGCTGAAGTGGTGATTATTGATAACGGATCGACTGATGATACGGTAGCTATTGCTTCCGGGTTCAGGAACGTTACTGTTTACAAGCACCCGTTCATCGGATTCGGGCCGCTGAAAAACATGGCGGTTAATATGGCATCAAACGACTGGATATTGTCGGTTGACAGCGATGAAATTGTGACACCGGAGCTTGCCCATGAAATTCTGAGCCTCAATCTGAACAGCAACATCGTTTACGAGATGGATCGCGATAATTATTACCACCGCAGGCTGATTTGTGGCTGTGGCTGGGAGAATGACCGGGTTGAACGGTTGTTTAACAGGAAGAGTACCCGATACGACGACAAGCAGGTTCATGAGGGACTTGTCATGAATGGCAACCTGAAAACCGAGCTGTTATCAGGCAGGTTGAATCACTATCCTTACGATAATGCGTCGCAGCTTCTCCAGAAAATGCAGCAATATTCCACGCTCTGGGCAGAGGAGTATTGTGGGCAAAAAAACGCTTCGCCCTTCAAGGCTCTGCTTTACGGAGTGCTGACGTTTTTGAAATCTTATCTGCTCAAAAATGGTTGGCGATATGGTTATGAAGGTTTGCTGATCTCGGTTTCAAATGCGAACGGGGTTTTTTACAAATACATCAAACTCTATGAGGCCGATAAATAGCATCTCCTGTAGCCTGGTAATCACGACCTACAACTCACCCGATGTGCTTGATCTTGCCATCCGGAGCGCACTTTCTCAATCAGAGCAGCCATGTGAAATTATTGTTGCCGACGATGGTAGTACAAGTGATACGGCAATGCTTGTTGAAAGACATCGCGCGGAAGCAGCGATACCGATTGTTCATGTGTGGCAGGAAGACCTTGGCTTTCGAGCTGCGGCGTCAAGGAACCGGGCGATTGCGGTGGCAAGAGGCAATTATATAGTTCTTGTTGATGGAGATATGCTTCTGCACCGAGACTTTATGTATGACCACAGACAACTTGCGATTGAAGGGACGTTCATCCAGGGTTCGAGAGTGTTCCTTTCACAAGAGTATACTCCAGAGAGAATTGCAGCGAAGAATATTGAGTTTTCCCTGTTTGGCAAGGGAATTGAAAACCGGAAAAATGCTGTGCGCGTCCCATGGTTTTCAAGACTTTTTGCGTTGAAAAATCGTTCTTTTCATGGCATAAGAAGTTGCAATATGTCGTTTTTCAGGAACGACTGCATTCGTATCAACGGATTCAATGAAGATTTTATTGGATGGGGGCGGGAAGATAGTGAATTTGTCGTGAGGTTAATCAATAGTGGAATTCTCCGGCGTAATGTCATGTTCTGCGCTCTTGCCTGTCATCTTGGGCATCCTGAGAATCCGAGGAACTCGCTTGCCGAAAATGACCGGATTCTCGAACAGGCAATTGCAGGAAAGCTGACCACATGCCGCAATGGCATCAACAAGTATCTCGCACAATAAATAATTATGAAAATCAGCGCATTTACCTTCATCAAAAACGGGATGATACTTGGTTTTCCATTCAGGGAATCAATTCGTTCAGTGTTGCCGATTGTCGATGAATTTGTTGTCAATGTCGGGGATAGTGATGATGATACTCTTGAAAAGATCATGGAGATCGGCGATCCGAAGATACGTATCATTCGGTCGTGCTGGAACGACAAGATGCGGGTTGGGGGCTATGTGTATGGCCAGCAGAAAATGATTGCTCAGTTTAACTGTACCGGTGATTGGGCTTTTTATCTCGAAGGAGACGAGATTGTGCATGAGGATGATCTGCAAAAAATTGTGGAGGCATGTCGTCGTCATCTTGATGACGAGCGGGTCGAAGCGCTGACGTTCGACTATTATCATTTTTATGGCAATGCCTACAGTTATCTCGATTCGCCCGGCTGGTATCGACGTGCTGCCCGGATTATCAGAAATTCAATAAGGTCTTATGCTCCTGATGGTCTTTACTGGCATGTGCTGACCGATAAAAGCAAGATTTCCCGTTATCCGAATGCCGCTCATACCGGTGCATTCATTTACCACTATGGGTGGGTTCGAAGCGAGGAGGAGATGAACCGTAAATCTGAGTATGTGCAGAAGTATTGGAACAAAAGCCATCAGCAGATTGACTACAGCCAGATTGATCAGAACATTATCCGTCAGTTCAAGGGTTCCCATCCTTCAATGATGAACGCATGGATTCCGAAAGAGAGAGCACTTTTTCGGGCAGATCCCAATTACGTTCTGACGCATCGAGAAAAAAAGCATCGCCTCATGTTGCGCCTTGAACACTGGTTTGGGCTGGAATTAAGTAAAAAACATTTTGTTGCCTTGAAGCCGTGATCTCCGACACTTGCTGTGTGATTTGCTATAATGGCAATCTGTTCTAAAAGTTTATTTTTGTACGCATATATGTCGGGCACAGCGCTTTTTCTGCTTTGGCGCAATGATCAACAATACAGACTCAGTGTATGGATTCCTCCATTGTTCTCATGCCAAACTGGATAGGAGATATGCTTCTTGCTCTTTCCGTTGTGATGCGATTACCCCAAAGTCGGCGATCACATACGACACTGCTGGTTCCTGTGCAGATGAGTGGTTTGGCAAGGATGTTGTGCGATTTGCCGGTGATTGAGTATGGCCGCAGTGATGCGCACAATAGACGGCGAACTCTGGAAGCAGTGCGTACAGGTGGATTTCACACCATCTATCTGTTACCTTTTTCTTTCTCTTCGGCATGGTTTGCAATGCAAACAGGTGTGCCTGTAAGAAGGGGACTGTCGCGTGAAATGCGACGCTTTCTTTTGACTGATCCATTGCCAAAAGATGTTATTAACAGTAATAATCAGAAATCGAGTCACATCACCCGGGAATATGCCGAGATTCTTGATACACCCTTTTCACCTCCTGAAGAGTGGAATGGCGTAAAGGTTGAGCCGGATCCAAAGTATATCGGTTCAATTGTGTACTGTCCTGGTGCATCATACGGCCCTGCCAAGAAATGGCTTCATTTTTCTGAACTCGCTTTGTTGCAGGATCGCTATAACATTGTCATCCTTGGCTCAAAGGACGATGCTGAATCGGCACAGGAGATTGTTCGAGTGGCACCTGCAAGGATTACTGACTTGACTGGCAAGACGTCATTAAAGGAGGTCGCTGCCATCATGTCAGGCGCTCGAGCAGTTATCTCAAATGACTCTGGATTGATGCATCTTGCCGCATATATCGGAACGCCGGTTATTGGTCTCTTTGGTTCCACAAGTCCCGTATGGACCCATCCTGTCGGCAAAAAAAGCGTTGCGTTCAATATCCCTGAGCCATGTGCCCCATGTTTTTGCAGGACATGCAGATACCATCATTATCGCTGTCTGGAAAATATTACACCGAATGCTGTTTCGGAGGCAATGGAGCAGTTGTGCGGATTATAAGACGTGCATGGTGAATCCATCGACCAGCGCAATCCATTCGCCGGTTTCTCTCGGATGCGGGTCTATGGTATGCATGCCGGTCTTGTTCCACCACTCATGGCCGGGTTGCAAAACGGGTTCTTCCGATACCAGTTCCTCACCGTAGGTATTTTCTGTAAGTTCATTTATTCTGAATGCCCAGACTTTGGTGCCGTAGTTTGGGATCTCATCTTGTGCGTACCGATAGATGGCGCCATTGTAGAAAATTACCCTTCCTCCAGGACGTGCGAAATGTGGGCTGTTGGAGACGACAGGGCTTTTGGGATGTTCTTTCCAGGGCCCGGTAAGGGTTTCAGAAGTAAAGAGATGGAGGTTTTTTGACTTGGGCGCATAACTGAAGAGGAACCAGCGGTTATTGTGGTGAATTATTGACGGATCGACGGTTGCTGCAAAGCGGTTAAGCCCTTTTACAAGAGTTCCAATGTGTTTCCACTCATCAGGAAAATGTGTTGCCTGATACAGTTGAATTCCACCTGATCCCATACATTCAGGAATCATATAATAGTTTCCATCTGCCATGAAGACATAGGGGTAAGAGAGGTGAAAACGTTCTCTGAGAACAATTTTACGATACTCCCACTGCAAGCCGTTATGACTGAAAGCGCAAGCGATTTCTCCGGTATTTCTTTTGTTATTAAGTACTTCGAAAAAAAGGTGGTAGCCCGTGTCGGTTTTTATCATGAAGGGATCAGCAACAAAACGGGCCGAAATATCGGTGACGTCTTGTGCGGTTAATACCGGATTTTTAATGCTGGCAGGCGGGAAAAGTTCAAGGGGGGAATTGCCGTTATAGATGCCGATTGCCCAGGTTTCCTTGCTCTGCCGCAGAATCTTTTTTTTGCAATGCTTTCTGTAGCGGGCGAGGATGAGCAGTAAAACAAAAATTGATAACAGGCTTGTCAGGAATGAGATTATACTCATGACTCAGTGATTCATGGGTGGCAGTACAGAGTGCAATAAACTCTTGGCAATGGCAGCGATTTTGAGGCGATCGTTGTGGAACATGTCGATTGAGCTATGGTAGTTGTTATGCAGATCACCCGCTTTTTTGTGGTTACTCGGAAATATAACTTTTCATGAGAGTGTTTTCAGCATCTCTTGTAATGCTGAAGACACTTGGGATGGTTCAATATCAATGATATCAGGTGTTTGTGATATGACAGCTTTTTGCAGGCTGCTTAGTGGGCCGAATTGTGTTCGATCAGCCAGGAACTTTCTGTAAAGGGCAATAAGAGGTGTGTCAGAACATGCTGCGATATGAACCAGCGAAGTGTCGGGGGTGATGAGAAGCCTGAGCTTTTTGACAATTTCACCAACCTCATAGATGTTGCTTGTTGAGGGGGATTTCAGGATGTTCGGGTGCGATTGCTCAAGATTGCTTTTTTCTTCGAGATCCTGGGGCGCCGATAAAATGATAAACGTTTCTTCAGGAAAATTCTGTATCAGTTCTGACCATTGCTCATGTGTGCGGTGTCCGCCGATATGACCCGCACTGATATTGATGCCCAGGTGCTGGTCAGGCTTAAGAGAATCCAGAAATTGTTTTATCTCGGCGGAGACCGGCATCTGAGGCAGGTATGGTTTGCATGGAATCAACGTCGTTGAACCGAGAACATTCAGAAGCGAAAGATTTTTTGCTGATTCATGAGTTTCAGGGGCAAGCCTGATAAGGTGGTCGTAAAGTCCTTCGTGATGGGGGCTGTAGTGACTTATTTTGTAACGGGCATGAATAAGCACGGACTGCACGAGAAAATGGATGGATGGATGATCTTTGGGGTTGAAAAGCAGGTCAAATCTTTTTGAGAGAACTCCTTTAGAATACCGTCGCATGTTCTTTTTTGCATGATACACCGCAGTAATATTCTTGTCGGCGCTGAAAAAATTGAAGATGATCTGATTGAAGGCGACGATGTAGATTGAAAGCCCAGGGTACTCCCTTCTGAGTGTGCCGATCAGCGGGGTGAGCAAAATACAGTCACCATAACATTCCCGGGCAAGAATCACGATGCTTTCCGGAGCTTTCTGAAGAAGCGGCGGTGTTGTTCTCCGTTTCGCGATAATTTTGAGCATGTTGGCAAAACGCTTCCGCAATAGCCAGCTATCCTTGTTCTGTCGCTTCATTTTACGGGATTGGAAGTTTCGGGTTTTGTTATTTCTGCAATGAGCAACTCATACTTGGTCACAACATTTTGCAGTGAAAATTTTTCTTCTACAATTTTTCTGGCTGCTTTTCCGGCTTGATGATAATCAGATTGTAACAATCGTATGACACCCGCAGCCAATTCATTGCTGTTATCAGGCGGCACAAGAGCGCCTGAGCTGTTATTAACGATCACATCAGCCAATCCGCTCCCTGTTGTTGCGACAACCGGAACGCCTGAAGCCATGGATTCCAGAGCGCTCATTGACATGCCTTCTTTCGGGGAAGGCATTATTGTAATGTCCACAGTGGAGAGTATTTCAGGGATGTCTTGTCTGAATCCGGTGAATCGAACTCTCTCTGATATCTTGAGTTGTTTTGTTAATGCCTTGAGTTTGTTTTCTATAGATCCAGTTCCAACAATAAGAAAATCAACGGATTTAATTTTTTCAGCTATTTTTGGAATGGCATTGATAAAGCATTCCACCCCTTTATTTTCGTCAAGCCGGCTTATGACCGCCGCAACATATCGCTCTTGTTTGACGCGGTGTTGCTCTGTTGTTCTTTGTTTGAACTGCATGAGATCAATCCCGTCATAAATCACAGTGATTTTATCATTCTGAAGAGAAAAATCTTCAATCAGTTCCCGTTTGATTTTATCTGAAATCGCAATGATTCTGTCGGTCAGCTTATCATAAAGAATGCGGTTAATCAGTTTTTTTATCCCGGTTTTTCTGTAAGGAACATTGCGAGTCAAAATAACTTTCCGTGCGCTCAGTTTTGCGGCTACTGATGCGACCCAATAAAATTTCGGGGAGCAGATTTCAATAACGTCAATATTGTTTTCCCGGAGAAGACGTATAAGTTTTGGAACAATAAATACGTTTAAATCAGATTTTGGATTTACCGTATGTACCTGAATGTTTATTTCTGGAAGTCGATGTGCAAGGCCACTTCCCGGTAAACAGCAGATGGTGACGTCATGGCCACGTTTTTTGAGCTCGTTGCTGTATAAGAATATTCTGTTTGCTCCACCGGACCAGTGTGGTGTGGCATCAAATATCATGATATTCATCCGTAACTTCTTTAATTATTTGTGTTATCTTTATGCCGAAGCAACCTTGGCAGTTTTGATTTATAACGGTTACAGAAGTTGGCTTCCCAAAAAGGCAATACACCACAAAAGAAGTTTATCCTTGCATGAGCTTTCCTTTCCCTGATTCAGGAAGAGGCAAGGTATTAAATTTTCAGAGATTCATTGTAAAGGGCATACGGTTCAATGCAGACGTTTTTTTCTTCTGATCCATTTATCGCTTTGCGGCCATCATTTTATGTCAATACTGTTGTTTTAATTGGCGTAATGATACTTTATCCGCTTGCAGGTGCTTTGCTGTTTTCCCTGATTGGTGATTTCAGTCCTGAGGCCATGACAGCAATGCGTCCCGACAAGAGTCTGCTTTCGTTATTTCGCCTGATTCAATCAGTTGGGCAGATTATTACTCTTGCTCTTCCAGTTATTTTGCTTGCAGCCTGGCATACGGGCCAGAAAAATCCGTTTTCTTTTGGGAGCCTGGCTTTTTTGGGAATCGTTAAAAGGGTGGATGTCGGTGCCGTTGCTGTTGCCGTCAGTGGAATTATTTTGCTTCAACCGCTGTTATATACCGTTACTTCACTTCAGGATATTTATCTTTGGCCAGCTCTTGGCCAGGCAGGCGCTGAAGTAGTGCATCAGCGTGAGGTAATGGATTCATTTATCAAAGAGCTTGCGTTGGTGCGCAGCTTTCCCGAGTTTTTGTCGGTATCCTTTGTTTTTGTACTAACCCCCGCAGTGTGTGAAGAGCTTTTTTTCAGAGGCTATATTCAACAGAATTATACTCGCTCGATGTCGACAGGCGGGGCTGTTTTCTTGACAGGATTTGTTTTTGCGTTTTTCCATTTGAGTGCGGCAAATCTTCTTCCGCTTGCTTTGCTTGGGTGGTATATTGGCTATATTTACAGCAAGACAGGTAATATTGCTGTCCCTTTTTTTGTTCATCTTGCGAACAATCTTGCTGCATTGTTGTTGCTTCTGTTTTCAGGGAGATGCGATGTGATGTTGGGATCTCATCCTGAGTATTTGGTCAATACTCCGTTGTGGTGGTTTTTTGTAGCGGGTAGTTCATTCCTGTTTGTTAAGGTTTTTCTGCATTTTTCGACAGCATCTGTTCATGAGTGCTGAAGGTCGGAGAGGCAGAAAAGCTGATGATACGTCTGATGAGTGGTTTAATACATGAATATATGGGTAAGCTTTTGAGTGTTAATTTATTGCAGCGGATTATTGTCGCTTTTGCCGGTATTCCCCTTCTGTTATGGCTGATCAAGGTTGGTGGGGTATGGTTTTTCTCTTTTTTTTTGTTGTTGGCACTTCTTGCTGTGTTTGAATTTCATCGTCTTGCCCGCCACAAGGCCCATCCTCCTGCGCTCTGGCTTATCTTGTTGATAACCCTTTTGTTTCAGATGAACTTTTATCTGCATCTGGCTGAAGTATGGGAGCTTTTGCTTGCAGTTGTGCTTGTTCTTCTGGTGATGGAGCTTTTTTTGAAAGAGGGATCGCCTCTTCTTAATCTTGGCGCGATGCTTCCCGGCCTGCTCTATGTCAATCTCTCTTTTGGCTCTCTGTTAAGACTGCGCCTTGAGACAACAGACGGAACCGGCGAACTCATGGTTTTTCTTATGTTTTTTTGCGTATGGTCTGCGGATATTTTCGCCTATTTTGGCGGAAGTACATTGGGTGGAAAATTTATACATCGCAAATTGTTTGAGCGGTTGAGCCCCCATAAAACATGGGAAGGCTTTTTGTCTGGTCTGGCGGGAAGTATTATTGCATCGATCATTTATGGGAATTTTGTTCCGCAACTGCCTTTAACAACGGTGCTCCTGACCGGATTGCTTATCGGTTTGGCAAGTCCGGCCGGTGACCTGATTGAGTCTATGTTAAAGAGAGATGCCGGGGTCAAGGACTCATCTGCTCTTATTCCTGGTCACGGAGGTGTGCTTGACAGATTTGACACCATCATGTTTGTCTCTCCATTTATTTACTTTATCACATTTCATCTCTGAATTGATCATAAGAGTGAAAGCGTTTAACGGTATCGAATCCTGAATGTTTTTTATATTGCATTTTTAAACCCGTAATGCAGAGATCATTTGTTCACAGGCAGGGGTTTTAACCGTAAGAGGTTGGCATAATGAAAATTGAAGGCCTTCTTTCCGAAAAATATATTGACTTGAATCTTGAGCTTGCCGTGAAAAGCCAGGTGATTGAAAAAATGCTTTCCATGGTAGGAGGTCATCCGGGAGTAAAAGATATCATGAAGCTTCGGGAGGATGTTCTCAAGCGGGAACAGGATATGTCAACGGGTATCGGTAAGGCATTGGCTCTTCCCCATGCCAAGAGTTCTGGTGTCAGCCAGCCGGTTATGGCATTTGCAACGTTGCAGAACGAACTTGATTTTGATTCGATTGATAATCAGCCGGTCAAGATTGTGTTTCTTCTTGCAACCCCCGAAGAGATGCTTGCAGAGCATTTGAAGCTTCTCGGGCGGATTACGAAGCTTGCCGGCAAAGAGGACGTTCGCCAGAAACTGGTGCGTGCCACATCGTCACGAGAGATTATTGAGCTTTTCAGAGAAGAGGAAAAGGATTTTCCGGAGATTTAGTTTATATGTCGCAGTACCAGGCAGTAAAGGGCACAAAAGATATTTTTCCTGAAGAGTCCGCACAGTGGAAGTATGTTGAAAGTGTTGTTCATACACTTGCTTCGTTGTATGGATTCAATGAGATACGGATTCCGGTTTTTGAATATACCGAGCTTTTCCAGAGAGGTATAGGTTCAACCACTGATATTGTCGGCAAAGAGATGTTCTCTTTTCAGCCAGACCCTCAAGGTCGTTCGGTGACGTTACGTCCGGAGATGACTGCCGGGGTGATGAGAGCCGTGCTTCAGCATAACCTGTTTTCTTCGGCTCCTGTTCACAAGCTTTATTACATTGGCGAACTTTTTCGTAAGGAGAGGCCGCAAGCCGGCAGGCAGCGTCAGTTCTCGCAATTTGGAGCCGAGCTTCTTGGTGTCTCTTCACCTGCGGCTGTGGCCGAGGTTATAACACTGATGATGCATGTCTTTGAGTCACTTGGCTTAAAGGGTTTGAAGCTCAGGATTAATACTCTTGGCAATACCGAAGAGCGGTTTCGCTATCGTGAAGCTTTGCAGGCTTATTTTGCGCCGTTTAACGAAGTCCTTGATGACGCATCAAAAGATCGGCTCGAAAAAAATCCGCTCAGAATCCTCGATTCAAAAAATCCTGCACTGAAAGAGCTGATTGCTGGTGCTCCCCGGTTGTATGATTTCCTTAATGATGCTTCGCTGCAGGATTTTGAGAAAGTGCTTTTCTATCTTTCAGAGCGGCATATTCCTTATGAAATTGATCATCGCCTTGTTCGTGGACTTGACTATTATTGTCATACCGCCTTTGAAGTGACCAGCTCTGAGCTTGGCGCCCAGGATGCCATAGGAGGTGGCGGGCGTTATGATAGCCTTGCCCGGGAGCTTGGCAGCTCTTCGGATGTCCCGGCTTCTGGTTTTGCTGTGGGGATGGAGAGGCTGTTGATAACGATGGAAAAACAGGGACTTTTGGCCTCTTTAAACCATCCCGTGCCGCTTGTTTTTGTTGTTGTTCAGCAGCAGGAGCTGGCGGACCATGCGCTGGCCATAGCCTGGCGATTGCGCAAGGCAGGTATCAGCACAGAAATGGATTTGGCAGCAAGAAGCATGAAAGCACAGATGAGAGAGGCAAACCGGATGAAAGCCGCCTATGCGTTATTTATTGGTGCCAACGAATATACTACAGGCAGTTATTCGCTGAAAAATCTGGTGAGTTCGGAACAGCAAATATTTTCATTGGAGGCATTGCTTGAGTTTCTGCATGAATCCGCAACGAAAGAGGTTGTTGACTGATGACGATCAAACTCCATAATGTGACGCTCTATGGGAAAAAGGAGTGTTGTCTGTGTGATGAGGCTTTGGAAATCCTGCAAAAAGTCAAGGCTTCTGTGCCGTTTGATTTTGAAAAAGTTGATATTTCCGATAACCCTGAACTGCTTGCCGCCTTCGGCTTTCACATTCCAGTCATTTTTGTTGATGGTGTTCAGGTTTTCAAATACCGTGTCAACGAAAACCGTCTCAGGGCATTGCTGAATACGCAGTAAATTTTTCCAGCCAGGGGCCCGCAGTCATGATCCTTGCTAACGTTTTCTTGTTATGCTGAAATTTATTCTTCTTGTTATTGTGCTTTTCCTGTTGATGCGACTGGCTTTGCGTCTGCTTGGCGGGGGATTGTTTTTCTTCAATAAAAAGAGTGTCAACAACAGCAGAAATTCTTCATCCCCTTTTTCTTCTGGAGAACGTGTCGAGGAGGCAGATTTTGAAGTTATCGAAAGCCATCTCAGTCAGCATAAGGATGATGTGGAATAACTGATTTTGCTGTTCCCAGATTATTTTGTATAATAGCCTGCTTGATTTGAAAAAGGGTGTGGAATTATCTTATCTGAAGTGGGTGTTCCCCACTTTTTTGTTTTCTATAAAAGTTCCTGTGAGGTGTTCATGCAAGAGCGCATCGTGAATTGTGTTCTTCAGGTTATTACGGAGTCCGTTGGTACCAGGGGTGAAGGGGTCTATCTTATTGATCTTAAGGTTAAAGGAAAAGGAAGCGGCAGGAAGATAGAGATTCTTATGGATGCTGATAATGGTATTCAGATTCATCAGTGCGCTTTTCTCAGCAGAAGGATCAGGGAAAAGCTTGAGGGTGACGATGAGCTTTTGGAGTTGATCGGTGAGAATTTTGACTTGATGGTTTCATCTCCCGGTCTTGGTGAACCCATTATTCTTCCACGGCAGTATATAAGGCACATTGGAAAACTTTTGCAAATCCGATACATCGACTCTCTTGGTGATCAGGTGGAGTTGAATGGTCATCTTCTCGAAGCATTGCTTTCAGAAGAAAGTGGTGCACGTATTGTCATTATGCCGGAAAAAGAGAAAAGAAAAGGGCAGCAGCCGAACCAGGAAGCCGTCACACTGTACCTTAATCAAGTAATTCGGGCGGTTCCTGAAGCTGAGTTATAGCAGGTTTATACGGGGAGTGGAAATTGTCTTTTACAAAATGTACAATCCAAGATAGAGATGGTCAAAAAGAAGATAAAAGATGAGGGACAGGACAGGAGGTTGCAGATTGCCAGTGCATTTGGAGAAATTGAGCAGTCTAAAATTTTTCTGGATAAACGCACCGAAAGTGCGGCTGTTAAAATGGATATTGCCGATCTCCTGAAGGATATTATCCAGAAACAGCTCAGGAAAGATTACGATCCTGAAGTGGAATCCAACATTTTCATCAACCCCGAACGTGGGGACTTTGAAGTCTATATTCTGAAAAAGATTGTCAAGGAAGTTGACATTGAGAGTATTGAAATCAGTCTTGATGAGGTAAGAAAGATTGATGACTCCCTTGAAATTGGGGATTATTATGAAGAAGGCCCGATCAGGCTGGACGATTATCTGAGTCGCAAATCCATACAGATTATCAAGCAGTCTGTACAGAAAAAAGTCAGGGATCTCGAACGACTTGTTGTTTATGAAGAGTGTCTTGAAAAAGTTGGTGAAATTGTTGCAGGCGAGGTTTACCAGATTCGCGCAAACGAAGTTATTTTCACGTATAACACATCAAAAGATCACCGAGTTGAGCTTGTCTTGCCGAAGTCCGAGATGATGAAAAAGGATAATCCGCGTCGCACCCCAAGGATGAAGCTCTATATCAAGCGTATTGAACGTGAAAAAGCGAAAGTACGGCTGGATGACGGTAGTATGGTTGAGCGGGAAAAAGCTGATGGAGGCATGAAGGTCATTGTCTCAAGAGTAGATGACCGTTTCTTGTATAAGCTTTTTGAACATGAAGTTCCTGAAATACTGGATGGTCTTATTGTCATCAAGGCTATTGCAAGGGTGCCTGGTGAACGGGCGAAAGTTGCCGTTGAATCAACCAGTGCAAGGATTGATCCTGTGGGCGCAACGGTTGGATATCGGGGTAAACGTATTCAGAGCATTGTTAAAGAGTTAAACAATGAAAATATTGATGTGATTTACTATGCTGACGAGCCGCAGATTTATATCTCAAGAGCTATGCAGCCGGCCAAAATTGATCCTCTGACCATTCATGCTGATATTAAAACCCGGAAAGCGAGGGTCATGCTCAAGCCAGACCAGATCAAATATGCTATCGGAAAAAACGGCAACAATATCCATCTGGCAGAAAAGCTTACCGGTTATGAAATTGATGTTTATCGCGATGTCATAGACAAATCGACTGAAGATCCAACTGATATTGATATTATCGAATTCCGCGAGGAGTTTGGTGATGATATGATTTACCAGCTTTTGGATGGAGGTCTTGATACAGCAAAAAAAGTATTGAAGGCTGGAGTTGATGAGATTGAACTCTCGCTTTTGGGCTCTCCAAAAGCAGAGGAGCAGACTGTTTTTGGAAAAAGTTTCAAGAGCGCAGTGAAACCGAGGGAGCGAAAAGTGACCGACGAAGAAAAGCGCTATTGGAAAAAGATTGCTGAAAATATTTATAAAACCGTCAAGGAACAGTTCACCGAGTCTGATCTGGAGGCTCTTTTTGATGATACTATCTCTCCGGATCCTGTTGAGTTAGCGGTTGATGAATCATGAGCATTGCTCAGAGACTGAGCTTTGGCTGAAGCGTAAAGAGTTTATAAATCCAGAGGAGGATGTAATGGCCCTTGATGAGATGGGAAAGAAATACAGGATAAGTGATATAGCAAGAGAGCTCCAGGTGAGCCCGCAGGAGGTATTACTTTTTGTCAAGCAGGAAGGGGGCAAGGTAGCTTCTACATCCTCTATGGTCAGCGAAGAGATGCACAGTCTGATTTTTGGCCATTTCAGCGTTGAGAAGAAAATGGTTGATGAAACCAAAAAAATAAGGGCGGAGAAGGAGAAGCGCTTGTCGAGGCTTGAGGAGCAGTCACGGAAGACCTATGAAAAAGAGCAGCATCTCAGTGAAACGCTCAGCCCACCTCCTGCTCCGGTTATTCCTGCCGTTGTCGTTCATGAAGTTAAAAAAGAGTCGATTCCAGCCACTGTTCGGCAGGCAATTCCTGAATTAGTTATACCACAACCAATTATTGTTGTCGAGAAGCCAGAGCTGATTGAGGCCGATGGAGTTGCTGAAGTCACTGAATTGTCTGAATTGCCAGCAGTTCCTGAATTTATTGAACTCTCTGAGCCTGAGGCAGAAGCTGAGACAGAACCTGAAGCGGAGCCTGAGTTTGAGCCTGAGGCCAAAAAGGATGAGCCACTTGCTAATGAGCATTTGGTCTCTTTTGATGCTCCGCAGATGATGGGTGGGCTGACGGTGCTTGGTACTCTTGATATGCGTGCTGGAAGGAATAAAAAAAACCGGAAAAAGAATTTCCAGGAGCAGGCTGATGCCTTGAAAGACGAGTTTGATCCCAAGGGAACAGAGCTTGCTCGCGAAGAAGAGAAAGTGCTTCTTCCCAAGAAGCTTGTCAAGGCAACTGTTGACGCGAAGTCAAAGCCTGCTGTGGTTGCTGAGGGCTCTTCCATTAAAAAGAAAAAAGGGAAGAAGAAAAAGAAGCCCGAGATAGATGACAAGGTCATTTCGGCGAATATTCAAAAGACCATCAGTGGTATTGAGGATAAAAGCGGAACTGGTTCACGGCAGAAATTCCGCAAGATGCGCAGGCATGAGCGTGAGCGTGAGCACGAAGAGGATGAGGCGTTTCGTGAGTCACAGCGGATGATTGTCAGGGTTACCGAATATGCTTCGCCGCATGAACTGGCTGAGCTTATGGGTATTACGGCAAAGGATATTATCCAGAAATGTTTTGCCCTTGGCAAATTTGTTACCATCAATCAACGTCTTGACAAAGAGTCAATTGAACTCATTGCCCTTGAATTTGGTTTTGAGGCTGAATTTATTTCAGAGATAGAAGCCACTGCTGTGGTAATTGAGGAGGATGCGGAAGCTGATTTACAGACACGTCCACCGGTCGTGACGATCATGGGACATGTTGATCACGGAAAGACTTCTCTTCTCGATCATATTCGCAGCAGCAAGGTTGTTGCAGGTGAATCTGGTGGTATTACCCAGCATATCGGCGCTTATGAAGTGACGGTAGACGGCAACCGAAAAATCACGTTCCTTGATACACCAGGACATGAAGCCTTTACGGCCATGCGGGCACGAGGTGCACAGGTGACCGATATTGTTATCCTTGTCGTTGCGGCTGATGACAGTGTTATGCCACAGACAATTGAGGCAATTAACCATGCGAAAGCGGCAGGAGTGCCGATTGTTGTTGCTCTCAATAAAATTGACAAGGTTGAAGCCAATCCGGAGAAGATCAAGACCCAGTTATCAGAGGCAGGTGTGCTTGTTGAGGAGTGGGGCGGAGTGTATCAGTGCCAGGAGATATCAGCCAAGAAAGGTATAGGCATTGCGGAACTCATGGAAAAGGTGCTGACTGAGGCTGAAATGAGGGAGTTGAAAGGCAACTATTCAAGGGAGATTCCAGCGAGCGGTATTATTGTTGAGTCCGAGCTTGACAAGGGCAAGGGAGTTATTTCAACTGTTCTCGTGCAGCGAGGAATTCTCAAGGTCGGTGATCCTTTTGTTGCAGGAAATACGATGGGCAAGGTTCGTGCGCTGATGGATGAGAGAGGTAAACGAATTCTTTTTGCAAACCCGTCACAGCCGGTCAGGGTCCTTGGTTTTGAGGATCTTCCGCAATCAGGTGATAGCCTGACGGTTATGGTGACAGACAGGGAGGCTCGGGATCTTGCCCAGAAGCGGCAGGTTATCCGTCGGGAACATGATTTCCGCCGTAGTACCCGCGTTAAGCTTGACAGTATTGCACGTCAGATCAAGGAAGGTCTGATGAAAGAGCTGAGTGTCATTATCAAGGCAGATACTGATGGCTCTATTCAGGCTCTTGCTGACGGGTTGATGAAAATTCAGAATGATGAGGTCAAGGTTCAGATTATTCATCAGGGTGTTGGGCAGATTACGGAAACTGACGTTCTGCTTGCGGCAGCTTCCGACGCCATTATCATCGGTTTCAGGGTACGTCCTAATGTCAATGCAAAAAAACTTGCAGAAAAGGAAGATCTTGACGTCCGCTTTTATAGTGTCATTTATCATGTGCTTGAAGATGTCGAGAAAGCGCTCGAAGGAATGCTTTCACCCGAACTTCATGAAGAGAGCCTCGGTTCTCTTGAGATTCGCCAGATCTTTAAAGTGCCGAAAATTGGCAATGTTGGTGGATGTTATGTGCTGGACGGCAAGGTTTTCCGTGATTCCAAAGTCCGTCTTCTTCGTGACGGTGTTCAGATTTACGAAGGTCAGCTTGCGGCTCTCAGGCGCTTCAAGGATGATGTCAAGGAGGTCGATGCTGGCTATGAGTGCGGCATGAGCCTGAAGAACTATGACGATATCAAGGTTGGAGACATTGTTGAAGCCTATAAAATTGTAGAGAAAAAAAGAAAACTTTGAACGGCTTATTGTTGATCCATGTCAATACGGACTGATAGGGTAGCATCTCTGCTGCAGCATGAACTTGGGGCGATTCTTCAAAAGGAGCTTCCACGAAATGGACCGATTATAACGGTGGTTGATGTGAAGATAACTCCTGATCTGAGCATCGCCAGGTTTTATTTTTCTATTATTGGTTCGGCTGAAGAGCGGGTTGAGGCTATGGCCTCTCTTAAGGAGAAGACAAAAAGTATCAGAAAAATTCTTTCCTCAAAAATTCGTCACCATTTCAGGCGTATTCCGGAACTCGAATTTCATGAAGATCATCTGTATGAGCGTGCTCACAGAATTGAGCAGCTCTTGAATGAAGTGAGAAAAGGTCCCGTTGAAAACGATTAACTGAGAGCGTCTTGTAAACAGTTTGCATGGATGTACAACACAACAGAGAATCTCAACCGGATGAAGGAGAGTTTCTTCTGATTGATAAACCGCTCGACTGGACCTCCTTCGATGTCGTGGCTAAAATCAGAAATACGTTTAAAAGCTGTGGCCTGCAACGTAAAGTTGGTCATTGCGGAACCCTTGATCCAAAGGCAACTGGCCTGCTGATACTTGCTACAGGTCGCAAAACCAAAGAGATTGCCACGCTTGAGGTGCTTGACAAGGTTTATGAAGGGACGATCAAGCTTGGTGTTATGACGGAAAGTCATGATACTGAAACCGAAGAATATGGATATTTACCTTTTACCCACCTGACGGAACAGGAGGTCAGGTCAATAGCTTCAGGATTTGTTGGTCAGCATCAGCAACAGCCTCCCATGCATTCGGCAGCCTGGCATAATGGAAAACGACTCTACCAACATGCCCGAAAAGGGGTGGTGATTAAAGAGCGAAGAGCCAAAGAGATTGTCATTCATCGTTTTGAAATTACCCGTATCGAATTTCCGATAGTATATTTTATCCTTCATGTCTCCAAGGGAGCCTATATCCGTGTTATTGCTCATGAGCTTGGTTCTGCTCTGGGTGTCGGGGGCTATCTGGCTTCACTGAGGCGACTCTCTATTGGTCATTGGCAACTGAGTTCAGCTCAAACAATATCAGAGGCAATTGAAGGCATTCTTCAGAAGGCATCAAACACCAATCTGAGTGAAGGGAGATAAAAGAATCCATGCGCATTGTTGAATATTATAATAATCTTGTCTTCAATTATGGTTCAAGTTCACCTCTCGATTTTTTGCCCATTCCTTCGGTTGTGACCGTTGGATCGTATGATGGTGTGCATAAAGGGCACAGGACGATTATCTCCCGGCTGGTTTCTGTTGCGAAAAGTCGCAGTTTGAGGAGTGTTGTGGTGACGTTTGAGCCGCATCCAAGAAGGGTGCTTAAGGGAGGTGTTTCAGGTCCGCTTGGTTTGCTGACCACCCTTGATGAAAAAATTGATCTTCTTGCACGTGAGCAAGTGGATCTGCTTGTTATTATAAGATTTACCGCAGATTTTGCTGCGCGAAGTTCAGATGATTTTATCAGGAATATTCTTGTCTCACTGCTCTGCGCAAAATGTGTTATTGTTGGATATGATCATGCTTTTGGTCGGGACAGGAGCGGGAGTCGTGAAAAGCTGGAAAGTTTGGGACGTGAGCTGCATGTTGATGTGGAGGTCGTCGATGAAGTTCTCATTGGAAATGAACATTTTTCCAGTACGAGGATAAGGACACTGCTTGAAAGCGGGCAGCTTGAAGAGGCCAATGAATTTCTTGGCTCTTCCTATATGATTACTGGCACCGTGGTAGAAGGCGAGAAACTTGGACGAACAATCGGTTTCCCGACAGTGAATCTCATGCTGTCCGATCCTGGAAAACTGCTGCCCCGATCTGGTGTTTATCTGGCTCAAACCTCAGTAAATGGCGTAACTTTTATGGCCTTGATAAATATTGGAGTTCGGCCAACGATCTCTTCTGAAGGCATTAAAACAGTTGAAGCACATCTCCTGGGTTATAGTGGAGACCTTTACGGCAGCTTCCTCAGGTTCAGTTTGCTCAAGTTTATAAGGGATGAGAAGAAATTTCGTAATCTTGAAGAGTTGAAAATCCAGCTTGAAAAAGATAAAAAAACGGTGGAGTTGTATTGCTAATAATATTATATTAAAGGTCAACTGATTTAACATAACAATCGAAACGACATGAGCCTGACAAAAGAATATAAAGCCGAAGTTATCAAGCAGTTTGGCGCTTCTGAAAAGAATACCGGAAAGTCTGAGGTGCAGGTGGCGTTATACACCCGCAGAATCAGTGATCTTACCGGTCATTTGCAACTGCATCCAAAGGACAAGCATTCCCGTCGGGGCTTGCTGATGCTGGTCGCAAAGCGTAAAAAAATGCTCAATTACGTTAAAAATATAGATATCGATCGTTATCGTAAAGTGATCGGTGAACTTGATCTTCGCAAATAAAAGTGCCAGTTGCCTGATTTCAGCAAAGTGACCTCTTGCAGGCTCTCTTTTTAACAAAGAATATACGTTGGAAAGCTATGTTGGAAAGTATGACCGGATATGGCAGTGCAGAGGCTTTGGAAAATGGTGTTCGGACTCTTGTAGAGTTGCGTTCCGTCAACAACCGTTTTGCTGAAATCAGTGTCAAGCTTCCTCGTCAGTTACTCTCTTTTGAACTTGAAGTCAGGGAGATGATCCGCGCTCATTTTCAGAGGGGGAAAATATCTGCGTTTATTCAGATTCAGATTGAAGAAGAGCAGCCCATCTCAGTCAGCATCAATGTCGCAAAAGTAAAAGCTTATAAAGAGCTGCTTGATACTCTCAGGAGGGAGGCGGAACTTGATGTCGATCTTCAGCTTGAACATATACTGAGGTTTCCTGAAATATTTGATACCGGCACGACCTCTTTTGACAGAGCTGATCAGTGCTGGCCTTTTGTCAAGACGTTGTTGCATGATGCCATCGTTCGACTCAAGACCATGCGACGCCGGGAAGGGGAGGAGCTCTCCATAGATTTCAGTAGCAGAATTGCTGAGATAGAGCGTATTCTTGGCATCATCACGACACTTGCCTCTGATAATCTTGAGACAATCAGAAAAAAACTTGCGGCAAAAGTTGAGATTATAGCAGGGAAGGATTTGGCTTACAGCAAGGATCGGCTTGAAATGGAATTGATTCTCGCTGCGGATAAACTTGATATTACTGAAGAGCTGACCCGCTTTGCCAGTCATAACAAGTTCTTTCTTGAAGAGTTGGAAAACGATGAAAGTGGTACTGGCAGGAAGTTGAATTTTCTGCTTCAGGAGCAGTTGCGCGAAGCGAATACGATTGCGTCAAAATCCCAGAATGCAGAAATCTCCCAGAAAATTGTCCAAATCAAGGAAGAGTTGGAAAAGATAAGGGAACAACTGCAAAATATAGAGTAGTTTCATGACAGGAGAGCAGAAGCGTGGAAAACTGGTTGTTTTTTCAGCACCATCGGGTACCGGTAAGTCAACCATTGCCAACATTGTGCTTCAGCGTATACCGAATATCAGATTTTCAGTTTCAGCGACAACCAGGCAGAAGAGGGCTGGAGAAGAAGAAGGGGTAAGCTACTATTTTCTTGCAAAAGAGGATTTCGAGGCTAAAATTCACAACGGTGGATTTATTGAATATGAATTCTTCTTTGGCAATTATTACGGTACGTTGCTTGATAAAACATGCGAAGTCATTGATTCCGGTACACATATTTTGTTCGATCTTGATGTGAAAGGAGCAATGAATCTGAAAAAACTTTTTCCTGATACGTCATTGCTCCTTTTTATTAAACCTCCGAGCATGGAGGTATTACAGCAGAGACTTAAAGAACGAAACAGTGAAGATGAGGATGGCCTGAAAGGGCGACTTGAGCGTGCCCGTCTGGAGTTAGAGTATGCAGACCAGTTTGATGAGGTGGTCGTCAACGATAATCTTGATAATGCTGTTGATACGGTGACAGCAATAATCAATAAATTTCTTTTAAAAACGTAAAATATAGCGCAATGTCGGTTAAGCCAGTTGATCTGAATAAATTAAGAAGAGCGCACTCGAATTTGTATGAAACGGTGGTCGCAATTTCAAAAAGAGCAAAAAAGCTGCATGATGAAGAGCGCGCTGAACTTGAGGACAAGCTTCTTCCTTACAAAGAGATGATTCGAAATCCGAGCAGCGAATCAGAATCAGACAAGATTTTTCCCGAGCAGATAGAAATCAGTGTTGAATTTGAATTTCGTGAAAAATCATCCCATAAGGCTGTTGCCCAGTACTTCGACCGCAAATATGACTATATCCTGGAAAAACCGGTAGAGAAAAAGGTTGTTCAAACAGAAGAAGATGATGAAACTGACGGGGATTAACCAGATTACTCTTCGGGTTAATGACCTGCGTCTGGCCGAAGAATTTTATAGTGATATTCTTGGCATCAAGCTTGATCACCGGGTAGGCGCAAATATCTCATTTCTTCGTCTTAACTCAGATATGCTTGTGCTTGTGAAGGCGGAAACTCCCGGTTCACCAGATGGCAGAGATATCAGGGTGGATCATTTTGGTTTCAGGCTTGCTTCAGATGCAGAAGTTGATGCTGCTGCCAATTATCTTGAAGATAAAGGTGTCCACATGGTGACTCGTCCAGCTCATCGCCGGGAAGGTCGTGCCTTCTTTGTCATGGATCCTGATGGCAATCTTGTCGAGTTTTACTCCATGCATGATACTGGCATCCAGGATGACAGTTCAGATATAGACATCACCATTCCCGGTTCAACAAACACCGATATCCAGCAGAAAAAAGGGACTCTGGTTGTGGCAAAAAAAACACGGCGATCCAGGAAATAAGTTTGTTTTCATTATTTCAGACAGGATATTTTTTCCCCCTGATCAGTAACTGTTCAGCTTCAAAAAGTTGTTCAGGAGTGTTAATACCGAGAATTTCGTCTGGATTGTCGGTTTTGAATGCGCAAACTTTATAACCGCTTTGAAAACAGATACCAAAAACGTCGGTCAGATAGTACTCTTGCTGAGCATTGTTGGTGTTGATCTGTTGCAGCGCCTCAAAAAGTAACTGCTTATTGAAAAGATAAACTCCGGAATTTATCTCTTTGACGGCACGTTCATTTTCTAAAGCATCTTTCTGTTCAACAATTTTCAGAACGTTGTCACCGCTGTTCTGCCGGATAACTCTTCCATATCCTGTCGGGTCATGCAGTTCAGCCGTCAGCACTGTTGCCACGGCCTCTCTTGAACGGTGAAATGCAATCAATTTCTGCAATGTTTCAGCAGTAACCAGAGGTGCATCTCCAGAAAGAATAAGTAATTCTCCATCAAAGTCAATGAGCGAAGCTTCAGCCTGCATGATGGCATGGCCTGTTCCGAGTTGAGGCTCCTGCAGAGCAACACTTACTCCGTCTCGGGCAGCAGCCTCTTTGACAAGCCCTGCCTGGTGTCCGACAATGATAACTATTTTTTCAGGCCCAAGAGATTGAGAGGTATCAAGAACATAGTCGATAAGGGGGCGTCCATTTGCCTTGTGCAGTACCTTTGGCAGGTCTGATTGCATTCTGGTTCCTTTTCCGGCGGCCATGATGATTACTGCAAGTGCCATTGATTTCTTGAAATGGTGAGGAATAACAGAGGGGATCAGGTTAACGATTGATCAGGTTCCCCGACAAGGTGTCTGCTTTTGGGGTTGTTCTCCCTGTCGACAATAAGGACCATTGGTTTAAAGTTTCGCGCTTCAGCCTCATCCAGAAGAGCAAAAGTCATGATAATAATTTCATCACCAACAAGCGCGCATCGGGCAGCCGCGCCGTTGAGCTGAATTTCTCTGGAACCATGAGCGCCTTTTATAATATATGTCTCAAATCTCTCTCCGTTATTGTTGTTGACAACAAGTACTTTTTCATTTGGGATCATATCCACCATTTCAAGCAGTTCATTGTCGATGGTGATGCTTCCTTCATATTCGAGATCACCACTTGTCACTATAGCGTTATGGATTTTTGATTTCAGGACGTGTAATTTCATGAAGAAACAAACTTCTATTGTTTTATAAATGCCTCACCGCTTCCCCGGAAAATCCGGTATCTTTTCAAGGCCTGATCACTCTCAAAACCCTCTCCCCGAATGGTTTCATCAAGCCTGGTAATTGTCACAAACCTGTCGGAACGAATCATTTTATCGCTGGCCGTTCGTTTGATATACTCTGTTTTTATTGATGTTGTGCCTCCGGCTCTAATAACGACGCTGCCCTGAGCTTCAATATCCTGATTGTCATGAATAACTGCTTTCTGGGCTGTTATGATTGTTGTTGTATTGTCTTTGATGTCAAAGAGGGTAACCCTGATTCCTTCGTCGAGATGCTGTTCACTATGGCCATTTACCCGATATTCTGCTCCATGACCTGCTTCAATGATTCCTCGCTTGATTCCGGATTCAGTCAAAGCAATCCTGATGGACCAGCCTTCCTGAACAGGATGATTAAGACCAATATACGCTGTATCAGGAGATCGGTGTTCCTTCACGGGATCGCCGCATCCTGATACAACAACCATTAGAACTTGAGCAAAAAGAACAGTGAATTTATTCAAATCAGAAGCTGATTATTTGATATTCAACTGGTTCATCACCTTGAAAGTAAGATCGTTCTCAGGGGTTGTAAAGAGCGCGGTGCTTTTTTCAACAACCAGGGAGAATCCCTCAGACTGGGCAATTGATTCAACAGAAGCAAGCACTTTTTTACGTATCGGGAGATAGAGCTCCTGCTGTTTTGCATCAACGACACCTCCACGTGCAAACTTCTCCTGCTGATATTTTTCAACAGCCTGGCCTTTAAGTGCAAGATCCTTTTCTTTCTGCTCTCTGACTGCTTTTGACATGGACCCTCCCTGCTGGCGATAGGCAAGGACTGATTTCTGATACTCACCATTCATGCGCTCAAGCTCTTTTTGAAACGGCGCAGCAAATGTTCGCAAGGCTGTATCAGCTTGTTTTGTGTCAGGCAACAGTTGCAAAATTTTTCCTGAATCCACAACTCCTACTTTTTCAGCATTCTGTGCGGCAAAAGATTGAGGTGCAATCAGTAGCAGGCCCAGTACAACCGCCATAATGATACGGCGAGACATGTTCATAAATCCTCTGGAGTGAGTCATCAATTTTAATGTTTTGGTTAGCATGTTAATGATTCGATATCTTTGTTCTGTAGAATTGGAAACAATCATACTTTTCAAGGTAATAATTCCTTGAGAAAAAACTATATGTAACTGAAAAACCAGTATTTTTGAAAGGGCGGAAGATTCAGATAATTCTTTTAAGGAAAAACTGTCCGGGATGTTGTGTTACAGCTTCTTTCATCTCAAGTTCAAAAAGATGCACAAGAAGTGTAGAAACATCCATCATTGATGCGGTGGCCAGTGCATCGATTTGAATCGGTTCAGAGCCCATATAGTGTAAAACAGCTCTTTCCTGAGGAGTAAGACGGTTCTGTTGAGACTTATTCTGTAATACCGGTAGTCCAGAACGACATTGTAAAAACGGCGCACCAAGTTCACTGATAATATCCTCAACGTTCATGACAGCTTTTGCCTGTCCCTGCTGGATCAGTTTGTTTGTCCCTTTTGATGTTCGTGAAAATATGCTCCCTGGTACTGCAAACACCTCCCGGTTCTGTTCAAGGGCGGATGCCGCAGTAATCAGTGATCCTCCTTTCAGATCAGATTCTATCACAATGGTTCCTGAACAGATTCCTGATATAATGCGATTTCTTTTCGGAAACTTCCCGGGTGAGAGCGCTGAGCCAAACCACTCTTCTGAAATAATTGCTCCCTGCTCAATGATTTTCGGCCATATTTTGCCTTTAGGGTCAGTATAGATAGTCTCAACGCCACTTGCCAGTACAGCCACAGTGGTGCCTCCGTGTTCAAGGACAGCAGTATGTGCGGCCATATCAATCCCATAAGCCAAACCGCTGAAAACAACAATGCCACAGTTTACTATTTCACGGCAAAGCATAGCGGTGGCCTGCTTGCCATATTGTGATGCGTATCTTGTACCCACAACAGCCAGCCCGGGAGCATGAACGTCCGGAAGCGCGCCTCTTACGAACAAACAGGAGGGCGGGTCATAAATCTCCTGTAAAAGAGGTGGATACTCAGGGTCAAGAATGGTTATAATTTGTGCATTATAGCGATGAAGTTCAGCAATCTGTTCTTCTGCTGCCTTTTCTGCGGCTTGTCGTGTTGGAGCATGGTGAAGAAAATGATGAATTTGTCGAGCAAGAGATTCTCCGATTCCCGGGACGATCATTAATTCATCAACACCAGAATGCAAGATGTCGGTCAGGTTCGGCAGATGGTTTTTCAGAGCCTTGATTCTTGCGGGTCCAATACCCGGGATAAGAGTCAGTACCAGCAAAAGCATCCTGTTGTCCATTTCAGCGGAAACGGCCATAAAGCACTGACTTCAGAAGTCCCTTTTAAGGAGAATGTTCGCAAACCCCCGCAGGTATTCCCGTCCTTCGGCATGAGGCAGGTCGTTTATTGCCGTGAGAGCCTCATCAGTATTACGGTTGATCAGTGTGGCGGTTTCTTCAAGAACGCCACAGCGTTCATAGATTTTCTTTACGTCAGGCACCCTGTCTGCGCCGATGCCTTTATTGACGATAATGGAGTTCAGAAGTTCATGTTCCGCTCCTGAGGTCAGTTCCAGAGATCGAAGGAGCAGGTAAGTTTTTTTGCCATTGATGACATCACCTCCGACCATTTTACCTGATTTTCCATGATCAGCCATAATATCAAGATAATCATCCTGTATCTGGAATGCCTGCCCGATTTTTTCACCAAAAAGAACCAGCTTCTGAAGCTGCTCGTCGGTTGCATTCCCGGCAACAGCTCCAGCTTCAAGTGCCGCAGAAATAAGGCGGCCTGTTTTCTTGGAAATCATGTCAAGATAGTCAGTTATTGTGGCATCTTTTTTTTCTTCAAGTTCCATATCAAGAGCCTGCCCTTCACAAATGGTGATATTTGCATCGTTCAGAATATGAATCAGTTCAGAGTGGCGGTTGCTTTTTGCCTGCAAGGCAAGTTCATAGGCATAAGCAATCATCATATCTCCCGACAGGATGGCTGCATTGATATTCCATTGCTTGTGAACAGTTGGTCTGCCGTGCCGGAGTTCTGCCTGATCCATGATATCGTCGTGGATCAGGGTAAAGTTATGCAGAACCTCAACAGCAAGGGCTACATTGAGGGCATTTTCTGAAGAGCCGCATACTGCTTCAGAGGCAAGCAGTGAAAGAAAGGGACGAATTCTTTTTCCCTTTCCTTCAAGAATATATCGTGCTGGCGCATAAAGAGTGAGCGGGCTTTCTCTGTCAAAACATTTTCCGAGAGCATCATTGATTTTTTTGTGGTAGAGAGAGTACTTTTTTTCAACAAGTTTTTGAGTAATAGGCATAGTCATGATGAAATCGGTCATTGTTTGAGAATAAGGTGTTTGTTCCGAAGCCCGCTGATTGTCGAGGCGCCGGTCAGGAACATGACTGCCCTGAGGTCGTTCAGCCAGGTTTCAAGAGTATGTTCAAGAGTCCCCTCGTGAAGGGCTTGAAGAATTCCTCGCGCCGAAGCTGCAAGCTGGGCGCCAAGTGCCAGTGATTTTGCGATATCAGTGCCACACCGAATTCCGCCGGAGGAGATGATTTGAACATCCATAAATTCAGGCGACTCTTTTTTCAGTTTCTGGATATCCAGCAGACATTGCGCGGTAGGAATTCCCCAGTTCAGCAGTTCCTCGAGAGCCGAAGAACTGAACCGTGTTTCATTGCCAAATTTTCTTGTATAACGGACTTCCTCAACTTTCTGCCAACTGATACCCCCAGCGCCGGCAACATCAATGACGCTCACGCCTGCTTCCATAAGCTGGCGTGCAACGGTCGCCGAAATACCGCATCCAACCTCTTTGACAATGACAGGTACCGCAATTCTGTTGATGAGAAGCGCAAGTTGTTCAAGAACATTTCTGAAGTTTGTGTTGCCTTCTGGCTGAAACAGCTCCTGTGCGGCATTAAGGTGGATTATCAATCCATCAGCCTCCAGCAGCTCAAGCATAATGTTGATGTCACTCTCCGTCAATCCTTTTGCAAGCTCCGGTGCCCCGATGTTTGCAAAGATCTGGATTGATGGCGCAAATTTTCTTGTCACAGCAAAGCTTTCACGATATATCGGGTTTTCAAGGGCCTGACGCATACTTCCAACACCAAGTGGAATATTGAACTGTTCCGCAACCATCGCCAGATGCTGATTAAGCATTGCAGCTTCGCTGTATCCTCCCGTCATGGAGGATATCATCAGAGGCGCTCCGATATTCTTTCCAAGAAATGTTGTGGAGAGGTCAATGTCTGAAAGTGATATTTCAGGCAACGCATTATGCACAAACTCAAATCGTTCAAAGCCTGTTGTTTTACCATTAAACACAACATCTCCATGCAGGCATATCTCCACATGACTGTGCTTGCGCTCAATTGTTATATTGTCTGTTGCTGTGTCGCTCATGCTGGCGGAAAAGGTTCCCTGAAAGATTTGTAATTCTTGCTGTTAGACTGCATAACTTAATAAAAATTCTATAACTTTTCACCTTCCAGTCGAAGAGGGAACACTATGCTGAAAACATTGTTTGATATAGCCGTGCGTCATCTGTTCGGGCGTCGAAGGCAGACATTGACCACCATTTTTGGTGTTGCTATCAGTACGATGGTCCTGATTACCACCAATTCACTGACGCGGGGGTTGCTCGACTCTTTCGTGGAGACCATTGTTAATGTTGCACCACATATAACGGTTAAAGGTGAAAAAACAGACCCGATGCCTGTGAATCTTCTTGAACGGGAGAGTTCATCCTCCTTTGTAAGTGTGGACAATAATATACAGAAACTGGAGCGGGAAGAGGTTCGGAACTATCGCCAGATACTTGACGTCTTAAGCACATCTGCGTACAAGAAAAAGGTTCTTGCTGCTTCTCCCTATGTTGAATCACAGGTTATGGTGGTTAAGGGAAATCGGAACCAGCCACTATTGCTTAAAGGAGTGCTGATAGAGAGGGAGAATGCGATCAGTGGCATTCAGAAAAAAATTGTTCAGGGCGATATTGCCATGTTTGAAAAAACTTCCAACGCCCTCCTTGTGGGACGGACGGTTGCAAGGGATATGAATCTCAAACTGAATGACCAGGTTGTTATCATTCCGGCATCAGGAAGGAGTCGGCAGTGCAAGGTCGCGGGTATTTTTTTTTCCGGCATCAACGCGGTCGACAACAGTGTTCTGGTTTCCCTCAAGTTTGCGCAGATCATTGAGGAACTGCCAGCCAATAAGGTATCCGGTATTGCTCTGAAGGTGGCCGATCCTTTTGCCAATGCTTCCCTTGCCAAAGAATTGGAACACATTACCGGATACCGGTGCCTGACGTGGCAGGATGAAAACGCAAGTATTCTCGCCCTTTTTGCCCGGATAGGATATATCGTTTTTTCTCTGGTGGCGTTTGTCGGTGTTGTTTCGGGGTTCGGAGTGGCCAATATTCTCGTTACGACGGTTTTTGAAAAAAGCCGGGATATTGCCATCATGAAGTCGCTTGGTTTTTCAGCACTGCAGTTGGTGTTCATGTTTATTCTGGAAGGGTTTATGGTGGGCCTTGCAGGCGCTTTAACCGGTGGTGTTCTGGCCATCGGTTCAATCAATCTTTTTGCAAGCCTCCCCATAGAAAGTTCTCAGGGCCCACTGACGAAAACGGGTTTCAGTATGTCCTTCAACCCCATATATTTTGTGCTTATTATTGGTATAACAGTGCTGATCAGTACGCTTGCGGCTATTCTGCCCTCAGCGAGAGCGGCCAAACTTGAGCCGGTCAGTGTTCTCAGAGACAGCAGTCTGTAGTGTCACATCTCATGCAGCAAGGTTTGTTCCGGATGCTGTAACAGGTAAAGCTTGTAATAAAGCCCTCTTTTTGCAAGAAGCTCCTGATGGTTTCCGGTCTCTCTGATCACTCCTTTGTGCAAAACAATAATCCTGTCGGCTTTCTGCACTGTTGAAAGTCTGTGGGCAATAATGATAGAGGTGCGTTCACTCATGAGTCGGGCAGTTGCCGCATCAATAAGTGACTCAGTTTCAGTATCAACCGAACTGGTGGCTTCATCCAAAACAAGAATTTCAGGATTGTAGAGGAGTGCACGAACGAAAGCAATTAACTGTTTTTGACCGGATGAGAGTCCGGTGCCGTTTTCAAGAACCCTGTATTCATAACCACCCGGAAGTTGCTGAATAAACCGGTCAGCTCCCACAACCCTTGCCGCTTCAAGCACCTCTTCTTCTGTCACATCCGGATTCCCGAATGCAAGGTTCTCTTTTATGCTGCCGGAAAAGAGGAAAACATCCTGCATTACAACACCCACAAGCTTTCTGACCGAAAGTTCAGCTATCTCCTGCAACGGGATACCATCAATGGTCACCGAGCCTTTTGAAAAGGGGTAGAGTCTTGAGAGAATATTGATCAGAGTCGTCTTTCCACTGCCTGTGGCGCCGACAATGGCAATCTTCTCTCCATGCCTTATGGTCATTGAGATATCTTTCAGTACCCAGTTGTCACTCTCATAAGCAAACCAGACATTGCTGAACTCAATGCAATCTTTGAACGACTCAAGATTGTTCAGTTTGGACTGATCTTCTATTCCCTCCTTTTCGTCAAGGAGGCGGATAATGCGGTCCGAGCTTGCAATAGCAGTCTGAATAACATTGAATCGGTCAGAAAGATGCTGAAGCGGACGGAAAAACAGCCAGATATACTGAACAAAAGATACGACGACACCGATAGAAAGATCAGCCTTGAGGAGTCGTACACCACTGTACCATATCACAAGACCGGCAGCAGCCGAGCTCAGCACTTCAATCAGCGGGTAGTAGATCGAGAAATAAAAGACGGTACGGATATTGGCATCACGGTGATCGGCATTGATCGCCGCATATTTAACCGCTTCGCGCTCTTCACGATTAAAAAGCTGCACAATAGTCATGCCGGTGAGATGCTCCTGAAAAAAGGTGTTCAGTCTTGCGATATGGGTGAGCACATCCTGAAACGCCACTCTGACCCTGTTTTTGAAGGCGATTGTTGCATAAATCATCAGGGGAAGAATGGCAAGCACAATAAGGGTCAGTTGCCAGTCAATCCAGGCCATCAACACAACAATGAAAAGGAGCTGCAACAGATCTCCCATAATAGTAATGATTCCGCTGGAGAGCATCTCGTTCAGCGACTCGACGTCATTGGTTGTCCGGGTAATCAGTCTTCCGATCGGATTGCGATCAAAAAAACGCGCAGGCAGTTTTTGCAGATGGGTAAAAATATCCATCCGGATATCAAGAACCGCCTTTTGTCCTATAATCTGTGTCAGCCAGGTCGTGATATATTGCTTTATACCGTCAAGCACAATAGCAGCAGCAAGAAAAATACTGACGACAGTCAAGCCTTTGAGATCACCTCGGGCGATATAGTCGTCGATTGCAATTTTAGTCAGATAAGGTCGCAGGGGGCCGAGAAAAGAGCCTGCGATGGTGATTGCAACGGCGATTGCTACAAGCTTGTTGTATGGCTTTATGTAAGTGAAAAGACGGGAAACAATGTAGCGGTCAACCGAACTTTTTCTCTCTTTTTGTAACGTATCGTCCTGCTGTGGCCGGAAACTTTTTTTTGTCGAGTTGTTACTCATGGGTCAATTTCCGAGAACTCTTTTCTCGATCTCATGTTTCAGTTCGTTGGCCAGCGCCTCAGCCCTGTCTCTTGTCGGCGCCTCGGTATAGATTCTCACCACAGGTTCTGTGTTTGATGGTCGCAAGTGAACCCAACTGTCAACAAAATCAAGCTTAAGACCGTCAAGCATGCTGGCATCAGCGTTTTCGTACTGGCGGGCGATATCAGTAAATATTTTTTGCAGTGATGCATGACTTGCATTGCCAAGGACTATTTTTTGCTTTGACATAAAATAATCCGGAAACTGACGTCGGAACTGCGACAGCAATCCACCATTGTTTGCTGAACGCCAGAGGGCAAATGCCTGCACAATAAGGGCAATGCCGACTAATGCGTCACGTCCATAGTGCAGTTCAGGTAAAATGACTCCACCATTTCCTTCACCACCGATAACGGCATGTTGTGCTTTCATCATCTCACTGACGTTAACTTCTCCAACTTTTGCACTGTAACACGCCACCCCGTATCGATTGGCAATATCCCGCAGTGCCCGGCTGCTTGAAAGATTGTTTGCCACGGCTCCGGGGTTGTGCTTCAGGTAAAAATCAGCACAGGCAACCAGGGTATACTCTTCACCGAAGAGCGTGCCATCTTCACAGAGAAGTGCCAGCCGGTCAACATCAGGATCAACGATAATGGCAAAATCGCATTCACTCGCCCTGAGCGCGGCTATGGTGTCGGATAAATTTTCTTCAATTGGCTCAGGATTTCGGGGAAAAAGGCCAGTGCCGTCACAGGCAAACCGGACAATGCTTTCAATGCCGAGTCTTTCACAGAGTTTCGGAATAATCGCAGAGCCCGCTCCCTCGACACAGTCCACAAGAACTTTGAAATGTTCCCCTGTAATTGCGGCAGGATTAATACAAGATAGCTGAAGTACCTTTTCAATATGATAGTCGTCATAGTCGCTTTTATGACTCATAGAGCCGAGGCCGTCCCAGCGCGCAGTGACAAACTCCTCTTTTTCCGCAATATCAAGAAGTTCAGCTACCTCCTCAGCGCTTAAAAACTCACCCAGATGGTTGAGCATTTTCAGTGCATTCCATTCGACAGGGTTGTGGGAAGCTGTAATAATAAGGCCGCCGTCGGCATGTTCTTTTGTTACGGCCATTTCTACCGTTGGAGTGGTGGCCATTCCGAGATCAATAACATCGCACCCGCACAGGAGCAGCGTATTGCTCACCAGATCACTGACAGTCTTTCCGGTTGGTCTGGTATCCCTGCCAATAACAATTCTGGCTTTTTTTTTATGACTCCTCCGAAGAGTCCAGGCAGCAAAAGCGGTTGCAAAAGCAGTGAGATTTTTTGGAGTAAGGCTTTCGCCAACGACTCCTCTTATCCCGGAAACGCTGATCATCAGGCTCATAAACGCAAGGTTATCTTGGTGAAGATTTTGCCCAATATAAGAAAAAAGAGGTATGAAGAGCATTGTGGAGATGTCAGACAAACCGTTTCAGGGGTGAGAAATAAGGGCGTATATGATGCGAAGATAGAGGACTCTCTCATGCTCTTTATTTTTCTTGTTTGCCTTTTGATTTGTTTCTTTTATATTACATGCCTTTTGTTATTCAACACTATTATATTCTAACAGTAAGCGTATATGCCTTTACACAAATCGGCTGAAAAAAGACTGCGGCAGTCAGAAAGAAGAAATGCCAGGAACAGAGCGAGGAAAAAAGAGCTGAAAGTTCTTGTAAAAACCATGCAAAAACTGATTGATACCAGTGCAGACAAAGCGGTCGTTGAAGTCGCCTACCGCTCGGCTGTGCAGAAGCTTGACCGCCTTGGGGTAAAGAATTATATACACGCCAATAAAGCTTCTCGAAAAAAGTCTCAGTTGACGCGTCTTTTGAACAGTTATGTGAAGGCTGACAAAGAGTAGCAATAGACTGGCCATGCCAGAAGTTTTCTTCATTGTCTGAACCGGACTGGATGACGTTATCAGTCCGGGATTCAATATAATCTCTCATGTTTGCATATTTTCGTGGTAAACTGGTGTCAGTTTTGCCTGAAGAAGCGATTGTCGAAGTTTCTGGTATTGCATATCGGCTTCTGATTTCTGCAACGACCAGCCGTCACTTGCCTGAACCCGGAAATGAAGTGCTTCTTTTTTCACATCTTTATGTCAGGGAAGATGCCCTGCAACTTTACGGGTTTTCATGCGAAGAGGAGCGCCAACTGTTTCGGTTGCTTTTGCTGACTTCTGGTGTCGGTCCAAAGCTTGCGCTTGCTGTTCTTTCCGGGTTGCAGGTACAGGATGTTCATGATGCTATTCTGGCCAATTCCCCTGAAAGACTTTATGGTATCTCCGGAGTTGGCAAGAAAACCGCCGCAAGGATTATCCTTGAGTTGCGGGATAAAATTCTGAAACTGACTCCATCCGGGGGCATGGCCTCCACCGCTTCAATTCAAACGGCCAGGTTGCGTGAAGATGCCATCAATGCTCTTGTAACGCTTGGGTTTTCAAGGATCACCGTCCAAAAAGCCGTTGTCAGCATTCTTGAAAAAAATGCCGGGCTTACTGTCGAAGAGGTGGTTAAATCAGCGCTTGTTTCTATTCATAACAATTAGCAGCTCACGGTGACCTACCAGGACGCTCTCGATTTTCTGTATCCTCTCCATCGGTTTGGAATCAAACCCGGACTTGATCGTGTCCGCTCACTGCTCAATTTCCTTGGTTCCCCTCATAAGCGACTGGGGCTGATTGTTCATATTGCGGGCACCAACGGGAAGGGGACGGTTGCGGCGGCCCTGGCCTCGATTTTTCAGGCAAGCGGCAGAAAAACAGCACTCTACACATCTCCTCATCTTGTTGATTTTACTGAAAGGATTCGAATCAATGGGGCGCAGATTCCGCGTGAATGCGTAGCTCAATATTGTGCTTTGTTCAAAGACGCTGTTGTTGAGAACCATTCCACTTTTTTTGAGGCGACGACGGCCATGGCGTTTGCCTGGTTTGCCGCTGAAGAAGTTGAAGTTTCCATTATAGAAACAGGGATGGGTGGCCGGCTTGATGCAACCAATGTCGTTGATGCTGATTACGTTGTCATCCCAAGTATTGGTCTGGATCATACGGCGTGGCTTGGTGAAACTCTTGAGGATATTGCGACTGAAAAAGCGGCGATTATAAAAAAAGGGAGCATGGTATTTACTGCCGTCAGTCAACCTGAGGCATTTAGGCCAATCCAGAACATGGCGGAGTCGTGCAGGGCTTCACTTTTTGTTGCAGCAAGAGATGCGGTCAGCCGGGTTATTTCTTCTGAGCCGGGCATTCTTGAGCTTGAAGTCAGGACGGTATCCAATCACTATCCCATGCTGAAAGTGCCTCTGACAGGCTCTTTTCATGCCTCCAATGTTGCTCTTGCAGTCATGCTTGCTGAACATGCGGGAATTGCAGCGGAGCATATTTATTTGGGACTTGAAAGGTTATTGCAGACAGGCTACAGAGCCAGACTTGAGCGGATTGGCAACTCTCCGATGGTACTTCTCGACGTATCGCACAATGTTGATGGTATGCGGGCAACGGTCAATACGCTGTGTTCATTCCGGCAGGCATTTCGACGGGTGCATGTTGTGCTGGGACTCGCTTCAGACAAAGATGCGCAAGCAATTATTCGCGAGCTTCTTCGTCTTGACTGTACGTTTGTTCTGGTTAATATTCCATCCGAACGAAGTGTTCCGGCGGAAGCACTTTGTTCTTTATGCCACCAGATGGGAGCTGAGGCAACGATCAGCAGTCATGGGCGGGAAGGGCTTGGTTTCCTGCTTGAAAAAGCGGGAAATGATGATCTGATTCTGGTGACAGGCTCTTTTTATCTGGCAGGTGATATTATTACAGCATGTATATAATAAAGCAATCGCGGGAAATGCGTGTTTTTATGGATATTTTTTTATATTTGATGCAAGTTACTGAGATTCATTCATGTACTTAGAAGAAATTCCTTTCCATAATTCCTTGTTGTGATTATCCCGTTTTCAATTATAGATATTCTTCCCCTGTCATATTCTTTTTCCTGCTTTCATGTTACATGACAGAGCGTTAAAGGTAATTTCCGTTATTGATTCGTGGCTTTGACCACGAAGCTGGACGCCCCATACACGAGAGGGGTTTAGTCCGTACTTTTGCTTTGGCTTTTTTAACAAGCGTTGAATACTAATATACAATGTCGAACAATTCGATTTTTAAAGGTCTGGACATTAATATGCTCCAGAAAAAAAAGGTTGCTGAGTTGCATGCTTTAGCCAAAGAGTTGGGGGTGATGGCTGCGGGCTTACGAAAAGAAGAGTTGATTTTCAAGATTATTGAAGCTCAGTCCCAGAAGAATACCGATTCTGAAAGCGGTAATGTCATGGTTAATACCGGCGTTTTGCAGGTTATCCCTGAAGGTTATGGTTTCCTGCGATCCGCCAATTACAACTACCTCTCTTCCCCTGATGATATTTATGTCTCTCCCTCTCAGATTAAACGGTTTAACATGCGTACGGGAGATACGGTATCAGGCCAGGTAAGGGCTCCAAAAGAGGGGGAGCGATTTTTTGCTTTGCTGAAGATTAATACGATTGATGGCAACGATCCTGAAATTACAAGAGAGAGGCCATATTTTGAAAACCTGACACCTCTTTTTCCTCGTGAACGCCTCAAGCTTGAAACAAAGCAGTCTGAAGCCTGTGGACGCATTATGGATATTTTTACCCCGATCGGAAAAGGACAGCGGGGATTGATTGTGGCACAGCCGAAAACTGGCAAAACCATGCTTCTGCAGATGATTGCCAATGCGATCATAAAAAATCATCCAGAGGTTTACCTTATTGTATTGCTTATTGATGAGCGCCCGGAAGAGGTGACCGACATGGCCAGAAGTGTTCCGGCCGAAGTAGTAAGTTCGACCTTTGATGAAGATCCTGAACGTCATGTGCTTGTTGCAGACATGGTTCTCGAAAAGGCAAAACGGCTTGTTGAAGTTGGCCGGGACGTGGTGGTACTGCTCGACTCTATTACCCGCCTTGCAAGGGCTCATAATACCATCATTCCTCATTCCGGAAAAATCCTTTCGGGTGGTATTGATGCAAATGCGCTTACAAAGCCAAAGCGTTTTTTTGGCGCTGCCAGAAATATTGAGGAAGGCGGCAGTCTGACCATTATCGCCACAGCGCTTATTGATACTGGTTCGCGAATGGATGACGTCATCTTTGAAGAGTTTAAAGGGACAGGAAATATGGAGCTGCTGCTTGATCGCCGCCTCTCTGAGCGCCGTATCTTTCCATCCATCGATATTCTTCGCTCCAGTACTCGTAAAGAGGAACTGCTTTTTACACAGGACGAACTTTCCAGGACATGGTTGCTCCGAAAGTATCTTGCCGATAAAAATCCGATCGAGTGTATGGAGTTCATGCGGGAGAAAATGGCGGACACCAAGGATAACAAGGATTTTTTCAAATACATGAACGCCTGAGTATCGTATGCCGTCAGTTTGACAAAGGAATGAAAATCCCCTTGTGGTACTGAAAAGAGTTTGCAGTTGGGGAAAAAAGTCCTATATTATCTGCCTTTAAAACAAGAGGAAAGACACTTACTATATGCCCTGCGGAAAAAAAAGAAAACGTCATAAAATGGCGGTACACAAGCGTAAAAAGATGCGTCGTAAGAACAGGCACAAGAAGCGCCAGAGATACCAGAATAAGTAAGTTCCGGTACTCATGTACCTTTGTTATAGGTTGAGAATATAGCTCAGTCGGTAGAGCATCTGCCTTTTAAGCAGAGGGTCGAAGGTTCGAGTCCTTCTATTCTCACTGGGTGTGTAAACGCATTCAGAAATTTGACAAGCCCGAGTGGTGAAATTGGTAGACACACTATCTTGAGGGGGTAGCGCCGAAAGGTGTAGGAGTTCGAATCTCCTCTCGGGCACTTGTTATTGTAAAGCCGCTTTGTTGCGGCTTTTTTTTTGCAGCCCCGGCATCTGCGCGAGAGATCAAAAGAATTCTCTATGAATATTGCAGTATGTATCTGTCAGGTACCTGATACCGCTTCTGTGATCGGATTTGTTGACGGAAAAATAGATCGATCAAGAGTCAATGAGGTCATGAATCCCTGTGATGAGTATGCTCTTGAGGAGGCGGTTTGCCTTAAAGAGCGTTTTGAGGGAAGCATTGTGACGGTGTTCAGTGTCGCACCCATTTCCGCAAAGGAGGTGCTGCGCAAAGCACTGGCCATGGGAGCTGATCGGGCAGTACTGGTGAGCAACCAGGTGTCTGACCCTTTTCAGACAGCTCAGGTTCTCAGCAGCGCAATGTCAATGTTTTATGGGGGCGAGTTGCCTGATCTTGTCTTTTGCGGCAAACACTCTACAGACTTTCAGAACGCACAGGTACCCCCAATGCTTGCTGCGATGCTTGGTATCCCGTCTGTCAGTGGTATTACGGCATTGAGCGCCTCTTCCGAACGCCTTAAGGTCGAGCGTGAAATTGAAGGGGGTATCGAATATATTGAAACGACGTATCCCGCTTTGCTCAGCGCTGAAAAAGGGTTGAATATACCCCGTAAAACCAGTATAAGATCGGTTATGGAGGCTCGAAAAAAGACGATTGAGCAGTTATCGGTTCCTCCCTGCGAGAACGCCAGAGTGGTCATGAGCAGTATTGAGCCTCTTGAAAGAAAAAAAATATGCAAATTTGTGTCTGATGAAAAAGAGCTGATACGGCTGCTCAGAGAAGAGCGTTCTCTTTTCTGAGCAGTCGGTCAATAGAAAAGCCAGGGTGTCGATGAACAAATTTCTTGTATTTCTGGAGCAGAGGGAAGGCATTATAAAAAAATCTTCCATTGACATCTGGAACAGTGTTCAGGAGCTTGCTGCTGTGCAGGGAAACTCCATACTGTCAGGTATTCTTGTCGGGCCAGCCGATCTCCATCAAGTTGAAGGTTCTCTCTTTGGAGATGGGGCTATTTTTTATGCCAGTGATGAGAAATTCAGATTATACAATCCAGGCAATTATGTCCGGCTTGTTGCTGATACAATGAAACGTGAGAGTTGCACATCCCTTTTTTTTGCTGATACAGCTCTCAGTCGTGACCTTGCCCCGAAACTTTCTGTGTGCCTTCAGGCATCATTGCTTTCGGGGTGTTCAATCTTTGATGCCGCTACCGCGTGTGGCAGTTGCGGTCGTTCAGTCTACTCTGGTTTGGCGAGGGCTTCATTTGTTCCTGAGCGTTCATTCAGGATCTATACCATTATGTCACGAGCAACTCAATCTTCCTCCGTTTCCAGCGCTCATCCCGTTGTTATTCCTCTTGATCAATGCAGCTATATTGATGGTGAGGAGCTTTTTCCGGTTGTTCGCAGGATTGTTATGCACCAGGGAAGGCCGGATGTGGCCGAAGCAGCCATTATTATTGCAGGTGGCAGGGGAATGGGAGACGCCAATTCGTTTGAATTGCTTGAAAAGATAGCCTTGCTTCTCGGGGGAGCTGTTGGAGCGAGTCGTCAAGCGGTTGATGAAGGATGGAGGCCTCACTCTGAACAGATAGGACAGACTGGTAAAACAGTAGCGCCAGCGCTCTATGTTGCTTGTGGCATATCGGGTGCCGTGCAGCATCTTGCCGGGATCGGGTCAGCCCGTACAGTGGTCGCGATCAATACTGACCCCTATGCGCCGATTTTTGATGTTGCAGATTATGGTATTGTTGGCGATGTTCATGTGGTACTGCATGCACTTTATGACGCGCTTCATGATTTTTTGAAGAGGCAATGATTTGCAGTACTTTGGTGTTAGGAAGATGGGATGATGATATGCGCCCCGAAAGCAACGTTAATTTATTTAGCTCATGCGTAAACTTCAGGTAGATATTCTTGGACTTTCAACCAGCCCTCATACCAATGGGGCTTATGCACTTATTCTCTATGAATTGGAAGGAAAGCGCAAGCTTCCCATTATTATAGGGGGATTTGAAGCTCAGGCAATTGCTCTTAAACTTGAAAATATTAAGCCGCCGCGTCCATTTACTCACGATCTGTTCAAAAATATTGCTGATGCCATTCATCTGCGTGTCAATGAAATCATTATTGATGAACTGCACAATGAAACTTTTTTTGCAAAAGTTATCTGTGAGGTGAACGGTGAGGTGCATGAAATAGATGCGCGCCCAAGTGATGCCATTGCTATTGCCGTACGATTTAATGCGCCGCTGTTTGTTACCGAGGAGATTATGAACGAGGCTGGTATCAAGGAAGAACAGAAAGAAGAGGGTGAGGAAGACGAGGCTGCTGCGGAAGCTGAAGGAACACCGACCAGCATGCTCACTACTGAAGCCGTGCTCAGCCAGCTTCAGTCGGATCTTAATGAAGCGATAAGTAATGAAAATTATGAGGAGGCCGCAAGGCTGCGGGATGAAATATCCCGAATGAAAAGCAGTTCATGAACAGAGATATCTGATTAAAATACCTCTGTTGCATGTCTGCATTCGTTTATTCTGTTGACGTACCGAAGCTGAACAAGAAGCTCCATCCCTGTTTGGTTTTTGTCGGCAGGCTTTTGACAGGATCAAAGCCATAACCGTAATCCATTCCGATCTGTCCGATAATTGGCAGGTAAAGCCTGAGGCCGAGTCCAGCCGATTTTTTCAGTTCTGAAAAATTGACAGCCTGCTTGTTTTCCCAGAGATCGCCAGCCTCAACAAACGTCAGTGCATAAATACTCACTGATTGTGACAATGTCAGTGGATAACGCAGTTCCGATGTGAACTTTGAGTAAATCTGGCCGGAATACAGGCTGGTGTTTGTGGTGGAGCTGGAGCCAAGTTTTGATCCGAGGCTTCTGTCGTCATACCCTCTCAGTGGAACAGTGGGAAGAGAGGACATTCCGCTGCCACCCATGAAGAAATACTCAGTGTACGGGATATAATCTGATTCGTTAAAGGTTGCAAGATAGCCGTGCTGCGTTGAAAGGTTCCAGATGAGGTTCCTTGTGATAGGCAAGAACCAGCTTGATGTGCCGATAAATTTGTAAAAATCAACCGATCCCGGCAACGGCCCTCCAGCAAGCTGGGCAGTTAATGTGTTTTTGCTTCCTCTTCGAGGATAGACGGGATTGTCGATGCTGTTGCGTGAAATAGTTTGCGTTATCGAAAACTCATCAGCCTTGTCGGGGGCGTTAGGATCGGTGTAATCGATAAAACTCAGAAATCCGCCTTTGCTGTGCAGGTATTTCAGCTTCCAGTTGATTGAACAGTAATCGTCAGGCCATGTCAGGCGTCTTCCAATGGAAAGAGTTGTCCCATATTGGTCTATGACCGTCGGGTTATCCTTGTTGCCATTCGTATAGTCGTACGCGCTGTGAGTTTTGAAAGCTGAAAATCCTACTGCAGTTGGCCCTCCGAACGCCCATGGCTCAGTAAAGTTCAGACTGACGGTATTATAGTTCCTGCTGCCGAACTGCCACTGGAGGCCAAGTTGCTGTCCGTCGCCGTGGGGCAGTGGTCGATATGCTTCAGCCTTGAACATATCCTGCAGAGAAAAGTTGTTGAAGGTTACGCCTAATGCGCCGGTAAATCCACTGCCACTGTAGCCGACTGAGGCGTTGAACGTATCGGTTTGTTTTTCAGTAACGGAGTATGTCAGATCAACAGTATTTGTTTCAGGGTTTGGTTCAATATCAGGCCTGATCTGCTCAGGGTCAAAATAGTTAAGCATACTGAGTTCCCTGATACTGCGCACTACGTTTTTGCGGCTGAACATGTCGCCTGGGACAGTGTACAGCTCACGACGTATCACATGGTCTTTTGTCTTGGTATTGCCTTTGATATTGATGGTGCTGATTTGAAACTGTTCGCCTTCCTTTAGCGATATAGCCAAATCAACCATATCGGGTTTGATGACTTGCTCTTCAATATTTGCCTTGAAGGAGAGATAGCCACGATCAAGATAGATGGAGCTGACATCTGAGTTGTCCTGCGAGAAATTAAGTCGTTCCTGAATCAGTTGCGCATTATATACATCTCCTTTTTTTAATCGGAATGTTTTTTCAAGAATGTCCGTCGTCGCAAATTCTTTGGTATTGCCTGACCACGTTATATTTCTGATATGGTATTTTTTGCCTTCTTCAATATAAATATCAAGATACAGGCCTTTTTTGTCTTTGGTATAACTGATTGAGTCGCTTAAGACGCGGACATCACGATAGCCGTTGTTACGGTAAAACTCAATCAGCAGATTTTTGTCGTCATTAAATTTATCGGAATCAAATTTTGGTGTTCCAAAAATTTTGCGCCACCACGAATTCTGACTGGTTTCTTTAAATAATCCTCTGAGCTTTTTCTGATTGAAAGCCGTGTTCCCGTGGAAAGTGATTTTCTCAATAGAGACCTTTGTTCCTTCGGAAATTGAGAATATGGCGTTAAGATGATTTTTCGTGACAAACTGCTTTCGGACTTCAGCTTCCGCCGTCAGGTATCCTTTGGATGCATAAAATTTTTCAATTTTATTGATGGCTGTCAGCAGATCCTGCTCGCTGATTTTTTTTCCGGTGACGAGGGCAGCGGTCTTTTTCAGCTCAGTGCTGTCAAACTTTTTATTGCCTTCAAAGGTGACCTGGTCAAGGGTCGGCCGCTCTTTGATAACAAATTTCAGCGCGATGTTATTTTCACCAAGATCGCTTTTCTGAACGCTGATATCGCTGAAGAGCTGAAGCTTCCAGAGGTATTGCAGCGCACTGGAAAGTTCCGTGCCAGGGATTGCAATCCTGTCCGTGGTTTTAAGTGGCAGACTGCCCATTAACTCCTGTTCCTTAAGTGATTCAAGGCCTGTAAAGGAGATGGATGTTACCGTATAAAGCTCCTTTTTTTCTGGCGCTCCTTTAGTTTGTTCTGTAGGGACAGGTTGTTTGGTTTGCAGGGTTTTTCCTTCAACTGTTTTTCCTGCAGCATTGAGGGCAAGAGCAAGCAGAACGATGGATATCAGTTTTCGTGTTTGTTTCATGAAGGGTAAGGATCAATCAGGTTTAAGCTTGTTGGCAGGTATATGTTTTGTCTGAATTTGTTCGCTTGTTTGTCCAAATCTTCGTTCTCTGCTCTGAAATTCCCGTATGGCATCATACAATTGTGAACGACGAAAATCAGGCCAGTAGGTATTGGTGAAGTAAATTTCGGAATAGGCGCTTTGCCAGAGCATAAAGTTGCTGATTCTGAATTCTCCGCTTGTCCGGATCAGAAGTTCAGGATCGGGCATTGATGCTGTTGACAGGTATGAAGCAATAAGCTGATCATCAATTGATTCCGGGTTGATAAACCCTTTCTTGACATCAACCGCAATTGCCTTGCAAGCTTGCATAATATCCCATTGGCCGCTGTAACTGAGCGCAATATTCAACACCAGTTTGTTGTTGTTTTTGGTGAGTTCCATAGTTTCCGTTAAAACATAACGGACTTTTTGCGGGAGCTGATTCATCTCCCCGATGACATTGAGGCGAATATTGTTGTCATGCAGTTTACGGGATTCTCTGCCAATAACCTTCACCAGGAGTTGCATCAAGGCGGATATCTCCTTTTCCGGGCGCTTCCAGTTCTCTGTTGAAAAAGTAAAAAGAGTCAGATACTTGATGCCAAGCTGGGAACAGGATTCAACAACATCCCGGACAGATTCCACGCCAGCGACATGTCCATCAATTCGCGTTTTGCCTTTCAGTCTTGCCCAACGACCATTTCCATCCATAATGATAGCAATATGACGAGGAAGTTCACACGATGACTGCAGCTCAGCCTGTACCCGTTTATCTGCAATGTCATTGTCCGGGGAAAACCAGTGAGGATTAAGCGTTGATGAAAAATCTGATAATTTTATGAGTGCCATAACTCCAGGTTACTCCTTATCGCTTGACGGGCTTCATGAGTTTTTTTCATGAATTAATCTCCCAAACACAAAATGAACCCAAATTGAATTATATGCAGTTATTTCTTATTATACAAACTTTACATGAACGAGGAAATGCAGCAAGTTGGCCAGTATTTTTTCTTTTCAACGCTGGTCATGTCTGTCACAGGTACTGTTCTCTTAAAATAATTCATAACAAACGTGCAATTAAGTAGTTACGAAGATCTCCGAGCCAGGCTTTTATCGCATGCGGTAACCTGTGAAGAGGTCGTGCGTTTTTATCTGGAACGTATTGATGCACATCGCGATGATAATATTTACATCACGGTTTTCCATGAACGGGCTTTGGATCGGGCAAGAAGTCTCGATAAAAAATTAAGAGACGGAGGGCGTCCCGGCAAACTGTTTGGTATGCCATTGGCTATCAAAGACAATATCGCGATAAAAGGAAGCAACCTTACCTGTGCATCGAAGATTCTTGAGCATTACGAAAGCGTCTATGACGCCACTTCGGTTCAGAGGCTTGATCAGGAAGATGCTGTTTTTCTTGGCAAGACCAACATGGATGAGTTTGCCATGGGAAGCTCAAATGAAAACTCATCATTTGGCAATGTTCCAAATCCTTTTGATAAAACAAGAGTTCCTGGGGGTAGTTCCGGAGGCTCTGCAGCAGCAGTTGCCAATGGCTTGGCCATGGTGGCACTTGGTTCGGATACCGGCGGATCTGTCCGTCAGCCAGCAGGTTTTTGCGATATCGTTGGCATGAAACCCACATACGGTCGAATTTCTCGCTACGGGCTTGTTGCCTTTGCCTCTTCCTTCGATCAGATAGGAGTGCTCGCCCGCAATTGTGACGATGCAGCACTGGTCCTTGGGGTTATGGCTGGCAAGGATGGTCGCGATGCAACCTCCTCTTCTCATGTTGTTCCTGATTACGCATCGGAAATTACCTCGGTTTCTGTTGAAGGATTAAAGATCGGTGTTCCAAAAGAGTTCTTCCCCGAGAGTCTTAATCAGGATGTTTCCCGGATGGTGAAAGGAAAGCTTGCAGAACTTCGCGATAAGGGCGCAGAGCTTGTCGATATTACGCTGCCGGATAGTGCATACGCTATAGCGGCATACTATGTTCTTGTTACTGCTGAAGCCTCCGCCAATCTGGCCCGTTTTGATGGCGCACGGTATGGATATCGTTCCAAAGATGCAACCGATCTTGCCACGATGTATGTTAGTTCGAGAACGGAAGGGTTTGGTCGGGAGGTCAAACGCAGGATTATGCTTGGTACCTATGTGCTGTCAGCCGGGTATTATGATACCTATTATAAAAAGGCACAGCAGGTTCGACGAGTGTTTCAGGATCGATATCGGGAAGCGCTTGAAAAGGTTGATGTCATTGCAGGCCCAACATCTCCATTTCCTCCTTTTGGTATTGGCGATAAAACCGGCAATCCTCTTGAGATGTATCTTGCCGATGTGTTTACGGTTCCAGCCAGCATTGTCGGTATGCCTGCGGTCAGCGTTCCACTCGGATTCGACACTCTGAACCTTCCTGTCGGCATGCATCTTGTCTGTAATTTTTTTGAAGAGGGAAAACTGCTGGGTATTGCGAAACTTGTGCAGCGCTTCCAATGATTTCCGGTGGGGTCTTTTAACCATTAAACTTAATAAATCAGTACTATGAGTGTATTAGTCAACAAGGATACCCGCCTGCTTGTGCAGGGGATAACCGGTGCGGAAGGTACCTTTCATACTTCCCAGATTCTCGAATATGGAACCAATGTGGTTGCCGGAGTTACTCCCGGAAAAGGTGATACTCTTTATCATGGTAATGAAAAAGACAAGTTTTGCCGGCCAGTGCCTGTTTTTAACACGGTTCGTGAAGCCATTGATAAGGCTGAAGCTAACGTAACTGTTATTTTTGTGCCCGCTCCGTTTGCTGCCGATGCTATTATGGAGGCTGCTGATGCAGGGCTTAAAGTCATCATCTGTATTACTGAGGGTATTCCGGTTAACGATATGATGAAAGCTTTTGCCTTTGTCAAACAAAAGGGCGCGGTACTTATCGGACCAAATTGTCCAGGTGTTATTACTCCTGGGGAAGCAAAAGTTGGCATCATGCCAGGTTTCATCCACAAAAAAGGGACGATTGGTGTCGTTTCCCGCAGTGGCACCCTCACCTATGAAGCGGTGCACCAGCTAACCCAGGTTGGTCTTGGTCAGTCCACCTGTATTGGCATAGGTGGAGATCCGATTATTGGCACACAGTTTATCGATGCGGTCAAGCTTTTTGCCGCAGATGATGAGACCGAGGGACTTGTTATGATTGGTGAAATAGGTGGCAGTGCGGAAGAAGAGGCTGCTGCATATATTCAGAAATATTTCAAAAAGCCGGTTATCGGATTTATTGCTGGTCGTACCGCGCCTCCAGGCCGCAGAATGGGCCATGCCGGAGCAATTGTTTCTGGAGGAAAAGGAACGGCTGAAGACAAGATAAGAGCAATGGAAGAGGCTGGTATCCATGTCGTTGACAGTCCGGCAGACATTGGTGAAGCCATGATCAAGGCTTTGGGCAGATAAGAGAAAAATGGTTGTCAGTATAGGGGACTTTCTGATTTAAGTCCCCTATATTCATTGATGACGTTTCTCAAAGTCCCAGCGTAATCAAATCATGAATATGTACCATGCCCACTGGATGGTTTTCTGTGTCGCAGACGAGTAACTGGGTGATGCGATAGGTTTCAAGAATATCAAGGCAATCCTTGGCCATAGTATCAGGCATTACGGTTTTTGGATGTGCTGTCATGACAGAACCTGCGGTTAAATTCATGAACTCCCTGCCACTTTGAACAAGCCGACGAAGGTCACCATCTGTAAAAATACCACAGAGTCGTTTTTCCTGGTCAATCACGGCACTGACGCCATATCGCTTGGAGGTCATTTCAAGGATCAGGTCGGTGACAGAAGCCAGCTCTGTAACGAGCGGAACGGCATTGTCTTTAACCATTATATCAGCAACTTTGACCGTCAGACGTCTCCCGAGCGATCCTTTTGGATGGGTCATTGCAAAATCTCGCTGGGTGAAGTTTTTCTGTTGCATCAGGGATATGGCCAAAGCATCTCCCATGGCAAGCATAGCTGTTGTTGAGGTCGTTGGCGCCAGATCATACGGGCAGGCCTCTTTGTCAACTCCAGTGTCAAGCGTGATATCGGCATTTTGGGCAAGGAAGGAACGTTTATTGCCGGTCAAGGCAATGATCTTTGCTCCAATCTGGCGGAGCGCAGGAATAATAAAATTAAGTTCTTCTGTGGTGCCGCTTTTTGAGAGACAGAGAACAATGTCTTCATGACCAACAATACCAAGATCTCCATGAGCGGCATCAGCCGGGTGAAGAAACAGGGCGGTTGATCCTGTGGATGCCATGGTGGCAGCTATCTTCTGGCCAATAATACCTGATTTACCCATGCCGGAGATAATTATTTTCCCTTTGCACAAAGACAAAAGTTCTATGGCATCTGAAAAACAATCATCAAGTCGATCCGCCATCTGAAGAATGGCCTCAGCTTCCTGTTCAAGAATGTTTTTTCCAGATAAGGTAATATGACTGCTTTGGGATAGTTCGCTCATAATTTAATGGCAGAATAGATGCTTCAATGATGAAAAGATGGTTTGTTACTCTTTTTATAAACTTTAATATCGGCTAAATTGAGTAAATACCATTTTCTTTGCTAATCATAATTATGTACTTATGAGTTGGGTTTTTCTTCTTGGCTTTGCGTTTTTGTTTTTTTTTCTGTTCGTTTTTCTCTTCAGCAAGTTTGTAGGTTATATGAAAAAAGAGCAAAACCTGGTGATCGAGTCATTCAAGGATTCACTTATTGATCAAGATAACCCTGTTGGTCTTAACCCTGAGGAGCTTGAACAGCTCAAGCAGAAACAGCAGGAGGCGCAACGCCATCTCAGTGATGTGATCTCAAGAATTCCGGTTATTCAAAAGGATGGCAGATTTCAGATTGATGAGGAGGAGATACGTCAGCGGCGGGCAAATGCTCAGAAAGAGCAAGCATCCGGGGCTAACAATGGTACGGTTTAAGTTCTTCTGATTTTTTTTGCATGCTCTCAAAGCTGAAGCTTCTTTTCAAAGATACCGTTATCTATGGTTCGAGTACCATCTTGGCCCGTAGTCTTAATTATCTGCTTGTTCCTCTCTACGCCAACAAGCTGACAACGTTTGATAATGGTGTGCAAACCATTATTTACGCTAATATAGCTATAGCAAATGTGCTGTTTTCTTATGGTCTTGAGACCTCCTATCTCAAGGTCGTTTCAGATACTGCGCATAGCGACAGAGATGAAACGCAGCTTTTTTCAACCGCCTTTATAACGCTTTTTTTGACATCCACGCTTTTTGCGTTGGTCATTATCCTTTTTGCGCCGGTCATTGCACAACTTATAGGGCTTTCAGTCGGAGATTATATTTTTGTCCGGTTTGCCGCACTCATTTTGTGGATTGACACGCTTCTTGTTATCCCTTTCGCAGAACTGCGGCTCAAAAGAAAAGCACTTCAGTTTGCTATTGCGAGGGTGGTGGGCGTTGTAGCCGTTGTGGCCAGTGCCATTATTCTGATTGTCCCACTCCATGCCGGTTTGCCAGGTGTTTTTATTGCTGAGGCATTTGGTTCCTTAGTCAGTCTTTTACTGGTTATTCCTGTGTTTCGTCAGTTTCGAATCTTTTTTTCAGCCGATCAGTTGCGTGACATGCTCCGTATCGGCTTGCCTTATGTGCCGACCGGAATTGCCGGTCTGCTTATTCACCTGATTGATCGGAATATCTTGATTCGTATTCCACAAACAGAAATTGAGCGTCTTTATGGCCACAGCTATCAGGCTTCTGACATTGTAGGTATTTACGGAAGAATCGCTGCTTTCGGGGTTGTTCTGCAGCTTTTTATTCAGGTATTTCGTTTCGCATGGCAACCATTTTTTCTCCAGCACTCCAAAGATGCTGAGGCAAAACGCCTTTTTCAGCATGTACTCAGCATTTCAACTCTGTTTACCATGTTTCTTGCGCTTGCTGCGACGTTTTTTGTGCCTGACCTTGTTCGTTATCACTATGCGGAGAGATTTTACCTGCTTCCGCCCCCTTACTGGATCGGTCTTTCAATTCTCCCCTGGATTTTTTTGAGTTACGTGTTTGATATGATATCTACCAATTTATCGGCAGGCCTGCTTATTACCGGCAATACCCGCTATTTGCCGGTTGTTACCTTTGCCGGCGCCGCCGTAACTGCTTTTTTCTGCTGGTGGCTGATTCCTTTGAGTGGTATGGATGGGGCCGCTTATGCCATTGTAGCCGGTACGGCAGTCATGTGTTTTGTTATGGCCTGGTATTCACTGAAGGTTTTTCCGATCCGTTATGATTGGGAAAAACTATCTCTTCTGCTTGTTGTAGGGATCGCTCTGGCCATGTTACAGCTCAATACAGCTCAGCTTTTTCAGCAGCCCTTAATGATCGCTTTTTCTAAAGTGGGATACCTTGTGCTTTACCTTGCCATTTCGGTCTTCTTTTTTCGCCAGGAGGTTCAGATTGTCGTCGTTAAAGTCGCCAATAAAATCAGTCGAAAATGATGGGAAATCCATAGCGTTATTTTCAAGGCCGAGGCCCGATTGATCGATCCATGCTTCCGAAATGTTTGTGCGTAGCAATGCGCTCAAGCACTTTTTTCAGTGAATCCCGTTGTTCTGGCACGCATACTTCAGCAAGCTCATGAAAATGCAGGGCAAGTTCACGTTCTATCGTTGCCTGATGGGAACCGATGTTAGCAGCGAGTTCCCCAATTGTTTTCATATCAGGTTTATCTTTCAACGATTCTTCAACCAGTTGAGTTTTGAGCAGGTTAATTGCCTCCATTTCAGGTCTTACTTTGACAACATGTTCCTGCCGCAGCTTACGGAAAGTGAGGTTTTGTGCCTCTGAAAGGCCCAGAGGTACAAAAAAAGGGTTTTGTTGTCCATTGTGATGCCTTTGCGGAAAGAATGGCGGCAGTTTATGGATGTGCTGCCACCAAACAACACCAAGCAGTGTTACATTGCACATGACAAGAAGCGCTAACGCTATTGAAACAAACCGTTTTGAAGAAATAAAGTTCATTTGACGACTCACTTTTGTTGTCCGGGTGTATATGAAAGCAGGTCGTCACCTTAGACCGGCCTGCTCTTTAACGGCACAAGCCTGATTTTTTATTGTCCCATCATCATACGACAACCACCACGCACAGGCATGGGCTCCTTCATGGCTCTCATGGAAGAGTCGCGCTGTGCCGGGGTTAATATCGAGTTCATTTCTGTTAAATGAGTGCTCTTCAGTCGAGCAAGCACGGCATACTGCTTGCCGATTTTTTCTGAAAGCAAGTCAATTTTTTTGGCATCAGGGGCAGCTTTCAGTGATTCATCCCGTAACTCGCGCTCAAACGTCATGAGCTTTCTGCGTTCTGCAGAAACGAGGCGAAAATGTTTTGCCTGGATATCCTCCATCTGCTCACATTGCCGGTCGTTCAAGCCGAGATTGTGCTGCATCATATCCATTCTGCATTCCGGCATGTTTCCTGGTAGTGGACAACCCATACCCCGCTGGAAATTTGGATCCGCAGAAGCAGAGCTGACACCAAGAAGCACTGCAGCCGTCAAAATCATCAATGTTTTTTTCATCGAATATTCCTTGTTTTAATTTCGTTTGCTTGCGAAGCGTTTGTTATTAAAGAGTGCGTTCAATCAGGGAGTCTGGTTTTCATAAGAGGCGGTCTGATCATAATATGCAAACTCCTGGTTCGAGTAGTCCTCACTCTGGCTGACAGGCACTTCACTGATCGTTGTTATTGTTTCATCACCTTGCCGAACTGACAGCATTGTGGACCCGAGATTAACAGCAAGAAGCAAGACCATAAATGCAAGTCTGTAATCAATGCGAAAACCGGGATATTTTATATGTTTTTCCTGACCGATTTCATTATCGATTCTCTGCATCAATCGAACTCTGAATTGATGATGAACCTCAAGAGGCGCTAGCTCATCAAGCAAATCCATAGTTTTGCGGACTTCTGCTTCTATGTTGTCATCATGCTGCTTCATCATTTTCTCCGGTTTCATGATATGTGACGACAGTTTTATCAAAAACTTGTGTTCATTCCAAAATTAATGTTCTGAGTAATAGCGACAGAGTTTTTCATGAAGGTTTTTTTTTGCTCTGTGCACGAGAGATTCAACTCCTGAAACTGATGTTTGGAGGATATCGGCAATCTCCTGATTGCTGTATCCCTCCTGCTTGCTGAGCAAAAATGCGGTTTTCTGGCTTTCAGGGAGCGTATTCAGTGCATCCTGCAAAATTCGGGCCCGTTCGTTCTGGGCTAATGCCTCGGGTGGATTATTATTGGAGGGGGCGGCAATATCATCAGCCGGATCACTCATGCCGATCATTCTTTTAAGAGAACTGAACCTTTTTTTTCTGTTCAGATGGCGCAGGTGGTCAAGCGATTTCGTGACTGCAATTCGGTATATCCAGGTTGAAAGTTTTGACTCTTCACGAAACTGTTCAAGAGATCGAAAGACCTCGACAAAAACATCCTGTGCCAGATCCTCAGCATCTTCACGGTTAAAGACAAATCGGTAACAGGTATTAACCACCATCTCCTGGTGTTCTGCCACAATGCTCCTGAACAGCGTTTCTTTTGAAGCCATTCCGGGTTGGATTTTCTTCTCTCTTTGTTGAGAATCAAGCAAGTTTGGCCGCAAAAGCAAGAACCTTGTCAACCTTTTCCTGTGAGTCAGCTTCACAATAGACACGCAGCACCGGTTCGGTGCCCGATGGTCTGATCAGCATCCATCCCCCTTCAAAATGATACTTGTATCCATCAAGATTGCTAAATTTCAGTACCTTGTATCCTGCAATGTTCGAAAGTTCGCCGGTAGCGGCACGATCGATAATCGCCTGTTTTTTTGTTTCGTGGACACGCAAATCGAGGCGGTTGTAACAGAAAAAACCATACTCATCATACAATTCCTGAACAAGTTCCGAGAGAGTTTTTTCTCGGCGTGTCATCATTTCCAGTATCAGGAGACCAGTATAGACACCATCTCGTTCCGGCAGAAATGCGGGGATGCCAATACCGCCGGACTCTTCACCTCCGATCAGGATGTCATTGGTGGTCATGAGCTTGCTGAGATGCTTGAATCCGATTTGCAGCTCATGCATGATAAGGTGATGTTTCTGGCAGATTTTGTCGATGACATCTGTCAGGGCAAATGTTTTTGCAACTTCACCGGTTTTGTGCTTTTCTTCGACCATATCCTTGAGAATAATCGCAAAAAGCTTATGAGAATCAACAAACGAGCCGTTTTCGTCGAGCATCCCTATCCGGTCGGCATCTCCATCATTAATGATTGCGACATCTGTTTCAACCTCGTTGAAAAACTCAATAAACTCTTTGATATACTGAGGCATTGGCTCAGGATTAATGCCGCCGAAACTGGGGTTAATGCTGCAATGATAACAACTGAGCATTGATTCATCAAACAGGTTGGAGATAAGATCCTGTCCTGCTCCGTACATGGCATTGTGCGCAATTTTTATTCTTGACTCGCGGATCAGCGGCAGATCTATGCTGCATTTCAGATGGCTGACGTAATATCCTTTCATATCAATCAGCTCAATCATTTTTTTGTCAGGCACAATAATCGTGTCAGAGTCTGTCAACGTCAGATTGTGTTCGATTTCAGCGATCACCTCCGGGTGTGCAGGGCCTCCAAAAGGTGACTTTATTTTAAAGCCATTGTATAATGCCGGATTGTGAGATGCTGTAATAACTATGCCTCCTGCAAGCTGTTTTGCTTTCGTATAGAGGGAGACTGCCGGTGTGGAAACAAAAGAATCTGACAGAAACACTCTGATGCCCTGGGAAGAAAGCACATTCGCGGTATATTCAGCAAACTCTTTTGACATGAAGCGGGTATCATAGCCAACACAGACACCTTTTGACCTGTTTGGATGGCCAAGAAAATAGCGAGCTGATGCAAGCGCTACAAGTTTCAGATTATCAAAAGTATAATCCTTTGCAATAATAGCTCTCCACCCGTCCGTCCCAAATTTAATTTGCATTCTTACTTGATGTTGATATAATTAAAGCACGATATATATCAATTAATTTTGAACAAAAATAAATAGATATATTAGAAGTTACGGATTCCATATCGTTCATCCAATTATCTCATTTTTTTAATGACCAGCAAGCTTTTTGTTTTAGCGGGAGAAGTCTCCGGCGACATGCATGCCGCCGGAGTAATCGCTAAACTCTTGAAAGCAAGGCCGGAGGTACGGGTTTTCGGTATTGGTGGTTCAAAGCTTCGGGAACTTGGCGCCGACCTGCTCTATGATACTGGACAGATGAGTATCATGGGAATGGTAGATGTGCTGAAACATGCAGGGTTTCTTCGGAAGGTTATAGACGATCTGAAGAGGGCAGTGCTTCGTGAAAAGCCTTTTGCGGCTCTCCTTGTTGATTATCCGGGCATGAACCTTGTTATGGCCCGTTTTCTCCATAAACAGGGAATTCCGGTTATCTATTATATTTCACCCCAGGTTTGGGCATGGAAGGAGGGAAGAGTAAAAGCTATCAGATCTCATGTTGACCGGTTACTTGTTATTTTTGATTTCGAGGTTGAATTTTTCCGCCAGCATGGTATTAAAGCCGAATTTGTCGGTCATCCTGTTGTTGAAGAGCTTTTTGAAATAACTCTTCCGGATAAATCTCTGTTTGTAAAAAAGCATACTCTTTCTCCTGAAACCCGTCTGATCGGTCTTCTTCCCGGAAGTCGCAATCAGGAGGTTGCGCACATTCTTCCGGAAATGCTTAAAGCTGCCCGTTTACTGAGTCACCAATACCCGGTCGTCTTTCTTCTCGGTAGAGCCCCAAGTCTTGACGAAGAGATGTCCCGTTTTTTGTCGCAATATCGTGACCTTTCTCTTGTCGAGTGTTCAGCCTATGAAGTCATGCAGTATAGTGAGCTGGTTATGGTAACTTCTGGAACAGCAACGTTTGAATCACTTTGTTTTGGTGTGCCAATGATTGTGCTTTACAAAACAGGGTGGTTAAATTATTTTATAGGCCGTCAGTTGGTCAAACTGAAAAATATATCATTGGCAAATATTGTCACCAAAGGGCTTATGAGTGCTGAAAGAGCTGTGCCGGAGCTGCTCCAGCATGAGGCAAGTGGTGCTGTGATATATCGCCATGCACGAATGATTCTCGATGATCCTGATCTTGCTGGCACCATGCGCCAGGAATTACTTGCGGCACGCTCAAAACTGTCAGAGCTCTCACCATCATCCAAAGTTGCTGATATTTTGCAGCAATACCTTTAACAGAAACATCTGCTCTTATGGAAAAAACGGTTGCCTATCTTTACCATCATCCTGTGTTGTTTTTTTGTGCCATTATAATATCGTTCATGATCCTGTTCTCTTTTCTTAAAAAAGTTGCACAGGTCGTTCTTGTTATGGGAGCTCTTTTTGTGCTCTATTCAGCATATCTCTATGTCAGCGGAGGTCATATCCCTGAAACGTTCCAGCATCTTGAACATACTCTCAAAAGTTCATTTCATTTTCTTTCGGACATGTTCAACTGGTTTCTGGATCTCCTCAAATTCCCAAAGATTCCCAAAAAAGAGCTGTTTTAAGGAAATAATATATAACCACTGAAAGTATTCCAAGGGTATTATTAGGATAGAACAACTGTTGCATTCGAAACACGAACAAAGTGTTCAGGTTATTGATTCTCAATGGGTTAAAGTTTTTTTAGTTTTATGGAAAGACGCGAGTTTATAAAAAAGCTGTTCATGCGCACTGGTATTGGCGCAGGTGTTGCAATAGCAGGAACAGCCGGTCTTATTGGATATTACCAGCCGAGAAAAGAGTTTTATCATATTACTGAAGGTACTGAGGGGAAAGAGAGACTTGATGTATCAAAAAAGGTCGTGGTTATTGGTGGAGGACTGGCGGGAATCAGCAGCTCTCTTGAGCTGGCACGAAGAGGTTTCGACGTCACCCTGGTCGAGTCTTCAGCAGCTCTTGGCGGCAAGCTTACCGGGTGGGACATTGACGCTCTGGGAGAGCATTTTCCCGTAGAGCATGGTTTTCATGGGTTTTTTGACCAGTATTACAACCTGAATGAAATATTTGCTTCTGCTGGCATCAAGCAGGATGTTTTTTCTTCCTCTCCTGGATATCCTGTGATTTTTAACAATGCTCCTGAAGAGGTTTTCGGGCAGACACCGAAGTTGTTTCCTCTCAATGTGCTCTCAATAGTAGGGCAGTCCCGAAAACTTGATATCATCTCATTTCTGAAAAATGAAAAAGGATTGCTCTCGACGGCTGAATTGTTCAAATACGAGTATCACAAGACGTTCAGCAAATATGATTCCATTGATTTTATGACCTATTGCCGGAATGGAGCGGCTCTTCCGGCATTTGTTGATACCGTGCTGCACCCTTTTGCTGATGCAACGATGAACCGCATGGAGATGCTCTCTGCGGCAGAGGCACTTCGGTATTTCCATTTTTATTTTATGGGTAGTCCTGAAGGCCTCTCTTTTCGAATCACGAACCGTGATTGCATGACAGCCCTTATCCTGCCACTCGAAGAGAGACTGAAGCAACTTGGCGTGAAGCTCAGGAAGGGGTGCACGGCAAGGCGCGTTAATGTTGAGCGTGAGAAGGTTTCCGGGGTCATTGTGGATACACCGGAAAGCGGGAGCCCTCTCTTTTTAAGGATTGATCCCTCCTCAGTACCTGAAAAAGGGTTTGCAACCTATGTTACTGCTGATGGAGTGCCCATTATGGTTGGTCGTAAAGGTCTTGGTTATCATGCCTATGATGGACGCTGCACACACATGGGGTGTACGGTTACCCCCGATGCTCAATCCGGAGGTTTTTTCTGCCCATGCCATGCTGGCAGGTATAATGTTTCAGGGTCGCCGGTAAGTGGCCCGCCCAAGGCGCCTCTTGCCAGACTTGACGTTGCGAATGAAGGGGTAATGCTTGTCGTAAGCAGTAAAGAGGATTCAGGAGATGGAGAGGGTGAACTTTTGGAGTGTGATTATTGTGTTGTCGCTGCTGATGTTCGGGGTACCCGTAAATTGATAAAAGCTTCCCGCCTGCACAGTCCGGAGTTTCAATCCAGCGTCGCTTCGCTGGGAGAAGCGGATCCCTATGCGGTCTACCGGCTCTGGATTGACTGTTCCCTTGATTCGGCAGAGTTTCCATTTTACACGGTTTCAGGTTATACCTATACCGATTCAGTCTCTCTGTATTCTCTCTTTCAGGAGCCCTATATCTCGTGGGCCAAAAAGCAAGGGGGCTGTGTTGTTGAATTACACGCATACGCCATTGCGCCAAAGGATATACGGTCTGAAGAGGAAATAAAGGCCACAATGCGACAGGAGCTGTATCTCTTGTTTCCCGAAACAAGGGATGCGACTATTCTGCATGAACTCTTTATGCAACAATCAAATTTTACCCGGTGGGCTCCTGGTGATCATACTCATCGACCCGGTCTTACAACGCCGTACTCAAATCTTTATTTTGCAGGCGACTGGGTGAAAGTTGACGCTCCCGTTTTTCTTATGGAGGCAGCCGTGTTTACCGGACGTATGGCGGCCAATGCTATCTTCAGCCATGAGTCGTTGAAGCCCACCCCGCTGCCTATTGTGCCGATGAAAGGTTTGTTTGCTTGAGTTGCAGCCCAAGGCATTGTATAACCGTGTTATGGAGCAGTGGGCGGAAGGAACGGATTTTGATGTTGTCTGATGTGGGATAAACCCTGTTGCTGAGCAGAATAACGGCAAGCTTTTTTTCAGGGTCAATCCAGATGCTTGTTCCGGTGAAGCCGAGATGACCGTAGGAGGAGTTGGAAAAAAAGTCTCCTGCCGAAGAGTGGCCTTCCGGCGACCGTAAATCCCATCCCAATGCTCTTGGATAGTTACTTCGTTCGAGAAATGTTTTAAGTGTTGTTTTCCGGAAATAGATGCGCCCGTTGCTGCTTCCGCCGTTCATCAGCATACTTGTAAAACGCAGAAGGTCGCCAGTGGTTGAATACAGTCCGGCATGACCGGCAACTCCGCCCAGAAGTGCGGCATTCTGGTCGTGAACAAGTGGGCGTTCAATACTGAATGGCCAGAGCGTATCCTTCTCAACCGGAGCAATACGTCCGACCATTGAGAGTGGCGGTGTATACATGGTTGATGTCATCCCGAGCGGTGCACCAAATCGCTGCGTAAAGTTTGAAGCAAGAGATTTCCCTGTAATATTTTCAACAATATGCCCCAGAAGCATGAAGCCAAGATCGCTGTACAGGGTTGTGGTACCTGGTGCAGTGAGCAGGGTGTCAGCGGCTATAGCGCTGAAAAGCTCCCTTGACGATGCGCAACTTTTAAAAAAATAGGTATGGGCCCTCAGGCCGGAAGTATGACGCAGAAGCTGTTCAATCGTGACCTTTTCCTTGCCGTTTTTTGCAAAATCCGGCAGGTAATCGGATACTCGAGACTGAAGTGATAGCGAATCCCGTTCGACAAGCTGCATGACAATGCTTGTGGTAGCGACAGCCTTGGTGAGAGAGGCAAGATCATAGATCGTGGTGGTGTAAACGGGAGCACTGCCGGGGTTATAGGTCATTTTGCCAAACCCTTTATGGAAAACAACTTTCCCCTTGTAAAGCACCGCCAGGCTTGCCCCTGGAAAAACAGAGTCAGTGATCGCCTTGTTAACAACGGTTTCAAGCGGGCTGAAATTGTAAGCAAGCACATTAGTCGGGATCACCGTGATCATCCCGACAAAAAGCATGAGTGCTCCAACAAAGGAGCGGAGCACTGGTGCCACCATGACATTAAAAAAATGAGAACTTGACATACCGGTTCGGGTGAGCCTTCAGATCAACGAGCACGGAATCAAGTGACGAGAGCGTTCGTGACAAGTTATTATACAACAAAGGATTGGAAGAAAGCTGGCCCAGAGTGCCTTTCTCATTGTTCAGCTTGGTGATCAAGGATTCGGTTTTCAATGCCGTTTGGTTAAGACGTTGAATGGTCTCCTCGGTATTTTTGGCCATTGCCTTGTCATTCAGAAGCTTCGGAAGAAGTCCATCACCATTGGAAGCTTTGTCGGTCAGTTTAGACAGCTCCGCTGTTGTGGTTTTAAGGCTGCTGACCGTTTCAGCTAACTCGTTTCCCATTTTTTCATCGGAGATAAGCCTGCCCGCCATACCCTTGCCCTTGTTCAGGTGATCAAGGAGCTCATTGATTTTAACAAAAGCGCTGTTGGCATTGCCGGTCAGGCTCGCCATCCCGTCCTCCGTTTCCAGAGCGATAAAATCTCCATTGTTCACAGGAGCGGCTTTCCCTGTTTTGATATCAACATACTTGTCGCCAAGCACACCAAGTGACTTGATGGTTGCTTTGGCATCCTTTGTCACAAGCGGAGCGTACTCATTTTTCAGTCTGAGAGAGGCAACCACGAAAAGCGAATCATTCCTCCTGAAAAAATCCATTTTTGAAACGGTTCCGATTTTTTTGCCGGACACTGAGACAAAGTTGTTTTCAGCAAGACTCTGCACGTCTCTCGACACAATTTTTATCGTGGTCACTCCGGAAAAAAGATTGGTGTTTTTGCCGATCACCAAACCCATATAGGCGGCAAAACCGAGGCCAAAAACAAAAAAAATACCGGTTTTCAGATCGCTCCATTTCAAAGCGTTCGGATTTTTCATACAGGTGAAAGTCTTAAGTGAAAGTTATAATTCTAAAATTTTATCGGAAAGAATCGAACGTATAAACGGGTGCTCAGCTTCATGAAGTTTTTCTGTCACATCGTCAAAAATAATTTCACCCTGATATAATACCGCAACCGAGTCGGCGACATTAAAGACATCATCGATAATATGAGTCACAATCACTGCTCCCAGATTATTGTTATGGCGCAGGGAGCTGATAAGAGAAAGTATTTTCTTGGAACTGACAGGGTCAAGTCCCGCTGTAGGTTCATCAAAAAGGATCATGTGAGGTTTGAAAATCAGCGCTCTTCCTATGGCAACCCTTCTGCGCATTCCCCCGCTAAGACTTTCAGGAAGCTGTTCTTCATACCCCTCAAGCCCGGCGAACTGGATTTGTTCCGCAACTTTTTGGCGTATCTCTTCCTCCGGGAGCTTCAAGTTTTCACGAAGAAAAAAGCCAAGATTCTGGCTGATGGTCAAAGAGTCAAAGAGCGCATTACCCTGAAAAACCATACCCATCTTTCGCCGTATTTCATAAAGAGCGGTCTCCTTCATGTTGGTAATATCCGTACCGTCAACAATAACCTGTCCATTGTTTGGTTTGATAAGGCCAAGCATCAGTTTAAGAATCGTGCTTTTGCCAACCCCGCTTGGTCCGAGAATAGCTTTGATGGTGTTGTCCTTGATGGTAAGAGAGATATTTTTAAGGATCTCCCTGTCACCATATTTTAAACCGACCTTCCGTAATTCAATCATGCATCTTACATGTTTTCCAGCACTATCTTGGAAACGTAGAAATTGGCAATCAGTACCAGTCCCGATGAAACAACAATACCTTTAATAGTAGAACGTCCGACACCCGCAGTTCCTCCTCGTGCAGAAAAACCGTTGAAGCTGCTGACAAGTGTGATGATGACGGCGAAGACCGGGGCTTTCAGGAAACCGACCACAAAGTCCTTGGGCGCAAGGCGGGGGTAAACAGCGTTCCAGAATATTCCGGGGTCAATCCTGTGGTAATGTTCAGCCATATACGCAGCGCTTTGCAGGCCGGCAAAGTCTGAGAGCGCGGTCAATGGCAAAAACATGATGAGTGCAGCGACAAGGCGGGGCATGACAAGTTTTGCAATAGGGTCAGTGCCAAACGCCCGCAGCGCATCGATTTGTTCTGAAATCTGCATTGCGCCGAGTTCAGCCCCATTTCGTGATCCAAACCTGGCAGAAAGCATGAGACCCATAAGAAGCGGTCCCAGTTCGCGGATCACCGAGAGCGCTGTTGAGCGGCCAAGCATTGTTTTGGCTCCGAAGTCCTCAAGCAGGTTTCCCACCTCAATGGCAAGAAGAGCCCCTATGGAGATAGCGCTGACAAGCACAATAGGAATCGAGTCGGTACCGCATATTGTGGCCTGGTCAAGCACATCACGCCAATACCTGATTGTTTTTGGGAAGGCCATAAACGCCCTGAGCGAAAAAAGAAAAAATTCCTGCATCGTGAAAAAGAAATCTTTCAGTTGCTGGACCAGCTTTTTTCCAAACATTCTAAAGATCCCTGATATAAAGAATGAGCTTTGGGGGGTGACGTCTGTGGATAGTTGTGTTTTCATGCGTGCAAAAGTCGGCTTTTCATTTTTTTAACCCACTCATAGGGTATGGTCACCTTGCCGAAAACGTCATCATCACGCTCTCTCATGCCATGGTAATCTGACCCCCCAGAAAAAAGCAGGAAGTACTCATTGGCAATTTCACGGTAGTAATTTTGCCTGTACGCATCGTGAGAAGGATGGATAATTTCAATGCCATCAAGCCCGAAAGTGATCAACTGTTTCAGTGTTTCATCAGACACATTCTGAGCCGGATGGGCAAGAAAAGAGAGCCCGGAGGCCTTGTTGATAAGCCTGATAACATCAGCAGGATGCGTCTCTATACTTTTCACATAAGCTGGACTGTGCGATCCAAGATATTTGCTGAACGCTTCGCTGAAGCTTTTGACATAGCCAACATCCTGCAGCACTGCTGCTATATGAGGACGCCCGACACTGCCATTCTGGGCTTTTATGATAATTTGCTCAATACCAATTTTAACACCCATTTTGGCAAGCTTGCTTACCATGCGCTCAGCCCGCTCGGTGCGCAGGTGACGGCAGTGGTCAAGATACCCCTTCAGCTCAGAGTGCTGATAATCAAAAAAATACCCAAGGACATGAATATCATAGCCCTTGTAGGTTGAGCTCATCTCTACACCGGGAATAAGCTCAATACCTTTCTCGAAGGCTAATGGCTTTGCTTTGTCAATACCTAAAACAGAATCATGATCAGTAATGCTGATGGCCTTTAATCCGGCAAGTGTTGCTTTCTGAACAATTTCCTCCGGTGAAAAAATGCCGTCCGAACATTTCGTGTGTATATGTAAGTCTGCTTTTTCAAGGCCATTATGCCCTACGCTCGACAAGCTGTATGGCACGGCTGAATAATTATAAAATGTTAATTTAGATTCCCTGTATATAAGAAAAATTTTTGGCCTGCTTTCCAGAAAACTTGAATTATTTTTCAGGGTAAAAAGTTGCTTTGCGATTTGATTATGGCTTCAAGACTCCTGTGGCAACAAGAAAAAGAATTGTAGCGCCAGCGGCAAGCCTGTAGACAATAAAGATTGTCGTGTTGTGCTTTTTCAGGTAGTTGAGTAAGAAGGCAATCGATGCATAGCCGACAATACCGGCGAAGAGAGTTGCTACCACAAGATTGATCGTATGGTCAGGAGACGCAGTTATGTCGCTCCGTGTTTTATAGAGTTCAAGAAGCGCAGCGGCAAAAACTGAAGGGAGTGAAAGAAGAAATGAAAAACGGGCGGCAGCTTCACGGGTAAGATTCAGGAATAGTCCACCGGTTATGGTGACACCCGAACGGGATGAACCGGGTATAAGGGCGACGCTTTGAGCCAGGCCGATCAGCAGAGCCTCTTTCCAGCCGATATCTGCCATTGATTTCAGTGGGAGATTGTGTTCCAGGCGCTGTTTTATTTTTCGTTCAGCAAGCGCGAGGATAAGTGCAAGTCCGATCAGTGCGCCGCTGACCCAGTAGAGTGAGCGGAGAGTAGTTTCAATCTCTGACTTAAACAGAAGCCCAAACACAACAATCGGGATCGTTCCCGCAGCAATCACCCATCCCATTTTTGCTTCGGCGCTGCCCAGTGGTTTACGTTGGAGTATTCCCCCGACAACAGCGCGGACAATATTTGAAATATCTTTTCTGAAATAGACAAGAACAGCAACGAGGGTACCTGTCTGCACAATGGCGGTAAATGCGGCTCCGGGATCTTCCCAGCCTGCAAGCGCAGGAATTATTCTTAGATGTGCTGTACTGCTTATGGGAAGAAATTCCGTCAATCCCTGAATGATTCCAAGAAGAGCTGCTTCAATGAGGGTCATAACTCTACGTTTAATGTGGTGTGTGGAATGCCTGTCCGTTCAAGAATATCCCGGAGTGTGATGATGGCTTTCTTGACAGCCAGAGAGCGATGGCTCATACTGTTTTTTTCTTGCATGTTCATCTCGGCGTATGTTTTTCCCAGAGCATCGACCATAAAGATCGGATCATACCCAAATCCACCAGACCCTTTCGGTTCAGGAGTTATCGTGCCGCAAACAACCCCGTCCATAGTTTTTTCAAAAAGGAATGATCCTTGTGGAGAGGGGAGAATGCCTTTCAGGGCAATCACACTTCTGAAGCGCGCTTTTCTGTTAACAATGCCGCTCATGCAGTGCAACAGGTGATTGAGATTATCAGTATAGGTTGGCGGGTTTCCGTCGGACATGGGGGCATATCGTGCAGAGTAAACTCCAGGCGCTCCATTAAGGCCTTCAACTTCCAGACCGGTATCATCTGCCAGTACAACCATAAAAGGGAAGCGATCAGCAAGAAGGTCAAAGACGGTCTGAGCCTTCAGCAGAGCATTTCCCTCCAGAGTCACTTCGGTCTCCTCAATCTCAACGTCCAGACCAATGTCATTGAGCGCGTAGACCCTGAACAGTGGCGAAATGTTTTCAAGGAGCGGTCGAAGTTCCCTGACCTTGTCCTTGTTGCCAGTTGCAAGAATAATAGCAATCTGGTTCTTTGAATTGTCTGTCATTTGACACGGTTACTTGATGATTTGGAGCATCTCCCTGACAGCCTCTTCAAGACCGGTCATGACTGCACGGGCAATAATGGCATGGCCGATACTTACCTCCTCAATATCTATAATCTCCCTGAACGGAGCAATGTTGAGGTAGTCAAGCCCATGACCCGCTACGACCTTCAGGCCCAGTGTTTTTGCATAAGCGGCGGCGTCCCTGATTCTTTTCAGTTCATGCTCCTGTTCATCACCCTTTTTGAGGGCGTAGAGGCCAGTGTGCAGCTCTACAAGATCGGCGCCCGCTTCTGCGGCAAGAGCTATAGATTTTTTTTCAGGCTCAATAAAAAGACTGACCTCTATTCTTGCGGGCTTGAATGGTTTCAAAAATTCCAGCAGTGTAGAAAAGTGACGAACAATGTCAAACCCGCCTTCCGTTGTCAGTTCCTCCCTTTTTTCCGGAACCAGGGTAATAAGCTCTGGTTTTGTTTTCAGCGCAATCTGCTGCAACTCGGGAGTCATGGCCATCTCAAGGTCAAGCTTTGTGGTTACGGCACTGCGGAGTCTTGCCAGGTCATTGTCCTTGATGTGGCGGCGATCTTCGCGCAGGTGGCAGACAATGCCAGCCGCTCCGGACTTTTCAGCAAGCAGGGCTGCCGCAACCGGGTCAGGTTCCTGTTCACCACGGGCGTTGCGCAGGGTGGCGATATGGTCAATATTAACGGCTAATTTCATAAATCGTGGACATAATAATCAATGGTCAAAAATCGGAATTTGGTGGCTGGCGGCTTGGTTGCCACGAGCAACATAAGCGAAAGTAATGAAAAAATGGTAGAATGGAGAACATGGCGGTTATGTTTTACCGCATCTCCAGCCCGTTCAGCGATTCGCGGAGGTCGGCCACTGCCGGGTGGTTCGGCGGCAGTTGGTAAATGGTCAGGATAAGATCAAAAACGGTCGTAAAATATGCAGAGTCATTGCGGAAATCGGTGTAGATAAGGTAATTAAAAACGATACCATGGGCAATTTTTGCAAGGCGGGAGCCTGAGGTTGGCAACTCTTTATACCTCGGTTATATGAGTGGGTTGGCCCAGAATGCGGTATTGAATGCAAAAGATTGCATCCCTTCTCCTTGCCAGACGGCCTCTTTTTGGAGAATGGTGAGCGTCAGGGTCTGCATGTGTTTGTCAGGATTTTTTGCAGCAAATGCTTTGGGGGTGAGCACAGCGGTGCAGCAATGAGGCTCAGGGTCACGGACGGAGTGATAGAGAATTGCGGCAAGTGATGCTTGCCGTGCAATATTTGCAAATGCCTGTGTTGCGCTGTAGTTGTCGGGATCAGTCCAGAAGCGTGAATCTTTCTCGAAGGGAGCCAGTCGCAGATCGACCATTTTTCCCTTCACTGGCACAGAAAATGCATTGAATTGAGCGGGCGGAAGCCTGTCGAGATTCAAGGAATCCTGAAGAAATTGCCAGCGATGGTATCCAATTTCAGCCGCAGCGGTTTTTACCCGTTCTGCCCCATAAAAAACACCGAAATCACTCGGAGCCCGAAAACGTGAGCCTTTGGGGAAGAGTGTGTTATAACGAAATGGCGTTGAGAGAAGATAGTGCAGTCCCGCAGTTTCAGTTGGTACCGGAGGTTTTCCCTGTTCAAGAATTTCTTCAAGCAGCGCCTGCTCAGCAAGTGAGTCTACAATTTTCATGGTCGAGACCACGTGCTGCGCCTCAACGATTCTCCATATTTTGCTCTGATGATCCCAGGCTTCAGACAATACTGCGGCTGGCGTCCAGATAGGTGACGACATGAACAAGTCCCTCCGTTGTTTCAATAAGTTCAACTGGCTTCCGGCCAAAAAGGGCCTTGTTTTCACTGTTCAGCCATACTCTGGCCGTTTCTGATGATCCACCCACAATCGAATCCAGCGAGCGGAAGAGCCTGACCAGCAGTACAGCAAATTCCCACTCTTTCCTGTCGGCAGAGAGTAAAAAAGTTCCTGTATTGAGACGGCTGATTGTTGCCGGGCTCAGTCCGAGAATTCTGGAAAGTTTTGTGTTCGGGAGGCCAAGATAGAGCGCCGTGTTCCTCACCGCCTTGGAAAGCACAGCCTGCCTGTTTTCCGGATGAAACTGTAAGGATTGTTGCATGGGTTATTGTTACTCGTTTATTTCTATCTACAGAAATAATATATTCAATTTATTTCTGTAGAAAAAATATAGTCTTGATATCTAAAGGCCTTGAATGCCGAATATGGTAAAATAATGTTCGTACCTTTCAAAAAATGAAAGTTTTGTACATCGCGCAATGCTCGTACTCCTTTGTGCACGGCGGAGATCGAACAATTGGTTATCTTTTTCTATGTGCAGACAAGCAGCCAGCTCCTGTGCCTCCATTCTCTTTGTGAAAAAAATGTGCGTTATGAAAGCTCAATCAACACAGTCACTGCTGAATCTTGCTCTGGCTCTTGGCCTTCTGACTGTCGGATACAACATCATCGAAGGCGTTGTCAGTATCTGGTTTGGATTGGGTGCCGATACGTTGGCGCTGCTTGGATTTGGTGTGGACAGTTTTGTTGAGGTGATTTCTGGTGCAGGAATCGTTCATGCAGTGCTGAGAATGTGTCAAAGTCCTGTTGAGTCACGTGACCAGTTCGAACGTCAGGCCCTGCGGATTACCGGGTGGGCATTTTATCTTCTTGTGGCTGGCATGGTTATCGGCGCACTATTCAATATCCTGCAGGGAAGCCATCCGATGACAACTGTCCCCGGAATTATAGTCTCTCTGGTTTCAATTGCCACCATGTGGTGGCTGATGAGCGCCAAAATGAAGGTTGGAAAAGCTCTGCATTCTGAAGCCATTATTGCCGACGCGAATTGCACGAAAACCTGTCTCTGGCTCTCCATTGTGTTGCTTGCCAGCAGTCTTTTGTATGAATTTTTCCATATCGGTCTGGTTGATGCTGTTGGATCGCTTGGTATTGCCTGGTTTGCCTGGCGGGAGGGCAAGGAGTCACTCGAAACAGCCCGCACTGGCAAGCTTGGCTGTTGCTGTGGTGGTAGCTGTGGGGCGTTGTAGTCGGGTTATGATGATTATTTTGTAACTTTGCATGTATTTAAAGCCGCTACCGAATTGGAATGAAGATTAACGAACTCATCCATCAGCAAGAAGGTCATAGAGTAGAGTTTAAGGAATTTCTGCCCAAGGGTTCCGACCTTGACAAAAAGGATTACAAGCAGGATTGAACTCCAGTGATTATTGGAGGATCAAGATTGGAGCAAGTCGGGAGCAGTTCAGACTATTTCTGATTGCTTGTGAAAACCGGAGATGATTTCGCGGAGCGATATCCAGTTCAGAAAGAACGTCAAGAAGCGTATACAAAATGCATTTGAGAATGTAAAGATTATTTGTGCCCTTGTGACAGGTATAAATTCATTGATGTTCAAGAGGTATACACACGAAACAATAAAGGCGAACTGCTTTCCAATACCTTGGCATATCGTAAGAATCGATGTTTCAGACTAACTCTCTATCGAGAAATCCTCGGCGTGAAAAAATTGCGACATTCTCAGAATGAACGCGGAACCCATCAGCAAGCAGGCTATATGTCAAGTCAGCTCGAATTTGATGCATCTCTTCAGAGTCTTATGGAGCCGCGATTTATATGAGTGCTGTACAGCTATTAGCTGCTTTGGGGGCCGATTTTGGAGCCAAACAATCAGCAGTGCACATCTGACAGTTGCCCAACAACCGTAGGCCGAAATTTCGGCATGGCGTTGTGCTTGATCTTGCATGATGGCTGCGTTATATTTTAACTGTCATTTTTTCTGATTGAGGTACTGGAGTTATGGGTAGCATAATTGGTTATTCTGTGGCGGTTCTCTATTGCCACCTCTGTTGGTTCCCTGCTTGTACATGTACTTTTATTAATCTTGACAATACATGGAGATATTGATGACGACGGCAGTAAGTTTAGCGTGCTCAGCAGTTGTTGCTCATTTGAGGGAGGAAAATATACCTGATCTCATCTCAGTAAAGAAAATTATCAGTCCTGACGATGAAGATATTACGCGAATTATCGAGCTTTATGTTGAACTCTTTTCAGACGAAAGCTTGAACTATAGCAGTGAGGACATAATTGGGATGATTCAAAGACATTCTCATGATCATGAGAGCAAAAATCTTAGAGTTGAAGATTTTGTTCTGGTGGCAAAATACAACGGTGCTGTTGTTGGGTTCTTGTTTTGCCATTTCTTTTTACAGCATAAAAAAGCCATAATTAGCTATTATGGAATTGATAAGGGTGTTCTTGAGGCGCGACGATCGGCTGCAAATGTGCTTTTGAAAAGCATACGCACTATGCTTTGTAGCAATGGGCGTAAATGCGATTATCTTTTCTTCGAGGTTGAGCGCCCAGGAATAGGTTCTTCAAAGGAAGAGAACGTAAAAAGAAAAGCCCGAATTTCAGTATTTAAACAAGGTGCACTTGCATTTGGATTGAAAGCTTACTGCCTCCGATTTGACTATACATCACCACGTATAACGTTGTCAGCAGGAACAGAGGAAACCCCATTGACACTCATGGTTATCTCCTTTGTAGGGGGGCTCAAGGAATTACTTCCCCGGGCATTGGTTATCGAATTTCTCCGTTTCATTTATTTGGAATGTTATGGTGATATATACGAAACCAGCGATTTTTCTTATTCCGCTTATCAAATCCATCTCAGGGAAAAATTATCAGAATACGAAGAAATACTTCCTGATGAGATCGAAGTTGTATGAGCCTTAATAATTTTGGTATTGGGTTTTATGACTCGAATTCCATTCTGGGCAATTCTGATTGGCTGATAATGGATTGCAGGCATCACACGCCACAGACAGTATGCTGACCGGGTCTTCATTTTCCGGATATTCCAATCACTCATATCCATTTCTGGTCATATATTCTGATGACGGGCATTAACCGTTAAATGCTGCCACAATCCACTGTGTAAAATGTTACAAGAAGCGTTATTATGTATGATATTTCTATGACAACATCTGTTTTTCGACAATTATGCTCGATAGCATTCCAGCCATTACCGATTCCCAGGCATCTATTGATGGGAGTCGCAGATGGGTTGCGTTATGCGGCTCTGTTGCGGACATTGAGTTTAGACTCGCTTTTACGGAAGCGTTATGAACACTAACGATCCCCCATGAACCCCACCACCCTCAAAAAGCTCGAATTCGACAAAGTCGCCCACTACGCTGCTCAGCTCTGCCTCTCGGCGATGGGGCGCGACCAGCTTCTTGCAGCCACCCCGCAACGGGAGCGGCAGGCGCTTGTTGCCGAGCTTGAGCGGCTGCTTGAGTTGCGCAATCTGCTTCAGGAGGGGATTGCGCTTCCCTTCTCCTATATGCCCGACACCCGACCGCTGCTGAAAAAGCTGGAGCTGCTGGGGAGCTATCTGGAGACGGAGGAGTTGCAGGATATCTATCATCTCCTCTTTTCATCGGTGCAGTTGCGGAAGTTCATGGCGCTCAACCGCGAGGTCTATCCGCTGCTCAATGATTTTACCCAACAGCTCTGGCTTGAGAGTGCTCTTCAGGCGGGGATTCGCCGGATTATTGATGAGCAGGGGAGGGTGCGCGATTCGGCGAGTGATGCGCTTCTGATGATTCGGGGGGAGTTGCTGAGCAGTCGTGAGTTGATTCGTCGGAGAATGGAGCGGCTGCTTCGTCGCTCCCAGGAGAGTGGCTGGCTGATGGAGGAGAGGGTGGCGGTCAAGAATGGGCGTCTGACGCTTGGGCTGAAGGTGGAGTACAAGTACAAGATTGCCGGGTATATCCAGGATTACTCCGGCTCGGGGCAGACGGTCTTTATTGAGCCTGCGGAGACGCTGGAGATCAGTAACCGCATTCAGGATCTGGAGATCAGCGAGCGGCGGGAGGTTGAGCGCATTCTGAAGGAGATGACGGAGGAGATTCGGCAGGAGCGCCACAACCTCCAGCATAATGAAACTCTGCTGGCGGCCTTTGATGCCCTCTATGGACGGGCGCGGTTTGCGGTTGAAACCCATGCGGTGCTGCCCTCCATCACTGAAGGGCAGGCGCTTCGTATTGTGAAGGGGTACCATCCCTGGCTGCTGATTTCGCATCGCCACAAGGAGGTGCAGCCTCTTGACCTGATTCTGGATGAGGAGGATCGGGTACTGGTAATCTCCGGTCCCAACGCTGGCGGAAAGTCGGTGGCGATGAAGAGCGCCGGGCTGCTCTGCTGTATGCTGCTTCACGGCTATCTGCTCCCTTGCAGCGAGAGTTCGGTCTTTCCCCTGTTCCGCGATATTTTTATCGAAATTGGTGACGACCAGTCCATCGAAAATGATCTCTCCACCTTCAGCTCGCATCTTGGTGCAATAAAAACAATACTTGATGGCGCAGGCAGCCGTGATCTGGTGCTGATTGATGAGCTCTGTGCCGGTACCGATGTGGAGGAGGGAGGCGCCATTGCCCGCGCCGTGATTGAGGAGCTGCTCAGTCGCTCCACCAAGACCATTGTGACAACCCACCTTGGCGAGTTGAAGGCTTATGCCCATGAACGGAAGGGTGTGGTGAACGGCGCGATGGAGTTTGACCGGGCGGAGCTTCAGCCCACCTTCAGGTTTGTCAAGGGGCTGCCCGGCAACAGTTTTGCCTTTGCCATGATGAAGCGGATGGGCTTTTCGGGGAAAATGGTTGAGCGGGCATCCTCCTTTATGCTGCATGAGCGCATCGGACTTGACCGGATGCTTGATGACCTGAGCCGCCTTTTTGAGGAGAATCGTACGCTGAAGCAGCAGCTTGAGGCGGATAAAGCGGATTTTGAAAAAAGGGATTTTTCCTTGCGGCAAGCGGAGGGGGTATTTGAACAGAAGCGCCGAAACGCAAAGCTTGGAGCATCGCGGGAGCTTCAGAAAGAGCTGGAGCAGGCCCGGCAGGAGATCAGAGAGATTCTGCAGGAGGTTAAAGCAGCTCCGACAGATGAAAAAATTGTGCAGGTTGCACGGAAAAAACTTGGCATCAAAAAGCAGCAGGCCGAAAAGAGTGAGTCGCTTCTTCGCGCCAGAGCTGAAGCTGCCGCGAAGGTGGATCGTACCATCCGCGCAGGCGACCTTGTCTCTATTCTTGATACCAATACATCCGGTGAGGTTGAGAGTGTTCATGGTGAGAGTGTGGTGGTACTCTGTGGTCATTTCAGGCTCACCACGTCGCTTAAAAACCTTGAAAAAACATCGAAAACGCAGGCAAAAAAGAGTTTGCGACAACCCGAACTGCGTCAACAGAAAAGCTCATGGTCGGCCATGACCTCAGGGATTGATTCAACAAAACTTGATGTGCGGGGGTTGACCGCTGATGAGGCGACGCTTAAAATTGAAAGATTCCTTGACACCATGCGCCTGAACCGTATTTATGCAGCGATGATTCTGCATGGCAAGGGCACCGGTTCGCTCCGTAAAAGAACGGCGGAGTGTCTCCAGCAGCATCCGGCGGTCAAGGGGTTTCGGCTTGGCGAGTGGGGTGAAGGTGGGGATGGTGTTACCTTTGTTGAGCTTGCGTAGCAACCATTATTTTCTCAGACAGGGCGGAGCCATTGAAAAACAGCTTGCAATACTGTATCTTAAAAAAATAAGGTTTCTGTCCGCTCTTGAACGGTGATAATGTTATAAATCCAGCAGGTCTTGAAAGACGAGTATCTGACTATACCAAACCAGTTGACCGCGTTGCGGATTCTTCTTGTTCCTGTATTTGTTGCCTTGTTGCTGCAGGCAGATCCTTGGCTCAAGCTTTTCGGAGTTATTGCCTTTACGGTTGCCTCGCTGACCGATCTTTATGATGGTTATCATGCACGGAAATATGGCGTTGAGACTCGTCTTGGTGCCTTTCTCGATCCGCTTGCCGATAAGTTGCTTATTACCGCAGCGTTTCTGCTCTATGTCTGGATGGGTTATCTGGTGCTCTGGATGGTGATGCTTGTTGTTGTCCGGGATATTGTTGTGACGGCGCTGAGAATTTATGCCGAATATAAAAACAGGCCAGTGGTGACAAGCATGGAAGCGAAGTACAAAACCCTGGTGCAGAATCTTTTTGTCTATATCATTATGGCGCTCATCTTGATGAAGGAGGCTGTGTTTTTTGGCAAAGGTATGTCGGTTACGATAAGCCGTTTTCTCGCTTCTGGTTATCTGGACTCTGTCATGCTGGTTGTAACTGCTTTTACCGTTTATACCGGTATCTCCTACCTGGTAAGCAACTGGAACTCGTACTTTCAGAAGCCTCTTCAGGGTCACTGAGAGTATGAAAAGGCTGGCAGCCAAAATTCTCTCCACCAGCTTCGGTATCGGTTATTTTCCTGTAGCCCCGGGGACTGTGACCAGTATTGCGGCGGTTCTCTGCTATTATTTTATTCCGATACTTCATGAGCCAGCCCTTCTGCTCTCCCTTGTTGCGCTCTGCACTGTTGTTGGCGTCTGGTCAGGAACACTGATGGAGAAAGAGTGCGGAGAGGATCCCTCTATAGTAACAATTGACGAGCTTGCCGGTCAGTGGCTGGCGCTGGTTTTTTTGCCTGATGGCTGGGTAGCTGCTCTGCTTTCGCTTCTCTTTTTCCGCTTGTTCGATATCGCAAAACCGGGGCCTGTTGATGCGGCCCAGCGTTTACCCGGCGGGTGGGGAATCATGGCTGATGATCTCCTTGCCGGGTTGTTTGCCAATCTGTCAGTCAGGGCGGTGCTTGCTTTACTTGTGCTTTTTCATCTCTGGCCCTCTGTGTAAAATTGCTTTATTCTCGAGGCCATTGTCGGGGTGTCGAAACCGATGCTTCTGTAAAGGTCATCAATGTTTCCATGGGTCACAAATGCATCGGGAAGCCCCACTTTCAAAAGTGGTCGGTGAAGCCCTTTTGCATTAAGATGGTCAATAACGGCGCTGCCGAGTCCGCCGATAGCGCTGTTTTCCTCAAGAACCACCAGATGAGTTGCCTGTGTTGCCAGCTCCTCAATTAGTTCAGTATCGAGTGGTTTGAGAAATCTCATGTTGACCACAGTCGCATGAATTCCCTCTTTATCAAGAACGTCGGCCACTTCCAGCGCTTTTCCTGTCATGGTTCCTATACTGAGCAGCGCCAACCCTTCTCCCTGACGGATAATTTTCGCTTTTCCGACGGGAAGAGCGGTAAAGTTTTTCTGCAAGGGAGTGCCAGTTCCGTTGCCTCTGGGATAACGGATCGCAACAGGGCAGTTTATGCTGTAGAGCGCCGTGTAGAGCATATCGCGCAGCTCCTGCTCATCGGACGGCGCCATAATTACAAGGCAGGGAACGGTATGCAGATAAGAGAGGTCAAAGGCTCCGTGGTGTGTTGGGCCATCTTCACCGACAAGACCGGCGCGGTCAATGGCAAAGACAACGTGCAGGTTTTGAAGCGCAACATCATGGATCAGTTGGTCAAACGCACGCTGAAGAAATGTTGAATAGACGCCGAACACAGGCTTGTAGCCTTGTATTGCAAGTCCTGCGGCAAAGGTTACGGCATGACCTTCGGCTATGCCGACATCATAAAAGCGGTTTGGCAGCGCTTTCTGAAAGAGGTCAAGCGATGTGCCGCTTGGCATGGCAGCGGTAATGGCCGCAATCCTGATATCTTTCAGGGCCAGCTCAACAAGCGCCTTTCCAAAAACCTCCTGATATTTTGGGGGCTGCGAACCGTCGGCGGTCTTCAGGTTTTTGCCGGTTGTGGTGTCGAATCCGCCGTTGTGTGCGTGCCACTTGCTCTGGTTCTCTTCGGCTGGCTTGAACCCTTTGCCTTTGGTTGTGATGACATGCAGCAGTTTCGGGTGGGGAAGCGCCTGCATCTCCTTCAGCGCCTTGACGAGCTGCTCCATGTTGTGTCCATCAATCGGGCCAAAATATCTCAGGCCGAGAGCCTCAAAAAATGCGCCAGGTGTCAATGCGGCCTTGAATCCGTCTTCCACTTTGCGGATGGCCTTTTTTGCCTTCTCACCAAGCTCATTGTTGAACAGGGAGATCGATTGCCAGAGAAGGGAGCGTGCCTTGTTATAGGTCTTGTTCAGGGTCATGTTGATCAGATGGGTTCTGAGTCCGCCGGTACTTGGCGAAATGGCCATCTGGTTGTCGTTGAGGATGACAAGCACATCACTTTTCAGATCCCCGAGGTGGTTCATCGCTTCAAATGCCATACCTCCGGTCATGCTTCCGTCTCCAATGACGGCAATAACTTTTTCTTTGCTTCCACTCAGTTCAGCCCCGGCGGCGATCCCTGCTGCAGCAGATATGGAGGTGGATGCATGGCCGACTCCAAAGGCATCATGAGGGCTTTCCGCTCTTTTGGGAAATCCGGCAAGACCGTTGAATTGCCGGTTGGTTTGCATCTGCTCTTTTCTGCCTGTCAGTATTTTATGGACGTAGGCCTGGTGTCCGACATCCCAGATAATTTTGTCGCGGGGAGTGCTGTAGACGTGATGCAGTGCCACGGTGAGTTCAACGACGCCAAGGCTTGAAGCGAAATGGCCACCATTGACCGAAACAAGATTGATGACTTCACGGCGACACTCATCAGCCAGTCTCTGAAGCTCAGCAAGCGTGAGCTTTTTGAGATCATCAGGTGAATGGATTGTCGAGAGGAGTGTTGACTGCTGAGTGATGGTAACAGGAAGCGAATCAGGCATGGCGTTTTAAGGCTACAGGTTATTTTTATAGAACTGTAACCATGCCTGGGTCTTCCCGGTTCCTTGCGCGGACAATGGTCTATATTCCTGATATCTGCAAGAGAACAGATCTCTCATGACGCGGGCCGTCAAGTTCAACAAAAAAAACTGACTGCCACTGCCCCAGCAGTATTTTTCCTTCAGAAAAAGGAACTGTTTCCGAGCTGTTCATGAAAAGTCCGAGCAGATGGGAATGTGCATTGTGGCGGCCATCAATTGGATTGAGGTTATGCTGGTAGTTGCCATCTTTCGGGACAAGTCGCTTAAGGAAAGTCTCCATATCTTCAAGCAGACGATCCTCTTTTTCATTGATATTGATAAAGGCGGTCGAGTGACGGCTGATCACGGTAATCTGGCCTCGATCCAGCCGCGTTGCAGAGAGTGTTGCTGTTATCTCTGCAGTAATGTCAATAATTTGAATTGGTTTTGTGGTTGGTAACGAAATAACGTGTGTAATGACTTGCATGGGATGAAATGTCGATAAAATGTAAAGTAGCTTTCAAACAGGAAGAGTCCCGGAGAACAAAGGCCATCTATTCTTGTTGGAATACTGCCAACGTCGTCATACAGGTAATGACCAATGCCTCATGAGGCGCAAGATTTACAGCCATCACCTTTTCGGTATAACGAACGCTTGTTTTGTTTTTGATTTCTGTACTGAGTACGGTGAATTTTTTGAAGGCGTCATTTTCAAGGGATGGGTGACGGAATTCAAGAGCAACCCCTGTTGACTGGAAATTGGCAAGCACATAAGCGTTTTCTTTGGCAGTGAAACGATGAAATCCAAGACAATGGGAGTTGTTTGGTGCATTCAGGTCAAGCCATTCGATTCGCCCCTCCTGAAACACCTCTCTCTCCTGAAGTAAAAACAGCTTTTTGTAGAACTCGGCCAGATTTTCGTCACTGGGCTCAATTGCCTGTCGAAGAAGCTGAACAGGAATTTTTTTGGTTAAGCCATAGATCTGATCCTGATGGATAAGATGCATTCCTGGAGATGTCAGCATCACCAGAGCAGCGGCCTTGTTGTTCAGTCCGATTTTTTCTGCAGCCCTTGGCTCATCATGGTTTTCAAGAAACCGGCAGAGATGTTTCTGGTACTCCCAATTGCCGAGCAGGTGCCCCGTCAGTTTTTCAACATTCACCGCTCCATTGCTGAGGTAGTCATAAAATGTTTTGTCGTAGGTAAAGTCAAAGCCCTGTTGCTGCAGCTCCCACTCCTTGTTCCAGTAAGCCTCGGCCAAAAAGATAAAGTCTGGATGGCGAACCTTGACTGCGGCAATGGCATCGCCCCAGAACTCCTCTTCCATATAGCCGCCAAGGTTGCTCCATGTCGTGTTGAAAACGCTTTTCAGTACCAGCATCGCCACGTCGCACCTGACGGCATCGCACAGTGAACTGATCTTGAAAAGGTTTTCCGTCATCATCTTGTGCGTCTCTTTTCTTGCGTAGTTGAGCTGCAGTGTGTCTGTCCAGGGATCAAAGTATGGGTCTTTTCCGTAAGCCAGGTATTTCCCTTTTATATATTCATAGGCTCCACCGGGATCCTGGCACTGCTCCTCTCCGCACATTGGAATAAAATACTCAGGGTGTTCAGGCAGGAACGCATTGTCGAGAGCAAGATGGTTTGGCACAAAGTCAAGCATGAGTTTAATGCCGCTTGCATGAAGCTTTTCACGAAAGGTCAGGAGCTCGGTTTCTCCTCCCAGCACTTCATTAACAGTATAAGATGGTATGGAATAGGGTGATGATGCAATATCCTCGGGTGTTACCGTCGGGATATGTTGCAGAAAGGATGCCCGAAGGCCCTGATGTGCAGTTGCAATAGCCTTGCTGTACTGACTTGGTTTCCACACACCCATGAGCCAGACAATATCAAACCCACAGGATGAAAAAAAAGCGAACTCTTCATCGGGAATGTTGCCAAGAGTCACGGCACGGTTATGCTCTATGCTCAGTTTCTGAAGCCATATCCTTGTGTTAATTTCGTAAACCAGAGGAAACATTGAATCGTGTCTATTTTATATGGATGGCTAATATTTTAGCGCTAAATATAAGAACTCTTAAAGCTAAAAATGAGCGATAACAGCCAAAAAAAACTTGATGCATTGCTCTCTTTTGATTTGTTTGGCGCTAATTTGTAAAAAGGGTAAAGTTATACGAAATTCAACAGGAGATTTTGGCGCGGCCTGACTGGAAAGAGATGGTATGGGAGCGTTCTAACAGTAAACCGGTATGCAGAAGTATTGACGGATTTTTTAAACGATCTCAATGACGTACAGCGCAATGCTGTTACTGCTACTTCCGGGCCTGTTATGGTACTGGCGGGTGCGGGTTCAGGCAAGACAAGGGTGATAACCTACCGTATCGCATACCTTATCAACAATGAGGGGGTTTCTCCCCAAAATATTCTTGCGCTCACCTTTACCAACAAGGCTGCGGGCGAGATGCGTCACCGGGTAGACACTCTGCTTCATCAGGGCAGTGCCCGGGGTTTGTGGATTGGGACGTTTCATTCTATTTTTGCCCGTCTTCTTCGGAACTACATTGACCTGATTGGTTATAACCGGAACTTTTCAATCTTTGATACTGATGACAGTAAAAGTCTGATCCGGCAATCGATGACGGAACTCAATATCTCTGTTGAATCGGTGCCTGTCAATACGGTGCAGGGGATGATCAGCAGGGCTAAAAACAGTTTTATTCTGCCCGCCGAGTTTCACCGTAATGCAAGTGATTATAACCAGCAGAAGGCGTCACAGATCTATGAGCTGTATACACGGAAACTGAAGGAGAACAACGCCCTTGATTTTGATGATCTGTTGATCAAGCCAATTGAACTTTTTAACGCGCAGCCGGAGGTGCTCCGGGAGCTGCAAGAGGCTTTCCGTTACATCATGATCGATGAGTATCAGGATACCAATCGGGCGCAGTATCTTGTGGCTAAAATGCTTGGAGCAAAGCATCGTAATATTTTTGTTGTGGGTGATGATGCCCAGTCGATTTACTCTTGGCGCGGCGCTGATATCTCCAATATCCTGAACTTTCAGGACGACTATCATGACGCACTGACCTTCAAGCTTGTCGAAAATTATCGGAGTACGGGAAATATTCTGAAGGCGGCAAACAGTGTCATCGGTCGTAATCTCAGGCAGATCAAAAAAGAGCTTATTTCGCATCGTGATGATGGCGAGCCTCTGACGCTGATTGAGGCGTACAATGAGCGGAATGAGGCAGAGCGGGTCGGAGAGCAGATACGTCTCTTGCAGAAAAAGCAGGGCCGGGAGTTCAAAAGCTTTGCTGTTTTTTATCGAACCAATGCTCAGTCGAGGGTCGTTGAAGATGTTATGCGTCAGAACAAGATCCCCTACAGATTGTTCGGAAGTGTCTCGTTCTACAAACGCAAGGAGATCAAGGATGCCGTTGCTTATCTTCGGTTCATTCTCAATGAACGTGACAGCGAATCACTGATACGAATTATCAATTTCCCACCCCGTAAAATCGGCGATGTCAGTATTCATAAACTGAAGGAGTTTGCTGAAGATCGGGGGATTAATCTTTACGATGCGATCAGATGTTCTGAAGAGGGTGGCTTTTCGGCGCGCCTAGTCAATGCTCTGAGCTCTTTCAGTGCCGTCATTGAGGCGCTCAAGCTTCTTGCGGAGAATGGGACGGTCTACGAAGTGCTGACTGAGTTATTCAACCTGACCTCTATTCCGTTATTGTTGCAGGCAGAAAACACTCCTGAATCGCTGGCGCGGCATGAAAATCTTCAGGAGTTGCTCTCCATGGCAAGAGATTTTTCTGACCATAACCCGGATGGCGGTTCGCTTGGCGATTTTCTGGAGAATATTTCACTTGCTTCTGACTATGAAGAGACGCAGGATTCGGATAATTATGTCTCATTAATGACGGTGCATGCTGCCAAGGGGCTGGAGTTCCCTGTGGTTTTTATTACCGGTCTTGAGGAGAGGCTTTTTCCACTGCACTGCTATGAGCCTGAAGAACTTGAGGAAGAGCGTCGGCTTTTTTATGTGGCTATGACGAGAGCGCAGGAGAAAATCTTTATTTCCTGGGCCCAGAGCCGATATCAGTATGGTCAGTTGCATCACTCTCTTCCATCAATGTTTATCAGCGAAATTGATTCTTCGATTATTCAGACGGAGGGGGAGATATTTCTTTCTGATCGAAAGACAAAGGAGAGTTCACAATCCGGTTCCTCTTTGTCATCAAGGGGTTTTCAGCAGAAATCGATGGCGCCAGTAACAAACGCTCATGTTACAGAAGCGAAATCAAGCTCCTCCCGGTCAGCACTTCATAAGGGAACGATGGTGCATCACGCACTTTTTGGTCCGGGTGTTGTGCTTGAAGTCCAGGGAAGCGGGGCAAGTCAGAAAGTTAAAATAACATTTCGCCAAGCGGGGGAGAAGACGCTCATGGTGCAGTATGCCAATCTGAAAATTCAGCCGAAATAAGTACACTCAATAACGTTCTGCTATGAAGATACTTTTTGGAGTTCAGGGGACAGGGAATGGCCATATCAGTCGAAGTCGTGAGCTTGTCAGGAAACTCAAGTCGGATGGTCATGACGTTGAGGTTATCCTCAGCGGGAGAAAAGAAGAGGAGCTGAAGGAGATAGAGATTTTTGAGCCTTATCGGGTGATGAAGGGAATGACGCTGGTTACCTACAAGGGAAAGCTGAACTATGTTGATACCATGTTCAGGCTTGACCTGATCAGTTTGCTGTCGGATATTCTGATGCTTGATACTGATGGAACCGACTTGATTATCACGGATTTTGAGCCGATTACCTCAATGGCGGCAAAACTGAAAAATATCCCTTCCATGGGTTTTGGTCATCAGTACGCTTTTCAGTACGACATTCCCATCTCGCGGGGGACGATATTTGAAAAATACGCCTTGCTGAATTTTGCGCCAGCCCGATACAATGCAGGACTTCACTGGAATCATTTTAATCAGCCGATTTTTCCGCCTGTTATTCCCGAAACGTTGTATGCCCTTCATACCGTGAGTGTTGTCAAGGAGAAAGTCCTTGTTTATCTCCCCTTTGAAGAGGCGGAGGATATATCGCTTTTTCTCAATCCGTTTACCGGATTTGAGTTTTATATCTATGGAAAGGTAACGGAAGCTCTTGATGAGGGACATTTGCATTTCAGGCCTTATTCTCGAGAAGGTTTCCTTGGTGATCTCATGGAGTGTAACGGCGTTGTATGCAATGCAGGGTTTGAGCTTCCCGGTGAGGCGCTGCATCTTGGGAAAAAACTTTTGCTGCGCCCTCTTGATGGTCAGATCGAACAGCAATCCAATGCACTCGGGATGGTGGAACTCGGGTATGGAATGGCAATGGACAGTCTTGATGGATCTGTTTTGGCCGACTGGCTTCAGAAGCCCGGCCGGGAGCCATTGCGTTATGCCCGAACAGTGGACTATATTGCCGAATGGATTGGTTGCGGTCATTGGGAAGAGCTTCCGAAATACACAGCAGCCGCCTGGGCGGAAAAAATCTGAACCTTTATGCGGATGGAATTCAGGGATCTTGTGACGAAATGCCGGAGTTACCGGAGATTTGCCGGCGAATGTCCGGTTACAGAAGATACTGTTCGGGAACTTGTTGAGCTTGTCTGTTATATCCCTTCAGCCAGAAACCTTCAGCCATTGAAGTATATTGCGGTCTGTGATCCTGTTGTTGCTGCCGCTCTGTATCCAAGCCTCTCATGGGCAGGCTATCTTGCTGACTGGTCAGGTCCGGAAAAGGATGAACGGCCGCAGGCTTATATTGTCATGCTTGGTGATTCCTGCATAAGCCATGATTTTGCCTGTGACAGTGGAATTGCTGCCCAGACTATTCTTCTTGGTGCAACAGCCTCCGGTCTCGGCGGATGCATCATCGCCAACCTTGATCGAAAAAAAATCATTGAATTACTGAAAATTCCGGAGGGATTTTCACTTCTTATGGTTATTGCGCTTGGAAAGCCCGTAGAGACCGTCGTTATTGACCAGATGTCGGTTCAGGATTCTGTTCGTTACTTCAGGGATGTGAACGGGATTCACCATGTTCCCAAAAGAGTTGTTGACGACGTTCTTATAAAGTTTTATTAACTTGTTTTTCTTAAGGCAGAGGAAAAATCGTAACTTGCATGACGCTATTTTTTCTCTTCCGCAGAGTTGGTGCCTGTTGGGATTATTGAGCTTTTAACAAGGGGAATTTTTATGTTGTCGAGAGACTTGACGGAAAGCCAGTTGCAGACCAGAGTTATCATTTATTCGGGAAAAGGGGGTACCGGAAAAACCACCATTTCCTCTTCAACGGCTGTTGCCCTGGCAAGGCAGAACAAGAAAGTGCTGATTATGTCCTCCGATCCGGCCCATTCACTTTCGGATGTTTTTAATACCCGGATCAGCCGCAATGATCCCCAGAAAATTGAAGGCAATCTTTACGGCCTCGAAGTCGATACGATTCATGAGCTGAAAAAGAATATGTCAGGTTTTCAGAAATTTGTTTCTACCTCGTATAAAAACAAGGGTATTGACAGTGGCATGGCTTCCGAGTTAACCACACAACCCGGACTTGACGAGATTTTCGCCTTGAGCCGCCTGCTTGACGAGGCGCAGTCCGGCAAATGGGATGCGGTTGTGCTCGACACCTCTCCGACAGGCAATACGCTCCGCCTGCTTGCCTACCCGGAAATCATTATCGGCGGCAATATGGGCAAGCAGTTTTTCAAGCTTTATAAAAGCATGTCTTCACTGGCGCGGCCATTGAATGGAAAGTCAATTCCTGATGATGAATTTTTTAATGAGGTTAACGTTCTCCTCAAACAGATGGAGGATATCAACAAGTTCATTCTCAGTCCGGAGGTTACCTTTCGACTGGTACTGAACCCTGAAAAGCTATCCATTCTTGAAACAAAGCGCGCCTATACGTTTGTTCACCTTTACGGAATCAATGTTGACGGCATTGTGATCAACAAGATTCTCCCTACCTCAAAAACGGTTGGAGAGTATTTCGAGTTCTGGGCTGATCTGCACAGCAAATACCTTATGGAGATCGATCAATCCTTTTATCCTACCCCGGTTTTTCGCTGTCAATTGCAGAGAACGGAGCCGATAGGAGCCGATGCCCTGCATGACATCAGCAAACTTGTTTTTGGAGAACAGAGCCCGGACAAGATTTTTTACTCGGGCAAGAATTTCTGGATTGAAACCAGGAAAAATGCGGCATCGGATGACCATCTTGAGGTGCTTTGCATCAAGATTCCATTTCTCCAGGATGCTGAAGAGGTGATTGTCGACAGGATGGGTACTGATATTGTTGTGACTGTGGACAGGGCCCAGAGGATCATAACCCTGCCCAGAGCCTTGTACAGCCTTGAACTGGAAAAGTATATCATCGAAGATAATCTCCTGAGGGTTGTGTTCAGGGAGATACCGGTAGAAAAGGAGGAATTGGAGCTGAGTGTCAATAAAAATATGCTCGACAAGCTTCGCTCAATGAGGCGAATGAAGCTATGAAATACGCATATAGTTCGTTTTGTAAGAATAATTCAGGGGAAAAAGTTTAAGTTTTCAAGGGAAACTTGTATCTTCAACGTTTAAAGTGTCGAGTTAAAGGGGATTTACCCCAATCTTTGTTAAAGAATCAGCTTATATCATGTCCGAGAAAGCGCACTATGGTTTGTTGAAAGGGAAGAAGGGAATCGTGTTTGGTCCGCTTGATGAGAGCAGTATTGGCTGGCAGATTGCGCTTCATGCCTACAGGGAGGGCGCAGAGATTGCTATCTCAAATGTTGCGGCCGCGCTGCGTTTCGGTAATATTGAAGAACTCTCGGTATTGTGCGGTAACGCCCCGATGATTGTTTGTGACGCATCAAAAAATGAGGATGTCGATAACTGTTTCAGGGAACTGAAGGAAAAAATTGGCTCAGTTGATTTTATTGTTCATTCCATCGGAATGTCACAGAATATTCGCAAGCAGTTGCCCTATGAAGAGCTTAATTACGAGTGGTTTATCAAAACGCTTGATGTTTCGGCATTATCATTGCATCGTCTTGTCTCCTATGCCTTGAAAAACGAGGCAATCAATAAAGGCGGCAGCATCCTCTCTCTCTCTTATATTGCTTCCCAGAGAAATTACTGGACATACTCCGATATGGGAGATGCGAAGTCACTGCTTGAATCTATTGTCCGCAGTTATGGGCCAAGGCTTGCCAGACACGATATTCGTATCAACACCATATCACAAAGTCCAACCTATACCAAGGCTGGAAGTGGTATTCCGGGGTTTGAGAAAATGTACGAATACAGTGATCTCATGTCTCCACTTGGAAATGCCTCTGCCGAGGAGTGTGCTGAATATGCCATGACGATACTCAGCGACCTTTCCCGCAAGGTTACCATGCAGAACCTTTTCCATGATGGTGGTTACAGCTCAATGGGAGCGACCATTCCCATGATCAAGCTTGCTCATGAGGTGCTTAACGATCAGGAGCTTGCCAAACGTGTTGGTCTTGACGAGTTTATGCCTTCCTGAATGATTTGCCCGGGGTGTACTGCAGTAGCCTGCTCTCCGGTTGTTAATGGACAACGTTACACAGCTTTTCGCATCATCGGACTGTGGTGGTTAACCCATCAGAGTTCGATGTGTTGACGTCCTTGTATTAGTTCGTCGGAGGGCTTTATCATAATATTTCTTTTTTAGTTTTTACCTTGATCGGGCTGTGCCTGATTTTGCGTTTTTTGTGGCAGTCTTTTTTGGAATCTCTTTATTTCAATACATTTACAATATTTAAAACGACTATAGAGATGGTTAAAACAGCGAAAATTATTTACACCAAAATTGATGAGGCGCCTGCCCTTGCGACCTACTCTCTGCTTCCTGTTCTTCAGGCCTTTGCCAAAGGCACGGGAGTTGATTTTGAGCCCAAAGACATCTCTCTTGCCGGAAGAATTATTGCAAACTTTCCCGAAAATCTGAGCGAAAATCAGAAAATTCCGGATTATCTGGCTGAATTGGGTAAGCTTGCGCTGACCCCGGAAGCCAATATTATCAAATTGCCAAATATCAGCGCATCAGTTCCTCAGTTGAAAGCTGCTATTAAAGAGTTGCAGGAGCATGGCTATAACATTCCTGATTATCCGGAGGCTCCCGGAAATGAAGCTGAAAAAGAGCTTCAGACCCGTTTTGCGAAAGTGCTTGGAAGCGCTGTCAACCCTGTATTGCGCGAGGGGAATTCCGATCGGCGTGCGCCACTTTCTGTAAAAGCGTTTGCCAGCAAAAATCCACATAAAATGGGAGCATGGAGTGGCGGCTCAAAATCACATGTTGCCTCAATGAGCGCCGGTGATTTTTATGGCAGTGAAAAGTCGGTTACTGTAGGTGAAGAAACCACCGTGAAAATCGAGTTTGTTGATGGTGAAGGCCAAACCACAATTCTGAAGGAGAAGACCCCGTTACTCGCAGGTGAGATTATTGACGCATCAGTCATGAGTGTGCGCGCTCTTCGCAAGTTTTTTGAAGATCAGATTGCAGACGCAAAACAAAAAGATCTTTTATTGTCATTGCACCTGAAGGCGACAATGATGAAGGTTTCTGATCCAATCATGTTTGGTCATGCTGTGACGGTTTTTTACAAGGATGTGTTCGAAAAACATGCTGCTACCATCAAGGAGCTTGGCGTTAATGTGAACAACGGACTTGGCGACCTGTATGCTAAAATTCAGAAGCTGCCGGATGCAATAAGGGCAGAAATTGAAGCCGATATCCAGGCGGTTTATGCTACCCGTCCGGCATTGGCTATGGTTGATTCTGACAAGGGCATCACCAATCTTCATGTGCCGAACGATATCATTGTGGATGCTTCGATGCCTGTGGTCGTTCGCGATTCAGGTAAAATGTGGGGTCCCGATGGCAAGCTTCACGATACGAAGGCCATGATTCCTGATCGTTGTTATGCCACTATGTACCAGGCCATTATCGAAGATTGTCAAAAACATGGGGCGTTTAATCCTGCAACCATTGGAAGTGTGCCGAACGTTGGGCTTATGGCTCAGCAGGCTGAAGAGTATGGCTCGCATAACAAGACATTTACGGCTCCAGCCAACGGAACCATCAGGGTTGTTGATACTGCCGGAAAAATAGTGCTTGAACAGAAGGTGGAAACTGGCGATATCTTCAGGATGTGTCAGGCCAAAGATGCTCCAATTCGTGACTGGGTAAAACTTGCTGTCAACAGGGCACGCATTACCGGAGCTCCTGCAATTTTCTGGCTTGACCCACAAAGGGCTCATGATGCCGAGATTATCAAAAAAGTTACCCGTTATTTGACAGAGCATGATACCACAGGTCTGGATATTCGTATTCTCACTCCGGTCGAGGCCATGCGTTTCTCTCTGGAAAGAATCAGGGCAGGCAAAGATACTATTTCTGTAACCGGCAATGTCCTGCGTGACTATCTGACTGATCTCTTTCCGATTATTGAGCTTGGAACAAGCGCCAAGATGCTTTCTGTGGTGCCTCTCATGAATGGGGGCGGTCTTTTTGAGACTGGAGCGGGCGGTTCAGCTCCAAAACATGTTCAGCAGTTCCAGAAAGAGGGCTATCTGAGATGGGACTCACTGGGAGAATTTTCAGCGATTGCCGCTTCCCTCGATCACCTGTCACGCGCCTTCAATAATGACAAGGCGGCGGTTCTTGCCGAAACCCTTGACCAGGCTATTGGCAAGTTTCTCGATAACGACAAGTCTCCTGCCCGTAAAGTTGGTCAGATTGATAACCGGGGCAGCCATTTTTACCTTGCGCTCTACTGGTCTCAGGCGCTTGCTGCCCAGAATAAGGATCAGGAGATGCAGGCACGTTTTGCCAAAGTTGCCCAACAGCTTGCAGATCATGAATCAACCATCAACACAGAGCTGATTGCCGCACAGGGCAAGCCGGTTGATATGGGCGGTTATTATCATCCTGATGAAGTATTGACGACAAAGGCAATGCGTCCGAGTGCAACGCTGAATGCCATTATTGACGCTTTTTGAGGCTCGGTGAGTATCTATGAATTCGACAAAAGCCCGGATGTTACTCCGGGCTTTTGCGTTTCGCTCCGTTCAACATTGATTGTCCCTGAACGTTATGAAGGACAAGCCCCATTGTGGCGGCATCGAGGCAGGGCGTTATCCGATGGCGTAGAGTGCGAGCGCATCCATAATTTCACCAGCCCAGAAGCCATTGAATGAATGGCTGTATGGGTTCCCAGCAAATGAACCGGCCATGTCTCCCTTGGCCACCTGAGAGTTTATCAGCATAGTATAAAGCCTTGAAAGAACACGGTCAACTGTTTTTTGATTTGCACCTGCCTTTTTGCAGAAGAGGGAACCTTTGAGCGCAAGGGCTATGAAATGCGGTTCGTTATAAGTTGCGATTGGCGCCACTCCTTCATTGAACGTAACGGGAATAGATGATGCTGAGGGGTGGGCAGTGAGCCATGTGTCGAGCCATCCAAGGAAAGCTGTACAGACCGTTGCTGCGCTGGTAACAGCGGGATTGTTTGTTTTGGAGATGACGCATTGTTGCCAGAAGTCTGCAACTGCGGCAAAAGGACGATACTGGAAGCCACCCCAGAAGGTGTTCGGATCCGGGCCTGCCCATGAAAAGGTGTTGATGGCAACTCCCTGCATATAGCCGTCGTAATGGTAAACCGGAGTAAATGGACCAGCGATTCCTGTACTTTTGGTATAAGCAGCCTGTGCGTCAAGCAAGAGTTGCAGCATATTTGCAGCAGCAGTGTAATCCTTCATGAAATGCCAGGGAAGGGGATTCTGATATCCAGCATAATACGGGCCCTGAAAAATTGGCGCCGGTCGAACTGAGATGTTCGGGCCTTTGTTGCTGAACTCAAATGGAATGGCGCCCTTATAGGCAATAATTTTTTGAGGAGAGGTGATCAGTTGAAATTCACGGAACATTGAAGTTTTTGCGTTCAACCATTTTGTTTTCAACTCGGCTGTTTCAAGCCGGGACAACAGGTCAAAGGTTTCAATAAACCAGTGCAGCGAATCACCAGCCGTTGCGAACTCTTTTGGTCGCAATTTTCTCCATGGGCCACACTCATAAGCTTCTCCATAAGCAATGACTTCCGATTCATGCCCTTTCTCCCGGGAGTTGAATGCTGCCCCTCCATTGACAATCCAGTGAGAGCGCCATGGTATGGTTGCTGAAGGAAGAGTTCCAAAAAAGAAATACTTGACAAGCGCATCCGCAAAAGTTCGTGCAACAGTCAGATAGTGGATCTCTTTCGTTGCCTGATATGCCCTGATATATCCCCGAATCATCATAATCTGGCTTTCGGAGGTGCTGGCTCTGCACTGGTAATAGCCATCCCGTCCGGACTCTTCATCCATGTTATTGCAGATAAGGCCTTCCGGTGTTTTAATGTAATCTCCTGTGCGCGCAGTCCAGCGCTGGATAAACGCATCAAGTCTGGCAATTGGTGTTGTCATGGTTCCTCCCCCGGTCATTTGGTGTTCTTGATGGCCTGTTGTCATATCATGAATCTAATTATTATGGATGGTTTAAGCTACGCTGAGGAGAGGCAAATATGATAGTTCATTGTGCGCTCTAATTGTGTAAATTCCCGCACAGTCAGTTTCACGTAACACAAGAGGTCACAAGATAAAGGTATGGCACAGAAAACCCTGAACGTCATGTTCATTGGCGATGTTGTCGGCACTCCGGGCTTGCAGATGGTGGGCAGGATGCTGAAAAGTTTTATCAGCAAATATCATGTTGATTTTGTTGTCTGTAATGGTGAAAACGCTCATCATGGCAAGGGGCTCAGTCTTGAAGCGCTGAACCAGCTTCTTGAAGCGGGGGTTAATGTGGTGACTGGTGGCAATCATACCTGGAGTAACTTCAACTTTTTTGATACCCTGAAAACGCATCCACAGGTGTTGCGTCCGCTGAACTATCCCAAAGGGACGTATGGCAAGGGCTATGGTATTTACAAATTGCCCAACGGACTTGGCGACATCGCCGTGGTCAATCTGCAAGGCAGAACGTTCATGTACTCTATAGATTGTCCCTTCAGAACGGCGGATTGGGTGATCAAGCAGATCAAGGAGCAGGGAAAAGATAGTGTCAAATATATTTTTGTTGACATCCATGCTGAAGCGACAGCAGAAAAAATTGCGCTTGGCTGGTATCTTGACGGCAAGGTGTCAGCGGTTATTGGAACCCACACCCATGTGCCGACAGCAGATGAGCGCATTCTTCCGAAAGGTACCGGTTACTGCACCGATGCCGGCATGACTGGCCCACATCAGTCAGTCATTGGCATGCAGATCAAGTCTGCAACCGATCGAATGCTTTATCAGACTCCGCACAAGTATGAATGCGCAGAGGATGATGTCCATTTTTCTGCGGTGCTTCTGTCACTGGATGTATCAAACGGCAAAACTGTTGGTATCGAAAGGCTTTTTTATCCCCAGTTCGATCGGGGAGAGATAAAATAACCAGCAAAAAAGCCTCTGTTAAAAAGAGGCTTTTTTGTTGGAGATGCAACGATCCAATACGGTTATCGCACTCCCTGCTCAAACTCTTCAGCAATAATGACGTCATCAACACTGCCGATATAGAGCGGTGTCCGCTGGTGAAGTGCTGTTGGCTGAATATCGAGGATACGATCCCGTCCGTTTGTTGCGCGACCACCCGCCTGTTCGCAGATAAAGGCAAGGGGGTTGGCTTCGTACATGAGACGAAGCTTTCCTGTGGCGTGCTTTGTGGTTGGAGGATAGACAAAGACGCCGCCTGTCAGAAGGTTGCGGTGGAAATCGGCGACCAGCGATCCGATGTAACGGGTGCTGTAAGGGCGGTTTGTTTCCGGATCTTCTTCCTTGATGTAGTCAAGATATCTCTTCGTTCCCTCGTTGAACTGTGCGTAAGAACCCTCATTGATCGAATAATACTTGCCTGTTTTTGGCGTGATGATATTCTCGTGGGAAAGAAGGAACTCCCCGATTGTCGGGTCGTAGGTAAAGCCATGGACGCCGTGACCAGTCGTATAAACCATGACCACCGATGAACCGTAAATAACATAACCGGCAGCAACCTGCTCGTAGCCATGCTGCAAACAGTCGGCAAGGTTGGCTTTACTCGGATCGTCACCCTTGAGCTTGTAGATCGAGAAAATAGTGCCGACACTGACGTTTACGTCAATATTTGAAGAGCCATCCAGAGGGTCAAAAAGAAGAGCATAATTGCCAGTCTCGTTTTTCGGAGGAATAATGATTCCCTCGTTCTCTTCTGAGCCCATGATGGCAAACCGTCCGTGCTGTCCGATAGCGGAGATAATTTTTTCATTGGCGAACAGATCAAGTTTTTTGACCTCTTCTCCCTGAACATTGGTGCTTCCTGCAAAACCGAGAATGTCGACCAGACCCGCACGGACAACCTCTCTTCTTACCAGTTTCGCAGCAAAGGCAACGTCGTTGAGAAGATCGGTAAGTTCTCCGTGTGCTTCAGGGAAAAATTTCTGCTGTTCAAGAATGTGGCGTTCAATAGTAATCAAATTGCTCATGCTCTGTGTTCCCGATGTTTTAGTGTGTTGATTGACATGCTGGCTGAAGCGTAAATGTTTTGAACTTCAATGTAAGAAATATTCAGGCTATCTTTACAACTCAGGAATGCCTCATTTATGTCTGGATGTCTGAATATTTTTTGTCAGAAAATGGCCAGGTGTTCCCTACATTGACACTTTGTCATTACGCGTTAATTTTTCATGAAACGATTTCGCTGGAATATCCTTTCTCCTGATGAGCAGCTTGTTCTTGCTCTTTCGGAGGCGATCAATGTCAGTCTGCCTGTTGCAAGAGCCTTGTGCAATCGAGGCATCTTTACCTTTGACGAAGCAAAGCAATATTTTCGTTCGTCACTACTCAATCTTCCATCTCCGTTTCTTTTTCAGGATATGCCGCAAGCGGTTGAGCGTGTTTTGAGCGCAATCCGGAAACAGGAAAAAATAATGCTGTATGGTGATTATGATGTTGACGGTACAACGGGCACAGCGCTCCTTTTGCTGTTTCTCAGAGAGCATGGAGCGGAGCCCTCCTACTATATCAATGATCGTTTTGCAGAGGGTTATGGCTTGTCGATGGAAGGAATTGACTCGGCCATTGAGCGCAAGATTTCTCTTCTCATTACTGTTGATTGCGGTATAAGGGAGAATGATGCGATAAGGCGCTGTCAGCAATCCGGTATTGATGTGATTGTCTGTGACCATCATGAGTCGGATGAGCTTCCTCCGGCGTATGCCATTCTGAATCCAAAGGTTCCGGGTTCAACTTACCCGTTCAGGGAGTTATGCGGTTGTGGTGTGGCTCTCAAGTTTATTCATGCCATAGCGGAGAAGATGAATCTTGATGCCGAGAGCTGGCAGAAGTATCTTGATTTTGTCGCTATTGCCACCGCCGCCGATATGGTTTCGCTTGAACATGAAAACCGTATACTGGTTCGAGAAGGGTTACAGCGAATGCGAACAAACCCCAGAGCCAATATCAAGGCGATGTTTGCTCTCATGAACGTTGTTTCTGCTGACGTCGGTATGTTTCAACTTGCTTTCGGTATTGCTCCGCGCATCAATGCTGCTGGCCGCATGCACTCTGCGCACCTTGCGGTGGAGTGGCTCCTTTCGGACTCGTCCGCCGATTCGCGACGGCATGCCGAGGAGCTTGATCGGATTAATGTGCAGCGACGTGAGCTTGATGCCGATATTATGGCGAAAGCTGAAAAGATGCTTGATAACCATTTTGCCTCCTGGAGCTCTTCGATTGTTCTTTATGATGAGTCATGGCATCTTGGAGTGCTTGGCATTGTCGCCTCAAAGATGATAGAAAAACATTATTTACCCACCGTTATCCTTGGTGGAATGAACGGGCTCGTCAGGGGTTCAGTGAGGAGCGTTGAAGGGCTCGATATCCATGCAGTATTACAGGAGTGCAGCGAATATCTTGAACAGTTCGGCGGGCATCACCAGGCAGCAGGTCTCACCCTTCGTCCAGAAAACTATTCAGGATTCCGTAAAAAGTTCAACGAAGTGTGTGCCGACCTTCTTTCAATGACACAACGCCAGAAAGAGCTTGTTGTTGATTCAAAACTTGCCCTTGACGATATCACCCCTAAATTTATCAACGTGCTTGAGCAGTTTTCGCCCTACGGTTATGGTAATCGTGAGCCGCATTTTGTGTCGGAAAATCTTGTCCTGACTGGTCAGCCAAAACTGCTCAAGGAGAGGCATGTCAAGTTTTCTGTCAGGGACAACAATGGACGGCTTTTCGATGTTATTGGCTTTGACCGCCCGGATATTTATGCAGAACTTGCGTCAGTTCCCTGTCCGGTCTTTTCCATGGTTTATTCAGTAGAAAAAAGGATATGGAATCACCGGGAACAGTGGCAGATGAAGCTGAAGGATCTTGAATTGTGTAAACGTCCCTAACTTTCGGGGACGCTTTTTTCATGTCGAACTCTTGTCAGTATTCCCGCCAGAGAGGAGATCGCTGAGATACCAAAGAAGATGAGCGACAGCGCCACGCCAGGATTGGTTTCAAGCCGGATAAAATTCAGCAGATAATAGAAGGTGACCTCCCTGGCCCCTGCTCCGCCGATAGTGATCGGCAGGATGGTTGCCACTGTTGACATCAGAAATATTGCCAGATAGTCGATATGGTTTGCGTGCACTGAGATGGCCAAAAGGATAAAAAAGGCGGCGATGACCTGGGTAATCTGAACCAGCATCGATTCAAGCGCGACTATGGGAAATATCCCGATAAACTGTTTGTAGAAGAGTTTGTTCAGCAGCAATGCAAGAGGATAGATTGCAGCAAGCACTGCCCACGCCCATGGAACCAGATTGGGGAGTTTCAATGCAAAGGTGCTGGGCAGCAGCAGCGTGACTGAGAGAAACACAAGGGCAACAATGCCGCATATTCTGTCCCACAAGACTGCATGAAAGACATTGATCATCTTCATGCCATGGTTTTTCTGCAATACATAGATTTTGTAACCATCCCCGCCAACGCCCCCTGGAAGAAACAGATTATAGAACATTCCGAGATAGTAAAGCTTGATGTTATACATTGGCGAAAGCTCAATGCCAATGGCCCTGAAAAAACGGTTCAGGCGTATCGCATTGAAAAGCTTGGAGATATTGAAAAAGATAAGGGAAAGCAAAAGATACCACAGGTTGGCGCTTCGAATGATGTCAAGCAGTTTGGCAACATCGGTTTTTCTCAGGACCAGATAAAGAGCAAGAGCAGTGACAAGAATCTGGAGAAGAGGCTTCAGCAGCTTTTTGAGATTGAATTTACTGTTTCCCAATGATCTTTTTGATGATATAGGGTTTCTTGTTCTGTGATTCGTAATAGGTGCGCATGATGAATTCTGCAATGAATCCGGTCGTGATCAACTGAATGCCGATAAATGTCATAATAATGCCCAGGGAAAGCAATGGGCGGCCTCCAATCTGTTCTCCCAGGATTTTCAGCGCGAGCAGGTAAAGGTTCAGGGCCATACCAATAAAGAGAGAGAGGAACCCGAGAGTGCCGAAAAGATGCATTGGTTTCTGGCTGTATTTCTGGAAAAAAAGCATAAACAGCAAATCACTCAGCACTTTGAAAGTGCGCCCGATACCATATTTCGATGTGCCGAATTTTCTCGGGTGATGTCGGACATCAACCTCCTCCATTGTTGCGCCGTAGAGTTGCACAAGCACCGGTATAAAACGGTGCAGTTCACCATAAAGGCCAAGATTTTTTGCCACATCTTTTTTGAAGACCTTCAGGGTACAGCCATAATCGTGGATGTGAACATTGGTGAGATTTCTGATCAGCGCATTGGCAATTTTGCTTGGAATTTTTCTCAGAATCATGCCGTCCTGCCGTCCTGCTCTTCTTCCTGCCACAACATCCAGATCGTGGTCATAAAGGTACTGCATCATCATCGGAATATCCGAAGGATCATTCTGCAGGTCACCGTCCATAGTCGCGATAAGCTCGCCAGTCGCATGATCAATGCCAGCGGCCATAGCTGTTGTCTGCCCGTAATTTTTGTTCAGTACAACAAGGTGTGCGTTGTCGGGCGCATATCTCTGAATAGCGGCAACGGTGCCGTCCGTTGATCCGTCGTCAACCAGAACAATCTCATGCTCAACACTGGCGAGTGAGATGGCGAGAGCAGCAAACAGGGGTTTGATGCTCTCAGCTTCATTCATGACCGGTATGACGACCGAAAGCTTCATGATATCAGGGGGTCATTGTCCAAGTTTTGCCATTACAATGCCGTATTTGCTGTAAAGTATGGCTGGATGATCGAGTTTCTCAAGTTGTTTGACCGTTGTCAGAACAATCTCGCCCGGTTCAGGGCGCCGTTTTTCAACAAATGACTCTGAATATACTAAAAAAGAGGGGTTATAGCTTTCCCACATGACGATTTTATACCTCTCTTTTTTAGCCAGAAGGGCAGCCTGTTTTATCGGCTCCTGAAGCAGTTTTCCTGCAATGGGCATAAGAAAAAGATTAATGAGACAAGCAAAAAGCACACCGGTTGCAATCAGTTTGCCTTCAATGGAAGCGCCGGACAAAAATTGTATACCCGTGATTCCCGCAATGGCAGCAATAATAACGACAAGATAGGTTTGCCCGAGAAGCTCTGTTGCGCCCATCAGCAATGCCTGTATATAGACATCATCAAAGGCCTGAATTGCTTTTGGAAGAAGAAAAGGAAGGATGGCCAGAACAGCAAGAAAGAAGAGTGGCCATAATGCAAAACGTCCAGCATGATTATGTAAAGAACTAAACGGCAGGGCTCTTGCCATAAGGATAAACAGCGGGGTGTACCCATAAATCATGTAATGCGGAAGTTTTGTCCCGGAGAGAGAGAAAAAGAAAAAAACAAATGCAAACCAGATCAGCAGAAACCGGTTTGTGTTATCGGACAGCAGGGTTTTCAGTTTGAAAAGAACGGTAAAGAAAAGCGCGGTAAAAGGCATCATGCCAATTATGATGACCGGAATATAATAGAAGAGTGAACCGGAGTGCCCCTCTAATGAAGAGTTAAAGCGATTGATGTTGTGTTTGAAGAAAAAACCTTCAATGAAATCCATGCCCTGATCACGGTATTCGAGCAGGTACCAGGGCAGGGCAATCAAAAGAAAAAGAGTGATGCCTGCCGGGTTGCATATCATCCGGATCCATTTTTTTAACGTTCCACCCTGAAGAGAGAATAAAAAGGTGACAGCAAATGGAATAATGATGGCTATCGGGCCTTTGGTGAGCATACCAAACCCCGCTGCGGCAAAGGCAAGATGCAGAGCATGTTTTGAACCTGTCTTATAATGGCGGAGCAGGGCAAACATGGTGATTGCGAGAAAGCAGTTCAGCACTCCATCGGCTATGGCAGCTTTTGCAATAACGATCACCTGTAGTGAGAGCACCATCATAGCTGCAGCAAGAAAAGCCTGTCGGTTACCGGACTCTTTGCGCACAAACAGAAAAATTGATGTTGCCCATGCAGTTCCTGCAAGTGCGGATGGCAGCCTGAAGGCAAACTCGTTCAGTCCGAACAGCCTGACAGAAGCCAATTGCAGCCAGTATATCAGTATCGGTTTATCAAAACGGGGTGCGCCGTTCAGGTAAGTCGTCAAATAGTTTTTACTGACTATCATTTCCCGTGTTGCTTCACTGAAGGCACCCTCATCAACATCAAAGAGTGGCGCAGATCCAAGGCCTGAAAAAAAACTGACCAGAATAAGGAGTGCAAGCGCGGCCAAAAGCCAGATCGTTTCAGATTTTGATTGTTTCAGAGGCATCTAATTTCGACTTGAAATAGTGGTTATAGAGGAGAATTGTTGATGCAATTCCCAGAAAAGAACCAGCCAGAACATCGCTGATGTAGTGCTGAGCAAGAACAATACGACTGAAGGCTACCATAAAACCAGCAAAAAGCGCAATAGTTTTCCAGCGCGGGTAAAGGAGGACTACAACCATAGCGACACTCAAAGCAGTTGCCGAATGGCCGGATGGAAAAGATGTCCAGGCTTTTTCAAGCTGGAAAAATGCAAATCCATAGAGATGCTGATCAAAATAGAGATTTGGTCGAGCCCGTCCACAGATAAACTTGACAAGATCAGCAGAGAGCCCTGACACGGCGACGGTAGTAAAGAGAAAAAGACCCGCATAAGCCACGTGCGTTTTTTTCTTCCTGAAAAAAATATAAAGAATCATTCCCCCCAGAAGGTAGGCGAGTGAGTCACCAAAGAACGTTATTATCCCGAATAGCTCATAAAGCCAGGTAGTTCCGAGTGCATGAAACCACAACGCCGTCGTAATATCAGCAACATTGTAACTGAAAATGCAGAGGAGTATAATCGTTGCCGAGGTTATTCCCCATAGAAAAGCTCTGTTCATGAAGCAGTGACTGCGGTATTGTGTTTGTATTGCACCTTAACAGATGCAGAAAATACATTAAATTTTATGGCCGCAGAGATGCGGAAGGGTTGAAAAATAGTGAAGAAGTAAAAAAAACAATAGCGTGGAATAAAATGGGTTGGTTTTTCAGTTTGCATTTCTGAACTTGAACGACAAAAACCAAATTGCGATTTGATAACAGCGGGGTAGAGAGCCCATCACTACAGGACTGAATTTATGAGCAACACAACATCTGGTGGGTGTACACACACGCACGACCATGAGCACGACCATGAGCACGAGCACGAGCACGAGCACGAGCATGAGCATGAGCATGAGCATGAGCATCATGCACATCATGCTCATGGTAATCATGCACACCATCACCACCATCATGCCACAGGAAACATCAAGGTTGCATTTTTCCTCAATCTGGGATTTACCCTTGTTGAAATTGTTGGTGGACTTCTCACCAACAGTACGGCTATTCTGGCTGATGCGGTTCACGATCTTGGAGATTGCTTTGCTCTCGCCCAGGCATGGTACTTTGAAACCAAATCCGGAGATGGGAGCAGCGCACGATACTCTTATGGTTATAAACGCTTTTCACTTCTCGGGGCGCTCATCAGTACAGTGGTGCTGCTTACCAGCTCACTTTTTGTGCTTGCAAACGCGATACCCCGTATTCTTGAGCCGCATCGTCCCGATGCTGGAGGAATGATTCTGCTGGCGGTCGTCGGGGTCATGGTCAACGGTATTGCCATGGCAAGACTGTCGAAAGAGAGCGGGATGAATGCCAAAGTTGTGGCCCTGCACTTGTTGGAGGACGTGCTCGGCTGGGTTGCTGTGCTTGTCGTTGCTGTTGTTCTTTACTTCTGGGATATTCCTGTTCTTGATCCTCTTCTTGCCGTCATCATTACGCTCTATATTTTGTCAGGCGTCGTTAAAAATCTGAAAGCAATGCTGCCGGTTTTTTTGCAGGCAGTGCCCAAAGAGCTTGACCTTGGAGTGATCACAAGAGAGATTGAGGCGCTGGAGCATATTCATGCGGTGCATCACGCCCATATCTGGTCACTTGATGGAGTAAATACAGTTTTTACAGCCCATCTTGAAGTGGATACCCTGCTTGATGCCGAGTCCTACAAGCAACTCAAAGAGCTGATCAGAACACTTATTGAGCGATATGGAATGTATCACTCTACCGTAGAGATCGAGTATCCTGGAGAAGCTTGCAGGAATGTTCTTTCAGCATGACGCGGGCTGAATACGTTATTGTTCCAAATTGAAACGCTCAGGGCTTGATGTAGGCGTTGAGGCCAATGGTGACAGGTTTGCCGTTAACTTCAGCATTCGTGACGGTGTTTCCATGCGTACTTGCGACGACAAGAGTTTTACCCGATGCTGAAGGTGTGGGCTTTTCAAGATCAATTTCAATACAGAGTTTGTTGTTTTTGATTTCGACAGTCATGGCCATTGTTAGCGCTCCCTTTGTTTGGGTGAGTTAAAATACGTACATATCTTTAAAAACATCCTGAAATGATAATAACCGGAAAACTCAAATGAAAAAACTGTTATTACTGCTGCTTGCCTTGCTTGGTGGATGTACTGGCATTCCTGAGGGACTTACTGTTGTCGATAATTTTTCACTGAACCGCTATCTTGGTACTTGGTATGAAATTGCGCGCCTTGATAACCGTTTTGAAAAGGAGCTCGATCCGGTATCTGCGACCTATTCGCTTGCTGATGATGGCAGCGTCAAGGTGGTCAATAAGGGATATGACGCCAAAAAACAGGAATGGAAAAGTATCAATGGGCGCGGTGTGTTTCTTGATGACAAGGATACAACCAGAGGCGCGTTGAAGGTTTCATTTTTTGGCCCTTTCTATGCAAGCTATAATATCCTTGCTCTCGACAAGGTAGACTATCGCTGGGCGGTAGTATGCGGCCACAACCGTTCATTATTCTGGATTTTATCCAAGGATTCCACTATGGATCCTGCGCAACTCAATGAGCTGGTTGCTAAAGCGGCATCCTTTGGGTTCGATCCTGCCAAACTGCGTTATCTTGGCAAGCAAAAATCGCAGCCATAATCATTATCAAAAACGTTATGCTTCCTGTGTTGCTGTTCCGGAAACGCAGGAAGAGTGACGTGGTGATTGATGTTCCTTTGTCGCCTGGGCCTGCGATGTTGATAAGCGCTTACCTCTTTTCATTTTAATGTCTTGCTTTGCCGGGCCGAAATAAGAGGGATCGTGTCAGAAAGTTTTATATTTGAGTTATACAGTTCGCACGGGGCGGTATTTGCGGCTAATCATTTTATAAAGGAAGAGCATACGATGCAAACTCATGATCGGATCACTATTGACCCCAATATTTGTCATGGCAAACCATGTATTCGCGGACTGCGTTATCCAGTAGAAAACGTGCTCGAATGGCTCGCTGGGGGTATGAGCATTGATGATATCCTGTGTGACTATGAGGATCTTGAACGGGCTGATATTCTCGCGACGTTAGCTTATGCAGCACGATTAGCTCATGTCAAAAGTACCAAAGTGCTTGCGGCATGAAGTTTCTGGTGGACGCACAACTGCCTCGCCGTTTTTGTGATTGGTTGCGGGAAAGTGGTCACGATGCTCTGCATACCCTCGAATTGGAGTTGGGTAACAAAACGACAGATTCTGAAATTACTCGTATTGCCGATAGGGATGGTCGTATTGTTGTGACCAAAGATGATGACTTTGTTCAGTCTTTCCTCTTGCGAAATACTCCTCAACGGCTGATGCTTGTTGCTTCTGGCAATATTGGCAATGCTGAACTTGAACGGTTGATTATTGATGCATTGCCGACGATAATAGAGGCTTTCGAAGCAGCGCATTACATAGAGATTGGCAGAAATTCATTGATTATTCACGAGTAAATGGGTTGACGTTAGCTAATCTCCACCACATGCTGCAACTCCCACATCCTCCGATAAAGCCCATTTTCAGCCATTAACTCACCGTGAACACCCTGCTCCACAATCCGCCCCTTCTCAAGTACCAGAATCCGGTCATACTGTTCCATTCCTTTTAGGCGGTGGGTAATTGTTATCAGCGTCTTTTCATCACTGATGGCGTTCAGGGTCTCCGTTACCTCACTCTCCGTTACACCATCGAGGTTCGCTGTTGCTTCATCAAGAATCATGATTGGCGCACTTTGCAGCAGGACTCGGGCGATGGCGATGCGCTGACGCTCACCTCCGCTCAGTTTCATGCCGTGCTGGCCGCACCATTCGTCGAGCTTTGAGGTGAAGTGGCTGAGCCCGGCAGCGGTGAGCGCTTTTTTGAGATCGTCGTCGGTGGCCTCTGGAGCAGCGAGTGTCAGGTTTTCGCGGATGGTTTCGGCGAAGAGGTAGGTTCGCTGCGAGACGAGGGCGATGTTGCGGCGCAGCTCTTCAGGATCGAAGAGGGTGATGTTGTGGCCTCCGATAGAGATGCTCCCTTCGCTGCTGTTCCAGAAGCGCATGAAAAGCGAGGTGATAGTTGATTTGCCAGCACCACTTGGGCCAACGATGGCGATGTGCTCTCCGGGGAGAACAGTGAAGCTGAGACGATCGAGCGCTTTTGTCGTGCTGCCGGGGTAGGTGAAGCTGAGCTTTTCAACCCGAATGGTATGCTCTGCCGGAAAGGGGCGGGGAGTAGCAGGGGCGACAGTCTCGGGTTTGGCATCAAGAATTTCAAAAAGGCGCTCTCCGGCGTGCTGATCGGCTTCAAGGTGTTTGATGGTTGATGGCAGCGGGAGAAAAGGCTCAAACGATGCCATGACGGCAAGGGTGATGACGGTGAGAGAAATGCCGTTGATGGCGCCTTTGGCAAGTAAAGGCAGGAGAGCCCAAATAATAGCGATGAGAGCCCCGTTCATGAGGAGGCCGGTGAGCGATTCGTGAAGCCCTTCGATAATTGCGTTCTTTCTCTCGAACTGGAGTTTGCCTTGTTCTGCCTTCTGCATCGCGGTGAGGTGTGCCGGAAGTTTCCCATAAAGTTGCAGTTCCCCAATTCCCTGAAAAAGATCAAGTGCAAGTATCTGCTGTTCGGCCTTGAAGTTCATGATGCCGACGGACAGGCCCCTGCTCAACTGTTTGGTCAAAAGGGGGACACCAATTCCCGCAAGAGTATGAAAGAGAAGGATAAGCAGCGCAGCCTGAAGAGAGTAAACGCCAAGAAGAAACCACATCAGCGCTGCCACAAGCAGTGCGGTGAGGGGTGGGCCGAGTACTCTGGTGTAGATGTTTTCCAAACTCTGGATATCGTCAACAACCCGTTGCAGCAGGTCGCCGCTCTTGAAGTGCATGAGGCGTGCCGGTGCGAGTGGTTCGATGGCGTCATAGAACCAAAGGCGCAGTTTTGCGAGAATCCTGAAGGTGATGTTGTGGGAGATGAGCCGTTCTGCATATCGGAAGATTCCCCGGCCAAGGCTGAAAATCTGTACACCTATAATACCGACTTGCAGACTGCCTGTCGGAGGTTGCAGGGCAGCCTTGGCGATGATGTAGGCAGAGGTCATCAAAAGGCCGATGCTGCTGCCGGTTGTGGCAAAGCCGATAAGTGCAGCAAGAGCCATCCACCAAAAGTATGGCTTGACCAGTGCAATGAGGCGAATAAATGTTTTCATGATTGTCTCTCCTGTTGCAGAAGCAGGCTGTCGTGGTAAAAGCCTCCGTTGGCAATCAACTCCTCGTGGGTGCCGCACTGGGTGATTTTTCCTCCGCTGACGACAATGATTTGCTCGGATGAACGTATGGTTTCAAGCCGGTGAGCAATGATAACAGTGGTTCTCCCTCTCATAAGCTCCTGAATAGAGCTGCGCAGCGCTGCTTCGAGTTCAGGGTCAGTGTGCGAGGTTGGTTCGTCAAGCACCAGCAGCGGGGCGTTTTTCAGGAACGCGCGGGCAAGCGCCACCCGTTGCGCCTCTCCTCCGCTCAGGCGAGCACCCTCTTCACCAATCATGGTCTCAAGGCCATCCGGCAGTGTTCTGACAAAGGCGGTAAGGCCGGTCTTTTCCAGAGCACTCTCCATCTCTGCCGCTGAAGCCTCCGATTTTGCAAGGAGAATATTCTCTCGCAGCGTGGCGTTGAAAAGGTAGGGATGCTGCGGAACCCATGAAATCTGGCGATGCCACTCCTCAAGCGGGATGTCATGAATCGGGTTGCCGTCGATGGTGATACCTCCTTCAGCGGGCTCCTGAAAGCGAAGAAGCAAGTTGATGAGGGTGCTTTTTCCTGCACCGCTCGGGCCAATGATCGCGGTGGTTTTTCCGGCGGGGATGGTGGCATTTATTCCCTCAACTGCGGGCTGCGATCCTCCGGGATAGGTGTAGGTAACATCAGTAAAGAGAATAGGCCGCTTTCCGGCGTACTCCTGCACGGTAAAGGCAGGCTTCTGCACGGGAGCAGGCAGGCTCTGGTCGAGAATGGCAAAGATCTCTTTTGAGGCGCTGACTCCTTCCATTCCTGCATGAAATTTAGTGCCAAGCTGGCGCAGCGGGAGATAGAAATCGGGGGTGAGGATCAGCACAAAGAGGGCGTGCTGAAAGGTGAGTTTTCCGCTCATAAGGCGAAGGCCAATGCCGACGGCAATAATGGCCATGCCGATGGTGCCAACGAGTTCGAGCGTCAGAGAAGAGAGAAAGGCCACTTTCAGGACGCGCATGGTGGCGTGGCGGAAGCTTTCGCCTGACTCTTCAATGGCATCGTGCTGTCGTTTGCTCTGCGCAAAAAGTTTCAGTGTCGGCAGACCTTGCAGCATATCAAGAAAGAAGCCGCTCATCCGGCTCATGGTTTTCCACTGCTTTTCAGTCATCGCGCTGGCCGATTTCCCGATCAGGATCATAAAGAGTGGGATAAGAGGCGCGGTAGCGAGCAGGATGCCGCCGGAAATCGGGTCGTTGGGCATGATGGTGCCCGCGATCAGCAGCGGCGTGAAGAGGGCAAAAAAGATCTGAGGAATGTATTGACTGTAATAGGCATCGAGCGCTTCAACGCCCTTCAAAAGGGTGGTGCTGAGCCGTCCGCTCTGCACCGATTTGGCATAGATCGGACCGAGAGCGCCGACCGTGCTGGTGAGCCTGGTGAAAACTTTCTGTCGGATAATGAGCGTGCCACGGTTCGCTTCAGTATGCGAGAACCAGTTGAAAGCCATCCGCAGAGTGCTGAAGAGTGCAAAAAGCCCAAGTGGCAGGATGAGTCCCTCCATACCGCTCTTCTGGATAAAGGCACTGTCGATCACCTTGCTGAGGTAGTAAGCCTGGGCAACCAGCATCCCGGCAGCAAGAATTCCCGATATAATCGAAACGATAAAGGGCCTCCCTTCTTCTTTAAGCAACTGAAAAAGGCGCCGGTCAATATTCATGATTCATGCGTGTTCGTTGTTCTGGAAAAAACCGTAGTAGTGTACATAATAAAAGGGTTTGATGCAATGGGGGACGGCTTGTATGGATGGGAATGGTTCTTCGGTTCAATGAGTTCCGCCAAATCAGCGGAGTCGAGAAGAATTTTTTTGTTGCTGATGTTATTGAAACAGGATTTCATAACAAAATTCCGTTGAAGCTTATTGGGCTTCTCTATTGAGTTGCTGTTTTCATCCTGTCAGCCTTTAAAATATTGCTTGAACTCATCAACCGGTTCCCGATCTGAATAGATGTACAGCGAGTTTCCAATGGGATCAATTATTGAAAATCCTCTGTCTCCCCATGGATGGTCTTCAAGCGGCATCCCCACTTGCAGCCCTGCCGCCACTAATCGTGCATGTTCTGCATCGACATCATCAACCTTGAAATTGAGCGTGATTCCTTTGCCACTGCATTCCGGCATACCCTCTTGTGGCTGCATGAACTGAATCGAAGGGCCATTACCGCCAACGCGTAGATTGAGATACCATCCGCAATCAAAAATGGCTTGAGCCGCGAAATACTGCTCGTAAAAACTGCGGCAGGCATCGACGTTTATTGTGATGAAGCAGGTCGATAGTTCGATGGTTTTCATAATGTTGTTACTTGCAGAATGAAACAAAGATTTTTCCGGGAAACGCGATGATCAGACTTATTGCGCGGTAATTCTTAATTTTTCGACAGGGCGTTGACCGCTAAGGTTGATGTCCTGATGGAGTTCGAATGTCAGTTTTTTGATGATTTGATTTTTATCGGTGAACAAAGATGTCTCTTTTTTGCAGAAACCCTTGCACATTTAAGACACAGAAATTTTGGTTCAGAAACAAGAGATACGATACTGTCAATGTTTTCTTCGATATCGTGCTTGCCAAACTTGCACAATGTTTTCTTGACTTTCGTGGTTTTCATGGAGATGTTGTTGAGAGTTTTTTTGTGCGAATTCTTGCATCTTCCTCTGCTTGATGGATTAAGAGGGCGAGATGCTGTTCATCCTTTTCACTGTCGTCCGGTATTTTCGGATTATTGGCAGCGTTTGTGCTCATGTGCTTCTTCAGAATTCTACTTGAGGTATTTGCCAGAATTTGGTTTTGGCACACTTTCCCCGAAATACTTGCAAAAAAGAGATATCTCGTTTTTTCTTTTATGTTTACGGGTTATTTTTTTCTTTTTTATCGTATGTTTGAATTTTAATACAGCAAAATGCAGTTCGATAGATGTTTCTGTATCGCTTGTTTGTAAATCGTCGTCAAAGATGTCCGCAATGAGTTCCCCACTCTTTTGCATCAGGGATTTTTGTTCAGCCTTATCTTGAGTAACCGATAATTCTTTTATGCTTCGGGATAACTCCCTGATTTTCGAGAACGTTTCGACAATCGAAATGGTTGCCAAGGTTGCCTGTGGGCTTTTGAGTATTGTTGCCAGCATATACAGCCCTTTTTCTGTAAACGCACTTGGCAATTTTACCTTTCCTCCTTTTATTGAAGTCGAAAATTTCGACTTCAATGAGGATCACTCATTTTTATCAAGCTCCAGTACATAGCCTTCAGGAAACTTTTCCGGGTTGTTTTTTACCGCCTCATTTATTCTTTTAACCTCGACTCCATAAATGTCGGCAACACTACTGTCAAGCAAAACCGATTGTGTTCTTATCTCAATGATCAGCTCTTTCAAATTCTCGATTTTTATGAGATCAGTCATATCCAGAGATCAGCTAATGAACATTTTACCCTTCGCTGTCCTTGGCCGATAAATTCTATTGGAACAGTATTCTCCAAGATTTATTGCCAGCTTCTTTTAAAAGCATAATACGTAAATTTCAGCTCATGTAAAACCGCTTTACCATTTCAAAGCCATCTCCCTTCACTACACTGAACTCTTCGAAAATCTCGAAGAGTTGCCCCATCCTCACTTCTGCCTCTCCAGAATACTCCTGTAGATCTCCTTTGCCAGTATCGGGAATATCGTTTTCTGGAAGCTCAACCTTGCGTCGACTTTTCAAAAAGCGGTAGTCTCCTGTCAGGCACTATAGAGAAATAATTCTCCTTGAGCATTTGATTCAGCCATCGACTTTGCTTTTTTAATCGGATTGAGTGCACAAGCCGTCTTGTTCAAAAAGTAATTTGCATCACTCTTGCTCAATGCATCCAAGACTCGCTCCATGGTTGCAGAGCTTTGTCCATCAAGGAACCTGAAGACGGATGAAGAGAGATAATCCTGATTGATCTCAAAGGTTATCCACTTTCGCCTGAGAGCTTCTGCGGTGAATCCGGTGGTGTTTGAGCCTCCAAAAATGTCACGCACAACATCGTTCTCGTCGGTCAGCATCTTGATAAAAAATGCGGTGAGTTCTGAAGGGAATCTTGCCGGATGACGTTCAATAACGAGTTCCTTGCATATCCGCAGATAGCTCGAATTGCTATCGGTATTCGGTATAGTGAGAAGGTTGGAAGGAATTACTCCACCGTTATCCTTGCCAAACCCGTCACTGATGAATGGTGAGCGATTCATGCAAACGACTTTGCTGGAATTTGAGCTTGAGTGCAAGAATAATTTTGTACTTTTCGGGAGGTAAGAAAAGGCATAAAGGAAATAGTGCTATAAGACTTTTGTCACTAACAACTCATTACGGAGTCAACCTGAAATGGCAATCCTGACAATCGACATACCCGACGATTTGAAAAAACGTTGTGAAAGTATCTTTGTCGGCCAAACAATCGAAGAAATGCTTGCTCGACTCTTGCAAGAAGCCCTTGAACATGAAACCGTGCATCGCCGTGCCAGGGCCGTCGACAGGCTTTTAGCTCGGCGAGCTACAACAAAACCGGTCAGTGCAGAGGAAATTCAGGCAGCTCGCTTCGCGGGACGGCCATGAACCAGTTTGTATTACATTTGGGCGCGTTGCTGATAACGGCTGATGAACAGTATTTTCGGAAAGCGAAAGATATCGGCAATATCAAATTGTTGGCTGATTATCGACCAATATAGCTCGACGAGGCTTTATTTGTTGTAAATATGGGAGTTGCAGAATATGTCTGTCAGCACTATAGAGCGGTAGCCCCGAAAACGAATAATTCTCCTTGCCCTTCAGGTTCAGCCATCAACTTTGATTTTTTAATCGGATTGAGTGCGCAAGCCGTCTTGTTGATAAAGTAATTTGCATCACTTTTGCTCAATTCATCCAAAACGCGTTTCATGCTTGCAGAGTTTTGTCCATCAAGGAACCTGAAGATGGATGAAGAGAGATAATCCTGATTTATCTCGAAGGTTATCCACTTTCTCCTGAGAGCTTCTGCGGTGAATCCGGTGGTGTTTGAGCCTCCAAAAATGTCGAGCACAACATCGTCCTCGTCGGTCAGCATCGTAATAACAAACGCGGGGTGTTCTGAGATTTACAGAGGAGTGTTACGATAAGCAACGGAGTCGAATCTTGCTCTGGGAGGATTTGAGCACCTTTCATGATGTTTGGGAAGAGTCTCCGGTAAAAAATCTGGCTGGTTTGAGCGGACTATAATTTCCCTGACAAGCTCAACGTTTGATACCAGTAGAACAACGGTGCTCCGGGAATGTTTCTTCGTCTATTGAGAAACTGATATTCTATGGGAGCAATACTGTACTTCTGTATATCATCACCTGGCTGCCAACGTTTTATTTCACCCTCATAACCTGTCAGGATCATAGCGGCCAGATAAGCAGCTTTAGAAGATGCTACTACCGCATCATCGAGACGGAATGCCCCATTGTAGATGTACGATTTTAATTGCGTCAAGCCTTTGGTTATGTGCTGAAACTCCCGCTTCGGATCAAAGAACTTGCCCAGTGAGCCAATCATCAATGAGGTGTTGATAATGTCGTTCAGCACCGCTTCGATAGTGATCTGTTTCTCACCCCTGTAGGCAATCTCTTTTTGTGCTGTTCTGGTAAAGGATTGCCTGAGATGATCGAGGTTGGTTATCCTGTCGAACAACATGCCAATGTCGAAAAGTTGCTTCATCACCTCCATTTGTTTTTCGGTAATGCTACCATTGGCGCGCTCAACTCTGAATCGAATACCTACGGTGTTGGGTGCATAAGCGGTGAGTTTATCACCTGAGATGGAATCCGCTGAAGGTATTTGAACGGTAACAAGTCTCTTGTCTGTTTGAATCCACTTGTTGAGAATCGGGGCTTGCACAAGTGCCGGATAGCCATGCTCTTCAAACAGGATATCCAGCAAGATCCATTGCTCTTTCTTGTCCCATTGCGAAAAGAATGTGAGCTTGTAGTGAGCTTTCGGTATGCCGGGTTGATAGCTTCTCCCTTCGTCCAGTTCAAATTTACTGAAGATGCTTCCTGTGCAAATGCCCGTTAAAACCGCTTCGATGTTTTTCCTGCTTTCGGTGGTAACAATATCGACATCAATCGAGAACCTTTTTGGCTCGGCCAAAATAAGTAAAAGGCTTGTTCCGCCTTTGAAGGTAAACGAGAGGTCAGTTTGCGCCAACTGCTCAACCAGAGACAGAGCATAGATCACCTTCTCCATGATGGCCGGGTTTGGTGGATTTTTGGGGTAAGCTTTTCTTTTTCCCCTGATCCACTCTGGAGCATACGATGCAGGCAAGATCATCTGATGAATAACTCTGAAAAAAGTGTGTTTTTGGACATAAAATCGATCAGCTCTTCGTCTTTGGTTCTGCGTTTGGCGTAAGCCGTCATTCGGGTGATGTTGAGGGCGTACTTGCTGTAGAGAGTGTTGTAAATATGCTGCAGCTCACTTCCTTGAAAAGTGCTGAAGAGTTTTTGGTCAACAAAGAGATCGACCAATATTTTTTCGAGTGACGGCGTGGCTATTTTCTTCTCCTTGTCAATGGGTGCTTTGGTTATGAGAGATTTAACAATGATGGACTCTCTCTCTTCAAAGATGTAACGCTCGATGGTGTTTTCATCAGGAGTTAAAAACAGGTTTTTATAGTGCTCATCCTTCAGAAAATAAAACGCCGCTTCTGTTGCCGCCGCTTCAGCCTCAACCAACAGCAAGAATCGACCAGGTTGGTGAATCATCCAGTCATTCAGCCATTGGGTGCTCCAGACGCAAATCCGTGCAGATGGAAACTGCTTCGTGAGTTTTATGGCTATTGCTCGTAGTTTTGGCTCTACCTTCGGGTGAAACTGAGGTTTCGGAGAGAATGAGTAAACACCTTTTTTGACAGGCATTAACAGGTTTTTTGCTTTAAGCGAATAGAGCCGCCACGCAAAGGTTGAGTCTTTCAAATCAGGTTCAAACGACCTGTAAAAGCCCAGCAACTCCTCACGGGTAATGTGGGGATGACGGGAAAACCGCTGTTGTAGCCGTTCTATCATTAAATCTTGTGGCACGGTAGCTATCTTACTACATTAAAAATTAATTAAAGGTATATATTTGTTTTCAAATATAGGCCAGTAAAAGTGGAATGCTGTCCAATATTTGATTTCAGAAATCAGGATGGACGGGGGAAGTGAAGAAGGCAACATCTATCTTTTCAGGCTTGCCAGTCCCAAGGATTGACGACAGAGACAGATAAATCGCTACAGTGATGAATGTTCCGAGTTGCCAGGATGGCGTTGTGCGCCAAAACAATACCAGCAATAAAAGTGTCACGCATATCTACTGGACGACCACAGGCCTTACGCTTAGCCGCCAATTGTGCAGATTGACCGTCCAGCCAAGCCACAACCTGCGGGTCGGGCTGCTGCTGCATCAGGCCAGACAAGACGTTGGTGTCCAGAATAATCATGAGCCAAAGCCCATCGGTTCAATGGGGTTTCCATGGAGTTCAGTTAACGGCTCGGTAAGGCCTATACCTTCAAACCGGGCAGCGATGCTTGAGCCAAGCCCTGGACGAGTTTGCCCCACGTTGCTGACAGCATTGCACAGAATCTGACGAACCTCTTCCTCCATACTCCAGCCATGTCGGGTAGTACGTACTTTAAGAAGAACATTTATGTCATCTTCGATATTGCAAACAATAACTTGAGTCATGAGATACCTCCGCATTTAAACAAGATCAGCACTCTATTGGAAAATCGTCTTTATCGTTCGTTTTTTTTGAGTTTGAGATGCCGCTGCATTGTATTATTTCAGGCAGAATCAATCTGCCGTACCCAACTATTCCATTGAGGTGGCGTGTCGGCTCTTTACATCCACAAATATATATTGGATGATCATTAAAACAAAATACTCTGAAATTCCAGATCAGCTCCACTGGTTTATTGTACTTTTGTACTGACACAGAAGTCTTGTTGTTGTCTGAACTGTGCCCCTCTCATACTCCGCACACGAAAACCAATAGCCAATATCAGTGGCAAAGCATAGTGCGCTATCAACTATTCTTTACCGTGATTGGCAGTTGTTCGGAAATTACGAACAACTGAATTTTTCTCTAACTCTTTTTCTTGCAATATATTAGTGATATTTTCGTTGACGCTTGACTTAGAGGTGGCAAAATATCTGACAACTGTTTTTGTGTTAGCCAAGTCATGGGAGGCTCACGAGTGAAGTCCCCCGACCCCACAAACCAAATATTTTTTGCCATCAGCATAAAGGTGTCACTCGGCTGACAAACAGAAAAGCATCAGGGTTACGAATTGATTCAATGGAAAGATCAATATCCAAAGACGGCCAATACAAGTGCTCTTGGTGATGGAGTTCTACCTTGCAGATTTTCCCAACGGGAGCCTCTTTGAACCAGGGAAATCAGTGTATGGCTAAAACAGCTCTTCATCCCCGACAAGAATCCATAAGCCATAAAGAGAAATATTTGTCACTTCATCGAGGGAAGTGCTGATGCCATGCGTTGTGTCTGTCATTATGCTGCTTCGTTATCGGGTAAAGGGCTTCGGAGTATATCACCACTCGAGTCTATCAAGTGTCGCCCCTTTTTCCTGTGGCTCAATTTTGCTTCGAGAAGGTTTTGCTCCATGTCGTTGATGCTTCTGAGATATTCATCGTCGCTTATATTCTCAGATTGCGCCAGTATTGCTCATCTCCCGGTGTGCGCTCGGGAAAACGCGAATAACGATTACTCACCAGTTAAAGGCGATGGTGCAGTATGAGCATATTCTTCTGCTTGAGAAAGGGCGGATTGTGGAGGAGGGTGTGCACTGAGAGTTGTGCTTGGGGATGGTCTTTATCTGCATATGTGGGAGTTGCTGCATAGAGTGGAGGTCATGGGATGAGGAATTATAGCTTCTCAGATTACATCAAGTAGCACAACAAAAATTACATTGATATTGATTATAATGTTCAAACAGTATTGAGTGGCGGTTAAATACACAGTAATTCAATTTTGAATATAATTTTATGAATGAATCAATCTCCATCCGTATTCTTGAGAATGATGCGAACCGCCGGGGTGATCTTTTTGGGCGCCTCATGGCTGATCTTTTTGTGGCACTTGGCTATGAGCAACCCCGCCTCAACATTCATAAGTCAGGTCGTGAGCTGGATCTTTCTGCTGACCATCGACTCGAAACTCGACGCGCTGTTGGAGAGTGCAAGGCTACACAAGAAACAACTGGCGGTGCCGACTTGAATAAATTTGTTGGGGCACTTGATGCAGAGCATGATGACAAAAAACCGGTTACAGGATATTTTATTTCTCTTGCTGGATTCAAAGAAACAGCACGCGAACAGGAAAAAAAGCGGCCAAGAACTAAAATTGTTACCCTTGCGGGTGCTCAAGTGATTGACGAGTTGGTGAAAGGTCGTATTCTTATTCCCAAGGAACGTGCTACAGAACTTTCTGGTCGCTGTTGCCCATTACTAAAAGATTGCGTTCTTGATCCCGCAACAGAACTTCTCGCTCACGAACGCGGCTGGATCTGGGCAATCTATTATACTCAGGGCAAAGAACGAACTCACTTCACGTTAATTCACTCAGATGGCACGCCACTGGCTCGTGCGATTGCAGATGAAGTTATCAAGTCAGATAGCGAATGTGGGGGTAAAATGTCCAGTATTATATGCATCAACCCTCATCCGCAATCGGAGATAGATGCGGAGATGCCTGTCTTGGAAGCTCTTGCTGCTTACGGCCTATACATTGCCAACGAGTGTGGTTATATCCAACTTGATGGCCTTCCCGCTGATAGTGATGTTGGCTCACGCCGACTCAGAATCGAAAACCTTTTTGTTCCACTTCACCTTGATGTAAAAGTTAAGGCAGGTGATGAATGGCGGAAAATGGAACGCCAGTCTATTGGTGCTATGCTTGCAGATCATCCACGACTTGCACTGTTGGCTGCCCCGGGTGGCGGAAAATCAACGCTTCTTAAAAGGTTAGCTGTTGCTTATGCAGACCCAGAAAGGCGCGAAAAAATTGCTGACAATCTTCCGGCGAACACTTGGCTGCCACTCTTTTTTCGATGCCGAGAGTTACGCGGCTTAGCCCGTGGCTCCTTTGCTGAATTACTGGATGCCTTGTCGCAGCGCGAACCAGTCAGACAACACGCAACAATTTTCCGTGCGCATGTGGATCGTGAATTGCTTGCCGGACGAGTTCTACTTCTTGTTGATGGACTTGATGAAATATCCGATCCTGGTGATAGAGCGGCATTTGTCTGTACTATCAGAATGGCACTTCAGGCTTATCCCGGTATTGCCGCTGTAATTACTTCGCGCGAGGCTGGTTTTCGACATGTCGCGGCACATTTAGCTCCCGTTTGCACTCACGCCACAGTTTCTTTCTTCGATCATGATGATATTCGCCGACTCAGCGTTTCTTGGCATCAGGAAGTTGTTGGTGATACGGAAAAAGTGCGCACGGACGCTGAACAACTTGCACAAACGATTGTCCAGAACGACCGTATTCAACGACTTGCGGTGAACCCGTTATTGCTTACTACGCTTTTGCTCGTAAAGAGATGGGTTGGTTCGCTCCCGACACGAAGGGCAGTACTTTATGGAAAGGCTGTGGAAGTTCTTCTGATGACATGGAATACTGAGGGACATGAACCAATTCCCGACGAAGAAGCGTTGCCGCAGCTTTGTTATGTCGCGGCGGCAATGATGCTCTCAAAAGTAGAAAGAATAAGTCGCCGAGGGTTGGCTGCCCTGATTCAGGAAGCTCGTGATGTTCTTCCAACGGAACTCGGTTACGTAAAAGGCACCGTTGAAGAATTTATTCACCGGGTCGAAGACCGTAGCAGCCTTCTTATGATGACCGGGTACGATGTGGAGGAGGGGCAACTGGTTGAGTTTTTCGAATTTCGCCATCTTACCTTTCAGGAGTTTCTTGCAGCCCGTGCGATGGTCGAAGGGTGGCACCCTGGGCGAAAGGAGCAGGATACTCTTGCAACTGTTCTTGAACCACATTTCGAAGACGAGAAGTGGCGCGAAGTTATCCCACTTGCTGCGGTATTGGGCGGAAAGGCGACGGAAGCTCTTATCCAGCTATTGACCGATAATGTTCGAGGAAAAGTTGCCTCGAATGAAACATCGTTTACTGTGCTTGGCAATTGTTTAGCTGATGAAGCAGCAGCTCGCCCTGAAACCATTCGGGCGGCCATTCGAGAATTGGTGCGTTTCGGCTCACAGTTATATGATCAATCATTTGCGATGATGCTTTGTCGAGGGAAATATGGTGTAGAGTTACGCGAAGAAGCTGAGAAGGCCTTCATATCAGTGACCAACGACATAGCCAATCCTGCAGACGCGTTGATTTTGACACTTCGATCACAAACTTATGTTGGCTTGGATGCTGAACCAATTCATAGAGAAATTGTGAAATTCAATGGCATGTTGCGTAGCAAAGAAAGGCTTACCCGATGCGCAGGTGCTCTTGGTATTGGGAATATGTGCGCTTACATAGCTGATGAAAGAGTCTTACATGATAAACCCTTAGAGGAGGCTTTCACCGAAGCAGTGTTATTAATCGAGCCATTATTGTATGAACCGTTTTTACAGGAACAATCCGCAGCCACTTATGCACTTGCATATCTACCCCAAATCCACAAGGAGCCGCCACAAGAACCAGATTTGCTTGATCGCCTTATGTGGTTATGGAGGAGCAAAAGCTCAAACGACACAATGCAAAATCTAGCAATACGTGCATTGGTCAATCAACCTATTGCCTCTCGACTTCAGGTACGGCGTTGCGTTTCACTTCTTCCCGAAGAAATTGAAAGTATGTTTTATAGGTATGATGAATTAAAAGATGGAGATGAAAAAACAGCAACTCTTGTTGTAGCTTGGTATCTGATGGCGCTCACTGACCGTGACCTGAGCACACGAACCCATAAGCTTCTCGAAAAAAAGAATGTGTATTTGTCTGATTACGCGAGACAGACTCTTAAATCGCTGCTCGCTCAGCTTGGTGAAAAGCCTCTTGAAAACTAATAACTAAACAAGAACCAAACTAACTATAAATAGTTTCAGCAATAACAATCAAGTATCCTTGCGGTAAATTTGTTTATTCCTAAACACTCGTAGCAGAAGAGGTTCAAGTCCTGCAACACCGTTTCACTTGACTGGTTAATAAAATACAGGGATATTGGCTTTCCAGCCATGGCTCAAACCTTATTGGCGTTATCTGAAACAATTATTGTGATGGTTGAACCCTTTACACGAAGGTAACAGAAAAAATATTGGCAATGGAAGCTCCTCCATTACAACTATTGGCAGAGGTCTTTGGATATCCGATCAATGACCACTCAACCAAAGCTCAACGCTTCCGTGCGCACAAGCTTTGCCCGTTCAACAACAAAATCCCAAATTACACAAAGGACAATGCAAAATATTCTCTTGGCGTATGCAGTATTTTTCACAACAACCAGCCCCTCAAAACGGTCATCGCTGGCCATGGGCAAAGTTTTCTCTGGTGTTTCAAAATGGAACCATCAACTCACATCACCTCATGTTGCAAACCAACAGCAGCAAAAAAACCTCAGGAAAGCGGCCTGTAGATTAGTGCCGTCAACCTCAGATGGCTCGAACTTAGTCTTCGAGAAGAGCATGAAGAAATTGACAAGCAACTTTAATGACGCGTCAGGAGTCATCGGAAATATGGATAACATAATTATTTTAATCTCTATGGGTCATATTCCCCGCCTCTTGAGGCGTAAAGTATTATAGAGTTGTCTTCAAAATACCCCGCTGCTTGCGGCGGGGTTCTTTATTAGCGCTAAGCAGTGGATTATTTTACGACTAATAATACGCAAATTCCCGACCATCTAAAACCCCTCCACCACAAACCAAACCCCAGTCGCAATCATAATCACACTGGCCACCCGATAAAACCACATCCGCATTCTGCCGCTGATACTATTCACCACCCTACCCACAAGAATCAGCGCTGGCGAGGTGCCGATGCCGAAGAGCATCATCATCAGGGCACCCTGGAGCATTCCTGCAAAGGGGTGAGGTGCCTCCATGGCGGCGCGGGCGGCGGCAAGGAGGGCGGTGTAGGTGAGGCCGCAGGGGAGAAAGCCGAGGACGATGCCCATGGGGTAGTAAGCGCCGATGGAGCGCGGGGCTTTGAAGAGCGACATGATCTTTTGGATGAGTGAGTTGCAGGGGGTGCAGCTTTTGGTTAAAGCAGGGAGCGGCAGCCACTCGGCGGTGGATAGGCCCATGAGGATGATGGAGAGTCCGGCGATGATCATGATGGCTCGCTGGAGCTGCTCGATGGAGGTGGTAAGGACAAGGAATGAGCCGGAGAGGCCGACAAGGGCACCGAGGATGGTGTAGGTGGTAATTCGCCCGAGGTTGTAGAGCAGGTGGTGAAGCACTCCCTGCCGGGTTTCGCCGACGGTGAAGGCTGCAACAACCGGCCCGCACATGCTGATGCAGTGGCCGAATCCTCCGGCAAGTCCGGAGAGGAGCATGGCGAGAAGGGGAGCGCTGCTCATGGGCTTTTTTTCTTAGCGAGCGTTGCGAGAGTCGAGGGCGTTTTGGGATTAGACGGCTTCAGGGGCTTTGCCGCTTTTGCAGGCTCGTCATCATCGTCGAGCATCCGGTATTTCGGCGCTTCTGGGTCGTCGAACTGGCCGCTTTTGACTGCCCAGATAAAGAGAAACCACGCGGCGACGCCGACAAAAAAACCGATGCCGATCAGGTAAAAGGTGCTGCTCATGGTTGCTTGGTCACAGGTTTTTCAGCCGCAGGGAGTTGCTTACCACAACAAGGGAGCTGGTCACCATCAGCAGTGCGGAGATGATGGGGTGCAGCACCCCCGACACGGCAAGTGGCAGCGCTATGAGATTATACGAAAAGGCCCAGACAAGGTTCTGCCTGATGATGGAAAAACATCGCGAGGAGCTTGTAATCAGGGTGTTGATGAGCCTGAGATCGTCGTTCAGGATGGCAACGCTGGCGCTCTCAAGGGCAATGGCTGAGGCATGGCCGAGGGTGACGCCGATGTCGGCTTCGGTCAGGGCGGGCGCGTCATTGATGCCGTCGCCGACCATCATGACGCATTCTCCGTTTGCTTTCAGGGCGCGGATCACCGCCGCTTTTTCGAGGGGGCCAAGCCCGGCCTGTACGTCGGTGATGCCGCATTTGGCAGCGATGTAGTTTGCTACTCCACGGTTGTCGCCGGTCAGCATCATCAGGGCAAACCCTTTTTTCCGCAGCCCCTCAATAAGGGGAAGGGCATCCGTGCGCAGGTCGTCAATCATCCCGATTACTCCGGCCAGTTTGTTGCCGCAGGCGACCATCACCACGGTTTTCCCTTCAGCTTCGAGTGATGCGGTGTGGTCGCTCTCTTGACGCTCAATCTGAACACCCTCCTCATCCATAAAAGCCTTTGAGCCTGCCCGCCAGAGAGTTCCTGCAATCACCCCAGAAACTCCTCTGCCCGGCGTTGCCCTGAACTGTGTTACCGTCAGCCGTTCACCCTGCCATGCAGCCACAAGGGCGCGTCCGGTGGGGTGCTCCGAGGCAGCTTCGAGCGAGGCGACATGCTGCATCAACGTTGACGCGAGGCCGTAGTCGTGCAGGTTGGTCATGGAGGGCTTGCCGGTGGTGATGGTGCCGGTTTTGTCGAGCACGACGGTGGTGGTTTTTGAGACGGTCTCAAAAATATCGCCCCCTTTGACGAGAATCCCTCTCTTTCCGGCAGAGGTGGTGCCGACCAGAATGGCGAGCGGCGTTGCCAGACCAAGGGCGCAGGGGCAGGCGATGACGAGCACCGAGACGGCGTTCATCAGGGCGGTGACGCTGCTGGCGGAGGTGAGTTTCCAGTAGAGAAAGGTGGCAAGCGCGAGGATGATGGTGGTCGGGACGAAATAACCGGCGGTTTTGTCGGCAATGCCCTGAATCGGCGCCTTTCGTGCCTGGGCATCCTCCACCGTGCGGATAATAAGGGCAAGCAGGGTGCTCGCCGCATTGCCGGTGACCTGGATGCGGAGCCGTCCATTCATGGAGAAGCTTCCGGCAAACACCTCGCTGCCGGTTTTTTTAAGGACGGGATTTGATTCGCCGGTCAGCATCGCTTCGTTTACCTCCGCTTCACCATCCACAACCCTGCCATCAAGCGGAATCCGGTCGCCCGGGATGATCTCAATCATCTCCCCGCTTTGTACCGCAGCAACAGGCACCATACTGGTTTCGCCACTCTCTGCCACCCGCAGCGCCTCATGCGGTTGCAGCTCAGCCAGTTCAGCAATCGCGTTGCCTGCCTTGAGCCTTGAGCCTGCCTCCAGAAAGCGCCCCAGCAGAATGAAGGTGATGATCATCGAGGCGGTGTCGAAAAATATCTCCCCCCCATAGAAAATCATGGCAATGCTGTAACCGTAGGCCGAGAGTGAGCCAAGCGCCACCAGAACATCCATGTTGAGCGTCAGCCGTCTCAGCGAGCGGAGGGCGCTTGAAAGAAAGGGATAGCCAGAGTAGAAGAGCACCGGCGTGGCCAGCGCCCATGAGATAAGCTGGAAAGCAAGCCGGTAACGCTCCTCAATTCCCTCAAAAAAGCCCGCGTAGAGTGCGGTGGTAAAGAGCATGAGCTGCATGGAGAAAAATCCGGCGGTGCCGAAGCGCAGCAGCAGCTCCTGTTTCTCCCGGGCAAACATATCGGCACTTCCATTGCCATGGCAGGGGTGGGGCAGGTAGCCGATGGAGCGGATGGCGTTCAGTATAACTTCGAGGCTCACCTCTTCACCACTCCAGGTGATGGTTGCCTTGTGGGTGGCATAGTTCACCCTTACCGAGAGCACCCCGTCAAGCTTCATCAGAAACTTTTCGATAAGCCAGACACAGGAGGCGCACCTGATGCCTGAGAGGAGCAGCTCAATCCGATGCTCCTTGCCGTTGATGATGACGGTGTCGCTGAAGGCCGAGGCCTGAAGTTTTACCCCGGTTGCCGGAGGGCCGGGCTGCCAGTCGCACCGCTGGTTGTAGAAGGCGTCAAGCGAGTTGCTGTGGATAAGCTCATACACGCCAAGGCAACCGTGGCAGCAAAACACCTTGCGCTCTCCGTTGATCTCAACGATAATGGCCGATGCCCGGCTGGTCTCCTGCAGGCAGTGGTCGCAGCGCAGCCTTTCGGGCGATGGTTGGTCACTCTCTGACATTGAAGGTAAAGGCGGGATTTTTAAGCTCGTCGGAGAGAATCGTCACCTGCCAGAGCGTTCGACCGCTCATGCAGCGCACAATAATTCCCTTTCCCTCATAGCGACAGGCGCTCTTTTTGACCAGTGTCACCTGATTTTTACCCATCTGCATCCCCGGCATTGAGAGGTCGAGCAACAGTGTTTCAGGCAGTTTGTCGCATGGGGTCACCGTGACGCTGAAGGTGAGCTCTTTCATGGCGCGTACCGGTTTCGGCTCAATGTTCAGCCTCACAGTTCGCTGACCAACGGTAACGGAGCAGGGCCCCTTGTGGATGTTACTCTCCTTTATCTGAAAATAGTGGGTGCTGTTTTCGTAATAGTTGCTGTCCACAAGGCCGTCGGCAGTCGTGTAGGCCACATAGATCCCGCAGCCCATGGCAAAGAAAAAAATCGGGTAAACGATGTAGAAAAAAAGCTTCATAGAAAAACGCTCTCCCGGTTGAGTGCAATGCCGCCTCCAGAGATGTTGAGATGCAGTTGCTCCAGCTTGCCGGACGATTTCACCAGGATACGCCCATGCAGCACCGAAAATGGCGGCAACACAAGCGAATGTTCGCCGATAAGAGTAACGTTGTCGGGCGAAGAGAGTTCAAGGGCAAGCGGCTCTCCACCATTATTATAGATGGTGTATGAGTATCGGTTCAGGCCCGAGGGCAAGGGAGCATTGTCGCGGGTGACAAGAAAGTCAACGGGTGGACGGCTCCAGAGCAGCAGGAACAGAACAATTCCCGCAGCGGCGGTTGCGCCTCCAAGCCAGAAGGTTTTTGGACGGAATATCCGCCCCTTATAGTTCGGGAAGGGTGGCATACCCCTTTTTTCACTGAGCACCCGGCAGGCATCAATACATTCGGCACAGGCAATGCAGGCTGAACTCAACCCTTTCTTGATATCAATGCCGACAGGGCAGACCCTGACGCACTCATCGCACTTCATACAGGTCGCATCCCTTGAAACATCATACTCGATCACCAGGGTGTCCTTGTCGAAGAGGGCATTCTGCAGCATGGCGTAGGGGCAGATCGAGGTACAGAATCCTCTTCCCAGAAATGCCAGCTCCAGATAGACCGCCACCCAGAGAACCAGAAAAAAGGTGCTCATGGTTGATGAGACAAAGAGTGTAGTCAGCGTCTCGGCAGGAGGCACAAAGTACCAGATCATGGTGATCGCTACCAGGGCAGAGAGAGGTATCAACAGAAGATGCTGAATAGTTTTCTGATGTTTCCTTCCAAACAGCTTTGAGATGCTCTGGCTCAGGTCGAGCAGTACCGTCTGGGGGCAGAGCCAGCCGCACCAGACTCTTCCAAGAATGACCGTCACAAAAGCAATCAAGAGCAGGAAAAAGAGCGAAACGCCAAGAATAAGATAGAGCTCCCGGATCCAGATCACCGATCCGAAAACATAGAGTTTGAGGGTTGGGATATCAAAGCGTAGCGCACTTTGACCATTGATGGTAAGAAACGGCAGGCCAGTCAGCATGACGGCCTGCAGGATTTCGATAGCTCTTCGGTATGGTTTCCACAAAATGGCAAGCTCCTGACTTGGTGAGAATTACTTTTTCCTCAGACTTTCCAGAAAGGCAGCCAGTTTGCTGATTTTTTCTGAACCAATCTGCGGAAGGAATGCAGGCATACCGTTGGGGCGACCCTTGGCAATTGATTCATGGATATCCTTCGGGGTAGCTCCGTATTTGAGCGTTGCAGCGGTGAGATTGGGGCCGATTCCGCCTGTTGCATCCGCATTATGGCAGGCTGCGCAGGTGTTGGCATAGATCTCCTTGCCCTCCTTGATGGCCTCCTTGTCGCCGGAGTACTCTTTGACGGCAACAGATGTTTCTGATTTCGCCGCAGATGCCATCTCCTTGTCAAACTCTTTGTAGAACGACCAGCCTGAAATGGCCGGGGTATAGCGGACGATATAGCCGATCAAAAAAATAATCATCCCGAAAAAAAAGAGCAGCCAACCTTTGGGGATTTTGTTATGGCTCTCCTGGGGTTCTCCGGTATCATGCATGGTCATCTCCTTTTCGCTCAATTCTGTTATTCAGTTGTCGTCATCAAGCATTCTGTGTTTTGGCGCCTCAATCTTCTGCTTTCGTTTCGGATTGTAGTAGTATGCTATGATTCCTGACGAAATCAAGGCAAGAAGCACGGTGAACGCCACATAAGCCAAGCCTGAAACATTCATTTTGTTGCCTCCATGTTCTTGACATCCCGTCCAAGTTTCTGAAGGTAGGCAATCAGGGCATCCATCTCGGTCAGCTCCTTCTGCAGTTCCGGCGGCGTTACCTGATCACGGCTCTCTTTTGAGGGATAGCCGGCGTCAGTGACTTTTGCCCGGTATTGGGCGATCTGTTGCTGAACATCACGTTCAGAGTAGCCATAGCCAAGAGTGGAGGTTTTTTTGAATGAGTAGCTGGTGTCAAGCTTGTTGTGGGCAAGCCAGCCGTAAGGAGGCATGTTCGACTTTTCAAACATGCTTTGAGGGTGTGCGGTATGTTTGTAATGCCAGGAGTCAGGATATTTTCCGCCAACTCTGTTCAGATCAGGCCCGGTGCGCCGGGAGCCCCAGAGGAAGGGACGGTCGTAGGCGAACTCCTCAGGTTTTGAGTACTCGCCGTAGCGGAGCACTTCGGTTCTCAGTGGGCGAACGGTCTGGGTGTGGCAGTTGTTGCACCCTTCACGCATATAGATGTCGCGACCCTCCTGTTCAACCGCAGTGTAAGGCTTTATGTAGGCGCTGACCGGTTGCGTCGACGGCATGAAAAGCGGAATAAAGACGGTGACGGTAGTACCGATCAGGATAACAACGGCTGCAAGAAGAGCAAAAACAACCGGTTTTGAAGTAATCCCCATGATGGCAGCTCCTGTTTGTTGATGTTGTCGTTTATGCTTCAGTCTGGTTGTGCTGTTTCCTGACGGTCATGATCAGATTCCAGGCGAACACCAGTATGCCGATAAAGTAGATAACACCGGCAACAAACCGCAACTTGTAATAAGGGTAAAGAGATGTTACGGTGTCAAGAAAATTGTACATCAGCGAGCCATCAGGGTTGGTGGCTTTCCACATGGCGCCCTGCTGGATTCCTGCAATCCACATGGTGATGGTCCAGGTGAACTGACCAACAAGAATAAGCCAGAAATGGGTGTTGGCAAGTTTCACGCTGTAGAGTTCCGTGTTGTTAATGCGCGGAATCATGTAGTAGAACGATGCCGAAATAATCATGGTTACCCATCCCATCGTCCCCATGTGTACATGTCCGACGACCCAGTCGGTATAGTGGAAAAAAGCATTGAGTGTTCTCAGTCCCTGAAGAGGTCCCTGGAGGGTCTGGAGTCCGTAAAAGGTGATGCCGGCAATGAAGAACTTGGTCAGATAATTGGTACGCATCTGATCCCAGTTTCCCTGAAGCGTGTAATAGCCATTGACCACTGAACCCCATGAGGGGGCAATCAGGAAGATGCTGAAGGCCATCGCGACAGTCTGGATCCACTCTGGCAGGGGAGTGAGCATAAGGTGGTGTGCACCAGTCCAGAGATAGGCAAAGTTTAGCGCCCAGAAAGAGACGATGGAGAGCCGGTGGCTATAAATTGGAAGGCCGGTGGACTTTGGCAGAAAATAGTAGAACATCGCCAGGATTGGTACGGTGAAGATAAATCCTACAATGTTGTGAGCATACCACCACTCGACATTGGCATCGTTTGCGCCGGAAAAGAGTGTGTACGATTTGAAGAGATTGATGGGGATTTCAAGGTTGTTGACAATATAGAGAATCGCAATGGCCACCGTCATGGAGATGATGTACCACAGAGAGATGTACATCTGCTTCTCCTGTCGTTTGATCAGTGTGCCAAAGACGTTGATGGCAAACATCACCCAGAAGATCACAACAACGATATCAAGAGGCCATTCCAGCTCGCCATATTCGCGGGTGGTGTTCATGCCGGCAAAGAGCGATATGGCCGCCAACGCTATGGCTGTGTTGAAAAGGTAAAGGTGCGCCTGTGCAAGCCGTGGAAAGAGAAGAGGTGTGCGAGTCAGTCGCTGAAGGATATAATAGGATGTTGAAAAAATTGCCGCGAGGCCGAATCCGAGTCCCAGTCCGTTGGTGTGAACCACGCGGAGACGTCCAAAACTGAGCCAGGGGGTAAGATTCAGCGCAGGATCGAACATTTCAAAGGCTAACCAGAGTCCAACCACTAAACCAATAACAAGCCAGAATAACGCTGAAAATGCAAATCCGCGCACTACCCTGTAGTTGTACCCTGCGTCGCTCATATTTTCCTCCAGATCGTTTTTTGATTATAGAGGAATGTAATGAGAAATATGGAATGATGTAAGGGAAATCTGCCTCTTAATGCTCATTTTCCTGTGCTACTAATATGTCCCCCGGACAGGGCTTGTATTCATAGCCTTCAATCAGAATTCAGAGATGTCGGTAATGTAATGAGGGTTATTCTGAGCCCGTCAGGCGCTACATGTCAGTAGCAAGGCATGTTGGTATATCGAACACTCTCCGTACTCCGGTGTACGGAGAGTGTTGGGATACTCACTCCTCCATAAGAGCAGCAAGTTCGGTGATGTAGTTGCCGACGACAGCTTTTTTATCAGTGATGATGCCCCTGATAAATTGAGCCGGGGTGACATCAAACGCGTAATTGAGCACAGGGGTATTTGGCATGGCAACCTGAGTGCCGAAAATGGTTCTCAGTTCGTCAGCATTGCGCTCCTCAATCGGAATGAACGTGCCATCTGGAATAGTGATATCAATGGTTGACACCGGCGCGGCAATGTAAAACGGGAGCTTGTGATGGTACAAACTGATGGCATGTGCGCAGGTACCGATCTTGTTGGCGGTGTCGCCGTTGGCGGCAATACGGTCGGCGCCGACAATACCGAAATCAATCATGTCTCTCTGCATCAGGAATGCTGATGATGAATCTGAAATTGAAACATAAGGTATGCCATCCTGCTGAAGCTCCCAGGCGGTCAATCGAAGTCCCTGCAGGAGCGGACGGCTTTCGGCGGTAATGACACGCTCAATCAATCCTTCCTGCCAGGCAAGTCTGATGACTCCAAGCGCGGAACCTGTGCCGCAGCAGGCAAGGGTGCCGGTGTTGCAGTGGGTCAGCACATTGAGTTTGCGGGTTTTCAGGATGTGGGCAAGGTCAATTTTGATCTGATCAACACCGTGGCGCGACATGAGATCGCAGTTGGCGATTTCATCATCATGGATTTTGCGGGCGGCATCGTTCATTTTTGCAAAGAGCGCCTCAATGGTATCAGCCTCAAAATTTTCAGCATAGACCTTTTTCATCCGGGCAGCGGCAAAAAAGAGGTTGACTGCCGTCGGGCGTGAGGCTTCTACTTCGGTTACCAGCGTTTTGAAATATGCGGGAAATTCCTCTTTGCTTCCCTCGAAGCTGTTGATGCCGAGGATGATCGTATAGGCAGCCGCAACACCAATCAGCGGCGCGCCGCGTACGGCAAGAGTCTTGATGGCCTCGATGGCCTCCTTGTAATTTTTTGTCGCTACATAATTCTCCTTGAGCGGCAGATACCGCTGGTCGAGGTAGTGAAGCGTGTTGTCTTTAAACGATATGGCGTCTATCATACGTTGCTCGGGAAGTTAAAGGTTGGCGACAATGGATTTGAAAATAGAGGTCATTTTTGGCTCAGCATGGCCGGAGACCTCAATGATCTCTTCAATGCTGACAGATTTCAGACAGTCAGGGAAACACTCATCGGTAATGATGGACATACCGAAAACCTCTGTTCCCTGATGGACGGCGGCAATCACCTCCGGTACGGTTGACATGCCGACGACATCGGCGCCAAGTATACGTAACATGCGATATTCGGCACGTGTTTCAAGGCATGGGCCAGAAAGGGCGACATAAACGCCGCGCTGTACCTTGATGCCCTGGTTCAGTGCAACCTCTTCAGCAAGTGCCAGAATTCTTGGAGAGTACGGGGCGCAGAGATCAGGAAAGCGGGAGCCAATCTTTGGGTCGTTTGGCCCAATCAGCGGGTTGCCGCCAAGCAGGTTGATGTGGTCGTCAATCAGCATGATATCGCCTTTTCTGTAGCCGGGGTTCAGACCGCCACAGGCATTGGTGATTCCAAGGGTTTTGATGCCGAGATGCTTCATGACCCGTATCGGAAAAACAATCTGGTGCATGGAGTAGCCTTCATAGAAGTGAAACCGTCCTTGCATGGCAACAACATTTTTACCGGCGAGTTGACCAAAAATCAGTTTTCCGTGATGGGTTTCAACCGTTGAAACAGGGAAGTTCGGAATATCGCTGTAGTCAAGTGAAAATTCAATATCAATCTCCTTGACAAGAGCCCCAAGGCCTGTTCCCAGCACGATTCCGACAGGATAATCGGCGGATGTTTTTTTTCTGATAAAGGCGACAGCTTCCTGGATTTTTGCCTGCTGTGAAATCATGATAGGTGTGTTTTACAGGTTAATTGATAATAGGTTATAAAACGTTTTTCTGGAGCCGCAAACAACGCTTCAGCGCCAGCCGAAAATTGACGTTCCGACACGGATCATGGTTGCTCCTTCATGAATGGCCTCCTCAAAATCACCGCTCATGCCCATCGAGAGTTCGGTAAGCTTCGAAGGATCAGGAGCTATGTCCCGAAGCGACTCAAGCAGCATGCGGAGTTGCCGGAACTCTTCCCGGGCAGCCACCCGATCATAAGAGGCAATGGTCATCAGCCCCCGCAGCGTAATGTTCGGGAGATGAAAAAGCGATGCAGCCTCCAAAAGGAGATCGTCCGGTGACATGCCGTATTTGGATGTCTCTCCGGAGGTATTGACCTCAAGGAGATAGTCAACATGCAGATTGTGCTGGACTGCCCGTTTTGAGAGTTCTTCAGCCGTAGAGAGTTTGTCGATGCCGTGGACAAGTTTGACCTTGTCAATAATTGAGCGCACCTTGTTCGACTGCAGGTGGCCGATAAAATGCCATTCAATCGGAATATTCTCAAGCAGGGGATCTTCATATTTTTCAAGGAACTCCTGCACATAGCTCTCTCCGAACTCAACCTGTCCTGAGTCGAATGCTTCACGGACAAGCTCTGCCGATTTGGTTTTGGAAACAGCAATCAGGCGCACACTGGCAGGGTCTCTTCCTGCCTCAATGCACGCAGTGTTTATCTGTTTCCTTATTGCCTCAATATTGGATGCAATGCTCTCCATGGTAACTTTTCAAGACTTTGCAGGAGGCACAATGGTCTCAATGGTGACCGGAACAAGGGGATTATCGTTATGGTCGGTTTTGACGGCGGCAATTTTTTCCACCACATCCATTCCGGACTCCACGACGCCAAAGACGGTATACTGTCCGTCAAGGAAGGCATTGTCTTTATGATTGATATAGAACTGGCTGCCTGACGAAGCTCTCTGTGGATTGTTGTCCCGTGCAGCGGCAAGCGTTCCTTTTTTGTTTGGATGCTTGATTTCAGCCGGGATACGGGTTGAAGGTCCACCGGTTCCATGCAGCGAGCGTTTGTCCTCATGGCGTGAGAGCGGGTCGCCGGTCTGAATCATGAAGCCGTCAATCACCCGGTGAAAACGGATGCCGTCGTAGTAGTTTTCGCCGGTGAGCTTGATGAAGTTGTCGCGGTGCAGCGGAGTGTCGTCGTAAAGGCTGATGGTAATGTCGCCAAGGCTTGTCTTGATAATAAACTGTTCGGCCATGTGAGAAGTATTTAAAAGTAAAAATTGAGGTTATTAGAGGTTTCCGGAAATCTGCCAGAGCGACCGTTGTGCGACAGCGGCCCCTGTTGAACCGGGATAATCAGCAATAATTTTTTTATAGAGTTCGGCAGCTTTTTTAAGCTGGTTTGACTGCTGATAACTGTTCGCAGCATGGGTAAGATATTGCGCCTTGAGGACGCTGTTGTCAGCCTTTTTTGATGCATCCTGATAGCTTTCTGCTGCTGGCCCGAACTGGTTTTTATTGAAATAGCAGTCACCCGCGCCGGAAAGGGCGGCAGCGGCAAGGTCATTATTTGCTATCGTTACCGTTTTGAACACTTTAAGGGCACTGTCAAACTCTCCAAGAGAGTAGTACGCATTGGCAAGCAGCAGGTTTGCCATATTTCCGCTTCGAGTTCCGGTAAAGTTGCCTGCGTATTGCCCGGCAATCTTTTTCAGTCCGGGAATATTACCCTTTCCGTTGATGGCAATTTGATACTCGCCCTGGTCAAGGAGTGGTGTAATCCGGGAGAGTTGCAGCGACGACTCCAGCTCATTTGTCTTCTGATAGTTAATCCAGAAGAATGTTCCCCCCACTAAAATAGCAAGCAACACAAGTGCGCTGATAATCGCATTTTTATATTTAATGGCAATGTAGAGAAGATTTTCCTCTGTCGATGGTTTTATGATACTCTGTTCCATAAGCTCTTTTTCGGGTTACTGCTTCTGTTGCGGTTTGGCCCTCAACCTAAGCAAGTTTGCATGAATTTCAAAATATTTGCAGGGCAACGTCCATTCGAAGGGTGAAGCGGGTTATGAAGCCGGTAATCTAAACAATTCAGTGGTATTCCTTGCAATAGCTTCAGCGGCCTCTTCCAGTGAAATCTCCCGGATATGAGCGATGCTTTCTGTGACAAGACGAACCCACGCTGGTTCGTTTCTTTTTCCTCTCCAGGGTACAGGCGCGAGGTAAGGCGCATCGGTTTCAGTGAGCAGGTCATCAAGAGCCACACTTCGGATGACATCGGGCAAGAGAGAGCGTTTGTAGGTTACCGTGCCGGGAATGGAGAGCTTGAAGCCCATGCGGATACACGCATTTGCAATCTCGACATCACCGGAAAAACAGTGCATGACGCCGCGCATACCCGAATGACTCTCTTCAGCAAGAATATGCAGCATATCTTCCCAGGCATCCCGGCAATGGATAACCACCGGCATGTCAAGCGATTGGGCAAGCCTCAGCATCTCACGGAAGGCATGATGCTGTGCTGAGCGGTTATAGTCTGGATAGTGGTAGTCCAGGCCGATCTCTCCGATGGCAACAACTTTTGGTGAATCTGCAAGTCTTGCCAGTTCAGCGAAAACACACTCGTCTACAGGCTGGGTTGCTTCATGAGGGTGAAGGCCGACGTTGGCGTATATAAAGTCAACCTGGCTGGCTAGTTCAATTGATTTTCGGCTTGTTGCAACGTCAACTCCGGGGTCGATGAGCACGCTGACCTGTGCCTCTTTCAGACGCTCTATAACCTCATGACGATCCTGGTCGAATTCGGGGAACGAGAGATGGCAATGGGTATCAACAAACATCACTGTCAAGCGCTTTTTTTGCTGTCAGGAAAGACTTTTTCATGAAAAATAATCAGCAGACAGGCGCCAATGGAGATAGCAGAGTCTGCAATATTGAAAATAGGCCAAAGGGAGAGGTATGTGCCAAAAATATAACCGTTGTAAAGATCAAAATAGATGAAATCAACAACATGGCCAATGGTTATACGGTCAATCATGTTGCCGATGCCTCCGCCTGTAATGAGGGCAAAAGGAACAAGAAAGAGCGCAGTCCGGTTGTTTGACCTGAAAACATAGACAAGCACAACAGCGGTAATGAGCCCGGTAAGAAGGAGAAGTACAGCCGGGGGGGCAAATTCAAGGCCAAAAGCGATACCTTTGTTCTCAGCGTAGGTGAGCGAAAAAAAATCCTGAATTATCGAGATGCTTTGCGCTTTGTCCCTGAGGAAGGCAAGAGCAAGTTTTTTGGTCAACTGATCAGCGGTAATAACCAGAAGGACAAGAGAGAAAAACCATTTCATGGGTCAGATCTGTTGTTGTTGAATTTCTTGCAAAAGAGCTGCTCGTACTTCAGCGATGGGCATTTGCATATTAGTCCAGAGTGTAAATGCCCGTTCAGCCTGGCCGATCAGCATCTCGATGCCTGATATGGTTGTGGCCCCTGCCTGCTCCGCTGCATGCAACAATGGAGTATCGAACGGGTTGTAAACCATGTCGTAGACAATCTGGTCAGCATTGAGTAATTCACGGTCAAGAGGAATAATTGATCGTTCACCATCTCTCCCTCTGGTGCCAACAGGTGTGGCATTGACAATAACGCGGCACTCTCTTATGGGTTCTGGTTCAGTCAGACGCAAGATGGTGAGGGGCGCACTGTTGTTATAACCCGTATGGTCAAGAAGGGCGCAGGCTTTTTCAGTGTCACGCACGAAAAGCAGAATTTCCTTTGGGGCGAAAAATCGATTGAATGCTTCTATTGCTGCCAGCGAAGCGCCGCCGCCGCCAAAAATGGAAACCGTATTGTCTGCTATGCTCTCCCTGTATGGCAGAAGCGGTGCGGCAAAACCAGCAATGTCAGTGTTGTGGCCAGTGAGTTTTCCCTTTTCATTGACAATGGTGTTGACGGCCTGTATGGATGCCGCTTCTTCAGAGAGTTCATCAAGAAAGGGGACAACAGTTTTCTTGTAGGGTATGGTGACATTAAATCCGGCAATTCCGAGCGCTCTTGCGCCGCGCAGTGCATCCTGTACCTGATCGGGTTCAGCAATGTTGAAAACGGTGTAATGAAACGGAAGATCAAGCGCCCGGAAGGCCGTATTATGAATGAGCGGAGAGTATGAATAATCAACTGTCCGTCCGAGAAGAGCAAAGATTTTTGTTGCTTTCGTCATGAAATACCGAGCATCCGTCTGACGGAATCCTGCTGATAGAGTTCCGGAAATGTGCTCTGGAACAGCTCTTTTTTATCCGGATCAATCTTGAATGCTTTGCTCAACGCCTTCAGTGTGCTGAGTTTGTCGCCCATGGCGAAATACGCAGCGGCAATTTCAAAATGGGCATCAGCAGAAAGCGGCTGAAGCTTCAGTGACTGCTGCAGTGCATCAATTGATGCGTTGACAAGACCGTCTTCTCTGAGCACTATTGCCAAATCGACCCAGATCTGCGGATTATCCGGCTCAATGGTAATGATCTGCTGGTACGTTGCCACAGCCTTGTCAAGAAAGTTGAGGTTGTACTCAATCTCTGCTTTAAGGAGCAGAAACTCAACGCTGTCGGCGGTTGTTTTCAGCGCTTCGAGTGTGGCATCATAAGCATCATCGTACTCTTCAAGCGCCTCATGGCAACAGGCCAGCGCAAACCATGCATCTGCAAATTCAGGGTTGATGGCGATGCATCGGCTATAGCATGGTATGGCATCACTGTACCGCTCAAGCTCTTCATAAGCTATGCCGAGATTGTAGAGGGCATTGATGTCATCAGGCTCATATTCCAGTGTTTTCAGATAGCTTTCCGCAGCCTCTTCAATAAAACCGGTAATAGCCAGGACATTTGCCCGGTTATACCATGCCGAGCTGAAATCATCAGCAATGGCGAGCGCCATATCATAACATTGAAGAGCGTCGTCAAAGCGCTTCATTTTGCTCAGCACCAGACCGTTATTGTACCAGGCGTTGACGTTGTATGGATCCTGATCAACCGTGTTGCGGTAACAGAGGGTGCTCTCCTCAAGTTTGTCAAGAACGTCCTTGCAGTAGGCAAGCTCGTACCACGCATCAGCAAACTCTTTGTCAATCTCCAGAGAGCGTTCAAAGTCAGCCTCGGCCTCTTCAAAGCGTTCCAGCCGCTGCATGATAATGCCGCGATAATAATAATACTCTTTTTCAAGCGAAGGCTCGATCGTACTATCCTCAATCTCTGCAAGGGACTGCTCGAAATTGCCGATATTAAAGTAGCCGAGTGCAAGGTTCAGACGCATTTCACTGTCCGACGGGCTGAAGACAACCGCTTTTTGAAATGCTTCAAGCGCCTCTTCGAAAAAGCCGTTAAGTGTCAGGCTGTTGCCAAGAAAAAACCAGGTTTCCGTATTGCAGGGCGCAATCTCAGCCAGACGACGGGCAACGGCCAATCCCTCAAGCAGAAATCCGTCTTCATTATATTGAGTGATCCGGTCAAGAAGCTCCTCCGAATCAAACATGCAGTCAAGGTTACTGAGGTCAGGCTGTTCTTTACCTGACGCTCCCGTTGGATAGAAATGATTATCGTCGAAAAAATCAGGCATGTTCATAAAAAAAACACCATTCAAAAGTTTCTTTATCTTTCAGTGGTCATGTTAATCATCATCAAATATAACAGAATTTTATTAAGAAAAACATTCTGCCGGGTGAGGGGGCAGTTCACGGCCGGTAAAAACGGTCGATGGCTTCGGCGGCTTTTTGCCCTGCAGTTGTTCTCAGCTCTTCAAAAGTTGCATGCGCAACACCCTCAGCCGAGCCGAAACGTTCAAGGAGTTTAAAGGCTGTCTTTTCTCCAATTCCTGCAATGGTGGTGAGTTCTGTCTGCAGAGTTCGCTCCGATCTCAGTTTGCGGTGATAGGTCACGGCAAAGCGGTGCGCTTCGTCACGCATTTGCTGGAGAAGCTTGAGCGCGGGAGATGTTTTGGGCAGATTGAATGGATCAGGTGACTGCGGCGTAAAGATCTCCTCAATGCGTTTTGCCAGTCCAATAACCGGTAAAGAAAGTCCGAGAGCGTTCAGGGTGTGAAACGCGGTGTTGACCTGTCCTTTGCCCCCATCGACCACAATGAGGTCCGGCCAGGGGAGTTCGGCAGAAAGAGAGCCACTGTAACGTCGGCGGATCACCTCTTCCATGGCGGCGTAGTCGTCCGAGCCCTCAAAAGTTCTCAGTTTAAACTTCCGGTAATCTGATTTTTTTGGTTTTCCTTTTTCAAAACAGACCATGGAGCTCACATAATCAGTGCCTTGCAGATGGGAATTATCAAAACATTCAATGCGTTGTGGCACTTTTTGCAGATGGAGCAGCTCTCTGAGTGCCGTCAGCCCGAAGTGCTCCCGGGCAATTTCGCCTCTCTTTTGCTTCTGGATAAGGTACTCTTCAAGGTGGTGCCGGGCGTTCTGGCGGCACATCTCGACCAGGTGCGCTTTTTCACCGATTTGCGGCACGATGAAACGGATCTGTTTTTTCTCCGGCTGCTTTTCCACAATAAACGCCCGCAGCGTCTCCTCCTCCTCAGGCCCAATTGCTTCCTGCAGCAGAATCTCATCAGGCAGGCCTTCAAGAGTTTCGATATAGTATTTTTCGACTACTCTCGCCTGCAAGCCTGCGTCACTTTCTCCATCGGTATTGTTCATATATATACGCTGTGAGCCAAGCAGCTTTCCCTCCCGAATTTTAAACACCACACCGCAACCATCATCCTCGCCAGCGGCAACAGCAAAGACATCCCGATCCACTTCGTCACCCGCAATCATCTTCTGCCGCTCAGCATACCGTTTCAGACTTTCAATCTGTGCTTTTATCTCTGCGGCCTGTTCAAACTTCAGCTCCCGTGCATAGCGCAGCATGGATTCTGTGAGTGAGCGGATCATTGTTGAGGTCTTTCCTTTTAACAGTCTGATAATCTCATTGATCATAATGAGATAATCTTCTTCTGACTGAAGGCCCTCACAAGGCCCCTTGCATTTATGGATATGATAGTCGAGGCAAATCTTGAATTTACGTGCGGCAATATTTTCCTCACTCAAGCGGAATTTGCAGCTCCGCACAGGAAAAATCGAGCCGATAAGATCCATAATGGAACGGAGTTGGCCCGCTTCAGTATAAGGACCGAACCAGGTGGAGCCGTCTCTTCTTCGCTGGCGGGAAAAGAGAATGCGCGGAAAGGGTTCATTGGTGATAACAAGGTAGGGATAGGTTTTGTCATCCTTGAGGTTGATGTTGTAGCGGGGTTTCAGCTCCTTGATCAGATTGTTTTCAAGAATCAATGCCTCAACCTCTGAAGAGGTGATAATAACCTCAAAATCCTCAATATGGGTGACCAGCACCAATGTTTTGCCAAAGAGCTGTTGTGCATTGCGGAAATAGGAGCGAACCCTGTTGCGGAGATTTTTTGCCTTGCCGACATAGATCACCCTGCCACCTGCATTTCTGAACTGGTAGACACCTGGTGAGGTGGGCAGTGTGGCAAGCTTCTGATAAAGCGCTTTTTTTATGTCGGATCGGGCGACATCTTCATCAATCGTATCCATAGGTAATTGTCTTGTTTGGTCTCTTCAGCTTTTTTCTGAAAACAGAAAAGCCGCACTCCAAGATGCGGCTTTTCTGTGAAAAAAAAGAGGAGATTGTCTCCTGATGCCTATGCAATAACATCATATTCGCCCTTGAGCGCAAATACCCCGAAGGTAATAAGGCTGAAGGCAATGATGGGCATCAGAACGACAATGACGATTGACCAGAAAATCCAGTTCTCTTCACTGGGTTTTGCTGCGATCTCTTTCATGGCCTGCATGATCACCAGCGGGATGATTCCAATTCCCATGAGTGACCATACAATACCGAAAAGTTTTTTAATGGCTGACATAATAAAATAAAATTAAAAGTTTCTTGGTTACTCAACGTCCATATTGTTGGTTTTATTGGAGATGTACAGCATTCCGATCACAAAGCTTACGCTTGCAATCAGTATCGGATACCACAGACCGGCAAGCGGATCGGCAGGAGGCAGACCAGGCGCAGGACGGGTTGCTTCAACAAGACGGGTTGAGATAAGCGGAACCAGACCACCAAAGACGCCGTTGCCGATATGGTAAGGCAGTGACATCGAAGTGTAGCGGATACGTGTCGGGAAGATCTCAACAAGGAATGCCGCAATCGGACCGTACACCATGGTGACGAAAATCACCTGGATGAGAACAAGACCAATCATCTTGTAGTAGCTCTCCTGTGGAAGAGTCGCTTCCTTCTTTGTTTCAGGTTTCAGCTTGCCTGCTGCTGCAAGTGCGGCCTTTTTTGCCTCATCAAGCGGGATGGTCTCCTTTTTGGTCTCTTTGTAGGTCGTGCCATCAGTGAAAGTTTTTTTCGTGATGGTTGTGGTAACGGTGTCAGTGCCTTTTACTGCCTCTTTTTTCTCAACAGTCGTCTTCTCGACAACCTCGGTTTTCTGTTTGAGATCAGCCTCATTGTACATGAGCGTGTAGATCGGTCTGTAGGCAATAACAGCAATAAGCATACCAGCCATCATGATGTACTTCCGTCCGATTTTGTCGGAAAGAGCACCGAAGATGATAAAGAATGGTGTGCCGATAAGCAGCGCAATCGAAATGATAAGGTTACTCTGCACAAATTCAACGTTACAGGCATTCTGCAAAAATGAGAGTGCATAGAACTGACCTGTGTACCAGACAACACCCTGGCCGGCGGTTGCACCAAGAAGAGCGATCAGCACCATTTTCAGGTTATCCTTCTGCTTGAAGCTTTCAGCCAGAGGGTTAGCGGAGGTCTTGCCCTCTTTTTTCATCTTCACAAACATCGGCGATTCAGACATCTTCATACGGATAAAGACCGACACTCCGACAAGAAGCGCTGAAAGGATGAAGGGAATGCGCCATCCCCAGTCAGAGAAGGTTTCAACGCCAAGTGATTGGCGGACAATGAGAATAACGCCGAGCGCAAGAAAGAGACCCATGGTTGCCGTTGTCTGGATAAAGCTGGTCCAGAAGCCCCGCTGACCTGTCGGAGAGTGCTCTGCGACATACGTGGCCGCACCACCGTACTCACCTCCAAGAGCAAGACCCTGCAATAATCGCAAAGCAAAAACAATCGCAGGAGCAAAAAAGCCGATCGTTTTATAACCGGGAACAAGACCAATGGCAAAAGTTGAGCCGCCCATGATGACCAGGGTCACAAGAAAGGTGTATTTCCGTCCGATAAGGTCACCAAGACGACCAAAAAAGAGAGCACCAAACGGCCTGATAACAAAACCGGCGGCAAAGGTAGCCAGAGTGGCAAGCAGTGCCGCAGTCGGGTTATCTTTTGGAAAAAACTGTTCTGAGATAATTTTCGCAAGAGTACCGAAAATATAAAAGTCATACCATTCGATGAGCGTCCCGACCGAGGAAGCGGCAATAACCCGCCGGGTGCTTGACACCTCTTCGGTTTGAGAAACGTTTGTGACATGTTGTGCCATAAAAGTTTGCTTTGATAGTTAAAAAAATTGTTGTGAACTTTCCTGTCAACCGTTGACCGGCGTAATGAGTAATGCGCCTACTTGATAAACTCGTGCTCGTTTTCCTTGACAACCAGCACCGGACATGGAGCGCGACGAATCACGTGTTCGGCTACGCTGCCGAGAATCATCCGTTTCAGTCCCCGACGGCCATGTGAACCCATGATAATGACATCAGCCTCCTGGCGTTTGGCATAATCAAGAATGCACTCTTCAGCAAATCCTTCATAGATCACATAATCGGCAACAATGCCTGCCATCTTTTCCTCTTCAATCAGAGAAAGAAGTTTTTGTTCTTCTTCTGCACGCTCCTTTTCAAGGCCGTGAGAATAAGTGATAGTTGGGTCGTTCTCAATAACGCCGACCAGAAAGACTTGCCCATTGGAAAGCCTTGCAAACTCGTTGGCGTATTGCAGCGCCTTGCGCGACAAAGCAGAGAAATCAACCGGGCAGATGATTTTTTTAATGGTAATCATAGTACCGCTGTTGTGTTTAAGTTATTGAATTTTAATGCATTGAATCTGATGTACTACAAAAAGAACACTTTAAAACTGGTCAAAATTCACCGGTTCATCGATGTTCCAGGCAAAAAGGTATGCACGAAGAGCAGACGCTTTTTACTCACGCAAAACAGTGCCAACATGTTTAGTGCCAAGAGGCAGTAGAAACCTGAGTATGCAGAAACGGTTTCTGTATGCCGAAAAAATGTAAAACAAAGATAATTAAGCCTGTTCGCGTCTAAAATACTGTCGGCTCTCACACAATATCACCAAATTCCCCTAAGTAACAATTGTTATTTTAAGGAAATACCACCTTCACAAGAATTGAAACGGATATAATAAACGAAATATAAAAAAGAAAGCCGTAGTTCCCTACGGCTTTCTTGACAGTAAGGCAGAAATTTAGAAGGTCACTGTCGCATAGAGCTCACCACGAAGCTGGTTGTTCCTTCTTAATGTTGTATCAGTACCAGCATCACCTACTGAGCTTGCGCGATAGCGCACTGTTGGAGTAAGGCTGAAAGTACCGGTAGCTGACTCATGCACCTTGATGTTATACTGTGCCCAGACAAAAATATTGTTGTACTTGAGATCAGTAGCAGGTGTTTTGTCAGTGGTGTGGTTGTAGTCAACCCATGCGGTGACTGGCCCTGACTCGCCTTTGAGCCTGAGAAGGTAGCCATTGTAATCAACTGAAGCTGGATTGGGCGTGGTTGTCGTTGTCGTTGTCACTACGTGAGTAATAGGATCGGCAGTCGTAACTGATGTAACTGTAGGTGGCATAGCACCCTTTGAGTCTTTGCAGACTGTGTAGAAACCGCTCACACCGATTTTTGACTTGCCAGCAGGTATAGTGGCATTTGCACCGAAGGTGTTCGGTGAGACTTTCTGATATATTGCGCCCTGCAAATCGGTCAAAGAAAGAATTGCCTGTGGTTCAAATGTTACATCGCCAATGTTGGTTTTGTAGGAGAGGTGCAAAGCGTACCCGTCATTCAATAGTCCATCGCCTGTTGCTGGTGTGTTTTCGACTTTGGAGTTGTTGTCAAAAATAACCAGTGTTCCGTTCAGTTCACCGCCACCAATCTTTGTGCCATAGTTAAGGCCAAAAACGCGATCAAAATTCCATGTAGCTACAGGGATATCAACAGCATATACTCCTCCTAATGCTGCGCCTCCTGTTGGAATCGGGTAAAGAGTAATGTCAAATATAGGATTGTTGACACTGTTGAGCGGAAGACGACCAATGCTGTAGTGGCAATTTTCGAGAGTACGTCCAAAATAGAAGTTGGAGACCTCAAGATTGTATGCGCCTACGTTACCATTCTCTACAGTTGCCCATCCGCCAGCAACCGTATTTCCAGTAATACCATCGTCTTCAGTCTGCGCCAACGCCTTGAAGAAGTAACCGCTGCCAAGATCCGCAGTTGCTTTCAGGCGGATACGATATTGATACTTCAGGTCGTCTGAATTGGTCGTTTTTGGAGATCCAACAATTTCAGAATTATTAAATTCACCTCTTGCACGAACTGCAGCGTCTCCACCGATTTTCAGTTCAGCCGATGCCGGTGATGCGTATGACAAAACTGCAAACATTGCAGCAAGCGATAGCATTTTTTTCATTTTCTTTTCTCCGTTGTTTGGTTGGTTGTGTGTGTTAATCAATGTAAAATTTACAGGCATTTTTCGTTAACCACGATATGTTACGTCGTTTTTATTGGTTAAAATAGCCATTGTAACACAAATATAATAAAATAATAATGAATCGAACAAATATAAGTTTCTGTTGTTTTTTTGGAGCATTCGATTGTTAATGAATAGATTTAAAAATCAATAATGATACCTGCGGTGGTATAGCTTTCCGGCTTGTAAAAATACATGCCATGACGGCTGATGCCGTTATAGTAGTTGCAGGCGACTCTCACCTTTTCAAGACCGATACCATTGAGGCGAATCCCGGCTTGCAGATTCCATGTTCCCCTGTGTCCTCTTGTTTTTTTAAGTGATGGTTGCCAGACGGGAAGCAGTTTGAAGTCTGCCGCCAGATAGGTGTTGTATGGAGTGGAGAGTTCAGCTCCAGCCTGAAACGAGTGCGCATTGATTCCATCAGGAAGTGAGTGGTAAAGGTACTGGTAACCGGTATAGAACCGATGTCCTGGGGAACTGAGTGCAAGAACAAGATTCACGAATTCCCGGCTGTAGGTAAGGGGAATATGTGGGGCACCAGCCTCCTGAATCCAGCCTCCGGCATCCTCGTCATAGTGCCCATCTTCAAAATGAGCTGAAATGTGGCTGATTCTTGCTCTTGCGCTGAATTCGTCAAAAGGGAGTCTCTTGCAGTTGATCTGCTTTTTCCAGCTTGCGTTGATGCCGAACAGATAGTCAACAGTATCGACCGGAAACTTGAAATTATTTTTACGTCGCAAAAGAGAGTATGTTCCGAAATCAACTCCGGCGGCAAATGTTTTATTGTCGTTTTGATAGAGGTCGGTGGATGATCCGATATCAAGCTGCAGCGCACTTTTGCCAAGCCATGGCATGACGGCAACTCTTGGTTCAAATGGATCGGCCAGAAGCGGTTTAAAGATTGTTTTGGTTGAAGGATTCAGCGCGGTTGCTGCTGAGGTCTTGTCAAGCGAGGTCAAGAGTGTTACTGTCAGAATGAACAATACCTTGCAGAGACTGTAGGTGCGTTTCATATTGAGGATTAATAATGTGTTAAGAGATTATGATCATGCAATAGCTTTAATGGGCAAGAAGAGTTCTGAGCACAGCCATGCGGACAGCAACGCCATTGGTTACCTGCTCGAGCAGCATGCTTTTTGAATAGCCCGGGGGCTGTATGCGATCTGCGACATTGTTTGATATTTCAATTTCCCTGTTGATGGGTCCGGGATGAAGAACCAGAAGATGTTTTTGTATTCGTTCAAGACGTTCATCAGTAAGGCCGTAATGCACAGAATATTCCTCCAGGGATGGGAGGTATCCGCCTGTAGCACGCTCAAGCTGAAGTCGAAGCACGATTGCTGTATCGGCCCAGGCGATGGCTTGATCAAGATTGTTAAAGAGAGAAACACCGAGTCTGCTCGCATCGGGCGGAATAAGGGTAACAGGGCTGCAGATTCCAACCTGTGCTCCGGAGGCAAGAAGCCCGTAAATGTTGGAACGGGCCACACGGCTGTGCAATACATCACCGATAATAATGACCTTGAGCCCTTCGATTCTGCCGAAATATTCACGGAGAGTAAATATGTCGAGCAAAGCCTGTGTCGGGTGTTCATGAGATCCGTCACCGGCATTAATCACGGTTTTTGAAGTGATGCCGGTTATGAGGTCTGCTGCTCCTGAAGAGGGGTGGCGCAGCACAAAAGCATCCACCTGCATCGCTTCAAGGTTTTTGATGGTGTCGCTCAGTGTCTCTCCCTTGCTTACACTGCTCGAAGAGGCCATAAAGTTAAGCGTTCCGGCTCCAAGATGGCGGGCAGCCAGCTCAAACGAAAATCGGGTGCGGGTGGAATTTTCAAAAAAAACAAGAGCAATGCGTTTATTATGAAGTGAGTGCTCAAAAACGGGGTTGTCGGTGATCAACTTTTTTTTGAACTCTTTGGCCAAGTCGAGGAGCATTGTCATGTCACTGGCCCGGACATTGCATAACCCTGTCAGGTGCTTCAACTTTTCTCTTGTTAGGGGTGTTTTTCAGAAAGAAATTTTCGAAATGTACAATAAAAATTCATGATCAGGAACTACCTTACATGAGTTGCAACCTCGTAAAAGCGATCTGTTGCTGGTAAGTCGAGTTGTATACGCCCTGAAAAAGCACTATGTCGGCAGCGTTCGAAGACACAAGCCCTGCGGGGCAGATATGCTGGTAAAAACGGTTTAACAAAGCGGTGTTCTCCGAAGACGCTCCAGCGGGCACGGTGGGCTCCAAGCTCAAAAGGGGCGGCATATTGGTAGAAAAATTATTTGAATAATATCTGTTAGAGAGTATTGTATGCATGAAATGAGCATTGCGCTTTCAATCATTGAGGCGGTTGAGGAAAAAGCAAGAGAGGAGGGAGCTGGAAAGATTTCCGGAGTTGACCTGGTCATCGGAAAACTTGCCGGAATTGAGCCGGAATCCCTGAAGTTCTGTTTTTCAGCGGCGGCAAAGGGGACGCTTGCAGAAGATGCGGTGTTCATGGTTGAGGAGCCAGAAGGAACCGGCGAATGTGGTGATTGTGGTATGAGGTTTCCTGTTACCTTTTATTATGCAGAGTGTCCTGGATGCCGATCACTTCGGGTAAAAATTGTCTCCGGTGAGGAGTTTCTGATTCAGTCAATAACTATAGAAGAATAAGGAGATTCGTCAATATGTGCGATACATGCGGTTGTTCGTCGGATGGGGGAGCTGTGCTCCGCAAACCTGGGGAGAGCGATTATCATGTCCATGTCAGCGAGGGTGCGCATGGGCATCCTCATACTCATTCTGGTGAGGAACTTCACGCCGTGGATCATCACCATGAGATGCATCATGATCATGGAGATGGATCTCATCATCATGATGGCGCAGTGCGGAAGGTTGTGCTCGAGCAGGATGTTCTTCAGAAGAATAATCTTCTTGCCGAAAGGAATCGGGGATATTTTGAGGCAAAAAATATTTTTGTCCTCAATTTTCTGAGCTCTCCGGGTTCAGGAAAAACCTCTCTGCTCGAAAAAATTATTCCACTCATGCAGCAGCGTTTTCCGGTTGCTGTTATTGAGGGTGACCAGCAGACAACCAATGATGCTGATCGTATTCATGCTCTTGGGGTTGAGGTGATACAGATCAATACCGGTTCAGGATGTCATCTTGATGCCCTGATGGTTAACCGTGCGATCAGGGAGCTTGATTTGCAGGATAATTCACTGCTCTGTATCGAAAATGTTGGAAACCTTGTCTGCCCGGCTCTCTTTGACCTTGGTGAGGCTCTGAAGGTGGTTATTATCAGCGTGACCGAGGGCGACGACAAACCTCTGAAGTACCCGACAATTTTTCATGAGGCGGATATCTGCATCCTTAACAAGATCGACCTGTTGCCTTATGTGGAGTTTGATGCTGCGAAGTGTCGGGAGAATGCCTTGCGAGTCAATCATCATCTTGAATGGTTTGAGGTATCGGTAAAGAGTGGTGAGGGACTTGCAGAGTGGCAGGAGTGGCTCGAAAAGAGATTGGTACGCCATTGAACACTCATGCTGATGAGCGTCGCCGCCTGTTGGTCAACGGTATTGTTCAGGGCGTTGGGTTCCGGCCTTTTGTGTACCGGATTGCAGTCGGGTTCGGGCTTAAAGGTTTTATCCGCAACACTCCATCAGGTGTGTTGATAGAGATACAGGGTTCTCCAGAACTTCTCGACAGCTTTGGTTGTGCTCTGCAAAGTGATCGTCCACCGCTTGCCCGTCTTGAGACAATTGAAAAGAGTACCATTGATTGTGTGACCGAGGATGGCTTTGTCATCGGAGATTCGAGTGCCGGAGACGAGGTTGAAACACTCATTCCACCTGATATTGCTCTCTGCAGCGATTGCCGCCGTGAACTTCTGGATCCGGCAAATCGCAGGTTTCGCTATCCCTTTATCAACTGTACCAATTGCGGCCCCCGTTACACCATTGTCGGTCGGCTGCCTTATGACCGTCCCTCGACATCAATGCACTCTTTTGTGATGTGCCCGGAGTGTGAGCGTGAGTACCACAACCCTCTTGACCGTCGTTTTCATGCCCAGCCCAATGCCTGTTCTGTTTGTGGCCCTGCGCTTGTGCTGCATGATGCGGCGGGAGCGGTTTATATCCCCCCACTAGGGCGTTCCGGGCTTGTTCAGAAGATGGATGTGGATGCGGTAGCAGAAGCTGTGAAGTTGCTGAAAGAGGGGATGATTCTTGCTCTCAAGGGGCTTGGTGGTTTTCATTTGGCGGTTGATGCCCGAAACGATGCAGCAGTGCAGCGTCTGAGAGTGCGGAAGGGGCGTGAGGCAAAACCCTTTGCTGTGATGATGCGCGATATGACGGCGGTTCAAAGTATTTGCAAGGTCAGTGAAGGTGAACGGAACGCCCTTGCCTCTCCAGAGGCGCCAATTGTGCTTCTCAAAAAGAAGATGACCAGTATGCTGGCTGCATCGGTGGCGCCAGGCTACGATCGACTTGGCGTCATGCTTCCCTATACTCCACTTCATACCCTGCTCTTTGAAGACGCTCTTGATGCGCTGGTCATGACCAGTGCAAATTTCAGTGAAGAGCCGATTGTTCATGGAAATGATGAAGCACTTTCACGTCTTGCGGGTATTGCTGACGCATTTTTGCTCCATAATCGTTCCATATACCTTAAATGCGACGATTCGGTAACTATTTTTCTGGCTGGCGAGCTCCGGCAGATCAGGCGAAGCCGGGGATATGTGCCTGCGCCGATTTCTCTTCGTGAAGCAGGGGTGTCGGTGCTTGGTACTGGAGGTGAACTTAAAAACACCGTGACCTTGCTTAAAGGTGCTCATGCGCTGACGAGCCAGCATATCGGCGACATGAAAAACTTTGAGGCATATCGTCATTTTCAACATGTTGTGGCTCACTTGCAGCACCTTTTTCAGGCCATTCCCGAGCTGGTGGTTCACGACCTTCATCCAGGGTATATGACAACGCAGTGGGCTCAACAGCAGCATATTCCGACACTGGGAGTACAGCACCATCATGCTCATCTTGTTGCCTGTCTTGCAGAAAACAGGGTGGAGGGGCCTGCAATTGGACTTATCCTTGATGGAACAGGTTATGGCACTGATGGTACGATATGGGGAGGAGAAGTGCTGATCGGTGATGCTTCAGGAGTCCAGCGTTTTGCTTCACTGGAGTCCATGCCACTGCAAGGTGGCGATGTGGCGGTCATGCAGCCATGGAGGTTGGCGCTTTGTTACCTTCACAGAAGTTGCGCCGATATTGCCGATCTGCCGTTTATGAAAGGACGAAATGTTTTGCAAATCCTTGAACTGCTCGGAAAAAACATAAATATTGTTGAAACATCAAGCTGTGGCCGGCTGTTTGATGCTGTTGCCGCGCTTTGCAACCTCCGGGGAGAGATCACCTATGAAGGAGAAGCTGCCATAGCTTTGATGCATGCTGCCAAGGGTGTCGTTGGAGATAAATGTTTTCCCTATGCTCTTCATTTTGAGGGGGATGAAGCGGCCTCGAGGAAATTCCCCAGAACCGTCAGTGAAGCCATCGGCAACAACAATGTCCGGAATAAGGGGGAAGAACGGTGGATTATTCGTGTGTCGCCCATGATTCAGGAGATTGTCTCTGTGCTGCTGCAGGGGATGTCTGTCAGGGAAATCAGCCAAAGATTTCATCGCACCATGATAACCTGCTTCTGTGAAATTATTGAAAAAGCCTCTGAGGTCACCGGTATAACAACAGTCGCACTCAGCGGAGGAGTCTTTCAGAACGAGCTTCTTTTTGAAACCATGCATCAGGAACTGCAACGTTCAGGTTATCAGGTGCTCACCCACCGGCAGGTTCCTTCGAATGATGGCGGTATTTCGCTTGGTCAGGCTATTATCGGACGTAATTTTTTGAGTGGTCGTTATGCCAGGTAAATACACAATATCACCTACGTCCCCTTATATTGGCTTTGATCGTTTTGCTGGTTGTTTTTTCTTATTTTGAGCGAAGTGCTTGAAAACTTCATTTTGTGATGCCCTATGTGCCTTGCTATCCCTGGCAGACTTCTGGAACGTACCGTCGAGAATGGTCTCAACATGGGCACCATAGACGTGAATGGCTCAAAAACAAGGGCATGCCTTGAGTATGTGCCCGACATCAAGATTGGTCAGTACACTATTGTTCATGCTGGATTTGCCCTTAAGATTATTGATGAAGAGGAGGCGGCTGAGAGTCTGAAGCTTTGGCAGGAGCTGATCGAGAGCGGAGCTTTTGATGCTGATGAGGAGCTTCCTTCTCCCGAATCGTTGTGATGCCTACCCCGATGAAATATATCGATGAGTTCCGTGATCCACAGCTTGCCCGCAAGCTGCTTGAGGAGATTGGCAGAAAAGCCACCCGGCATTGGACTATCATGGAGATATGTGGAGGACAGACTCACTCAATTATCCGCAATGGAATTGATCAACTGTTGCCCGACACGATTACACTGGTTCATGGCCCAGGGTGTCCGGTTTGTGTGACTCCGCTTGAATCTCTTGAACGTGCTTTGGCTCTTGCCGGACGAAAAGAGGTGATTTTTACAAGTTTTGGTGATATGCTTCGGGTGCCTGGCAATGCAAGGGATCTCTTCATGGTACGCAGTGCGGGAGGAGATGTGCGCATTGTCTTTTCACCACTTGATGCCCTTCAGATTGCCCGTGATAACCCGGCAAAAGAGGTGGTCTTTTTTGCTGTTGGTTTTGAGACGACAGCTCCGGCAAATGCAATGGCGGTTTATCAGGCTGCCCGGGAAGGGATAGAAAATTTCAGTGTTCTGGTCAGTCAGGTGATGGTGCCGCCCGCAATGCGGGTCATTCTCTCTTCACCGGGGAACATGGTTCAGGGTTTTCTTGCGGCAGGCCACGTTTGTGCGGTGATGGGTTATGCGGAGTATGAGCCTGTAGCACTGGAGTTTGGCGTGCCGATAGTTGCGACTGGTTTTGAGCCGGTTGATTTGCTTGCAGGGATCCTTAAAACTGTTGAGCTGCTCGAAGAGGGTAAAGCTGATGTGGCAAATTGCTATGGCAGGGTGGTGAGCCGCGAAGGGAATCTGTTTGCGCAGGAGATCATCAAAACAGTGTTTGAGGTTACTGACCGTCAGTGGCGGGGGATTGGCCTGATTCCCCGCAGCGGCCTTGGTCTCAGGAAAGAGTTTGCCCGTTTTGATGCCGAAACAAAGTTTCATGTGACCAATATCATTGCCGAAGAGTCGCCACTCTGCATGAGCGGTACTGTTTTGCAGGGGCTGATGAAGCCTGATGGCTGTCCCGCTTTTGCGAAAGAGTGTACGCCGCAGCATCCACTCGGCGCCACCATGGTTTCATCCGAAGGCGCTTGTGCCGCCTATTATAAATATCATCACCATATCTCATGACGATTGCACCTCTCTGCCCGCTCCCGATTATGCAGCACGAAACTGTTCAGATGGCGCATGGCGCGGGTGGGCAGTTATCGCAGTCGCTCATGCAGCGGGTTTTTATGCCGCACCTCCATAATAACTTTCTTGATCTGCTTGATGATCAGGCAAAACTTGATCTGCCGCCAGGACGAACCGCATTTACCACAGACACCTATGTGGTAAGTCCGGTCATTTTTCCCGGTGGAAACATTGGAGAGCTTGCCGTCAATGGCACCGTCAATGATCTGGCTGTGGGCGGAGCAAGACCGCTCTACCTCAGCGCAGGATTTGTGCTGGAAGAGGGACTTCCGTTGGTTGAGCTTGAAACAATTGTCAAAAGTATGGCCGAAGCGGCCCGTCGGGCCGGGGTGATGATTGTGACCGGTGACACCAAAGTGGTTGGAAAAGGCCAGTGCGACAGGATTTTTATCAACACATCGGGTATTGGTTGTCTCAGAGATGGAGTGAGTCTCTCATGCCGAAACCTGAAGCCGGGTGACGCTATTATTCTTTCAGGCACTGTTGGTGATCATGGGATGGCCATCATGACCTCGCGTGAGGGCCTCTCATTCCAGTCGCAGATTACCAGCGATTGTGCGGCCCTCAACAGCATGATTGGTGCCATCCTTGATGAGGCGCCTTTGGACATTCACGCTATGCGCGATCCGACCAGGGGAGGCGTGGCGGCGACCCTGAACGAGCTGGCACAATCCTCCTCTGTTGGTATTGAGATTCATGAGACGACAATCCCTGTCAAGCCAGATGTCCGTGGAGCCTGTGAATTGCTTGGTATCGACCCGCTTCACGTGGCAAACGAGGGGAAAGTTGTCATTGTTGTTGCTCCAGAGAAAGCAGGGCAGGTGCTTGATGTGCTTCGTTCTTTTGACCCTGGCCGGGATGCCGTCATTATCGGTTCAGTGGTTGACGATCATCCCGGGATGGTTGTGATGCGAACTCTTTATGGCAGCCGACGCATTATTGATCTGCCCGTCGGCGAACAGTTGCCCCGGATTTGCTGAAACTACATGTTCAGCGCCCGTTTTTCAATGGCGAGTGCGGCTTCCCGCATTACTTCCGAAAGACTTGGGTGTGGATGACAGGTACGGGCAATATCTTCGGATGATGCACGGAACTCCATGGCAAGAGCCCCCTCTGCAATCAGGTCAGAAGCGCTGGCTCCGATAATGTGCACTCCAAGAATTTCATCAGAAGTGGCATCGGCAAGCATTTTGATAAAACCTTCACTGTCTCCAAGACCAAGAGCACGACCGTTGGCAGCAAATGGAAACTGTCCGACTTTATACTCGCGGCCTTCTGAGCGAAGCTGTTGCTCAGTTTTTCCAACCCATGCGATTTCCGGGGTGGTATAGATCACCCAGGGCATACTGTTATAGTCGAGGTGTGGTTTCTGGCCGGCAAGCTGTTCAGCGACCAGAACACCCTCATCTTCTGCCTTGTGTGCAAGCATTGGGCCACGGACAACATCTCCAATGGCATAAACGCCGGCGGCTGCGGTGGCGCAATGATCATTGACCGGAATAAAGCCCCGTTCATCTGGCTGAAGGCCTATAGCCTCAAGGTTAAGTTGTTCGGTGTTCGGAATGCGCCCAACAGAGACAATCAATTTATCGCATTCAAGGGTATGTTCTGATCCCTGGTCGTCTGTATAGGCTATGCTGACACCATTTTCTTTCAGTTTTGCCTGGCCGATTCTCACTCCAAGCTTGATGTGCAGCCCCTGCTTTAAAAAGAGCTTTGAAGCTTCTCGTGAAATACTCTCATCGGCGGCGCCAAGGAACGAAGGCATGACTTCAAGGATGGTAACCTCTGCGCCGAGTCTGCGCCATACGGATCCTACTTCAAGTCCTATGACCCCTGCGCCGATGACTCCCAGTTTTTTCGGCGCTTCTGTAAATTTCAGTGCGCCTTCATTATCGCAAATGGTAACGTTATCGACCTGGACGTTGGGAATATGACGGGCTTTTGACCCTGTAGCGATAATCACCTTCTGTGCCACAACCTCCTCGCTGCCATCTTTTCCGCTGATGATGATTCGATAGCCAGCGTCGGTTTTTCCGGCAAAGGAGCCTCTGCCTTTCAAAAGAGTGATCTTGTTTTTGCGGAAAAGAAATTTGACACCTGCGGTCATTTTGGTGACAATGGCTTCCTTTCTCTTTTGCATCTTGGCGACATCAATGCTTATGCAGGATGTGCTGATTCCATGATCAGGAAGGTGAAGTACAGCTTTTTCGTATGCTTCCGATGAAGCGACAAGTGCTTTGAGTGGAATACATCCTGCATTGAGACAGGTGCCGCCAAGCCTTGGTTCCCCTGCCGGATCGTCGTAGGCGCTGAACTCGCAGCAGGCCACTGAAAAGCCAAGCTGTGCCGCACGGATTGCTGCGATATATCCGCCGGGGCCTGCGCCGATAACAAGAACGTCAAATTGTTTGTTCATGGTAGAGTTTCTCTTTTAAAGATCAAGTAACAGACGCGCAGGATCTTCCAGTGCGTCCTTGATTGCAACAAGACCAAGTACAGCCTCTTTGCCGTCGATGATCCGATGGTCATAAGACATTGCAAGATAGTTCATCGGTCGTATGACGATCTGGCCGTTTTCAACAATCGGTCTCTCCTTGGTCGCATGGATACCAAGAATTGCGGACTGCGGCGGGTTGATGATCGGTGTTGAAAGCATCGAACCGAAAACGCCTCCGTTGGAAATGGAGAAGGTGCCACCAGTCAGATCTTCAAGAGAGAGAGAACCCAGTTTCGCCTTCGTGGAATAGTCAGCAATTTTGCGTTCAATGTCTGCAATTGTCATCTGGTCGACATTTCGCAGGATAGGCACAACAAGGCCTCTCGGTGAACTGACGGCAATACCGATATCGAAATAACCATGATAGATGATATCCTTTCCTTCAACAGAGGCGTTCAGGACAGGATATTTGCGCAGGGCGTGGACTGTCGCCTTGACAAAGAAGGACATAAAGCCGAGTTTGACGCCATGCTCTTTTTCAAAAGCAACTTTATAGCGGTTGCGCAGTTCAATAACAGCATGCATGTCAACCTCATTAAAGGTCGAAAGAATAGCATTTGAGGACTGCGACTGAAGGAGCCTTTCGGCAATGCGAGCCCTGAGCCGGGTCATGGGGACACGCTGTTCCGGGCGCTCTGTCATAATCGGAGGCTCAAGGTGTGCTTCAACAGGTTTGAGTTTCGGCGCGGGAGGCGCAGGGAGAGTTGCTGGTTCGGCTCCAGCCGCAATGGCCTTGATGACATCACTTTTTGTAACTCTTCCGTCTCTGCCGGTTCCCTCTACCTGTGACATGGTTAGTCCGGTTTCCGCCATTAATTTCGCAGCCGCAGGCATCGAAATTCTTTTTTCTGATGTTGGCGCTGCCGTTTGCGGGTCGGGTTCGACTTTTTTCAGATCAGTCTCAGATGCTGGAGCTGCTGACGATTGCTTTCCTTCGCTGTCGATGCGAGCCAGTATCTGATTGGGAACAACGGTGCCACCATTACCGACAAGAATTTCAAAGATAATACCTGCTGAAGGTGAAGGGACATCAAAAACAACTTTGTCAGTTTCAATCTCAAAGAGAATTTCGTCTTCAGCAACAGCATCTCCCGGAGACTTTTTCCAGTTCAGGAGAGTTGCTTCAGCAACAGATTCCGACAACTGGGATATGGTGACATCAATGATTGCCATTCGTGGATATTATTTGTTGAAAAAAACACTGAACTCACCAAACGCCTGATCAAGCAAAGCTTTTTGCTGGACGGCATGTATTGCGGCATAACCACAAGCGGTGGATGCTGAAGCGAGACGTCCGGCATATCCGAACTGCTGACCCGGAGTCATTGCTTTCATGATATAGTGCTGGAGAAAACGCCAATACCCCTGATTTTTTGGCTCATCCTGGCACCAGACAATATCCTTCAGTTGAGGATACCGTCCAAGTTCAGCGCCAAATTCCTCAAGCGGGAATGGATAGAGCTGTTCAATACGGATAATGGCGACATCTTCGGCGGTGTTTTCACGTCTGCGGTTGACAAGATCATAATACACTTTGCCGGAGCAGGCAATAAGTCTCTTTACTTTAGCAGGATTTGTCTCCGGATCGCTGATAATGTTCTGGAAATTTCCCGTGGCGAGTTCATCAAGTGCAGAGACAGCCTCTTTGTTGCGGAGCAATGATTTTGGCGTCAGAATCACCAGAGGCTTGCGGATCATGGTGGTCATCTGGCGTCGTAAAATATGAAAAATCTGGGCGGGGTTACTTGGTTGACACACCTGGATGTTGTTTTCGGCGCAAAGCTGTAAAAAGCGCTCCGGTCGGGCGGAAGAGTGTTCTGGCCCCTGTCCTTCGTAACCGTGAGGCAACATGAGTGTCAGGCCTGATGCCAGTCCCCATTTTACCTCGCCAGAGGTGATGAACTGATCAATTAAGACCTGTGCTCCGTTGGCAAAATCTCCAAACTGTGCTTCCCAGATCACTAAGGTGTCAGGAGCAGAGATGGAGTACCCGTATTCAAATCCCAGGACAGCCTCTTCGGAAAGAACGGAGTCGATAACGGTATAGGGTGCCTGGTTATCGGCAATATTCTGCAGAGGTATATAGGTGCCGGAGTCCCATTTTTCGCGGTTCTGGTCGTGCAGTACGGCATGGCGATGCGAGAATGTTGCCCTGCCGCTGTCCTGGCCGGTAATGCGTATCGAGTAGCCGCCCGCAAGCAGCGAGGCGAACGCCAGATGTTCGCCCATACCCCAGTCGAGCGGTTGTTTGCCAAGGCCCATATTTGCACGATCCTTGATAACCTTTTCGACCAGCGGGTGAAGTTTGAATCCTTCAGGGATGGAGGTGATTTTTTCTGAAAGCCGTTTGAGTTCAGCAATTGGAACTCCAGTTTCGGAAGCTTCCTGGCGGCCGGAAGCGGGTTCGGCAGTAAAGATGGTTTTATTGACAAGTATGGGATTTGCGGTGTACTTGCCTTCATCAAGATCCTTGCGGAACTGCTGGCTGAGCTTTGTGGCATACTCCTCTCCAATAACACCCTGCGATTCAAGCCTCTCGGCAAAAAGCTTGCGGGTGCCGGGGTGCTTGTCTATCTTTTTGTACATCAGCGGCTGAGTCATGGCCGGTGTATCCTGCTCATTATGGCCAAGCTTGCGGAAACAGATAATATCAATCACCACATCGCGCTTGAATGCCTGCCGGTAATCAAGTGCCATCTGTGTTGCCAGTACGACGGATTCAGGATCGTCGCCATTGACGTGCAGCACCGGAGCTTCAATCATCTTGACCACATCGGTGCAGTATGTTGTTGAACGGCTGTCGCGGGGATCGGAAGTGGTGAAGCCGATCTGGTTGTTGATGACAATATGGACAGTGCCTCCTGTGCCATATCCCCTTGTCAGTGCGAGGTTCAGGGTCTCCATAATAACGCCCTGTCCTGCAAATGCGGCATCACCATGAACAAGGATCGGCAGCACTTGTGAGCCATCCCTGTCGCTTCGTCTTACCTGGCGGGCTTTAACTGCTCCCTCTACGACTGGATTGACAATTTCAAGATGCGATGGGTTGAAAGCCAGTGAGAGATTAACCGGCCCGCCAGGGGTGGAGATGTCGCTCGTAAATCCCTGGTGGTATTTTACATCGCCGGATGGAAGATCAGCGGCATGTTTGCCCTCGAATTCCGCAAAAAGGTCTAATGGATTTTTGCCCATGATATTGACCAGCACATTCAGTCGTCCCCTGTGGGCCATGCCGATGACAATTTCCTGAACCCCGGCTTTGCCTGCACGCTGAATCAGTTCATCAATGGAGGCAATAAAGCTTTCCCCGCCTTCAAGAGAAAACCGTTTCTGTCCGATAAAGCGGGTATGCAGATAGCGCTCAAATCCTTCAGCAGCAGTTAAGCGTTCAAGAATGTGCTTTTTCTTCTCGGGAGTAAAATCAGGTTTTGAACGAATTGTCTCTAACTTTGCCTGCCACCACCGTTTTTCGGTCTGGTCAGTGATATACATGAACTCAATTCCAAGAGTCCCGCAATAAGTCTCGCGCAGATTCTGGAGTACTTCACGCAATGGCATGCTCTCCTGTCCGAAATAGGTATTGCTTGTATTAAAAACAATATCCATGTCGGTTTCAGTGAAACCATAAAAAGATGGTTCGAGATCGGGAAGAGCTGGCCTTTCCTGACGTTTCAGAGGGTCAAGATCGGCCCATCGTGAACCGATGTTGCGATAGGCGGCAATCAGTTTTTGTACTGATACCCTTTTACGTCCCAGATCGGCATCAGGATTTGCTATGACACGGCAGATTGGTCCAAGGCGGGCTCTTTCAACAAACGATGCCTGGACGGGGGAGTGTGCAATATCCCGGGCATCGGTACTGTTTGCGCCCGGCATATTCTGCATGGCGTCAAAGTACGCACGCCACTTCTCGGAAACAGAGCCCGGATTGTCGAGATAGGCTTCATAAAGATCTTCGATATAGGGGGCATTTCCCCCGAAAAGATAGGAGCTGCTGCTATACTGCTGCATCATGGTGTGACGTGCTTATCTTCGAAAAATTTGTAACAGAGATTCCTTTTGGCAGGATTGTCAATAGGTGGTAACTGAGGAAATAACGTATTTTCTCCTCGTAAGAAGGGGTAATAGGGGAGTTGTTGTTGACCCATTTTATAAAATTGATCACTATAAGTACAATACAAAACGAAGTATAAGCATCTCTTCGATTATTGTGAAGAAGTTAACGAAAATAAACCCCATAATATGTAAATAATCTCTGTCTGGAGCAGGTGTCAGGCGTGACTGTGCTGTTATTGGTTAAGAATAATGCAGTCATTCAGTTCTGGGGGGGCATGAGTTGCGCAGTCACGGGAGCTTATGAAGTCGCTCGCAAACAAAAAGAAGAGCAGTGTAACTTTTATAAGATAAATGTATTATTTAGATTGTTATAAAAGTGTTGATCAAGTTATTAACTAAACGGGGTAAATCATGAAAACATTTTCTCGAGTTATTGCCGCTGGAATGCTTGCTCTGATGTTGATACTGCTTCCATCGATTGCATCAACAGCCCCAACAACGGAAGTTCCTCCACCATCACCAAAAGAAACAACAGCCGTTTTACCTGTTCAGAAGCCAGTTGCGGATAGTGCTTCAGTGGCCAGTGTGGCACCAGTCAAGGCGACAGCGACACCAGCAGCATCAGAAGCTCCGGCAGATTCAACGTTGAAATCCACACAATGGAAGGCACCTGCCATGTGGGTTATTTATACCGTTCTCGGAGTTATTCTTTTTGGTTCATTTATTGCAATGCTTTTTATTCGGTCAGCACTCAGCCACTCTGATTGGCTATTCGGTGATGCCTTGTCCGAGGAAGTGGAAGTCCATCTTGTCCTCAGGAAGCAGGACGGGAGTGAAGAAGTTAAGCTGGACCCCTCAGGTAACCCTGTTGCTGTCAAGGTGCTGCGTGCAAGCGTCAGTCGACTGATTGCGCTGATGGGGATGATCTCTATCCTGTTTTTATTTATGGGCTTCGGTATATTTATACTGTATTCGTTTGCAATATACGGACAGATGCCCTCCTCAACCGGCGATATCCTCAAGTTTCTGACCGGCGGATTAACCCTGTTTGCACCCTACGTCGTCAATAAATTTGCGTCAGTGTTTGACCGACTCCCCAAGCTCCGGTAAGAAAAGGGGACGTAGGTGATATTGTGTACTTCTGCAATCAACTACCCCGCAGCAGAGCTCCGGGGTATGGGTTCATGTCTAATAATTACTTTACGAAGGAGAGCTTCGAGGAATATGTCCTATAGCGATTTAACCTGAAGTCAAGTTTTGCTTTTTGTCGGCGAGCGTTGAATGATGACTTTCTGTCTTTTTGCAAGTATCATCTTTCAGGATTGAATTCCTCTTAGCTTGCTGTCGAGTGTGTTAAGCCTCTTCTATAACCGGATACCCCGCTGCTTGCGGCGGGGAGTGCCACTTTTGTTTTTGGGAAAACGGCAAATACACAATATCACCTACGTCCCCAAATGTTGTCAGGAGCAGAGGGGACAGCTTGTGTTGCGGGTGACAGGGATTTTGCGAATGTTCATTGAGAGAATATCGCAGGTGAGCAGGGTGTTGACGAGTGGGGTGCCGATGGAGAGGATGTGCTTGATGGCTTCGGTGGCCTGGATGGATCCGATAATTCCTGGTAATGCACCGAGAGGGCCTTTAGGGATGGTTGTAGCAGGAATTCCTTCTTCGTGGAAGAGGCAGTGGTAGCAGGTGGTCATACCGGGATGAACGGTCATGGTTTGCCCGTAAAACTCTCTGATTCCCGCATGGGAGTAAGGCTTTGCCGCGTTGTGGCAGGCTCTGGCGATGAGGAATTTTGAATCGAAATTATCGGTGGCATCAATGACAAAGTCGTATGCTGCAAGAATGTTGGCTGCGTTGTCGGCCGCGATGCGGAAGGGGTAGAGCTTGAGTGTGATATCCGGATCAAGCCTGAGGAGTCGCTGCTCTGCAGAGGCTACCTTGAGTTCTCCGATAGCATCTGTGGTATGCAGAATCTGTCGCTGGAGGTTGCTCAAATCGACGACGTCGCTATCCATCAGTCCAATGGTGCCAATACCTGCTGCCGCCAGGTAAAATGAAGCGGGGGAGCCGAGTCCTCCGGCGCCGATGACCAGTACTTTTGCCTTGAGCAATTTCTCCTGTCCCTCTTCGCCGATCTCTTGCAAAGAGAGGTGACGGGCATATCGTTCACGCTGTTTGTCGTTCAGTGGCATGGCTTTGGTTCTGGAGTTATCAACAAGAATAACGGTCTCTTTTTTTAAGACTTGAGTGACAAAGAAGGCCCATTATAAACAGGCTCCCAGTTTTTGAAGATCGGCACAATGTTCTGGCTTCGCAGTGCGGCACAAAACTCTTTGGCGGTGCGGTCGTCACATATTTCAAACTGTCCCTGATCGCTATTTTCTTTTGTGGTTTTGTCAGTGGCCTCTTCATTGTCATAATATCCTCCAACAGTCGTCCGGCTTTCAATGCTCATTCTGGTAATTCCGAGGCCAGCCATTCCATCACGGAACGTTGCGCTCTCTCTTGTTGAGAGCACCAGCTCAGTGTCGGGGAGAGCGATGCGAAAAGCAAAAATCATGCGGGCAAGAAGGTGGTCGTCAACCGGGAAGGGTGACTCATAACCACCGGTTTGCGGCCTCATGCGCGGGAAGGAGAGAGACATGCCAGCGCGCCAGTAGGTGCGTCCGAGGTAACGGATGTGGCGATAGAGACTCATGGCATCTTCAACCGGATCAGACAACCCGAGTAATACTCCGAGCCCGACAGATTTTATTCCACCTTCAAGGGCGCGGGCAGGAGTCTCAAGGCGGTCAATAAAATCTTTTTTCGGTCCCCAGCGGTGCAGTGCTTCGTATCTTTCGCGGTTATAGGTTTCCTGATAGATGGTAATTCCGGTACACCCGCAGTCAGCAAGAGTTTTGTATTCAGCAATACTCATGGGAAAAGCCTCAACCGAAACTTTCTGCATCTTTTCAGCAGCAATTGCAACGCTTCTTTGGAGATAATCAAAATCGGCAGCGGCAGTCCGTTCACCGGTGAGGAGAAGAATGTCGCTGATACCAAGTTTTTTCAATGCGTCAAGTTCGCGCCGGATATCGTCGGGTTCAAGACGACGACGAGGAGTTTTACGGTCGGAGGCAAAGCCGCAGTAGGCACACCCGCTTGAGCAGTAGTTCGAGAGATAGAGCGGAGCATAGAGCGTCATGGTGCGACCGAAACGGCGCATGGTGATTGCTCTTGATTCGGCAGCAAGCGCTTCAAGGGGACGGGTTGAAGCTGGCGACAGCAACGTGGCCAGTGTACCGGTTTCGCGATTGTCTGTAAGCCATTCCGGTAACGCTTGCATCAGAGTGTTCCCAGAAATGTGAGAGGGCTTGTTGCGACGGCTGAGCCACTTTTCTCCATAAGGCCGGCCCTGATTGCTTTTCTTCCTGCAACAACAGCTTCAGCGAAAGCCTCAGCCATTGCTGGAGGGTTCCCTGCCGCCGCCACAGCGCTGTTTACGAGCACTGCTGCGCATCCCATCTCCATAGCGTGGGCTGCTTCGGAGGGAGAGCGAAGTCCTGCATCGACAATAACCGGAATACCGCTTTCACGAATGATAATGTTGAGCATCTCAGAGGTTGCCAGTCCTTGTCCGCTGCCGATTGCTGAGCCGAGCGGCATCACCGATGCGCAGCCAACCTCTTCCAGTCTTTTTGCGAGTACCGGGTCAGCGGCGATATAGGGCATGACCAGAAACCCCTCTTTTGCCAGAATCCGTGATGCCTCAAATGTTTCAATTGGGTCTGGCATCAGATGTTGAGGATTTGGATGAATCTCAACCTTGATAAAAGGGCTTCCCGAGAGTTCACGGGCAATATGGGCTGCGCGAACAGCTTCGGCAGCGGTTGATGCGCCTGAAGTATTTGGCATGAGGGTGATGCCCTCAAGAGTCAAAAGAGGGCCGAAAAGATCATCTTCTGATTGTTCCCGGTTGAAGCGGCGAAGTGCTACGGTCACGAGTTGAGCACCTGACGCCCGAACTGCGTCAAGCATAACCGTTGAGTTGCTGAATTTGCCTGTTCCAAGAATCAGTCGCGAGGAGAATGTATAAGAGCCAAGCTGCAATAAATCCATAAGTAAAGTAATCTGTTAGCCACCACCCGCAAACATAAGGAGTTCAACCCGATCTCCTTCCTGAAGTTTGTGGGCAGAACGTTTTTCCGGGCGGATAATCTGTTCATTGACCACTACTGCCAGGCTTTTTCCATCTGAACCGACGATCGAAAGAAGATCGCTGACAGTCGAATCTGCCGGAAGTGTTTGTTGTTGTCCGTTCAGTTCAATAGTAATCATTTATGGCATTTCTTCACTATTTCTTTGAGGAGCCTCGGTTAAAATATTTTTTTTGACCGGGTTTGTGTTTGGCGTCGGTATCCTCTACCATTTATCGACACAATTATCTCTGTTCTTCAACAAACTTATAAATTTTTGAGAGCGTTCAGAAGATCAGCTTCAAGATCATCTGCATTTTCAAGCCCGATCGAGAGACGTACCAGGTTGTCTGTGCACTTTCTCCGATCCCGTTCCGCCTGTGAGAGAGCCCAAAGAGTCATTTTTGCTGGTGAGGATATCAGTGACTCAACTCCGCCAAGGCTGTCGGCAAGGACAAAAAGCTTTATTTTTGCCTGTAACTGTTCCACCGCAGGCAACCCTCCTTTAAGTGCAAAGGTAACCATGCCGCCAAATCCGCTCATCTGTTTTTTTGCCAGTTCATGCTGCGGGTGTGAGGGCAGGCCGGGGTAAAAAACCTGTTCAACTGCCGGATGCTTTTCAAGCACTGATGCGAGGTGAAGAGCGCTTGCTTCATGCTCTTTCATGCGGATTTTCAGCGTTTTCAATCCACGAAGAATAAGCCAGCAATCCCAGGGGCCGGGGATTGCACCAGCAGCGCCCTGATAGTTTTTTATAGTGGTATGTACTGCTGCGTTTGAGGTAATCACGGCGCCTCCGATGACATCGCTGTGGCCGCCGAGGTATTTTGTGGTGCTGTGGACGACAATATCAGCGCCAAGCTCAAGCGGACGCTGGAAGTATGGACTGGCAAAAGTATTGTCCACTGCAAGCAGGATGCCGCGTTCTTTGGCAAGCAAAGAAAGCGCCCGAATGTCGGAAAGCTGGAGAAGCGGATTACTTGGTGTTTCAATCCAGATCATTTTTGTCGCTGGTGTGACGCAGGCGGCATAACTCTGAGTGGATTCGCTTTCAGTGTAGGTTGTTGTGACACCCCATGGTCGCAGAAGCTGTTCAAAAATCCGGTAACTTCCGCCATAAATATCGTTTCCGGCAACGATATGATCGCCGGGTTTCAATACTTGCAGAGCGGCCATTGTCGCAGCAACTCCAGAGGCAAAAGCCAGGCCATACTTGCCGTTTTCAAGCAGGGCAAGGGTTGCTTCAAGCGCTTTTCTTGTCGGGTTGCCTATTCTCGAATAAAAAAACTCACTGCGATGGTCAAGGCTTTCGCGTCCAAAAGTGGAGGTCTGGTAGACAGGGACAGTGACTGAACCCGTATGGGGGTCAGGCGCCTGTCCGTCGTGTATGGCAAGAGTTTCAAACTGCATCAGGTGTTGTGTGCTTTTGGGAACAATTCAATAAGTACCTTCATTCCTGTAAGATAGAAACTCGAGAGTGTGCTGCAAATTCAATTATCGATTCCTCCTTGCTTGACGCAATGTCAAAACGAAAACATTGCGTCTTAACAGGTTTCGTTATCGCCGCTGAATATGGTTAATGACATCGGCAAGCCGATCAATCTCCTCTTTGGTGTTGTAGAACGCCAGCGACGGGCGCACAGTGCCTTCAACCCCGAATCTTCGCAAGGATGGCTGCGTGCAGTGGTGGCCGGCGCGGACGGCAATGCCTTCGCGATCGAGCAGTTTTCCAACCTCTTCGTTCGGCAGATTGTTCAACACAAAAGAGAGCACGCCCACCTTGTTTCTTGCCGTACCAATCAGGCGCAGACCCGGAATCCGGATAAGCCGTTCGGTGCCGTACTCTGTCAGCTCGTGCTCATACTGCGCAATGTTTTCAAGCCCTATTTTGCGAACATAGTCGAGCGCAGCCCCAAGTCCGATGGCGTCGCCGATTGATGGAGTTCCGGCCTCAAATTTTGCCGGAGCCTCGTTGTAGATGGTCTCCTCAAAACGGACATCCTTGATCATGTTGCCTCCGCCCTGCCATGGTGGCATAACCTCAAGCAGTTCACGCTTGCCATAGACGACACCGATGCCGGCAGGGGCAAAGATTTTATGGCCGGAAAAGACAAAGAAATCGGCATCAAGATCCTGCACGTTGACCGGAATGTGGGCGACAGACTGTGCACCATCAACCAGAACTCTGGCGTCATACCGTTTGGCCAGTTGAATCATCTCCTTGACAGGCAGAATGGTTCCAAGTCCGTTTGAAGCCTGTGTCAGTGAAACAAGTCGTGTTCTGGGGCCAAGCAATTTGGTGTACTCTTCGAGAATGATTTCGCCCCGGTCGTTCACCGGCACAACCTTGATGCGAGCCCCTTTTTCCTGCGCGACCATCTGCCATGGAACAATATTGGCATGGTGTTCAAGAATGGAGAGCACAATTTCATCTCCCGGCTGGAGAAACTTTCTTCCCCAGGTCTGGGCTACGAGGTTAATTCCCTCGGTTGTGCCCCGGACAAAGATGATTTCTGAGGTTGACCCGGCACCGATGAATTGCCTGATCTTTTCGCGAGCGCCTTCGTAGGCATCGGTCGCGCGAGCGGCAAGGGTGTGTGCTCCGCGATGAATGTTCGAGTTGTCGGTGGCGTAGAACTGAGCGAGGGCGTTAATGACGCTCAGGGGTTTCTGTGTTGTGGCCGCGTTGTCGAACCATGCAAGCGGTTTTCCATGAATCTTCTGGTGAAGAACCGGAAAGTCCTTGCGAATGGTGGTGACATCAAATCCTTCAGGTTGATGGACAGGCTGTTGTGGTTCTCGCAGGAAATAGTATGGCTCTCCCGGCGATTCAGGAAGGCTGAATGGAAGCTGCGTTGTGTCAGGAAGCCCAAAACCGCTGTTTGGCCAGACCGGCGCAGGCGCTTTGCCGGGAAGTTCGGGTTGTGTGCTGGATGATGGGTTAAACCAATGCCCTGCGGGCAGATCGGCTCCACAGCGAAGGGTCTGAAAAACTTGCTCCAGAACAGGACTGCCTTGTTGCTCTGTGAACTCTCTGTAAAGCTTTGCTGCGTAACATTCATTGTCATCAGTCGGTGCAGGCAGTGAACGCCGTAAAAGCTGGTCAAGACCATTCGTGCCCTTTCCTTTCTCTGAATAGTTCTGCTGTTCAGTCAGTTTATTGGCATGGTGTTCAAGCGGTTCAGGCTCTTTTTCAGGTGTTTCCGGCAGAAAATAGAAATCTTGCGCAGGCGGAGCTGCTGCTGTAGCAGGGAGAGCCACACTGTCCTGTACACCTGTAAAAGTTGTTTTATCAAGCAGCGTGGATGCTCCTGTCGATGGTGACTCCTGCGCATCGCTTTCACTTCTTGGGATACTTCCGGCTTCAGGTACTTCATTGAACAAACGGCTTGCAAGCTGGGCGATAAATGCAGGATTCAGCGCGTCGCTTTCGCTTCCTGTGATGTTCGGATGTTGATATGCTCCAGGCATAGGATAACAATTGTGAATTCATGGCAGACAGTAAATCCGCCTGCCATGATGGGTTGTCAAAGAGTTCTTTTATTTTGCTTTCGTTCCGGAGGTGCGATGTTCGTAATCGTGATAGTATCCAACTTCGACATTCTCAAGCACAGCAAGAGCGTCATCGGTCAGTACAGCAAGAGATGAGTAAAGCGTAAGAAGATAAGAGGCAACACCCAGTTTGTCGAGACCCATAAGCCTTGCAGAGAGGCTTGGGCTGATCTCTCCTGGAATTCCTGCCTGATGCAGTCCAACCACGCCCTGCTCATTTTCTCCGACGCGAACAAGAATGATATTGGTTGTGCCGTGGCCAGACTTGCTGTTTTTGTTGATTTCAAGCTTGTCGCACGGAACAAGTGGTACTCCACGCCAGGTCAGGACTGGAGTTCCAAAAAGGTTGATCGTCGGAGGCGGCACGCCGCGCCATGTGCATTCGCGCTCGAATGCCGCAATAGCCTTCGGATGAGCGATAAAGAACGCGGGTTTTTTCCACACTTTGGTGAGCAGATCATCAAGATCGTCAGGTGTAGGAGTTCCATAACGGGTGCTGATGCGTTGTCCGGGATCAGCAGAATGCAGAAGACCAAACTCTCTGTTGTTGATAAACTCCCACTCCTGACGCTCCTTGATGCCCTCAATGGTCAGGCGCATCTGCTGCTCGATCTGGTTGAATGGTTCGTTGTAGAGGTCGGAGACCCGTGTATGGACTCGAACAACAGTCTGGATGGCCTGTAGTGAGTACTCACGAGGTTTATTCGAGTAATCAACATAAGTTTCCGGGATTTCGACATTTTCCTCGAATCCGGCAATAAGGTCAATATGTTTTTCACCGTGTTTGTTGACGGTTGAGCGTATTTTGAGATACTCTTCAACTGTCTTCTGAAAGGACTCCTTCAGCGATGGAGATTCCCTGAACAGCTTTTCGATATCAACGCTTGACAAGGAGAAAAACGAACCGGGGGTAATGGTGCGGATCGTGACCGACGAAGGTTTTTCGGAAACAAGCTCCTCTTCACCGAAATACTCTCCTTCTGACAGCAAGGCAATACGGAGATCTTCCCCATGGAGCCCCTTGCTTAAGATTTCAACCTGCCCATGAGCAATAATAAATATTTTATGGCGCTCTTCTCCTTCCAGGATAAGCGTGTTGCCAAGTTCAGCCTCTTCAAGCACAAACTTTTTGGCAATCTGGCCAATGACTTCGTTGTCAAACGATGCAAAGAGCGGAATGCTTTTCAGCGCCTCAGGCCTGAACGACGCAATACCGTCATGAAAATCGATGCCAATTCGTTCTGGTTTCTGAAGCTCAATTTTTGTCCGGTTGACACGATAGGTGCCAGAAGAGACGTGAACCCACGGGAGCAGCTTCAGGAGCCATCTCGGGGTTATGGAGTTCATCTGTGGCGGGGTCTTTGTCGTATTTGCAAGATTTCTTGCAACATGCGTGGTGACACTTCGCTGTAGATAACTGTTGGATTCGGGTTGTGCGTTTGACATAGGTTACGTTCAATGGTTTAAGTGTGGTTGATTACTGTCTTCTTTCAAATGCCGAGGCCATCGGTAAAACTGCTTTCAACAGCAATTTGCTGCAAGACTCTTGAATTTGGCGGTACGCTTTTTGTCTGCCAGACGTTGCCACCGATGACAGAGTTTTTGCCTATGGTTATTCTTCCAAGAATGTTGGCGTTCGAGTAAATGACAACGTTATCCTCAATAATCGGGTGGCGCGGCAGATTCTTGACCGGGTTGCCATTTTCGTCGAGAGCAAATTTTTTCGCGCCAAGTGTTACCCCCTGGTAGAGCCGTACATGACTGCCGATAATGCAGGTTTCACCAATGACAACGCCGGTGCCATGATCAATTGAAAAATAGTCTCCAATGTGTGCTCCGGGATGAATGTCGATACCGGTTTCCGAATGGGCCATTTCGGTAATGATTCTTGGAATCAGAGGAACTCCAAGCGACAGCAGGGTGTGAGCTGAACGGTAGTTGACCATGGCCCGTATGGAGGGATAGCAAAAAATGATCTCACCATAATTTTTCGCTGCCGGATCTCCGTCGTAAATGGCTTTGACATCCGTCCATAATTTCTTCCTGATCTCGGGAAGAATTTCGATGAATTGGCGGGAGATGTCGACAGCGTTTTCAGTCGCATTTGCCGAGTCATTGTTCTCGGTGTCGAAATGCTGAACACTCCGAATCTGTTCGGCAAGTAATCCATAGAGCTTTTCTATCCTTACGCCAAGAAAATGCTGCAGTGATTTCCGGCGCAATACTGGCCCTCCGAAATAACCCGGAAAGATTATCGACCTCAAAAGTTCAACAACCTCTTTGAGTTTTTCAATTGACGGCAGCAGATATTCATGATGCCCGGAATAGTCACCTTCAGTATCATCAGCGGGGCTCGATAAAAGCCTGATTGCCTCTTCAATGATACCGTCGTTTTTGGTTTCCATGATAAAAAGTCTCCCTCTGTCGGATGGCGCTCCGCATTGATAAAGTTATAGTTCAAATATTGACTGGTTCATTTTCAACCTGATAAAGCAGTGTTGAAAGATACCTTTCTCCAGTGTCAGGCAAAATGACCACAATTCGTTTCCCTCTGTTTTCCTCACGTTGCGCAAGCTGCAGGGCGGCGTACACGGCTGCGCCTGAAGAAATACCTACAATAAGCCCTTCGGTTTTAGCCAGTTTGCGGCCGGTGCGAAGAGCATCTTCATTTTTTACAGGAATAATTTCGTCAATAATAGAGGTGTTCAGAATGTCCGGCACAAAACCTGCGCCGATACCCTGTATTTTGTGAGGCCCTGGCTTTCCTCCGGCAATAACCTGTGAATCAAATGGTTCAACCGCAACGATTTTTATCTCCGGGTTCCGCTCTTTGAGTACCTCTCCAACACCGGTGATGGTGCCGCCGGTGCCAACCCCGCTGACAAAGATATCGACTTCCCCATCAGTATCACGCCAGATTTCTTCTGCAGTTGTTTTCCGGTGAATTTCAGGATTTGCAGGATTTTTGAACTGTTGCGGAACAAACGAGTTTTGATATTCTGCGTGCAGTTCATCGGCCTTTTTGATTGCACCGACCATCCCTTCCGGGCCAGGTGTCAGCACCAGTTCGGCGCCAAGAGCCTTGAGCAGATTTCTGCGTTCGAGACTCATGGTTTCAGGCATGGTGAGTATCAGGCGATAACCCTTGGCAGCGGCTATAAAGGCCAGTGCAATGCCGGTGTTGCCGCTTGTTGGTTCTATGATGATGCTGTCTTTATTAAGCAACCCCTGTTTTTCAGCATCCTCAATCATTGAAAAACCGATGCGATCCTTGACACTTCCACCGGGGTTAAAATATTCGAGTTTGGCAATAATAGTGGCCTTGGCATCATGTTCACGATTGAAATTGCCAAGCTCCAGCAGGGGAGTGTTTCCGATAAGATCGGTCAGTGTTTTTGCAAGACGTCCCATAGCTTATGATAGTTAAATGATTGTTGTTGTCATGATTTTAAAGTTCGTCAATAAATGTATAAATGTAAATCCCGTTAAGCAGTCATCTTTTATACCATAAATATGGTATCAGATATGGTATTCAATGTTGTCAATCAATCCCGCTTTTATGGCATACATAAGCAGTTCAGGACTGCTGGATACGCCAAGCTTTCGAAAAATATTTTTTCTGTGTGTCATGACGGTATGAAAACTGATGTGTTTTTTTGCCGCGATTTCTTTTGTTGAGAGCCCTCCTGAAATCAAACGAACTATTTCGATTTCTGAAGTGGTAAGGATGCTGGCATCTTCAAAAGGAGTCTCCTTTTTCAGCAGAATATCCAGCACATCCCCGGAATAATATTTTTTCCCTTTCAAGGTGGCTTCAATAGCGTGAAAAATCTCTTCACGATCATCGGTTTTCAAGACGATGTTCTGAATGCCAATATCATTCAACTCTTTTATGATGATGTTATTGATTGCATTTGTCAGTACAATGATTCCGGTTCCCGGATGCTTTTTTTTCAAGTCACCAAGTTCGCTGATTGAGTCAAACTCAAACAGGATATAATCGGTGATAATGAGCGCAATTTTTTCTTTTTGCAGATACTGTTCCAGGCCTGCTTTGGTCGATACCGTATAGAGTGCCTCGTAGTGCGGTTTTAATATTGACTGAAGCGCCTCATTGGTCAAAAACTGTGTATCAGCAAGGACAACAGAGATATTTCTGTTCATTGTTAAATACCTGCCCCGTGTTCAAAAACGTCCTGAATCATCGTGAGTGTTTTGTTTTCGTTATGGCCATTGACTGTTACCTGGAGCGTTGTGCCGGCAATAGAGCAGAGTGAAAGCATCTCAAGGAAAGATTCTGCATGAGCTTTTTCTCCGTTTTCTTTTTGAAAAATAACAGAGCATTGCTGTTCCCTTGTAATCCTGAGGATTTTTGCAAGAGCACGAAAGTGCAGGCCTTCGATAATCTTTACTGTGAGATGCTTGTTCACCATGGTTTTATTGTGAGAAAAAATGTCAAACAGACTACTTGTTAATCAACTTTGATAACCAGCTTTTTTGTGTTTCCTCTGTCGGCAATACCGCGTCGAGGGCCTCGATCAGATCGTCAGGATGTTCAAGGCCGATGGAAAGTCTTATCAGGTCGGGAGAAAGACCACTCTGCAATTGTTGCTCTTCGGTCAACTGGCTGTGCGAAGTGCTTGCCGGATGGAGGATCAGGCTCTTGGCATCGCCGACGTTTGCCAGGTGTGAGAAGAGTTTGATGTTGTCGATGATCCCAACTGCGGCATCGTAACCACCTTTCACTCCAAAGACTACCATGCCGCCAAACCCGTTCTTCAAATCTTTTGAAGCTTTAGGGTAAGATGGGTCACTTTTCAGGCCGGGATAACGCACCCATGCAACTCCGGGATGCTTTGCCAGATGTTCGGCAACCTTGAGTGCATTTTCTGAATGACGTGCCATCCTTACCGGCAGAGTTTCAATCCCTTGCAGCAATATCCAGGAGTTGTCAGGCGCTATGCAGGCGCCGAGATTTCTGAGCGGCACAGTACGGAAGCGAAGGGCGAATGCGATTGGCGCAAGAGGTTCCGGCAGGTCGATGGCCCAGCGCAGTCCGTGATAGTTACTGTCGGGCTCGGTAAAGAGCGGATGCCGTCCTCCATTCCAGTTGAAACGTCCCGCATCAGTAATAATGCCTCCGATGCCAGCTCCGTGCCCTCCAAGCCATTTGGTCAGCGAGTTGATCACAATATCCGCGCCAAGGTCGATGGTTTTCAGCAGGTAAGGGGTGGTGAAGGTCGCATCAACAATCAGCGGCAGGCCGTTACGGTGCGCCACCTCAGCAATAGCCTTGACATCAGTATAGTCGAGTACAGGGTTGCCGATCGTTTCAATAAAAAGAGCCCTGGTTTTATCTGTAATGGCCTTTTCAAAATTTGCAGGATCTTTCGGGTCAACAAAGGTGACACTGATGCCAAGTTTGGGGAGAATGGCATCAAACTGGGTGTAGGTGCCGCCGTAAAGGTTGTTGGCGGACACAATATTGTCGCCTGCTTCAGCCAGGGTGATGATAGCATTAAAGATCGCAGCCGTCCCCGATGCAACAGCAACTGAAGCAGCTCCACCTTCAAGTTGGGTAACCCGCTGCTCAAGAGTGTCGGTTGTCGGGTTCATCAAACGGGTATAGATATTTCCAAGCTCCTTCAAGGCAAACAGGTTTGCGGCATGTTCCGTGCTTTTGAAGAGATAGGATGTGGTGCGATACACTGGCACTCCACGCGAGAGTGTGGCATCAACCGGCTGTCCTGCATGAAGGGCAAGCGTCTCAAAGCGATAGTGTTCTGAACTCATAGGATATCCTCTTTTTATTGGTGATGTGTCTGTTGTTGTTAAGCTTGTTTTTGTTTATTGATCTGCGGCTTCTGCCCCAGGAGCCGGAAACGCTGCAGATTGAACTGATAAAACAGGAAGCAACCGAAGCAAAATCCTCCAAGTGCTACGGCCGCAGCAACTGCAACCACTCCCGAAAAAATCCAGCCCACAAGAGGCGCGCCTGAAATGAAGGCGATCTGTGCGGCCCCAAGCAGAATAGCAGCAATGGAGTTATTGAAGCGCATGAGCCCTGGATCTTCTGTTTCAGCATCCCTGTTTTGTTTGGCAAAAAGGCGCGATCCAAGAAAGAAAATGAGACTGCCTTGTTTGCCGAACACTACTGCTGAAAGAATGATCAAAAAGAGTAAAAGAGTTATTATTGGTTGCTGAAAAAGAATAGCGGTAATGACGCCTGCGAGCAGTACCCAGCGATTCAGTTTGACAATTGGTAATGGCACACCTCTTTCCGGAGTTGATGAAGCTGCTGATGTTGATGACATAAAAGTTATATGTTTTGTTGACGTATGTTATGAGTTGATGATTCAGATAAAAAACAAAAAAGCCGACTCTGACACTCAGAGCCGGCTTGAAAGATGTTACGTACTTCATGAAATCATGTGAACTACGATCTTCTTCCCGATATCCCCGTGTCAGTATCGTGTTGCCATCGGCAACAGCAACAACACATCGAGAAGTTTTTTTCACTCATTTTCATGATTCAAGCGTTTTTGGTTTCTTATTAACGATTGTTAACCATATTTCCGGTAATTTCCAAAAAATTTTTTCAGTTAACTCCGATAATGACACTTGAGGCCTTGAATGCCACGCAGGCATGGTCACCCTCTTTGAGTGACATTTTCTCTGAACTCCCATGAGTAATAACGGCGGAGATGACATTACCGCCCCCGATTTCAACATCAACTTCTGTATTGACCGGCCCTTCAATAAGCTTGCTGATGATACCCGGCAAGATATTGCGTGTACTTAACTTTGCATCGAGCAGCTCCTGGGCAATAATGACAGAGCTTGCCTTAATGATGGCATAGGCATTGACACCCTCTTTCAGGCCAAGGTTGTCAACGGAGCCATTAGTGATAATAGAGACGATACGACTACCCCCATTGAGCAGCAGAACGACTTCCGAGTTCACCGATCCCTTGATGATTGTTTCCACGGTACCCGAAAAAATGTTGCGCGCACTGATTTTCATTGCGATTCTATTAAGAAATTGATAAAGATGGTTGGTCTCTCCGAGACGTCCCTCAAGATTTTGCAAAAACTTCCGATGCTCTTCCTGAACAATCCTGAACTGTTCAATAACTTTTTTCCCTTCATTGGTCAAGATGGTGCCTCCTCCACCCTTTCCCCCTGTCGTGCGGTCAACAAGAGGGTGTTCGGACAGGTTATTCATCATGTTGACCAGATGCCATGCCGTCTTGTAGCTTATTCCAACGGCTTTGGCTGCGCTGGTGATTGAACCGAGTTCATCGATTTTATCCAGCAGGGCAATTCTATCTCCCCCCAGAAACCTGTTATCGGCTTTCTGGAACCAGATGCTTCCTTCCAGGCCAATCGATTGTTTGCTGTCTGTCACCCTGTCGCCTCAGTTGTTTGTTACCAAAACTTACCTCATGAAAGATAAGGGTTTTCTGATGGATTTAAATTTTTTCATGAATGTTCGGCATTTTATGTTCCTGGTTTCATGCGCTCTTTACAGAACGCATGACAACGCCGATATCAGAAGGTTTGCCGAAATAGACCGATGAAAGGACAATGATATCAACGCCACTTTCTGCATAAGCCGCCGCATTGTTTTGATTTATGCCGCCAGCCACAGAAATTTTAACATTTGGTGCTTGTTGATGGATTTGAGGAACCAGCAGAGCCAGTTCTTCAGGAGATATCTTGTCTACTTGCACCACGTCAACACCGGCTATAGCTGTCTTTAGCGCTTCTTCCGCAGTTTCTGCCTCAACAATGATTTTATGTTCAGGCACTTTCCCTTTCAATGCCTTGACAGAGCCAAGAAACTGGTCAATCCCTCCACAAAATTCGGTATGCTGACGGAAAACAAGGATTGATTCTGACAGTCCAAGCCGGTGCGGCAATGCCCCGCCTGCGATGATTGCCTTGAGAGCAACTTTTTTTGTTCCGGGAAAAGATTTTCGGGTTGTCACGACCGTGATGCCGGGATTAATCGCTTTGACCTGAGAGACAATTTCCCCTGTTCTTGTGGCAATACCTGACGCATATTCCAGCAGGTTCAGAGCAACTTTCCACCCCGCATGAAGCGTATCAGCTTGCCCGCTTGCGGAGAGAATGACGCAGCCTTGATCAACTTTTAAGCCGCTTTTCATGCAGTGATGGACTGAAGCCCCACATCGTTCCAGCACTCGAGCGGCCTCTTCCGTACAGCAGATAACGGTGCTTTCCCGGGTGGTAAAGGTTATTTCTCCCTGCAAAGTTCCGATTCCGAGCAGTGAGGTAGTCAGATCACCATAAGGGACATCTTCCTGAATAAAATGGTCAATATCTGAGTCGAGGAGTCGATAGGGTGTCATTGCGTCCAGCTTTTCAGGTTATGAAAACAACCCGGAGCATCAAAATCCATGTCTCCGTTGCAGCAGAATATAGTTTTCCCGGTGAATAAGCAGCAAGCATCATGTAACAAAAGCCGGGCCGATACTTATGAATTATTCAGCCTGAAATGCCGTAAAAAATTCTGCCAATGGATTCGGGATATTAATATAAAATGAGACTCCTGAAGTGCTGTACATCAAAAAGCTTGTGTATATTATTGCGTACATTTTCAATAACAATGCAGCGTTCAATAGTTTATTGTAATCAATTTTCCTTCCCATTGATTTTTTTAAGAAACTTATGGCGGTCAATCGAATGAGAAAGCGCGGGATAGACGGTTAATGAAGAAGTAAAAATTGTGAATTGCCTGTTTATTTTTATTGGCAACTTTCAAACGAATTACACGATAGTAGAGTTTATCATTATTATACTTGAGATAGTCTGGATTTTATGGTGGTCCGATGTAATATTTTCTTAAAAGCGTACAGGCCATTGCTATTTTTTTGTTCCAAGGGCACTTTCGGCAGCAGATTTTATCGTTCTTACTATTACAATCAGTTCTGCGGATCTGCCCGTTTTCATCAAGAGTGTCTGCTTGACAACACATTATCTTTTTACTTCAAAGAGCGAACCCGATACCGTTTGCATAGAGGGGAAACCCTGAAAAAGGCATCAGCATTGACCGATCGGATAAAAAAAGCGCAACAGCAATTAATCTTTAACTATAAGGAGGAGTGGCATGGCTGGCTTGAACATCATTCAACTGAAGGCGGACATCAAATCCCGTGGACTGACCTGGGTACCCATTGAGTTGCCCGCTGATTCAAAACCGAGGGGGCTGGGGTGGGATCCTGCTCCAGCGGAGGTAACCCGTGCAGCACTGGAGACATCACAACGGTTGATGGTGACGCGGATGTCGCACCTGTTTCAGCAACCCATGACTTTGGGGAGTGCTCCAAAGTCCCTCGGGGGTCCTGCGGCAACTCCTCCTTATCCGCGCACCTTTGATTGGCGAACACGCGGCGTTATCGGTGCGGTGACCGACCAGGGTTATTGCGGCTCATGCGTCTCCCATGCCACAACCGGAGTTGTTGGATCAATGGTCGGCGTTGAGCATGGTGGAGCAAGCGTCCATCTCTCGGAAGCTGATCAGCACTTCTGCTCTTCACACGGCCCGAATTGTCATGGATGGAACAACGGCGACGCGCTGAACCAGATCAAGACGCGAGGCGTTGTCAGCGATGCCGATTTTCCCTACATGACCGCCTTTGACTCTCCCCCTGTCGGCGATCCGGCCGATATCCCCGATCATATCTGGATTGCACACTGCCGTGCAGTTGCTGACCGGAACCGCAAGATCTACCAGATTACTGAAATTTCTGCCTGGACTGGCAATGACCGCAAAACCTATATTGCCAATGTCGGTCCGCTGGCCTGTGGTTATACAGTCTATGAGGATTTTCGCCATTATGGAGGCGGAGTCTATCGTCATGTCTCTGGCGTTGTCCTTGGTGGCCATGCTGTGATGGTAGTCGGATACTCGGACGATGAAAATTGCTGGATATGCCGCAACAGTTGGGGAGCTGGATTTGGTGGTGCTGCCCATGCTGATGGAACTGGTGCTGGCTACTTCAAGATCGGCTATGGCGAGTGTAATATTGATGCTGAAGCCTTTTACGGTGCACAGGGCGTCATTGCTCCTGCAAACAGAAACTGGGGAGGCTGGTGGCCTGTGGCAGGTGGTGCAGCAGCTTCAGACTCTTCGGTTTTTGGTGTCTCACGCGGCCTCAACAAGCTTGATATCTTCACCTCCGGAACCGATCATGGCACCTACACAGCGGCCTGGCAGCCGGGCGACACCGCATGGCGTGGCTGGTGGCGTGTGCAGGGCGGAGTTACAGCGCCGGGCACTTCAATTACAGCAGTTTCGCGCAGCGCCGATCATCTCGATATTTTCTGTGTTGGCACCGACCATCGCATCTACACGGCAGCATGGCAGAATGGTGACACCTCATGGCGTGGCTGGTGGCCGGTTGCGGGTGGAGTAGCGGCTCCGGGAACATCGGTCTTTGGCGTCTCACGCAGTGCTGACCATCTCGATATTTTCTGTGTGGGCACCGATCATGGTACCTATACGGCGGCCTGGCAGCCGGGCGACACCGCATGGCGTGGCTGGTGGCGTGTGCAGGGCGGCGTTACAGCGCCGAACACATCTATTACGGCAGTTTCGCGCAATACCGACAAGCTCGATATTTTCTGTGTGGGCACTGACCAGCGTATCTACACTGCGGCATGGCAGGCGGGTGATACATCATGGCGTGGCTGGTGGCCGGTAGCCGGTGGCGTGGCGGCCCCTGGAACATCGGTCTTTGGTGTGTCACGCGCTCCCGACAAGCTTGATATTTTTGCGGTTGGTACGGACATGCAGGTCTATACGGCGGCATGGCAGGCGGGTGACACCGCATGGCGCGGCTGGTGGCCGGTTGGCCATTTCAAGGTGGCTCCCGGAACGTCAATCCATGCTGTTTCGCGCGGCCCAAACAAGCTTGATATTTTTGCTGTTGGTCAGGATGGCGGCATCTATTCAGCGGCATGGCAGGCGGGCGACACGGCATGGCGTGGCTGGTGGCGTATTCTTGGTGGCTCAGCCGCACCGAATACCATGGTGACGGCGGTTGTGCGGAGCGCTGACCATCTTGATATTTTTGCGGTTGGCACCGATCACCATATCTACACGGCTGCCTGGCAACCGTAGTATTGGCTCAAGAAAACCAAACCTGAGGAGTGAAGATTACATGGCTGAAATCAATCCAATAGTTGTCATGGGTGTTGCCGGCAAAGTTGTTGATTTGCCTGTAGCACAAGGCCCGGCGACCGGGTATAGCTGGGTGCTTGATCTTCCTCCGGGTGTGGTTCGTGTTGAGGACGCTCCGGCGAAACAGAGTGATTCTGAGAAGCTTCTGGGTGCATCCGCAAGTGGTGCAATGCGTGTGGTTGCACCCAAAGGTAATTACCGGCTGACAGCTCGCCTTGTTCGACCCTGGGAGCCGGACAATCCTGCAACAACCATGCTTATTGATCTGGTTATTGGTTGAGAGGGTTTGCTCCATTATTTCGGACTTTTGTCAGAAATAAGTATAACAAGGAGAAAGAGCCTTGGCTATCCGCGAAAAGCAGCTTGGCCCTGAACATCCGAACACTCAAACAGTCACAAACAACCTCAACGATCTTATCGACAAAATGAAGAAACCCTGAACCCTTCACGGTCGTTTCCTGCGGGGACGATAAGGTGCCAAGCTGAAGTTCGGCGCTACCGGAAAAATGAATTCATCTCTCCCCGGCATCCGCAAATATCAAAACCCTTGCCTATATTATCACTGGCATTTCCCGTTACTATCAAGCGATAACTGATTTCTGTGTGCATAAGGCTCTCATCTGCTCTTGTGTCTGAAGCGCAAGGAAAAAAGAGAGCCCTCTTCACCATTTGCTGGTCGATGAACTAAACCCCACATTATCAAGACTATGGCAGAGATCCAGCCCGAAAAAATGAAAGGAACCACGCTCAATATAGCCGCCGAAAATCGTGCCCGCCTGAAGCAGCTTTTTCCAACAGTCTTTACCGAAACTCGCAACGAGAAAGGTGAGCTCTTCTCCGTCTCCGACGGCGCACTTCTGCTCTGCCTTGAAGAGAGCGTTACCAAGGAACTGATTGACGCGGTCATTGAGCTTAACCCCCAGCAGTTCCTCTGCCTCGACTCCGCCTTCCACGGCAACGACCAGCTCAAAGCCAACGCAGTGCAAACCTTCAATGCCCACAACATGCAGAAGGAAAAGCGCAACCAGATTCTCTTTAAAACCGTATAAAAAAGAACGGATATGGCAAAAGATTTGACAGTCTCTGCGGTAGACCGGCAGAACATCCTCAACAACCCCTTCGCTGTCGCCGAAATCCAGAAAAGCATCGGCATGAAGGGAATCGAGTTCAATGGGAGGATAGTTGTCCTCAAGGAGCAAGTTGCTTTTTTTTTTGAGGTTAGTCCGAGAACTATTGATAATTATCTTTCGAACAACGAGAATGAACTTCGTCAAAACGGTTACGAGATTTTGCGTGGTAAAGTATTAAAAGAATTTAAATTAGCTCTTTCTGATGGGTATGTTCACGAAACGGATTTCGTGAACATACTGAAAACGCCTCAACTTGGTATTCTCGACTTCCGGGCCTTCCTCAATCTGGCCATGCTCATCACCGAAAGTGAACGGGCAAGGTCACTGCGTCAAGCCATTCTTGATATTGTCATAGATACCATAAACAGCCGGACTGGTGGAGGAACAACGTATATCAACCAGCGAGATGAAGATTTCCTTTTCTCCTACTTTAAGGAAGAGGACTATCGCAAACAGTTCACCGATTGCCTGCGAGACTGCGTCGATATGGGGAATTTCAAGTACCCCATGTATACCGACAAAGTCTATGTGATCATTTTTAAAGAGAATGCAAGAGAGTACCGAAAAATTCTTCAACTGCATGGAAAAGAGAAGGTCAGAGATACATTTTACAGTGAAATACTTGACCTGATTGCATCTTATGAATGTGGTTTTGCCTAAAGAGTTTCTCCGCGACCTTATTGAGGCTGTTATCAATGAGAGCTATGATGACAACGAGGAGCTGAAACTAAGGCTCTTGAATGCCATACAGGAAGAGTTATGAAACTGAAATTCGATTCAACCCTCAGCTACCAGCTCGAAGCCAACGCCGTGCAAACCTTCAACGCCCACAACATGCAGAAAGAAAAGCACAATCAGATTCTCTTTAAAACGGTATAAGGGAGCAGCACTATCATGCTGGTTGCAGAAAGCGAAAGAGCAAAGGAGAACAAGAACATGTATAGAAAACAACCATTTTCTTTACACATGTAACCAGCCATGTCCAATAGCCTCACTCACCGATGAACAGAAAAAACGGCTCAATGTTATCCATCAGGAGCTGGACAGAATGTCGGGTCGCCGACCCATTTCCTGCACGGTGAGGGGGGGCGCTATATTCGCTCATACAGTAAAACCCACTTTCATACACATTCGTCCTGAATCCTCTGATCTCCTCGTAGTCCCATCTTTTCCCAAACCCTTATAAATACATATATTTGCTTTCACGCATATTTCTCTTATTCCTTGAATGCCATTTACTTCGCTGCTTCCGCTAAACAATATCTCATGAACGAAGTCACTCATAATAAAATTGTATCATTTATCTGGGGCATAGCCGACGACGTTCTCCGCGACCTCTTCAAGCGGGGCAAATACCCCGACGTCATTCTCCCAATGTGTGTCATCCGCCGCATGGACGCTGTGCTGGAACCGACCAAACAAGCCGTGCTCGACATAAAAAAGCTGCTCGACGATGCAGGAATCACCGAACAGCGTGCAGCACTCTGTGAAGCGTCAGGGCAGGCATTCTACAACACCTCCCAATTTACCCTGCGCGACCTCAAATCACGTGGCAGCCAGCAGCATCTCCTTGCCGATTTCGAAGACTATCTCAACGGCTACTCCTCCAACGTCCAGGACATTCTCGAAAACTTCAAGTTCCGCAACCAGCTCTCCACACTCTCCAAAGCTGACGCCCTCGGCACACTCATCAACAAGTTCCTCGACCCTGAAATCGACCTCACTCCCGCAGGTATCGACAACCACGCAATGGGTACCGTCTTCGAGGAACTCGTCCGCAAATTCAATGAGGATAACAACGAAGAGGCCGGTGAGCACTGGACACCCCGCGACGCCGTGCGCCTGATGGCCAACCTTGTCTTTTTGCCGATTGAGGATAAGCTCAAGTCGGGTACCTACCTGCTCTGCGACTGCACCTGCGGTACCGGCGGTATGCTCACCGTTGCCGAAGAGACCGTTTTATCCATAGCCGAAAAGCATCAGCAGGATATCCAATGCCTCCTTTACGGGCAGGAGATCAATCCCGAAACCTACGCCATCTGCAAGGCCGACATGCTGCTCAAAGGGGAGGGCGAAAACGCCGACCACATCGTTGGCGGCGCTGAATGGTCAACCCTCTCGCACGACGCCTTTCCCTCCCGTGTTTTCGACTTCATGCTCTCCAATCCTCCCTACGGCAAGAGCTGGAAAAAAGATCTCGAAGCAATGGGCGGCAAAGAGGGGATGCGCGACCCCCGCTTCAGGGTGATGCACCAGGGCGAAGAGCTCTCACTCGTCACACGCTCCAGCGACGGGCAGTTGCTCTTTTTGGCCAATCTGGCCTCCAAAATGAACCAGACCTCCGCACTCGGCAGCCGCATCGCCGAAGTCCATAACGGCAGTTCGCTTTTTACTGGCGACGCCGGGCAGGGCGAAAGCAACATCCGCCGCTGGCTCATCGAAAACGATTGGGTTGAAGCCATTGTTGCCCTCCCGCTCAATCTCTTTTACAACACCGGCATTGCCACCTACATCTGGGTGCTCACCAACCGCAAACCCGCACACCGCGAGGGCTATCTCCAGCTTATCGACGCCACCCAATGGTTCAAGCCACTCCGTAAAAATCTTGGCAAAAAGAACTGCGAACTCTCTCAGGAAGATATTGACCGCATCCTCAACACCTTTCTTGACTTTGAGGAGACGCCTGAATCAAGAATCTTCCCCAATGAAGAGTTCGGCTACTGGAAAGTAACCGTTGAACGCCCGCTTCGGCTCCACAGTCAGTTCACCATCAAAGCCATAGAGAGCCTGCGCTTTGCCTCCGGTGATGAAGAGATTCGTTCCATGCTCTACGAAGAGTTTGGTGACGACCTCTTCACCAGTTTCAGCATCATTGCTCCAGCGCTCGAAAAGCGTCTTGCCGAGTGGGGAAGCGACGACGAGGAGAGTGATGATGAAGAGGGTGGCAGCAAAAAAGGGCTCCCCGAAAAAAAGAAAAAGAAGCTGCTCGACCCCAAAACATGGGAACGCGACGGCAGGCTGGTTGAAACCGCTTATGCCTTGCGTACCATCCTTGGCGAACAGCTTTTTGAAGACCACAACCTCTTCCGCCAGAATGTCACCGCAGCACTCATGCAGGGAAGTCTCAAGCTGTCCGCAGCCGACCTGAATAAAATACTGAAAGCAGTAAGCTGGAGGGTAGAAACCGCTTCCCCCGTCATTGCCAAAATGCACAAGCCCGGTAAGAACGAAGCTGAACCGCTCTACGGTCTTTACGATACGGGGACTCCCACAGGAAAGCATGTGGTTGTCGAATACGAGCCCGACCCCGACCTGCGCGACACCGAGCAGGTGCCACTTCTTGAAGAGGGCGGTATTGACGCCTTCATCCGTCGTGAAGTGCTGCCCTACACCCCTGACGCTTGGATCAAGGAGAGTGCCACCAAAATCGGCTACGAAGTCAGCTTCACTCGCCACTTCTACAAGCCTCAGCCGCTCCGCACGCTCGAAGAAATTACCGCTGATATTTTTGCCATTGAGCAGGAGGCCGAAGGGCTGCTCGACGGCCTGCTGAAGGGAGGTGCGCGATGAACAAGAAGATCGGAAGCGCCAGACAGGAGCCGCAACTTCCCGCAACCGTAGCGGACAACGAGACACTCCTTCTTACGGATCTGTGGATCCTTATCCAATCCGCCCGCCAACGGATCGCTACAGCGGCCTATTCTACCCAAACCCTGCTCTCCTGGCATCTGGGGCAGCGAATGCTCAAGGAAAATCTGCATGGTGCTCGTGCGGCCTATGGCAAGCAGATTCTCGTAACCGTGTCACGAGAATTGACTGCCGAATATGGGCGTGGCTTCAGTTATCCCGAACTCGCCCGCATGGTACAGTTCGTTCAGCTCTTTCCGGAGGAGTCAATTGTCGTGACACTGTCACAACAATTGAGCTGGTCTCACTTCCATGCCCTGCTACCCATCAAGGATTCCCTCGCCCGCGACTTCTGCATGCAGTCTGCTCCACACGCTCGAAGAGATATCTGTGCCATTGAGCAGGAGGCCGATGAGCAACGTATTGTAGCGGTGGTGAACTGTTCAGGAATTCTTAACAGTTCACCACGAAAGGGCACCCGGAAGGGCAATCGGATGAGTGTGCGCGGGATAGAAGACAGTTAATTAAACGCTGCTTTTCACAAGGCGATCTTTGAAGTCTATGTTAAAGGCTGTGTTTAGTATGTAGCTTTTGTGAAACTATAATAAAGGAAGCTGTACAGATGAGGACTCCTGAAAATCTCTCTAAATGGACAGAGATATGATTGCCGACCTGAAACCATATCCAGCATACAGGGAGACCGGTCTTCCGTGGCTCGGTAAGGTGCCGGAGCATTGGGATGTAAAGCGATTAAAATTATTACTGAGAGAAGTTGATTGCCGTTCATCAACCGGTAAAGAACAATTGCTTCGTGTTTCCCAGTATACCGGTGTGACACAACGCAAATCGATGGACGGTACAGATTCGCCGGACAGTCGCGCAGCTTCGCTGGTCGGGTATAAGCGAGTGATGTCAAATGATCTCGTAATCAATATCATGCTTGCATGGAATGGCAGTATGGGCGTTTCCCGTTATGAAGGCATTGCCAGCCCCGCATATTGTGTTTACCGGTTTAGTTCAGGTGCTCTTCCTTTGTATTACCATGAACTGCTTCGGATTCCTCTTTACAAAGGTCGGATAAAAGCTGCATCAACAGGGGTTGTTGAAAGTCGGCTTCGGCTTTATTCTGACGACTTGGGTTGCATTGAAGCAATTCTTCCCCCGCCTGACGAGCAGGCTGTAATTGTGCGCTTTCTGAACTGGGCAAACGGCCAACTTGAAAAAGCCATCCGGGCAAAGCGCAAGGTGATTACGTTGCTCAACGAGCAGAAACAGGCCATCATTCACCGCGCCGTCACCCGTGGTCTTGATCCCTCCGTTCCTCTCAAACCTTCCGGTATTCCTTGGCTCGGCGATATTCCAGAACATTGGGAAGTACGAAAACTACGAACACTGTTTCATACGCAAGGTAGTGGCACTACTCCAAGTGGAGACCACTATTACGGAGGCTCAATTAATTGGGTTATGAGCGGTGATTTGAACGATTCAGTCATTAAAAAGACTAAACGTACAGTGCATGGGAAAGCGTTGATTGCATACAGTACTTTGAAACTCTATCCTGATAATTCAATTGTCGTTGCAATGTATGGGGCAACTATTGGTAAAACTGGCATTCTTGGGGTTGCTGCATGTACAAATCAAGCCTGTTGTGTTTTTGCTCAAGCAATGCCAACGGTAAACGTGTTCCTTATCCAATTGATTATTCAGACTGCAAAGCCACATTTACTTCGCGCGGCGTATGGCGGTGGCCAGCCGAATATAAATGCAGACGTTGTTCGGTCATTGCGCATCCCTTTTCCACCAATTAAGGAACAGGACGCAATTCTTGCTCATGTTGAGTTGGAGACATCAAGACTTACCACCGCCATCTCCCGCTTCGAACGTGAAATCGAACTGCTCCGCGAGTATCGCACACGCCTTGTCGCCGATGTGGTAACCGGCAAGCTTGATGTTCGTGAAGCGGCAGCAAAACTGCCCGATGAAGCCTTGATTGATCTGCCAGACAATGATAGTGTCGAAGCTCTTGAGGACGAACCCTTTGAGGAGGAGGCTCTTGTATGACCACCGATACCACTGAAAAAGGGCTTGAAACCCTCATCATGCGCCATACAACCGGTGTGGACGGTCTTGTTTCAGCCTCCGGTCAGGTTGAACAGTCACCACCACCATACGGCGGAACCGGATATATCGCGGGCACTCCAAAAGAGTACGATCGTGCCTATTCTCTTGATGTTTCGCAGCTCTTTGCTTTTTTGCGTGCCACCCAGCCGGAACTCTTTGGTAAGCTTGCCTTGGCAGAGGAGAATGGATCGGGAGATATCAATCGCCTCAAGTTTCTTGCCCGCCTCTCCGCCGAAATCGGCAAGCGGGGCGTGATTGATGTGCTCCGCAAGGGTATTGAGCACGGCGCTCTTCACTTTGACCTTTTCTACGGCACACCCTCTGAAGGCAACCTGAAGGCTTCCGGACTGCACGTGCAGAACCGCTTCTCCATCACGCGCCAACTGGCCTACAGCACTGATGAAACCCGCCGTTCTCTTGATCTCTGCCTCTTCATCAACGGTCTGCCCATTGCCACCTTTGAGCTGAAGAACAGCCTCACCAAACAGACCGTAGCCGATGCGGTTGAGCAGTACCGGCGCGACCGCAGTCCACGCGAGCAACTCTTTGAGTTTGGTCGTTGTGTTGTGCACTTTGCCGTGGACGACAGTGAGGTGCAAATGTGCACGGAGTTGCGCGGCAAGGGCTCATGGTTCCTGCCCTTCAACAAGGGCTATCACGATGGTGCGGGCAACCCTCCCAATCAGAATGGTATCAAGAGCGACTATCTCTGGAAAGAGCTGCTTACTCCGGCAGGGCTCACCAACATCCTTGAGAACTATGCGCAGATTGTTGAGGAAAAAGATGAGCGGAGAGGGAGAAAAAAACGTCGTCAGGTCTGGCCCCGTTACCATCAGCTCGGCGTGGTGCGTGAGGCACTGGCTGATGTGCAGCAGTTTGGGGCAGGGAAGCGTTACCTTATCCAGCACTCCGCCGGGAGCGGCAAATCAAACTCCATTGCCTGGCTTGCGCACCAGCTTATCGGGCTGAAGCGGGAGGGCAGGGAGCTGTTCGACTCCGTGATTGTGGTTACCGACCGCCGAATCCTTGATGACCAGCTTCAGAAAACCATTCGCCAGTTCATGCAGGTTGGCGCTACGGTAGGTCATGCCCGGCAATCCGGTGACTTGCGCCGCTTCATTCAGGAGGGGAAGAAGATCATTGTTTCTACGGTGCAGAAGTTCCCCTTCATTCTCGACGAAATCGCTATGGAGGCCGCTCGAACCTTTGCCATCATCATCGACGAAGCGCACTCAAGCCAGGGAGGCAAGACCTCGGCGGCAATGAGTCAGGCACTTGCTGGCAAGAATACCTCGGACGCTGAAGAGCCTGATCCTGAAGATACGGTGAACGAAGCGCTCGAAAAACGCATGGCCGCCCGCAAAATGCTGACCAACGCCAGCTATTTCGCCTTTACGGCAACGCCCAAAAACAAAACCCTTGAGATGTTCGGTGAAGCGCTGCCACCTGACGCCGAAGGCAAGGTGAAGCACCGCCCCTTCCACAGTTACACCATGAAGCAGGCGATTGATGAGGGCTTCATCCTTGATGTGCTCAAGAGCTACACCCCCGTCGAGAGCTACTACAAACTGATCAAGAAGATTGAGGATGACCCGGAATTCGACACCAAAAAAGCAAAAAAGAAATTGCGCCGGTACGTTGAAAGCCACGACCACGCCATCCGGCTCAAGAGCGAGATTATGGTGGATCACTTTCACGAGCAGGTGCTGGCGGCCAACAAAATAGGGGGCAATGCGCGGGCCATGGTGATTACAAGCGGCATCGAACGGGCGATCCAGTACTTTCATGCCTTCCAGAACTATCTCCTAGAACGCAAGAGCCCCTACAAGGCAATTGTGGCATTTTCAGGAGTGCACGATTACGACGGTGCTCAGGTCAGTGAAGCTTCGCTTAACGGTTTCCCGGGCAGCGATATCGCCGACAAGATCAAAAACGACCCCTATCGATTCCTCATTTGTGCCGACAAGTTCCAGACCGGCTATGATGAGCCCTTGATGCATACCATGTATGTTGATAAACTGCTTTCAGGGATCAAGGCGGTGCAGGCCCTCTCGCGCCTCAACCGCTCACACCCGCTGAAGTACGACTGCTTTGTCCTCGACTTCCAGAACAATGCCGACACCATTGCCTACGCATTTCAGGACTACTACCGCACCACGTTGCTTGCCGAAGAGACCGATCCGAACAAACTGAACGACCTCAAGAGAGATCTCGACAACGCGCAACTCTATACACCCGCTCAGGTGCATCAGCTTGTTTCGCTCTTTCTTGGTGGTGCCGACCGTGACCAGCTTGATCCGATTCTCGATAATTGTGTTGCGCTCTATACCAGCTTGCTCGATGAGGATGGGCAGGTAAAATTCAAGGGCAATGCCAAAGCGTTCTGCCGTTCATACAGCTTCCTCTCATCAATTCTGCCCTACAGCAACGCCGCATGGGAAAAGCTCTCAATCTTCCTGAACCTGCTTATTCCCAAACTTCCGGCTCCGGTGGAGGAGGATCTTTCGAAAGGTATCCTCGACGCTATCGACATGGACAGCTACCGCGTCGAGAAGAAAGCGATGCAGAAAATCGTACTCCAGGACAGCGACGCCGAAATAGAGCCCATACCGATGGAAGGGGGCGGGCATAAACCCGAACCGGAGCTCGACCGTCTGAGCAATATCCTCAAAAGCTTCAACGAACATTGGAGAGAACAACTGCAAGACCCCGAACGCCAGACCAAACGCATCCTTGACGACATTGCGCCAAAAGTAGCCGAAAGCACAGCCTACCGGAACGCCAGGGAAAATACCCCGCACACCGCCCGCATGGTGCACGACGAAGCGCTCGGCAAGGTGATGCAACTCATCCTGAAAGACGACACACAGTTCTACAAACTCTTCGTCGAAAACGAATCCTTCCGGCGTGAACTTGGTGATGTGGTGTACGCCATGACAAACGGCTGACCATGCAGAGGCCAGAAAGCATGAAGAGAGTCAAAACAGGGAGCTTGGTAACCACCTGGATATTGACTCCACTTGTGCCGCCGGATTGAAGCGAATGGAGTTCAACATTCTCTGAATGTTACCTCTTGTCCATTATGCTCAATATTTTGTGTTCAAATTCATCAAATTTCTTCTGTAACAGCTTGAGACTTTGCTCTTTTTCATTTTGTGTCATGAACGAGTAGTTGATGCTGTTTGATACAAATTGTTTGATTTCATCATACGAATATCTGTATCTGCTTGCAAGAAGCACATATTCTTCGGTCAAACTGCCCCTCGAAACGCCGGGATCATCAGAAGATATTACAATCGGCACCCCAAAATCAGTATAGAGCCGTACGGGATGCGCTTCATCTTTTACCCCAAGGATAAAGTCATTGCTGGTAAGGTTGATCTCTACCGGAATATGATGAGCCTTCATGCTGCTTAGCGTACGCAGGGCATTTGTTTCGTAAACGATATCCACGCCATGGCCAATCCGGTTGGCTCCGGCAACTGAGACGGCATCGGAAATATGGTATTTCAGCTCTTCCGGCAACACCATTCCTGTCGTTAACTCTCCCGCGTGCATTGATGTTTTGATTTGAGGATACTTTTCTTTCAGGTACCTGAACATTTGCATGTGGAGCTTGTAATCAGCAAGTGCAATGGCATCATTCTCCGGACTTACGATGTTGACACCAACAACCCGGGCGTTGTTATCCGCCTCATAAAATGCGGCATAGAGGCCGGAGAAGAACTGGGATGGTGTGGTATTTCTGGATACATAGCTTTGAAAGCGCAACGTAAAGTTCTCATCATCAACCCCCTTCGTGCATAAATCTACGAGATCACGATACTGGTTGACCTTGCTGTAGAACAATGTGTCTTTGCTGACGCTGGATATGAAGCCGTCAAAAGTATCCCGAAAAGCCTTGTTGTCGATATTGATCTCACCTTTTCGGACAAGTGAGTCAAATTGCGGATCAGCTTTCTGATAACCGGGAGAGACAAACATGGTTTCGAGGTACTGGACATTTTCATTTTTAGCCCGATTTTTCAGCAACTGAATACCTTCTGCATAATATTTCTGGTTGCCGTTAAAGATTTTCGAGAAATATGAAAAGGTATTGAAAAACTGTACGTCCGGCGCAAGAGCGTCATGATTATGATTTGCATAATCCTTATCCGACCAGTGAGTGAAAAAATCGCTGTACATCGCCTTGTTACTTCGCAAGTTTTTAACCGAAACAGTGTCTTGTAACTTGTCAGCGTCTTTCGGGGTTATAACCGTAAAGTCTTTTTTACTTATCCAATACCCCTCCTTGTTGATCCAGTCCAGGTAATTTTCCGCATATAACGATCCGGTAAAATGCTGATGAATATCACCACCTTTTGGCATAAGGGTAAAGAAAAACCGTAATTTTGCAATATCCGGCTTTGCTGTTGATATCAGTTTGTTATACCATGACTTTGTCGCATTGTACGGGCTAACTGCTTTTTCTTTTGCATGCACAGTAACCGGATACAGAAAAAGCATCCAAATCAGGAGCAAAAAACTTGACTTTTTTTGCATTGTCGTGTGGTAAGGGGTTATTGAATCTCTTTGTCATTTTTTTCGGGCATCAACCCTCAATCTGAAGATTCAGGAAAGTTTTCTGAATGACGAAGCTTTGATGGCGGCAAAAAGGGTTGAGCCGGGTGTAATAGTGAGTTCATCAGCGGCATCACGCACAATTTCTGCAACAAGTTTTTCCCCTTGTGCGGAGAGAACAACGCCGACTCTTCCTTCTGAATCAAACATTTCTGTGACGGTGCACTCAAGCAGGTTACGGGCACTTATCGCTTCGGGATGTGTTTTGAACAAAATAATATCACGTGAGGAGAGTTCAAACAGCGACACTCCTTGCCGGGTTCCATTTGAAATAAGGAGATGGTTTTTCCCCCACGGATAGCAGAACAGACTATTGCGATCGAATGAATTGGAGAGACGCAACAGATTCATGTATCCATGCTGGCTTTGTGCCATTTTATTGCGCGCAAGCTGCTCTGGAGTTGTCTCTTCAAGTATCTCGCCATTATTCACCACCAGAATCTGGTCAGTCATTAACTGCATTTCAATGAGTGAATGTGATATAAAGAGGTAGGGGATGTTGAACTCTTCACTGACGCTTCTCAGGTAGGGGATAATCTGGAAGCGAAGCGAGTCATCAAGGGCTGAGAGCGGTTCGTCCATCAGCAGAAGACGGGGATTGGCAAGAACCGCTCTGCCGAGAGCCACCCGCTGCTTTTCTCCGCCGGAGAGGCGGTTGACTCCTCGCTCCAAAAGCGATCTCAGTTTAAGAAGATCGATCAGAGCATCAGGTTTTATGCGTCTGTGTTCCGCGCGGCACCGCTTATAACCGTACAAAAGGTTGCTTTTGACGCTCAGATGCGGAAAAAGCATCGCTTGTTGAAAAACGATTGCGATCCGCCGTTGTTCAGGGGCCAGATTGATGCCTTGCCGACTACTGAAGAGGCACTCGTCATCAAGAAAAATCTCACCGTTATCTGGTTGCAGAAGTCCGGAAACCAGGTTGGCAATGGTCGATTTTCCACTGCCGGAGTCACCAAAAATGCCAATCCGATCGCCCGAAATATCGGTATTGAGCGCCATCGAAAATGCGCCCATCTTTTTTTCTGCTTTGATACGAATTCTCATGACGTCGTACTCCGGTCGAGTTGCTTGTCGAGCATTTCATGCAGCAGCAGCACGGCCACCGAGATAACGACCGAGACCAGGCAGAGAGAGAGCGCCATGGTTGTGCTTGAAGGGGAGCTGGTGTAATCGTAAATCGCCAGCGGGATGGTTTGTGTTCTCCCTGGCATATTGCCGGCAACGATAATGGTGGCCCCGAATTCACCGAGACTTCGTGCAAACATTAACGAGGCGCCAGAGAATATCCCTCTCCGCGACAGTGGGAGAATAATGGTCAGCAGACTGTCGTACCAGGATGCCCCCAGGCTTCTTGAAGCATCAATAAGTTGACGGTCGATCGACTCCATTCCAAGACGAATCGATCGCACCAGCAGAGGAAAGCCAACAACGGCTGAAGCGATAACAGCAGCTTTCCAGGTGAAGATCAATTGAATTCCGGTTTCAGCAAGCACTTTGCCCAACCAGCCGTTTTTGCCGAGCAGCAGCAGGAGGAAATAGCCGATGACCACAGGGGGCAATGTCAGGGGGAGGTTGACGAGCACTTCCAGAACCACTTTTCCTCTCAATGTTTTGAAGACCAGCAGCCACGCGGCAGCAAAACCGAAAGGCAAAGAGAGAAGAGTGGCTGTCAGTGCTACTTTTAACGAAAGCCATATTGCCGTAATATCTTCCGGGGTCAAAAGCATTTCGTTAAAACATCTCCATAGTCTTCTCTCTTGATCAAGTTATTCTTACTTAAGAAGGAAGCCGTATTTCGTCAGCACTGTTTTGGCTTCTTCACCCTGAAGATAAACAAGAAATGCTTTTGCTTCACTATTTTGTGCAGCCTTGACTGTCAGTGCCATCGGATAGACTACCCTTGGGTAAAGTTCTTGTGGCACTGAAAAAAGCAGTTTTGCTTTTTTTGCCTGCAGCGCATCGGTTTTATACATGAATCCACCATCAACTTCACCAAGCTCGGCATACATGAGGCATTCACGAACATCTTTGGCCATAATGAACTTGTCGGCAAGTTTTGTGGCAACACCTGCTTTTGTCATGGCGGTCATGGCGTAGTCGCCTGCGGGAACGCTTTTCGGACTTCCAATGGCAATTTTTTCTAATTTTTGCAGATCGTTCATGGAAGTAACTTTTTTACTGGTTGTTCCTGCAAAAACAAGCGAGTTCCAGGCAAAGGTCTTGATGCTGCCTGCATCCACAAGCTTTTTGTTGTTGAGATAATCCATCCATTCCGTATTGGCAGCAATAAATAAATCAGCAGGGCCACCGTTTTCAATCTGGCCAGCAAGTGTGCCGGATGGGCCAAAATTTTTCACAAAAGCAGTGCCCGGGTGCTTTGCGGTGTAAGTGGCGCTCAGTTCGTTGATAACCTCCTTGAGACTGGCAGCCGCCGACAGGTTCAGTTCACCTGCCATTGCCGATGTTGTTATCGCCAGCAGTGCGCAACTGAGTATGAAGATTCTTTTTATGGTGTGAGTCATTGGTGATTTCATGTTTGTTCCCTTCATTTCGTTATGTATGTAATGATATTACGATCCGGTTTTATTATACTTGAATCGCGTTGAAAAAGCAAAAAACATATCGCGTGATTAAAAAAAATTGCCTGAAAAGCCTCTTTCTGATCCTGATTGAAAATGAAGTTCTGGATCGAAAATGTTTTGAGCTGTAGTTGGAAGGAAAAAGCTAAAGTCTTGCAAATCAATGGCTGAAGGTTGCAGCTTCCTTTTAAACCTGAGATTTTGTTCAATTGGACTGGTTTTTGGCTCCTGCTGAGCTCAAATCTTTAATTGTGGCGGATACCCCGTGGAACTCCACAGGGTATCCGCCACACCGGAGCTGTCAGTTAATCAAATGCGCATCGCAGGCCTCGCCCTCTTCAAGAGCGTCAAGAATCTCGTCAATTTTATCCTCGCTGTCAATCTCGCCATACCAGAAGCTTTCGGGATAGACGACAAGCACAGGCCCTTTTTCACAAAGATTGAGGCAGCCTGTGGCCGAGACGGTAACGTCTGTCATGCCGCGATCAGAGAGCTCACTTTCGATGTAGGGAATCAGGCTGAGCGACTCTTTTTTGTGGCAGATACCCTGTGGTGTGCCCTGCGCCCTAAAACTTGCGCAGACAAGAATGTGATGTTTCGGTTTATCCATAATTGTTTCTCGGTTAATTATTTTAAAAATTATTAGTTACTTCTGATGGTGTCATGAACTTTGAATCGTATCATTCAATCAAAACTCATCGTTCATCATCTCCTTACCCGCATCCCCCGCCTGTACCGCTGCAGCTTGATCCGCAGGCGTGAATCTGGCTGCTTTTCATCAGGTGTTTCAGATCCTGTCCGTTAAAGATGCCGTATACAGCCTCTTCGATAACGCCTTCAAGCACAAGCACATCAATACCGTGAGCGTTCAGAACTTTTTTCGGAGAGTCGCCCGCGCCATTGACCAGCAGTGCCCGGCAGTCGCCGAGGGTTGCAGCCAAAGCCTCCCAACGCTCTTTTCCGCCGCCTGCAGGTGGCGCAGTTCTTGAGCCAATCAGGATGCACTCTCCGGTATCATCCATGTCATAAATCAGGAACCGTTCAGCTTCGCCGAGATGCTGGTTGATCAGTACCCCCTCAATGCTGCTGACGGCAATATATGGACGGCACTCTTCGGGGTGTTTGGGCATATTCGCAGCTTCTGCAAGTTTTTGCATCATCTCATCAGTGTTGATTTCGCCGATAATACCGACTGCATCAGCCCGACACCGTGCGCAGTGTTTCATTTGTGGCAGAAATGCACTGGTCGCCTGCTGGATTTCAGTGACCATCTCTACAGAAGGCTCATCAATATTTTCAAAAACTGTCTCTTTGGTGTTGTAGTAGGGGAGACAGTTCAGGATGTCGGCGCCCAGTTCAGCCACTTTTGATGCGACGGCGATAACGTGTGCATCGTTGATGCCGGGAATGATAATCGAGTTCACTTTCGCGGTGACGCCAACCTCTTTCAGCCTTTTCAGCGACTCAAGCTGGTTCTTGATCAGCACTTTGGCAGCATCGACACCCCGATACATTTTTTTGTTGTAACGAACCCACGCGTAAATCTCTGCGCCAATTTCCGGATCAATCGCATTGATGGTGATGGTGACATGGCTCACCTGTAACTGAGCAAGCTCATCAATATAAGGAAGCAGCTCAAGTCCATTGGTTGCCACGCAGAGCAGCATCTCCGGATATTTGGCTCGTACCAGCCGGAGCGTCTCCATGGTCTCATCCGGGTTGGCGAAGGGATCTCCAGGGCCGGCAATGCCTACGACCGCAATGTTCGGCGAGAGTATCATCGCCTGATCGAGATAATACAATGCCTGTTTCGGTGACAGCACCTTGCTGGTGACGCCGGGCCTGTTCTCGTTCATGCAGTCAAATTTTCGGCTGCAATAGTTGCACTGGATATTGCATTTCGGCGCAACAGGGAGGTGAATACGTCCGAACTTGTGTCGGGACGAATCGTTGAAACAGGGGTGGTTTGCTATTTTCAGTGTCATAATATACTCCCTTACATATAAGTGTAGCCTATTGATGAAGCATTCTGCCGTTGTTCGATAACGGTGTTGACGATCCGGTCAAAAAGTTCCTGGGTGCCGCGATACCCAAGGTGGTGCATCCTCTGGCCACCGAACCGGTCGTGAATCGGAAAGCCAAGCCGGAGCAGCGGTATCTCGTTTTTTCTTGACATGGTATAACCTTTGCTGTTGCCGATCAGAAAATCAGGCTTCAGCACTTTTGCCTCATCTTCGATATCAACAAAGTCAACGCCCTCACGTACGGTGATACCAAGCTCATCCATGTCGGGAACCAGCTCCTCAATCCGTTTTTTCATGAGGCCACTTTTTCCGCCGGAGGCGCAGAGAACCGGCACCATTCCGATCTCTCTCAGGAATGCGGTCATAGCAATGACCAGATCCTCTTCACCATAGATGATCACTCTCTTTTCAAAAACATATTTATGTCCATCCGCATAGGCATCAACAAGCCTGCGGCGTTCATCTTCATACTTTTCAGCACGCTTTTTTCCTGTAAGTGTTTCCAGCAGATCGAAAAATCGGTCGCTTCCGTTGATACCGACTGGAAGCGGGAGATGGTATGCCGGTATGCCAAACATGATATCAAGGTGTTCCGCAGCCGATTTCGATGTTTCAATGGTTGAGCCGAACTCAATGCTTGCCTTGGCGTTGCCTGATGATACAATAGTGCTTGCCGGCGTACCTCCTGGAGGAATGCGGTGGTACTCACCCCATGGGCCGCCATCCATTGTCTGTGAATAGTCGGGCAGCAGCATGTATGGTACCCCGAAATCCTCGAGAATCTCTTTCAGATAACGCAAGTCAGCAGGTGAGACCATGTTTGGAAAGAGGTTGATCATCTCCCTGCGGCTCTTTTTTTCAGCCAGCGCTTTTACTGAAGCATGAACAGCGGCATGAAACCCGTCGATATGGCTGCCCTGATAGCTTGGTGTTGACGCATGGATCAAGATTGGCATGGGTGTGCCGTTTTTGAACTCTTTTTTATACTCCCGCAGGATCATTGGCACATCATCTCCAATGGTTTCGCTGAGGCAGGTGGTAGCCACCCCAATAACATCGGGTTTGTACTGGTCGCTGACGTTTTTCAGCCCGATTTTCAGGTTATGGCTGCCGCCGAAAACAGCGCTCTCTTCATGAAAGTTTGAGGAGGCAATATCAATCGGCTCTTTATAATGACTTATCAGATAACGTCTTATATAGGTTGCGCACCCCTGTGAACCGTGCAGGAATGGAACGCAGTTTTCTATTCCCCGAAAGGCGAGGCAGGCGCCAAGAGGGTTGCAGAGCTTGCAGGCGTTCTGTGTTGCTGTTTTTGCGTGTTCGTGTTTCATAGGGAGCCTCCTTTTCTTGGAGCGAACTGCCATACCGGGCTCATGACCGATTGATAGACCTCCAGTGCAAAATTGTACATGCCGATAAATCCGGCGAGAGGTATTTTCCTCTCATGGTTGTGGTCACAAAATCCAATACCAAGCTTGAAGGCGATTGGTCGTTCCTTGACTCCGCCGATAAGCAGGTCAGCTCCTTTTTCAAGGATAAATTTCGAGAGTTCGACCGGGTTTGAATCATCCACAATCACGGTTCCCTCATCGCACATCTCCTTGAGCCGGGTATAATCGTCCTGGTTGCCGGTTTGTGAACCAGCCAGTACGACTGACATTCCGATTGAACGAAGCGCTTTGATGAGCGAAAAGGTCTTGAATGCGCCACCAACATAGATGGCAGCCTTTTTGCCTGTCAATGCTTTTTTGAACTTTTGCAGCGAAGGGTAGAGTGTTTTCACCTCTTCACTGACGATCTGTTTTGCCGCTTCCATGATATCAGGTCTGTCAGGAAATTTGACGGCGACATCATAGAGCGATTTTGACATATCCTCAATTCCGAAATAGGAGACGCGGATGTAGGGAATCCCGTATTTCTCCTCCATCTCTTTGGCAAGCCAGGTCATTGAGCCTGAACACTGCACAACATTGAGTGTTGCACCATGAGCGCGTCGGACAGCGTCGATACGTCCGTCACCGGTCAGGGTTGCGACAACCTCAATACCCATTTTTTCATAATATTGCCTGATAATCCAGGCTTCACCGGCAAGGTTGAATTCGCCGAGAATGTTGATGCTGTATTTGCTTATATCTTCAGTTGATCCAGTTCCGATCAGCTTCATCAGCGCATGGCAGGCTGCCTTGTAGCCATCTTTTTTTGTGCCCTTGAATCCTTCTGAGTGGACTGGAAGCACCGGAATTCCTGTCTCCCGCGCCACTTTTTTGCAGACGGCCTCAATATCATCGCCGATAAGACCAACAATACAGGTTGAGTAGATAAAGGCGGCTTTGGGTTTGTACTGCTCAATCAGCTCAATCAGTGACTTGTAGAGCTTTTTTTCGCCACCGTAAATAACATCCATCTCCTGCAGGTCGGTTGAAAAACTCAAGCGATGAAGCTCAGGTCCCGACGAGACCGCACCACGGATGTCCCAGGTGTAGGCCGCACAGCCGATAGGGCCATGAACCAGATGAATGGCATCTGCAACAGGATAGAGAACCACGCGGGAGCCGCAGAAGACGCAGGCGCGCTGGCTCACCGATCCCGAAAGGCTGGAGGTGTCACAAGCGATATCTGGCTGTGTCGTCCCTTTTCTCTTTTCAAAGATCTGTTTTTGTCTTCCCTCAAGAATCCCGATCTGTTCCATAGCCGTCCCCTTAAAATATTGTTGTGGGATGTTTTGCCCTTTCCTGGGGTTTGCACCCTTTGCTACCAATATGCCGCCCCTGCGGGGCTGAAGAACAATTGTTTTGTATGCCCCGCAGGTGCAGCATTTTCGCCTTTAACGATTTACATCTCTTTCGTTTCTACTTTTCTGTCTCTTTTCTCTACATCACCAGCTCAAACTTCTCTTCAAGCGCGTCACGATCCTGGCGATCCATGATGGCATTCAGAATCTTTTCAACCAGTCTCAGGCTGCCGCTGTACCCGACATTCGGGAAGTAGCTGTGGCCGATTCGGTCGAGGATCGGAAAGCCGAACCTGATGAAGGGAATATCTTCGTCACGGGCCATGTACTTGCCGTAGGTGTTTCCGATCAAAAGGTCAACCGGTTCGTTCTTCATCCACTGGTGCAGCAGGAACATGTCGGCCTGAAGTCCACTCTTGAAGTTTGTTTCCGGTGACCTCTCATCAAGAAGCTGGCGCATCTGCTTCTCAAACCGCTGGCCGGGTGTTCCGCTGACGATATGAACAGGTTTCATATTCAGGTCGAGCAAAAATTCGGTCAGTGGAAGAAGCTGATCCGGATCGCCGAAGAGAGCCACTCGTTTTCCGTACAGATACTGTTCCATGTCGCCCATCACATCAACCAGTCTTCCTCTTTCTGTTGTTATCTCATCGGGGACTGATATATCTGCCACCTGGCTGAGCGCCATGATGAAGCGGTCAGTTGCTGTGAGGCCGATTGGTATGTCGATCGTTTCAAACGGCACTTTGCACTTTTTCTCCAGCGCTATTGCTGCCGGTTCAGCGCTGATGCTTCCGAGCGCCAGTGAAGCGATGCTGTCGCCGCTGCTCTTCAGCTCGTCAATCGTTGTGCCGCCTTTTGGATAAAAGATATGCTTGCCCGTTTGCGGTGCATCAAGAACGTCTGAAGTATCTGGAAAGATCACAATATTGACGCCCATAACACTGGCAAGGCGTTTGATTTCGCGCATATCCGAAGGCTCCATCCATCCGGCAATAATGTTGAACTGGTTCTTTTTGACACCAGTTGACTCTGCGAATTGTGATGCCATGCCGGCAACCATGTTGGCGTAACCGGTGATGTGCGAACCGACAAAGCTCGGTGTACTGGCATAAATCACATATTTGCCTTCAGGGATTTTCCCGTCATCGCTTGCTTTTTTTGTGATCTGCTGCAAGTCGTCACCGATAGTTTCACTGAGGCAGGTTGAGTGCACCGCAATGATGTCGGGGTCATAGACCGCGAAGATGGTATCGATGGCAGCAAGAAGGTTTGCCTGGCCACCGAACACCGAAGCTCCTTCGGTGAACGAACTTGTTGCCGCCATAACAGGCTCTTTGTAGTGGCGGGTCAGGGTGCTCCTGTGGTAGGAGCAACACCCTTGTGAACCATGGCTGTGAGGCAGACAGCCATGAATACCGAGCGCAGCATACATGGCGCCGATCGGCTGGCAGGTCTTTGCCGGGTTGATCGTCAGCCCTTCGCGCACTTTAACCTCTTTTGATGTGTGTCGTAATAGCATAATTCAATAGTCTCCGTTTTCCAATCATTACTGTGTCACGTAAGTGGCTGCAAGTCCTGCGCCTTTTCCATTTCCCGCCTTTTCCCATGGGGCCTTGATTAACTTCCAGACCGGGTTGTTGACCATGCGGTCGATGTCTTTGTAGAAGTTTACTGCACCTTCAAAACCAGTGTAAGGTCCGCCGTAGTCATAGCTGTGAAGCTGTTTCAGCGGAATTCCCATCTTCTGTACCACATATTTTTCCTTGATTCCAGCACAGAAAATATCCGGCTTGTAGATCTCAATCAGCTTTTCAGACTCATAGTGGCTGAGGTCATCAACAACCAGCGACTTTTTCGTCATCTGCTTCATCATCCCCTCATAACCATTGATCTCAAGTCCCTTCTCTTTCAGTGCTTCAAGTTCAGCCTCTGTTTTTCTCGGGTTGTAAAGCTCGGGATCAGCGACTATCTTCAGCTCCTCAATATTCTTGCTGTCAGCATCGACCTTGATCTTCGGCAGTACATCACGTCCTTCATAGTCATCACGGTGAGCGAACTCATACCCTGCGGCTACCGTTGTCATTCCCAGCTCGGTAAAGAGATCCTGGTAATGGTGAGCACGTGAGCCTCCGACAAAGAGCATGGCGGTTTTTCCAGTGGTTCTCGGACGGATTTCGTCAATGATTGCTTTCACCTTTGGCATCTCTTCGGCAATAAGCTCTTCAATGCGAGCTTTGAGTTCCTCATCGCCAAAGTATTCACCAATTTTTCTCAGTGACTTTGCCGTCGATTCGGCACCGACAAAGTTGACCTTCATCCATGGAATACCGTACTTGGTCTCCATCATATCACCCATATAGTTGATTGAACGGTGACAGAGAATCACGTTGAGATCAGCGGTGTGTGAATTTTCAATCGCACCCACCGTTGAGTTGCCACTGAATGAGGCAACCAGCGTAATGCCGACTTTTTCAAAAATCCGTTCAATCTCAAAAGCATCGCCGCCAATGTTATATTCACCAAGCAGGTTCAGTTTGAACTTTCCTTTGCTCGGGGTATTGTCGCGCCCAACCATGTGCTTGAAGACGCCGTTGTTGGCAATGTGGTGACCTGCCGACTGGCTGACACCCCTGTACCCTTCACAACTGAAGCCGAAAACGTTGCAGTCGCCAAACTTCTCTTTCATCTCTCTTGCCGCAGCGTGAACATCATCTCCAATCAGACCAACCGGACAGGTCGAAAAGATCGCGATAGATTTTGGGTGAAAGAGGTCATAAGCCTCCTGGATCGCAATTTTCAGCTTCTTTTCACCGCCAAAAACGATATTCTCCTCCTGCATATCAGTCGAGAAACAGTAAGGGATGTAGTTCGCATCCATCAGCGTCTCTGGTTTCGTCTGGTTACGCCGGGTCAGCCAGGCATAAAAACTGCATCCGATCGGGCCATGCACAATGTTGACAATGTCACGGGTAGGTCCGAGCACCACACCTTTACAGCCGGCATAAGAGCATCCACGCTGCGTGATGATTCCCGGAACGGTACGCACGTTAGCCTGAACTTCGGGAATGATCTCGGGATCGTTGATCACAATCGATTTGGCCCGTTTTTTTGCCACCTTGGCCGGGTATTTTTGTATCAGCTCCTCCCTGACTTGGGCCGGATCTGGAATAATTCTGTTCGCCTCCATGGAACTCTCTCCGTTTACACCTGTTAAATATTTATTCTTTAGTTCAGAGCAGTATCGCCCTCTTCGCCTGTTCTTACCCTGATGGTTTCAAGAATCGGGGTTACAAAAATCTTGCCATCACCCGGTTTTCCTGTCTGATTGGTCTGGATAATGGTGTCGATTGCTGTTTTACATAATTCATCAGGGACGACAACCGTAACAATTCGCTTCGCAACCAGCCTTGGTGCATTGCCGAGCTGCGCAATTGCTTCTGGATGACCAGCTTCGGCGCCCCTGAGAATGTCGTAATGAACCTGTCCCTTGCCGCGCCCCATCACTCTGCCGGTGGCCGTGAAAGCCGGGATACCTGCGTCGATAAGCGCCTTTTTGGTCGCGTTCACTTTGTTGATCCGTATGACTGCAATAATCTCTTTCATTCAAGCCTCCTTTACTGGGAGCGATGGATCGATTTCCTGCTCGCCGGTGCTTATGGTATAAACCTCTTCAACGGCGGATACAAAGATCTTGCCATCGCCAAATTTTCCTTCCGGGCCCGATTTTGCATTATCAAGGATTGCCCGAACAACAAAATCTTTATCGGTATTCGGAACCACCGTGAACAACATCTCTTTTGGGATTTCATCATAGACCACGTCACCGACTCGGAGGCCGCGTTGTTTGCCGCGTCCAACCACCGAGATTTTTGTGATAGAGGGATAGCCAGCATCAAGCAATCCCTGCATGACATCATACACCTTTTCTGGTCTGACGATTGTTCTGATCATTAACATCTCTCTTTACTCCTTTTTTTAGTTAGCGATACCAAATTCAATGAGAAGTGCTTCCAACTCTTCAATTTCGAGCGGCTTTGGAATGACGAACATCTTGTTGTCGTTAATTTTCTGTGCAAGAGCCCTGTATTCATCAGCCTGTTCGTGGGTCGGATCGTACTCGATGACCGTTTTTCTGTTGATCTCAGCACGCTGCACAAAGTTGTTGCGAGGCACAAAATGAATCATCTGGGTGCCGATTTTCTTTGCAAGCTCTTCAATCATCTGACGCTCGTTGTCAACGTTACGGCTGTTGCAGATAAGACCACCAAGCCTCACTCCACCGGCGTCAGCATATTTCAGAATACCTTTACAGATGTTGTTTGCTGCGTACATGGCCATCATCTCACCAGAGCATACGATGTAGATCTCTTCTGCTTTTCCGTCGCGGATCGGCATGGCGAATCCTCCGCAGACAACGTCACCGAGAACGTCGTAGAACACATAATCAAGCTCCCATTCATCATCAAAAGCTCCAAGCTGTTCGAGAAGGTTCACCGAAGTGATGATACCGCGACCTGCACAGCCCACACCAGGTTCAGGACCACCGGATTCGGTGCAGCGGGTGTTTCTGTACCCGGGTTTAATGATATCTTCAAGTTCGACTTCTTCACCCTCCTCGCGAAGAGTGTCGAGCACTGTTTTCTGCTGAAGTCCACCAAGAAGCAGACGGGTAGAGTCAGCTTTCGGGTCACAGCCAATGACCATGATTTTCTTGCCCATTTCCGCAAGGCCTGCAACAGTGTTTTGTGTTGTGGTTGACTTGCCGATGCCGCCTTTTCCGTAAATAGCTACTTTTCTCATTGTTTTGCCTTTTTAGGTTATCGTTGCCTTTATCGTCAAATATTCAGGCTTTTTTCATTGTCGCCCTGAATAGTTATGCTTTTATTAAGCAAGATGCGTGCCAAAGTTTCGGTTTTTCGGAAAAGTTTTTTGAGAAAAAAGGAGATGATGCCCTCAAAGCCGCATGGCTAAAGGGGTTTATTTTTTTACGGAGAGGCTGTTTTTATAAAGCAGGCGGATGATTAATTTTCGTGTGGCAGATTCTCTGTGTTGCGCAAAGCTACGGATATGTAGAAAGATGCTGAAAATTACATTATTGTAGGGCACTTGTAGATTTTCAACGACTTTTTTTGAGGACGTTATTCTCTTCGATGAATCTTCGGGCGAGGCAAGAACGAATATTTTTTGCAACGAACAGTTTTTCCCAAAGAACTGCGCTTGTGATGCGCTGACAAAGTCCTGGCTGCATACGAGCAGACTCGGGGTTTTCTGGCGTGTCCATTGTTTGAAGACAAGGTAATCAATACTTTTTATTACGCAGGGAGCGCATCGCAAGTTTGGCGGGAAACTTCACTTTTATTGCATAAAGTCGTTTGTCCGTGATCTCCGCTGTAGGCAGCACGACAATCCAGGAATTTCTCTGAAGTGATAAGACCTGTTTGCAAGTGAATCGCTATGCCGAAGAGGAGGTGAAGCAAAATATGAAGGGACTCAGCGCCGAAAATATTGTTAGCGTAATAATAAACTTCTGTTTGTTGGATACATTGCAACTTTTATGAAAACCATCACATTACAAATTATTCTTTCTAATGATCTAATTCCCTGCCAATATTTGTGAAGTAAGTTAACCTTCTTCTAAAACCAGATGCCCCACTGCATGAGTTGGGGGTCTTTAATTTATTTATAGGTGTTTTTATTGTCGCGAGAGTATAAAATCAGGAAGCAAAAATGTTTAATGATATCGCAACTATGTATAGTCTCATTGTGTCACAAGAATTGATTATTGCTGATGGTTCGGTTCCAGAAATTCTTGCCTTGTTGCAAGGTGCGAAGGTTCCTGCGATTGCTCTGGCCAGGGCAGAAGATGCCTTGCAGGCCATTACCATTGCGCTGACTGGTGAAGAGGTTGAAACCTTGCACATTCTTGCCCATGGATGCTGTGAGGGTTTTTCTCTCTGCGGACAATGGGTTGATGAAAAAGCCTTGCGCGAATCGGCGCATCTGCTGGCGCAGTGGCGCGTTAAGCGTATTGCCCTTTGGAGTTGTGAGGTTGGGCGGAATGGTGTGTTCATTGAGACTCTGGGACAGCTTACCGGAGCCGAGGTGTTTGCATCGGAAGAGCCACTGGGTTGGTCTCCAGTATCGGGGGATCGGCACTGGCACCTTGCGAGTCAAGAGAATTCATCGGTGTTGACACCGTGCCATGCGCTTAGCGAGGCGAATCTCTTGAGCTGGGATTATCAGCTCAGTTCACTGGAATCGGAGAGTGATTCCCTGAACTCTACAGGTGTTGTTCGTGCGGTGGCTGATGCCCGAGAGATTCTTTTTATTGAAAGCGCGGTAGCGGATAAAGCCACTCTTATCGCTTGTACCAAAGAGGGTGTTGAAATTGTTATCCTTGATGCTTTTGGTGATCCATGGGAGCAGATGACCGGGATTATAACGCAACATCAGAACCTGACGGCCATTCATCTTGTCTCCCATGGCAGCGAGGGCGACATCATTCTTGCTGGCAAGGCCTACGGTTCAGGCGCTGAAGGGTTGCAGGCTGAGTCGTTCTATCTCTCACAATGGCAGAGTCACCTGACGCAGGATGCCGACATTCTGCTTTATGGATGCAGTGTTGCTGCGGGTAGTGATGGGCAATTGCTGATTGATACCTTGGCACGGTTGACGCAAGCTGATGTTGCTGCGTCGGATGACCCGACAGGCGCGGCTGCGCTGGGTGGCGACTGGGTGCTGGAGTATCAGACCGGCGCGATTGAAGCATCAGTACTCAGTTTTACAAACTACGCGAATGTTTTTGGGGCTATCACTGGTACTGCCGGAAACGACACTCTTACTGGAACAACATCTGTGGACACGATTACTGGTGGAACAGGTGCGGACACCATGACCGGTTTGGCTGGTGTGGATGTTTTTAATTTTGCTGCTGGGGATAGCGCCCTTACAATTGGTGGTACGGGTACGAGCGGGACTATTTCAGGCTATGATGTTATTACAGATTTTTCGCCAGGAACAACGGCAAGTGCCAGTGAGAAAATTGGTTTTAGCGGCGCTGCCGTTGCAACAAATACGACAGGTACCAACGGAACCGATTCAGCATTAAAACTTAATACAAATGCTGTTGTAGCTTCTCATAGTATTACTAATGGAATTGTTACGTTTGATGATGCGAATATTTTCAGTAGTGCGGTTAGCCTTGCTTCTCTTGCAGATGTTGCGGCTGTTGTGCAGTATTTGCAGGCAAACGATATAGGTACCACTGGCTCAAGCGTTGCGTTTCGTGCAACGATCAGTGGGGTCAAACATACGTTCTTGTTTATACAAGGCACTATTGATGGCAGCACCAATAACAAGGATGTCCTTATTGATCTTCAAAATGTTGCGGCGGACAGTATTTCAACATTAGGGCTTACCGATCAACTGGCAGTGCTGGATACGACGGCGCCCAGTGCTCCGAGCATAACCAGTGTTACCGATGATGTGGCACTGTTCACAGGGACGGTGAGTAGCGGTGGCATTACCAATGACAGCACGCCAACGGTGCGCATCAGCTTGACAGGCACAGGCGCGGTGGCTAATGATACAGTTCAACTCTACAACAACAGTTCTACTCTTGGAAGTTCAGTTACTTTGACCAGCGGGGATATCACAGCAGGTTACAAGGATATCACCACCTCATCTTTATCGGATGGAACTTATGTTCTGAATGCCAAAATCACTGATGCCTCCGGTAACGCCAGCGCAGCTTCCGCCAACGTTACAATTACCTTGGATACTACGGCACCCAGCGCTCCAGGCATAACCAGTGTTACCGATAATGTTGGAGCTACTCAGGGAGCAGTGAGCAGTGGTGGCAGCACCGATGACAGTACGCCGACGATGCGCATTAGCCTGATCGGCACAGGGGTGGTGGCTAATGATACGGTTCAACTGTACAATTATGCCTTGCCTCTTGGTAGTACGGTTACTTTGACCAGCGGTGATATCACTGCTGGTTACAAGGACATAACGACATCAACGTTGTCGGATGCAACGTATGTACTGACTGCGAAAATAGTTGATCTTGCTGGGAACACGAGCAGTGCTTCGGCTGCACATACGATAACGGTTGAAACGGGCGCACCTACCCTTTCCACGTATTACCCGGCGGCAGCGGCAACCGGCGTTGTCAAGAATACCAATATCATTTTGCAGTTCAGTGAAAATATCCATGCCAATGGTGGTACGGTGACCTTGCAGCAAAACACTACGAATACATGGAAAATGACCCTTACCGCCGGAGCCTCATCCGGTTCGTTTTCGACGGGCACGGGTACTTGGACCATCAGCGGAAAAACCCTGATTCTGGATGGTTCGACTACTCTGTCGAGTAGTAAATCCTATAATCTGGACATTTCCTCTTCTGCATTGACTGATCTTGCTGGTAATGCCTATGTCGGAATTACCTCGACGAGTTCGACAAACATCTATTTCACGACCGGCAGCAGTTCCGATTCGACAGCTCCGACGACGACGATATCCTCGCTTGTCTTTTCTGCGGATACCGGAACAAGCGCGACTGACTTCATTACCAATAGCTCTGCGCAGAGCATCAGTGGAACATTGAGTGCAAACCTGGCTGCAGGTGAACTGGTTAAGGTGTCGCTAAACAACGGTACCACTTGGTCCGTTGCCAATGCTACAGTAGGAAGCACTGCATACACTTTGACTGGTGTAACACTTACGGCGAGCAATACACTCCAAGTATGGGTAGAGGATGCTGCCGGTAACAAAGCTACGGTCAAGTCCCAAGCTTATATCCTCGACACCACAGCACCCACGGTTAGCAGTGTCGCGGCTACAGGAACAGGGATCACAAATGGTGCCGGCACACTTGACGTGGGTAGTGTGGTGACCTTGACGCTCAATACCAATGAGGCGGTAACCGTTAATACAACTGGTGGTACTCCCACGTTGACCCTGAACGATGGTGGTACGGCAACTTATTCGGGGGGAAGTGGTACGACGGCATTGACGTTTACCCATACAGTGGCGAGTGGTCAAAGCACGTCAGATCTTTCGGTTACTGCATTTAACGTGAACGGAGCATCAATGTTTGATGCTGCTGGAAACACATTAAATAGTGCAGGCGCTGTCACGAATCCTGCTGGAACATTGGTTGTTGACACTACACCGTTGACCGCAAGTATTACCGCTGTTACCCCCGATCCGCGCAATACTAATGCTGGTACGGTCAATATACTCTTCACCAAAGTAGCTACCGGTGTTGATATTACTGATTTTACGTTGACCCGAGACAGCAACAATGTTGATATTAGCACGGCAGTGTTTTCAGGTAGTGGCTCAAGTTACAGTATCAACCTCACCAACTTTACGGTGGCTGAAGGTGCTTATGTTTTTACTCTCAAGAGCAGCGGCACAGGTATTAAAGACAGCCGTAATAATGATATTTCAGGTGGTGCCACAGAGAACTTCACTGTTGATACTACGCCGCCCACGGCCAGCATTAACGCGATCAGTGCGATCAGCACCGACAGCGATTTTGGCACTGCAACCGACTTTATCACAATCACTGCCAATCAGACGGTTACAGGCACCTTTACCGGTTCGCTCAATGCTGGCGAGAAGTTCCAGATATCCGCTGATGGCGGTTCAATCTGGGTGGATGCGACGGCTGGTTCAGGCACCTGGAGCGCGGCAGGTGTTACTCTCTCCAGCGGCACATGGACCTTGAGTTCGCGTACTCTCGATCCGGCAGGAAATGCGTTGGCAGGGGCAGCGCATGAATATACCCTTCAGGTGCCAGCGCCATATTCGATCGTCAGGCAAAGCCCGACCTTCTCGACAACCAATGCAGACGTGGTGAACTTTCGGGTGACGTTTACCACTGCAATGCAAGGAGTGGTTGGCACCGATTTCAACTTGACGCCCGGTTCCCTTGACGGGGCGACTGTGCAATTGGTAACACCGGTTGCAAGCAGCAACGGTACCCAATATGATGTTCAAGTTGGTGGATTGGCTGGCAGAACAGGTACGGTGAATCTCGACATTGCGGCAGCCAATACCATTAAAGAACTTTCGAGTGGTCACTCGCTAAGCAGCCTGATACCAAGCAGCGGTATTGACGAAACCTTTACCGTTGACCACTCTATTTTACCGGCAACGCTTGCCATCAGTTTGGATGCCGGTGGTTCTGCGAGCGATTTTATTACCTCCGATACCTCGCTGATTTTCAGTGGCACCACCGAAGCTGGCAACTATGTGCATCTTATTCTCAAGAACAGTAACGATGCTACAGTTTTCAGTACTGATGCCACAGTCGTTGGGACAAGCTGGAGCTATGATCATACCTTTTCATCGCTTCCTGCTGGCAGCTATCTTTTGTCGCTTATCACGAGTGACCAAGCCGCCAATACCGCCACCACAACCCAGAGCATCATTATTGATAACAGCGCGCCGGTGATGTCGAGTGCGTCGGTGGATGGCACAATACTGACACTCACCTATACTGATGACACTAACCTTGATGCCGTCAATACGCCATTATCAGGTGCATTTACCGTTAAAGCCAACGGAAGTACAACGCTGACTGTCAATGCTGTACAGGTCAACGCTTCAGCTAAAACCGTTACCCTTACGCTGGCATCCTCGGTTGCTGCGACTGATACCATGACGGTAACGTATGCTGATCCTGGAGGAAGCGCCGCCATTCAGGATATGGCTGGTAATCATGCTGTTTCTATAAGCACCTTCTCGTGCACCAATCTCAGCAGTGCAACCGATCAGGCGCCAGTGATCAGCAATGTTTCCGGAGCAACCTGGTTTAACAAGGGAGATAACCCGATTCAGGTGTTTGATGTTACAACGCGGCCAACGATTACCGATGTTGATGATAGTTACATAGAAAGCGCGTCAGTAACCATTACCAATCATCAATCAGGGGATGTTCTCAGTGTTTTGGGAACTCTTCCCACCGGTATTACCGCAGGAACGTACGATGCCGCCACTGGTCTGCTCAAGCTCACCGGTCATGCCCTGATTGCCGACTATCAGAATGCCCTCTCATTAGTTCGTTTTGCCAATACAACAGGTACGGCGATAGATACAGATCGTACGATTACTCTGACAGCAAACGATGGGCAAAAAGATTCCGCTGCTGTAACTCGAACCATGCGCGTGCTTGGTCCTGAATTTTCTACCACTGCGTCGGTTGTCTCGTTTATGGTGGGTAATGCCACCGGTACTACCGCAATGGATTTGTCGGGCGTTAATCTGGTTACCGGTACAATTCTCTATAATGCAAAAGACTTTTACGCAAATACCACGAATGCTTTGGGATTCAGTCCGGTGGATGGTCACCTCTATGCTGTTGACAATGTTACGCATAACATAATTCGGATCAATTCCGATTACTCGGTCAGCGTCATGTCAGCCGCTTTTGCGGGCGGGAATTCTCCGACAGCAGCTCTGGGGCTTTATGCTGCGGATATCAACTCCTCCGGGGTTATGTATCTCATCAGTGGCACAAAAGCCTACCGTTTTGATGTTAATCCCTCTTCGAGTACCTATTTGACCTGGCTTGCTCCATTGACGGTAGGCAATACCGGGACAGTGGATCTTGCCTTTAACCCTGTTGACGGGCAGATATATGCTGCGACCAGTCATCTCTGGAGAATCAATCCGGTAAGCGGTGCAACCACTGATCTTGGTGCATTAACATCTGCTGGTGGAGGTTCCTACTGGGGGCAGTATTTCGACACCAATGGCTATTTCTATGTAACGTCAGGAGGTGCAAGTCCGAAAATCTACCGGATTGATGTCAGCAATCCGGCAGCGCCCAATCTTGCGGCAACGCCGATCCAATACACATCTAACCTTCCAACCAGTGGCGATGGTGCACGCGTTGTTACCATTCAACTGGATTATGGAGATGCTCCTGATAGCTACGGGACCTCGCTTGCTGCGGATGGTGCCCGTCACAATACTTTGGGCAATGTTGTCTGGATGGGAACAGCCCCGAGTTACGAAGCAAATGGGCCAACTACTGGTACCGGTTCGAGTGATGCAGATGATGGTGTGGCATCGTTTAGTCCGCTCTGCAGTAACTACACCAGCTACAGTGTTGATGTGAGCGTGACAAATGTTTCGACTCATGCGGCAGTGCTTGTAGGCTGGATTGATTTTAACCGCGATGGTATTTTTCAGACAAGTGAAGGGGTGAGTGTTACTGTTGCTGCCGGTTTCAGCGGTACCAGGAGTTTGACATGGAGTGGCCTTTCCGGATTGTCGGCAGGGACTACTTATGCCAGGTTCCGTATTGCCACAGATGCAGTTACTCTGACGACTGCCTTGACGAAAGGCGCCCTGATGGATGGCGAAGTCGAGGATTATCAAGTCACCATTCTTTCTCCCGACACGACGCCACCTACGGCCACCATTGGTGTAATAAGTCCCAGTCCCCGCCATACGGTGGTTGGTCCTGTTACCGTTAATTTCAGTGAAAACGTTACCGGTGTTGATGTTGGAGATTTCACGCTTACCCTTGATGGTGTTGCTGTTTCATTGACTGGAGCTACAATAACGGGCAGTGGTAGCGCTTATACGATTGACCTTTCTCGTGTAACGAACCCGGCAGGCACTTATGTCCTGAGCCTGAAGAATTCCGGAACAGGAATCGTTGATCAGGTGGGAAATGCTCTTGTCACGGGAGCCTCGACATCATTTGTTATGGATACCACTGCGCCGGTGATTGATTTATCGCCGACAGTGGTTGATCAGTTTGGCTATGCGGTGACCAGTTCCAGTGGTGCCATGGTGAGTCTGGATGACAACAGCCATCCTGCCACGTTTGTTGAGGTCTCCGACAAGATTACCCAGATCACGATAACAGTTGGTGGTTTGAGAGATGGCGCGAGTGAACTCATTAGCTTCGGTACTACTGAGATACGTGCTGATGGTGGATCGGGAAATCAAAGCAACGTTACTGTTGGAGGGGTAGCGGTTGATATTACGTATTCACAAGGTGTTTTTGCCATAACGCAGCATAGTGGCGCTGTTTTGACGCAGGCACAGGCACAGGTTATCATCCGCGACCTTCAGTATCGAGATACCGCAGTCCAGCAGGCGGGTTCGCGTACATTCTCATTTTCAGCGACCGATCTTGCTGGTGTTGAAGCTAATCCAGCAGTTACCACCATCAACGTAACCGATGCAACTGCACCTGCAGCACCGATGATCACAGGTATCAGCACAGATACGGGAACGGTTGGTGACCATATTACCGGTGATACTACTCTTGTTTTCAGTGGCACAGCGGAAGCCAACACTACCGTAACTGTTTACGTGAACTCGGCATTGAAAGGAACGACGCTGACTGATGCTGCCGGGCATTGGAGTTTCGACTACACAGGAACTGTCTTGGTGAATGGCAACACCTACACCGTTAAGGCAACCGCGACCGATTCTTCTGATCAAACCAGTGGCTATTCAGCAGATTATCTCGTTACCATCAACACCGCAGATGATACAACATCGCCTCTGTTGTGCAGTCAAGTACGCCAGCCGATAATGCCACCGCTGTATCGCCGCTGAGCAACATTGCTTTGGTTTTCAATGAAAACGTTGTTGCCGGTAGTGGGTTTATAAAGCTTTATTCGGGTGCGACCCTGGTTGAAACCTTTAATGTTGCTACAGGTGTTGGCGACAAAGGTGGAACGGTAACGTTCAATGGAACAACCGGAGTTACGCTTAATCCTTATGCCTATCTTCAATCGAGCACAGCGTACAATATTACCATTGATGCCACTGCTGTTACCGACACCTCCGGTAACAAGTACGCAGGCATAGCTGATGCTACCACTCTGAATTTTACCACTGCTGCCGCCGCAACATTGCCGCCGCTTATTACCTCTGTTCCTGAAAATAGCGGTGGAGGTATCAATGTGGCTGAAGCTGCCAATGGCACCATTGTTAACATCAGCCTGGTTGGTACGGGAACCCTGACAACAAGCAATCATCTTATTCTTGACTGGCATGGTCAAACGGTTGACCACCTTCTTACCAGTGCTGAAATTACTGCCGGGACGGTGGCGTTGAATGTTCCTGCAGGAACCATTACTGCAGGTGGAAACGGTACATTCGATATCACTGCAAAAATAGACAGTGGCACTCCTTCTGGTCCGTATTCAGTTACGGTGGATACGGTTGTGCCGGCAACTCTTCCAACAGTCAATCACCTTTATACCAATTTAACAACACCGACACTTACCGGTACTGCTTTACTCGGTACGGGGGAAATCCTGAGCGTTACTGTTGATGGTGTTGCTTACACTGTTGCAGGTGGGCACCTTACCTACGATGGCATTACTCGCATTTGGAGTCTCTCTATCCCGGTTGCCAATGCTTTGATTGACCGGACTTATGAGGTGACAGCTCAAGTGATTGATGCTGCAGGCAACGTTACCAGCGACATCAGCAGCAATGAGCTTGTTGTAGATCGGACGCTTCCGGCAGTCCCAACGGTGAATAGCCTGACAACATCCAATTCAACACCGACACTTACCGGAACGGCGACCCTTTCTGCTGGCGAGGTCTTGTCTGTTGAGCTGAATGGTGTCACCTATACAGAGGGTGACGGTCATCTTACTCGCACCAGCACCAATTGGAGTTTGGTAATTCCGAATGCCCTGGCGAAAGGGTTTTACGATGTAACGGCTCGTGTAACCGATCTTGCTGGTAACGTGAGCAGCGATACAACGAGCAAGGAGTTGCTGATTCCGGGCGCTACCGGGGTGGTTGCCATAACCCAGGGACTTCAGGCTGGTTCGACTGCCACGATTACCGTAACCGATAACGATCTCAATACCGACAGCGCCACGTCCCAGACGCTTAATGTTACGGTAGTCAACAGCACCACAGGCGAAAGCGAAACTGTGCTGTTGATCGAAACCGGAAACAATACCGGCATTTTTACCAGCACATTACCAACCACGAATAGTAATGTGGCCGGAAGCAATAACAGTGGAAACCTGAATGTTGCCACCGGTCAGAGAGTAACGGTTACCTATACGGATGCTTTCGACGGTGCCGGAGCCGTCAATCAAATCCGCACGGCTTCGGTTGATGTTTTGACTGCTGGTGCACCTACCCAGACGGTGACGATTGGCTCCATGACCAAAGATACTGGCAGTTCGTCCTCTGACTTCATCACCAAGGATGGCACTGCGACCCGAACAGTCATCGGCACGATTAGTTCAGTCTTGATCGGCAGTCAAATCGTTCAGGTGTCGTTTGATGGGGGCGCTACCTGGGCAACGGCAAGTACTACAGGCACAAGCTGGACTATCAATGATTCTGGAGCTCATGCCGGGAATTGGGTGATTGAGGCTCGCGTCTCTAATGCCGGTGTGACCGGCGCAGTGGCGAGCCAGTCGGTAATTCTGGATAGTGTTCCTCCTGTAGCGTCAATTACGCTTGACAATGTTACCGCAGATAATGTTCTCAACATCAATGAAGCTGCTGGCATTGTTGCTGTTACCGGAACTGCTGGTGGCGACATTCAGGCGGGTAACATTATTACGCTGAGTGTCAACAACACCAACTATACCGGCACTGTTAAAGCAGATCATACCTTCAGTATCAACGTGCCAGGCAACATGCTGAGCGCTGATGCCGATCTGACGATCAATGCAAGCGCTACAGCCGTAACTGATGCTGCTGGCAACAGCACGGTAGCGACTGTCAACCATACCTACACCAAAGACCTGGCAGCTCCGTTACCGACTATAACTGTCAACAGCGTTACTGCCGACAATATTCTGAACAGCGATGAAGCTGCCAGCACGGTAACGGTTACTGGTACGGTCAATAACGAGGTGCAGATTGGCAACACAGTAACATTGATGATTAATGGCACGGGCTATACGGGAGCAGTTTTGTCTGATCGGACGTATAGTATTGCAGTTCCTGGCATCGCCCTTAGAGCAGACAGTGATCTTACAATAGATGCCAGTGTTACGACTGCTGATATTGCCGGAAACAGCGCGACGGCTACAGCAAGCAAAGTTTACACTGTGGATGTAACTCCACCGACGGTGAGTATTGTGCTTGACAATGTTACGACAGACAACATTCTTAATCCGGCAGAAATTGCCAGTACTGTTGCCATTACTGGTACAGTTACAGGCGAGTTTACGACAGGCGATCTTGTTACCCTGACTGTTAACGATACGAATTACACCGGTACTTTGGCGAGCGACGGCACTTTCAGTATCGATGTTACCGGTTCTGAACTCAACGCTGCTGCCGACTTCACGGTTGGCGCCTTCGTGACCGCGACCGACGCCGCCGGCAACAGCACGACGGCTATGACTGACAAGGTTTATAGTGTGGATATTACCCCGCCAACACCTGTTAGCGCCACAGTTGATGGTAATACTCTTGTTCTGAGTTTCAGTGATGCCAATTTATTGGATGGAACCAATATTCCAGCCACAACGGCATTTGCGGTAACGGCTGATAGTTCTGCGAATGTTGTCACCGCTGTTGCGGTTGATGCTTCAGCCAAAACCGTGACGCTAACGCTGACAAACGCTGTCACCGCCGCCACGGTGGTCAACGTCACCTACACCGACCCGACGACTGGCAACGATGCAAATGCTGTGCAGGATAGTGTCGGTAATGATGCCGCTACCTTTACAATCAATTCTGTCACCAACAATACAGCCAATGTTGCACCAACGGTTGATCTGACGGGAACAGGCGGTGGAAACAGGACGGCGACCTTCACAGAAGTCAATGGGCCCGACACCGGCGCCAACGCGGTGAGCTTTACGACTGGCAACAATATCACCGACATAGATTCGGCTACTCTGGCAAACCTGACAGTCACTCTCCCGACAACAAGTGCAGCAACTGGTGACCAACTGTTGTTGGGGAGCACGGTGATTGATCTCACCAGCGCCGGGGGGAGCGGCACGGTCAGCTACAACGGTACGCTGTTTGCCTACACTGTCGCCGATGTCAATACAGAACGTACCATTACCTTTACCAGCAGGAACGCGGGTAACAGTGTTGATGCTGTTGCCACCAAGGCAAGTTACGAGACGCTTATTGATGCGCTGAAATACAACAACACCTCTGATTCGCCGGTAAACAACAGTACCAGAGTCTTCAGTGTTACAGCTAGTGATGGTGCGCTTGACAGTGCAGCAGCGACCTTCACGGTCACACTTGCGGCGACCAACGATTCGCCGACCGTAGATTTGAATACCGGAACTGCGGGAATTAACAATCAAATGATGTTTAGTGCTGGTACGCCTGTGAATTTCAGCGCTGGGGGGACGAATATTGCCGATTTGGATAGCAGTACTTTCGCGAATCTCAAAGTAAGTATTCCAACTACGAGCGTCCTGACAGGCGGGGGCGACAAATTAGTATTAGGCGTGGTCTCTATTGACATCACGAGTGCTACAGCGACTGGATCGGTAATTTACAACGGAACCATTTTCAGTTATGCAATTGCCGATGTGAGCGGTACTCGCACGATAACCTTCTCCAGTAGAAATAGCGGTAACACGGCTAATTTAGCCGCAGTCCAAGCAAGTTATGAAGCGCTGATTGATGCCTTGCAGTATAACAATACGAATGGGTCACCGACTCCCGGGGCGCGCGTATTCGGGGTGACGGTGAATGACGGTTCCACGAACAGTGCCTCTGCTACGTTTACTGCTGTTGTTGGGCAGACTCCACCATCAGTTGATTTGAATGGCACTGCGACAGGAATCAACAACAGCACAACCTTTACCGAAGTATGGGGTACAGATGATCGTTCGCATGCTGTCAGCTTTACTGCGGGAGCCACCAATATCAATGCAGGGACATCGTCGATCCTCGCAAATCTCAAGGTAAGCATACCAACTTCTGGTATTGGAAGTGGTGACCAACTTATACTTGGTAGCACTGTTATTGACCTTACCAGCGCCACAGGAAGTGGAACGGTAAGCTACAACAGCACCACGTTCAATTATGCGGTTGCCGATATCAGCGGTTCGCGAATTGTTACGTTTACAGCTTCTGCATCAGTCGCCAGCTACGAGGCGCTGCTTGATGCAATCAAGTACAACAACACCTCTGACACCCCGGTAAATGGGAGTACCCGCGCCTTCGGTGTCACCGTCTCCGATGGCACGCTCGAAAGTACAGTGGCAACGTTCACTGCCACGCTTGCCGCAACCAACGATCTTGCGCCGATTATTACATCGGTGCCGGAAAACAGTAATGGCGGTATCAGTGCAGCAGAAGCTGCCGACGGCACCATCGTCAATGTGAGTCTCACCTATACCGGAGCGGTAGCTGGAAACACACTGCACCTTGTTTGGGCTGGACAGTCCCCGGTCGATTACGTCCTGCAGTCAGGCGACATCACCGCCAACATGGCGACGGTAACGATACCTGCGGCCACCATCGCCGCTGCTGGCGAAGGAACGAAGAGTCTCAGCGCCCAGATCAACGGCGGTCTGGTTTCGGCGCTCTTCCCCGTGCTTGTTGACAAAACAGCACCGACAGCACCGGTTATTACTGATGTTACTGAGAGCAGCGCCGATCCTATTGCCTCAGACCTGATAACAGACGACAACACCCAGATTGTTACTCTGACGGGCGAGAGTGGCGGCACACCAAAAGTTTATACCAGTGGCGGAGTTCTCGTTCCGACAAGCCAGTATTCTTTCAGCGAACCGAGCGCGGGCACTTACCTGATAGATTTTGGTACTAACACGTTAGCTGATGGCAGTTATTCCGTGAAATTGACTGATGCTGCTGGCAATGAAAGCAGTGCATCCAACACCTTCACTGTGGATACAACAACTCCGATTCCGCTAAGCGCTACGATTACCGGTAACACGCTTGTTATTTCACTTGCGGATGCCAATAACCTTGATGATATCAACATTCCACTTACTACAGTTTTTACTGTATCTGCAGGTGGCGTGCATATTCCTGTTGATAGCTTTGTTGTAAACCCAACAGGGAAAACGGTTACACTAACTCTTGCATCATCTGTTGCTATTGGTCAACCTGTTACGTTAAACTATACAGATCCAAGTGTTGGTAATGATCCGAATGCCATTCAGGACATGGTTGGTAATGATCTTGCCTCGTTTAGTCTGTTGCTCAATGTTCTTCCCACCCAGACCACAGTTATTACCAGTGTTACTGATAATGTGAACCCGTTGACGGGCATTGTAGCCAGTGGCGGCAGCACTAATGATGTTGCTCCTGACCTTGCTGGTACTATCAGTGCTGGTCTCGGAACAGGCGAAGCAGTAGCTATCTATCGGGATGGTAGTCGCATAGGCTATGCTACAACAACGGGCACCAGTTGGACATACGCCGATAGCGGACTCAGCAATGGTAATACCTATAGCTATACGGCGCGGGTGGAAAATGGTGTTCTGTACGGGACGGTTTCAGGGGCTTATGGGGTTGCGGTTGAGACGAAAGCGCCGACAGCGACGATTGTGCTGAGCGACAGCGCCCTTGTGGTCGGCGAGACGGCGACGGTCACGATTACCTTCAGTGAGTCAGTGAACGGGTTTGCGCTTGGTGACCTGAGTGCCGAGAACGGCATCCTGAGCGCCCTGTCTTCGGCGACGGACAATGGCGATGGCACGGTTACCTATACGGCGACCTTCACGCCGACGGTGAACATCGAGGACACCAGCAATGTGGTCAGCCTTGCCAACACCTACACGGACGGAGCCGGGAACACGGGCACGACCGCCAGCAGCGCGAACTACACGGTGGACACGAAAGCGCCGGCGGCCCCAACGGTTGTATCGCAAACGACGAACGACACGACGCCGGTGATTAGTGGTACGGCGACTTTGGGCAGTGGTGAGACGCTGAGTGTTGTGGTGAATGGAGCGACCTATAACAATGTTGTGGTAACAGGCGGCGTGTGGAGCATCGACACGGGCAGTGCGACGTTGAGCAGCGGCACGCTTGGCAGTTTTGTTGATGGTCAGACGTACAGCGTGACGGCGACGGTACGAGATGGCGCCGGGAACTCGACAAGCGACAGTACGAACAATGAGTTGATCATCGATACGACCTATCCTCTTGCTCCGACGGTGACCAAGCAAACGACGAACGACACGACGCCGGTGATCAGTGGCACGGCGACGCTCGGGAGTGGCGAAAGTCTGACCATATCACTGAACAGCAAGACGTACACGGCAGGCGACGGCCACTTGAGCTATAACGACACAGCCCATACCTGGACGCTGACAATTCCGTCGGAAGATGTGCTTGCCGAAGGGACGTATGCGGTGACAGCAACGGTGACGGATGGAGCCGGTAATGCGACAAGCGACAGTACGACCAACGAGTTGATCATTGATACGTCGGCG
>SZXV01000011.1 GCA_005862225.1 Chlorobium sp.
TGCGGTGTTTAGCAATTCGCCAGTATTTATGGGCTGGACAGCACCTCGTCCGTTCTTTCATCACGGATATTTGCCTCCTGAACCGGTGGAGCCAATATCTCGATAAACAGATTTGGCTGTCTGCAATGGGCTTTGGCATAGCTTTCAGACTCAGCCATCAAAAGTTTGCATTCACGATCGCTATGAGCCCTTCCAACATTCCTGATGATTGCACTATTTTTTCCCTCTTTGCACACTACCTGTGCGGCGATTGCCCCTGAGGCAGTCCTAACCTTTCAGATCATCAAGTCCCCACGCATGGGGAAAAGATACCATTAGTGCGGAAACTCAAAAATCATAAAAACTTAAACAATTTTAAAGAAATAACTTAGCATTCGCAGCAAGAGAATTTGGTGCAATATGGCGAAGTCAGGAAAGGTTTACCCCCGCCTCTGAATTTCGGGCATTGAGATGGTGAACCGCAGGCTTGGTGTGATGCGGGTGTGATCAACCTCTCGGCAACGCCCTTCTTTTTGAGCGGCTCCGGCTATGCTGAGGGCATCCCATTTCCCTGGACGATGAGCGACTTTTCGCTGATGGGCGCACGTGCGCCTTCATCTACGACACTCACTCTGCGGAGTTCAAGAAACTTTACCGTATGCCCTTGGTGAAGGCGCGAATGAATGCCAACCTCCACATGACCGAAGACCTTAGAAACACCAACCACGGGAACTTCTTTGTGATTTTCGGCGAATCGGATATCGACATTCTCACAACCACAAACGACCAGCTTCAGATGCACAACGTTGATATCTTTCACCCCAACACAGGAGATGCTTGGCAGATAACCCTTTTGCATGAAAAGGCAACAGTTACTCAGGCTGAAGTTTTTTATAGGTTGAACAATCTGAATAAGAAAACGGAGAAATTGACTTGAATGCTAGGAGCAATGGGCGTAAATTAGTTGGGATATTTCTCACTCTCTTAATTATCAACGGTAATGCAAAAGGATGAGGCCCTCAATATTCTCCGCGACCATAAACAGGAGCTTGTGCGGCGGTACAGCATAAAAAAAGTCGGGATTTTTGGCTCGGTGGCAAAAAACGCTGCCGATAGCGAGAGTGATATTGACGTTGTTGTTGAAATGGAACCCGATTTATTCCTCGCAGTACAACTCAAAGAAGAGCTGGAAGAGTTGTTTGGAAACAAAGTCGACTTGATCAGGTATTGGAAAAGAATGAATCATTACCTGAGGCAACGCATTGATAAAGAGGCTTTGTATGTATGATAAAATCTTGCTTCTTGAAAAACTGGTGCAGATTGAGAAGGCATTAGGAACAATAGAACGGAGATTTTCATCGATCAAAACGGTAGACGATTTTCTTGATAGCAATCAAGGAATGGATATGCTTGATGGAATCGCAATGATGCTTATCGCTGTCGGAGAGAACTTTAAAACAATCGACAGCCACACAAAAGGCGCTCTTTTCGATAAGTACCCTCATATTAACTGCTCGGGAGTAAAAGGTTTGCGTGACATCCTTGCTCATTAATACTTCAATATTGACGCTGAACAGATTTTCCAAATTTGCTGTGATAATCTCGGCGATCTTCACGATACAGTAAACAAAATGATCAAGAATTTGAACTGATCTCCACTTCTGTTTCGCAAGACGACCACTTCCGTCATTTCGCATTTTCTTCAGGGCGGGGTAAAGGTTGGTATGATGAGATAGAAAGACCCGTTGTTTCTCTCAAAAGAAATCAGTATTGATAAAAGGCATGATCAACTTTTATTAAGGGAACACTCTTGGGAAAAACAAAGATTGCAATAACTGTTGATGCCGCCCCCTTGATAAAGATTGACCAACAGGTGCGAAATCACATTTTCCTCAATCGCACTCAGGCGATACAGGATGCATTGTATGAAAAGATTGGGCGCATTGAGCGGTCACGACTTGCTGAAGAGTTTGCAAAACTTGATCCGATTGAAGAATGCAAACCGGCAGAAGATGGTTTTGCCGGGGAGATAGAGACATGGCCAGAATACTGAGAGGCGAAATACGATATGCCGATTTGCCAAAACCGTCATGGGTTAAAATGAGCCAAATCAGAACCCTCTCTATCAAACAAATTGACAAAAACTTGGCGCTGTTTCCGCCAAAGAAATGGATTTGGTTATTGAAGGGCTTAACAAAATTCTTGGCAGATAACCCGCTTTCATGTCATCTGCCAAGAAACATGGTTTCAAGCTTTGCCGTTACGTATGAACTTTAATCTCTTTGTCCAAGCCCTCACGATTCTCAAAAAAAGTTATTTCTGGATTATATCATTTCGTCCAAGGCGCAAGACCAATTCTCCGAGACTGTCTTTGATTTCTGCTGTGTTTCCTGCGGTTGGAATAACAAACCCTGACTGGCTGTCAGACTCGGTACCCAGTGAAGCAAACCCAACTTTCAGACGCACCTCACTGTCGCGCACATCAAGACCTTTCAGGTTGGTACGCAGCTTGCCATAAAAATCATCGAGTAAATTGGCGACCCGTTCCGGGGCAACGAAAGCAACTTTTTTTGCACTGGCCATTTGTTGCATCAGGGAACCATTATCGGCCTCCAGCTTTTCAAGTTTCTCTGAAAGTGTTGCTTTAGAAAGTTCTCCATCGGCTTTGGCCTGGGCAACTGCTTTTTCTACCGTTTCATTCAACTTGAGTGTTGCGGTTTTTGCCTGCGCTTCAAATGTTCTGGCATCAAGGGTTAACGAATCAAGCAGCTCCTGCTGTATCCTGTTCTCTTCAATTAACTTGCCTATGCGATCATCAATCTTTTCTGTTTGAGCATTTTTAGCTCTCTCGTCAAGTAATGCTTTGAGCAAAACGTTCATAACCGGAACAGGCTTTGCCTCGACGTCACCAACTGCTGGCACAACCTGTCGCAGTGCATCAATTGATGCTGCAACAAGTTCATCTGAACCCTGGCGTTCGAGCTGGAGATCATTCACCGTTTTCCTTAGTTCATCTCGCTCTTTGTTCCACAACAACACATTTTCATCACTCTGCTTGCGGAGAATATCAAGCTCGCCACGGCTGCTTTTTAATGTTTGCTGAAGTATTTCGATGTCAGCAAGCGCCTTCATCTGGACGCTCTGTTCACGCTTGATGACTATATCAAGTTCCTGGCGGGATATCTCAACTGCTTTTTGTAAATCGGCTATCTGAACACTACTTTCCTTTGCATCGGCCTGTGCCTTGAGTGAAATAGTATTGACTTCCTGGCGGGATAGTTCAACGCTTTTTTGCAGCTCAGCTATCTGGAGACTGCTCGCCTTTGCATCGGCCTGCGCCTTCAGTGAAACTGTATTAAGTTCATTTCGTGAGGCTTCGACCGTTTTCTGTAAATCGGCCATCTGCGCACTGCTCGCTTTTGCATCAGCCTGTGCCTTCAATGAAACTGTATTAAGTTCCTGACGAGATGCGTCGACTGTTTTTTGCAGCTCGGTAATACGTGTACTGCTCGCCTGAGCATCTGTCTCTGCCTTCAGTGAAACAGCATTGAGATCTTCACGAGCCTTTGCAAGCTGCGTCTGCATGAGAACACTTTCTTTCTGCAGCCTGGTGACGAGTAGATTATCTGGTAGCGGCATAGGTTATTAATTTTATTGCTTGTCTTCAAGCGTTATCGACCGCACTGTACGAGCAGCGTTATCAGTCACTTTGACCGCCCAAAGATTCATATCCCGAACATAGTTGGCCTCAATATTTAGCTTCCCTAAAATCTCCTGCAGCTTCACAACATCCTTTCTTTTTGCCACATCCGCAATAATGTCTGTTTTGGTGCGAACCGGTTCATCTGATGTGCTTTTCGCGCTATGGGACGCGACATAACGGATCGTAATGGTTGATACCGCTTCCGGAACCACACTGCCTTGAGCTGAAGCTGAAGATGATATCGGTTCGACCATCAATTTATCTCCTTCGTAACGCATTCCCACCTTAATGGAAAGTTCTGCATCCGAAAGCATCATTCCAGGCTTCATCCCGTCAGGTACTCCGATATCCTTTTGTGCTATTCCCAATGATTTTCCGGCGGCTCCCAGAAAATCGTCCAGCACTGTCTCTTGTCCACTCATGGATTCTCCGGTAGAAGAAAACAGAGGTCGGAAAACCATACGAGCCCGACCCCTGCTCTTGTTATTGTGATTATCCCTTCTCTGTTGATCGAACAGGTTCCAGCCTCAATGGCATCGGCACGGGAACCAAAGTTGCAGTCACCTTTGACGTAACCTTGAGATCACGGTTAAGCTTGCGCTCAAAACGAATTCCCGCAGTGTCTGCCATCAGGGCAAAACCCTTGCTTGTCCCTGACTCAGTAATTTCTTCAGAGATTTTCAGGTCCATCTGGATCTCGATGACAGTTTGCGAAAACTGGTAAAACGTCGGCATAACCCCCAAATCAAGCAACGAAACGCTGCGAGATGGCGCATGAAGATACTCAACGTCCCCATCTTTTGTAATGGTTTCCTGAATACTCGGAATAATATCTACCTTCGTCTCAGCGAGCTCTTTCATCATACCTGCCGATGAACGATCAAGCGCAGCCTGGGCATCAGCCACACTTTCAGCAACAAGCCGAATAAGATCACCGAGTGATGCCTGTTCTGATTCTTTAACCTTTGCAGAAGGCGAAAGAAGGGGTTCTCGAATAATAGATGCCAATGGCGACCTCCTCCTTAATTAATGTTAAGCGTTATGCTGTTGGTTTTGGTCTGTTATCGACAATAATCAGTTCAGGAGCAATACGGGCTGGCGGCGGCACAGGAACCATTTTCGTGATAAGCTTGCTTGTGCCATGCACCTCTTTGCCAAACTTACGGTTATGCGAAACATCCACATTCACAGAGGCACTCCAGCAACCAAAGCCAACTTTGGCACTTGAACTGACTTTGATGTTGGTTTCAGTAGACATGGTTGTCTTAATGTCCATCGTCACCTCAATCGTCGCCTCTGAAAACTGGTAAAATGTTGGTAACAATCCAATCTGCATCAACGACACGTCAATTGGATCTGACTGGGTATAGCTGACGGTTCCATCAGCCGCAATCGTCTGAGTCATTGCAAGCACGAGAGGTATTGTTGTGTCAGCAAGAATTTTTGCTGTTGCAACCGAATTTTCATCAAGAGCTCTCTGGGCTTCAGCAATGCCAAGTCCCAGCTTCATTACCATCTCTGGTAGTGGTACATCCAGTAATTCACGACCTACACTTGCCATAAGAGTTCCCCCTGTTTATCTTTGTTACCGGCTGACGCTGATAACGGTTAAAAGAAAAAGGACAAGACAGATAAAAGCCTAAAAACACCATTTGTAAAATAATCGGCCGGTGCTACTATTGCTGGGGTGGCACTAAAGAGGCGCCAAGTGAAGCAAGCACGGCATTATATCTCTGAACATCAAGATGTACTCCGCTTACCATAAGAATACCTTTTTCTTTCTGTAAGGCCAGAGCATTGGTAAGAGTAAGGCGGGCTATGACAGAACGACCCTTGTCAAGCCTGAAAACAACACTGCCCCCATGGGCATGTATGTTTGCGGAAGGATCTTTTTCCTGTGAAACAACAATAAAAAGACCTTCCTGCCCCTCACTGAAAGTGACTGTTGCGCCAAAACGGTCGTAAATATCGTTCATGGAAAAACCTGATTAAGGACTTGAAGAAATCCTTGGCCATTGTTAATAATTTAAACAATCATGAACAACCAAACAAGAAAATAATGAGGTTATACTTCACAAGGTTTCGTTACAATGCTTTTCAACCAGTTTCCGGCGGAGGACTTTGCCGACCGTTGATTTTGGCAGCGCCGGGGTAAATTCCACATGTTTCGGCACTTTGTATGCGGTCAAATCCTGACGACAGTGTTCGCGAAGCTCATCAACAGTAAGCTTATGACCGGGACGCAGAACAACCCATGCCTTGACCGCTTCTCCCTGATACGGGTCAGGTACTCCGGCAACGCCCACTTCGAGTACTGCGGGATGAGTGGCTATAGCCTCTTCAACATCACGCGGCCATACCTGAAAGCCTCCGGGTTTGATAACATCTTTTTTGCGATCAACAATAAAGAGGTAACCATCCTCATCAAGGTAGCCAAGATCACCGGTATAGAGCCAGCCTTCACGGAGAACAAGAGCTGTTTCCATCGGGTTCTGCCAGTACTCCTTCATGATCTGGGGTGCTCGCATGATAATTTCGCCCACTTCCAGAGCCCTGAGATCGTCAAAACCTGTTTCAGGATCAACAATCCTTACCTCAACATCGGGCACGGGAATGCCAACCGATCCATGCTTGTACGTCCCAAGAATCGGGGTAAAAACTGAGGCCAGCGCTGATTCTGTAAGGCTGTAGGCATCAATAATCCTGCCTCCTGTCAACTCCTCAAATTGCCGTTTGGTTTCAAGCATGAGCGGAGCGGCGCCTGAAACACTCAGCTTCAGCGATTTCAGAATGGAGGTATCGCGTTTGACTCGGGAGTGGTTAATCAGCGCGGTAAACAGCGTCGGAACACCGGGAAGTACTGCGGCTTTCAGAGTTTTAATGGTATGCAGCAGATCGTCAAGATCCCGGGGGTTCGGCACCAGCGCAAGAGGATAACGCTCAATCAAGGCAGCGGTCATAATGCCGACCTGGGCATAGACGTGAAACAGAGGCATGTTGAGCAGGATAACATCTTTGCCTTTCTCAAGAATAACGCTGAACCAGCTTGCGATCTGCATTCCGGTCATCACCATTCCCTGATGGGTAATGACAACACATTTCGGGTTTCCGGTTGTGCCGCCCGAAAAGAGAAAAATGGCCGGATCGGTATGGCGGATCGGCACCGGCACAAATTTTACTTCTGCTTGAGCCGCAAGAAGAGTGCTCAACCAGTGGTCTCCTTTGTGCAGTTTTACCCGATGTCCATCCTTTTTTTCTTTCAGAAGGGTAAAAAGAAGAGAGTTGAGCGGTGACAGATACTCCTTGATATTGGTGACAATAACCCGTTTCAGGCGAGAGACGGTCTGAACTTCTTTGATTTTTTTATAGAATGGAGACAAAACGATGACTGTCTCCGCACCGCATTCATTAAGGGCATGCTCAAATTCGAGAACCGTGTAAAGAGGATTCATGGGCACGGCAATAGCCCCGGCTTTCCAGACTCCCAACTCACTGATGATCATTTGTGGTGAATTTGGCATGATCAGGGCAACCCGGTCACCAAATCCAAGACCAAGCGAGAGAAGTGCTGCGGCAAGTGCATCGCTTTGCCGTTCCAGCTCCCGGTATGAGAGTGAAGCGCCTTTGAAGGACATTGCAGAATGTTGCGGCTGCTCATTCGCACTCCTTCGGACAACATCAACCAGCGTCTCTTCCGGATAGGGGTGCAGGGAGTGAGGAACTCCCTTGTCGTAGTGCTGAATCCAGGGCTTGGCTCTCATGGCTTTTTCTGTAATAATTTAGCGTATGGATTGCACAACATCGCAAACCGCAGTGGTTAATATAGAAAGTTCTTCATTGGAAATAATAAAGGGAGGCATAAGATAGACCAGTCTGCCAAAGGGGCGAACCCAGACTCCTCTATCAACAAATTGTCTCTGAATGATCTCCATAGTCACCTGATGGTGAAGTTCAACAACGCCAATCGCGCCAAGCACACGAACATCCGCAACATGGCTGAAGGAACGGCAGGGCTCAAGCCCCTTTCGAAGTTCCGCTTCAACTCGAAATACCGAGGCCTGCCAGTCATAGCTCTCAAGGAGACGAATGCTTGCGGAGGCAACGGCACAGGCCAGCGGATTTGCCATAAAAGTCGGGCCGTGCATGAACAGCCCGGGGTTACCAGAACAGATGGTTCCGGCAACTTTCTCTGTTGTCAGCGTTGCTGCAAGGGTCATATAGCCACCGGTCAGTGCTTTGCCGACACACATAATATCAGGAACCACATCGGCATGTTCCAAAGCAAACATTTTTCCGGTTCGCCCGAAACCGGTAGCAATTTCGTCGAAAATCAGCAGCACGCCGTAGCTGTCGCACAACTCTCGTAATCTGGTGAGATAGGATGGAGAGTAAAAGCGCATTCCGCCAGCACCCTGCACGACCGGCTCGATAATCACTGCTGCAATGGTGGAGTGATGCCGTTCGAGATTATGGCAAATATCGACCATATCCGCCTCGACACAGGGCTCATGAAACCGGCATGAAGGGGCTTCTGCAAAATATTGCTGCTGAATGGTCCCTTTAAAAAGAGAGTGCATACCCGTTACTGGATCACAGACTGACATGGCGGCAAAGGTGTCGCCATGATAGCCGGAATGAACCGTCAGCATCCTGTTTTTTGAGGATTTTCCGAGAGCTGCCCAGTATTGAATCGCCATTTTGATGGCAACTTCAACAGCAACAGAACCTGAATCACTGAAAAAAACTTTCTGCAGGAGATCAGGTGTCATGTCAACCAATTGTCGTGCAAGCGTGGTGGCTGGCTCATGGGTAAGACCGCCGAACATGACATGGCTCATCTTTTCAAGCTGAGAGAGCACTGCCACATTGAGTACCGGATGATTGTAACCGTGGATGGCTGCCCACCAGGATGACATGCCATCAACCAGTTTGCGACCATCTTCAAGCTGAAGAAAAACGCCATCAGCCCGCACCACGGGATAAACCGGCAATGGATTGGTCAACGAAGTATAGGGATGCCAGACATGTTGGCGGTCAAAATCGAGGTCAATAGTTTTGGTCGACATAAACCGTACTATGATTATAATGAAAGGCGTGAAACAGCGTCAGCGTCAAGTTTTCCATCACACAGGTCAATCACCGGCGCTGAATATCCTGATTTATTCAGATAGTGCCTGATCACCTCGCGAGTGTCATCAGCAATAAGCTTGTCAACATCCTGAAAAGAGTTGTAGACAACTGCCCGGACAGATATTCCCCGTTTCACGCAAGCCTCAAGAGAGAGCAGTGTCTGGTTGATGCTGCCAAGACGCGGACTGGTCACCAGCACAAGTCCATATCCAGTCCCTCGCACATAGTCGGCAAACAGCAGATCCGGACCAAGTGGCACCAGTAATCCACCAACTCCTTCCAGAAGCACAAGTTCATAGCGTTTTTGAAGAAAAAGAGTAGCACGCCGGATGTGCATCAGATCAACTTCTGCGCCTTCAAGCCGGGCCGAAAGATGTGGTGAAGCCGGATAGCGAAAAAGGTAAGGGCAGGTCAGTCCTTCATGGTCAGCCTCCTGCAATCCGATACCCATCAGGCGGCGATGTTCAAGAATATCCTCCGCAACTCCTTCGCAGCCAGTCTGGACAATTTTCTGGGTAATAACGTTTTTACCTTGCTGGAGCAGTGCCCTGGCAAGCATACCGGTCACAAAAGTTTTTCCTATGCCGGTATCAATACCGGAAATAACAAGAACTGTTCCTTTCATGAGACTCTTTTTTTCATACAGCAGAATACTGGATGATAGGTAAGAAAAACGCCATTTCCGCAAGAATAGAGCAGGCGATACTGGTCGATAAAGTGCTGGTATCGGCTTTTTGTCCATGAACGGCGCCGTATGCCGTTGACACCAGTCTGCCGTATATGGCGAAGAACCGCTTCAGGGGAGCTGAATTCATGTTGCTCTACCTGTTCGTGACTTTCGGTCAGTTCAAAATATTTTCCGGCAAGAAGTTCAAGCTCTTCGAGGGTATGATACCTGAGCCCGGTTCCCTCAATGGATGATATTTCACACATGTTTGAGGTGCTGAAGGTGCTGAATGCCAGCATTCCTCCGGGCTTGAGATGAGCCGCCATGGTTTTGAAAAATCCGTCGAGATCATCAAGCCATTGCAGGGTGGCATTCGAAACCACCAGATCAAGGTCGCAGGGCAGCTCCTCGATGTGCTCAATATCACCAGCAAGAAAACGAAACTCCTCAACCGAAAAGTGCTCAAGAACTTCACTGAGGCAATGATGACTCTCTTCAACAAGATCATTGGCAAAGTAGGTATGCACGGCACAGCGCGTCAGCAATTCATTCATGAACATCCCCGAACCTGACCCCACTTCAAGAACACGATTAAAGGATCTGCCCTGCTTTGAACGGCAGATCATGTCCGCCAGCTCTTTGGCCATTGCTTGCTGCACCACAGCATGGCTGCCGTAGCTTTTGAGCGAATTGCAGAACCTTTCGCGGACAAGTTGTTTGTCGATGGTTACGTACTGATACACGCCACCACCTCCTGCAGATTCCTGAAATGGAAAAAAGGAAAGTGCGGCATATCGGAAATGACCGTCCGGGATGTCCCTTCCCATGCGTTGTACTGCTGTTGTGCCAAAAAGACAAGATCCTTGCCGCCTATAATGGCATGGTCATAATTCCATGCCGCCTTTGTTCTTCCGTGAGCCTGAAAATGCTCTTTCAAAAGCGCAAGTTCCTCTTTCTGATCATCAACTGCCCGATCGGGCGCCATGGCAGAAAAAATGTCGAGTGCTTCGCTGCTGCCGCACATCCTGCGGTTGAACCGCTGGCGGTTCTCTTCGGAAAAGGTGGCGAGAGTCGCCTGAAAGAGATCTGGCCTGATACCCTTTTCCGCATTGACTGGATAAAGCGTCCCGTTGAGAGCAATTGCCCGTGTTACCTGCGGAAGCTCAGTATGCTGCGCCACCCAGACTCCGAATGACCATGCGACAATGGTTATCTGGTTATATTGCGACAGCTCATCCTGAACCACTTTTTCAAGCTCCAGTGAGCGGTAATCGTGGCAGGCCAGAACATCCTGCGGCAACGCTTCAGAAGGTGTCTGACCAAGCAGATGAGCGCCAATGCGCTCATCCATACCCCAGCCGTTGAAAAAAATCAGGAGTTCTTCAGCTCCCTCTTTTCTGAGCCATGCACTCTTCATAATCTCTTTAGTCTCCAATAATTTCCGGTATCCGTGCAATATCCTCCCATTGCAGGATTGAGCGAAGTGAAATACGAATACGAGCGCTCTTTTCTGGTACAGTCGGCGGACGCACAGGCATGCAGAGAAATCCCTCTCCTCTCAGTTTGGCGGCCATGGCCACGGCAAGATCGTTGCCGCCCGTGATAACCGGAACAATATGGCTCTCACCAGGCACATCAAAACCACGCTCAATCAGTTCGTGACGCAGTCTGGCCGCAAGCCGAAGAAGCTCCTGTCGTTCAACCCGCATGGCGCTCTGACGGGCGAGCGTCAGTAAACTCCAGCCAAGAATCACCGGTGGCAGGGCGGTTGTAAAAATAACTGAGCGCATGGTATTGAGCAGATAATCCCTGAAAAGTGCGCTCATCACGGCATAAGCGCCGGTTGAGGCGAGCGCCTTGCCAAATGTCCCCGTGATGATATCAATCTGCTGTACCATCCCGGCTGTTTCACAGAGACCGAGACCGTGCTCTCCAAAAACGCCCACTGCGTGTGCTTCATCAATAATCAGAAACGCCTCGTATTTCTCTTTCAGGGCAACAAGACGCTCAAGATCGGCAAGATCACCGTCCATGCTGAACACTGATTCTGTCACAATAAATATCTGGCGGTAACGACCTGCCGCTCCGGCAAGCAGCTCTTCGAGGTGGTCATAGTCGCGATGCCTGAAACGCTGGTACGGAGCTTCGGCTATCTTCATGCCGTCAATAATACTGGCATGGTTCAATCGATCGCTGAGGATCAGATCATGACGACTGCTGAGTGCGGGAAGCATCCCTATGTTGGCATGATAGCCGCTGTTGAACACGAGCGCTGCCTCACGGTGATAGAGTGCTGCAAGAGCTTGTTCCAATTGATCGTACAACGGATGGTTCCCGGTCAGAAGACGGGAAGAGGAGCTGGTCATAGCGTGGCCGGTCTCACTGAACGCCTGCGTATAACCTGAAAGCAGAGGCTCGTCGTCCCCAATGCCGAGATAGTCATTGGAGGAGAGGTTCAGAAGTGACTTTCCGTTGACAACAATATGTTTGCCGTTTCGTTCGCTGATATCCGGCAGTACCCGGAATCGGTCAAGAGCCCGGAGTTCATCAAGCTCCTGCCTGATCCGTTCATGAAACTGCATTGCCCCCACCCTCAGTTAAAACTTGCGATCTGGCTGGCAAACCGTCTGTCATCGGCAACTTCCCTTCCCCGGGTGGTCAGATAACCGCCTGTCAGATAGCCGTTGGCGCCTGAGAGCATCAGAAGTCCCTGAAAATCTTTCATGATGGTCTCCCGGCCAGCGGCAAACTTGATGATTTTATCGGGATGGGCGAGGCGACAAAGCGCGAAAGTTTTTACAATATCTGCGACAGAAACCGGATCACTGCCTTCAAGTGGTGTCCCGTCAATCGGCACCAGAACATTGAGCGGTATGACGGTAACATCAAGTTCCTGCAGGGCAAAAATCATGGCAATCCGTTCCTCCATACTCTCCCCGACACCCATAATGCCACCGCAGCAGACGGAGATGTTGTGTTTTCTCAGCAGCCTGATGGTCTCAATGCGCTCCTCGACAGTGTGTGTATCTGCAATCAGATCATGATAGCGGTCAGGTGCAACCTGAATATTAATATTGTAATGGGCGATGCCATGAGCTGCCAGAGCTGCCGCAGGCTCTTCGCCCAGCATTCCGAGCGACGCACAAACATGAAGCTCCGGCAACTCCTCGTGCAGCCGGTCAATCATGTCGAGCACCCGCTGAAACTCACTGCTTATCTTTTTATACCCGTAACCACTGGTGACAATGCCGAAGTGGGACACACCCTCGGCCAAACAATGCCGGGCCTCTATCAGCACAGACTCCTCATTGACAAGATCATAGACCTCAATATTGGCATGATTGTGCCGCGACTGGGCACAAAACCGGCAATTTTCGCCGCATACCCCGGATTTGGCATTCATGATTGAGCAGGCATGAAGTGCTTCTGTCTTGTTTCCATAGCGATTTTTGACTTTGTTCGCCAGTGAAGCAAGATCGAGAGCAAGTTCGCCGGGCAGATCGGCAAGAAGAAGCGCTTCGGCGTGCGTTATTGGTTCTCCGGTTTCAAGCACACGATAGGCGGCGACAATCAGGGGATGGAGCGTTGTTGATTCCATAACAAGTAAACATCAATGTTATTTATTTTCGAAGATGGGCTTCGCCAGATGAGACAAGAATGGTTTGGCCATCCTCACCTGCAAGTTTCAGCTCACCGCCACTGGCAATTCCGGTAACTGTTCCGGTCAGATTGCGGTGACGCTGATCAATGGAGACCTCTCTTGACTGAAGCAGTGAATATTTTTCGAGATACGGAAGGATAAAGGCGAGATCATCCTGAAGTAACCACTCATCATAGAGAGGCTCAAAAAAGTTGAGTACGGAAGCAAGAAGTTCCGGCCTCGAACAGCATTGACCGCTCTCGAGAAACAGTGAAGTCGCGCTCTCTCTGAGTTCGGTCGGCATCTCGGACTGATTGGCATTGATTCCGATTCCTGCGACAACAAAATGGGTCAGTTCAGGTTCTGACTGCATTTCGCACAATACCCCGCAAACCTTTTTTTCATTGACAAGAATGTCATTCGGCCACTTGATCATCGCCACAAGTCCCGGAGAGATTGCGCACAGAGCACGATGAATAGCAACAGCAAGAAGCAAGGTCATTTGTGGCACTCTGACCGACGGCACCTGTGGCCGCAGAATCAGGGAAAAATAGAGGTTGACCCCTGGAGGCGACACCCAGATGCGTCCCATTCTGCCACGTCCGCCGCTCTGGGAATCGGCAACGACAACAGAGCCTTCCGCTGCACCTTCTCCGGCAAGAGTTTTGGCCAGAAGATTGGTTGATGCTGTTACGGCATGATAAAAAATCTCGTTTCCAAAGCGCCGGGTTTTCAGAAATGGCCGTACCTCTGCATCAACAGGACGTCCTGTCAAACCAGACAAATGATAGCCCCTTCCTGTGACCGCTTCAATCTGATAGCCTTCTGCCCGCAGCAGAGAGATATGCTTCCAAACGGCGCTTCTGGTCATGCCAAATTCATGACAAAGTTCCTCGCCCGACAGAAAGTTATGTTCTGTGGAAAGACGTTTCAGAAGTTGTGCGGTAACATCGTTCATAAGCTGAGGAAGAGCAGTCGGAAAACAAACTGTTGAAGTTGTGAACCTGAATGTAGCTGAAGGTTTACAACTTTGCAACAAATTTGCGACCAATGCACAGGGCGACTCAGTTGCTCATTGATGCCATCGTTGAGGTCTCGTAATTCTTGCGGAAATTCTGCACACCCTGAAAAATACCATAAGCAATTTTCGCCTGTTCATCGCGATCTTGAAGATGCTTTTCTTCTTCAGGATTCGACAAATACCCCACCTCAACCAGAGTGCTCGGCATGGAAGGAGTCCATAACACCATAAAGCTCGCCTGGCGCACTCCGCGACTGCTGTTGGTCTGCCTCATCTCTACCGGCTTGAGAATATCCTGTGCAAGCGTCGTAGACTGCTTGGCAAAAGCATTCTGCGCCATGCTGCTCATAATGAGATACTCCTCAGTAAACCCTTTATATTCAAGCTGATAATCAGCCTCTTTGCGGATAACCGAGTTTTCAAACATGGCAACATCAAGAGCTGACTTGTTTTTGTTCGCACCGAGAATGTAAACCTCGGAACCACTGGCCGCACGGTTGGGACTTGCGTTGCAATGCACGCTGATAAAGAGTTTTCCTCCGTTGCGGTTGGCTATTTTGCCGCGTTCATGCAAAGGAATGAAGGTGTCATCCTTTCTGGTGTAGATCACCCGCACATCCGGCCACTTTTGTTCAATAAATTGACCAAGGTCTCTGACAATGTTCAGGACAACATCTTTTTCACGAATCCCGTTTCCCCCAATGGCTCCGGGATCCTTTCCACCATGACCGGCATCAAGCACAATCGTATCAAGCTTCCACTTTTCAACATCGCGATTGAGTACCTGTGCTATCTGCTGCTCCTTCTCCTTTCGGTGAATCTTTTCAACATCGGCATAACTGCGCACATAGAGCATATAACGGTTGTTCTTTTTATCCTGCTGAAAATCAACCGAATTAATGACAAATGAGCGGTTATCAAAGGCAACGGTAAACTGTAATCCGGCGCCTTCAAACTGTTTCGGAGTGATGGCTCGGACAATGCCGCTGTTATATATTTTCGATAATGTACCGACATCGCAAGAGGCTTTTTCAAGTGTCAATACAGCTTTCCCGTCAGCATCAGGTTTAAGCAGTGAACCCTGTACTGGAGGGCCGGATGCAATAAAGCTCAGGATCGCTCCATTAGCGCGCTTTTCGACCTCAATCCCGGTAATCACCGTTCTCTCAGCAGCGACCTGTGAAGTGCTCGCTGCGGGTGTTCCCGGCTCTCCATGTCTGCCAGACCCGATTGTGGCTACAGATGCTCCTGAACGATTTGACTTTGTCGAAGCACTTATTCTGCCGCTCACGGCGTTATACTCAACATTCCGGTCCAGCCAGAGCGTAAAAAGCCGACATGCGCTGGTGACGGAGAGATAGATTTGTGTCTGTTTTTTTACGGGAGCAGACTGCATCTGAATGACTCTCTCAGGAACATCAGTACCCCTTGAAACAATGCGGGCAAAATTATTGCCAATCAGGATAGCACAAAGCGGCGCTGACTTCCCTTCAGATGACTCAAGCACAATCCCTTCCGGATTTTTGCGATAACTCTGGCGCAATGCTCTTGCCATGGACTCAATATCAACCAGAAGCTCTTTACCACTGTTCATGGCAAGCACCCTGACCGTATAACCCTGATCATTGCCTGTTGAAACAACAAATGGCACAGTACTTTCAGCAGGCTTGACGGGAGGCACAGCAAACAAAGTGCCGCATAAACATACCAGCAAAATCAGCAGCGTCAGACCAGCCAGAGAAGAACGGATACGGAACAGAAGATGACGCATGATTAATCAAATGCTATTTTTTCACGGAACATTATTGAACACGACTTTGATAATAATAAAAAATATTTCGCCCGGCTGCCAATAAAACCGTTAATTAGAGCCATTCGGAACAGATCGGCACAGGTATTGTAATAAAGTCAATAATGGTAAAATTTGTTTTTTGTTGTTCAACGCCTATCTTTTTCAAAGTTTTTTTGTCAACGCTCTTACTCCCGGGACTGATCCATGGCCTCAAAACCGTTAACATTATCTGCCAGAAACAGGACCCTGATTGTTGTCGAATCCCCTTCAAAGGCAAAAACAATCAATAAATACCTTGGCGACAAGTATACGGTTTTTGCATCCGTAGGCCATATCAAGGATTTGCCGAAAAAAGAGATCGGTCTTGATTTTGACCATCATTATGAACCTCGATATGAAATCATTCCGGGCAAGGAAAAAGTTGTGCGGCAGCTTAAAAAGCTCGCTTCCGAAGCCAGCGACATTCTGATAGCGACTGACCCTGATCGTGAGGGAGAGGCAATTGCATGGCATATCTCCAATGAAATAGGTGAGACAAAGACACCAGTTGCCAGAGTGCTGTTCAATGAAATCACCAAAAAAGCGATTCTTGAGGCGATTCAGGCCCCTCGACAGATCGACAGCCGTCTGGTCCGCTCCCAGCAGACCCGTCAGGGACTCGACAAGATCGTCGGTTACAAAATCAGCCCTTTTTTGTGGAATGTGGTGATGCGCGGCCTCTCGGCTGGACGGGTGCAATCGGTCGCCCTGCGACTGATCTGTGAACGCGAAGCTGAAATAGTCCGCTTTCTCATTCAGGAGTACTGGACCATTGCCGCAGACTTTGTAACCATCGGAAAGGAATCGTTCAGAGCAAAACTTGTCCGTTTTGAAGGTGAGAAACCGGAGATAACCAATCAGGCACAGGCCGAGTCAATTGCCGCTCTTGCCAGAAGCGGCAACTATGCTGTGCGTGAGATCGCTCCCCGTATCCAGCAGCGCAAACCTCCTTTTCCCTTCACGACATCACTTCTCCAGCAGGCGGCATCCAACCAGCTTGGCTTTGGTTCCCAGAGAACCATGCGAGTAGCCCAGCAGCTCTATGAGGGAATTGAGATTGGAGCGGAGGGTGCAACAGGTCTTATCTCCTATATGAGAACCGATTCAACCCGCATAGGCCCTGAAGCTGTCGCCCAGGCGCGGGACTATATTAATCATCAGTTCGGCAAAGAGTATATCGGCTTCGGTGGAGCTGCAAAACAGGGTAAAAATGCCCAGGATGCTCACGAGGCCATACGCCCGACCTCACTCTTAAAAAAGCCGGAACAACTCAAACCGTACCTTTCCACTGACCAGTTTAAACTGTATGAGCTGATCTGGAAGCGTTTTCTTGCCGCCATGATGGCTCCCGCAAAAATTGAGCAGACACGGGTTGATGTTGAGGATCATTCAGGAAAATTCCAGTTCCGGGCCACTGGCAGCAGAATTCTTTTCCCGGGATTCATGCGTGTCTATGACGATCAGCTTGAACTTGATTACGAGGCTCAGACCTCAACAAAAGAGGATGTGGAAAAGGAGATGCCGGTCAAGCTTCCCGAGCGCCTGACGGTCAATGATGCTCTTTCGTTGGCGGATATTGACCAGAAACAGAGTTTTACCCGTCCTCCGGCCCGGTACAGTGAAGCGACCCTTGTGAAGGATCTCGACCATTTTGGTATCGGCCGTCCCTCAACTTATGCCTCTATTTTTTCAACGCTCCAGGATCGGCGGTATGTGGAGCTGGAAAAGAAAAAAATTGCACCAACAGAACTTGGCAAGGATGTTTCACAGATTCTGGTTGCCAATTTCCCCGATCTTTTTGATGTCGGCTTTACGGCGTATATGGAGGATGAACTCGACAAGGTGGCCAGTGGAGATGACGAATATGAAAAGGTGCTCGACAGTTTTTACAGGCCTCTTGAAGCCGTTCTCAGCCTGCGCAAAAGCGATCCACTCATTCCACAGAACTCCGAAGCGCAAATCTGCGAAAAATGCGGCATCGGTTACATGACCGTAAAATGGACGGCCAATGGAAAATTTTATGGCTGTTCGTGCTATCCGAAATGCAAAAACATCAAGGCAATCAGCACAAACAAGGAAAAGCCGGTTGATACGGCAATTCTTTGCCCCTCCTGCAAAACAGGGCACATGCTGTTGCGCAAGGGAAGACTTGGCCCATTTCTTGCATGTTCCAACTATCCGAAATGCAATACGCTGCTGAACCTCAACAAGCAGCGGCACATTGAGCCAATGAAAACCCCGCCGGTCGTCACCGACATTCTTTGCCCGAAATGTGGTTCTCCACTCTACCTCCGCAGTGGAAAAAGAGGACTGTGGCTGGGATGCTCAAAATTTCCGAAGTGCAGGGGAAGACTTGCCTGGAGTACACTTGACGAACAGGCCCACGCCCGATGGGAAGCAATCATGCATGACCACCAGAAAGCTCATCCCACGATTATGCTCACGATGCTCGACGGCAAACCGGTGCCGATGACCGTTGCAGTCGATGAAATTATCTTGAAAGCCGAGGAGGCTGGGCTGCTCTGCGCAGTTGAGAGTGCCGCAGAGAATCCTGCCACGGAATAGGAGGAACATGCCAAAGCGTGTTCCTACACCATCAGGAGGGCAACTCGATAGACGATGAACGAGACTATCCACGCCACAGAAAGAGAATAGAGCGAATAGAGCAGCACTGGCCGCCAGCGCCCGACCTCTTTCTTCATGACACCGAGAGCTGCCACACAGGGAATATAAAGTAACACAAAGACCATAAGACTTAACGCAGTTGCCTGGCTGAATGAGGGATCTTGCCTGAGTATGGATTTCAGCTCAACTGGTGCGCCATTACTTTGTCCGATAGAGTATATGGTGCCCAGCGTTGACACAACAACCTCTTTGGCCGTCAACCCGGTCACCAGGGCAATACCAATCCTCCAGTCAAAGCCAAGAGGCCTGATCAGGGGCTCAAGCACTTTCCCGGCCCTTCCTGCCAGTGAATACTCAAGCTGCTCCGATTTGATACGCAACTCAAGCCTGTTCTGGAGTTTCATTTTTTCAGCAGCAGCAACTCCGCTCCGGGCAATTTGCGCGGATTCTGCTGAGAGTTCTTTCTCCAGCGCCACATTATGAGGATAGTTGCTGACCGCCCAGATGATGATGACGGCGCTCAAAATAAGCGTTCCTGCTTTTTTCAGGTACATCAAAGATTTTACCTTTGCCTGAAAGAAGACGGAGGTGAACGTCGGCCAGCGGTATGGAGGCAATTCCATGACAAACGGCTCGGAATCACTTTTCAGAACGGTTGATTTCAGGATCCATGCTGTCCACAGACCAATGACAATACCAAGAAGATAGATGCCGAACATGACGTTCGCGGCAACATCCGGGGCAAAAAAAGCGCCGGTCAGCAACACATAAACCGGAAGCTTGGCGCCGCAACTCATGAAGGGAATGATCATGATGGTCACAAGCCTGTCCGTACGACTTTTCAGCGTCCGTGTCGCCATGATAGCCGGAATGGAACAGCCAAACCCTGTAATCATTGGAATAAAGGATTTGCCATGAAGGCCAAAACGGTGCATCACCCTGTCGATCACGAAAGCAGCACGAGCCATATAGCCGGAAGCCTCGAGAAAAGAGAGGCCGATAAAGAGCAGCACAATATTTGGCAGAAAAACCAGCACACCGCCAACACCGGCGATAATGCCGTCAATGACAACCGATCGCAGCGTCTCATTCGGCAGTAACGGAGCGATAGCTGTGGCAAGTGCGCCAAAAAGAAACTCGAGGGCGCTCATAAGAGGCGAGCCAAGAGTAAAGGTCATCTGAAAGATAGCCCAGACCACCAGCAAAAATATCGGCAGTCCAAGCACTCTGTTCAGCACCACCATGTCGATATAATCACTCGCCGAAGTCTTTACCCCGCCCGGCTGCCGGACACACTCCTGCATTGCTCCACGAATAAAGGCATGACGGTCTTCGGTAATGAGCATCTCCGGTTCCGAATCGTACATTCGTTCAGCTTCCCTGAGCGCCTCCTGAAGGACAAGCTCAATCTTGACCCATACCGGATAACACTGGACTTCATGATATACTTCCCGATCATTCTCAAGAAGCTTTATGGCCAGCCATCGCGCATTGTAGCCACCCAGCTCCTTCTGATGAGTCAGCATGGCGGCAATTTTGTCAACCGAAGCCTCAACTTCAGGCCGGAAAAAGAGTTTGTTTTTACTGATCTCGATATCTTTCCGCGAGACCCTGATGATATGGTCAAGCAGAGAATCAAGACCTCTGCTCTTTTTTGCCGATGTCGGGATAATATGGCAGCCAAGAAGCTTTTGCAACTGCTTTATCTCAACAACAATGCCCTTCTCCTCGACTTCATCAATCATGTTCAGCGCAACCAGAAAATCAACTTCAAGCTCCATGAGCTGGGTTGTCAGCAAAAGATTGCGCTCAAGATTGGGTCCCTCAAGAACATTGACCACCACATCCGGCGTTTCTTTGATGAGATACTCTCTGGTGACTATCTCTTCTGGAGAGTAGGGCGTGAGCGAGTAAATTCCCGGCAGATCAACGACTCTGATCCGATACCCCTTGTAATCAAGATACCCTTCATGTTTCTCGACCGTAACGCCCGAAAAATTTCCCACTTTCTGATGCGCTCCGGTAAGCGCATTGAAGAGCGAAGTTTTTCCGCAGTTTGGATTACCTGCAAGAGCAATACAAATCTCTTTACCATCACTCATATCATTCGATTGGTTGTTGGTCTGCCTGAGAGAACTCTTCGCCATTGAAGGCATCAACCTTACACACAACGATACCTTCCGCTTCATTTTTTCTCATGGCAAGATAGAGCCCCTTGAAAGATATCTCAATCGGATCACCGAGCGGCGCCACTCTGACAACCTTGAACTGAGTCCCTTTGATCAATCCCATGTCCATAATACGACGCCGTATGGCGCCCACTGCCTTGAGAGCCGTCACTTCAGCCTTCTCTCCGACATTCAATTCCGATAACCGCATACACTGACCTCCATAAAAAAATAATCCTGACTCATTATAACCAAAAAAAAACTCCACCTCATGTATAACATCAGGCGGAGTTGAGGAGCAATAAAGAAAAATGCAGTTTGTCAGTGGTACTGAGCGCTCTCTTCTTTGACGAATTCAACGAGCAACTTCAGATTCTCCGGATCCATATCCGGCAAAATACCATGTCCAAGGTTGAAGACATGTCCTGAATGTTCGGTATGTTGCCCGAATGACTTGAGAATCCTGGCCGCTTCAGCCTTGATTAATGCAGGTGTGCCATACAGCACTGTCGGATCAAGGTTCCCCTGCAGGGCCACACGATCCTGAAGTTCAGTACGAGCCTTACCAATGTCAATGCCCCAGCCGAGACCCATGGCATCACAACCGGTATCAGCGATATCGGAGAGAATGGTGTTGCAATCTTTTGAAAAAACAATAACCGGCGTTTCAGGATGTTTTGACTTGATTGCCTGAACGGTATCCTTGATATAGGGAAGAGCATATTCGCGGTAATCATCCTCTGACAGAGCACTTGCCCATGAATCAAAAATCTGGATAGCATCAGCACCTGCTTCGATCTGCTTGAGCACGTAAGCGGTGATGACACTTGAAATTTTGCCAAGAAGCTCGTGTGCCATCTTTGGCTCACGGTACATCATCTTCTTCGCATAAGCATAGTTTTTCGACCCGCCACCTTCAACTGCGTATGTGAAGAGTGTCCAGGCTGCACCGGTAAATCCAATAAGGGGAACACGGTTGTCGAGCTCTTTTTTGGTCATGCGAAGCGCATCCATCACATAACCGAGTTTTTCATCGATATCGGGCACAATAAGCTTGTCGATATCTGCCTGCGAGCGGATCGGCGGAGTAAGCTTGATCCCTTTGGACTCAATGATCTCGACATTCATACCCATGGCTTCATTGACCACCAGGATATCGGAAAAAATAATTGCCGCATCCACACCCATCAGTTCAACAGGCTGAATGGTTACCTCGGTTGCCAGCTCCGGGGTTTTACAGAGGGTTAAGAAATCGGTTTTTTCTCTCACGGCACGGTACTCCGGCAAATAACGACCGGCTTGACGCATCACCCAGATTGGTGTCCGGGAACATGGCTGACGCTTTAATGCCCGGAGAAAAAGATCATTTTTGAGCATGCAATGCAATAATTTGATGGGTTAACAAAACAAGAGGCCCGTCAGAACGTCGGGTAATCCCGGCTGAGAGCAAAGTAAACGTGCAAAGGTACGTTTTTTTAGCCTTTTATTAAAACTTTCCCGAAGATAAGCAAATGAAACGTCACCCCACAATGTGCCTTTTAATCCCAAGCTGCTTCGCGTTGTAACCGAGAGCGAGACCGACCATTTCGGAGATATGAAATACAGGAATAGATGCCTCAACACCGGCATGTTTCAGCGCCTTGGCTTGATAGCCATCCAGCGATGTGTGACAGAGTGGACATGGCGTTACAATAAAATCGGCTTTCGACTGAATCGCCTCCTGTAACGCCTCTGCCGCGACATTAAGCGACTCCTGTTCGGCAACAAGCAGGGTATGAAATCCGCAGCAGCGATTTTTATGTTTATAGGGAATGGTTTGGCCGCCCAGCGCATCAATCAACTGGTCCAGCGAACTGGGATCAAGAGGATTGTCATGGCCAAGAACGGTTGAGGGCCGGAGAATATGACAACCATAAAAAGGGGCAATACGGTAGTTTTTCAAAGGAACCTTGACCTTCTGCCGGATGGTATCAAGCCCGACATCATCGACCAATACCCAAAGCAGATGCCGTACCTCTGATGTTCCCCGGTATTCAAGCCCCTCTTTTTTAAGCAGCTCATTGACCTCTTTTTTCAGTGCTGGCGATTCATCAAGCTTTTTCTTGGCCGTACGGATCGTCATCAGACAGGTATTGCAGGAGACGATAAGATCAAGCCCCATCTTTTCGGCAAGTGCAATATTACGTCCATTGACCAGCGCAAAATGTTTCGGACTGACATAATCAAGATTGCTTCCCCCGCAGCAGGTGCCTTCGTGCAGTTTGACAAGCTCAATGCCGAGATCTTTCTGCCAAAGATCAATCGAACGGTCCACCTCTTTCGTCATGGACTCATTGATGCAACTCAGGTAATATGCGTATCGCTTCATCCAGCAGTTCTCCCCTGTTATTTTTTATGAGATTTGTGATCCTGCTTTACATGTTCGGTCATCTCCCTGAACATTCCTCTGAATATCTTGATTCCTTTAGCCGATTTGACAAGGGGCGGAGGAGGAGGAGTGCGACGTTTCATAATCATTTTCACCGCCATCGGCAGAAGATTCTGCAGCGTCCAGAGCACGCCATTGGTGCGTATCGGAAGCGTGGCTTCGACAAGTTTTCCTTTCTTTTCAATGTCGGACATGAACGCTTCTGCATGTTTGGAGCCGCTGGTGTCTTTCACGCCCCTGCTCTCGATGGCATCTTCACGTATTCCATGAATGGCATCCATGATAGGAATGCTTTTGACACAAGTCTCCTGGCAACGATAACAGTGGGTGCAATCCCAGACACCATGATCCTTCACCAGTTCAGCGAGGCGCTTCTCATGAATAGAATCCCGGCTGTCGACATTCATCCGGTATGATTTCAGCAAAACAGCAGGAGAAACATACTCCTTGTTCGCCCTTAAAATACTGCACTCTGAAACACAGGAGGCACAAAGAATACAGTCAGTCGCCTTATCATAGCGAAGAAACTCCTCTTCAGAGATGAGGAACTCCTTTTTACCCATACTGGCTTCAGGCATGGTCGAATCAATCCAGTTTGAGTATTGCTTCATCTTGTCAACAAGCGGATCCATGTCGACAATAAGATCCTTGATGAACGGCAGGTTGCGAAGGGGCTCAACTTTGATGATATCTTTTTCCCGACTCTTGGCGAGCACATCCCAAACCTGTGTTGTACAGGCAAGCTTGGAGAGACCATTGACTCTCATGCCGCAGGAGCCGCAGATTCCGGCCTGACAAAAGGCCCTGAAGCTCACGGAGGCATCAATATGCTCCTTGATATAATTCAACGACCTCAGTACCGTCACACCTCTCTCAACAGGAATAGTATAATCGTCAAAATATGACTTGCTGTCGACCTGAGGGTTAAAACGAAAAACACGAAAGGTTACATCTTTTTTCGTTTCGTTATGTTGATCATTTGGCGCCGTCATAAGCAAAATAGTTAATAAGTTCTTTCCTGGAGTTCATAACGTCCCATTGTAACCGGCTTTTCACCAAGAACAACACGACCATTGACCATGGTTGCCAGAGTATGCTTGTGCCACTTCACATCATCCCTGACAGGAAAATCAACACGGGTATGCGAGCCCCGGCTCTCCTCACGGGCATAAGCGCCGGCAGCAACGGTTTCAGCCAAATCCAGCATGTTTTTCAGTTCGAGCACCTGCATGAGGTTAGTGTTAAAAACATCACTGGTATCAAAAACACGAACTTTCTTGAAGCGCTCTTTAAGCTCTGATATTTCCTGCACACCTTTTTGCAATAACGATGACTCCCTGTATATCCCGACATTGCGTGCAAGCGTCTGGCCAAGTTCCTCACGCAATGCGCCATACCGCTCATAGTTGCCGGAAGAGTGCATTCCGCCTCTCACCGCATCAAACTGCTCCTTGAGTTCGGCTTCCGGGATTGGCTCAGGGTTAAACTTTCCGGCTTCCTGAGCAGCGGTATGACCAGCAATTCGACCGAACACAAGAATATCAAGCAGAGAATTTCCTCCCAGACGATTTGCGCCATGAACCGATACGCAACCGCACTCTCCGGCGGCATAAATTCCATCCATCACCGTCCTTCCGAAGTTATCGGTATCGATCCCGCCCATCGAATAATGAGCGGTCGGCCTGATCGGAATTGGTTCTTCTATCGGATCAACACCTTCAAATTGCATCGACATCTCACGTATCTGGGGCAATCTTGACTTGATAAGAGCCGCGCCAAGATGAGTAAGGTCAAGATGAATGTAGGTACCGGCCGGGCTGTCAAACCCTCGTCCTTCAAGGATTTCAGTCTCAATTGATCGTGAAACAAGATCTCTGGGGCCAAGTTCCATTTTTTCTTTCGCATACCTTGCCATAAAACGCTCTCCATCCTTATTGACAAGGTAACCACCTTCACCCCTGGCTCCTTCGGTAATAAGCAAACCGCTTTTTCTCAGTCCGGTAGGATGAAACTGGACAAACTCCATATCTTTCAGAGGGATACCCGCCCGGAAAGCAATCGCCTGGCCATCACCGGTATTTCCCGCAGCATTGCTTGAACGATTCCAGTACATCTTGGCATAACCGCCAGTAGCAAAAATCACTGTTCTTGCCGGAAAAGCCTCAATCTTGCCGCTTTTCATATTCATGGCAATCAGCCCTCTCGACCGGCTCCCGTTCACCGAAAGGTTCAGTGCAAAATATTCATTAAAGAAAATGACCCCTTTTTTCAAACACTGTTCGTAGAGTGTCTGGAGAATGGTATGGCCGGTTTTATCGGAACAGTAACAGCATCTTGGAAGAGTGGCCCCTCCAAAAGGTCTTTGAGCAATAGTGTTGTCCTCCATTCTTGACCACGGCGTTCCGATATTTTCAAGCTCCCGTATAATTTTGGGCGCTTCGGAACAAAGGACTTCAACAGCATCCTGATCTGCAAGGTAATCGCCACCTTTGATGGTATCGAAAATATGCATCTCAACCGTATCATTCTTTGCCTTGTTGGCAAGAGCGGCATTGGCGCCACCCTGCGCAGCAGAGGTATGCGAACGATTTGGATAGACTTTGGACAGAACCGCAATATTCAGTGACGGGTTGGTCTTCATGGCCTCCATGGCCGCATAGAGCCCGGCACCCCCGCCCCCGACAATAACAACATCAAATGGTTTCATACGCTCAAATCTCCTTATGAAGCTGTAATAAATGCCTCACTGATGAAATGAAAAGGCGCTGCAAAGGCAGAGCCCTTTCATTGAAAATTGGTTTTGCTGGTATTACTTAAGGAAAAACGAAAAAGGAATCCCGTCTGTTCTGTTATAATGCGACATGATCATCATGAACAGGAAGTTCCTCTACAGCATGAAGCACATCTGTCATGTTGAGCAGACCAAGTACTTTATTGTTTTCCATGACTGTAAGGCGCCTGATATTGGTTCGCTTCATCAGACGAAGCGCATACTTGATCCTGAGACTGGGATTGACACTGATAATCGGCTTGCTCATGATCTGAAAAACAGGCGTATTCCATGGATCGCGATGAATATCCTCACCAGGATCGATCACCTTTTCAAGAATATCCTTTTCAGTAACAATACCATAACAGTCATCCTCGTTACGGGGCTCAATAATAAGACCGCTCTCCTTGCTCTGTTTCATAATCTGCAAGGCCTCAGCAACGGTACAGCTTCCCTTGATAATCCGAAAGTCTTTCCGCATAAGGGCAGATACCGGCATCGTCCGTAATGTTATAAGCTGATCCATAGTCAACACAGGTTACGTAAGTTATAAAAGCTCATAATGCCCATCCATCTCTTCAGGAGAAGATGACAGGATTGGACCGATTTTATTTCAGAATTCAGGAAAAAGCCGGGAAGCCGGGTTTTACATTCGAGCGAGTGGCATAAGAAAGTTAATTTATAAAAAAAAATAACATAAATACAAAAAGTGCCCACTCAAAGCTCAAATTATGCAATCCCGTGAGCTTGTTTGTATGCCGCCCAGTTTTTTTTGAGCCAGAGAAACCCGCCAAAATCTTTCTGTAACAAAAACGGGTTGGTTATTCGCTCATGACCAATTGTCGAGACCGGTGCGGTTCCATAATCATGTCCCGGATAGACGGTTGTCATGTCAGGTAACACCATAATTTTTTGATGAAGAGATGCGTATTCATCAATCGCCTGCTCTTCAGTAGCAGTCCCCCCGACTTTCCCTGTAAAAAGGGTATCTCCGGTAAAAAGAGCATCTCCGACATAAAGAGAGATGGAGTCTTTGGTATGCCCGGGAGTATAGAGAATACGCGCTTCGAGACCGCCAAGCGGAAACACTGCTCCATCAACCACATTGATACCAGTTACAGGGCAGCTCTCACCGTAAAGGAGGGGAACAAGACCGGTCATTTGCCTGATAGCCCCATTGCCATTGGTATGATCATCATGACCATGTGTTGAAAAGATATATCGGATGAAAAAACCTTCATCCGCAGCAAACCGAACAATCATACCTGGATTGAACGAGGCATCAATGACCAGAGCTTCCCTCGAAACCTCATCGGCCACAAGGTAACCGAAGTTCCTGTCACCGCCTGTACGAAACTGTTTGACCATCATGATAATCGCCTCCTTCAGGCCGTTTTTTCAACATTCATAAGAAAAGCCCTGGCAGGAAAATCCTTGCCCTCCGAAACCGGATTTTTTTCCAGCTCAACCATCATGGCTTCAGCCTTGTCATCATCAAGAATGGCAAAACACAGCGATGAATAAGAGGCGGGCATCTCATTGGTCGGCCACCAGGACTGCGTCTGCAATCCTTTGCTCTCACAGTTGCAACCCTTGATGGCAACATTGCTGAACAGGTGTACCTGATACTTCTTGAACAGAGCACGCACTTTGGGGCGAGTCTCTTCATGTCCCATAATAGCAAGCAATTTCATACAATCCCCTCTTGATCGGTTAGCTGGATTTCTTTTCAGCAATATAATAGACAAGCGGCACAACGACGAGAGTCAGCATGGTCGAGAGAACTCCGCCCCAGATCAGCGAAATAGCCAGACCCTGAAAAATCGGATCAAAGAGCATCACAATTGAGCCGATGACCACCGCACCTGATGTCAGAAGAATTGGACGTGTCCGAACAGCGGCAGACTCAATAACCGCCTGCTTCAGATCGACTCCTTCTGCCCTGCGAATCTGGATAAAATCAATGAGCAGCACCGAGTTTCTGACCATAATACCGGCAAGTGCAATCATGCCGATCATGCTTGTTGCCGTAAAGAACGCTCCATGAAGCAGATGACCGGGAATAATACCCACGAGGCTCAGCGGAATGGCAATCATCATGATCAGAGGCGTCTTGAACGACTGAAACCATCCGATAATCAGCAGATAAATAATGACCAGAACAACCGCAAAAGCAGTGCCAAGATCCCTGAAAACTTCAAAGGTAATCTGCCACTCACCATCCCATTTCATGGCCGGTTTATCATCTGACGCCGGGGTTGAGGTATAAAGCGGAGTGACAGAATATCCGCCCGGAAGCTTGAGCTTCTGAATCTGTTTATCCATATCAAGCATTGCATAGACCGGACTTTCTGTTGCTCCGGCAACATCTGCCGTCACATAGACCACCCTGCGAAGATCCTTGCGATAGATGCTCTTCGCCTCAATTTTTTCCTCAATGGAGACCAGCTCCGAAAGCGGAATCATCTCACCGGCACGCAATCGTGTTGTAAGGGCGCCCATACCCTGCGACTGCACAAAAATACCGGAAAGATCCTGTAATGAGGTTCTGTCCGCTCGGGGAAGTCGAACCTGAATTGTCACAGGATCGTGTTCCTTGTCTGTATGCAATAACCCGACGTCCATGCCCGCAATGGAGATGCGCAGTGTCTGTGCAATCTGCTCGGGAGTAACTCCACGAAATGCTGCACGCTCTTTGTTGACCACAAGATTATAGACCTTCTGATCATCCTCGACCAGCCAGTCGACATCAACAACTCCGGGAGTTTTTTCAAAAACCTGTTTTACCTGCTTTGCAAGGGCAATCTGTTCAAATTGTGATGGCCCATAAATCTCTGCAACAAGAGTTGAGAGCACTGGAGGGCCGGGAGGTATCTCCACAATCTTTGCATTTCCATTATACCTTCGGGCTATCTGCTGAACACTTGCCCTCACTTTTTTGGCAATATCATGACTCTGTAAACTGCGTTCACCTTTAGGCACCAGGTTAACCTGAATATCGGCCATATTAGCCTTTTGGCGCAGATAATAGTGACGCACGAGCCCGTTGAAATTGATCGGAGCATTGGTACCGACATAATATTCATAGCTGCTGACCTCCGGCACGGTTTTCAGCCACTTGGCCACCTCTTTAGCCACCGTTGCCGTCTGCTCAAGCGGGGTGCCTTCAGGCATATCAATAATCACCTGAAACTCGTTCTTGTTGTCGAACGGCAGCATCTTCATCTGCACGGCCTTAATCGGCACAAGAGCGATTGCACCAACAAGCATCAAACCGACGACACCAAAAGCAATCCATCGTTTCAGGCTGCTCTCGATGAAAGGAGAGAGGATGACGTTAAAAAGCTTGTAATAGCCTGTTTTGGTAATATCGTACTCTTCCTGATGACCATCTGTTTTCAGAAGACGGAAACAGAGCCAGGGGGTAGCAATCAGGGCAACAAGCAAGGAAAAAATCATGGCAAGTGACGCCCCAATCGGCATCGGGCTCATATAGGGCCCCATCAAGCCGGAAACAAACACCATCGGCAGCACTGCTGCAATAACGGTAAAGGTTGCAAGAATCGTCGGGTTTCCCACCTCATTGATCGCGGTAATTGCCGCCTGCAACTTCGGCTGTCGCTTCATGGCAAAGTGGCGGTGAATGTTCTCGGCAATAATAATCGAGTCATCAACAACAATTCCGGTAACAAAGATCAGCGCGAAAAGCGTCACCCTGTTCAATGAATAATCGAGCAGATAATAGATAAGCAGCGTCAGGGCAAAGGTGATCGGCACCGAAGCGAGCACCACAAGAGCGCCTCGCCAACCAAGGAAAAAGCCCACAACTATCGTTACTGCCACGACGGCCATAAGCAGATGCTCAAGCAGGGTAAATACCTTTTCAGATGCAGTTGCGCCATAATTTCTTGTTTCGCTGACCGTTATACTGGCTGGAATAACCGTCTGTCTGAGAGCAGCTACTCGTGCCATAACCTTGTCGGCAAGCACAGAGGCATCGCCGCCTTTCCGCTTGGCTACCGTCAACGTAACGGCTGGATACTCTCCGGTGGGAGAGCCTTTTGGAGCAGCAGCAGCAAAGCCGAAAAAGTTGTAATTATTAACCTCTTCCGGGCCATCCGTAACCGTGGCAACATCACGCAGATACACAGGTGATGCACCATACAGCCCGACAACGATATTGGCCACATCACTTGCCGTTTCAAGAAACTTGCCGGTACGAACAACAATATCCTGATCGGTCTGCCTGAAGTCGCCGGAAGTCATCTGACTGTTGGTCATCTGGATCTGACGGGCGATCTGCAACGAGCTCACGTTAAACTGCCGGAGTTTTTGCTTGTCGAGCAGAATCCTGACCTGACGTTTCAAGCCACCCTTGAGTTCAACATCGCCGATATTAGCGGTTTTTTTCAACTCATCCGCAACAAGGGCTGCTGTTTGACGAAGCTGAAAAGCATCGTTCGTCTTGCTCCAGAAGGTGAGATTCAACACCGGAACATCGTCAATAGAGACCTTTTTCATCAGTGGAAACTGGACACCCTGGGGCATCTTGTCCATATTTTTCATGAGGGTCGCCCAAAGCTTGACCATGCTTTTCTCGGCATCTTCACCGACTTTATAGCGGACAGTGACCAGTGCAACATCAGGCATGGATGTTGAATAGACATAATCCACTCCCGGAATTTCAGTGAGGGTCCGCTCAACCGGCCTGGCAACACGGGCTTCAACCTCCGACGGGGTGGCGCCGGGGTACGGAATATAGAGATCAACCATCGGCACCACAATCTGTGGCTCTTCTTCACGTGGCGTCATGAATGTGGCCATAACCCCCACCAACAGGGCTGCAACCATTAAAAGAGGAGTAATTTTGGAATTGATAAACTGTTTGGCAAGTTTACCCGCAATACCTTCGTTCATTGGAACAATCCTCGTGAGTTAATGAAATCCGTCAATTACCCCTGTAGTATTCAAGTTCGCTTCTCGACACACAATAATCATAGATGGCCTGATTGAGCCTCATTTTCGCATAGGTGCAGGCCTGCTCTCTCATCAACAGCTCAAAGGTCATTGCCATGCCTGTTTTATACTGCCTGCCGATATAGTCAAGACTTACTTTAGCTCCTTCCAGGGATTTTGATGCAACAGCAATTCTGGCTTGAGCAGTTTTCAGCGACCTGTACGACCTGTTGATCTCGGCAGTACTGTTCCTTTTAGCCGCTTCATAACTGTAAAGCGCCTCAAGTTGCTGAGCTTTTGCCTCCTGAAGACGACCTGCCGTTGCCATACCATCAAAAATATTCCACTGCATATTCAAGCCAAGCGCCCAGCTTGAGCCCCCGCTGAAAATATTATTACTGTGCAGGTTGGTCTGCATAAAGGCGTTGAGGCGGGGAAGCTTTGACGCATTGATCATTTCCGACTGGTATGACGCAACCTGCCTGAAGAGTTCAAGTGCCTTGAGATCCGCCCTGTTGTCAGAAACCGTGATTTTATCCTCGTCAGAAAAAACAGAGTCAACAGCCAACTCACCAGTCGGAACAATGGTTACTCCGGAATCAAGGTTCAGCATCACCTTGAGAGCATCGGTGGCATTTTTGATCTCATCCTGCAACAACAGCCTCTGCTCCTGAAGCTCGGCAAGTCTTACCTCATTTGAGAGTTTGTCCGATTTGGTCAACAACCCCGCATTATAGCCTCTGGCTGCTTCGGCACAATACTCCTGCATGGTCATTATGGACTGTTCAACTGCTTCAATATTTTTCCGGGCAAGAAGAAATCCGTAATAAACCTTGCTGACCTGCAATCCAATAGTCTCTTCGGTTCTTGCAACCATGTATTCCTGGCCTTTTTTTGCCGTTAATGCCATAGTCCTGCCTGTTGCGGCATCTGCATTGAAGAGTGGCTGCATGACCTGGAGAGAGGTATTGAAATCGTTGATGATATCAGCATTATTGAGTTTTTCAGGCATAAAATCAGCCTGCTCTATCGTGTTCTGCTGAAGTTTGAAGACCAGCGCCGCTCCAGGGTCATTGGTCACGACCAGCGTCTCCGACAGTGTGACTTTCGGGAGATATGACTGACGTGTCTGAACAACCCTTGCCCCTGCCTGCTCGACCCGGCTGCGGGCAGTTTTAACGGCATAATTATTTTCACGTGCAATTTTTATTGCCTCTGAAAGTGAAAGCCTCATCGTAGTCCCACCAGCTTTTGCCTGTATCGGACAAACCAGAGCAACAACAAGAAAACAACTGCTCAACACCTTGTATAACGTCATTGTGTCCTTACTGTTTTGAGATCAGTTTTAAAATTTTTTCCATACTTTTTGAATCATCAAGACTGACACATTCCTTGAGGTTACGATGAAGTACCAGCGAAAAAGTGTTGTCAAGGGCAGCCTTGACCGCCTGGAACTGCGTAATAATCTGGGTGCACTCCTCTTCCCTCTCAATCATCCTTATCAGCCCCTCAACCTGACCCCCGACCTTTTTCAGCCTGAGAATCACATCATTCACAGAACTTTTCGATTCAACCATAGCAATTCGAAATAAGAGATTTGCGAAAAATACCTATACCCCGTATAGGTATATAATATAAAAAAAACAATCCCCGTCAAACGATTTTTTCGCTTAAAGGGGAAATATTGCTTCAAGAACAGAAAATTATTTTTGCCCGCCCTCAACGGCAAGTTCCGGCGCTGCAATGCAACAGATATCTGACTGCACCTTGCACAGCATGCTTTCAGTTGCCTGCTGCATGATCTGTGACATGATCGTTTCTGTCATAAACTTGAGTATACCTTCCGGCATGAGGTTCAGAGGAAAAGAGAGCTCAAAATCAAGACAGATATCGGTATCAAAGTAAACAGAGGTTTTGTCGTCATGTTGATGGAGCAGGCATATCTCCGAGCTGGCCTTTCCGACAAAGGTATGAGGAGACAATTTCTCAAATTCAGGATAGTCATGAACCGCTTCCCAGCGAATCCGTTTCCCTTTGCCATTATAGGGTGCCTTGTTTTTTACGCGAGCCTCGGCAAATGCCTTGCCATAGCTGTCATCAAGCGAAAAATATTCTTCATGCTGGCGAACAAAGAAAACTGCGGTGATCGGATTCTTTCGCGGATCGTCAACCTGAAAAATCCACTGAAAAATATCACGATCCATCAAATACTTGACGTTGCTGCAATATGGATTACACTTGATCAGTTTTTCATGATTTGCAAAATAGATCCCCGATTCATGAAAACATGAATCAAGAATAATATGAGCCTTGCTTTTACCAACGACTTCCATGATGTATAAAATAATTATGAACCTGTAGAATAAGCTTTTGAAATTCTCTGAACACCTGATGATGACAGAGAGTTCCTCTTAATTCTCATCTGCCCACTTTCCATTGTCTTCATGCTTTTGTGATGACATGAGATGTTCCAGATTTTCAGCGACAGTATCGACAACCTTGTCGGCCACCTTCCCTGCCACAATGCCGCCAATACCTGCAAGAATAATTCTTGGCACACCTCGAACAAAGAACGGTATCCCAAGTGGCGACAACAGAAATGCTCCACCGGCAATTGTGGCAGCAGGGCGAACCAGGCCTTCCGGTGAAATAATTTTTTGATTACCAAACACAGTTGCCTCGCTGTTTATATCATTAGTAATAGCATAACGACAACATTCACCCTATTTTTTCGGCTTCGTTCCCTCGGCTAATTTACTGAGTGAGCTAGAGATCATCCCAAGTATAATCTCTGCAATCTTTAATTGCGATGCGCTGATGTCACTCAATGACTGACAAAGAACTTTGAAGGCTTCAACTGTATCAACGGGCCCGGACTGAGCAGTTTCAGCAACTTTCGCCTGAACAAACGGAGATTTAGGCAACCCTGCGCTCACGGAAGTGGGGCGTACTTCTGACTTCACAGCACTTTCCTGAGATGGTGCTGCAACTGTTTTTTGGGGTTGCGTCACTGTTTCTGGACTGGAGGAAATTTCACGTTTTCTGAACGCAGAAAAAAAACCTCGTTTTTTTTCATCTTTTGCCATAATCGTTATGTAATGTAAATGTTTAAGATATCCTTAGCCCGGAGGGGCCACCAAAGCACTGAATTTTCATTATTTCATGCTAATGTAAACAAAAAGAGTGGCTCCGGGAGACTATCAGGCATGAAAAAAAACTTTTAAAGCAAAGAGAATTTCGTGATATTTAACTGTCAATAGTCAAAACAGATATCTTCTTCAAGAATGCCACAAATGACTCAGTATACCACAGTATTTGCGCCTGTGCTTTTTTTCTGCGCCGGAATTGCTATTGTTATGTTGCTTAACAAATTTATCGGGAAAAACTCTGCAAAAAAAAATAAGAGCGGGACTATGAACATCGCCTGCCATTTGCATACTGAAAAATCAACGCAGTAACCGTCAAGTTCCTCCAAGATTATCCCTTGCTTCTACAAGTACAGCAAGGGTTATCTCCTGATATCCCATCTGTTCCGCATACTCTTCGGCCATTGTCCGGAACTTTCCCTGCATAAAAGCGGGCATAGACTGAAACCACTCCTGGGCCTCAACAGTCCATTTCGCCGAGAGCACTTTTGATTTCGGAGGCTTGTGGTACTGAAACAGAAGATCCTCCACAAAAGAGTCGACCGAACCATCGACCAAAGCCGCTGGTGCAAAAATCTTCTCAACAAGAATTTTGTTCCGTATTAAATGCATTTTCAACTGCGGCAAATAAAGCAATGCTGCTACAGGTTCCGAGCTTCCACAGTTCAGAAACAGCGCAATTTTTTTCCTCTTCAGGCATGTTTTCAGATTACCCTGAATCAACGAACCCAAAAGCTGAGAGGCAACGACAAAATAATAAACAGGGGCACCAAGAATAACAAGATCAAAGTCCTTCACAAAGCTGTAGTCCGCCGCAGCTTTGCATTTTGCTTTTTCGACATAAAAGCCGGATTCAGCAAGACTCAGACCGATGGAGTCAATAATAGCTTCAGTAGAACCATTTGAAGTCCTGCTGTCGTATAAAATAACCGCCTTCATATCAACGCTTTTAACAATTAATGAACGATAGAAGCTTCAGCAAAACAGATAACGTTAAAACTTTGGCTACCTGAACTGCCTGAAGCTAAAAAGAAAACTCCTTAATGATCTCGTTTTTCTCAGTCATGTATATTTACCTGAAACATCATTGCTCTACTGCTGTAAAAAAGTCATCTGACTCAAAAGCAACATGACACAAATTATTCCTCTTCAATTTCATCTTCTGACTCAGCTTTCGAACCAAGATTATTGGTGACATCAACCACTTGCTTCAGCACCGCATCAACAACAAAAAGACCCGCGCCACCGACCACCACTCCAGCAATCCCGTGCAGTAAAAACGGCATACCAAGAGGGGACAATATCAAGGCACCACCAGCTAATCCTCCCGCTTCTTTTAACATAGCGCTCCTCTTCAGCTAATTTTTTTATTCTGATAATTGCTATAAATTGCTTTAACTCAATATAAATGTATGTTGATTTTTGAACAAGGCATTTGTTTCAAGGCATCTCTACGAAAAGAGCCGATAATCTACAAAAAACATCATTCTGTAGATTATTTACATTACTTCGTAGAAGGACATATTAGTGCTATCTTGTTTGATTTGGCTAAATTTAGTTTCTTCTTTATAAAAAATTACTTACAGTCATGAGTTATAGAAGCTGAAAAGTATTGGGTGTGTTGGGTCATTGTATAAATATTTAACACATCAATGCTCGAAATCAGATATCGTTTAAAACTTTTTTTGGGGAAATTCAGCATTCTGACTTATCGCACTTCAGGGTGTTTTCACCACTCTTTGTTTCATATACACAGATATGCAGCCAAGTCATTATGAAATCTGCAAATATCTTTATTGATTCTTTTTCTTGATCTCTCAAAATAAAAGTCTGGTTCATGCGTATTTTAACTTTTACAGGTAAAGGCGGGGTGGGCAAAACCAGTGTCTCTGCGGCTACGGCAGTCCGTTTGTCGCAGCTTGGCTATCGTACTCTTGTGCTCTCTACCGATCCCGCACATAGCTTGTCGGATTCATTTAACCTGGCTCTTGGCGCGGAACCTACAAAAATCAAGGAAAATCTTCACGCTATTGAGGTCAATCCTTATGTCGATCTCAAGGAAAACTGGCAGTCCGTCCAGAAATTTTATACAAGAATTTTCATGGCACAGGGCGTTTCAGGTGTTGTGGCTGATGAAATGACTATTCTGCCCGGCATGGAAGAGCTCTTTTCGCTGCTGAGAATAAAACGCTATAAAGCTTCCGGGCAATATGATGTTCTTGTGCTTGATACGGCGCCAACCGGCGAAACACTGCGACTCCTCTCACTTCCTGATACCCTCGCCTGGGGAATGAAAGCCGTAAAAAATGTCACCAAATATATTGTAAGGCCACTCAGCAAGCCGCTTTCAAAAATGTCCGACAAGATTGCAAGTTACATTCCTCCTGAAGAAGCTCTTGATTCGGTAGATCAGGTTTTTGATGAGCTGGAGGGCATCCGGGAGATACTGACAGATAACAATACATCGACCGTTCGGCTTGTCATGAACGCTGAAAAAATGTCGATCAAGGAGACCATGCGCGCCCTGACCTACCTGAACCTTTACGGATTCAAGGTAGATATGGTTCTTGTCAACCGCTTGCTTGATACAAAAGAAAACAGCGGATACCTTGAGAAGTGGAAGTCCATTCAGCAGAAATATCTTGGCGAGATAGAGGAGGGATTTTCTCCTCTGCCGGTCAAAAAACTCAGGATGTACGAGCAGGAAATTGTTGGCCTCAAGGCACTTGAGCTGTTTGCCAAAGATATGTACGGCGATACCGATCCGTCCGATATGATGTATGACGAGCCCCCGATAAAGTTTGTCAGGAACAAGGACGTTTATGAGGTGCAGTTGAAGCTTATGTTTGCCAATCCTGTCGATATCGACGTCTGGGTAACCGGTGATGAGTTATTCGTGCACATCGGAAATCAGCGAAAAATCATCACTCTTCCGATAAGTTTGACCGGCCTGGAGCCTGGTGATGCTGTCTTCAAGGACAAATGGCTGCACATTCCTTTTGATCTTAATCAACACCAACAGAACCGGGTGCATAAAGAGTACAACAAGACTCTTAATTGAACAGTTTTTATGGACTGTCAGCAAAACAAAGCAAACATTTTATCAAAGAACTCGAGCATGAGCAATCCTGAACCTCAAAAAAGAAAGCCACTCAAGATTCTCCTTATAGCCCCAAAAGGAAAAAAAGATTCGAAATCAAACCAGAAGCCATTATTTAATATGGCCATTGGTGTACTGGTAAGCCTCACTCCGGAACATCATCATATCGAGATCATCGATGAACATTTCGGCGATGAGATTAATTACGACGGTGATTACGATATCGTAGGGATAACATCAAGAACCATCGATGCCACCAGAGCTTATGAAATCGCCGATAACTTTCGGCAAAAAGGGAAAAAAGTCATTCTCGGAGGACTCCATATCTCGTTCAATATAGAAGAGGCCAAAGCCCATGCCGACTGTATTGTATGCGGCGAAGCTGAGAACCTCTGGCAGACAGTCCTTGATGATGTCTCTGACGGTCGATTGAAGCCCCTCTATAACTCAAAAGAGTTCCCTCCAGTAAAAGAAATTATTCCGCTTGATTACGAAAGAATTGCCAAAGCCTCCAAACGAGAAAAAGTTGATGGAACAAAATCAATCCCTCTCTACATAACACGGGGTTGCCCATACGAATGTTCATTCTGCGTCACCCCCAATTTCACTGGAAAACTCTACCGGGCGCAAAAACCCGAAGAGCTGAAACATCAGGTTGAAACTGCAAAAAGAGTTTTTTTTAAGGGCAACGGGAAATCAAAACCATGGTTCATGCTGTGTGATGAAAACCTGGGAGTGAGCAAAAAAAAGCTATGGGAATCGCTTGAACTGATTAAAGAGTGCAATATCAATTTCAGTGTCTTTTTCAGCATCAACTTTCTGGAAGACAAAGAGACCGTCAAACGGCTTGTCGACGCAGGATGCATTATGGTGCTCGTTGGATTCGAGTCCATAAAACAGAGTACCCTTGAAGCTTACAATAAAGGCCACGTCAATTCAGCCGACCAGTTTGCCCGCCTGATTGAGGAGTGTCGTCAGGCCGGATTGAATGTTCAGGGAAATTTTCTGGTGAATCCCGCTCTCGACAGTTACGAGGATATGGATGACCTTGTTCAGTTTGTCAGCAAGAACAATATTTTCATGCCGATTTTCCAGATTATCACCCCCTATCCCGGAACATCAATGTACTGGGAATACAAAAATAAAGGGTGGATTACCGATGAAAACTGGGAAAAATACAACGCCATGAATCTTGTCATTCGTTCAGAAAAGTACGATCCGATAAAGTTTCAGCACAAATTCATGACCAGCTATTACAAAGCTTATTCATGGAAAAACATTGCCAACAGGGTCAGGGCAAATCCATATAAATTACTCAATCTTGTGACCAGTCTTGCATTCAGAAAGAATCTTCGCGAACAACTTGATACGTTTCAGAAACTCAATAACATCAAGGGATAATCGCGCATCGATCCTTTAGGTTATTGGTAAAAAACCTGATTGTGATGGCTCATAATTTTTCAACGTCAACCTTGCTTTCAGCAGCAATAATTTCAGCACAGGTTTCCCGATGACCCTGATGCCGGGGTTTTTATTTGATTTTCAGCACAATGTTAATTTCCTCTAACTATTCAGCATCTCTTTATTATGAACGCCAGCGAGTTATTGAAGCATAATCACAGAGCAAACGAAATTATTTTTAAAGGGCTTGTGGAAACTGGCTGCTTTAAGGCTGCTCTTGAACTTGATCTCTTTTCACACCTTGCAGATGAAGTTAAAGACACTGAAACACTTGCAAAGAGTGTCGGTGCTGTTCCATCAAGACTTGTCATGCTGCTTGAAACTCTTCGGCAGATGGGAATTACTACCTTAGAAGATGGAAAATGGAGCCTTACTCCTTTTGCGAAAAAGATGTTTCTGCCCAACGATGCGCTTCCTAACCTGTATATGCTTCCGGTAGCAAAAGCCATGGCGCATCTTTCAGATAATTTTTACCTGAAAATTGCCGATGCGGTCAAAGGGGAGCTGAATTTCAAGGCTGAGGTACCCTATCCTCCGGTAACAAAGGAAGAGAATTGGTATTTTGAAGAGATTCATCGCAGTAATGCCCATTTCGCCATCATGTTGCTGGAAGAGGAAGCTGATCTTTCAACGGCAAAAACACTTGTGGACGTTGGTGGCGGCATTGGCGATATTTCAGCCGCCCTGCTGAAAAAGTTTCCACAGCTTGATTCCACTATTCTTAACCTGCCCGGCGCCGTTGAACTCGTCAACGAAAATGCGGCTGAAAAAGGTATTGCTGACCGCCTGAGAGGATCTGCTGTAGACATTTACAGAGATGCATATCCAGAAGCTGATGCCGTCATGTTCTGCAGAATTTTGTATTCCGCCAATGAACAGTTGACCGACATGATGTGCAAAAAAGCCTGGGAAGCCCTTCCGTCTGGAGGCAAACTGCTCATTCTCGACATGATTATTGATGATCCGGAAAACCCTAATTTCGATTACCTGAGCCATTATATTCTTGGAGCCGGAATGCCATTCTCGGTGCTTGGCTTCAAAGAGCAGAGCAGATACAAAGAGATTCTTGAGGCAATCGGATTCAGTAATGTTCGCACTGTCAGAAAATATGGTCACCTTCTGTGTGAAGCAATAAAGCCCTGATAAAAGTTGCCGGGGCGGCCTCTTTTCAACAGGAGGCCGCTTTTGTATTTATCCCGTGTAATGCTTATACTTGTTTATGTACTATTAACCGAGGAATAAGCGTAGGACGTTATGGCATATTTTAAGCACCTCTGTCTTGTTGAGGCTCCGGCGACCATCATTGTTCCCTTTCCCCGGTTTATTACTGACTGTATAGGCGTATGTTATCTTGCTGCCGCCGTTGAGCATGATGTCGAGAGCCTTGTGATGCCAGATAATTTCTACAATGATGGTATTTTTGACAGTCTGCGAGCCCTTCTGAAAAAAAGAACGATTGACCTTGTTGCCATATCTTCAATGACCGGGGCTTTCAAACAGGCGGAACGACTTGCGCGAATTGCCAAGGAAGCGGGTGCATTTGTTGTTATGGGAGGATTTCATCCAACCGCCCTGCCTGAAGAAGTTCTCAAACTTTCATGTGTTGATGTTGTTGTTATCGGAGAGGGTGAAGAAACTTTCAGGGAGCTGGTGCTTCACGGCCCGTCACGCAATATCAGGGGAATTGCTTACAGAGAGGGTGGAGGCATTGTGCAAACGGAACCAAGACCGGTTATTGCTGACATAAACTCCATACGATTTCCTCTGCGCAGTCTGAGGCCCGACCGGTATGGCGAAAAAGGCAATGCCTATTCAATTGACACGATATACACATCAAGAGGATGTCCTTGGAAGTGCTCGTTTTGTGCCAATGATCAAATGCACAAAGCATGGAGAGGCAGAAGCGCCGAAAATGTTGTCGAAGAAATGGCGCTGCTGCACGACCCTAAAAACAAGAAACTTATTAAAATCTGGGATGCCAACTTTCTTACAAACATCGGAAGGGCAGAAAAAATCTGCGATTTGATGATTGAGAGAGGGCTGACCAATTTCCGGATTATGACCGAATCAAGAGCAAAAGACCTTGTACGTGCTGAACGAATTCTCGACAAACTGAGCAAAATAGGACTCAGCAAAGTAGGACTGGGCATTGAAAGCCCGAACGAAGCTACTCTGGCTCTTATGAACAAGAAAAACAGCCTTGATGACGTATCTTCTGCTATTTCTCTTTGCAAAAAATATCATATTGGCGCAGAAGGATATTTTATTATTGGCCATTATACCGAAAACGTACAGGACACCCTTGCCTATCCAGAGTTTGCCCAATCGTTGGGTCTACGGCATGCGCTGTTTATGATAATGACGCCATACCCCGGCACCGGCATTTTCAACGAATATAAAAATGAAGGGAAAATTCGCTCTTTCGACTGGGATCTCTACAATAACTATTGCCCGGTTATCGAAACCCGTACCATGGATTCAGAGACGCTGGTTGCAATGTTGACCTACTGCAATGTGGCTTTTAATGGCTACCGCACCGTCATGAAGCGCAATACCACAAAGGCGATGCTTATCAATTTCATCATTGATCTTTTTCAGCTCACACTTCTTCTGCGGGTCAACAAAAACAACTCTGTCGAACATATCTGCGACCTTTTATTCAATGCTCTCGCCTCTTTTCTGGATCAGCAAAAGGGTGAAATAGAACAGCCTGCTGCTGCATCATGCACTCACCTTTCAAAGCCTCTCCGCCTTCGAATACTGCATCCAGCAGGGAAATTCATTGATTTTTCCCTTGATGAACGCAATAGCAACAGGGTACTTCGCATGACTGTCGGCCAGCTTGACAGTTCTAACAAAAATCAGGATTATCCTGAAATCAGGCTGGACAAACTTGTCGCTATTGGATGTTCAGTTTCCATGGACAAACTCATGAGCGTCTTGTACAGAAACGAATGGCTCAGAAATAATCCGGGACGAATAACACCACAACTCCTTGCACCACTTGTTGATCCTGAAGTGCTTCGTTTTGGCGGTCAACTGGTAACATTACTGCTCAGTATCAGACACAAAAACAACTGAACACTCTTATTTCAGAGCGTTATTGTGGTTCATCAGCCTCAACCGGCTGATCGTGTGGTCGAAAATAACGGGTTGAACGAATAACCTCCGATGCCTTGTGCAGTGATTGCCGGGATTCCTCGACGTCAGGCCGGCTGTCTGCAAATTTCACAAGATCAGCCTGCTTCAGAAGATTCATGATGCTTTCAAAGCCTGCGATACCAAGCTTTTTCAGATCACGCTCAATTTCCTGGGTAACCGCTTCAAGTGCACTGATACGATAGTGGTTTTCAAGAAAGGAGCGCATGATATTGCTGAGTTCTTCATAACATTCGTGTGGAGGCATCCCGGCTGAAAGACTTGAACCAAGTTTGCGCAGTTTTCGCTGGGCAACCTGACCTGAATCGACCTTTTCCGCGCTTTTGCGCACAACTCTTTTCAGCATAAAAAGCAGCAGGAGAACCAGCCCGGCAACACCGAAAACACCAAGAATAACTGGCATGATCAACAATAAGGGAATCGGCGGTTTCTGAGGTGGCTTGACAGGCCGGAGATCACGCATGGTGGAGTCGGTGAGTGCTCTTACAAACACCATGGTCGATGGCTTATAGACAATTTTTTTTGTAATGTTTCCCTTGATATCGTGCAGCGCCACCGTAAATGGCGGGAGTAGCTGCTGACCTGTACCAAAGGCGGCAAGTTCAAGCTCAAACTTCTCCTGGCTCTGACCAGAATGCAGGGATGAGGAGATGTGTTTACTGCTGACCGGCTCGAACGTTCGAACCGAAAGAGAATCAACACCATCACCCCATGCAACCGAAGCAACGTCCTGGTCAGGATTGGTGATCTGTATCGTACAATGAATGCGGTCGCCGACAAGGAGAGTGTCAGGGGTAACCATCATTGTTACAGCAGGAACTCCCTTTCCTGCATGTGCCGGAGATGCAGGCAGCCAACCCGTTGAACATATCAACAGAAGCATGAACAGAGGCCGCAAGAGAGGCCTTGCTGTAAGCCACTCAAACCTTGCGTTCACGATACCGGAAAAAAGAGTTCAGGTCGCCAATAAATGAGCGATCAGTATCAAGAAAGACCGAATCGATACGCATGCGACGAAGCCGTTGACGAAGCTCTTCGTGCTGACGCGACTGCTCCTGACCATAACGCGCAAGAGTACTCGGGCTTGCTCCATCTACCGTTAAGCGCTGACCTGTTTCAGGATCTTCAAGATCGAGTAACGCGCTGAAAGGAATGGCTTTGTCGAGCGGGTCACTGATGTGAACCAGAATAAAGTCGTGTCGGGTATTCAGCAGCTTCATCCCTTTTTCATAGTCGCTGTCAACAAGATCGGTCAAAAGAAAAATGATTTCCTGCCTCCTGCGGGTATATCTGATAAAAGAGAGCGCTGCGTTGATATTGGTTGTACGGCTTTGAGGCTTGAGCCGAAAAAGTTCTTCAAGAATCATGAGCACATGATGCCGCCCCTTTCGTGGCGGAATATAGGTTTCCACCTGGTCAGTAAAGACCAGAAGCCCAACCTTGTCGTTGTTCTGGAGAGCACTGAAGGCAAGGACGGCGCTTACTTCAAGAGCAAGATCCTTTTTACGGTGCTCCCGGCTGCCGAAAAGCATTGATGCTGATGCGTCGACAACAAGCAACAGGCTCCGCTCGCGCTCTTCGGTAAAGAGTTTCACATAGAGCTCGTGCTTGCGGGCAGAGGTATTCCAGTCAATGGAACGAACATCGTCACCATACTGGTATTCACGAACATTACTGAACTCAATACCCTTCCCCTTGAATGAAGAGTGGTATTCGCCGCTGAACAGCTCACTGGCCATACGCTTCGAGCGAATTTCAACCCGCCTGATGATACGCTGGAGATCTTTCAGATACTCTTCACTCTTCTCCATACTCCTCTCCACCTGTTTTCATGCAACAAAATCAAGGCACCTGCACATGCTGAAGAATCTGCCTGATAATGTCTGAAGGTTTAATATTTTCCGCTTCGGCTTCATACCCAGGCCTTATGCGGTGACGAAGCGTGTCATAGACGATTGCCTTGACATCCTCAGGAGTAATATATGGGCGATGCTGCAAAAAAGCATGGGCTTTGGAGGCCAGAAGGAGAAAGATAGAGGCCCTCGGCGAGGCTCCGTATTCAATCATGGTCTCAAGCTCCGGCATCCCATACTGTGCCGGCACCCTGGTTGCCACAACAAGATCAACGATATAGCGCTGCACCCTCGGATCAACATAAATCCTGTCAATCAAGGTTCTCGCCTGAAAAATATCGCCCGAGTGCACCACCGCCTTGACCGGTACCTTGCTTGCATTGGTCGCTGATCGAAGCATAATTTCCAGCTCTTCATCATAAGATGGATAATCAACAATAACCTTCATCATAAACCGGTCGACCTGTGCTTCCGGAAGAAGGTAGGTGCCTTCATGCTCAATAGGGTTCTGTGTCGCAAGCACCATAAAAGGCTCCTGCAACGGAAAGGTCTGACTGCCAATGGTAACCTGTCGTTCCTGCATGGCTTCAAGCAGCGCAGACTGCACTTTGGCCGGTGAACGGTTGATTTCGTCAGCAAGAATAACGTTGGCAAAAACCGGCCCCTTGCGGGGATAGAACTCCATCTCTTTTGGATTATAGATCATGGTGCCGACAAGATCTGCCGGAAGCATGTCGGGAGTAAACTGGATGCGCTGAAACTTGAGGTTCATTGCAGCGGCAAACGTGCTGACAATCAACGTTTTTGCAAGCCCCGGCACCCCTTCAAGCAGGATATGGCCATTGACCAGCATGGCAATAAAAACCCGCCTGATCACATCCCGCTGCCCGATAATTCGCTGAGAAAGCTCTTCCTCAGCATGTTCAAGAAACTTCGATGCCTCAATGATCCGGGTTCCCAGCTCCTCAAGTTCTACGGCAAGCTGCATAGTGGCTCCTCTCGTCTACTTTTTCACAAAAGATGATATAGCTCAACATTTTTTTGCGCAACCTCTACGCCTGCTTGTATAAATCCCTGAAGCCGAGAAACAACAGTGCAAGCCCGACGATCGAAGCTGGCCAGGCGTAGAGATCGGGGATATACAACAAGCTGTTAAGGATCCCGATACTTGGGGCGCACAACAGAATAATATCGGCTCCAAGAAGGATTAAAAGCAGATGGAGAATGCTTACCTTGACAGGAGCTTTGCTCTTGTTGCCCGGATTGTTAGCTTTGCCCATAGTTTTTCTGAAATAATAGAGACCATGAATATTTTAGGCATAGAAACCAGTTGTGACGAAACATCGGGAGCCATCGTTTGTGACGGACACGTCTGCTCGAACGTCGTCAGTTCACAGCTTTGTCACACCTCTTTTGGTGGCGTTGTGCCGGAACTGGCTTCAAGAGAACATGAAAGGCTTATTGTTTCAATTGTCGATGCCGCCCTAACTCAAGCCAATATAACAAAAAATGAACTTGATGTCATAGCGGCAACCGCTGGCCCTGGCCTGATCGGTGCCGTCATGGTAGGCCTTTGTTTTGCGCAGGGTTTGGCCTATGCTCTGGAAGTACCTCTTGTGCCGGTCAACCACATTGAGGCTCATATATTTTCGCCATTTATCAATGAAGGTACCGGTCATACCGCTCCTGAAGGCGCCTATGTTTCTCTGACTGTCTCAGGGGGCCATACGCTGCTTTCCATTGTTGAGCCTGATCTCTCCTATTCCGTTATAGGCCGGACGCTTGATGACGCGGCAGGAGAGGCGTTCGACAAAACCGGAAAAATGCTTGGCCTGCCCTACCCTGCAGGCCCTGTCATCGACAAACTGGCCAAACAGGGCGACCCTGCCTTCCATCTGTTTCCAAGAGCACTCACCTCTCAGTCACAGAGCAGTAAAAGCTGGCAAGGAAATTTTGATTTCAGCTTTTCCGGCCTAAAAACATCTGTGCTGACCTGGCTGCAGAAACAGAGCCCTGAGTATATTGACTGCCATAAAGCAGACATTGCCGCCTCAATCCAGGCTGCCATTGTGAGCGTGCTGGTCGAAAAAACAATCGCGGCCGCACTCAGCAGGAACATTACGGCAGTTTCAATTGCCGGAGGAGTCAGCGCCAACTCTGCGCTGCGAAAAGCCATGCAAGAGGCCTGCGATAAAAAAGGAATGACACTGCATCTGCCAGCCACAGTCTATTCAACAGACAACGCTGCCATGATTGCTACCCTTGCAGGGCTGAAACTCTCCCGGGGAATGAATGCTGAGCGCTGCTACAATATTGCTCCCTACGCAAGCTTTGCCGCTGGCGCAAAGAGGGCCTGATTGAAAGAGTTCCATCCCACAGAATCTCCAGATTGATGATAATCCCCACCTGAAGGGAAAGCTCCCTTGTCATTACTCCAGTCTGTTACATCTTTGTCAATAATGAGATGCATTAAAAAAGGCATAGTGTCTTTTAATATATTAGTTCGCCAATATTTCGCTATCCTAAAAAAAATCAAAAGACGCCTGATCCTTTAAACCCATAAAAAAAGTTATGACAATATTTCTCAGTCACGTTGACACCCTGTTTAATTCGTTAGAACATTTTTGGGAGTATAAGCGCACCGAGCGAACTGCGGCGAATGTTCTGATCATTGCTTTCCTCGGAACACTCGCCCTCATAGAGCTTCGCCGTCAGGGATTGATTCCGGAAGAGCTTGCGGAAATTGTGCCGTCAAACCACTATTACGCCATTAATGTTGCTTTTTCCATGTTACTTGGCCTTGAAGTTCTCGGATTGGTTTTCAGTCTTTCCAACTCTGTTGCAGTTTCGATTGGCAAGCAGTTCGAGATCCTGTCGCTCATTCTGCTTCGTCACTCATTTAATGAATTCATCTACTTTCACGAGCCTCTTACGTGGACTGAGGCATCAAAGCCTGTGTTGCATATCCTTTCCAATGCCAGCGGCGGCCTGGTAATTTTTCTCATGATCGGTATCTATTACAAACTGCAACAACAACGCGTTATGACACAGAATCCTGGTGTCACCGCAAACTTTATTGCTTTTAAAAAGCTTGTAGCACTTCTTCTCTTGTTCATTTTCAGCGGAATCGGTATCGCCGATGCCTATTTATATCTGAATATTCTGCCGACATTTGATTTCTTTGCAATATTCTACACGGTTCTTGTCTTCAGTGATGTGCTGCTGGTGCTGGTTTCTTTACGCTACAGTTCAAGCTACCAGACAGTATTTCGCAACTCCGGCTTTGCCGTTGCCACCGTCGTTGTCCGGATTGCCCTGACTGCCCCACCATATTATAATGTTCTCCTCGGTGTCGGAGCTATGGCTTTCGCCATCGGCATAACCTTCGCCTACAACAGGCTCGAAAAAACACAGGCTGTGAAATTGTCGGCAGTACCATTAACGAAAGAGAGCATATCAAGACCGGGATAGGGTCCACCTGAAATACCGCATTCCAGTTTTTATCCGAAAAGATGAACAGAAAGAGAGGTATTGCTTTTTTTTGTGTCCATGAACAAGCTTTTTTGTATGTTCTCAGACAAGGTAGACAATACCATGGTAACGCTTTTATGGCAGCAAGGCGGTAATGTATTTTGAAATAACGCGAAGGCAATAAATACATTACATGACGGGTCACAAAAACTGTTACGTTTTACTTAATATCACGACGATCTCATGCACACTATTATTTTGTCTTTACTCCTTTTCGCACCACCGGTTGCAGGCCAGGCAGCACCAAATCCCCTGATTCAGATTGTTCCTTTAGTCCTTATTTTTATTGTCTTTTATTTCTTCATGATCCGTCCTCAGCAGAAGAAACAGAAAGAGAGAGAAACAGTGCTTGACAGCCTGAAACGAGGAGACAAGGTGGTCACCATAGGAGGCGCTCACGGAACTGTAGCCGGAATAGACACCGAAAAGAAAACCGTTCTTGTTCAGGTCAGTGAGACCACAAAAATCAAGTTTGACCGCACCGCCATTGCCAATATTGAAAAACAGGAATCTGGCGATAAACTCACGACCAAAGAGTAACAAGAATAATGCAGCCAACAAGTGCAAAACTGGTTCTGGAAAACGGATCTGTCTATAGAGGCACCGCATTCGGCCATATCGGAGAAACAACCGGCGAGGTAGTATTCAATACCTCGATCACCGGATACCAGGAAATACTGACCGATCCGTCATACGCGGGCCAGATGGTGGTGATGACCTATCCGCTGATCGGAAACTATGGAATCAATCCAAACGATAACGAGTCGGTGAAAATATGGGCATCCGCCTTTATCGTTCACGAAGTGTCACGCATTCACAGTAACTTCGAAGCCTCACAAAGTCTTGATTCTGTGCTGAAGGAAGCTCATGTCACCGGTCTTGCCGGTATTGATACCCGCAGGCTTGTTCGGGAAATCCGTGAAAAAGGAGCCATGAGAGGTGTGATTTCCGTGGTTGATGAAAGCGATGAACAACTGAGAGAGAAGGCGCTCACCAGTCCTGAAATGTCAGGCCGCGACCTGGTAAAAACGGTGACCATTGATCAAAATTATATTCTTGAAAAAGAGGATGCACGCTACCATGTGGCAGCATTTGACTTCGGCATCAAAACCAATATCCTGCGTATGCTGCACGAAGCGGGATGCAAGGTAACGGTTTTACGGGCTGAAACATCTGCCGAAGAGGTAATTGCACTCAATCCGGACGGGGTGTTTCTTTCAAACGGCCCGGGTGATCCTTCGGCTGTTGGCTATGCCATTGAGACCATTAAAAAGCTTGTCGATCATAACCGGAACACAAGACCTTTGCCCATTTTCGGAATATGCCTTGGTCATCAACTGCTGTCGCTTGCTTTCGGCGCTGAAACCTACAAGCTGAAATTCGGCCATCACGGCGGCAACCATCCGGTTAAAAACCTTGCAAGCAGTCAGATAGAGATAACATCACAAAATCATGGCTTTGCCGTTGCCATCGATTCGCTGCCCGAAGAGCTTGAAATGACACACCTCAACCTTTACGACAATACCGTGGAAGGTGTCCGGCACAAAACACTGCCCTGTTTTTCAGTCCAGTACCATCCCGAAGCTGCACCGGGACCGCACGATTCTCACTACCTTTTTGATGAATTCACTTCGCTTATGGATTTAACTTAACCCATTCTTTTGAAGAGATGAAAAAAAGATTATTCACTCCAGGACCAACCCCAGTGCCTGAAAATGTCATGCTTCGCATGGCGGCTCCGATTATCCATCACAGGAACCCCGAGTTCATGGAGATTTTGACCAGGGTTCACGAAGATCTCAAATACCTGTTCAGAACAACCCAGCCGGTCGTTGTGCTCAGTTGTTCCGGAACCGGCGGCATGGAAGCCACAATTTCAAGTCTCTTCAAGCAGGGCGACAAGGTCATCACGGTCAACGCCGGAAAATTTGGAGAACGGTGGGGCGAACTGGTTCGTGTTTTCACCGGCAATTGTATTGAAGAAAAAGTGACATGGGGCTCGGCAATTCAGCCCGAACGTCTTGCGGAGCTGCTCAGGGAGCACCCGGATGCAAAGGGCGTCTGTTTGACTCATTCAGAAACATCAACCGGCACTGCCGCCGATATCAAGACGCTCAGCGCCCTGATTCGTGAACAGTCAGATGCACTGGTTATCGTTGACGGCATTACGGCAGTTGGCGCTCACGAGTTCCTGTTTGATGATTGGGGCGTCGATATCTGCATCACAGGCTCCCAGAAAGGGCTCATGATGCCTCCCGGTCTGGCGCTCGTCGCCATCTCTGAACGGGCACAGGATATCATTAAAGGACAGAGCGGCCTTCCGCAGTACTACCTGAGTCTGAAAAAAGCACTGAAAGCGCAAGCTGGGGACGATACTCCTTTCACTCCGGCAGTTTCTTTGGTCATTGGGCTTGATGAAGCCTTACAGATGGTCAAAGCTGAAGGAATTGAGAATATCTGGAAAAGGCACGAACGGCTCGCTGATGCCTGCCGTCAGGGATGCCAGGCTCTTGGCATGAAACTCTTCAGCAACTCGCCATCGTTTGCGGTTACTCCCGTATGGCTGCCTGAAGGAGTCAAATGGTCCGCATTCAACAAGGCACTGAAAAAGAGCAATGGTATTACCGTTGCCGCAGGCCAGGATGAGTACAAGGACAAAATTTTCCGTATTTCCCACCTTGGCTTTTACGATGAACTCGACATGCTGACCGTCATTGGCGGTATTGAACGGGCACTGAAAGAGATCGAGTTCACTTTTGAAATCGGCGCTGGTGTCAGCGCGGTACAGAAAGCATTCCTCGGTAACTGACGTTTCCGGGAGTGACTTCGCCATGATTTTTCTTCACACTCTCCTGCTTGCAGTTGCACTTGCATCTTCAATGCAGGAGATGCTGGCGGAGTATCGTCTGCAACTGAAAGCTTATGCGCTCTATGAACGTCGTGCTTACAAAGAGGCAGAAACTATTTTCCGGCAACTGGTCACCCTCGTTCCCGAGCAACAAGAAAAAACAGCCGCCTGCTTTAATCTCGCCTGCTCTCTTTACATGCAGGGAAAATATCCTGAAGCCGCCGCGCTTTTTTCCTACAGCGCCAAACCTGCTGGCCGTGAACATCGGGAGATCCAACTGAAAGCACTCTACAATGAAGGTAATACGCTTGCAATGAAAGCAATTGGCAGCAGTGCCAAAGCAGAAAAAACAGCGTTCTTCCGACAATCGCTTAACCGCTTCAAAAAGGTTTTACTCGCAGAACCGGATGATGGCGATGCCAAAATCAATTATGAAATCGTCCGCCGTTACCTGTATGAGCTTGAAACGCCAAAACAGTCAGCGTCATCAAAGAGCGACTCTAAAAGCTCTCTTCAACCTGCTTCCGGCGTCAGTCAGGAGATTTCCGACAGACTGCTTGAGAATGCCCAGCAAAATGAATCCTCGTTGATGCAACAACTCTCCGGAAGAGGAAAATCAGCATCACAAGAGAACAAAAACACTCAGGACTGGTAACGCGCAATGCCTCCAACCAAAAAAGTCCTGCTGGTTTTTCTTCCTTCAGAGAGCGGGGTTGATGGCGCTCGCTCACTCTACAGCGAAAACAGGATCAACCCCTTTTTCAATTGGTTCAACCGATCATTCAGAGCAATCATCAAGCAGAGCCAGTTTGCCATTCCGCCGCTCTCGCTCATGATTCTCAGCTCCATCGAGGTGCCGGGTGTTGAACAGTCGATCTGCGACATGCGGTTTGAAGAGTTTCCGATGAACGCTCAATGGGATCTGGTGGGTATCAGTGTGCAGACCGGAATGGCGAAAAATGCCTTTGATCTGGCTGATCACCTTCGTTCCGCAGGAATTCCGATTGCGCTTGGAGGCGCCCATGTCACTCTGTTCCCAGACTCATGCCGCCCCCATGCTGACGTCCTTGTCTCAGGAGAGGCCGACGATCTCTGGAAAAATGTGCTCAACGACCTTTCAACAGGCAGCCTCAAGCCACTCTATCGCTCAGAGAGCTTTCCCGATCTCCAGCATTCAAGGCCGGTCAGTAAACATGCGCTCATCAAAAACCGGTACTTCACCACCAATCTTATCCAGACCGGAAGAGGGTGCCAGTACAACTGCGACTTCTGTAATGTCCATCTTCTCAACGGCCATACGCTGCGCCGAAGAGCAATTGAGGATGTCGTCAGTGAAGTTGCCCTTTTTCAGCAGGATGATCGCAGAATATTCTTTTTTGTCGATGACTCCATCAATGCCGACCCCGCTTATGCCCTTGAACTTTTTCGGAAACTCGTTCCACTCAATATCCGCTGGTTCGGACAGGCGACAACAACTCTTGGCCAGCAGCATGAGTTGCTTGAAACGTTTGCTGCGTCAGGATGCCAGGCGCTCCTGGTAGGCATAGAGAGTGTTGAGGCAAAAAGCCGGAACGCTCATAAAAAAAACCAGAACCGGGCCAGTGAACTGGTACGGGCAATAACGACGATAAGAAAAGCAGGAATAAGCCTCTACGGCAGCTTTATCTACGGCCTTGACGGCGACACTCTTGAGACTCCGGCAGCCATCCTTGACTTTATCAACGAGACACAGCTCGACGTTCCAGGCATCAATATTCTGCGGCCAACTCCCGGAACACAGGTCTTTGAACGACTACGGCAGGAAGGTCGCCTGCTTTTTGATCCTCTCGACCTTACCGCCTACCGTTACTCGTTTGGGCAGGAGATGCTTTACACTCCAAAAAACATTCCGCTTGACGCCTTTGTCGAGAGCTACTCTGCCCTTACCCGGAAAGTGTTCAGTGTGAAGAACTCCCTCGCAAGAGGCATGGCGGCTCCCAGAGCAAAAAGTGCCGTCATGCTGTTCAACCTTTTTTACACGCACCTCTATGGCCTGTCGCGTCATGACCTCCAGCATCAGCAGGAAAAGAGCCGTGGATAAAAAACCATTTTGCCATACGCCGAATAATTTTTAAACTGTCTAACAAGATTTTGGAATTTCACACACCCGGCATAACAAACTTAACCTTTATCAATAATGACCATGAAGCCTTTTCTGCCTCTTTTGACCGTGGGTCTTTTTTTACTCAGCGCATGCGGCCTTGAAAAACCACCTGCCTCCCTCAAATTTCCTGACGACAAAAAAGCAGCGGCTGCGCCTGAAGCAGCGGCTCCTGCGCCGGTTGCGCCAGCCGCAACTGAAGCTCCGGCAGATCCTAAACTGGCAGCCGGCAAAGCGGTGTATGATGCCAATTGTGCAGGATGTCACGAAGCTGGCATGATGGGCGCCCCAAAACCAGGCGACAAAGCTGCTTGGAGCGCGCGTATCCCTCAGGGACTTGAAGTGATCACAAAAAAATCACTCGAAGGCTTTCAGGGTAAAGCTGGCATGATGCCGGCAAAAGGTGGAAATGCAAGCTTGACCAATGAACAGGTAAGCAGCGCAGTAGCATTCATGGTTGATAAATCGAAGTAAAATACAAAAGCGGGGAGCTGGAACACGTCAACTCCCCGCTTTTATTTTGCCGAAACGGCTGAACAAATTTGTATCCAGAACAAGGACGCGAAACAACTGAGCGTGGAGAGGATTTCATGCCTTTTCAGTCAGTCACCTGCTTCTCCTCTCTCAACACATCTCTCACCTCAAATATTATTTCAATAATGACTCATCTTCATATTGGCTTTGTCGGAACCGGAAGAATTGCCCGCGCTCTTATTGGAGGTCTCAGCCAAAGACAAAACACGGTTATTTCAGGTTTTGACAAAGATGCGGCTGCGCTGAACTCAATTTGCGCTGATTACCCAGTTCAGCCCTGTCTGACCATTGAAGATGTTGCCCGAAAAGCACAAGTCATTATTCTTGCCGTTAAACCCTACCAGATTGCTGAAGTACTTGGCGAACTGAAGCCATCGCTCAGTGCAAGTCACCTGTTGATAAGCGTCGCCGCAGGCATCTCGTCAGAGTTTATCAGAATGAGCGCAAGAGATGATGCAAAAGTCATCAGAGTGATGCCCAATACTCCGGCATTAGTTGGCGAAGGGATGACCGCTCTCTGCCGAGGAAAAATGGCGTCAGATGAGGATATTGCTCTGGCCTCTGACCTTTTCAGTTCGATTGGCCGGGTACTCATTCTGGAAGAATCACAGATGGATGCTGCAACAGCGCTTTCAGGCAGCGGACCAGCCTATATGTTTTCTCTGCTTGACTCGCTTGCCGAAGGGGGACGGCAGTGCGGCCTTTCGTATGATGAAGCGTTGCTTCTTGGCGCACAAACCATGATCGGGGCTGCGAAAATGGTGCTTTCAGGCACAAAAAAGCCGGACGAACTCAAACGCGATGTCACCACACCAGGGGGAACAACAGAGGCCGGACTGAAAATCATGGACGAAAAAAATATCCGACAGATTCTTGTTGAAACAGTTGCCGCAGCAGCGGCACGTTCCAGGGAACTTATGAAATAAACTTTATGGCCATATTTCGTTACCTATACCGCCCCGTCGTGTTGTGTGTTGCGCTCTTTTTTTTCGCCACAACAATGACAGATGCGTCAGAAAATCCGGACAACAAACCATTCCTTACCTCCTCAGCAAGCACCTCACAGCCCTTTGTCGGTCAGGAAGTGCTTCTGACATACACACTGTATTTTAAGGATAATGCGCCTAAAATCTCGAGTGAAACAAGCCCTTCGCTTCCTGGCTTATGGGCAAAAGAGAGTGCGGCCGACCGATTTATCAGGAGTATACCGACAACAGTTCATGGAGAACAGTTCAGATGTGCCGTTGTCAAACAGTTTCGGCTGGTACCTGTCCAGAGCGGCAGGCTCACCGTTTCAGGATACACGATGCAATGCGTTCTGCCACAACAAGGCGGAAAAGAGCTGACCGATACTCGAATTGAAATAACAGCGCCCGCCATTCTCATCGCTGCACGCTCCCTTCCTGAGCCTGTACCTGGAGCGTTCTCAGGCGCTGTTGGCGACTTCACACTTGATGTTCGCGCCGACAAGCAGCATCTCAACAGTGGAGAGCCGTTATCCCTGACAATGACACTGACAGGCACAGGAAGTCTTAATACCCTCAAAATTCCTGAGCTTCAGCTCCCGGACAGCTTTCGGCATAACCCTCCAACCAGAACCATCACCCTCAATAAAGAGTCGGCGCTTACCTCCGGCTCGATATCAACAAGCGTTACTTCATGGCCTCAAGCAGCAGGCGATTTTCAGATCCCTGCACTGCGTCTGGTTGTCTTTAATCCTGAAACAAGGCAATTCAGCACACTGTCTTCAAAACCGCTCGCCATTACCGTAACACCAGCCGCACAGGGAGAGGGGAGCATGACGGGCGACAATGGACCTTTCAAGACAATCCTCCCCTCAGCCCAAAGTGATACTCCCCGACCGTTCATCAGTACCATCATCGTTATACTGGTGGCACTCGCTTGCATTGTGGTTGTACTGAAAAGGAAAAAATATCTCGGATATACAGAAAAAAAACGGAGCAATCGCACAGACGAGCATCCTGCCAATAGCGGTATCTCTGCCGGAATGATGAAACAGCAACTATTTGCCGCACTTGAAGATGCCGGAGTAAAAAGCCCGGGCGGGTTGACAAGAAAAGAACTTGAAGGTGAGCTGATGCGTATCGACATGACAAAAGAGAGCCAATCCGCTCTCCCGGCCATCCTTGACTCGCTTGACAGAATCATATACAGCCCCGCAGAAAAAAAAGACGCACCAATCCCAGAGCTGATCATTGCAGGGGTTAAGACCCTGCTGAATGAATTGAAAAAAACAGGCAGTTCTCGCTGAGCAAAGGGAACCGGGCATCCACCCTGTCACTTCTCTGGAACGCTTACGGGTTGCGTTTGCCGGAAGTCACACGGGATGCATTTGAAAAAGTCTTCTTTTTCGGTTTTCTTTTCTGCTGCTTGTTGCCATCCGAACTTTTAGAAGCCGCATGCATACCGCCACCACTTACACTGAAATAGTCAGAAGCGGTTTTAACCCTGCTTTTGTTAAAACGGTTTTTGCGATACTTTTTTTCAAGGTCGGCATAAGGACTGGGCGGGTCTGGAGAGGTATTGTAGTTATTAAAATTGGGCTCGTCAATGACCTCAACAACATCATCCAAAACCACGTCGGGATGAACTTTCTTAGGCAAATTATTTCAATTTATGTTCACAAATCAAGAGCACTCTTTTTACTCAGGATTATTTCTGAAGGGAGTCTAATTTACAATTTTAGAATTAAAATCCAAGCAATTGCATGAAGAGTCTGCCTGTAAAAAACAACTGGATAACGTTTAGGCATTGCTTGTTGCCGGTATAAGTCGTAAATTCTTCATTATTTTACAAAAAAACCGGAGATTGACAATGGATATTCGCAGATGGATTCTGGCTATTATTCTTCCCCCTGCCGCCGTGACAAACAAGGAAGCAGGAACAATCATGCTGACCGGGCTTCTCACACTGCTTGGCTGGTTGCCAGGTGTCGCTTTTGCGGTTTTCATGATGCTTCAGGAAAAACGCCAGGTAAGCGCCTGACCTTCCTTTTTTGATGTTTTAGGTTGCTCCCGACTTCCCCGGAACTTTCCGGGGTGGCAACGTATTGTCACGCCTGCCTCCGACCCTCTCAGCAAAGAAAGAGAGCGCTGCAAGTGAAAGAACAACCTGCAACGCTCCCTTGTCACTCTGACGAGTACGCCCGGAAAGGAAAAACGTCAGAAGCTGGCTCCCCCTGAGCCACACTTCATCACGTTTTTGACCATGGCGCCAGGAGAAACTCCTGTTACGGCAGCCTGTTCAGCGCGCTCACCGTTGCCTTGATTGAGGCAAGGCTGATATTTGAATCGATACCCGCGCCAAAAGAGACACTGCCATCTGCACAGACAATCTTGATATACGCTACGGCAAGGGCTCCTGCACTGCGACCGATAGCATGCTCGGCAAACTCATCAATACTGAAATCGAGCCCGCTCACCCGGACAAATCCCTTGACAAAAGCATCAAGCGGACCATTCCCCTGAGCCTCAAAACTGAGATCACCCTTCACAGCCTGTACAATACAACTGATTGAGGTCGACTCTTCATCATTGCGCTCAAGATCCTCATCATCCCATTTGATCTGGCACTTCTTGAGCGCATAGGGCTCCCTGAGTTTCACATATTCAGCATGAAAAAGATCGTGAATCTGATCGGAGGTCAACTCTGCGCCGGTCATATCGGCAACAGCCTGAACCGCTTCAGCAAAATCGGGCTGCATCCATTTCGGAATCTGGATGCCGTAATCCTTCTCAAGCACATACGCCACGCCTCCCTTCCCGGACTGACTGTTGATCCGCACAATAGCCTCATAGGTGCAGCCAACATCCTGAGGGTCAATCGGAAGATAGGGTACCGCCCATAATCCGTCGGGTGACGAAGGCTGCGCCTTCATTCCCTTGCTGATAGCATCCTGGTGCGAACCGGAAAACGCTGTATAGACAAGGTCTCCGGAATACGGCTGGCGGGCATGAATATCCATACGGGTACAACGCTGATAGACCTCCCGAATACGAGGAAGATCAGAAAAATCAAGTTCAGGATCGACACCCTGGGTAAAGAGATTCAGCGCCATGGTCACAATATCCATATTGCCACACCGCTCACCATTGCCGAACAACGCGCCCTCAACACGATCAGCGCCCGCCAATAAGGCCAATTCTGCGGTTGCAACAGCAGTTCCACGGTCATTATGGGCATGAACACTGATCAGCACAGCATCCCGCTTCTTGATGTGGCGGCAAAACCACTCGATCCGGTCGGCATAAATATTTGGCTGCGACATCTCAACCGTCGAAGGAAGATTCAGGATAATCTTGTTATCCGAAGAAGCACCCCAAGTATCCATAACCGCATGGCAGACATCAAGCGCATAATCAAGCTCCGTACCGGTAAAGCTTTCCGGACTGTACTCGAAACGAATGCCCGTATTGCCGCTCTCTTCTTTCAGACGACGAACAAGCGCCGTCCCCTCGACCGCAATAGCCTTGATCTCTTCCCTGTTTTTGCGGAAGACCACATCACGCTGCAAGGTTGAGGTTGAGTTGTAAAGATGCACAATGGCATGTTTGGCGCCACGAATTGCCTCATAGGTTTTGCGAATCAGATGTTCCCGTGACTGCGTCAGCACCTGGATGGTGACATCATCAGGAATCAGCTTCCCCTCAACCAACCTGCGCACAAAAGCAAACTCGGTCGCTGACGCTGAAGGAAAACCAACCTCAATCTCCTTGAAGCCAATAGAGACAAGAAGCTGAAACATGGCAACCTTTTCATCCACGCTCATCGGTACCGGCAGGGCCTGATTACCATCGCGAAGATCCACACTGCACCAGATCGGCGCTTTCGTGATTGTCTTCTCCGGCCAGCCTCTCCCGGCAAGAGTGACCAATGGGTAAGGTGCATACTTTTTATAATTCATCATGGTCATCGCTCCCTTTTCTTCTTTTATGAATGTAGATAAATGAAGAAAGCCACCAATCCCCGAGGGACTGGTGGCTTTCACAATGTTCTCTCTGACGGCGAAAACGAACTAAAAAGCACCTCCCCCACGAACGCCAATACCTGCCAGCAGCAGGTTCAGGGTAAGCAAAAGGTCGTTTGTGTTCGTTATACGCATGGTTATCAACCGGATAATCAACAGATAAACTGAATAATTTGTATTTTTAAAGATAAAAAAATAACCACTGCCTGCAAATCTCACCCGAATATTTTCAAATTTCTGCTGACCTCCGAGCATCCTCCCTGCGACATCAGCGCCTCCGGCTGTTCCGTGGAGACACCTCTGCGTCTTCCCATATTCACTCCAGAACCTCCCATTGCCAACCCCAAAACGTCGGGCAAGTCCAGCAATCGTCATTGAGAGATTCTGCCTCAGTGCCGCAATTATTTTTTCCGACATCTTTTCCGACGTTTTATCCGACATTTTTTCTAACGCGGGTGAGAGCGCTTCAATCATGGCATCAAGGAGTGGTTTTCGATAGCCAGCGACGCCTGAATGGTACGAATTCGATTGCTTCGCCGGAGCTGCGGAGTCAGGCTGCGTTCATCAGCAGCAGACCAGCGGGTAACGAGCTCAACAATCTCTGCAACCTGCCGAACCATCAATGGTGTAATGGAATACGGTGGTTCATAGCCCATGCCGGTGCCTCCTCAAGACGTTTATCTGGAACTGAGCGTTTTAAAAATCGGCCGCCCAAAAGGGCGGCATTTCTTCGGTTCCTGCCCCACCTGCTCGGTTGAGGTGCGCCTCGATACGGCCTTCGGCCTACTCGGCGACCAGCAGCTTTGTAATAAACCCGGCCGCTGAGTAGGCCGAAGGCCGTATCGAAGCGTGCTCCGCATAGCTCAAAAGCAAAGTCGGAAAACTGCCCCCGAACTACGGGACGAAGACCAGGCGGAAGCCAAAGCTGCCGCTACGGTCGCCGGGCGGGCACCTGAAGCGATTCGCCGACCGACAGTTCTCGGCATTGCGGCCCCAGCTCCCGCCACGAAGCACACGGCGCGAACCCGTTTCAGGCCCAGCAGGATTTTCTACCACTCCTTTCGCTTTGCATTCGTCATAGTACCTACCGCCAAACCAGTCTCTGCACCACTCATACACATTCCCGTGCATGTTGTACAACCCCAACGCATTCGGTGCAAAACTGTTCACCGGTACCGTGTTCTCCCGGTAAACCCCTTTCGGATTATTACTGTATGAATAGTTGCCATCATAGTTCGCCTGATCTGTCGTCAGGTTCTCGCCCGTATTGAACGGCGTTGTCGTACCAGCCCGGCACGCATACTCGCGTTCAGCCTCCGTTGGCAAACGATACGTTTTTCCACTCTGTTTCGTCATCCACTCACAATACGCCATCGCATCATTCCAGCTCACATGCAACACTGGATGATTATCCTCGCTCCCAGGACGCCGAACACCCCTTACACCGTCACGCCAGTTGACATTATTTTTGAATCCGACAGTGTTGTTACCAAAATAAACAACGCTATTACCACCTTTTTCAGCATCTGTCTTGTACCCTGTCGCTTCTACAAAGCGCCTGAACTCTCCAACCGTCACCGAATATTTGCTCATCGCAAAGTCGCTCACCTTCACCTGATGCTGCGTCTCGCTGTAGTCTATACCAAAGTTTTGCAGCCAAAACGCTTTGGCTTCGGCATTACCAACTTCTCCCTCCGGGCTCCCCATCGTAAACTCCCCACCTCGTATAAAAACAAAGTTCTCTGGAGCAAAAACTTTGGCAGGCTTTTTTTGTGAAGCCGTACAGACTCCGAAAATGCTAAAGAGGCTCATCACCACCAGAAAACCAACAACCCTTGACAGCCGGTTTCCACCTCTACCCCGCTCATACTCTGCTTGGCCCTTCAACGAACAAGAACGGCTCCCATTTGGCATGACCTTCATCATCTCCCCTCCTTTTTGCTGGTTACAGAAAAAAAATAAAGATGTTTTCGCGCAATTTACCCTGTATCCCAATGTTGAACAAGTTTTTTCGGTGAGACGATTTTTGGCAAATCCTGAACTGGATTATAACATGCTCCTTCCATAACGACGCTCAGAAAGTATGCGGAAGCTGTTGGCTGCGAACTGGAAATCAGGCTGACACCGAAAAAAAACAGTTCTGCACCCTTGATGGGTTATTGGAAAAGCACGGTTTTGGGACATCATGCGACAGAAAATGCCAGCCCTCTGCTCACAAAACAAGCTTCCGGAAACAGCAATAGACAAACTGCTGAGCAGTACCGAATGGGGTGTGGTGTGCTTCGTGCTCATGGCGCACCAGATCAAACGATGCACCGAACTCAGCATGCAAGCCTTGTGCGCTGTAGCGAACCACCGGGAGCCCGCTGCACTGGACTGGGCCATCTTCGGCAAACGTTGCCACAATGACATGCCCGCCAGGCTTGACCGACCTCAACACCGCCTGAACATAGCTTTGCCGCTCTTGCGCTGAGGCAAGAAAATGAAAGAGCGCCCGGTCATGCCACACCTCATTGGCATAAACGGGGAGCTTGACCTCGGTGATATTTGCCGCGAGCCATTGCACCTTCGCGCTGCGTCCGGAACCCAGACGCTTCTTCGCTGCAGCCAGCGCCGCCGAAGAGATATCCAGTACTGTGAGGTTTGAATAGCCATCGGCAAGCAGATCATCAACCAGCGTTGATGCCCCGCCGCCGACATCAATAATCGGTGCCGACAGCGCAACACCTGTACTCTGAATCAGGTGTCGCGAGCGGCTTGCATGCGCTTGAAACCAACTGAGCGACTCAGTTGCCTTTGTCTCGTACACCCGATCCCAATGTTCTTCAGATTGCATGTGCTTCTCGATTACTGCTAAAGAGGACGAACAACACAAACTCAGCCGACACCTGAAGCGCAGGGAAAAGCGGTCGGCTGGAGATGCCTGTCAGATGATTGCCTGATGACATCACCGTTATTTAGTGCGTAGTGATACAGTGTTGATGGTTCGATATCAATACTACCATTGCAAAATTCAAGACATCCCCACTCAGAGTCAATTACTGCAGAAGATAAATCGCTTTCTGATACATGCTTACCAAGAAGAGTTTTTAGATTAACAATTATATTATCACCATTTGCAAATATTAATGAAAATTCAAACCCTGTATTTTGAAAATTCTGTAATTTCATTTTCTTACTCCAAAGGTTCAATTTGGTGAAAATTTTGAGTGTCCCACATTTCAACAAGTTCTTTCTGATGTAATTCAGCCCATTCTCTAACAAGGTGACCACATCTTTTAGGCAATTTACCCTCAATGATGTTTAGATGATCCAGTTCCATTACGGCGACATATTCCCCATATTTTATATGAATATGTCGCGGAGGATGTTCTTTATCAATTAAGAAAATCCGAATAATAATTCCGTAAAACCGACAGATTTCCGGCATATTTCTATGTATATGTAACTGCTTTTATTTGTATCTGACGCAAAGGTGAGGCCGAGATCGCAAAGTCAGACTATCTCCGTCTCCCCGCCTTGTGCAGTAATTTTATTCTTTTAAACCATACTGACAAATAATAGCTCTCATTACTACCTCTGTTCCTAAACACGGATGAGGGTAATGTACGCAGGTATTTTGAGTATTCCGCGACTGATGACGTGTTTTTTATCTGTAGGCAAGCAGTGTGGCTTGGTGAGCAAGGCAGGAGCGAAAAGAGGCTCTGGGGGGAAAGGGATTTTCTCTTTTCAGCGGATACTCAATAAGGAGTGCCAATTCGCTGGCCTTGTGCTGCCTGACAAGATTGACGATCTGCTTGTACCTTGACAAAATTGATATTGGAATATCATCTGCAAAACAGAACGAGGAGCAGAAAAAGATAAGGGGAATGAGAATAAGTAATTTTTTCATGGGATTGCTCATTTGTCATTCCGTTTTATACCAATCAATCAAAACCAGCAAAAATATATTCCATGAATTTTACTTTACCTTAAACAGTGCAGCAGATAATCACACGAAGCTATGAATTTTGCTTGTAAAAATTAAATGCTAAACGCACGAGCATTGCCAAACCTACCGCAGCCAGTTCCGTATAATCCGGATAATCTCCTTTTTGCTTTGGGAGTTCAGCATCATACTCCGCCAATGGCTGTCGGAGGCCATCTTGCTGATGGCGCCAAGGAGTCGAATGTGACTGTCAGGATCGGAATTCGGGGAGAGCATCAGAAACATAATCCGGGCTGTTTTGCCTGATTCTGCATCATAAATCCCTATCCGGTTGACACCTATTGCGAGAACCGGGGTGTTGAGATTGTCAAGTCTGGCATGTGGGATGGCGATATCTGAACCAACAAAGGTCCCTCCCTGCTGCTCCCGTTCAAGGATGCTTTTGAGCGCACTCACTTCGTCAATGCCGGGATTGGCAAGAGTGCATTCGTGCAGCAACTGGCGAAAAGCCTCTTCTTTTTCAAGAACACTCTCCCAGAGCACAGCCTTTGCGCTTCTGATCGGTTCTTTCCATCCATGTTGCGACCGGCTTACTGCCGTAAGGCTCCCCTTAATGCCTGAAAAGAGTTTTGTCTTTTCAGCAGCACCCTCTTTTCGGGTATCAAGAACAATAACGTTGATCCCCCGACATTCACTGATCAATCGCTCAATAATGGTCTGCAGCCCCTGGAGACGTTGCCATAACGACAGTTTTCTTCCTGAATTACCGATGATGATGTGTCCTACACGATATTCTCTGGCAAACTGCAGAATGGTTTTAACCACATCGTCACCTTTATAGGTAAAGACTGTCGCGCCAAGTTGCTGGGCCAAAGCAAGCGTATTGGAAAGCAAGCGTTGCACTTTTGCGTCAATATTGGTTGGACTTTCGGAGAGTGTCTGCACATAGACCGCATACCAGTCTCTGTTCAGACGCCCCGCAATCCGCGATGCGTAGCGCAGAATGGTTTCACAGTTCCGGGTTTTTGAACTGAGGCACACCATAAGCTGATCGGGATTGGAAACCGAATCATCATGAATGTGGTTACGACGCTTCGAATCAAGCTGTGCAGCAAGCTCCCGCAGGGTCAGCTCCCTGAGCTGCTCAAGATTTTCAGATTGAAAAAAGTTGGACAGGGCTGTTTCCACACGTCCGGGAACATAAACTTTCCCTTCAGAGAGGCGCTGACGCAGATCATCGGTTGTAATATCAACATTGACAAGCTGATCGGCCAGCACCAGAATACGGTCAGGCACCCGTTCCTTGACCTTCACTCCGGTTGCCTGTTCTACCGTTTCATAAAGACTTTCGATATGTTGAATGTTCAGGGTGGAAATCACATGAATACCGGCGGCAAGAATTTCCTCAATATCTTCATAACGCCGGGAATTTCTGCTGCCCGGAACATTGGTATGAGCCAGCTCATCAACAAGCACAACAGCGGGATGACGTTGGAGAACGGCATCAATGTCCATTTCGGTAATTTCTATACCCCGATATAACTGGCTTTTCCGGGGTATCATCTCCAGCCCTGACAGCAGGGCTTCAGTCTCCTTTCTGTTATGAGTTTCGACAAGGCCGACAACAACATCAATCCCGTTGTCTTTAAGACGTCTTGCTTCGTGCAGCATCTGCCAGGTTTTGCCGACTCCGGCGCAGTAACCGAGATAGATTTTGAGTTTACCGCGCTGTGATCGCTGAATCAGATGCAAAAAGCTGTCGGCTCTGTTGTTCTCGATCATTTTCTCTTCCCTTGATTCCATCTGTTTGCCGATCTATTGTTGCAGTCGGTCAAGTGCTCTATTGAGCTGTAGAACATTGACCAGCGATTCATTTACTAATGGAATGGCAATTTTCGTGCTATGAAGAAGTTTCATAACCTGAGCAATGGCAAGCCCTCTTGCACGAGCCACTCTCGGCACCTGAAATTTGGCTGCTGCAAACGAGAGGTGAGGATCAAGACCACTGCCTGAAGCCGTGACAAGATCTGCAGGAACCTTTTCCCCTTTTTTCAGCGCCAGTTCAGCAAGCAGTTTTTCCGTTCTTTGTCGTATCGCGAGAGATGCCGGCGACAGATTGCTCCCTCCTGCTCCTGCCGCATTCCATGAGACTGCCGAAGGACGAGGCCAGAAATATTCCGGACGGGAAAACTGCTGGGCAATAAGTTCACTGCCAATCACATTTCCGTTTTCAGCACGAACAAGGGAGCCGGATGAAGAGTACGGTATTCCTTGAGCAACAAGTAGAATAATTCCGACATAAAATCCACTGCAGATCAAGATTGTTAAGGGAAGAAGACGTAATGAGACGGCGAATTGCCGAGTCATATCCCTGAACGACAGAGTTGTTTTCATGTTTGCGATACTTTGGTTTATACAAGACCGGTTAATGCGATCAACATATCTATCAGTTTGATACCAAGAAATGGCACCATCACTCCACCCACGCCATAGATGATCAGATTTTTCCTGAGCAGGATGTCAGCTCCCATCGGACGGTATTTTACACCCCTGATAGCAACAGGTATTAACAAAGGAATGATAATGGCATTAAATATCAATGAGGATAGAATTGCACTTTCCGGTGTCGCCAGATGCATGATGTTGAGAACATGAAGCCCTGGTATTGCTAAAACAAACATTGCCGGAATAATGGCAAAGTATTTTGCGACATCATTGGCGATAGAAAACGTCGTCAGCGCACCTCGCGTCATAAGCAACTGTTTGCCAATTTCGATAATCTCAATGAGTTTTGTTGGATCACTGTCGAGATCGACCATATTTCCCGCCTCTTTGGCCGCCTGGGTACCGGAGTTCATGGCGACTCCAATATCAGCCTGGGCAAGCGCCGGCGCATCATTGGTGCCATCCCCCATCATGGCAAGAAGTCTTCCGCTCTGCTGTTCTTTTCGTATATACTGCAGTTTGTCTTCAGGACGCGCTGAGGCAATGAAATCATCGACGCCCGCCTGAGCGGCAATTGCTGCTGCTGTAAGTGGATTATCACCCGTCACCATAACCACACGCAGACCCATTGCTCGCAGACGGGCAAATCGATCAGTAATTCCGGGTTTGAGAATATCGGAAAGAGCAATGACGCCAAGAAGTTCACTTCCTTCAGCAACCACAATTGGCGTCATGCCTTTGCGGGCAACATCGTCAATCAACCGCTGCAACTTTTCCGAAACACTTCCTCCCTGTTTTGCACAAAAACTGATGAGGGTATCGGGCGCACCCTTGCGAAGACTCTGGCCATCAGGAAGATCAATACCGCTCATTCGGGATTGCGCAGAAAAGGGCACTACTGTTCCCTCAACTTTGTCAGGAGCCTTTATGCCCAGCCTCTCTTCTGCAAGGGTAATGATTGATTTTCCTTCAGGTGTCTGATCACCGAATGACGCCTTCATTGCAACCGAAGCAAGTCGCTCTTTCTGGATACCCGGCAGCGGAAAATAGTCGGTTGCCTGACGGTTACCTATGGTGATCGTGCCAGTCTTATCAAGCAGAAGGGTATCAATATCGCCTGCAAGTTCAACTGCCTTGCCGCTCTTTGCCAGCACATTGGCTGAAAGTGCCCGGTCCATACCGGCCAGCCCTATCGCAGAGAGCAGGGCTCCGATAGTAGTTGGAATGAGGCAAACAAGAAGAGCTACCAGCGTCGGTACTGGCAGTGTTATCCCAAAATATCTGCCGATGGGCCAGAGTGTCCCTGTTACCATCAAAAATGCCAGGGTAAGACCAGCAAGAGTAACGGTCAGCGCCAGCTCATTCGGGGTTTTCTGCCGAACGGCCCCTTCGACAAGAGCAATCATTTTATCAAGAAAGGAGTGCCCGGCTGAAACCGAAATGCGCACAACAATATGATCTGAGATGACTCTTGTTCCACCAACGACACCCGACCGATCGCCGCCAGCCTCTCTCACCACCGGTGCCGATTCACCAGTTATAGCCGATTCATCGACCATGGCAGCACCCTCAACAACCTCTCCATCTCCTGGAATAGTTTCGCCTGTAAAAACAATAACCCGATCACCCTCTTGCAGATCGTCAGAACTTACGGACTCTTCCTTGCCATTTCTTACTCTTCGGGCGACGGTATTCTGTCGTGTCCGTTTGAGAGAGTCAGTCTGTGCTTTGCCACGAGCTTCCGCCAGGGCTTCAGCAAAATTGGAAAACATCACCGTAAGCCACAGGATAAGCATGACGGCAACGGTATAGAGCTGGTGCCCGACTCCAGTCAGTGCATTTGAAACAGCGATAAGGGTTGTCAGCAAGGCCCCGGCTTCAGTGACAAACATGACCGGATTTTTTACCATTGCCCTCGGATCAAGCATCATTATTGATCGACTGAGAGCATTCAGCACAAGCTTTTTTTCAAAAATAGAGGCTTTTCTCGCCTGACGACGCCCGGATTTTGCCTGATCACAGGCGTCCGGAAAGGAATTACTGTTCATCATGATTTATGATTAATGCGTTCAGAAATTTCACTCTGATTCAATCCCTTAATGCAGCAAGATGATCAGCTACCGGGCCAAGCACAGCGACCGGCAGAAAAAGCAGTGCGCCGATAAACACAACGCTGCCGAAAATAATGAAGGTAAAAAGCAGGGTATCGGTACGGAGCGTACCGGCAGTTTCAGGCACAGGTTTTTTCGCAGCCAGGGAACCTGCAATGGCAAGAGGCAGAATGATTGGTATATAACGGGCAAGCAGCATCACGATTCCAGTTGCCACGTTCCAGGGAACCGTGTTATCTCCAAGTCCTTCGAAACCTGAACCGTTATTAGCAGCAGCGGATGTAAACTCATAGAGAATTTCAGTAAACCCATGGGCTCCGTTGTTGAGTACCGTCGCAGCACCTGCGGGAGTCGCCGCAAAAAGTGCCGTACCGCCGAGAATCAGTGCAGGATGAACCAGTAGCGCAAGCAGTGCGAGCGTCATTTCACGGGTTTCAACTTTACGCCCAAAATATTCCGGGGTACGACCAACCATCATGCCACAGATAAATACCCCGACAATGATAAATATGAACATATTGATAAGACCCACGCCAACGCCGCCAAAAACGACATTCATCCACATGCCGGCAAGAGGCACAAGTCCGGTCAGCGGATTAAGGCTGTCGTGCATACAGTTGACAGAGCCATTACTGGTCGCTGTCGTCACAGCGGCCCAAAGTGCGCCGGCACCAGAACCAAAGCGAAGCTCCTTGCCTTCAAGATTGGATGATATCTCGACAGGCAGTCCTGAAAATGCGGCTGTTGGAACACCTTCAAGCCACAAGGCCGCAGCTCCTTTCAACAGAAGCAGCGACATCATAACAGCAAAAATAACCGCTGCATCACGCATTCGTCCCGTTATCCGCCCGAACATCCATACTGCGGCCATTGGAATCAAAACAATACTGATACACTCAATGATATTGGTAAAGAAAGAAGGATTCTCGAATGGATGGGTTGAATTAGGCCCAAAAAAACCACCACCGTTTGTCCCAAGCTGTTTAATGGCCTCCATTGCAGCTACAGGGCCGCGAGCTATGGTTTGTGTTGCATGTTCAAGAGTATGAGCAATTACTGCACCGTCAAGGGTCATCGGAACTCCGCCTGCAAGAAGAAGAATGGCAACAACCAGAGCAAGCGGCAGAAGAATAAATAAAGTGGTTCGCATCAGATCACTGTAAAAGTTACCGACAGTCTTTCTTCCACCCAGCGCTCTTGCAAGAGCTGCGAGGCAGGCAATCCCTGTCGCAGCCGAAACAAACTGCAGCCACATCAACCCGAAAAGCTGTGAAAAATAGCTCATGGATACCTCTCCAGAGTAGTGCTGAAGGTTGGTGTTTGTGACAAAGGATGCCGCCGTATTAAAAATAAGGCTTGCCTCAAGCGCCCCCTTTCCGTCAGGATTGAGTGGCAGCCATTGCTGCAGGGCAAGGACAATCGTTACAAAAGCAAACATCAACAGGTTAAAAATCAGCATGGAAAACAGATAGCTCTTCCAGTCCTGTTCTTCCACGGCAGCAGCCCCACCTGTTTTACTGAAGATCCGCGAAGTCCAGCGACCATAAGTTGAATTCGGACGAGGGTCTATCAAAAGTGTCATCGCACGACCAAGAGGCCACGACAAAAAGGCAGGAACAATCAGTACCAAGACAATGAGTAATGACATAATGCGAAAGGTTTAAAATTTCTCAGGATTGACAATCGCATAGACCAGATAAACCATACAACCAAAAAATGTGAGCAAGACAACGAAATCCATGTTAACCTCCGATATGAAAAATGAAGCCAATCAATCCAGCCGCTCCGGCAAGAATCAGAAAAATGAGTATGCCGAAATACAAGTGATGGTACACATTCATGATAGTCTTCCTCCTGCTTCAGAATAGTCTTTAAGTCCTAATATTATTAACAGTTAATTTTTTTGGCAGAGTAAAATAAAAGACCGAGCCTTTCCCTGCGACATTTTCAGCACCAACATTTCCGCCATGTGCTTCAACAATCTCCTTGACAATCGAAAGCCCGAGGCCGATCCCGCTGGATGCTTTTTGGCCTGGAACCCGGTAAAACCGTTCGAAAAGATGCTCAAGATGTTCAGAGGCAATACCCTCTCCTGTGTTTTCAACGGAAAATCTGATCTTTTCATGCTCTTCAGAGGCGCTGATGGTGACTTGACCGCCCGGTGAGGTAAACCGCAATGCATTCGAAAGAAGGTTCGCTACAACATGCTGGATGCTTTCAGGATCTGCTATCACGTCAGGCAATCCCTCATGGATAGTATTGACAATGGCAACCCCCTGATCACTGGCATGAACAAGAAACGGTTCAATCCCTTCGCAACTGAGGCGAAAAGGTGAGACGGGAACAATATGCAGAGGAGCTTTTCCCGATTCAATGCGGTTGAGCTGCAGAAGATCATCAAGCATACGCGCAAGCCGCTCACTCTCATCGCGTGCTGCCAGCAGCAGATCGGCCTGCTGTTCGTTGAGATGACCGATGCGCTCTTCAAGCAGAAGATGAACAGACATTCGCAACGAGGTAAGAGGGGTTCGCAACTGATGAGACACGGTAGCAATAACACTTCGCTTGAGTTCAAGCTGTTCGTGAAGCTGTGTCACATCCCTGAAAATCAGCGCAGTGCCAGTAAACTCCTCGCGCTCAGCGCTAAAAAGAACAGGCACTGCCACTGGCTGAAAAAAGTACTCGCACCTCCCGTCGAAATGCTGAATGTAGTCGTTGCCCTCTTCAGGCTCGGTTGCCGAACCCTTTTGAACAGCTTTCTGCCACACCCCCTTCAACCATTCATGACCGATATCCTGAACATAAGCTCCCGGTTTCAACCCGAAATAGCGTTCGGCAGTGTCCGTGGATACTTCAACTTGTCCATTGGCATCCAGCACTGCTATCGGCAAGGGCAGAATCTTGAAAACCTCCTGCGTTACCCTCCGACTCCGGAACAGCATATCAAGATCGCTTTTGCGCATTTTACGGAGGGTGGCAGCCATGTCGTTAAATAATCGTGAAAGCTGCCCGATTTCATCCGTTGAGGTGGTATCAAGAACAAGATCAAGATTGCCATTCCGAATCTCCTGGACTGACGCCGTCAGCTTTTTGATCGGCATGAGAATCCAGCGATGGGACTGGACGCTGAACAATAATGCAATAACCGCACTGGCAAAAATAGCCGCCAGCATGGTATTGTGTGCTGATGCCGCCATCTGGCGAGCAGTATCGTTTGCTGCCTGCATGTTTGCCTGGTTCATATTGAGAACCTCGGCTGAGAGTTGCTTGATATGACGAAAAAGCGGAAGAAGGTCAGAAAAATAGAGTCGCTGCCTTTCGGACAAAGAGGTCGATTGATCTGTAACCTGTTTAATAATAATATGGTATTGGAGAAAAAGAGTATTGATCTGCATGGCTTTCTGATGTTCACCGGGAAGGGTAATATTGCCAAGCTCAACGTGCAGTGCGTCACGGAAATGCTGTTCATTCTCCCGAATAGTATTCATTCCTTCATCGCCATGTCCGGCAAAAGAAAACAGAAGACCACTGTCAATGCGGTCAAGAGACTCAGTCATTTTCTGGCAGGCAACCACACTGCGATAGTTTTGCCTGAGAATAACATCAATAGCTCCGCCAAGGGCATCAATATGACGGATAGTGAGCACCCCGATTGCTGCAACAATGAGGAGTAAACCACCAAATCCCAAAACCAGCTTTTGTCGTATACCAATCATCGATAATCTCCCGAGATGTTCATGTTAATGAGCATTGCAAAAAGTGTACCACTCATTTAATCGCTTATAAATTAACAGAAAAGATGGGTAGAGAAGCGGCGTTCCCTTGAAATAATCAAGGTGACACAAACGGGCAGCTTGCATTTTTCAAGCTGCCCGGGATGGAAAAATCACAGAAAAAAGAATGCGCTACACTTTGACAGGCAAAATCACACAAGGAATACCGTGCACGTAAAGATTTCGCTGCACAGCAAAAACCGTATAGTTGTGCAGCCAACGGTCCATCATAGACTCTTTTGTGAAGACGAGCTGCCCTCCAAAAAAGACAATGTCCGGAAATTTCTCCCTGATGGCTGGAACGAGCTTGTTCACTTCATCAACGACATCGGTTCCAAGAGAGAAATAGGCTTCAGCATAGTAACCATGCTCCCTCATGTAGTCAAGATACTTTGATGTTTCATTCCGTACAAAGTTGCCAAGGTTGTCTATTTCATCAGCTCCCTTGAAGTTTCCGGCATCAATAGAACCAATTTCAACAAAAACATAATTTTTGTAACTATTGCCGAAAAGACGAAAAACACTGAACAGCGTATGCAGACCAAGACCATTAAACCCATTCACTAAAATAGCGGCGGTCTTCGCCTTTTGATCAAAAACAGGAACCGGAGTAACCTGATCACCCTCATTGTCAAGCACATCCGAACCTGTCAGCACAGCAGCCTCCACAATAACGTCAAGCCGTTTCAAAATTTGATATGTCTTGTTGTAGTGCGCCTTGATAAAAAAAGCACCCATAACAAGCACCCCTGTGATGAGGATCGTCACCCATCCGCCTTCATGAAACTTGAGTACCACTACTGAGAGCAGGATAAAAGTCGTCAGCATCAGTCCAATGCCATTAATGACAAGCTTTCTTGCCCACAGCTTTTCTGACGCCCTTTTTTCCCACCAATGGCGAACCATTCCAAGCTGTGAGAGCGAAAACGTTATAAAAACGTTGATACTGTAAAGAACAATGAGAAAATCAACAGAGCCACTTGATGCCAGCATCATGGCAAGTGAAGCGAATCCCATGACAAGAATGCCTTTTTCCGTCACCAGTCTGTCACTCAGCATGGCAAAACGCGCTGGCAGCCATTTGTCGAGCGCCATATTGGCAAGAACCCTTGGCCCATCAAGAAAACCGGTCTGTGCAGCAATAAAAAGCAGCACCGCTTCAGAAAAAAGGGTAACCCATACAAATGCAACACCATACCAGCCTCTCCACGATGCGGTTATACTCTCAAAAAGAATCGCATTGAGCGTTTTGCCCGGCATATCCCTGACATCAAAAAGGATATATGCCAACATGAGCCCCATAACGGTCAAGGAAAGAGAGAACGCCATATACTTCATGGTTTTTTTTGCCGTCACCACTTTTGGATCACGCAAAACAGGCAGGCCGTTACTGACGGCTTCAATGCCTGTAAAGGTCCCCGCACCAAGACTGTAGGCTTTCAAGACAAGAAAGAGGACACCAAAAACCCCGAGAGTATGAAATGAACTGGCAAGCTCACGTCCGGTTTCATGATAGACCGTACCAAAATTTGCCAGATGGGATATCACCGCATAGACAATGACAATAAGGTGGGTAACAACAAAAAGGAGAAAAACAGGAACCAGGGGCATAACGGCCTCTTTGATACCGCGAAGGTTCAGTAACAGCAGCACCATGACTCCAAAGACAGCAAACCATAATTTATACGATATTAACCCAACCGGCAAAAAGCTGAAAATAGCATCCGCTCCGCTGGCGATTGAGATCGTAATGGTCAACACATAGTCAATAAGGAGCGCGCTTCCGGAAATTACCCCCATCTCAGGAGAAAGAAGTTTGCTCGCAACCAGATAGCCACCTCCGCCATGAGGAAAAAGCTCAATAATATGCGAGTAACTGGATGCAATAATAAAGATGGTGATCCCTGTGGCAAGAGCCACAAAAATCCCGAGTGTCGGATGCCCTTGCAGCGCCTTGAAGGCTTCGGGAGGGCCATAACAGGAAGATGAAAGACCGTCTGAACCAAGCCCGACCCATGCAAGAAAAGCGCTCAGCGCCAGTTGGTGAAAAATTCTGTGATCACGAAAATCCCGGGCTCCACCAAGAAAAAAGGTTTTTAACCGTCTGAAAGCGTTATTATCTGCCATAAATAAATTCGGAAATAATGAGTTATCTCCGAACATAAGAAAAGGAAAACAAACGATATCTTGCAGAATACAACGTCAGCAAAGAAAGAGCATTGAATTTTGCAAGGTTGATGCCGTGCTTAAATTCCGTACTGTTTCCGTTTTCTCCAGAGTGTAGCCTGATCAATACCAAGAAGCTCGGCTGCCTCTTGAAGAGATTTTGTTGAAGCAAGAATAAGGCGAATATGATTTTCCTCAATCACATCAAGCGTTAATGGGTCACCAAGACGAGCCGTATGTGTTTTGGTGACAATGCTCTCCGGCAGAAGTTCCAGACCAGGACGATCTGTTTTGCTCAAAATAACAGCACGCTCAATAACATTGCGCAATTCCCGGATATTGCCAGGCCATGAATAGGTTCTCAGTGCTTGCATAGCCTCATCCTGAAATCTATCAAGGTTTTTGTGGTTCTGCGCGGCAAAAAACCTCATCATACTCACGGCAAGCTGCTCAACATCATCAGGCCTCTCTGCCAGCGGTGGCAAATCAATCTGGATAACATTCAACCGATAAAAAAGGTCTTCACGAAAACGCCCCTCTTTTACCTCTTTCTCAAGCTCTTTATTGGTGGCAGCAATGATCCTGACATTTGCTTTGCGTGTTTGATGATCACCAATCCTTTCATACTCCCGATCCTGAATAAAGCGAAGAAGTTTTGGCTGGATTGAAAGGGGCAGGTCTCCGATTTCATCAAGAAACAAGGTTCCTCCTTCGCAGGAAAAGACTCTGCCCGGATTATCCCTGACAGCTCCGGTAAATGAACCCTTGATATGACCAAAAAGCTCGCTTTCAAGCAGTTCATGACTTAATGATGGGCAAGAGATAACACCAAATGGTTTTTCAGCCCTGCTGCTCCAGTTATGAAGATGACGCGCAAGCACCGTTTTGCCGGTGCCACTGGGGCCACGTAACAGCACAACCGCTTCAGAGGAGGCAACCTGACGCGCCAACTCAAAAACCCGTTGCATGGAAGGATAACGGGTTGTATAGGTAATTTCAGGATGAATGCGGTTCAAATCTTCCTGCAACCTCGCAATGCGCTGCTCCATTCCGCTCACTTCAGCAAGTCGCCTGATAACAAGCTCAATTTGATTTGGGGTAAACGGCTTGGCAATATAGTCTGATGCCCCCCGCTTGATGGCTTCGACCGCGCTCTCAATCGAAGCATAGGCGGTAATCACCACCACCTTGATCCATGGGCAGGTATGCAACAGCAACTGCACAAGGTCAAGTCCGCTCTCTCTGCCCAATCGCAAATCAATAAAGGCCAGATCAAACACCTGTCGATCAGCCTCTGCCAAGGCGTCCCTGGAATTGCTCACCGCTTTCACACAATGGCCTCGCGATTCCATAAAAACCATCAGAGTCTTGCGAATATTAATTTCATCATCAACAATGAGAACATTAAGCATGGTGCGAGAGAGTTAGTGTTCCTTATGCCATTCATTCTGTAGGCCCCATCACAAAGATCACTCATCGAGGGTAAAAAACAAAAAAGGCAGCACACCTCTTTTGTGTGCTGCCTTTTTTCTGCTCCGCGAGCAGGACTCGAACCTGCAACCCTGCGATTAACAGTCGCATGCTCTACCATTGAGCTATCGCGGAATATTTGTCGGCTAATATACACCTGTTTTTACAAAAAGCAAATCACCCGGGAACTTTTTTATTGTCTTTTGCCGCATCTTCTCCAGACGACCGCTTTCGTTTTCCATAATAAATTTTGTACATTGATTCTCTTTTATCGAAAAGATGGTCTATGTCTAAAAAAAAATCGCTGATAGAGATACGCACAGGCGCTCTTGCAGAGGGAATCAATGAGCTTGATTTTATCTGTCATGCCAGGGATTTTGAGGGGAGACGGTTAGAGGATGTCGGCTTTACGGGGGAGATTGCCGTGAATGTCGTGGCAGACATGAGCGGTGACGAAATAACAGTCACGATCAACACCTCAGCAGTCGCCGATCGTACCTGTGACCGATGCCTTGCCCCAATATCAAAGATTTTGGACGGCTCTCTGGTTCTTGTTTATACGTTCGGATCCCTTCCTGAAGGAGAACCGGCAGAATATGATGAGTATCGCCAAATAGACAAGAGTACCGAGTATATTGACATTACGGAGGATGTGTGCGACACCCTGATTTTGTCGTCGCCTATGAAGATAACCTGTACAAACAACCCTGACTGTCGTCTGTACGGAAGCGGTGAAGAGACAGGAAACACAGAAAAAATTGAAGAACATCAGGCCGGACATCAGACGTCATGGCAGGAATCCCTTGAAAAACTGAAAGACAAATATCGTTAACTGACTTATAAATAAAGAGTAGTACCATGGCCAATCCTAAAGCCAAAATGTCCAAGTCCAGAAGGGATAAACGACGTGCCCAATTCAATGCCCGCACCAAGGCGGCTACGACAGTCAACTGTCCTCATTGCGGCGAACCAACCCTTCCTCACCGCGCGTGCCGTCATTGCGGACACTACCGTGGCAGATGCGTCGTCAATAAACTGGCAAAGAGCTGATAACCAATAAACAAGGCAAAAACCCGATCATGTTGACCATTGTTGTTGACGCCATGGGTGGAGACCATGCGCCCGCCTGTGTGATAGAGGGAACGGTTCAGGCGTTGCAGGAAAGTAGCAACAGATTTGAAATAGTGCTTATCGGCCAGTCAGAAAAAGTTGAACCACTGCTTGCCGCCTACGACACAAGCTCTCTCAACCTGAAATTTCTGCACGCTCCGGAAGTGGTGACCATGGAAGATATTCCTGCCACAGCCGTCAAAACAAAGCAGGAGTCGTCACTTGTCAAGGGCTTGCAACTCTGCAAGGCAAAAAAGGCAGATGCTTTTGTCAGTGCCGGTAACACCGGAGCACAGATGGCAGCCTCTCTCTTTGTGCTTGGCCGACTTCCCGGTGTGCTTCGCCCAACAATTTACGCCTATTTTCCACGCATAGGAGAGGGGTTGACCAATATTGTTGATGTTGGCGCAAATGTTGACTGCAAGCCTGAAAACCTTGTGCAGTTTGCTGAAATGCTGACCATTTACCAACGTTATGGCGCCGGAATAGAGAAACCTGTAGCCGGCCTGCTCAATATCGGGGAAGAAGAGGGCAAGGGTTCGGAGATGCTCAAACAGGCATACCGACTGTTGAAAGAGGCTGACAGCAAGGGGAAAATAAACTTTATCGGAAACATCGAAGGACACGACATTCTGAAGGGAAATGTCACCATTGTTGTCTGCGACGGCCTTGTCGGCAACACCATCCTGAAATTCGGCGAAAGCATCCCTGAATTTCTTGGCACACTCTTCAAGCGATCACTGGAACAACTTGTCAAGTCCGGTCAGTTCACTCCTGAAATTGCGGCATTGACGACCGGCATGTTCAAGGGAATGTTTGACCCGTTTGACGTCGAAATATTTGGCGGTGTCCCATTCCTTGGGGTTGACGGCATCTCCATAGTCGGCCACGGACGCTCCTCTTCAAGAGCTATAAAGAACATGATTTACATGGCAGAGCACATGATCGAAAAGAGGGTCAATGAACATATAGCGGAAGTTCTGTCCGAACATTAGAAAAACTGCATAGAACGCATGAAAGCTGCAATAACGGCCACGGCCAACTATTTACCTCCCGATATTCTGACCAACCATGAGCTTGAACTCATGCTTGAGACCAACGACGAATGGATTCGTTCGAGGACTGGAATAAGCGAACGCAGAATTCTCAAGGATCCGACAAAGGCGACATCATACATGGCCGGAGAGGTTGCACGGCAACTTCTTGAAAAAAGGCAGATTGCGGCTGATGAGATAGAGGTGATCATTGTTGCCACCATGACACCCGACATGCTCTTTCCTTCGACGGCATGTTTGACGCAAAGTATCATCGGGGCCACAAACGCATGGGCCTTTGATGTCAATGCCGCATGTTCCGGATTTCTTTACGCACTCAACATCGGAGCCCGCCTTATCGAAAGCGGAGCACACAAAAAAGTGATGGTTATTGGTGCCGACAAGATGTCATCGGTTACTGACTTTACTGATCGCTCAACCGCGATTCTTTTTGGAGACGGCGCCGGTGGAGTCATCCTTGAACCGGCAAAAGAGGAGGGGTTCGGCATTCTTGATGTTCGCATGTACGCCGATGGAACAAACGGCAAAAATCATCTTCTCATGACTGGTGGGGGCAGCCTACATCCGGCATCATACGAGACCATCGACAAAAGAATGCACTACATCCACCAGGATGGCCGACAGGTTTTCAAAGCCGCCGTCATGGCAATGGCTGAGGTCGCCCAGGAGATCATGAGTCGCAACAACCTCCGTGCTGAAGATGTTGATTACCTCGTGCCTCATCAGGCAAATCAGCGAATTATTGATGCCACGGCAGAGCGAATGGGTGTGGACGGTAACAAAGTTGTTTCAAATGTCGCCCGGTATGGCAACACGACAGCAGGAACCATCCCGATCTGTCTGGCGGAGCTTGATGAACAGCAGAAGCTTCATTCCGGTTCAAATCTGGTTCTCGTCAGTTTTGGTGCCGGGTATACGTGGGGCGGCATCTACATAAAATGGCAATAAAATTTTCATGAAAGCTTTTGTTTTTCCGGGACAGGGTTCCCAGTACTGCGGCATGGGCCGCGACATTTTTGATAATTTTCCTGCCGCCAGGGTCATGATGGAGCGAGCTGACGAGCTTCTCGGCTATTCAATCACCGATATCATGTTTTCGGGCAGCGAAGAGGAGTTGCGGCAGACAAAGTATACCCAGCCTGCAATATTTCTGCACAGTATGGCTGTTGCGGCACTGCTCGGCAGAACTGACATTGCCATGACAGCGGGCCACAGCCTCGGAGAATATACCGCGCTCTGCTTTGCGGGTTCGATCAGCTTTGACGATGCTGTCCGTATAGTAGCCAAAAGAGGCGACCTGATGCAGAATGCGGGGCTGCAAAACCCCGGCACCATGGCGGCCATCATCGGCATGCCCGATAGCGTGCTCGAAGGGCTTCTTGAAGAATCCCGTACAGAGGGAATTGTCCAGGCGGCCAATTTCAACTCTCCGGGCCAGGTTGTTCTCTCCGGCGATATTGCCGCTGTTAAAAAAGCTGTAGCACTTGCACCATCCAAAGGGGCGCGTATGGCAAAAGAGCTGGTGGTTTCCGGAGCATTTCACTCCCCTCTCATGAAACCGGCTGAAGAGGAGCTTGCCGCCGCACTGGATCTTATAGAAATCAAAAATGCCGAGATTCCTGTCTGCATGAATGCGGTTGCACTTCCGATCACTGACGCAACAGAGATCCGCAAAAATCTGATTCTTCAACTGACCAGTTCGGTGCTTTGGTCACAGTCAGTAGAAGCAATGGCACAACAAGGAGTAACAGAGTTTATAGAAGTTGGGCCGCAGAAAGTTCTGCAAGGCCTGATCAAACGCATTGACAAAACCGTCAAGATTCGGGGAATTGATACCGCTGCAGATATTCAGGCTCTAACAGCCTCGTAGGGGCGGCATATCGGTAACACAAGGCAAAAGCCGAACATGAGAAAATAAAATTTACAGAAGCCCTTAAATAAATATCAACCAACAGAAACTATGTTTGAAGGAAAAATCGCTGTTGTCACCGGAGCAGCCAGAGGGATCGGGCAGGCTATTGCCTATAATCTGGCCGCCAATGGCGCGGATATTGTGCTGGGCGATATCAAGGCAGAATGGCTTACAGAGAGCGCTGAAGGGGTAAAAAAACTTGGCAGAAAAGTCTGGTGTTTTGAGCTTGACGTCACCAACGCCACTGCCGTGCAGAGTGTCTTTAATGACATTGCTGCCGAGACAGGCCGAATTGATATTCTTGTCAACAATGCCGGCATTACCCGCGACGGCCTGCTGATGAGAATGAGCGAAGAGGATTGGGATGCCGTTCTTACCGTCAACCTGAAAGGTACGTTTGCCTGCACCAAAGCGGTCAGCCGCATCATGATGAAGCAGCGTTCCGGCTCAATCATCAACATCGCTTCGGTGGTCGGACTCATGGGCAATGCCGGTCAGGCCAACTATGCCGCATCGAAAGGGGGCGTCATCGCCTTCACCAAATCCGTTGCAAAAGAGTTTGCCTCCCGCAACATCAGGGCAAACGCGGTTGCGCCGGGATTTATCTCCTCAAAAATGACCGACGCACTCTCTGACGAAGTTCGCCAGAAAATGCTGGAAGCCATTCCGCTCTCAAGCTTCGGTACTCCGGAGGATGTAGCCAATGCTGTGGCATTCCTGGCCAGCGACCAATCCTCATACATCACCGGCCAGGTTATCAGCGTCAATGGCGGTATGGTTATGTGATTTGGGTAAGCTTGTTTTCTTTGTATATTAGCAGACTTTTTTAAAATTTTTCATCTCAACAACCAACTCTTAATCTGGAGAACACACAATGACTCAGGCAGAAATCAAAGATAAAGTATACGATATTATCGTCAGCAAGATGGGCGTCAACAAAGATCAGATCAAAATGGAATCGAAGTTTTCTGATGATCTCGGAGCAGATTCACTTGATACCGTTGAACTGATCATGGAGCTCGAAAACGAGTTTGGTGTACAGATTCCGGACGAAGATGCAGAGAAAATCGGAACCGTGCAGCAGGCTATCGATTATATCGTCAACAAGCAGTAAACTGGCATTAGAGCAAAGCAGGCAAACGGCAACAAGTTAAATCATTATTTATGGCTCAGGAGCGCAAAAGAATCGTCATTACCGGTATAGGTGTCTTAACTCCTGTAGGTCTTTCCAAAGAGGAGTTCTGGGAGTCGCTCTATCAGGGAAAGAGTGGCGCTGCGCCAATAACCTATTTTGATACAACTGATTTTGCCACAACCTTTGCCTGCGAGCTGAAAGGATTCTCAGCGGCTGATTATATCGACAGGAAATCCGCTGACCGTATGGATCCATACTGCCAATATGCCGTTATCGCCGCAGATCAGGCGCTGACCGATTCCGGGCTTGATCTGAAAGAGATTGACCCGCTCAGAATTGGTGTGGTGCATGGATCTGGCATCGGTGGAATGACGACCTACGAGCAGCAGTTCAAGACCTTCCTGGAAAAAGGGCCGAGACGCATCAGCCCGTTTTTTATTCCCATGCTCATTCCCGACATCGCCGCCGGGCAGATCTCGATCCGGCATGGGCTCATGGGGCCAAACTATGCGACCTCTTCCGCGTGCGCAACATCTCTTCATGCCATTATGGATGCCTACATGCTGATTCAGGCAGGTATGGCTGATTACATGGTATGCGGCGGTTCAGAAGCACCAATAACACAAATGAGTGTCGGTGGCTTCAACTCTGCCAGAGCACTTTCCACAGCAAATGACCGGCCACAGCAGGCTTCCCGCCCTTACGACCGCGATCGTGACGGTTTTGTTATGGGAGAAGGTGGCGGATCGCTGATTCTTGAATCGCTTGAATCAGCAAAGGCACGTGGCGCTAAAATTTATGGTGAAATCGTTGGAGTTGGCGCAACCGCTGACGCCTATCACCTTACAGCTCCGCATCCTGAAGGACTCGGTGCAGTCAATGCCATGAGAACTGCCATCACGATGGCTGGTATTGCTCCCGAACAGATCGACTACATCAATACCCACGGCACATCGACGCCACTCGGTGACCTTGCCGAAGTTGCCGCCATCAAAACGCTCTTTGGCGAGCACGCCTACAAGCTTAGTATCAGCGCAACCAAGTCAATGACCGGGCACCTGTTGGGCGCCGCCGGAGTTGTTGAGTCAATTGCCTGTCTTCTTGCCTTGCAGCACCAGACGGTTCCGCCAACCATCAACCTCGACAACCTTGACCCGATGGTTGACCTGGATGTGACGCCGAACACACCGAAAAAGCGGACCATAGAGTATGCGCTTAACAACGGTTTCGGTTTTGGCGGACACAACGGCTCTATCATTTTCAGGAACGGCTCTTCGCTCTGACAAAACCATTGCTGCCTGTGGAGCAATTCTGGCAAAAGCTCACATCATTTGCCTTTCATCGAACCGGCGAGAACTCTCTTGAGCCAAAAGCTTCAGCGCTTTCTTCAGATACCGTGGACTACCTGTTGCGACTTGTCGGTGCGCCATGTAACAACATGCTGCTCTACCAGACCGCTCTGACCCATCGCTCTGTGGTGCATGACCCAGCCACACCCGACCTTGTCGAATCAAACCAGCGCCTTGAATTTCTCGGCGATGCGGTGCTTGGGATGCTTGTTTCCGACTACCTGTTCCGTCACTTTCCTGCAAGCGCTGAAGGTGATCTCTCAAACACCCGCGCAAAAATTGTCAACAGTAAATCTCTTGCCGGCTTTGCCCGAAGCATTGACCTTGGAGAACACCTGCTTCTCGGTGAATCAGCCGATCACCATAACATCCGGGAGAGCGAATCAGCGCTTGCCGACGCCTTCGAATCACTCACCGGGGCAATTTACCTCGACAAAGGAGTTGATGCCGCTTATGCTTTTGTTGTCAGCAATATCATCAACCATGTCAATTTTAACAGCATCGTTGCTGCTGAGCATAACTACAAAAGCCGCCTCATCGAGTATACCCAGTCGCACCACCTGCCAGCTCCCATCTACACCGTTGTCGAAGAAACCGGTGCTGAACATGAAAAACTCTTTACGGTTAAGGTAATATGCAGTGACCAAATTGTTGGAAGAGGAACCGACAGGCGAAAGAAAGATGCTGAACAATTGGCGGCAAAAGAGGCTATGGAGAAAATTGACGAACAACGTGTTTCAGACAACAACGCATGAGCCTCTACTCCGGGAACGCTGGGAGCGCCGAGCTCCAGCTCGGCATAACAACCTTTGCCGAACTTGAGCTCGGCGTTCCCGGGATAGATATCCCACAAAAAAAATTTCTGATTGTCTTGAGCTTCTCTTTCCCATCTTCTATATTGAAAAACAGCATATAAATTCAACAGCCACTCCTGAAGCCGCACAAGCACCATGAAAGAAAAACTGATTTTTGATCTTTCCCGCAAAGGTCGCAAGGGATACAGCCTTTCGGGAAACGATTGTCCTGAACTTCCTCTTGAGAGCATTCTTCCCTCAAAGTTTCTGCGCAAGGCCCCTGCCGATCTGCCGGAGGTTCCGGAGAGCGAGGTGGTGCGCCATTTCGTCAGGCTTTCGAACCTGAACTACCACGTTGACAAAAACATGTACCCTCTGGGAAGCTGTACCATGAAGTACAACCCCAAGATAAACGACTACACCTGCGATCTGCCGGGATTCAGCGCCCTTCACCCTTTGCAGCCTGCTGAAACAACGCAGGGTGCGTTGCAGCTCATGTATGAACTTGCCGAGATGCTCCGCGAAATTGCTGGAATGGGGGCCGTCACGCTGCAACCGGCAGCAGGAGCGCATGGTGAGTTGACCGGCATTCTGCTGATCAAAAAATACCACGAGGCACAGGGTGCAAAACGCCACAAGCTGCTGGTGGTTGACTCGGCGCACGGCACCAATCCCGCTTCAGCCGCGCTCGCTGGCTATGAGATTATCTCCGTCAAAGGCAATGCGGACGGACGAACCGATCTGGAGGATCTTCGCAGCAAGCTCGACGGTGATGTGGCCGCCTTGATGCTGACCAACCCCAATACCATCGGTCTCTTTGAAAAGGATATTCAGCAGATGGCTAAAATGGTGCACGACAATGGCAGCCTGCTCTACATGGATGGAGCCAACATGAACGCACTCCTCGGCATTACCCGCCCCGGCGACATGGGCTTTGATGTGATGCACTACAACCTTCACAAAACATTTTCAGCGCCACATGGCGGCGGCGGCCCAGGCAGCGGCCCGGTCGGCGTCAGCGACAAGCTTGTGCCGTACCTCCCGGTTCCGATAGTTGAGAAAGAGGGGACAACCTATAAACTCTCTTATGACCGCCCGGAGAGCATCGGCAGCATGATGAACTTCTATGGCAACTTTTCTGTGCTGGTGAGAGCCTACACCTACATCCGGATGCTCGGGCCCGACGGACTGCGCCGCGTGTCAGAAAATGCCATCATCAACGCCAATTATCTGCTGAGCAAACTCCTCGACAGTTACGATCTGCCGTATCCCAAAACCGTCCTGCACGAGTTCTGCCTCTCTGGAGACCGGCAGAAAAAGGCTCACGGCGTCAAAACGCTCGATATTGCCAAAAGGCTGCTTGATTATGGATTTCATGCCCCAACCATCTACTTCCCGCTTATTGTCAGTGAAGCGCTGATGATTGAGCCAACCGAAACCGAATCAAAAGAGACGCTTGACGTGTTTGCCGACGCATTGCTGAGCATTGCAAGAGAGGCTGAAACAGAACCGGAAGTAGTGCTGGCAGCGCCGGTAACAACGCCAGTAAAAAGACTTGATGAGGCAATGGCCTCGAGGCAGCTCAACACCTGTTGCGCACTATGACGAGAACATCGTCCATTCTGCGAACTGGTTTTCTGCTTTTGCGGCTCTTCCTTATGGCTTCGTCAAGCGCGCTTGCAAGCCATAAGCCGGGCACTGAAGAGTGGTGTGCCCAGCAGATTTTCAATCGCAATGATTCCCGCATTGAAGAGACTCTGAAAAGCATGAGCCTGTCTGAAAAAGTCGGACAGATGCTGATTGCGCAAATTGAGCCCCACGATATTACGCCCCAGAACAAAGAGTACCTGCTGTTGAGCCGTCTGGTACAGGAGGGAAAGGTTGGGGGAATCATGTTTCTCAAGGGCGACGCCCTCACTGCGGGAACTCTTGTCAACCATTTTCAGACAATTGCGCCAAGGCCGCTGCTGATCAGCGCGGATATGGAACGGGGAGTGGCCATGAGGCTGAGCGGAGCGACTGAATTTCCTCCAAACATGGCCGTGGCGGCAACACTTGACCCTGAACTTGCCGAAGAGATGGCCGATGCCATTACCGAAGAGGCAACCATGATCGGCATACACCAGAACTATGCGCCAACCGTTGACCTGAACAGCAACCCTCTCAATCCCGTTATCAATACCCGTTCATTCGGTGACAGCGTTCCGCTCACCATCAGCATGTCGAACGCCATTATCAGGGGACTGCAATCAAACGGCATCATTGCTACCGCAAAACACTTTCCCGGACATGGTAATGTTACGGTAGACAGCCACCTTTCACTGCCGGTGCTCGAAGCTGACCGTCAGCAACTTGATGAGTACGAACTGAAACCGTTCAAGTCTGCCATTGAACAGGGTGTCATCAGCGTCATGATCGGACATCTGGCAGTCCCGAAACTGACCGGCACCATGGAGCCCGCCTCCATTTCAAAAACAATTGTCACCGATCTCCTTCGCAAAGAGCTTGGCTTTCAGGGGCTGATCATTACCGATGCACTGAACATGAAGGCGCTTTACGACGGCCAGAATGTTGCTGAAATCTCGGTCAAGGCCGTTCAGGCCGGCAATGATCTCCTGCTCTTTTCTCCCGACCCCGAACTTGCCCACAGCTCCATTGTCAAAGCGGTCGAAGAGGGGCTTCTTCCTGCTGAACAGATCGATGCCTCAGTCCGCAGAATTTTGCAGGTTAAAGCGTGGCTGCATATTGAAAACCGAAAGTTTGTCAATCTGGAGCAGATAACGAGTGATGCAAGCCCCGACTCCCATCGCCGTCTTGCAAAACGAATTGCCGAACGTGCCATCACACAGGTAAGCGACACCAACCATTACCTTCCCCTGAGAGCATCTGAAGGCATTCTCAACATTGTGCTCCAGGATAAAATCAACAACGAGACAGGGGCCAAGTATATAAAACAGCTCGACCATTATTATACCGTCACCCATATCAGAATCAACCCCGGCACCGATTCGCTCGCCTACGTCAACGCCACCGAACTTGCCACAAAAGCAAAGACTGTCATCATCACCTCCTACAGCCAGTCACTCAACAGCTCAGGCGCTCTCAAACTTACAGAGCAACAACAGCAGTTTCTTCACTCATTGCCAGGAATTATACCAAAAGAGTGCCCGCTGATACTCCTGTCGCTTGGTACTCCGTATATCATCAACTATTTTACTGAAATAGGCAGCTACATCTGTGCCTACTCTTCAAACGAAGCGAGTGAAGAGTGCGCTGTAGAGTTGTTGCGGGGAGCACTGAAACCACGGGGAGTTCTGCCAGTGTCGCTGCAGGGGCACTCCCGCTGAACATCATAGCATTATCACCATGGGAAAAACCATTCGCGACGAATCAACCGCAAGCGCCTACTGGGCGGCAGTCAACACCTTCTGTTCACTGCGGGATGTCCACGTCATCGCCGATGCGCCGGTAGGCTGCTACAACCTGGTGGGGGTGGCGGTTATTGACTATACCGATGCCGTCCCCTATCTGGAGAACTTTACCCCGACCAGCCTGACGGAAAAGGAGATTGCCTCCTCAGGCAGCTCGGAGATTGTGAGGGAGACCATCGAAAAGCTCCAGGCACCGGGGCGGCAACTGATTCTGGTCTCCAGCGCCGAGAGCGAGATGATCGGCAGCGACCATGAGCGGATGCTGACGATGAAGTACCCCGATGTCCGCTTTTTCCCCTCAAACTCCCTTGGCGAAGATGAGTGGCAGGGACGCGACCGCGCTCTGGTGTGGCTCAATGAGAACTTTGGCAACAATAGCCCCGCCTCGATAAAACCCGGCACGGTCTCCATTATCGGCCCCACCTACGGCTGCTTCAACAGCCCCTCTGATCTGGCAGAGATCAAGCGGCTTATTGCCGGAGTTGGCGGAGAGCTGCTGCACGTCTACCCCTTTGAAAGCTCCCTGCACGACGTTGCCGACCTGAAAAACTCCGATGTGCTGGTGGTAATGTACCACGAATTCGGCAACGCTCTGGCGGAACAACTTGGCCGCCCGGCGCTGCAGGCCCCCTTCGGCATTGGCGAGACCAAAAACTTCATTCTCGACCTTGGCCGCCTGCTGAATCGGGAGCAGGAGGCTGAGGCCTTTTTGCAGAAGGAGAAACGCACCACCCTCAAGCCGCTCTGGGATCTCTGGCGCGGGCCGCAGGCGGAGTGGTTCCCGACCATCCGTTTCGGCGCCACCGCCGCAAAAACCTACGCCCTCGGCCTTGAAACCTTTCTGGCGGGAGAGATGGGGATGCAGTGCCTCTTCAGCCACGATACCGCCAAGGCCGACAACACCCTCATCCGGGAGGAGATTCAGCAGAAACAGCCGCAGTTCCTCTTCGGCAGAATTGTCGATAAAATCTATCTGGCCGAACTCGACTCGAAAAGCCGATTCATCCCGGCAGGCTTCCCCGGCCCCATCGTGCGTCGTGCGCTCGGCACACCCTTCATGGGCCACAGCGGAGCCATCTATCTCTTGCAGGAGATTGTCAACTCCCTCTACGACATGCTCTTCAACTTTCTCCCACTCAACCGCCGCACCGCCGTGGAGGAGCCTGCGCAGAAGGTTGCCTGGAGCAGCGAGGCCAATTCCCTGTTGAATGAGATGGTGAAAAAGGCACCCTTCATCAGCCAGATCTCCTACGGACGGGATCTCAAACGGAAAGCGGAGCTGCTCACGCTGAAACAGGGCAGAGAGTGCGTCACGCCGGAGCTGCTGCAGAGTATCAACTGATTTGGAAGAGTTTGATTTTTTGCGTATCGTCCAAGTCCACATTACGGAACCGGGGAAACCACTCCTGCGAAAGTAGAGAGTGAAACAGCCCCCCCGGCCCGACAGTACTAACATAAAGAGGCTGCATAGATATTTTCATGGAGAGAGCTTCTCCTCTTCCCGTGAAGTGAAACGACAGGAACAAGAATGTCTGACCATCAGGAACCACTGGCTGTAATAGCCCTTACCCTTCCGGACGGGAGTGTTAAAACATTTCCCACCGGCTCAACCGGCAATGACGTTGCGCTCTCTATCGGACGCAAACTTGCCCAGGATGCCCTGGCGCTCAAGGTTGACGGTGTTGCCATTGACCTCAGCACTCCCCTTACGGCCAATGCTGCTATAGAGATTATCACCTTCAGCTCCCCCGACGGGCCAAATATTTTCTGGCACAGCTCAAGCCACCTTATGGCCCAGGCAATTGAGGAGCTTTACCCAGGCAGCAAATTCGGCGCCGGCCCCTCCATTGAGCAGGGGTTCTACTACGATGTCGCCTCTGAGCACCGCTTCCGCGAAGAGGATCTCCGCAAGATTGAAGAGAGGATGCTGGAGATCAGCAAGCGCGATATTCAAGTGAGGCGTGAAGAGATGAGCCGCATCGACGCCATAGAGTTTTTCAAGAACGTCCGGAATGACCCCTACAAGGTTGAGATTCTTGAAGATACCCTGAAGGATGTTGAGAGCGTTTCGCTTTACCATCAGGATGGATTCACCGACCTCTGCATCGGGCCGCACCTGCCATCGACATCAAAAGTGAAGGCGGTTCTTTTGACCAACATCTCCTCCTCCTACTGGCGTGGAGATTCGGCACGGGAGAATATGCAGCGCATCTACGGCATCACCTTCCCCTCGGAGAAGCTGCTGAAAGAGCATGTTGCCCGACTGGAAGAGGCCAAACGACGGGATCACCGCAAACTCGGCGCTGAACTGGAGCTGTTCATGCTCTCGCCGGAGGTTGGAAGCGGTCTGCCGATCTGGCTGCCGAAAGGAGCCATTATCCGCAACGAGCTTGAAGCGTTCCTCAAGGAGGAGCAGCGCAAGCGTGGCTATCTGCCGGTCTATACACCGCATATCGGCAATATTGAACTCTACAAGCGTTCAGGCCACTATCCCTACTACAGCGATTCGCAATTTCCGCCGCTCACCTATCATGATGAAGAGGGAAAGCAGGAGCAGTATCTTCTCAAACCGATGAACTGCCCGCACCACCACCTCATCTACAGTTCCAAGATGCGGAGCTACCGCGATCTGCCGCTCCGTCTGACGGAGTTCGGTACCGTGTACCGCCACGAGCAGTCGGGCGAACTCAACGGTCTGGTGCGCGCTCGCGGATTCACGCAGGACGATTCGCACATCTACTGCCGCCCCGACCAGCTTGTTGACGAGATCTGCAGCGCTATTGAGTTGACGCAGTTTGTCTTTGGAACGCTCGGCTTTTCAGAGGTGCAGACCCGCCTCTCGATGCACGACCCCGAAAACCAGGCGAAGTACGGTGGTACCGCCGAGGTGTGGGAGCAGGCGGAGAAAGATGTGAAAGAGGCCGCCGACCGCATGGGCATCGACTACTTTATCGGCGTTGGCGAAGCAAGCTTTTACGGCCCGAAAATTGATTTTATTGTGCGTGACGCGCTCGGCAGAAAATGGCAGCTCGGCACCGTACAGGTTGACTATGTGATGCCGGAACGGTTCGACCTCACCTACACGGGCAGCGACGGCCAGAAACATCGCCCTGTTGTGATTCATCGTGCCCCATTCGGCTCCATGGAGCGCTTTATCGGCGTCCTTATTGAGCATACCGCCGGAAACTTCCCGCTCTGGCTCGCGCCGGTGCAGGCGATGGTGCTCCCGATTGCCGAAGATGTTCACGACTATGCAAAAAGCGTACACCAGGCGCTCCTCGAAGCAGGAATCCGCGCCGAACTTGACACCAGAAGTGAAAAAATCGGCAAAAAGATCCGCGACGCCGAAATCAGCAAGATCCCCTGCATGATTGTTATCGGACAGAAAGAGCAGGAGAGCGGCGAAGTTTCGCTGCGCCGTCATCGCATTGGTGATGAGGGGCGCTTCAGCGTGAGCGGACTGATCGACAAGCTCAAAAAAGAGATCACCGGAAGAACCTGACTATCTAAACCAAACCTGAACGCATGAAGAAACAGAAGGTTACGACTCAAAAGCCAAAACTCACCTATCGAGTCAATGAGCAGATTCGTGTTCCGCAAGTCCGTATTATTTTTCCGGATGGAACACAGGAGGTGATGAACACCATTGATGCCAAACGGGTAGCCGAAGAGCGGAATCAGGATCTGATTGAAGTACAGCCAAACGCCGAACCTCCGGTTTGCAAGTTCGACAACCTCGGCAGGCTGCTCTACAAGATGGACAAGAGGGACAAGGATCTGAAGAAAAAGCAGAAGACCACCACCCTCAAGGAGCTTCGGTTTCATCCGAACACCGACAAGCACGACTTCGACTTCAAGACCGCACATCTTGAGGAGTTTTTGCGCAAGGGCAACCGCGTCAGGGCCACCATCGTTTTTCTGGGACGCTCCATTATCTACAAGGATAAGGGGCTTGACTTGGCGGAACGGCTGACCGAGCGGCTGAGCGTGGTGAGCACCCGTGACGGCGATCCGAAGTTTGAGGGCAAAAAGCTCTTCGTCTATTTCGAGCCCGACAAGAAGAAGATTGATGCTTACGACCGCATCAGGGCAAAAACAAACCAGCCACCGGCAGCGCCACTTGCGCCTCTGGCTCCTGAGGATCTGATTGAAGAAGAGCAGTAATCAAGAAAATTCGAGCAATTTTATTCTACAAAAAATATAAAGGACGATCATGCCTAAAATGAAATCTCACCGTGGAGCATGCAAACGGTTTAAGACGACAGCATCCGGAAAAATCAAGCGTGAACGCATGAATGGATCGCACAACCTTGAGAAGAAGAACAGAAAGCGCTCACGCAGGCTCCACCAGAGCGCTCTGCTTTTGGGATTGAAGGCGAAGCAGATCAAGCGGATGATTCAGGCTTAAATTTTTAACATTAACTCGACACAACGATGCCTAAAGCAAATAACGCCGTTGCCTCAAAAGCGCGGAGAAAAAGAGTACTCAAAAAAGCCAAAGGGTTCTGGGGATCACGCGGCAATATTCTGACCGTCGTCAAGCACTCGGTCGATAAAGCTGAACAGTACGCCTACCGCGACCGTCGCGTCAAAAAACGCACCTTCCGTTCGCTCTGGATCATGCGTATCAACGCTGCTGCACGTCTGAACGGCACCACCTACTCCCGCCTGGTCAACGCCATGCTGAAGAAGAATGTCGAAATCGACCGCAAGGCACTCGCCGAGATTGCAGTAAAGGATCCGGCTGCCTTTGCACAGATTGTCAAATCGGTTATCGAATAAGATTTACACTAGTACCATAATGGAAGAGAGCATTCGCAGGTTACAGCAGGAGATTCTGGAGGTTGAGATAAAAGCGCAGGCCGATCTTGAAGCCTTCCGCCTCAAATACACGGTTCGAAAAGGGCTCATTGCAGCTCTTTTCGGCCAGCTCAAGTCGGTTGACCCTGCTGACAAGCCGCGAATTGGTCAGTTGCTCAACCAGCTCAAGCAGACGGCTGATGCAAAGCTCACCGAAGCGGAGGAGCGACTTGCATCAACCGAAAGCAGCAGCAGCACCAAAGGCATTGACCTCACTCTCCCCGGACGACGCTCCTTTACCGGCAGCGAACATCCGGTACAGAAGGTGCTCGGCGAGATGAAGCAGATCTTTTCAGCCATGGGATTCGGCATAGCAACCGGCCCCGAACTGGAGCTCGACAGCTACAATTTCGACATGCTGAACTTTCCGCCCGACCACCCCGCTCGCGACATGCAGGACACCTTTTTCGTCACCAGCGGCAACCCCGGCTCCGACGTGCTCCTCAGAACCCACACCTCCCCGGTGCAGGTGAGAGTCATGCTCGACCAGAAACCGCCGATACGGGTGATCTGCCCCGGAAAGGTCTACCGCAACGAAGCGATCAGCTCCCGAAGCTACTGCGTCTTCCACCAGCTCGAAGGGCTCTACATCGACAAGAAGGTCTCCTTCGCCGATCTCAAAGCCACCATCTACTCCTTCGCCAAACAGATGTTCGGCACCGACGTCAAACTCCGGTTCCGCCCAAGCTTTTTCCCCTTCACCGAACCATCAGCCGAGGTCGACGTCACCTGCTACCTCTGCGGCGGCAAGGGATGTAAAGTCTGCAAAAAATCAGGCTGGCTCGAAATCATGGGCTGCGGCATGGTACACCCCAACGTCATGCGCAACTGCGGCATAGACCCCGAAGAGTGGTCAGGCTACGCCTTTGGTATGGGCGTTGACCGCACGGTGCTGCTGAGGTACAAGATTGATGATATACGGTTGCTGTTTGAAAATGATTTGCGGATGTTGAGGCAGTTTGGGGCGTAGAGATTGCAGGAAAAGCTACTTCGCCCACCTTCTTTGCCATTCTGATTCAGTTGTTCCAACTCTTGAAACATTTTTCCCATAACTATGAGCTAACCTAAGTACAAGTTCACTTTTAAGCGTTGCAATCCATTCATATTTTTCAGATGTTGCATTGGTGAATACCCACTGGTTATGGTCCTTGATTGCGTGTATTGGTGTTTGAGCTTTTTGAGGGGTGAAATTCAATGTGCGAATCTCGAAAGCCTTGTCATTAATCTTTAGGGTTAAAGCATCAGACTGACCGTTAGCAATACATATATCAAATCTGTCTTTATTTAAAAGTAGAGGAAGGAAAAGAAAATGCCTGCCTGCTTTCGGTATTCGAACACAATCACATGCAGGCTGAATGCAAATCAAGTACTTTATTGTACCATCTTCAAAAGTCTGGCTAAGAATGGTTCCTGATTCTAACGTTGGGGTTGAAGACTCATAAGAAGTTTTACACGATAACATATAGGATAGGTCCCTGTCAAGACTCATTGCCTCCTCTGGTTTCTCGGCAAATATTGCAGTTATTTCACTCAATACAGATTTATTTTTTTCGTGCTTTAAATTGCTAATCTGTTTATAGAATAATTTATTTTTTTTATCTAACTTTGCTTCGCTTACTCCGTTTTTAAGGAGTTTCAATAATTGCTCTTTTGCATGTTCGTTGCTTTTATTGACATGTATTCTTGTTCGAAATTTAATGCCGTTTTTATTTTGTTCTTCAATCCAAGATTCTGCTGCCATATAATTAGCTTGTGAGGCGACATTATCCTCTTCAAGAATTCCTTGAATATGGGAAACAATTAACTGAACGAGTTGCCTTTCAGCCTCTTCAGGTGGTGCGCTCATAATCTTATGAGAAAGGTATGCGGCATCAAGTCTACTTGGAAATTGCGCAATAAGTTTATGTGAATTATTTCTAAGTGCAGTTAATGCAGCTAAGGCGGTATTCGGAAGGAGCCCATTTACTGATTGTGAAAAGAAAGAAATTAACTTTGCAGGAAGTTCTTTTTCATTAACAACAGATCCTATAAAGTGGTCTGGGATGCCATGCTTTTCTTTCGCATAAATAATAATTGTGATAGAATGATATCGCAAACAAAGTTCTTGATCATTCTTATCAAAATCCAATTTGTGCCGTTGTTCAATATGGTCATGTATTGCAGCAGATATTGAGCTTAAATCTGGTGATGCAGTATAAATAGATATTAACCGAAACCGTTGTGGTGATTTCAAATCATCACTCAACAGTCTTGAAATTAAGTTAAGAGCGTTTATGCCTGTTTTTTCTTTTTCCATTTCCCAGTCAATAATTACAATATCCGCTCTTTTTGCTGTTTTTATGAATGCAATCGAGTCGTTTTCATAATCTTTAAAGTCAAGAGCCCCACAGATAATTCCATGCTCAGCAAAGCTTTTAGTTAGGGCTTGAGCATCCAAGCCGCATTCTTTAATGGCTGTTTTTTTGGGGAACCAATCTTTTAATAGTGACGTCTGGCTTCTTCCTGGTGTTTCTGAAAGAATCTTTGGCTCAACAGGGTTTTTTAAAAGCAGTTTATCATCAATAATAACTGCTGTTTGTAGAAATTCGCTACAAACTTTCAACGATCTCTCAGAAAATCTATTAGTCATTATTTATCCTCCTCTTGGTAGAGAGCGATCCTAAAGGTAGCTCCTTTTTCGGCTTTTTGTTGATCAAGGATAAGTGTATAGCCTACTCTCTGGAGCACATTGCGTGATATGTACAAACCCATTCCGCGGCCACCTGGTTTTCTTGTAAAACCTAGTTCAAAAATTGATTCTCTATCTCGTCCTGAAATTCCCGGCCCAGTATCACTTATGATCATATCATCGCCATCAATATCTAGTTGAATAATTTTTTCTGCAGTTCTATTTTTCAACCAAAAAATTGCATTATCCACAAGATTAACAAAAACGGGATAAAAGGAAGAAGGATATCCTGTAACTGACTTATTAAGAAATGCTTTACTTGACTTTATTTCTATTGAATGCCGTTTTAATCGTTCGCCAAAAAGATCGTTTAAGTATTTGCTAATATCTGCCCCTTCAAATGTAGTCTCTGTCCTATAAAGCCGGCGATGGAGGGGAGTAAAAAGTGTAAGGTAACTATCCAAATGGTCGAAGCTATCTCGTATGCCTGAGTATACTTCCTCTAAGCCTTCGTTGAGGTCTGCCCATGCTTTTAGTTCACGAAGTCGATTCCTGACTCCTGTGATGCTACTGTTAAATTCATGATTGATCACTTCGATCGCCATACCCATTTGGGTAAGCTGTAGGTCAGCATCAGCAGCCTCTTCCAGTGTAATAACTTTTTGCTCTAAGGCCTCTAGTTGATCAAGTTGTGTGATATCTCCATCAAGTCGGATCGCATCAAGTTGGTTTCTTATCCCAATTAGAAAATTACCTTCTCGAGTAGAAACATCCTCAATTTGTAATTCCAATTGGGTTCGTTTTTCGACAATCTTATCATCTGGGAATTCTGTAATGTTCAAGCTGTTAAATTCACTGAAAACCTTTGCGATTTCGTCTTTTACATTTGAAAAACTCATAGAAATCGCTTTCTTGGTTTCAGCTGCAACAGTGAGTAGTGACTCCCGTGTTTTCTTTGTTTCTATATTTGTCAATGTTGTCGCTTCTTTTTCACAAGCCTTAAGAGCATTTTCAATTCTTAACCTGCGATCGAGCTCAAGTCTGGCTTCTTTTGCTGCTGCAGTAATTTCCTGTTCTATTAGTTCCTGTGTTGGTTGAAATACTTTTTCTAGAATACCGATCATTGCATTTTCATAATCAACCCAGTCTTTGAGTGTTTTATTTGATAACCCTATTTTAGGTTTCGTAATCTTATATTTTGAAATGAGTTCTCTGAGCTTCTGAACTGATTGTTCTTCTATGATCATCAGCTCTTTTGCCGCTTGATGAGGATTCTTTATTTCTCTAACTCTGTTCAAATTTTGTGTTAATTGTTCCGTGATTTTAATTGCATCCTTTTCTGGTGCAGACTCGTCATATAATCTAAAGAATCTCTCCAGTTCTGATTCAAATTGTCCTTTTCGCACAGAAATAAGCCTTGCTCTCTTTTCTTCTGCTTTGTGTAACTTCCTAAAATGATCTTTTTTATCAATAAATTGGCCTGCCTTAGCTCCACCCTCCCTAAAGAAGTCTGCAGCCAATTGAAGGAAGAAATTTTCTAAAATACTTTTTAGTTGTCGGTATGCGATATTTTCAGAAAATCCTTCTCGTCCAGCCTTCTCCTTTAAATCAGGGTTATTTTCATTTGAGATTTCTATAGCTCCAAAAATACGCCTATGTGAAAAGTGATAAAAACTTGCGGATTTTGTTCTTCTATACTCCATGCCGACCCAGTCGTAGTCTGTATCCCCATAAGGAAGAATGCGGATTCCGTTTTTGAAAACATAGAGGCCCCCTTGTCGATCCATCTTTGTCGTCAGAGCATTCCACTCTTCCATTGGTATTGTGCTTTCTCGCAAGTTTCCTTGTACATCAGCAAAAGCAATTTTAAACGGACCGCATTTAGTTACCATCCCTTGGCTTTTCCATGGTACTACATGATTTTTATATTCCTCACCATATATTGATATGGTTCCTTTAAACTGACCATATTGATCGAATTCACCGGTGATATGATGGTCAGCGTTAATAAATTCAGTAGGTGTAAAAAATCTATTTTTATCAATCAGATCAACAAATATTGTATCTGTTGAATAGTCCCGAAACGCACAATCTATTACAGGTTGTTCATGACCTGGTGTCATTGTATTTGTAAAACCAAGCAGTGCCTTTTCCAATGGTGATGCTTTTTCTTTAGAACTTCCTACAATATCGGCAATCAATAATTCTGTTGCAGGTTTAATAATAAATTGAGTTCCTGTCCCACCATATCTCAAGGATAGGCAGTCAGTGTTTTTCAGGTAGGCATCGATGTCGAAAGGGTTAACAGTAAATGATAACAACTCTAATTCAATTCTTTTTTTTATCTTCTCATCTTCTTTTTTTATTTGTTTTAAATTAGTTTTGAATTCATCAACCATTTCAAGAATATCTTCTCCAGTTGGTAATGTATCTCCAGTAAATTCTCTTATAGGTATATCAATGTCCTCCAGGTTTATTCCAGGAACCTCGAAGATGCCCCAGTTTAAAAACGCAGCGATTAAATTATGCGATTTTCCATCACGTTTTGCTCTGGTCATAACGAGCACTTGTGGACCAATGATGGCAATAGAAAGACGCCCTATTCCTTTTTCTCCAAGCATTGGGCGCCTTTTCTTTGTGGGGAAGGGTTGAAGAATAGGCATTGCATTGGAGTTTAACTTACTTTCTGTTCCAATTGTCAGCCATCTGCTCTCAAATTCTTCTCGTGTCATCCCGATTCCATTATCTCGTAAAACGAAGAGTAGATCTGATCTGTAAAAGTCGATTTCTACGTTGTCCGCGTAAGCATCATGGGCATTCTTAAAGAGTTCACTAATAGCTGTAGGGATGCCAGCGATTTGCTGACGTCCCAGCATATCAACAGTGCGTGCTCTTGTCTTAAATTTTGCCATTAATTTCTTCAATATGTTTGACGAAATGGTTGCCCATCGCAAAGGATAGATCAACAGGGACAGCGTTTCCTATTTGTTTTGCCATAGAGTTAAGGTTCCCTGTAAATTGAAACTGGTCATCAAATCCCTGTAAGCGAGCAGCTTCTCTAATGCTTATAGCTCGATCTTGTTCAGGGTGTCCAAACCTGCCGTTAGAATAACTTATACAGCGGGTTGTTAGGCCAGTTGCTGGTTTGCTCCACCAGAGCCGCCCATAACAATCTGTATGACCAGAATGTTTTTTTCCTGACAAATTAGTTCGAGAATAGCAATCTGGCCAGAGTGACTTTGGCCAGTTATTTCTACCCCCTCCATCAGGGGAAGATGCTTTAATTCTCATCATATTAAGTTCAGACAAATTGGCAGCTCGGTGATTTTGTATAAACGAATCTATATATTCTTCTCCTGCAGTTATAGGCGGTAGGTCTTCAATAGCATCACGAACAGTTTTGTAGGGCTTCTCACGACTTTGACCGTGGGTTGGGGTTGGTAAGTTTATAGGCCAGTGTTTACTTGCCAACAATACAAAACGTCGACGAAGTTGTGGTGTACCATAATCCTGGGCAGCAACCACACCGCAGTCCATTTTGTATTCTAATCTTTCAAGTAGTCTTTTAAATTCTGGGTATGGGCCTTGCTCGTGTGTAGGGACTTTCTGTAAACCAGGAACATTTTCTATAAACACAAAATCTGGCTTGTATTCTTCGATTATCTGTCCGAACCTCGTTAATAAGTTTTTGCGTTTATCGAGTAAAGGGCTTTCTGTTTTTTGCTTAGTAAATGGCTGGCAGGGAGCACATCCACAGAAAAGCTTATAACTGTCGTTATATTTGTCAATAACGGGTTGCAAATCAAAAGATGTGAGATTTGTAATACTCTTGTGACAAAATACTGAATCTGGAAAGTTTAGGCTAAAAGTGTTCTTGACATCTTGGTCTATATCCAATGCAAAAACAATATCTATTCCAGCTTTTTGAAACCCTCTACTTGTCCCGCCACAACCACAAAAGAAGTCAAATGCGGCTATTTTTTTATTTTTTCTTATTTTAGCCATTTCCGCAACCTGTAAATAGCATCCCTGTTATAATGTTTTCCTTTAAAAAAATAGTTTAGCTTGTAAATTGCCTGCGCTCCGCTGTTTTATTTCCTTCTCGAAGTACATTTAATATAAACTTTGTCGCCCCACTAAAACACCTATTTATCACATCTTTATTAAGTATGAGCCGTTCATCTTATGGTCGGCTTCGCTAATTTTAGTCTGAGTATAGTAACCGGTATTTTAAATGTAAAAAATTCTAATACGATACAGCTGGTTTTAAATTTATCTCTTCTAGTACAATAGTTTCATATATCCCTGTTAAAATTACAGTTTCTTCTGTCAGGGGAAGCTTCTATATATAAATATCCTTCAACCAATTATATTATAAGCAATTATGGCAACCTTTGGCATACCGCTGTTCATCCTTTTCTGTTTCCCTGATAGGGCTGCCCAAGATGTTTCGTTATGTTACGCGTATCAGTACACTACCTATAATCCCAGATATATATAATAGCTTGCCCGTGAAATCTTCAGCGTTGTACAGATTTCACCGACACTGATGCTCATGTTTTTGCTCATTTTTCTTCCCATCTGCACTTTCGGATCATCTTTCGAGATTTTCGGCCTTCCACCTTTTATTCTCCTCGCCCTTGCTGCCGTCAGGCCTGCCTGAGTGCGTTCATGGATCAGACGGCACTCAAATTGATCCAGAGAGGTACCAAACCTTATGAAATTCAAATAAACCGGCAGGATGTGATCGCAGCAATAACTTCGTTTTCAACTTTAAACATGATAATATATTTTATCAGAACTAAATAGCTTCATTATGTCCTATAATCCAAAATCACGGAAATAGGATAAATATGAGACTATTTCTGAGATCATCACATTGTTCAGTCCATCCCCTTTTCAATCCTGAACAAGCTCACCCATCTCCAAAAACTTCCCCCTGCACCTGTACTCATAGCTGCAGTCAATCCCAACCAGCCCGCTTTTGATCAGATGCGCATTGACAAAGGTCTTGTTCTCCAGATAGAGGTAACAGAGCAGGACGTTTTCTTCGTCATGTTTCAGCTTGTCATACTTCAGGAAGATACGCTTTCCCTTGATTTTTTCGGTCAGATACCCGACTGCTTTGTCGTGCGTGAAGGGTTCGCTCTTGATGCCGATCAGTTTTACTGTCAACCCGTTGGATAGCCTCACTTTTTCGGGACTGAGTATCTCCTTGACCGTGAAGAACTCTTCGCGCTCTGCCTCGCTCTCTTTCTCAATCCTGGAGCCAAAAGTGAGTTTTCGGGGATCTGTTTTTTTATCGAGCTTGTGGGGATCTTTGAACTGGTAGGGCAACTGCTCAATGGCTGCGGTAACATCGCCCTTGACCGTGTCGTGCAGAAACTCGTATTCCGTGCCCATAAAATCGGGCTGCCGGGTGTTGAGCTTCTGTTTGGCAATCTCGATAAACTCCCGATTGATTTCGTACCCGACCGAGTTTCGTTCGAGATTCTTTGCGGCAAGTGAGGTTGTCCCGCTGCCCATGAAAGGATCGAGCACCGTATCGCCACGAAAGGCGAACATTTTGATGAGCCGGTGCGGAAGCTCTTCGGGGAACATGGCAAGATGCCCCTCCTGTTTTGCTCCGGCAAAGTTCCAGTGGCCCGAGAAGTAGGTGTTCCACTCCTCGGTGGTCATGGCTGAGCGCTCTTTCTGCTCTTTGGTGGGCTTTGGAGCGTCGCCCTGTTTTTTGAAGATGAGAATGAACTCGTAGTCAAGCTTGAGAATGCCGTTGCGGGGGTAGGGAAAGCTCCCCATGATTGAGGCACCGCCGGTGGTGTTGGTTGTGGTGACCTTCTGCCAGATCACCGCGCCCATGTAGTCGAACCCGATGGTCTCGCAGAACTTGATGATCTCCGTCCGGATGGGAATCACCTTGTACCTGCCATAGTAGACCGAGCGGGCAAACTGGTCGCCGATGTTGATGCAGAGACGGCAGCCGGGATGCAGCACCCTCTCGCATTCGTTCCAGACAAGGTTCAGGTTGTTGATGTAGCTCTCGTAACTCTCGTGAAAGCCGATCTGCTTCTCCGTCCCGTAGTCCTTGAGCTGCCATTAGGGTGGCGAGGTGACAACAAGATGCACCGACCTGTCAGCGAGGAGGTTCATCTGTCGGCTGTAGCCGTGGATTATGGTGTGGTGGCTCTTCAAGATGCTGTTGGGTGTATGGGTTTCCTGACCATGCTGCAGAGCGCCCTGCCTGTGGATCTCCTTTCAACGTTATCACTCATGCAGCCAAATCATCCCGATAGTTTTCTCTCTGGGACCAAAGAAGAGGTTTCAGATCGTAATTTCTCAAAGCATCAACTACCGATGATGAGACAATGGAACCTGTATCATTGAGAAATACGTAAAGCCGGGAATCGGACGCTCTGGTCTCTTTTGTGTCAAACCATTTAAAAACGAGCGCTTCTGCAGATTCCTTCCTCGGGTTTGCTATTGCCTGAACAAGCCGTTCAGGCTGTTTCCTTGATTTTGGTATGACAAAATCGAACATGTGGTCATAACCGCTTTTACCTGTAAATTTTATCTTTGGGGTATATCGAATATCTGACAGCTCAAACCAATTGGTTACATCTTCGACAAAAAGGCTTGCAACAAATGGCGATGCCAGATAAAAAAGATCGTTTACCGCCAGCATAGCCTGAATGATTGTGTGCTTTTTAAGCGAAAAGTTTTCGGGCGTTGTATGAACAATCAGTTGATCGTTGTCAAGCTGCACACCAAAACCAGCCAAAGTGGTTTTAAGCAGATCCTGACGTTTTGGGCTATCAAGCTGGCAACCAGAACTGACAAGATCACTCATGGTGTACCCGTCATCGGTAAGCATATAGCCAGCTCCTTCTTTTCGAGCATATATCTGCAAACAATCGTTATGGCGGTCAATGTAAGGAGTGGTTATTTCAACCCAGTCCGCACAAATCTGTTTGACAATGGTTTTGTCTTTGAGCCACTGAGTATATTTTTCGAGTAAAGTATTGATTTCTGCAATCATGTGAATAACTCCTGAAGAATAATCGGTTTGGTAATCACCGCGCAATAATCCATAAACTCATGCAATATTTGCCAGGTATTCGTACTGTTTGAAAACTGGTTCGGTAATGGAATTGCCCATTTATCCCCGTGACCTTCTCTATAAACATGAAGATGCGGGCATGGCATTTCCTCTCCATCTGGATTCCTGTGTGGTGCACCTCCAATATCAATGCGCGCAAGAACAATGGCCCTGTGTGCCCGAAGTTGAAATGTGTTTTTTTTCAGCTCAATACGGCCACGGGTAATGTCAAGGTTAAACTCTTCCCGCATAGCCAAAGAATGCAATGGAATTCGCAATGCACCTCCGAGGCTTGGAAAGGTAAAACTTTCAGTCCCTGTATAATGCTTTTCTATCGAAAGTAATGCATCGGCTTCTTGCTGCATCAAAATAAAGCTCATCAGCACTCTGTGAATAATTTTTCCAACGGGAGAAAAATACACAATTCTTGTCAGTTTTGTGAGCTTGAAATGAGGAAAAAAAGCAGGATGCTTATGTCGTCATGCTTCTGCCCTCCTTCCGAATGGGAATGACCTTGTACCAGCCATAGTAGACCGAGCGGGCAAAAAATCAGACTAACTCAATCCTGAATTTTTCCCCAAGGACAGATGCCGCGCTGGAAAGGGTTGTCAGAGTAAGACTGGTATCAGTTGCATCAAGCAGACGGTTGAGTGCTGCCCGACTGGTCTGCATTTTGCTCGCCATTGAAGATTTCGTCAGGTGCTGTGCTTTCATTTCCTGAGCAATTTGCCAGGCAATAACGCGCTTGACGGCCACCGCAGTTGCTTCGTCGAGAAGAGCCTCTTCTTCAAGAAATTCATCGAAATTGCTGCCAATATTTTTTTCATTCATTTTATGTTCCTCATTCTGCTTTTTGCCAATTGCAGGTCAGACTTCGGAGTTGCTCCACGCCTGTGATAAAAAACCTGACTTCAAGTGTTGGGTTATTCATCAAGCAATGCATCAAAATAAGTACACTATAACAAATGAGCGTTCAGGATTGAGGCACCGATATTCATCCTGGATTTACTCTTTTTGAGTTCTTTGTGGTTTATGTTAGATTCGACCAAAGGATTGGGCTTTTCCTGGTCGACAAAATGGCTTTGGACATTATCCGAGGCCATTCTGTTTTTAAGGAAAAATCTTTTTCCACCACCGTCCCCTTAATAGGTTGCCCTTTCCGACGACAACCTTGAAAAATTAATTCAGACAGGCGCCTTCATGGCTGTAACATGTTATGAGTAAAGCTACAACATATAAAAGCGATGCCCTCGCGGCGGTTCATGAAACAGCTTCAGATATGTTCGAGGCTGGCGTGATTGACAAACAGACAATGTGTCACTTCGACGAATCTTGCTTGACACCGATTCACCAATTCAGCGCCGATGAGATCAAGGCATTGCGTGAACGTGAAGAGGTGAGCCAGAGAGTTTTTGCTCACTATCTGAACATGACAAAGGAATCAGTCAGTCAATGGGAACGCGGACAAAAGAAACCCGCCGGAACAACATTGAAACTTCTTTCTCTTGTAGAACGGAGAGGAATTAGCGCTATTGCCTGAGACTGCTGTCATCATAGTATAATCACTCTTGCAGAGTAAAAAGGTGCTCTATATCGCGAGCACAGTGCAACACCCTGACAATCTCTATTCCACCCGAAATACTGAGATAAAAAATCATATACCAACCAAAAGGAAAGCTTAATAAACCTGGCAAAAGCTCCATACGTGATCGCCCTGCATGGGGAGATTCCGCCAACTCATTAATTTTAATATCAATAGAGTCTATAAAGGGATCTGCACAAGCTTGACTGTCTTCAGCTATATAATGCGAGATCTTCTAACGCAAGTGGCCGGATGATTATTTCTGGCATATCATCCAACTGTTTTGCTTGTGGTTTTTCTTTTTCGGGCAGCTCTCTTTATCTCGTCAGCATCCCAAACTGTGGCAGGCCCGCTCTCTATTCCTGCACGTATATCCTGACGTAACTGGCCAAACTTTGCTTGACGAAGAGAGTCCTGCTCTCCCATAAGACGCAACGCTTCACGAATAACCTCGCTTGCTGAGGTATAAAGTCCTGACTTCACTTTCTGCCGAACCATCTCTTCAAGGAGCGGGGTCAGATTAACATTAATCGGCATGGCTTCATTTTTATGTTCTCAAGCTATCACGGATACCTCTCAATAACTTTGCTACTGGCAATTTATGCCAATTATTGACAAATATACAATAACGTCAGTCCCTTTTTACGCACCTATTAATCAAGCTTGAGAATGCCATTCCGGGGATAGGGAAAGCTCCCCATAATCGAAGCGCCGCCGGTGGTGTTGGTTGTGGTGACCTTCTGCCAGATCACCGCGCCGAAGTAGCCGAACCCGAGGGTCTCGCAGAATTTGATGATCTCCGTCCGGATGGGAATGACTTTGTACCTGCCATAGTAGACCGAGCGGGCAAACTGGTCGCCGATGTTGATGCAGAGACGGCAGCCGGGATGCAGCACCCTCTCGCATTCGTTCCAGACAAGGTTCAGGTTATTGATGTAGCTCTCGTAACTCTCGTGAAAGCCGATCTGGTTCCTTGTTTATTCTGGCTCTGCCCATTTTGCGCAGTCGCGCCAACTCATGATTTTGACACCGTTGCGCTCATAGGAATCGTCACCTCCATAGATCAGCCAGGGCTGAAGCGCCTCTTCTCCAGCAAATCGTGCTGCTTTGAGACCTGCGCGGATAGAGTCGCCGGTGATGGTCTGGCCTGATTTTATTTCAACCGGTTGCAGTTTTGTGCCACGTTCAAAAACAATATCCGCTTCAAGGCCGTTATTGTCACGCCAGAAGTAGAGATCAAGAGGCAGCCCCCGGTTATAGCGGGATTTGAGAAACTCGCTGATAATGAATGATTCAAAAATTGCTCCTCTCATGGGATGCAGAGCAAGGTGTTCATGCGAACGGATACCAAGCAGCCAGCAAGCGAGACCCTGATCCAAAAAATAGAGTTTTGGCGTTTTCACAAGTCGCTTTCCGAAGTTTCGAAAGTATGGCGGGAGCAGATGGACAATGTAGCTTGATTCCAGAACCGAGAGCCATGAACGGGCTGTTTTCTGTGAAACACCTGTTTCACCCGCCAGTGCATTAAGGTTCAGCAGTTGTCCGTTTCGCCCTGCACAGAGGCGCACAAAGCGCTGGAATACCGATAAATCATGAACTCGTAACACCTGCCGGATATCCCGCTCGATATAGGTAGCGATGTAACTTGCAAACCAGTCTGCAGGCGATATATCCCTCACATGAAGAGCAGGATAAGAACCCTTTATGATCAGCGTGTCAAGCGATAGTGACGATTGCGATGCTGCCGGAAGTTCTGAAATGGACAAGGGAAGCAAAGCAGTCATACCAACGCGACCGGCAAGTGACTGACTGACTCCGGCGAGCAGTCCGAATTGCTGAGAACCGGTCAGAATGAATTTTCCGGGAATCGGATCATCATCAACCATACCCTGAAGGAATGAAAAGAGATCCGGCCATCGTTGAGCTTCATCGAAGAGGGCTCCATCACGAAACCGGTGAAGGAACCCTTTTGCATCTTCAAGGGCAAAGGCACGTTCTGCAGGGTCTTCAAGGGTTATGTATGGCTTATCGGCAAAAACTGCTTTTGCCAGCGTTGTTTTTCCTGACTGCCGAGGCCCGGTTATTGCGATAACAGGAAATGTTCTTGCCAACCGCTGAAGGGTTGCTGTCAGTTTGCGGTAGATCATAGGATATTATACTAATTGCGAATTGAAATCGCAAATTGTATAGTTTTTTCCGACACACCGCACTGGCATTGCTACTCGAAAAAGCTTGCGATTAAACCCTGCTTCAGGATATAATTGGACAAGCTGCGGCTTAAGCAGGTGGATTCGCCCCTGACAAGAGCTTCAGCCCAAGCACTCCGGCAAAAATCAGCAACAGACAGAGAATCCGGGCAATGTCACGCGGTTCGTCAAACAAGATCATACCGAAAATGGCCACCCCGGTGGCGCCTATTCCTGTCCAGACGGCATAAGCTGTGCCAACCGGAATGGTTCTCATAGCCAGTGAGAGCAACCAGAAACTTGCAATCATGGCGGCGCCCGTCAGAACCGAAGGGATTGGACGGGTAAAGCCTTCAGTGTATTTGAGGCCTACCGCCCAGCCGCACTCCAGACAACCGGCAATGATCAGGTAAATCCATGGCATTGGGTTTTGCAGTTAAATTTTCACCCAACGGTGAAGTTTATGAGATTTTCGGCCAGCCTGCAAGACTTTCTGGATCATAAGTCCATCAGAAAAACCTGCTGCATCGTGGACGATTCTCTCGTTTTTCTTGAGTGCTTTGACAATCCGGTGTGCAAGAAAGGCAAATCCGACAGCAAAAATACCGTGCACGGCCAGTGATGACTGCCTGATTTTTTCCTGTAAAACCAGCTCATCCCACGGAAGCATTGGTTCAATCAGCTTCCAGCGAGGGGCGTCAATGAGGCTGCGTCCCCCTTTGGCGTTGTCGTTGTCAATTTCCCAGAGCCTTCCGGCGCCATCAAGTCTGATGGTTTTGAGACTGCCGACCACTTCAAACGAAAACCAGGTGTATGCGCCAACGGTGGTAACGTGCATCAGGGAGGAGCTTCCGAGGGCAACGGATGATGCGCCGAATTTCATCATCATGGCGAAATGGTCATCTGAGGTGACTGCGCAAGGCTTGCCTGACTTGTCGGGACGAAACGGAATGCTGGTCGCGAGGTTACATGAGACCTCCGAAATTTCACCAACCAGAAACCGGTTCATATCGACCAGATGAGAGCCGATAGCGCCGAGGGCTCCCCCGCCTTTTTCAGCATCACACCACCATGACCATGGCATCTCCGGCCTGTTGCGACTGGACAGATTGACCACTGCACGCACTTCGTACACTTTTCCTATTTCACCCCCGTCAATCATCTGTTTCATGCAGCGTACTGCGGGATGAAACCGGAGCTGATGGTCAATGAGCGCAAACCCTGGAGCAGAGGAGGCTGCCGCAACCATGGAGGCGGCATCATCGACATTGAGCGCAAAGGGTTTTTCACAGAGCACGCTCTTGCCGCTTTCAAGCACCGCATTCACCATTTCAGTATGGAGAAAAGTCGGTGTGGTCACGCAGATGAAATCGAGGTCGCACGTCAGAAGGTCGCGCCAGTCGGCAAAACCCTTGCTGATATCAAACATCTTCATGAACTTCAGGCGGTGCTGCTCAGTGGGACTTGCAACGGCTGAAAGCTCAACATTTTCCATCAGTGAAAATGCCGGCGCCTGTGCCACTTTTGCCCAACCACTCCCGATAAACCCTATTTTTATCTTTTTTTGCACTCTCTTTTCAATATATATCTATATTTTTAAATACTTTATACGAATAATAAACGAATACTTAGATATCTAATTTTGCGAAAACTTCGCGAATCATAGTAATGACTCTTTTTATTCAGGATAAAGAACTTTCAGCGATACAAGCTTGTAAACGACTTTCCTGCCATAGAAATTCTCTTAAAAAATTAAGGCAAGAAAAGCATATTACATCTACAGTATAAGGCTAATATTTTATTTCCTCTAAAAAAGTACATTTTTACCTTTTAAACTTTGATTCAAGGTGTGTCTGGAAAAGCTGATCGTTCTTCAACAAACTAACAGTGTCGATTGTCTTGTGTGAATTATGCATTATCGGGTAAAATGAGACTTTGGTTATTGGTTGACTCTTTTTTTGATGGTATCGAGGAGTTTGTTGACTTCGAGGAGCTCTTTGTTCATGTCGATGGCTTTGTTTTGGAGCAGCTGGATTTTTTCGGTGCACTGGGTAAGTATGACGGTCAGTGTCTGATCGGGTGGCGGGGCTGGTAGTTCCGGGGCTCCTTTTTTGCCGTAGAGAATGTAGTTGACGTCGATGCCGACGGCTTCGAGTTTTTCGCGCAGGATGTTGCCGATGCGGTTTTTGCCGGTGACGTAGGCGGTGATATAGGAGGCGTCTTTAGCTCCTATGGCCTGGCAGAGTGCCACCTGGGTTTTGAATTTCTTCTTTATCTCTCCCCTGAGTCGTTTGGCTTCGTCGGTGTACGCGCCTGATACAGGCATATATCTACATTTAATCCATTATTTTGCTTGCCTTTGGTAGATAATTATATCCAATATTGAGAATAAAAGCAAACAAAGAGTACGAAAGATAACGAATGATAAGGATAAGCAAGGGAACGGGCGGAGGGAAAAAATGGATAGTTCTTTCTCTATTTTCCCATTTTCCCGTATAAAAAAGGGTATGTGATGCCTGCTGCGAAGATTACGGGGGAGATTACCGGGTGCATTGTTGATGCGCTTGGTGCGGGTCATTATCGGGAGGTGGCTTGCAAGCTGGCGGGGATTGACCGGAAGACGCTCTTGAATTGGCTGAAGCGAGGTGAGCGGGAGCGGTCTGGTTTGTATCGGGAGCTTTATCTGGCGGTTGAGCGGGCAGAGGCGAAGGCGGAGGTGTTTAACCTGAAGAATATCGAGACGGCTTCGCTGAAGAACTGGTTTGCGTCGGCCTGGTTTCTGGAACGGAAGCATCCTGAGCGGAATCGGTTGTTTGTTGATGTGATATTTAGTGGTTCTTAAGCTATTGACTACAACAACAATTCACGCATTGCTTTCTTTACATGTTAACGGTGCAAATAACCGACAGCAAAAAGCGAGTAGCGGTTTTTGCTGCCCGAGTTGATTTACCCTGTTAGCTGTTTTCCCAACTTCCCACACCTTCTGCTAAAATTTTTGTTATTAGATTTTTAAACTCTTCATCACCTCTGTAAAATCGGACAAGGCGTCTAGATGCTGTTTGATGGATATCTGTGCTTTCCTCGGCTATCAAATAGACCGGTTTCCCTAATGCTTCCGCCAAACCTAACTCGTAGTAACAACTAGGACGTTCTAAAGATAAATCGGCGAGAACAAAGGATGCGCCTTTGAGATTTTGAAGAGTGGCCTGTAAATTAAAGACAGGATCTTCTGTTGCATATCGAGGAAAATGGGGCTTAATTGCCGTAAATTCAGTTATTCCTTGAATCATTGCCTGTTTGCGAACGGCATCAGGATTGGAGCCAACCGGCATTATTATTTGAAAATACATAGGTCTATGCTCTAGGGTTTCGTGGTCGGCAAAGTTGGTTTGGTGTTTTGTGGTGTTGTTTGTGCTTGCTGAACAGGATTTTTTTTGATTAAGTCATAGTTTCTCCAAGTTTCTATCGGAACAGCAATCATGATAATCAAAAATAGAACCCTAAACGCCTTTGGGATTAGATATTCTATATTTGTTGATTTCAAAGCAATTATGTTTATGTTTTTTGCTTCTTCTGCGATTTGAGCGGACTTGAGCGCTTCCCATTCTCTTTCGAAAGGCTTGTAGGAAACTATATTTTCATTTTTCCCATCCCCAAACGACACATGACCCGCCATTTCATTTATTACTTTAAATTTTGCATTATTTAATTCTTTTAGATCACGAATTTGTCCTATCCATAACGTGCTATACAAAGCAGCCATGCCAGAAAGTATTATTGCCGTGAATAATCCTGTAATAAGAAACTCGGGCTTACTAACACTCCAGCTTATTATGGCCGCTATAGCACCCATTATTGCAGTACAAATTGAATAATTCCACGTATTAGCGTCATTTCTACGATCCGTAACCTTTTCTGCTGATTCGTAAAACAGCTTGAACTCATCGAAGGAGACTTTGTTTTTCGTGTCAAACTCTTCCATGAAACCACCCGTGCGTTTTTATAGCTAACAATAATTAGATTGATCCGCCTAAACTGGGGATTTTTGAATTTGAACCCGTATAACAACACCGTTTCATGCCGCTGTTGCGGGGTGCGTACAAGAAGAATGTACGCAGGGATTTTGAGTATTCCACTGTTGAATGTGTGTTTTCTTGCCTATAGTTGAACGGTGTGAATTTGGTGGTCGAGGACGGAGCGGAGGGTATCATGGGTGGCGATGGGGTTTGCGGGTGTGGGTCATTGGCAGGGGTGGAAGGTTTTGGCACGGGTGGTCCCATGCCCTTTTTTAGGTTGTAGGGGTTATTTGGGGATGAGGCCGTGTGAGAAGAAGCTGAAGTGTTGGTTGTTGCCGATGATGATGTGATCGAGGAGGTTGATGTCGAGGATGTGGCCTGCTTCGATGAGTTTGGTGGTTACTTCTTTGTCGGCTCGGCTGGGTTCGGGGTTGCCGGATGGATGGTTGTGGACGACCATGATAGAATTTGCGTTGGCGAGGAGGGCGCCTTTGTAGACTTCGCGGGGGTGGACGAGTGAGGCGTTGAGGGTGCCTTTGCTGACGAGTTCCATGCCGATGACGTCGTTTTTGGTGTTGAGGTTGAAGACGTGGAGTTCTTCGCTAGCGCGTTCCTGAAGGCCGATGGTGTGGCAGAGGTCTACGACCATTTCGGCTCCGGTGATGTTTTTGGTGTAGATGATTTGGGATTCGCGGACGAGGCGGATGCCGTAGCGAGGTATGGTGACGGCGGCGGCTTCGGCGGTGAAGAGCGGGATTCTTCCAATATTATTTCGGCATCGCACAGCTTTTTCTCAATGATACCCACCTTTTCGACTACATCTTTAAATGCTGTTATAATCCACCGAAGTAACTTCGAATATGCAGACGATATTAACGGTGTAATGCTAGCATCCAATACCAAAACCTGGATGAGGAAGATCAGTAAAACCGTTCCGGTATGAAAGTTTGATATTTTCAACTGTTGCATAACAATATCAACAGCAGGGGTGTACTTGTCCAATATTATCGTGACAAACAAAGCAAAGGAATAAAACACTATACGAAGCCCTTGGGCAGAGATACGTGCCAAGTCATTTATGAAATGCAGCTTTATTAAAAACAGTTGCGTATCACGAATTGGTAGCCAAATAGAATCAACCGATTTTTTATGAATCTTTGATCGTTCAAACGATTCCTGTGCAATTGGTAAAACATCTTTAATTTGAGACTCACACTGTTCTAATTCTGCCAATTTTACCTTCATTAACTTATTTATACGATAACGTTCTGACATATTAATGTTCGACTGTTCAAGTGCTGCTTTTAGCTTAAGACACTCTTCGTTAATTTCCGTTGGAAAGGCTTGGTTACCTTTCTCTACAGCAGGTTTTGTGCTTTACAAGCAACTTTTTTGTCAGCGAATCAGTCACGGAGTTTAGACGATCCTGAATTTTGAAATATTTACTTTCAAGGCTTTTAGTTTTTGAAGTCAGATAGATATCGAAAGCTGAAATGGCATACAAACATACAGGTCTGTGGTCACACCATTTACTCTGGAGTGCCTCGTTGCATTCAGAAAGCAGTTGATCGAATGGATTTTCCTGAAAATCACCCATGAATTATCTCCAAGTTTACTTTAACAGACTGAACCATATAATTCGGCTAAAATCTGTTATTTTAAAGCAAGTAATCGGGATTATGTATGCTGGCAGTAAGTGCGCCCCACCACTTCTTCCAGTATTTTTTCAATAATCTATTGTGTTTTTTGAGTTTGCACAGCACCGAAGCTGCTTGAACGTCAATATTTGCGGATACCCTGCCTCCTTGGGTTTTTTTCTGCATTACTGACAGATATTTCTTTCTACCCACTCGGCAACAACAAAAGTTCATTATGCAGAACAGGCGGTTACTGCCAGTCGGTTGGCTTTTGCAGGAGAAATCCATCTCGTTTTTTCACCGGTTCGTCAAACTGGCTCTCAACCAGTTTTTTTCGTCCGATCGTCATTGAACCTTTTGCAACCAATGCGACAGATTGATTATGCCGTTTTGGTGGACATGCTACAAAGACTCTTTTCAATGGAAATAGTTCATGAATTTGACGAATTGGCGGGACCAGATCACTATCGCCTGAAATCAACATGGCCATGTCGTACTCATCCTGATAGGCCCCTATCAGCATCTGAGTGGCAATATTGACATCGGTCATTTTTTCATTGTAGGAGGCCCAAATATTCCCACAACGTTTGCATTCTATGGTGTTTCTCTGGTAGTGACCGTATAAGATGTGTACTCCTTCTGACTCAAGCGCTTCGATATATGTTGTTTGCCGTTTTTGCTTGTCAGGGTTGTCACTAACTCTGCTGGTAAAATATTTTACGCAGACCAGTTCCTGATTCGGCTTCAGCAGGTTTGTTGCCAAAAGCTTCAGGTTTAACCATTTACAGTAGTCATACCCTGCTTCAAGCATACCAAAATAGAGGTTAAATCCATCAACATAGACTTGTACCCTTTCTTTTTTCATAGTGAGTATTTTCTTTATTCATAACTATCGTTTATATTGAAAACATAACATCACCAGAGATAGCATCTCCGGTCTGACGCTTTCAACTTGGTTGGGAGCGTTTCTTTTTTATACCCTGCCTTTATCGATATTCTTTTCTGCAATCCTTTTGCTCATCTCCCTTTTATTTGCATCGAGCTTTACTTTTTGTATGGAAACCATCATACGGGAATAACTGAGTATCAATATACACAAGGACTATAATTTAAAGCGCTTGTGCGGTTTTTTTTCTTCATTAATCACGCTCCCCTACTTGGCTTTTTTACGCCTTGTTTATAGATATTTCTTTCTATTTAATAATGAATTTCAGTATATTTTATTTGATAATTATATCTATGCACTTAAACAAAATGTGGTATGGGCGGAGATGGTGCTGGTAATGGGGCGGCTGGTAATCGACCTGGTGCAGGTGGTTATGCGGAGGGAGCGGAGCGGTTGTTCAGTCAGGCGGAGGTTGATGCGCTGCTTGCTGCGGCTTCGGCGGCGCGGACGGTTTGATACTCCCTGCCTTTTGGCTTTTCTGCCTGAATATCGGTTTAAACCTGCTGCCGCTGACCCTTATAATAAATGGCAATGATGAAAGTAACACCACCATCTTTTAGTTTGACTTCTCGAACTGAAACGCTATAGAATGGGCATAAAAAAAGGGCGACCAAGATCACCCTTTAACGTTGAAAAGTCGATGATCAACTACTTAACTGCGCTTTCGCCAGCCGGGCTTTTTCAATATAGGTCTTCTGGATGTCACGCGACACGTTGTATGCCTTCGAAAGACTGTCGGAACTCCAGAGTCGTGCATCGAATGCCATACAGATATTTCTGAGGAACGGAATGCCGACTTCGGTGACGCGGACACTTTTATCACCCAAAACAACCAGCCCGTCATTCTCCATATCTTCAAGACGATACAGAGCGATATCAAGTTCTTCGGTATAGAGCTTCGGGTCTGCCCATGAGGTCTGCTGTTTGCACATCAGGTTGAGGATGTGACGACGAAGCACCAGATCTTCATCGGTGAGCAAATGACCACGATGCAGCGGGAAACGACCTTCGTTCACCGCTTTTATGTATTCGTCATCGGTGCGCTCGTTCTGGGCGAAAGCATACCAGGTGTCGCTGATTGAGGATGAACCCAGCGCCAGCATCATCTGTGTTGTATTTTCGGTATAACCCATGAAGTTACGGTGCAGTGTCCCGTTTTTCGCTGCTATATAGAGCGCATCTCCTTCAATGGCAAAATGGTCCATCCCAATCTCGTGGTAACCAATGGATTCAAGCATCGCGCTGCCTTTGTCGTACAGCTCCTGTTTGACATCGCCAACCGGCAGATCCTCCTCCTTGAACTTCCTCTGGCCCTCGTACATGTGAGGGTTATGTCCATAGGCATAAAAGGCGAGGCGGTCAGGTTTCAGCTCCATCACCTTCTGGATGGTATCGGTAATGGTGGCAATCGTCTGTTTGGGAAGACCGTAAACAAGGTCAAAATTGATAGAGGTAAAGCCGATTTCACGGGCAAGATCGATCTTCTCCTTGACCAGTTCAAATGACTGGAGACGATTGATCTCCTGCTGTACAACCGGGTCGAAATCCTGGATACCGAAACTCATGCGGCGGAATCCAACACTGTACAGGGCTTCAAGGTGTTCCCTTGATGTAGACTTTGGATTGGTCTCGAAGCTGAACATGTAGTTGTCCATCTTGTTGACATTTTTGCAGATACCGTCGATGAGCCTGATCAGGTTTTCAGGGCTGAAAAACGTGGGAGTACCGCCGCCTATGTGCAGCTCTTTTACATTCAGCCTGCCGGGGAAAACGTCGGTATACATTTTCCACTCTGTGAGGAGCGCCTCAAGATAGGGTGTTTCGTAAGAGTGATCCTGGGTGCGGTGAGCGTTGCATCCGCAGAAGTAACAGTGGTTCTCACAGTAGGGAATATGAATGTACAGGCTGATTCCGGTCGTCTCGTTGCTGTCGTTAAAACCTTTGACCATCGCCTCCTTCCACTGCTCCTGGGTAACACCGTCGGTGCTCCATGAGGGGATGGTGGGATAGCTGGTATAACGAGGCCCGGGATTGCTGTACTTGACTGCGAGATTGATTGCCATTGTTATCTTTCCTCTGCAAGGATTATTTTTTAAATTGATTCTCGGGAAAATACATAAAACTCGGCAATTTCATAAATCGTTAGCCCATAAACAGGCCCGGAAAGGCTTGGTATAAACATTTTTACATATATGAAACACAACGCAGCGCCGCCCGACAGACCGGTTGTCGGCATCATCATGGGTTCTGACTCCGATTTCGAGATCATGAAGGAGGCCGTAGCGGCACTTGATGATTTTAATATTGCTTCGGAGATTTCGGTTATTTCGGCTCACCGTACACCGCAAGACCTTGAACAGTATGCCTCGTCGGCCATTGAACGCGGTCTGAAGGTCATTATTGCGGGGGCCGGGGGCGCCGCGCATCTTCCTGGTGTTACGGCAGCCATGACGGTGCTGCCGGTAATCGGAGTGCCGATTTTCAGTAAAAAACTCAATGGGCAGGACTCGCTCTACTCTATTGTACAGATGCCCGCAGGTATCCCCGTGGCCACCGTCGGCATTGACAATGCCCGCAATGCTGCGCTGCTTGCCGTGCAGATTCTTGCTCTTTCAGATGAAGCACTGATGGCTTCCCTGCTCCAGTTCCGCGTAAAACTTGCCGACGCATCGCGCCAGAAAACCGCCAAAATCCGCGAAAAGCTCCATGCAAAAAGCTGAGTTCTGGATAGAGAACCTGAAGCTTGAACCACATCCCGAAGGAGGCTTCTATCGCGAAACATACCGGAGTGCTGGTTCGTATGCCTTTCATGAAGAGAGTCTGTTCAAAGGCTCTCGCTCCTGGGCAACCTCAATTTATTATCTGCTGAGGGGTGGTGATCGATCAGCGTTGCACCGGATTCATTCGGATGAGTTGTGGTTTTACCATGCAGGAACTTCTTTGACCGTATACTTTTTCCCGGAAACAGGGGAACCCTCCAGCTTTACTCTTGGACCGGAGCTTGACAAGGGAGAGTGTTTGCAGGAGTGTGTACCGGCAAAAAGCTGGTTCGGAGCCTGTTGTGACAACGCTGATGAAGAGAGCTATTCGCTGGTCAGTTGTGTTGTGGCTCCAGGGTTTGATTTTCGGGACTTTGCTTTTGCCGACAGAAACAATTTGTTGAAGCAATTTCCCGGACATACCTCTATCATCGAGCTTCTCACCTGATTTTTCTGTAAATCCGGAACTTATGCGGAGATTTCCCTCTTTTTTATACTTTTATCCACAGAGTAACATAATCAGTATAATTTTATACGCAGTATTTAACGAAAGGTAGCATTGGAGATGAAAAAGAGGGTAGTCATTGTTGGTGGAGGATTTGCTGGGCTCAATGCCGCCAGAGTTCTTGGCAATAAGCTCGATATTGAGGTGACCCTTATCGACAGAAAAAACTATCACTTGTTCCAGCCACTCCTCTATCAGGTCGCGATGGCTGCTCTTGGAGAGGGTGATATTGCTGCCCCATTAAGAAATATGCTGGCAAACTACAGAAACATCACCGTCTTTAAGGGTATAGTAAAACATATTGATACTGAGAATAAAACGCTTGTTACCGATTTCAACGAAATCCCTTACGATTATCTGATTCTTGCCTGCGGGGTACAGCATCACTATTTTGGTCACAACGAATGGGAGGAGTTTGCGCCCGGCCTGAAAACCCTGGCCCAGGCAAAAGAGATACGCCGGCGGGTTATGGAGGCATACGAACGGGCTGAACGTACAACGGATTTTGTTGAACGCAAAAAGCTGCTCACGTTTGTGATTGTCGGTGGCGGACCGACCGGCGTCGAACTTGCTGGCTCCATCGGTGAAATGAGCCGCTACACGCTTTCAAAATTTTACAGGAATATTGACCCTAAACTGACCAGAATTTTTATTGTTGAAGCTGCGCCTCGGATTCTTGGTTCATTTTCACCTGATCTGGCCAGCAAGGCTACCCGTTCGCTTGAAAAGCTTGGCGTGCAGGTTTGGACAAACAGTATGGTCAGCGATGTTGATGCTGATGGAGTGCAAATCGGAAATGAACGCATCGAGGCAGCAACGGTACTGTGGGCGGCAGGTGTTACCGCCATTGAGATTGGCAAAACAATGGAAGGAGTTGAAACCGACCCGATAGGACGCATCATTGTCGCTGAAGATCTCAGCATTCCGGGACATCCGGAAATATTTGTCGGCGGCGACCTTGCTCACTTTGTTGCTGCTAATGGATGCCCACTGCCCGGCCTTGCGCCCGTTGCCCTGCAGCAGGGCAGAGCGATCGGCAAAAATATTTTGCTTGATCTCAAAACAAAGGCAAGAAAAGTGTTCCGTTACAGGGATAAAGGGCAAATGGCAACCATTGGAAAAAACAAGGCCATTGTCGAGTTCGGCAACCTGAAGTTTGATGGTATTCTTGCCTGGTTCACCTGGTTGCTGGTCCATATCTATTTTCTGACCAGCTTTCGTCACAAGGTTTTTGTACTCCTGCAATGGGGATGGTCATATTTCACGTTCAGTTATGGCGCCCGGCTGATTGTCAACCGCGAATGGAGATTCTATGGCAGCAGCGACAAATGCCCTGAGAATCTTGGAAAAAATGATCGGAAATGACGAAACAGATTAATGCACCTATGGTCATAGGGATGGTGCTGGCCGTCACCTTTATTGGTATTTCGCTCTACATCCTGCTTATGCCCCTTCCTGCCGCCTTTGCCGGAAAGAATGACCTCCAGCTTTACGCCATGCTGACTGGCTCTTATGGAGTATGGCGTGCTTTTCGGGTTTACCTGAACTGGAAAGATTTGCAGGAAGACAACTGAGCAAAACATGCCGACTGTTTACCGGCACCATTGCAAATCGTTTCCTTTTCTCCAGTAATTTATTTTTTCCGTAGATTACGCCTGATCTTTAGTAAAAAAGCTAGAAAGGATGCCGCCTGATGTTCTGAGTCAATCACGTCTGAGTGGCTTGTCCATCATAATGTAGTTTGAGAATATTTATAAAGAAGAGAACGACGATGACACCACTACCCGTCACCCAGGAAACCGAACAGAGTCTGTTTTTTCATAATTATGCAAGGCTGCCTATAGCGGTAACCCATGGCGAAGGTGTCTGGCTCGTCAGTGATGATGGCACCCGTTATCTCGACATGATTGCAGGCATCGGCGTCAATGCCCTTGGTTATGGCGACAAACGCCTTGCTGAGGCAATCAGCACCCAGGCAGCAAAACTCATCCATGCGTCGAACCTCTTTATGATGCAGCCGCAGTTTACGCTGGCTGAAAAGCTGCTTGAGCTTTCGGGCTTGTCGAAGGTCTTTTTTGGCAACAGCGGTACCGAGGCCATTGAAGCTGCCATCAAAATAGCAAGAAAATGGGCTGGCCAGTTCGGCAATCCACAGAAAAAAGAGGTGCTGTCGCTGAGCAACTGCTTTCATGGCAGAACCTATGGCGCCATGTCGCTGACGGCAAAACCGAAATATGTTGACGGGTTTGAGCCGCTGCTTGATGGAACCGGCATGATTAACTTTAACGATATCAGCGATCTGGAAGAGAAGGTTTCCGAGAATACCGCTGCCGTTTTTGTTGAAGTGGTACAGGGCGAAGGTGGCATTCACCGGATTTCTCAGCAGTTTATTGACCGTCTGAAAGAGCTTCGTCAGCAATACAACTTTTTGATTGTCGCTGATGACATTCAGGCTGGCTGCGGAAGAACCGGCACATTTTTCAGCTATACGCAAGTTAATGCTGAGCCCGATCTTGTCTGTCTTGCAAAACCGCTTGGAGGCGGGCTGCCCTTGTCAGCCGTTATCGGCAGCGAAAAAGTTGCTGATGTTCTGAGTTATGGCAACCATGGCACCACTTTCGGGGGAAACCCGGTGGCATGTGCGGCCGGTATTGCGATGATCAAAGCTATCGAAGAAGACAATCTGATGGAAAATGCCGCAACCATTGGCAAATACATCAATGATGAGATAGAGAAACTGGCAGCAAAACATCCGCAGATTCTTGAAATCCGTCAGTATGGGCTGATGATCGGCATCACCGTCGACAAGGAGGCAAAATATTATGCTGGCAAAGCACTTCTGAAACATGTTCTTGTCAATGCTACCAGCGTTAACGTTATCAGGCTTCTTCCGCCGCTGACGATCAGCCGTGAAGAGGCTCAACACTGTATTGCAACACTTGATGAAATCTTTACCGAAGAAGAAGCCGCAGAAAAAGCCTGTTGAAAAAGCTGTCGTCACCATGCCCCTTGGAGCAATCAATTATCTTATGATTGCTGTCGGGGCATTGGTCATCGCTGGAAGCTATTTCGGAATGTATCTGGAGCGAGCTGTTGATGGCTTTTTCGCCCTCTATATCAGCCCATTTACCTTGACAGGAAGTTATATCTGGATTATTTTTGCTCTCCTCTATCGTTCAAAAAAAAAGAGAAATGCAACGATATGACGCTATTGTTTCAGAAAAGTGATGATGTCTTTATCAAATTCACTTACGACATCATACATTCTTGCCCCATAATTTTTGTGGGTATGCTCCGGTGACCATTCGCAAAAGAAGGTTTTGGTACCGGTTTTGCCAATATCGTTGCCTTTTTCCAAAGTAATATAACGGAATACGCTGCCCTTTCTGACCAGAGCAGCATGAACACAGAGAGGCTCGATTATGGGTTCTGGAAATGAGATCAGGACAAGATCGAAACCTGGATGATGTTCAGGAACAATTTTGATGCCGGAAGCGTATGATTTGCCTAAGGGTTTCTCAACGATATCAAGGAAGGGTGCTGTTTTTCCTGTGAAAAGATCATTGAAAAACAGGGAACCATTATTGGAAAAAAGTATACCGGGAAGAACCGCATGATGAAGAGTGTAGATATTACTTATCTCATCTTTTTCTGTGACAGGTGTCGCAGCTATGAGCAAAGATGGCGTGGCAAATAAAAGTCCGCCACACAACAAGAACAGCAGCAAAAAGATCCGGGTATATCGTTTTTTGTTTTTCATAGTCCAGAAGTTTGTTGGAACATAGGCAACCTATCCTCAATCGAGCTGGAACCTTATCGGCACGGTAAACCAGACCTTGATCGGGCTGCCGTTCTGAATACCGGGATAGTATTTCGACTCCATCACCGACTTGATGGCCACGGCATCAAACACTTCACAGTCGGCAGGAATACGCTTCATAACCTTTGCCTTGAGTGGACGACCGTCCTCAGCAATGAGAACGCTGACAAAGACTTTTCCGGTAATACCGGCAATTCTTGCCATCTCGGGGTAAGCCGGTTTTTTCTGTTCAAGAAATCCCGGCATTTTTTCGCAAGGGATAAACATCGGCACCTCATCGCCTGAAGAGGCTCCCCCACCACTACCTTGTGTCTGGATAGCCTGTTTCAACTCTTTCTGCGTAGCAATAGTCTGTTCAGGAGGAACCTCATCCTGACCGACCTTTTTGATTTTTCCGACACTCGGAGGAACCGGGACTGCGGGAGATGAAGGAGTCACCGGAACTGGCTCCGGAATATTGAGCGGTGGAGGCGGAGGGAGCTGTGTGACACTGGTAACAACTTCGTAACACTCAACCATAGGCTTGTCATCATTGGCAAACAAGCCCGTCCATGAAACAAGACGCTGCCAATTGGCGGTAACCAGCCAGAAAATTCCAAGAAGGGCAATCGCGGTAATGACACCGTGTGTGAGAAAAAGATGAGCCTGACGCCGCAGCACAAGATTGCCGTAATACAACTGCCTTAGGCGGTCAGTATCAAGAAACTGTTCACCGAAAGACCAAGACGACAAGGCTTTTTTTCGAAATGTATCCTGATGTATGTCTTTAATTTTTGAGGACACCTGAAGAAACTCCTTTGCTGATTGCAGCCTTAAATAGCTCGTTGTATCTCGAGTGCATCTTGTTCGGTATAATCATCAAGGCTGAACCTGTCTATCTTCATAAGATTCAGCTCATCGATAATATCAACAAGATGGTGGTACTTTGCTTTATCACTTATTTTTACGACAATGACCATTTTTGCGTTCGCCCCCGTCTGCTGCCTCAAAAGCTGACGCAACTGACTGCTCAATGCCAACTGGCGTGTATCTCCCGCATCGTAAAGAGGAACTTTTGTTGGCGCCTCATCGCCCAGAGAGCAATAGGCCATCGTATCATCGGCAATCCGCAACGTCAGGACATTTTTTTCCGCAACCTTTACTTCAGTTTTTTCCGGCGGAATATTGATCTCCATGGTATTGGATTTTGAAAAGGTCGTCGTCAGCATAAAAAAGGTGAGCAGAAGAAATGCCACGTCAACCATTGGTGTCATATCAAGATGAAACCCGATCCTTTTTGAATGACGTCTGCCTTTTTTGGCGCTGCGCGGGCCGCTTTGAGAATCAACAATACCCATCAGCGAGCCTCCTTTTCAAGCACGGTAATCAGGTTAAAGGTAAGCATGTTGGCTTTCTTGTAGACCTTGATGACCTGGTTCACCGCTTCAAAACCTGCTCCTGAATCTGCCTTGATGACTGGTCGGAGCTTCTGGTCTGCAAAGCGTGCCATAACAACAAATTTGTCCAGTTCACCCGGCTCGACACGGAAATTATCGGCAAGCTTAAAGCTCTTCAGGGAATCGGCAATTGCAACAGAAGAAAAGCCTGCTGTCTGCAGTTTCGACTTCACAACAGCATTGAAAATCTTCTCCCTCGTCTGCTGCGAGGATACCCCCATGAAAAAGGTATTGTCGCTACTGACGGTGACGGTCAGAACATCCGACTCGGGAAGTTTGATCTGCGAATGAGATGAAGGAAGATCTATTCGCACCACTTCGGGCGGGCGAAACTTGGTTGTGAGCATGAAAAAGGTCAGGAGAAGAAATGCCACATCCACCATAGGGGTCATATCTATCCTGAAGCCAATCCGTTTAGCCTTGATTCTCGACATCAGCGATCCGATTTACCGGTTCCAAGAGTGTGAATGATGTAGAATGCGGCCTCGTCAATCATGTAGGTGAAGCGGTCAACCCTGCTGGTAAAAACGTTATAGGCAATAATCCCTGTAATGCCGCCGAAAATACCGAGGGCGGTATTGAACAAAGCTTCAGAGATGCCAAGCGAGAGCTGCACCGCATCAGGGGCGCCGCTCGTAGCCATTGCCGCAAAAGCACGAATCATGCCAAGTGTTGTTCCCAGAAGACCAACCATCGTGGAAATCGAAGCAATAGTGGAAATTGCAACAAGGTTATTCTCAAGCAATGGCATTTCCATGATTGTTGCCTCTTCAACCGCTTTTTCCATTTCGCTGATTTTTTTCTCCCGATCAGTGATATTAAAATCAGAGAGTTTTTTATACCGGTCAAGCACGGCACGAAGCACAGCGGCAAGAGAGCTCTGATGCTCATCACATTTAGCAATAGCCTGATCAATTGATCCGTTGTCAATATCCTGTTTGAGATTTTGAACAAATTCCGGAATATTACCTTTGCCGGAAGCCTTGTTCAGCGCGATGATACGTTCCACGGTGTAGGCAATCACCATCAGAATAAGCGCCATAAGAACGGAGACAATCGGCCCGCCCTTCCAGATGGCATGAAAGATTGACTCCGGAGGAGTCGTACCCATCCAAACATAAAAACCCAGAGAAACTGCGTAGGTTACAATGATGAGCAGACCGGTAAAAAAACCCTGTTTCATAGACTCTTGATTGTTTTGACTATCCTGAAGGTAAACGAAGCTTTATGAACCACGCTGTATTTTGCTATACTAAGTACATCGGTAAAAGTACAAGCGACAAGAATATAAGAGACGTGACGATTCTGAAACCCGGAACAATCAGTGACCGAAATTAATTGAAATCTCCAACCCAGGCAACAACAGCGATACTATTGGCTGTTAATTTAGTAAATATGCTTGTTATTTTTTAGCGATAATCTTTGATAAAAAGAAAAAAGCACGTGTTCCCGCAACAATATCAAAGCCAAAGAAGATGCGCATGATTCCTCCTGCGATCATCGATGAAGTCCGGCAAGCGGCAGACATTGTTGATATTGTCTCTGATTATGTAACGCTTCAGCCATCAGGACGCAATTATAAGGCGCTTTCTCCCTTTACTGTCGAAAAAACTCCATCATTTATTGTTTCTCCTGAAAAGCAGCTTTATAAATGTTTTTCATCGGGCAAGGGCGGCAACGTCTTTTCGTTTGTCATGGAGATGGAAAAAGTCTCCTTCCCTGAAGCACTTGAGCTGGTGGCAAAGCGGGCGGGTATTGATATCAGTCGCTTTACCAAAAAAAAGGAACTTCACTCCGGACATGAAGAGAGCCAGACCAACACCCTTCGCTGGGCGGCCAGGCTTTATCATGAGACGCTGAATCGCGAAACGGGAAAAGTCGGGCGTAACTACTTTTCAGCAGAACGAGCCCTGTCGGACAAAATCATGCAAACATTTGGGCTCGGATATGCGCCAGACGCATGGGACTATCTGTTCACGGAAGCCAAACGGGGGGGCATTGCGCAGGAGCACCTGCTTGATCTTGGGCTCATCACTGCCAATAAACAAAAAACCTCATGTTACGATACTTTTCGCAACCGGGTAATTTTCCCAATTTTTTCTGTTGGTGGACAGGTCGTCGGTTTTGGGGGGCGTACCCTGCTGGATGACCCGCAAACGCCGAAATACCTGAACTCCTCCGAGAGCAAGCTCTTTGAAAAATCAAAACTGCTGTACGGACTTCATGTGGCGAAAAATGAAATCCGGCGTCTGGAAACAGCAATTCTTGTCGAAGGGTACATGGATGTTCTGGCCCTTCATCAGGCTGGCATGACCAATGCCGTAGCATCATGCGGGACATCGCTGACACGCTATCAGGCAAAAGTGCTGCATCATTATACAAAAAGAGTGTTGTTCATGTATGACGCTGATCGTGCCGGCCAGAAATCAATGATGAGCGGCATCGATACGCTTCTTTCAGAGAATGTCACACCCTATGTTGTGATACTTCCCGAAGGTGACGATCCGGACAGTTTTGTACGGCGTGAAGGGCAAGAGAAATTCCTGCAATTTGCGGAACAAAACATGCTTTCGTTTCAGGACTTTCAAATCCGTTTTTTCATGGAAGCGGGAGATTTCGCACAGCCTGATCTCAAATCAAGAGCGATCAGGTCGATGGCACACACGATTTCCCTGGTACCCGACCGAATCCGAAGGGAACTTTATCTTCAGGAGTTATCAAAAAAACTCACTCTGAGTCTGCCTGCCCTTCAGGAGCTGCTCAACAGAGAAGAGAGTGCAACAGAAAAAAAGAGCGCATCATTCGAAAACCGTCGGCTGGTTCCGAAGCCACAGCAACCCGCCACAAGCCTCTCTGTTCTGGAAAAAACCTTTTTAAAAGCTGTGCTGGAAAGTGCCAGTTATGGAAATGCTGTGCTGGAATTTGCTGCATCGCATGAAGAGATGCTGGAATTACCGCACAAGGAGGCACAAGATATTTTTGCCCATCTGATCCGCCGATACCATGATATCGCCGACCATCCTGATGAACGGATTGATATTGCCTCTGAAATAAGTTCTTTCAGCAATCCCGCATCGCGGGACCTTGCATCGGGGCTGCTGATCGATCCGCCGGTAAGTAAGAAATGGCTCGAACAATCCGATGTTCATGCTGAAAATGCAAAACGGTGCCTGGCCATGTTTCTTGACGCGTTCAAAAACCTTATTCTTGAACCGTTAGTCAGTCAAAAAAATGTGCTCACCGAACAAATCCGTGTTGAAAACGACACAGAGCGGGAAATTGAGCTCTCAAGAGAAAAAATCATCCTTGATCAAAAAATCCGGAAAACCTCCCAGGAACTCAAAAAAATGATAACAAGCATTCTTGAAAACAGTTAGCCTCCCGAAAAAGGGAGGCTTCAGAAACTGTTCTTCGTTTATACCTTGTATCCTTCAAGAGGGTGAAGCAGACAAAGCTCTCTGATTTCCTCCCTGACCGAACGGCAGATATTGGCGATATCCGGTTTTTCGGCAGAGATGATCACCCTGTCAATGAGCTCAGCGATAGCGTTGCTCTCAGCTTCCTTCATTCCCCTTGTGGTCATGGCTGGAGTGCCGATACGAATTCCGCTGGTAACAAATGGAGACTTGTCATCAAATGGAACCATGTTCTTGTTGACAGTAATACCGGCTTCATGCAGAAGATTTTCAGCAACCTTTCCTGTGACGCCCTTGTTGCGCAAATCAAGCAGCATAAGATGGTTTCTGGTTCCTCCGCTGACAATCTTGTAACCAAGAGCAGTAAACTTTTCAGCCATCGACGCAGCATTTTTGATGACCTGAGCAGCATATTCCCTGAACTCAGGCTGCAGCGCTTCGCCAAAAGCAACGGCCTTGCCTGCAATGATGTGCATGAGAGGGCCTCCCTGAATACCAGGCATGACCTCTGCGTCCATGACTTCCGACATCATCTTCACCCGTGATCCTGTTTTGGTCTTGATGGTAATCCCCATCGGGTTCTCGAAGTCGGAGCCCATCATGATCATGCCACCTCTCGGCCCGCGAAGAGTTTTGTGTGTGGTGGTGGTCACAAAATGGCAGTGCGGCATTGGGTCGCCAAGAAGACCGGCGGCAATCAACCCGGCAGGATGAGCGATATCAGCCATCAAAAACGCACCGACCTTGTCGGCGATCACTCTGAATGCCTTGACATCAAAGCCCTGAGAATAGGCGCTGGCACCACAGATAATAAGTTTCGGACGAACCTTCAAGGCAAGCTCCTCAACTTTATTCATGTCAATGCAACCAGTATCGGGATCAACACCATAGGAGTGGGCGTCAAACATCTGTCCGGAAAAATTGACAGAACTTCCATGAGTCAGATGCCCGCCATGTGAGAGATCAAGTCCCATAATGGTGTCGCCGGGTTTTAAAACCGAAAAGAGCACCGCCATGTTAGCGCTTGAGCCGGAGTGTGGCTGCACATTGACATAGTCGCACTTAAACAGCTTTTTTGCCCTGTCGCGAGCCAGATTTTCAGCAACGTCAACAAATTCGCAACCGCCGTAATAGCGCTTGCCGGGGTAGCCCTCGGCATATTTATTGGTCATCACCGACCCGCAGGCCTGCATAACCGCCCGGCTGGTAAAGTTTTCCGACGCAATAAGCTCAAGCGTTTCAGTCTGCCGGGTCATCTCGTTGGCAATTGCCTCAAAGATCTCTTTATCCTGTCTCTGAAGGATATCAGTATCCATCGTCTTTCAGTCCTTTTCCTGACGGAAGTTTACGTGTTGGGATTTGTTTTTTCAAAATAACGATTTTCAGTAGCGCATGAGCAGCCAATCATATGGCCCAGTTTATCCCGTTTTGTGTCGAGATAGGTTTGATTCATAGGGTTTGGGACAATTTCAAGCGAAATCCGTTCAACAATTTCCAGCCCATAGCCCTCAAGACCAACCACTTTTTTCGGGTTATTGGTCATCAGCCTCATTTTCCTGACACCGAGGTCCTTGAGAATCTGCGCGCCGATACCATAATCACGCAGATCAGCCTTAAATCCAAGTTTTTCATTGGCCTCTACCGTGTCAAACCCTTCGTCCTGAAGATTATAGGCTTTAAGTTTATTGATGAGCCCAATACCACGTCCCTCCTGCATGAGATAAACCAGCACTCCCCGTCCCTCTTTTTCAATCATGCTGAGCGCTGAAGCAAGCTGGTTGCCGCAATCACAACGCAGGGAGGCAAAGGTATCGCCAGTGGCACATTGCGAATGAACCCTGACCATCACCGGCTCATCAGGAGTAATGTCACCTTTGACAAAGGCAATATGGTTCTGCTGGTCGGTAAATGACTCGTAGGCAATAAGTCGGAATTCACCATAAGCGGTCGGCAACCTTGATTCGACAGCCCGCTGCACCAGTTTGTTACGCTTCATCTGATAGGCAACAAGCTCCTTGATGGTAATCAGCTTTAATCCGAATTTCGCCTTCAGCTTGATCAGTTCCGGCAGCCTTGCCATAGTACCATCGTCATTCAGGATCTCGCAGAGCAACCCGACCGGACTGCAACCGGCAAGACGCGCCAGATCCACCGCAGCTTCCGTATGGCCTACACGCCTGAGCACACCCCCATCCATAGCCCGAAGAGGGAAAATATGACCGGGACGCGAAAAATCGTCAGCCTTCGACAAGGGATCGCCAAGCATCTTGATAGTCATGGTACGATCATAGACTGAAATACCGGTGGTCACACCCTCGGCAATGGCATCAACAGAGACTGTAAAATTGGTTTCATGCTGGGAAGTGTTTCTCTGCACCATCGGATCAAGCTGCAACTCTTTGGCCCGCTCCATGGTTACCGCGACACAGAGCAGACCCCGGGCCTCCCGTGTGATAAAATTTATCATGTCATTGGTAACACGGTCAGCAGCTCCAATAAAGTCGCCCTCATCTTCACGATCCTCATCATCAATGACTATAACGAGCTTCCCCTGCCGAATATCTTCGAGAGCGGCGTCAATTGTATCAAAAATTTGTTTATGCATACATGTTGATTACACCTTTTTGCGAACCAGATAGTACATGAAATAGAATGTAATGTAAAAAAATCCTGACCCATTTTCGAGTCAGCAAAAAAGAAGAGTGTTAACTTCAAATATTGTGTTTTATGACATATGAGGCGCTGATATGCAGATGCTGCCTTGACCAAAAATGAAGCATATAACATGAAAAAAGAGCCATCTATCCAGCATAGCCCTTTACCCAAAAGCTGTCGAAAACCTGAGAAAAGCTGAACCATCAAAGTTACTGATGAGCTGATCATTCATATCTGTTTATCTATTCACTTCGACTCTCCTTCGCGGCTCAGGTGTCAACACTTTTTTCAGAACACTTTGACTGCACAACTCGTGAATGTCCTGTCTCTTATCTCGTTGATTGAGGCTCTACATGACAATAGGGTAATAACACCTTGTTCTGCACCGCCGTTGCTTAAGTTGCAACACGCACATTCGGGTGCCTGTGGTGCTGACAAAAAGAATTGTTAATTGCCGCTAACAGCAATCACCACATCAATAAGTATTTTTAAAACATTTATTTGAAGGAATTTGTAGGGATTTGTAGGTTGTGCATGAATTGACTTCGACGTATTATAAGTCTGTAAAGGTATTGATAAAAACCAATTGCCAATAGTAAAAAATTAGAAGTCGAACAGCTAACATTTTCAATCCAGAGGCAATAATGACAATAACTACAGCCATGCATTCCAATAATCAAACACTCAACTTCAAACTTAATTCTGCTGGAACAGGAGCCGCCCAAACAATATTTATGGCGGGATCACCGCACATGATTAATGTGGATGCCCCACTCATGATTGGCGGCAAAGGTGAATATCCCTGTCCGATCTGCTATCTATTAAGTTCATTGATCTCAAGCTCGCAAGTAACCGCTCAACTTGTTGCAAAAGATTTTGGCGTACAACTCAACGGTTTCGAATTCGAAATCAACGCAAATCTTGATACCGCGATTCTTATCGGAGGAGCCGCAAAAGGCAACCCCAATATTCATGATATAATACTTATAGCAACTATTGAGACTAATATCTCCGATGAGCTGTTTGAAAAAATCCGCATTGAAACAGAAAGAAGATGCCCGATTTTCCAATTGTTCTGCCAAAGCGGGGGAAACGTTACGACACAGTGGATACGTCAAGCGTCGTAATCAATATCAGAAAAAATATCTTTTTACTCTTCTACACGTTATTGTTGCCGGTTTCTGAAATCAGAGAACCGGCTTTTTTTTAACATTTTATACCAGAAACGAAAAAAACTTGCCGTTTAAAATTTCGCCCTCTATCAGTTCAGTATAAACACCTTTTGTTTTCAGGTTGTTTCCTACAGTCGGCCTCCTCATTTTCATTCCCTAAAAACAAAAAATTTGATCAAAAGAGCAGAGTAGTGCATGTACTTGCAATAAATAATTTTACACTGAAAACGACTTACTCAATGAGAAGCTCTTCTGCAAAGTTGAACCCTACACCAAACACAGTTTTTATCGGAGATGTACCATTGATGTCAATTTTCTGGCGCAAGCGGTGAACCAATGACTCAAGTGCACGCTTGCCGTATTCGTTATGCTCATAATCGAGAATACTCATTATCTCCTTACGAGTAATATTTTTATGGCTATTCGAAATAAAACAATTCATGAATTCAAACTCTTTTGAGGTGAGCTTGATCATCTTGCCATCTGGATTATAGAGAGACCACTCGGCACGATCAAGCTTCCACAGCCTTTTATTTTTTGCCGATAGAAGTTTGTCTTCACTCTCCCCCTGTTGTTGCTGAGGAGTTTGTAGGGCGATGTCACGCCGTCTTAAAAGATTACTGATTGACGCTGAAAGCTCCCGGAAATCGACAGGTTTCACAAGGTAAATATCGGCTCCGGAGTTGTAGCCTGCAAGTTTTTCTTCAATAGTTGAACGTCCGGTTAACATGATAATCCGCATATCTGTGTTGTTTCGCAAGTATTCACAGAGAGCAATTCCACTCTGGTCAGGCAGGCCAATATCGAGAATTGCAACCTGATAAGAGTTTACGGCAATATGCTGATAGATCTCCAACGCTGAACCAACTCCCGTAACATCATATCCAACAACCGTTAGATATTTCACTAAACATTTACGAATAGACAAATCATCTTCAGCAATGATCACCATACCTTTTGCAGACGCTTGTATATTGTTTATAACCATGAGTGGAAATTCCGGGCTTAAAGTAACAACCCTATTCAGAATGGATTTTATTGATAAAAATAGTAAAAAACTTAGTATTTCCTTCTTATCAGCGTATCCTTATCGAAATCAATCCGATGCGCACGTACAGTCGATCCATAAAAGGATCAGCCAAAGTCGAGGCATTGATGGCATCGTTGTCTCTCACTACCTTATCTCAGGGATGAAATAGCAAAGATGTCAGCAGAAAAACTAAGAGACTGAATTCGGTGCAACCTGGTTGCTGGGCAACAATTCATTAATAGCTACAGCCACATCTTTCAGTTTGACCGGCTTGTTCAGAAACTGCCTTATGCCATAGCAATTTCGAAGCATCGCGGGATCAAAATCCTTTCCATAACCAGTCATCAGGATAACCGGTATCCTGGCTTTGGTTTTTTGCAGTTCTTCTGCAAGCTCGATTCCAGTCATTTCAGGCATAATCAGGTCTGTAATGAGAAGGTCAAATTTTTCAGGATTCTGCTTGAACAGTTCTACTGCCTGAAAAGGAAATTTCAGCGCCTGTACGGTAAAACCGATTTTGACAATCATTTTCGTCATCACTCGGAGCAAAGCTGGGTCGTCATCAACCAAAAGGATGTGACCATGTCCTTTTCCTGGAGTTTTTTTAATTGTTTTTTTTACAATCTGATCATTAACTACCGGAAAATATACGAGAAATGTACTTCCTTTTCCCGGCTGTGCCTCAACGGAAATTTTCCCCTTTAAATTTGTAATTATGCCATGAACAACAGAAAGTCCAAGCCCAGTCCCTTTATTAACAGATTTTGTAGTAAAAAACGGCTCAAAAATACGTTCCATGGTAGCCTCATCCATACCCGTTCCGGTATCGGAAATGCTGAGCTGTAAATAGGTTTCGGCCTGAAGATCGAGATACTGTGCTTTGAGATCGGCGCTCGGATTAATCTCTTTAAGTTCAATAGTCAGTAATCCCCCAAACTCTTCCATTGCCTGAAATGCATTGGTGCAAAGATTGACAATCACCTGATGGATTTGTGATGAATCGGCAAGAATGTTCCTGCAACTCTTGTCAATATGCTGTTCAATGGTGATCGTGACAGGTATTGAGGGCCGAAGAAGCTTCAGTGCCTCAGCAAGAACAGCTTGAACGCTGACAATAGTCGGAGTACTTTCCTGTGCCCTGCTGAAGAGAAGGATTTGTGAAACAAGGCTCTGGGCTCGCATGACTGCCTGGCTGATTTCACTGAAATATTCATGCAGGGATTCCTGTTCTGTAAGCTCTAACATCCCAAGTTCAGCATAGCCGAGTATAGGAGTGAGAATGTTGTTAAGATCATGCGCAATACCGCCTGCAAGTGTTCCAATAGTTTCAATACGCTGGGATTTACGGAGATGCAATTCCAATTGTTCTTTTCTCTCTTTCGCCCTCTCTCGCTCAGTAATATCATTAATGATGGAATAAAGCAGAGATCTGCCTGCAATTATAATCGGTGCGCTGAAAACTTCGACATCGCGGACTGAACCGTCAGCCCGGCAATGGCGGAAGGTAAAAAAATTTCGTTTTTCGTGGCGGGCCAGCTCCATTTCTGATAGTACCTCTTGCCCCGTCAACATGTTGATCTGACTGATTTTCATCTGGCATAGTTCAGCCTGATCCCAGCCATAGAATTTTTCTGCTGCTGGATTGGCATCAACAATCCTGCCGTCCATCGGATCAATGATCAGCATCACGGTTTGTTTGTTCTGAAACAAGCTCCGGTAACGAGCCTCACTTTGACGCAACTCATCTTCAGCCAGTTCCCGTGCCTTACGATTTCGCAACATCATAATTCCATACGCCAGATTGTCAGCCAGAGCCGTAAGCAGTTTATTCTCCTCAGCATGAAAGGCCTCTAACAAAGGAGAATAAATAGACAATGCTCCAAACACTTTGTCATCGGCTTTCAGCGGCAAACTCAGAGCGGAACTATAACCTCGCTTTATTGCCTCCAGGCGCCATGGCGAGAATTCCGGATCTACGAACATATTTTTTGTCGAACATGGCTTGCCAGTACGAATTGCTCTCCCTGTAGGGCCTCGCCCACGTTCGACATCTGCCCAGGAGATCATAAGCGTTTCGAGATAGCCATCTTCAAAACCGGCTTGAGCAACTGGTCGTACACTTTTTTCCTTATCATCTTCCGCATAGCCGACCCACGCCATACGATATCCACCTGCCTCAACAACAATGCGACAGATATTACGCAACAAATCCATTTCATTATCGGCATGAAGCAGCGCCTGATTGCAATTGCTGATCGCCAGAAGTGCACGGTTCAACTTGTGAAGTTCATCTTCCGCCTGCTTTCGGTCAGTGATATCAACAACGGTACCAACCATACGAACAACATTCCCCTCTTTATCATGTTCCACGATGTTGCTTCTGCTCTCTATCCAACGTATCGTGCCACTCTTCGAGATCATCCTGCACGTGATGATCGAAGTCTTTTGTTTATCCTGAAAAAAATTTTGTGCCGGAAAGAAAAATTTATGATGATCATCGGGGTGAATGATCATTTGCATAAATGCACTGTCAACTTCCGCAGTATCGGAAGAGTAGCCGGTAAATTCCAGAAAACGCGGGCTCAGGTAAAGCTTGTCTGTAGCCAGATTCCAGTCCCAATACCCTTCATTTGCAGTACTCAGGATCAGTTTCAGTCTCTCCGTATCTGTATTCATAGTTTATACACTACCCCACATTAGTATTGCGGTATCACGCCGCAATGGTTTGGATCACATAAATATACCTCCAAAATATAATTAGTTGCTCCTAACATAACACAGTCGTCAGACACAGGGATAGACTTTACAAATATGGTCTGAGTGCATGGATTTTCGTAATTAACGCACTGATTTCAGATTCAATAGCCATCAATCATATGCTGAGCGGGCTTGCTTGAGCAATCTCTTCAAGGTTCGGCGGCAGGGTCAAAAATCACTGCAAAATAGATGTCGCTGCTATCATGTTTGTACTCCTTTTTTCTTCAAGATTTCACTTGCAGTTCAGTTAGTCTCGAATACCCTGAAACACAACTGTTGAAGTTAACTCCCGGGGGCTCCTTCACATCTTCAGTATCGGCTCAACATCTTCGTCTGTAAAGCGGCGTTTTATGAAAGAAGAGTGGTAACGAACAGCAACTTTGAGAAGCATGGGCATTTTTGTATAATGCACCAATTTTTATATCAAGGGACGAATCGTTACCTTGATGTACAGCTCTATAGGCTCCATCCTGAAGCTTTTTAAATACTAGTGAGATTGCATGACCATTCAAGCTTCCGACCTGACGCAGGAGGTTATTGACCTTACCCATAAATTTCCTGCTGACCGGCTGTTACAAGCCAAGCAAAACGGATTTTCCGATTTTCAGCTTGCCAATATTTTCAATACTACAGAGCCGTCTATTCGTGCCCTCAGGAAACATTACAGTATTGAGTCTGTCTTCAAAACCGTTGATACCTGCGCTGCAGAGTTTGATGCTAAAACACCCTACCACTACTCGACTTATGAGGAGGAAAACGAATCAGTCTCCTCTGACCGAAAAAAGGTGATCATCCTCGGCGGCGGCCCGAACCGAATCGGACAGGGCATCGAGTTTGACTATTGTTGTGTTCAGGCGGTTTTTGCACTCAGGGAGGCTGGCTATGAGACGATTATGGTCAACTGTAATCCGGAAACTGTTTCTACAGATTACGATATCGCCGACAAGCTCTACTTTGAACCACTCACCTTTGAAGATACCATCCGCATCATTGAACATGAAAAGCCTCTCGGCGTTATTGTCAGCTTTGGAGGCCAGACGCCACTGAAGCTGTCAACAAAACTTCATGATGCCGGCGTCACCATTCTCGGTACCTCGTCAAAAGGAATTGATCTGGCCGAAGACCGTAAGAAATTTGGTGCTCTTCTTGAGCAGCTTGAAATCCCCCATCCAGAATACGGAACTGCCATAAGCTTTGAGGAAGCCAAAGAGATTACCAGAAGAATCGGCTACCCGGCGCTGGTACGACCCAGCTACGTGCTTGGTGGCCGTGCTATGAAAATAGTCTACAATGACGACTCTCTCAAAGAATATATCGATCAGGCGCTTTTCATTACCGAAAAATATCCTCTGCTTATTGACCGCTTTCTTGAGACTGCTGTAGAATTCGACATTGATGCTATTGCGGACACCACTGACTGTGTTATCAGCGGCATCATGCAGCATGTTGAGGCCGCAGGCATTCACAGCGGCGATTCAACCTCTATTCTGCCTTATCACAACATCAGCCAGAACGTTATAGCCAAAATGAAGGCATATACCCGAACCCTTGCTGAAAACCTTAAGGTTGTGGGGTTAATGAATGTTCAGTATGCGGTACAGAATGAGAGTGTCTATGTGATTGAGGTCAATCCAAGAGCAAGCCGCACTGTTCCTTTTGTCGGAAAAGCGACCGCAATTCCCGTCGTCAAGATAGCTACCCGCGTCATGCTTGGTGAAAAGCTCAGCGATCTGCGCAAGGAGTATAACCTGAAAGATTGCGATGAACTCGGCATGAAGCACCTTGCCATCAAGGAACCTGTCTTTCCGTTTTCAAAGTTTGTAAAATCCGGAGTCTATCTTGGTCCTGAAATGCGTTCAACCGGTGAAGCGATGAGCCTTGCCGAGGAGTTCCCGGAAGCGTTTGCCAAAGCATACCAGGCGGCAAACATGCAGCTTCCCCTCTCCGGCGCCGTCTTTATCAGCGTTAACGACCAGGACAAAAATCAGCGGATTATTACCATCGCCCGCGAACTCTTCCGTATGGACTTTGATCTTGTGGCTACAGCAGGAACGTACGAATTCCTGACGGACAACGGCATCGAATGCAAAAAAGTCTATAAAGTCGGGGAAGAGGGTCGTCCAAATATTTTTGACATTATCAAACACGGCAAGATCAACTTTGTCATCAACACTCCACGAGGTGAAAAAGCATTGCACGATGAAGAGGCTATTGGCGCTGCATCAGTGCTGAGCAATGTTCCTTTTGTAACGACCATCGAGGCCGCAGAGGCATCGGTACAGGCTATTGACTGTATACGTCACCAGGAGTTTGGCGTCAAAAGTCTACAGGAGTACGCATCATACCGCAATCAATAACAACGGGACCTCTTTCAACTAACCGCACCTGATCATGACCGCAACACTCCAGAAACATCTTGACGAGTCAATAAAGCTGGAATTGAATCTTGCCAGGCTTTACACCATGTTCAATGACTGTTTTGCTGATGATGAGGATTTCTGGTGGGATATGGCCATGGAAGAGCAGGGCCATGCAACACTGCTTCAGCAGGAAAAACTACACCCTCAGCAAAAGGAGTTTTTTCCGGAAAATCTGCTGGCCAGCGATCTGCAGTCCCTGATCGATACCAACACGAAAATCGCAGAACTCATCGCCGCATTCAAGGCCACCCCTCTCTCAAGAGCCGAAGCCTTTCAAACCGCTTATGCACTTGAAATGGCCGCAGGAGAATCACATTTCCAGCAATTTCTTGACAGTCCGAGCAACTCTTTTTCTTCAAATATATTCAAACAACTGAATCAGGAAGACCGCGATCATGCCGCAAGAATTCTTGAATACATGCAGGTCAACCATATCAAGAAAACGTAACCATTCTTTTACGGGAACGCTTCAGGGAAGCAGAACAAAACTCTGTTTACAGTTCCCCTCACCGTCAATAAGCAGCTCACTATAGCACTTGGGTGAATAGCGAAAACTGCCTCCGTTAATAAAGGTTATTCCATCGACCACGTATGACTGAAAGCGATGAAAATGGCCATGCAAAACAAGCTTTGCTCGCAGAACCTTCATGAGCGAGAGAAACTCTTCCCGGTTTTTCAGCTCCATTGTCCAGTCAAAAGCCTGATCAATCAAAGAGTCAGTTCCATAGACTTTGTAGGCATGATGGCAGAGCCCGATCACAAAACACTCTTTCAGGGAGGCTGTTACGTTCTCCTTGCCCAAGGCACGTAACTGCCCGGGACTCACCATGCCCCTGGCGCCCAGTGGATTCTCTGCAGGATACCAGGGATAAACCGAATTGAGTGCGGTGAAGGCGATCCTCAACGAAGGGTATTTTATGATTTTAATAAAAGGAAAGCTCTTTTCTCCCTGTTTTTCACCAGTGATCAACTCCTGAAAAAAAAGACAAAACTCTTTCAGCCTGCGATCAAAAACTTTTTTTCGAACGAGCGGAAGAGGGTTTAGGGCGTTATAAAATCGCATCTCCTCTTCAAGATTGATCAAATCATGATTGCCAGCAATAACGGTCGTCTTGTCCCAGCGGTAAAAGCCGTGCAACTCCAGTTTTGCCCTGACGATGCGCCAGTCTTCCTGATCAGCATTATTACTCAGATCGCCTGAAATAACAAGATGATCACATCCGGTGGCCTTGAAATGAACAAGAAGGCGGTCAAAGTCGCCAAGCTGACGCCTATCCTTTATACCAGAAAGATGAAGATCCGATATATGCGCTATTTTTATCTCTTCTGTAATCAATTTTAATTTGACTTGCGGTTTTCAATTCTAAAACACTAAATTAAAAATCGTTTTATTTCATACAGACAATACAGAGACTCAACAACATCTGTAAAAAATTTTAATACCATAAGATACTGTCTGTCAAGGAATGCAGTATCAAAGCAATCATTATACCACTCAACCATGCAAAATAAAATTTTCGCGCTTCAAGAACTCTCAAAAAATCTCTGGTGGTCATGGGATACAGAAGCAAAACAGATTTTCGAAGAACTCTCTCCTCTCCTTTGGGAACGAAATAATCACAATCCCATTGACCTTTTGCATCAGATATCTGATAATGAGCTTCTGGCTCGCAGCAATTCAAAATTTGGCGAAAAAATTGACCGCGCCTACGCCCGCTTTCAGGCTTACCTCACCGAAAAGAACACCTGGGCGGCGAATAACACACCTGAACTTGTAAAAAATCCGGTTGCCTATTTCAGCGCAGAGTTTGGAATCCATGAAAGCATGAGAATCTATTCTGGCGGGCTCGGCGTTCTTGCCGGAGACCACCTGAAATCAGCCAGCGACCTTGGTATCAACTTCATTGGTATTACACTGTTTTATCGGGAAGGATATTTCCGCCAGCACCTTAATCACGACGGATGGCAAATTGAAGACTATCCCCTGCAGCATCCGGAAAATCTTCCTTTGGAAAAAGTGACCAACCCTGATGGCGGCGATTTGATTATTTCTGTCAATATAGCGCAAAGTGATGTTTTTGCCCAGGTCTGGAAACTCAAGGTTGGACGTGCAACACTCTACCTCCTTGACTCCAATACTATGGCAAATGAATCGCACTATCGCGATATTTGTTGTAGAGTCTACGGTGGCGACCAGAATATGCGCATCAATCAGGAGATACTTCTGGGGATCGGCGGGGTAAAACTGCTCAGTCAGCTTGGTATAAAGCCTACAGTTTACCACATGAACGAAGGTCACTCAGCATTTCTCACGCTTGAGTTACTTGCAAAAGAGCTTGCTTCAGGAGTCTCTGAAAAAGAGGCAATCGAAAATGTACGGTCACAATGTGTGTTCACGACGCACACGCCGGTTCCCGCAGGACATGATCGATTCTCAAGGGACATGATGCATTACACCTTCGACAAATACCTTGCAAATAGCGGGATGAGCTTCGATAACATGATGCTGCTTGGATCCGAAGACAAGAAGAACATTCATGGACTTTTCACCATGACCGTTTTGGCGCTCAACCTTTCACGATCGGCCAATGGAGTTTCAAAACTGCATGGAGAAGTTTCACGCACCATGTGGCAACACCTCTTCCCGACCAATACGGTTAATGAGGTACCAATCGGACATATCACCAACGGCGTGCATACGAGCACCTGGGCATGCGGATATACTGAAAGTTTCTGGAGAAACTTTACAGAGAACATTGACGACATGACGCTCACGCAAGAAGCCACAGAAGCCGTTCTCGCACAAATCACTGATGAGGATCTCTGGTCGTTACGCTACAATCTGAAACGTCATCTTTTTGACTTCATTGACAAATATCTTGCTAACCAGCTTTTTCACCAGCACCAGCATTTGAGTTTGTACCAAAACGATTACTTTTCGATACAGTCTGTAAATAACACGCTCTCTGCTGACGTTCTGACCATAGGATTTGCAAGACGTTTTGCCACCTACAAGCGTGCTCCGCTGATTTTCAGGGATCTCGAACGCCTGAACAGAATCATCAATCATCCTTCCAGACCATTGCAGATAGTATTTGCTGGAAAAGCTCACCCTCATGATGATGCAGGAAAAGACTATATCCGCCAAATCGTTGACCACGCCAGAAGACCACAATTTGCAGGAAAAGTTATTTTCCTTGAAAACTATAACCTCGGTGTAGCAAAAAGAATGGTTTCCGGCGTTGATGTCTGGCTGAACACCCCGGTACGACCAATGGAAGCAAGCGGTACATCAGGCGAAAAAAATGTTTTACACGGAGGATTGAATTTCAGTGTTCTGGACGGCTGGTGGCCTGAAGCCTATAATGGCGAAAACGGTTTCTCCATCGGAAACGGTGAATCTTTTGAAAACCATGAGGAACAGGATAGTTTCGATGCCGAGCAAATGTACGCGGCACTGGAAACCCAGATTATTCCAGCATTCTACGATCGGAATGAAAACAACATCCCTGTTCAATGGATTAAAAAAATCCGGAATGCGATTGCTACAATAGCGCCGGAATACAACACCCATCGCATGGTGCGGGACTATGCAACTCGCTACTATGTAAAGCATTAAGGGAGTACTCTGAAGAGCAAACTGTATGCCGTTTTACTCCTGACTGGCAAGGGCCGGTCAGGAGTAAAGTGGTTCACATTCCTGTCAAGCGTCTTAAAATCATGAGCCAGAACGGATCTGCCAAATCAGCAACCAGCGCGGCTGTATCTCTTGGCCGGGGACTTGATCTGAAATCACCGGTACTGCTTGCATCCGGCACCATCTCTTATGCCGAAGAAATCAGCACACTCTGTGATCTTTCCAAAATTGGTGGAGTGGTCACCAAAGCGATTTCTCTCGAACCAAGAACAGGAAATACTCCTCAGCGAATCGCTGAAACCCCCTCTGGAATGATTAATGCCATCGGACTGGCCAACGTTGGACTGGAACGGTTCATAGCAGAAAAAGTTCCATTTCTTCGACACCTCGACACCGCCGTCATTGTCAATATTGCAGGTCGCTCAATCGACGACTATTGCGAAGTCGTCTCACGCCTTGATGACGTTGAAGGTCTTAACGGCTACGAAATCAATCTCTCCTGTCCGAACGTGAAGGGAGAGTGCATGATTATGGGAGTCAGTCGTGAAGCCACTTTTGAAATTGTCTCCGAACTGCGGAAGATAACCTCCCGACACCTCATGATCAAGCTGACGCCGAACGTCACCTCCATCAGCTCTATCGCCCTTGCGGCTGAAGAGGCCGGGGCCGACTCCGTCTCCCTCATCAACACGGTGGTTGGTATGGCAATAAACTATAAAACCCGCAGGCCTTTGCTGAAAAACATTACTGGCGGACTTTCAGGACCTGCTATAAAACCAATTGCTCTTGCAAAAGTGTGGGAAGTCTATAACAGCGTAAAGATTCCGATTGTGGGAATGGGAGGAATCGCAGGATTTGAGGACGCTATGGAGTTTCTTCTTGCAGGCTCCCGGGCAATACAAATCGGCACAATGAACTTTGTCTATCCCGATATCGGTGAAAAAGTGGCCAAAGCCATTGAAGAGTACTTTTCAGCCCCCGGAACAACACCCATCAAAGAATACTCTGGAAGTCTGATCGTCGGTTGACTCTCTCATCCCTTTATCCTTTTATTTGAGTGATATTTTCTGGTACGACGTCCACCGATTTTCAGGCCGGGACGTCGATATTCTCGCGTAAGACGATTCCGCGACAGAAATGAACTATTCGTAAGAAAAGAAAGAATACGGGATTCCGACTCTCTGATATCGACATCTGATGGCCCGACATCTGAAAGCAGTTTCACTATCAGCGGAGCACATTCAAACGCAATAAAAAGCAGTGTAATAAAATAAACTGCATGTGCCGAAGAGCGACTCACATCGTTTGTTGAATGAGTCAGCTCACCCAACGCCCAGTTTCTGTCTGCGAAACCAGCTCTCTCAACTTTTTCATCAAGCTTGTCATCCGTCAGCATCATTTGGTTGTTAATCCCCTCCTGGGCTTTCCGCTGATTCATGTAATTCTGCAAGCTTGCAAGCCGGGCTGCCAGAAATTCAAGCCTTACCTGCTTGGAAAACACAACAAGTTCCTTGTTTTTGGCGTAGGGACCATATCCAACGATTCCAGAAGTTGTTGACGTGCTGGTACCAAATACTTCGGCCTTAAGCTCCTCGCGCAAACGGTTTACCTCATTGCTTAACGTGTCATACTCACTCTGATAGGCGCTCATCTGCCCAAGCTCCTGAGCATATTTCGCCTTGAATGACTGTTGCACCCTGGCAATCTGTGCCTGCTGATCTGAAAGGTAACGCGCCCGAAGCTGGTCACGAATCTCCTTGTCAAATATTTTCAGTTCCAGAGGACGAGCAATAACAACCGCTATCAAAACGGCAAAAACAAGTCGCGGTGAAGCTTGATAGAATTGCTTAAGAAATCTGGAGCTTTTTTTGATACTTGAAACAATATAGCGGTCGAGATTAAAGATCGCGAGACCCCAGAGAAGACCAAACAGAAGAGACCACAACCAGGCAAATAGAGTACCAGAAAAAACAAAATAAAGCGCATAGCCGCCTGACAAACCGGCAAACAGCGCTGTAAAAAAAATAGTTGCCCCTATCCCGACATATTTGCTGTGTTCAGTGGGATATTTTTCAATCACTGATACCGGAGTTCCCGCACAAATCCAGAAAAAACGCTGTACTTGAGAAAAAGTCATAGATTACTACCCATCATGAGTTGTAATGAGTTCGTATGAGCCCTGTATGCAACAGTGCACTTGTGAAGAAATTAGCTCTTTTTTTATAATTTTTTTGCAACACTTTGGCAGGTTCTGATTATTCGCGATTTATTCTATCTTTGATAGCTTCGGTTATAATCCTAAACATTTTTCTCATGCGTATTGGAATCGGTATTGATGTACACCCTTTTGCTGAAGGCCGAAAACTTGTCATCGGTGGCGTCTTTATCCCCGGACACGATGGGCTTGACGGCCACAGTGATGCAGATGTCCTGCTTCACGCGGTCAGTGACGCACTCCTGGGCGCGGCAGCGCTGGGAGATATTGGCTTGCACTTTCCCAATACAAGCCTGGAGTTCAAGGATATTGACAGTATGATCCTGCTCAAGCAGGTAGGAAAATTGCTAGAAAAGCACGGCTATAACACTGTCAATGTTGACGCGATGCTTCTTCTTGAGGCACCTAAAATCGCATCATACATTACTGAAATGCGTAAAAATATTGCCCGCTGTCTGGGTATAGAAATCGGGGCCGTCTCAGTGAAGGCTACAACCAACGAAAAACTTGGCTACATAGGACGGGAAGAGGGAGCCGCCGCACATGCAGTCTGCTTGATCCGCTCAATCTAAGCCCCAACTTCTCCCCGAAGAATACTGACGGGGACGTACCTGGTCGCCTTTCTTGCCGGACTCCAGGATGAGAGAACGGCAATCAGGATACCAAAAACGATCACAAGCAGATGAGCGTCCGGCATTTCAATGAGGTTGATCCGATCGGCTTTCAGGACGCCTGCAGTGCTCGCCTCAAAACGGATAGATGCAACAAAATGACAGATCACATGACCCAGCGGACTGCCAATAAGTACACCAAGTATCCCGATCATCAATCCTTCGAACATGAAAATACGGGTGATGTCCCCATTTGGCATCCCCATTGAACGCATGATGGCGATGTCCTTGACTTTATGCAGGATCACTGTGGTCATCACTGATGAAACCCCTAAACCTGCAACAATAAAAACAAAGCCCACTAAAACCAGCGTAATCATACCGTTCCGGTTATAAAACTCAATAATGTTGCGGTTCGTTTCATCCCAACTTTCAGCCTTATATCCGCTTAACTTCTCCACCTGGTCTGCGGTCTGGCTGGCACGCTCAACATGCGCGGTTCGCAAGCCGATACCCGTCACGGAATTCGAGGCAATTCCCTCCATTCTCTGTGCAAGGGGAAGGTTCACGTATGCCTCTCGTTCATCCTTTGCATTAAAACCACTGCTGAAACGTCCCACCACCGTTACGGGAAACTCTTCGCTGTTTTTGGTCACCAGTACAATCCTGTCGCGATAGCCAACAGCAAGTTTTTTTGCCAGAAGATCTCCAACAAGAATCCCGTTCGGTGTTGACGCCAACTCTTCAAGGGCATTGGTTTCCAGCAGATTCTTTTTTAAACCTGCGATTTCTGCTTCAAAATGAGGAATGATGCCTCGGGCGACGCAGGGGGTAAAGCGTGTTTTGTTTCGCGCCAGCAGCTTGCTGAGCACAAAAGGAGAAATGCTCCGCAGCTCCTCAACAGGCCGGATGCTCTGAACGACCTCCGCATAGTTTTTGATAACCTCCTGTTCATCAAGATTAAGATTCCTGGTGACCATCGCGACCCTTCCCGCTCGCTCCACAATATTGTCAGGGATCAGGGGAACGACCCTTTCTGCGCTAATCAGCACATGTGGAGCCGTGTCGATGACCTTGGTGATAACATTTGATGACGAACCTCGTGAAACCGCAATAGTCGTGACGAGCATGGCCGAACCGACGGCAACCCCAAGTGCTGTGAGGATAGTCTGGCGTTTTCTTTCTTTGAGATGCACAAACGCTATCTCCAACTGATCCCTTAAGTTCATAAAAGAACCTTTTGTTCGGTCATCTCCTGACGCATGAGTTCATATTAAATTTTGAGACTTATCGTTGAAAAATCACACAAAAAATCTATCTTCTTTCCAACAAGCAGGAATATTTACCTTCCTGACAAATAAATAAATTCAGCTATTAAATACTAACCTGAGCATTGAAAGGAGAGAATAACTGTGAAAAAAATTGGTATCCTTACCAGCGGAGGCGATTGCGGGGGGCTTAATGCCGTCCTGAAAGGGGCCGCCATGATGGCTCTCGCAAAAAACCTTGAACTCTATATCATTCCTAATGGATACGCTGGTTTATATAACCTTGTTGATCAGGAGCATATCGTCCGGCTTGACCTGGTTCGACTTGACCGGTTTGACGCAAGCTTTGCCGGTTCTGAAGCGGGTCATTCAAGAGTCAAAATCAAGGCTATACGCAATCCCGACAAATACAATCGCATCAAGGCCGGCATGAAAAAATTCGGTATTGATGCACTTGTTATCAGCGGTGGCGACGACTCAGGAAGCGTCATGGTCGATCTCAACCAACAAGGGATTCAGTGTATTCACGCACCGAAAACCATGGATCTCGATTTGCAGACCTATTCTGTTGGCGGTGACTCAACAATAAACCGCATCGCTCAATTTGTACACGACCTCAAAACAACTGGTAAAACCCACAACAGGGTACTGGTCACAGAGGTATTTGGACGTTATGCCGGCCATACCGCTTTCCGCAGTGGCATTGCTGCTGAAGCAGACTGTATTCTTATACCTGAGATTCCGGCAGACTGGAATATCGTATATGAACATCTTGCAGAACGTTTTACCCGCAGAATCCGAGAAAACGACGTTCACAGCGGCACCTATACCATCGTTGTGGCGGAAGGACTGAAAAATGCTGATGGAAGTGATATTGTTGATGAATCTGCCGGTATTGATGCTTTCGGTCATCAAAAACTGGCGGGCGCAGGAAAATTTACCTGTCAGCAAATCCAGAAACGAATGAAGGCGGATCCGGCCATGCCCCTGTTTATGAAAGAGACTGGCATGTTCGTCGAAGGTGTCTATGAAATTCCTGAAGTTCGGGAAATACATCCGGGGCACCTTGTCAGATCAGGCAACTCTTCAGCTTATGACATCAACTTCGGCTTCGAAGCTGGAGCCGCCGCGATACTGCTGCTGCTTGATGGCAAAACCGGTTTCACGATTTCCAAGGTCAAAGGCAGAAAGATAGAGTACATTGAATCAGGCAAAGCCATTGTTCAGCGCCACGTTGATCTCGACCATGTCGCCATTTATGAGTCTATGGGTATCTGCTTTGGCCGAAAACCCGCTCTCTACGATCCGATTTTGCGTGAAGTTGATGGCGTTTACGAAAGAATCTACTGAGCGTTTCATTATTCCTGTATAAAAACCCCGCAACAGAAGACGGGGTTTTTATATCTTGAGGTTTACTATTGGTCATGCATTAACATTCCAACGCCTGCATCATGAATAAGTCTGCCAAAATCTGGATGAACGGCGACCTGATTGACTGGATTGACGCGAAAATCCACATTCTGTCACATGTTGTCCACTACGGTTCATCTATCTTTGAGGGAATACGCTGCTATGAAACTCTGAAGGGTTCGGCCGTACTCTTTCTGGATGAACACATCAAACGCCTTAGAGACTCGGCAAAAATATACCGTATAGAAATTCCCTATTCCGAAAAGGAGCTGAAAGAGGCTGTCATCAGCACTATCCACGCAAACAATCACAAATCCTGTTACATCCGACCACTGGTTTATCGTGGACAGGGGGCATTGGGAGTCAATCCGCACAGGGCATCCATCGAGGTTGCTATTGCCACCTGGGAATGGGGCGCCTATCTTGGAGAAGATGTGCTTGAAACCGGCGTTGATGTCCGCGTTTCGTCGTGGAACAGGCCTGCCCCGAATACACTGCCTGCATGGGCCAAAGCTGGTGGAAACTACCTGAACTCACAGCTTATCAAAATGGAAGCCCTGATGGACGACTATGCCGAAGGACTTGCACTTGATGTCAACGGGTATGTCTCTGAAGGAAGCGGCGAAAATATCTTTGTTATCCGTGACGGAATCATCTACACACCAATGTCAGCCCAGTCAATTTTGCCGGGCTTTACCCGTTACGCTATCATGCACATTGCAAAAGAGCATGGTTATGAGGTTCGCGAAACCCTGATTCCACGTGAAGCACTCTACATTGCTGATGAGGTCTTCCTGACTGGAACTGCGGCTGAAATAACACCGGTCAGAAGCATTGACAAATACCCGATCGGAAATGAAAAACGCGGCCCGATTACCGAGGTGTTGCAGCATGAGTATCTGAAAATTGTCCAAACCGGCGAAGATCCTTATAACTGGTTAACCTTTACCTGAAAAGTGCAGGACGGGCATGAGCTGGAAGAATATTATCGGCCAACAAAAGCAGATTCGCGTCCTGCAGAAAGCACTTGAAACAGGACGTTTTGCTCATGCCTACCTTTTCACCGGCCATGAAGGAACAGGCAAGGAGAGTGTGGCCTTTGAAGTAGCCTCAATTCTCAACTGCCGGAGCACAACTACCGGGGAAAGTGACGGAGCGTGTGGCAAGTGCCCTGACTGCCTGCAGATCCAGGAGTTCATGCATCCGAACGTCGAGTATGTTTTTCCCGTGGAATCAGCACTGCTTGAAACCAGTGACTCCGCAAAAAAAGAGAACAAGCGCTTTACTGAAGCAAAAGAACGCTACGATGCGCTGATTGAACATAAAAAGCAAAACCAGTATTTCTCCCCTGCCATGGAACGCTCCATGGGCATTTTAACCGAACAGATCATTACCCTCCAGCATAAAGCGCTTTTTATGCCCAATGAAGGCAGTAAAAAAATATTCATTATTTCACAGGCCGAACGCCTGCACCCATCAGCGGCAAACAAACTTCTGAAACTCCTCGAAGAGCCGCCTGCGCATATTGTCTTTATTCTGGTTTCTTCGCGACCCGAAGCGCTGCTTCCAACCATTCGTTCCCGATGTCAGGCTGTCGCTTTTTCGCGGGTAACTTCTCAGGAACTACGACTCTGGCTACAGACAAACCGACCAGAGATCATTGACCCCGAGCTGAGCTTTATTGCAAGTTTTTCGAGAGGTAACCTCCGGCTGGCATGGGAACTGATGACCAACCGCAGCGAAAACCCGTCTGAATCAGCAACTCTTGTGCTCCGCAACCAGGCACTTGACTACCTTCGTTCCGTTCTCACTACCAATAATTTTCACAAGGCTATCATCTCATGCGAACAGATATCAAAAAATCTGTCCCGCAGTGACCTCACTCTTTTTCTTGCTGCTCTTCTGCTCTTCTTTCAAGACGCTAACCATCGTCAGATCAATCCGGACTTTCAAGAACTGAACAATCCGGACATTACCGATTCCATTGACCGTTTTGCCAGAAACTTCAAAAATACCGATTATTTCCGCATCTCGACCATTACCGAAGATGCGATTCGAGCCATAGAACGCAATGCCAACCCCCTGCTTGTCTTTGCCTCCTTCACTGCCAACATCAAATCATTGCTGCAAAAGGGATAACAATGAAAAATACCGACATTTTTTTCTGTGAATACGTAGGGCAATCTTTTGGATTACTCTAAAGTATTAGAGAAAGCCATTTGGAATAAGAAAAAAGAAATGATAAGTTTTTTTCTGTACCTTGGAGTACTTGGTTGAATTATCAGTGATAATATGGTTTGTATTCTTTTGGGAGATTATTCAATAAAGAAACCTGTTTTCTTGAACTCAATTTTTCAGGCATACAAAAGCGCGTATAGTTATCGCAACAATTACAGCTTATGCTGGTGAACATGATCAAACGCTGAATTTGGATCTGCTGAATGACAAATCCAAAAAGTTCATCGATATCTAATAAAAATCGGAAAAGATGTTTATCAACAACGATTTACTTGAATTTTTCGGCTCCATGATGGAGATAAAAAAACAGAAGCGGGATATTTTCTATACGCTCGCCTCTGATGTTGATGATTCGGAGATCAAGAAGACTTTGCTGCGAATAAGCATGGATGAGCAACGACACGTTGATCAACTTCAGCATAGTATTGATCTTGTTAACGGTGTGCACGTCACTGAGAATGATGCCGCAAGCAACTATCCACTCCCTGAGCTGATGCCAACTCCTCCAAGGCCTGCAAGAGAGGATAAGCCAAAACACGTTGAACCTGTCCAGCACATTGTTGAGTCTGCCCAAAACATACCAGAGTCTGATTTGGATAATAGTTATGCCCGGCCCGGCCAGTCAAAGACTCCTTTGAAACCTGCAAAAGTGGACGAACCAAAGTATGCTGAACCTGTCCGGAAGATGACCGAGCCTTCCAAAAACATACCAACTTATGATGCCGGGAACAGGTATGCTCAAACTGACCCGATTCCGCCTCCATCGAGGTATGCCGGTGCTAATGACGAGATTCCTGTGGTGCAAACCAGAACGAATCTTGATCTTGCCAAAGATGAGGGGTATGAAACTATATCACATATTCAATCTACTCCGACACCAACCCTTCACAACATGAACACCCTTAAGCATCCTTTAGGTGAGGTTTTTGGTTATCCGACAACAGACCAGTCACCAAAGGCACAGCGCTATCGCTCTCATCGTCATTGCCCATTCAATAATAAAGTTCCGAACTGCACGAATGACCAGTCAAAAAATCCTCTTGGCGTATGCAGTATTTTAACCAACAATAAACCTGTCATCACCTGCCCGGTTCGTTTCCGCGAAGACTGGCAGATTACCGATGATGCAGCTTCATTCTTTTTCAAGGAGGGCGTTCGCTGGAGCACTGTAACGGATGTGCGCCTTAATGACGCTTACGGAAAATCTGCGGGAAATATTGATGTTATGCTTGTCGCTTATGATGAAAGCGGCAAAATGATTGATTTCGGGGCTCTTGAAGTTCATGCAGCATTTATTTCGGGTAATTTACGCGATCCTTTTGAATATTACATGAAAGATCCGAAGTCTCATGCTTCGATGGATTGGACAAATCAGCCAAACTATCCGCACCCGGATTTTCTTTCAGCAACACGCAGAAGTATCGTGCCGCAGCTCTTGTTTAAAGGGGGAATTTTAAATGCGTGGCATAAGAAAATGGCTGTAGCCATCAACAAAAGCTTGTTTGATACGCTTCCACCTTTCAGCCAGGTCAAAAAAGAGGATGCTGATATTGCCTGGCTCATTTACGATCTTGAACCAGTAACTGAAGGCGAAAATAATCGTTATCAATTAACAAGGATTGGTGTCGTGTATACGGCATACCAGTCAACACTTTCATCTTTAGCGAAAATATCGCCAGGAAATGTTAATGATTTTGTGAAATTGATCCCTGAACTGGCAAACTGATAACAAGTCGTTATTATCGCAATCAGCACCTGTTCTTCAAGCAAGAGCTGCCAAGGAACTTTTCTTGAGGCGCAATTGTTTGAAGTTCAGGTGCTTGTTTTAAATTTGATGGATCGCTGTAGCATAGTAAGAGATAGCACTATGATAAAATAGCACTAAAAATTAATATGTTCTTTTCTGTGGAGATGTTTAAAAGGAGCTCATTATGTCTGAAGAAAAAGCAAAAGAATTTATTGAAAAATTGCAATCTGATGCTGAGTTGAAGGAAAAGTTGGAGAATTTTATAGCAACAGCAGGTTTTACATGCAACTTGACGGAGATACGGAAGGTGGCATGGGATTTAATGATGGCTCAATATCTGAAAAAGCTGCCAGCATCTGAACATTGGGAATAAATACCATAATTTAAAAGCCATGCTCTGTTTGCAATGAGCACGCATTCATATCAGCTCCTGATATTACAGCGGGGCTGAGTGTCTTTTATCAAAGAATTCTTGATAATTTAAGTTTACCCCGCAAGTTCTGGAATCACGTGTACAAAATCGTTAATATTCCCTGGAGCCACTGCCATCATTGCAGATAATGTTGACTGAAACTCAGTGTAAACAACGCCAATCCTTTTGAGCTGATAACGCTCTTTCTCACCTTCAGTTACTGGCTCAAGATCGTAAATGAGCCAGGCAATATCAGCATCCTCTTTTTTAACCTGGCTGAATATCGGCAGCGTATCAAACAAGCTTTTGTTGATGGCTAAAGCCATTTTCTTATGCCATGCATGTAAAATCCCGCCTTTAAATAACAGTTGAGGAAAAATATTTTCGCGGGCTGCCGAAAGAAAATCCGGGTGCGGATAGTTTGGCTGTGTTGTCCAATCCATCGAAGCATGAGACTTGGGATCTTTCATGTAATATTCAAAGGGCTCTCGTACATTACCCGAAATGTATGCGGCATGAATATCAAGCGACCCAAAGTCAATCATTTTCCCGCTTTCATCATAGGCAACAAGCATAACATCTATAGCACCCGCAGACTTCCCTTCGGCATCATTCAGGCGGACATCAGTTACAGTACTCCAACGAACACCCTCTTCAAAAAAGAAAGAAGCAGCATCATCAGTAATCATCCAGTCCTCATGGAAACGCACTGGACAGGTTATAACTGGTGTATTGTTTTGCAAAATACTGCAAACTCCCAAAGGGTTTTTAGACTGTTCATTCGTACAGTTGGGAATCTTGTTATTAAAGGGGCAATGACGATGAGAGCGATACCGTTGTGCCTTCGGCGACTGGTCTGTTGTCGTAAAGCCGAAAACCTCGCCTAAAGGATGCGTTAAAGTATTCATACTGTGAAGGAATTTTGGAGTAGAAGATTGACGATGAGCAATCGATTCATGATCCTTCTGGGCTGAAACAAAATCATGAACCTGCTGAGGCGGATCCTCGAAAAGCATCTCATCATCAACAGCATACTGGGCTTCAGTTGTTGCTGTGACAGGCTGAAAATAGGGCATGGAAACGTAACCCTCCGAATGGCCCGGATCATCGCTTCCTGTGAACGATACCTCCTCCTCATTATCCTGATCATCATCATCAGAAGCAAGAGTCGTCAGTGTATCTCGTTTGTGTTTTTTTGTTTCTATAATGGATCCGAAAAATCCAAGTAAATCTTTATTAAAAAACATTTTTTCCACTTTTTTCAATGGATTCAATGAGCTGCTTTGTCGTAGACTTATGGCTCTGCAGATCCAGATTAAGTTTTTGCAGCATATCAAGTATCTTGCTCTGCACTTCCTTACCAAGAGTTGAATATCTCAGAACATGCTGAATATGATTCGAGTAAATAGCAATAACTGATTCCTCACTTTGCTCGATGGCACTGATTTTTTTCAGTAACTCTTTTTTTTCAATCATGGTTAGCAAATTTTAGCGAGAATATACCACCAAAATCAGGAAGGATTTTTCTGTATTTTAACTTACATAAAAAAATTATCATTTCTTTTTCCTTATTCCAAATCGCAATCCTCGTTCAAATCAAAATTCAACACCGTCTCCGGAGAAACTTCTTTGGGACAGGCACTCCGCCCTGAAACACCAATAACGATGAGAGCAAGGCTTTTCGAAGAGATGGCATCATAACGGAGAGAGGCATAAACCTGAATACGTCTCATTACCCTCGCGACGGTCACGAAAACTTCACAATTCAACAAGGTCTTTGCTGAAGCGTTGCAAGGGAATTGCACCATCCTGACCCATCACAACAGTGTCCTCAATGCGCACTCCGAATTTTCCGGGAAGATAGATCCCGGGTTCAATCGTAAAAACCATGTTCTCCCGCAACTCATACTTCCCTTTTGGACTGATCCGGGGCTCCTCATGCACATCAAGCCCTACACCATGCCCCAGGCCGTGACCAAACTCTTCAGTATAACCATGATCGGAAATAAAACGACGGACTTCCGCATCAAGCTCCTGGGCCATCATCCCGCACCGTGCCGAAAAAATTCCAAACTCCTGCGCTTCCTGCACAATCCGGTATACCTCGCGGGCCTCCGCTGAAACCGGACCGAGCGATACCGTGCGTGTCTGGTCAGAAGCATACCCTTTATAGACACATCCAATATCAATAACAATAAGCTCGCCTGATTTGAATCTGGCCATCGATGGCGTGGCATGAGGCATTGCTGATCGCACTCCACCTGCGACAATAGGATCAAAAGAATCTTTTTCAGCTCCAAACTTTTTTTGCTGGTACGTAATCTCGGCGGCAATATCAAGCTCCGTTGTTGATGGCGAAATCATGGGAAGCACTTTTTCAAGAGCAAGTTCACTTATTTCCGCCGCACGGCGCATCTTCATAAGCTCAATCTCACTCTTCAGCATCCTGAACTCATCAAAAAAAGAGTCCACGGGGATCACCCGCTGTTTGCCCAAAATCTGTTCAATAAGCCGGGTCGCTTCGTGCCAGGTGATACTATCCGACTGAATGGCAACAATTTCGCCGAGGGGATACCGCCCTGAAGCAAGCTCAGCGGCAAACCCGTCTGTGGCAATCACTATTTCAGCACCGCTCACCTCAGCGGCGGCCTGCTCCTGATATCGGAAATCGGTAAACAGCCAGCTTTTCTCCCGAGTAATAAGTAACCTCGCGCTTGAACCACTGAAGCCTGTCAACCACCTGATAACAGAAAGATCAGTAACAATAACCGCATCTATAGCCCGACCCATCATCTTCCTCAAAACCATCTGCAACGCCTCTGTCCTTCCCTGTATCAGTTGATTACCCATTGAATATCCAGTCGATTTGAGAAAAAATGAGCATTACTTATAAACTGCCCTGGCTCTATACCATCAATCCTCATTATTTTTTACCTTTACATCAATTCTTGATTATTACCTACATTTAAACAATTTGCCATTATTTGCCAACCGTATCCGTTTTATGCCACAAAAGAAATTACTTCAAAAGCTGCTTGCGGGAGAAAATTTTTCCCAGAAAGAGATGACGTTCTGCATGAACAGCATTATGGATGGACTGTTTTCTGAAATTGTCATTTCAGCAATACTTGCACTCATGCAAAAAAAAGGAGCTACTCCCGCAGAAACCGCAGGGGCATATTACAGTCTGATGGAAAAAGCTGATACGATTATACTTGATGATAATGCCGTTGATACCTGTGGCACTGGCGGAGACCATGCCGGCACTTTTAATATTTCTACAACCGCATCCATTATTGCCAACAGTGCCGGTGTCCTTATTGCCAAGCATGGCAACCGCTCAGTAACGAGCAGTTGCGGAAGCGCCGACGTTCTTGAAGCACTCGGGTTTGCGATTGATCTACCGCAGGAGGCCACAAAAGAGCTGTTTCAGCAAACAGGATTTGCGTTTCTGTTTGCTCCTCTGTACCACCCGTCCATGAAAAAAGTTGCCCATATCCGCAGGGAGCTTGGCATCAGAACGATATTCAACATTCTTGGCCCTTTGATAAATCCCGCGCGGGCAAAACGGCAGCTTGTCGGTGTGTTCAACCGCGAACTGATGGATCTTTATACGGAGGTGCTTGTGCAAACAGGAACGCGCCACGCCATGATTGTTCATGCAATGACCGAAGAGGGTATCGCGCTTGATGAACCAAGTCTCAACGGTCCAACCTATATCACTGAAATTTTCAACAGCAGAGTAACACAGCATACCCTGTATCCAGAAGAGTTTGGACTCACCAGGTATGCCTTGTCGGAAATTCAGGGAAAAGGAAAAGATGAAAATGCTCTCATCATCCGCAGAATTCTTGACGGAAGCGCTCCGGAAGCTCACATTGAAGCTGCGCTCTATACCACCGCCATGGCATGTTATGTGTCAGGAAAAGCAGACTGCGTCAGTGATGGATTTATTATGGCGCAAGATGCTTTGGAGAGCGGTCATTCGGAGAGAAAATTCAATCAAATCCTTAAAATAAACGCAGAGCTCTCGGCAAAGTACAGGCAGGGAATAAACTAAATCCTTATCTTTTTTGCTGAAAAACTTGTATACTGTGTCCTTTGTTTTTAAGCAGGAGCGAGAACTACTAAGCCATGGACGGACGCAAAACTCTTCATGCTGAAAAGCAGCAAAACATCACTGACAAGCTTCGCATGTCAGGAGTGAGCGATTCCCGGCAGTTAACGATCCAGAGGGCTCTTGAAAATGTTAACCGGCCCGGATTCAGAATTGAGCCTTCCGCTATTGTTCCGCTCATGAAACCGGTCACATGGTTTCCGCCCATGTGGGCTTTTGCCTGCGGTGTCGTCTCTACAGGCCAAAGCGTGGCTGATAACTGGTCTATTCTTTTGCGTGGCATTCTCCTGGCTGGGCCGCTCATGTGCGCCATGTCGCAAACCATGAACGACTATTTCGACCGCGAGGTTGATGCGATCAATGAACCAGAGCGTCCAATTCCTGCAGGAAAGATCTCCAAATCAGCCAGTTGGCTGATTACCTTTGGCCTTATTGTGACCGGCTTCCTGGTGGCATTCTCCATTCACCCTTATGTTGTTGTCATAGCATTTGTCGGCGTCCTCATGTCGCACGCCTATTCCGGTCCTCCGATCAGAGCGAAAAGGAACGGCTGGTTCGGCAATCTTATTGTGGGGCTTGCCTACGAAGGGGTGGCATGGCTGACTGGCAGTTTTGCCATCACACAAGGCATTCCTTCGAAAGAAACCATTGCCCTGGCCATAATTTTTTCGCTTGGGGCTCACGGGATCATGACTTTAAATGACTTCAAGTCAATTGTTGGCGACAATATCCGCAAGGTTGCCTCAATCCCGGTACAGCTCGGTGAAAAAAAGGCTGCGATTCTGGCTGCCATCATTATGGACATCGCACAACTTGCGGCCATATCCATTCTTGTGGCCAAAGGATCAATGACCACAACGGCAATTGCGCTGCTGCTGCTTGCTGCGCAACTACCCATGCAAAGAATTCTGATCGCTCAACCTAAAGAAAAAGCCATCTGGTACAACGCATTCGGAACACTGCTCTACGTTTTATCGATGATGGTCTGCGCAGTCGGCATTCGTCCCTGAAACAAGACGTTTCCAGTTTACAAAACTATTGTTATATTCCGGTTCGTTTTTTTAACACAATTGATTGCACCATGTCCAAAGTTTGTTTACTGACCGGCAAAAGACCTCTCTACGGCAATACGGTATCGCATGCCAACAACCACGTCCGTACCCGTTTTGAGCCAAATCTCCATACCAAAAGAGTCTGGATTGAAGAGGAAAAGCGGTTTGTAAAGGTGAAGCTCTCTGCCAAAGCCATGAAAATTATTGCAAAAACCGGTACCGCTGAACTCGCAAAGCTTCTGAAGTAGCGTTTCAAAAACCGGTGATAAAAAAGTTTTCAATATTCTGCAAAGGCTCAACAATTTAACGTTGAGCTTTTTTTTTGTGCCGATGGAAAAAAAAGTGATCATTTACACCGACGGCGCCTGCAGTGGCAATCCGGGACCTGGAGGCTGGGGAGCTTTGTTGATGTATGGCTCTTCGACCAGGGAAATTTCAGGATATTCACCAGCCACTACAAATAACCGCATGGAACTCAGCGCAGCAATAGAGGCGCTCGAAGCGCTGAAAGAGCCTTGCAGGGTTGACCTGTACAGCGACTCAAGCTACCTTGTCAACGCCATAAACAATGGATGGCTGAAGCGCTGGACGGCTAATAACTGGCAGACCGCAGCAAAAAAAAGCGTTGAAAATATTGATCTGTGGAAAAAAATCCTGAAGTTGCTTACCTTGCATGACATCAAATTTCATAAGGTAAAGGGCCACAGCGACAACCCCTATAATAACCGCTGTGACACCTTGGCTCGCGATGCCATCAAAAGAAAATCTTAACCAGTAAAGGTATGGAGAAGAATTCCGGAGCTGAGGCAACACCAGCAACACCTCAAAAACGCTCTCTGAAAAAAGGAGCGGGACTTCTTCTGTCGATCAGCGCCATCAGCACGATATGCTTTCTGCTTACCGTCCTTTGGGTCAACTGGTCAAAACCAAGGCTTCAGCCTGAACCATTAAGCCCACAACTGAAAGCCGTCATTGACCGCATTCCTGGCAAGTCTGACGCCCTTATTTACATTGGTCTCAAAGATATTCGTGAGAGCAGACTCTGGAAAGAGATTATTCCTGATTCCCTTAAAACGGCGCCGCTTTTTCAGCCAAAAGGCCAACTTGATGCAATATTAAAGGCAACTCACATCAATCCTTCGCTTGATATCGATACGCTGTTAATCAGCTTCAAACGTCACGGTTACAAAGAGCAGAACTTTCTTGGCATCGCCTCGGGAGATTTCAGGAACAAGCTTTCCGACTCCATTCTTCAAAAGTACAGCACAGCATCTGAAAGCATAGGCGGCCATGAATGCTACACCATCGACAACTCACTGTGGGCCTGTTCACTTGGACCACGACGGATTGCCCTGACGAACAATAAAACGATGCTCAAAGAGTTTCTCGTTCCTTCCGGAAGCTTTTTCAAGAGAGACTCACTCTCTACGGCACTGATCGACAAGGCCGTCTACAAATCACATCTTTGGTTTGCCCTGCCTTCAGCAGCCTGGACATCCGGAGCCCTGCAAAGCCTGACCTCAACCAACCAGGGAGTAAAGAGCATGGGAAACCTGAACCGCATACAGAACCTTGCGCTGTCGGTCAAATTCGGGGATGGCATTGAGGGACAAAGCGAGTGGGTCTATAAATCCAATCAGGCCGCATATTTTGCATCAACCTTTCTCTGGGGAGCGGTCAAGCTTTCAGGACTTACCGGAACCAAAACGACCGAACAGACAAAAGCGCTGCTCGACAGAATCCAGATTCAGCAGAACCTCAACTCGGTCATTATTCATACCAATCTTCCCATTGAACTTTTTCTGGCCGCAAAACAAAAGAAGTAATGTCGTTCATGTCTTGCGCATAAAACAGAGCGAGCCTTCTTTCCAGAGCACCTGTACTTGTCGCCCGGCCAATACTCTTCTGCCTGATTGAGTGTTCAGCAAATCAACCAGCTTCTGCAGCGCCTGAGCATCAACCGGCGCATCCATATCTCTCAAAGCCCTTTTGAAAAGCTCTTTTTGTTCAAAAACCGTGAGCCGTTTCAAAGCCTGGACATTGAGCTTGCCATCCGTGAGTAACAGCCCCGGCTCCCTTTCAGAAAGGGTTTCAAAATAGAGTTCAAGAAACTCCTCAAGCTCCCCGGCCTGTTCCGATAACCTTCTGAGCGACGGCAGCAGTTTATGCGGAAAGCGCTCCTCAATCAGGGGAATCACACGGTTTCTGATAAAATTCCTGTCATAATCATTCGAAAGATTACTGACATCCAAACGGCTGTCAATCCCCTTTTCTGCCAGATATGCTGCAATTTCGGGCTTGTGTAACAAGAGCAACGGACGGATGATTTTCCCGTTACGGGCACGAATACCTCTCAGACCAGGCAGAGAGACCCCTCTGAAAAGATTGAAAAGAATGGTCTCGGCATTATCGTTGACATGATGACCAGTAGCAATTCTGGAACACCCCTCCTGCTCCATCACTTGCTCAAAAAAAGTGTAGCGCAATATCCGGGCGGTCTCCTCGATGGATTTTTTCCACTCCCCGGCCAGACGCGCAGTATCAAAACGCTCAACAAAACAGTCCAGTCCAAAAGAGAGAGCCTGATCCCGCACAAATAATTCGTCAGCATCACTGTCAGCGCCCCGAAGCTGAAAATTACAGTGCGCGACAGCAAGCTCACAACGAAGCAGTGGCTTTGCTGTCGTGAAAAGCGCCAGCAGGGCCATTGAATCCGGCCCACCGGAAACAGCAACAAGAACCCGGTCACCGTAACTGACTAAACCCCTTGCCTTTACCTGCTCGATAAACTTTTTTTCCAGTACATGCATCAGAGCCACACGGTGTAAAAATGTAAAAAGCAGAAAAAACCGTTTCTGTTTATGCCACGAAGAAGATAAATAACTATTATAAGGGTAATTTATCACAACATAAAAGCGCCTTTATTTATTATCATTCATCGCTTGCTCGCTTCATGCCAGCAGCATAGTATGCAGGGCATGAAGGATTTTCATCGAAACCCGGGTATAAGCTTTGAATCTCGCTGAAGCAATAAGCAGAAGCGCCAATAACACAGGAAGTGTAAAAATGAAGTTGACATCCTACGGTTCCAGCACCATGATAAAAGTTTCTCTTATCTGCCTGATGCTCAGTGCTGCTGCTCTTCTTTTTCCTTCTCCCGCCCAGATCGCGATCATGCTGACGGTTGCTGCCTTACTCCTCTTCACCCTTTATTTTTTCAGGGATCCAAACAGGACAACCCCTGATGAGCAAAAGATTATTGTGGCGCCGGCAGACGGCAAAATTATTCTTGTTCAACCTTATGGCCAGAGCTCTGCTGCAAACTCTTCAACGCTGATCAGCATTTTTATGTCCCCTTTGAATGTTCACGTCAACCGTGTGCCACTCAGCGGAAAAGTGACTCATCTCCGCTACTGTCCCGGTCAATTCATGATGGCATTCGACAATAAGAGCATGGCGAACAATGAAAGGATGGAGATCGGTATCGACAACGGAAGACTTGAAGTTAGATTCAGCCAGATTTCCGGTTTTCTGGCCAGAAGAATTGTCTGCACACTGCAGAACGGTACGATTGTCAACATTGGAACCCGATTTGGCATGATCAAATTCGGTTCAAGAGTTGACGTTATCCTCCCGCCCTCAGCAACGGTGGTCGTTCAACCGGGCCAAAGAACCCGTGCGGGAGAAACCGTTCTCGCACGATATTAACTGAAAGCCCCCAAGTAAAAAGAGTTGTTTCAGGAAGGCATATTGCTTATATAATCAGCAGGAGATCATCACAATAAATAATCGGAGGAATACCAATGTTCGGATTAGGTGGACAGGAACTTATTCTTATTCTGCTGATCATTTTGCTGCTGTTCGGCGCGAAAAAGCTTCCAGAGCTTGCAAGAGGTTTGGGTAAAGGCATGAAAGAGTTTAAAAAGGCCCAGACTGAAATAGAGGAAGAGTTTACAAAGGCTGCCGATGAAGCGCCAAAAAAGGAACAATCATCATCTTCGGCCAAAGCATAACGAGTGCAACCTCCGTCCATGCTTTGCAGTCTTTACATTAAAAATTTTGCGCTGATCGAGGAGTTGACGGTTAACTTCAACTCTGGGTTGACCATAATAACCGGAGAGACTGGCGCTGGCAAGTCTATTCTTATCGGTGCGCTCAACCTCGTTCTTGGTGATCGGGCCAGCAGTGATCTGGTGCGTTCAGGCACAGCGAAAGCGGTCATTGAAGCCGTTCTCAAGGATGTGAATTCCGAAAAAATCGGGAACCTGCTTGACGCATCAAACATTGAACCTGCCCCGGAACTTATTCTCCGCAGAGAACTTTCATCGAGTGGCCAATCTCGTTGTTTCATCAACGACACACCATGCACGGCCTCCCTGCTGAAACAGGCCGGGGAAGCACTGATCGACCTGCATGGCCAGCATGAACACCAGTTGCTGCTCCACGCCGACACCCACGAATCCCTGCTTGACGATTTCTCCTTGACGGCAAGCGAAGTAAGCGTCTACAAAAACACTCGTTCAGTGCTTCAGGGACTCCAGCAGCAACTTGCCAGCCTGAAAAAAGAGGCCACGACCATCCGTGAAAAAAAAGAGATCATTGATTTTCAGTTAAAGGAGCTTAACAGTGCTGAGCTGAAAAGCGGAGAAGCTGAGACCATTGAAACCGAAATTTCTCTTCTTGAAAATGCTGAAACCCTTTTCACGCTCAGCAGCGCATTGAACGAGTTCCTGTACGACAGCGAACATTCTGTTTATAGCTCCATCACTTCAGCATTGCACACACTGGAAAAACTTGCCTCTATTGACAAGCGTTTCGACATACACATTGAGGAGACACGGACAGCAAAAAGCATTGTCGATGAACTCGCACGCTTTTCAAGAAGCTATGCCTCCAACATTGACTTTAATCCCGCACGACTTGACTCCTTGAGAGAACGTCAACTCCAGATCCAGCGCTTGTGCAAAAAGTATGGGCGCACCTATGCAGAATTGATCGACCTTGAAAAAGATCTGGAAGCAAAAAGCGCACTTGAAGAAAACCTGGAGGAGGAGGTAAGCCGCATTAGGGCCGAGATAACACTCCAAAAAGCCGAACTCTCTGGTCATGCCGCAGTATTGAGCAACAAGCGACAGGAAGCAGCTCACCATCTCGAACAAGTCATCCAGAAACAATTAGCCGAACTTGGCATACCTCACTCCACGTTCATCGTCAGTATAACGCATGACGAACATCAGGATGGTGAAATATGCATCGGCAATAAAGTATTTGCAGCATTTCCATCGGGTTACGACAGAATTGAGTTCCTGATCTCCACCAACCCCGGCGAAAAACCAAGACCGCTGATCAAGGTCGCATCCGGTGGAGAAATTTCGAGAGTCATGCTGGCCATGAAAAGCGCGCTGGCCGAATCAGCCAGACTGCCGATTCTTATCTTTGATGAAATAGATACCGGTATCAGTGGCAGGATCGCTGAATCCGTCGGTATAAGCCTGAGAAAACTCTCTCGCCTGCACCAGATCATAGCCATTACCCACCTGCCACAAATTGCCGCCATGGGCGACTTGCACCTTGGCGTCAAAAAATCCGTCAAGCTTGACAGAACCGTCACAGAGGTCACTCCTCTTGATGATGAAAGCCGCCTTCATGCCATTGCCAGTCTGATCAGCGGTCAGCAGATTTCAGCCTCTTCGCTGACGTTGGCGGCGGAACTGGTGAACGCGGCAAAATCGATGTAGGGAAAGACGGAGTTCACTTGATCCTGACAACCTAAAGCATTGTAGACGTTACCGGCTATAACGAAACATCCAGAAATGCTTTTATCTATCAACACAACACACGCCTCCCTCGTGGACACTGATAGTGCAGGCTTCCGCTCAATGCGCTCCTCTCTCAATGCTGCCTTGCGCATCAATGTGAGGCCCAAGGTTAAAAGAATCGAACCGCCCTTACTCGAGCAGTGTTCGTCTTGTTACCATCAAGTTGTTCTCCGGTGCTAAAATCCTGGGCCCATGCTTGATTCAGCCCGCTCTCAGAGGAACTCCAGTAATAACTTGCCACGACTCCGCCAATAATCCCGCGATTGGCGTAGAGCTGTTTCAACTGCTCCTTGTTTGGCAAAAACCAGTCACAATGACCTTCTTCAAAAGCATTGACTGCATTTTTAGCGCTATACCAAGTAAAATACCCTTTCTCTTTTCCAGAAGAGAGATCAACCATATCTGCTTTGCCGGCTATAAGACCATGCTGACCGGTAGCATCAACATACAAGACAACGCCTCCGCCAAAGCTGTCACCAATCTTTAGTGGCGCAGCAGAAGAGAGTGTCGATGTAGCAAACATACTCAGGCCAGTAAGCAGAAAAATAATCCATAGCCGGGCAACATGTTTTTTTGAAAGACATTGCATAATGTATATCCGTTAAGTATTAATGTAGATTAATTGGAAATGAACAGCGATAAAGAAGCGGACACGTTACATACAGGCAAAGAAGTGAGAGAATAAAAGATAAAATATTTTTTTAATACACGAGTGCCATTTTTGAGCCTCAAACTGCTCAAACAAAAGGTTTTCACTGGCAGATTAAAACGCCCGTACCGCTCTTACCCGATTACTGTTTATCTTAAAGTTCTGTCCCTGGAAGCCTGTGCCGAAACTCTGTACCCAGACGTTCCCGGCACTATCCTCTGACGAACTCCAGTAGTAGGTATAAGAAAACGGAAACTGTTCAAGAGCGCTTTTGTGGCGATAGAGCAGATTCAACTGCTCCTTGTTTGGCATAAACCAGTCTCGATAATCGCAGCTTACATAATTGCGGCATGCCGCCTGGGCATCGATCCAGGTAAAAAAACCTTTGGGACAACCTGAAGAGCGACCCTCCATATCCGATCTGGAGGCAATAAGACCATGCTTTTTCGAAGCATCAACATAAAAAACAACACCACCGCCACTCTCCTCACCGATAGTGACCGCAGAGGAGAGTGCAGGAAGGACAATCAAAGCCAGACCTGTCAGCAAAAGCCGCAGCCATTTCTGATAAAACGGCTGATGTGCGTGAAATTTCATGGACGTTGCCTAAGTTACCCGAGCGTTTGAACCGCTTTCGCAGCAGAAGTTCAAACACTGAACAGCCGCCTGTATTCATCATCAATGTAGTTATTAGCTGTTTTTATAATAATTTTTTTCGGAATATCCTTGTAAAGCTCTCTGAAATTTCTGATACAGGCCAATGACGAGACATATATCTCATCAATAAAATTGAGGTCTACAGCTCCGGCCTGCTCAAGAGTATGATGGTCAGTCTCCTCGCTCTGGATACATGGATAATACACCTTGATATATTCATCAGGAGCATAGCCCACCAAGTCCTCTCCAAGAATCAGCACCTTTTTCTTTTTGGAGTACCAGTTATCACTGATAAACTGGTTGATATTCTCACCGAGAATCAGCAACGCCGGTGAAGAGACTGCCTGTTCACTCTTTCTTAATTCACCAAGCGTGCCGGTAATAATCTTCTGATTATAGCGTGTTGCATTCTGCACAATGGCAACCATGGTATGCTCATCCCTGCCTTTTGCAGCGACAGCATCCAGCACATCATGAACGGCAGATGCAACCATGTAATAGACAAGGGTATCGGCATCAGGGACCTGGATTTTATTGACAGGATGACCGGTACAAAAGGCAACCGAAGAGGATATTTTGCGCATGGTCAATGGGATTTCGGTATAGGCGCTCGCGCCATGGGCCGCTGTTATACCGGGGATAATTTCATACCTGATACCATGTTGCCGCAACGCTTCAATCTCTTCTCCTCCACGACCAAAAATAAAGGGATCGCCACCTTTCAGTCTTGCAACTTTTTCCCCCTGCAAGGCGTGACGAACGATCTCTTCATTGATCGCCTCCTGCTCATAATGATGATGGTCTTTTCTTTTGCCGGTGTAAATTTTCCGGGCATCAAAACGGTCAACAAGCTCGCTGCTCACCAGGTCATCATAGAGAATCACATCGGCTTCACGAAGCACCCTTTCCGCCTTTATGGTCAGTAATTCCGGATCACCCGGACCGGCACCGATGATTGAGACAAATCCTCTTTTCTCCGGTTCAGAACGCCGTGTCAAAAAATAACCACGCTGCACAAGCGCTTTCAGTTTGTTACGCCACTCCACTGATTTTTTGACATTTTCACCGTTTGATGACACTGCAATAGTCATCTCATCCTGCTTGATGACCGCCGGTGAAATAAAGTCAGAGAGTTCACGGTTATCAACCACATTGACCATAATACCATATTCGGCGGCATCATTTTTAATCCGCCGATTCACCTCGATATTATTGGTACAGGCGTATACCAGAAAAAATCCCTCAAGATCCGAAGTTTCATACTCTTTAAAGATCTCGGTAAAACCCATCTGATGTAACTCATCCTGAATCTCGGGCGATACTATGGAGATATTACGGGTGTACTGCGCAACCGTTTTGATTTTGTGAAGCGCAATCTTGCCACCCCCGATAAAGAGAATTTTTTTGTTATCTATTCTGACATTCAGAGGCAGAAAGCTCTTCATGATGCAATCGTTGTATAATCTCTTGACGCCTTAAAAAGCACGAAAATTTATCTAAAAAAAACTGGCCCCCTGCGCATCCTGAAAAGCAGGGAGCCCTTTTGTAAAAGGTAACACAGAAAAACGAAATAAAATTATGCCCAACCAGTCATTGTTCGTTTGCCATCTTTACAGCAACAAACACCTTGAGCAAGAGCGTCAGCAGCAGAATCCCGATACTCCAGATTCCAAGAGTAACGCAAATTTCAGTTGTGGTCGGGGTATACTCGACTATCTCCTGAAGCGGTGAAGGAACAAATCCGCCCAAAATCAGACCGACACCCTTGTCAATCCAGATAGAGAGCACAAGAGCTGAACATGCTCCAACAAGCCATTTTGTGGAGTTTCTCAATTTCGGAACAAGGAGCACACCAATTGAAGCCACCCCGGAAATCAGGGAAAACCACATCAAGGGAACAAACTGGCAGTTGCCGTCAAGACCAAAAAAGAGGTATTGCAGACTCTCTTTATAGGCTGGCACGTTGCTGTAAAACGCGGTAAAAAATTCCGTGCCAAGAAAGAAGATGTTGGCCAGACCGGCATAAGCTGCCAATACGGTAAGTTTCGCTCTTGCCTCTTTGCCGGTATCGAACCCGGTTGTTCGTTTCAGGATAAGAGAGACCAGAATAAGCAGCGCCGTTCCAGCGGCAAATGCGGAGGCGAGAAAGCGCGGTGCGAGTACTGCCGTCAGCCAGAGGTGACGACCCGGCATACCCGCATAGAGAAATGCGGTAACAGTATGGACACTGAATGCCCAGGGAATAGAAAGGTAGACAAGAGGCTTGACCCACGCCGGTGGTTGAGCGCCCTTTCTCTCGGCGCCAAGCATTGCCCAACTGCTGACCAGGTTCATGACAAGATAACCGGAGAGCACCATAAGGTCCCAGAAAACCATAGAGTGGGGGCTGGGGTATAACATGATATTCAGGAGACGATCAGGCCTGCCCATATCTGCCAGTATAAAAAGCATACTCATGAGGGTGGCCGAAACTGCCATGAACTCGCCGATAATCACCGTCTTTGCAAATTCCTTCTGATGATGCAGATAGTAAGGCAGCACCACCATAACAGCCGATGCCGCGACACCGACAAGAAAGGTGAATTGCGCAATATAGAGGCCCCAACTGATATCCCTTCCCATTCCTGTCACCGTAAGCCCGAACCACCTCTGCTGGTTGTAGGCAGAGAGACCGATACCAATAACAGCGATAAGGAAGGCTATCCATATCCAGTAACTGCGGTTTCCTTTCAGAGCTTTCTCAATCATGGGAAATCGTTAAATAATGTAAAAAACTGAAGGTTTCGTGCCCAACTCCGGCTTCCGCTGCATGGTCGCGTTGGTTTCAAGAAGCTGACGAATATCTGAGGCAGGATCGTTAAGATCACCGAAGGTCAGTGCCTGCTCAGGGCAAGCCTCAGTGCATGCGGGCCGCTGCCCTTTGACCAGACGGTCAGAACAGAAATTGCATTTTTCAACAACGCCCTGCTCCCTTGTCGGGTATGTCGTAACCGGATCGTGTATGGCCATGCGCGGATCCTGCCAGTTAAAGCTTCGTGAACCATAAGGGCAGGCCGCCATACAGAAACGGCATCCGATACAGCGGTGGTAATCCATCGCCACAATACCATCCCAACGCTTGAAGGTCGCCTCGGTGGGGCAGGCTTTTGTGCAGGGCGACTCGGCGCAATGGTTGCACAGCGCAAGACAGGAGCGATCTTTAATCTCCTTGCTGACAAATTGCTGACTGGCTGTCGGAAAAACATTCTGGTATGGGTTTTTCCACATCCACTTGACTTCATCTTTCTTGTTCCTGAAATCGGGAACGTTATGGACGTGATGGCAGACGGCCGCACATTGCTGGCAATCCTCCTTGCATTTGCGCATATCAATCAGCATACCCCATCGAATTTTTCCCGGAACAGGCTTTTCATCCCATGCAGGAAGAACCGTTTTTTCCAGCGAAAATGCTGGAACAAGCCCGGATGCAACCCCGAACCCTGCAAAAACCCCTAATGCGGTTTTTTTGATAAATTCTCTTCGTTGTTCATTCATCATGGTGTTTCCATCGGCGACAGATGACAATTCCAGCACTTTGGTTTTACATTGGCATAGCTATGGCAGTTAAAGCAGAACATTCTGTTGTTGGAGTGACAACCCAGACAGGTATTCAGGCTCTTCTCAAATCTGCTTCCATTTGAGGCAACATGAACCCTGTTCCCTTCACGAACAGAGGAATTCCGCCATTCGTACAAGACCCGCATGTGATTGGCGCGCATAAACTCCTTGGGGGCAATACATTTGGTACTGTCAACCGCAACAGCCCGAGGTGCAGGCGCAGGAACTGTTTCAGCCTCTCCTTTTCTGAAAACACTGAACAATATCAAGAGCAGAAGGGCTGAACCGGCAATCATCCAGAGCAGTTTACTCCTCGTCATCATCACCTCCATCATCAAAACCTGCCATTGGATTCTCCCTCAAGTCCTCTGTTCTCTTTTTCTCTCCCTGCATAACCAGCGCGTTGCCGACAAGTTCATGCAGACCGTAAACCGTAACACCTGGATTCCAGTATTTCATAAGCGGAGGAAGACTGGCACGATCAATTGCACAGATGGTGACAAGAGAATCAACCTTGTTATGCTCTTTGACATACCTGACTGCATTGGCTCTCGGAAATCCTCCTCTCATGCGAAGCTCCATATTCTCCTCCGCATTCAGACCACTTCCGGAACCACAGCAGAATGTCTTTTCACGAATCGTATCCTCCGGCATTTCATGGAAGCTGTTGCAGACGTTCCTAAGAACATAACGAGGTTCCTCAAACATGCCCATTCCTCTTGCTACGTTGCAGGAGTCGTGAAAGGTTGTTCTCAGATGATCATTCCGTTTCGGATCCAGTTTGAGCTTTTTATGATAGATCAAGTCAGCAGTAAATTCCGCGATATGAACCATTTTTGTCGCAGCGGCATTATTGAATCGGGTTCCGGTCATCGGAGAAACCGGCACCTCAAGAAAATCCGCAGGGCCGTTCATCGTGTTCATATACTGATGCACAACACGCCACATGTGACCGCACTCGCCGCCAAGTATCCACTTCACTCCAAGCCGTTTTGCTTCGTGGTACATCTTGGCATTCAGCTTCTTCATCATATCGTTCGAGGTGAACATGCCAAAATTGCCGCCTTCAGACGCGTAGGTGCTGATGGTGTAATCAAGACCAATATGATGAAAGAGTAACAGGTAACCCATCATGGTATAAACACCGGGATCTCCAAACACATCGCCGGAAGGGGTAATGAAAAGCACCTCCGCGCCTTTGCGGTTGAAGGTAGGCTCAACCGTTACACCGGTCAGATCTTCAATGTCGTCAACAAGTGATGTTATATTCTGTACAAAGGTATGCGGCTCGATCCCAAGGTGATTTCCTGTTCGGTTACAGTTCGAAACAGGAGCGAGAATCCAGTTATTATTGACGCCAATCAGATTCAGCAGCTCCCTGACCATCATCGTTATCTCGGCCGTATCAATCCCGAAGGGGCAGAAAACAGAGCAGCGGCGACATTCGGTACACTGATGGAAATAGGCATGCCACTCTTTGATCACCTCTTCAGTCAGCTTCCGTGAGCCGGAAAACCCTTTCAGAATCTTCTCGACCAGAGGAAAATCATTGCGATAGACCGAACGAAGCAGCTCTGCACGAACAACCGGCATATTTTTCGGGTCACCGGTGCCAAGAAAAAAGTGACACTTGTCGGCGCAGGCTCCGCAACGGACACAGGCATCAAGAAAAAGCTTCAGTGAACGGTACTTCTTCAGTCGGCTTTGCAGGCCATCACTGATTGTCTTTTGCCAACCTGCAGGCAATTGCCAGTCCTGGTCAGTTGCCGCCCATTTTCTTGGATTAGCAAACCCAAGATCTTCAAGCACCTCCGGCTTACCCGGAAAACACCAGTTGCCATCCCGGAACTCGACGGGAATATCCCACCACTCCTGAGCAGAGTAGTTCCCTTTCAGAACACTGGGTTTTTCGTCGAACTCTTTTTTAAGCTCGGACACTTTTGGAACGTATTTCGACATAATTATTGCTTTTCAATCGGCAGATTGGCCTTTTTCATCTTTTCGCGATAATCATCCTCATATTCCGGATAGGTTCGGAACTTGATAGCAGCATTCCATGGGTTGACATGCCGTTTTTCACGACTGTTATTGCACAGGTTACGTGTCGGACTTAAAAAAATCGCTCCGGCATGCATGAGCTTGCTGAAGGGAAAATAGATGGCAAGAACCGAAACCAGAAAAAGATGAACATAAAAAAGGGTGCCTATTTCCCCCGGCGCATCAAAACTGAAGTTGACGAGCCTCAGCATCTGGTCTTTGACCGGCATGATATCCAGCCTCATGACATAGCGCATGAGCACACCGACAACAACGATTGCACCTATCAGAAAAAGCGGGAAGTAATCAGTCGGCAATGAAAGAAGACGCAATTTCGCGTCGTTCAGACGACGAAAAACAAGGAAGGTGATGGCAGCAAGAACCAGCGCATCAGTGATATAAAATGTTGGAAGGGTGACATCAAGAAAACCATCTGCAAAATCGAGAAAATCAACATATCCCGGAATCATGACAAAAAAGAAGCGTGAATGTCGAAGCACAATCACCAATAATGACCAGTGAAAAACAAGGCCGCCAAGCCACAGCCATTTATGCGAACCGTAGACAAGCGTTGAATCTTTGTGAAGTTCAGCCTTTGTATTGCGGAAAAGAGAGCGAAAGAAAAACACTTCCGACAACACCCTTGCTGCGGCTTCCCAAAAACGATGAGGACTTTCAAGTCTGTTGTACTTGATCCATTCCAGAGATTTCTCCTGACCGCAGGTGGTTGGAATACGAAAAGGAACCGGCCTCCTGAGCCAGTCGACAAGACGCAAGAGAAAACCGGTCAGCAAGACAACAAGGGCAGTATACGGCATGATGACGCCAAAGAAGTATGATAAGCCGGCATACTGCACCCCTAAAAACGGAATAAGAGCAAGAACTGCAACCATAACAAGCGGCATAAGAACTTTTTTCACGGTTCCGCCCTCCTCAACGCCATGAACATCCTTCGACGACCCTCTTCAACTTTAAGCTGATATATTTTTTCACGGTGTTGCATGTAACTGTCGAATGCCTCAAGAGTGAGCGCGTCAAGACGCGAATGAAATGCCTCCTGCTCCTCCGGCATCAATGCATCTGCCACAGTGGTTTTCATCATCATGTCACGCAAAATTAATTTCGGTTCCAAAAAAATTGACAATGCTTTTGATGGAAGAGTGCTCTGCACCGCTAAAATTCTTGTCATATCATCAAGGGCCGCACGATAATCGTTGTCGTTGTTGCAAAGTCCCGAGACAATCCCCTCCAAAGCTCCCGAAAACACCACGGCAACAGGTGTCGTGTTATCCATTTTTTCAGGAAACAATTCAAGCGCCCTCTTCAGCCACTGCTCAAGAATCTTCGCCTTGTGAGCGTTCATGAAGTTTGCCCATGTTGTCTTCATAGAGTCATGAGTAACTATTTCGGAATCCTTCCATAGATCAGCACTTCAAAACCAGCTATTCACCTGGTGTTCCTCGACAAGAGCAACAAATCCGTCGTAATCGACGCTTTCAACACCCTCGGACAAAGCAGTAATACCCCGCGCATCCAGGTCCGGCCCGAGTGCAAAAACAGGATTGGTTTCAAGAACACGCTTGATTGCTGGAGAAAATCTGTTTCCTGATTGAACCGCATAAACGCCGTCCTCAATAAAGAGAAGAGGATCTCCCGGCAATACAAACCTGATGCAGGTCTCAAAGGTATTCTTTTCAAATGGAGATTTATTGATGGTATGCAACATGGTTCGTGCGATCAATGGTGAATAATGACATCCTGTTCCTTCATCAGCCTGCCGATCTCTTCTGCATCAAGGACTTCGACATCGACAACCAGATCATCTGCCGTCAAGCCGCGCTCTGCAAGCGACACGCTGTCGATATAAAGTTTTTCAACGTCATAACCATCCAGAGCCATAAAAGTCTTTGAAAAGCCCTTGATACCGATTCCACTGGTATCCTGACCTTTTTTTAGGGCATAGACACCGTCGCCGATAAAAACAACTGAAAGATCCTGCTCGTAGGCGGCCATGATCAAAATCATTTCGAGCCCCTCATAGGTGTAGATCGTTCCGTGTGGCGCATGGCGCAACACATGCATGATCTTCTTTACATTTTCATTTTCCATAAAGATCAATCTCCAAAAGTTACCAGGCGGTCGTTACGGATAGCAATGTCGGTAAGGGTTCCAAGTCCCGTGATAGCGCTTCCCTCAACGAGAACATCATCACTGATTCCCCGACGTTTTGACGCTGCTATGCAGGCAAGAATTTCAACACCATGTTTTTTGCTCAGTTCACTCCATCGTGCTGCGATATTTCGATCGTCCTGGGGTGGATCCATCAGCTTTGTCACATTGGTGACACCATCATTGTAGAGAAAGACTGCGTCAACCGTATGCCCTTTTTTGATGGCGGCTTCAGCAAACTTGAAAGCCGTATCGGATGCCTGATGGTTATACGGCCCCTCCTTGAGCAAAATCCCTATTTTCACGTGCAGATCCGTTCGTTAAAATGTTATGAAAAAAGAAGCAATGCCCGGCTCTCAGTGCTCGGCACGCCTCTCTTTAAATGCTTCATACAGAGGCAACCAGGTTTTTGAATATTCGGTAAACGGCTTTTCAAGAAACTGACAGAAGTACAGCGCATCATCGGCAGCGGGAACATTGTGGCTTTTGAGTGCCTCCAGAGCCTTTTTGCCTGATTCAGCCGTATCATGTCCCGTAAGTTTCGCCTGGTTCCAATAGTTGAGCGCCTCCTGCCGAAAAACAAAATTTTTCGGCAATGCCTGTGCCTGCTTGAGCGACGACACCTCTACATTTCGGGGTCCGAATGTAACTGGCCATCCTGTTTCAGCCCACTTTTCGGAGCATGCGATAGCCTCCTCAACCTGATAGATGACATCTTCTGACATAAAGCCGTTATCTCCTTGTTTTCATGGTTTTTTCCCGGTGTCTACAGACCTTCTCCCATTCCCATCTGGATATACCCCGAAGGGCAGACCAGTGAACAAAGATGGCATCCGACACATTTGGAATAATTGGTATAGACCACTTCACCGGGGGGATTATCCCTGAACCGGGTCACTGCTTCCTGGGGACAGAATGAAACGCACTGCTTGCAGTCAAAACAGAGCCCACAGCTCATGCAACGTTCTGACTCTGCCCTGACCTCTGCTTCAGTCAAAGCAACAAGAAGCTCATCATGGTTACCAACAACATTATCAAGCTCAATGGTCTCTCTCTTTGCCTGTGCAGAGTGGATAAAGTAAAGAACGTCCTGCTTATGCACCTTGGTTACCTCGCGATATCCCTGCTCAGGAAGAGGCGATCCACTCAGAAATGCGTCAATCGAAAGCGCCGCCTTGCGTCCATGACCAACTGCTGTGGTAATCAGATCAACCTTAATGGCATCGCCTCCGCCAAAGAGTTTCTCCTTGCCGGGCAGACGGAAATATCGGTCTACCTTGAGCCATGGAGAACCGGCGGTCACCTGCTCAAAACCACGCATATCGGCTGTCTGTCCGATAGCAGCAACAATCATGTCGGCCTCAATTTCAAAAGTTTCTTCGGTGTTTTTATATCTGAAAAATGGAATTGGCGAATTCCAGCCATCCTCACCCTTCACTTTTTTCACCATCCTGGCACAGCGTAATCCCTTAACACCGTTTTCTCCTCTGATAACTTCCAGACCACCGGTCAAATAATGCATGGTTGTTCCTTCTCTGGCAGCATCATCAAATTCGATCTCGAAGCAAGCCATTTCATCCTTTGGTACCCCGGCGACCACTGCGGCTTCAGAACCAAGACGGAGCGCAAGACGCGCAACATCCATGGCAACGTTCCCGTCACCTATAACCAGTACTTTTTTTCCTATACTGATATCATCACCCTGGACTTCATAATTTCTCAGGAAATCAATGGCGTTCGTTACTCCGGGGATATCAGCAGAACCCGGTACCGGAAGAGAACGACCAACCTGTGCACCAACACCGATAAAAACAGCGTCGTACTCCTGTTCCAGTTGTTCAAGTGAAATATCAACACCAACCCGGACGCCCATCTTCGTCTCCACACCAAGGTTGATAATGCGCTGAATTTCAGTATCAAGAATAGTACGATCAACACGGTAGCCCATGATACCATACAGCACCATGCCACCCAATTTCTCATTGGCATCATAAATGGTTACGGCGTGACCTTTGCGGCGAAGCTGGTATGCCGCCGAAAGTCCTGCCGGGCCACCTCCGATAACAGCAACTCTCTTGCCGCTGTCAACCCCTGCTCCGGGCAGTTGCAGGCCGGCTTCAATTCCGTAATTACCAATCGCCTGCTCAACGGCATTAATGGCCACACTTTCGTCGTGGTACTGGCGATTGCAGGCGTTCTGGCAGGGATGGGGACATATTCGACCCATAACTGCAGGAAACGGATTGGCATCAACGATAGTCTCCCATGCGGCTTTCCACGCATTGTCTGATTTGTCGATACCGTTCAACAACCGTTGATAGCCCCGAATGTTCTCCCCTGCCGGACATTCGGCCGAACATGGCGGAAGCTGGCTGACATACACCGGACACTTGTGACTATGATCTCCAAATGCAACAATTTTATCGGTTCCCGTCATTTCACTGAATGGCGGAAACACATAGGATGTCGCAAAATCAAGGACTGGATTTGATTCTACCTTCATGAATTATCTCCTGTAAGTCTAAAAGCGGACATGAGCAGACTGATTGAACGTGGTTCTTGCATGACGGTAGCTGTCAATCATGTCATCATCAAACGTAAGTCCTGTTTCTTCAAAAAATCGCTTCCAACCAATCCGGTTAATCCACTCTCCGACACGTTCCCAGGGACGCCCACCCGCTTTGTAAGCGGTAAGGATTTTTCCGAGAACATCGGTAACCTCAGGCCATCTTGGCGGATTGTTCGGCAGATTGTGCGCAACAATACTCATGGTTGATGGCTTGGAACGGGCGTTGCTGTTTTTGCCGCCAACCCAGATGGCAAATTTTGAGTGCTCGGGATGGTTGATCTCCATGGCGGGGCAGGCACCGAAACAGGCGCCACAGCAGATACATTTCTCCTCGTCAACCATCAGCGATTTTTTGCCGTTGACCACAGTCGGCCTTATAGCCGCAACAGGGCAACGTGCAACCGCCTTTGGTAATTCACAGATAGTTGCGAGGTGATCGTGATTGATTCTTGGAGGACGGGTGTGCTTGACAACCACGGCAATATCAGCCTGTCCGCCACAGTTGATGGCGCAGCAGGAGGTTGAGAGCCTCACCTTGTTCGGCATCTCCATCCCCCGGAATTCATTGTACAGCGTGTCCATCATCGACTTGACAACGCCGGAAGCATCAGTCGCCGGAATATCACAATGAAGCCACCCCTGGGTATGTGACACAGAGGAGACACACATCCCTGTTCCACCGACAGGAAAGCCCATCTCTTCGAGCTCGCGGATCATCGGCTCTACATTTGCTTCGTTGGGAGTCAGAAACTCAACGTTGTTGCGTACCGTGAAGCGAAGATAACCGTCACTGTACTTGTCGGCAACATCACAAAGCCGTCTGAGCATATCGACCGTGTCCTGACGGGGCGTTCCGGCCCGGACCGTGTAGATGGCATCACCACTGTGTGCCACATGCTTCAGCACTCCAGGTTTTGGAATCTCGTGATATTTCCACTTCCCGTAGTTCTTTCTTACAACCGGATGCAAGGCCTCTTCGTAGCTGTGAGGCCCCGACTCAACGGTTTTCCACTTTTTTTCAGGACTGCTCATATAGTTATTCCTATAAATTTTACCTTTCTCCTGAGGTGTGTTACCACCTCATTGAGAGAGTTGAATTCGATCAAGAGAATCTGCCGCTCAACGGGTTCAGTACTTTGCCTTGAAATAGGGATTATCACGAGGCCTTGTCACCATATTGATGTTTGCTTCAAGACCGACACCCTCAAGGAAGAGCTTCAAACCGACACGTTCAATGGTTTCACCGATACGTTCGTGATCAAGACCGTTGTCATCCCACCAGTCGATAATTCCTTCGACCAGTTCGATAAACTCCTCCATATCCTCATCACTCTCCATCTTCATGAATGGCACAATCAGCGAACCCATATTGACACCAACTTTCAGGGTGTTTTTGCCACCCATCAGGAGGGAGATTCCCCGCTCCTTGCCGGGAGAAAGCGCCTTCGGCATAACATTCAGGCAGTGCATACAGCGCACACAATCCCTGCTGTCAATAACCATCTCACCATCTTTGAGCGATATGGCTTTTGTCGGACAAAGATTGATGACCTGGTTCACAACGGCATCAATACCATTTTTTTCAACCCAGGCCGTCACCTCTTCGGGTTCAATCTGGATTGCATCCTTCCATGTGCCTATAACGGCCAGATCGGAACGCATGATGGCATTGGTGCAATCATTTGGACATCCCGAAAATTTCAGTTTGATTTTATAGTTCCACTCAGGACGATGAAGCGGCCCGACAAAATGTTTGAGCAGCTTGAGATGAGCCTTGAGATCATCGTAACAGGCATTCTCGCAACGACCTGGTCCGATACAGGAGACTGCCGTACGCATACCGGCGCCGGCGCCGCCGAGATCCCAGCCTGCCTGGTTGAGCTCATCAAAACACTCCTGAACTTTATCCTGTTCAATACCTTGCAGCATGATGTCTCCGGTCTGTCCATGCAGGGTAATTATTCCGCTGCCGTACTTTTCCCAGGTATCACAAAGCCCGCGAAGCATCTCAGTATTGTAGTGAAGTCCCGGTGCCGGCTGAATTCGCATCGTGTGAAATTCAGTCGCTTCCGGAAATTTGTCTTTTATCATTGAATAGCGCGTGATAACACCGGCGCCATAACCGTCAACCGTTACCAGACCGCCTTTCCAGTACCCCATTTTGGTATTGTAGGAGTACTCAAGCTGATCCATAACCCCACGCAACATGGGCTTTTCCGTTCTTTCGGCAAGTTCCTTGAACCCGGAAATAAAACTTGGCCATGGGCCTTTTTCCAGTTCATCAAGCATAGGGGTAGGATTCAGGAACTTTCCGTTCCCACCATCCTTGCCGTGTATTACTTCATCTGAAGCTGCCTTTTGAGCGCCTTCCATTATGACCTCCTTTGATTCACAGTAAAATTGGGATCAGCAAACCTCTTTCAATCCATTAAACGCAACCCGTAGGTTTTGGCAGTCCCGCAATTTTACAGGCCTGTAAACCTGGCCCTTTTGGAAAAAGCCCATACAGAAATTCGGATGCCGCTTTTTTATCCATGCCCTTCTCGGTGGCAATAGCCTTGGTCAGTACCTTTACGGCTGGAGCAATCTGATATTCATCATAATATCCTCTGAGAAAATTGACCATATCCCAATGCTCCTGAGTCATTTCGATCTCCTCTCCCTCTGCCAACACCTTCGCAATATCCTCTGTCCAGTCTTCAAGATTAACGAGATATCCATTCTCATCAGTTTCAGCACGGACACCATTGACTTCAATTGCCATAATTTGCTCCTTTAGTTAAGATCAAAGATTATATGAGGTAAAAAAATTTTCCCGCTTCATAATGACATGCCTGCAAGAAGAACCTGTATCGGTAAAAAGCAGAAAATCTGCCTACCGGGAAACAAACAAATTATACAGTTATGTAATTAACAACTTATGCTTGATTTTTCAAATTCTGAAAAAAAATATTTCACTTTTTGCCCCTCTTAACCCCACCATCAGCGATATTTTTTTCTTTCAGCACTGAAGTTTTCAGCCAGAGCGACAAACGTTTCAGCCCAATCTGGATTTCCGACAACATGCAGATGCGCAAATGAGGCAAACAGGTTCCGGTAAAGCACTCCGTCACTTCGTCCGGTGATGCCATGTCCCCTGATCACCTCAAACTGCCAGGCAGATTGCGGCAACGGCTCCATCGGCCTGGAATAATGAAACTCGTGCGCCCTGACCCTGACATTTTTTCGAAACCAGGGCGAATCGGTTGTGCTTTTGAGATCAAGGTATCCATGCCCGACTGGAGTATCACCAAATCCGATATCAAAAGGGAGAATACCGGCAAGCGCATATTTTTTGCCTTCGCAGACTGCACTCCGACAAAGATAGATAAGCCCTCCGCACTCCGCATAAACCGGCATACCAGCATCCACGCTTTCACGAACCGCCTGCAAAAGCTCCCTGTTTGAACTCAGCAGTTCAAAGAACGATTCCGGAAATCCTCCACCCAGATAGAGTGCATCAACATCAGGCAGGGAGTGTTCCTGCAATGAGTTGATAGAGACAAGCTCTGCACCATTATTCTGTAATGCGATCAAGTTTTCGGGATAGTAAAAACAGAACGCCGCATCTTTAAAAACGCCAATTGTTGCCCGTCCCTTGATGATCGTTTTCTTGCTCTCTTTCGGCTGCACCTGCATTGGCGGTGCCTGAAAACAGAGCAAGCGGATAGCCTCCACATCACAATACCGTGCAACCCGTTCTGCCGCAGCCTGAATAAATTTTCCTGCCTCAGCAGTTTCAGCCACGGTTGTCAGTCCAAGATGACGCTCAGGAATCACCAGCTCAGGATCATAGGGAATTGCGCCAAGCACCGGCACCTTGCAATAAGACTCAATTGCCTTTTTCTGCTTTTCTGCCTGCCTTGAGCTTTTGACCTGATTTAAAATCACGCCCTTAATATTGGCATTCGGGGGCATCGCCTGCATACCCATAACCAGCGCTGCAATTCCCCTGTTTGTTTTTCTGGCATCAACAACGAGTAACACCGGAGCTTCAAGCAGCACTGCCAGAGCCGCGCTACTGTCAGAGCCATCCAGAGAGAGTCCGTCATGCAAGCCATGATTGCCTTCAATCAGTGCGATACTGTTGTCGTCAATACCGGTGTGTGACGTAAACGACTCAAGGCACAGCTCTCGCCCCATAAGGTAAGGATCAAGATTCCAGCACTCGCCTCCACTGGCCGCCCTGTGCCACATAGGATCGATATAGTCCGGCCCTTTCTTGAAACTTCTTACTGCCACTCCCTGAGAGGCAAAACAAGAGAGCAGTCCAAGGCTCACCATTGTCTTGCCTGCACTCTTGTGAGCAGCAGATATCATCAGACGGGGCAATTGAACCAAATCCATTACATCTCCGACCTTACCTCCCCAAAAAGAGGACTGTTGTTAATCGCCAGCGTGCACAAGAAAAAAGAAACCCTTACTTCTTTTTGATAAAGAAGGTATGAACACTCCCCTCTTCGGTATGAGCAACAACCTCATGACCAGTACGTTTTGCCCACGAAGCCATATCATTCACGGAACCAGGGTCAGTTGCCGTCATCTTCAGGATATCGCCACTGTTCAGGGAATCAATCGCTTTTTTAGTCTTCAGAATCGGTAAAGGACAATTCAGGCCTTCACAATTCAGTTCCATATTGCTCACCATTTCACTCATAAACACCCTCTTGATTATAATATTATGATACTTCTTTAAACTGGTAACCTTTTGCTACACTTTCGGAGCCTTTTGATCATGACGCAGCTTTACCGTAAAATAATCATCAGCAACTTCAGGCTCAACAAGGCTTCCGGCACTGTTCCAGAGCTGTTCTTCATAATCGTTCCATCCCCTCAAGCCTGTCCGAAGAGAAACCGCCTGTTCATAGCCAAGCAACTGCATCGTCCTGACGGCAAGAGCACTGCGATGACCGGAACGGCAAACCACTACTATGTCACGCTTTCTGGCTTTCACCAGCTCAGAAACCGTCTCCTCATAATCCCATTCACACGCTGATTCAAGAATCCCGCGTGGAACGTTGATTGATCCACTGATATGCAGAGTGTCAAATTCGTACGGCTCACGGACATCAAGAATCAGGATATCATGCTTCTCCGCCATAAGCGCAACAAGATCCCATGGCATTATCTCTTTAATATCAGGCAGACATTGCTGAACAAGTTCTCTATAACTCACCATAGTCTGATAGTTTGTTGTTACCGCTTCCTTGCCCCTGCAGAGCCCCAAAATCGAGCGCCATCAAGAAATACCATCTCTCTTTATCAGATAAACAGTGAGATATCAGCATCCGCCGCATATTCAAGAAAGGTTGCCGCGCCACCATATTCAACTCCATCAATGAACTCTTCCTTCTCAAAACCAAAAACCTCCATGGTCATCTGGCAGGCAATGAAACGGACACCAAACTCCTGGCACATGCTCCGGAGTTGTTCAATGGTGGCAACTCCCTTCTGTTTGAACGTCTCCTTCATCATCATGGTTGCCATAGAATCGAAACCGGGCATGTTCCCTGAAATAACGTTTGGAATCTGCCAGTTAATCGACTTGAAATCCTTGTTTCCAAAAGGCATTTTCATGGGCATTGCCGGGTTACTGTGAGGAGAGACTTTTGCGTCAATCTCCTTTTTCAGTAATGGCAAACCATAAAATGTAAAGAAAATGACCGCCTCCATATCCATGGCAGCGGCAGTTGATGCAAGAATAAACGGAGGGTATCCCCAATCGAGTGTCCCCTGTGATGCGATGATTGCGAGTTTTTTGGTATCCGACATGGTTAGAATCCTCTATGACGCCTTCCTGAAAAAGGAAGTCCTGTTATAAAAATTGTCGCAGCCACGCAGAGAGAATGAGGCAGCTTAAAAAAACTATATAACTATTTAATTATAAAATTAATCAATAAAAAACAAAACTTAGTGAATAACCCCGCTTGCGGCAACCAGAAGCACCACTACCTGTAATACAGCAATTGTGGTGTAAAGGTAATTTTTCTCACGATAAAAGGTTACGCTTGCAAATACGAGACAGACAACTGTCGCCATAGCGAGATAATAGATCGACAAATAACTGACAACATCCCCCTTGAACAGTGCGGCAGGGCTGCTTATAATCGACCATCCTGCCGGGGTATGAAGTTTTTGCTGCATTTCAGATGCCTTGAGGTGCCAGTTCCCGGCAATGGCATCAATCGGTACGGAAAGTGGAAGCAACTGCAAAACATAAACAAGATAGCCTATAGCCAAAAAAGCCATTCCAACATGGGAGACCATTTCAAGTACACGGGCATAGACCAGTTGCACCTTGTCAATACTCTCTGATTTTTTCTCTTTATCGCTCATATCCCCAAACCTTTTAAAAATGACCGTAAGCCAGCCACAACCAGCATGATAATGACAACAAGTCGCACTGACCGGGTATTAACCTTTGTAAGCAGTTTCGCTCCGATTTTTGAACCAAGCATAATTCCGCCAATTGCCGGAACTGCTATGAGAGGCACGACAGCTCCCTTAAAGATGTAAACCCAAGCTGCCGCTGCACCATTAATGGAGAGAACAAGTCCGCTTGTCGCAACGGCCACTTTCAGCGGAACCCCCATAAGCATGTTAAAAACAGGAACGTTTGCCCAGCCTGCACCCATACCAAACATTCCGCCGATAAAGCCGATGATCATAAACAAAAAGAGGCCGAGGGGGGTACGGTGGATCTGCCATGACACATCGCTTTTGGTCGATTCTTCATAGTAGATTCCCGATATTTGCAACATTTGTGAGAGTGCATCGGGCTTTTTTAAATCTGGTGTACCGTATGCCCGTGACTTCATCATAAGCGCAGCGATAAACATGATGGCCACTCCAAGGAGGAGCTGCACGACATTCGCCGGCATGGCAAGTCCGGCCAGTGCTCCTGCGATTGAACTTATAGAACCGACCAGCGCCATCGGAAGACCAAGCTTCAGATCAGCGAGACCTTTTCTCATAAGTGGAGCGCCTGCAGAAAGTGCACCAGAGAGCGCAACAAGCAATCCGGCCCCACGAATAAAATCAAGATGAAAAGGAAAAAATCCACTGACAATGGGAACAAACAGTACTCCTCCACCGACACCGGCAAGCACGGAAAAAATTCCAAGAATAAATGAAAATGCAAACAAAAGTATCATCCACACCCACCATGCCGTTGGTTCAGCGACATGAGGCTGTATCGCATAACCGATGTTTGGACTGATAAAGAGAAAAGCCAATACGCCACTCGCGGCAGCACAGCTCACCAATATCTTTCTCGCTGCTGAATTCATGATTTATTTCACAGAAAAATGGGGCGTATACCAAGCTGTTTTCGGAAGAGCCTGAAGTGTAAAGCAGGAACGCTCAACACCCCAGGCAGCAACATTATTTACTTCAGGTAATAGGTCTTTTCATCGGGCCTGAACGGACGATTCAGCCAGAGAGGCCGACGAAGCCCATCCGGCCCTGGCGCTGGCCTGGTCATGGCAAGCCACTCCTTGTAAATCTGGAACGACCGTTCCGTATCGACGACAACATCCCCGTAGCGATCACCCTCATGCGCTTTTTCGATGCGCACCTTCTGATGCCAGCAGTGCATCCCGCTGATTGGATCAGGATGAACCGGGAAGGTGATGTTCTGGTGGACACCGCCATCAGACCAGAAAATTCTTGATGAATCGGGATCGCTGCTCTCGTAAGGTTCAATACTCTCCTCAACTCTCATCTTCCATTTTCCTCCTCCCTCGCACTGAATCTTGACACGGTTGGTTGACCAGCGGTTGGCCGCAGGATCCTCTTCACGACGCCAGCGACCGATATGGTGCGAACAGGCAACCACGCCTGGACGAATACCTTCCGTAACCCATACCCGATTGACTGAAAAACCTATATCAGTATTGACCCGGATGAGATCACCATCTTCAAAGCCAAGAGACTTTGCGTCTGACGCATTCATCCAGACCGGATTACGATGCGCAATCTCGGCAAGCCATTTGGCATTACCGGAACGTGAGTGAATCAAGACAGGAAGACGGAACGTAGGAACAAGCGCAAACTCACCCTTGCTCTTGTTCATGATCTCCTGATGCACATGGCTCTTGATATAGACAGGAAGACGATACTCAGGCCACTTCCAGTCGATCATTGTTTTTGAGTAGAGCTCCTGTTTGCGGGATGGCGTCGGGAACCCTGTATAATTGACACCATCAATCTGAACGCCGAGCGGTTTGCCGTTTTTCGTGATGACACCAGTCTCCTGCTGGACTGTTGAGCCTTGCAGATCAGCCTGTGACACCACTCTTTCATTGACCTTGTACACATTGCTTTCCACCTCGAAGGCGCCGTACTTCTGCATGTATCCCAACGCTGTCAGTCCCTCTTTGGCGGCCTTGTCCGAAAGACCCGGGACACGCTCAAAGATATAACGGTAATACTCCTCAATCGTGATTTTTTCTCCAGGGCGATAAGGCGACATGCAATACTGCTTTATACCGAGGCTTCCGTCCGGATCAATCCGCCAGGTAAGCTCAATCCAGAACTCATCCTCTTCCCATACCTCGCCGGTATTTGCCTGCCAGGTATAGTCCACCGGGTTCCCCATTTTAGCATGAGCAACACGAAGAACCGGCTGACGGAAAGCGATCCATTTGCCTGCATGGGTTTCGTAACTGATAAGATCATGACGTTCAGCAGCATGCCCCATTGGCAACACATAATCAGCGAAATAGGCAGTTTCACTCCATGTGGGAGTCAGCGCCGCATGAAGACCGATTTTTGATTCATCCTCCAGCGCCTCAATCCACGAGAAACCGTCAGGATAGGTCCAGACCGGATTGAACACTCTGGTAAAATAGACATCAAGTTTGCCGCGTCCCTCCTTGAGAAAATGGGGAAGCAGAAAGCTCAACTCAAAATGAGCAAGTGGATACTCATCCGGCAACTGGAGGGTGTTCCAGAAGGTCTGTGGTTTTGGCTTGGCATGAACATCCGGGTGGAACTTGTTCCATGCGCTTGGCGACGTGCCGCCTGGCGTGCCAACACTGCCCGTCAAAACATTCAGAAAATGGAGCGTCCGTGAAACAGCCCAGCCACCAAGGTTACCACTGCTGGCGCTGCGCCATACATGCGTGGCAAACTGCGTGCCCGCCGCACCTATTTTGCGGGCAACCTCAACAATCATTTCCGCTTTGACGCCGCTCTCTTGTTCAGCATACTCCGGAGTATAGGAGCTGTACTCTTTTTTCAGGGCCTCAATGAAATTTTCAAACGTCACAGGAGTTCCCGGGTAATCCTGCTGCAAATACTCTTTCCAGTTCACCCAGTTTTCAAGATAGTCCCGGTTGTAGAGACCTTCATCAAGAATCACCTTTGCCATGGCAAGCAGCACCGCAGGCTCACTGCCCGGAAAACTTGGCATCCAGTAGTCAGACATACTGGCCGTATTCGAAAGACGGGGATCAAGCACCGCAAGTTTGGCGCCCTTTGTTTTGGCCTCAACAATGCGCTGGGCATGAGGGTTGAAATAGTGCCCCGATTCAAGATGGGCGCTGACCAGAAGCATAAACTTCGCATTCGTATAATCCGGAGAGGGGCGGTCAAAGCCTTCCCAGATAGCATAACCAAACCGTGCGCCCGACGAACAGACATTGGTGTGGCTGTTATGCCCGTCAACATTCCATGCTCTCAGCACCCACTCCATGAACCCTTCATGGCCAGGGCGACCGACATGGTAGGAAATTTCGTTATTGCGACCTTCCTGAATAGCCTTGCGCATTCTTCCCGCAATGTCATCAAGCACACTGTCCCAGCTCACCCGATCCCATTTGCCTCCGCCTCTTTTCCCTGAACGCTTCATGGGATAGAGCACCCTGTCGGTATCCTCAATCTGGTTGAGGGTTGCAGGCCCTTTTGCACAGTTTCTTCCACGGCTTGCCGGATGGTAGGGATTACCGACCAGCTTGCGCATCGTCATGGTCTCTTTATCAACATAAGCCAGCAGCCCACAACCCGCCTCACAGTTGAAACATGCTGTCGGAATCAGCATATACTCTTTCGCCTTGCGTTCAGGCCAGCTTTTGGAATCGTATTCCACCCAATTGTCCCATTGATCGGGAGGTGGACAGTTTACCTGACAGCCATCGACCGCCGCACTTTTCGCCGCAGCACCATCCCCTTCTTTATGAAGATCGGGAATAAGATGCAGCTTCTCTGCTATCGTTTCAATAACCGTTGGTTTATGCGTATAACTCATAATTTCTCCAGCACTTGTTTAACTTAACGGAACGGTTTGCGGTGCATGAATCCAGACTTTTTCTGTGTAGAACACACCACAAAGTCCAAAAATGGCGGCTACGGCAAGCATAACAGGAGAGGAGACCGCAAGACACAACACAAGAGGCAGCACATTGCCCAGTATGAAACTGCCGATCCAGAAGGTGTTTTTCAGTGAGCCATGCAGGATAACCTCGGCTGCTCGTTCGGCATATTTTGATGGGTGCTTGCCGAAAAGCTCAGAAAGCATAACCAGAATATGGAGCACAAACCCACCGGCAAGAGCCGGGCGGAGCGTTTCAGAAAGATCAGATGCGCTGGAGGTCAACACTCCCAGAACAAGCATCGCGGAACCGCCGGCAAGCAGCGAGTTCAGGAACATGTGCAACAGAAGCATGGGGCTTTGCCAGAAATCTCTACCCTTGGCAGAGCCAAAGAGGAAGGCCGTATAGATAGCCGTCAACAGAGCAAAAAAGCCACCGCACCAGAGCGATATGGTTTCGAGCAGAGGCAATTGCAGATATTTTGCAACTCCCCACAAGGCAAGAAACGCGCCAAATCCGGCAATGGTCAACCCGCCCTTTACCAGCCAGGAGCCAAATTGCGGACGGAGCATCACCGAAGAAAAACGTTCCGGTCGATCAAGATCCTTGACAAGAAATGCCCCCGTAAGCGCAAGAAAGAGAAGCGACGTTGCCCATACTGCCCATTGCAGCGCATCTGACAACGGGTGCATCAGGAAGGTCTGCAAGACAAACATCAGAAGAAACAATCCTGAGGCAACCGCCTTCGACCAGACGTAGGCAGGAACTTCCCAGCCCCAGACCACTCCCTTTGAAGGTATATCATATACTTTTCTGGCCTTTGGCTTTCCATCAACCCCAACAGCAGGGAGAGATTTTCGCGCGGGTTTCACAAACTCTTTGCCGGAAAAATGGCCTACACCGCGAGACTGCTCACTCCAGAGATATCCGTTAACTTCAGAAACTTCCAGTGGATCCAGCGAAGCGCCATCTCCATTGATATAAAAAAGCTTGGGTGAGGTGCCTTTTTCAGGCTTTCGAACCATCGTCTGCTCTTTTGCAACAAGAATGGCCACCTGACTCTTCGGATCATCAAGATCTCCGGCAACAATGGCCTGCTGAGGACAAATTGCCACACAGGCGGGGTTGAGGCCGACCTCTTTTCTATGCGCACAATAATTACATTTTGCGGAGGTATGCGTCTCCGGATCCATATAGAGAGCGCCGTAGGGACATGCCTGTGAACAGGCTTTACATCCAATACAACGACGCTGGTCAAAGTCGACAATGCCGTCATCTCGCCGGTGAAGAGCCTCAACCGGGCAGATATCAACACAGGGAGGTTCAGCGCAATGGTTACACCGAAGCACGGTAAAGTATCGTCGGCTGTCGGGGAAGGTTCCTTTTTCCACATATTTCACCCAGGTGCGGTTGACACCAAGAGGCACCTGATTTTCGGATTTACACGCTACCGTACATGCGTGACATCCGATACATTTTCGGGCGTCAATAACAAAGCCGTAATTCATGGACTGGGTTGCTCTAAATATTATAAGACTGCTGCCGTTGTATACTCTCGACACCCCAACGCTCAAGCTGAACATGAAGGGGTTCTTTCTTGTCACCATGCCGGAACAAGAAAGAGATGCCTGTAAAAGCACCAATCAAGTTACTATATTGTTATATAATTGACGAGTGTTATTTTAAGAAAAGATATTAACTCTTCAAAAAGAAATCACTGACCTCAACCTTATGGGTGGAGGAGTAATTCTGATGAATGAAGTGATAAGAGACATACAGCGGGAAAGCCTGGCAGGAATAGCTATATCGGTATACAAAAAATATAGTTACTCCTGCCAATGGCTATCAGTGAATACTGGACAAGGAGGGCATTTCGAACAGCACTCTTTCAGACCGAGGGCTCACGTTATCCCACTTTCTTTCCGGCCATAACAAGGGTTGGTGGCGCACCAAGATGACGTCCGGCAAGCAGAACATTCCAGTAAAGCCATTCAAAACCAAGTTTTCCTTGCCAGTTCATCTTTGTCTCATGAAGAAGGGTGAATGGTCCAAGTTTCGGCATCGGGAACTTGCCTGGCAGAGGCTCTATCTTGTAGTTGAAGTCGATCAGCGATGAGGTGCCTTTGGAATAGACGATAAAACAGGTTGAGTGACCATCGTAAATCTCTTCCGGTTTGACACCATGGATTTCAGCCATAATATTAAACACCACAACGTCGGCCTCATAATGAGCAACCGAGCCAGCCTTTGACGTCGGAACGTTCGTGGCATCACCAATCACATAAACCCGATCATGCTTCAAGGCTTTCAGCGTATTGTGATGAGTCGGCACATAGCCTATTCCGTCGTCCATCCCTGAATTGCTGACAACTTTATCGCCAATCGTCGATGGCACAATGACCAGCGTATCAAAAGAGACTTTATCGCCCTGTACAGACTCGATATACTTCTCTTTGCCATTGACCGCATTAAGCTCGTAACCTGTTGTTATCTTGATGTTTTTACTCTTGGCCGACTCAGTAAAGACCGCTGATGCCTTTGGTTTTGTAAAGGCGCCAGAGAGAGGCGTCACCAGCTCAATCTCGGTCTTGTTTCTGATACCTTTCTTCCGGCAGAACCAGTCCGCCAAAAAGACAAACTCAATCGGGGCCACAGGACACTTGAAAGGAAGCTCTGCAATATTCATCACCAGCTTCCCGCCATTAAACTCTTTCAATTTCTGGCGCAGCATTTCAGCGGCAGGAATGGTATAAAACGAAAACGCATTCTTGCCCCAGGCATCCATAAGGCCGTCATTCTCTTCAGGCGCAATGTTACATCCGGTGCTGATAATGAGAAAATCATAAGAAAAAGAGTGGCTTTTGGTCTTCACTTCCCGTTTCTCAGGATCAATATGCGTGATTTCATCAATCACAAAATTAACACCGGGAAGAATATACTTTTTCCTTGAGCGTACCAGTGTACTCGCCTTTTGAAGCCCAAAAGGGACAAAAAGCATACCAGGTTGATAGATGTGCTGATCATCACGATCAATAACCGTGATCTCCCACTCCGGGGGCAAGTGCCTTCTCAGGTTATTGGACACGATTGTCCCGCCTGTACCCGCACCCAATACGACTATTTTTTTTGCCATTATCCTGAACTCCTTTTTAGGTGTGAAAAAGCCAAGCACACTGCATAGGCGGGCGCCTGAATTAGTATATCTCTATATGCCGTTACAATTGTTAAAATATATATAACATCATGATAAAATACAAAGAATACTCTTCTGCGGGACGCGTGCCATGACAACGCCCCGGAAGTGATTGATTATGCTTTACTTAAGGGAAGTGAACAGGCTACGCCACAGAATCTGGAATTTTACTGAGCAAACCGGCGATCTGGCTGCATAAACCCATAACCTTTGCAAGGGATTCAAGATGCTTTTTCTCTTTTTTCAGCTCTTCAATGGCTGATGCAATATCGAGCCTGACCAACTGCCATGAATTGTTCCAGAACTCCTGGGCCTTGCGGTTCTTTGCTTCAAAAATATTTTTCAGCCGAAGCCTGGGCCACTCGGATTCACCGGGCGCATCACTTTGCTCAAAGGCTGGCAATTGTTCAGGCCATTGCACTTCCGGCCAGATTTCCCTCAGAATATCCAGCAGCACATCATCCAGAATATCAATTTTTGATGACTGCTCAAGCACAGCGGCAAGTCTTTGAATCAAAGCCACCCGTGCTTCCGGCCCTTGACGCAACAGAAGCCGATACTCCTCAAGCGAAGCCTTGATGGCAGGCCTTACGTTCTGTTCATACTGCGTGTATTCCGTCCGAAGCTGAAGCAGCATCGCCTGCATGTTCTGATACTGTTGACGAAATGCCCTCTTCTCATCCGGCGTCATGGACGACGCTGCCAGATGCTTCTCCATAACCGCAACGGAAAAAGTCTCGGCAAAAGCTGACAATTCACGCAAAGGGACATTGTTCATCTGCTCCATCATCATCTCCTATTCTTTCGTCATCTTCATGAAAAGCTCCCGGAACTTGATCCCGCTTTTTTTTATATCCGCTATGGCCTTTTTATCCTCAGCTTCAAAGGCAGTTCCCGACATTCCCTTCTGCCGGAGCGCAACCCAAAGCTCCTTGTCGGGCAAAGAGCGCAACGACGCCGAGGTGGTATCCTGATAGGCAGGCTGAATGAGCAGCGCAACCCTTGCATTTCGTATATTTCTTGCCTGACCATCAATCTCCCGGTTGATGGCGTTGAGCAACCCGTCAAGAATATTGAGAGCATTCAGGATAATAGTCTTTCGTCCGATCAGCTCCTTGTGAAGCGCCCTTTCCGTTATATGCGAAACAACAACAGGGGCAACAGAAGAGGGAAGCGATACTGACGTGTGGAATTGCGTCTTCATGGCATCATCAAGCTTCTCGATAATTTCGCTGGTTTTCGAGCTGATATCATCCGGCGCCTTTGATTCTGCAAGCTCCTGCAAAGCGATAAAATACTTTTGCAGAGAGATCGCCACATCTTTTGACCGGAGATTCTCGCCAATGGCCCCGAGATCTGATTGATTGGTGTACCGGATCGAATCTCTGAGAGCATTTTTCAGCGCCATGCCTTTATACGTTCTGGACAACGCATCACGCTGTTGAAGAAGAGAAAAGGAGGATGACTCAACCCTGACGGCGCTGGCCCTGTCCGCCAGGGCGGCAACCGCGCCGGTATAAGCTGCACCGTCTCGGGCAAACGAAGCATACTGCTGTGAACTGCCGCAACCACTCAGAAAAACAAAAAGCAAGAGACACCAGAGTGCCGGGGCCCGAAATGATTGTTGTCTCATAACCATTGTCGTCAGTTTTTTTCTGTAAACTTACAAAAAATAGGCTATGCTGCCACTGTTTTTTCATAAAAAGGGGAAGGGATTTTGGGGTAGACGCGGTAGACATGGCGGAAAATCTCTTTGGTATAGCTTATTACCGGCAGACCTGTATCGTCGAACCATATACTCTGCCATAGTTTGCTGAACAAGAACATCTGCGGCGTAGAGGATCACAGTTGCGACTTCCTTGTGTTTTGAAGCCGTACTCCTTTTTCTGTAAGCCGATAGCTCTGTTTTTTACTGCGTGGCTTGTCAGGAATAGTCATTTCAATAAGCCCTTTATCAATCAGTTTTTCGAGACTACGTTTGAAGTTTCCACTTCTGGACGAATAACCGGCAGCTAAACGAAGATCCAAACCTGTTCGTTGACCAACCATACAC
>SZXV01000002.1 GCA_005862225.1 Chlorobium sp.
AGGAATAAACGATGGCATATCGACGGCAAGCTCCATCTGATGAACTCCCCTTGCGAATTCCTTTGCTGCCCTCACAAAGCCGTGAAAAAGAGGATGCACTTTCTGCACTCTTGATTTCAGCTCTGGATGAAACTGCACTCCGATAAACCAGCGATGATTTTTCAGCTCAATGATCTCGACAAGCTCTCCGTTCGGAGATGTACCTGAAAAAATCATACCGAACTCTTCCATGTTCTGGCGATAAACATTATTGAACTCGTAGCGATGACGGTGCCGTTCGTTGACAAGAAATTTTTGGTACGCTCCATGTGCCTTTGAACCCTCCGTTATAATGCACGGATAGCTCCCCAGACGCATGGTACCACCCTTCTCCTTGACCTTTTTCTGATGCTCCATGAGATCAATGACCGGAAAACGGGTACGCTTGTTAAACTCGGTGGAATTCGCTTCAACCAGACCTGCGACATTACGGGCAAACTCAATAGAGGCGCACTGCATTCCAAGACAAATGCCAAGGAAAGGGATGTTCTGTTCCCTTGCATACTGGATATATTTTATCTTCCCCTCAATGCCTCTGTCGCCGAAGCCGGGTGCAACAAGAATCCCGTTGACACCATCCAGCTCCTTTGCAAAATCAAAGGCACTCAATTCGGCATCCTCTGCCCTGAGCAGCTTGACATTAACCTTGACGTTGTTGCTTGCCCCTGCATGAATAAATGATTCAATAATTGACTTATAGGCATCAGGGTATTCGGTATATTTGCCACAGATGCCGATAGTCACCTCACCATCCTGGGGAAATTTGACCTTGTTGCAGAAGTCACGCCAGTAATTGAGCACCGGCTCCTTGTATTGTTTCAGTCCCAGTTTTTTAAGGACGCGCAGATCGAGCTTTTCCTGGAGAAGCATCAGCGGAACCTCGTAAATTGTGTCGCAGTCGTTCAGACCAATAACATCAAACTCGTTGAGGTTGCAGAAATAACCAACCTTGTTCTTGATTTCCCGAGAGAGCTGTTTTTCACTTCGACAGACAAGAATATCAGGCTGAATACCAACGCCAAGCAGCGTCTTGACGCTGTGCTGCGTTGGTTTTGTTTTGAGTTCACTCGCCGCCTTGATATAGGGCACAAACGTAAGATGAATGTTCAGCAGATTACTGTCACCCATCTCAAGCTTCATCTGCCTCATGGCTTCAAGAAAAGGAAGCGATTCGATATCGCCAATTGTACCGCCGATTTCAGTGATTAAGATATCAAGGTTTCCGTTTTTTGCCTGTTCGGCCATCCGGTCCTTGATTTCGTCAATGACATGGGGAACTACCTGGACGGTAGCGCCCAGATAGTCCCCGTTTCGCTCCTTGTCAATAACTGATTTATAGACTCGACCCATGGTAAGGTTCGAATTCTGCGAGGTCGATTCATCAAGAAAACGCTCGTAATGACCCAGATCGAGGTCGGTTTCAGCCCCGTCATCAGTAACATAAACCTCACCATGCTGATAGGGTGACATCGTGCCGGGATCAACGTTGATATAGGGATCATATTTCTGAATAGCAACCCTTAACCCTCGTGATTTAAGCAACATCCCGAGAGAGGCGGACAGAATGCCCTTGCCGAGGGAGGAAATTACCCCTCCGGTCACAAAAATATATTTTACATTTTTCGGTCGCGCCATGACATCGTTCGTCGTTTGTTAATAGGGAAAATGAGTTGTTTTTATTCGGGTGTTTTATGAGCCCCATCACAGAATGGAAGTTTGGCTGATCTGCCACAACTGCATATTGACACAGTTTTCTCTTCTTCGATCACCACTGAACGTGGATATAAGTCAGTTCCTTTATGGGAACCATCGCAGTAGGGAAGATTCTGTGACCTGCCACATCCGCAGTAATATTTTGTTCCGGGTTGCTCCTTGATGATATAAGGCTTTTTCTGATCCATAGCTCCTCCGTAAGTTATTTATTCAAAAAGATCAATCTGACCGTCTGCATCTTCAATAGGAAATTCCGTATCCACATCTTCATCGCTTTTCGGAACTCTGGCCAAAGCTGAAATCATATCTCCCGGCATAAGCCTGACAAGCCTGACTCCCGAGGTGTTCCTTCCTGTCAACCGTATATCCGAGACATGCTGACGATTGACAATCCCATTGGTTGTAATGATAATCAGATCATCGTCATCATTGACATCAAGCAGACCAACAAGTGCGCCAATCTTTTCATGAGCCTTGAGCGTAATGACCCCGCGAGCGCCGCGACGCGTCAGACGGTAGTCCTCAACCCTGCTTCGTTTGCCAAAACCATTATCGGTAACAGCCAGCAAGGCGGTATCAAAACGCTTCGTTGTGACCATTGAAATACATTTCTCTCCATCGTCAAGCGTAATTCCCTTGACACCCATGGCAGTACGCCCCATCGGACGAATTTCAGCCTCAGGAAAACGGACGACAAAACCGGAACTTTTGGCAAGGATAATCTGATGATCCCCATCCGTCAAGCGAGCATCAAGCAGCTCATCATGCTCCTCAATCGTAATGGCGGCAATCCCGTTCTTTCGTGGGTGAGAAAAATCATCCAGCGACGTTTTTTTCACGATACCGTTGGTCGTCGCCATAACAATGTAGCCCGGCTCATCAAAGTTCCTGATGTTGATATATGCCCGTATTTTCTCGCCCGACTGCAACTCCATGATGTTTGCCAGCGCCCGGCCCCTTGCCGCACGTCCCGCTTCAGGAATTTCGTACACTTTAAGCCAGTGGCATCGGCCTCGGCTGGTAAAGAAAAGAATATAATTATGGGTCGAAGCAATAAACATGTGCTCGACAAAATCGTCATGCTTTGCCTGTGCACCGGTGACCCCTTTGCCGCCACGCGCCTGACGGCGGTAACCGGAAACGGGAAAGCGTTTGATAAAGCCGTCATGCGTAATGGTGATCACCACATCTTCCTGGGCAATCATGTCTTCAATAGAGAAATCTCCCTCCTGAGGCACAATCTCGGTGCGGCGGGCATCACCGTAAACCTCACGGACCTTCAACAGCTCCTCCCGGATAATCTCCATCTGTTTCTGCGGACTGCTGAGAATAAACCGCAGCTCTTCGATCAGCGCAAGCACTTCGATGTATTCCTGATCAATCTTCTTGCGCTCCATGCCGGTCAGACGCTGGAGGCGCATCTCAAGAATCGCTTTCGATTGCAGTTCCGACAGACCAAAGCGTACCATAAGCCGTTCCTGGGCGGTAGCCGCATCCGGTGATTCACGAATCGTGGTAATCACCTCGTCAAGATTGTCGAGACAGATTTTCAGCCCTTCGAGGATATGAGCTCTTTTTTCGGCAGTATTAAGATCGAACTGTGTACGGCGCAGAATAATCTCATTGCGATGCTTGATATAGTAGTGCATCATCTCTTTGAGATTGAGTATCCTCGGGATACCGTCAACCAACGCAAGCATGATCACCCCAAAGGTGTCCTGCATCGGGGTATGTTTATAAAGATTGTTCAGCACAACCTTTGCAACCGCATCGCGTTTCAGCTCAATCACCAGTCGCATCCCGTCACGATCCGACTCGTCACGAATATCCGCGATACCTTCAAGCTTTTTATCATGAACCAGTTCAACGATTTTTTCAATCAATCGTACCTTGTTGACCTGATAGGGTAATTCGGTAACAACAATGGATTCCCGGCCGTTTTTCTGGGTAACCTCCACAATGGCTCTGGCACGAATGACCACTTTGCCTCTGCCGGTCAGGTACGCTGAACGAACACCCTCATAACCGTAGATAATGCCACCTGTCGGGAAATCAGGCGCAATAACATATTTCATCAGATCGGCGATTTCCAGCTCAGGATTGGCAATCAGTGCTATCATGCCATCAACAACCTCTCTGAGATTCTGCGGCGGAATATTCGTTGCCATACCGACAGCAATACCGGACGAACCATTCACCAGAAGATTGGGAATAGCAGAAGGAAGAACGGTCGGTTCCTCAAGGGAGTCGTCAAAATTAAGTGCAAAATCAACAGTGCCTTTATCAAGATCCTTGAGCATTTCACCGGCAATACTCTTCATGCGCACCTCAGTGTACCGCATGGCAGCAGGGGAGTCGCCATCAACGGAACCAAAGTTCCCCTGACCGTCAATAAGGGGATAGCGCATGGAAAATTCCTGCACCAGACGCACCAGACTGTCATACACCGCTGTATCACCATGGGGGTGAAACTTGCCAAGCACTTCACCGACAACACGCGCAGACTTTTTATGTGGCTTGCCCGCCTGCAGTCCAAGCTCGTGCATACCAAAAAGCACCCGACGGTGCACCGGCTTCAGACCGTCCCGCACATCAGGCAACGCACGACTGACAATGACCGACATTGAGTAATCGAGATAAGAACCCCGCATTTCTTCTTCTATACTGATCGGGACTATTCTTTCACGCTGCATATATGGATCCTGGGTGATAATTGAAAGAAATAACTCAAAGGCATAATGTATAAAAAACTGTCTGAATTCTTACTGAAGCGGACACTGCAACACATTGAAATTGCAGATATACCGGCAGAAGATCAGCTCAACAGTACTTCTGGCGCATCCGACCAAAGGGATTCCAGATCATAATAACGGCGCTCATCCGGCATGAAAATATGCACAACAACATCAACATAGTCCATCAGAATCCAGTGCATGGACTCCATTCCTTCCACATGCATTGGGCGTTCTCCATCCTCCTTCAGCTCATCAATAATGTATTCTGCCGCCGCCTTTGCCTTCCGCTCAGAATCGGCGGTTAGAATCACAAAAAAATCAGTCATCGAGGTCAATCCCCTCAAATCAAGAATCTTCACATCTTCACACTTCTTCTCAAGCGACAACTCAGCAGCTCTCTTCGCCAGCAATTCAGCGACAGCTATCTCTCTGCCCTGGCCCACGCTTTCTCCATCTTTCAAACTACTCATAAACCTCAATCCTTCATAAATGAACTATATTTCACAATAACTTACCAATACCCGGCTACGAAACAACCCATAGAGGCCAATAATGGCAGTTTTTTAACATACAAAAAAGCCAGCTCACTGGCGCAAAAAAAGGCAGCGAGAGGCCCGGCATACGCAGACTGAAAGACAAGCGTCACCCTTTCCCGCCATTCGGGCTGAACGCCTGCCGGTAATCCGGAGTAACTCCATTCAACTCCGCAGCACTATCCAACGAAAAAAGCCTTTCAGCAGCCGAAAAAAGTGCACGGGCGGAAAAGAAGTCCGCTTCCCGGTACCCTGCACCGGAACCAGGAAGCAAAGGTATCAACTCATTGAGCCTGCGCCCAACCACAACAGTTTCGGAACTTCGGACAAGACCAGCTGCGGCAGCAACAACATCAGCCGCAGAACCGCAATGCACCTCATCATGCCACAGGCCTGAAAAAAGATCTTCAGAATGATAATCCGCATAGTAATATTCACCTTTCCGGGCAGGAATAACTGCCATAACCCTACCTGCGGTTGCCCGCAATGATGAGGCCATAGCAGGCATGGTGGGTACCGGCACAAGCGGAATACCGAGCCCACAGGCAATCCCTTTGGCCACAGACATGCCAATTCGCAAAGCGGTAAACGAACCCGGGCCTGAAGAAATGGCTATTGCAGATAACTCCTTGCGCTGAAGACCACTCTCCTTCATCACCTTTTCGACAAGCGGCACAAGCGATTCCGCCACCTTTTTCCACTCCAGGCTCACAGCCTCGGTAACGATACCGGAGCACGACACCGCAACACTCAGTGCTTCATGGGTACACTCAATGGCCAGAATATTCATCGAACAGAGCGTTTAATAATAATTCGGCGGCTTTCGTCGCCAGCGTACTCAAGGGAAACCGCCACCGTATAGAGAGAGGAGGATTCGGGAAATCGCTCCGCCCACTCCACAAAAGAGAAGTCGCCGCTGGAAAGATATTCGTCGAACCCGATAGCTTCAAGCTCCCGAAGTGATTCAATTCTATAGAGATCAAAATGGTGCAACACAACCTCTTCGCCTTCAAGTGACCCCTTGTAAATATTGAACAGGGAGAAGGTGGGACTGGAGAGCTGTTCATCGCAGTTAAAAAACTCCGTAACACCCCTCATGAAAAGAGTTTTACCCGCGCCAAGCTCTCCTGTTAGAGAGATAATCTCGCCCGGTTTCAGACTTGCCGCAAACTGCCGGGCAATCCGGCAAGTGTCATACCCGGAATGCGAAAAAAACTCTTCGGTCATTGGCATTCAGGCAATCGAATGAAACACAAGGCCAGTCATGATCTTGGGGTAGAAAAAGGTTGACTTTTGAGGCATAACCTCCCCCGTCTCCGATACCGCCAACACCTCTTCAACCGTTGTCGGCTTGACCACAAACCCAACCTGCACCTTGCCCGATTCCACGGCGTCAAAAACCTCCCTGTCGTCCTTGACATAGGTGAGATTGCTCTGTTTCGCCATAGCCTCCTGCGAAATACCAAGCAGTTTTCCCAAAATAAGATCGTGCAGCAAAACCAGACCAAGCCGCTTCAGTGCTTCCGGGCGCGACGGATCAACCAGAGCCTGCGGATCGCTCTTAAGAGTGATCCCGAGAACAGAGCCCGGAGAGACCACTCCGTAGGTAAAGGTTGATGGCTCCCGCTCAAAAAAGAGTTTAAGTCCTGACCTGTCGCACAGTTCAGTCAGAGTAAAATGCTCTGCCAGAGCAGACCTTAACGTGGCGCCATCAAAACCCGCCAGACTGTGTGCCAGACGATGAATCGGAAAGATAAGCAGCCCTTCGTCATGAATATTGGCGAGATAGGTCAGAATAAAATTATAGGGCTCCTCGCCCGTATGAGCCGGATTTGCCGCCGCACGCTCATTGCGATAATTGACGCCGGTATCGTAACGATGATGGCCGTCGGCAATATAAACAGGAAGCTCCTGCAATGACTGCTGAAACTGTCCGACCAGCGATGGCTCCGTAATCCTCCACATCCGGTTTCTCACCCCCTGAAACTGAGCATCAATAATTGGCTCATTGACCTCAGCAAAGCTTTTCATCACACGATCAGCAGTTTTGCTTTCATCGGCATAGAGTCCAAAAATACTGCTGATATTGGTTTTGGTTTTTCTGAAGAGATTCAGCCGATCTGCCTTTGGGCCTGAAAGGGTCTTTTCATGCGGAAGTACCTTTTTTTCTGAAAAATCATAGAGACGCATGGCAGTAAAAAAGCCGCATCTGGTGTGTGACACACCATCAGAATCCTCAAAAGTCTGAAAATAGGGATAGATCGCGGGTACAGCATCGTTCTGAAGCTCTCCCTTTTGCAACCACTCCGCAATACGAGACGCGGCAGCAGCATAGGGATCATCCTCCATGGGCAACTCAAGCCTTATGGCATTAAACGGTGAACTCCCATAAAGCTTCTGCTGAAACGCAGGAGAGATAACATCGTAAGGCGGGCAAATCAGCTCATCAGCACTTTTGAGTAATTCGGGATTGTATAACATTCCCTTGAACGGCATAATGTCTGGCATAGGTCGCAATGATTAGATGGTTATGGCCGGAGAAGACGACCCTGCTCTCAGGGCTATCCAGAAATCGTCATGGTCATCCTTGACCAGCACAATAATTTTTCTGTTTTTACAAAGCTCAAGCACGGCAAGAAAAGTTACAACAAGAATGAGTCGTTCCGTGAAACCTTCAAGTACCGAAAGAAATGAAACCTGCACACTCTCCTGAAGTCTTGCTAAAATGAGGGCGCTCTGCTCTTCGACGGTGACCGGGGCATCCATGACGTTCCGAACCATTGGTGCCGGCAAGCTTTCAAGCGCTGATTTATAGGCAAGCATAAGATTGTAGAGCGTTGGACGATGAACCAGCTCTTCAAGTTCATCAATGACGTCAGGTTCAAACTCCTCAAAACAGCCGCGCGCAAAAAGATTTGCCCGTACTTCGGCAAGCTGATTCAGGGCAATGGAAGCCTCCTTGATCCGCTTGTATTCAAGCAAGCGCTGCACCAGCTCGGTGCGCGGATCAAATTCGTCAGTGTTCACATCATCCTCAACCTGACGAGGAAGCAGCATTTTTGCCTTGATGCTCATCAGCATCGAGGCCATATAGATAAAATCAGCCGCAATTTCAAGGTTAAGGCTTCTTGCGTCGCCGATATAGCTGATAAAATCAGTGGTAATTTTTGAAATCGGAATATTATAGATATCCAGTTCATCACGCCTGATAAAAAAAAGCAGCAAATCAAGCGGCCCTTCAAATTCTTCGAGGCTGATCCTGAACATGAACTGGTCGGTGTGTTGAGAAAATGAACTTTAGGCAAGATAGAAAAAGCAGAGAAACATGTACAAATAAACGCCAGTGAAGAGTGTCATGGCACCAGTGATAAAAAAGTCGCTTCAAATTTCCGAAAACTTCAGTATTTAGCACTGACGCTGCATTCAGGCGTTATCCCATAGATACTTTTGAACTTAAAAACAGCAATGAAAAGGATTTTGTGTTTTATCTCTGTTGCAGCAATATTGATGATGCTATCAACAGGCATTGCCCTTTCTGAATCGGCCAGCAGCGCTTATGATGTGGGATTTGAAAAGCACATGCAGGGCGACCTTAAAACTGCGATAAAATATTATTCCAAAGCAATCGACAAGGAACCATCATTTGCCATGGCTTTCCAGATGCGGGGCATTGCAGAACAGCAGTTAAAAAAATATTCACAAGCCATCAATGACTATTCAATGGTCATAACAGTTGGTGAACCATATTTCCAGGCTGTCGGCTACTATAATCGTGGAATCGTAAAAAACATGACCGGGGACTACGCCGGAGCCATTCCTGATTTTACAAAGGCTATTGAGCTCGACAAAAAAATGGCGGTTGCATTTTTTCACCGGGGTATCGCCAGAAGTAAAATCGGTGATCTCGCAGGCCGAATGGAAGATTTTCGTCAAGCTGCGCAATTTGGGGATATCAATGCTCAAAAGTTGCTCAACACATACTATCCTGATTGGCAAAACAACCCAACACCTGAAGTACCCAAATAAGCAGGAGAAATGCCAATAACGAAAACGGGCAGGAAGAATATCCTGCCCGTTAAGCTGATGATCTGTCAGATCGCCTTGCCACCACGCTCTCTGGTTCTTATACGAATACACTCCTCAAGCGGTGTTATAAATATCTTGCCGTCACCGATTTCACCAACGCCATGACTTGCAGCACTGATGATCGTATCGACAGTGATATCGACAAATTCATTGTTGACTGCGATATCAAGCCTGATTTTAGGGATCAGGTTCGGGGCTATTTTCTGGCCACGGTAGATATCAATATCCTCTTGCCTGCCATGACCGGTTACCCGGCTGACGGTTATCCTTGTTATATCGGCCTGGATCAGCGCTTCACGAACATGGTCAAGTCTGTCCGGCTGAATGATTGCTGTTATCAGTTTCATTGCAACAAATTAGTTAAGGTTGATAAGACCATACCCGTGCTCTCCGTGCATGCTGTGATCGAGACCGGACATTTCATCATTTTCCGAGATACGCAGACCAATTGTTTTTTCCACCAGAAACAGAAGAATAAATGAAACAACTGCTGCATAAACAATAGTCACACCTACCGCTGTCGCCTGTACTCCAAGCTGCTGCCAGATTGTCCAGCTTTTGTCAACTGTTTTGGCGGCGGCTTCGGCCATCCATGCCGGACGGATAAAAAATACCAGGGCAAGTGCACCAACAATACCCCCGACGCCGTGTACTCCAAACGCATCAAGACTGTCATCATAACCAAGCTTGCTCTTTATCAGAATCGCGCAATAACAGAAAATTGCAGCCAGAACCCCAAGTGCCAGTGCGCCGGAAGGCTGAACAACGCCTGCTGCCGGTGTGATGGCGACAAGACCGGCAAGAATACCAGACGCAACACCAAGACTGGTAGCTTTACCATGCTGGAACATTTCAATGATCATCCAGGTAAAGGCGCCCGATGCAGCAGCAACCTGCGTTACCGTCAAAGCCCTTGCGGTTGCGATGTTACTTGCAATCGCACTTCCGGCATTGAACCCAAACCATCCAACCCAGAGCAGTCCCGCGCCCATAAGTGTCATCACAAGGTTGTTTGGATGCATGACGTTGTTCGGATATGCCCGTCTTTTACCAAGATAGAGGGCGGCAACAAGCGCCGTAACACCTGATGAAATATGAACGACAGTTCCACCGGCAAAGTCAATGGCTCCTGCCGCACCGAGGTTAAACAAAAAACCGTCAGCGGCCCATACCCAATGGCAAATCGGACTGTAGACAAAAATACTCCACAGGGCAATAAATAAAGCATACCCTTTGAAATTAACGCGCTCTGCAAACGCTCCGGCTATCAGCGCCGGGGTAATGATGGCAAATTTACCCTGAAACATGGCAAAAACATATTCAGGAATATGCGTGGACATGATGGTTTCATCAATCCCCTGCAACATAAAATACTTGTTGTCCCATCCAACAAAGCCGCCAAGAATACCAGGACCAAAACTCAGCGAATAGCCAATCATAGGCCAGAGCACACCGATAATAACCATGGCGCCAAAACTGTGCATCATGGTGCCGAGTACGTTCTTTGTTCTGACCAGTCCCCCATAAAACATGGCAAGCCCTGGAATCATAAGTAATACCAGCGCCGTCGAAGTCAGCATCCATGACGTTGTTCCTGTATCTGTTACCACCTCTTCTGCTGCATGAGCGGTACCCTGAAACAACGTCGCTGCCAACAGGAACAGCAGTGCCGTTAAAAGTTTTTTTCTCATAACAATATTCGGTAAAATTAATTTAATCCTTAATTATTAAAGGCCTCGACGAATATTTAATTATTTTTTAAACTAAAAACAAATATTTGTCGTTTTTTATTACAAAAATGTTGGGTTTTTAATAAAAACCCGTCACAAATGTTCGGAAATGACTAAAAACAGAAAAGCCAGACAGGGAAAGTTTCCTCTCTGGCTTGTTGGATAGGTGATATGTGCAAGAGATGGTTATGACCTGACCAGAAACACCGAAAGATCTTCAAGAAGAGCCTGCAGATCCTCTTCGTGTTCAACCTCATCCTGGAGAATCTGTACAGCAAGATTGTAGGTTACGGGATCTTTCATGCTGATCTCCTCAATGATACTGTTATAAACATTGATAGCACACTGCTCACCAGAAATGTTCTGTTCGAGAATCTTTTTCACAAAAGGATCATCGGGAGCAGCATAACCACAGTTCGACAAGGTGAACCAGTCAAGAGGAGTTGATACCGGTTTCCCTCCAAGCTGAATTATTCTTGTTGTAAGCATATCAGCATGACGAAGCTCATCCGCCGCATGTTGCAGAAGCTCGGCAATAGCAGCATCCTTCATTGGCCCCTGAACCACCTTTGCTCCAATCCAGTACTGGTAATAGGCAAGCCATTCGTCAGCAAAAGCCTTGCTGAGCAACTCAAGAACACGGGGAAGGTGCTCTCCAACAATTTCTCGTCCTCTTGTACCCATGTCGCATACTCCTTTTTTAAGTTTTTCAAGCGGCTACTTCTTGTGGCCAATAAGATCCGCAAGAGCTTCAGAAAGCTTGGGATACCTGAACACAAACCCTTGAGCCAGCAGAAATCCCGGTTTAATATTCTGACCTTTTACGGCATAGCCTCCACCTTCACCCATCAGCAGTCGAACCACAAACTCCGGAACCGGCAGCAGAGAAGGCCTTCCGAGAACTGCGCCAAGCTTGCTGGCGAACTCCTTCATGGAGACAGGCTGCGGGCTGACCAGGTTGATCGGGCCACGATAGGCCGGATTATCAATCGCCTCCAGAATACAGGCAATCTCATCGTCGATATGAATCCAGGAGATACACTGACGACCTGAACCTATTGGCCCACCTGCAAAAAGCTGAAAAGGGGCAAGCATTTTCAGCAACATTCCGCCCCTTGTGGAGAGTACAATACCTGTCCTCAACAACACGAGGCGCTCGACGCTCTTTTCAGCGGCCATCGCCTCTTTTTCCCAGTCAATACAAATGGTTGCAAGAAAATCACTCCCCTTTGAACCGGATTCGGCCATTTGGGGAGTATCTTCACAGTTGTAAAACGATCCGTAATAACCGATGGCCGATGAAGAGATGAAGAGCTTCGGCTTTTCAGATGCCGAAGCAATCGCTGATACCAGATGCCGGGTACCAAGAATTCTTGACGCATAGCACTCTTCTTTATGGGCATCAGTCCAACGGCTCTCCAGCAGGGGCTTTCCTGCAAGATGGATCAGAGCCTTCGCTCCGCTCACAAAGCCGGTCCATTCACCGCTTTCCATATCCGAATCCCAGCGGACATAGTTTGACGCTCCCGGAATTTTAAGGGCCGCCGCATCTGGTGAACGAACAAACAATACGACCTTCTCCCCTCGCTCTATCAGACTCATCGCAAGCCTGACACCTATGACACCAGTTGCACCTGTAATAATAATATGGCTTTGCATACACTTCCTGCGTTGAAGTTAACGAGCACTGAACGTTTCTTTTACTCGACCGTGACTGATTTTGCCAGGTTTCGTGGGCGATCGACATTACATCCCCGGAGTGTTGCAATATGATAGGCAAGGAGCTGCAGGGGAATAACGGCCAGAAGGGGAGTGATCGGCCCGGAAGCCTGAGGAATATAAATAACATCTTCAGCCAGACGGCTGATCTCCTGATCACCATCATTGGCAATAGCGATCACCCTCCCTTTGCGACTGCGTACCTCCTCAATATTGCTGAGAATCTTGGAATAGGTATTATCGCGAGTTGCAATAATAATAACGGGCATATCCTCATCAATAAGAGCTATAGGCCCATGCTTCATTTCGGCGGCAGGATATCCTTCGGCATGGATATACGAAATCTCCTTGAGTTTCAGCGCACCTTCAAGGGCCACCGGAAAGTTGTATCCGCGTCCGAGGTAAAGAAAGTTTTTGGCATCTTTGAACCGCTGCGCAATCGACTGTATCTGACTGTCAAGCTCCAGAATACGTGCAGCTTTTTCCGGAATAGAGGCAAGCTCTTTAAGGTTGATAACAATTTCTTCGCCAGACATCGTCCGTCCCTTACTGAGCGCCAAAGCAAGCATATAGAGCATGATCACCTGGGCGGTAAACGCTTTGGTTGATGCAACACCAATTTCAGGGCCTGCATGAGTATACATCCCGCACAAGGTTTCACGAGCAATCGTGGAACCCACGACATTACAGATACCCATCACAAGGGCTCCCTTTTCCTTGGCCGTACGAAGCGCGGCAAGGGTGTCGGCCGTCTCTCCTGACTGGGAAATCAAAATAACCACGTCATCCACACCAACAATCGGATTGCGGTATCTGAACTCCGAAGCATAATCAACCTCGACAGGAATGCGGGCAAACTCTTCAATAAGATATTCTCCGAGAAGGGCAGCGTGCCAGCTTGTACCACAGGCACAGATAACAATGCGCTTTGCCTGCTTGAGACGATCGAGGTAGTCCGCTATCCCGCCAAGAAATATCTGCCCCTCCGCCACACGCACACGACCGCGCATAACATCATGCATAACCGAAGGCTGCTCAAAGATCTCCTTGAGCATGAAGTGTTCAAAGCCCCCCTTCTCTATTTTTTCAAGTGAAAAATCAAGCTCCGTCACCATCTTTTCCTGTTCAACATTCTCAATGGTCTTGACTGAATAGCCCTCCCTTGTCACAACAGCAAGTTCACCATCAGAGAGGTAAACCACCTTGTTGGTATGTTCAACAATAGGCGCGGCATCCGAAGCAATAAAAAACTCGCCAATACCTATACCGATCACCAGAGGGCTGCCTTTTCGAGCCACCACAATCTTGTCAGGTTCACGCGAAGAGATCACACAGAGACCATAAGCTCCCTCAACATGCCGAAGAGCCCTTCGGGTAACAGACTCCAGATCAAGTGCAGGTTCGTTTTCCCAAATCCGGTCAATCAGATGAACCAGCACCTCGGAATCAGTTTCACTCAGAAAGAGATATCCTTGAGAGACAAGCTCCTGTTTCAGCGCTGAATAGTTTTCGATAATACCGTTATGAATAACAGCAATATCTCCGGTTTCATTCAAATGAGGATGAGCATTCAAATCACTGGGTTCACCATGCGTCGCCCACCGGGTGTGGCCAATACCCACTGTCGCACCAGACATACTGGCACTAAAGGTGTCTGCATTATTTTCAAGGTCACCAACACTTCCCTTCTGCTTCATGACCGAAAGAGTTCCATTCAGCAAGGCGATGCCCGCAGAATCGTAGCCACGGTATTCAAGGCGCTTCAGCCCTTTCAGCAGCATCGGTGCAGCATCCTGCCATCCTATATATCCAACAATTCCACACATAGTTCAAAAATCCATTTTTATTACCATCATGCAAGGCACGGAAAGCCCGTCAAGCTCATTATTATAAAACCCGCCTCATTTCATGACAAATTGTTAACGCCTCTGCGGCAACGGCCTGTTCATAATCGTCAACTGAAGAAAATATACCTTTCGGGTAGATCAGGGCCCGACTGACATTAATAACCGCGCTCTGCCGCCTGGAATCAACCCCGAGGTTCACCGCATCTTCAAGTGATCCGCCCTGAGCGCCAACACCAGGAACAAGAAAAAAAAGATCAGGAGCCTCCTGACGAATTTCTCCAAGAAGAGCGCTTTTCGTTGCACCAACAACAACGCCACCGTTTCCGTTCCTGCTCCATGAATCCACCTTACCAAGTACAGAGCGGTAGAGTGGTGTGCCATCCGCCATAGCACGCTCCTCAAAGTCTGCGGATCCCTCATTCGATGTCAGGCACAGCACAAACACCAGCTTATCCGTATAGGAAAAAAATGGCTCAAGGGAATCGCTGCCCATGTAGGGAGCAACAGTAATTGCATCAAAAGACCAGTGATCAAAAAAAGCCTGCGCATACATTTTACTGGTATTGCCAATATCTGCGCGTTTTGCGTCAGCAATTGTCATACAGGATTCAGGAATCTCAATCAGCGTCTTCTCCATATCCAGCAATCCCTCAATGCCCCTTGCTTCATAAAAGGCAGTATTGAGCTTGTATGCTACTGCCAGATCAGATGTCGCTCTTACAACAGAGCGATTAAACTCCAGCACAGGGTTTTGATAGCCAGAAAACACTCCAGGAATTTTCCCGGGGTCACTGTCAAGCCCGACACACAACAGCGACTTCAGCGCCGATATCCGGCAATTTACCTTCTCCCGAACTGAACTCATTCTCTAACGTCCTCCGTTTAGCCAACTCCCTACAGCCATTGTGAAACTTATAGCCACAAAAGTTCATTTGAAATTTGCTGCAATATAAAATATGTTTTCTTCCAAGATGCTTCATTAAATGGAAGATTCACGTAAATTGCAAATTACGAATCCGCGAACGGTGAATAACAAACTGCATCGCTCTATTATAACCATGATTGTTGATTGATGGCAAAGAAAACGCTTAAACCTTCAAATCCCTATAAAAACCAACCGGAAAACAATATACCACGGCCAAAGTTTTCGATAATGTACTATGTGGTCGTCATTGTTCTTCTCATAGGCATTCAGCTTGCTTTTTTCTGGTCAGGCTCAACACAGGAGATTCCCTACAGCACTTTCCGCAAACTTATTGTTGAAAACAAGGTGTTGTCGGTTAAAATCTCGCCTGAAAGAATCTATGTCAAACTCAAACCCGGCGCGGAAACCGGCATCGCGACCAAAGATCCGCAAAAGGATAATCCGGGAATCTCTTTTCCCCAGTCTTCATCAAAACAGGATGAAATTTATGTCAATCCGGTACGCGATGACACACTGACCGAATTGCTTGAAAGCAAGGGAATCAAGTACCAGGGCCTGCCAAGCAGCACCTGGATCAGTGAGCTTCTTCAATGGATACTCCCATTTGCCCTGCTGATTGGCATCTATTTCTTTGTCTTCCGACGGATGGGCGGACCGGGCTCCCAGTTCATGAATATTGGCAAAAACAAAGCGGCCCTTTATGAAAATCTGGATGAGCACACCCGCATCACCTTCAAGGATGTAGCAGGTCTTGATGAGGCAAAAGCTGAAGTCATGGAGGTGGTTGACTTCCTCAAGGATCCCAAAAAATATACCACGCTGGGTGGCAAACTGCCCAAAGGAGTGCTTCTGGTCGGACCTCCGGGTACCGGTAAAACCCTTCTGGCAAAGGCCGTTGCCGGAGAAGCTGATGTACCGTTTTTCAGCATCAGCGGTTCAGACTTTGTAGAGATGTTTGTCGGCGTCGGCGCAGCAAGGGTTCGTGATCTCTTCAAGCAGGCCAAGGAAAAAGCTCCCTGTATTATCTTTATTGATGAAATCGACGCGGTTGGGCGCAGTCGCGGAAAAGGGGCCATGATGGGCGCCAATGACGAACGTGAAAATACCCTCAATCAGTTGCTGGTTGAAATGGATGGATTTGCAACCGACAAGGGCGTCATTCTTATAGCAGCCACAAACCGCCCGGATGTGCTTGATTCAGCCTTGCTTCGGCCAGGCCGTTTTGACCGGCAGATCATGGTGGACAAGCCTGACCTCAAAGGCCGCATCGATATTTTCAAAGTCCACACCAAGTCTCTTTCGCTGTCGAAAGATGTGAATTTGAAAGTTCTTGCATCACAGACCCCCGGCTTTGCCGGAGCTGAAATCGCCAATGCCGCCAACGAGGCCGCCTTGCTTGCTTCCCGCCGTAACAAGCAGAGTATCGAAATGAAAGACTTCGAGGATGCCATCGAGCGATGCGTCGCCGGCCTTGAAAAAAAGAACAAGGTGATCAACCCTCGTGAAAAACAGATTGTCGCCTATCATGAAGCGGGGCACGCCATTGTCAGTTGGATGATGCCCGACAACGACCCGGTTCAGAAGATCTCTATTGTACCTCGCGGCATGAGCGCTCTTGGCTACACAATGAACATCCCGCTTGAAGATCGCTATCTCATGACAAAAAGCGAACTGCTTGGTCGCATCTGCGGACTGCTCGGGGGACGTATCGCTGAAGATATTATTTTCAGCGAAATCTCTACCGGCGCACAGAATGACCTTGAAAAGGTGACCAGCATTGCCTACAACATGGTAACCGTCTATGGAATGAGCGAAAAACTGGGCAACCTGTCGTTCTACGAAAGCAATAATCCCTATTATGGCAGCCCCGGAATTGATAAAAAGTACGGCGAAGAGACCGCCCGCCTCATAGACAGGGAGGTTATGAGCATTGTTGAAGAATCACGCATCAAGGTGGTTAATCTCCTGACACAGAATCGGGAAAAACTTGAACAGCTTGCCAGTGAGTTGCTGCTGAAAGAGATGCTTCAGTACACTCAGATCGAAGAAATTCTTGGCAAACGTCCCGAAGGGCTGTTTCCCGTGCACATCGAAAAAGAGAGCATAGCCGAACTTGAGATGGAACCCGATGAAAGCGATGCGCTTGAGGCCAACACAGAACAACTGACAGACATGGAACAAAGAGAGCTGGAGGAAGCAGTTGCAAGACTGAGGCAAGAGCGGAAAATTGCTGAAAACTGAACAAATAGGGGAAATAAAAAAAGGCAGGGAGGCCTGCCTTTTTTTTATCTGAAATGGTGGGTCCCGAGGGAGTCGAACCCCCGACCTACTGGGTGTAAACCAGTCGCTCTAACCAACTGAGCTAGGAACCCTTTAATTGGGGAAAAAGTATACTATAAATTCCTGTTAATTACAAAAAGAAATAGCCATTCTGAACGAGTGTCACTATCGGCCACTTGTAAGCACGCACGAAAAAGCATAACTTCAGGCCGATCATGTATCACCTAAGTCTGACAACTTTTTTTCATCATTATGCGATCACTTTCCATCCTCGGCAGTACCGGCTCCATCGGCGTCAGCACTCTTGATGTTGTCAGGCAGCATCCCGACAAGTTCACTATTACCGGTCTTGCCGCAGGGCAGGATGTTGCCCTGCTGGCAAAACAGATAGAGGAGTTCCGGCCTGTCGCAGTATCGCTGAAGGACGAAGAGAGTGCGAAAAAGCTTTATGCCCTCTGCGGAGAGTACAAACCCGAAATTTTGTTTGGTGTTGAAGGCGCTTCGGCCATTGCCGCAGCAGATGGGGCTGATATGGTTGTATCAGCCATTGTCGGAGCTGCTGGTTTAGTCCCGACGGTTCGCGCTATCAAGGCGGGCAAGCATATTGCCCTTGCCAACAAGGAGACGCTGGTCGTCGCTGGTCAGCTTGTCTCTGATCTGGTCAAAAAGTATAAGGTGCATCTGCTTCCGGTTGACAGCGAGCACTCGGCCGTCTTCCAGTCACTTGCAGGTCACCGGCCAGAGGATGTTGAGCGCATCATCCTGACCGCCTCGGGCGGTCCCTTCCGCAATACCCCGGCCGAAGAGTTGAAACAGGTCAAACTCGAACAGGCATTGAAACATCCGCAATGGAGTATGGGCGCAAAAATAACCATTGACTCAGCAACCATGATGAACAAGGGTCTGGAGGTGATTGAGGCACACTGGCTCTTCAATGTTCCTGCCGAAAAAATCGGTGTTGTGGTACACCCCCAGAGCATCATTCACTCCATGGTCGAATATATTGACGGTTGCGTCATGGCACAACTTGGCGCCCCCGACATGCGCGCACCGATCGCTTATGCGCTCGCCTGGCCAGAACGCTGCCAAAGCGGCATTCCAAAACTTGATCTTGCAAAGACAGGCACGCTGACCTTTGAAGAGCCGGATATGACGCGCTTTCCAGCCCTTCGTCTCGCATTTGAGGCGCTTAAAGCAGGACGAACTTACCCTGCCGTACTCAACGCTGCAAACGAAATCGCTGTAGCAGCTTTCCTCAACAGGAAGATCGGATTTACCGACATTGCCGAAACAGTCGAAAAGACCATGCAGGCTCACGAAGCGTATAACCCGGTCGAACTGGACGATTATCTGCAAGCCGATCAGTGGGCCCGTGAAACGGCAACAAGACTTCTTGCATGAACCATGACAATGCTGCCATGTTCAACTTCGCGTAAAAGCCGTGAAAGGACACAATACTTTTTATTTACTGATAACAAAGGATCTTTATGGATTTTCTGAGTACAACATTTTTTTTCATTGTCGCCATTTTCATTCTGGTGACAGCTCATGAGCTTGGCCATTTTTTGACTGCGAAACTCTTCGGGATGAGGGTTGACAAATTTTATATCGGTTTCGACTTTTTTGAAAAACGACTCTGGAAAAAAACAATCGGAGAAACCGAATATGGCATCGGCGCATTTCCGCTTGGCGGCTATGTGAAGATTGCCGGTATGGTCGATGAAAGCCTTGACACCTCCTTTCAAAGTGGAGAGCCTCAACCGTGGGAGTTCAGGGCAAAACCGGTCTGGCAGCGACTGATTGTTCTTGCCGGAGGTGTCACCATGAACCTTATCCTTGCTGCCGTAATCTTTATCGGCATCACCTTGGTCCTTGGAGAATCGCGTACCAGCGTCAACAATCCTGCCTTTATTGAAAAGGGCTCAGTCTTCGAATCAATGGGCATGAAGACGGGAGACCGACTTCAACTCGCCAATGGCAAACCCCTCGACAGTTGGGAGGAAGCGCTTGACCCTGAACTCTTTACCGCACGCTCGCTCCGCTACACACTGCTGCGTAATGGGAAAAGCGTCACTGTGGAGGCGCCATCAAACATCATGTCAAAAATTAACACCAATAAAAGTCTTGGCATACGCCCAATTGTTCCGCCAGTCATCGACGAGGTTCTTGAAAAAATGCCTGCCAGCAGTGCAGGAATAAAATCCGGAGCACTCATTACCGCAATCAATGGAAAAAATGTCTCCGACTGGACCGAGGTTGTCGGAATAATCTCTTCCAACGCAGGCAGACCAATCATCATAACCTGGCTGCACCTTAAAGCTCCGCAGAAGGGAAAGACGATCACTGCTGAAGAGATCAGGGCAAACGGTGAGAGCCTGGTCACCACCGTAGTTCCCAACGCATCCGGCAAAATAGGAATCTCACTGAAACAGACGATTGAAACCGAACGCAGAAAACTCAATGTACCTGAGTCGATGATCAGCGGAGTCAAACAGACCTGGAAAATGAGCGCTATGACCGTACAGGGATTCGTTAAAATCTTTACCGGCCAGGAAGATTTCCGTAAATCAGTCGGAGGACCCATCAAGATTGCAAAAATCGCAAGCCAGAGCGCTGAACAGGGGCCCGTCAGCTTTCTCTATTTTCTCTCCATGCTCTCAATCTCGCTTGCAATTATCAATATGCTTCCTGTTCCAGCGCTTGATGGCGGACAATTTGTGCTGAATGGTATTGAAGGCATTATTCGCAAGGAACTTCCCTTCGAAGTGAAAATGCGTATCCAGCAGATTGGTATGGCGTTGCTTATGGCGCTTTTCGCGTACATTCTGATTAACGATATTTTTAACCCCTGAGGCTGACAGCCGAAAGAAATGCTTGACAAACTGCAGTCCATAAAAGAGAAGCACCTCGATCTTGAACAGTTGCTTGCCGACCCAAAAGCGGCAAATGATCAGGCTCGTTTCAGAAAACTCAACAAGGAGTACAGCGACCTCAAGGAAATTGTGCAGGCTTACGATCAGTATGCCGAAAAAAAATCAGAACTTGAAGCCTCCCGGCAACTGCTGAAAGAGGAGAATGACCCGGAAATGAAAGAGCTTGTCCAGGCAGACATCAACGAGCTGCAGAAAAAACTGCCCGAACTGGAACAGCGCCTGAAGGTACTGCTTCTCCCAAAAGAGGAGGCCGACTCACGCAATGTCATTATAGAGATCCGGGCTGGCACCGGAGGAGAAGAAGCTGCGCTCTTTACCGCCGACCTGACAAGAATGTACCAGCGATATGCAGAGCAGCAGGGCTGGCAATGCCACACACTGCACTTCAATGAAAGCTCTGTCCCCGGAGGCTTCAGGGAGATGACACTTGAGGTCAGTGGTAATGACGTCTACGGAACCATGAAGTATGAAAGCGGCGTCCACCGTGTCCAGCGTGTTCCTGATACCGAAACACAGGGGCGTATCCACACCTCCGCAGTCAGCGTTGCAGTACTTCCAGAAGCTGAAGAGGTTGATGTCGAAATCCGCCGAGAAGATCTGCGATTCGATACCTACCGGAGTGGCGGAAAAGGGGGGCAAAACGTCAACAAGGTGGAGACTGCTGTCCGCATAACCCATATTCCGAGCGGCATAGTCGCCGCATGCCAGGAAGAGCGCTCACAGCTCCAGAACAAAGAGCGGGCCATGCAGATGCTCCGCACAAAACTCTACGACATCCAGCTTGCTGAGCAGCAGCAGCAGCGGGCTGACCTGCGGCGCTCTATGGTCACAACCGGTGACCGAAGCGCCAAAATCCGCACCTACAACTACCCTCAGTCACGGGTGACCGATCACCGAATCGGCTATACCAGCCACGCTCTTCCACAGATCCTGCAAGGCGAACTTCAGGATATTATCGAAGCGCTCAAAATGCATGATCAGGCTGAACGTCTGCAATCCGAGCTCATGTAAACGAAACAGGAGAAAAGCGATACCATGGAAATGGAAGCAACAGGTGTAAGCAAGGGTGACTGGATATTTAACGGGGAATTTAACCGAACCTCAGATTATCTTTCTGATCACAAAAAAATACTGGGGTTTAATCCCTTTTGCCACAGCGTTGAACTGACCGACACCGCAAATGTCTATAAATGGCTTTTCCGTGTTACCGACCCGCAGAACAACCCGTTTGATGTGATTTTTTTTGTCGAACAGATCGAAGAACTTTTGCTGGAACTGCCAAAGCATATAGAATACAACGATCCTGCCGACCTCCCGGATGAGATCATCAAATGTTACACTGTTGGCAAAAAGATCCGGTGGCAACACCACCAAACCCCCGGACAGGTCGAAGATCCTGCCAAATATCTCTTTGAGGGGAAAGCATTTGCCAATATGTCCATGCACCCGGAAGGCCCAGAAAAAACAAGAGTGCTGTTAGATCTTAAAATCGACGTCCGCTTTACTCTTTACCCGGCGTTCCGCATCGTTCCGGAAAAAATTCTCCATGCCATGACCAATGCAGGGATGTCGATCATCATGCAGACCTCGACCAACAAGATGTTTCACTCAATTACCAGGGACTTCAACAACATGAAAAAAACATAAAAGAAGACAATCTTTCGGCGAGATATGTCCGCTGAAGAGAGCTCCCCCCTGATTATTGAATTTTTGCTTTTGCAAGAAAGAGCGACTTGTCAACGGTGGCAAAAAAGTTCTGATAAAATTTTTCGTCACTGATTTGCGTCACACTCATCACTGCGCCCCGGTTATTCATCACCTTATTCTTGAAATTAATACGCACTTTGGTCTGCTTGCCATATTCACTAATATTGGCTGATGCTTCTGTGATACTGTTTTTTCTGTATTCAGGTTGATTGGTAAAGGCCCTTGCAAAAAAAGATTCCGCACTATTTTCAACATCCTCTTCTTTCTGCGCCGTTAAAAGCCCTAAATCAATATTTGCCTGCTGAACAATAAATCCATCATCCTGCAAAGCATTCATAACGGCTTTCATAACCATTTTTGTATTACTCTGGTCATAGGTGCGGGTTTGAAATTCCCTGATCTCCAACTGGGTTTTTTGGGCAACCGGCTGCATTGTTTCGCAACCACTGATCGTTATCACTCCGGCAGCAAGAAAGAGCAAGACTAATTTTTTCATATCCGCTCCTCTAAAATTGACTGCTGTGATAAGAGTAATCGCTGACATGCCCCTTTAAAAACTTGATGATAACGGTCAGCGTTTTCTGGGTGGTGGCCGCCGCGCCAGCTTCTCTGCCACCAGTAAACAAAGACAATATCCCGCCTGACCCTGCTGAATACGAAGCTTCGGAGGCAATTTTATCATAAATCCAGGTTTCAACCTCATCCGTATCTTTCGAGACAATATTTGGAGAACCAAGAGATTGTGCCACCTCAGCCTGAGTCATTCCTTTTCTGATATCCTTCTGAACAATTCCGACCGTCAGTGCCCTGTCACGTGACGAAGGAAGCTGATCGGCATGGTTTGCCGCAGTCATATTGCAGCCAGCAAGGGTTAATGCCATTAATCCAGTAACAACGAAAGCTTTCATAATCCACCTGTAGACGTTAAGTAAGTAAAACTGTAAGATGTTATGTCTCTGAATGCTATTAAACCAACGTTTTAATATACCGATTACCTTCTTTTTCGCACAAGTATTTTGCTCTCCCGGCAATACTCCCGGCAAGACTGAAAAAAACTCGAAATAGTGAAATCATCAGTCAGTCAGCACGCTTGTGTGTAGGTATCTGAAACTGTGAACAAAGCATACTTTCCCTGGAAACATAATGAGAACAATTGTTTTTACAGGCAAGGGTAGTGTCGGCAAATCCGTGCGAACTTTGCTCAAATATGTGAGGTAAAGCAAATCTATCTTGAGGAGATGAACCTCCTTCACGGCATGGAGAAACTCTTTTCTCTCTCCTATAAAAAAAGAGCCCGCGATCTCATCCAGATGACAGGGAAATAGATTGTCTTCGCCATCCTTCGTGGAGTCCCGCACAAGACGCATGGAATAATCCTGGCAGTCACTCTGATTGGGTTTACTAACGCTAAAACAGATTTTGACTGAGTCATGCTAAAATATTTTACAAATAGATGCAGAGTTGTTTTGCTAAAATTTGCGTATAATAAGGAGTATACTTACGAGTAAAATAACTTTTCAGGAAACCAAAAACACAAAAAAATGAGCCCTCTTTCAAGCACTGAGAACCGTGTGTTAACAAGTCAGGCACGAGAAGCCCTGAGGGGAAAATGGGGATTGGGAGTTGGTACTGCAGCAGTAGTCTTCTTGTTAATGGTAGTGTTGCAATTCTTGTTTATAGTTATCAGTATCAGTATAGCAGGTCCATCAGCATCCGAGGAATCTCTCAAATTATTCACCAACATAATCAACATACTCTTATCCATTCTTATTGACGGCCCAATGGCAGCAGGTTTGTCATATTTTATCTTATCTCTTTCAAGAAAGCAAGATGCAAAACTATCACAAGTATTCAGTGGCTTCAATATCTATGGACTTTGCGTTGGTACATACGTACTTAAAATCGTATTTATCTTTTTCTGGTCATTACTTCTTTTTATTCCTGGTATTATCGCAACATTGTCATATTCGATGACCTACTTCATTATTGCTGACAATAATTTTATTACTCCATTAGAGGCTATAACAAAAAGCAAAGAGATGATGCGTGGAAATAAATGGAAGTTTTTCTGCCTTGGTCTACGTTTTGTTGGCTGGAGTTTATTGTGCGTCTTTACTTTTGGTATAGGATTCTTATGGCTTGTTCCCTATTGGAATGTCAGTTACGCACAATTTTACGACGACCTTAAAGAAAAAAATTGAGCGACTTTTGCAGCACAAATAACAAGATGACCTGATTTCATTGGCTTCAAAGAAAATAATTTCTCATCTTGAGGGACAACTTTTTCAATGAGCGCACGATGAAACAACTTTTGCTGGGCGCCGAAGCCATTGCGCTTGGAGCTCTTGACGGCGGAATATCCGGCGTCTATGCTTATCCTGGAACCCCTTCGACCGAAATCACCGAATACATCCAGAAAAACAGGGGTGCGCGAGAACAAAACGTTCGTTCCGCCTGGTCTGCTAATGAAAAAACAGCTTATGAGGCTGCGCTCGGCATGTCTTACGCTGGTAAGCGGAGTCTGGTCTGCATGAAGCACGTGGGGCTGAATGTGGCCGCTGATGCTTTTATTAATTCGGCCATTACCGGCGTTAACGGCGGACTGGTGGTTGCCGTGGCGGACGACCCTTCAATGCACTCATCGCAAAACGAGCAGGACAGCCGCGTCTATGGCAAATTTGCCATGGTGCCAGTGCTTGAACCTGCCTCTCAGCAGGAGCTTTACGACGCTGCCCGATATGCGTTCGACCTCTCTGAATCTCTCAAGCTGCCGGTGCTGCTCCGACTCACCACAAGACTTGCCCATTCTCGTGCTGGTGTAGAAGGGACAGCACAAAGAACACAAAACCTGCTCAATGCCCCTTATGCTCCTGAACGTTTCGTGTTGATGCCCCATAACGCACGCCGTCAGTACAGCAAGCTGCTCGAAATGCAGGATCAACTTGAAGAACATTCAGAAAACTCATGGCTGAACAGCCTTGTCCCCGGAACGGGCGCGACCGGCGTTCTTGCTTTCGGGATTGCATTTAATTATGTCATGGAGGTACGGCAGGCTTATGGCCTCGACTGCCCCGTGCTGAAAATTGGTCACTACCCCCTGCCAAGAAAGAAAATTGAAGCGCTCTTCAGCGCCTGCGATACCATCCTTGTCGCCGAAGAGGGTTACCCTGTCTATGAAGAGCTGCTGAGAGGATACTTTGGCGGCAAGAATATACGGGGACGACTCGATGGAACACTCCCTCGTGCCGGAGAACTCAATGCCGACAGTGTCGCCCTTGCGCTCGGTCTGGCAAAAAAAGAGGTCACTCCTGTCCCTTCAATCATGGTAAACCGTCCGCCAGAACTCTGCAAGGGGTGCGGCCACCGCGACCTTTACGAAGCACTTAACACCGTCATGAGTTCACACGAGCAGCACCATGTTTTTTCCGATATCGGCTGCTACACCCTTGGAGCGCTCGCGCCATATAACGCCATCCATACCTGCGTCGATATGGGCGCCTCCATCACCATGGCCAAAGGCGCCGCTGATGCCGGACTGCGACCGGCGGTTGCCGTCATCGGCGACTCAACCTTCACCCACTCCGGCATGACCGGTCTGCTCGATGCCATCAACGACCGCTCACCGCTCACCGTGATCATTGCCGATAACGACACCACCGCCATGACCGGCGGCCAGGACTCTTCGGCAAACGGGTCGAGATTGCTGGAGATCTGCCGGGGACTCGGCGTTGAGGAAGCGCATCTCAGAACCATCATCCCGCTGAAATCGCATCTTGCTGAGAACATTGCTCTCCTTGGGGAGGAGATTGCCTGGGAAGGTGTCTCGGTGGTTATTGCACAACGCGAATGTATTGAAACCGCCGCACGGAAAAAACGGAACCCTGCAGCCAAAGCGTAACGACAGTATGCAAATCAACATTATTCTTGCCGGTGTCGGAGGACAGGGAATACTCACTATCGCTGCGGTGATTGACCATGCCGCACTGCAGAGCGGCCTGACCGTTCGCCAGGCAGAGGTACACGGCATGAGCCAGCGGGGCGGGGCAGTACAGTCGCACCTCCGGATTGCTGACCATGAGATCTACTCGGACCTTATTGCCGAAGGAACCGCAAATCTTATCCTTTCTGTTGAACCTCTTGAAGCATTGCGCTATCTTCCATTTCTTGCGCCAGACGGGAAAATAGTCACTGCCACAAACTCCTTTATTAACATGGAAGGCTATCCGGCCATGGAACACATTATCGAAGAGCTGCACTGCACAGACCATCCGGTACTGGTCAACGCAGCAGAACTTGCCCGTGAAGCGGGGAGTATAAGAACATCAAACATGGTGATGCTCGGAGCTGCCGCACCGTTTATCGGTATGGCAGCAGAAGCACTTGAAACCTCAATAGAGACGCTGTTTCAGGCAAAAGGTGCCGATATCACAGCCATGAACATCCGGGCCTTCCGGGCGGGACAAGCATTATCTCAACTTCAAGCGACAGCAACATGATCTGGAATAAACAATATGAGTGTATGGAGCGCGAAGAGCTCCTGAACCTTCAGGGAAAACGGTTGGCCGCAATGGTAAAAAGAGTTTATGACTCCGTCCCTTTTTACCGTCAAAAGTTGCAGGAACAGGGTATTGAGCCCGGCGATATCACCACCATTGATGACCTGAAAAAACTTCCATTTACCACCAAACAGGATCTGCGCGACAACTATCCATTTGGCCTTTTTACAGTGCCACAAACTGACATTGTAAGGCTTCATGCTTCCAGCGGCACAACCGGGAAATCAACGGTTGTCGGCTATACTCATAACGACATTCAAATGTGGAGCGAAGTCGTCGCCCGTTCGCTCACCATGGCCGGAGTCGGGAAAGCCGATATCATTCAGGTTGCTTATGGCTACGGACTTTTTACCGGCGGACTTGGCCTGCATTACGGCGCAGAAGCGGTTGGCGCCTCAGTCATCCCTATCTCCGGCGGTAATACAAAAAAGCAACTTCAGCTCATGGAGGACTTCGGCTCAACAGCGCTTGCCTGCACGCCATCCTATGCAGCCTATCTCGGTGAAGCGCTTGCTGAAGAGAAGATTGACCGCAAAAATATCAAGCTGAAAGCTGGCGTTTTCGGTGCTGAACCATGGACTGAAGAGATGCGCACTCAAATTGAGCAACTGCTCGGCATCAAAGCCTACGACATTTACGGCCTCAGCGAAATCATCGGGCCAGGTGTCTCCATGGAGTGCCACTGCCAGAAAGGAATGCATATCTTTGAAGACCACTTTATCCCCGAAATCATCAATCCCGAGAGCGGCGAAGTGCTCCCTTATGGCGAACTTGGCGAACTGGTCTTTACCCCCGCAACCAAGGAGGCGATGCCGCTCATCCGCTACCGCACCCGCGATCTGACCCGCCTCCACGCCGATCGGTGTGAATGCGGCCGCACGCTGGTACGCATGGAAAAATGCGTGGGCCGCTCCGACGATATGCTCATTATCCGTGGCGTCAACGTCTTCCCGTCACAGATAGAATCCGTGCTGCTTGAGATGAGCGAAACCAAGCCGCATTACCTCCTGGTGGTCGATCGTGAAAACAACCTCGACACCCTCGAAATCAGGGTAGAGATTGAAGAGCAGTTCTTCTCCGACGAGGTCAAAGAGCTTGAAGGGCTGCGCAAGCGTATCAAGGCAAACATATCAAGCCTTCTCGGTATCAGCGCAACCATCCGGCTGGTTGAACCCGGAACCATTGAACGCAGCATGGGCAAGGCTCAGCGGGTCATTGATAACCGTAAACTGAGATAAGGAAAAAATGTTGGCGAGGGTAACTTCACGTCCACTCATTACGGGAAGTTGAGGTGGCATTCTGGTGCCACCTCCCTTTACTTTTGCTGAGTCGCAAGAGTTCCATGCAATCCGTGTCAAGCTCCTTTCTGAACTGCGCTATACTGCTTTCTGATAAGGCCTTGCCTTCAGCAGCTTCTGCGTACCATACTTTCTTGACTTCATCTTCCACCCGACCGTTCCACCTAACTTGTACAGCCAGACGGGCATCAATGGCTTGGCTAACAACACCTGCGCATTATCGGGAACAGGTTGTCCAACTGCAAGTGCCTCAGCGGCTATCTCCAGCGCTTTTCTGACAGGTGCGCCTTGTCCACCAAGCTCATTGAGTGGTTGCGCACGAACCAGACCCTCCCCCTCACCAAGGGAGAGCCCCCCCATCCACGCAAAACCTGCGGAGCGGGAAAACTCGCCGCAAACCGCAAGCGCATTATCATTCTGGGAGCCTTCAGGAAAACCGCAATTGACAAGAGCAGCAAAACGCGTCATGTTCAATCTCCCTTTGCCATTCGCCACAATATTTTCGAGAACAGAAATAACAGGCGCAGGCAGAGTATCCACATAAAGCGGAAAAGCCAGAACAACCAGATCAGCGTTGTCAATGGCTTGGAGAAGCTCTCCCATGCGCTCAGTAGCAGTGATCGCCTTATAGAGATAGATCGTCTCTGTCGCAACACCGCGAAGCTTCAGTTGCTCAAAAAGATATGACCCAAGTGATGCAGAGGTGCTTTTTTGCATACGTGGACTTCCAACCAGCAGCAGCGCCCGACGAAGAGGAGTTGCCGGTACCGATGAATGCCTGATATGCGGCAACGTTCTATCATCATCTGATTCAAGACGTTCGACCCTGTCAAGACAATGGCTGAGCTGCTCTTTCATCACACTCTCAGATCGATTCCGATAGAGAATATCACATACATGCACCTTCGCATAGAAGTTGATGGAGTTTCGCCAGGCCAGATTCCGAAAAATGGATTCGGTCTGTTCATCAGGTTCACTCAGCAGGCCAATGATAAGCACATCTGGGTACTTGTCATATCGTTTCTGATGATGAATCTCTCCGTCAATGGTGGTAAAAAATGGCAAGGTGTTCTGTATATGATGATCAACCATTTTCTTGAGCATCACTGAATAACCGCCGAAAGTGATCGGAGTAAGCAGAATAACAAGATCGCTTTCAATGTATTTTTTTGATATCTCCTGCTGGTCATCAGCAGCAGGGCATTTCCCGGGAGTTTTCAGCCAGCAGAAAAAATCTCCCATGCAGTTGCCGATCTTTTTATCCCGCAGAGCTACCACTTCAGAACTCCAGCCACGAGATCCAAGTGCTGCTTGCAGGGTAGCCACCGAATAACTGCCGACCCTATCGCCTGCCAGCGACCCGTCAAGAATCAATGTATTCATCGTTACTCCTCTATAAATTGTTTGGCAATTGATTGTAATTCATAGTGATATAGCGCGTCTCCGCCCACCCCGAATGGAGGAAGGCGACCGCCGATTTCAAGCGACACCAGCCCATGCACACGGCTCCACACGATCAGGGCAACACCATGCGACAGAGAGTGATAATTGCTTGTGCAGGTCTTTATTGCCGAAAGCTGCTCCTCATACTCTGGAGGTATTGTCGGGAAGTCCTCGCTCTTCAGCCGTCCGGCCACACGAAACTCTTCGATCACACTGAGCAGTGCGCTGATAGAGCGGGTCGCTGACGGGATAATCTCCTGATGTTGCTGCTCATAACCCGGAATAGGCGTACCAAAAATAAGCTGGTAGCGCTGGGGATAACTCAGCGCCCAGTCACGATAGGCCAGACCAATCGCCCGGAAACGTTCAAGGAGCTGCCCTGGCGCAACACTGTCGCGTGCCTTGAGCTGCACATCACCAAAAGAGGTAAAGGCATCAATGGTGAGAGCGGTCACCAGGGCATCACGATCCGGAAAATAGTTGTAGATCGCCGGGGCTGTAATGCTTAATTCGCGGGCAATGGCACGCAGCGAAAGGGCTGGCGCGCCAAACGCCGCAATCAGCCGCCACGCGGTCTCCTTGATTGCCTCCTGAAGATTTGGAATCTGCTCTTTTTTGATGGGTCTGGCCATAGTGAAGATCTTATTAATTTTACAATGTAAATATACGATGTAAAATTAATATTGCAAACAATCTTCAGATTTTTCCGTTTAGCGATGATAAACCGTGAGCAGCATCGAAAGAGCCTTCTCCAAAGTGGCTATGGTTTTTTCAATGCCTGCATCACGGCCATGACCAGTCTGACCATGAGAAGTGCAAACTGCCCATCACTGGTGTCAACTTGAGCGCTATATTTTTCGACAACCTGCGCGAGGCGTTGCTCCACTTGCAACTTGTTGCGTAGAGTATTCACTGCTTCTGTTTTGTTGAGACTTGGCAATCAGGGAAAAAAACTTCTGCTACCATGGTGTCGTGTCAATGAAATGCATCGACCAAGGTATCGTCATGGTTGCGTTTCCCCTCTACAGCGGTAAAAAGCTTCAGGATAACACAATAGCCCTATTGAAAACCTTCTCACCTTACACCAAAAAAAAATTAATACTCCTTCAGCAAAACGTCAGCAGGGATATGTAGCGCTTTCTGCAAAAGGCGAATCTGGCGTATCGATAATGGCCGCTTCCGATTTAATATTTCACTGACCCGACTTTTCGAACCGATAATTCGAGTCAAATCCTGTTGATCCATGCCCATTTGATCCATCCGAAATCTGATTGCCTCAATCGGCTCTGGCATATCGACAGGAAAATGCTCCTCTTCATAATGCTCAATCAAAATTGCAAGAATTTCCAGCTCATCTCCCTCTTTTGTGTTCGGCTTCGCCAAAAATATCTCTTCAACACGCAGCAGCACCTGCTGGTAATCGCTTTCACTCTTTATCGGTTTGATCTCCATGGACTACTCAAATAGTGGTTGCATCGATATTGTCGTATTCTGCATGAGTCCCGACAAACCGGATAAACAGTTGACCATAATCAAAATTAATCATGGTAATCAGACGGTATGTATTGCCTTTAATGTTAAACACCACCCTGTTTTTACCCAAAATGCTTGCACTTGGATACCGACGCTTCAATTCATCAGGTGAACTCCAACTTGCTTGCTCGGCCTCTTTGAACCATGCTTTCAAAGGTTGTTCGGCATCGTGGTGCCGCCCCCAAAACTGAACCATAACTCTCCTTGAAATGATTCTCAACGTCTTTTATGGATAATATGTTCTGTCAAGATACTGCGATCCCATATTGGGAACAATAGCGATTATCGAAAAAACTGAACGTTCATGGAGCAACTTAGTAATAAAAAGTGTTATTAACGCATTTAATGCGATCCGATATCGAACGATCTTGATCAGTGGTACTTCCCACAAAGCATACACACCCGCTGTTAACATTGAAGAGAAATTGCCATTCGACAACGCATTTGTTTTATTGAGTAAAATTACTCAACGCATTGAGTAAAACGTTTATGATTATCGGGCGCTCTCAAAAAAGAGTCCTGACCCAACGGATTGAATCAAAAGCGGTCATGAACAACGCGCATCCGGCATAGCTGCATTTGTGGAACAATGCAAGCCGGATAAGGTGTTGCTGGTCGGGTATTCAGGTATTCCGTGGCAGGAGTTCCTTGAAATGTAACCGTTGGAGCTGTTTGGGTAAAGGGATGAGATGTATCGTAGGATCCCTTTGTTTTTCTTTTCGTTACTCATCAAAATCATATAACTTAAGGTAATATCTTTTCAAGTCAGAACGTCTGCAGAATAGAAAAAACATCATGGAAAAAATTGAATTACCCTTGTCACAGTTTACTTATGCTCAAAAGCTTGAGTTGCTTGAGACAATCTATGATGATCTCTCAAGGGATGAAACGGCATTTGAATCTCCGGCATGGCATGAGAACATTCTGAATGAACGGAGAGAAGCCATTTCTGCCGGTACAGCGCAACACTCCGACTGGTCAGAACCCAAAGAACGCATAAATAGGAATCCGTTCATGCGGAAACATTTTTGATATATTCAGGTATATGGATAATAAGAGAGGAGAAAAGAGATGCATCTAAAAGACATTCCACAGATTGTTCAACTCAGTATCCCCGAAAAAATTTTTCTGGTAGAGGAGCTTTTGGACAGTATCTATGCGGCAGAAGTTGATGTTGCGATTCCCCATGACCATATTTCTGAGCTTGAGAAACGGCTGGCCAGGCATAGGTCTCATCCCGATGACCTATTATCTTTTGAGGATCTTTGCAAAAAAATAGAATCAAGAAAATGACCTGGTCTCTCCAGTTTCTCCCTCACTTCTATAAAGATGGCACTTCAAAACAGAGAGAAAGAATAATCTCTGTCCCTGACGATAAACCTTATAGTGAAAACTGAAAATCACAACATACCATGATTATCAAGCAACTCTCGGTTTTTCTCGAAAACAGGACTGGCCGGCTGACCGAACTGACCGGTATTCTTGCCGCCAACGACATCAATATCTCGGCATTCAGCATTGCCGATACTGCCGACTACGGTATTCTGCGCATGATTGTCGGAAGACCTGATGCGGCGGCAGAGATACTTCGCAAGGCGGGATTTACCGTTAAAATCACCGACGTGGTCGGGATGGTTATCCCCCACAGACCCGGCGGACTGCACAAGGCGCTGCAGCTCATTTCCGATAATAACGTCGCCATTGACTACATGTACGCTTTCGCCTCCGGAGAGTGCAAAGCCACCGTGGTTATCAGGGCGGAATCGTTGCAGAAACTCATTGATGTCCTGCAGGAGCACAAAATGGAACTGCTGCAAGAGGGGGATGTCTATCAGGTGTAACCAACCGCTACCAATATTTCGCTTTTTCGGAGCTTTCTCCTTCAGGGCAATAGAGAACAAGCCCCGCAGGGGCGACATGTTGCTAGCGCAGGGAAATGAGCATGACGGATACCATCCAACTATAAAGTGTCAATCAACACATCACAAACGGCACCTGTTCATGATAGGTGTCTCATAGCCAAAACAATCATGCCAAGGTTTTCAAAAGCCGTTTCATCACTCCGCTCTTCCGAAATCAGGGATCTTATGACCCTTGCCTCAAGACCGGACATCATCTCTTTTGCAGGCGGAATGCCCGGCAATGATCTCTTTCCTGTTCAGGAGATCGAGGATCTTTTCAAAGGACTCGACATCAAAAAAAAGCGCATCGCATTTCAGTACGGCCCGACACCCGGCCTTCCCTCACTACTTGAGTCACTAAGCGGTTTCCTCGAAAAAAAGGGGTTGCCGGTACACACGAACCGACTGCTCATCACCACCGGCTCACAGCAGGGGCTTAATCTGCTCGGCAAAGCCTTTATTGATCCCCATGACCCTGTCCTCGTCGAAAATCCCTGCTTTATCGGGGCACTCTCGGCTTTCCGCTCCTACGATGCTGAACTGAAAGGCATCCCGGTTGACCGCGACGGTATTGTGATGGAGGCGCTGCAACAGGAGATCGACCAAAAAGAGAAGCCGAAATTTCTCTACATCACCCCATATTTCCATAACCCGGCAGGGCTGCTCTACAGCACTGAACGCAAAGAGCAACTGATAACCGCGCTTCAGGGCCGCGATATCCCGCTGATTGAGGATGATGCGTACGGCGACCTCTACTTTTACGAAGAGGATCGGGAACAACTTAAGCCCATCAAGGCGATCAATCCTGAAGGAATTGAGATCTGCTATACCGGCTCATTCTCCAAAATTCTCGGCCCCGGTCTGCGGCTTGGATGGATGCTTGTGCCCGAAGAGATCTACCAGAAATGCGAGCTGATCAAGCAATCCGCCGATGCCTGTTCGCCAAGCTTTACCCAGGTGCTGGCCGATGAGTTTATCCGATCAGGCCAGATTTACAGCTATATCGCCACTGTTCGGCAGGAGTACAAGAGAAGGGCGACCGCCATGGTTGCCGCTCTCCGGGAACATCTGCCCGACTACGTCGAGTGGAACGAACCACGAGGCGGCTTCTACCTCTGGCTCACCCTGCCGGAAGAGACCGATGCCACGAAAATTGTGCAACTTGCCATAGAGGGTGGCGCGGTGTTTGTGATAGGAAAAACATTCGATCCGGCAGGAAAGCGCAACAACTCTCTGCGCCTCTCCTACTGCAACAACACTCCTGAGCAGATCGCTGAAGGAATTCCGATTGTGGCGCGGGCTATAGAGAATATCTGCGGTTAAAATATTTTACACAGCACCACTCTGCTGTTCCTTGGGGTTGTAACGTATGGTTGACCTGAAAACGTATAATGAAGTTTCCGTATTGCTCTATTATATTGAACTAATTCATCATTGTTTACGTCTAACCATTTTCGTATACTTTAGTAACACATTTTTATTCTTAAGTATCGCGACATTGTAAACAAATATCCGGGAGATAAAAATGACAAAATTGGCAGAATTCTTTCAAGATGGTAATGGCACTTTTTCGGCAACTCGTCTTGGTTTTCTTCTTTGGGTCATTGGCACACTTGTCGTCTGGATTATTGGAAGTATTGAAAAGAATGCGTTACTGCCAATTGACCAGTCGGTCATAACCATTATTGGTGCATTGATGGTAGGAAAAACTGTGCAGAGCTTCAGCCCTAACGATGGCAATTCCGGCCAAACTCAACCTGCGGCGCCTGAATCACCTAAGCAATAAAAGGATAACCATCCATTATAACTGGCGCAAAGGGGAAAATACCATGCGCCAGTTACTCAACTCTATTATCGTCTTCTACTGATATCGTTTACAGATACCAAGCTTCTCAATCCGGGAATACAATGTCTTCGGATGCAGGGCAAGTTGCTCGGCAGCTCCGCCCACTCCGCTCACCCTTCCTTTTGAACGACTGAGAGCATCAAGAATCAGCTCACGCTCCATTGTGGCAACATCATCCTCAAAATCACGCATGGTTCTGGTACAACCGGCAGCCGGAAGTTCTGGTGCCGAAGAAGAAGATAAAATCGTCGAGAAATCAAGCGTCGTACCCTCAGACACAATAACCGCCTGCTCAATCAGGTGCGCAAGTTCGCGGATATTGCCCTTCCAGTCACGCCCGACCAGGCGATTCATGTCGCTCTCCCGGAAAGAGCGAACCGGCTTGCCGAACTCCTTTGAAAACTTTGCCGCAAAATGGGCGGCAAGCATGGCAATATCTTCACGACGCTCGCTGAGCGGCGGAATGGCCAGCGGGAAGACGTTGAGGCGAAAAAAGAGATCTTCGCGAAAACGTCCTTCGGCAACCTCTTGTGCCAGATCGCGGTTGGTTGCCGCTATAACACGAACATCTACCTTGATCACCTGTTTTCCTCCAAGCCTCTCAAGCTCTCGCTCCTGAAGCACCCGCAGCAGCTTTGCCTGTAACTCAAGAGGAAGTTCCCCGATTTCATCCAGAAAAATAGTACCCCCTTCCGCCAGTTCAAACTTGCCGATTCGCCGTTCTGTCGCCCCGGTAAAGCTCCCTTTTTCGTGACCAAAAAGCTCCGATTCAATGAGGGGAGCTGGCAGGGTAGCGCAGTTGATCTTGATGAGCGCACGCTTGCTGCGGGCTGAAAGATTGTGCAGGGCTCGGGCAAACAGCTCCTTGCCTGTCCCGGTTTCACCCTGAATCAGCACCGTCGCATCGGTAGGGGCAACCTGGCTGACCCTGCGTAACACCGCCGCAAGAGATGCGCTGCTGCCGATGATCTCCTCAAAGTTATGTGAGGCCTTGATCTCTTCAATAAGACAGGTGCGCTCACCTTCCAGTTTGCGGCGAAGCTCATCAATCTCCTCAAAGGCAAGGTAGTTCTGCAAGGCCAGAGAGAGCTGGGGAACAATCAGACTGACCGTTGCCTGGTCTTGCTCTTCAAACGAGCTGGAGGTATGGGAGATAATCAACCCTGCTCGACTTCCGGGTGTATCCCAAAGCGGAACCGTGAGCAGAGAGCAGATGCCGAATTTTTCTTTGACCAGCTCAAGAATCCGGTACTCTCCGCACAGACGCAGAAAAGATTCATCGTAATAGCAACCTGGATTGAAAATCAGGGAAAAGCTCTCCCGGGCAATCTCCTCAATATCGTCAACATCAAACATATCAATCGGAGAGACTGGCACAAAACCACCGCCACTGTCACGCATGAAACTGTCAAAAATTCGATAGTTTCCGTCCTCACCCATCACGCGGATACCCAGAAAGGTGCATGGCACCAGCTTGTCAATCTGATCGCAGACAGCCAAAAGCATCCTGTTGCGATCCTTGATGGTCAGCAGAGCATTGTTAACGGCAAGTTGCATAGCGGTCTGCGCTTCACGCTGCCGAAGCTCCTCGTAGGCAAGGGCATTGCTGACCGCAACTGCGGTCGGTGACGAAAGCGTGGCGAGCAGCTCTTTTTCGCTCTCCGACCACTTTTTTTCATCCTTTGAAACAAAACAGAGAAAACCGAGAAGCTTTCCTCCGGTGCGCAGCGGTGAAAGCACAACCTGACGCATACCGAGGTCGTAGAGTATCTGCGGGAGCGGCACATCCGCCGGATAAAGCCCAAGAGCATCCTCAATACTGAGAACCGAAACCGACATATCGCCAAGATGCGGCTCAATCCATGAGCCCGCAATCAGCCTTTTTTTGCGATCAAGAGTTTCGGGGAGCTGAAACCGCAGCATTTCAAAAAAGAGATTGCTGTACCGCCCCTCTTTGTCAAAGGTAAGGATGGCGGCTGAATCAAACTCGAAGACGAGACGAAGCTTGTCGATGACGGTTCGAAAAAGTTCCTGGGGATCACGGATCGAACCAACGGCATCGCTGATGTACTGCATCAGTTTATGGGCCTCATGGACGGAAGAGCTGCTCATGACATAAACAGAAGAATAATATTCCTGAAATTTAAGACAACATAATACAGAAAATTCTGATTTTTTCGGAATCCCAAAGAGAGAGACGCTCTAAAACCACCCTGTAAAGTCATGATGTCACTGATTATTTCGACATTTCAGCATTCTGGCACATTAATTGCCTTGAATAAGAGCAACGGATATAACGGAACAAACCATAGCTCCATGATTACGAAGAGAAAACTGACCAGAACCGCAGGTATCGCCGCAACAGCACTGATCCTTGCATGGCCAAGACTGAGCGTCGCCGGCAACGAACCTGCAGAAGCGCCGCTCACCCTTGAAACAGCAATCCATCTTGTCCGTGAAAACAACCCGGCGCTGAAGGCGGCAACAGAAGAGATCTCTGCTGCTGAAGCCCGCGTCACCCGGAGCCGCAGCGCATATTTTCCACAGATCACTGCCAGCGGGGGATACACCTGGCTCGACACGGTTTCCGAAATGAGCTTTGGCGGGGGAGCCCCGATTCAGTTCATGCCCCATGACAACTACGACGCCAAAGTAACCGCCCGCGCAACCCTTCTTGATTTCGGAAAACGGGGAAACAGTGTCAATCTTGCGCTGACCGGCAAAAAAACGGCTGAACAATCGCTTGAACTTGCTCGCCGGGAGCTCTCCTGGCAAACCGTGCAGCTTTTTTACGGTATTCTTTTTCTGCGCGAAAATCTTCTTGTGGAAGAAAAGCAGATTTCTGCGCTGAACAAAGCTCTGGAGTACTCGACAAAACGATATCAGGCTGGCGCAGCAACCCCGTTTGATCTCTTTTCCACAAAGGTGCGCATTGCCGCTGCCCGCAACAGAATGCTTGACCTGGAGCATGAACTTCGCCGCAGCGAGCTGAACTTCCGTCGCCTTACTGGCATAGCAGAAAATCAGCCTCTTGCGCTTCAGGGATCATTTGCGGTGCATCCAAAAAGTGACCATCACGAGTCTGGACTTATCGCACAGGCACTGCAGCAGCGCATCGAACTTCAACTCTCCAGAGAAAATGAAATTGCTGCAAAACTGCAACGCTCACTGGTCAAAAAAGAGGGCCTTCCCGTCGTTACCGGCAGCATCTCCTACGGCGTCACCAATGGTTACCAGCCTGATATCCATGAGATACGGAACAATATGGCCGCTAATGTGCATCTGGAGATCCCGCTTTTCACCGGCTTCCGTAACAGCGCAGAGCGGCAGGAAAGCGCCGCCCTGGTACGAGCAGCCGCCCAGCGAAAGCTTGATACTGAACAGCAGGTGAAAACCGATGTCGAGGAAACGCTCCACGCACTTCAGACTGCCTCAGAAAAGATGACAACCAGTGAAGTACAGGTACAGCAAGCTGAGCTTGCGGCAAAACACGCAAGAGCCCGTTACGAAAACGGGATGGCAACAGCGCTTGACCTGCTTGATACTGAAGCAGCTTATTCTCAGGCAGAACTTGTCCGCCTGCAAGCGGCGTATGCCTATGTTTTGAATACCTATACACTGAAACGGGCAACCGGGGAGGTCTTCTGGTAAGATGGAAATGTCATTAAAAAAAATTATTTGCGCCGTTGATTTTTCAGCCGCATCAGACGCTTTGGTGCAATATGCCGCAGCAATCCACAGCGCCGGCACAGAACTCATGATACTCTATGTGGCGCCGGGAGATGAGAGTGAGAATGGACTGCTCCGAAAACACCTGCACGAATTCTCGCGATACAGCGATATGCTTTCGTATAACAAGGCTCGCGCGCTCTTTACGGTTCAGCATGGTGAACCGGCGGCCGCTATTCTCAGCTATGCAAAAGAACACCATGCTGATATGATTATCATAGGCTCCCACGGAAGTACTGCATTAGGCCGGCTTCTGGTAGGAAGCACTGCCGAATCGGTCATGCGCCACGCGCCATGTCCTGTCGTGATTTTGAAAACACCTGACAACAAAAACAACCATGGAACAACCTGAACCCCAAAAAATGGCTGAAAACAATTTTTCCGGAAAAGAGCAGGCGAAGAGACCAAATCCTCTGCGCATGATCACGATCGGGCTTCTCCTTACCGCAGCCCTGATCTGGGGTGGCAACAGGCTTTACCACTCATTTCTCTTTGTTGAAACTGACAATGCCCAAATAGAGGGAGATATCTATCCCGTCATTTCGAGGGTTCCCGGAACGATACGAGAAGTGCTTGTCAAGACAAATCAAATCATCAACAAGGGAGATACTCTTCTTCTGCTTGATGCAAACGATTATGAAGTTCGCAGAGACATTGCCGCCGCAGGGTTACTCAGCGCTCAGGCGGCTGTAGAGGCTACAATAAATCAGGCAAATGCCGCGAAAGCGGAAGTCAGTGCGGCTGAAGCTACGAGCCGGAAGCAGCAGGCTGACCTGCGCCGCAACGAAAATCTTCGCCATCAGGATGTTATTTCACAAGCGGAATTTGACGGAATCAAGGCTGGCGCTCAGGCTACATCGGCACAATATGCCGCCGCCGGCAATCAATATCAGGCATCGCTTGCCCAGATACCATTGAGAAAAGCGGAAGTAAAACGGCGTGAAGCAGAGCTGCGTGAAGCAGAACTGCAATTGTCGTACACAACCATAACAGCTCCTGCAGCCGGTCAGGTGTCCAAAAAGAATGTACAGCCCGGGCAGTTTGTAGCACCTGGTCAACAACTGATTGCACTTGTCGGAAGCAAAGAACTTTGGGTGGTCGCAAATTTCAAGGAGACCCAGCTTGAAAAAATAGCTCCCGGGCTTCCGGTCATCATCAAAGTGGATGCCTATCCCGGCAAAGAGTTCCAGGGAAAGGTGGAGTCGCTTTCATTCGGCACCGGTGCAAAATTTGCTCTGCTCCCTCCCGACAATGCAAGTGGGAACTTTGTGAAGGTGACCCAGCGTATTCCGGTAAAAATCATCTTTACCGAAAAACCTGACCCCCATTACCCGCTTGCCGCAGGAATGAACGTCGTTGCTGAGGTAAAGGTAAAATGAGGTTTTTTTTCAGTTTCAAAAAGAGTGCATTCCGGCTCTGTTGAAGCGGAGATTGGGAGAGAGAAACAGCCTCAACTGCCCCTTGTCAGCCCAGAAAAAGCGACATATTGGCAGCAAGACAACAGGAAGCAAATAACCATTGAACCGAAAAGCATCACGAATGGCCATGTCACAACAACCGAACGCCACCGCAGTAGCGGCTATGCTGCCAAATCCTGCACAGACCTACGACACCGGATTTCGGAAAATCATTATCACCCTGACGGTCATCGTCTCGGCCATGCTTGAGTTGATCGACACCACCATTGTCAACGTCGCCATTACGCAGATAAGCGGCAACCTTGGTGCCAGCATTGATGACGTTGCATGGGTAGTCACCAGCTATGCCATCGCCAATGTCATTGTGATTCCTCTTTCAGGATTTCTCGGCAACCTGCTCGGACGCAGAAACTACTATATCGGATCAATTCTGCTTTTTACCCTGGCATCACTTCTTTGCGGAATGGCTACAGACATCTGGGCGCTGGTCTTTTTCCGCTTTCTGCAGGGTATCGGTGGCGGAGCGCTCCTGCCAACATCCCAGGCTATTCTTTATGAAACGTATCGCCCCGAAGAGCGCGGCAAGGCCACCGGTATTTTTTCTATGGGACTTGTGCTCGGGCCGACCATCGGACCACTCCTCGGAGGATATCTTGTAGACTACTTCTCGTGGGAGTGGTGCTTTTTTGTCAATATCCCGATCGGGCTTCTGGCCGCATGGTCCTCCTTCACCTTTCTCAGGGAACCAAAGGTGAAGCACTCGGTTTCAAAAATTGACTGGACTGGCATCGGACTACTGGCTGTCGGCATAGGCTCACTGCAATTCATTCTTGAACGGGGCGAATCAAAAGACTGGTTTGAAACACCCTATATCACCTGGTTTACCATCATCGCGGTTATCGCGCTTGTTGCATTTGTCTGGTGGGAACTGCATACCGAAGAACCTGCCGTTGACCTTCGCGTGCTGGCACGCAGCCATAACCTGCCCATAGCGGCAGTACTGACGTTTGTTGTCGGGTTTGGACTTTACGGCTCGCTCTTTGTCTTTCCTGTCTTTGTGCAACGCCTGCTTGGATTTACCGCAGTGCTGACCGGGCTGGTACTCTTCCCCAGCGCCATGGTGACTGGTATGATCTCCATGCCACTCGGGATAGCAATGCAAAAAGGTGTCTCACCAAAAAAGCTGATGGCCTTTGGTATGGTCGCATTCATCATTTTCTGCTGGACACTTGGCCAGCAAACCATGCAATCTGGCGCATCAAACTTCTTCTGGATACTGCTTGTGCGCGGATTAGCTCTCGGATTTATCTTTATTCCTGTGACCATGCTTGCCGTATCAGGACTGCACGGCAAAGACATCGGACAGGCAACAGGCCTCAACAACATGGTGCGCCAGCTCGGCGGCTCATTCGGCATAGCGCTTATCAACACCTTCATCGTCAAAAGGGTAGGAGAGCATAGAATGGAACTGCTGAGTCATCTTTCACCTTTCGACCCGGAAGCCGTTGCAAGGCTTGCTGCCATACAACAGGCAGCGACCATGAAAACTGTCCTTTCGCCACCCGAAGCTGAAGTTGCCGCACTAAATGCGCTTGAAGGAACCGTAACCATCCAAAGCCACCATCTTGCCTATATGGACGCCTTCATGCTTGTGGCGCTGCTGTTTGCAGTCGCTTTACCGCTTTTGTTCTTTATCAAGATAAAAAAAGAGGATAAAGCAGATTTGTCGGGGGCTCATTAACCCTTATCGTATAAGTCGCCAAAAGTGCCCCTGCAAAGGGTGTTTTGGCGCATCAAAGCGTTTATCCACAAAAAATAGAGGGGTTACCATTATTCAGAACAGTGCATCCAGTGTAAGCACGTTCGATACCAGCTCTTTTCGATAGGCGTTATCGGTTACGCCATACGTGGTAATCATGGTTAAAAAGAGGTTTTTCCGTGTACCGGTTACCTGGCGGAAAATATTTATTTTTCGACGCAGTTCATTGGCATAAGCAGCATCAAGAGTAAATTCACCTTGATAAAATTTGATCTCACAGATGTTGATCGTTGCATCACGCCTATCGATCAGCAAATCAATCTGTGCGCCTCCAGGAGGTGACTCTTTAACCGGCATATAGCGCCATGGGGCATCACTTGTCTGCACTTCCGCAATTCCCAGAGCCGCTTTCAACGCTCGCACATGCTTGATGCAAAGGGTTTCAAAAGCAAAACCAGACCAGGCCGTTCTTGCCGAATCACTTTGACGCGACATCCAGTATCCCTGCTCCGTTATTTTTTTACCGAGAGGTTTAAGCCATGCAAAGTAAAAGAGTGTAAACTCATCGGTAAGGCGATAGATGATGTCATGCTCTTTTTTACCGAATGGAATGCGTGACTCAATAAATCCTGATGCCTCAAGCTCCTCAAGAATTTGGGTAAGCCGCCCACCTGTTGTGAGGTGTGATGCCGCAACAATCTCGTTTCTGTTCATCCCACTATGCTTTTTTGCCAGTAACGAGACGATTTTACGATGATGCTCGCTTTCGGCAAAAAGCGATGCAAATAACTGGTCATACTCGGTTCGTAACAAACCTGTTGCTGAAAAACAGACCTTGTCAATAATTTGTGCTGCCGAATAACCCGCTTCTGCTTGCATCAGGTAAAATGGAACTCCACCCATAACCATATAAAGTTCAGTAATTTGATAACGGGTGAGGTTGATACCTCGATGCAGAAGAAACTCCTCTGTTTCGGCAAGAGTAAATGGAGAAAGACGGATTTGCCGGGTAAGGCGGTTATGAAGCCCACCTTTTGCACGCACAATATGTTGCAATATCCACGAGGCAGCAGAACCACAGACAACAAGAACAAGATTATTTTTGCGCGATCCGTAACTGTTCCAGAAATGCTCCAGGGCTGATAAAAACTTTGAGCGAGGAGTGTTCAGCCAGGGCAATTCATCAAAAAAAACAACTCTCTTCGTTTCTGCCTCTTGAGACAGCAGTGCCTCGAGAAACTGTTCAAGCAGAGCAAATGCCTCAAACCATGTTAATGGGCGCTGTGGCAAAAGCGACACTCCTGCAGCCTTGCCAAGCGCGTGGGCAAAGTTAGCTAACTGATCGTTCAGCGAAGCGCGATGTATACCAGTAATCTCAAAGCATAATGCGTCATCAAAAAACTCCCTGACGAGCCAGGTCTTTCCTACTCGACGACGCCCATAAACAGCAATGAATTCGGGATTTGCCGAAGATAGTGCTTGCTTTAACAGGTTAATTTCAGCTTTTCTTCCAGAAATATTTTTCGCGCTCATAAGGGCTTATATTATATACCATAAAGTTCATATCTCGCCAAAGATAATAAATAACCATCGTTTTGGCGAGATATATATTTTATAATCCGCCAAAGGGAAGTGGCGATTATACTGCTGAGCGAAATTGCAAACCGATCGAAGAGCATGTTTTGATTCACTCCCTGACAGCCGCTTTTCCAGTTCTGTATAACCATAAGTAGTGTCCACCATCTGATTACAGGTCGCTTTATTGTAACAGGAGACTGCCGGATGCAGGTGCGTGGCGAAGTAGTTATCGCTGGGTGTTTTGAAGGGGCGACATTATTTCACTATACTTTCAGTGAGGTATTGTTCGTGACAAGGCAAGCAATGGAAAAATTTCAAAAATCCGCAGTTGAGGCTGATCCATCTAACAACCGTTAGCCGGATGCCCGAACGGTTGCAGAAGAGGTACCGATGAAAGAAGAGAGGTGGCATGACGTGGGCGACGTGGCCGAGCTGTCGAAGAAACCACTCCAGCAAATACTGGTAGGTCGTACGAGGATTGCGCTGTCCTGCGTTGGCGGGAGCTTTGGGGCGATCCACAGTGCTTGCAATCACGTGAACGGACCGCTGGGACAGGGCAGCCTCGACGGCGACTACATCGTCTGCCCGTGGCACAACTGGAAGTTCCATCGCATCTCAGGCGAAGGTGAACCCGGCTTCGAGGCAGACCGTGTTCCCCGTTTCGAATTCAAGGTGGAGGGCGACAGGCTTCTGATACGCGAGATGCCGACTACCGATCGCCAGAAGCTGGCGCATGAGCCGCATCCGCTCGATCGAGATACGCGACGCGAGCCCGGGGCGCTTCGGGTGTTGGGTATCTCGACCACAGTCATGGACAACAACAACCCGCGCTATTCGACTTCCGAGGCACTGCTGGAAAGTGCTCTTGAGCACGCGCGAATGAACCACTCCCTTGAAACACGCATGATCAAGCTGCGTGAGCTGTCATTTCGTGCCTGTGAAGGTTACTATTCCAAGAGCGCGCAGGCTTGTACCTGGCCTTGCAGCATCTCACAGATGGAGCCGACTGATGGTATGCACGCAGTATATGAAAACCTGGTATTCTGGGCGGACGTCGTGCTGATTGCGACGCCCATCCGCTGGGGTGCGGCGAGTTCGTTGTACTTCAAGATGGCGGAGCGCCTGAACACGGTGCAGAACCAAATCACGCTGAAGAACCGCGTCATGCTGAAGAACAAAGTTGCGGGGTTCATCGTGACTGGAGGACAGGACAACATTCAGGCCGTCGCAGGGCAGATGATGCTGTTTTTTGGTGAACTGGGCATGTACTTTCCCCAGTTTCCGTTCATTGCTCACAGTCGCGGCTGGACTGCGGAGGACATGGAACGCAACGTTGAGATGGTCAAGCACAACAAAAAGCTGCATGACGATGCCCGTGCCCTGCTTGACCGCTGTCTGGATATGGCGCAGCGCCTGCAGAGCGGGCCGGAAAACCTCCGGACAATTCGTTCAGGATTGAACAACGCTCAGGGTGAGTGAATAAGACTATTCTTGTTCATGTAAGACTCTTGCATTCCTCATCAGGAACATCGTATTTTTTACGTCTTGGGTTACTCCTTATGATGAACCATAACTGCTGTAGGCTTTGCGTATCCCCCGGCTGGAGATAACAAGCACTGTCGCCGCAAGAATCGTTACCAGACATCCCAGACGAATGGCAACCCCGGTGCCGAAATGTTCCGAAAGATATCCAATCGCAAGATTTCCGATTGGCATGAACCCCATGAAAACCATCATATAGAGACTCATCACTCGTCCTCTGAAACGGTCATCCACCTCGCCCTGAATCGTTGCGCTGATGGTTGAAACCGCCGCAACAAGTCCGAATCCTCCGAGAAAAAGAAAAAAAAGTGCCGGTGGAAGCGACGTTGTAAAAGTAAATGCGATAAGAGCGAGAGAAAACAGCGTTGTACCGCCAGCAATAAAAACAAGCCGATCAACTTTTCCTGAGTACATGGAAACCAGCACCGTACCAACGACCGAACCGAGACCTGATATCCCGTAAAGCGTGCCAAGCCCGGATGCGCTCATGTGGAAAGTATGCTTTGCTATAACAGGCAGCATAGTCACATAAGACCATGCAAAAATTGAGATAACTGCGATATATAGAATTGCTGCCCTGATGACAGGGTGCCGCCATGCGTAGTGCAAACCATCCCTGATCTCCGTTATCGGATGCTGGGGAATATGTGCTATCGGAGCTTTTTGCTTGTCTTTCATGGAAAGCAGCGAGATAATCACAGCAAAAAAACTGAACCCGTTCACCAGAAAGGCTGTGCCCGTCCCTGTTGCCGAGATCAGCAGTCCGGCTATGGCTGGCCCGATAACCCGAGAACCATTATAAATTGCAGAATTCATGGCAATGGCTGATGAAAGATGCTGCCGATCCACAATTTCGCTGAGAAACGCCTGCAGCGCGGGAACATTGAGAGCATTCACGCATCCAAGGAAAAAAGAGAGGAGAAGAATAATCTCAAGAGTCACATGCCCTGTCATGGCAAAGAGGCCAAGAACAAAAGCGAGCACCATGGCTGCCGACTGTGTCCAGAGCAAAATCTTTCTTCTTGGGTAACGATCAACAAGCACTCCCCCAAACAATGAGAGAAAAAGTGTCGGCACCGTTGATGCCGCAGCAGCAAGCCCTACGTCAAACGCTGAGCCTGTTATTTCAAGCACCAGCCACCCCTGTGCCACCATCTGAATCCATGTTCCGGTCATGGAGACCACCTGACCGGGGAAAAAACGTCTGAAATTCCGGCTCTCAAAAGCGGGGAACGCCAAAAGAAGTTTTCCTGAAAGCGAGTCGTTTCCCGGAGGTAACGAAATATCTGGATTGTGTGACGTTGAAGTCTCTGGATTTACAGTCATCGCGTCAAAGCATTGTCATATATGAATCATCAATGAAGCCTTCCCGACGCAAGCAGCGGGGAAGACAACCTGTCAACATTAAAAACTACGATACAAAAACAGAGCAATATTGTAATTCTTATAAGCAAGAAATAATGAATACCCGCTCAGAATAACTGGGCCAAAACAGTATAAAGAGGCTCGAAACACAATACTATTATTCTTTAAAAAAAATTAACCTTACATTTGATCTTCCGTTGAAATTGCCATTTTTTTGACGGCGTTCTTAATTTTTTCAACTATAAAAACGGAGAATCATTGCAATGAATGTTGTTAATCCGGAAGCTATCGGGGTATTCGGTCTTGTGGTCACGGTCTGGGTATTCGGGTTAGAACAGTTGGGATTCGGACTTGACAAGGAGACTGATCATGCAAAGCTTGGAAGAAATCTCGGCCATATTGCCTTCTATTTTGGCGGATTGGCGCAGATTTTCACCGCTGCCTGCATGTACTTGTTTGATGTCGGATTACCACCGGAAATCAGGATTTACCTGGGAACTATTTTTGCCACCTACGGATTGTTCTGGGTTGTTGTAGCCATGCACTTTTACAACCCCGGTGACAAAAAAGTTTACGCACATCTCTTTCTCGGTATCTTTTTCATTACAGCCATCTTCAGCTACAAAGCCATTCTTATGGGAAAAATCTGGCCTTTGGCGACGGTGCTGCTGCTCATCAACCTTTTGACTATTCTGCTGCCATTTGCGTGGTACAAGCAGAATACCCTTATCACAAAAATCTGCGGCGCAACGAATGTTGCCATCGGACTCTGTGCCCTGCCGATTCTCTTCAAGGCTCTCGGCGTTTAATCCGCCGCATCTTGCCCGAAACAGCCATCAGTGTTACGGCTGTTTCGGGCCGCACCGACTCTCCTGTTATAAACAAGAAAAAAATGCATCAAATAACGCCGAAGGCACAGTGGTCTTTTGCAGATTTCACCTGATTTGCTAATATAAGAGCTGGCCTGAATGAACTGGTCATAGAAGTTGTCACTGCCTTTTTTCAAGCACTAAAACCTGTATACACCATGAGCGATCATATCTATAAGAAAATTGAACTTGTAGGCACCTCACAAACAAGCATCGAAGATGCCGTGAAGAATGCGGTGGCCAAAGCCGCCGAATCAGTCAGAAATATCCGTTGGGTTGAGATTCAGGAAACCCGCTGCCATGTTGAAAACCAGAAACTCACCTACTGGCAGGTGGCTGTCAAAATAGGATTTACTCTTGACGAAAACTGATCTGAAGTTTTGGGACACAACAAAAGGGCACCCTATGCAAGTGCCCTTTTCTCATGCTGCTTCCCAACAAAAATCAGTGTTCGGAAGAGTAGTTTTCCGGAGCCAGTGACCATTGCGCCGGAGACTTCCAGAGCGTCGAAAGCATCAGCTCACGAATATGCGGAAACTCTTTTGGCAATCTGTCGTAAATCATTTCAAAAAGCTCTTCGTGTGAAAGAAGCTCATTCTTCCAGGCTTCACGATCGACCATCATCAGTTTGGTGAATTTCTCTGCGGTCATACTCTCCAGACCTTTCCAGTCAAGCATCTCATATTTTGGCATCCAGCCCAGCGGACTTTCTACCGCACCAGCCCTGCCATGAACACGATCAACAATCCACTTCAGCACTCTCATATTTTCTCCAAAACCTGGCCAGAGGAACTTGCCATTCTCATCCTTGCGGAACCAGTTAACGCCAAAAATTCTTGGAAGCTCAGGCAGTGTGCGGCCAACGTTGAGCCAGTGAGTGAAATAATCGCCCATGTGATAGCCACAGAAAGGAATCATGGCAAATGGATCGCGGCGAACGTCACCAACCTTGCCTGCGGCGGCGGCTGTCTTTTCAGAACCCATTGTAGCGGCAAGATAGACCCCTGAATTCCAGTTTGCAGACTGGTATACAAGAGGAACCGTGTCACCACGACGGCCGCCAAAAATAAAGGCGCTGATCGCCACTCCATCAGGATCTTCCCATGCTGCATCAAGGGAAGGGCACTGTTGAGCCGGAGAAGTAAAACGGGCATTAGGATGTGAGGAGAGACGGCCACAGTCAGGCGTCCAAGCATGGCCCTGCCAGTCGATAAGATGATCAGGAGCGACATCAGTCATCCCTTCCCACCAGACATCCCCGTCAGGAGTCATAGCCACGTTGGTGAAAATACAGTTTTTCCCGAGTGTCGCCATCGCATTAGGATTTGATTTGTCCGACGTACCGGGAGCAACACCAAAAAAGCCGTATTCAGGATTGATAGCACGAAGACGACCATCTTCACCGGATTTGATCCACGCAATATCATCACCGATGGTTGTTACCTTCCATCCCTCAAAAGATTGGGGAGGAATCAGCATTGCAAAATTGGTTTTACCGCAGGCGCTTGGGAACGCTGCACCGATGTAGGTTTTTTCGCCATCTGGTGATTCAACGCCGAGGATAAGCATGTGTTCCGCCAGCCACCCTTCATCCCGAGCCATTGAAGAGGCAATACGAAGGGCAAAACATTTCTTGCCAAGCAGTGCATTGCCGCCATAACCACTTCCAAAAGAGATAATTGAGCGCTCTTCAGGAAAATGCACAATATATTTGGTGTCATTGCAGGGCCATGGCACATCCAGCTCACCGGGCTGAAGCGGGGCACCGACAGAGTGAAGACAAGGAACAAATTCGCTGTTTTCGCCAAGCAATTCCATAACCTTGCTCCCCATTCTGGTCATAATCCGCATGTTGGTCACCACATAGGGCGAATCCGATATTTCGACGCCGATATGTGCAATCGGCGAGCCAAGCGGCCCCATGCTAAATGGAATAACATACATGGTACGACCCGTCATACAACCCCTGAACAGCTCCTTGAGTGTCTCCTTCATCTCTTTTGGAGCGACCCAGTTGTTGGTTGGGCCAGCATCCTGACGTCGAATACTGCATATATAGGTTCTGTCTTCAACCCTGGCCACATCACTTGGATCCGAACGACACAGATAGCTGTTTGGACGTTTCTCTTCAGACAATTTGATAAACGTTCCACTCTCCACCATCCGCTGGCAAAGAAAGTCATACTCTTCCTGGGAACCATCACACCAGTGAACCGAACTCGGTTGACAAAGTTCAGCCGTCTCCTGCACCCACTGGATCAGCTTTTTGTTTTTCACATAGTCCGGAGGACAGATCTGCATTGAAGTCATGATCGTGCTGTTATTAACCACGGTTATAAAAAAAAACGTCCGCAATCACCACTGACTGCGGACGTGTAGAAGAAAAAATGAGATCCGGATAAACGGCCACCGGAACGAAAAACCGTCATTCATGAGGTACAGACTTTCTTTAAATGTTCATTGCTTTTTGAGGGCATCAATAATAAAAGCCTCAAAATCGGCCTTTGACCGGGCGCCGGTAATAACCTGTGTCATTTTGCCAGAAGAGTTTACAACAAAAGAGGTGGGAATAGCATGAATTCCTCCCTCAACATATCGGTTAAAGGCCGACACAAGCTGATCGTCCGCCATGACTACCGGATAACTGATCTTGTTTCTCGCGATAAAATCACGGATCTTTGGTTCTGTTTCATTGACTGCAACTCCAATAAAAGTAAATCCCTTGCGGCCATACTGATTCTGGAGAATAACCATATCAGGAATTTCAGCTCTGCACGGGGGACACCAGGATGCAAAAAAATTGACGATATAGGCTTTGCCTGCCAATTGAGCTGACCCGACAACTTTTCCTTTAAGATCAACTGCCGAAAAAACAGGAGCCACTGGATATGAAACTTTTTGTGGTTGTGGCTTGGGCTGTGATGGTGACTTGGGCTTGGGAACCGCCGTCACTGAGCCAACAGTGACCGCAAGAAACAGCGCACTGACCAAACATCCCCTGAGAGTCTGACTGATTATCTTTTTCATGCAATCCCGGTTATAAACCAAAATAAAAATAAAATTACTCTGACCATTAATATATCAATTCTTCTTTTTTTTGGAAGACTAATAAATGAGCCAGTATTTATCTTTGTGATTCTCTGTCAAAAAATTATATTTCGGCTTGATTTTTTATGCTTAAGCCACTTAAGCCACCTTAGCTCAGTTGGTAGAGCAACTGTTTCGTAAATAGTAGGTCGTGGGTTCAAGTCCCTCAGGTGGCTCGCAGACGGAGCAGAGTCGAAAGAGCGAAACCATCTGATATATCATTTCTGAAATACAAGAGAGGCATACAAGCCCTGAATCATGAACGTTTGATTACACCATAAATCCTATCCACACTGTCACTATGCAAGAAGGTAAGATTTCCCAAATCATCGGCCCTGTAGTTGATGTTGATTTCCCTGAAGGACGACTGCCGTCAATTCTGGATGCACTGACTATTACAAGACCAGACGGCACAAAGCTCGTTCTTGAAACGCAGCAGCACCTTGGAGAAGAACGAGTACGTACTGTAGCCATGGAAAGCACAGACGGCCTTGTCAGAGGTATCAGCGTTGCAAATACCGGCAAACCCATCCAGGTTCCGGTTGGTTCGGAAGTTCTTGGCCGGATGCTTAACGTTGTCGGCGAACCTATTGATGGACGCGGGCCTGTCAATTCAAAAAAATCGTACTCCATTCATCGCCTTGCGCCAAAGTTTGACAGCATCTCGACAAAAGCAGAGATGTTCGAAACAGGCATCAAGGTTATCGACCTTCTTGAGCCATACTCTCGTGGTGGAAAAACCGGCCTTTTCGGTGGCGCCGGTGTCGGAAAAACAGTTCTGATCATGGAACTGATTAATAATATTGCAAAACAGCAGTCAGGCTTCAGCGTTTTTGCCGGTGTCGGTGAGCGTACCCGTGAAGGAAACGACTTGTGGCATGAAATGATGGAATCGGGCGTTATCGATAAAACCGCACTGGTTTTCGGTCAGATGAACGAGCCTCCTGGTGCCCGCCAGAGGGTTGCGCTCACCGGCCTCAGCATTGCAGAGTATTTCCGCGATGAGGAAAACCGTGACGTGCTGCTCTTTATTGACAATATTTTCCGCTTTACCCAGGCAGGCTCTGAAGTATCCGCTCTTCTTGGACGTATGCCGAGCGCTGTAGGATACCAGCCAACACTGGCAACAGAGATGGGCGAACTTCAGGACAGAATTGTTTCCACAAAAAATGGATCTGTTACCTCCGTTCAGGCTATTTATGTTCCTGCGGATGACCTTACCGATCCAGCTCCTGCTACAGCATTTGCTCACCTTGATGCAACAACGGTGCTTTCCCGTTCGATTGCAGAGCTTGGAATCTATCCCGCTGTTGATCCACTTGACTCAACATCACGAATTCTTGATCCGAACATCGTTGGCAAAGATCATTACGACACAGCTCAGTCACTCAAGCAGCTTTTGCAGCGTTACAAGGATCTTCAGGATATTATTGCCATTCTCGGTATGGATGAACTGAGTGATGAAGACAAACTTGTTGTCTCCAGAGCCAGAAAAGCGCAGCGCTTCCTTTCTCAGCCATTCTTTGTCGCTGAAGCATTTACCGGCCTTGCAGGTAAATATGTCAAGCTGGAAGATACCATTAAAGGGTTCAAGGAGATCATTGCCGGAAAACATGACAATCTGCCGGAAAGCGCCTTCTACCTTGTTGGAACTATTGAGGAAGCCATTGAGAAAGGAAAAACTCTCTAAACAGACGCAATAACCATGGCGAATTCCGAAAAAGGTTTTCAGATAGAGATTGTTACCCCCCAGAAACTTCATTTTTCCGGGGAGGTAGTTAGTGTTACTGTGCCGGGAGAGTTGGGGCAACTTCAGATACTGAAAAATCATGCCCCGCTGCTTTCTTCCCTGAAAGCAGGAAAGGTGAAGCTTGCTCTGGCTGATCGTAGCGAGCAGTCGTTTTCTGTCACGGACGGTTTTTTGGAGGTCAGCCGGAACAAGGCGATAGTGTTGACTGAAAACATTTCCTGACATCCATGTCAATGAATTGAAAACCATCAGCGTCTCAGGGGATGCTGATGGTTTTTTGTTCTATGCAAACACTTACACCACAAGCCCTGCGCACCGGAGATACCATTGGCCTGATCTCCCCCTCATCACATTGCGCTTACCCTGATAAAATCAGTCAGGCATTTACCTATCTCGAAAAAAATGGCTACCGCGTCAAGCCCTCCCGCCATCTCAACTGTATTGATCCCGATCCGGCAATCGCCGACGAACAGAAACTGCATGACCTGCATGAAATGTTTTCGGATCCCGACATAAAGGCAATTATCTGTCTGAGAGGAGGCGCTGGAGCATCAAGGTTGCTGAAAAAAATAGATTACCGCATCATCGCAGCCAATCCAAAAATAGTTGTTGGCTATTCTGACATTACTGCCCTCTCTCTTGCACTGTTTGCCAAAACAGGATTGATCAATTTCTCGGGCCCCATGCTTGCCACTGAACTGTACGAGCCAACCCCGTACACCGAAGAGCATTTCTGGGGAATGCTGACCTCTCCCTCTTACGCCCGTTCTCTGCAGAACCATCCCGACCACCCCGTCACCTGCATCAGAGCAGGAAAAGCAGAAGGCCGGCTTATAGGCGGCAATCTCTCTGTCCTCTCTTCAATGATCGGCACACCCTACTTCCCAGTGCTTGAGGATGCGCTGCTGTTTCTTGAAGAGATCAACGAACCGGCCTACCGCATCGACAGAATGCTGTCGCATCTCGACAATGCCGGTTTGCTTGCGCCCTGCAATGGAGTGCTTCTGGGCCAGTTCAGCAATGTGCGTGAAGTGACAACTGAAGAACATCTGAGGTTGCAGAATATTTTCAGCTATTACAGCCAGCACGCCCATAACAACGGGCCCGTCATGAGAGGTCTCTCCTGCGGACATATTAAAAACCTGATGACCATCCCGATAGGCGCCCGATTCAGCATGGAGGTCTATCCAACCGGCGCATTTTCATTTGGTGCGCTTGAAACAGTTGTTACGCCATGAACGCCACTATTTTGCAACAACGGAACACCGCAGTTCCTGGAGTCGTGACCAGAAAAAATGAACAGGTTTCAGGCACTGAACTCCTCGACGCATATCGTGTTGTTCTCTTCAATGACGAGGAACATAGCTTTGACGAGGTGATCAACCAGCTTATAAAGGCCATCAGATGCAGTCGTCAGAAAGCTGAAAAACACACCTGGGAAGTGCATACCCGAGGCCGCAGCATTGTCTATGCCGGCTCCATGTCTCTTTGTCTGAAAGTCAGCTCCATTCTTGAAGAGATTGCCCTGAAAACAGAGATCCAGACCACTTGAACACCCTGAATTGCTCCTTATAAACTCCTTTGGAGATGTCACTTCTCTCCCGGTTACCACAAAAGAACGGGGGACTTTTTCATTGCTACCAACATACCGCCGATTCAGGATATGACGCGCTCTACCATCCTGTTTCTTCAATGTCGCATTCTGGGCATGTTGATAGAAACCCGCATTCGGGAATTCAGACGGTATCGGCGGATACACCTCTGACAGATAATTCTTACTGTTTGTTATATTGCGTTGCGTGATATCCAGATGAAAGAAAGGGTATCCTTGACGATTTTTCCACAACATCTCTGAATAAACGATGAGCAATTCTGATCAAACACGCGTACAGAGCCTGAATCTGTCGCCTGATAAAGTGATGCACAAGCTGGTTTCTCTGGCCAAACGAAGAGGTTTTATTTTTCCTTCATCAGAGATCTATGAAGGGCTCTCCTCCTGCTTCGACTATGGTCCGCTTGGGAGCGAGATGAAGCGGAATATCAAGGAACTCTGGTGGAACTCCATGACTCGGCGCCACCAGAATATTGTGGGTCTTGATGCTTCAATCATGATGAACCCGAGGGTATGGGAGGCTTCTGGCCATGTGGCAAGCTTCAATGACCCTATGATTGACGACAAGACAACCAAGCGACGCTACCGGGCTGACCACCTGATTGAAAATCATATCGAAAAGCTGCGCCGGGATGGAAAAGAGGCAGAGCTCCAGCGGGTACAGGCGACCTACGAAGCCGCATCAGGATCAGATGACCTGAACCGTGCGCTGTACGACCTCATTATTGCCGAAGGAATCAAGGCAGCAGACACCGGTTCGGGAGACTGGACGGAGGTTCGCCAGTTTAATCTGATGTTCCAGTGCAACATGGGCGCACTTGCCGATAAATCCAGCATCGTCTACCTGCGGCCAGAAACCGCACAGGGAATTTTTGTGAACTTCCACAACGTCCGTGAATCCTCGCGCATGAAGGTGCCGTTTGGCATTGCCCAGATTGGGAAGGCTTTCCGCAACGAAATTGTGAAAGGGAACTTCATCTTCCGGATGGTTGAGTTTGAGCAGATGGAGATGCAGTACTTCGTCAAGCCCGGCACACAGGCTGAGGCATTCGAAGCCTGGAGAGAAGAGCGGTTCGCCTGGTACACCAGCGCTCTTGGCATAAGCAAGGAGAAGCTGCACTGGTACAAGCACGACAAACTGGCGCATTACGCTGATCTGGCGTACGACATAAAATTTGAGTTTCCGTTTGGTATTGAGGAGATAGAGGGTATTCACTCCCGAACCGATTTTGATCTGAAACAACATCAGGAGTATTCCGGCAAGAATATGGAGTATATCGACCAGCTCACCAATGAGCGCTATATCCCCTATGTGGTGGAGACCTCAGCGGGGTGCGACCGCCTCTTTCTTGCGCTGCTTGCCGATGCCTATACCGAAGACACTGTTGACGGAGACGAGCGCGTTGTGCTGAAGCTGTCGCCAAAGGTTGCACCGGTAAAAGCTGCGGTGCTGCCGCTGATGAAAAAAGGCGGGATGGGCGAGAAAGCCTCAGCCTTGTGCAATGATCTGGCAACAGATTTTCTTGTCCAGTATGACGACGCAGGCTCAATCGGCAAACGCTACCGCCGGCAGGATGAGATCGGCACGCCATTCTGTATCACTATTGACCATCAGTCACTTGAGGAGAACACTGCAACCGTGCGTTATCGCGACACCGCCACCCAGGAACGAATCGACATATCAAGGGTTCGAGAATTTATCACCACGAAACTTATCGGACTGTAAGCCATGCGTTACGATGTCGCCGTCATAGGGGGAGGCCCTTCGGGAGCTGTTGCTGCTGCCATACTGGCAAAAGCCGGACTCTCCACCGTACTCATTGAACGCAACTTTGACAATGTCAAGCCCTGTGGCGGAGCCATTCCCCTTGGACTGATTGAAGAGTTCAATATACCCGCAGAGCTGGTAGAGAAAAAGCTCTCAAGAATGAAAGCCAGATCACCGAAAGGGAGAGTCATCGACATGAACATGCCCAACGGCTACGTCGGCATGGTGCGTCGTGAAAAATTTGACCGTTACCTGCGAGTCGAGGCTGAAAACGCAGGGGCGGTTGTGGTTGAAGGGCTGATGAAATCCATCTCCCACTCCGGTGAGGGATTTGTTATCAACACCCTCAACGACAAGGTTGGCCCTCTGCGGGCAAGCAGAATTATCGGGGCTGACGGCGCCAACTCAAAAACCGCCGATGAGCTTCACTTTCCGCCCAACGAGCTGAAGGTGATTGCCATGCAGCAGCGCTTCAAGTACACCCCTTCCATCCAGAAGTTCAGCGATATTGTGGAAATATGGTTTGACGGAGAGGTCTCTCCCGACTTTTACGGCTGGATTTTCCCCAAAGCCGACCATCTGGCCATCGGAACCGGCACGGAGGATAACCGCCATAATATCAAGGCGCTGCAAAAGAGGTTTATTGAAAAAATAGGCATTACTGATAAACCCTATCTTGACGAAGCGGCAAAAATTCCGATGAAACCCCGTAAATCATTTACTCAGGAGAAGGTTATTCTGGTCGGTGACGCTGCCGGGCTGGTAACACCGGCAAACGGAGAGGGGATCTTTTTCGCCATGCGTTCAGGCAAGCTTGGAGCGATTGCCATGATCGAAAACCTGAAGAACGGCGCGCCTCTGAAGAACTATGAAAAAGAGTTCCGCAAACTCTATGCCCCGATCTTTTTCGGCCTTGAGGTGTTACAGGCTGCCTATTACCGTAATGACCGCCTCCGGGAAAGTTTTGTGGCAATTTGTGCTGATAATGATGTCCAGCGAATCACCTTCGACTCATATCTTTACAAAAAGATGATCCCGGCCTCCTGGCCCGTCCAGATGAAAATCTTTTCCAAAAATATTTTTCACCTCATCAAGGGCTCTTGAATGCTGCTCTCTTTTCCCAACTGGATTATTCACCTCTCCTCAGCAATTGAATGGGGAGTTGCCGCAGCGCTTCTCTTCCGATATGGCAAAATCACGGGCAGACGCGAGATCAGCCTCTTTGGTTTGGCCATGCTGCCGCACTGGAGCGGCAGCTTTTTTGTGCTGAGCTACCACGTCTCCGGAGATTCAATTCCTCTGCTTCTTGATCTGTCGGAGCTCATCAATCTCATTGGAAGCACGGCGCTCCTGCTTGCCACCCTGAACCTGCTGAAATCGACGAACAAAGCGCCCGTAGCCGCATATACTGGAGCCATGGCCGCCATTATGATTGCCGGAAAACCACAATCCTACCTCGGCGCAGATATTTTCGATGCTATTCTGCAACTCTCAAGCGTCGTCTATCTCACGTTTCTGGTGCTGCTGCTGATCCTCCATCGACGTGACAAGACAATTTTTTCCGGGCTGACCGTTGCTGGATTCTGGTTTGTGCTTGTGTTCATCTCTGTCACCATTTTCTGCATGTATCTTGCCACCCAGGTGAGAGGATATCCAACATTGTCGCACGACGATCTGCTGCACGGAGTTGCCGAAAGCCTGCTTACCGTGAGCAATCTCATGATTGTTATCGGCGCACAACGAAAAATCAGGGAGTATGAACGAAAACAGTTGGCAGAAGCTCAGGGATGAAGCACTGAGGCATACTTCCTCGAATCAGACAGAACCTCAATCGCTTTGTTGACCTGAGCGTCATGATCAAGCTCCGCCCGTCGTGCAAGACGTTCATTATAATGGCGAAGAATCTCAACCTCAAGAGCCTGTGCAACTCGGGATGACTCCTTGCCGATTTCCTGCTCTTTCAGTTTCAGAATCTCCTGCTGCAATGCACCAAGAGTGTTTAACTCCGGGAGACCTTCGGCTGGCTGTGATTTTTTCAGACTCTCCTTCAGCTCGGTGAGATGACGTTCGGAATCAGAGGTATAAACAAATTTCTTTTTGCGAAGAAAGTCATCAAAAGAGGCCATAAGCTTCTGACGATCAAGCGGCAGCAGAGGAGGAAGAGCATTAGAGGCGCAATAACCGTTTGAAAAAAGGAAAAGCGCACCCTTTTTTCGAAGTTCCGCAAGAAAAGGAAACATCGCCTGTTCAGAAACGGGAATATCCGGCGTAATTCCTCCACTTCCGTAGACCTTTCTCCCTTTTTTGGTATAGAAAATCTGCTGGGCATTGCCTTCCGGAGCTTTCGGCAGAACCTTTCGAGACTCATGCGCCGGTTTGATCTCCTTCTGAATCAAACGGCCCGAGGGAGTATAGTATTTCGCCGTCGTGAGCTTCAGGGCATTATCATAGGAAATCCTGATAACTGACTGCACCAGACCTTTGCCGAAAGAACGCTCACCAATAATAACGCCCCGATCAAGATCCTGAATTGCGCCCGAAACAATTTCAGCCGCAGATGCGCTCTCACCGTTGATAAGCAGTGCAAGAGGAATTGCTGCATCAAGCGGAGGTGTTTCGGTCAGATATGATTTTGAGGATTCCGCTGAACGTCCCCGAATGGAAACAACCTCACTTCCTTTGCCGACAAAAAGCGAGGTAACATCAACTGCGGCATTCAGCAAACCACCGGGATTGTTCCGCAGATCAAGAATAATCCCTTTCAAAGGAACACGCTGCTCTTGAGCATCTCGCTGCAGTCCGCGAAAAGCGGCTCGAAGCTCATCAGCCGAACGGGCGCTGAAACTCTTCATTTCAATATAGCCGATGCCTTTCATCACTCCGGCATAGCTCACGGTATTGACCCGCACCTCCTCCCGAACCAGCGTGGCGGTAACCGGAGCTGCAGAGCCTTGACGCGCAAGCCTGAACGTCAGCGACGTGCCGGCCACTCCCTTTATCATCGCCTTGACATCGGCAAGCGCCATCTTCCTGACATCTTTGTTGTTGATGGCAAGAATCGTGTCGCCAACCCTTATCCCGGCTTTTGCTGCGGCATAGCCATCGACCACCGAAGTCACAAAAAAAGCATCATCAAGAGAGGCGATGGAAACACCGATACCGACATACTGGCCGCTGGTCATCTCATCAAGCTCACCAGAATCCTCCTCATCCAGAAAAACGGTATAGGGATCAAGCGAGCGAAGCATACCATCAATCCCTGCATACATCAGCTCACTGGTATCAATCTTGTCGACATAACCGGTAGCAACCTCGCGATACACTTCACCGAACAGATCAACACTTTTGACAATGCCCAAATATGTTTTTTCGGAGGCAGGTTCCGCAACAAGAGGCGCGGTAATGCAAGAAAAAATTAAGACGAACGAAGGCAGTACACGCTGCGCCACCTGGCGCAGGAGGCCCCAACTCCTTCCATTACTCTCGCTCTGGTTCGGCATAAATCACCTGAGTGCCTCTTCAAGAGCAGTTGCGCTGTCAGTCCGTTGGTCACGATATTTGATAATCACCGGCGTGTAGATTGAGAGCCCATGTTCAGCGGCAAAATCACCCTTGATCCTGCGTGAACCGGCAACAACAACCGCGCCTGCCGGAATCTCCAGCGGAGCGCTGGCAGTTTTTCTGTAAATCCTGTTCAGCGCCAGATCGTAGACCGGCGTTGAACCGTTCAGGATAACGCCAGTGCCGATAACCGCCCGCTCGCGAACAATGGTGCCCTCATAAATGCCGCAGTTCCCGCCAACCATCACCTCATCCTCAATAATGACCGGCATCGCGCCAATCGGCTCAAGCACGCCGCCAACCTGCACCGCCGCCGAAAGGTGCACCTTTTTACCAACCTGCGCACAGCTTCCCACCAGCGCATGAGAGTCAATCATGGTACCCTCATCAACATAAGCGCCGACATTGACATAAGCCGGAGGCATCATCACAACGGTTGGTGAGAGATAGGAACCGTCACGCACCGACGAACCACCAGGAACAATCCGGACATTGTTGGCAAGAGATATCGTTTTGAGCGGATACGTATCCTTGTCGATATAGGAAAACCTGTTGCCATGTTCATCAAGCGGCAGAAAACTCTCTTGCAGCCGCCCAAGACGCATACCGAGCAGAATACCCTGCTTGACCCAGGAGTTGACAACCCAGTCACTGCCAGATTTTTCCGCAGCCCTCACCAGCCCTTCATTCAGCAACTGCTTGAACTCATCAAAAACCCTCCGCGCCTCTGGAATTTCCCAGAGTTCAGCGGCGCCAAGCGCGGAAAAACCAAGAATCGACTCTTTCAATCTATCATACTGTCCCATAACACTTCAATCCACTGTTTGACGGTTATATGTCGCCATATTCGGCGGTAATATCTTTATTATTTTTTCGGCTGTAAAACCTGAAATCATCACTTCTCAGACTTTCATCCGGCTTCACCTGCACAAAAAGCATGTGCTGGAGAAACCACTTCAGCTCCGTTTTCAAGTCACTATTCTGCAACGGTTCAATGACGGTGGGGCTGACATAGAGGTCAAGCTGCTGGAACTGCATGGAGTGCTGCAAGGCATACTTCCGCAACCAGCGTTCAATCTGATTGATGGTGGTAAAGCGCGCCTGCACCACACCGCTCCCGCCACAGGCAGGGCACTGGTCGCCCATACGCTGCATGAGGCTTGGCCGAATCCGTTCACGGGTAATCTGCATGATACCAAAGTCAGACATCGGCAGAATATTCGATTTAGCGCGGTCATTGCGCAGCTCCGCCTTCATCGAGTCATAAACCTTCTTGGCATTCTTCTGATCAAGCATATCGATAAAATCGACCACAATAATGCCGCCGATATCGCGCAGCCGCAACTGGCGCACCACTTCACGCGCCGCTTCGAGGTTGGTCTTCAGGGAGTTCTCCTCCTGCTCGCGCTTTGCCGCATAGCGTCCGCTGTTGACATCAACAACCACCATCGCTTCAGTATGCTCAATAATAATATAGCCGCCCGACTTGAGCCACACCTTGCGAGAAAAGATAGACTCGACATCCTTGGCAATCCCGTACCCCTCAAAAAGCGGAAGCTTGCCCTGATAGAGAGTGACATTTTTCACCATCTCGGGCGCCGCCCACTGGATATAGTTCAGCGTCTCCTTGTAGATCACCGGTGAATTCGCAACAATTTCAGAAACATCAGAGGTGAGCGAGTCACGCAGCACACTTGAGATAATGGTATCCTCCTTGAAAATCAACTGGGGCGGGGCAGCATCCTGCAACTTCTCCTCAATCTGCGTCCACTTGGCAAGCAGCTTCTCAAGATCCTGCTTCAACAGCGTCTCCTCCTGATCTTCCGCCACCGTACGAATAATGGCGCCAAACCCTTCGGGAAGCATTGATCGCACCAGCTTTTTCAGCCTTGAACGCTCCTTGCGTGCAATCACGCGGCGGGAGACCGCAACCTGGCCGCCGCCAAACGGCAACAGCACCATAAAACGCCCGGCAATAGTAATATCAGAGGTCAGGCGTGAGCCCTTGCTGCTGATCGGCTCCTTGATAACCTGCACCAGAATAGAGTCATTCGGTTTGAGCTTTCCGGCAATCATCTGCGTATAGGACTGCCTTTTCTCCGCACGCTCCTGATCATCAGCCGAAGGCTTCTTGCTGCCACTGCGAGCTGCCTGCTTGACATTTGCCTCGCCGTTGCGGGACGCCTGCAGACCATCTTCACCATCAGCATCCTCTGCGCCACCATTCTCGTCATCATCTTCATCATCCTCAATCAGCGCGCGATAATCCTCATTGGTTGTCCCCACATCAGAAAAGTGGAGAAAACCATCAGACTTCTGCCCGATATCCACAAAAGCCGCCTTCAAACCCTCCACAACCTTGTGCACCCTGCCGAGGTAAATATCACCGATACTTCTCCGACTCTCAGGCCGCTCAATAATCAACTCAGCAAGACGGCCCTCCTCAACCAGCGCAACCTGTATCTCGTCGCCGGTCTTGTTCATCAGCAACTGTTTCGTCGAACTTTTCTTCATTCGTTAACTCTTTTTATAATGGGTCAATACACTCTCTTTTATGAAGTCATGCTGTCACAACAGCAGGCCAGCGGAAAAAGGGCCCGCAATGGGGCACAAAACGATAATCAAGATAATAAATTATAGAAGGAAACAGTAATCACAGGAAGCTCCAGCCATTCATTTCCCTCCGTGACCTGACGGTTGTCGCAAAGTCGAAATGGGCGCAAACTGGCTAAGGGACTAAGACAAGGCGGAAGCCAATGTAGGCGTTCCGGTAGTCAGGGGCGAAGGAGTTGCGAAGAGCCGTCCGGCAGAACATCGCAGGGCGATTCCAGCTCCCGCCACGAAGCACCCTGTCGAAACCGGATGAGGGCCCGGCAGGGTTTGTCACCGTCCCTGACGCTTTACATGCATCATAATAGCGTTCTCCGAACCAGTCACTGCACCATTCAGCAACATTCCCGTGCATGTTATACAACCCCAGCGCATTCGGCGCAAAACTGTTCACCGGAACCGTGTTTTCCCGGTTCACTCCTTTGGGATTATTGTTGTACGGGTAGTTTCCGTCAACGTTTGCCTGATCTGTTGTCAGATTCTCTCCCGTATTGAACGGCGTAGTCGTGCCAGCGCGACACGCATACTCACGCTCAGCCTCCGTTGGCAAGCGGTACGTTTTTCCTGTCTGTTTCGACATCCATGCGCAATACGCGACCGCATCATTCCAGCTCACATGCACCACCGGATGATTATCCTCGGATAAAGGCCGCACAAGACCCCTTATGCCGTGACGCCAGTTGACACCGTCCTGGAATCCGCCCTCGTTGTTTCCCAGATACACAACGCTAAAGCCCTCTTGTTCAGCATCTGTCTGGTACCCTGTGGCTTCGACAAATCGCCTGAACTCGGCTACCGTCACCGCATATTTGCTCATCGCAAAATCACTGACCTTCACCTGATGCTGCGTCTCACTGTAGTCAAGCCCCAGGTTTTGCTGATAAAGCGCCTGGGCTTCTTCCCTCCCGACTTCACTCTCCGGGCTCCCCATCGTAAACTCACCACCGCTTATATGGACAAAGTCTTCAGGCATAAAAATTGTTACGTGTTTGAACTAAGAACGATCATAAAGCGCCGCTCTGACAGACTGAAAATTCCGATAGGTTAGATAACCGAATGGAACACAAATGATAAACAAGACAAGATCGATTACTCCTATACCGACATATATGTCATCCGGCAATTTTATTAAATCAATCTTTAAAAATGATTGAACACAATCAGGAGAGATAAATATGGCAAGATGAGCAAAGCTGAAAAGAGCCAGAAAATGAAATCCGTCAATGTACAAAAACCAGAACACCTTGCGCATAAAAGACAATTCGGAAAATGGTGAGAGGAACCAGAGGTGGATCACAGGTAGCTCGTCTGGCATGAGAGAGTTGTTTGATGAAACACAGGTTTTGAGCAGACGGGATTCAATAAATGTGGTCGCCACAAATAAAGAAAAGAGAATTCCATACGTAGCGGAGAGTGATTCTCGAACTACGGTGAACCCGACAAAATCAATAGATTTCCCTTGCAAAAACAAATAACCGCCGAGCGCATCGATAATGAAAGCGAGGTGAAGGGTACAAAGTACTTTCGTGTAGGTTTGCCAGGTTTTCGCGGCTCGTTCCAGTGCCGTTTCAAAAAGCTTGGATTGCATGAAAATATGAAGTAAGCCGTTAACCTATTCCTGGGATTGTGTGAATTATTACATTATATCGTTGCGTCAAACTCCTCTACTCGTCACAATGTTAATAATTCACAATTTATCTTTTATCAAGCTGTTGAGCAACTTTGCTGCCTACATATCAACCATACGGAACTCGTTTTTGCATCTTCCTGAATCTACTCCACCTCCGGCAGCTTTGTCCTGCGATTGCAGGCAACAAGAGAACAACTGAACTACGAAAATCAGACCCGGGCATTGCAACCAAACCTCATAAAGGGCTTCTTTCTCTTTGCAGTACTTCTGTGAAGTTATGTACATTAAAACCAAAGCGATTATTGTTGTATTCTGACTCTCCACACTCCCTGTATGCCAGCTAACGACACTCTGAACCAGACCCCCGAGCAAAACGCTCGCGACATCATCGACCGGCAGCTCACGGCGGCGGGATGGGCGGTTCAGAAAAAGAGCACGATCGACTGGCATATTTCAGCAGGCATAGCGGTGACGCACTACCCGATGAAGGATGGAACGGAGGCCGACTACGTTTTGTTTGTTGATCGAAAGCCGGTTGGAATCATCGAGGCAAAAAGAGAGGAGGAGGGGCATCACCTCTCCGCAGTAGAAGATCAATCGTCGGGATATGCCGCCACCAAGCTGAAGCATCTGAACAACAACCCCTTGCCGTTTGTTTACGAAAGCACCGGCATCTTGACCCACTTTACCGACTACCGCGACCCCAAGCCACGCTCACGACCGGTGTTTACCTTTCACCGACCGGAAACACTCCGCGAGTGGCTCGGAAAGGAGCAAAGCCTGAGAGCACGAATGCAGCAGATGGCGGAGCTGCATCCGCAGGGTTTACGGGAGTGCCAGACCATCGCCATCAATAACCTGGAGCAATCGTTCAGTGACTCACGCCCAAGAGCGCTCGTCCAGATGGCCACCGGTTCAGGCAAAACCTTCACGGCCATCACCTCTATCTACCGCCTGCTGAAACATGCCGATGCCAAACGGGTGCTCTTTCTGGTCGATACCCGCAACCTCGGTGAACAGGCAGAGCAGGAGTTCCGGGCCTACACACCCAATGACGACAACCGCAAGTTTACGGAGCTCTACAACGTGCAGCGCCTCCAGTCGAGCAGCATCGCCAGCGACAGCCAGGTCTGCATCACCACCATCCAGCGGCTCTACTCCATTCTGAAAGGTGAGGAGCTTGACCCTTCGCTGGAGGAGGAGAACCCGGCGGAAAAAAGCTGGCAGCCAAAAGAGCCGGTACCGGTGGCCTACAATCCAAAAGTTCCGCCGGAATTTTTCGACTTCATCGTCATCGACGAGTGCCACCGCTCCATCTATAACCTCTGGCAGCAGGTGCTCGACTACTTCGATGCCTTCCTCATCGGCCTGACGGCAACGCCCGACAAGCGAACCTTCGGCTTTTTCAACGAAAACATCGTGAGCGAATACAGCCACGAACGGGCCGTGGCCGATGGCGTCAATGTTGGCTACAGCGTCTATCTCATTGAGACCGAGATCACAAACAACGGTGCAGAGCTCAAGGCGAAGGAGTTTGTTGACAAGCGCGAAAAGCTCTCACGCCGCAAACGGTGGGAGCAGCTCGAAGAGGACTTCACCTATACGCCCACCCAGCTTGATCGTGACGTCGTCAATCCAAGCCAGATTCGCAACGTCATCCGCACCTTTCGCGAGATACTGCCGCTGCTCTTCCCCGGACGAACCGAGGTGCCAAAGAGCCTTGTCTTCGCCAAAACCGACAGCCATGCCGAGGATATCATCAGGATTATCCGTGAAGAGTTCAACGAAGGAAATGACTTCTGCAAAAAGATCACCTGCAAGGCGGACGAAGATCCCAAATCGCTGCTTGCCCGCTTCCGCAACGAGTACAACCCGAGAATCGCCGTCACGGTTGACATGATCGCCACCGGCACCGACGTCAAGCCGCTCGAATGCCTGCTCTTCATGCGCGACGTCAAAAGCAGCAACTATTTTGAGCAGATGAAGGGGCGAGGCACACGCACCCTTGGTTTTGACGACCTGAAAAAGGTGACCCCGTCAGTCACCTCCGCCAAAACCCACTTTGTCATTGTCGATGCCATTGGTGTCACCAGATCGCTGAAAACCGACAGCCGTCCCCTTGAGCGCAAGCCCACCGTTTCCCTGAAGGAGCTGCTTGAAGCTGTTACCTTCGGTGCCCAGGAGGAAGATCTCTTCATCTCCCTTGCCAGCCGCCTTGCCCGGCTCGACCGGCAGATCACCGAAGAGGAGCGGGCAACGTTTATCGTAAAAACAGGCGGCAAAAGCATTAACCATGTTGTCAGGGAGCTGCTCGAATCGTGGAATCCCGACACCATAAACCAGAAAGCAGAGGAGATCCTCGGCAGAACGATAGAGGAGGATGCCGATAACCCGTCAGTCGAAACAATGCAGTTGCGGGAAGAGGTGCAGCAGAGGCTCCTGCACGAAGCACGTTCGACCTTTAACGGGTCACTGAACGAGTTTATCGACAACGTTCGCCGGGTGCACGAGCAGATTATTGACACCATCAACCTCGACCAGGTCACAAAAAGCGAATGGGCCGATGAAAGCGCCGACAAGGCAACCGAGCTGATCGGAGAGTTCAAGGCATATCTTGAGAGCCACAAAGATGAAATCATCGCGCTCACCATCTTCTACAACCAGCCCTTTCAGCGCCGCACCGTCACCTACCGCATGATCCGTGAGCTGCTCGACCGCCTCAAAGCCGACAAACCAGCCCTTGCCCCGATGCGCATCTGGCACGCCTACGAACAGCTCGAAAAGGTCAATGGCACCAGCCCGAAAAACGAGCTTATCGCCCTCGTCTCACTCATCCGTCGCGTCACAGGCATTGACCCCGTACTGACCATGTACGACAAAACCGTTGATGCCAATTTCAAGGATTGGATTTTCAAGCAGCACTCCGGCGCAGGTGAAAAGTTTACCGAAGAGCAGATGAGCTGGCTACGCATGATCAAGGAGCACATTGCCTCCAGTATCCATATTGAGCCTGACGACCTCGACCTCACCCCCTTCGACGCGCATGGCGGCCGGGGCAAAATGTGGCAGCTTTTCGGGGATCGGACGGGGGCGATTATTGATGAATTAAATGAGGTGCTGACCGCTTGAGTGAAAAGTCAGATTTTTTCGTTTGCCAATGCAAGAGCATGGAAATAAAGTGGGTCACCTATTCGGAATCCTGCAACCTCTCGTAACGAATCAAGGTGAGGTCGAATTATCTCTATCAAGCACTTTTGCCTGGCCTCCAGCAAAACTCCGATAACTCCAACCGGTTTCAGCTTTATCCTCATGGCCGCATTTCGGCCTGCTTTTTCATCAAGGAGAATCATATCGGCGTCAAGCTCTGAGGCCAGCACAATACTTTCAGATTCTCCTCTGTCCAAATTACTTTGTAATGAGCTAACCCATAACTGATTCCTGACCGTATGACGATGAATCCAGTCTGCTGCTGCAACCTCTCTGCTTCCAGGCCATGACTTTCCAAAAGCATTCAGTTCATCCCATACTCCATCAGCAATATTTACCTCACCATAGAGCTTATGGAGCAAATCAAACTGACCTATGGCAGCAAGATTGGTCAAGGGCGATGTATTACTGACCACCTTCATAGTCGTCGTAACTCCTGAAGCGTTGCAATATCTCTATCCAGATCGGAGAGATCATAATCAGGTGAAATGCGCCGAAATGCCAGAAGTTGACGGAATTCCCACAATGACATATCGGCAAGTTCATGTGCCTTTCCGATTGAAAGACGCCGTTGCGCATACAAGCTGACAGCTATCTCTGTTCTCAAGTCATTTATTGTCAGACGTGCCGAATCCAATATGTCTTGAGGAATGTTCAGTATATTCGGATTGCTCAACATGGTTATTGTTTTTTATTATGAGAGTAGCCAAATTATCTCGCTTGTCAAGAATGACTTTCAGTTTGTGTCAAATTTCTTCTCTCATTCCAGTAACATTTCCCTGACTGAAGTTAAAAACTATATGGCCTCACGTCACTGATGAACCACTGATTCTGCGTAACTGCCTGAATACTCTAATTTATCATTTTATTTTTGCCTCAAATAAGCCTGTTGCCGGAAAAATAGCAACGGACATCATTAAAAGAATGTAACAATGGCACAATCTCACATAGAATGGACGGAGATGACATGGAACCCAGTAACGGAGTGTGACAAGGTTTCTGACGGGTGCCGGAATTGTTTATGGGTTAATCAAGTGGTAATTCGTAATAGCAAATGAGTGTGTATAGATCGGACTGGAAGGTTGAACGACTTGGGGATTTTGCCTTGCATGAAAAAGGGACGAAACCAAAACGATCACAAAAAAACGCAGATGATGTTTTTACCTGCCCATACGTGGACATTCAGGCCTTTGAGAAAGGTATTGTAAAGGAATACACTGACGGACACAAGTGTGTACTGTGTGAAGAGAATGATTTTCTCATGGTTTGGGATGGTTCACGTTCAGGGTATGTTGGGAAAGCAATAAAAGGCGCTTTGGGTAGTACGTTGATGAAGATTTCATTTCCGGGAATTGAGACTGATTACGCTTACTATTTTTTGCAATCGAAATACCTTGAAATCAATACGAGAGCAAAAGGAACTGGAACTCCTCATGTTGATCCTGGAATACTATGGAATTATCAATTTGCTATTCCCCCACTCCCCGAACAGCGAGCCATTGTTGCAAAACTGGAACAGCTTTTCAGTGAACTTGATAACGGGATTGCCTGCCTGAAAAAGGCGCAGGAGCAACTCAAGGTTTATCGTCAAGCTGTTCTGAAACAAGCCTTTGATGGTGAACTCACCAAAGCATGGCGTGAGCAGCAAACCAGCCTCCCGTCAGCGCAGGAGCTGCTTGAAAATATCAAAGCCGAGCGGGAGCAAGCTGCAAAACTTCAGGGCAAAAAACTCAAGCCGGTTATTCCATTTACGCAATCTGAGCTTAATGACTTGCCTATACTTCCGAAAGAATGGAAATGGGTAAGAATCAGTGATATTGCTCAGAAAATTCAGATTGGCCCATTTGGGAGCCAATTACATTCAGAGGATTACACGGAAAATGGTATCCCTCTGATAAATCCAAAGCATATTAAAGATCAAAAGCTCTCTCCAAGAGTTAGAATCTCGATAGATAAAGCGAATTCTTTGCCTCAATATTTCCTTGAAGAAAATGATATTATTGTTGGTAGAAGAGGCGAAATGGGAAGAACTGCGCCTGTTTTAAAAATACATACCGGGTGGTTCTGTGGAACCGGCAGCCTGTATATCAGATTAGGACAATCCTTTATTTCCAAATTATATAGCCTGATTCTGAGTGAAAGACGTATTGTTGATTATCTCGAAAAAAAGAGTCGAGGAACGACAATGGCTAATCTGAATTCACAGATTATTAATTCATTGCCAATACAGCTCATCTCTGTCCAGGAGCAATCCAAAATCGTGCAGGAAATCGAAACGCGCCTCTCGGTTTGCGATAACATCGAATCAACCATCCGTGAATCGCTTGAAAAAGCGGAAGCTCTGCGGCAAAGCATCCTGAAAAAAGCTTTTGAGGGCAAACTGCTCAGCGAGGAGGAGCTTCAGATAACCCGCAACGCCCCGGACTGGGAGCCTGCTGAAAAGCTGCTTGAGCGCATCAAGGCTGAAAAACGAACTGCAAGGAACAAGCATTAACCGTTGTATTTATGACCAACACCCCATCCGCCATTATCTCGAAAGTCTGGTCGTTCTGCCACGTGCTGCGCGACAGTGGCGTGAGCTATGGCGATTATCTCGAACAGTTGACCTTTCTCATCTTTCTGAAAATGGCCGACGAGTACAGCAAACCGCCCTACAGCCGCACCATCGACATCCCGCAGGAGTACACCTGGCCAAAGCTCAAGGAGAAGCGGGGCGCAGAGCTTGAAGTGCTCTACGCCAGCTTGCTCCGCGATCTTGGCAAAAAGCCGGGGATGCTCGGGCAGATATTCCTGAAAGCGCAGAACAAGATCGCCGATCCTGCCATGCTCTACAAGGTGGTTGACATGATCGACAAGGAGAGCTGGGTGATGATGGGCGCTGATGTCAAGGGCGAAATTTACGAAGGGCTGCTTGAAAAGAATGCCGAAGATACCAAAAGCGGAGCCGGTCAGTACTTCACCCCCCGCGCCCTGATTGAGGTGATGGTGGAGTGCATCCGCCCGGAGCCCATGAAAACCATTGTTGACCCGGCATGTGGCACCGGTGGATTTTTCCTCAAAGCGTACGATTTTATCACCAACCGCTACAGCCTTGACCGGAGCGACAAGGAGTTTCTGAAACATCGCACCTTTGGCGGCAATGAAATTGTGCCCGGCACGCGCAGGCTCTGCCTGATGAACATGTTTCTGCACAACATCGGCGAACTCGACGGCATTGCCGCAGTCTCATCCGCTGATGCGCTGCTTGCTGATGGTGGCATCCGGTACGATTACGTGCTCACCAATCCCCCTTTCGGCAAAAAGAGCAGCATGACCTTCACCAACGATGACGAGGAGCAGGAGAAAGAGAGCCTCGTCTATAACCGGCAGGATTTCTGGGCCATAACCTCCAACAAGCAGCTCAACTTTTTGCAGCATATCCACACCATCCTGAAGGTTCACGGCCAGGCCGCCGTGGTGCTTCCCGACAACGTCCTCTTTGAAGGTGGCGCCGGAGAGCTTGTCCGAAAAAAACTGCTCGAAACTACCGAGCTGCACACCATTCTGAGGCTCCCGACCGGCATCTTTTACGCACAGGGCGTGAAAGCCAACGTCCTCTTTTTCGACGTGATGCCCGCCCACAAAGATCCATGGACACGCGACGTGTGGTTCTACGACTACCGCACCAATGTGCACCACACCCTGAAAAAGAGCCCGCTGAAGGCGTCTGACCTGCAGGAGTTTGTCGATTGCTACAACCCCGAGAACCGCCACAAACGCAAGGAGAGCTTCACACCCGAAACCCCCGAAGGGCGCTGGCGGAAGTACACCTACGAAGAGATTGTTGCCCGCGACAAAACCAACCTCGACATCTTCTGGCTGAAAGATAAAAGCCTCGCCGATCTTGATAACCTTCCCGATCCGGATTTGCTGGCGGGCGAGATCATCGAAAACCTCGAAGCCGGGCTGGCAAGCTTTCAAGAGATTCTGGGGGTGCTGGGCAGGGGAAACAATGAACAAATTCACCAAAAAAGCTACTGATTACCATGAATGATTTTTATTACCTGAGGCAAATTGAAAAGGAACTTGGAATCTATCTGGAGCAACTTGACTGGAGCGCATGGAATAGTAAAGGATTTCAAGCAACTACCGGAAATCAGATAACTTGTATTGAATTATATGATTGTAAAATCATTGATCTTGCTCGAATTATTGAACCGCTGTCTGGCCTATCTAACCTTTGTACTCTTAATGTTGCCAATAATCAAATAATTGACCTTAGTCCGTTGTCCAGTCTGTTGCAGCTATCCACTCTTAACGTTTCGCATAATCAAGTAAGTGATCTCGGTCCGCTATCCGAAATGTCGAATCTTTCCCGTCTGGATGTTAGGGGGAATCAAGTGAGTAATCTCGGACCCCTGTCCAGACTGTCGAATCTTTCCTATCTTGATGTTTCTGGGAATCAAGTGAGTGATCTCGGTCCGCTGTCCAGACTGTCGAATCTTTCCTATCTCTATGTTTCGCATAATCTCATAAGTGACCTTGGTACGCTGACTGGGCTGTTGAATCTCTCTCGTCTTGATGTTTGGAATAATCCACTGAAAATTTTGCCTTTCTGGATTACTGAGTCTGAAATGGACATTCAATGGAGTTCAAGTGGTAAATATGGTTTCATCACGGTTTTAAATAATTCACTGGAAAAGCCGCCTCCTGAGATTGTCAGACAGGGAATCAATGCGGTCAAGAACTATTTCAGTCAGTTGGAAGAGCAGACAAGTGACTATCTTTTTGAGGCAAAACTACTAATTGTTGGCGAGCCGGGTGCGGGCAAAACCACTCTTGCCCGAAAACTCGAAAATCATGCTTGTGATTTACCTCATGAGGACGATACCACACGCGGTATTGATGTCAATCCAATTTCATTTCCTGTCCACTCTGAAGACTTTCCTTCACTGGATGCCGAAAAACTTAGAGGGAAAGAGTTCAGGATGAATATCTGGGATTTTGGTGGGCAGGAAATCTATAAGGCTACCCACCGGTTTTTTCTCTCCAGCCGCTCAGTATATGCTTTGGTAATAGACAATCGTAAGGAGAATGAGGATTTAGATTACTGGCTTCATACTATTGAGATGTTTGGAGGAAACAGCCCGATTATTATCGTGCAGAATGAAAAACAGCAACGGAAACGCGATCTTGATCTTGCCACCCGACGGCAGCGGTTTGATAATATCCGTAATGTTCTTGCAGTTGATTTTGCTGATGAAAAACCAGATCGACTTTTCCAGCTTGAAACGGTTATTCGGCATCAGATCAGGGAGTTGCCCCATATCGGAACTTCTGTACCGGCACGCTGGGCAAGTGTCAGAGACGCACTTGAGCAGGAACAGCGCCAGACTATTTCCCAGCAAGAGTATCTGGCACTCTGCCAGGAGGAGGGAATAACAAAGAATGAAGACGCATTTTTCCTCAGTAAGTATTTTCATGATATCGGCGTATTCCTTCACTTTCAAGATGACAGTCTGCTCCGTAAAACAGTGTTCCTTAAACCGAACTGGGCAACAAGGGCTGTTTATAAACTGCTTGATCACCCCCTACTTGACCAACAACAAGGTCGCTTCAGCCGTAATGATGCCGCTATTATCTGGCAAGAGGCAGAGTATGATGAGCTTCGCGACGAACTCTTGCGCCTGATGCAGAAGTTTTTCCTGACCTACGAGATTGACCAAACCGGTCATTACATTGTTCCGGAAAAACTTCCATCGGTTCAACCAGACTACTCGAAGAATTTGGACAACAGGTTGCAACTTCAATACGTCTACAATCTCTTCATGCCAAGAGGCATCATCTCGCAATTCATTGTCAGGATGCACCGTTACATTACAAACAACAAGCTGGTATGGAAACGTGGCTGTATTCTCGAACGAGAGGGCGCGGTAGCAGAGGTTATTGAACACTATACCAGACGGCATATTACCATCCACATTTCAGGGAAAAACAAGCGGGACTTTATGACCATTATTGCTGACACTCTTGATGATATCAACAATGTCTATGAAAAAATGAAGATTGATAAGATGATTCCCTGCAGCTGCAGGGAATGTGCGGCTGCAGAAAAGCCCCATTTCTACAAATATGCCGATTTGAAACGCCGAATTGAAAGAGGGAAACAGGAAATTGAATGCGGCAACAGCTTTGATATGGTAAACGTCAGGCAGTTGATTGATGACGTTTTGAAACAAACGCAAAGACTCACCAATTCAGACAAACATACTCCATCACGTACCTCAAAAGTCTTTGTAAGCTACGCTCGTAAAGACGCGAAATATCTGAAACGACTACAAAACCATATCCAAGCAGCGAAAAACATAGGCATAGATATTGATGGTTGGGATGACAACAGAATTAACGCCGGGAAAAATTGGAAACAAGAGATTGAGAATGCCCTTGCCTTCGCAAAGGTGGGAGTGTTGTTGGTCAGCACCGATTTTCTTGCATCTGATTTCATCATGAACAACGAGTTGCCTTCACTACTCGAATCTGCAGAAAAAAATGGCACAACTATTTTGTCGCTTATCATCAAACCCTGCCTGTACAACGAAAGCGAATTATCAATGTTTCAGGCTATCAATAATCCCGATGAAGCATTTACAGATCTTTCAGAAGCAGAACAAGAGAAGCGCTATCTCAAACTTGTCAAGAGAATAACCGAATTATTACAGGAATAACCGCGACAGTGCCGGGATTCCGGAAAATGGTACGATCGGTATTCCTCATCATAGCTTCCCGCTTGAAAAAAGGACTGCATGGATAGTTTTAAGCGGCAACAGGAGCGAAAGCGGCAGATCCAGCATCGGAACAGCACCATAGCTTGCGTACCATTCTGCAACTCGCGTATTTTTGGCATCAATCAGAAGGGCCAGGCCTCCAGCCTGTGCTGCCAGCAGAATAGAACGGTGCCCAGCAGCAATGGCTGCCTTCTTATTTTGTTTAATCATAAAGGGTTAGTCTTGAGTGGTCAAGCAGTTGTGAACCGTGATAGACCGTTAAAAGCTCTACCATATCGCTTTTCACTCTGTACACTATGCGATAGCTCCCAAAAAGAATTTCTCGAATGGCAGGATCGTTCAATTCAGGTACTGATCTACCGGAATAAGGGAAATCTGTTAAACGATCAACGGCTGACAGCACATCTATTGCAAATAGACTGGCATAGTGTTCGGAATCCACAGCAATAAAATTTGCAATCGCTTCCAAATCATCTGCTGCTGCTGAGGAGTCCACCTTATTTCAACCATTTCGACATTCTTTCTGTTACTTCCAGGTGAGATAAAGTTTCTCCTGCATCCGCCTGCTGGATTCCCCTCTCAACTTTCGCGATAAAAAGCAGACGCTCCATAGCCTCCTCAAAGGTGATATCGGCAGGTAGCGTTTCAACGGAAGTTCCAGCAGTAGCAGAACGAAAAATCCCTATAAGGTTTTATTATAAAATAATTTACGTTTAATGGCGAGTTTTTTCCTTGTGACTACATCGACATTTTTAGCCTCAATGATTGCTGGTAGTGTAATTCCGGCAGCAGCAAGCAACTCTGCGGCAAGTCCTTTCGACTGAGGAATTTTCTGGCAGCTTGCCTCATTGAGAGTGACAATCGTGCTGCGTATGGCACCGAGTTCATCGATTCCTTCCGGCACCGTGCATTCACATTTTTTCCAGAGTTCTGATAACTGTCGCTCGATTTTGTAGGCAAGCATGACTGCAAAAACATGGCCACGAGTGCTGGCTTCTGTTCGCACATGAACAGGCCTGATTTCAAGGTGACTTTGTTTGAATGTCCGGAAAGCATGCTCTACTTTTGCCAGATCTTTGTATCGGTCGTGAACTTCTTGAGTCGAAAGAACCTCCTTCTTTACATCGGTTTTGATCACATAGCAACCGTCAAGAAGGCCAGCTCCTTTCAGTATTTCTTCATTGACCGTTACCTTGAACACCCGTTCCTGATTGGTTAGCTCCAGGACATCATTTAATTTGTACTGGTTGATCTTTTTCTGGAGAAACCGTAACGCAACATCATGGTCACGTTTGACAGAACCTGCTAAATAGCTGTTTTTCTCCTCAACAAAACGCTGAATTTTATTGACCCGTTCTTGGCGATTCTTTGCCATCTCTGCCTTTCGAACAGGATTTCTTCTCAGCACATATCGTACGCCATCTGTTGAATTTTCAACCTCATACAGTTCTGTGTCGAAAAAATCCATTTGCAATACCTCTGCCTTCAGCAGTGTTCTGATCTCTGGTTTCGACAGTGAGGTGATGTAATGAAATCCAGCATCGGTCAACTCTTTGGCCTGTGGCGTTTTGATCATGCCCTTGTCGCCAACCATTGTTATCTCCTCAATTCCAAACGTCTTGGCAACGGTGCGAATCTGTTCTGCAACCGTTGACTTGTCGCCGGTATTGCCTGCAAAGACACGGACGGCAACCGGATCGCCATCTGCTGTACACAACAAGCCAAGAACAATCTGCTTCTTTCCCTTTTTGCCATCCCGGTTGTAACCAAAGGCAGCAAGAACATTCTCCATCCCTTCAAGATATGATGAAGTAACATCATACAGCAGTAATTCCCGACCAGCACCTGCTGAATTATGCTTGAATAACTGCTTCTCGATGCGCTCCTGATTGTCCGTCAGCCACGCCAGGTTGGCGTACAGATCATCCTCAGTAAAACTCTCTACTTCAAGCACATCACAGGCGCCATAACTTGCAGCCATTCTGACTGCACCCAAACGAGAACCCTGCCCGATCAATCGCGCAATGATCTGCCACAACGCAAGCTTGCCTTGACGGCTACTGCCAAGCGCCTTACTGATACCAAGCCTTTCAGCAAGCGTTTTCAGCGCATACACCACACCAACACGAAGGCCGTCATAAAGCTCGACATCCTCGATATTCAGCAGTGCGGACAAATTGTCTTTGTATTTTAGTGCAAGTTTTATGGCGGCGACTTCTGCTGCTGAACATTTGGAAATTTTGCCCAGAGTGCGATTTTTGACCTTGCCATCTTCGCGATACGATTCACGAAACAGATACCGATAATAGGTTTTTCCGTTGATGGTGGTTTTGCTTGTATCGATATACATTGTGACTATATCAAGATTTCTTATACTACTTCATAATATAAGAAAAAACCTTTAATATACAAATAAATTAGTGACTACATTTTTCGCGCTTTTTCGCCTTAAAAGTACTGCTTATAACGAGTTAGTCAAAAAAGAGGCTGGAACTTCCGTTTCAACTGCTATCATAATTTTCTCTTTTGCCGTCATAGCATATCTCCTTTTTTATGTGCTTGAACCATGGGTAAGTGTAAGTTACTTTACCCTGTCGAAGATTCCTTGATTATTGTCTTCCCATGTAATTGCGCATTATCATAACAGGTTATGATGAGAGCGCTTGCAAGATTCAGCAATGTTCAAGAGCACTCAAACTTGTCAAAAGAATAACCAAATTATTACAGGAATAAACGCTGTGGCACCGAGATTCCAGAAAATGGTACGATCGGCATTCCTCATCACAGCTTCCCGCTTGAAGCAACATTATCGCTTCGGCAAAGCAAATGCGGCTGCCATGAGTTTTTCGTTTGGAGCAGGTGGCTCTTCCAGCAAATTTAGAAGTTGCGCATGATCCCTTTCTGTCAAAATTATTCGCTCATTCTGCTCGATCACCTTTCGAGCCTCAGCAACAACAGTTCTGGTAACGAACTCGGTCAAATCCCTATGCTGCATCGCCGCAGCTCGCACAAGAAGAGACTTCTTATCTGAAGCAATCCGCAACGAAAGTCGTGAGTTGCTTTCTACTGGAATTTGTGGCACGGTCGCCTTCATTTGGTACGTATTAAAATTGTACGTCAAGTTACAGAATTCTTCAACGTGTGCAAAAATTGGCCGGTAGTCCAGCCGAACCTCGTGTTTATTCTTCGTTAAACCCAAGAAAAGATTGTTGCTTGCGAAAAAGCCTTTTTTTAAATAATTTTTTTATCTTGAAAAAAGAATTCTGATATCGAAGAACGATACTAATCTGTGCATAAAAAGCAGCAAAAAATTTTAAATCAGATCTTTGAAGATCCCGTCCGCTCTGATGTGAAGTGGAGCGATATTGAAAAACTGTTGCTTGGGTTGGGTGCAGAAATTTCAGAAGGAAAAGGTTCAAGGGTGCGGATTTTTCTGAATGGGGTACGTGCCGTCTTTCACAGGCCGCATCCTGAAAAAGAGTGCGATAAAGGTGCTCTTAAATCGATGAGACGTTTTTTACAAGAAGCAGGAATGGACTACCATGCTGAACTATAAAGGTTATACCGGGCATATTGAATTTGATGATGAAGCGGGACTGTTTCATGGCGAAGTTCTTGACACAAAAGATGTTGTCACTTTTCAGGGACGGAGTGTTGATGAAATCGTGCAAGCCTTCAGGGACTCTGTCGATGATTATCTTGACTTTTGTGCAGAGCGGAAAGAAAAACCGGATAAGCCATTTTCCGGCAAATTTGTGCTGCGAATGAACCCTGAACTACACCACGCTATTCATCTCAAGGCCGTCAAAGCGGGGAAAAGCCTGAACAAATGGGTCAATGATACGCTTCAATCGGCATGAAGGGTTATTGTGCTTGTTTATCATGAGAACAGGGCTTTTCGGACGAGTGTTAATGGCTTACAGTACGTACTGTTATGCTTTACAGGATGCGTTGAACGCGATAGATGGAAAATAGCTTGGCATAGTTCCACCATTTCGACATTCTTTCTTTGACGTCCAGGTGAGACAGAGTTTCTCCTGCATCCGCTTGCTGGATTCCTCTCTCAACTTTTGCTATAAAAAGAAGACGCTCCATAGCCTCCTCAAATGTGGTATCGGCAGGAAGCGTTTCAACTGCTTGAATAATTTTCTCTTTTGCCGTCATAGCAAATCTACTTTTTCATATTTTTCTTTTTTCGTTCCACGTTGCCATGCGCCAGCATGCGTACAACGTCTTGAAGCTTTCAAACGCAACCTTTACAAGAATAGAGCGGCACCTGCCCAATTTACCCGTGGCCGATGCTGAACCATCGAATCAGCCACCAGGACTCTTGACGATCCTGCAATACCATCCACTCAAGCGCCTTTTTGGGCATGCTGTATATCCCAGACAATAGTATCGGAACTAAAATCCTGTTCATTGGGCCACATAATTCCATGATGAGCCGGGCGAACTCGGCGGAAATACGTTTCATCCTGAAGCTCTTTAAACGCACTGCCACGCAAATACGGCTTAACATCAAACGTCCCCGACACACCGCTGCTCGTCACAATTTCTATAAGGAAGTCATCCTGGGCAATAGCGCTTATAATTTTATCCATCTCTTTTCCGCTTATTTTAACGGGTCAATCTTAAAAACGGGTTCACCAGCAACGGCCAGCTTCCAGTCCGCCATCAAATCTTCTTTATGAATCTCAATCCATGCCTGCACCAGTTTCATTTTGGCTGGTGGCAAGCTACCATTAAGCACCTCACCATCTGCGATGGCTATTGATGCCTGATGATCTCCGTATTCAGCATGAATATGTGGACACGCATGTTTTTTGTTGTCATAAAAGTACATCAAGATAAGAATTCCATAAAACATTGATATGGTAGGCATGCGACTTATCCCTTTGGGTATTTTCTTTTTGCTTGAAACGTCATCGCGTTTTCGCAACGGACTTTTTGCACTTCAACTCCTTAAATGTAAAGAAACAAGCCTTCACGACAATTATCAATTCTGAAATTTTGACCCAACCCCAAGCCACCGGTAACTTCAGTATTGCCTCGCTCAGAAGGATTAACTTTCTTGATTTTTGAGTATACGGAACGAACAATGCCCTGGCTGTCCCATACACAAAGAAGCGCTTCGAGTACGAGAAAAGTTAGCAGGCCATCACAGCATCAGCATCCCTCCCGAGACCGGGATATAGCTGCCCGTCACGAATCGGTTGTGGTCGGAAGCCATTGCAACCACGGCGCCAGCGACATCTTCCGGGAGGGCAACCCGCTTCATAGGGGTCATATCCGCCATCATCGCTTTTTGTTCCTCGGGCAACCAGGAGGTCGCATCGGTCAACGTAAGGCCGGGGGCAACGACGTTGACGCGTATGCCGAAGGGGCCGACCTCTTCTGCAAGAGAGCGGACAAAGGCGTCAAGGCCCGATTTTGCCGTACAGTGGGCAATGAAACCCGGCGATGAGTGACGCGAAAGGGTGCTTGAAATGGCAATGATGCTTCCCGACCTCCTTTTGATCATGCCTGGCAGCACCGCCTGGCAACTGAAAAATATCGACTTGAGCTCTCCGCAAAGCTTTGCTTCGAATTCATTCCAGGAAAATTGTGTGAACGGTTGTACAGGAAAACCAATCGCAGCGTTGCTGACCAGAAGGTCAATCGGGCCGAGGTTTTTTTCCACCTCTTCAACCATCACCCGCACCTGCTCCTCGTCACGGACATCCGCCCTGACGGCGTATGCCCTGCCGCCTGCGTTCGTGATTTCCTCGACAACAGCGATAGCCGCGTTTTCGCTCTGAAAATAGTTTACCGCAACAGCAGCGCCTTCAGCGGCGAGCAGTTTTGCTGTAGCCCTGCCTATGCCTCGGCTTGCGCCGGTAACCAATGCGACTTTGCCTTTCATATCAAGTAACCCTCCATTTTGAGAAAAATCGTTGAATCATGTAGTGTTTATCAAACATAACATTTTTTCTATCCATTGAAGTATTCTCCCAGGCGACAGATGCCGTTGCTATGCTGTAAAAGCCAGGAACCTTTGAGCCGTCAGCTCAAAACAGCAGAATGAGGCATTGGTCGGCCTGATTCCGTAAGGCGTTGCCAGCCTCTCTTGGCCGGCAAAAGAGACTCCTGTTTTATCCAACCCGCTTTCAAGAGCAAAAAATAGAGCGTAACTTATCCTATGAATATGATTTTTCATAACGCACCCCATGCGCCCCATGATTACTAATGCGACCCTTTCTTTTCTCCGCCACCTGAAGGCAAATAATGACCGGAGCTGGTTCGGGGAACATAAGTCTGAGTACCAGCAGGCATACAGCGACATGCTTGAGACTGTTGTTCATCTGCTTGTGGCTCTGTCAGAATTCGACAACGATATTGCCTCATCACCTCTTGATCCGAAGAGCTGTATCATGCGGATTAACCGCGACATCCGTTTTTCAAAGGAGAAGTCGCCCTATAAGACGAATTTTTTTGCTTTTATCAACAAGGGTGGCAGAAAGAGCCCCTGGGGTGGATACTATCTCCATCTTGAACCGGGCGGGTCTTTTGCTGGCGGGGGAATCTACATGCCTGAACCTGCCGTTCTGGAGCAGACAAGGCGGGCAATTGATGCTCATTTTGATGAGTGGCAGGGGATTCTTGCGGAAAAAGTCTTCACGTCCCAATTTCCGGACGGGGTTTTGCCTTCAGGGAAGCTGGTCAGACCGCCGAAAGGGTATGAGAGCGATAATCCCGCAGTAGAGTATCTGAAATTCAAGGGGTACTACACCCAGCGATTTTTCAGCGATGATGAGGTTTGTGATCCGGAATTTACGACACAATTGGCCAACACGTTCAGGGCGGTCTCCCCGGTGGTCCATTTTCTGAATCGGGCTTTATTGGTGGATTGACAAATAGCTGACCATCTCATGACTCTCGTGTCATCAGGTGATGAACAGCGTGGGGTACTCTTTGGCCATTTGAACAATTATTTCCTCTTCAGGTGATAACAACCCGGGAATGCGTTCGGCTTTCGGCTTTTTCAGCCACCAGGGATTAATGCGTGCCGGCTCTTTGGCATAAGAAGCCCAAGGGGTGATGGTCAAGAGCCACTTGGAAATTGCGTTTGTCATAAGTTGAGCCGTTTAGGTGAACAATATCTATGGCGCCTGTTACCATTGTTGATAAAATCATCAAAAAAAGGCGCACCGGAAATCCCGTTTAAACGGCATTTTTTATACCATAAATGCGGTATATCACTGCTATCGTGACAAAAAAATTGATGAGAAATGAAGCGGATGGGCTGTTCGGTGGGTCATGCAGTTCCTTTGGCCGATAATGCAACAGAGAGGTGAGTGGCGCTCTCTGTCTGGCTGCCCTCACCTCTCTTGCTGTAATACTTCTCTGACTGTTACGAATGCTCGTCTTGAGCTGACGAGTTTCTATGGAACTAAAACAAGTCGGAAACTAACGTTGCTGCCACGAGAGTCGGGAGTAAAATGGTTACGATAAGCTGACCGACAGTGCTGGGCAACATCGTTCCACGCACCACCACGAAGCACGCGACGCGTGCCAACTGCTGGACCAGAAGGGCTGGTAACTGTTCCTGCCACGTTACATTCATCATAATAGGCAGCTCCATACAGATCACTGCACCACTCAAAGACATTGCCGTGCATGTTGTATAAACCCCAGGCATTCGGAGGAAGTGCATTAACAGGAACGGTATTGGCTCGGTACTCCCCTTTCTGGTTATTGTAGGGGTAGTTCCCATCATAGTTCGCTTGAGCCGTTGTTATGTTGTCACCGGTATTGAACGGGGTACGGCTGCCGGCCCGGCAGGCATACTCTCGTTCTGCTTCAGTTGGCAACCGAAATCTTTTGCCTGTTATTTTTGACAGCCACTGAGCATAGACCACCGCATCATTCCAACTGACGTGCAACACAGGATGATTATCATCGGATTGAGGCCGCAAAAGACCCGATACTCCGTGACGCCAGTTTACTCCTGTCTTGTATTCCACTTTAGCATTGGAAACAATGGCACTTCCTCCCTGTTTTTCAGCATCTGTCCGGAAGTTTGTTGCTTCAATGAACTTTCTGAACTCAGCAACAGTCACAGCATATTTGCTCATATAAAAGTCACTCAATTTCACACGGTGCTGGTTTTCATCATTCTGTCTTCCAACTTCGTTCGCCGGGCTGCCCATGATAAAATCTCCTCCCCGAATCAAAACAAAGTTAGGCGATGGGGCCGATGCCGCTTGTAACGTGACGCTCAAAACTGTGAGTCCGGCAAGGCAAAGCGCAGGAACTCTTAAGACCATTCGCCATTTTCGCTGAGCCAGGCCGACAAGACTCAGCAGCAGCGACAAAACCCTCGTTGATAAGACAACAATGCCTTTTTCAGATCTCTTGTCACCTCTTGACTGCGAAGCTCGTCCCTGCATGACCATTGTTTTCATCATTGTCCTCCTTGTGCTGATTACTTTAAAAAAGCAAGATTCGCTGCCACAATTTACTTTTTATGAAGGTGTTGGGCAAATATTCTTTAAATGAACAGCATCTCAAGCTGACAAGGTTGCCTTGCTCTTTTTCCGGCAATCCAAAAACGGGCATTTTACATCGAAAGAGATATTATCTTCTCAATGATTCTGTACATTTACAATGTTGCATTGAACGTTATTTCCTGTAACCACCCCGATGATTACTGACTACGAATGGCCACTGTGGATTGATGCGAACAGGATCTGCGGTATTGACGAAGCGGGCAGGGGACCCCTTGCCGGGCCGGTTGTGGCGGCAGCGGTTGTTTTTCCTCGCTGTTTCAGACCTGATGGCACGGTTCTTGAACTACTGAATGATTCCAAGCAACTCACTGCGGGCGAGAGGAATATGCTGGCTCCAGCGATCAAAAAAGCAGCGGTATGCTGGGCAATCGCGGAGGTGGAGCACGACATCATTGACAACATCAACATTCTGCAGGCAACCATGCTCGCCATGAATGACGCCGTCATGTCATTACCAACAATTCCTGAACTGCTGCTTGTTGATGGAAACAGGTTCAAAACAGAACTCTCTATTCCTTTTCAAACCATTGTCAAGGGCGACTCAAAGGTCTTTTCGATTGCGGCCGCGTCAGTGCTGGCCAAAACGCACCGGGACGAGTTGATGGTGGCGTATGGCGCACAATACCCGCAATACGGCTTTGAACGCCATGCCGGCTATGCGACAAAAGCACACATTGAGGCGATCAGGAAATATGGCCGCTGTCCGATTCACCGTCTGAGCTTCAAGTTGCGGCAACTGGGCGAAAAACCATGAAGGTTATCTACGATCCGCATCTGCTTGGACCAACAGGGGAGCAGATTGCGGCCGACTATCTGGTAACGGAAGAATACCGCATCATTGAGCGCAATTACCGGTTTCATCGCAATGAGATCGACATTATTGCCCTGTACCAGCAGACGCTCTGCTTCGTCGAAGTTAAAACACGTGTCTCGTCGGCTCATGGCCACCCTGCCGAGGCGGTAACGCTTCAGAAGCAGAGAGAAATTATCAAGGCCGCCCGCGCTTATCTTGCCTTATCCGGTCAGAATGATGCTGATTGCCGTTTTGATGTTCTGGCTATTCTGATACATGGTATGGAGGGAAACCGTGTCACCTCCTTTAGTGTCGAGCATTTCAAGGATGCCTTCTGGGCAGGCTTCTGAATGACAGAACACAAGCATAATAACTTCATTTTTGTTATCTTGCAGCACAAGTTTCATCTCACAAGTTACAACTGATCATTATGCAGGAAGACGATATCATCCTTACCTCTTCGACACCCTCTATTGAATCGAGCTATGGCGCAACCAACATCCAGGTTCTTGACGGTATAGAACATGTCCGGATGCGCCCGGCAATGTATATTGGTGATATTCACAGCAGAGGGCTTCATCATCTGGTGTACGAAATTGTCGATAACTCGATCGATGAGACCCTTGGTGGCTTCAACGATTATATTTTTGTATCGCTGAATCCTGATGGATCGGTGACGGTTATCGATCACGGACGAGGCATTCCTGTAGATATTCACCCCGAAAAGCAGAAATCCGCGCTTGAGCTGGTCATGACAGTTATCGGTGCCGGCGGCAAGTTCGACAAGGGCGCCTACAAGGTCTCCGGTGGTCTGCACGGTGTTGGCGCGTCGGTGGTCAATGCGCTTTCGGAATGGTGCGAAGTTGAGGTGTACCGCGATGGTCAGGTCTATTTTCAGCGCTTTGAACGGGGAATCCCACAGGGTGATGTAAAGGCAATCGGTTCCTCAGACCAGCGCGGCACGAAGACAACCTTCATGCCCGATCATCTTATTTTTAAAACAACCGAGTTCCGTAAAGATATTATTGTCGATCGCATGAGGGAGCTGGCCTTCCTCAATAAAGAGCTGCGCATTATTGTCCAGGATACTGACGGCTTTCAGGAGGTGTTCCATTACGAAGGAGGCATCAAGGAATTTGTTCTCTTTACTGATCAGAACCGCATCAACCTGCTCAAGGAGCCTATCTATCTCTACGGCGAACGGGATACAACCATTGTTGAAATCGCGCTCCAGTATAATGACTCCTATCAGGAAAACGTCTTCAGCTATGTCAACAACATCAATACCCATGAGGGTGGCACGCACGTTACCGGATTCCGCAAGGCGCTGACCAGAACGCTCAATGCCTACGCCCAGAAGAATGATCTGCTGAAAAACCTGAAACTGGCCCTGACCGGCGATGATTTCAAGGAAGGCTTGACGGCTGTTATCTCGGTCAAGGTTGCTGAACCGCAGTTTGAGGGTCAGACCAAAACAAAGCTTGGCAACTCGGAGACTCAGAGCATTGTCGAAACGGTTGTCAATGAGCAGCTCTCGGAGTTTGCCGAAAGCAATCCGAATGTGCTCAAGATGATTATTGAAAAGGTGAAGGGCGCAGCCATGTCGAGGGAGGCCGCCAGAAAAGCCAAGGAGCTTACCCGCAGAAAGTCTGTGCTTGAGAGTTCTGGACTGCCAGGAAAGCTGGCTGACTGCTCCATCAATGACCCCGAACATTGCGAGCTCTATATTGTTGAGGGTGATTCGGCAGGCGGCAGCGCCAAGCAGGGGAGAGACAGAAGCTTTCAGGCAATTCTGCCTTTGAAGGGTAAAATTCTGAATGTCGAAAAGGCCCGGCTGCACAAGATGCTTGAAAATGAGGAGATCAAAACTATTATTCTTGCGCTTGGCACAAGTTTCGGTGAGGATGAATTTTCCGTTGAAAAACTGCGCTATGGAAAAATTATCATCATGACTGATGCTGATGTTGACGGAGCACATATCAGAACGCTGCTGCTGACCTTTTTCTTCCGCCACATGCGTGCGCTGATTGAGGCTGGCAGGGTCTTTATCGCCCAGCCGCCACTCTATTTGGTCAAGTCAGGCAAGGATCAGCAATATGCCTGGGATGACGATGAACGCAACAGTATTTCGGACGGTATGAAAAAGATGCAGAAAGGAAAGGCGAACATCCACATCCAGCGTTACAAGGGTCTTGGAGAGATGAACCCTGAGCAGCTCTGGAGTACAACAATGGATCCTGCTCACCGCTCTCTTCTGCTGGTGAACGTGGAAAATGCCATGGAAGCTGACCAGGTATTCTCCACGCTTATGGGCGACAAGGTTGAGCCTCGACGGGATTTTATCGAAAAAAATGCCCGCTACGTCCGCCGCTTAGATGTCTGAGGTGCTGACGTAAACCTCTTTGCGGAGCTGTTGCACCCATTGATTGAACATCTGCCGATTTTTGTAATCAAGTGCCTGCTCCGCAAGAAAAACATAGTCTTTTTCCGGCTGAATCTGATGTGCTGGAATCCTTTCATTCAGACGGAATATCGCATAGAATGGCTCATTCTGTGGAGGGTTGATTTGCTGTGGATCACTGATATCCCCTGGCTTTTGCAGTGTGCTGATAATCTGCTGCATTTGCGGAAAAAGCAATTTCGGCGAAAAAGTTTTCTTTGACGAACCTCCCATAAGAATAGCCCCACCTGTTGTTGCCGCCATATTGTCATCAGAATATTTTTTTGCCATCTCTGCAAAATTTTCTTTTCCGCTCAGTATATCGTGACGAACAGTATTGAGCTGCTGAATAGCCTCTGAAAAGTCACGCTTCGTGCGGTCAAGCGTAATAAGGATATGACGTACATGAATGGCATTATCTTCCTTGCTGAGCAACTGAATAATATGAAAACCGTAACGAGTCTCCACAATATCGGATACTCCTCCTTCCTTGAGAGCAAATGCTGCAGCTTCAAAGCTTGGGATAAGCTGGCCTTTGCGGACGACTCCAAGATCGCCTCCTGATTTCGCAGAACCAGGATCCTGGGAGTACTTTATTGCCAACGTTTCAAAATCACTTCCGGCTTTAAGCTCTGTAAGAACCCGTTGTATCATGGCCAGTGATTGCGCTCTGCTTTCCTGTGTTACCGGTGGATATTTGATGATCTGTGATACAGCAACCTCTTCTGGAATCTCGGAAAGCTGAGCCCTGTTTTCTTTATAAAATGCCATCACTTCATCATAGGTGACCGTTACTCCTCCTGCCTTTTTCTTGCGGAGCGTATCAATCAACTGCTGATTGCGGAATTCCTCACGAATAGTTTCGAGAATACCGGCAGATGACTTTCCAATTCGGCTCTCCATCTCGGCTTTTGAAGAAAAATTCGCACTTATCTGCTTGAACCGATCTTTTGCCATGGCATCAAGGGCATTGAGATCAATATCGACGCTATCGATTTTTGCTTTCGCAAGAATGACTTTCTGGTCAATAAGTCCATCAAGGATGGAACGGGGAAGTCCCTTGTCTTTTGCCAGTTCTGGATACTGCGTCCGTGCCATAAGCACACGGCTATCGAGCTCTGATTTGAAAATGACCTCATTTCCGACAGACGCTACAACACGGTCAACAACCTCTGCAAAAGCCGGGCTTTGCAGCAATGTTGATCCGGCAAGAAACAGCAATGTTGCGCTCCTCAATATTTTTTTCATGCACCCACTCCTGACAGTAAATAGTTTTGATGTTTATAGCCTCAAAGGGCACTCCTCAGAGACGAACTTTTGTTATACCTTCCATCAACTTCGCGCTCAGGGCTGTTTGCTTCCCCTGAGACGTACCGCACTTTTTGTCATCTTGAGCCAGTCATAAACGAGAGGCGCTGCAACAAAAATCGATGAATAGGTGCCAATCAGAATTCCTGAAAAAACGGCAAACGCAAAACCTCTTATGGCGGGCCCTGCAAAGATAAAGAGCACAAACACTGAAAGCAGCACGGTGCCGGACGTTATAATTGTTCGGCTGAGCGTCTGGTTCATGCTTTCATTGAAAATCCTCTCATAATCCGAGGGTTTCTGCCCACGTATTCTCTCCCTGATTCGATCGTAGACCACAACCGTATCGGTAATTGAGTATCCTGCTATTGTCAGAAAAGCGGCAATAATACTCTGATCCATCTCAAGGGGCATGAAGGGAAACAACCCGCCGAGAATACTGAAAAGCCCTAAAACAGTAAGAATATCGTGAAAAATCGCCACAACTCCGGCGGTTGCAAATTTTATTTCAAACCGGAATCCTACATAGAGAAGAATCGCAAGAAGCGAAGCGATAAGGGCCTTAACGGCTGACCATTTCAAATCTGAAGCAATGCTTGGTCCAACGGCATCAATGCGGACAATTTCATGATGATTGCTCCGAATCCTGTCATTCAGGGCGTTGGAAACAAGCGATTTCAGTTGTCCTGTATCTCCCTGAAAGACAGTGCTGAAGAGAAAAGAGCGATCCATGCCATACTGTTTCAGAGTTCCTGAAACGCCTGCTGCGTCAAGCACTGACCGAATCTCACCGACATCAATATTTTTATCGAACCGTATCACCACTTCGGAGCCTCCCCTGAAATCAATTCCGTAGTTCAGCCCTTTAACAACAAGCGAGACCATACCCGCAAGAAGCAGAATAATTGAAAAACCGTAAGCAATTTTACGATTATGGATAAAGTTGAAATTGGTCTTCTGAAATATCCTCATTGGTTGAAGCGTCTTGAAATATTAACCGAAACTTTTTTCTGACATAAGGTTTTTGGCAAGCAGCAGATGGAAAATCTCTCTTGTCACCACGATGGCTGTAAACAAGCTTGCCGAAGTACCAATCATCAGTGTCACGGCAAATCCCTGAATTGGGCCAATCCCATAAGTATACAGCAGAAATGCTGCTGAGAGGGTCGTTACATGAGAATCAAGAATCGATGAAAATGCACGGTCGTAACCTTGTGTCACTGCGGAAATCACGCTCTTTCCTTCGGCAAGCTCTTCGCGTATCCTTTCATAGATAAGCACGTTGGCATCAACAGCCATACCAATGGTCAGAACAATACCGGCAATACCCGGCAGTGAAAGAGATGCGTTAAAGCCTGCAAGTACTGAGAGAACAATCAGAATGTTCAGCACAAGAGCGATGTCGGCCGCAATTCCGGCTTTTTTGTAATAGAAAAGCATAAATACGGATACGGCCAAAAATGCCCATGCGAGTGACTGGATCCCTGCCCGAATGTAATCTGCGCCAAGTGATGGACCGACGCTTCTCTCTTCAGTAATCCTGACTGGTGCCGGAAGCGCGCCTGCCTTCAGAACAATCTCCAGATCTTTCGCCTCTTCAAGACTTTCAATCCCGTTGATCACTGAATTTCCGTTTGGAATCTTCGACTGAACGACTGGAGCACTGTAGACCGCACCGTCGAGCACAATGGCGATACGCTTGCCAATATTTGCACCGGTAATACGCGCCCATTTGGAGGTTCCGTCGGAGTTCATCGACATCAATACTTCGGGCTGAACACCCTGTGAGCCAAACGTGGCTTTTGCCTCAGTAATCACACCACCTGTAAGCTCTGGAGCCTTTTTGACCAGATAGATGGGATAGAGCTTTTCGCCATTTTTTCCGACATCCGGTTTTGCGGCAAGGAGCAGTTCAGTATCAAGAGGCATCAACGCCTGTATATCCGCCCGGCGTAATAAGGATAAAACCAACTCCCTTGAGTGCTCAGAAGTATAAGCGGTACCGTTCTGAAAAATCCCCACCAGATCATACAGCGGATTTGCAGAAGATGGCTTGCTGGCAGGAGGCGCAGCAACGCTGCCGGGCTGAGGAGCAGGGGCAGAAGCTGAGTCCGGTGGAAGCGGTGCTTTTGCAGGAACAGGAAGACTATTCTGTGCAAGATAGGTGTTTATCCTGTCAAGCGTCCTGACCATAACTTCAGGCTCACGCAGAAGCCTGAATTCAAGCTTTGCTGTTCCTTTCAGCAGGTTTCTGACGCGGTTTTCGTCTGAAACACCCGGTAGTTCGATGATAATCTTTCGGCTTCCCTGGGTGGTAATCACAGGTTCAGCGACACCATACTGGTCAATACGATTGCGGATGATCTCCTTGGCCCGATTCAGGGCATCTTCTGACTCCTTTTCCAGTTTTTTTACGATCTCCTGGTCGCTGTTGCGAATATCATAAAAATAGCGACTCAGAGGGATATTCTCGTTACGGAACTCGCCAACAAGAAGATCAATAACCCGCACATCGCTTTGGGCTGCCTTTGCCCGGACCGACTGCATGATCGTGCTGAATTTCGCATCTTTATTCCATGCTTTCTGTTCAAACAGATCAACCTGATCAACTTCCATTACCAGATGCATGCCTCCTCTTAAATCGAGGCCAAGCTTGAGACTTTTTTTGCGGGCGTCCTCTATCTCTTCCCGATGACTCATGACATATTTCAGACTATCCTGAGTCGAGCCAAAACTATTGAGCTGTTTTGAATAAGTGTAGTCGCGCCAGGTTGGCCATAATGACCAGACTGCCACAAGAGTGACAACAGCGATTAGAAGAAGGTTAAAACGTTTATTTTTCATTGATGGCATCGCGTTACGCTCGTAAGAAATAATTCAGCCAATATATGAAATGGGGTAGTGATTAACTAACAATCAGGAGAGTGCGGAAAATGTCAAGGCAAGGAGCCCCCGACATAAAAAACCCGGCAAGAGGCCGGGTTTTTTACATTAAACATCCATTCAGCTCTTATCCCCAGGTATCCATAGAGATATTTTTGTACCAACCCAGCGCAAAAAGTGCTTCCTCTTTGAGCTGATCATCATCTGCATCAAGCGGGGTCAAGCCACCTGCCTCTTTGATTTCGACAATACCCTCAACAGTAAGCTTGTAGACTCCGGCAACTGATATACCATAATTCCTGGCAAGAAGACTGTAACAGGTATTAACCAGCGAGGGCGCTGCGGGAACCTTGCCCTGGAATAACCTCACTATGGCTGCGGCAGCTACCTTCCCCTGGCTGCTGGCAGCAAATCCTGATTTTGGCATCGCCCCTGCTATTGAGGAGTCACCAATCACATGAATACCGGGATGAATGGTTGATTCAAAGGAGACAGGATTGACCGGACACCATCCGGTCGCATCGGTAAGACCAGCATCAAATGCAATTTTACCGGCTTTCTGTGCCGGAATAAAATTAATCACGTCAGCGTTTTCCACACCGAATTCAGTGGTTACACTCATGGTTGCTGCATCGACCTTCGTCACCTTTCCTCCCATCGCCCCTGAGCGCCACTCAATCATGCCGGGATAAAGACGATCCCATCCTTTCTTGAACAAGGCCTGTTTCGAGAATTTCTCTTTGGGATCAAGAATGATAATTTTTGACTTCGGTTTATGCTCTTTCAGATAACCGGCAATCAGGCTTGCGCGTTCGTAGGGCCCCGGCGGACATCTGAATGGGTTTCCAGGAGGACATATCAGCACTTTGCCGCCATCTCTCATCGCCTGAAGCTGTTTGTGCAACAAGATCGTCTGCGGGCCAGCCTGATATGCGTGAGGCATTTTACTGTTGGCAACACTTTCACTGTAACCAGCCACGCTATCCCATTTGAAATCAATACCTGGCGAAACAATCAGGCGGTCAAAGCCCAGTATCTGGCCGCCTTTCAGTTTGACCGTACTTCTTGTTACATCAACATCAGTGACGACATCAGCGATAACGTTGACCTTATATTTATTTTTCAGCACGGTATAGGTGTGAGCAATATCCTCCATGGTCTTCAGCCCGCCAAGTACCCAGTTACTTAATGGGCAAGTATAGAAAACCGCTTTCGGTTCGACAAGGGTAACAGAAATCGACGGGTCGAGTTTTCTCAGATATTTTGCTGCCGCTGCACCGCCGAATCCACCTCCGATCACCACAACTCTTTTAGAGGATGCAAAAGCTGTATTCGAAGTGCCAAACAGACTGAATGCAGAACCTGCCACTCCCGTCAGGAGAAGTTTATTAAAATCCCTGCGTGTAAGTTTATGACTCATATTCATTCTCCTGCTTATTTGTTGTTATGGGAGACTGTGCCAAAATACTCTGCAATCAGCCGAAGCTCTGAATCGCTGTACCCTTTTGCATGACGACTCATAACAGTTGAGTAACGGGCGCCTGATTTGAATGCCTTTAAAGCGGTTTCAAGGTAATCGGCTGATCTGCCTGATATTGAAGGGATAATGCCCACGCTTTTCCCGTCGGTGCCATGGCATGAGGTGCATGAAAGAGCAAGAATCTGGCCCCTTGGACTTGATTCCACCCTTCGTGCCTCTCCCTTTTTTGCCTGCGTCGATACACCACTTCCTACTCCTCCCTGTGCGCTGCTCCCGGCAGCAAAAACCATCAACAAGAGAGCAAATGCAGTCAGCCGTATTCCTGGTTTTCCCGCCATAACGTATTCCTCCGTTGTTATTAATAAATAATGCTATTGACTACCCTGAAAATTTTCAGAAATGAGTGCTTATCCTATTGAACAACCGTTTCTGCGGTAAACTGCTCATTATGATTGTCAAGAAAGATGACGTTAACCGTGTCACCTTTCTTTCCTTTAAAGCGAAATTGCAGAAATGGATCTTTAGAAACTGCGGGACCAAGCTCCAGAGCGACAACAGGAACTCCATTGAGGGTAACAGAGCCTTCCATAATAAAATGAGCCGGAACAGTATTGCCCTGTTCATCTTTTCTTAAACCGGATTCACTTGGATGGGGAATAATGACTTTGACAAGGATTGTTCCATCTTCTTCCCTTGCCATAATTCTCAGACTGCTGCTCATGATAAATAAATTATTTTTTCAGTGTTCAACAGGCCTGCGACTGGATCTCAACGCGCACGTTGGCCATAAAAAATTTCCCGTCACTCCTTACGACAGCAAAAAGCGCCGAGCTCTCTTTCATCTTGATGTTAAGGGAAAACCATGGCAGCGAATTGTCCAACAGGGTGCACTTGAAAACAAGAGGCTTAAAGTTTTTTTCCACAAAAAGATAGAGCTGATCCCCCTTCATTGAGGAAATCACTTCAACAGGCACTGATGAACTGTCGGAGGCAATTGGAGGGGCCACAATGGTAATCTGGTCTGAAATGGCAATTTCATCTGTCCCCAGTGTGTTTATAAAGGCCTTTTTCAGAGAACCATGCTGAAAATTTTTAGCGTTCCATTCGGCAAGTAATGCCACAGGCTGCAATGCCATGAAAGCAGTAAAAATAGTGCCCGCAGCAAGAAATTGTCGTCTTTTCATGAAAGCGAAGATGATTAAATGCAACAACTGAACAAAAACCGGGCATTCTACCCATTGTATTTATTTTAAGTAATTTATGGCATTAATCCAAAGGCTCTACCAGTGCGTTTTAAATACGTCAGGCCGTTTTTCTTTTACCCATACAAGCGCCCTGCCTGATTATCAGCGGGGAACGCTCTATTATTTGTATCTTTATTTAAAGAGCCATTTAAAATGATTAATGTTTCACGTGAAACAATCGATTGCTCATGTATGATATTATAGTTGTTGGCGCTGGCCATGCTGGATGCGAAGCCGTACTCGCAGGCGCAAGAAGCGGTTCCTCCTGCCTGCTTATCTCATCAGATCTTACCGCAATTGCGCGCATGTCTTGTAACCCCGCGATTGGAGGTGTTGCAAAAGGACAAATGACCCGGGAGATCGATGCCCTTGGTGGAGAGATGGCAAAAGCAATAGATGCAACCGGTATTCAGTTCAGAATGCTTAACAGGAGCAAGGGACCCGCGATGCACTCGCCAAGAGCACAAGCCGACAGAACGCTTTACTCCCTCTATATGCGGAAGGTCATTGAACAGGAAAATAATATAGACCTTCTTCAGGATACTGTTACGGCTATTGAATGCCCTTCGGGGCAGTTTAGCGCTGTTGTCCTTATATCCGGTCAGATAATATGCGGGAGAGCTGCCATTCTGACGTGTGGAACTTTTTTAAACGGCCTTATTCACATCGGAATGAACCATTACGCTGGAGGAAGAACAATTGCTGAGCCTCCGGTGTTCGGGCTTACAAAAAACCTTGAGAGCTTTGGCTTTCTTTCAGGGAGACTCAAAACGGGAACTCCGCCACGCATAGACTCCCGAAGTATTGACTATTCTTTACTTGAAGAACAACATGGAGATGTTGAGCCTGTATCATTTTCATTTGATACTGCGCCTGATGCAAAGCGCAATCAGATAAGCTGTTATGTGACCAAAACAACAAAAGAAACTCACGAAGTCCTGCGACAGGGGTTTGACCGTTCTCCGCTTTTTTCAGGAAAAGTCCAGGGTATTGGGCCGCGCTACTGTCCATCAATTGAAGATAAAATCAGCCGTTTTCCTGAAAAACAGAGTCATCACATATTTCTTGAACCAGAAGGTTTCAATACAAACGAAATGTATGTCAATGGCTTTTCAACATCACTGCCAGAAGAGATTCAATTAGCAGGACTTCGTTCAATTCCCGGTCTCAGCAACGTCAAAATGATTCGGCCAGGATATGCTATAGAGTATGATTACTTTTTCCCTCATCAGATAAAACAAACACTCGAAACCAAGCTGATTGCGAACCTTTACTTTGCGGGACAAATTAATGGCACGTCCGGATATGAGGAGGCCGCAGCACAAGGACTTATGGCCGGCATTAATGCTTCACTGAAACTGCAATCCAGAAAGCCACTCCTTCTGAAACGTTCTGACGCATATATTGGAGTGCTCATTGATGATCTTATTACTAAAGATACGAAAGAGCCCTACAGGATGTTCACCTCTTCTGCTGAACACAGGCTTATGCTTCGCCATGATAATGCGGACATCCGCCTGATGCAATTCGGCTATAACGTTGGACTGATTAGCAGCAAGAGAATGGAGTCGTGCCGTGATAAAATTAACCAGATCGCCGAGATTAAACAATTATTAGGGAATTCAAGAATGCTGCCAGAAGAAATAAACCCTCTTCTTTTGAATCTTGACTACCATGCGGTCAATAGTTCGCAGAGTGCCTTGAGCCTGATAAAAAGGCCCGGCATTCATTTGAAGCAGCTCATTGAGAGCTCAGAATTATTGAAAAGCGCGATCTTGCCGATAACTGACGACCAGCTCATTTTTGAACAAGTTGATATTGACGTTAAATATGAGGGCTATCTGAAACGTGACCTTATAATGGCAGAAAAAATCCTTCGCCTTGATTCACATGAAATACCATCAAACTTTAACTATGATGCTCTCTCTGGCCTGTCCAACGAAGGCCGGGAAAAACTGAAGAGGCATAAACCGGAGACTATAGGGCAGGCATCAAGGATTCTTGGCGTATCTCCCTCTGATATCTCCGTTCTGATGATACATCTCGGCCGATGAATAGCTCAATTTGTTTCACGTGAAACGTATATTATTATTAAAGCCCTGATACCAATTTAACCAGAATCCATGGATACGTTTCTTGTCGATATTGCAAACAACGACCTGTTATTTGGCAAAGATAAAGAGGAGTGCATCGTAGGGGCATACCAGTTATCAGATACTCATATCAGGGTATTTAATCGAAAAGGTGGGGAAGTTCAATACCATGATGAGCCATTTTTCCCCTATTTTTTTGCCTCTGACCAAACGTTGCTTGATGGGTTTGTGCCTGAAGACAGAGAAAAATACTGGCTTGTAAAGCTTGAGGGATCAAATTATTATAAATCTCTTGCCATTTTTCGGAACTGGCGAAATCAGCGACGTGCGATTGATTATATCAACAAAAAAAGAGAGGGTGAGACAACTGAAAGTCAGGGCCGAAATACTCTCTATGAAAGTAACTCCTTTATTTACAGCAAGGGTGATGCGGTAACACAGTATCTCCTGCAAAGCGGAAAGACTCTCTTCAAAGGAATGATTTTTGATGATCTCTACCGTCTTCAACTCGATATAGAGACAAATTATGATCCAAAAAGAGGTGGCGGTGGCTTTGGAGAAGATGAAATCATTATTGTTTCCCTGAGCGATAGCAGAGGTTGGGAGACAGTGCTTCATTCAAAAAAAAGAAGTGAACAGGAATTACTTGAAGAGCTGATTGCCTTGATACTGAAAAAAGATCCTGATGTTATTGAGGGGCACAATATTTTCAGTTTCGATCTCTCATATCTCCAACAGCGTTGCGAACGACTCGGTATCCCTTTTACAATTGGTCGTAATGGAACAATCCCCAGAATATATCCTGCAAGCATAAGATTTGCTGATCGGAGTATTGATTATCCTTTTTTTGATATTCCCGGAAGGCATGTGATTGACACTCTCTTTCTTGTTCAGAATTATGATATATCAAAACGTTCAATGCAGAGCTATGGCCTAAAGGCGGTAGCAAAGCACTTTGGTTTTGCCTCCCCTGAGCGTACCTATGTGGATTACAAGGATATTGGTTTTTTGTGGGAAAATAATCACGAAAAACTGCTTGCTTATGCGCTTGATGACGTTCGCGAAACGAGAGCTCTCTCATCTCTCCTGTCAGGAAGCAATTTTTACATGGCACAAATGCTTCCCTACACCTACGCCATGACAGCTCGTATTGGACAGGCGGCGAAAATTGAAGTACTGCTGGTAAGAGAATATCTTCGTCATAAACAATCAATTCCGAAACCATCAACAGGACAACAGGGGTCAGGAGGATATACGGAAGTGTTTCTTAAGGGGATTCTTGGTCCTATTGTCTATGCAGATGTAGAATCACTCTATCCGTCAATAATGCTGTCATATAAAATATGCCCAAAGAGTGATGAATTAAACGTATTCCCGAGGGTGCTCAAAGATTTGAAAGAGCTTCGCTTCCAGGCAAAAGACAAGTCGAAAAAAGAAAAAACAGTAGGCAATATCTCTTTGGCTAACAATTTTGATGCGATGCAAAGTTCGTTCAAAATTCTCATCAATGCCATGTACGGCTATCTCGGTTTTAACGGTGGTATTTTTAATGATTTCACGGAAGCCGACAAAGTGACATCAACAGGTCAGGCTCTTGCAAAAAAGATGATTAGTGAGTTTGAAGCAAGGGGCTGCAAAATAATTGAAGTGGACACTGATGGCATTCTTTTTATCCCTCCCCCTGAAGTGAGAACTGAGGCACAAGAAAAGGAGCTGGTGAAGGAAGTATCCTTACTGATGCCGGAAGGAATCAATATAGGCTATGATGGACGGTTCAAGAAAATGATCTCCTATATGAAAAAAAATTATGCCCTGCTTGGATATGATGACATCATGATTCTGAAGGGCTCATCACTCAGCAGCAGAAGCGGCGAAAAATTCGGCAGAGATTTTGTGAGAAAAGGGTTTGAGATGCTGTTGGCAGAAGATATCACCGGACTGCATAATCTCTATGCTGAATACAAAAACCGTATTATAAACCGGGAAATGGATGTATCAGAAATCGCAAGGACGGAAACCTTTAAAAACACAAAAGAGAATTATATCAATGATGTAAACATGGGAAAAAGGGCCAAGACAATAACCTATGAAATAGCCATAAAAGCTGGTATTGAAATAAGAAAAGGTGATCGAATCACCTATTATGTTTCTGGCAACGGCAACACTACATCCTCATTTGATAAAGGGAAACTTGCCTCAGAGTGGAGAAAAGAGAAACCGGATGAAAACAGCACTTTTTATCTGAAACGACTTGATGAACACTGCCAGAAGTTTCTCCCCTTTTTCAAACCACAGGATTACAGTATGATTTTTTCTACCGATACGCTTTTCTCGTTTTCAGCAGAAGGCATTGAACTTCAAAAAGAGATCCGTCACACTCAAACCAATGCTTTTGAAAGTGAGGATATGTAAACTCTGGTACTATTGGGTAAATATTTCTATCTATAACTCTCTGTTGTATATTTCATCGTGACAGCCGATTCATCTTTAATCAATTGTTAATAAATATGATAGATAATAAAGTTCTTCCCGTTACAAGTGATGTAACCTGGATAGGTGTGCTTGATCCAGGCCTTATCACCTTCGATATAGTCATGGAGACCAAATATGGTACAACCTATAACTCGTATTTTATCAATGCAGATAAAAAAACCATAATTGAAACAACCAAAGAGAAATTCTGGCCAGCATATCTTGAAAAAATAAAACAGGTTACAGACCCATCCTGTATTGAATACATAGTGGTTGACCATACAGAACCTGACCATTCCGGCAACATAAAAAATTTACTGGCACTGGCTCCTGCAGCAACAGTCGTCGGTAGTGGTAATGCAATCAAATTTCTTCGCGATCAGACTGGTCACGATTTCAAATCACTTATTGTTAAAACCGGGGATACACTAAACCTCGGAAATAAAACACTGCATTTTATCAGTGCACCAAACTTGCACTGGCCAGATACCATATACACATGGCTGGAAGAAGACAAGGTTCTTTTCACCTGCGACTCATTTGGATCACATTTCTGCCATGAAGAGATGTATGATGATGTTGTTGGAAACTTTGATGACGCTTTTACCTATTACTACAATAGTATTCTCAAGCCATTCAGCAAATACATGTTACAGGCAATTGAAAAAATTGCTCAATTGGATATTAAAACAATTTGCCCAGGTCATGGTCCGATACTGAGATCACAATGGCAAAAATATGTTGACCTCTCATTTCAGTACGCGACAACAGCAATTGCTCTTCCAAATGAAAAGAATATCCTTATTGCTTATGTTTCAGCATACGAAAATACGGCATTGATGGCAGAAAAGATTGCTGAAGGGTTGCAAAGCTCTTGTGACTTCCAGATTGATATCTGTGATATTGAGAGTATCAGTGTTGGTGATCTTGAGGAAAAGATTGCACATTGTACAGGAATAATCGTAGGATCTCCGACAATAAACCAGAATATACTCCCGCAGATTTACCAGATTTTTGCAACCATCAACCCGATACGTGATAAAGGAAAACTGGCGGCCGCGTTCGGTTCATACGGATGGAGCGGTGAAGCAGTACGGATGATTGACACAAATTTCACGATGCTCAAGCTCAAGGTGTTTGAACAGAACATGATGGTAAAATTCAAGCCGCACGAACCGGAATTTGAAAAATGTATAGCCTTTGGTAAGGCTTATGCTGAAAAAATGATAGAGATGTACCAGCTCAGTTGCTCTCTGTAAATGCGTGACCAGGTTGAAGCATAGTCACTCATTTATTATCGGAAAATAATTTCTCTGACTAATTGCTGGTGAAGATTTGCATTTAATTTAGTAATGATATCCTGCCTGCGGAAATTCAACTCCATTCTCCAGGCAGGATTTTTCACTCTGATAAATAATTGTCCATCAGAAAACCGTTCAAGAGTCGTTGCTTCGGCAATAGCCTCACCAACAACACTGCTCCATATCTGCAATGTCCTGAACTGTTGCAAAGCCTCTTCAAGACCTAAAATATGACACATATCCTCCACTACCGACGATATTTTTCTTGGATCCTTCATTCGTGACATAGCTACCTCTTTTTCAGGTGATGAAGCGAGTCGACAGGAATGGCCGTCACAGCGCCATGAGCCCTTTTCTCGGCAGAAGTAATAATCGTCTGACCACATGACTCAAGAATGGTAAAAATATCACCTATCCTTGACGAATCAAGCTCACTGAAAATATCATCCAGAAGACAAACAGGTTTTTCGCCGAGAGTATCATAAAAAAAACGGTGTTGTGAAAGTTTGAGACCAATAAGAAAGGTACGAAGTTGGCCCTGGGATGCATATTTTTTAATCTCCCTGTTATTGAGCAAAAAAAGAAGATCATCCCGATGAGGGCCACTCAAAGTCTGGGCACGAAATATCTCCTGCCTCTCTGTCTGCTCATACCTGGAAAGAAAAAGTCCGTATAGCATATCCTGTGAGATATCAGGCGTGATTTTTCCAATAGATGTATGATAGATAATGTCAGGGTCCTCCCGAACGGATAACTGTTCATACACTGCTTTAAAACATTCAAAAAAAAGAGAAAGAAAATGAACCCTTTTATAGACAATTGCCGCAGAAAGACGTGAAATATTTTCCGTCCACAACGACAACATCTCTTTATGAACGGTATGGTGATCATGCAACTGAACCAGAATGGCATTACGCTGATTGAGAACTCTTCTGTAAGCAAGGAGTTCTTCAAGATATCGTCTGTTTATCTGACTGATTGCTGTATCAATAAAGCGTCTTCTTTCTGAAGGGGCACCATTCACTATAACCATTTCAGGAGGAGAAAAAGTAATACAGGGGATTTGTCCAATATGAGTGGAAAAAGGTTTTACGTCACCATTATTGACAACAATCTGTTTCTCTTTCTCCTTGGTATAGATGACTTTGACGTTTATGGGAGCTTCAGTATCACTGATAAAATTGCTGTCAAGCAAGAAAAAATCAGATAAAAAAGAGAGACAATCTCTGTCCGATGCGCTAATGAACCCTCTCGTTAAAGCGCAGTAATGAATTCCCTCCAGAAGAGAGGTTTTACCTGATCCATTTTCACCGTATACAAGAGTGATACCCTCAGCAGGCTCAAAAGTGGCAAACCGGTGATTTCTGAAATTCTCGTAGTATAGACGCTTGAGTCGCAATAATTATACCTTTTTCATCAATTATTAATGCGTACAGGCATAACAAGAACTATTAATTTGTCATCCTCTATATCTTTATGCGGTTTAAAAATAACGGCAGTTGTTGGACTTTTTAACTCAATACAGATCTCATGATCGTCAAGATGTGCAAGAGCAGCTTCAATAAATTTTGAATTAAATCCTATCGTAATGTCTGTGCCAGTATAACGACAGGATAACTCTTCCTGGGCGGCCTCACCATCATTAGTGTTTTCTGCCATCACTCTTAAAAGTTGATCAGTCATCATAATCTTGATATCACCGATACTTGAAAAACGACCAACACGCTTGACTGAATCATAAATCATTGAACGATCAATGATCACATGTTTATCGTGCTCAACAGGTATAACGGCATCATAATTTGGATAGGGTTCCACAATCAAAGCGGCATCAAGAATAGTAGTACCACTAATAAAACGAACAAATCGTCGATCAACATCAAGACACATGGTAATCGCTTCATGTTGGGCGAGTTTTTGAAGAATTGAAAGCACTCGTGCAGGGACAACAATTTTTTGTTTTTCAGCAACATCAAGTGAGAGGCTCTTCCTGCATCGAACGAGACGATGACCATCAGTAGAGACAGCGGTAATGGTGCTTCCTTGAAGTTCAAAAAGAACACCCATCATAGCAGGTCTCATACCGTCAATACTACAGGCAAAAATAGTTTTCTGAACCAGATCCAACAGTTGACTGGTTTCCAGTTCAAGGGAAATATCATAACTCTTCTCATATTTCTCCATTTTACTCTCAAACAGACAAGCTATCTTGTACTTACCCTTATCTGTCGTGATATGAATCATGCCATGATCACTGATTTCCTGCCTTTCAATGACAAAAGTAACTGCGGTGTCATACATACTTCTGAGAAAATCCTGCAAAAGCTTGGCATTGATACCAATATTGACAACATCAGTGGTTTCAATATCAATTTTTGCCTTGATTGACAATTCACCATCCGTGCCAAAAAGTGTTAAAGTACCAGGCTCAATGGAGAGGTGAATATTTTCATAACGGGGATCCAGTGATTTTGCAGGGATTGCCTGAGCAACTTTACTGACAGGATCCTGAAGTTGACGGATTGAGGATATAAATTTCATCTGCTCCAACTTTAACTATTTGATGATTAATTAAGATCTGTTGTTGTTATTGAGAGTGTGGAAATCTTGACAAGCTCTCACTTAAAATATTAAAATATTGAATTTAAAAGGGTTAAAACAATCATTCTGCTGCGTTATATGTTGATAACCTCTCTCTTGTTTACTGTTTTACCGTTGATGCTTTGTTCATCATTTTTACTGTACTCTGATGATGTTGACAAGATCTGTGTTATCAAGATTCATTACAGCATATTCCAACATCTTGTCCACATCCTGAACATTACATTGAGAGAATCTCGATTCTCTTTTTTATCTCTTCAATTTTTTTCCGTTCATCTGTTCCTGATTCAACTTTTTTCGCCATCGTATTGACTGCATGAATAACAGTTGAATGATCCCTTCCGCCAAAATGAAGGCCAATGGTTTTTAATGATGAGTCAGTCATCTGTTTAGCAAGATACATTGCTACCTGGCGACCAACAGCAATCTCCTTTTTTTTGGATTTTCCCTTAAGATCATTTGGTGTAATTAAAAAATAAGAACAGATAGCTTTCTCTATGGTGTCAAGTGTAAGCTGTTTTGTTGTATGACGGATAATGTCTTTAAGTGTTGATTTGGTAAAATGCAAGTCTATTTCCTGATTATCAAGAGACTGGGCAGCAAGCAGTTTCACAATACACCCTTCAAGCTCACGCACGTTTTCTGTGACATTTGTTGCTATGAATTCAATAACTGACTCATTGAGATTCACTCCACTCTGATGAAGTTTACTCAGTATAATTGCTTTGCGTGTCTCATAGTCAGGGGGTTGTATATCAGCGGAAAGTCCCCAGTTAAATCGGGAGATAAGCCGATCTTCAATACCTTTAATATCCTTGATGGGCCTGTCGGCAGAGAGAATAATCTGCTTATTTGATTGATGAAGGGTATTAAAAATATGAAAAATCTCCTCCTGCGTTTTCTCCTTGCCCGAGAAGAATTGAATATCATCAATAATGAGGACATCAATCGAGCGGTAAAAAGATGAAAACTCCTGAATTTTACCATTCTGGATGGCATTGACAAAATCAATAGCAAATTTTTCACTTGATACATAAAGTACTCTTTCAGACAGTCTGTTGAGTCGAACACTGTTTCCTACTGCCTGCATGATATGTGTTTTGCCAAGGCCAACCCCTCCATAAATCACTAATGGGTTAAAGGCATTCTGACCCGGGCTTTGTGCAACAGCTTTAGCGGCTGCAAAAGCCAGCGAGTTACAATCACCACGTATAAGAGTTTCAAAAGTATATTTTGAATTCAGATGCGTTTCAAATCTGGCAAGATTTCTCTCAAAATCAACATGATTGTCAGGCTGTTTTTCCGAAGATCTGCTTGCGGAAATGAAGTCGCCATTCATTGTATTCTGATGTGGTAATTCAATGGTGACTGGTTGCCCTTGTGATTTATCCATGACTATTGAATACATCAATCTTGCTTCAGGGCCAATAACCTCTTTCAAAGCCTGTTTTAAAAAGGAGGAGTAATTTTCTTCAATCCATTCATAAAAAAACTGACTGGGTACCTCAATCGTTAATTCACTACCCGAAAAATTCAAAGGTCTGATTGGCAAAAACCAGGTTTTAAACGCTAAAGGATTAATTTTATCCTTGATCACGTCGAGGCAAGCTTCCCAGACTTGCTGCTCCATGGTGGTGCTTTTCCGGTGTTGAGATGACTGGTTTTCCGAAAATGTTTTTGACGTAACTTCAGGCATAAAAACAGAAAATTAAAGAGGTAAGAGGCGTTTTTTTTTCGTCATCAACATTCAGTGTTCACAAGTTAGTTTTTTCAGTGGATAAAAAACAATTTCCTTTGTGGAAAAATGTTGATATGGAAGATGACAGCCGCTCGGTTTTTTCAACACTTTAAGATTATATATTATAATGCACTATGTGCAAATTTCATAAAAGTAGTCAACATCTGTTGACTTTTTCCAATGGCCGAACTGACTGGGTTTTCTGGGGGTAAATTTTTTTTATCAACAAATTGTCAACATTGTTGACGGGCAGCGTGGAATGCATTATTTTTTATCGCTTTTAAGATCGATATGCCAGTAAAAATTCAAATTTGACACACCGTTTCAAGGCCCTCCATAACGGAACTATTTGTTATTGATTGTTCCTTGTGTTAAATTACGCGCCCTATGATTTTGAAGAACATATTTTAAAAGTGTGGAGCTCTAAGCGATGAAAAGAACCTATCAGCCAAGGAATAGAAAAAGAAGAAACAAGCATGGTTTCAGACAGAGAATGTCGACCAAAAACGGAAGGAAAGTTTTATCAGCAAGAAGAGCCAAGGGGCGTCATTCGCTCACTGTCAGTTGTGATATGGGTACGGCTGGGCAGTAAGGCACTGTTCATGGTTTAATTATTAGTTATTGCTCATTGAGGTTTTGAAAAAAAAACACGTGCATTCATTGGGCAAGCATGAGCTCCTGAGAAGAAAGCAACTGATTTCACTCTTATTCAGTAGTGGAAACAGCGAAAAAGGGGATTTTATAAGGGTAGTTTATGCCTCTCTCAAACCGGACAACCATGTTTTTCAGGGGGTTCCAGCCATTTTGTTTACTGTGGGTAAAAAAACACTCTCATCATCTGTCAGTCGCAACAGGGTAAAAAGGATGATGAGGGAGGCTTACAGGCTTGAAAAAACATTACTGACTGTGGAAGCAGAGGAAAAGAACGATGGCCGCTTAAGTGAACAGCTCTGCATCGCGTTCATTTATATTGGTCGAAGAAAGACTCTTCCCGCTCTTGAAGCTTTCAGCAAGGAGATCAGTGGATTAATGGGCAGGATGGAACTTTCATGAATCCTGATAATGCGCACTGTTGATTGGCTGAAGACGTTTAATACTGGGCAAAGGAGTCTGTAGAAGCATGAATAACTGGAAGTTTTTTAATTTGATACCGATATCGGTAATAAAATTCTACCGGGCATTTCTTTCTCCATTGCTTGGCCCATCCTGCAAGTATATTCCCACCTGTTCAAGTTATGCCCTGGAAGCCTTTCAGCAGCATAATTTTTTTTATGCATTATGGTTGACGGTGTGGCGGGTTCTGCGATGCAATCCATTTTCAAAAGGAGGATTTGATCCTGTCCCTCCTGTATCGGTAGGTAAAAAATGATTTTTCTGGTCAAACATAAAGAAAGTGGTCATGGATAGAAATTCGGTAACCGGCCTTGCAATTATAGCTGTGATCATGATGGTCTGGCTTCAGTTCATGTCGCCGGCTAATAAACCGTTGCAGAAGGCGAACACCGTGAAAACGGAGCAGGTGGCGCAGCAGGTTCAAGTGCCCTCAGCGCTCTCTTCAACTCCTGTTTCTGATAATTTTGGTGTTTTTGCGGCTTCTGCAGGTGGCAAAGAGCAACTCTTTACGGTTGAAAACGATCTTTTTCGGGCAACACTCTCCTCCAAAGGGGCAACACTGAAGTCTCTTGTCCTCAAAAAGCATCTTGATGGCAATCGCAAAGCCTTTGATCTCGTGAGCAATGGAAAAAATGGAGCTCTCTCACTGCTTTTTCTTACACGTGAAGGCAAAAAAATAGATACACGGGATCTCTATTTCAGCACAGCCTCACTTGATACCCTTCATACCGTCAAAGGAAAAGAGACTTATGCGTTGCGTTATCATCTCGCTGTGACGCCACAGCAAGCGGTTGACATTACCTGGCTTTTTGGAGGTGACAGTTATAGTGTTGGCTATGATGTCAAACTGACAGGGTTTGCCAGTGAGCTTGCAGGCAATGAATACCAGTTGCAATGGGATGGCGGAGTAGCTTATTCAGAAAAAAACCGTCAGGATGAAGCCCAAAATACATGGGCAAGCGCTTTTCTTGGTGGCAGCCAGGTAAAGATTGATGCAAGCAAGCCGAATGAGCCCTATCGTGAGGAGCAGTCAGGAGAGGCCAGGTGGGTTGCGGTTCGCAGCAAGTATTTCGTTGTCGCGCTTATTCCACAGGGCCATACAGCAGGGATCTATCTTGATGGTAAAAGAGCGCCTGGGAATGATTTTGAAAATTATGTTGCAGCCCTGAAAATGGGAGTACCTGAAACAGGGGAGGTTGTCAACGACAAGTTCAAAATATATCTTGGGCCTCTTGACTATAACACCGTCAAGGCACAGAATGTTGGTCTCGAAAAGGTTATGGATTTTGGGTGGGACTGGCTGACTCGACCTTTTGCCGAGTATATTATTCTGCCGGTTTTTACCTGGATGAATGGTTTTGTGGGTAATTATGGAATTATCATTATCATTTTTGCTTTTCTGATTAAACTGGTTACCTACCCTCTTTCAATGGCTTCAACCAAGTCAATGAAAAAAATGTCGGCTCTTCAGCCAGTGCTCAAGGAGCTGCAGGAGAAGTACAAGGATAATCCGGCCAAATTGCAGAGTGAACTGGGCCGGATTTACAAGGAAGCCGGAGTAAATCCTATTGGAGGCTGTTTGCCTGTGGTGCTGCAAATGCCACTGCTGTTTGCCATGTTCTATGTCTTCCGTTCCTCGATTCAGCTTCGTCAGCACAGCTTTCTCTGGGCAAAGGATCTCTCTGTACCGGATTCAATTTTTGATTTTGGTTTTGCAATTCCCATGTATGGAAGCCACATTGCTGTTTTTCCTATTCTCATGGCGGTGACGGTTTATCTCCAGCAGAAAATTACCCCGACGACGCAGACGAATGATCAGGCGAAAGTGATGATGTATATGTTTCCCGCTATGATGCTTCTCTTTTTTAACAATATGCCCGCAGGTTTGGGCCTCTACTATCTGATGTTTAATATCTTCAGTGTTGCCCAGCAGTTTTACATCAATAAAACGACAACTGCGGCAGATATGCCGAATGTGAGTCTGGTCAGCCCCTCTTCTGGTTCGGCAAGGAAACAGAAAAAAGGGGGAGTCAAAAAGTAAGAAAACATGATGACGCCTATTGAGCAGGCTGATGTCTGGCTGTTCAGGTTGCTGAACCTTCGGTTGGTTCACCCCGCAGCAGATGATCTTATGATCTATCTCACAACGATCAGCCTCTCCTGGCCTGTCATTTTTCTTGCAGTTGTTTTTATTCTTTTGAGGCGTGGAAAATCAGCTTTTCTTATTATATCCGTTGCTCTTCTGGCTATAGGTATGGCTGATGTTGTGGCATCGGGTTTTCTCAAGCCACTTGTTCAGCGTATCAGGCCCTGCTTTGCCCTCGAACACGTTCGATTGCTTGTTAATCAGCCGAACAGCTATTCCTTTGCTTCATCCCATGCAGCAAATTCAGCCGCAGTTGCAACTGTTATCTGGATTTTCTTTCACCGGGGGCGGCTGGTTGAAAAAGTGTTTACCTGCATTATGATTATGGATGCTTTAGCGATTTCCTGGTCGCGGGTCTATGTTGGTGTTCACTATCCAGGAGACGTTCTTGCAGGGATGCTGATTGGAATTTGCAGTGCCTTACTGATCTATCTTCTGTTAACCTGGGTTATGAAAAATATCATGCACACCCGTCCGAGTTTGCGTGCATAAGAGCATTGAGCATGAAGAGGGCGCCTGTTTTCAATACATTTTTATCTGTTTTACATGGAAGGGGAGATTTTGAGAAAAGGAGAGGATATCATACTGAGGGTGACTGATCTTGCAGAAAAAGATCAGTGCTTCGGGCGACTTGATAATGGTATGGCGGTGATGGTCAGCGGGATGCTGGCCGTTGGTGATCGTGTTCGTGGAAGGATCAAAAAAGTTCGTCAGCGATATATCGAAGCCATAGCTGTTGAACTGCTTGAGCCATCACCAGACAGAACTCCTCCAGTATGCACATATTTTGGTGTTTGCGGAGGCTGCAAGCTTATGCACATTACCTATGGTGCGCAGTTGCTCTACAAGCAGAAAAAAGTCAGGGACGCTCTTGAGCATCTTGGTAATTTTATAGACCCGCCAGTCTACCCGGTGCATGGCTCACCGAGCCCCCTTTATTATCGAAACAAGATCGAGTTTTCATTTTCGAATATGCGCTATCTTTTGCATGAAGAGCTTTCTCTTGAGCAGCTCTCTCGCCCGAAAGAGTTTGCGCTTGGATTTCATACTCCCGGTAACTTTGAAAAGGTGATTGATATCGATTACTGCTTCCTTGCCAAGGAGGAGATGAATCAGGCGCTGGAGTTGACGCGCACATTTGCACTTGAACATGCTCTTGTGCCGTATGCGGCCAAGGCGCATACCGGTTTTTTGCGGAATCTTGTTGTTCGTTGCAGTGAAGGTTATCAGGAGATTATGATCAATCTGGTAACATCGTGGCATGATGAGGAGCTTATGCAGCGGTACCGGATGTACCTTGAAGCAGGTATGGCTGGCAAAAAGATCACGGTGGTTAATAATGTAACGCAACGGCACAATAATGTTGCCACAGGTGAGGTAGAGTTTCTCCTTTGCGGAACAGGATATATTACCGAGCGTCTCGGTGGTCTTGATTTCAGAATATCAGCCAACTCTTTTTTTCAGACCAACTCTTCGCAGGCGGAGGTTCTCTATCAAACTATTCTGGAAGTTGCAGACCTCCACCCGGATGATACCGTCTATGATCTCTACTGTGGAACCGGCACCATTACCCTCTATCTGGCAAAGCACTGCCGTCGGGTCGTTGGACTTGAGGTTGTTGAAAGTTCTATTCATGACGCACGCAGCAATGCAGAGCTGAACGGTGTTTCAAATGTCTTGTTTTGCCAGGTCGATCTTAAGGATTTTCACGCAATGCTTGACACGCTCAGTGATTATGATACTCCTCAGGTGATCATCACCGATCCACCTCGCGCAGGCATGCACCCTAAGGCACTGACAACCATGCTCCGGCTCAGGCCAAAAAGAGTTGTCTATGTCAGTTGTAACCCGGCAAGTCTTGCCCGTGACGGCAAAGAGATCGCCCTTCATGGATACAAGCTTTTGTCAGTACAGCCGGTGGACATGTTTCCCCAAACCAGTCATATCGAGAGTGTTGCCTGTTTTGAGCGATGCTCTGCTTGCTGAAGTGCCTATGTTTTACCGCTGGCTTTAAGGAGTTTTTGACGTTCTTCTTTGGTCAGTGAGTCATAGCCTTTCGCCGAAATTTTGTCGAGTATCTCATTAATTTCCGCATCAGAAACTGTTGAATGGACTTTTTTCTGCTGATGCAGTCGGGGCCTACCTCTTTTTTTGGCAATAGAGACAAGTTTGTCAAGCAGTTCTGAAAAAGACCATTCGGCTCGTTTAATGGAAATAAAGATGAAGCCGATCAGCATTCCTCCGAGGTGTGCAAAATGGGCTATGTTGCTGCCACTCCCCATCGAGCGGCTGCCCAAACCGGATATAAACTCAATCAGCGCGTAACCGGCAATAAAATATTTGGCCTTGACGGGAAAGAGAAAATAAAGAAAAATGTAGCGGTCAGGGAACATCATGCCAAATGCAAGCAGAACGCCATAAATAGCCCCGGAAGCCCCGACCGTTGGATAGGGGTCGCCGATTGTGGCAACAAGATTGATAATTGCCGCACCGATTCCGCAGACAAAATAGTACATGTTAAATTGCCGCGTGCCCCAGTAATTTTCAATTTCAGCACCGAACATCCAGAGGGCGAACATATTGAAAAACAGGTGCGCTCCTCCACCATGCAGAAACATGTAAGTCACCGGCTGCCAGATTCTAAAGTTGCCGGAGCCGAGAGGCCAAAGAGCGCCAAGAGCGGAAATAGCATCTCCGAAAGGCGTTAACTGCAGCAGAAAAACGGCAACATTAACCAGAATAATAGTCTTGATAGCCGGGGGCATGACCTGGAAGCCCCCGGGGCTGTATGGCTGTGAATAGTTCATTACTTGGACATACTAAGCATTAATCGTTCAAAGCGGCTATACCTGGAAGTTCCTTGCCCTCAAGAAATTCAAGACTTGCGCCTCCTCCGGTGGAAATATGGGTGATCTCTTTTGCAAGACCTGCTTTTGCAATAGCCGCAGCAGAGTCTCCACCGCCGATAATAGTTGTTGCGCCAAGAGCTGTTGCCTCAGCCATTGCATGCGCAACTGCCATAGTGCCTGCTGCAAAATTGTCAATCTCAAAAACTCCCATAGGGCCATTCCAGAGCACTGTTCGTGCAGAAAGAATCTCGTTGCGGTATATCTCGGCAGTTTCAGGGCCAATATCCACACCAATCATTTTTTCAGGAATGCTGGAGATTTTTTCTGCATAAAAGTCGGTACTTGCGGAAATTTCTGAAGCAAGAATAACATCTGAAGGTAACAGTAATTTGATTCCCTTGCTTTTTGCCTGTTCAAGAATGGTCAGAGCAAGTTCGATTTTGCTCTCTTCCACAAGAGAGTTCCCCACCTCAAAACCCTGCGCCTTGAAGAAGGTGAAGACCATCGCTCCACCGATCAGTACGGTATCAACCTTTTGAAACAGGTTTTCAAGAACATCAATTTTTCCTGATATCTTTGATCCACCCAGAATCGCGACAAATGGACGTTCAGGTTCCTGCAGTGCTTTTCCAAGATAGAGAAGTTCCCGTTCAATCAGATAACCGGCAACAGCCGTCTGGACATAGTGCGTAATTCCTTCAGTTGAGGCATGAGCCCTGTGGGCGGTTCCGAAAGCGTCATTGACGTACACTTCACCAAGGGAAGCAAGCTCTCTCGAAAAATCAGGATCATTTGCCTCTTCCTCAGGGTGAAATCTCAGATTTTCAAGGAGCATGACCTCTCCGTCCTGAAGCGCAAGCACTTGTTGCATCACCGAAGTGCCGATACAATCTTTTGCCATGGTTACAGGGCACTCAATCAGTTCAGAAAGTCTTGCCGCCACCGGCGCAAGTGAATAATCGATATTGACTTTTCCTTTTGGTCTGCCAAGATGTGACATCAGGATAAGCCGGCCACCGTTTTCTAAAACTTTTTTGATAGAGGGAAGTGATTCAACAATTCTTTTGTCGTCGGTAATGATTTTGTTTTCGTCAAGAGGGACATTGAAATCAACTCTCATTAACACCCGCTTGCCCTGGATGGAGATGTCAGACAAGGTCTTTTTTTGCATTGCTTATGAATGATTGGTTAAAAAAATGATCAATTGTTATTAATGTATGCAATCTTCAATATAATCAATGTAACTGAAGAGAGAGGGATGCTGTCAGCCTTGTACTTGTGATCATTTTGACGCATTGCGCAGGGCGCTTTTATACTTTTTGATGTTTGCCTGATGATCACTCAATGATTCGGCGAAAAAATGTCCTCCATTTCCGGTTGCAACAAAATAAAGAAAACCGGAAGAGGCAGGTTTGAGCACAGCAAGAATTGATGCGGCTCCGGGGTTGCAGATAGGTCCTGGCGGAAGTCCATTATGGCGATAGGTATTATACGGCGAATCATTTAAAAGGTCTTTATAATAAAGGCGTCGGGCAGTCCCGCCAAGGGCATACTGTACCGTTGGATCTGCCTGCAGGCGCATGTTTGCCTTCAGTCGGTTCAGGTAAACACTTGCGACAAGCGCTTTCTCGGAGTCAAGCGGGGTTTCGGATTCCACAATTGAGGCCAGCGTCAGCAACCCGGTTTCACTCAGACCTTGTTGAGCGGCCACGTTCTGCCATCGTTCGTTATAAAAATGCCGAAATCGGCCAATAAGAAATCGTGCAGCCTCTTCAGGCGTACTTGACCAGACAAAATTATAAGTGCCGGGCAGAAGATAGCCTTCTGCATTATCCGCATCAATACCTTGTGCGGCCAAAAATTTTCTGTCAGATACTGCTGCCATGAAGCCTGTTGAATCCATATCAAGGTTTCGTGAAAGGATTGAGGCAACTTTTCGGATATTAATTCCCTCCGGGAGCGTGATGCGCACTTCATCCGGCGGGGAGAAATGCAGAAAAAAAAGAAGCCCGAAATTCGACATTCCCGGCGGAATGTCATACCGCCCCGGTTTGATATTGTGAAGTTTTGGAACAATGCTTGCGGTCAGCAGAGTTGGCCAGGTACTGGTAATTGTTTCATTTCGGTGCAACTCATCCAGAATAGCACTGAATTTCATGCCACGATGAACCGTAAGATGGGTTGTTCTGGAGGTGGTATTGAGGCCAGGTATAAAAAGAAAAGTTGACACGACGGTCAGTCCAAGAGCGGTGACAACCAAAAAAAGTTTCTTCAGAAAAGATCTTTTATGTACCATTGACAGATATCTCTATAAACTGGAAGGGATATCAGGCTGACTGCTTTTCCACTCATGCTGAAAAAGGCGAGTTTCTTCAATGATCGAGCGGTAAATTTTTTCAAGAGCCCTGGATTTCAGATGAGTATCGGCATGAATCAGCACATTGTTCAGTACCTCTTTTTCCCGCTCAGGCTGAAGGACTTGCTCTCCGATACTTGATTTCAAAGAGCTGATATTCTGGGCGCATACCAATCGCTCACAAAGCAGTGTCGATAACTGTTGGTCAAGCGCATCTATTTTTTTTCTCCAATCGTCAAGTTCCTGCCTTTGAGCTGAGTTTTTAACGGAGCTGTCGGATATCATGATGACGATAGTTAAGAGGTTAAGTGTACAGTAACCAATATAAATATATTTAAAATAGTGTTTCTTGCCCTTTTTTGGAACAAGACCAAGGGCTTGTAAAGAAGATATGCAAACACCATCGGCAAAACAGCTATCAAAGCTCATACAAATTGATATTAATGGAAAAAAGTTGGGCAATTGATTTTTTTTTTTGGTAAATTTAAAAAAATATTATGTAAGAAAGGCCAAGTCTTCCATCAATGAAAAAATGATTATCAGTGCGAAATATAATTGCATTTAAAGCAGGGTCTTTTATTGGACTACTTTCGGCTCTTGCGGTTGCTTCTCCGGCAGTGTCGATTTATGCAGCGGTTACTCCCCCCGGTGTAACCGCAGGCAGTATACTTCGTGACCAGCAGAATCAAACAAAGCAACCTCGTCAGTTGCCTCAGTCAGAAAAAGTCAAAGAGCAATCAGCGACAAAATCTGAGATGGGTGCTCTTGTTTCTGTGAAGGATTTTACCTTCAGCGGTTATGAGGGAGTTGCGACTGAGCCGGAGCTACAGGCACTGGTGGCGGACGCAAAAGGAAAAACCATAACGTTCGGTGAGCTGAAAGCACTTACCAATAAAATTACTACCCATTTCAACAAAAAGGGATGGTTCCGCGCAAGGGCTTATCTCCCAAAGCAGGACGTGACTGATGGTATCATCGAAATAGCTGTTATTCAGGGCGCAAGCGATGGAGGTCTTGATCTGAAGCTTGACAGAACTGCACGGATATGTCAAAATGTTCTCCGCGATATCGGTGAAACTGCAGTACGCAAGGGTGAGCCGCTCAATGAGCAAGAGCTTGAGCGTTCAGTTCTTCTGATGAATGATCTGCCAGGCGTTATTGCACGGGTTTCAATGGCCCAGGGAACAATTCCGGGTACAACCAGAGTGTCACTGGCGGTAAGCGAAGGCCCAATGCTTTCAGGGGTGCTTTTTGGCGATAATTATGGAAACCATTATACCGGTGCATTCAGGGTCAATACCACCGTCGCAATTAATGATCCCTTTCGGTATGGAGATCAGGTCTCTGCTCTTCTGACTGAAGCGGAAGGACTTGTTCAGGGTCGCATTGGTTACAGTCTCCCAATATTGTTTCCAGGCCTCCGCGCGATGGTCTCCTATACCGGCATGAATTATGAACTCGGTGGTGAATTTACCGCGCTCAACTACAAAGGCAGCAGCAATAATGTCGATGCAGGCCTTACGTATGCATTGGTTCGCAGCCGCACCAGCAATCTTTGGACCGCGCTGTCATACCAATATAAAGTACTTGTTGATACAAAGGCAGGCGCGGACATATCCGACAAGCAACTGCACAGTGTAACATTAAGCGCCAACGGTGACCATTATGATAAATTCTGGGGAGGCGGTTCTATCACCTACAACGTAGGCGCCACCACAGGCAACCTTCATGAGTCTATTGCTCCCACCGGAAGAGAGGGTCAATACACTCGTTTTAATGCTGGACTGACGCGTGTTCAGCGTCTTGCGGACGGAGTCAGCCTGAATGTTTCAGGAGTTGCCCAGAAGGCGCTGGATAATCTTGAAAACAGTGAACAACTTTCACTTGGTGGCCCATTCGGTATTCGTGCATATCCAGTTGGTGAAGCGTCAGGAGATGAAGGGCAGCTTGTTTCAGCAGATCTCCGTTTTAATATCCCTCTTGCAGCTAAATACGGGACTCTTCAGGCCAGTGGTTTTTTTGATGCAGGGCATATTACTCTTAACAAAGATCGTTTTGCTGGCGATGTCCTCAATGACTCGAATCGTAACGATTACTGGTTGCAGGGTGCGGGCGTAGGATTCAACTATATTTTTACGGAAAGAGGTGCAGTTCGCGCAAGCTGGGCACATGTGATTGGTACCAATCCCGGACAAAGACTGGGTAAAAACTCGGACGGGCAGAACGACAAAAGCCGTTTCTGGTTGCAAGGGGAAATCTATTTTTAGAAAAAACAAGACAGGCAGGTCATTAACTTCAGTTTTCGCAAGTAGCTAAAGCCAATATTATGAACAGGATTTTTAACGTCGTTTGGTCACACACAAAGGAGATGTGGATTGTCGTCTCCGAAAAGGTAAAGTCAAACGGAGGGGTTCCAAAATCACCGCTTCCTAGTCTTGCAGTTCTCGCAGTGATGCTTGCGGCTGGAGACCCGGCTTATGCTATTGAGTCCGGCACCTTGCCTGTTGGACCACAGGTAACCTCTGGTAATGCCACTATAGCCTCTGAGCTGAACAAGATGACGGTGACACAGACGTCCCAGCAAATGATTGCGAATTGGGATAGTTTCAATATTGGTTCCTCGGCGTCAGTACGTTTCGATCAGCCAAACAGTCAGGCGGCGGCACTGAACAGAATCAAGGACGGGAATCCATCTTACATTATGGGTAACCTCTCCTCTAATGGAAAGGTGTTTTTGCTTAATCCCTCAGGTATCGTTATTGGCAAGACAGCACAGGTTGATGTCGGAAGCCTTGTTGCCTCGACACTGAGTATGGCTGATGCTGACTTTAATGCGGGAATATACAAGTTCAGTAATTCCGGTACATTCAGTTTAATACAAAATGAGGGAGCAATCAACGCGGCGGGAGGTGTAGTAGCGCTTATTGCTCCCAACGTGGTCAACGACGGAAGTATAACCGCCAACAGTGGCAGCGTATTACTTGCCGCTGGTAATCAGGTAATGCTTGATTTTGTTGGTGATGGCCTCATTACCTATAAGGTTGAGGAAGGCGCGGTGAACGCCCTGGTAGAGAACAAGGGACTTATCAAGGCTGATGGCGGGCTCGTGGTTATGACCACAAAAGCTGCTGATGAACTGATTCAGTCAACGGTCAACAACAGCGGTGTTATTGAGGCTCAGACGGTTACCGAGAAAGCAGGGCGGATTATTCTTGATGCGGGCGCTGGCACAACAATTTTTTCTGGGACTCTGGATGCTTCGGCTCCAAATGGTGGTGATGGTGGCTTTATTGAGACTTCCGGGGCGCTGCTCAATATTACTGACGACTCAGTGATTACTACTTTGGCACCTTACGGAATGGCTGGGACTTGGCTGATTGACCCAGTTAACATTAATATTCAGAGTACGTTTAATATTGGAAGTGTGAGTGGAGGTGTTGCGTCTGGTGTAAATATAGCAGGTGTAAGTGTAATAGGTGTCAGAAAAATTACAGATGCCTTGGCTTCTTCAAATGTTTTGGTTGCAACAAATGACGGAGATATTTGGGTTAACACTAATATTGTGTGGAATGGAAGCACACAACTGACCTTGGATGCCAGTCATGATATCCTTTTCAATTACGGTGTTACTGCAAATAATGGAACTGCCAGTTTTGTTTCTAAGGCAGGCCATAATATTGAGATTTATAGTCCGGTGACGAGCGCAAATTTGACTTTCACTGCCGGGAATGATATTAACATTTATAATACCGTTACGAGTTCGAATTTAAGCTTCACTGCAAACAACATCGTTTTTAATAAAAGTGGAAGTTTCATTGAGAATGGTAGTGTTGTTATGAACGGAAGTTCTGTTTTGAACTTTACTGCGGGTACTGACATTATTTTCAATAAAGGGGTGGCTGCGGGTGCCAGTGTAACTGCGAATGGCAGTGGCGTTCATTTAACTTTCACGGCAGGCGAAGATATTATTTTTAATAACAGTGTGACCGCAACTGGTAGTAATGCAAGTTTGTCCCTGAAATACGGCCAGGATTCAGGAAGCGGTGAAGGGTACGACTACAGCTTTAATAATGGCGCCGAGGTAAACCTTATTGCAGGATCAACGTTTAAGACATTGCAAGGCAATACCGGCACTGAAAAAACCTACAATGTTATAACATCGCTGGGCACCTCTTCAAGCCATTTGACAAATGATTTGCAGGGAATGTCTGGTAATACTGGATTAAACTATGCTCTCGGCAGTGATATTAATGCAGGCGATACATCAAGCTGGAATTCCGGTCACGGTTTTACTCCAATCAGCAATTACTCTGGTACGTTTGCTGGCCTGGGGCATACTATCAGTTCTCTTACCATCAACTCTTCAGCGGACAATATTGGCCTGTTTGCGACTACTGCGCCAACAAGTCTTATTCGTGACCTTGGCCTGGCAAGTTTTTCTATTACAGGCAGTGGTTGCCATCAAGACAATACTGGCGGTTTGGTCGGAACCAATTATGGTACAATCCAGAACATTTCGTTTAGTGGCGCGGTTAATGGTGTGGATAACGTGGGGGGGGTGGCAGGCACCAATGCTGGCCTGATTATTAATAGTTCTGTTAACGGTATCGTTAATGGCGAGGAGAGCACTGGAGGGTTGGCAGGCGTTAATGCAGGCGTGATCATGAACACCAGTGTTAATGGTACTGTAAATGGAGATCACAACACGGGCGGTCTAGTTGGCACCAATGCTTGTAAAACTGAGATTTCCTACAGTTATTTTAATGGTACTGTCAGTGGGGATTATAACACAGGTGGATTGGTCGGGGCGAATTATGGCATTATTGGTGCCAGCTATGCCAACAGCTATTTTAGTACGTTATTAATTGGAGCAGTTCAGGGTAGCGTGACGGGCGATGAAAATGTTGGTGGTCTGGTTGGCTATAATAGTGGTTTGATAACCTCAAGTTTTGCTGACAGCTATTTCAGTATCGGTGCCGTAACAGCTCCGATAGCAGGCAGTGTAGAGGGGCATAAAGAAGTTGGCGGTCTGGTGGGGTATAATGATGAAGCAGGCATAATTAGTAACAGCTTTTCGAATGGCTATGGCGACATAGTTTCTGGATCTCGCTCCGTTACCGCCACAGTTACCGGCAACGAAGATATCGGAGGTTTTGTCGGGCACAATGCCGGTTCTATTACTGATAGCTATACACTGACAGGACTGGTGAATGGCAGTGATGACATTGGCGGTTTCGCTGGCCATAATAGTGGTACCATAACTCGCAGCTCCTCTCTGAACAATGTCAGCGGCACAGGGTATAATGTCGGAGGGTTGGTTGGTTTCAATGACGGAAACGTTATCAACAGCTTCTACAATATTGACGCTGTAACAGTTCTTGTAGGCGGAGGAGATGGAGTAGGAAAAGAAGTTACTCCTTATGGGGTGTATTCCTGTCAATTTGATGACTGGCTCGGCCACGGCAAGTCACTTTCCATTGGAGACTATTTCACAAAGGATGGTGATGGCTACTATCAGGTCAGCACTGTGGATGATGTGAGAAACATGCTTGGCTTTGTTAATGATTCCAGCGACTATACTTTCAAGTTAACAAGAGACATTAATTTGTCTTTGGATTCAGGATTATGGCTTCCGATTTTTAACGCTGCGGAACTGGATGGTTCCAGTTGCAATTACTCTATAACCGGTTTTTCTGTTAATCAACCGAAAAACGATACTATCGGTTTTATTGGGTGGCTGGGGAGTGACAGCGTCGTCAATAATCTGAAAGTTATATCAGGAAAAGTTATAGGACACGACAATGTTGGCGGTCTTGTCGGATATAATGATGCAGGTATTATTAGCAACAGCGGTACTGTGGGGGCCGATGTAACTGGCCGTGACGATGTTGGTGGTCTTGTTGGTCATAATGAAGGATCTGTCTCCGGTAGTTATGCAACAGCGACAACCGGTTTTGAATATGTTTATGGTACCGGGTATAACGTTGGTGGCTTGATTGGTTATAATAATTACGACGCAAAGACTCCCCTTGTCACCAACAGCTTTTATAACATCAGTTTTGCACGCGTTCATGTCGGTGGTGGCACTAACTCGGGAGAAGTTACCCCATACGGTATTTATGAAAGGCAGTTCACAGATTGGACCAATTGTTTCCGTCAGCCTCTTGACATCACGAACTATTTCAACAAGGATGGTGATGGGTACTACGAAATCAGCAACGTTAACATTTATGGCCTTGGCTCACAAGGCAATCTGGCAAACATTCTGGGCTTTGTTAATGAATCCAGTTCCTACAAGTTCAAGCTTTCCAGTAACCTTGACTTAGCTTCTTTAGGTTCAGGCTTCTGGATTCCGATATTTAACGCTTCTGAACTTGACGGCGGTAATCATACTATTAGTGGTCTTTCAATCAACCAGCCGAAGAATGACTTCATTGGCTTTATAGGCCGGATTGATTCAGATGCCCAGAAAAATGGTGCGACTATCGCCAATCTCAATGTTAACACAACTGGTCAAAGCGTTGGCGTTAAGGGTCATGAGTATGTTGGAGGTTTAATAGGTTACAACGGTGGAGCTAATATCGTTAATGTCGATTTTGCTGGCAGCGTTGTTGGTTATACTTACGTTGGCGGTCTTGTGGGGTACAATAAAGGTAACAATCAGGTATCTCCTCTTGTTCCGCCGCCAGTTGATATCATCTACAGAGGTTCTATTACAGGAAGTTCATTTACTGGCAGCGTTATTGGCGGCTATACGGATATTTGCACCAGCTCTTGTTCTTTGAGTGGATACGGTAATGGCAATGAGGTGACTGTAGGCGGCCTTGTAGGCTATAATTATGAGGGCGACATCAGCGACAGCCATGTTTACGGTACGGTAACGGTTAATCTTGAGCCGGACAATGATCATCATTGGCATGGTCGTTATTTTGATGTTACTGTCGGTGGCCTGGTTGGAGAAAATATTGGAGGCAAAATCGACGGAAGCTCATTCAATGGAGATGTTAGTGTTTTGCTGAATCGTGGTATTTCAGTTCGTGATATTGATCCATCTGTTGTGCTTGACAAAGGACGTGATGAAGGTGATGTAATTAGTGTTGGCGGGCTTGTTGGTGATAATTATATGGCTGACATCAGTGACAGTCATGTGACCGGTACTGTTACGGTAACGGTGAACAAGGAGTTAACTGATGTCAATACCGTAGACACTCTATTTGGTCCATCCGAACACAGAGAGATTATTCTGGAAAATAAAGGTCACTACTATACTGCCGGTCTTGTTGGTAAAAACGACGGTGGAGATATTAGCGGCAGTAGTTATCACAACAGTGCATCTGGTACAGGTGTAAGTCTTACCGTATCATCTCATTTGGATGTTGCGGCAATTGACAAGGGAGATGACGGCGAAGTCAATGTAACGGTCAAGAACGAAGGAGAATATTATGTTGGCGGGTTGATTGGCAATAATATTGGAGGTGATGTTCGAGGCGCTGTTCAAGTCGATGTTCCTGACAGTTCTGTGGTTGGTCCGGTATCTCTGGATGTGACGAGTATCATTGATGGAGAGATTAATAAAACTGATACCGCAGGACTTCTTGGCCCTGGTTCTCACGAAAAAAATAGTACGGTTACGGTTGAAAACGAAGGGGTTTACTATGCAGGTGGACTTGTCGGGAAAAATACCGCCGTTCTTGTAGACGGAAATTACGTAGGGGATATTACCGGTAGTAACGCAGCGAGTGATGTTACAGTATCAGTGATGAGCAGCGTGAGTGTCGTCGGCATAAGTGATGTTTTTGGCAATGGCGGTCTTGATATGAGTGTTACCAATGACGGTCGTTACTATACCGGCGGGCTGATTGGCCGTAATGAAAATGCAGATGTAACGGGAAGTAACGCCGGTGGTGCGGTAAGCCTTAAGGTGAGCAGCACGGTTGATGATGGCAGTGCAAGTGCGGTGACGCTGTCACGTCCGCCGAAAGATGAAAATGTGAAAGTGACAGTGTCGAATGATGGCGTGTATTACACCGGCGGCCTGATTGGCAAGAATGTCGGGACGATTGTCAGGAATCTTGCCGGAGATGTGGTTGAGTATGCAGGCGATATAAGCAACAGCAGTGCATCGGGTGCAGTGAGTGCGACGCTGATCAGCAGCATGAGTGTTGCAGGCATAGGCGATGTTCTTGGCGGCGGAACTCTTGATATCAGTGTGACGAACGATGGACGTTACTATACCGGCGGACTGATTGGCCGGAATGAGAGCGGCAATATCAGCGACAGTAACGCGACAGGCAGTAAGGTAACACTTGATGTCACCAGCACGCTTGACGATACGGGCAACGTGACGGAAGTAGCTGGTGGCGGAGCACCAGAGAAAAAAGGCAATGTGACGGTATCGAACGAGGGCGTCTATTACACTGGCGGCTTGGTTGGAAAAAATATTGGAACCATTGTCACGAAAATCACGAAAGACGGAGCTGAGTACGATAGTCATGAAGGTGATATAAGCCACAGCAGTGCATCAGGCAGTGTAAGTGCGACGCTGACAAGCGGTGTGAGTGTCGCAGGCGTTGGCAGCGGCAGCTATGACGTAAGCGTAACGAATGACGGTCGTTACTATACTGGAGGTCTGATTGGTCGTAATGAAAATGCGGATGTAACGACGGAAAGTAACGCCGGTGGTGCGGTAAGCCTTAAGGTGAGCAGCATGGTTGATGATGGCAGTGCCAGTGCGGTGACGCTGTCACGTCCGCCGAAAGATGAAAATGTGAAAGTGACAGTGTCGAATGATGGCGTGTATTACACCGGCGGCCTGATTGGCAAGAATGTCGGGACGATTGTCAGGAATCTTGCCGGAGATGTGGTTGAGTATGCAGGCGATATAAGCAACAGCAGTGCATCGGGTGCAGTGAGTGCGACGCTGATCAGCAGCATGAGTGTTGCAGGCATAGGCGATGTTCTTGGCGGCGGAACTCTTGATATCAGTGTGACGAACGATGGACGTTACTATACCGGCGGACTGATTGGCCGGAATGAGAGCGGCAATATCAGCGACAGTAACGCGACAGGCAGTAAGGTAACACTTGATGTCACCAGCACGCTTGACGATACGGGCAACGTGACGGAAGTAGCTGGTGGCGGAGCACCAGAGAAAAAAGGCAATGTGACGGTATCGAACGAGGGCGTCTATTACACTGGCGGCTTGGTTGGAAAAAATATTGGAACCATTGTCACGAAAATCACGAAAGACGGAGCTGAGTACGATAGTCATGAAGGTGATATAAGCCACAGCAGTGCATCAGGCAGTGTAAGTGCGACGCTGACAAGCGGTGTGAGTGTCGCAGGCGTTGGCAGCGGCAGCTATGACGTAAGCGTAACGAATGACGGTCGTTACTATACTGGAGGTCTGATTGGTCGTAATGAAAATGCGGATGTAACGACGGAAAGTAACGCCGGTGGTGCGGTAAGCCTTAAGGTGAGCAGCATGGTTGATGATGGCAGTGCCAGTGCGGTGACGCTGTCACGTCCCCCGAAAGATGAAAATGTGAAAGTGACGGTATCGAATGATGGCGTGTATTACACTGGCGGCCTGATCGGCAAGAATGTCGGGACGATTGTCAGGAATCTTGCTGGTGATGTAGTTGAGTATGCAGGAGATATAAGCAACAGCAGTGCATCAGGAGAAGTGAGTGCGACGCTGATCAGCAGCATGAGTGTTGCAGGCATTGGTGATGCTCTTGGCGGCGGTACTCTTGATATCAGCGTGACGAACGATGGTCGTTACTATACCGGCGGACTGATTGGCCGTAATGAGAGCGGCAATATCACCGATAGTAACGCAGGCGGAGCTGTAATTCTGTCAGTCAGCAGCACGCTTGACGATACGGGCAATGTGACGGAAGTAGCCGGTGGCGGAGCAGCAGAGAAAAAAGGCAATGTGACGGTATCGAACGAAGGGGTGTATTACACAGGCGGTCTTGTGGGTAAAAATATTGGCACCATTGTCACGAAAATCACGAAAGACGGAGCTGAGTACGATAGTCATCAAGGGGATGTAACGGGCAGCAGTGCATCAGGTGCAGTGAGTGCGACGCTGACAAGCGGTGTGAGTGTCGCAGGCGTTGGCAGTGGCAGCTATGATGTGAGCGTAACGAATGAGGGACGTTACTATACAGGCGGTCTGATTGGTCGTAATGAAAATGCGGATGTCAGCGAAGAGAGCAACTCCAACGCGACGTCAGTCAGCCTTAAGGTGAGCAGCACGGTTGATGATGGCAGTGCAAGTGCGGTGACGCTGTCACGTCCCCCGAAAGATGAAAATGTGAAAGTGACGGTATCGAATGATGGCGTGTATTACACTGGCGGCCTGATCGGCAAGAATGTCGGGAAGGTTATCAGGAATCTTGCCGGTGATGTTGTTGGTTATGCAGGAGATATTGACAAGAGCAGCGCATCGGGCGACGTGACAGCGACGCTGATCAGCAGCATGAGTGTTGCAGGCATAGGCGATGCTCTTGGTATTGGAGCGCTTGAAGTAAGCGTAACAAATGACGGCCGTTACTATACAGGGGGTTTGATCGGTCGTAATGAGAGTGGTGATATCAGCCATAGCGACGCGACAGGTAGTAAGGTAACACTTGATGTCACCAGCACGCTTGACGATACCGGGAACGTGACGAAAGTTGCAGGACACCCTGCTCCAGCGAAAAAAGCTACAGTCACCGTATCGAACGAAGGCGTCTATTACACTGCAGGTCTTGTAGGTAAAAATGTAGGCACCTTTGTGAATGATGCCATTGGCTATGTCGGCAATATTGACAACAGTAATGCATCAAGCGACGTGAGCGTTTCGGTGAAAGGCACTCTGGACTTTACCGTTGGCGATGCCAGTGCGACAGTGGGCGAAAGAGTTGATGGAAACAGTTATGTTGGTGGTTTTGTAAAAGCAGAGGTCAAGAATGAAGGTGACTATTACACTGCTGGTCTGGTTGGCAGGAATGAAAATGGTTCGATAAGCAGCAGTGACGCCACTGGTGATGTTACGGTTACGGTTCTCGGAGACGCAAAATTAGCTGTTGGTAATGTAACGGCGGTTTTAAGTGGTGATGTGACAGGAGACAGAACATTAACGGGTGCGGTAATCACAAAGGTCAAGAATGAAGGTAACTATTATACTGGCGGTCTGGTTGGGAAGAATTACGGCGGCGAGATTACCGGCAGCAGCTACAACAGCAAGGTTGCTGGCGTGTCGGTTGATGTCTCTGGTACTTCCAGTTTGACTGTTGGTAATGTAGGGGTGACGATTAGTGGTAATGTCGGGGAAAATAGTGCGGTTCGAGACTTGATCGTATCAACGGTTGAAAATGAAGGCGGTTACTACACCGGTGGCCTGGTCGGAGAGAATGCTGTTCGGGCAACTGATGGCCCTGGTAACATAAGCGGAAGTAGTGATGCTACTGGTGATGTTAGTGTCAAGGTATCAGGAGATGCAACGGTAGTTGTGGGCGATATCAATGTTGCTGCAAACGATACAGTTACTGGTAGCAGAGAGATAATCAGTACGGTAAGAGCGGAGGCTGAGAATGAAGGCAATTACTACACTGGCGGCCTGATCGGCAAGAATTATGGCGGTGATATTACCGGCAGTAGCTACAGCAGCAATGGCACTGGAGTTTTGGTAGATATTAATGGCACATCTACAGTGAATGTGGGCGAAATAATGTTGACAACTGCCAATGAGCCAGGTGGGACAAGTAATGTCGGTAGTTTTGTAAAAGGAAATGTTGAGAATCACGCTGACTACTATACTGGTGGTTTAGTCGGTAAAAACGAAGGAGCATCAATTAGTGGCAGTGATGCCTCAGAGAATGTAACCGTTTCTGTGGATGGTCATGCAGCGGTTCAAGTATCAGGTAATGTTAATGGCCAAGTTGACGCGGAAATCACGAACAAGGGCAACTTCTATAGTGGTGGCTTGGCTGGCGAGAATTATGATGGCAATATCACTGACAGCTATGCAACAGGTGACGTTAATGTTACCGTCAATGATGCTGCTCATGATGCTGCAACAGTAACCGTTGATGGTAACGTGATCGATAGCAGCACAGCAGGAGTGACAGTTCAGAATACGGGTGACTTCTATAGCGGCGGATTGGTCGGCAATCATTATGGCGGTACGATCAGTGGTAACTTTGCACTGGGCGATGTAACAGTCACCATAAACAGCGGTGCAGTAGTTGAGGTTGGTGAAAAGGCGGCGGCAGGAACCGTAGCTGTTAACGTTGTCAACAATGGCAACTACTATACTGGCGGTCTTGTAGGCAAGAATGCTCCAGCGGAAGAGATTGCGCCGGTTTCAGTATCACCTTTACTACCAGACAGCTTGCCCGGTGTTATTTTGCAGAACTATGCCACCGGTGATGTGACTGTCGCTGTGAATATTTCTGCAACAGCATCAGATAATAATGCGATTGAAGGTACTGAGATCGCAGGTGCGGTGGGTGTTGAGAACACGGCATCTTATTATACAGGGGGCCTTGTCGGCTGGAACGAGGGCTCTATTTCTGAAAGCTTTGCAACAGGCGGTGTCGATGCATCCGTAACCGGTAGTCATAGTGATACGGGCGGTCTTGTCGGGCATAATGAGGGTGCAATCAAAAACACCTATGCTACAGGTACTGTCAAGGGTTATGATATTATAGTTGCACCAACCGACGGCGTTGTCGTTCCGACCAGTAATACAGGTGGTTTGGTAGGCCATAATACTGCCACTGGCACTATTGAAAACAGCTATTCTTCGGGCTGGGATAAAGGAGCTCATACCGACACTGCACAAACGGTGACAGGTGATGAACTCTCATTAGGTGGAGTGGTTGGCTACAATGAAGGCGCCGTAGTGAATAGCTTCTGGGATAATGATGATCCGGGTCTGGCAAACGGTATAGGTATTTCGTCGGCTACACATGGAGATGAATCTGTGTCAGGGAAGACTACTGTCCAGATGAAACAGATGGCAACCTTTTTAGCCGCAGGATGGAATATTGATGACAAGTATGTAGCACCAGATCAAAATCCATCAGTATGGCGGATCTATGAGGGGCAGAGCAACCCACTGTTACGCCATTTCCTGAAACATTTGACGGTTACGGCTGTTGATGATGAAGTATTAGCTGGAACACTGCCTCCTTATACTGGTCATCCTGGTGTTATCTATGATCCTGCTGGGCCTTCAGGTAATCTGCATGGAGTAGTGACCTATAAAACAGACGGGACTACAGATGGAACCTACCCCTTGACACCGGGAGGTCTCTATTCAGACAATCAAGGGCATCATACAGCAGTTAAGTATCTCACAGGATACGACATTGAGTTTTTGCCTGGGACGTTGACAATCAAAACGAAAGAAGAGACACCGCAACAGGCACCCCAGGCGCCCATTTACAACCCGGGTACGGTGAATCAGACATACGTTGCCTATACGACGTCAAGCGTAACCGTGACGCAGGATCCTGTGGATCCGGGTAAGGTTACCGTTTCGGTTCCAGCTACAATCGTCAATAATAACGAGGCATTCAGCTTCACGCTTCCGGAAGCGGTTTCGAAAACGATTGCAGGGAAAAACGAAACTGTTTCTCTTGTAGGTGGAGGAAGCTTGCCTGACTGGATTACCTACGATAGAGGTACCGATACTTTTACCGTAACGAATCCTCCGGCTGATATTACAGACATAAAGATTCAGGTTACTGTTGATGGTCAGTCCTGGGAGATTGATATAGCGGTTCATTAGTTTTTGAACCATGTAACAGAAGTCATCGTGGGGCGGTATAGCCACTGGCCCCACGATGCAACGATGTGATTCAGAAAGCAGACATCACCCAATGGATTGATCCTGCCAGTCAGCAAGTGTAAGTCGTGCGCATGATTGATATGCCGCAACGATTGCCTGCCGAGGAAACCTTTTTCTGACAGGTTGATTTTCACCTTCACACAATCTCCGGAACATTCCCTCCCTGAAAAACTTCACTCAAGAGGACTATTTTTTTAGTGCCTCCTTTTTTATACATTTTAAAGTGGTAAAAAAGGGGAAGAAATGGGAGGCGGTGGCGGCCAATTCCTGATATTTACAGTTTTATAGTCCAATAAGGTTATAAGTGGCGGCAAGATCTGCATAATCAAGGTTCATGGGGTTGTTGAAATGGCAGGCTTTATAGGGAAAGAGAGACATGCAGTTGACGAGAAAGGGCGGCTGATGATTCCGGTAAGGTTTCGTCGAAAATTTGGCGAATCGGCGTTATCAGGTATTGACTGCGAGTTGACGGGTCGTCATGAAGTGCTTTACATTATGAAAGCCCCCGACCGATCTCTTGAGCTGTATGAGCCGTTTATCTGGAAAGAGATGCGCAAAACCATTTCAGATCTCTCTGATTTTAACCCTGATGAGCGGTTACTGAAAACATTGATGTACGAATCTCTTGAAACAGTTGAACTTGACCGCCAGGGCAGGATTGCGCTCTCAAAGGAGTTTCTCGAACATGCAGGCATTACAAAGGATGTTGTTCTTATAGGAGCGGATACAAAAATGATTATATGGGAACCTGAACGACTCAGGGCTCTTCTCGACGAAAGCGCAAGTCGTTTGGCAGTACTTGCCGGAAGGTATTTTTGAGAGCCATGGCGCAGAGCATATTTCATGATCCCGTGCTTGCCACTGAAGTTGTAGCATTCATGGCCAGAAAACCGGGAATCTATATCGATGGGACTCTTGGGGGGGGAGGTCACTCAAAAGCCCTGCTGCATGCGCTGCATCAGGGAGGTTATCTTCAGCAATCCCTGCTTGTCGGTATAGATCAGGATGATGAAGCACTACAAGAGGCATCAAAAAAGCTGAAGGATTATGAAGCTCATACAGTTCTGGTGAAGGGGAATTTTCAGAATATTGAGGCGATCCTGAAAAAAATCTCTGCCGAACGAGCTCTGAAACCGAAAGCCGCCGGCATTTTGCTTGACCTTGGAGTGTCATCGTTTCAGATTGATACTCCATCAAGGGGGTTCAGCTATCTCAGGGACGGGCCGCTTGATATGAGGATGAACAGTGACGCTCCACTCAGCGCGGCGGATATTGTGAACAATTATGAAGAAAAGGAGTTGGCTCGGCTGTTCTATCGATATGGTGAAGAACCAAGAAGTCGCAGTATTGCCAGGGCAATTGTTGCAAGGCGTGACGACACCGGAGGAGTCTGCACAACGCTTGAGTTAGCGTCAATTATTCGTAACAACGCCTACGGAGGAGAGAAGGTTATCAAAACGTTGTCAAGAGTCTTTCAGGCATTGCGAATAGAGGTGAACGGAGAGCTTGATGTACTTCGCCGGGTGCTTGATGAAGGGATTGAATCTCTTGATGAAGGGGGAAGGATGGCCGTCATCAGCTATCACTCACTTGAGGACAGGATAGTGAAAACATCGTTTGCAGAAAAAGCAAAAAGTGACTGGGGCCCAAAGGGGGTTGGCTTGCGGGAGCCTTTGTCCTATGGAGCAGTGATACAGGTAAAAAGGAAACCGGTGACCGCGACGGCAAAAGAGATAGAGACTAACCCGAGGGCAAGAAGTGCCAAATTGAGGATTGTTGAAAAAATTTCCAGGTGAAGACCATGAAAAACTTTGATATTGTTTCACTGTTAAAGCCCAGGACTTTTTTATACCTTCTGGTCGGAACCGTGATTTTCCTTTTTCAGACGCATAATACCCTTGCAATCATTGAGCTGTCCCAGCAGAATCAAAAGCTTCGTGAGCAGATAAAGATGAGTGCCAGCATGATAACTTCACAGAAGCTGAAGGCCGATGAATTGCAAAGTATCCACAATATTGCACAGGAAGCAGCTACTCTTGGGCTTGGTCCGTCCAGTATTCCGCCAGTAGAACTTGAACCGTGAAAGAAATTGGCCGTTCAAGGAACGGGATTGCTCATGAATGACCAGGAGTTTGGCAAGCGGCTTGGTGTTGTGGCTATTGCATTTTCCATGTTTATTGCTGCAATAATTGGCATGTTGCTCAGTATTCAGGTGATCAATGTCAAGAAATACAAGCAGAAAGCCGCACGGCAATATGAGAGAGTCGTTACTGAAACGGCTCAGCGCGGAGCGATTATTGATCGTCGTTCACGCATGCTTGCTGAAAGCATTGAATCTATTACATTTTATGCCAATCCAGTCATTATCAGGAACACTCCGCTGTTCGACGAGCATGGTAAACCGGTCAATGATAAAAAAAATAAAAAACAGGTTACGTATGATAATTCGGGGGCAGTCGCAACGCTTTTTGTCCGTCATCTGGGAGGCAACCGACTGGTTTATCTGAAAGCATTAAAACGCAGCAAGGGCGTCTCGGTGCTCGCCAGGAAAATACCAGTAGCAAAAGCGCTGCCACTGATGCACGCAAAGATTAACGGGGTATGGTTTGAAAAGGAGCAGCAGCGCTCTTACCTGAATGTTGCTGCCCAGTTGATCGGTTTTACAGGAAATGATAAAAGTATAACTGATGGGAGCAGCGGGCTTGAACTGCAGTTGAACAAAGATTTAAAAGGGATTGACGGTACCACCAATTATCAGCGCGATGCCACAGGAGCGCGTTATCCGGCGCTTGATGCACAGCAGCAGGATCCGGTGAAGGGGTCAAGTGTCCAACTGACGATTGACAGTGATATTCAAAGCATAGTTGAAGATGAACTTGCAAAGGCGGTGGCAACGTTCAAAGCAGATGCGGCAACAAGTATTATTATGGATGTGCGAACGGGCGAGATTCTTGCCATGGCCAACAATCCTGCATTTGACCTCAATAACAGGGCGACCTGGACAAGTGAGAATTCAAGAAATCGAGCAGTGACGGAGATGTTTGAACCTGGTTCAACATTCAAAATAGTCATGGCAGCGGCAGCTACCGAGGTTCTGAACAGAAAAGCAGAGGATGTTGTTTTTGCCTATAATGGCACCATGCCGTTCTATAAGCTGAAGATTACAGATCATGAATCTTATGGATACATTACGTTCCGTCAGGCCATTATGTATTCAAGTAATATCGTTGCCGCCGCGACTGCCATGCGGATTGGTCGCGAACAGTTTAATGTCTATACGAGAAATTTTGGCTTTGGAAGAAAAACAGGTATTGGACTGGTCGGTGAGGCGCGTGGTATGGTTCGACCGCTGGCACAGTGGGATATGACCACACTTCCGTGGATGGGATATGGTTATCAGGTCATGACAACTCCGCTGCAGATTCTGCAGGCCTACGCCGCAATTGCCAATGATGGTGAGTTGATGAGGCCGTTTATTATCAAAAAAATTACTGATGCCAATGGCAGGGTGATTCGTGAAGGGACACCAGAAAAAGTGCAGAGAGTCGTATCAGTTGCAACGGCAAGATATCTTGGCAAAGAGTATTTTAAGGCAGTTGTTGACAGCGGCACTGCCAAAAATGCTATCCTGATCAGCATGAATGTTGCCGGCAAGACCGGAACGGCGCGTCGTGCGGCAGGGGGCTCTTATTCAAATCGTGCTTATGTCTCTTCATTTGTCGGATATTTTCCTGTTGCAGCTCCCCGCTATGCAATTATTGTGCTTGTTGAAAATCCCAAAACAGCCTATTATGCCGCCACAGTTGCCGTTCCTGTTTTTGCCAGTATAGCATCAAGAATGGTGGCTTGTTCAGAGGAGATGCAAAAAAACCTTTCAATCCGTTCTCTGGAACAGGGCGTTATTGACTCGGTTTCAACAGTGACTGTTCCAGAACTCAGAGGATTGAAAGGACGTGATGCATTGCGGCTGCTGAAATGGCTTAATCTGGAGATGGACTATTCGGGAGATTTTGAGGGGTTGGTTGTCAGGCAAAACATTCCTCCTGGCAGCAAGGTTGAAAAAAAGAGGGTCGTTGTTGTAAGGCTATCATTAAAAAAGATTAACTGATCGCTCTGATGACAGGCATGCAAGAGAGTACCATCCAGCAGCAGGTGGTGCAACTGGATGAGTTGCTCAGGGGAATTAATTCTCTGGAGTTTGCCGGACATGCCCGTCCGCTCGAAAAGGTATGCATGATTACCAGTGACTCTCGAGAGGTGACGCCCGGTGCGCTTTTTGTTGCGGTAAGAGGCTACTGTACTGACGGTCACCGGTTTATCAAAAATGCGGTTGAGCGTGGGGCGTCAGCGATTATCTGTGAAGAATTGCCGGATGAGTTCGCGCCATCCGCTTTTTATATAAAAGTGGCGGATGCACGCAAGGCGCTCGCTGAGGCTTCCCGGATTTTTTATGGTTATGCTTCGGATCGCTTGATGATTATCGGGGTGACCGGTACCAACGGCAAGACGACCACTGCAAAACTGATTACGTCAATGTTCAATGCCTGCGGAATTTCCGCAGGTTATATCGGCACTAATCTCTGTCGCATTGGAAATCTTGATATTCCGCTTGACCGTACAACTCCTGAGGCTCACGGCCTGCATGCCCTGTTCAGTCGGATGGTGACGGCGGGTTGCAGGGCTGCCGTCATGGAGGTTTCATCCCATGCACTTGTGTTGCAGAGAGTCTACGGTATAAGGTTTTATGCCGCTCTTTTTACTAACCTGACCATGGAGCATCTTGATTTTCATCAATCCATGGAGAAGTATGCTTCTGCCAAGCAGCAGTTGTTTGATCAGCTTTCACCAGAAGGGTTTGCGGTTTTCAATATTGATGATTCCTTTGCAGTGCAGATGGCAGAACGCGTTGCGTTTGACAAAATATACACCTGTTCATTGCATGATGATGGAACTCCGACGTTGTCTGGCGGACACACTTTAACAGCGGATATTCTTCACAGCACTCTTTCGTCAAGCACGGTTGCTCTGCATTTTCCTGATACGGTTTTGACCATGCAGGTCGGACTGCCGGGGCTCTTCAATGTCATGAATGTTCTTGAGGCAGCCGCCATTGGTGCAGGGGCAGGTCTCCTGCCGAAAGAGATATGCCGAGCTCTTTCGGCAGTTTCAGCAGTTGAAGGGCGTATGGAAAGAATCGATGATGCGATTAAGGATCGCTCAGTGTTTGTTGATTATGCCCATACCCCCGATGCCCTTTGCAAGGCGCTTGATACCTTGCGTACGCTGAAGCCTGAAGAGGCCCGCCTTGTTGTGGTTTTTGGGTGCGGCGGCAACCGCGACCGTTCAAAACGTCCTGAAATGGGTCGAATTGCCTCCGAAATTGCCGATGAGGTTATTATTACTTCTGATAATCCGCGGGATGAGGATCCGGAGCGTATTCTTGATGAAATTGAGGCCGGAATGGCCGGAAGGAGTTATCGACGTATCAGCGATCGGGCCGAAGCCATCAAGACGGCGGTGTCCATGCTCAGACGGGGAGATGTGCTTCTTGTTGCAGGAAAAGGCCATGAAACATACCAGGAGATAGCTGGCCGAAAATATTATTTTTCAGATCAGGAGATTTTACGACAATCAATGCAGGAAAATGGCACCGGATATCCGGTGGGGAGTGTGTGTCAGTGAATGAGAAAGGGATTCTCGGGATCAGCGATTTCCGCAATATAGGCGACGTGGTTGTTTCGAAGGCGGAGGCTCCTTCACGGGAGATTGTCGATCCGGACGTCGTCATTGATTCAAGAGAGGTTACAAAAGGGGGAATATTTATTGCCCTGAAGGGTGAAAGGACTGATGGCCACAGTTATATTGCCACGGCCTTCGAGAAGGGAGCCTCCTGGGCAATGGTGAGCCGTGAGTGGCATGAAGCGGCGGCGGAATCCGTGGAGCTGCCGCCAGGAAAGGGTTTTATTGTTGTAACAGATCCAGTTGCCGGTTTACAGCAGCTCTCAACGGTTTACCGGAGCAGATTTTCGGTTCCTGTTGTGGCTATTGGAGGCAGTAACGGGAAAACGACCACCAAGGAGATGGTGGCTTCAGTTCTCGGTACCGCTTTCAGGGTTACGGTAAGCCAGGGAAATCGCAACAATCATCTGGGAGTTCCTCTGACGTTGCTGCAACTCAGGCGTGATACCGGTATTGCTGTTCTTGAGCTTGGGATCAATCATCCTGAAGAGATGGCGTTGCTTGCCGGGCTTGCCAAACCGACCCATGCTCTTCTGACCAATATCGGTCATGAGCATCTGGAGTTTTTGCATGATCTGGAGGGGGTTGCCGCAGCAGAGACGCAGCTTTATGATTATCTGCACCAGCACAACGGCACGGCGTTTGTCAATTCCGATGACCCACTGCTCCGGGAGGCAGGCTCAGCTCTTTCCGGGAGTTTCAGTTATGGCACTTCGGAAAGTCCCGCTCAAATTTGCTGGGCAAGGGAGATTTCAGTAGGGCAGGATGGCCGACTCTCTTTTCTGTTATGTTCGGAGAATGGGAGTGAAAAGGTTACGCTCAATTTTACCGGAAGGCACAATGTTATCAATGCGGTGGCTGCTGCCGCTGTCGGGCTTCATTTCGGTCTCTCATTTCACCAGATCCGGGAGGGGCTCGAACGGCTCGTTCCTGCTCCAGGGTGGAAACGGCTTGAGCTGCTTGACTCCGGCGGTCTCAGGATTCTGAATGACACCTACAATGCCAATTCGGACTCAATGCGCCGGGCAATCGATGCGCTTTGTGATATGCCTTGCTCAGGGAAAAGAGTTGCCGTTCTTGCTGATATGCTGGAACTCGGATTGTCAGGAGAGGCTGAACATCAGGCTATCGGCCTCTATATTCAGAAGAATCCTGTTGATTTATTGCTTACTTTTGGAGACAAGGCCCGGTTGATTTGCCGGGAAGCTTCAGGCGCATGCGTGGGCCATTTCGAAAGCAGCAAACAGTTATTGGATGCATTACTTCCCTTGCTGCATGAGGGCGATGTTGTTCTTTTCAAGGGCTCCAGGGGCATGAAGCTTGAACAGGTTGTTGAAGCGCTCATTTCTGAAAGAAACATAACCAGGTAAGAATACGGTATGCTTTATTATCTGTTGAGACATATCAACGAGATTTTTCATTTTCCGGTGCTGCGTGTCATCGAGTATCTTACCTTCAGGGCAAGCGCTGCTGCGATTACTGCATTGCTGATTACTCTCTTTGCCGGGCCCGGACTGATCAGATATCTGAAATTACGGTTCATTGAGCCTGTCAAGGAGGAGGCGCCTCCTGAGCATAAAAAGAAAAAGTCTCTTCCGACCATGGGCGGGGTGCTCATAATTTTTTCCATTGAGATATCTGTGCTTCTCTGGTCAAAATTCACTGATCCCCATGTCTGGCTGATTATGCTTGCTATTCTCTGGATGGGTATTATCGGTTTTATTGATGACTACCGAAAGGTTGCACTGAAAATCAAGGGGGGGCTCTCCGCACGTTACAAGCTTATCGGTCAGATATCTCTTGGATTGGTGATAGGGATTTATACATGGCTGGATCCGGCTTTTTCAGTGCTTCTCTCAACGACCACGGTGCCGTTTTTCAAGCATCTGACGTTGGACTACGGCTATTTCTATATACCGATTGTTATTTTCATTATTACTGCCGTATCGAATGCGGTCAACCTGACTGATGGGCTTGACGGCCTTGCTGCGGGGAGTTCGGCTATTGTGGTCATGGGTCTTGGTGGTTTTTCCTACCTTGCCGGAAATGCGGTCTATGCGGTTTATCTCAATATTCCATTTATTCCGGGCGGGGGTGAGGTGGCCGTCGTCAGCATGGCTATTGTCATGTCCTGTGTTGGATTTTTGTGGTTTAACTCGAATCCTGCTGAAATCATCATGGGAGATACCGGCTCTCTTGCTCTTGGAAGTGCGATTGCTGTTATTGCCTTATTAATCAAGCAGGAGCTTCTTCTGCCGTTGATTGCCGGTATTTTTTTTCTTGAAACTCTTTCGGTCACCATGCAGGTGCTTTATTTCAAGTACTCGAAGATGAGATACGGTCAGGGCCGAAGAATATTTTTAATGGCGCCTCTTCATCACCATTTTCAGTTGAAGGGATGGGCGGAACAAAAAATTGTGATAAGGTTCTGGATTTTGACCATTCTCTTTTTTCTGGCCAGTCTCATGACCTTAAAACTCAGATAAACACTATGGATGTAAAGGGTAAAAAAGTTTCTGTCATCGGTTCGGGTAAAAGCGGTCTTGCCGCTGCCGTGCTGCTTCACCTCGAGGGCGCGGCGGTCTTCTGCAGTGAGCTTGGCCCGATTGGCGAAAAAGAAGCCGCACAGTTGCAGGATATGCAGATACCTTTCGAAGAGAAGGGCCATTCAGAGAGGGTGTATCATGCCGATTTTTGTGTTCTCAGTCCCGGCATTCCGCCCTCTGCGCCTGTTGTCAAAACGATGCAGGCAAAAGGGATTCCGGTCTACAGCGAAATCGAAATTGCGAGTCATTTCTGCAAGGCAAAAATTGTCGGCATAACCGGTACGGACGGTAAAACGACGACATCAACGCTTGTCCACCGTATCTGTGAAGAGGATGGTCGTCTGCATGGGTACAGATCGTTCAGTGTCGGCAATATCGGGGTGCCGTTTTCTTCGATGGTTCGGGAGATGAACGCCGGAGATGTTGCTGTGGTTGAGCTGAGCAGTTACCAATTGGAGCGATGCGTTACCTTCAGGCCTGATGTTGCTGTGATAACCAATATTACGCCAGACCATCTTGATCGTTATGACCATGATATGCAGAAGTATGCCGCCGCGAAGTTCAGGATTTATGCAAACCAGCGTGGCACGGATACGACCATTTATAACCAGGACGATGCGCTGCTGAGGGCCCATTTTACTGACGGGACGGAACAATTTCCATTCAGGATTCTCGCATTCGGCATGGAACAAATGCCTGACGGGATGATTGATTGTCGCAATGTCCTGCTTGATGGCGAGACGATTGTTGTGCGTTCGCCAGGTGGCAATGAGCAGATCATGCTGACATCAGATATTCTGAAAAGCAGTTTTCGAGGGCGGCACAATATATCGAATGTGCTTGCGGCGATTGCTGTTGCGCGGGCGTTGGGTATCGGCAATGATGCAGTCCGATCTGCTCTCAGGGAGTTCAAGGGCGTCGAGCATCGTCAGGAATTTGTCACGACCATCAATGGCGCGGACTGGGTTAATGATTCAAAGGCAACCAACATCAACGCAATGCGGACGGCAATTGAAGCGTTGCCCGGAACGGCGGTTCTTATTGCTGGAGGCAGGGATAAAGGCAATGATTATTCGTCAGTCATTGATTTATTACGCAGCAAGATCTCTTTGATTATTGCCATAGGAGAGTCGCAGGCCAAAATAGCCTCTTTTTTTGAGGGGGAGGTTCCTCATAAAGAGGCGGCGTCACTTGAAGAGGCGGTGAGTTTTGCCCGTGATGCAGCCACGCCCGGGCAGACGGTGCTTTTTTCTCCAGGTTGTGCCAGTTTTGATATGTTCGATAATTTTGAGCAGCGTGGCCAGCAGTTTAAACAATATGTGCATCAGTTGCAGCCATGATGAACTCTGACTCTATCCCTGTTTCTCCTGAGGTGGTTACTCTGGAAGAATTTGCACGCACTTCTTTTGGAGAGGTGATTGCCGGCAAATTGCTGATGCTCATTGTTGCGCTTCTTATCTGTATAGGAGTTGTCATCGTCTACAGCAGTGGTGCGGGATGGGCGGCAACAAAGTACGCAAGCTCAGAATATTTCCTGTGGAGACAGCTTTCGTTTGCTGTGCTTGGAAGTATAACCATACTGCTGGTTGCATTGATTGATTATCATGTATTCTGGAAGACCAGCAAGATCATTCTGTTTGCAAGCATTGGGCTTCTTGCTCTTCTTCTTGCCTTGAAAGCGGTTGGCCTTATTTCCGGTGCAGCCCGCTGGATAGGGTTCGGACCGGTTAAGTTTCAGGTATCAGACTTTGCAAAGTATGCCGTTATCTTTCATTTTTCAAGGCTTGTCACTGAAAAACAGGCTTATATACAGGATCTCCATAACTCGTATTACCCCTTGCTGACCCTGCTGATGACGGTCGTCGCTCTTGTGGCCCTTGAACCGAACTTCAGTACGGCTTCGCTTATTGGCGTGATAGGCTTTACCATGATGTATATCGGCGGTGTCAATCTTCGGCACATGCTGGCCACAGCTTCGCTTCTGATTCCTATTGGGGTGGCTTTTGCTCTTGCTGCGCCATATCGAGTCGCCCGTCTGCTCTCATTTACAAGCGGGGATGAAAAAGGGTTGAGCTATCAGGTTATTCAGGCATTGATCGGCCTTGGCAACGGCGGGCTCTTTGGGCTTGGTATCGGGGCCAGCAAGCAGAGAGAACTGTATCTCCCACTCTCCTACAATGATTTTGTCTTTGTTATTATCGGGGAGGAGTACGGATTTGTGGGAGCGGTTGCTGTTATTGCGCTCTTTGCCGGATTTTTCATTTGCGGTCTTATCATTGCCAAACATGCCCCGGACAGTTTTGGTAAATATGTTGCAAGCGGCATTACCATTGCCATTACTCTTTTTGCTTTTATTAATATTGCGGTTGCCTGCCATCTTCTTCCAACCACAGGAGTTGCGCTTCCTTTTATCAGTTACGGCGGCACTGCTCTTCTGTTCAACTCTCTTGGAGTAGGGATTCTCATGAGTATATCGAGGTACAAAAAAAAGGGAGTTGACAAGGCCATTCAGCCCAGTGATCCTCAAGGGAGTCGAGTATGAAGGTGCTTTTTGCAGGCGGCGGAACAGGCGGGCATTTATATCCCGCAGTCGCAATGGCCGGAGAGCTCAGGAAACTGGTTCCTGACGCCGAAATTTCATTTGCCGGGACCACTGGCGGAATTGAAGCAACGGAAGTGCCACGACTTGGTTACCGCCTCCATCTTATCCCGGTCAGAGGCCTGAAAAGAGGGCGTTCGCTTGCTGATCTCATGGCAAATGTCGGTGTTCTTGCTGATTTTGTGGCGGCACTTGGTCGAGCGGTCAATCTTGTTCGTCGCGAATCGCCAGATGTTGTTGTCGGGACTGGAGGATTTGTCAGCGCACCTCTGTTGTTAGCCGCCCAGCTTATGGGAAAGAAGACACTTGTTCAGGAGCAGAATGCCTTTCCGGGAGTTACAACAAAGCTCCTTGCAACGCTCGCCAGTGAAGTGCATCTTGCTTTTGAAGACGCACGGAAGTTTATTAATAAAACACAAAATGTTTTTGTTACCGGTAATCCTGCCCGCTCTTTTGAACTGCTTGATAGTTCTTTGGCCAGGGCACGTTGTGGTTTGCATGAAAAGCGACAGACTCTGCTTGTCTTTGGAGGGAGCCGGGGAGCTCGCTCAATAAACAACGCAGTGCTCCATCGGTTTCAGGAAATTACGGCATCCTCCAATCTTTTCTGGCAGACCGGGGCGCTCGATTTTGAACGTATCAGGGCACTGGTTCCGGCTTCTCCATATCTCCGGCTGGTGCCATATATTGAAGATATGGAGGCAGCATACAGCGCCTCTGATCTTGTCCTGTGTCGGGCAGGCGCATCATCAATTGCCGAGTTGACCAATCTTGGCAAGCCATCTGCTCTTGTGCCATATCCCTATGCGACCGGAGATCATCAACGGCATAATGCCCGTGCGCTTGTCTCCAACGGAGCCGCTATCCAGCTTGAGGATGATCTTCTCGGCGATCCGGCCTCCTTCAAGGCTCTTCTTGAGTTGCTTCATGATCCTGAGCGACTTGGAACCATGGGTGTTGCATCCCGGAAGCTTGCACATCCCGATGCGTCCCGCAATCTTGCGCTACAAATAATACGTCTTGCAGAAAAACATTAACGGAGAGCACTCATCATGGAATTGGGAAAAACAAAAAGTGTGCATATCGTTGGCATCGGTGGCGCCGGGATGAGTGCGATTGCTGAACTGCTGCTGAAGTCAGGGTTCGGTGTTACTGGTTCTGATCTTTCGTCAGGTGAGGTCACCGACAAGCTTGCTGAGCATGGGGCAATAATTTATCGTGGTCACAGGGCTGATCAGGTTGCCTCCTCCGATGTGGTTGTTTACTCGTCGGCAATACGGCCCGAAGAGAACGTAGAAATCATTGCAGCAGAGAAGGCAGGCATTCCTGTTATCAAGCGGGACGAGATGCTTGGTGAGCTCATGCGGTATAAATATGGAATATGTATCTCTGGTACGCATGGGAAAACCACCACAACAGCCATGATTGCCACCATGCTTATCGAATCAGGTGAGTTGCCGACCGTCATGATTGGCGGCATATCGGACTATCTGAAAGGAAGTACCGTTGTTGGCGAAGGTAAATTCATGGTTATCGAAGCTGATGAGTATGATCGCGCTTTTTTAAAGCTTACTCCGACAATTGCCATTGTCAACAGTCTTGAGGCTGAGCATCTCGACACTTATGGAACCCTTGATGAGCTCAAACGTTCTTTTGTTGCCTTTGCCAACAAGGTTCCGTTTTATGGTAGGGTGATCTGTTGTGTCGACTGGCCGGAGATCAGAAAAATTATTCCATCGCTCAATCGACTCTATACGACGTTCGGCATTGAGGAACCGGCGGATGTCATGGCCACCGAGATTGTTTTCGAAAAAAATCACACAAGCTTTACGATTCAGGCTTATGGCAGTTCATACCCGGATGTCTGCATCAACGTTCCTGGTCGGCATAATGTCCTCAATGCTCTTGCTGCTTTTTCGGCAGGGCTTGAGCTGGGGCTTTTACCTGAACGACTCATTGCCGGACTTGGCCGGTACAGTGGCATGAGGAGAAGGTTTCAGGTGAAATACGATAATGGAGCAGGACTGATGGTTGTGGACGATTACGCCCATCATCCTTCAGAAGTGAAGGCTACAGTCAAGGCGGCAAAAAGCGGATGGGTTGATTCAAGGGTTGTCGCGGTTTTTCAGCCGCACCTGTTTTCACGCACAAAAGAGTTTGCCGATGAGTATGGCTGGGCACTTTCAAGAGCAGATGTTGTTTATGTTGCGGATGTCTATCCTGCACGTGAAAAGGCAGTCGATTTTCCTGGCGTCACCGGGGAGATGGTCGCTGCTGCGGTACGAAAGGCAGGCGGAAAACATGTTGTATTTATTCCGGATACGGGTACCCTGTTTCATGAACTTATGAGCTATGCGGTCAACGGAAATATGCTTCTTTTCATGGGAGCAGGTGATATTACCCAACTTGCTTCGAAAATTGCTGCAAGCTGCACACAGGGCGCGGCAGTTCAGGGCGCAGGGCCTGACGGTTCAGGTCTGGCACTCTCTTGAGAAGAGTCAAAAAGCCATCTGATATGCATGATTCCGAATATCAGGAATATTCTGCCGATGTGCCGGAAGAAGAGTTAGAGCAGGATGATGTGGTGCCCGTTTCTGCCGCCAGCCACTGGTTAGCGCTGTTCTTTATTTTTCTTCTTGTCTTTGCGGCACTCGGAGGCTTGGTAAAAGTTGCCTCAGAGTGGAAAAAAGAGCTTGTTGTCAGGGGTTTTACTGTTGACGGATCTTCGATTATTGAGAAGGGGGAGGTATTGTTGCGCATTGCAGGTTATAAAGGCAGAAATTTGCTGGAACTTGATGCCAATAATCTGAAAAAGAAAATTGAGCCTCTCTCCTATCTCAGGGAGGCAGTTATCAGTAAAGAGCTTAACGGCATTGTCCGTGTCAGGATTTTCGAGCGGGAGCCCGTTGCCTTTACTGTTCTTGATGGCCAAAAGAGCGTTATTGATCGAGAAGGATTTCTTCTTCCATGGAAGCCTGCGGTGGGGGTGCGATTCCCGAAATTGCTTGAAATTACTGGCATAAATCGTCTGAAAGCGGCCAGGAATGGTTTGCGACAACTTGACAGTCGGGATGTTGCGTTAATTTTGTCATTTCTTGAAGCTCTTTCCGAGACTGATTATGCCAGCATGCTGATTCGTGAACTGCATCTGGAAGGCAACAATATGAGCTGGTGCATAGCGGTTCGGGCTCCTACCCGTTTTATTGTGGGTAATGATGGTAACTTTAAGGAAAAGTTGAAAAAATTTGAGATATTCTGGCAAAAGGTGGTGTCAAAAAAAGGTTTTGGATTTTATGACACGGTGGATCTGAGGTTCAGGGAGAGGATTTTTACCAGGGATATGGTGCTTCCCGAGGTTCCACAGGGTGTTTCTCAGTGATAATTATGCAAGTTTAGAACGATGCTGAAAAGCAATATTGCGGTAGGTCTTGATATTGGAACAACCAAGGTGTGTGTTGTGGTTGCTGAAAAAGATGAACTCGGCAAACTCAACGTGCTTGGAAAAGGACGTTCGAATTCCGAGGGTCTTCAACGGGCAACGGTCGTCAATATCAACAAGACGGTAGCGTCAATCAGAGCTGCCGTTGCTGATGCTGAAAGGGAGTCGTCCATTCGTATTCATGGTGTCAATGTCGGAATTTCCGGCGCCCATGTCCATTGCATTCACAGTAATTCGGAAATCAGCATCAATCAGACAGGCATTGTCAATGAGTCTGATGTCAAGCGTTTTCTGGAAAAGGCCAAGACGAATATCCGTTATCTGGATATCGACCACGAAATTATTCATGTTATTCCCCAGGAATTCATTGTTGATGATCAGGAGGGGCTTCTTGACCCGATAGGTATGGCAGGGACCACCATGAGAGGAAGCGCCTATATCGTTGTCGGATTGAGAACAAAGATCCGTAATATCAAGCAGTGTGTCGAAAAGGCCGGTCTTGAAATCAGTGCCGTTACCTTTGAACCAGTTGCTTCTGGCATGGCCGTCATGAAAGAGCGGGAGAAGAAAAGCGGTGTGGTTGTCATTGATATTGGTGGCGGAACGACCGAGGTTGCCATCTATATTGATGGTGCAATCCGTTACTCAGAGGTTATAAAGGTTGCCGCCAACGATGTGACTCATGATATTGCCCACGGGGTGAGAGCGCTGTACGAGGTTGCTGAGGAGCTGAAAATAAAGCATGGTTGTGCCTATAGCAAGATTGGCGGAGAGGAGGAGGAGCTTCTCATAGAAGGTATCGAAGGACGGCCTCAAAAATCCGTTCCAAAGAGCTCGCTGACGATGATTATAGAGGCGCGAATGATGGAGATTCTGGAACTGGTTCGGGATTCGGTCAAGCGTTCTGGTTATTATGAATATCTCAATGCAGGAGCCATTATCACGGGAGGCGGTTCGCTTCTGCCTGGCGCCGAAGAGCTGACGCGGGATGTTCTTGGGCTGGATGTACGTATCGGTTATCCGGAAGGAGTGTCTGGCGGAATCAAGGGTTCGGTCAACAATCCAATGTATGCAACGGTTATGGGGCTTGTTGCCCATGCATTCCAGAATAATCTTTCAGTCAATCACAGTTTCGCCTCAACCGCAGAGGTCTTGCCTCCGGAGGTGCCAACAGGGATACAGGAAGAGTCTGTGGCGCAGGATCAGGGCCCTGCAGGGAAAAAAATTGTTGATCGTATGAAGAAGTTTTGGGATAATTTGTGACGGGTAAGCTAACAAGAGCGAGATAAAGTGGAGAAATGATCAATGGCATTTGAGTTGGACCCTGGTCTTTTTGACAGTGACCAGGGCAAGGGGGTTACCATAAGGATTGTCGGCGTAGGAGGTTGCGGCGGCAATGCGGTAAATAATATGATCGACCGCAAAATAAGCGGCGTTGAATATATCGTTTTTAATACCGATCGTCAGGCGTTGCTGAACTCGAAAGCTCCTCTCAGGGTGCAGATCGGGAAAAAAGCAACAAGTGGTCTCGGCGCAGGCGCCGATCCGGCAAAAGGCCGTCAGGCCGCCGAAGATGACAAAGAAATTATTGCGGCCCAGCTCCGTGGTGCCGATCTTGTTTTTATTGCAGCAGGAATGGGGAAAGGTACCGGTACGGGTGCCGCTCCGGTGATTGCCTCAATTGCAAGAAATATGGGAATCCTCACGATTGGTGTCGTGACCAGGCCGTTTAACTTTGAAGGTCAGGTCAAGTCGAAGATTGCTGATGGAGGCATTGCCGAACTCCGCAAATATATTGACACCCTTATTCTTGTCGAAAATGAAAAGATTCTGAGTATTGCCGAAGAGGGGGTCAGCGCCACAGAAGCATTCAACATGGCCAACGACGTTCTTTACCGGGCGGCAAAAGGCATTGCAGACATTATTACCCGTCATGGGCATGTGAATGTCGACTTTGCTGATGTGCGCAGCATTATGTCAGGTGCGGGTGACGCCGTTATGGGTTCTGCGGCAGCAGCAGGCGAACGACGTGCGTTGAAAGCATCATCCGATGCCCTTAACAGCCCTCTTCTTGAGGGAGTATCAATCAAGGGCGCCAAAGGGGTACTGGTCAACATTACCGGCGAGGTGACCATGAGGGACATGTCGGACGCCATGAACTATATTGAAGAACAGGTCGGCAGTGATGCCAAGATTATCAATGGTTATGTTGACGAGCCGCAGGTCTCGGGTGAAATCAGAGTGACCGTTATTGTAACCGGTTTCAAGCGAAAAGATCGAGAGGATGCAAAGGATCCTGTGGTGCGCCGTACCGCTGCCCAGGTACCGGGCATGAGGCCCGGGCATATTCCCGCATCTGTTCGTCAGACGGTATCTCTTTCTCCTGAAAAGCAGGAGGAGGATTTACGGATTCCTGCATATATCAGAAGACAGTTATCAATCCATGATCCCCATGAGGTTGGTCTGAGGAAAACTCCAGGAGCGGAGGCTGAGCTCAATCCGTCGCTTGTTGCAGGGAGAGGAGAGCGTGAAGATAAAATTCAGAAAGGCTTGTCAGATACTCCGGCTTATCTTCGCCGGAAAAACAATAGTATCTGAAACGGTTTTTCTGGCAAACAGTTAACAAGGGTTTTATGCATTATAGTACGCTTTCCGCAGAAGATGCGGTGGCAAAAATCAAGTCTGGAGACAGGGTTTTTTTGCATACTGCTGCGGCAACGCCGCAACGGTTGATAGAGGCGATGGTTGGTCGGGCAGGAGAGTTGAGAAATGTTGAAATTGTCAGCCTTCACACGGAAGGCGATGCTCCTTACGCCAGACCTGAATATCGGGATAGTTTCAGGTTAAATGCTTTGTTTGTCGGCAGAAATGTTCGCAAATCCGTTCAGGATGGGGATGGGGATGCGATTCCTGTTTTTTTAAGCGATGTTCCTTCGCTTTTTGAGAACAGGATTTTGCCGCTTGACGTTGCGCTTGTTCATGTCTCTCCCCCTGACCGTCATGGATACTGTTCACTTGGGGTTTCGGTTGATGCAACCCTGGCGGCAGTACATGCCGCGAAGGTGGTTATCGCCCAGGTGAATCCGAACATGCCTCGTACGCATGGAGAAGGGCTGCTTCATACAAGCAAAATTCATGCAATGGTTGATGTCGACGATCCCCTGCTTGAAACGCCTCGCCATATTTTAAGTGATATCGAGATACGGATTGGCCAGCACATTGCTTCCATTGTCGAAGATGGCGCGACACTTCAGTTGGGGATAGGCGCGATTCCCGATGCCACTCTTGCGGCCCTCTCCGGTCATCGGGATCTGGGGATTCATTCCGAAATGTTTTCCGACGGCGTCGTTGAGCTTGTTGAAAAAGGGGTGATCAACGGAAGTAAAAAGCGGAGTCACCGCGAGATTATTGTGGCCAGTTTTCTTGTAGGAACCCGTCGGCTCTATGATTTTGTTGATGATAATCCGCTCGTCGAAATGCTTCCTTCCGATTATGTCAACGATACCCGGGAAATCAGAAAAAATCCACGGGTGACCGCCATTAACAGCGCACTTGAAATAGACATGTCCGGCCAGGTTTGTGCAGATTCGATCGGGCAGAAATATTTTTCCGGTGTTGGCGGACAGATGGATTTTATCAGAGGCGCAGCTCTGTCAAAAGGGGGAAAGCCAATTATTGCGTTGCCGTCGACAACAAAAAACGGCTTATCGAGAATTGTTCCGCAGCTTAAGCCAGGCGCGGGTGTTGTCACGACAAGAGCACATGTGCAGTACGTGGTTACCGAATTCGGGATTGTGAACCTGCACGGAAAAAATCTCAGGCAAAGAGCAGAGGCGCTTGCAAGTATTGCCCATCCCGATTTCAGGGAGGATATATGTCGTCAGGCTCATGCGCTCTATGGTTCCTACGGCAGAAGTTTTACGTAAGAGCTCTTAGCGAGGAGAGGTTACGCCGATCAGGGAGACCATACGGCCGGTTTTTCCCTGATCGCGCCGGTACGAAAAGAAACGGTTATGGTCAGTGTATGAGCAGAAGGGAGATCTCTCTATATTCGCTGCCGGAATTCCCGAGTTCATCAGTTGGCGATAGTTTACCAGGGCAAGATCAAGCAGATATTTTTTTTCTTCCGGTGACCGGGGAGAGCGTTTGCTGCAATCCGTCGGAAACTTTTTTGCAACTTCCTCATTGACCTCATAGATATCTCCTGAAATTCCTGCTCCTGTATAAGCAAGGCACTCTGCGGGTATGGAGTTAAAACGCATCTTCATGCGGGAGATGGTTTTTGACACAATCTCTCCGGCGCTTCCTTTCCAGCCGGCATGAATTGCCGCCGAAACCTTATGGCGGGGGTCATAGAGCAGCACCGGATAGCAGTCAGCAGTATAAATGCACAGGAAGAGATCTCTTTTGTTCGTGATGATGGCATCATACCCCTGGTATCGTCCGGGCTTTTCTGCACAGAGTATCTCGGTGCCGTGTACCTGATCGGAACTGACCAGTTGTCCGGGATCAATGCCAACTGACGCGCACAGTCGGCGGGTGTTTTCACGAACCCTCTCCATACAATCACCGGTATTGCTTCCGAGGTTAAGTGAGGAATATTCACCGTCGCTTACTCCTCCGGCTCTTGTGCTCTGCAGTGCTACAAGCTCCCTGAATCCTCGAAAACAGTCGGGAACGATATAAGCTGGTATCATGAAAATGGTGCTGGATTTTACTGTTGTTTACACTGGCGTTAAGAGCTAAACTTCTCTCTTGATGCGGAGTCAGTGAAAAATATGATTTTTTCTCAATGTCGTCATCGTTCAGATAAAGAATTTCCTGTAAAGCGATTCATTATTTCAGGAAGTAGTATTATCTTTGATTTCATGATCAGGTTTTTAGGAAGGAAGTGGTTATCTCCTTTGCGTGCAAAACGTTTTCCGTGATTCAGTGTAAACAAGGATGCTCGATGATGGCTAAACCTGATGAGAAGAGCTTTCCTGATCATTTCGGGCGCTCTGTCCGGGCACTTTCAGATTACATGGGTATTGGGTTGCAGATAGCGGTGAGCTTTGCTTTTTTTGTGTTGGCGGGATATTGGGCTGATGGCAGGTTTGGCACGTCACCATTGTTGCTGCTTGCAGGAGTTGTGCTTGGAATGGTTGGTATGTCGCTGGTACTCATGAAGGTTGTTCGCAAGGCAAACAAAAAAAACAGGTAGTATCTGCGGAGTATTATTATTCGTTCATCAAGAAAGAGACAGTTCTCATGAAGCCTTTGTTTGAATTTTTTATTAAGTTGTGTATCTTGTCAGTCATTTTATGGGGAATAATTTTTACAGTTCTTGGCCCCGGTAGTGCGGACCTTTATTCGGTGTTTCTTGCCTGGATAATGGTTGTAAGTAATACTGCTGTAGGGTACCTGCTCTTTGAATATGCTCTTGACAAGGAGTCGGCTCTCTTCACAAAGGTTGTGTTTGGTGGTCTGATAGTCCGGATGCTTTTGATGATGGTGATTATAGCAGTTGTAATCTTCCGGCATCTGGCAGTTATCAATGATTTTGTGTTTTCGTTTTTTGCTTTTTACTGTATCTATGTTATTGTTGAAATTCTCGGGTATCAAAAGAAAAACAAACAGAAAAAGAATATTGCATGAAACGGTTAAGCGTTCTACGGCCGAAGACTCTTCTAAAGGTTTTGGCGATTCTTGTTCCCCTTCTCCTCGGTGGTTATGGTTTTGCGGCAGCCTCTGCAGAACAATCGGCTGCTGTTTCCGGTAATGTGGCCGCAGCCCCTGCTGTTGAAGCTGTCCATGGAACCGAGGCGGCTCCTGAAGAGGAAAAAGCGGGTGATGTCATCATGCACCATATACTTAATAACAGGGTGTTTGCGTTTCCCCCTTTTGGCAGCGTGGAACTTCCTGAAATAAAGGTTGGCGGATTTGATATTTCAATCACCAAGCACGTGGTGATGCTGTGGGTTGTATCAGGAATTCTTCTTGTCGTTTTTTCTATAGTCGGCGGCAAGTACAAGAAGATGACCGCCCGTCAGGCACCAACCGGGATAGTTAATGCAATGGAGTCGCTGGTTGAATTTATCCGCACCGATGTGGCAAAAGCCAATATCGGAGCCGGATATGAAAAGTATCTCACCTATCTTCTGACGGTTTTCTTCTTTATTCTGCTCTGTAATTTGATGGGACTTGTTCCTTACGGCGCAACAGCCACAGGCAACATCAATGTAACGCTGACACTGGCCACCTTTACCTTTTTCCTGACACAGATTGCCGCATTGAAAGCCCATGGCATCAAGGGCTACCTTGCCCACCTTACAGGAGGCACCCATCCGGCTCTCTGGATCATTATGATTCCGATTGAATTTATTGGCTTGTTTACCAAGCCGGTAGCTCTGACCATCCGGTTGTTTGCCAATATGACAGCAGGTCACATTGTGATCCTCAGTCTTATCTTTATCAGCTTTATTCTGAAGAGCTATATTGTTGCCGTCGTCATGTCGGTGCCATTCTCTATATTTATTTATCTGCTTGAACTTTTTGTCGCTTTTCTTCAGGCATTTATTTTTACGATGCTTTCCGCGCTCTTTATCGGACTTGCTTCTGCTCATGAAGGACATGATGAGCATGAGGCTGGCGTTGCATCACATTAAAATGTTATAAGGATTATTAAGGAATAACTCTTATTTTCATGCGTTTTCTTGACTGGGTTTAAAACCGCTTTTTTAGCTGACAACTTACAAAAAAAATAAACGGGGGTAATTACAAGATGGAAGGTTTAGGTTTAGGTTATTTAGGTGCCGGTATTGGTGCTGGTCTTGCTGTTATCGGTGCTGGTCTTGGTATTGGTAACGTAGCGGCTTCTGCTGCCGAGGGCGTTGCTCGTCAGCCTGAAGCGACTGCGGATATCCGTACTACCATGATTATTGCAGCAGCTCTTATCGAAGGTGTTGCCCTGTTCGGCGAAGTTATCTGTGTGCTTCTTGCTCTTAAGTAAGATTGGGAGCGATCGGCAGATTCGATACAGAAGATATCCCGATTGCGGCTTATTTCGGCAGGTCGCTATCGGGTTTTATTAATCGTTAACGGAAACATTGTTCATGCTTACGTCTGGAGTTATACTTCTTGCCGGTAGTCTATTGAGCCCGGAACCCGGTCTTATTTTCTGGACAGCAATAACATTTGTTATTGTTATGCTTATTCTGAAGAAGCTTGCCTGGGGACCTATCATTACAGCTCTTCAGGAGAGAGAAAAGGGTATTCAGTCATCTATTGACCGTGCGCATCAGGCCAAGGATGAGTCTGAAGCCATTCTGCGTAAAAACAGGGAACTGCTTTCAAAAGCTGATGCTGAATCCGACAGGATTATTCGTGAAGGAAAGGAATATGCAGAAAAGCTTCGTGCTGATATCACTGACAAGGCTCATTCTGAGGCGCAAAAAATGATTGCTACGGCTAAGGATGAAATTGAGCAGGAAAAACGTCGTGCGCTTGATGTGCTGAGAAATGAGGTTGCTGATCTTGCGGTCAGGGGTGCTGAAAAAATTATCAAGACCGCCCTTGATGCTGATATGCAGAAAAAGATCGTTAACAGCATGATTGAGGATTTTTCAACAAAACGTAACTGAAACAGCTCAAGACATGTCAACATTAATTGCAAGCCGTCGATATGCCTCTGCTCTCTTTTCAGCAGCCGTAGAGGGTGGTTTTCTTGATCAAATTGTAGAAGAGCTGGATGTGATCAAGGGCGTTCTTCACAATTCACGTGATCTTGTTCATGCTTTGCGCAGCCCTCTGGTTAAAGGGGATAAAAAGATTCACATACTCGAAGAGATCTTCAGGGATTCTGTTGGGGAAAAAATGTTTCTCTTTTTGAAACTGATTGCCAGAAAAAAACGTGCGGGCCTTCTTCCTGAAATTATTGATGAGTTTCATATCCTTCTTGATGAAAAAAGAGGGGTAATCAATGTTGATGTGACCAGTGCGGTTACGCTTTCTGATGAACAGGTCAATGATCTGGTTGCTCGCCTTGCCGCTTTTACAGGAAAGCAAATCAGGGCAAAAATGTCTCTGAATGAGAAGTTTATTGGTGGGGTTTCCGTAAAAATCGGCGATACCATCTATGACGGGACGATCAGCCATCAGCTCAATAAATTCAGACAGGCTCTTGTTTCAGACAATGGATAAGAGAGCTGTTAGTCTGATGTAACAGTCAATAGCCTGCCTGTGCAGGCTATTTTTTTAGCCATTTGATGCTGGTCTGTTTGCCGAAGGTCTGAAAAATTTGTAGCATTCAACAATTTGGGGCTTTAGCTCAGTTGGTAGAGCGTCTCGTTCGCAATGAGAAGGTCAGGGGTTCGACTCCCCTAAGCTCCACAAGAATGTTTTGTGGAGGCACTTTTCTTTTGCTTTTGCAGTATTGTTGTGCTTGTGCGTTTTCTCTTTTTATTAAAAAGAATAATGGAGTAATTTCTATGCCGGGTAGCAGATTTTTTTTACGTGCTGTACTGATGCTTTTATCGACCGGTTTACTGATAAGCACCGGCTGTTCTTCTTCAAAGCCAGCGGCAACGGCGACTTCACCTGTGGCGGAAGGTTATGCCAGAGCATTGAAATTATATGATAAACGAGATTATCAAAGCGCTGTATTCGGTCTGGAATCTCTTCTTTTTACTTCTCGTGCGACCGCTCTTGAGGATGATATTATTTACCTTCTTGGGATGTCATATTACCAGTCCGGCGACTATTTGCTGGCGGCCGATATGTTTGCTCGCCTGCAACAGATGACTCTTTCCCCCTTCGCGAGAACAGCTCAGTTCATGTCTGCCAAGTCTTACGAACATCTCTCTCCTCACTTTGAACTTGATCAGCAGTATACTCGAAAAGCAATTGACGAGTTTGCTCTTTATCTTGAGCTGTATCCTGTTCCTGATGCAGCAAAGAGCACCAGCGATGCTGATACCTGGAAAGAGCTGCTGAAAATAAATCCGGACAATATTTCCTATAAGCAGAATTATGCCAAGGCCATAGCTCAGTTTTCACGAATTGACAGCCTGAAATATTCAGAAAAGGCAATCGGCACATTGAAAGAGAAGCTGGCCAAAAATACATACTTCATTGCCAGGCAATATGTGCAGCTTGGGAAATACAAGGCTGCCGGTATTTTCTTTGATGAAGTGATCTCCCGTTATCCTGATACCATTTATAATAAGCCAGCTCTTGAAGGAAAGATCGACATGCAGATAAAGAGAAAAAAATGGTTTGATGCAGGTATAACACTTGACCAATACTTGCAGCTTTATCCTGATAAACAGAAAGAGATGAAGGGTATAAAGGATAAAATCGTACAGAACAGCAAAAGCTGAAGAGCCTCTATCGTGCATCTGGCAGTTTTTGGCGGCACCTTCGATCCGCCGCATAACGGTCATCTTGCTCTCTGCCTGTTTGCCAGAGAATTGCTCGGCATTGACCGTATCATTATTTCTGTTTCAAATAATCCCTTTAAACAAAAAAGGGATGCTTCGGATGAACATAGAACGCAGATGGCCGAGTTGCTTGCTGCGGAAATTAATCGTAATGGCGCTTGCTGTGAGGTGATCGACTGGGAGCTTGGAACAGATGAGCTCTCCTACACCGTTGATCTTATGCACTCTATCCGTGAACGTTATTCACCCGAGAAACTGACGCTCCTTGTTGGTGAAGACAGCTTTAAAGAGTTCCCGGCATGGAAGGAGATTGCCACTCTTTTTACTCTCTGTACTATTGTTGTTTTTCGAAGATCCTCAGCGGAAGTCAGCTCCCTTGCCTCCTGGATGCACAGGGAGGTATTGTTCATTGATTTTGCCTGTCAAATAAGTTCCACTCATATAAGGCGGCTATTGTATGCCTCCCAATCAGTATCCGGTCTTGTTCCTGTGCCCATTCTTCAGTATATCAAACATCACTCTCTTTACCTTCGGCAGCCGCATCTACATTGATTCAGGAGCAGAAACACCAAGAATCCTGAAGCCATTGCGCAGTACCTGGCGTGTCGCCACTGAAAGAAAAAGTCTCGCTTTGCAGATATCGGATTTAGCCTTCAGGATGGGGCACTCCTGGTAAAAACGGTGGAACAGTTCAGCAAGGGAGTGCAGATATTCGACCATTTTTTGTGGTTCGAGCAGCCGCAGACTTGTTTTAATCATGTCGGGATAATCAAGAAGGGCAAAGCCAAGTTGTACCTCAGCAGGGGAGTTGAGCAGAGTTAATAAACGAGTCTCTGTGCAGGAAGAGGGATCAAATCCAGTCTCCTCAAGCGCTATGCGCAACAGGCTGCATATTCTGGCGTGAGCATATTGCAAATAAAAAACGGGATTCTCCTTTGATTGTTTTTTTGCAAGTTCGACATCAAAATTTAAATGAGAATCCTTGCCGCGCATGATGAAAAACAGGCGTGTGGCATCAGGGCCAACATCATCAATCAGGTCGTCAAGCAGATCTGCATTACCTTTTCTTGTGGACATCTTCAGTGTCTGGCCATCAACAGTCGTTGTCACAAACTGATTGATGGCAATTTTGATACGCTCTGTATCGTACCCGAGGATTTTGAGTGCCTCAATGACATCAGGGTATTCATCGATATGATCAGCTCCGAACACATTGACCATCAAGTCAAAGCCACGTTCAAACTTTGTGATATGATACGCAATATCTGGAAGTCGGTAACTTGGCTCACCTGAAGATTTGATCAGGACTTTGTCTTTTTCCTGTCCAAGCCTGGTTGTCAAAAACCAGACAGCTCCATCGTATGCCGCAATAAACTCTTTGCTGCTGAGCGCGTCTATGACTCTCTGATTGGCGGATACGCCCTTGTTATCAGGAGTATAAAGAGTATGCTCATTGAAAAAAGAGTCATGACGAATGTCGAGGCGCTCAAGCGTCTGGCGTATTGAGCTGAAGATGATATTTTCGGCACTTTTTTTGAAACTATCAAGCTCAGAACTCTCTTCAAGAGTTGCGAGATGCTCGGCATACATTTGTTCCGCAATCTCTCTGATATACTCGCCCTGGTAATGCGTGGCAGGAAACTCAATATTCTGTCCACAGCACTCAAGATAACGGAGCCTGACCGATTCGCCGAGAATCTGCATCTGGCGGCCGGCATCGTTAAAATAGTACTCACGGGTGACCTCATATCCTTGAGCTTCGAGCAGATTCGCAATGCAGTCGCCAAGAACTCCTCCACGCCCGCGTCCGATGGTCAGCGGACCAGTTGGGTTTGCGCTGACATATTCCACGACAGCTTTTTTTCCTTTGCCTGCGCCTCCCTTGCCATAATGGTCGCCATCAAGGAGAACCTGTTCGACAGAGCGCATGATAAAGAGCGGGCTAAGATAGAAGTTGATAAACCCGCCTCCTGCAACCTCAATTTTTGCAACAGTATCAGGAGGAAATACAAGATGAGGAATAATCTCCTGAGCCAGTTCTCGAGGGTTTCTCCGGCACTCCTTAGCCACAAGCATGGCGATATTGGTTGAAAAGTCTCCAAATTTCTTGTCTGACGGCTGTTCAATGCGAATGGGTTTTTCTGTGGTCACTCCGGCAGAGTGTAAAGCGTTCTGGATAACAGGAAGAAAAAAGTCGAGCATAAGATTTGTTATATAAGTGTCGATGAAACTCGCCCAGAGAGCTTTTGAAGAAGGCCGGCAGGTGAAAGCCCAACAAAATTGTCAATTATTGCAATGATATTATCAAAACTGCGGAAGTCAGAAGCGCTGTTCGTGGTTGTTACAGCAACGCATTGCATTCCTGCCCTTTGTGCGGCTTCGACTCCTGGCAGGGCATCTTCAAACACAATACAGGCCGAAGGCTGGACGTCAAGAAGTGCAGCGACGTGTAAAAAGATATCGGGATGAGGTTTGCCAGAGCGTACCTGGGATGGATCAACAACAGCCTGGAATTTTTCAGCCATGTTGAGCATTCCAAGGGTATAGTTGATATTTTTCGATCCCGATCCAGTGCCGACCCCAAGTCGGACACACTGCGATTCGGCAAGATCAAGAAATTTTTCGAGGCCAGGCAATGGCTTCATAAGGTCGCGCGACCTGACCCGGTAAAGAAAGTCCTTGAGTTCCGTAAGACGCCCCGCTTCAGTCTCACTGATATTCGGGTCAAGAAAGTATCGGAGTACGTCAAGCCCTTTCATGCCGGCAGTTTCGACCAGATACCGTTCAGCGTCAAGCCCCTGAAGTCCGAAATCCCTGAATAAATCAACCCAGGCGTCAGCATGAAAGCGCATATTATCAGTCAGCACGCCATCCATATCGAAGATAAAGGCATGTCGTTCAATATTCAGCATTTGACCGTTCCATACTGGTTCCCGCCTGATATTTCGCCAAGCCTCATGGCAGCCCTGACCTCTTCCATCGTTTGGCTGGCAATGATCCTTGCCTTTTTCTCGCCTTCAAAAAGAATATTTTTTACAAGGTCAATGTGGGCCTCAAAATACCGGCGCTTCTCAAGAAGCGGAGCAAGCTCAAGTGCAATATTTGCGGCACAAGCTTTTTTACAGTCAACACAGCCCAGAATTCCGGCTCGACAGTCAGCTTCAATACTGCAAATCTGTTCCGGTGAAGAAAATTTTGAATGATAACTGAAGACCGTACAGACCTCAGGGTGGCCGGGATCGTTTTTTCTGATTTTCAGGGTATCAGTCACCGCCGTCCGCATTTTTTTCAGTACCTCGTCAGGCTCATCAGAAAGCAAAATCGTATTTCCGAGAGACTTGGACATTTTTGCTTTTCCGTCAAGGCCTACAAGACGCGAGAATTTGGTGATTTTCGGGGCAGGCTCAGCAAAGACCTCCCCGTGTGACGGGTGAGGGTACTGATTGTTGAATTTGCGCGCAATTTCCCTGGTAATCTCCACATGAGGAATTTGATCCTCACCAACAGGGACGACATTGGCTTTATAGAGCAGAATGTCGGCAGACTGCAAAACCGGGTACCCAAGATGACCGTAGGTCAGCGATTCCATGTTCAGATCCCTGACCTGCTCCTTCAGCGTCGGGTTTCTTTCAAGACGCGCCGAAGTGATCAGCATTGAAAAAATGAGGAAAAGCTCCGCATGCTCTTTCACTTGCGACTGTCGGAAAACAGGGCTTTTTTCAGGATCAACACCAGCGGCAAGCCAGTCGATCAACATGTCGAGAGTATGACTGTAAATTTCTCCCGTTTGGAGCGAGGTTGTCAGGTTGTGATAGTCGGCAATGAGAAAACATGTCTCATACGCACTTGAGCCTGTGGGGCCAAGCAGATTCTGCTGTTCAACCCAGCTTTCAAGAGCGCCGGAATAGTGCCCGAGATGAAGTTTGCCCGTAGGCCGCATCCCGCTTAAAATTCGTTGAGTTCCCATAAAAGTAATTGTTGCCGCCTCAACCGGCAGGAAGTGCGACTGTTTCAGGCTGGGTCTGGGTTCATGAAAGCTCTCAATGCCTGTGAAGTTATAACAGTTGACAGAAAGATAAAAGGCATTTGTTTGTTTTTTGTTTTCATGATGCGAAGCACTATATTATCCCACTTGTTTTTCGATTGTAGAGAAAAAAAATCGAAAGCCACTCTCTTTGAGAGTAAGTCCTATACAACGCCCAGTTACCCAACCATGTCAGATCCGGAAGGAAGCAGCATCCGGTAATTTGAGCGTGTGATATAGTCAGCTTACTCTCTTTTTATTTTGTCACTTTAATCGCAACGGGAGCAGTTATGCTGTCAGGATTCAGCAAAGAGGAGTTACTGAGTGCGCCGGTTCGCCATATCGATATCAAGCAACTCAATATTGTTCCACTCATTGACCAGATGAGTGATACCGCTTTTCAGGCAAGGAATCTTGCGAGAGCCGCCTCCATTCTTGATCTCATGCAGCAGGACAGGGAGTGCGCAGTTATTCTTACCCTCGCAGGTTCACTGATCAGCGCCGGATTGAAGCAGGTTATTATTGACATGATCGAAAACAATATGGTAGACGCGATTGTCTCAACCGGAGCAAATATCGTCGATCAGGACTTTTTTGAAGCACTTGGCTTTCGTCATTATAAGGGAACTCAGTTTATTGATGATTCCATTCTTCGTGATCTGCATATCGACCGCATTTATGATACGTACATTGATGAGGATGATCTTCGTGTTTGTGACGATACGACGGCGATCATAGCGAACTCAATGGAACCAGGCGCCTACTCTTCACGCGAATTTATTATAGAGATGGGCAGATACATCGAGGCGAACAACCTCGACAGAAACTCCATTGTCTATAAGGCCTACGAAAAGGGTGTGCCTGTATTCTGTCCGGCGTTTTCAGATTGCTCTGCCGGGTTTGGACTGGTGCGTCACCAGTGGAATAGCCCCGAAAAGCATGTTGCAATAGACTCTGTCAAGGATTTTCGTGAACTGACCAGAATCAAGATAGAGAACGACAAGACCGGCATTTTCATGATTGGCGGAGGGGTGCCGAAAAACTTTACCCAGGATATCGTCGTTGCGGCCGAGGTACTCGGTCATGAAGATGTTTCTATGCACACCTACGCCGTGCAGATTACGGTTGCCGATGAGCGTGATGGCGCACTTTCAGGCTCAACGCTGAAGGAGGCAAGCTCATGGGGAAAAGTTGATACCGTTCATGAACAGATGGTTTTTGCCGAAGCGACAATTGCGTTACCTCTTATAGCAGGCTATGCCTACCACAAGCGCAACTGGGAAGGGCGCATTGCTAGGAATTTTAACGCGCTGCTTGACCGTCCGGTGGTTATCGGGAAATAACCTCAATCTTCACTTTTGCAGTCCCTCTTTCGAAGAAACCCAGTTGTTTCGCTGCTTCTGCACTCAGATCAATAACGCGGTCATCAACAAAGGGCCCCCGGTCGTTGACCCGGACAATAATAGAGGCTCTGGTGTCAAGATTGGTTACCTTGACAAGAGATGGCAGTGGCAGGTATTTATGCGCAGCGCTGGGCCTTGAAGGATCAAAAGTTTCACCGTAGGCAGTTGGTTGTCCATTATGCTGATCAAGTGTTTCCTGGCCATACCAGGAAGCCATCCCTGTCTCCTCATAGGCAATGGCCTCCTCATAAGACATCGGGACATATATTTTGCCACCGATGCTATAAGGAGTGTTCTTGATTTTTCCCACCCGATACGCCTCTTCAGGTGAAAGAGCCGAAAATTCACGGATTGAACTGGTACAAGAGCTGAGCGCCACACAAAGCAAAAGGCAAGCAGCAAGTAAAATATTACGCATCGTCTCGTTCATTGGTTAGTAAGCTTGCAATTCAAGGTAGCCATAAAACGGGAATTTTCCTTCTGAGTTGTATGTTGGAGTGAGGCGTGTTTCTGATAACAAGCAGGATATATTGAAATATCCGGAACATTTTTTTTATTGCAGCATGGCTGAACCATACAACGCACGAAGTTCCTTCGGCGTTCTCATTATTCACGGTTTTACCGCGACACTTGAAAGTGTCAAGGCATTGCTTTTGCCGCTCAAGCGCCTTGGCATACCAGTCAGTATGCCTCTGCTTACCGGCCACGGCGCCTCTTCCCCGGAGGCACTGCAGGGAGTGACATGGGATGTGTGGATGGATGATGCCGATCAGGCACTTCAAAAACTCAGCCTTGAAGCGGAACGGATTATTGTTATCGGACACAGTATGGGGGCACTGCTCTCAATGCATCTGGCCGTGAAATATAAGGAAACGGTTGACTCACTTATTCTTGCCACGCCCGCTATCAAGCTTGTTTCACGGTTTGCGCCGGGGCGGCCATTGCATTTTGCTGCGCCGCTGGTCAGCAGGATTATCAGGAAATGGGGCCTAAAAAGCAATTTTTCGGCACGGCAATGCGCAACCTCTGTTCCGCATTATTCCTGGGTGCCAACCAATACGGTTCTCTCTTTTTTTGAGCTGATTAAATACAGCGATTCCCTTCTCAACCGTGTCAATGTGCCGGTATTGATGCTGCATTGCCGCAGGGAGGCCACTGTTCTTGCCGAAAGTGCCACAATCGTTTATAACCGGATAGCTACTGAGCCCTCCGCAAAAACTATTCTTTGGCTGGAGCATTCCGGACATCAGGTTTTTTGTGATTGTGAAAGTGAAAAAGCAGTTCAGGCCATTACCGACTATGTTGCTGGCAGGATAGGGTGTCGATAGCAGGATGCAGGTACCCCCTTGAATTTTTGTTATTTGTTTTCAATAAAAGTCATTACCTTCAACAAAGGCAATTCTTATAATTTCGCAAAAGAACGATGAGTGTTTCCCGAAGACTTCTGTTTGCTCTGCTGCTCGTTTTCTTTTCCATATCTTCTGTTGCTCAGGCAACGGCAGCCAGGGGTGTGAGTGGATTACAGAATATGCGGGCAAGAGCGCTTGCCCTCAACGAAATCAGTGTCGGGTCTGGTTTTGTCCATCAGTCATCGAGCAGCTCACTACGTCACCATTTTGGGAATCCCGTCTTTATAAGGGTTGGATTGAATGTTAGTTCGCTTGCCGGATTGAGGGGTTACAGGAGTGGCCTCCAGTTGGCACTTGAGCCGTTTTACAATACCATTCATGGTAATAACAAGGGCTTTGAAACAGGTTGCGGATTTGGAGCAAGATATTTTCACAAGCTTACCGGTGCCACCAATCTTTTTCTTGAAGCAACTGTAGCTCCCATGTATCTTGGTATTGATTCCCGGGAACAGGGTCGTGCCGGGTTTAACTTTCTTGATCAGATAGGCTTGGGTGTTCAGCACCGTCTTTCAGACCAATACGCTCTCTTTTCGGGTTATCGTTTGCGACACATCTCACATGCAGGCATTGTCGATCGACCAAACTCAGGCATCAATTCAGGTGCTTTCATTGCGGGGATTTCCTACTCCTTTTGATTTCTGAAGTCATGCAGATTATTGACTTGAGTCAGACCATCGAACCAGGCATGCCCTGCTTTCCCGGAACCCCGGAACCTGCTTTTCACACGCTCTCTTCAATTGGAACAGAGGGGTATTCCGAGCAGATTCTTACATTTTCGACTCATACGGGCACTCATATTGATCTGCCATCTCATATTCTTGATGATGGAGACTCAATGGATGATGTTCCGATCAGCCAGTTTTCCGGCAAGGGGGCGGTAATAGATGTTGGTACGGCTCCTGGTGGAATAATTACGACAGCCATGCTTCAGCCTGCCCTGACGCTCATCAGGGAGTGTGATTTTTTGCTGCTCTGCTCGGGCTGGAGCAGATACTGGGGTACTTCTGACTATTTCACAAACTATCCGGTGCTTTCTGTTGAAACCGCCCGGTGGCTTGCCGGATTTCAGCTTAAAGGCCTTGGTGTGGATATGATCTCTGTCGATGTTCCCGACTCGGCGCTCTTCCCTGTTCATGCCGAATTGCTGCAGAAGGGCACGCTGATCATTGAAAACCTTTCCAATCTTTTCCCTCTTTCAGGGCGTTCCTTCCTGTTTTGCTGTTTTCCCCTCAAACTTGCTCATGCCGAAGCATCCCCCGTCAGGGCGGTTGCTTTCGTTGAATAAAGAAATTATTCGATACTTTTTTATTGGAATTAAAAAAAGGAGTATTACATTAACGCCCACAGGATGTAATCCTCTGTTCTTTCCCATTGAAATAACCATTGAATGAACACTATGTTAATGTATTCATCAATTACCAAAAAAGTTCTTATGGCACTTCCCGGGCTTTTTCTGGTAACCTTTTTATGCGTACATCTCGGTATAAACCTGATGTTGCTGAAAAATGATGGAGGTCGCGCTTTTTCGGAAGCAGCTACCTTCATGGGCACTAATCCGGTCATCAAAGTTGCCGAGATTGTGCTTTTTGCAGGATTCCTGCTTCATATCGCCTTTGGTCTGATTGTCTCCGGCCAGAACCGCTCCGCCAGGCCTGTTGCCTATGCGCGAAGCAACAGTTCAGACACCTCCTTCTTTTCCAAGTACATGTTTCATACTGGAATCATTGTATTTATCTTCCTTGCTCTCCATTTTTGTGATTTCTACTTTATTAAAATCGGTCTTGTTGCGCCGCCTACCGGCATTGCAGTCCATGATTTTTACAGTCGCACACTCCTTCTGTTTTCAACTCCCTGGTATTCGCTTTTTTACATTGTCAGCTTTATTGTTCTCGGTATTCATCTGAATCATGCCATTCAATCGGCATTTCAGACGCTTGGCTGGAACCACAGCAAGTATACTGATGCGGTAAAGGTTATCGGTTCGGTCTACTCTGTTGCTATTGCAGCAGGGTTCAGTATTGTTCCGATCTATGTCCTGTTCTTTCTTAATTAATTTTAATCATCGGTCACGACTCTGTTTTTCGCCGAAAACAACACTCACAACACTTTTCAATGACACGCCTCAACGCCAGAATCCCTGAAGGGCCGTTGGCTGAAAAATGGACTGCCTACAAATCCGGCAGTAAGCTGGTAAACCCCAACAACAAACGCAAACTTGACATTATTGTCATTGGTACCGGTCTTGCTGGTGCCTCTGCAGCCGCTTCGCTCGGGCAGCTTGGCTACAATGTCAAGGTGTTCTGTTACCAGGACACTCCGCGTCGTGCACACAGTATTGCCGCACAGGGTGGAATCAATGCAGCCAAAAATTATCCCAACGACGGTGACAGCGCCTACCGGCTTTTTTACGATACGATTAAAGGCGGCGACTACCGGGCACGTGAGGCCAATGTCTATCGCCTGGCCCAGGTCAGTAATCAGATTATTGATCTTTGCGTCGCTCAGGGTGTGCCCTTTGCCCGCGAGTACAGTGGTCTTCTGACCAACCGATCATTCGGTGGCGCACAGGTCTCCAGAACTTTCTATGCGAGAGGTCAGACCGGTCAGCAGCTTCTTCTTGGTGCCTACAGTGCATTAAGTCGCCAGATTGCGGCAGGCACCGTTAAACTTTACAATCGTCGCGATGTTCTTGACATGGTGCTGGTCGATGGAAAGGCTCGCGGAATTATTGCCCGTAACCTTGTGACCGGCGAAATAGAGCGTCATGCCGCCCATGCAGTTGTGCTGGCCAATGGCGGATATGGCAATGTCTTTTTTCTTTCGACCAACGCCATGGGCTCCAACGTCACACCGGCATGGAGCGCCTACCGGAAAGGGGCAATGTTTGCCAACCCTTCGTTTACCCAGATTCATCCGACCTGTATTCCGGTTCATGGAGATGCCCAGTCCAAGCTTACCCTGATGAGCGAAAGCTTGCGCAACGATGGCAGGATATGGGTTCCGGCCAAGATGAAAGATGTTGAAAAACTGAGAAATAAAGAGATCAAGCCATCAGATATAGCCGAAGCAGACCGCGATTATTATCTCGAAAGACGTTACCCTGCATTTGGCAATCTTGTTCCGAGAGATGTCGCTTCGCGTGCCGCCAAAGAACGCTGTGATGCCGGTTTTGGTGTGGGCTCTACAGGAGTCGCCGTTTTTCTTGATTTTGCTGATGCGATCAAAAGAAAAGGTCACGACGCCATCGACTCTCTTTACGGCAACCTCTTCCAGATGTACGAGCAGATTGTGGCCGAGAGCCCTTATGAGACACCGATGATGATCTACCCTGCGGTGCATTATACCATGGGCGGTCTTTGGGTTGATTATGAGCTGATGACCACGATTCCAGGTCTCTATGCTATCGGGGAATGCAATTTTTCCGATCACGGCGCAAACCGTCTCGGAGCTTCAGCGCTCATGCAGGGACTTGCCGACGGCTATTTTGTGCTGCCCTATACCATTGGTAACTATCTGGCGAACGAAATTCATACGCCACGCTTCGACACCGCCTCTTCCGAATTCAATCTTGCGGCACAGGCAGTGACTGATCGCCTCCAACAGATTAAAAACAGCGGAGGAAAAGAATCCGTCGACAACTTCCATCGTCGTCTCGGTAAAATAATGTGGGAGTATTGCGGAATGGCACGGAACGATGCCGGTCTTACCGAAGCACTGTATCAGATTACTGAACTGCGTCACGAATATTCTCGCGGAGTGAAGATTCCCGGCAGACTGGATGAATACAATCCCGAAGTCGAGAAAGCGTGCAGGGTTGCCGATTTTATTGAACTCGGTGAACTCATGGTGCGTGATGCCCAACAGCGCAGGGAATCGTGCGGAGGACATTTCAGAGAAGAGTATCAGACCAGTGAAGGTGAAGCATTACGCAATGATGATGAATTCGCTTTTGTTGGTGCATGGGAATACAGAGGGCGTGATGTTGCGGCAGAACTCCATCGCGAGGAACTTCAATTCAACGAGATCAAGCTCTCCCAGCGGAGCTATAAATAACAGGTTATTATGAACTTTACGCTGAAAATCTGGCGACAGAAAAACGTTACGGCTAAAGGTGAGATGGTTTCCTATGATGTTTCAGGGATCTCGCCCGACAGCTCTTTCTTTGAAATGCTCGATACTCTTAACCAGAAGCTTATCACGACCGACGGTGATCCTGTTGCTTTTGATCATGATTGCCGGGAAGGAATTTGCGGCACGTGCAGCCTTTATATAAATGGACGCCCCCATGGTCCAGTGAAAGGGGTTACCACCTGCCAGCTTCACATGAGAGCCTTCAAGGATGGAGATACTATCTTCATTGAACCATGGCGCGCAAAGGCCTTTCCCGTCGTCAGAGATCTTGTTGTTGACCGGAGTGCCCTTGACAAGATTATTCAGGCGGGCGGGTATGTTTCAGTAAATACAGGCGGTGTGCCGGATGCCAATACCATTCCAGTACCAAAAGAGAAGTCAGACGCAGCCTTTGATGCGGCGACATGTATCGGCTGTGGCGCTTGTGTTGCCGCATGTTCCAATGCAGCCGCCATGCTCTTTATTGGCGCCAAGGTTTCCCATCTTGCCTTGCTTCCGCAAGGGAGGGTAGAGGCGGCAAAAAGGGTACAAAATATGGTGGCCTGTATGGATGAGCTGGGTTTTGGCAATTGCAGTAACACTTATGCCTGTGAATCCGACTGCCCCAAAGGTATTTCTGTAACCAATATTGCCCGCATGAACCGCGAGTTTCTCGGAGCAAAACTTTTTTCAGAAAAGGAAAAGGTTATCAAGGAATCTTTGTAGGAAAATGAACCGCCCCTTGTTCTGTTGTTCAGAGAGGGGCCGGTTTTACAAACGTGAACAATCTCCCGAGTCATACCTGAAAAACCGCTCTGTTTCCAGGTATAAACCCTTCTGACGCACATCTGCTGCCGGGAGAGATCCCTCTTTTCATGCCGCAGAGGTTGAAAAACCGCAAGAACCCCCGAGTATTTCTTATCTTTATAAAAAGATTCTCATTCAGTGAACGTGTGTTTTGCCCTTCAGCAACAATCTTACAGAAGGAGTTGAACTGCTATGAAAAAATACACAGGGCTATGGATTGACCACAAAGAGGCCATTCTTGTTTCCATCGAAGGCGATCAAACTTTCGTCGAGCACATTGCATCCGGCGCAGAAAGTCATCTTAAGCCATCAGGCGGATGGAAAGCGGGAGGAACTCTTGTCGCACAGGCAGTGTCTCATGAGCATACTGCCGATGAACGACGAAAACATCAGTACCATGCGTTTTATCAGAATGTTATCGGGCGGCTTCATCATTCAGAAAGCATAGCGCTTTTTGGGCCAGGGGAGGCAAAGATTGAACTCGCGAAAGAGATCGCAAGAGTAAGTGACCTGCACAGTAAAGTTGCCGTCGTAGAAATCTGTGACCGGTTGACGGAAAATCAGTTGATTGCAAAAGTTAAAGCACTGTTTTTGTAGAACGTTGCCCTGTATTGCTGACATTGCTGGCAAGTCAGAAGTATCACAATCAGTGGCATATCTTTTCAGCCACTGAAGGCCTGTTGACCCGGGTTGATCAGGGCAGATTCGTTATAATTTACGTGGATTGGGAGACCATGTACATTACAGCGTTTGTTACCTCTTCGTCAGTCAGCATAGCGTTGCCCCCTTTTGGCGGCATAGCTCCGGCTTTCCCCTCAAACCCGTCAATTGATTTTTTCACCATAACATCCATGCCAGTGGCAATTCGTGTTGTCCAGGCAGGCTTGTCGCCCGGTTTCGGTGCGCCTGCGACACTGGCATCATGACAACCGGCACAATTTGCTTCGTAAACAGTTTTTCCTGCTGTAAGTTTGGTGTCAGGCAAAGCCGTTTCTGTTGATTCTTGAACTTCCTGGGTGACAGGTGGCTTTTCGGGGTTACATGCCCCAAGGACGAAGAGACTGAAGGCAAAGAAAGGGAGATGTGATTTTATGCTCATAGCCATGGTACAGGCCTAAATTTTAATGTAAAACGTTTAAAAAGAGCGATGTTAATAATATAAAAGTAATTTTAAAAATTAAAATACTCAATAATATTGACAAGTCTCTTTTACATACTGCTTTTTACCGGTTCAATTGGTGATGTAAGTGTCGTTTTTTTGTTTACAATCGTTAAAGCGCTAACTTCGGGCTCATGTCAGGTGTTTCGAACAAGCAGATTAAATTATGAATGCACGCAACCAAGTCATTGCAGCGTTGATGCTTGTCGGAATGCTTTTGCAGATAAACAGCGTACTGGTTTGTTACGCCCTCTTTTTTCTGAATCAGAAAGTGATTGCCGAAACAGTTTGTGAAAGGAAAATGACTGATTGCAGCGGACACTGTTTTCTGATGAAAAATATTAATGCCACCTCAGAGACCCAACCAGCCCCTTCAGGCAAGCCAGCCTCAGGCAAAATGACAGAGGAGATGCTTGATGCCATGCCCGGCCTTTTGCCTGACGGTCAACATTTTCTTTTGACGATGTCATACGAGCAGACGTTGACACCAGGTCAGGCATCATGTTTACCTGACGGCGTCAAGTTTCAGATTGACCATCCCCCGAAAGCATAGCCTCAACGTGCGGTTTATTCAGTCTATCCCCGTTACCATCCGATTCGGGAAAGGGGATTCGTCATGCATTTTTGTTGCTTTTGGTCTTTGTGCATTCGAAGATTTTTTGAATGTTCTATGCACCTTTCAGCGCGAAAGGCAAGCGTCTCTGTGCGGGTCATTGTGGACGTTTACAGTCGACCTTTTTTAGGTTCTCCAGATTCATGGGGATGCCTCTTAAGGTGCTGTTTTATGTAAAAGTTTTTCAAAATTATTTATTTATTCAGAAGATGCGATCAAAAAATATTATAGAGCATTTTTTCTTTCTGTTGTTAACGTCGGCGATCCCCCTTCCTGCGTCTGCTCAGGAAGCAATAAGCCCGGAGACGGTTGTTACTGCTCCTTCAGCAAAAGCAGTTCAATCACTTCCTTCCAAACGGGTCAAAACCAGTGATACCGCCTCACTGCTCAGCGATGAGCCGGGTGTTGCCCTTGCAACTGGTGGCGGGGTTTCAAATCTTCCTGTGGTTCGTGGACTGGCGGACGACCGGGTACAGGTCTACGTTGACGGCATGTGCCTGACCTCGGCCTGCGCCAATCACATGAATCCGCCGTTGTCATACATCGCATCTGCCAGTGTCAGCAGCATTGGCGTGAAAGCAGGGATTACGCCGGTCAGTTATGGGGGCGACAATATTGGAGGGTCTATCGTTGTTGCATCATTGCAACCGGTGTTTGCAGATTCTGATGAGGAACTTCATGCGTCCGGCAGTGTTTCGACCTATTACCGGAGCATTAACAGCAGTACTGGTGCTGCATTCTCCGGCTCAGTCGCAAACAGCAACGTCAGCTTTGGAGTAACAGGCTCTATCGATCATGCCAATAACTACAAAGATGGTGATGGCAAGACGGTGACCTCCACCTATTACGAATCGCGTAATATCGGGGCTACTTTGGCGCTCAAGGGTGAAAGCAGTCTTTTGACACTGAAGGCAGGGCATCAATTTATTCCCGGTCAGGGCTTTGTCAACCAGTGGATGGACATGATCGAAAACAACGCCTCATTTTTCAATCTCCGCTACAAGAACGAGTATGCCTGGGGCAAGCTTGACGCTACAGCTTACTGGCAGAACACCTGGCATATTATGAATTCCGGAGAAGATAAACTGATTATCAACAAAAGAATTCCGGAGACGATGCCGGATATGCCGATGGAGACGCGAGGCATCGATATCGGCTATTCGATAAAAGCTGAAGTTCCTGTTGCAGAAAGGAACATCTTGCGCTTTGGCAATGAATTTCATCATTTCAGCCTCAACGACAGGTGGCCACCGATCTATGCAACAACTGGGAGCATGGGCCCCAATACTTTTCTGAACATTAATGATGGCAGTCGGGATCGCTATAGTGTTTATGGCGAATGGGAATCAAAACCATCGAAAGAGGTGACCACAGTGCTCGGCATCCGAAATGAACAGGTGCAGATGCAGACCGGTCATGTGCAGGGGTATAACGACCTGAATAATGCGGGTATGATGGCAACAAATTACAAGCGTGATTCAGAGGCATTCAATGCTCAGGATCATACCAGGAATGACAGTAACTGGGATATGACGGCGCTTGTTAAGTATGAGCCCGGCCTTACAGAAAGCTATGAAGTTGGTTACGCGCGCAAGACCCGCTCCCCAAATCTGTATGAGCGCTATGCATGGTCGACCATGTGGATGACCAGCGGGATGGTCAACTGGTTTGGTGACGGCAATGGTTATGTGGGTAACATGAACCTGACTCCCGAAGTTGCCCATACCCTGAGCATCTCGGCAGACTGGCACGACAGTGAGCGAAAAAGCTGGGAAGTCAAGGTTACGCCATACTATACGTTTATCAGCGATTATATTGGCGTAGAAATCATCGGGACACAAACATGGAATTGGACGGGAGGCAGTGAAACCCGAAACATACTGCGGTTCGTCAACCACGATGCAAGGATCTACGGTCTGGATATTTCAGGAAAAGCGACATTGTGGGAAAGCACCGGTTTTGGCACCGGGCAACTGCATGGCAACCTTGGATATGTTCACGGTGAAGACCTTGATACAGGGGGCGTGCTTTATCATATTATGCCATTGCACGGTTTCTTTTCATTGGAACAGCGTCTGAAAGGATGGAACAATGCGGTTGAGGTGCAACTTGTTGGTCGAAAGTCAAGAAGAGATCTGTTACGTTTTGAACCCGAGACGGCGGCCTATGCACTTTTCAATGTGCGTACAGCATACCAATGGAAAAACCTGCAAATGGATATAGGGGTGACAAACCTGTTTGATACCTGTTACTTTCTTCCGCTTGGAGGCATTAACTATGACAACTTCCTGAACAGCAAGCTGCCGCCCAGCACAAGAAGGGCCGCCGATTTCGGGCCGCTTTCAGGACAGGGTCGTTCATTGAATGTTGGGTTAACCCAGACATTCTAAATGGGCAATATTATACTTTTCTGATATTGACGGGTTGTATTCCCAACCCCTTGCGGTGAATTATGTCAAGTTTCTTCTAAAATCTGCTCTCCCGCTGCCTGCGGCGGGGGAGCTTCATGAATCAACAATGGAGATGAACATGAAAAAAACAGGACGTTTTTTTGTTATAGCGCTTCTGGGGTTACTGCCCGCATCCGGAGTGGCCAATACCAGCGCTGCAGATGATGCCAAAAGCTTTCTTTCAAGTGGCGAAGTAAAATTCGGTAAAGGGGATAATCAGGGTGCAATGGCCGATTACACAAAAGCGATTGAACTGGACCCGAAACTTTCGGAAGCTTATAACAGTCGCGCTGCGCTGAAATACAGTGCCGGTGATAAACCGGGAGCCATAACAGACTACACAAAGGCGATTGAGCTGAACTCTCAATTTACTGATGCCTACAACAACAGAGGGAATGCAAAAGCTGGAATGGGGGATGTTCAAGGCGCCATAGCAGACTACACCAGGGCGATTGAGCTCGATCCGGCATTTGTTCCTGCCTATATGAATCGGGCCGCAATAAAACTTGATCTTGGAGACAAACCGGGAGTTATTGCTGATTTATCTTCGGCAGCAAAGCTGGGTCATCCAGCCGCTCAACAATGGTTGCACCAGAACGGTGTGGCTGGCTGGTAAGGAAGTTCCAGGTAGTCGAAAAGGTCAAAGACGCAAGAGAATTGAATCTTTTATGTTACTTCCCTGTTAACAGTAAAAATGAATGGTGTGGTTTGTGCTCTTTTCAACATATCTTATGCTTTTAAAAAGCAAAATAATAACAGAACCTTCAGGCTTTCTGCTGTGTGAAATGTGTACAGCGATTTCGGGCATTCTTATTCATTGCCCAAAAGGTTCAGCATTGTAACGTATGGAAATTCTCTTTCTTTTTGTTCTGATTCTTATTAATGGTCTTTTTGCCATGTCCGAAATTGCACTGGTCACGGCAAAAAGATCACGTCTTGCAAAGATGGCCGAAGATGGCGATAAAGCGGCAGCAACGGCGGTGAAGCTGGCCCACGATTCAACAAGATTTCTTTCGACCATCCAGATCGGCATTACCTCTATCGGTATTCTTAACGGTATCGTTGGTGAAGGGGCTCTTGCCGGGCCCCTTGCAATCAGGTTGCAGACATTCGGTTTGGATGCTGAACCAAGTCACATTATAGCCACGTTAGTGGTCGTTCTGTCGATTACCTACATTACCATTGTTATCGGTGAACTTGTTCCCAAGCGTCTGGGTCAGTTGAACCCCGAGAAAATTGCCTGTCTGGTTTCGCGCCCGATGTTTACCCTCTCATCGATTACCCGTCCGTTTGGCAGACTGCTTTCAGCCTCAACCAACACCATCCTTCGTTTGATGGGAACCCATCCGCAGTCCATTCCGAGTGTTACCGAGGAAGAGATTCATGCCATGCTTGAAGAGGGCTCAGAAGCAGGAGTCATTGAGCAGCATGAACATGAAATGGTACGCAATGTTTTCCGTCTTGATGATCGTCAACTCGGCACCCTGATGGTTCCGCGAGCCGACATCGTCTCTCTTGATGTTTCACGTCCACTGGAAGAGAATATCCGTCGGGTGACAGAGTCAGAACACTCACGCTTTCCGGTATGTAACGGTGGACTCCAGTCGCTGCTCGGCGTTGTCAATGCCAAGCAGCTCTTGTCGAAGACCCTGAAAGGCGGGTTGACAGAATTTACCTCGCAATTGCAGCCATGCGTCTATGTACCTGAAACGCTGACCGGTATGGAGCTGCTCGACCATTTCCGAACCTCTGGCACCCAGATGGTTTTTGTGGTTGATGAGTATGGTGAAATTCAGGGGCTTGTTACTCTTCAGGACATGCTGGAGGCAGTCACCGGCGAATTTGTGCCGCGCAATCTTGAGGATTCATGGGCAGTGCAGCGTACGGACGGCTCATGGCTGCTCGATGGACTTATCCCGGTTCCCGAGCTTAAAGACACGCTGGAGCTGAAAAGTGTGCCGGAAGAGGATAAAGGGCTTTATCACACCCTCAGCGGTTTGATGATGTGGCTGCTTGGGCGTATGCCACGCACCGGTGATATTATGACCTGGGAAAACTGGAGCCTTGAGATTGTTGACCTTGATGGTCAGCGGATTGACAAGGTGCTTGCCTCCAGAATTAAAGAGGCGCCACAACCAGAAGCTGAAAACTCGGCAAATACTACCCATGCAGAGTGATGGATGGTGATCGCCGTTTGCGTTAAATCCCGCCGGTGGTGGTATATTGGCAGCTCGGGAGCAAGTTCTTTAAGGGGCTCAGTCAAAGAGTGGCCCCCCGAAGAGATATGTTGGCAGGAGTTTGATTTAAACCCCGCCGGGGTGGTATATTGGTAACTCAGGGTGCAAGCCCTTTGCAAGAAAGCCCTTGCCTAACATAATGATGAACCGTTTATGACACATCATGAACCTGATTGCCTCTTTTGCCGCATCGTGCGCGGCGAAATACCCGCCAAAATTGTTTATCGCAACGAGCATGTTGTCGCATTCAGGGACATCTCGCCCGTAGCCCCCCAACATGTTCTTATCATTCCGGTCGCCCACATCGCCTCACTCAGCGACCTCAGTCCTGAAAATGAAGCAATTGCCGGGCAAATTCTTCTTGCCGCAGGCACCGTTGCCGAAATCCTCGGCATCAAAGAGTCCGGCTACCGGTTGGTCTTTAACAGCGGTCGCGATGCGATGCAGAGCGTCTTTCACATCCATGGACATCTGATTGGCGGAGCAGCGATGGGTTGGCCTCCGTTTCCAGCTCAAGCATAATTTGAAACAGATTCATGACCGATATTTTTATAAGCTATTCCCATAAGGATGAGGAGCGTGTCAAGCCAATTATTGAAAAGCTTGAAAAGCGCGGGAGGAGTGTTTTCTGGGACAGGCATATTCCGGCAGCTCAGACTTGGCACAATTATATTGGAGAAGCACTTAATACTTCGAGTTGTGTGCTTGTTGTCTGGTCTCGCCATTCAATTATTTCCGAATCAGTTATTGAAGAGGCTGTAATTGCGAAAAAAAGAGGTGTGCTTGTTCCACTTCGTATTGATGATATTGACCCCCCGTTGGGGTTTAGTCTTATACAATCACCAAATCTTGCTGACTGGAAAAACAATAGTGCTCATCCGGCATTTCAATTACTTGTTGATGCGATTGAGACTAAATTATCTTCATCAACTCCGCAAACGATAACATCCACAAAGACATCGGCACCAGAACTGGTTTTAGAGCGAAATGAAGTGCCTGCTCCTGCTCCTGTATTGCCATCGCTCAAACCAGAGCGCCAACTGAAGGTGAGTGGATATAAAAGTCTGCTTGCTCAAATACCAAAGCAACAGGCGGTGATCGCTGTTGCGGCACTCATGGTGGTGATTCTTGTTGTTATGCTTGTGATGAGCAATAAACACAAGCAGTTTCCGGTTGAATCAGCAGTTCCTGTTATTCCTGCTGCCTCTTTGGCGCCTTTGTCAAACTTTGTGCTGATTCGCGGTGGAGAGTTTATGATGGGGAGCCCGTCAACTGAACCGAATCGGTCGCCCGATGAAGGGCCACAGCATCAGGTGAGATTGAGTGACTTTTATATGGGCAAATATGAGGTCACGGTAGCCGAGTTCAGGAAATTTGTGGAAGCCAATGCATACCTTACTGATGCGGAAAAAGGAGGTGACAGCAAGAACTGGCGTCATGATGTGTCCGGGAATATGCGGATACAGGCAGAGGAGAATCATCCTGTGATAAGAGTCAGTTGGAATGATGCAAAAGCGTATTGTGACTGGATGTCGAAACAAACAGGGAAGAAGTTCCGTTTGCCCACGGAAGCGGAGTGGGAGTATGCGTGCCGCGCAGGAAGCACAATGCCCTTCAATACTGGAAAAAACCTGACGACCGATCAGGCAAACTATGACGGCAACTATCCGTACAACAACAATCCTAAAGGTCAGTACAGATCAAATACTGTGCCTGTTGAGAGCTTTGCACCAAATGCCTGGGGGTTGTATAATATGCATGGCAATGTATGGGAGTGGTGCCGCGACTGGTATGGAGAAAAGTATTATAAGGAATGCAAAGCAAAAGGCGTTGCCGAGAATCCTGAAAACACGGCACCGACTTCGGCCCGTGTGCTTCGTGGCGGGAGCTGGATCTACCACGCCGAGTACTGTCGGTCGGCGAATCGCTACAGGCGCTCGCCCGACGCCCGTGACGACGACTTTGGCTTCCGCCTGGTCTTCGTCCCGTAGTTCGGGGGCAGTTTTCCGGCTTTGCTTTTGAGCGAGAGTGCAGTTACAAAATTTTGGTGAGCTGCAGCAAGGGACGCAGCGCAGCGCACCAAAATTTTGCGTAACCAGCGACAACAGAAACGACCGCCTTGGGCGGTCCGATTTTTGGGGCATGAATTCATCGAACGTTCAAAACTTATAAGGTTATTATAATGAATAAGTTGAGCAATCCGATAAATTGGATACGCAGGGGTAAATGGATAAAGCGGCTCGATAATGGGGGGATCGTGATTCTCGGCATATTGCTGCTGGGTTCAACGGTGCTGTGGATGTTTTCCATGGATGAAGCTTTTCTCTCCCGATTTCGCAAGTCTTTATATTATTCTTTTCAATTTATTACTCTTGGCAAGGATGTCGATGGCGTGAATGATCCGTGCCTGCGACATGCCCTGTACGTACTCCAGTTTGCCATTCCATTATTTGCTTCGGGCACTTTTGTTTCACAGTTGTTTCGCAATCGTCTTGTACCCTTTTTGAAAAGAGTGGAGGTTAACGCCCTCACCAATCACCATGTCATTATCGGCTATGGCGCATTCGGGCAGGCGTTAGCGAAAAAGCTTGTGGACAAAAAGCGTGTTGACAAAAAGAATGTTGTCGCCATTGATCTTCTTGATCCTTTCGGACTTGATGACACCAACCCCATCGTGCTCTGCCATGATGCCTTGCATACAGACATCGGGAAAATAGCAAATCTGCAACATGCCGAATGTCTCTATCTGCTTCTTCCAGAGGAACGGGACAACCAGTCAATTCTGAAAAACATTCTTGCCTCCAACTCTCTGAAAGAAGATCTGCGGATATTTGTTCGTACAGCATCGGGTGATATGCAGCGCCTTTGTGTGGACTGGGTTGGGCTCAAGGGAATTCACTCTCAAGAATTTGATATTCGTGCTTTGAATCCGTTTGACATTGTTGCCCGTGGCATTGTCAATACCTATGCCCCCGATGTCTATGCGCCAACCGACAGAGTTGGCCCTGTTGCTCAAACGATCATGGTGGTTGGTACGTCTGAGGCGGCAAAGGCGCTTCTGGTAAGGTTTGCCCGTATCGGTGTTTTTTCGCCCAAAGGCAAGCTGCACGTGGTTTGGGCAGGAGACGGCGTGGAGGATGCATTCCGGCAGCTTAAAGCTGTCTATCCGGCGCTTGGAGCCGACTTTAGCTCCGTCAACGATTGGGGAGGCGGAGATAAAACTTCCAGAGAATATTTTGAGAGCGTTTTGCCGCCGATCAAGCTTACTCTTCTGAATATTCCTGCGGCGGAAGCTATTCGAAAACAGTCCATTGCTGTGATGGACAATACACGATGGCCATCGGTTATTTATGTGTGCCACGATTCGGATATTCGCAATCTGGTCGAAGCTCGCGATCTTCAGGCCGCTTTGTGCATGGATAAGGAGGTGATCCGCACAACCGGGAAAGGCCAGCAGCAGCGGTTGATTCTGGCGGTGCAAGGCAAGGCGGATCTGGGAATTGCGGAAGATGCCGATTTGCCAGCGTTACAGAATCTGCCATATCGCATTAAGGAGATAAGTATTGACTTCATGTTTGCTAAAACAGTTGCGGAAGACCGTGCTGATGAAATTGCAAAAGGTTATTTTGACGTTTACGCAGAATCTCATAAGGTCGAAGATAAGGACTGGAATCATCTGAAACTTTTTGAGAAAGAGTCGAATCGTGATCTTGCCGATCATCTGGCAATGAAAGCCCGCTATGCAGGAATTGGGGCTGAAAAGGTTACTGCTTCTGTTTTTTACGGAAATGCCACTCTTTCAAATGACGAGTGCAAGCTGATGGAGGAGGCACGTGCAGAGCTGATTGCCATGGAGCAGCGAAGGTACCGGGCATTTATGTTCATGAATGGATTTATTCACGGGAGCCATCCGGTGGAATATGATAATTCTCAAAAGAGCTGGGGTAAGAAGCTGGATCAATATCTTCGGGTGAATGACACGCTGCTTCAGGAGAACTTGCCTGAAGATGAACAAAAGAAAGATGACGATATCGTCGACTATTCACTACAGGTGTTGCGGTTAAAAAATCTTGCTGCGCCAAGATAACCATTCAGGAACCTGAGAGGATTCAGTGAAGTTCAGGTTTGCCGGAAAGCAACCCTTCAGTTTTTTCCTTATATTGCCTCCCTGATTTCATATCGTTTAAACCCGTTTTTATGTCGAAGCAATGCAGGTGTTCCGATGGGCTGACTGACCGGACTCGTTATGAGGAGGTGGTGCTCGATATTATGCTCTACAGCGCCCGCCTCAAGGAGACGGTGGCTCGGCAGAACAGCTCGGTTATTGTTGCCATGGCGCGCATGATGGCCGAGACATTTGAGGAGGGCGGAAAGGTGCTGTTCTGTGGCAATGGCGGCAGTGCGGCGGATGCCCAGCATCTGGCGACGGAGCTGACCATTCGCTACCGAAGCGCGGTGGTTCGTCCGGCGCTTCCGGCAATTGCGCTCTCTACTGATACATCGGCCCTGACGGCGGGTGCAAATGATCTTGGGTATGATGCGGTTTTTGCCCGTCTTGTTGAGGCTTATGGCCGTGAAGGTGATCTTCTGGTCGGTTTGTCCACCAGTGGCAACAGCAAAAGTGTGATCAATGCGCTCGAGTGTGCGAAGCGGCAGGGAATGAAGACGTTAACCCTGCTTGGAGGTGATGGTGGTGTGTTGAAGGGGATGGCTGATCTGGAAATTATTGTTCCTCATGCTGGTTCTGCTGACCGGGTTCAGGAGTGCCATATTGCTGTTGGCCATGTCCTTATTGATCTTGCAGAGCGGATGCTTGGCTATTGTTAGTCCGCAAAAATAACTCAAAACAACGATTGTTATGCAGATAAAGCAGATTGAGGGTGCGTTGAGTGCAACTGATACACGGTTTGCGCTGGTTGTTTCCCGCTTTAACGATTTTATTGGGCAGAAGCTTGTTGAGGGCGCTGTTGACTGTATCCGTCGGCATGGCGGATCGGAGGAGAATATCACCATCTACCGCTGTCCGGGAGCTTTTGAGCTGCCGATGGTGGCCAAAAAGGTGGCGCTGAGCGGCAAGTATGATGCCATTGTGACGCTTGGCGTGATTATCAGGGGCTCGACGCCGCATTTTGATGTTATTGCTGCCGAAGCGACCAAGGGGATTGCCCAGGCATCTCTCGACACCGGAGTTCCGATTGCCTTTGGTGTGCTCACCACGGAAAATCTTGAGCAGGCGATTGAGCGGGCAGGCACGAAAGCCGGCAACAAGGGTTTTGATGCCGCCATGACGGCTATTGAGATGGTTAATCTCTATCGCCAGATTTAGAGATATCCTTCAGTTATTGCGGTACCGGTTGAAGTTGGCCGTGACTACCCCGGAGCAGGCGGCCATCAGCTCTTCGATGGAGCTGAACGATGACGGTAGAATGGGTTTGTCGATGATCACCCTGATCGTTCCCTTGTTGATGACAAGGCTTTTTTTCGGGGTGATCAGATGGCTTCCGATGATGGTGACGGGCAGTACGGGAGCGCCGCCTTTCATTGCGACACGGAATGCGCCGCGCTTGAAGGGAAGGAGTTCCCCGGTGGCTGATCGGGTTCCTTCCGGAAAAATGTGCAGGGAATGCCCTTTTTTCAGCACTTCTGTTGCATCAATAAGGCTGTTCAGAGCATCCCGGTTTTGTCCTCGTTTGATCATGACATAGCCAGCCTGCTTGAGAGCCAGACCGAAGAGCGGTATTTTGCCAAGCTCCTCTTTTGCCATAAACCGAAGATTGAGTTTCATGATCCCCAGCAGCAGCGGGATATCGGCCATGCCTGCATGGTTGCTGATGACGAGATAGTGTTGATCGGAGCTGTAATTCTCCTGCCCGATCACTTCGATGTTTATTCCAAAAAGCTTTGCGCTCAGCCTGCCCCACCATGCCGCAATTTTATAAAAGCTGTTGCCGGCAGGGTTGATGAGAGTAAGCAAGAGGATTAACAATATCCCGAAAAACATGATGGGTATCAGGATAAAGAGAAACAGCAGTGTTCTGAAGTTCATGGCATACTACATTCAGGGTTACTGGTCGAGTCGGTTAAGAAAAGCAGCCAGCTCGTTATACTCCGGTCTGATCAGTGTGGCGCTTTTCTTTTTTTCCATCAGTCCCTGGAGGTTTGAGGGAATCTCGATTGTTGTCTCAAGCGTCTCCTCAATTGCTTCAAGAAATTTGACCGGGTGGGCAGTTGAAAGGAGAATGCCGGGCTTCTCTTCATTGCCAGTGGTGCTTCTGTACATTTCAAGAGCGCGGAAGGCTACGGCGGTATGTGGCTCCATGACATAACCGAACCGCTCGTTCACTGAACGGATGGTGGCTCTTGTCTCTTCATCCGAAACCGCAATACCGGAAATATCCCTTGCCATCGAGGTATAATCGTTGTGATAGAAATATCTCAGTCGGGCAAAATTGCTTGGGTTGCCGACGTCCATGGCCGTTGAAAGGGTCGTGATGGTTGGGCGCGGGTCGTAGCGTCCACTCTCAATATAGCGGGTCACGCTGTCGTTGGCATTTGACGCGGCTATAAAGTGGCCGATAGGGAACCCCATCCGCTTCGCGAGTACTCCGGCAGTAAGGTTTCCGTAATTGCCGCTTGGCACGGAAAAGAGAGGCTCATTGCAGCCGTAACGCTCCTTGAGTTGCAGGGCAGCCCAGGCATAGTAGAATGACTGGGGAATCAGTCGAGATATATTGATGGAGTTGGCGGAGGTGAGTGTCAGGCATTTATGCAGTGACGGATCAACAAACGCCTGTTTTACCATGCGCTGGCAGTCGTCAAAATCTCCCTTGACTTCAAGAGCAAAAACATTACCTCCGGCAGTGGTGAGCTGCTGTTCCTGAAGGGGGCTTACCTTGCCCGAAGGGTAGAGCAGCACCACCCTCGTGTTTGCGATTCCCTGAAATCCATACGCAACCGCGCTTCCCGTATCTCCCGAGGTTGCCACAAGCACCGTGATAAGCTTCCCCTCTTCCGCCGCAAAATAACCGGTCAGACGTGCGAGGAAGCGTGCGCCGTAATCCTTGAAGGCGAGTGTCGGGCCACAGAAAAGCTCTTCAACAAATGTATTGCTCTCAAGCTCCACAATCGGCGTATCGAAGTTGAAGCAGTTGTCGATCATGTCGGTGAGCTGATCCGGCGGAATATCACTGCCGATAAATTTTCTGGCAATGGCAAAAGCGATGTTGTTGAAGCTTGCGCCTTCAAGCAGGGCAATCTCCTCTGGCGAGAAACGGGGAATTTCAGAGGGGACATAGAGGCCGCCGTCGGGAGCAAGTCCTTCAAGTGTTGCCTTTTTCAGGGAGACGGGTATTGATGATTTATTGGTGCTGAAATAGATCATGAGTTGGACGGTTCGCTATTATGAATGTTTGTTACAGTATTCGTGCGCCTTGCTTGCAGATCGGTGTTACCCACATATCTGACTGCAGTGGCGTTTTGGAGTGGAGAAAAGCCTCCTTCATGGCAGTGCCTACCTGCAGGGCAATTTTTTCCGAAGAAGAAAATGCGAAAACAGAGGGGCCGGAACCGGCAATGCTGCACCCGAGAGCGCCTGCATCCAGCGCAGCTCGCTTGACGTCAAAAAAACCCGGAATCAGCGGAGCGCGTTTTGGTTCGGCAATCACGTCAACGAGGGCTCGTCCGATGAGGTCATAGTCGGAGGTCAGCAATCCTGCTACAAGAGCCCCGACATTGCCCCATTGCTGGGTAGCTGTTTTGAGGGGAATTGATGCGGGAAGCACGGAACGGGCATAGGCGGTGCGCAGTTCTGTGTGAGGGTGCACCAGGGAGCAATAGAGGTTTTCGGGAGATGGAATCGTAATAAGGTCAAGCGGCGTATAACTTCTTATCAGCACGAAATTGCCAAGAATCGCCGGTGCGGCGTTGTCGGCATGAGCCGAACCGCAGGCCACCCGTTCACCCTCAATGGCAAAATGCACCAGTTCCATTTTTGAGCAGGGGTTTCCCAGCAGCTCATTTGCGGCGACAAGTGCCGCAGCAGCGCTTGCGGCGCTGCTGCCCATTCCACTGCTGAGCGGCAGGTGCTTGACAAGTTCAAGAGAAATATGGCCGGTAAAGTCAATCTGCTTGTGATTGCGGATATATTCGAGAAATTTCAGGACAACAAAACTGGAAGTATTTTTTTTCGGATCAAGGGGCAGTGCGCCGCCGTCGCCGGTAATACTTGTAATGGAGACCGGTGAACTGGAATCTATCGTGTCGGAAAGAGTCAGAATTACCTCATCACCGGGTTCGGTAATGGCAAATCCAAGAACATCAAAGCCGCAGGCGACATTGCCAACGGTTGCTGAAGCGAATCCTTTGACCGTTTTCATACTGTTTTCTTCGGGAAAAATTCCGGTATGTTTGCTGATGTATCGTTTGCTTTAATGAATAAGCGTTTAGTTCGGTAAATGAGAGAAAGGGATTTGAATAACTAAAAGCTTTTCATTAAATTTAGGTTTTAAATCTTTTGGAATGGAACAGTCCGTTGGACTTCCAAAGAAGGTAAGCAGAATCTTTCTCTTTTCTTAACAAATAACCAAGCGGAATAAGATATGTCTACAACAGTCAGGCCTGATGAGGTTTCATCCATACTTCGCAAGCAGCTTGCCGGTTTTGAGTCAGAAGCGGAAGTTTATGATGTGGGAACAGTACTGCAGGTTGGTGACGGTATTGCTCGTGTTTATGGTTTATCGAAGGTTGCCGCAGGCGAGCTTCTTGAGTTTCCCAACAAAGTGATGGGTATGGCTTTAAACCTTGAGGAGGACAATGTCGGCGCTGTATTGTTTGGTGAATCCAATCTGGTGAAAGAGGGTGATACGGTGAAAAGAAGCGGCATTCTTGCTTCTATACCGGTTGGTGAAGCCATGCTTGGCAGGGTCATCAATCCTTTGGGTGAGCCCATCGACGGCAAGGGTTCCATTGAAACAGAGATTCGTCTTCCACTCGAACGCAGGGCTCCTGGTGTTATTTATCGTAAATCAGTGCACGAACCATTGCAGACAGGTCTGAAGGCTATTGATTCCATGATTCCGATTGGTCGCGGACAGCGCGAACTTATTATTGGTGACCGTCAGACAGGCAAAACTGCTGTTGCCGTTGATACCATCATCAATCAGAAAGGCAAAGGGGTTTATTGTATTTATGTGGCTATCGGTCTGAAAGGTTCGACGGTTGCCCAGGTGGTCAATACCCTTGAGAAATTTGATGCGATGGAGTACACCACCGTCATTTCTGCTACAGCTTCTGATCCTGCTCCGCTTCAGTTTATTGCTCCTTTTGCCGGCGCTACTCTTGGAGAGTATTTCCGCGATACCGGTCGTCATGCGCTTGTTGTTTATGATGATCTTTCAAAACAGGCTGTAGCCTATCGTCAGGTTTCCCTGCTTCTCCGTCGTCCACCAGGACGTGAGGCATATCCCGGCGACGTCTTCTATTTACACTCTCGTCTGCTTGAGAGAGCTGCAAAAATAACTGACGATATTGAAGTAGCAAAGAAAATGAACGATCTTCCTGATGCACTCAGGCCTTTGGTCAAGGGTGGAGGAAGTCTTACTGCGCTGCCGGTTATTGAAACGCAGGCCGGTGACGTTTCAGCATATATTCCGACCAACGTAATTTCGATTACCGATGGTCAGATCTTCCTTGAATCGAACCTGTTCAACTCCGGACAGAGACCAGCTATCAACGTTGGTATTTCGGTCTCCCGTGTCGGTGGCGCTGCACAGATCAAGGCAATGAAAAAGGTTGCCGGTACATTGCGTCTCGATCTGGCACAGTTCCGTGAACTTGAGGCCTTCTCGAAATTCGGCTCCGATCTTGATAAAACCACCAAGGCACAGCTCGACAGGGGTGCAAGGCTGGTTGAAATTCTGAAGCAGGGCCAGTATATTCCGATGCCGGTTGAAAAACAGGTCGCTATTATTTTCCTTGGTACCCAGGGGCTGCTTGACTCGGTTGATTTGCGCTTTATTCGCAAATTTGAGGAGGAGTTTCTTGCCATGCTTGAAATCAAGCACAATGATATGCTCAAGAAAATTTCAGAGAGCGGAACGCTGGAAGCTGATGCGGCAGGCAAACTCAAGGATATCGCAGTTAAATTTGTGGATACCTTCAAGGAAAAGAACAAGGCGTAAGAGAGAGGAGACAAGTTTTCAAGCAATTTATTAACAGTCCCGTAATACATGCCTACATTAAAGGATATACGTGTACGAATCAAAGGGGTAAAGTCTACACAGCAGGTCACCAAAGCAATGAAGATGGTGGCCGCTGCAAAGCTGAGAAGGGCTCAGGAACGGGCCGTCATGGCTCGCCCTTATGCCGCGAAGCTGAAGGATATGCTTGGTTCACTCTCTGTCAAGGTAGACACTTCAGTCAACCCCCTGCTTTCAGGTCGTTCAGAGGTTAACAAGGTTCTTGTGATTCTTGTCACTGCCGACAGAGGTTTGTGCGGAGCATTTAATACCAATGCCATAAAGCTTGCGTATAAGCTCATTCATGAGGATTATGCTGCTCTTCACAGCAAGGGCGGAGTCAGTCTGATCTGTGCCGGTTCCCGTGGCTTTGATTTTTTCAGGAAAAGAGAATACAAGATAGTCAAGGGCTATTCTTCTGTTTTTCAGCACCTTGATTTCAGTACAGCCAAAGAGATTGCCGATACTGCTTCGGGCATGTATCTGCGCGGCGAGGCCGACAGGGTGGTGGTTGTCTACAATGAATTCAAGTCCGTGCTTGCCCCGCACCTGAGAGACGAAGTGATTCTGCCTATTGCTCCTGAAACTTCCGGCAAGGATAGTGGCAGTGATTATATTTACGAGCCATCTCCTTCTGAAATTATTGACGTTCTGGTGCCCAAGCATCTTAATACCCAGATATGGAGAATGATGCTTGAATCGAATGCGGCTGAGCAGGCGGCCCGGATGTCGGCGATGGATTCGGCCACTGAAAATGCCAAGGAGCTTCTCAGAACACTCAACATCAGTTACAACAGGGCCAGACAGGCAGCAATCACTACAGAGCTGAGTGAAATTGTCTCAGGAGCTGATGCATTGACCAGTTGACAGAAGTATCTGGAAGTGATGATTTCAAAAGCGCCTGCAAGGGCGCTTTTTTATTATACTCTTGTTTCTGGAAGGAGCCGGCGTTATGCAACTCATTCAGGAAATGATGTATATTCTCCAGGTTAGTGATTGATCGTTCAGTCATTTTTCACATTTTAATGAAGGCACAGGAGCATGAAGATATACAAGTTTGGAGGGACCTCTCTGGGGTCAGCCAGTCGTATAAAAAAAGTTGCTGATATTATTTCCGGCGCTCTGGCTGAAGAGAAGGTTATTGTTGTTGTTTCAGCCATTCACCGTGTGACCGATCTGTTGCTTGAATCAGCCACAAAAGCTTGCAGCGCAGACAGCGGTTATAGCTCAATACTTGATGAACTTGATCGACTTCACCTCTCCATTGCCAGTGAGCTTTTTTCAGGGGATCGTTTTGATGAGGTGAGCGCAGCGATACGAGCTGATCTGTCAGACCTTCATAACATGGTTCAGGGGATCTTTTTGCTTCGAGAGCTTTCGGAAAAAAGCCTTGCCGTTGTGCTTGGCTTTGGGGAACGTCTTTGTGCAAGGCTGGTCAGTTTTTATTTGCAGGATCGTCTTATGGCGGCATTCTTTCTTGACGCACGTGAATTGATTGTTACGGATGCAAATTATGCTGATGCGCGCGTTAACATGCACGCCTCTGAACTTCATATCAAAAAAAGTCTTGCATCTTTTGAGGGTGTGCCGGTGGTGACGGGATTTATTGCGGCAGCTCCTGACGGGACGATAACGACGCTTGGCCGTGGGGGATCCGATTATACCGCATCAATTCTCGGGGCGGCGCTTGGCGCTTCGGAAATCCTGATATGGACTGATGTTGACGGATTTTTCAGCGCCGATCCAAAACGGGTTCGTGATGCTCAGATTTTGCCCTATATCAGTTATTCCGAGGCGATGGAACTCTCACATGCCGGAGCCAGGGTGCTTCATCCTCTTGCCGTTCAGCCTGCCATGAAAGCAGGTATTCCCTTGCTGATCAAAAATTCATTTAATCCCGAGTCGAAAGGCACTCGCATAGAAAGTGCCTCCTCGCCAGAAATAAGAGACCTCCGGTCGGTAACGGGACTTACTTCGATAAACAACGTCGTCCTTCTCAATATGTCGGGAAGCGGTATGGTTGGCGTTCCGGGTATTGCGTCCCGGCTTTTCAGTTGCCTGGCCCTGCACCGGATTAACATCATCTTTATTTCACAGGCATCATCTGAGCAGTCGATTACCCTGGCCATTAACCCGCAGCAGGCAGCAAAAGCAAAAAAAATACTTGAAGCTGAATTTATTGGTGAGATCGGATCCCGTCAGATAGAGCCCCTTGTGATTCGCCGAAACCTTGCCATGCTCGCTGTGGTTGGCAATAATATGTCGGGGCATCCCGGTGTCTCCGCCCAGTTGTTTGAAACGCTCGGTAAAAATGGCATCAATGTCATTGCCGTGGCCCAGGGCGCCAATGAGATGAATATCTCCCTTGTCATTGACAGTCATGATGAGGATAAGGCGCTGAACTGTATTCATGAGTCGTTTTTTCTCTCGCAACGGAAAGTGCATCTTTTTATTGCAGGCACGGGCACTATCGCAAAAAGTCTTATTGGCCAGATCAGTGCACATAGGCTTAATCTTCAGCAGGAGAAGGATCTTGATGTCGTGGTTTGCGGGATGGTCAACACGGGCAAGATAGCGCTGGATGATAATGGCATTGACCTCCGGCATTGGCAGGCAGCGCTTGTTCCGAGAGTTGAGAACCCTGGTATTGAGGGGTATCTTCAGATTATTCGGGAGCGAAACCTGCATAATACCATCTTTGTTGACTGTACGGCAAGCAGCCGGGTTGCTGAAATTTATCCTGACCTGCTGCTTGCCAATATTTCTGTGGTGACGGCAAACAAACTCGGGATGGCAGGCCCCTGGCCGCTCTACAGAAATATCAGGGAGGCCCAACGCAAAAGCAATGCCCGTTTTCTCTATGAAACCAATGTTGGAGCGGGGCTCCCTATTATCAATACGCTGAATGATCTGAAAAACAGCGGCGACAAGATTATCTCTATTGAAGGCGTTCTGTCCGGAACGTTGAGCTTTATTTTCAATGAACTGCGCAAAGGCGGCAGGTTCAGCGAGATTGTTCGCCGTGCCCAGGAGGCGGGATATACCGAGCCTGATCCGAGGGATGATCTTTCTGGAGCTGATTTTGCCCGGAAGTTTCTGATTCTTGGTCGCGAACTTGGATTTACGCTGGAGTACAGTGATGTCGTTTGCGAGAGCCTGGTGCCGGTGGAGTGTCGAGGCGAGATGTCTGTTTCTGAGTTTCTTTACCGTTTGTCGAGTATTGACGACTGGTATGCCGAAGCCATAGCGAATGCGGGGAAAGAGGGGATGACGATTGCCTATGCCGGTGAGATCAGGGATGGTGTGGCAAGTATCGGTGTGAAACGGCTTCCTTTTGCGAGTCCAATTGCCGGGCTTAACGGGTCTGAAAATATGGTGGTTTTCACGACAGAGCGTTATCGGGCAACACCTCTTGTTGTTCGGGGGCCAGGCGCAGGTGCAGAGGTTACCGCAGGCGGGGTTTTTGCGGATATTCTGCGTGTTGCAAGTTACCTTGTTTGAGGAGAAGAGGTTATGCGTGCTGAAATTGTGTCAGTCGGAGATGAGCTGCTGAAAGGTCAGCGGGTAAACACCAATGCGGCGTTTATGTCGAACGCACTTGCCGGTATAGGGGTCTCTGTTGGCCGGGTTGTTGCCTGTTCTGATGTTGAACATGAGATAGTGTCGGTTTTTGCTGAATCGCTTGGCCGGGCTGATATTGTGCTTGTAACCGGAGGTCTTGGGCCAACAAAGGATGACAGGACAAAAAAAGCGGCGCAACTGCTTCTCGGAAGGGGGCTTGCGTTGAATCAGGATGCCTTCGATAACGTCGCCGGACGGATTTCAGGCCGGGGCGAGGGGATGCTGGCATCACTTCGTGACCAGGCAATGGTTCTTGAAGGCTCAACAGTTATTGCCAACACCAGAGGGACTGCGGCCGGGATGATTATTGGCTGTGGAGAGCAGTTTCATCATCATTATCTGGTTCTTATGCCGGGAGTGCCTGCCGAAATGAAGGCCATGATGGAGCGAACCGTTGTGCCCTATTTTGCGGAGCTGTCGGATACCGTTATCTGTCATACTCCGGTAAAAACTCTTGGTCTCGGTGAAACGAAGCTTGCAGAGATGATTGTGGACATTGAAGAGTCTCTGCCGTCGGGAACAACCCTGGCCTATCTGCCTCATGCAGCAGGTGTCAACCTGATGATCAGTACTTTCGGCTGTGATCGGACAGCGGTTGATCGGGATAATCACAGCGTTGTTGATGCCATTGTCGAGAGAGCAGGAGCATATATTTATGCCACCAGTGAAGTGACTCTGGAGGAGACCATTGGCGCCATGCTTTTGGCCGAAGGGCTGAGTGTCGCCGTTGCTGAATCCTGTACCGGTGGTCTTGTTGCAAGCCGGTTGACCGATGTGCCGGGTTCATCCGCCTATTTTCTGCAGGGGTTTGTAGTCTACAGTAACCAGGCAAAACAGAGGACGCTTGGTGTTCCTGAGGAGAGCATAGCGAGCTATGGCGCGGTCAGTGAACAAGTTGCTCAAGCCATGGCAACCGGATGTCTTGAAAAAAGCGGGGCCGATATTGCTGTTTCGACAACAGGTATAGCCGGGCCGTCGGGAGGCTCACCTGAAAAACCTGTCGGTATGCTCTGCCTGGCAATCGCAGAAAAAAAATCAGGCGAACTCTTTTCCAGGACGCTCTTTATGCACGGTGATCGTGAACAGAACAAGCTTCGTTTCAGCGAAGGGGCTCTTCGTGAACTGTGGGAGTGGCTGAGAAATCGCTCTTCATTTTCCCGCTCAGCGGCGCATCTCTCGTAAAAGAGTTATGATTTTTTTATAAAAGCAGCTCTTTTATCAATAACTTCAAAAACTGAAACCATCGTCATCCTGATAGCTCATGGCAAAAATTGCGAGATTACCTGATATAGTTGCGAACAAAATTTCTGCGGGTGAGGTTGTTCAGCGTCCAGCCTCGGTGGTCAAGGAGCTTCTTGAAAATGCCATAGATGCTGGTGCCGACAGAATAACGGTTGCCATAAAGGATGCCGGAAAGGAGCTGATCAGGATTGTCGATAACGGTGCGGGGATGGTGCGTGAAGATGCCCTGTTGTGTGTCGAACGTTTTGCGACCAGCAAGATTTCCGGAGTCGAGGATCTTGATTCACTGCATAGTCTTGGGTTCAGGGGAGAGGCGCTTGCAAGTATTTCGTCGGTTTCGCATTTCGAGCTGAAAACCCGTACTGCTGCTGCGACTCTTGGTCTGAAGCTTCGGTACGAGGGAGGTCTTCTTGCAGAAGAGTCAGGGGTGCAGGGAGAACAGGGGACAACTATCACTGTCAGGAACCTCTTTTACAATGTTCCTGCCCGGCGGAAGTTTCTGAAATCCAATGCTACCGAGTATCATCATATTTATGAAATTGTCAAGTCGTTTGTTCTTGCCTATCCTGAAATTGAGTGGCGAATGTACAGCGACGATGAAGAGCTTTTTCATGTCAAAAGTCCCGATGTTCTGCAACGCCTCAATCTTTTTTACGGGGATGATTTTGCGGCTGGCATGATTGAGCTTTCTGAGGAAAATGATTACCTCTCCATCAAGGGGTTTCTTGGCAAGCCGGCAATGCAGAAGCGGCGCAAACTCGATCAGTATTTTTTTATCAATCGTCGCCTTGTGCAGAACAGGATGCTCTCGCAGGCGGTGCAGCAGGCTTATGGCGACTTGCTTGTTGAGCGCCAGAGTCCATTTGTGCTTCTTTTTCTTGGTATTGATCCCTCCCGAATAGATGTGAATGTGCATCCGGCAAAGCTTGAGGTCAGGTTTGATGATGAGCGCAATGTGCGTAATATGTTTTATCCTGTTATCAAGCGTGCCATCCAGTTGCACGATTTTTCTCCAGATCTGGCAGCCACGGAAGGCGATTCGTTTCTTTCTGGGCCCCATCAGCCATCGTCAGCCAGAAAATTCTCATTTCCGGATATTCCTCATCGGGTTTCGACCACAGATGATCTTTACCGGAATTATCGTGAAGGCTCTCATTCCGGAGCGGCAGTGTCAAGGGCATCGCTTTTGCATCAGCCGGAAATGTTTTCTTCTGACAACCCGTCAACGGGATTTGTTGCGCTGGAGCGAGAGTTGCGGGACGGGGGTGAACAGCTTGCATCAGTTCTTCTCTCTCCAGTCTATGACGATGAGGTCATCCCGAACCCGAAAGAGGCTGAACCGAAAATCTGGCAATTACATAACAAGTACCTGATATGCCAGATCAAGACCGGACTGATGATTATAGATCAGCATGTGGCGCATGAACGCGTGTTGTATGAACGTGCTGTTGATGTGATGCAGCAGAATGTTCCAAACTCCCAGCAACTGCTTTTTCCCCAGAAAGTCGAGTTCCGCCCCTGGGAGTATGAAGTTTTTGAGGAGATTCGTGACGATCTCTACAAACTTGGCTTTAATTTGCGTTTGTTTGGAAACAGGACGGTCATGATTGAGGGGGTTCCCCAGGATGTCAAGTCAGGCACGGAGGTGACGATCTTGCAGGATATGATTGCTGAATATCAGGATAACGCCTCAAAACTCAAGCTCGACAGGCGCGATAATCTTGCAAAGTCCTATTCCTGCCGCAATGCCATCATGGCAGGTCAGAAGCTCTCTCTGGAAGAGATGCGTTCACTTATTGACAATCTTTTTGCAACCAGGGAGCCTTACTCATGTCCGCATGGACGGCCGGTTATTATTAAGCTTTCGCTTGATCAGCTTGACAGGATGTTTGGGAGAAAATAAGATGTGTGGTTGCAAGTTTGTGCAAAAGTACTAAATTCATCACAATGCCCTTGTAGCTCAGTGGATAGAGCAACAGTTTCCTAAACTGTAGGTCGGCGGTTCGAGTCTGCCCGAGGGCACTTTTCTTAGAGCGGTTCTTTATGGTCATATCCTTTCGGGTTTTAGTCTCATTTCAACGCCGCCATCCAAACCTATGAAGCCGATCAGAATAATTCTTGTCATTCTGCTGCTGTTTTTTGTGGCTGATACAGGACGTTACTTTTTTTACCCTGATATCGGTCGGCTTGTAGACGAAAATCCTGAAAAGACAGCTTTTATGGAGTATCGTGAAGCAGAGTGGAGAAAGGAGGGGCTGAACGATAAAAAAATTGAGCAGAGATGGGTTTCGCTGAGCAAGGTTTCCCAGAACCTCATCAAGGCGGTCTTGATTGGTGAAGACGACAAGTTCTGGCAGCATGAAGGTTTTGATTACAAGGCAATGGAGCGGGCGCTGGAAAAAAACATTCTGGCCAAACAATTCAGAATGGGCGGCAGTACCATCAGTCAGCAGCTTGCCAAAAATCTCTATCTCTCTCCTTCAAAGAATCCCATTCGTAAAATCAAGGAGGCCATTCTGACCTGGAGACTCGAAAACACTCTCTCCAAGCGCAGAATTCTTGAGTTGTATGTCAATATCGCTGAATGGGGTGACGGTATTTTCGGTATCGGAGAGGCGGCCCGTCACTACTATGGTGTCACTCCGGCAAAACTGTCGGCACAACAGGCGTCTCGACTGGCTGCCGTTCTGCCAAACCCTATTGTGTTTTCTCCTGTTGGCTCTTCACGTTATGTTCGCAATCGCTCCAGTCTCATTTATGCCATTATGCGGAGACGCGGAATTGTTGTGCCGGACTATAAGGAGGTGATGTCGTTGACACCTGATACCACTGCGGTTGATTCCGTGGTGATCGGGGTGCCGGAGTATCTTCTTGAACAAGCAATGAACGCAGACAGCCTTGGCAGTAATGTGCCGGAAGGGAATGCCTCAGGAAAAGAGAACAAAACAGATGGAGTACACCCGGCAACCCCTTCAGGTCAGGGAAGTAATGAGTCGCCCTGAGTGTACCCGCTCGGTGTATCGCTGTTTACTCTTGTTCAAAAGATGACTTGTCCATTCCGCAGACAGGGCAGACCCAGTCCTCTGGCAGGTTTTCGAAAGAAGTGCCCGGTGCGATTCCGCCGTCAGGATCGCCAATTTCCGGATCATAAACATAGCCGCAAGGTATACAGACCCATTTTTCCATGATAGAATTTCAGTTTGGAATTGATAAAGCTGACCGAATACTCATTGATGATACAGAAAATTCGTGAAATCAGCGGACAAGATTTTTGATTTAATGCCAGACACTCTTCTTTACGACGCTCTTCGCAAGGTTTTCGGTTTTCATGCGTTTCGGCCTAATCAGGAAAACATTGTTCGTGCAATTCTTGCAGGGCAGGATGTTTTTGCCGTTATGCCTACTGGTGGCGGAAAATCACTCTGCTACCAGCTTCCCGCAGTGCTTCTCCCAGGTACCTGTATGGTTATAAGTCCTCTGATCGCACTGATGAAAGACCAGGTCGATGGTGCGCGGGCAAACGGTATTCGTGCATCCTTCCTCAACAGTTCCCAGTTACCTGATGAGAGGGATGAGGTGATGCGCGACCTGCTCTCAAACTCACTTGACCTGCTCTATGTTGCCCCCGAACGTTTTACTCTCGAACATTTTCGGGAGATGATTGGCAGAGTGAAGATCAGTATGGCAGTCATCGACGAAGCTCACTGTATTTCGGAGTGGGGGCATGATTTTCGTCCTGACTATCTTTCACTCTCAGCCCTTGTCACCATATTTTCTGACATTCCGGTTGCGGCATTTACCGCAACGGCGACGAACCAGGTGCAGCATGATATTCTTGAAAAACTTGCGTTGCGTAACCCGCTTGTTGTCAGGGCCTCCTTTGACCGTCCAAACCTCTCCTATGACGTGCGTTTCAAGGATAATCCGGAAGCCCAGCTTGTTCAACTGCTTAAAGGTAATCAAGGCAAGGCTGGCATCATCTACCGCACCAGCCGCAAAAACGTTAATGATACGGCGGCGATGCTTCAGGCAAAAGGGTATCGGGTTCTTCCTTACCACGCAGGGCTCAGTGATGCTGAACGCAAACGCAATCAGGATGCTTTTATTCGTGATGAAGTCGATGTTATCGTCGCCACCATTGCATTTGGTATGGGTATCGACAAATCCAACATCAGGTTTGTGATTCATGCTGATCTGCCAAAAAGCATTGAGAACTACTACCAGGAAACGGGTCGTGCAGGTCGTGATGGTGAACCAGCGCAATGCACGCTGCTCTTTGCTCAGGGCGATATCCCAAAAGTCCGGTTCTTTATCGATGCAATGCTTGATGAGACTGAACGAGCAAGGGCGCTCGGGGCCCTGACAAAGGTGATTGCTTTTGCCGGCAACTCAGTCTGTCGGCGCAAGACCCTGCTCGACTATTTTGGGGAGAGCTATCCTCATGAAAATTGCAACTCCTGCGATATCTGCCTTGGCTCCCGTGAAGTGGTTGATTGTACCCGCGAAGCACAAATGCTGCTTTCAGCCATGGTTCGTACTGAAGAGAGATTCGGCGCCATGCATATTGTTGATATTGTTTCAGGAAGTGACAACAAAAAAATCCGTGATTTTGGCCACGATCGTCTCAAAACATACGGCGTGGGCAAAGAGCACGAAAAAAAATACTGGCGTCAGCTCATTGATGAACTGCTTGCACAAAAAGTCATCGAGAAATCTGAAGGACTCTATCCAACCCTTTTTCTGCTGCCCAAGGCAATTCAACTGCTGAAGGGTGAGGTGCACATTCAAATTGTCAGAGTTCAGGAAAAGAAAAAAGCAACGTCGCACAGAGCAAAATCAGAGGTGGCGTCCACTCCTTACAACCAAAAACTTTTTGATCTCCTTAGAATACTTCGTAAACAGATAGCCGATGAACAGGGAATTCCGCCTTATGTGGTTTTCTCGGATCGCACACTTCATGATATGGCCGCTAACTTTCCCCGGACTGCCGAAACCATGCTCACGGTTTCCGGAGTCGGTGAAGTAAAGCTCGAACGCTATGGTCGTCAGTTTCTTCGTCTCATTGATCGTTTTTGCAGCGATCATAACCTTGATTACAGCAAGCCGGGCATTCCGGCAGAATGCTGAGCCGTTACTTTTGTTCTCGCAAAATAAAACGTTGAATTGATCATGCTTTTGGTTAATAAAATTCTTCCAATATTTTTTATGCCGCTTGGCGTTACTCTGCTGTGTCTGCTGGCGGGTCTGATTTTGCGCAAAAGGTTATTGTTCTTGTATGCCGCGCTCATTCTGTGGGTTTTCAGTATGCCTGTGGTGTGTGACGGCTTGATGCGCTTTGTTGAGGGTGGTACCGAACGTGTTCGCGTGAGTGCGGTTCATAAAGCAGATGCGATTGTTATCTTGAGTGGCATGATTCGCGAGGTTAATGGGGCGCCATTGGGGGAATGGAATGATGCGGTTGATCGTTTTGAAGGAGGTATCGACCTTTTCAAGGCAGGGAAAGCTCCGGTCATTGTGTTTACCAGGGGGCAGATGCCCTGGGATACAGAGGCAATACCCGAGGGAGAGCTTCTGGCTAAAAGGGCGGTACTGCTTGGGGTTCCCCAAAGAGCGATTCGGTTAACCGACAGGGTTGCCAATACTGCTGACGAAGCAGAAGCGGCCTTGAAGTTGCTTGGACGTAAACGAATTATTCTGGTCACCAGTGCTTTTCATGAGCGCAGAGCCACTATGGTATTTGAACATGAAGGGTTTGAGGTTGTGCCGTTTCGGGTGGATTATCGCGTGTCTCCGAACTCCGGGCTTACGGTATTACGTTTTTTGCCGAGCGCAGAGGCCCTTGCGCAGTCAGAAACTGCTTTACATGAGATTATTGGATGGATCTATTATTGGGCTCGGGGGGTATTTGCAAAATAATGCACAGTTGTTACCTTTGTGTTGAATAATGGTCAAGCTATTGGTCTGGTATGGCTTGTCGTTTTTTACAACGCTATAATATTTTTTTGTCGAATGCGTGAAGTTGAAGCTTTACAGTGGTATGCTGTCTATGTTCGCTCCCGGTATGAAAAAAAAGTGCATCAGATGTTGCTTGAACAGGAGATTGTGAGTTTTCTACCACTGCTCGAGACGTGGAAGCAATGGAGCGACAGAAAGAAAAAGGTTTCAGAGCCCTTGTTCAGGGGATATGTCTTTGTCAATATTGAACTGCGCAAAGATAATATCAATGTGCTCGATACGGAAGGTGTTGTCAAGTTTATCGGGATTGGAAGAAATCCGTCGGTCATTGGAAAGAAAGATATTGAATGGTTGAAAAAACTGGTCAGGGAGCCTGATGCTGTCACCGGAACCGTCTCTTCCTTGCCTGCGGGTCAAAAGGTCAGGGTTCTTGCCGGTCCATTCAAGGATTTGGAAGGTGTGGTTGTAAAGCAGGGCCGAGAGGCCAGGCTTGTGGTTTTTTTTGATACCATTATGCAGGGTGTGGAAGTCAGTATTTTTTCTGATTTACTCATGCCGATCAAGGGGGCCATTGACCCTCGCGTCAGCAATCCGATTTATCAGGAAACAGATCCCATTGCAAAGCATTTCCTGCACTTGTGATTTTCTGGATGTAACAAGGGCGATGGGGCCGGGACAGAGCGATTAATATCTCAGGATTGAATTTTCCACCGTTTGCGGTGAGGTTTGTTTAGGCACTTCTAAAAATAGTTACCCCGCAGCTTGCAGCGGGGAGCTTCATTGGATCATATAATGCTATGGAGGGTTTTGTGAATCAGAACAAGTCTGCATCTGTTCGTGAGATTTTCAGTTTACCGGTTATTGTCGCCGCTCTGGGTTATTTTGTTGACATCTATGATCTGGTGCTCTTCAGCATCGTCAGAGTGCCGAGTCTGAAATCGTTTGGACTTTCCGGAAAGGAGCTGATTGATTACGGCGTTTTCCTGCTTAATATGCAGATGGTCGGTATGCTGGTTGGCGGCATTCTCTGGGGCTGGCTTGGTGACAAGAAGGGGCGTCTGAAAATCATGTTTGCCTCTATTTTGCTCTACTCTCTTGCCAACATTGCCAATGGCTTTGTCTCTTCGCTTCCGGCGTATGCGGTCTTGCGTTTTATTGCCGGAGTTGGTCTTGCCGGGGAGCTTGGAGCTGGCATCACGCTTGTTTCAGAAGTTTTGCACACCAAAATAAGGGGATACGGCACTATGCTTGTCGCTTCAATCGGAGTGTCGGGCGCTATTCTTGCCAATATGGTAGCAAATACCTATGAGTGGCATAATGCCTTTTTTATTGGCGGTGGTCTTGGACTTCTGCTGCTTGTTGCACGGTTAAAAGTTGCTGAGTCAGGTATGTTTAAGGCTATGGAGGAAAAAACCGGCTTGAGCCGTGGCAATATGTTGGCTCTGTTTACCGACCGGAATCGTTTTTTCCGCTATGTCAACTCTATAATGATTGGCGTCCCGATCTGGTTTGTGGTTGGAGTGCTGATTACTTTTTCGCCTGAATTCGGCACTGAACTTGGAATTACCGGGCCGGTTTCTGCCGGTAATGCGGTGATGTACTGCTATCTTGGTCTGGTCTTTGGCGATTTTTCAAGTGGTCTGTTGAGCCAGCTTTTGAAGAGCCGGAAAAAGGTTATTCTGCTGTTTATGCTGCTTACTGTTGGATCGATTGCACTCTATTTTCTTCAAGGGCATCAGAATCCGCAATTCTTTTATATGGTTTGTGCACTTCTTGGTTTTGCCGGTGGTTACTGGGCTATTTTTGTCACCGTGGCTGCTGAACAGTTTGGGACAAATCTTCGCGCTACCGTTGCAACCACAGTTCCCAATCTTGTCCGTGGTATGGTTGTGCCCATTACCATGCTGTTTCAGTTTTTCCGTGGCATGTTTGGTATGGAATCAGGGGCATTGCTGGTTGGAGGGCTCTGCATTTCAGTCGCCTTTCTGTCGCTCAGCGTCCTTGAAGAGACCTTCCATAAAGATCTTGATTATTACGAAGAGTTTCTCTGAGAGAGCTGTAAAAATATTACATGATCGCCGGTAATCGGGATTCAGATAAAATTGTTCTCTCTATGAATGTTTTGAACGACAAAACGCGGTTCGGCATAAAAGGGATAGCTTTTTTTGAGGCGGCAAAGGGTCTTCTCGTTCTTGTTGCCGGGTTTTCGCTGTTTGCATTGATACATCAGAATTTGCAGGTATTTGCCGGGCAACTGGTCGGGCATCTGCATCTCAATGCGGCAAAACACATTCCCGAGATTTTTTTAAAAGCCATCGGCAATCTTACCGACAGCCGGTTACTGCTTCTGGCGGTTCTTGCATTTCTGTATTCGGTTATGCGATTTGTCGAGGCTTACGGCCTCTGGTTTGCAAAACGATGGGCGCAATGGTTTGCGTTGTTCAGCGGAGGCGTTTATCTGCCGGTCGAACTGTACGAACTTGTAAAAGGTTTTTCTTGGATTACTATTGTTTTTGTCGTGGTCAACCTCATTGTTGTCCTGTTTATGGCCGTTACGCTCGCGAAAAAAAGGACCGGGAACAACCACTACTGATGTCATGCAATTTGCTGGAATGTTCCTGTTGTTCTGATTGATTCAAGAATGCTTTTGACTGTTTTTTTCTACTAAACCTTTGGAGATATCACATGACTCCACAAATAAAAAAAATTCACATTCTTCTTGTAGTGGCACAAATCTGCCTCTGCGGATATAAGCCGTCTGGTTCCGGGCATCAACCAAACTCCTTTTCGGGAACAGCAACAGCTTCCTCTAAAACTCAAGGTGTTGTCGAAGCGTCCGTAAATATTCCTGAGCCTTCGGAAATTCGTAGCATCAATGGCAGATTGGATGTGACGCTCGAAGGAAAACCTTCCAAGGTTATCGTCGCGGGAAAAACTTTCGTCAGCAATGTGTTCAATGGAAGCTATATCCCTCCTGTACTGGTGGTCCAGCGTGGTGACGAAGTACGCATCAGGTTTGTCAACAATGTAGGCAAGGCTGATATCGAGATAGACGGGCCGCAGCCCTCGAATATTCATACTCACGGTATGGCAATCAGCCCTCAGCAACCCGCCGATAATGCGTTTGTTGTTTTGCCTTCGGGTGCTTCTTCAGGAAAAATGAATGGCAGTATGCCTCATGGCCATGATATGGTAGCGGAAACACCGAAATCATTCCCCGATGGTTCCGGTTTGCAATCGGCGAACGTGTATGAATATCGCTGGAAGGTTCCACCCGACCATGCTCAAGGTCTCCACTGGTATCACCCGCACGCTCACGGAATGGTTGAGCCGCAGGTGCTCAGCGGGATGTCGGGGCTATTGGTTGTGGATGGCTTTATACAGGACCATTACCCGGAGCTGGCCGGTCTTAAGGTTCGCCGACTGCTTCTCAAAGACATTGATCTTCCTGGCGCAAAGGATGGTGATCCAAAAACCAAGACTATAAATGGTGTAAGCGGAGGTATCATGCACATGCAGCCCGGAGAGCATCAGATTTGGGAAATTGGCAATGTTGGCTCCGATGCATTTTTCGATCTGGCACTCGATGGGCACCAATTCTGGATTCTGGGTCACGACGGAAATATTCTGCTCAAGCCAGTGTTGGCAAAAAGTCTGTTTCTTCCTGCTGGAGCCAGGGTTACTGTTGTCGTCCAGGCAGGAGCAAAAGGCAGCTACGCTCTGCGATCCCTTGATGTGGATACTGGGCCTGCAGGTGACCCCAATCCTATGGTGATTCTGGGCAAAGTCGTTGTGAATGGCCCGTCAATGGACGGTACGGCAAAAAATCTGCGGCTTGAACAAAAAGCCGTTAATCGATCCACGATTCAACCGGTACTGCAGGATGTCATTTCCCTTCCTGTCACTCGGAAAAGAACGATAACATTCTCTGAAAGCAGGGATGGGAAGACGTTTTATATTGACGGAAAAGAATTCGATCCTGCTCGCGATGATATCACCGTACATGTTGGAGATGTCGAGGAATGGACACTGCTCAATACGACCACTGAACGGCATATATTTCATATTCATCAACTGGATTTTTTAGTTGAAAAGATCAATGAAAATGATCCCGATGCGACAGGCTTGCGGGATACGATCGATCTTCCCTACGCAATAAAAGGTAAGCCGGGCATGGTCAGACTAAAGATCCCTTTTACCAATCCCCTGATTGTTGGACGTTTTCCTTATCATTGTCATATTTTGGAACATGAAGATCACGGCATGATGGCGACAGTGCGCGTATTGCCAAAAGTAATCTCCACACCTTAGGGCGGGTTTATCCCAATGTTTCGGTGAGTTCCTGCCGCTCTGCAGGTACTCACCGGGGGATGTTAACAAAAATTTTCCGGGGTTCTGAACATTGATGCTCAAAACTTCAGTGTTATAGCCTCGTAAAGATCATGTAATATTTTTACAGTTCCTGAGGCCACCAACATGCGCCACTCCGGGGCTGTTTTTGCTCCAGTCCCGTAGGGACGGCATATTGGTAGCGCGCGCCGTATTGTTTATACGACTCCCAACTCTGTTTTTAAAAAATTTCCGGTATAGGAGTGTTCCATCAGTGCCACCTGTTCCGGAGTTCCTTCAGCAATGACTACTCCCCCTTCGTCTCCGCCTTCCGGTCCAATGTCGACAATCCAGTCGCTGTTTTTGATAATATCAAGATTATGCTCAATGATGATGACGCTGTTGCCTTTGTCAACAAGTTTTCGGAGCACTTCGAGCAAGTGCTGGATATCCTGAAAATGCAGGCCTGTGGTTGGTTCATCAAGAATGTAGAGCGTCTTGCCGGTCTGTATTTTTGCCAGTTCAGCGGAGAGCTTGATGCGCTGAGCTTCTCCTCCCGAAAGCATGGGAGATGGCTGGCCAAGTTTGAGGTAGCCAAGCCCGACACTCTGCATGGTTTTGAGAATTCTGAGGATTCTTGGGAAGTCCACAAAAAACTCTGTCGCCTCAGTGATGGTCATCTCCAAAACGTCAGCAATTGATTTTCCCCTGTATTTGACGAGCAGTGTTTCGCGGTTGTAGCGTTCACCTTTGCAGTTTTCGCATCGGACATAAACGTCCGGTAGAAAGTTCATCTCGATTTTCCGGGTTCCGGCGCCCTGGCACACTTCACATCGTCCCCCTTTGACGTTGAAGCTGAAACGTCCAGCCTTGTATCCCCTGATTTGTGCTTCGGGCAGGCGAGTGAAAAAATCTCGGATAAAGGTGAAAGCACCGGTGTAAGTGGCCGGATTGGATCGGGGTGTGCGCCCAATTGGTGACTGGTCGACATTCACCACTTTGTCGATATGCTGGATTCCTTCTATGCTGTCATAAGGATAGGTGAGCAGTTTTGATCGATAAAAGTAGCGAGCCAGAATAGGAAAAAGTGTTTCGTTGATAATGGTCGATTTGCCTGAGCCACTGACTCCGGTAATGCTGACAAGTGAACGAAGCGGGATGGTGATGTCAATATTTTTGAGGTTGTTTCCCTTGCATCCTTTCAGTTTCAGGAGTTGTGGTGTTTCATCTGTTGCGTTCCGCTCACCCTTGAAGGCGACTTGCCGGTGTCCAGAGAGATATGCAGCGGTCAGTGAATTCGGATCAAGAGCGGTTGCTGTTCCCTGGGCGACAATTTCGCCTCCGTACTCTCCTGCGCCAGGGCCAAGATCGATAATTTCATCTGCTTCAAGCATGGTGTCCTTGTCGTGCTCAACAACCAGAACAGTATTACCCAGATCGCGGAGCCGTTTCAGTGAGGTGATGAGCTTGTGGTTGTCTCGCTGGTGCAGTCCGATACTCGGTTCGTCGAGCACATAGAGCACACCACTGAGTTGTGAACCAAGCTGTGACGCAAGCCGGATACGCTGCGCTTCACCGCCAGAGAGGGTTTGTGAGCTTCTGTCAAGGGAAAGGTAGCCCAGTCCGACATTCATGAGAAAGTCAAGTCGTTTGACGATTTCATGCAGGACAGGAGTCGCAACAAGTCGCTCTTTTGGTGTGAGTTGATCGGGAAGAGCTGAAAAAAAGGCATGTGCCTGTGGAAGGCAAAGCGCTTCGGCTTCAGCAATATTCAGATCGTTTATCTTCACCAGGAGGCTCTCTTTGCGGAGTCTTGCGCCATGACATGCAGGACAGGATTGGCGGATCATATAACTCTCGGCCCATTCCCTTACTTTAGAGGTACTGGCATGCTTGCGGATCTCTTCAACATAAGGAAGAGCGCCCTGAAATGGTTGGGGATAGAGCGTATCGCGCCCGGAGTAGGAGTAGCTCACGTTAAATGTTCGGCTGCCGGAACCTTCCAGCAGAATTTTCAGTGCTTCTGGCGGGATATCACTTAACGGGGTGTCAAGGGTAAAGTTGAACTCTTTGGCAATAGCCCTGATGACCTGCCAGAGATTGCGTTTTCCTGATTTTCCGAATGGGTCAAGCCCTCCTTCATTGAGTGAAAGTGCAGGATCGGGAATCATCAGTTCCCCGGAAAGCTGCATGAGTTCTCCGAGACCGTTGCACTTTGGGCATGCGCCGTAGGGCGAGTTGAAACTGAAGTGATTTGGTGCGAGAGTGTCGACAGGCACAGAACCGTCTGAATAGGCATAGCGCGTGCTGAAGGTGAGCTCTTTCAGGCCGCTTTCCGTTAGATCGCAGAGTATCGATGATTTGTGCTCTGACATGCTGACAGCAAGGGTAATAGCCTGTTTCAGGCGCTCCTGGCAGTCGGGGCCAATAACCAGTCGGTCAACCACCAGCTCAATTGAGTGACTTTTATAGCGCTCAATCTGCATATTTTTTTCCATCTCCCGGTAAGTGCCGTCAACACGAACCCGCAGAAAGCCTTTAAGGAGCAGGCGCTCAAACAGTTCACGATAATGCCCTTTTCGTCCAGTGACAAGGGGTGAAAGAATCTGGATTTTTGTGCCATGTGGCAGGGTAAGAATTGCCTCAACGATGCTCTCTTCACTTTGCTGTTGCAGCATGGCACCAGTGACCGGGTCGTAACGACGCCCGGCCTTTGCGTAAAGGAGCCTCATAAAGTCATGAAGTTCAGTAATGGTGCCAACCGTTGAGCGCGGGGAACGATTGGTGCTTTTCTGATCGATGGCAATGACTGGAGAGAGACCCTCAATAAAATCAACGTCGGGGCGTTCGATGCTGCCTATATATTGTCGGGCATAAGGTGAAAGCGTCTCCATAAAGCGCCTTTGCCCTTCGGCATAAATGGTGTCGAAGGCGAGGCTCGATTTTCCAGAGCCTGAAAGACCGGTAATGACGACAAACTTGTTTCGCGGAATATCAAGAGAGATGTTCTTGAGGTTGTGTACTCTGGCTCCCCTGATGTTGATATGACTGAATTCCATGTTTCTGTTTTCTCTTCTCTTTGAGCTGCAAAACCGGCAACAATCGGCGTTAAACTGGATGATGCTTATTGTTGAACAGCAAGGTAAGTCCAATAGTTTTTTGAAAAAAAACTTTTCAAAAAAGGTTTCTGTTTTATATTTGGCTTGATAAAAGTGGGTTCAAAACTCTTTGTTCATAAAAAACGTCATAAATACAAGAAGGATTCAATATGGAAATTATTTACCAGAAGCAAGCTGAAAAAGGTAAACAGTGTCAGGATTGCCAGAGCTTTGTTCCAAAAGATACCGATTCTGCGGTCGGCACCTGCTTTGGCAAAGATGTTGTCGCTGAAGGTGGTTGCATGTTTTTCAAGAAAAAAGAGGTGGTGTGATAAAGTTTTTCTTGAGTCAGAGCGAACTGTCATGCAAAAAGGCGGCCCAACGGGTCGCCTTTTTGCATATACATCGTTATTCAGTTCGCAAAACTCAGCCTTTCAGTGCTGCTCTTGCAGCAGCAAGGCGTGCAATCGGCACCCTGAACGGACTGCATGAAACATAGTTCAGCCCCAACTGATGGCAGAACTCGACAGTTGCGGGATCGCCACCGTGTTCGCCGCAGATGCCCAGTTTCAGCTCAGGTTTAACGGCACGCCCCTCTTTTGCGGAGATGCTCATCAACCTGCCGACGCCCTCTATGTCGAGGGATTCAAACGGATTGCGTGCAAAGATATCCTGCTGCTGATATACAGGCAGGAACTGTCCGGAGTCGTCGCGGCTCATGCCGAGGCCCATCTGGGTAAGGTCATTGGTGCCATAACTGAAGAAATCGGCAGCGGTTGCAATCTGGTCTGAGGTGATTGCTGCACGAGGAACCTCAATCATGGTGCCTACCAGGTATTTTACTCCTGTGCCCTGCTCAGCAAAGACGCTGCGCGCTGTTTTGTGAATGATTTCACTGGTGATTTCAAGCTCTTTGACTGTGCTGATCAGTGGAACCATAATTTCAGGGACAACTTCAAAGCCCTCTTTCTTCAGTTGGCAGGCAGCTTCGATAATAGCCCTGACCTGCATAACAGTGATTTCAGGATGAAGGATGCCAAGGCGGCAGCCACGGAGCCCAAGCATTGGATTAAATTCGTGGAGACTGCCGATACGCTCTTTAACGGCTTCGAAAGATTTACCTATCTTGCTGGCCAAAGCCTTGATTTCGGTGTCGGTGTGTGGCAAAAATTCATGGAGCGGAGGATCAAGCAGTCTGATGGTGACCGGACGGGCTCCCATGGCTTTGAAAAGGCCATAAAAGTCCTCGCGCTGATAAGGAAGAAGTTTTTCAAGAGCCTTTTTACGGCCTTCAACATCATCGGCCAGAATCATCTCTCTCATTGAATCAATACGCTCGCCGCCGAAGAACATGTGCTCAGTGCGACAAAGTCCGATTCCTTCCGCGCCGAAGGTGATGGCAATTTCTGCCTGGTCTGGCTGGTCGGCATTGGTGCGAATATTGAGTTTACGGTACTTGTCGGCCCACTCCATAAGCTGTTTGTAAATAGGCCATGTCTCTGCATCTTCAGGCTTGAGCGTTTTATCGACAAGCACTTCAATGATTTCGGAGTTTTTGGTTGGAATCTTGCCGGCAATGACTTCGCCGGTGCTTCCGTCAATGGAGATGTAATCGCCTTCTAAAAGAACGATATCCTTTCCGGTGATCCTCATTTCGCCTTTCTGGTAGTCGATATTGAGTGCTCCGCATCCTGCTACGCAGACCTTGCCCATCTGACGCGCAACCAGCGCTGCATGGGAGGTCATGCCGCCCCGTGCTGTAAGAATACCTTCAGAGGCGTCCATGCCCTTGATATCTTCCGGTGAAGTTTCAATACGGACAAGAATAACCGCCTCACCCCGCTTGCCAGCTTCGTAGGCATCGACAGCATTAAAATAAATCTTGCCGGTAGCAGCTCCTGGTCCAGCATTCAGGCCTGTCGCGAGAAGTCTTCCGCCAGCGACAGCCGCCTTTTTTTCTTTCATGTCAAAAACAGGTCTGAGCAACTGGTTGAGTTGTTCAGGTTCAATGCGCATCAGCGCCTCTTTTTCGTCGATCAGTTTTTCATTGAACATGTCAACGGCAATTTTCACCGCCGCCATTCCGGTTCGTTTGCCGACACGGCACTGCAACATGAAGAGTTTGTCGTTCTCAATGGTGAACTCGATGTCCATCATGTCGTGATAGTGATGTTCGAGAATCGAGCGTATCTCTTCGAGCTGGTTGTAAATGCGGGGGTTTTCTGCCTTGAGTTGTTCGATTTTCAGAGGAGTTCTTGTTCCGGCAACCACATCTTCTCCCTGTGCGTTCATGAGAAACTCACCATAGAAGATATTGTCGCCGGTGGCGGCATCGCGGGTAAACGCTACGCCTGTTCCGCAATCTTCGCCCATGTTGCCGAAAACCATCGCCTGGACGTTACAGGCGGTTCCCCAGTAGCCGGGAATATGGTTCAGCTTGCGATAGACAATGGCGCGCTCATTGTTCCAACTGTTGAAAACGGCGCCGATTGCGCCAATAAGTTGTTCGTGCGGATCTTCAGGGAATGTTCTGCCGGTTTTTTCAAGAATTGCGGCTTTGTATTTGGAGACGATATCCTGGAGGTCTTCGACACTGAATTCAGTGTCAAGCTCTATGCCGAGTTCGTGTTTTTTGGCTTCAAGAATTTTTTCAAAAGGATCAATCTGCTTTTTGTCGGTTGGTTTGAGGTCAAGCACGACATCGCCGTACATCTGTACAAAACGGCGGTAACAGTCCCATGCAAAACGGGGGTTGCCTGATTTTCTGGCCAGTCCGTCAACAGTTGCTGTGTTCAGGCCAAGGTTCAGAATCGTGTCCATCATGCCGGGCATTGAGGCTCTTGCGCCTGAGCGCACTGAGACAAGCAGCGGATTTTCTGGATCACCAAACTTCTTTCCTAATGCATCTTCAACTTTTTTGAGTGCATCCGGAATCTCCTTTTCAAAAAGATTCAGAGGATAGTTTTTCTGGTTGTCGTAATAGTACGTACAAACTTCGGTTGAAATGGTGAAGCCCGGAGGGACAGGCAACCCGATGTTTGCCATTTCAGCAAGGTTAGCGCCTTTGCCGCCAAGCAGGTTTTTCATGGACGCATCACCTTCAGAAGAGCCGCCCGAAAAACTGTAAATGTATTGCTTGCTGGCAGCCGTTTTGTTGGTAGTCTCAGATTTTGGCATGATTTTCAGGAGTAATTATGTTTGTTTCACCCAAAAAAACTGGAGCAGATGGTGATAAAACAGGTGAAGTTGACTATTTTTATTAGAATTGAAATTTAATAAAAACCACGTGGAAAAACTACCTGAAAGGATATTGATTCTTATTTATTATGGGAATTGAGGCCTTTGTCATTCTTTTGCAGATTCTGCGTCTTGCTGTTCCTTATGTATTAACCTCTGTCGGGGCAACATTTTCGGAACGGGGAGGCGTGGTTAATCTTGCTCTTGAAGGCATGATGCTTGTTGGCGCATTCGGTGCCGCTTTTGGCCAGTATCGCACCGGTTCTGCTTTCATGGGCATTATTATGGCTCTGCTCTGTGGCCTTGGTGTGGCACTGCTTTTTGCCTTTCTTACGGTGACTCTCAAAGCCGATCAGATTGTTGCTGGTATAGCTGTTAATATTCTTGTTATGGGTGCGACTCGTTTCGGTCTCACTCTTCTTTTCGGAAGCTCCATGAATTCGGAGCGGATAGCAGGTGTTGAGGTACCCTCTCTTTTTATGGATCCGCTTTTTCTTGTGGCGGTTGTTTCAGTCTTTGCTGGTCAACTGATTCTTTTCAGGACACCTTATGGACTGCGTCTTCGGGCAACTGGAGAGAGCGCTGCGACTGCCGACAGTGCCGGAGTCAATGTTGACCGCATGAGGTATTCCGGTGTGCTTGTGTCAGGGGCGCTTGCTGCTCTCGGGGGCGCCTTCCTTGTTTTTCAGCAACACACCTTTACTGATAATATGTCGGCGGGCCGGGGATATATCGCCCTTGCTGCCATGATTATCGGCAAGTGGACTCCGGCAGGCGCTGCGCTTGCAAGTTTGTTGTTTGCCGCCACTGAATCAATGGAAATCTGGTCTCAGACAGGCTGGATTCCTTCCCAGTTGGTACAGTCAATGCCCTATGTCATCACACTTGTTGTTCTTGCCGGTTTTGTCGGCAGAGCGTCAGCTCCGCGAGATTCGGGTATTCCCTTTGAGAAGAACCGCAGATCAGAGTAGATTGAGCAGGTCACTGACAAGTTTTGCAATGCCTTTGGCCACTTCTCATCTTGACGCCCCCAATCATATAGGCCAGAGTACTGACTCCTTTTTTCTTTTTACCGCAAGCTGCGTAATAAATGCGCACACCAAAAGCAGGATAGCGACTCTTTTTGGCTCGGGGCCTATGGTTTCTCGCGTCCTTGCTATAACTGATAAAAGTTATTTTTGCTGTTGTGTTATTCTATTTTTTTTCTTTCTGTATTACAATGAAGTTATTCTGTCCAATGTTTTTATCCTGACATCCATTATGATTACTCCCAAAGAGACCCTCCTTTTGCTTATTGATGTGCAGGGCCGACTTGCAGAGGCTGTTTTTCAGCATGAGGAGGTGGCAAAAAACATAAGCAAATTGATCAGGGCATGCACGATTCTTGATGTGCCGGTTCTGGTGACTGAGCAGTACCCGAAGGGTCTTGGCCACACTATTGATGCGTTGAAAGAGTTGCTTCCGGGAAATCTGCCTGTTGAAAAAAAATCATTCAGTTGTTGTGGTGCGCCGGAGTTTATGAAGCAGCTTCGGTTATGCAGGCGGAACGATATTCTTGTTGTCGGCATGGAGACCCATGTCTGTGTCTACCAGACCTCTGTCGAGCTTCTTGAATTTGGCTACAATGTTCATCTGGTCACCGATGGTGTTTCATCAAGAACGGCAGAGAACAAACATATCGGCATTCGCTGTATTGAAAAAGCAGGCGCATCTCTTACCAGCACTGAAATGGCTGTTTTTGAATTATTGCGCGTGGCCGAGGGAGAGAAATTCAAGGCTATCTCCAACATTGTGAAAGAGTAGGGAGCTCCTGTTGCGGCTGCAATGATGATCATGCAGCGGCATCAGAATATCGATGGCAACCGATCCGAATCATCATTATTCAGAACCGCTTTAAGCATCGACTTCATTATTTCCTCTCCTTCAAAGATATCAGTTGCTATTTTCAGATAATAACAGGGCCTTGAGGTAATGATGCGAATAAGTTCAGGACGTCCGAGCATCCGGAAATAGTCTTTTTCTGTTGTGATAATGCTCAGCCCTTTTTCTTCGGCTTCTTGTCGGACAGCTTGCAGTTTTTTTGCGCTGTATGGCTCATGATCGTGGAAAAAGCGGTGGGCAACGACATTTATGCCCTCATTGACAAGGCTTTCGACAAGGCTTTCGGGAGATGCAATACCTGCAAACGCAAGGACGTTAAGGTTTGCGGGAGACGGGGCCTCTTCTGACGTGTTTAATTCTCCTGAAAAACAGATCAGTTCCCCGATTTTCATGCGTGCCTTTAAAACTGGTTGGCCGTGTTTTTCCAGTTCATGCATGATAACATCAGCGGTTTCCCTGTCGGTAATCTTGCTCAGAACAATCAGATCAGCCCTTGAAAGATTTTTTAACGGCTCTCTCAGACGGCCTTCCGGCAGCATTTTTGCCGTTAAAAAAGGCTCTGCTGCGTTGACGATGGCGATATTGAGATCCCGGTCAATCTGGCGATGCTGGAAGGCATCGTCAAGAATAATCACGGAGGGAAGCCTTTTTGCAAAGTGGTTGGCAATCCAGATGATGGCGTCAGCTCTTTTTTTTGCGACAATCACAATGGCATCAGGGTTGTTCCAGGCGAGCATCGCAGTTTCGTCTCCAGCCTCCCTGCTGCTGAGAAAGATCCTCTGGCCGTCAGATACAAGCTGCACTCCCTTTGACTCCCTCATGTAGCCTCGTGATACAATCGCAGGTTGGCAGCCTATTGAGAGATAGTACTTGACGACCCAGTCCACAAGAGGAGTTTTTCCAGTGCCTCCAGCCGACAGATTGCCGATTGAGACCACAGGAACAGGCGATTTCCATGCCTTGAAGATTTTTCGGTCAAAAAGCGTATTGCGAAACTGCACAATAATGCGATAAAGCAGTGCGGCTGGTCGGAAGAGTATAAAAACCAATTTATGCATGAGTAAAACGATCAGAAAGGATTGTGGAATAGGTGTGAAGCTCTTTTTCGCTTTTGAAGTCAGGAAGCTCAAGCAGATGAAGCTTGATAAACGTTTTGCTGAAAGGTTTGGGAATTTCAAACTGATCCCAACTCTTGAGCATCCATTTTTTTGTATAGTTTATCTCTGCAAAAACAAGAGAGTAGTTGTTTTTTGAGGCTAATCGCAACAAGCCGTATTTGAACTGGTTGATCGGTCCGCGCGGTCCGTCCGGTGTCATAACAACAATACTGTCGTGATCGAGAGCATCCTGTATTGAGCGCCTGACCTCTTCGCCACCCCTTGAGCTTGAACCACGGATAAGCGCAAAACCTAATTGGTCAAGAGTGTCGGCAAGAGTACGTCCATCTTTAGAGAGGCTGACCACAGCGGTAGTTTTTTGAGGGGAAAAAAGGATTTTGGCAAAAAGCCACCCGACAACCATTTTACCATGCCAGAAGAGGATGATGGCCTTTCTGTCGCGCAACTGGTTCTGGTGGAGTGGCTGCGTTACCGATATCCTGAGGCTTGCATAGAGAAGCTTCAGGACGACAGGAATTATATAACGTGAAATCACCGGGGAAAGTGACATGGCGCTAAGGAATAATTGACAGTCGAGGAACGGGAAGGCTCCGAAATTAATTTTTTATTTGTTTACTTTACGCTTATTGCCTTCAATAAGATCGCTGTTTGTTTCAATAAGACAGGGGGAAGTTAACAATCCGTGTGGATAAACCACAGGGTGAAATATGGCCAATGCCCATAGAAAGAATCATGAAAATCTTGATTATAGGAAGCGGTGCGCGTGAACATGCCTTATGCTGGTCAGTTGCCCGCAGTGAGAGGGTGACTGAGGTTTTTGTCGCACCAGGTAATGGTGGAACCGCGCTCATGGGTGGCAAGGTGCATAATGTGCCGCTGAAAGCCACAGCGCTGCATGATCTGCTTCAGTTTGCAAAGGATAAAGAGATTGATCTGACGGTTGTCGGTTCAGAGCAACCGCTTGAACTGGGTATTGTTGATCTTTTTCGTGCCGCTCAGAAGCTGATCGTTGGGCCAACCAAAGCTGCGGCCCGTCTTGAGGCCAGCAAGCTCTTTTCCAAAGAGTTTATGGATCGGCACGGGATTCCTACAGCAGGTTATCATGTTTTTCGGGATGCCCAGGGCGCAAACAGCTTTATCGGGCAGCAAGAGACGCTGTATCCTCTGGTGATCAAGGCAAGTGGCCTGTGTGCCGGAAAAGGGGTTTTTATTGTCTCAGACAAGGGGGAAGCGCAGAAAGTCATCAGGGAGTTGTTTGAAGATCGTATTTTTGGCGATGCCGCCAACGAGGTGGTTATTGAGGAGTTTCTTCAGGGTCAGGAGGCAAGTGTTTTTGTGCTGACCGACGGACTCAGGTACAGGCTTTTTCTGCCAGCCCAGGATCACAAGCGCATTGGGGATGGCGATACCGGCAAGAATACCGGCGGTATGGGCGCGTATGCCCCGGCTTCGCTGGTGACTCCAGAGGTGATGCAGAAGGTCGAGGAGCGCATTATTCTCCCGACACTGCAGGGGATGTCCGAAGAGGGTTATCCCTATACAGGTTTTTTGTATGTCGGGCTGATGATTAACCAGGGAGAACCTTTTGTTGTCGAGTACAATGCCCGTCTCGGCGATCCGGAAACACAGGTGGTGCTTCCTCTTCTGAAAAGCGATTTTGTTGCCGCTCTTCTGGCAAGTGTTGATGGGACGCTCGGCGATCACCCTTTTGAGATGCACCGGAAATCGGCCACAACAGTTGTCATGGCTTCAGGTGGTTATCCTGATCACTATGAAACAGGCAAGCAGATCACCATTGCAGAGGATCTGGCCGCAATGGAAGATTGTCTGTTGTTTCACGCAGGAACGGCTTGTGACGGTGACCAGCTTGTTACTGCAGGTGGTCGTGTGTTCTCAGTGACAGCATTGGGAGAGACTCTCGTTGAGAGCATTGAACGAGCTTACCGTGTTGTTGAAAAAATAAGCTTTGATGGCGCATATTACAGGAAAGACATAGGCAAAAAGGCACTATAACATGAAGCTATTCCGCCGTAAATTTGAGATTATTCAGGAACAGGCAGTTCGTGAGTTGCCATACGAGTGTTGCGGCCTGCTCGTCGGAAAACAGAACAGTGATCACAGGGGAAACATCGAAAACATTGTTTATGAGGTTGCCCCTTGCAGAAACTGCCTTTATTTTGGAAAAGAGCAGGGTTTTGAGATTGCCCATCAGGAGTATCTTGATGTGGAGCGGGAAGCCGCAAGAGCCGGTTATGTTATTCTCGGCTCTTATCATTCTCATATCAATTCGCCCTCTATCCCCTCCCTGCATGATGTTGATTTTGCCCATCCTGGCCATACGTTACTGATTATTTCATTGATGAATGGGCTCCCCAGGGAGGTGACAGCATGGTTGAGACGCCAGTCGGGCGGATTTCACCAGGAGCAGATTCGTGTGGTCGAGTAGTTTGCCGTTGCAGAGGTGAACAAAACTCATTGAATATTTTGTACATTGTCTTTTTTTAGAAGCTTACCAAGTATTAAACCCCGAAAAAACGTGCCAAAGCGGGAAGATATCAAGTCGATTTTAGTGATTGGAGCTGGTCCTATCGTGATCGGTCAGGCCTGTGAATTTGATTATTCCGGTACCCAGGCGTGCCGGGCACTCAAGGAGGATGGTTACCGCGTTGTGCTGGTCAACAGCAATCCCGCTACGATTATGACTGATATAGAATTTGCGGATGCGACCTATATTGAGCCGATTACTCCGGAGTATGTCCAGAAAATTATTGAACGGGAAAAACCTGATGCGCTTTTGCCAACCATGGGTGGGCAGACGGCACTCAATATTGCCGTCAGTCTGGCGGAATCGGGTATTCTTGAACGCAACGGAGTTGAACTGATTGGAGCCAAGCTTCGTGCCATCAGAAAAGCTGAAAATCGTGAGTTTTTCAGCGATGCAATGAAAAAAATCGGCCTTGAAATGGCCAAAGGTTATTTCGTTCGTAACGAAAAAGAGGCAAGAGAGGCGCTTGAAGAGATCGGTTTGCCGATTGTCATCAGGCCGTCATTTACGCTTGGCGGTACCGGTGGAGGTTTTGCTGAAACCAAGGCAGATTACTATGAAGCGGTTCGCAGAGGGCTTACCGAAAGCCCGATCAGTGAAGTGCTGGTAGAAGAGTGTCTGATTGGCTGGAAGGAGTATGAACTTGAGGTGATCCGCGATCTGGCCGATAATGTTATTATTGTCTGTTCTATTGAAAATGTTGATCCGATGGGTGTCCATACCGGAGACAGCATTACCGTTGCCCCGGCCCAGACGCTGACCGACCGTCAGTACCAGGAGCTCAGGGACGCCTCAATCAGAATCATCCGAGAGATCGGGGTGGAGACGGGTGGAAGCAATATTCAGTTTGCCATCAATCCGGTCAATGGCCGTATTGTTGTTATCGAGATGAATCCACGGGTGTCACGCAGTTCAGCGCTGGCCTCAAAGGCAACCGGTTTTCCGATTGCCAAGGTTGCCGCAAAACTTGCTGTCGGGTACCGGCTTGATGAAATTCTCAATGATATAACCAAAACAACGCCAGCCAGTTTTGAGCCAACCATTGACTATTGTGTTGTCAAGATTCCTCGATGGGATTTTGAAAAGTTCAAGAACGTTGACGCGCGTCTCGGTGTGCAGATGAAGTCGGTCGGTGAAGTCATGGCTTTTGGAAGAAACTTCAGGGAGGCGTTGCAGAAATCGCTGCGGGGTCTTGAAATAGGGCGTGCAGGGCTTGGCTCTGACGGCAAGGATGTTATGAATGTGCTTGATATGACTCAGCAGCAGAAAAAGTTTGCCAAAGAGGATATTCTTGAAAAAATCCGGATACCGAAAGCGGATCGTATGTTTTATCTTCGTTACGCTTTTCAGGCTGGAGCGACCATTGATGAAGTCCATCAGTCGACCGGCATTGACCCCTGGTTTCTTGATAATATTCTCCAGATTGTTGAGTTTGAAGATGAACTTCGTGCAATGGCTTCCGCAGACTGATCAGCCATGGCCTATCTTGACCGAATATTAGAGCAGAAAAAGCGGGAAATAGTGGAGATCAAGGCGCAGAGGCCTGATCGGCATTATCAGGAATCAAAGGACACTTTGGCGGTTACCCGTGATTTTAAGGCGGCTCTCAAGCGAACTGGTGGCGGGTTGCGGCTGATTGCCGAAATAAAAAAAGCCTCGCCGTCTCGCGGACTTATTGTTCACGATTTTGATCCTGTTGAGATGGCCCGTTGCTATGGCACGCTTGGCGCAGCGGCCTATTCGGTGCTTACCGATCTCCTTTTTTTTCAGGGTTCGAACGATTATCTGCAATTGGTCAGCCGTTCATTTCCTCTGCCGGTTCTTCGCAAGGAGTTCATCGTCGATGAATGCCAGATTTTCCAGTCCCGCCTGATTGGCGCGGATGCTATTTTGCTTATTGTGGCTGCGCTTGATCCGTGCCAGCTTGGCGACTACATGCAGTTGGCTGCCGCTGTCGGTTTGCATGTGCTTGTAGAAGTTCATGACCATCAGGAGCTTGACATCGCTCTTGAAAAGGGCGCTGCGATTATCGGCGTCAATAACAGAAACCTGAAAGACTTTTCTGTTGATCTCCAGACCTCATTTATGCTTCGCCCCTTTATTCCCTCAGGGGTTATTGCTGTGGCCGAAAGCGGCTTGAAAACTTCTGCCGATATAGCCCTGATTGAGCAGGCCGCTTTTGATGCGGTGCTGATCGGCGAGGGGCTTCATATCAGCCCCGAGCTTCGCCGTATTACCTGGTCATAGCCCTGATTGTAGCCGCAGTGGCGGCAGGGTCTGCGGATTTGAAAAATGCGGTGCCCGCAATCAGCGCATCGGCACCTGCCAAGACTACAGCCTGTGCATTTTCTTCTGTTATTCCGCCATCGACGGCAATGACCATCTGTGGATTTGCCTGCAAGCGCATGTCGTGTAGCAGCCTGATTTTTCCAATTGATGAAGGTATAAATTTCTGTCCGCCAAACCCGGGATTGACCGACATCAGCAGCACAAGATCAAGATCCGGCAGAATGGCGTCGAGTGTCGATAGCGATGTTCCGGGATTGATTGAAACACCCGCTTTTACTCCAAGGCTTTTAATGAACTGAACCGTGCGGTGCAGATGAGGACATGCTTCCTGATGCACGGTAATCTGGTGAGAACCAGCCTTGACAAAATCTTCAATGAAACGATCCGGATCGGAAATCATCAGATGAGTGTCGATGATCATTGGTGTGCATGAAGCAACAGCCTGTACGATGAAAGGGCCAAAAGTGATGTTGGGGACAAAGTTTCCGTCCATGATATCACAGTGCATCCAGTCGGCCCCTGCTTTTGATGCAATCTCAATTGAGCGTTCAAGACAGGTAAAGTCAGCCGAAAGAATGGATGGAGCCAGAAGAGTAGAGGGTGCGGGCATGATGATACTTTCTTTGTCGTGAAAAAAACTGATCGAGCCAAATAATTAAAATGCTTCGCCAATTCCAAAATTGAAGGTGCATTTACTGAGATCCAGCGTTGAAAAACGCCATCGTCTAACTTCGGCAGGATCATGGAGTTTATAGGCAAAATCAAAACGAAAAGGGCCAATCGGCGACCCTATTCGCAGTCCTACCCCCGAGTCGAGGGCAAAATCTCTGGTCAATGAACCAAGACTGAAGGCGTATGGTCCGGTTCTGTCCCATATATTTCCGATATCGGTAAAGAAGGTTACTCCTGAAGACTGGTTGAACAATCTGAAAAATTTGAGTCGGTATTCCAGACTGAACTCAAGCTTGATGTCGGCACCGAACGTTGCGGCAACCTCACTGGAGCTGTTTCCTGGCCCGAGGGTATTGAACAGCCAGCCTCTCATGCTGTTTGCTCCGCCAGCATAGAAACGGCGTTCTTCAGGGGTTGCTTCAGCCTTGCCGTAGGGTGTCATCCACCCGATTCTCCCTTTTCCTGCAAGCTGGCTGTGTGGAGAAAAGTTTTTGGCAAAGCTTGTGCCGGCATCAAGTTTTATATACTGCGAATAGGTTGTGCCGAATATCTGTGGTTCATTATCATTTATTCCGTTGTAATGTTTCTTGTCGATATACTTGTCAATCAACCAGGCAAGACTTCCTGATTCTTCAAGAAGAAGGTCGTAATTCCAGATTGTTTTTTCCGGCAGGACGGCATTCCGGTTTGTGGAGTTGTAACGAAGCCGGAATGTCTGGTTGACATGAGTATTAATAAGGCTGTCGATTCCGGTGTTTACCGCCGCTTCATTGGATGGGTCAATGCCGATATTATGGGCAAGATCGGTTTTAAAAAGCTGTTTGAATCCTCTGAGGGAGTCTTTTTTCACCCATTCAACCTCAAAAAAATCAAAACTCAGGCGTGATGAGGGATTCAGACGAGCATTGTAGGTGGTGCGAATAAGTCCGCTTCTGCTTGAAAGCAGTACAGGCTGTTTTGTTGTCGCGTATTCAACTGTTGCCGAATAGAAATTCCCGGGTTTTTTGAGAACCGGCATAAGAAGAGTGCTTTTCAGGCTGAATTCGTAAGGGATGACTGTGGCATACTGGTTTGCGTCAAGGCTTGAAAGCAGTTTGTTGTTGGAGCTGGCTTGTGTCCCGTATTCAGTTGATGTACGGAACTGCTCACCTCCTCCAAACATGTTTTTGTTTTCATACGCCAGAGATGTGCCGAAAAAGAGAGGTCCATAACGGTTGTCAACCAGAATTTTGGGTTCTATCTGATGCTTTGGTGCCGGTTCAAGGTTTACCGTTGTGTAGAGTTTTCCAGCACGAACCGAGTCCGGAGTGATGTAAATTGAAGAAAAGACATTTGTTGCACCGAGATTCTCTAAAGTGCGCTGTTCGAGACTTTGACTGGTATAGTTTCCAGGCTGGAATTCAAGTGACGATGCAATAAGGGTTGGTGAGAGTTTCTGCCGGCCAATAATTTTTATGTTGACCTTTTCCTGCGGGAAATTTTTTTCCTGCTGAGGCGCATCTTTTCCAAGAGGATTGTGAACGACAGCGTGGATGGGTGCGTATTTCAGCCGTTCAGGCAAACTGAGTCTGAAGAGTATGCCAGCATGGGTTCCGACGGTATCGATCTTGATACGAACACTGTCTTCATGAAAAAAAGCAAAACCGTACTCTTTAAAAAAAGAGATGGTGCGATCACGCTCTTCAATAAGTCGTTCAACCGAAAAAACGTCATTAACCTTCAGATGGTTTTTACGGAGATATTCTGTTTTAAGCTCTGCTGGAACATGTTCAAGCCCCTCATAATGAATGGCATCAATTGTTGATGGCTCATTTTCACGAATCAAAATATTCAGATTGACTTTTCTGCCGTTTTTCCGGGGGACAGTTACAGCGTTCACTTCAGCGAAAAAATATCCCTTATAGGTATAGAGTTTTTTAATCAGGGAAACGTCTTTGTCAAACTCCTCGGGATTAAAAGGCTTTTGCGCACTGCCGAAAAGACCAAGACCAAGAAATGACCTGCTTTCAGAAGAGCCTATAATTAAACGAAGCTCTTCCTCACTGATCGTTCTATTGCCCTTGAAGTTGATTTTTCCGACATACGTTGGAACAGGAATGGCCTGCTCACCGCTCTTGTCGGTCTGGCCATAGACAGAAAAGGCATAGAGCAGGATAATGGCGAGAAGAGTGAACGCTTTTGCCAATCATGAATTCCGTTTTGTTTTAGGTCAAAGGCTCTTCATCCCCATATCCAAAATCTTCGTCAGTAGGGTAATCCGGCCAGATTTCATCAAGGCTTTCATACATTTCGTCGCTTTCGGGAAGATCCGAAAGGTTTTCAATCACCTGCTGAGGAGCGCCGGTTCTGTTGGCGTAATTGATCAGTTCATCTTTTGTTACAGGCCATGGAGCATCAGCTATATAACGGGCAAGGTCAAGATTCCAGTACATACTCTGTCGATTGATTTGTTCAGTTTAAGATTTATTGCCACTTTGTTCCGGCGCACTCTTTTGTATCGTGATGAATTTGTCCGGAGTTGTTTCATCAAAGAAAAATGCGGTTGGATTGACTTTTATATTGTCCTTCTGTATTTCGTAGTGCAAATGGGGGCCTGTCGATGTGCCTGTATTTCCTGTAAGCGCAATGATTTCACCGCGTTTGACTTTCTGTCCTTGTCGCACAAAAGATTTTGACAGATGGGCATAAATCGTTTTATAACCGTAGCCGTGGTTGATTGTTATTTTTTGCCCATAACCTTTTTCATATCCTGAAAAAGCAACAACACCGTCGCCCGTTGTCTGAACTTTTGTGCCTTCTGAAGCAGAGATATCAATACCTGAGTGAAAAAGAGAGATATTATAAAGCGGATGGACTCTTGTGCCGAAAGTACTTGTAATGGGCCCGTTGACTGGTTTGATGTTGGGGATACTCGAAAAAAAAGCAGTTGGATTCGGGTTATCAGGGAGTTCAGAGGGTGACGAAGTGCTCTCTCTCTGGAGGTCCATGTTCATAATCATTTCCTCAATGCTTGTCAGCAAGTCATCAGCCTTGCTTGTCGCCTCAGTTTTCGTTGCCCCAGCCGGTTTTTCATCTGCCAGGAGAGAGAGTGGATTAAACAAAAACCAGGTAAAAAGAACACATGAGAGAGCAATATTTCTTGAAGAAAGGCTTGCCATGAGACCTTTCCTCAATTTTCTGCCCTGTTCAGACAGCGTCATAAACCGATTTACGAACGTCATGCGGTATCCTGATGGTTTGTCTGAACGATAACGAGCCCAATGGGCAAATATAAAAAAACTTTTTTGTATAAGGCAATGATTAGTGGGCTTCCAGCCAGTTTTTTCCAATGCCGGTATCAACCTCGACAGGGACGGTTTTTAATCCACACGTTATTGCTGCATCAATCATCGCCTGCTCAACAAGCTGTGAAAGCTGCTCTTTTTCTGTATCAGTGGTTTCAAAGAGCAGTTCGTCGTGTACCTGGAGAAGCATGACCGAAGTCATCTTCTCTTTCAGCATCCGGGTACTGCAGAGGTTCATGGCGCACTTGATGATATCGGCAGCGGTTCCCTGTATCGGAGTATTCATTGCAGCCCTTTCAGCAGCTTTCTGGATGTTTGTATTTCGACTGTTGAGATCGGCGATGTAGCGTCTGCGTCCAAGAAGGGTGGAGACATACCCTGTTTTTTTCCCTTTTTCAATAATGTTTTGTAAAGCAACAAAGAGGCCAGGATATTTGCTTTTATAGGTTTCGATGATGCTCCGCGCCTCTTTCTGGGAAATGTTGAGGCGTCGTGCAAGACCAAAAGGCATGATACCGTAGAGGACTCCGAAATTTACCTCTTTTGCCTTGCGTCGCATGTCGCTGGTAATCTCTTCGATGCCAAAAATCACTTTTGCTGTCGCGGAATGAATATCTTCGTGATTGCGAAATGCTTCAAGAAGTTGAGGGTCTCCCGATATTTCAGCGGCGATTCGAAGTTCTATCTGGGAATAATCGGCAGAGAGAATCCATTTTTCAGGAGATGACGGGATAAAAGCCCGGCGAATCTCTTTGCCGAGGGGAGTTCGTATCGGAATGTTCTGCAGGTTCGGGTTAGAGGATGAGAGTCTCCCGGTAGCAGTAATAAACTGGTTGAATGAAGTATGTACTCTGCCCGTGGAGGAATTGACCATGCGGGGCAAGGCGTCAATATAGGTGCCCTTGAGTTTCTGCAGACTTCGGTATTCAAGAAGGTCGCTTGCAACGGGGTGCATCGCAGCAAGTTCCTCAAGCACCTCAACATTGGTTGAAAAGCCGGTTTTAGTTGCTTTTTTCGTCGGCAGCCCAAGCACGTCGAACAGAATGTGAGAAAGCTGTTTCGGGGAGTCAATGTTGAAAGTCGAACCTGCTGCGGCATAAATTTTTTCAGTCAGCGACTCGAGCTCTTTTTCCGCTTTTACCGATGATTTTGCAAGATGCGCAGAGTCGATGGCAATACCCGCATACTCCATTGAGGCAAGGACAGCAACCAGCGGAAACTCAATGTTTTCGCAGAGCCAGAGAAGCTCAGGTTCGTTATCAAGTTTCTTGCGGAAAACATGTTCAAGCTGAAGCGCAAGATCAGCGTCCTGGCAGGCATAGTCTGACAGTTTTTGTTGCTCAACGTCAAAAATATGCAGTTTGGTTTTGCCGGTTCCGACCAGTTCATCAAACGTTGTCGTCTGCAAACCGAGATAATGAGCGGCAAGATCGTCAAGATTGTGTTTTTCTTCCGGGTTGAGCACATAGCTGGCAAGCATGGTGTCAAATCCTGTTGGAGAAAGATTGATACCATACTTTTTCAGAACGAGCATATCATATTTGAGGTTCTGGCCTGTTTTTGGAAGCGATGGATCTTCCAGCAGGGGGCGAAGAGCGTCAAGTGTGCTCTCTCGTTTCAGGGCGCCATCAGCAAAAGAGAGAAAACGTGCCTTTCCTGCGTCAACGGAAATTGAGATTCCTGCCAGCTCGGCTTCAAAAGTATCAAGGCTGGTTGTTTCAGTGTCGACAGCAATCCGTGATACACCCTGCAGTGATGCTATCAGTTCCGCCAGTTTTTCCGTTGTATCGACAAGAGCGTAGTCAGCACCTGTTTTCGGTGATCGCAGCGCGGGGGGTTGTTCTGTGCGAGAATGAAGAGGCTCATCATCAAGTGCGTTTTCTCCGGAAGAATTCTGCAAGAGAGTCTCAAAAATCGCCGGCACCCTGGCGGCAATAGATTTGAATCCCAGTTTTTGCAGCAGTGGTAAAAGCTTTGAGGAATCAGGCAATCCGCAGGCGAGATCGTCCAGGGTGAAGTCAATCTGCAAGTCAGTGCGAATGGTTACCAGTTGTGTGATCAACTCCAGTCGGGGCTGAAATTCTTCAAGGCTCAGTCTGGTTTTGGGAGAGAGATGATCAAGATGGTTGTAGATATTCTGCAGCGAGTGGTATTTGGCAAGCAGGGAAGAGGCGGTTTTCGGGCCGATTCCTTTGGCGCCGGGAATATTGTCGGAGGTGTCGCCCGTCAGGGTCAGAAACTGGGTGAAAAGTGCGGGCGGCACTCCAAAATGCTCAGCGATCTCCTTTGTGCCGAACAATTCAAGCTCATTCTGGTTTTTTCCTGGTTTAAGGATCTGTACCCCGTCGTGGACAAGCTGGGCCAGATCCTTGTCTGGAGTGACAATGTAGATCCTGCAAGTCTCTTCAAACTTTCTTGAGGCAGTCCCGATCAGATCGTCAGCCTCGTATCCCGCAGTTTTAATAAGCGGAATATTAAAGGCATCAAGCAGCTCAAAGACTGTATCAAGCTGCATAATGAGATCTTCTGGTGGTGCCGCCCGATTGGCTTTGTATGAGGGAAAAAGATCGTGGCGAAACGTTTTTTCCTTGCTGTCAAAGACTGCTGCGAGATAGTGTGGTTTATACGTTTCAAAGATTTTCAGAAGAGCTGTGGTAAAGCCATAGATTGCGCCGGTTGGCATACCGTCAGGACTTGTCATATCTGCCCGTTGCAAGGCAAAAAAAGCGCGATAGATAACTGCCATGCCATCAATCAGAAACAGCGGCGGCTTTTCATGAGTTTTTGTCTGCAATTCTTTTGCTTGTTCGGCTTCAGCAGGCAAAAAAAAGTCAAGTTGCCTCTTGTTCATGCTTCAACGACCCCATAGCTTCCAAGAACATGAACCATAGTGGCGAACTCCCTGAGATGATTGAGGGCGTTGATAATAGTAATGTCGTTCTGATGCCCTATTAAATCGATATAAAAGAGGTACTCAAAGGCCTTTTTCCTGAAAGGTCTTGACTCAATTTTTGTCAGGTCAATATTCCTGATGGCGAAGGTGGCCAGTGCCTTGAAAAGCGATCCCTGTTCGTTTGGAAGCGCAAAAGCAAGAGAAGTTTTATATTGAGGTTCACTCCCCGTTTGTTTTGTTGTCAGTCCGGGAATGCACAGGGGGCAGCAATCTTCGGTATGAGTAATACAGAAAAACCTGGTGATGTTCCACTCTTCGTCTGCAAGGTTTTCCTGCAGGATTTCAAGTCCATAGAGTTCACCAGCCCGTTTTGATGCTATGGCCAGCTTCGAAGGATCATTTTCGGCAGCGATTATTTTTGCGCTGCCAGCGGTATCATAAGCCACTTCGGCTTTGAGCCCCTTGTGGGCGGCAAAAAAATTTCTGCACTGGGCCAATGCCTGCGGGTGGGAAAGCACTTTCAGCGCATGGTCGACGGATGAACCACGGATGCCAAGCAGGCAGTGTTCGACCTTGACAAATGTCTCCGCAACAATCGTAATTGGATGCTGGAGCAGCAGGTCATAGTTCTGATGAATACTTCCGCCAAGTGAATTTTCGATAGGGATAACCGCATAATCAACCTTGCGTTTTTCAACGGCGTCAAAAACCTCTTCAAAAGATTCAAAGGGTTTTGGCTCTCCAATTCGCAGCGCCGCGATTTCACTGTATGCTCCCGGTTCTCCCTGATAGGCGATCATCAAGTTTGTCATTGTTTTTTCTTGTTATTAACTTGCACGAATGCCGTCTGATTTGATTTTATTTAAAGAAAATAAATCTATTATCATAGGCGGGGTGACCGGTGGATTAACAAATCAGCAGTTTTTGTTATGTCAGGACATAGTAAATGGGCAACAATCAAAAGAAAAAAGGCGGTAACTGATCAGAAACGTGGCAGTTTGTTTACCAAACTGGTCAAGGAGATCACGATTGCGGCAAAGATGGGTGGCGGCGACCCATCCGGCAATCCTCGCCTCAGGCTTGCTATTGATACGGCAAGAGACAACTCCATGCCGATGGAAAATATCCAGCGTGCTATCAAGAAAGGCACTGGTGAGCTTGAGGGTGTTACCTGGGATGAGATTACTTATGAAGGGTATGGGCCAGCAGGAATAGCCCTGATTATTGAGACAGCAACGGATAATCGTAACCGGACAGTTGCGGATATCCGTCACATCATGAGTCGCAACAACGGATCTCTTGGTGAAAGCGGCAGTGTTGCCTGGATGTTCCAGCGCAAGGGTTCTCTTGATGTTTCACGACTGGTTGCCAGCGAGGACCAGCTTATGGAGCTGCTTTTGGATGCGGGCCTGGAAGATCTCAACGGCGATGATGAGAGCTATTTTACCGTTATCACCGATATGAAGGATCTTGAAACAGCAAAAATGGCGCTTAAAGAGGCTGGTATAGCTTATGAAAATGCCAATATTGAGCTTGTTGCCGAAAATTATATTGAGCTGGAAGCGGAGGACGCACGAAAGGTGATCAAGCTGATTGAGGCGCTTGAAAGTAATGATGATGTTCAGGGAGTCTACAGTAATATGGAGGTCAGCGAGAGTGCCATGAACAGTTTAAACGAGTAAAGAATGGTTGTTCTCGGGATTGATCCCGGAAGTCTGAAGACTGGCTATGGGGTGATCCGTTGTGACTCTCAAGGTTGTTCTGTGCTGGTCTGTGGCTTGATCCGTCTCCATTCAAGTCGCAGCCATCCCGAGCGAATCGGTGAAATATGCCGGGAACTGGGACAGGTCATTGCCGATTTTCAGCCTGAGCGCGTGGCTCTTGAGACTGCGTTTTTAAGCAGAAATGTGCAGTCGGCACTGAAGCTTGGGCAGGTTCGCGGCGCAGTCATTGCCCTTGCGATGAGCCACAATCTGGCGCTTCACGAGTATGCGCCTCGCGAGGTAAAATCCGCGATAACGGGACGGGGAGCGGCAAGCAAGGAACAGGTAGCGTTTATGGTGGCAAGGATGCTCTCCCTCTCTTCGGTTCCTGAGCCTTATGATGTTACCGATGCTCTTGGTCTTGCGCTGTGTGACCTGCTCAGAGGCGGCAGCCGTCAGAAGCGCACGACTCAGGTGACGGCCAGAGGGAAGAGCAGGAGCTGGTCCAGTTTTATCAGCAAATCCCCGGATATGGTCATCCGGGAGTTTCGTGCAGAAAAGGGATAAGTGCTTGTGTTACGCATAGCTGATCTCACTCAACAATAAATTTACAACTGTGGAAGGCCGTATCTTTAATCTGCCGAATTCTCTCAGCTTTTTGAGAATATTCCTGATTCCCTGGTTTCTCTATTATTTTCATACCGGTCACCTGACTATTGCCATCGTCATCATGATTGTGGCTGTGTTGACTGACTGGTTTGACGGGCAGGTTGCAAGATGGACGAACGATGTCTCCGAAATGGGGAAAATTATTGATCCTCTCGCCGACAAACTTTGCCTTGCCAGCGTGGCGCTCTATTTCCTCTGGATAGGCCAGCTTCCCTTATGGTTTGTCGTTTTTGCCGTTTGTCGTGATGTCCTTATTTTTATCGGAGCAGGCTATGTTAAATTCCGACATTCTGTTGTGACCACCTCTCTCTGGCCCGGAAAATGGGCGGTTGGCTTTGTCTCAATGATGTTTATTGCCATGGTCTGGCCCCATCCCGTTTTCAGGCTGTATCATGTGAAAGAGTTCTTTTTGTATCTCTCTACCGTTATGCTGCTCTACTCCTTTTTCCTCTACTGCATGAGGTTCTACAGAATTCATAAAGGATTGGGCTATAATGCCTGAGTGTTATCCGGTATGTCCATGAATTTATTATGGCGTCAAATTTCCCGGGATGGCACTGCTTGTGTTAGCTGCTTTTAAGTAAAGAATTTATGGCCTGTGGATATTGACAACTTTTAAGACAACTGACAGAATGCGAAGCCTCTTTTGGTTAAGATGCTTTCTTTTATAAGCTTAACCCCGTTAATGGGCTTTTTCTTGCTTATTGCGGAATGTTGATAACTTGTTGATGAAATGTGGGAAGTCGGTATTGACGCCCCCTGGGGTAAAAGCAGAGGGCGCCTCGACTTTGGGCATTACTTGTTTTTTGGCATCACAGTAGCCATAAGGGATGCTTCACAGACAAGTTCACCTCGAACGTATGCTTTGGCGTCAAACTGGCAGACATTTCTCCGCTTGTTCGTCATGGTTGCTTCAATGACAAGGGTGTCGCCGGGCAGAACTGGTTTACGGAAACGAGCTTTGTCGATACCCATGAAATAGACGACGCTCTCCTTGATATTATCGTTGCCGTTGAGCATCATGATTCCTCCGGTCTGGGCCATGGCTTCAAGGATCAGAACACCGGGCATGATCGGATTTCCCGGAAAATGACCCTGAAAAAACGGTTCGTTCATGGTGACGTTTTTGATCGACACAATTTTCTCGTCAAGCTTGAACTCAACAATCTTGTCAATCAGCAGGAAGGGGTAACGGTGAGGGAGGATCTTTTGAATGGCGTTGATGTCAAAGATAACTCCGGCTTTTTTCTCGTGCTGATACTGTCTGGCCAGTTTGTTGCGGTCAGCATATTTTTTGAGTTGTTTGACAAATTCAACATTTGAGGCATGACCGGGTCGGGCTGCAAGCACCTGCGCTTTTAACGGCATACCCAAAAGAGCGATATCACCAAGCAGGTCAAGCAGTTTATGCCTGGCGGGTTCATTTTTGAAGCGAAGTTCACGGTTGTTGACAATACCGTTTTCACCGGGGAGAAGATTATCGCTGTTGATGCCAAGTTTTTTTCCAAGCTCAGAAAGCTCTTCTTGCTTCATGCTTTTATCAATAATGATGATAGCGTTGTCAATATCGCCACCCTTGATAATTCCCTGGTTAGCAAGCGCTTCGACTTCACTCAGAAAACAGAAGGTTCTGCACGGGGCAAACTCTTTGATAAATTCCTTGTCCAGATCAAACAGCCCTGAGTGCTGCGAACCGAGCGCAGGGTTTTTGTAATCGACCATGACCGTTATTCTGAAGCTGTCAAGTGGCAGTGCTACGATATCGACGCTGTTACTGGAGTCATGGTATTCAATGGTTTCATCAAGGACAAGATAATTCTTTGGCTCGTCCTGATCCTTGAAGCCAGCCTCCAGCAGTGCTTCGGCAAAAGGAAGTGAGCTGCCGTCCATGACCGGAGGTTCAGGACCGTTCATTTCAATACAGCAGTTATCGATCTGGAGGCCGTATAAAGCGCCGAGCACATGTTCGGTGGTATGAACCTTGACATCGTTGAGTCCAATCGTTGTGCCTCGCAACACATCAATCACATTTTCAATGAGAGCAGGTATTTCCGGACTGTTTTCAATATCAGTTCGAATAAAACGGTAACCATAATTTACTGGTGCCGGCTTGAAGGTGATCATGCATTTTTTGCCGGTATGCAACCCGGTGCCGCAAAGAGAAACTTCTTTCTGAATGGTGCGTTGCTGAATGAGCATGGTATAATCGTTGCTCCTGAACGGGGTCAACGCTCAGGAAATGAACTCAGATTGTAAGGATGAAAACTTATGAACTGCCAAGATACTAAAGAACATTTTCTGTTCAAATCAGGGATACTCTCCACGCCGTCGCTGGCTGACATTTATCCAGTAAAGTGTTGCTTTGCTTTTTCAAGGAGAAGTTTATGGGTCATGTCGCTCCCTGCAATAATACTTTGTCCTTTGAAGACATCAGCGTCTCCGCTGAAGTTGGTTACCGTTCCGCCAGCTTCCCGCACCAGCAGAACACCGGCAGCAAAATCCCATGGACAGAGCTTGTATTCCCAGAAGCCGTCAAAGCGTCCGCAAGCGGTATAGGCAAGGTCAATGGCAGCAGAGCCTGCACGTCTTATTCCGGCAGAGTCGTGAATAACATCCCTCAACATACCGAGGGTGGAATCGAGATAGTGGTATTCACTGAATGGAAGTCCGGTTGCCATGAGAAAGCTCTCCCGGTCAGTTCTGCTGGATATGGAAATTTTTTTACCGTTCAGGAATGCACCCTTTCCGCGTTCAGCAGTAAAAAGCTCGTCCAGCACTGGCTGATAGACAACACCGGTGAGCAGTTCATGATGACTGTCACGAAGCGCGATGCTTATCGAAAAAACCGGGAAAGAGTGAATGAAGTTCAGCGTGCCATCCAGCGGATCAACAATCCATGTTCTGCCTGACGACCCGGCCATGACGGTTCCCTCTTCGCAGAGCATACTGTCCTCTGGAAAGCTGTCGATAATAATTGAGCTGATTGCCGCCTCACAGGCTTTATCAACGTCAGTGACAAAATCCTTATAATTTTTTGACTGGATTTCTGGATGTAAGAGTGTTCCAAATTTTTCGGCGGCGATTGTTCCTGCGGCACGAGCTGCCCTGATTGCCGTTTGCAGCTCATTGCTTATTTTTTCCATGAAACAGTAGAGTTGAAATTATCTTGTAAACCAATATAATATTTCTTTTCCCGGAAAACCGGGTGGTGCCGGAGGATCAGGGACATTTGCTCTGCCGTTTTCGAGCGAATGACCGTATTGATATTTTTTTTCTCTGCCACGGGAATTAACAGCCAAAGGTATCTGTTTCTTTTGTATAATGATACGTAGTTTGATAATTTTTATTTAATGGACAATGAAACTTAATATACCAAGGCTTGCGCTCTGTATCGGATTGTGTTTTGTTTTTGCCTATGCGGGGAGCACCTTTACGCCGGTACCAGGTTCCGAGTGGTACTATTCTGTGCTGCATAAACCTTCATGGAATCCGCCTGACTGGCTTTTTCCGCCAGCATGGAGTTTGTTGTTTCTTCTTATGGGTATTGCACTTGCTCTGGTCGTTGAGCAACGGGGCACAAAAAAGGAGACAACGGGAGCGCTTGTTGTCTTTGGCGTGCAGCTTCTGCTGAATCTTGGCTGGTCAGCAGCATTTTTCGGCCTTCACTCTCCTTTGCTGGCTTTGGGGGTGATAGTGCTGCTCTGGTGTGCCATTGTGCTGACTATTGTGAAATTCAGAGCCGTTGTGCCACTCGCAGGATATCTTCTTATACCATATATCCTGTGGGTCAGTTTTGCTTCGGTTCTCAATTTTACCATTTGGCAGCTTAATTGATTGATGCCGATGATCTCGGCAGCGCTGTATTTCCGTAGCGACACTGCCAGCATTCCCTTCAGTTAATATTGAGCATAAAAACGAAAAGCGCAGTTTCAACTGCGCTTTTCGTTTTTACTATTGCATTCAGAAGCAATGAACCGAGTGCTTAGTCACTCTCCTGATCACGCAGGTTCTCAAGAACACCGAAATCTTCAAGAGTGGTGACATCTCCCTTGATCTCATTGCTGGTGGCAAGTTCGCGAAGGAGGCGGCGCATGATTTTTCCGCTGCGTGTCTTTGGAAGTCCTTTGGCCCATCTGACTTCGTCAGGTTTGGCAATAGGCCCGATCTCCTTGGCAACGTGGTTGCGCAGGGCTTCACGGAGAGTCATATCGCCGACATACTCATCTTTCAGGGTAACAAAGGCGACAAGGGCATTGCCTTTCAGCTCATCAGGACGGCTGACAACAGCGGCCTCTGCAACGGCTTCGTGGGATACCAGGGCGCTTTCGACCTCGCTGGTGCCAAGGCGGTGACCTGAAACGTTGACCACATCATCAACACGTCCCATGATCCAGATGTAGCCATCTTCATCCTTGCGGGCACCGTCACCGGTAAAGTACATGCCGGAGAATTCCGACCAGTAGGTTTTTTCATAGCGTTCGTTATCGCCATAGATGGTGCGGAGCATTGATGGCCATGGTTTTTTGATAACCAGGTATCCGCCTTCGTTTGCTACGCACGGTGTGCCATCCTTGTGAACGACATCGACCGCAATACCGGGGAGCGGACGGGTTGCCGTGCCGGGTTTGGTCGGGGTCGCACCCGGAAGAGGAGAGACCATGATGCCGCCGGTTTCAGTCTGCCACCAGGTGTCGACAATAGGACATTTTTCCTGCCCGACAACCTTGTGGTACCACATCCATACATCAGGATTGATTGGTTCGCCTACGCTGCCGAGAAGGCGGAGCGAGCTGAGGTTGTGTTTGGTGACCCACTCGTTTCCGGCGCGGATAAAGGCGCGGATGGCAGTAGGAGCCGTATAGAATATGGTGACTTTGTGGCGGTTGATGATATCCCAGAAGCGATCCCACTGCGGATAGTTTGGAGCGCCTTCATACATCAGCATGGTTGCGCCGGAGAGCAGAGGGCCGTAAGCCATGTAGGTGTGTCCGGTAATCCACCCGACATCGGCGGTACAGAAGTAGATATCCTCATCCTTGATATCAAAAACGTATTTGAATGAGCTGGCAGCGTGAACCATGTAGCCTGCGGTGGTGTGCAGGATACCTTTTGGCTTGCCGGTTGATCCGCTGGTGTAGAGTACAAAGAGCGGATGTTCTGCGTCGAGTTCTGCCGGTTCACATTCATCAGCGGCAAGGCCCATAAGATCATGCCACCAATGGTCCATCCCGTTATGCATGTGTACCTCTTCGTTGGTGACCTTCAGGGTGATGACACTGCGAATCGATGGGGTATTGACGATCGCCTCATCAACAATATTTTTCAGGTTGATGGAGCCGCCACGGCGTCTTGTGCCATCTGCACAGATAACCATCTTTGCACGAGAATCATTGACTCTCTCGGTGATGGCGTGGGCAGAGAAGCCTGCAAAAATAACATTATGAACAGCTCCAACGCGAGCACATGCGAGAACGGCGATAATCAGCTCAGGAACCATGCCCATATAGATCGCAACCCTGTCGCCAGGCTTGATACCGGCGATTTTCAGCACGTTCGCAAACTTGCTGACCTGGCGGTGCAGTTCACCGTAGGTCAGAACCCGCTCATCTCCCTCTTCGCCTTCCCAGATAATGGCAGCCTTGTTTTTTCTCCAACTGTTGACATGGACATCAAGAGCGTTGTAGCAGATATTGGTTTTGCCACCTTTAAACCATTTTGCGTAGGGAGAATTCCACTCCAGAACGCAATCCCATTTCTTGAACCAGTGGAACTTTTCAGCTATTCCTCCCCAGTAAGCATCCGGATCTGCGTCAGCGGCAGCATAGAGTTTCTCATAGTCTGCCATGGAGGAGACGTGGGCATTGAGTGCAAAATCGGCAGGAGGTGGAAATTTTCGCTTTTCAGACATTACAGAACTGATCGATACTTCGGCAGAAGAGGAAGCCGGGGTCTGCTGTGCGTTGGAGGTTGTTTCGTCTGTAGCCATTGATACCAGGTTTTATGTGTTGAAAAGAAAAAATTTATCCCGTCAGCGGTTTTCGGGAAGGCCAAAAATAAATTGATAATGCAGAGAAAAAAAGCTGGATAGAATATTTATTGCATGCTACATGAATGTTACATAAAAAAAATCTTGTTGACAACAATTGTGATGCTGCAATCCGCACTCTTTGTTGTTATTGTACAGCAAAACTTACCAGTTTATCTACCACAACAATTTCCCGGATGATTGTTTTCCCTTCGAGAAATTTGATGACCGATTCAACCTTTTTTGCCTCTGCAAGAAGTACCTCTTTCGGACATTTCGCAGGCGCAGAAAAAGTGCCTCTCAGTTTTCCGTTGATCTGCACCGCAATGGTCAAAACGCTCTCTTTGACCAGCTCAGGATTATAGGCGGGAAAGGGCTGTGAGCTGATTGATGAGCGGTGACCAATGGCCTCCCAAAGCTCTTCAGTGAGATGCGGGGCGTAGGGTGCAAGCAGGAGCAGGACTGTTTCAATGGCAGTACGATTGTTGCTCGCGGCTTTGTTGAGTTCATTGACAAAGACCATCATTTCAGAAATGGCGGTATTGAATTTGAGATTTTCAGTGTCTTCCGCCACTTTTTTGATCGCTTTGTGCATGCGCCTCAGCAACTCTTCGGGCATGGGTTCCGAAGAGAGTACTGTCGGCGCTCCTTCATGAGTCGGATAAATCAGTCGCCATACTTTTGACAGAAAACGGCTTATACCTTCAATGCCGTTGGTATTCCATGGTTTCACCTGTTCAAGCGGGCCGAGAAACATCTCATACAGGCGTACGGCATCTGCGCCATACCGTTTCAGCACGTGGTCAGCCGGAATAACATTGCCGCGTGACTTTGACATTTTCTCGTTGTCTTCGCCAAGAATCATCCCCTGGTTGAAGAGCTTCCTGAATGGCTCTTTTGTGCTGACGACTCCAAGGTCAAAAAGAACCTTGTGCCAGAAGCGTGCATAGAGCAGGTGGAGGACGGCATGTTCGGCCCCGCCGATATAGAGATCGACGTTCATCCAGTAGCGTTCCTGTTCAGGATTGACCAGTTCCTGGCTGTTTTCAGGATCAATGAAGCGTAGATAGTACCAGCAACTGCCTGCCCATTGGGGCATGGTGTTGGTTTCTCGTCTGAAGGTGCCGTGTTCATCTGTTCCGTAGAGCCAGTGCGGAATGTTCGCAAGGGGCGATTCGCCGGTAGATGATGGATGATAGGCCTCAACGTCAGGAAGCACAAGGGGAAGACTGGTTTCTGTCCGAAGAGTTCCGTCATCATAATGCTTGATCGGAATTGGTTCTCCCCAGTACCGTTGACGGCTGAATATCCAGTCGCGCAGTTTATAGTTCACCTTTCTTGTGCCAACGCTTTTCATTTCAAGCCATGAAGCCATTTTCTCAAATGCTTCAGCGAATGCAAGGCCGTCAAGCGAAATTTCACTGTTGGAGGAGTTGACGCAGATACTGTTTTTATCTTCAAAAACATTTTCCTGCACATCATGCGGGCTTTTGATCACCTCAATGATTGGCAGGTTGTACTGTTTTGCAAACTCCCAGTCACGACTGTCGTGCGCCGGAACTGACATGATGGCTCCTGTACCATAACTGATCAGCACAAAGTCGGAGATCCAGACAGGCAGTGGTTCCCCCGTTGCCGGGTTGATGGCGTAAGAACCGGTAAAAACACCAGTTTTCTCTTTCTGCAGGCCGGTTCGTTCAAGCTCGGTTTTCAGCTTCGCCTGACTGATATAGTTTTTAACTGCCACCAACTGCTGCGCAGTGGCAAGCTTTTCAGCAAGGAGATGTTCCGGTGAAATAACAAGGTAGGTTGTACCAAAAAGGGTGTCTGGTCTGGTTGTATAGACTCTCAGTTTTTTATCATGGCATCGCAGCTCAAAATCAATTTCAACACCTTCCGAGCGACCAATCCAGTTGCGCTGCATCTGCTTCACATTCTCCGGCCACTCCAGTTCGTCGAGATCGGCAAGCAGACGGTCGGCATAGGCAGTGATTTTCAGCACCCACTGCCGGAGAGGGCGGCGGACAACGGTATAGCCGTCAGCAATTTTTTCTTCCACCTCTTCATTGGCAAGAACGGTCCTGAGCTCTTCGCACCAGTTGACATCCACTTCCGACATATAGGCCAGACCCATCTCGTAAAGCTTCAGAAAAATCCACTGTGTCCATTTGAAGTATCCTGAATCGGTGGTATTGATCTCCCGTGACCAGTCGTAGGAGAAGCCCATCGCCTGAAGCGTCCCCTTGAAGCTGCGGATATTCTCTTCGGTGGTGGTTTTCGGGTGTGTCCCTGTTTTGATGGCAAACTGCTCAGCAGGAAGCCCAAAGGCATCCCATCCCATTGGGTGCAGCACATTATAGCCGCAACTGCGTTTGTAGCGGGCGACAATATCGGAAGCGGTATATCCTTCGAGATGGCCAACGTGGAGCCCGGTTCCGCTTGGATAGGGGAACATGTCGAGCACATAGTATTTCGGTCTGGCAGAATCTTCGCCGGTTTTAAAGGTCTGCTGCTCTTGCCATTTGGCTTGCCATTTGGCCTCTATTGATGAGAAATCGTATTTCATGTATTCTTTTCGGGTAAAACGATAGATGCAATTATTTTAAAACATGTACAAGCAGAGGCAGGAACATCGGGAACAACGAAAGCTTTACAGGAACGTTACAAGTTTTTCAATAATCCTTTTTTTGATATCCCCTTCCATACTCCGGAAAGGTTGCGGGAATTTAAACATAAAGAGGGAAAGAGAGAGAATAGTATTTTCGGGACGATGAATATTTTTGCGCTTCTGAAAAGTGGCAAGGTCGAATGTTCAAGAGATTTCGGAATGTGATTCCGATGTGGGAGAGGCTGATAGAGAGCCGTTTTCTTGATAACAAGATGTAGTGAGCATACAAGCAACTTATTTTGAAGAAATTTTGTCAACTCAATCTGTTGGCTGAGTGCTGTGTTGCTTGTTGATCGACTTGGCGATCATTCGCATCGGCAGGAATGTGATATCAAGGTCAAGACCAAACCGTGTCAAAAATCAGGCGTTTTTCGACATATCCCGGCAACATGTCGATCACATCGACATAATCACCCTTTGAGCTTCACATGCAGCGGCATCTGCAGCTCAAAATGGTAAATTCCTGTAAAAAATAAATACGGGCGAGACCCTGAACATTAACCTTCTGAAGAATGAAATCATACCACAAGGAACTCTGGCTACAAATACCTGCAAGAATGGATTTTGTCAATATCACTGGCGATGTTGAGCGGGCTCTTCAGGAGAGCGGCATTCAGGAGGGGCTCTGCCTGGTGAATGCGATGCACATAACTGCGTCAGTCTTTATCAACGATGACGAACCGGGGCTTCATCAGGACTACAAACGGTGGCTTGAGGATCTGTCTCCGCATGAACCGTTAAGCCGCTACCAGCACAACAGAACCTGAGAGGATAACGGTGATGCCCATCACAAGCGTCAGATCATGGGCAGGGAGGTCGTTGTTGCCGTCACAAAAGGTCGGCTGCATTTTGGTACCTGGGAGCAGATTTTCTATGGGGAATTTGATGGTAAGAGAAAAAAACGGGTACTTATCAAGATTATCGGCGAATAAGGTATCGCTTCAGGATGGGAGCATTTCACCCTGAAAGGTGGTTATGTATCGTGCAACCTTCAGAGTTGATAAGGGAAGCTGCGAGACTCTATATTCAGCGCCAGTGTCTGTGGAATGATCTTTTTTAGCTTGGCGATATGGCAGTGCAGAAACAGCATCTGAATGAGCATGATGTAGCCGCAGAGATCGACGCTGTTCGTCAGTCAAAGTCAACATTGTCATACTCTGCACTTTCAACAGTTAGAAATGGCCAGTGAAGCAGCAATATCGTTATTTTTTGGCGCTCAGTAGTACTGCCGGATATAGCCATAAGCCTTGTCGAACAAGTCTTGATCTTTGATCTGGTATTTCACGTAAATCACTTTGCGGAGCGCCCTCTGAACTTCTCGCTCTCCGGCTTTGGTGCTTTGCCATCCCGGAAAACGAACCAGACGAACAATTTCGTCGATGTCGGTCACGATTCGCTCAACGACGATTGGTGTTTTGACATTTTTCACTTCTGCCAAAAGCTCGGTCAAAGCAGTTTTAGCCTTGCTCTGGTCATCGACAGGAAATACCTGTTTCTCTGCTTGTAAAACATCCTTTGCCAGCATCAGCAACTCTTTCAAAAAGTCAAGGCTATGGAGCAATCCCTGCTCATGTTTTTCCTTGAGTTTTTCAAGACGCTCACCCAAGGCGATAAACATCGGATTGTTTCTATGCCTACGCAAGCGGGCAATGAGCTTGATCTCAACCTCTTTTGACTTCTTGCCAGGCTCACCGGAGTCGAGCAGACTTTCCAGTACATCGGCATCCATCACCAGTGTATCGAGATCGTCACGAAGCGCTTGCAGATGCACATTTTCGTGAACCAGCTCAATCGTTTTGGCTCCAAGGGCGTGCCAGAGCAGCTTGCCATTCCCGCTTGGCGGCTTTACCGATTCATACACCTGAGTCAGCCACTTGTAATCGGCCTCACAGGGTTCGAGGCTGTGGTCGGGCGACAACGCTTCCCAAAGTCTGGAGAGCACCGAGTATTCAGCCGCAAACCTGTCGCGAGTCTCGTTGTCAGGCAGGCAATCCTGAGCGGCAATAAGCCCTTCATAACCACCAACGGAGCGATCCACTCCGGGAAAAAACAGCAGGCATTTTTCTACCTGTGTTGGCAGCTCTTTTTTAAGCTCATCCAGATTGGTAATAACCCGCAATACCGCTTTTTCATCGAAATCGAGCGCCGTTGCAACGTCATCAAAAATGCCGAGATAATCGACAATCAGCCCGTGGGTTTTGCCCGGATAGAGGCGGTTTGTGCGGCAGATGGCCTGGAGCAGGCTGTGATCTTTCATCAGCTTGTCGAGGTACATCACCTGAAGAATCGGTGCATCGAAACCGGTCAACAGCTTGGCCGTGACAATCAGGAACTTGAGCGGATCAGCCGGGTCACGAAAGCGGTCGAGCAACTTTGCCTCATCATCTTTGGAGAGTTTCCATTTGGCGTATTCATCACCCTTTCCAGCCTGGGTGTGCATAACAATGGCGCAGGCATCTTCGCCGAGCAGCTTGTCCAAGGCTTTTTTATAGAGGACGCAGCACTCCCGGTCCAGCGTAACCACTTGCGCCTTGAAGCCGTTGGGTTCAACTTTGGCTTGATAATGCTTTGCGATGTGGTGGCAGATTGCATCCACCCGTGCAGGCGCCTTGACCAGCACGGCCATCTTCGCCGCCCGTTTGGCCAGATCATCGCGATCCTGCCCGTTCAACTGATCGGTGATCAGCAGATAGGCTTCATTGATCGCCTCCTTTTTGATATGGAGCTTGACATCGACCGCCTCAAAGTGGAGTGGCAGCGTGGCGTTGTCGCGAATCGAGTCCTGAAAGGAGTATCGGCTCATATACCCCTGCTTGTCCTCCTCCGCTCCGAAGGCCCAGAAAGTATTGCGGTCGCGCTTGTTGATGGGCGTACCGGTCAGTCCAAAGAGAAAGGCGTGGGGCAGCGCTGCCCGCATTTTGCGCCCCAGATCACCCTCTTGGGTACGATGGGCCTCGTCTACCATCACAATGATGTTTGAACGGTCATTCAGGCATCCCTCTGCTTCACCAAATTTGTGAATGGTTGTGATGATAATCTTTCGAGTATCCGCCCCGAGAAGTTTTTGAAGTTTCTGCCGGGTTGCCGCCCCGATCATGTTTGGAATATCGGTGGCATTGAAGGTTGCTGTAATCTGGGTGTCGAGATCAATACGGTCAACAACAATGATCACCGTCGGGTTACCAAGCTTACCGTGCATCCGCAGCTTCTGCGCTGCAAAGACCATTAGCAGCGACTTGCCCGAACCCTGAAAATGCCAAACGAGACCTTTTTTCGGGTAGCCATTAACAACACGGGAGACCATGAGGTTTGCCGTTTCATACTGCTGGTACCGGCTGATGATTTTGATCCGCCGATGCTTTTTGTCGGTGGCAAAGAGGGTAAAGTTCTGCAACATATCGAGCACAATATGCGGACGAAGCATCGCGCCGATTGAGCGCTGCACATCAGCCATTGTCCCTTCCGTCTTGTTCTCGCTCTCATGCCAGGGGCCCCAGATATCAATGGGCATGCGCACGGTGCCATAACGATAGCATTTGCCTTCGGTCGCAAACGAGAGGACATTCGGCACAAAAATTTGCGGCACGCTCTGCTCATAGCCGTTGTAAATATCGCTGGCGCCATCCACCCAGGTAACTGCCGGACGAACCGGCGTTTTGGCCTCGCCAATAACGAGCGGAATTCCGTTGACCAGCAGCAGGATGTCGAAGCGGCGGCCACCCTCCTTGACCGGGTAGACCCATTGGCTGGTCACCACATAGTCGTTATTGCCCAAATCCTCAAAATCAATCAGCCGCACCGACGAGTATTCACCGCCCGTACCAAAAGGCATGGACTTTTCGCCACGAAGCCACTCAGCAAACAGCTCATTGGCCCGAACCAGCCCCTCGCTCCGCACCGAGAGCGGAATGGTACGAAGACGATAGAGTACCTCATCGGCACGATCCGGCTGCACCATAATTTCCGGGTTCAGGCGGATGAGCGCATCACGAACCATCGGTTCTACCAGAACGCTGGAGTATTGGCGTGGCAGCTCTTCGGCTGGTACAAATCGCCATCCTTTAACCGCACCTGAATAAAGCGCTCGTTCCTCGGCAAGCAAGCTCTGCGACATACTTCCGGAGAGCGTGTCGAGAACCATCTGCTCGACGGTGTTGGTTTCGTTGAAACAGCTCACGAGAGCATTCCTTTAATTAACTTAACTGGCATGGAGAACTCAATATCACTTTGAATAATTCGCAACGGAACTCCGATTCTTTTTGACACATAATGAGCGTGCTTTTCTTCCTGTGCTTGAAATTTTGAGAGAAATTCTTCAGACCAGATATCCCCATCTCGTTCTTTAATTCTGCTTGCGATTTCATTCGGACAACCTTTAATCAAAAAGAGTTTATTTGGCTTCATGGCATCAAAAACCGCAGCCGGGATTGGCTCGATATCGCCTTGGTTATTTATAAGTGTAAAGTGTCCGTCGAGTAACAAACGACTATATTTTACTTTAGCTGATGCAAGTTGTTGTAGCAATACATTCTGGTTATCTTCAATATGATCAACGTTTTTATTTTTACCAGTATCTTTTCCTTGTGAAGCAATCAGAGCACTAGCTGTTAAACATTGATATCCCGCTGGGCCAAATACACTCTTGCACATACTAGTTTTTCCAACACCATGAACTCCGCCCACAAAAATAATAGAAGGAGGTACAGAAGGAGCTATTTGTTGACACTGAGAAATCAGGTTCATGTCCTCCTCTTCGAGGTAGTAAAAGGACTGTGGCGGAAGTTTATGACCAGTTAGATCAGATAAATCAATAGGTCTTGACATTTCATAAACATTGCCAAGAACATAAGCGATTGCCTTGCTGTGTTCTGAGAAGTAATCCTGGAAATAAAAACGAGATACTCCAGAAGCAAACGATGTTGCATTCCAAACATATGTAGGAGATCCAATTACACGATCGACTACTTCCGCAACTGCAACAATTTTCTTTACTGGTGCAGTGCAATAAAAAACAATGCGTGAAATATTGTGCCTTGGGGTTACTTTCCTGTACTCGAATACCTTTTTTCCAGTTAAAATGTTTGCAAGATGTTCTGGGTTAATTGAGAAAAGCGCAGATCGATTCATCAATTTACGCTCCGGTTGATGCATTGTAAATATTGCTCATGTGTTATTTTTCGTATACTTTGAATAGGGCCTTTAATTTCGGCTTTTTCAAGTATATGATGGCTTATTGGAGATATGTTTCTTATAAATCTAAAGAGAATGACTAAAGTCTCTTTTAGTAGACGCTTTTCAATTTCACCTTTTGAATAAACAGTCCGTTTTGAAACCAGTGGAAGCACTTTATCAATATCTCGTCCACGATAATTCTGCTCTACGACTCCAATACATTCAATACTTTTTCGGTCTTGAGTTCTAAAAAAAAGCAATAAGTCTCCAGGTCGAACTCCTGTCGTATTTGAGTGGCAGATATAAGCCTTTTTTATGGTATTTGACTGAGGACTATAAAAACTATGATCACCAGAAAATAATCCTCGTGCAGTATCACTGGTATCGGCAAAAAGATCGTTATAGTATTCTGGCTGAATTGGAACAATAAATTTTGCAATATGCGGATTATCCAGATAATGAGGATAATATCTTATCGCATACGATAACGGATCAAGCTCAATTTCCGGTTTTGACGGACAGATCATTTCTTTAAGATACACATTGTCTCGACTATCATATTTTCCATAATATTGAAATCCATAATCCAAACACAATGACACAAGCATGTCGTGTTCTTCACCAAATGTATGCAAGTATACATACTGGATATTATTCTCCACCGCATATTTGAATGAGGCGAACAGTAGCCGCTCTCCAAGCTTTCGGCCACGAACACTTTTTCCTACCTTGAAAGTACAAAGTTTTAAGGCCCTACCGTTTAACGATAGGCCACCATCACCTATGCAAGGTCTATCTTCTATCTTATATATGCAGATAGCGTGAACAACTCCATTATCGCTAATACACCAAGCTTTTCGTTGGTTTCTGGCTGATTTCAGATACCACTCATTAAATTGATCATATCCTTCACGCAGAGAATCAAAAAAGGGCTGGGTGACGTCAAATTGATGCAGGTAACGTTCTTGAATCCCAAAAGGAGGTGGTTGCTCATCTTTGTTTTGAGATTTAAGAAAAGCAAGGAACTGATCTATCCGATGAACTTGTTCCTGAACGTTTGCCTGTTTAGCTTTTTTATGGATTTCTTTGTCACCAGTGACAAGGAAGTGAACTGCACCTCGACAAAGAGCATGCAAAAGCAGATTATCAACGTGATCATTATCGTTGTTCTGTTTCCAGTCATAACGAAGCAAATCGTCAGCAGTAATTTGAGGAGGAAAGGGAATTGACTGATATTGCTTTACTCTGGAAAGGACAATATTTTTCCTTGCCTCGTTTGAATCCCTAAGTATGTCTTCTTCTTGAGAAGGATGAGTATATAAAATATGACCATGTTGATCAGCTAATCGGCACATTTCTGCGAGTGAAGGATCTAGTACTCGTCCAGTATCCTCTAAAGGAATTAAAATATTAGTGTCAATCAAAATATTCATTTTGGCTGATTATCGCTTATTGTTATTTTACAGAACAATAGAAGTAAATGTTTTAAACATCATGTTTTTTAAATATAGACAAGGTCAATTTATATCAATACTATTAACAAGTTTGTTAAGTATCTTTTTTTGAAGATAATTCAGAACTTCAATGTGTTGAGCGATTGCCTTAGTGCTTTCGTCAAGTGAACGAAGCATATGGCCAATATTTGCTCTTTCTTGAGCCGGAGGTACGATGATAGGTTTTTTTTCAAAGAAATCTCTTGGAACCCTAAGTTGTCCCGCCGAACCCTGCATCCAGCGTTCAGCTTTTTTTCTATATATTTTTGACATGCTTAGGTAATAAACAAAATTTGTGTCTGATATATTTTTAGGGCTCAGGACAAAGAATTCGGTACTACCCATTCCAATTCTATTGGTTAGTCCTTCAGCAACAGCTCCTTTGTTGTTTTCCATGCATGGAGTAATCTTTGCGAAGAGTATATCGCCTTCAGCGAAATAAGTGTATCCTGTCCTTACCTCAGCTAAGATTTTTATTTCTTTTTTGGATATACCTCCGCGTTCCAATACGTTCTCCATTGGAACGAAGGATATTTCCATGAAGTTACTAAGATCTTTTGGAAGTTTTGGATCGAGTCGAACCAGATCAGTAATGAACCCAATCGACCATCTCTCGGGGATAAGTGGGTTCTTTTTTATCGCCTCATGGAGTAAAAAATTATTAACTGAAAAAATATGGAAAAGGACTTTTTGTTGCTGAAATACAGCTATCCATTTCTCCAGTGTCTCATTTACCGCCCACAAAATCTCAGCAATGCGCTTCTGATCCCTAATAGGTGGCAGTGGAAACTCAAAATCTTTTAACGCTGTCCAACTGGTTCTTGGTGAAAGCGACCCAGCAGATGTTCCAAGAGCATAATCAAAGAAAGCCTCGCTTTGGCAGATAAACGGCAGCAGTTCCGGCAGCAGAATATTCCTGTCCTTGGTCTCGAAAGTCAGGATGTCGCCAGAACAGATCCCTTCAAATTCGGCATAGGCAACCTTGCGCTGATAGGTGCGGCGTTTCCCGAACAGCGTCTGCCCCGGGATAAATTTGCGGGAGAAGGACGTTGCATCTTCAGACGAGCTCATCCACCGACGAATGTGCAGATTCTCCGGATCGAGATGCTCCAGACCAACGATTCGTTCGATACCATTGGTCACGGGATCACGCTCTACCAGATTTGTATTACGAACCACGTCGCCGAACTTCACTAGCTTCCAGCCGAGCTTCAAAGGTTTTTCACTCATTTGAAAAAAACTTCCCAAGACTGTTCAATGGAGTCAATTTATTATAACGCATCCAGCCAAGAGCGTTATACCATCGAGCTTCTTCGATACGTTTTTTATTTTCATGCCAATTGTTGAGAACTTCTTCAACTATTTGTGACTCAGATGCATCTATTCCGGCATAAAGAAAATCACTCCAAGCGCCATACAAGGTGGCTATAATCTCGCACTGCTCAGTTTTAGCATGTCGCAATAACTGTACAATTCTTGCTATCTCTTCTTCTCCGCTTCCGAAATAGTTTGTAAAGTATTTTTCGTAATAACCAAATTTCTTTCCAGGAAGATATGTTATGCGGTCGCTTTTCTTTTGAATCTTAAACCATTCATTTTGAATAAATATCTTCTCGATTGAGCGTCGTGCTTTAGGGTCATAAGGGCCTGCTGCTTGCCGCAAATGATGGTGATGTAATGCATCCGTTAGGCCGAGCATTTTCTCACAAAGGAAAATAATTTTTTCCTGTTTGACCGCTCCAAATGTTGGCTCTTTATAAAGTTGAGGCGTAATTTTTGCGGCAAAAACCGCTCTTTTGAATGCAGGAGGTACAACTTTATTCTTATTTATAGATACTGTATCGGGTACTGTGTTATTTTCTTCAGGCGCTTTTCCAATCAAATTTAACAAGCTGATCATCGACTCACGCAAAGCCACGGAACTCTCCTGCCACTCGGTAATAGTTTGTTTCAGGGAGCCTTGGCCATAGGTGTCGGGCTGTTCTGAGAGCGTCAGTTGTTGTTTGTTTGTCGTTTGGACATAGAGCGGAATACTGAGATTGCTCCCTTTTTCGCGAATCTCGTCATTGGTGGCCACGCGGGCAAAGCCATCTTCATTGGTAAAGGTTTGCCAGACGGCGACAATCCGCTGAATATGTTCATCCGTCAAAAAGCTTTGCGCCCGTTCGCGGGTCACTTCGTTGATGGCGTTGATGAAAAGCACCTTGTTTCGGCGCTCTTTTGGCTTGTTCATGCGGCATATGACGATGCAGGCCTCCATCGGGGAGTTGTAAAAGAGGTTGGGGCCCAGGCCAAGCACGCACTCTATTACATCATGAGCAACCAGCTTTTCGCGCATGGCTGACTCTTCGTTGCGGAAGAGGACTCCGTGGGGGAAAAGGATAGCGCAGCGGCCTGAGCTGGTTTTCATGCTTTTGATAATGTGCTGCCAGAAGGCATAATCGGCGCGGCCCTGCGAGGGGGTGCCGTAGATGTTTCGTCCCCAAGGATCGGAGGACCAGACGTTTCGATCCCACTGTTTGATGGAGTAGGGTGGATTGGCAAGCACCATATCAAATTGCATCAGGCGATCGCCTTCAACGAAGAGGGGATTGGCAAGCGTGTCGTCTCGAACAATACGGAAATTCTCGATACCGTGGAGAAAGAGATTCATGCGGCCAATCGCCGAGGTGAGCAGATTGCGTTCCTGCCCAAAGAGGCGGAGATTGCGCCACTCTTTGTTCTGACGCTTCAGGTAAATGACGGCTGAGAGCAGCATACCGGCTGAGCCGCAAGTAGGATCGTAGATTGACTCGCCCTGTTTGGGCTCAAGCATTTCGGTCATCAGGTGAACGACCGTGCGATTGGTGTAGAACTCAGCTGCGGTGTGGCCGGAGTCGTCGGCAAATTTTTTGATAAGAAACTCATAGCCGATACCGAGTTCATCTTCAGGGCAGTTGGCGAGTGAGAGCGTTTGCGAGCTGAAATGCTCTATCAGCTCACGAAGCGTATGGTCTGCCAAGCGCTCTTTGTTGGTCCATTGGGCATCACCGAAAACTCCGTAGAGGGTATCCTGATTGGCGCCCTCTATCTCCCGCAATGCGCTCTGGATGGCTTTGCCGACGTTGTGCACCCTGGTGCGGGTGACCTGCCAATGGGCCTCGATGGGAATCTGAAAACGGTGTTGCTCTGGCAGTTCGGCATAGTTCCGGTCACCACCGGAGAGTTGCAGCGCTTCAGCACTCTCTTCGTCATGGACGTCGCAGAGGCGTTTGTAGAAGAGCAGGGGGAAGATGAACTGCTTGTAATCTCCAGCGTCGATATAGCCTCGCAGTAGGGTAGCCGCGCCCCAGAGGTAGGATTCGAGTTTTGATTGGGAGATCGTTCTGTTCTTTTTCACAGTAACCCCTCCCGAATCAGCAGTTCTTTGAGATGATCTTCGGCAGCATAGGCCGCACCGAGAGAGAGCTTGAGACTCTCCATGGCTTGCTCAATCGTCAGAGTTTCTTCTTCAATGAGAGGTTCAATATAGCGAGGAATGTTCAGGTTGAAATTGTTCTCCCGAATTTCGTCGAGGGTGACGACCCGGCAAATTCCCTCTACATCCTGAAAGTCATGATACCAACGGTGGATGTTTTTTACATGTTCCGCCAGCAGTTCGTTCTGTGCCCGGCAGGTTTTGAACTCCTTGGAGGCATCAATGAACAAAATCTTCTGGCGACGCTTGTGAAGTTTGGTTTCACGGAAAACAAGCGTGCAGGCGGCCAGACCGGTACCGTAAAAGAGGTTGGAGCCAAGCCCAATGACCGCTTCAAGCTTGTCCATCTCCACCAGTTTGCGACGGATTTCTCCCTCCTTCGACATGCGAAAGAGCACGCCGTGAGGCAGCACCACCGCCATGCGTCCCTTTTTGGGAGCCAAGGACTTGATCATGTGCTGCACCCATGCGAAGTCGCCTGATTTTGCGGGTGGTAGTCCGGCAATGTTGCGCCCGAATGGATCGTTCACCCAGGCATCCTCACCCCATCGGTCGAGCGAAAAGGGAGGATTGGCAATCACGCAGTCGAACGTGTCAAGGCTGTCGCCGGAATAGAAGGCGGGTTGGCGCAAGGTGTCCCCGCGTTCAATATGAAAATCTTCCGCACCGTGTAAAAAGAGGTTCATGCGGGCAATGGCAGAGGTGGTGAGGTTCTTTTCCTGACCGTAGAGTTTGCCGAGCATCAGTTTTTCGTCGCCGCCATGCTCTTTGACGAGGTGCAGAGCTTCAAGCAGCATTCCGCCGGTACCGCAGGCGGGGTCGTATACGCTCTCGCCAGCTTCGGGCGCCAGAATGCGCACCAGAAGAGCGACCACAGAACGGGGTGTGTAAAACTCTCCAGCTTTCTTGTTGGTGAGATCGGCAAATTTTTTGATCAGGTATTCGTAGGATTGACCAAGAATATCGGTTCTGCAATGCTCGTTTCCGAGGTTCAGCGATGAAAAGTGTTCGATCAGATCTTTGAGAAGGGCGTCAGAGAGGCGCTCCTTGTTGCTCCATTGGGCATCACCAAAAATTCCGTGCAGGGTATCCGGGTTGGCCTGCTCAATGTTGCGCATGGCTTTTTGGAGCGCATGTCCAATGTTGGTGCTTCTTGATCGAACGTCGTTCCAGTGGCACTCATCAGGGACCTGAAAGCGATGGTTTTCTGGAAAAAATGCAAAATCGAGGTCACCACCAGACTCTTCAAGAGCAACAGTGAACTCTTCGTCATAAACGTCGGAAAGGCGCTTGAAAAACAGGAGTGGAAAAATGTACGTTTTGAAATCAGCGGCATCAACTGGGCCCCGCAGAATATTGGCAGCTTCCCAGAGGTGACTGGAGAGGGTTCCCTGCTGGATCACCTGATCATTTTCGCCCTTTTGCCTCATGGAGTTTCAATAAGCAGTTTCTTTTCTTGTTTGAAGCGTAAGCTTTGTTGCCGTCAACTTAGCATAGAGAATAACATTACGGCAAAAACAGGAAATCGTTGTTAACTGGTGATGCGGGTTTGATGTGCAAAAGATAATCGATTTTAACTTCATTGGTTATTGTAAAATAACTATTGATCTTATTTTACAATAAAGCGTCCATGTATGAGGCGCAAACTTCAGGGTTCTTACACAAAGGTATCGATGATTGGAGAGAGCGTTCTTGCTTTTGTTCCGGTTCCACTTCCACCGTATCCGTCAATTGAGTGGTCTCTGGAATTGCTTGGCAAGTTTGATCAGTGTTTCGACGCCCGTTTCTTGATTTGCATTGACCGGGTTAAATTAACAAGGCAGTACCGTGTGGACGCTACTGCCTTGTTTTCAGTCTTGATGTGTTCAGTTATTCCCGGTGCCGCTATCTTTCGCACTATCCTGATCAACGGCCTTAATTGAGAGGGCAAACTTTGTTTTTCCGGTGCGAGGATCCTTGCGGACATCCACCAGCTTGACCTTTACCTTCTCGCCGATTTTCAGGTGATCGCTCACCTTTGTCACTCTTGTGCTTGATATTTCGGAGATATGAACAAGCCCGTCAGTTTTGGGAAGAAATTCCACAAAAGCGCCAAGCTCATCACGAATGTCGCGTACCTTTCCAACATAAATCATACCGACTTCGGGTTTTGCCGTAAGACTTTTTATGGTAGCCAGCGCTGCGTTTGTTCCCTCACTGGTCGAGCAGGCAATGGTGACGGTGCCGTCGTCCGAAATATTGATCTCTGCGCCGGTCTCTTCTGTAATGCTTCGGATAGTTTCGCCCCCTTTGCCGATAATCATGCCGATACAGTCAACAGGCACCTTGATGGTGGTCAGTTTCGGAGCGAAATTGGCAAGTTCACTTCGGGTCGAGGAGATTGCCTTCTCCATCTCTCCAAGAATGTGAAGCCGTCCCTTGCGAGCCTGTTCCAGAGCATTTTCGAGAATATGATAGTCGAGCCCGTCAATCTTGATGTCCATCTGGCATGCGGTAATTCCGTCTCTGGTGCCTGAAACCTTGAAATCCATATCTCCAAGGTGATCTTCGTTACCGAGAATATCGGAGAGCACTGCATACGATGAATCCTCTTTGATCAAACCCATGGCAATCCCTGAAACCGGTTTTTTGATCGGCACACCACCATCCATGAGGGCAAGTGTTCCGCCGCAGACTGAAGCCATTGATGAGGAGCCGTTCGATTCAAGAATATCCGACACTATGCGGATGGTGTAGGGGAACTCCTCCTGTGTGGGAGCGACCATCTTGATGGATCGTTCGGCAAGGTTGCCGTGGCCGATCTCTCTGCGTCCGATGCTTCCAAGTCTTCCGCACTCTCCAACGCTGAACGGCGGGAAGTTGTAGTGGAGAAAGAATGTTTTGTCATCACTGTTTGTCAGGGTATCAACAGATTGCGCATCTTTTTTGGTGCCCAGAGTAATGGTGACAAGGGCCTGGGTTTCGCCTCTGGTGAAGAGGGCTGAACCGTGGGCTCTCGGGATGATTCCAAGTTCAATGCTGATGGGACGGACCTCGTCAAGAGCGCGACCGTCAAGACGTTTGGCATCGTCAAGAATCATGTGGCGCATGACTCTTTTTTCGATAGCGTGAATCTGCTCTTCGATGATATGAGCGTTCAGACAGAGTGCTTTTGAGGCGTCAGCCTGTATATCTTCGCTGCTGATTGCCGCCTTGAAATGTTCAAGGGTCGCATCAATGATTTCGTGATAGATGAGGGCGGTCTGATCTGCTCTCTGCTCTTTTGCGAGCGGGGTATAGGCAAGCTCCTTCAAACGGGTTTCACAGAGCCCGCGAACAACTTCGGTAAGTGCCGCCGGTATCACTGTCGGCGTAAATGGACGTTGTGGTTTGGCAACTTCAGCAGCAATTTCGTTTTGAAGAGCGCAGAGTTTTCGGATTGCATTATGGCCGAACTGGATGGCCTCAACCATCTCGGCTTCGGAGATCTCTTTCATTTCACCCTCAAGCATACAGATGGTATCATTGGTGCCGCCAATGCAGATATCAATGTCACTCTTCTGCAATTCGTTGATATCAGGATTGATGATATAGAGCCCATTGATTCTGCCGACCCTCACTTCAGACATAGGGTTCCGGAAAGGGATATCAGAGACCATGATGGCGGCTGAAGCAGCAAGGCCGCCGAGCACATCACCATCATTAATCTGGTCTGAAGAGATAACGGTAACAATAATCTGGGTTTCATAAAGGTAGCCGTCCGGAAAGAGCGGACGAAGTGCGCGATCAATAAGCCTGGCGGAGAGAATCTCTTTTTCCGAAGGACGGCTTTCGCGTTTGAAAAAGCCACCCGGAAATTTTCCGGCGGCCGAATATTTTTCGCGGTATTCAACCTGGAGAGGGAAGAAGTCCTGGTTTGGAGGTGGAGTCTTTTTGCTTGAAACAACCGTTGCAATCACCATAGTGTCGCCAAGGCGGACAACTACAGCACCATCGGCCTGTTTTGCCATTTTACCGGTCTCAATCGAGATTACCTTGCCTTGTCCCAGATCAATTGCTTTGTTAACAATCATGGAAATCGTGTTGTAAGTAGTGATAAAAATAGTGCCCGGTCTTACTCAAGCAAAAAATATGTTTTGTAATATAATAATAAAAAAGTCTCTTCCGGTACATTGATCTTTGGTGCCGGTCATGTTCGGAACTTCCCGTTGTCGATAAGCCGGACACTCCCGATAGAGACGGCAAGGAGCAGGCGATACTCCTTTGCCGCTTCGGCAGTTTCGGCAGGTTCAAAGGTTGCTTCATCCACAAAACTGACATACTCAGGCCTGCATCCAGGCGCAGAGATGATCATCGCTTCAATTTCTGCGGCAATTGTCCCAAGATTTTTTTCCTGCGCAGCAAGACGTTTTTCGGCATGACAGATTCCCTGATAAAGAATACCAGCAGTGCTGTGTTGCTGACTTGAGAGGTATATATTTCTTGAGCTTACGGCCAAACCATTTTCTTCTCTTACAATAGGCGCCGCCACAATGGAAATATCCATGTTGAGATCAGAAACAAGCCGTCGGATGATGGCAAGCTGCTGCGCATCCTTTTCACCAAAGATTGCTGTATGTGGTTTTGTAATATTGAACAGTTTTGTCACGATGGTGGCAACACCGTTAAAATGCCCCGGTCGGAGCACTCCTTCAAATCGTTCTGCCAGCGCGCCGCACGAAAGAGTGGTCTGAAAAAGTTCGGGGTAGATGCTTTCGACATCAGGTGCGAAGAGATAATCGACACCCGCTGATTTGGCCAGAGCAACATCCTTTTCGAAAGGTCTTGGGTAACGATGGAGATCTTCAGCAGGTCCAAACTGTCTTGGGTTGACAAAGATGGTGAAAATAACCGTTCCGGCACTCTCCCTGGCAAGTTTCACAAGACTCAGATGCCCTTCGTGCAGCGCACCCATGGTCATGACGACACCAATACGCTGACGGTTGAGCCTTAACTTGTTGGCAACATCCTGCATCTGAACGGGGTCAGTGATGATCTGCATGGTTCTCTTCTGATTTGATTGTTTTTTTGTCGGACGGGCGAACAATCACAACAAACTCTCCGCGCGTTTTTCCGTCAGCAAGCTGTTGACGGATCTCTTCAATTGTTCCGGTAAGATACTCTTCAAACATTTTGGTCATCTCCCGGCCAATAAAAATCTGTGCATCAGGCAGGAGGAGGCTCACTTCGTCAAGAAGCTTGAGAATTCTGTAGGGCGATTCGTACACAACAAACGAAGCGTGCAGTCCGGCCAGATATTCAAGGCGACTTTTACGCCCTTTCTTGTGTGGAAGAAAGCCGGCGAAAAAGAAATTGTTGACCGGAAGCGGACAGACTGACAGTGCCGCAGTCAGGGCGCTTGCGCCCGGAACAGGAATCATCCTGAACTGTCGTTCATGCAAGGCGTGCAGCAGCGCATAACCGGGATCACTGATAACCGGAGTTCCGGCATCGGTGATCAGTGAGACATCAGTTCCCTCTTCAAGCAGTGCTATAATCTGCCCGATAGCACGTGGTTCGTTGTAGTTATGGTAACTGATGAGCTTTTTGCCTGAAATGTCAAGATGGTGCAGCAGAATTGATGCGCGTCGCGTATCTTCACAGGCAATTGCACCGGATTGTTTCAGGGTCTTTATTGCTCTCAGGGTAATGTCTTCGAGATTGCCAAGAGGCGTTGCAACAACGTACAGTGTTCCGGTATGTGAGAGTTCGGCTTGCAAGGGAAGAAGAGTTCCTTGAACAAATGGTTTGTTATGTAGATTCGACAGTTTTGTATTATAATAATAAAAATACGATAAACAGCGTTCAGAAGCAGATGAAGGATCAGGAACAGTTACTGTCGGTCAGCGACTTGCGGGTTCATTTTCCCGGAAGAAAAAGTGGCTTTATAGGCAAACCCCTTCCGATACAAGTGGTTAACGGTGTCTCTTTCGAGGTTTATAAAGGTGAGACGCTTGGTCTTGTCGGTGAATCGGGTTGTGGGAAAACAACTCTCGGCAGAGCTTTGATTCGTCTTGGTCATCCCGTGGTGAGCGGCAAGCTTTTGTTTGAAGGCCGGGAAATTTCCGGTATTGGAAATCGGGAGTTTCGCTTTCTGCGTAAAGAGATGCAGATGATTTTTCAGGATCCTTTCGGCTCGCTGAACCCCCGGTTGACGGTCGGGCAGATGCTTGCAGAGGTCTTGCTGGTTCATGGGATTGCCCGGGGTGAGGCTGCCCGCAGGAGGATTGAGGAGCTGCTCAATATCGTCGGCTTGAACAGCGAGTACTATAATCGGTATCCGCATGAATTTTCCGGCGGGCAACGGCAGCGGATCGGCATTGCAAGGGCGATAGCGGTCAACCCGAAATTTATTATCTGTGATGAACCTGTTTCAGCGCTTGATGTTTCAATTCAGTCACAGATTATCAATTTACTCAAGGATCTTCAGCGAGATTTAGGATTGACGTATCTCTTCATTGCCCACGATCTTTCGGTGGTTGAATATATTTCCGACAGGGTTGCTGTCATGTATCTTGGTAAAATTGTGGAGATTGCAGACTCTGCTGAACTCTATGCCAACCCGAAACATCCATATACAAAAGCGCTGCTGTCGGCAATTCCCAACCCTGAGCCGGGAGGCAAAAAAGAGAGGATTCTTTTGAACGGCGATTTACCCGGACCGCTCTCCATCCCTTCAGGATGCAGTTTTCATCCGCGTTGTCCTGTCGCAACGGCGGAGTGCCGCAACAGGGAGCCGAAACTTCGAAATCTTAATAATAATAATAATAACAGCCACCAGGCAAGTTGTCTTCTTTATGAATAATTCGAGTATGCCAGCAAAGAGAGGGGGATGTTTTCGCAAAGGATGCCTTGCCCTCGTTATTATTCCGGTTTTGATTCTGGCTGGAGTATTCTGGAGCATTCGTTCTTCTCATTCCGTTCCCGACAGCTTTGTGCTGACGCTCCCTCTCAGCGGAGGGCTTGATGAAATTCGCAATGAAAGCTCTTCACTGCCCTTGATGCCAGCCCGAGGGCCGCTCTCTCTTCAGGAGCTGCTGTTTGTGCTCAATCAGGCGGCGACGGATGATCGGGTCAAGGAGGTTGTGCTCGATATCGACGGGCTTCATGCCACTCCGGCAAAAATTGCGGAAGTGAGGGTGGCTGTTGAAAAGTATCGTCAAAAGGGCAAAAAAGTTACAGCGTTTCTTCATTCTGCCGAAGACAGTGATTATCTCCTGGCATCGTCATGTGACGCTATTATCGTCGAACGGGGCGGCTATCTTCTGCTTGACGGGCTGAAGGCCGAGTCTCTTTTTTATACCACACCGCTTGGGAAAATAGGTGTACAGGTGCAGGCCGCGCAGTGGAAAAAGTACAAGAGCGGCATTGAGCCTTTTGTCAGAACCGGAGCAAGCAAAGAGTACTTTGAGCAGATGAACGCCTTGCTTGATGAGGTGTACGATGATTATCTCACGTACGTTTCGAAGCGTCGCCACATCAGCAGAAGCTCTTTTGAGGCGATCATCAATAATGAAGCGCTGGTGTCGGCCAAAAAAGCAAAAACTCTCGGACTTGTTGACGGCATTTCCTCATACTGGGAGTTGCAGCGGGCGTTGACCCGGAAAATTACGGGCAAGGAGCTTACCAGTGAGAACGACGCTTATGTCAGCGCCTCCGAGTATCGTTCCTCAGTGACATGGCCGCAGAAATCAACCACTGATGAGGCGATTGCGGTCATTACCATGTCAGGGACGATTGTCCGTTCAGGAGGGGAGTTGGCTGAAGGTATCGATGTGGAGACGCTGAAAAACTCTCTTGATGCCGCTCTGGAGAACAAAAAAGTCAAAGCGCTTGTGCTGCGCATTGACAGCCCCGGTGGTGATGCTCTTGCATCAGCGGATATGCTTCAGATGCTTGATTCCGCTGCAGTGAAAAAACCTCTTGTGGTTTCAATGTCGGGTGTCGCGGCCTCGGGTGGTTATATGACCGCTCTTGCAGGAAAAACCATTTTTGCAGAGCCACTGACTATTACCGGATCAATCGGCGTCTACGCCCTGAAGCCAAATATCAGCGGACTTGCCGATAAAATCGGTCTGAAGCGCGATGTTGTGACACGGGGCAGGTATGCTGATGCAAACAGCCCGTTCAAGCCTCTTGAGGGTGAAGCGTATAATAAATTTGTCGCGGCATCGGGAGAGGTGTATGATGATTTCATCAGCAAGGTTGCACGATCAAGAAAGATGACGATTACTGCAGTTGACTCTGTTGCCGGTGGAAGGGTCTGGACAGGAAGTCGTGCGATAAAGGCTGGTCTGGTTGATCGAACCGGAGGACTGTTTGATGCTCTTCAGGCAGCCCAGCGGCTCGCTAAAATTGATATGGGCAAACAGCCGAAAATATTGCTTTTTCCTGTGCAGAAAAGCTGGTTTGAATCTCTTCTGCAGGGCAATATGGCGAGTTTCAGCGACAGGATTGTTGTTGCCATCAAACAACAGTTACTGCACGAGATGGTGCCCCGGCGGCAATTTTCCTCCATTGAAGCATTTTATGACATGCTGACGCATTCGGGTCAGCTTCATATCCTTGCGGTGATGCCTTGCGAGGTTATTATTAATTGATTCATCTCTCGGGGTTGAATGCTCCACCGCTTGAGGGGAATGTGTGCCAGGCCACATCTAAAAAAAGACCCCTTGCCGATTGCAGTGGGGAAGATTCAATTGTTGAAAAGTTTTCCGCGACTTCAGTGGCCGAAGTGAGGTACAATCTCTATGGGTCATATTCCCAACCTCTTGAGGCGTAAAGTATGATAGAGTCGTCTTCAAAATACCCCGCAGCTTGTGACGGGGTTCTTTATTCAGGGAGACCCTACTGACAGGGGCGGGATATAAGGCCCGCCCCGAAAGAGGATCTAAAACTTGTAGGTCAGTGAGGTCTGTGTGCGTAATGCATCGCCTTCGGAAGCTCCCTTGTATTCAGTTTTCCAATCCGACAACTGAAGCCCGAGGATTAGGTTGGGTGTTAACTTGGTGATGACATTGCCGAAGATGGTCTGGTTCCGTGAGCGTGCAACGGCAGCGAGGTCGTTATCATTGGGGTTGTCGAGGCCAGCGCCGAGACTTAACGTGGTTGAGGGGTTTATGGTGTACCTGATGGCTCCCCATCCACCGTTTGAACGGATCTCTTTGGGGTCAGTGGGTACGGCACTGTTTACCCCCTGGCCGATTCCTCCATAGTAATCGTCAAGATTTGATCCGGTAAAGTATTCGCCTGCAAGGAGCATTTTTTCGCTGAGTGGCATTGAAAGCTCAAGGTTGCAGGACCACGAGTCAAGCGTTTTGTAACTTCCTGTGCCATTGGTGTCCCACTCCTCCTGCCCGTAATGGCCCGAGAGCCCAAGTGTTGCTGGCTGAGTCGCCACAAGGAGTGGAGTGGAAAGGGCTATGCGTCCCTGGATGGAAGGGATGGCGGCATCTTTGCCGGTGTCATTTTGAAGAGCGGCAGTTTGATTTGCGGTTCTCTCTCCAATCGTTCTTGATGCGGCTACAGCCAGTTCAAGACGGCTTTTTTCACCGGTTGCAAATCCCTTGGTGAGTCGTATCTGCGGGTGGCGTGAACCAATATTGCCTGCATCCCATATAAGTGCGGGGTCATCCACAAAGGGGATCAGCGAAGAGACCAGATCCCAGGTCTGACCAGCGATAATGCTGAAATCAGAAGCAGGATAATAGGCTTTTATGTAGCCATGACGAAGGCGTGGTGCCTGGTTGTTTTCGGTTGAGATGCCGGTAAGAAAATCAAATTCGATATTGCCTGTCAATTTCATACTCTCCGTATCCGGACCACTGAGGTTCAGCCCGACTCTTGTGGCACCTGCCGTGAGATTCCATTCACCGTCATGTGTTCTGCCGTTTTCCGGTTGAGCCCATAGAGCAATATTACCGGGATATATTGTTCCTGTATCATAGGATGTGTCAAACCTGACAAAACCGTAGAGCTGGACTTTGACGCCAGAACCGACCGATACCGGAAGGGAAGTTGACGGTTCAGCTTTTTTGATTGGTGCCGCTGTGTCAACGGTTGCCGGAGCAGCAGGCCGGGTTTGTACCAACGCTTTCAGTTCAGCGAGCTCCTGCTCAAGACGATTGATACGCATCTCAACCGTTTCTGCGGCAAAGCAGGGAACTGCGGTGAAGAGGGTGCCTGCGAGCAGCAAGGCGTAACGGAATTTTCCCCTTTCGTTCATGAGGATTCTCCTTGGACGATGTTTTGGTTACAGGAGGCAGCGATTTCTGTATTAAAAGTAAATATAGACAGAGAGGGGGTAAATTCTTAGCTGATTTGTGAAGATTCCTCGTTTATCAGAAGCTCCAGAAATCCCGGTCAAGGTTGCGGTACTGAATGCCCTGGATAAGATGCTTCATGGCAATCTGTTCAGAATTGTCGAGGTCTGCTATGGTTCGGCTTACCTTGAGTATCCGGTCGTGGGCCCTTGCCGAAAGGTTCATTCGGTTCATGGCATCCATGAGCTTTTGCGAGCACTCTCTGTCGAGACGGCAGAAGCTTTTGATCTGACGGGGACTCATCTGGGAGTTCGTAAAGATTTTTGGTGATGTCGTGGAAGCTAATCGCTCCTGCTGTATTTTTCTTGCAGCCATGACTCGCTGGCGAATCACTGCCGAGTTCTCGGCGGTTGATGAAGAAAAGAGGTCGGAATTTTCAACTTTTGGCACGTCAATATGAATATCGATGCGGTCAAGCAGCGGGCCTGATATTTTGGAGAGATAACGCTGAATCTGTTGGGGCGGGGCGGTCAGGTTTCCGTCCCGGTCTTTCAGTGCTCCTGCCGGACTCGGGTTCATGGCGGCAATCAGCATAAAGCCTGCCGGGTACTTTGTGGTCATGGAAATTCTTGAGACTGTAACCTCGCGCTCTTCCAGAGGCTGTCGGAGCACTTCAAGCGCATTGCGACTGAATTCCGGAAGCTCATCAAGAAAAAGAATGCCATTATGGGCAAGGCTGACCTCTCCGGGTTTGGCCGTTGTGCCCCCGCCAATCAGTGCGATGTTGCTTGTGGTATGATGGGGGCTGCGGAAAGGCCTCGTCACCATGAGAGGCCGATCTTTTTCCAGCAGGTTTGCAACCGAATAGATTTTTGTGGTTTCGAGTGACTCTTCGAAGCCGAGAGGAGGAAGAATGCCCGGTAATCCTTTTGCCAGCATTGTTTTTCCGCTGCCGGGCGGGCCGATCATGATGACGTTATGCCCCCCGGCCGCCGCAATTTCAAGTGCTTTTTTTGCCGCACCCTGCCCCTTGATATCTGCAAAATCGACAGGGTATTCCTGTTCTCCCTTAAAAAGCTCCGCGACATTGATGGTTACTGGTATTGGCACACTCTTTCCGCCCATCAGGGCAACGGTCTCGTTCAGGGTTGCGACGCCGTATACCTCAATGCTTGAACATGACGCGGAGACTGCCACGGCAGCCTCCGCCGCATTTTCCAACGGCACAATCAGTCGTTTTATTCCCGCTTTTCCTGCCATAATTGCGACAGGAAGGGCTCCGTTGATTCTCCTCAGTGAACCGTCAAGCGCAAGTTCACCCATGATGAGAGTCTCTTCAAACCGGTTGCTGATAAGATCAAGCGAACCAAGCAGCCCGATGGCAATCGGGAGGTCAAATGCAGTGCCCTCTTTTTTTATGTCTGCTGGCGCCAGGTTGACCGTAATTTTTTTCGGAGGGATAATAAATCCAGAATTTCTTATGGCCGTCAGAATTCTCTCCCGACTCTCCCTGATGGCATTGTCTGGAAGGCCCACAACGGTAAAAGAGGGTATACCAGCAGTCACGTTGATTTCAACAGTAACCTTCATGGCATCAATGCCAATCAGTGCAGCGGCGTTGAGTGTTGAGAGCATGATGGATTAAATAGCTGATTTCGACATTTATACGCAAGGTAGATAAATATTGAAAATACGCAACTATTTCTTTTTTGCCATCAGGCGATAAACGTCATCGGTTACCCCTTGCTATCCCGTGGTGCGCAACCCTCCTGATATCGCGTTGACCGTCAGGAAAAGCTCAACCAGAAGCTTTTCGGCCTCCTCCTGTTTTCCCAAATGCTGAAGCTCTCTCCATTGCCTGAGCAGTTTTATTTGTTGCTGGTGCAGCATGTCAAGACCCTCCTGGCGAGGAGTAATAAATTTATTGACATTGAGACGCTGGGTTGCAAGGGGGTTGACTGATGCCAGGCTGGTGTCGGCATTGCTGATGATGTAGCGAAGCGGAGTCCTCTTCTGCCATATTATCGAAAAAACCTGAAGAGCCCTTTCTGTGTCGGGATATTGTTTATAGGCATGCTTGCATTCCCGGAAGGGAGGTGGTTAGCCAGTTGCCCTTCGCCAAGGTCACGGAGCATCTCCTGAAAGCACTGAAGAAGAAAGATGAAATCGCGTTCCGCTTTTTCAAAGTCGATAATACTGCTGGTGGTGGTGATCATGAGATCAAATGATTAAAATGACTGTCCTGAATTTTGCGAAGTATTCGAAAAAAACAAATGAGTTACAAATGATCTTTTTTTCTGGATTTTACCGTTTTAGGCGAGTCAGATTTTTTTACAACAGCTTTTTTAAGCTTTCTGTTTGTCGGCTTTACAATTTATGCTTATCTTTCCCTATAATTTTTGGGTAAGCCACTAACACCTAATTCATTACCTGACATGGACAACAAATCAAATGGTAAGCTTCTTGCGTTAGCTGGAGGCGCGGCTGTCTTAATGGGGTCATTGTTTTTCGGGTTGTCATTTTTAACCGGGTATAAGGTACCCGCCGAGAATATCTCCTTGTTTTTAACACCTTTACGTTCATTTGCCGGGTGGATTGCCCTTATTCTTTTTGCTTCGCTCACTATTATGGGGCTTGGCAAAATGTCCGCCAGAATCAGTACCAAATGGTTTTTAAGTTTTCCACTCAGCATTATCGCCATTGTTGCGGTCATGTTTGCCTCGCTCTGGTTCAGACCATCAGGTTTATTGATGTCAACCACAGGCAGAACGACAACCATGGACGGAAAGTACATTCGTTCGGTTAGCGAATTGAAAGCCTATCTCGAAAAGCCGGTCTTATCGGCAAATGTTCCTGTAGCGCCTCCGGGCTATGACTTTAATGCCGCCAAGGCTCTTTGGGTTGCAAAGTGCAACGTCTGCCATACCCAGGCTTCAACGATGGATGCTTTCAAAACCAAGTACAAGAAAACAGGAAAAGTTGATGTGATTGTTAATCGTATGCAGGCAACTCCCGGATCCGGGATCACTGTTGACGATGCTAAAGCTATCATGATGTATATGAACGAGAAGCTTTGACCTCATCAATTTTCGGATCAGTCTAACAAAAAAGCCTCAGGGTTCTCCTCTGGGGCTTTTTTATTACAGAGTTGTTTAAAAGCTAGCGTTCAACTGTTTGCGCGATAGTTGACAGTGACAGTTTCTGTTATTCCTCCCCTTGCTTTCCATTCCGTGATGACAGAAAGTGATCTTGGCTTCAGAAGGGCAACAAGATCATCAAGAATTCTGTTGGTGATGTTCTCGTAAAAAATACCCGCATTCCGGAACTCAAGAAAATAGTACTTCAGCGATTTCAGCTCTATGCAGCTTTTATCAGGAACGTAGCGTATGATAATGGTGCCAAAATCCGGAAGTCCGGTTATGGGGCAGACTGACGTAAACTCGGGATTGACAATCTCAATGGTGTAGTCCCGGTCAGGGTAGGTATTATCGAAAAGTTCAAGAATCTCTTTTTTCATCGTGCGTCAGAGTTGGTTGATTATTTTTTTTCTGCTTTTGGATATTTCCAGTCCAGAACACTCTTTTCGATGCAAAATAGAAATCCATGGCGATTTTTCGGTAACTTCTCATGATTTTTATTGCTGTTTATCGAAGTAACCTCTTGATGATTATGGCTTCATTTTCCGGGAAGGAAAATTCTGAACTTGAGCAGCTTTATCTGGAATTGGCTGCTGAGTATGATCTTTCCGAAACTACCTATACCTTTGGCGGGCATACGTTCCGTTTTTTGAGTGTGCTCGACAGTTATGCCCTTCTTGACCGCATTTCTCCCGAAGAGTTCATCAAGGACGAGCAGATGCCGTATTGGGCGGAAATATGGCCTTCATCAGTAGCCCTCGCTTCATTTCTTGCGGATGAACTTCAGCTTGAAGGGTTGCGTGTGATTGAAATTGGCGCAGGGGTCGGTATGGCCTCGGTTGTTGCTGCCCGTGAAGGCGCCAGTGTTCTGGCGACAGATTATTCTCTTGAAGCGCTTCGTTTTGCACGATACAATGGAATGAAAAATGGTGTCAATCTTGCTTATGAGCGGCTCGACTGGCGGATGGTGCAATGCAGCGAACAGTTCGATCTTTTGCTTGCCGCCGATGTGCTTTATGAAAGGGTGAACCTGCTTCCTATTGTTACCGCAATTGATAAACTGCTTAAACCGGGAGGCGCAGCGTACATTGCGGACCCTCGAAGGAGAATGGCGGAACAATTTCTTGAATTAGCCGCAGAAAATAATTTTTCAATAACCTCTTTTCCGGGGAAGTATTCCAGCGGCACGATGCCAGTGACGGTGAATATCTATCAAATGAAAAGAGCATGAAAGAAAAGAAAAAACAGCTCTCTCAGCGCTGGCGGTATGATGGCGGTCATGGAGCACTTGTCTGGCAAATGATGTTTACCGAACATGGTGACCTGATCGGTCAAAAGCGCTTCGCGTCCAACAGGCAAACGCTGTATTTTTGTATCGAACCCGAAACAGGGAAGGTGTTGTGTGATAATTATCTCTTGATGGATCATGCTCTTCCTGCTGGGGACGGATGGTTTACCGGGCTTGAGACAACCTGGAAAGATTTTGCTTATTGTTACGCCTGCCTGCCATTGAGCCCGGAACACAAGGGAGTGTGGGCGATCGATTTCAGAACTGGAAAAGTGGTCTGGTCACGTTCTGATATTGGTTTTGTTGCAAACCTCAATGACAAGTTTCTTGTCTCCCGCTCTTCAGTCTTTGGCGGGTTTCCCGAAAGGACTTTTCTGTTCGTTGACCCGTTAACGGGCAGCACCATCAGCCAACATGCTCTTGACAGCGCTCAGGTCAATGCCTTGAGGCAAGAAGCTGTTCCGGAGGAGATTCGGCAAAAGGTTATTCTGCCCTGTATTCTCAATGAAGAGATGGCCGAGATACCTTTAGTCATAAAGAATATGGGGTTCAATACCCCAGCACTTTGCGAATATATTCTTCAAGAAACACTGACCGTCGTTGCGCTTCACGAAAAGACAAAACTGACCGGGTTATGGCGATCGTCACTGAAGGTGTGGAGTATGGATTGTTTGGTCTATGCCGATAGTATGGAAGAGTGTGCCGAGAAGCCGTGCCTGAATAATTTTCTGATTCGTGGCGATAATTTGTATTACCTTAAAGAGAAAGGGGAAATTGTCTGTGTCGTGCTCTCATGAAAGATTCTTCACTCTCTTCATTACCTGCCATTGTTCGGGAGAGCTCTCTTCCGGTGGGGGAGTTTCTCAGCAAACTCAGCAGCCGCAAAAATTTGTCGCCGCATACGATTATCGCATACAGAACTGACCTGGTCCAGTTTTTCTGTTTTCTGCCTCAGCAGCTCGGGCTTGCCGATTTAACCAGTTTTCATCCCGAGCAGATAACAATGCTTGACGTGCGCCTGTTTATGGGAGCCTTGATTCAGCGAGGTATTCAGCCCCGGTCAATTGCCAGAAAACTTGCCGCGCTGAAAAGCTTTTTCCGATACATGCAGGAGACAGGGTATATAAAAGCCTCCGTATTCTCCACAATCGTTACACCAAAGTATCCACACAGAGTGCCCGGTTTTTTGACTGAACAGCAGACGGAGAAGCTTTTCAACGAGCAGCTTCCTGCTCTTTCGCCACAAGTTCGTGCGCCGGAAAAAGTACCCCTCGATGAATCTTTTGTTCTTGAACGGGATCGCAGTATTCTTGAACTTCTCTATGGCAGCGGGCTTCGTCTTTCAGAACTGACAGGACTGACAACGGAAAATCTCAATCTTGAAGGCGGCTATGTTAAATTGACAGGAAAGGGCAGGAAGCAGAGAATTGTTCCTGTCGGAGAGCCGACTATCGTGGCGCTTAAAAAATATTTTGAAGTCCGGAGAAACTTCTTTAGAATAAGTGGGGAGGGGGATGCGGGGGCTCAACGTTATGTTTTCGTAACCAAAAGGGGCAAAAAGCTTTATCCCATGCTTATCCAGAGGTTGACCAGCAAGTATCTCGCATCAGTCACCGAACAGAAAAAGAAAAATCCACATCTGCTGCGTCATTCATTTGCCACACATCTGTTGAACAGTGGTGCCGATCTTAAAAGTGTCAGTGAAATGCTTGGGCACTGCAATCTCTCAACGACCGAAATCTATACTCATGTTACTTTTGATCGCTTGAAGGAGGTTTACCACAAAGCGCATCCCAAGGCTTAAAATCTGCTGTGGACCCCGGATAATCTTGCTGCCGGAGTCTTGTTCTTTCATTACGTTCATCTTATTTTAATGGAGGTTATTATGACAAAAGTTCTCGACAATGATGCAGTTAACGTTAAAGTTACCCTTCGCCATTCCAATAATCATACCGATATAGAAGAGTATGCCCGTAACGCAGTGCTTGTGCTGACGAGGGTCTTTCCGGGTATAATCAGTTGTCATGTCATTCTGGATCATCAGAAGAACGACTTTGAAAAAAACAAGCTTGCAGAGATCACCGTCCATGTGCCGCAGAATGTTTTTGTAGCAAAGGAGGCCGCAGTAGCATACGAACAGGCCATTGAAAGTTGTGTTGAGGCGTTGAGCCGTCAACTTTTGAGGCACAAGGAAAAAATGCAATAAATTCAATAGGAATAAGAGATGCTGCAGGGCAACTGAACAGGCCCTGCAGTTTTTTTAAGTTTATTTAACAGATTGATTGCCGAAGCCATGAACCTTGATCAAAAAGGAATAAAAAAGCGATCAATAACGGTCGCCTATTTTTTTGATACGATCGGTCAGAATCAGGATATCAAATTACGGCGTCTGAACAATGTTGATGAGCAGAAACGGAGGATTTTTGAGAGAGATCTTCATCGTCCCGGTCTTGCTCTGGCAGGCTTTACCAATCTGTTTACATACAAGAGGGTACAGATTTTTGGAAATACTGAGACCAGGTTTTTAAATCACCTTGAGGAGAGTGAAAGAAAAAGGGTGTTTGAAAATCTTGTACGCTTCAAAATACCCTGTATCATTCTCACCAGCAATAACCGACTGCCTGCGGATCTTCTCGATATGGCCACCAAAGCAGAGATTCCGGTCTATATCACCCGATGTTCATCCACCAAAACCATCTACATTGTTACTGGTTTTCTTGATGATCAGTTTTCGCTGTATCAGCAGTATCATGGTTCAATGGTTGATGTGTACGGAGTCGGGGTTCTGCTTACCGGCAAAAGCGGTCTCGGGAAGTCCGAAATTGCACTTGATCTCATTGAACGGGGGCATGGTCTGGTGGCTGATGATGTTGTCATGATTCACCGAAAGGGTGAGTCAATGGTACTGAATGCCCGAAGAAACAATATCATCGATCATTTTATGGAGATTCGGGGTCTTGGTGTCGTTGATGTGAAGGCAAATTTCGGGATTCGGGCAATTCGGGATATCAAGGAGGTGCAGGTTGTTGTTGAGCTTCTTGAGTGGAACAAAGAGATCTCTTACGAACGTCTCGGACTTGATACCAAATTTATAAAGATTCTGGGTGTGGACGTTCCACTGGTAGAGTTACCTATATTTCCCGGAAAAAATATCACCGTTATTATTGAAGTGGTAGCGCTCAATTTTCTGTTGAAACGATACTCGAATTACGTTGCAGCCGAAGCGCTGACCGAGAGGATAAACAATGTCATCAACAGTGAAAAAACAGAGGATGATGTTCATGGCTAAACAAGACATAAAAAGGATAACGGCACTCTGCCGGATAACGTGCAGCCTGCTTCTTGCGGTTGTCGTGCTGACGCTCTCATCCTGCGGGCGAAGCAAAGGCAATTCCGGACATTCAGGTACTGGAGGAGGAGCTTTTGATTCAACTCTTGTGATTGCCATGCTCGGCGATGCTGATTATCTGAATCCTGTGCTTGGCAGCACCGTCACCTCGGGAAATATTATTGGACTGATCTATCCCTCACTGTTGCAGAGTGAGTTTGATACCGAGACGGGTCTTTTGAATTATATGGCCCTTGAAAAAAAACTTCGTGACGTTACCGCAGGTCAGGGGAAAAAAACACCGAAAGGCGCCATCGCCAGGAGCTGGAGTATGTCGCCCGACCATAAAACCCTCACCTATATTCTCAGAAGCGATGCATTCTGGAACGACGGAAAGCCTGTCGTCTCGGGGGATTTCAAGTTTTCCTATCAGTTATACGGCAATCCGGTTATCGCCAGCGCCCGTCAGCAATACCTTGCAGAGCTGGTTGGCGCCGACAAGGGTCAGGTTGATTTTGACAAAGCCATTGAGACCCCGAACGATACCACACTGGTTTTCAGGTTTTACAAGCCAGTTCCTGAACATCTGGCACTGTTCCATACGTCGCTGACACCCCTTCCTGCTCATCAGTGGAAAAATGTCAAGCCTGACGAGTTCCGTCACTCCCCGCTCAATCTTGAGCCCCTCGGAGCGGGTCCCTATCACCTGAAGAGCTGGAAGCAGCAGCAGGAAATTGTGCTGGAAGCAAGCAGAAAATCACATCTTCCGAAGCCCGGGAACATTCCGGTTATCACCTTCAGGGTTGTGCCCGATTACACGGTGAGGCTGGCTCAGCTTCAGACTGGAGCTGTGGATGTGGTTGAAAATATCAAGCCGGAGGATTTTACCGCGCTACTGAAGGCGAATAAACAGATTGATGTCAAAACGGTTGGTCTCAGGGTCTATGATTATGTCGGCTGGTCAAATATCGACCAGAATGAGTACCGTCGAAGCGGTCAAATCAAGCCGCACCCGCTTTTTGGCTCCGCCCGTGTTCGCCTTGCCCTTACCCAGGCGATCGATCGAGAGGCAATCATTGACGGCTATCTCAAAGAATATGGCGTTCTCTGTAATACCGATGTTTCCCCTTCCCTGAAGTGGGCATATAATGACCGGATTGTGGCTCATAGCTTTGATCCCGCAAAAGCTTCGGCCTTGCTCAAGGCAGAAGGCTGGCAGCCCGGTCCGGATGGAATTCTGCAGAAGCAGGGCAGAAAATTCAGTTTTGTGCTCTATACCAATGCGGGCAATGCGCGGCGAAACTATGCGAGTGTTATTATTCAGCAGAATCTTCGTGCGATCGGTATCGACTGCAAGCTTGATGTTCAGGAATCCAATGTCTTTTTTGAGAACCTCCAGCAGAGAAAGCTTGACGCGTGGATGGCAGGATGGTCGATTGGCCTTGAGATAGATCCGCTTGATGTCTGGGGTTCTGATCTCAAGAAAAGTCGCTTTAATTTTACAGGGTACCAGAATCCACGACTCGACAAGCTGTGTGAGCTGGCCAAGGAGAAAATGGAGCCGACCGGGGCGAGGCCATACTGGCTTGAGTATCAGGAAATTCTTCATCGTGATCAGCCAATCACCTTTCTCTACTGGATGAAAGAGACTCAGGGATTCAGCAGAAGGATTGAGGGAGAAGAGCTGAATATTTCGGGTACTTTTTACAATGTTGATGACTGGAGGCTCCGGCCTTCTGCAAATGTTGCACCTTAGAATGTTATGCTGACTTATATTATTAAAAGGCTTTTGATCGCGGTTCCACTTATTTTCGGTGTCCTGACCCTGACGTTTTTTATTATCAGGCTTGCTCCGGGTGACCCGGCGGCCTTTTTTATCCAGCCGGGAATCAGCCCAAATGTCGCGGAGCAAATCAGGGCACAGTACGGCCTCAACGACCCGATCCCTATCCAATATGTCAAATGGCTTGCCAATGTGCTGCAGGGCGATTTCGGTCGCAGTTTCAGCCGGGCTCAACAGCCGGTGTTTGATGTTATTGCCAGCGCTCTGCCGATAACCATGACCATTGCGCTGTTGACGCTTGTCGCAAATTTTACTTTCGGCATTCTCATCGGCATTATTTCAGCAGTACGCCAGAACACCATCCTTGATCGATTTCTGACGGTAACGGCCCTCTTTTTTTATTCAATGCCCGAGTTCTGGTTTGCATTGATGATGATTATTCTTTTTGCCCTGAAGTTTCCAATTTTTCCGGCTTCCGGCCTCAACGAGATTGGCGCGGAGAGTTTCGGCCCGGTGGGGTTTGTGCTCGACCGCTTCTGGCATCTTGTCCTGCCGGTTACAGTGCTCAGCATCAACGGGGCCGCCGGCATTGCCCGTTATGTCAGGGGGAGCATGCTTGAGGTGATCCGCCAGGACTATATCCGGACAGCAAGGGCCAAAGGGTTGCCGGAAAAGGTGGTCATTTTCAGACATGCGCTGCGCAATGCCCTTTTGCCGGTGATTACTCTTATGGGAAGCTCACTGCCCTTTATTTTCAGCGGCGCGCTCTTTATCGAGGTGATTTTTGCTTTTCCCGGGATGGGGCGGGTAACGGTAGAGGCTATATTTTCAAGGGATTATCCGCTGATTATTGCCAATACCTTTATTTCCGGCTCACTGATCGTGCTTGGAAATCTTTTTGCCGATGTGCTCTATGCTGTGGCTGATCCGCGAATAAAGCTCTGAATGTTCCTGTGAGCAATCGCTGTTACTCCTCTTCAACCTGAAATGATTTCTGTTTGAGAATTGAATTGCTGAATACTCCTCCCGATGCCGTAGAATCGAGGATTGATGAGCAGATTAGGCCGCTCCGTATGGATGACTTTGCTGGCCAGCAACGGCTGACCGATAATCTGAAAGTTTTTATTTCTGCGGCAAAGATGCGGGGGGACGCACTGGATCATGTCTTGTTGTCCGGCCCTCCCGGGCTCGGCAAAACGACGCTGGCCTATATTATTGCATCTGAAATGGGGAGCAGTATCAAGTCAACCTCAGGGCCTCTGCTCGACAAGGCTGGCAATCTTGCGGGACTTCTGACAGGCCTGCAGAAAGGGGATATTCTCTTTATTGATGAAATTCACCGTATGCCGCCGACCGTTGAGGAGTACCTCTATTCAGCCATGGAAGATTTCCGTATTGATATCATGCTCGACAGCGGCCCCTCAGCAAGGGCGGTTCAGTTGCGGATTGAACCTTTTACGCTTGTCGGTGCCACGACTCGTTCAGGACTTCTGACCTCTCCTCTCAGGGCCAGGTTCGGCATCAACAGCCGGTTTGACTATTATGCTCCCGAACTTCTTGAAGGAATCATTATCAGGGCATCCGGCATTCTTGGCATCGGCATTGAAGGTGAAGCCGCATCCGAAATTGCCGGACGTTCAAGGGGGACTCCCCGTATTGCCAACAGATTGCTTCGGCGCGCCCGGGATTTTGCGCAGGTTGATGGCATACCCATCATCACAAAAGGGATTGCCATGAAAACCCTCGATTGCCTTGAAATTGACGAGGAAGGGCTTGATGATATGGATAAAAAAATCATGGAGACCATTGTCAACAAGTTCAACGGCGGCCCTGTCGGTATTGCTTCTCTTGCCGTTTCTGTTGGGGAAGAGAGGGATACTATTGAAGAGGTTTATGAACCCTATCTTATTCAGGCAGGTTATCTGACAAGAACAACAAGGGGGCGGGTTGCTACGCGTCAGGCGTTTATCCGTTTTTCAACCGGTGCCGACAGTAATGACTATCCCTTGTTTGATGCAAAACCTGATCGGTAAATCCCTGGTTATTGCCCTGATTCTGCTTTCGGCATGTTTCTCCAGCTCTGTTTTGTCCGGCAGCCCCATGGTGCCAGATTCCCTCTCTGATGCCACAGAAAGAGAGGTTGTGGCGGCATCGCTGCTGAGCGCAAAAGGGGACTACCGTGGAGCTGTTGACCGTTATCAAAAGCTGTTGAGTGCTCATCCCACACAGGCAGCTTTTCATTATGCGCTTTCAAAAGCCTATCTCAGTCTTGGTGTACTCGATTCTGCGCGTCTGTACAGCGAAAAAAGTGTAGCGCTTCAGCCGGGCAACAAATATTATCTGAGATTGCTTGCCGGAATCTCTCATCAGACGCGTGATTACCCTCGGGCAATTGAGCTTTATCAACAGCTTGTTGCTCTTGAACCGGGAAATACAGAGCCACTTTCCTCACTTGCGCTGGAATATCTTGTTGCCGATCAGCAGGAAAAAGCTCTTGCGGTTTTTCAGGATTTGTCAAAACTCGATCCGAAAAATGAAACCATCCTGAATCAGGTGCTGTTTATGGAACTCAAGCTTGCCCGCTATCAGGATGCGATCGGCACGCTGACGGAACTCATCAAGCGAAGCGATGGAAAAGAGAAGCTGACTCTTTCTCTTGGTGAGCTTTATCTGCAAACAGGCCAGTACGATCCGGCAGTCAAGACCTTCAAGGAACTCGTGCAGAATAATCAGAGTCTTCTTCCGGCATGGCTCGGATTGTTCGATGCTACCGTAAAGTCTGGAAATCGCAACGCTTTTCGTGATGATCTGAATCTGTTTTACAATACCAGCCAGATAAGTCTTGATCAGAAAATCGGTCTTGCCCAATTCTTTGCAGCGCGTTCAGCGCGAGACAGCTTTTCTGCCGAACCAGCTTTTGCCATGATCGATGAAATGAAACGACGGTATTCATCGGTGAGCGGGGTAACCTTCAAGTTACAGGTGGTGGAGGGTGAACTTCTGTTTCATACAGGCAAGGTGAAAGAGGCGCTACAGCTTCTTGAAAAGATATTGCCGTCGAAAAAGGGGGACAAAAAGAGTGGTCTTGATCTGCACGCCCGCAGTATTCTTGCCTTATGTTACGACACTCTTGGTTATACCCGGAAAAGCATTTCTCTCTATGAGGCTATTCTGCGACTTGAACCCGGCAATCTTCTTATGGTCAATAACCTTGCCTATGTTCTTGCCGGACAGGGAAAAGAGCTTCAGCGTGCCAGAACGCTTGCTATGAAAGCGGTTGCGGCAGAGCCTGCCAATGCGGGTTATCTCGACACGCTTGGCTGGATATTCTTCAAAATGGGTGAGTATGAAAAAGCGGCAGAACTTCTCGAAAAAGCAGTTGTACTTGACTCACAGGAGCCTGAAATATCAGACCATCTCAGTCAGGCTTATGAGAAGCTTGGGAACAGGCAGAAGGCTATGGAGATGAAAGAGATGACGAAAAAACTCAAGGCAAAGCAGTCAGCAGTTTCGATCGGGCAATAACGGGAGCGTCTCAAAGAAAACAAAAACGGCAGGAGTTCCTGCCGTTTTTGTGTAAAGGTGTTGTAACTCAAAAAGCTACTTGAGTTCTCCAAACGTCCGTGCTGCGAGGTATTCGTAATGAGACCAGCGAGCATCGACCTCATTCTGGATGGCCGCATAATACTCTTCTGCAAGAGCGGGATGGCTCTTTTTCAGCATTCTGAAGCGGTTTTCCATATTGAGGAACTGCGCAACAGGTATTTTTGGCTTTTTCGAATCAAGTATCAGCGGATTTTTTCCTTCAAGCAACCGCTCAGGATTGAAGCGATAGAGTATCCAGTGCCCGGAATCAACAGCGGCTTTCTGGTTATCGAGAGCCGTTGACATGTTGATACCCTGGGCGATACAGTGTGAATAGGCAATAATAATGGACGGGCCGTTGTAAGCCTCAGCTTCAAGGAATGCTTTCAGTGTGTGTTCGTCACGGGCGCCAAAGGCAACCGAGGCAACATAGGCATTCCCGTAGCTCATGGAGATCATGCCAAGATCTTTTTTGGTCACCGAACGCCCGGCAGTCGCAAACTTGGCTACCGCCGCCTTTGGCGTTGCCTTTGATGCCTGTCCTCCGGTGTTTGAATAGACCTCGGTATCAAGCACGAGAAGATTGACGTTTTTGTTGCCAGCCGTTATATGGTCAACACCACCATAGCCGATATCATAAGCCCAGCCATCACCACCAACTCCCCAGACGCTCTTTTTCACAAGCATATCAGCCAGCGAAAGCAAATTTTTGGCATCAGAAGAGTTGATATGAGTGAGTTTCTCCTTAAGAATCGCCACACGCTTTCTCTGCTCAAAAATTTCCGGTTCATTGCGTTCTGATGCCTCAAGTATCTCCGTAGTCAGCGTATCGCCGATTTCCGCAGACATTCTTTTTAATAGCTCACTGGCATATTCACGCTGCTTGTCAATCGAAATTCTGAAGCCAAGCGCAAATTCAGCGGTATCTTCAAAAAGCGAGTTTGACCATGCTGGCCCAAGCCCGCTGGCATTGGTTGTATAGGGTGTTGTGGGAAGGTTTCCGCCGTAGATTGACGAACAACCCGTTGCATTGCCGATGACAAGGCGGTCACCGAACAACTGCGTCATGAGTTTGATGTACGGAGTTTCGCCGCAACCCGAACAAGCGCCTGAAAATTCAAACAGAGGGGCCTGAAGCTGCTGTTCCTTGATCAGCTTGACATTGATGTTATTGCGGTCAAAGTCAGGTATGTTGACAAAATAGTTCCAGTTGTCAACCTCATTGTCGCGCAGCGGAATCTGCGGATTCATGTTGAGGGCTTTTTTCCCCGGATTTTTTTTATCTCTTCCCGGGCAGACATGTGCGCACACTTCGCATCCGGTACAATCCTCCGGAGCAATTTGGATGGTGTACATCTTCCCTTCCCAAGTGGCGCCCTTTGCTTCAATGGATTTAAAGGTGTGCGGGGCGTTGCCAAGGCAATTCTGATCATAGACCTTGACACGGATTGCTGCGTGAGGGCATACCAGTGTACATTTCGCGCACTGGATACAGACATCCGGCTCCCAGACGGGGATTTCATCAGCAAGATTTCTCTTTTCAAACTTTGAGGTTCCGGTGGGGTAGGTGCCATCTGCGGGAAGCTCGCTGACAGGAATGTCATCACCATTACCGGAAATAATCCTGGCAAGCACATTGCAGACAAAATCGGGCGCCTCACCAACAATCGGCTGGCGAAGTTCTTTTGCGCTGTTGGCAACGGAGCCAATGGTGACCTGATGCAGGTTGGAGAGCGTATTGTCTACTGCCTGTATGTTCTGGTTGACAACGTCATCACCTTTTTTCCCGTATGTCTGTCTGATGGACGACTTGATATTTTCAATAGCCTCTTCACGGGGCAGCACACCGGATATGGCAAAAAAGCAGGCCTGCATGATGGTGTTGATGCGCTGGCCCATGCCACTGGTGTGAGCAACCTTATAGGCGTCAATAGTATAGAGTTTCGCCTCTTTGCGGATCAGGTGCTCCTGAACAATTTTCGGCAGTTTGTCCCAGAGCTCTTCTGCCCCAAAAGGGGAGTTCAGCAGCAGTGTGCCGCCTTTTTTGAGATATTTAACCAGATCAACCATTTCAAGAAAAACCCAGTGGTGGCAGCCGATAAACTGTGCCTCGGTAATCAGATATGCGGATCTGATTTCATTGGGGCCAAACCGGAGATGTGACGTGGTAATTGAGCCAGCCTTCTTTGAATCGTAGACAAAATAACCCTGGGCATAGTTTGGTGTGTTTTCACCAATAATTTTTATGCTGTTTTTATTCGCACCGACGGTGCCATCCGAACCAAGCCCGTAAAAGAGAGCCCTGAACATCTCGTCCGGCTCAATTGAGAAGGTTGAGTCAACCTCAAGACTTGTTTTGGTTACATCATCATTGATGCCGACCGTGAAGTGGTTTTTCGGCTTTTCGGCACTCAGATTGTCGAAGACTGCCTTGACCATTGCGGGTGTAAATTCTTTCGATGACAGTCCATACCGGCCACCAACAACGGTTGGAACCGCTTTGATCAATCCATTCTGCACCCCTTCATGCAGGGCGTTGACGATATCAAGATAGAGCGGTTCACCTGCGCAGCCAGGCTCCTTGACACGGTCAAGAACGGCAATCGAGGTAACCGTTGTCGGGAATGCCTTGACAAAGCGCTCAATATCGAAAGGACGGAAAAGGCGGGCATGGATAACGCCAACTTTTTCTCCCTGTTTGTTGAGATATTCCATGGTTTCCCGTGCGGTTTCAACCCCGGAACCCATCAAAACAATAACACGGTCAGCATCTGGAGCGCCGTAGTATTCGTACAGTTTATAGTGGCGGCCTGTGAGTTCCCCAAATTTCTCCATCACCTTTTCAGTGATTTCCGGGCATGCGTTATAATAACTGTTGACTGTCTCCCGGCCCTGGAAATAGACATCCGGATTCTGCGATGTTCCCCGAATCACCGGTGCGTCAGGGGTGAGACGCCGGTTTCTGTGTGCTATGACCAGATCATCACTGATCATCTCCTTTATTATTGTATCATCAATGACCTCGATTTTGGAGATCTCATGGGATGTTCTGAATCCGTCAAAAAAATGAAGGAAAGGAACTCTTGAGGCAAGGGTGGCTGCTGCTGTTATCAACGCCATATCCATAACCTCCTGAACAGAACTTGAAGCCAGAATGGCAAACCCTGTTCCCCGGACAGACATGACATCGCCATGATCGCCGAAAATGGAAAGCGCCTGTGCGGCAAGAGAGCGCGCCGAAACGTGTATGACACAGGGTGAAAGCTCGCCCGCAATTTTATACATATTCGGAATCATGAGCAGAAGACCCTGTGCGGCGGTAAAGGTCGTCGTCAGCGCACCAGTCTGCAACGCGCCATGAACAGCGGCGGCGGCTCCAGCCTCACTCTGTAATTCATCAATTTTTGGAATGGTACCCCAGATGTTCTTTTTTCCCTCTGTTGACCATGCTTCGGAATACTCCCCCATCGGTGATGCCGGAGTAATCGGGTAGATACAGATAACTTCACTGGTTCGATAAGAGACATGAGCCAAAGCTTCATTTCCCTCCATTGTTTTATAAGTCCGGGTCATACTGGCAGTCACCTGATTTGTATTGATAAAAGGGGTGCGTAACTCTGCAGTGTGCTGATATGTGAACCACGAAGCAACTGTAATAGTTGAGAAAGAATGTTACATCCGTAGCCCGAAAAGCAAATCAATGCGTTACAAAAGATATTAAAAAAATTGATTTTTGTTAAATTTAATTAGATTCCGGTTTTTCCCATAGAGATGTTGCCTGTAAGGCGTTTCCCCTGACGTTTGCAGCCCCCTGCTCTTTGCTTATTTGGCGTCATAACACTTCCAAAGGACAAGAGGTTTACATGGACACGGAACATTCCGAAAATATTGTCTATGGCAGAAATGCCGTTCTTGAGCTTCTCCAGCAGAAACCCGAGAGCATCGAGAAAATCTATTTTCAGTTCAATACCTCTCATCCGAAACTCAAAGAAATTGTCATCACCTCAAGGCGCCTGAAGCTGGTCAGCGGCAAGGCCCGGCTTGAAAAGCTTTCACTGATTGCAGGCACAACCAAGCACCAGGGCGTGTGCGCTCTTATCAGCACGGTTACCTACTATTCGCTCGAAGAGGTGCTTGCCAGTCCCCGTAACAGCTCTCCTCTCCTCGTTGTGTTGCAGGGACTTGATGATCCCCACAATATCGGGGCCATTATCCGGACGGCCGAAGCCGTAGCCGCTGATGCGGTTGTACTGGTCGAAGGCAAGGGCGCGCCGGTTAATGCTGTTGTTCACAAAGCCGCTGCCGGGGCGCTTTCGCATATAAGAATCTGCAAGGTCAAGAGCCTTGTGCGTGCGCTCGAATTCCTGCACCAGTGTAATATTCAGGTTCTTGCCGCAGACATGGAGGCGGAACTCAATTACACCGATGCCGACATGAAAAAGGCCACAGCGATTGTGCTTGGTATGGAGGGAAGCGGCCTGGCGCCTGAGGCCGTGAAATTCTGTGACCATGTTGTTCGCATTCCCATGGCAGGCTGCGTCGAATCCCTGAATGTGAGCGTGACGGCTGGCGTGCTGCTGTACGAGGCCATGAGGCAGCGGCTTTCCTGAGTTGCCATGCCCTCCGGATTTGAAGGGATTCCAAAAAATATTACCTTGTTTCATTACAAATTTGCCAGGCTGACTCCATCAACACACATTACTTCTGCCATGACTATCCCTGAAGATCTTCGCTATACAAAAGACCACGAATGGATTAAACTGCTTGAAGACGGCAGCACCGCACTGGTCGGCATTACTGATTTTGCCCAGTCAGAGCTTGGCGATATTGTTTTTGTTGAGCTGAAAGCTGTCGGAACAACGCTGAAAGAGCACGAAGTTTTTGGAACCGTCGAAGCGGTAAAAACCGTTGCCGATCTTTTTGCCCCGGTTGCCGGTGAAATTATTGCGTTAAACGCTGAGCTTGATAATGCAGAAGTGGTCAATCAGGATCCCTACAATGCAGGCTGGCTTGCCAAAATAAAAGTTGCCGATCCGGCAGCAGTTCAGGCGCTGCTTGACGCAGCGGCATATCGCCAGTTGACCGGAGAGTAAGCTCATGCCATTTATAGTCAATACCGAAAACGAACGAAAGGAGATGCTCCGGACCATTGGTGTCAGCTCTTTTGATGATCTGATTGTCGATATTCCCGAAGAGATTCGCCTGAAAAAAGCCCTTGATATCCTCCCTGCCTCCGATGAGCCCCAGGTTCGCAAACTTCTTGAAAGCCTTGCCGCATCCAACCGGAACACCTCCGATTATGTGAGCTATCTTGGTGGCGGAGCCTACGACCATTTTATCCCTGCCGCCATTAAAACCATTACATCCCGCAGTGAATTTTATACGGCATATACCCCTTACCAGGCCGAGATCTCGCAAGGAACTCTTCAGGCAATTTATGAATACCAGAGCTTGATATGCCGTCTCTACGAGATGGATGTCACCAACGCCTCCATGTATGATGGCGCGACCGCCCTTGCCGAAGCGGTACTGATGGCCATGAACGTCACTGGCCGGAGTCAGGTTGTGGTGGCAGGAAAGCTGCATCCCTGGAACAGCGCTGTACTCAAAACCTATCTTGAGGCATCAGGCCATAACGCCGTCATCCAGAATGTTCTTCAGGATGGTGTCGGCGATAGTGCGGCGCTGAAAGAACTTGTTGGCGACAGTGTTGCCGCTGTGGTTGTTCAGCAGCCAAACTTTTACGGTTGCCTCGAAGATGTTGAAGCTCTTGGAGCGATTGCGCATGAAAATGGGGCGCTCTTTATTGTCTCAGCCGATCCGCTCTCGCTTGGCGTGCTGGCAGCTCCAGGCAGTTACGGCGCTGATATTGCTGTGGGAGAAGGACAGCCGCTTGGAACCCCCCAGAGTTTTGGCGGACCCTACCTCGGCATCTTTACCGTCAAGCAGCCGCTTGTCCGCAAAATTCCGGGACGTCTGGTCGGCATGACGAAAGACCGTGATGGCGAGGATGGTTTTATTCTCACCCTTCAGACCCGTGAGCAGCACATCCGGCGCGAAAAAGCCACCTCAAATATATGCAGCAACCAGGCGCTCAACGCCCTTCAGGCGGCACTCTATCTGTCGCTGCTCGGCAAAGAGGGGTTACAGCAGGTTGCCGCACAATCAACGCAGAAAGCACATTATCTTGCAGCGAAAATAGCCGCCATTCCGGGATTTTCCCTGAAGTACACGGCACCCTTTTTCCGGGAATTCGTTGTTGAAACACCAGTTCCAGCGGCGATTATTGTGGAGCGGATGCTGCAACACCAGATCTTTGCCGGGTACGATCTGGTGGCGCATGGCGAGAGCGGATTGCTTGTTGCCGTTACAGAGAAACGGACAAAAGAGGAGCTGGATGGTTTTGTAGAAAAGCTTGGGGAGATTGTCGGATAGGCAGTGACGGAACGTTTCAGCTCCCGGCGGAGGCAGGGAGCTGAAACGGCATCGTATTAAATGAGCCCCAGAGCGCTGAGTTCCTGATCGATAATCAGCTTGTTTGGCTCTGAAAGAGGCACAAGCGGCAGACGGTAGTTCTCCTCAATCATTCCCATTCGCGACAGCGCATACTTCACCGGCACCGGGTTACTCTCAATAAAGTTCATTTTTAACAGCTTGCGATAGCGGCCGTTGATCGACCGTGCCTCCTCAAGATCGCCCCGCCTGACTGCCTCAATCAGTTGCTTGATCTGTGCTGGTATCTGGTTTGCCGCAACAGAAATCGCCCCGTCTCCACCCATCGCCATAAAGGGCAGAATCAGCGAATCCTCGCCAGTCAGCACAGAAAAATGGGCAGGCCGCCCCTCAAGCAGCTCAGAGATCTGGCTGATATTTTCGGAAGCCTCCTTGACCGCCGCAATATTTTCAAAATCATGGGCAAGCCTGAGAATGGTTGATGCCGCAACATTGCAGCCGGTTCTTCCCGGAACATTGTAGATGATAATCGGCACCGAGACCGCTTCCGCGATATGACGGTAGTGTTGATAGATTCCCTCCTGTGAAGGCTTGTTGTAATAGGGAGAGACCGACAGAATGGCCGCCGCGCCAGCCTTTTCAGCATTTTTCGCCAGCTCAACCGCATGTCTTGTGTCATTGGTGCCAGCGCCCGCCGCCACCATTATCTTTCCCGCCGCCTCCTCCCTGACCGTGCGGATGATCTCAATCTGCTCATCACCGGAAAGTGTTGGCGATTCACCCGTTGTGCCACAGGTTATAATAATATCTGTTCCCGCCTCAATATGAAATTGCACCAGTCTCCTCAAGGCATAACGGTCTATTGACCCGTCCTTGCTGAACGGAGTCACCAGCGCAACGGCGGTTCCTGAAATGTATCGTGTGGACATGCTTTTTTATCCCGGTAGTATTGAAAATCGTTTTGTTAACCCGGAGAACCTGAGCCCGGCTCTGTTATTGTTCCCGGCAAGAGTGAGAATATACAGAGAAAGGTAATTTGTAAAACCGATTTTCTTGCAAAAGAGTTCTAAAAAGTATTGCAGAGTTCCCGCTTGTGCTTATTGTCGCTGGCTTTCGCCCTGATATCGGGCATGAATGTGCTGATCATCATCCCCAAAAAATGGAAATGAGAATTCCGAAAAACATCGATATTGCAGGCACCTGTTTTTTTGATTATACCATAAAAATGCCGAATTTAGTCTCTATTCAGTCTTGCGATTACCTGTTTACGAAGAGGAGCCACAATGAAACTATCAGAAAGGGTTCGCCCGATTTCCTGGCTTAAATCTCATGCAGCCGAGATTGTAAGGGATTTTGAAGAGAATCGGAGCCCGCTTATTGTTACCCAGAATGGTGAAGCAAAAATGGTTGTTATGGACATTCGTACCTACGAAGAGCAGCTTGAAACCATGGCGTTTCTGAAACTCATCAACATGGGCAAAAAAGAGATTTCTGAAGGGAAATTCCAGAGTGTCGAGAATTTCTTTACTGACCTGGAAAAGGAGGGATAGTGGCGCATTCAGTTTTTATTCTTGACTCTGCGAAAGGTGATTATCGTGAAATCAGGAGCTATGTGCGGCATAAATTTGGTGAAAAGGTCTGGAGAGAGTCGGAGCAACAATACAAAGAGGTTTTGAGCAATATCGGAGAGTTTCCTTTTGCCGGTTTTGTTGCTAAGGAGGCTGTTTCACTTGGCTTGCAAGGGATTCGCGAAAGGCTGGTTGGGCAAACAAGGGTTATTTATGAGGTTGGGGAGCATGAGGTTTATGTCTCCATGTTTGTCTCCACCCGTCGTGATTTCATGACCATGCTTACTGACCGGCTGCTTAAAAGTGAATAACGGCAAGCTATTTCAACGATTATTGTTTTCTGGATGACTTTGATTTACCAGATACGCTATGGCTGATAATGGAATAACAAAAGTAAAAATACTTGTTGCCTCCCCCGGTGACGTTGACAGGGAGCGGCAGATTGTAGAGGATGTGATAGGAGAGTGGAACATCCGCAATGGTGATGAGCGCAAGATGGTTCTCGAAGCGATACTGTGGGAAAAACATGCGGCGCCTGAAAACTGTGGAGATGGCGAGGGGCCTCAGGCGCCAATTACCCGCCAGATTGTTGATGATTGTGATTGTGCCATCGGGATTTTCTGGCATCGCATAGGAACACCAACAAAACTTGCTGAAGGTGGAGCAGTGGAAGAGGTGCAGAGAATGCTGACTGTGCTGAAGCGTCCGGTTATGCTCTATTTTTCGCGAATGCCGATTGCTCTGCATAAAGTTGATGGAGAACAGGTAAAAAAGCTTGAGGCATTCAAAACATTGATGAAAAAAGATGGATTGGTATGGGAATATGATAATCGGACGAAGTTTCGTACCCATCTTTCCCGCCACCTTGACAAGCAGATTCGCCAGTGGTTCTGCACTCCCGGTGCGCCAACCGTCAAGCAGTCCATACCAGAGGATGAGGAACTACGCCGCTACCAGTCGGCGCTGAAAGAGGAGCTGGGCTACATCCGTATGCTTGGAATGCCCGGAGTTGAATCTGTCAAGGTCAATCTTGATGATGAGACCTTTGTGCCGTTACGGCTTTCTGACCGGCAGGATATGTTTTCCGGCCAGCCTGAAAAAGATTCTGGAAAGAGGCCCGAAGGAGGCGATCATACTCTCTATCCAGACGCTATCATGAAGCGGGCGTTCCATGACCGTCGCCATCGCAGGATGCTTCTCGTTATCGGTGATCCCGGTGCAGGAAAAACAACGCTGCTCAAATATTATGCCCTTTGTGCGCTTGATTCGGAGAGATCCAGCCGACTTGGATTTTCCGGGCCGGTTAACGTCTTCTATCTGCCGCTGCGCGAGCTTGTCCGCCATGAGAATGGCCAGTACCACTCTCTTCCTGCAAATCTTGCGCTCTGGTTGGAGCGGAATCAGTTGCCCTTTACAGCAGAGCAGTTCGATCAATGGCTGCAGAGCGGAACAGCGCTTGTTTTGCTTGACGGGCTTGATGAAATCAGCAATACCGATGATCGAAAAGAGGTGTGCCGGTGGATTGATGCTGCCTGGAAAAGTTTTTCAGCGCTTCGTTTTGTGGTGACTTCCCGGGCAACAGGGTACCGCCAGGAAGAGGGTGTTGAACTTGCGGCTGATTTTGAACGAGCTGATGTTCAGGACTTTACGGTTGATCAGCAGGAGCTGTTTTTATTGCAATGGTTTACAGCCGCGTTTCTTAAAGAACCCTGTGACGTTGGTGTTGACGAAGCCGCCTGGCTGGCAAAACAAAAAGCAAAGGCTGAAGAGCGAACCCGTACCATTGCCAAACACCTGAAAGAGGAGAAGAACAAGGGGTTGCGGCAGCTTGCTGCCATCCCCATGATTCTGCAGATTATGGCGATTCTCTGGAAAGACCGGGACTATATGCCCGAGAGCCGGGTGAAGCTCTATGAGGCGGCTATTGATTACCTGCTTGAATTCAGGGACAAGCGCAGAGGGATAACCCCACTTGTTTCGGCCGTGCGTGCCCGTAAAGTGCTTGGGCCGGTCTCTCTGTGGATGCAGGAAGATCTGAAAAAAGATGAGGCCGAAAAGGAGTCCATGCAGGCAATCATGAAAGAACGCCTGGAGATTCTTGATCATCCCCCGTCAGTCGAGGCGTTCTGTGATTATATGGTGAAACGGGCAGGCTTGCTTGTGGAGTATGGTGGGGGCAAAGCTTACCTTTTTCGCCATAAATCATTGCGTGAATATCTGGCAGGCGTTCAGCTTGCCAAAAAAGTGAACAGAACCCCCGACTCTCTGGATAATCTGGTTTCCGGCTTTGGTGATGACTGGTGGGAAGAGCCGATCAAATTCTTTATTGCCCAGGAAGATGAGGAGATATTTGATCTGTTCATGGAAAAGCTGTTCGACTCTCCGGTCAGTGAAGAGCTGACACCAAAAAAGCAGTTCTTGCTGCAAACAATTATTGAAGAGGCGCCTGAAAAGAAGGTTGATGCGCTCTGTACAAAACTGCTTGACACGGCAACCACAGCCAGCCGTCAGCGGGTGATTCTCGACTGCCTGAAAACCATCGCGAAGCCTGCCGCACTTTCGGCGCTGGAGCAGTTCATTGCACAACAACTCGATAAAGAGAACGCAGAGAACAGTGATGTTATCGATCGTGCCGAAGAGGTGATTATCGCCCTCGGCGGAAAAGCGCTTGAACGTGCCACTGAAAAGAGTATCAGCGGTAAACCCTTGTCGATTCGCAACCCGAATGAGCAGAATGCCGAGTATATCCTGATACCGGGAGGCAACTACTGGTATTCGGCAATGAAAAAAACGCTGGATGTTGGTGATTGTTATGTTGCCAAGTATCCAGTGACGAACAAGCTTTACCGCTCATTCATCAAGTGGTTGGAAGGAAAAGATTCAGGGAAGAACCATGCCTCATCATACAGGGCAGAACTGGAAAGGATAGCGCAGAGTAACGAATGGGGCCCGGGGTTTGGCGAGTATCTCAAGGGAGAAAGTGACCTTGCGGCATTGTTTCGTTCAGAAAATGATGAGGATCGCAAATTCGATGGGGATGATCAACCGGTGGTTGGCGTCACCTGGTATGCTGCCAGCGCCTACTGCCTGTGGCTTTCGATGCTGGAAGGCAAGGCCGCACGTTATCGTCTTGCTCATGAGATAGAGTGGGAGTGGGCTGCTGGAGGGAAACAGGGCACAATCGGGGAGAAAGTGCGGGAATATCCTTGGCCGGATGAGATGGGTGATGTGAATCCGAAATTGCTGAACTCTTACGAAAGCAATATTCATGCCACAACACCAGTGGGCAGCTACCCTGAAGGCGCTACGCCAGAAGGGCTTTATGATATGGCGGGTAATGTCTGGGAGTGGTGCTGCGATTGGTATGGAGACGATGGCACTTTTGCCAATCCACTTGGGCCTGAAACTGGTTCTTACCGTGTGCTTCGTGGCGGGAGCTGGAACCTCATCGCCGAGATCTGTCGGTCGGCGAATCGCTACAGGTCCTCGCCCGACTACCGGAACTTCAACGTTGGCTTCCGCTTGGTCTTCGTCCCGTAGTTCGGGGGCAGTTTTCCGGCTTTGCTTTTGAGCTATGCGGAGCAAAGAACAAGGTTGAGGTGCGCAGCAGCGAGGGACGCGCTGCGGCGCACCTCAACCGGGCAGCTTGGCACGAACCACAGAAAATGCCGCCGAAGGCGGCCGACCGATATTTTGAAAACGTGAGGATATCACTCAGAGTTACCCCACAGCGTACTGTTTTACCACCATGCAGATAAAACTGTTTACCATACCCGTCGGTGATAGTGGCGCAGCCCAGCAGGAGATGAACGCCTTTCTGAAGGCGCATAAAATACTGGAAATCGAGCAAAAGCTGATTAGCAACGACAACGGGGCGTACTGGTGTTTTTGTGTTCGTTACATCGAGACCGCTTTCAACATCGCGTCAGAAAGCAAAGCCAGGGTTGATTATCGCCAGGTGCTTGATGAGCCAACCTTTCAGAAGTTTACGCATTTGCGTGCCATAAGAAAACAGGCGGCGGCTGCCGAAGGGCTGCCGGCATTTATTGTGTTTACCGACGAAGAGCTTGCCGAACTTGCAAAACTGGAGGAGATAACCATCAAGAGCATGTTGGGGATAAAAGGAATTGGCGACAAAAAGGTTGAGCGTTATGCTCACTATTTTACTGCAAAACCAGAATCCAATGAAGCGACGGGGGCAGTTGCTTGAACAGATTGCTGATCTGAATAATCTGTACGAAGCTTTTTACAAGGCGCAAAAAGGCAAGCACTCCAAGCCTTATGTTTGCGCCTACAGAGAGCAGTTGGAGGAAAATTTGCAGATATTACGCCATCAGATTACTTCGGGCGCGGTTGAGACGGGCAATTATCACACATTCATCATCTATGATCCGAAAAAACGCCTGATTTGCGCTACCCCTTTTGCGCAACGAGTTCTGCATCATGCACTCATGAATGTCTGCCATGCCTCTTTTGAGAAACATCAGATCGCAGGCAGTTTTGCAAGCCGTTCCGGCAAAGGCACCTATGCCGCTCTTGACCAGGCAAGGCAGTATAATCAACGCTATCGCTGGTTTTTAAAACTCGACGTTCGCAAATATTTTGAGAGCATTGATCATGCAATCCTGAAACGGCAGCTTCATCGTCTGTTCAAAGACCCGCCACTGCTGCGGCTTTTTGAGCAGATTATTGAAAGCTACTCCACCGCAGAGCATAAAAGCCTTCCGATTGGCAACCTGACCAGCCAGTATTTTGCGAACCACTATCTCTCTGTGGCTGACCATGACGTTATAAGGGTATTACAGGTTCCGGCCTACGTTCGCTACATGGACGATATGGTGTTGTGGCATCATGATAAAGAGGCGCTGCTGGCGACAGGCTACAGGTTTCAGGAGTTTCTTGCAAAAGAGTTGCTGCTTGAGCTGAAACCCTTTTGCCTGAACAAAAACAAAAAAGGGTTGTCGTTTCTGGGATATCTGCTCTACAAAGAGAAAGTACGGCTTGCCCCGCGAAGCAAAAAACGCTTTCTTGCAACATCCCTGCTTTATGACGGCTACCTGCAAACCGGGCTGTGGTCACAAAAGGCGTTCGCAAACCACGCGATGCCGTTGGTTGCCTTTACCGAATACGCCAATGCAAGAGAATTCAGAAAAAATGTGTACCGTACAGTGGTGGCCAGTGAAGAATAAGGGCATCAGTCGTGGGTTCGAACCGTGTGTTTCGTGGCGGGAGCTGGAACAACAACGCCGAGAACTGTCGGTCGGCGAATCGCAACAGGAACACGCCCGACAACCGGAACAACAACATTGGCTTCCGCTTGGTCTTCGTCCCGTAGCTCAAAAGCAAAGTCGGATGACTGCCTCTGAACAGATTGATGACCCTGTCCCTGATTCTGTCAGGGCAAAGAGCGCCACACACGATGCCCGGCATTGGTAGGACGAGCCGGATAGCCGTTTCGAAGATGACGGGCATATTTTTTTGAAAAAAGAAACGTTAACTTTCGCTTCAATCGACGTATGCCGCAACCATTAAAAAGAGCGTGACCATGGACGAACAGACACCTCCACAATCTGCTTCACCGTCAACACGGGTTGATGAGCTTGACAAAGCCTTTGTAGCAGACCTCATTGAGCAGCCAAAACAGCTTGATAAACTTGCCAGACTGGTGCTCATCTTCAGCTTTGTGGTGCCAGTGCTTTATGCCATTGGGTTAAAGTTCTTTTCGAGTTCTGAGTCTGCGCCAAGCGGTCTATGGTTTATTGTTGCGGCATTCGCGAGCTGGTTTGTGTCGCTGTTGTTGAGCCTGTTTGGTCTCATCTCCGGAAAAGGGAGGCAGAATGCAGGAGGCAAAGAAAAATCGGTCAGCGTTGAGGCGCTCTATCAGGCAATCATTCGCTATAAACGGCGAATGCTCATCGGCTCCAGTATCTTCTGTTTTCTTGGCGTTTGCTTTGCAGGGCTCACTGTTTTCAGCAACGCTTTCCCAACGATGCTGCCAAATCAGGCGCCTCAAAACTTTGTTCTGATACGAGGTGGCGAATTTACGATGGGAAGCCCTGAGAATGAAGTTGGTCATCAACCGAATGAGACACAGCATCAGGTGAAAGTAAGTGATTATTATATGAGCAAATATGAGGTGACTTTTGCTGAGTTCAAGCGCTTTATTGCAGAGTCACACTATCTGACAGATGCGGAAAAGGATAGCAAGGATAACGGGAGCTGGATTTTGGATGGTAACGAGGCGAAAAAAGTAGCGGGAGTCAACTGGCGTCATGGAGTTTCAGGCAAAGAGCGGACACCGGCTGAAGCCAATCATCCGGTGGTTCATGTGAGTTGGAATGATGCCATTGCCTATTGCCAGTGGCTGTCGGAAAAAACCGGAAAGTGGTACCGGCTTCCGACCGAAGCGGAGTGGGAATATGCCTGCCGGGCTGGTAGTCGCACACCGTTCAATACCGGTGAGAACCTGACTACAGCGCAGGCGAACTACGACGGCAATTATCCATATAACAATAACCGGAAAGGTCAGTATCGGGCGAAGACTGTTGCTGTTGAGAGTTTTGCTCCGAATAGATTTGGGTTGTATAACATGCATGGCAATGTGTGGGAGTGGTGTGATGATGTGTATGGAGAGAAGTATTATGATGAGTGCAAGGCGAAGGGTCTTGTTGAAAACCCTGCCGGGCCAGCGCCTGAAACCGGTTCGTTCCGTGTGTTTCGTGGCGGGAGCTGGCGCATCATCGCCGAGCCCTGTCGGTCGGCGAATCGCGGCGGGAGCACGCCCGGCCACCGGGACGGCATCATTGGCTTCCGCTTGGTCTTCGTCCCGTAGTTCAGGGGTAGTTTTCCGGCTTTGCTTTTGAGCTATGCGGAGCAAAGAACAAGGTTGAGGAGAGCAGCAGCGAGGGACGCGCTGCGGCGCACCTCAACCGAGCAGGTGGGCACGAACCACAGAAAATGCCGCCGAAGGCGGCCGACCGATATTTTTTAAAAGCTTTTCAAGATTCAGCGCAAGTCGTATGAGGGGGTAGTCATGCGCAATTGAAAGCCATTAAGAGCTGTCACAAGGCACGGATTACTTTTGAAATGGCGAATTTATTGGTATTGTTTAAGGAGGTTTTTGGCTCTGAAGATAACCGATCCCGGTCATGCGTGTTGATGGAGTTGTGGTCAAGACCTCAATCTTGAAGCTTTTTGGTTTTCCCGCACAGAGGTGTTTAACTTGTTAACCACAGGCTTATAAACAGGAGTATTCGGTCATGGATAATTCGGAATCGAAATTTGGCGAGGACGAAGAAGGTCTTACTATTCTTGGCGCTCTTGCACAACTTAAGGCGGATATCTTCAAGCTTCAAAGTAAAAACCTGGAAGAAAATACTGAGCCTCTCTTTCTGATAGAAGGAGGAGAAATTGAACTCAAGCTTGTTGCAAAAAAGGATGTCAAAGCCGAGGCAAAAGGATTGACAAAATTTAAGCTGGTTTTGGCTGGCGGAGAAGCAGGCGGAAGTATTGGCGGAAGCACCTCGCACGAATATTTGCAGACCATCAAAATTAAGTTCAGCGCATTAATGCCGACACAAAAAGATACATCTCCAGATGTTTCTCCTGGGTCGTTACCGTTGACGTACCCAACGCATTTTTCGCCGACGATATCGCCAAGCGTAAAATCGAAATGGAGTGTGTCGCCTATTGTTGATTGGACTGATGTTGTTGTGCAGGACATTAAATTGCCTCAAGTTGAAATATGGCCGAAAGGATCACTATTCATCCATAAGGATTACTGCGAGCCTTGAGTTGTGGGGCTGAACAGGTCAGAAATTTTCTTTCAGTTCCAAAAAAGCAACAACTGATAATCTTTTTTTGCGAGCACTGCTCCTTTCATGAGGAGCAAGCGATTACGAAGCACTATTCGAAATTGATAATGAGGGCATCATCACCAGTCTGGTTGGCCAGCAGCAGCGGGAAGAGGCTGATGACGGAGTGGGTCTAATTCATCAACAGGCACAATTTGGGAGCATGACGATTGTTTGAGCAGACATTCAAGAATATTGACGATATCCTCCACAAAGACGCAGGCTGCGGCAGTGAGCTTGACTACATTGAGCAGACCTCGTGGATACTTTTTCTCAAGTACCTTGACGACCTTGAAAAGGAGAAGCAGATCGCGGCGGAGCTCTCCGGCAAACCATACATCCCGCTGCTGAGCCCATATTACCGCTGGGAGTCGTGGGCAGCGCCAAAAACCGCCGATGGCAAGATTGACCATAACCAGGCGGCGACTGGCGATGATCTCAAGGATTTTGTTGACCGCGAGCTTTTTCCCTACCTGAAAACCTTCAAAACCTCGGCGGAGAGCTCCGCCACCATTCAGTACAAGATTGGCGAGATCTTCAGCGAGCTGAAAAATCGTGTCCAGAGCGGCTACAACCTGCGTGAAGTGATCAACCGGATTGATGAACTCCGTTTTCGTACCAATGCTGAAAAGCATGAGATGAGCCATCTCTACGAGAGCAAAATCAAAAACATGGGCAACGCCGGGCGCAACGGAGGCGAATACTACACCCCGCGCCCGCTCATCAAAGCCATTGTCAGGGTTGTCGCTCCTGTTATCGGTCAGAAAATCTACGATGGCGCCGTCGGTTCAGCGGGCTTCCTCGCCGAAGCTTATGAGTACCTGAAGACAAGCAAGAGCCTTACCACCGGCGATATGGAGATGCTGCAGAAAAGCACCTTTTATGGCAAGGAGAAGAAGGGGCTGGCCTACATCATCGGCATCATGAACATGATTCTGCATGGCGTTGAAGCGCCAAACATTGTGCATACCAACACCCTCGCCGAAAACCTTGCCGACATTCAGGAGCGCGACCGGTTCGACATCATCATTGCCAATCCGCCCTTCGGAGGCAAAGAGCGGGCCGAGGTGCAGCAGAACTTCCCCATCAAGTCGGGAGAGACCGCCTTTCTCTTTCTCCAGCACTTCATCAAAATTCTCAAAGCTGGCGGCAGGGCCGGTGTGGTCATCAAAAACACCTTTCTCTCCAATACCGACAACGCCTCCGTCAGCCTTCGCAAGCTTCTGCTCGAAAGCAGCACCCTGCACACCGTGCTCGACTGTCCCGGCGGCACCTTTCAGGGCGCGGGCGTCAAAACCGTGGTGCTTTTTTTCGAGAAGGGCGCGCCGACAAAGAGGATCTGGTACTACCAGCTCGACCCCGGTCGCAACCTCGGCAAAACCAACCCGCTGAACGACAACGATCTGGCGGATTTCGTTGAGTTGCAGAAAAGCCGCGCCGATTCAGCAAAATCGTGGAGCCTGAGCATGGCAGACGTTGACCGCACAACGTGGGATCTTTCGGTCAAGAATCCCAACAGTGGCGGGGAGGTGGCGCATCGCACGCCGCAGGATATTATGGAGGAGATTGCTGCGCTGGATGCGGAGAGCGCGGGGGTGCTGGAGAAGATTCGGGGGCTGTTATGAAGGCTGGATGGGCAATGAAGAGGCTGAATGAAGTCTGTCAAATTAAACCACCCAAGGCCGAAGCCCGTAAAAGGATTTCTACTGATACGTTGGTATCCTTTGTGCCGATGGAAGATTTGGGTATTGAGCAAAAATTCTTCAATGCTGTTCAGAAAAAACCGTTATCCGTTGTTTCAGGCAGTTATACATACTTTGCAGATGGAGATGTACTTCTTGCAAAGATAACGCCCTGTTTTGAAAATGGAAAACTTGGGATTGCTGGTGCTCTTACCAATGGGATCGGATTTGGTTCAAGTGAGTACATTGTGTTCCGATCGGATGGGCGATTAAGAAATGAATGGCTCTATTACTATTTGTCCCGTGAAAGTTTTCGAGTTGAGGGGGCGAAATTGATGTCAGGGGCAGTTGGTCATAAACGTGTTCCGAAAGAGTTTATCGAAAACTATTTGATTCCCGTTCCCCCACTTCCTGAACAGCAGCGCATCGTCGCTCTGCTCGACGAAGCATTCGCGGCGATTGCCACCGCCAAAGCGAACGCCGAAAAGAATCTCAAAAATGCCCGTGCGCTTTTTGACTCGTATTTGAATTATGATTATGGAGCCAATGCTTTTCTTGGGGATTTAGTACAAATTAAAACAGGTAAATTAGATGCCAATGCGGCAGAAGCAAATGGCAGATATCCATTTTTTACTTGTTCGCGTGAAGTGTATTCAATCAATAATTATGCTTTTGATTGTGAGGCCATTCTTTTAGCGGGCAATAATGCTGTTGGAGATTTCAATGTCAAACACTATAAGGGAAGGTTTAATGCCTATCAGCGAACTTATGTGATCACGGTGAATGAAAAGCAACTTATCCTTTATCGTTTTCTATATTTCCATCTATTAAAAAGCTTAAAAACGTTCAAAGAACAGTCTGTTGGTGTTGGGACAAAATTTTTGAAGCTTGGGATGATACAGAATTTGAAAATTGCGTTACCTCCACTTGCTGACCAGCAACAAATCGTTACAAAACTCGATGCTCTGAGTGAGGAAACACAGCTCCTTGAATCCATCTACCAGAAAAAAATCACCACCTTGGATGCTCTGAAAAAATCCATCCTGCACCAGGCTTTCACAGGGGAGTTGTGAGCATGAAGCAACAAAACCAGCTCTCTGTTTGAACGATTATGGTAACACACTGTCCCAGATATTATTGGGGTCAGTGATTGTTGTCACTCGCCCTGCCTCTGCCACGCTCAATTGCTTCCATGATCTTTGGGTTGTCAAAATAGTCGTCTGTATTGCGCGATAACTGACGTGGCGGGATAGGAAGATTATCTGCATCCAACCCTTTAAAGCGATGATGAATACGGATAGCAAGATTTCCTGATTGTGGGTCGTCGGGGATTGTTTTCTGCTTCAAAAATTCAACGAAATCCAGCACCTCTTGACGCATAGGTTCAGGAAGCTCTTTCACCACCTTGTATATTTGCTCTGCTGTTGTCATTGGTTCTCCTTGTGCAAAAGGTGGTAAGAGAAAATTTTGTATTTTAAAATAATGAAATTTCAACAGATTTTTTTGTTTGCAACTCAGCGATGGAACGTATTCACTCTATAAATCCGGAACGCATACTCTGGTGCTGTGCCGATTATGGTATGACACCGGGCGAGCTTGCGTCTGAACTGGGTATTGCGCCGAGCAGCATTGAACTGGTGATGGCGGGTGAAGATGGCATGACCTTTAACCAGTTGCGCAGGGTGGCAGACTATTTTGGTCGGGGAGTGCTTTTTTTTCTGGAAGAGGGTCATGTCGATGAGGCACAGGTGCATACTGCGCAATTTCGTACGCTGACCAACCAGAAACCTGAGGTTACTCCAACTCTTAAAAAATTGATTGAGCGGGTTGAGAAACAGCGTGAAGTTTACCTCGGCTTGCTTGAAGATATGGATGAGTCTGATCGGGTTCGTTTTACTCCCCCTGACGTGCAAGGTATTACTCTGCCAGAAGCCGCACATGCCGTACGCAAGTGGTCAGGCTTGCTTGACACCAATGATTTTGACTCTTACCGTGCGGCCTTGGAGGCGAAGGGGGTTCTGGTCTTTCGAAGCAATGGCTATAGCGGAAAGTGGCAGATTCCTAAAGAAAATCCGATTCTTGGGTTTACTCTGTACGATCCGGTTTGTCCGGTGATTTTTATCAAAAAACAGGCTTCTGAGCAGCGGCAAACGTTTACGCTGATGCACGAATTAGGCCATTTGCTCCTGCACAAAGCCAGTTCAATTGATGATGAGCATGATTTATACTCTCACCAAGGCAGGGAGCGTGATGCCAATGCGTTTGCTGGTCATCTGCTGGTGCCGGATGCTTTTCTTGCCATGATCAATGATGGAGAACGTCCTGATGAGGTCTCTCAATACGATGAGTGGCTGGATCGGCAATGCAGGGCATGGGGTGTAAGTTGCGAAGTTATTTTGCGTCGTTTACTGGATGCAGGTCGTTTACCTCAACGTGACTATAGCGCTTACCGGCAATGGTGTTCAACATTGATTGTTTCGCTCAAAGATGGCGGAAACCGTCAGTATCGTCACCGTGAGCCAAGGCATGTGTTCGGTGATACCTATGTGCGAACGGTGCTGGATGCCTTGAGTGATCGTCATATTACACTGGCCAAGGCAAGTAATTATCTCGATAGCATTAAAATCAAAGATTTGCATAGTTTGGAGAGTTATTATGCAGGCCTTTGACGCTTCATCCATCATCCATGCCTGGGATAATTACCCGATCATTCAGTTTCCGGGCCTGTGGGATTGGATGGCATCCCAAATTGCTGAAAAAAAACTTGTGATGCCAAGTGTTGCTTATGATGAAGTCGCAAACAAAATACCAGAATGTGGAGAGTGGCTCAGGGATAACAAGATTGAGTTATTGGCCATAACGAACCCGATTCTTCATGAGGCGTTAAAGATCAAAAATCTACTCGGTATTGTTGGCGACAGCTACCACTCGAAAGGTGTGGGAGAAAATGATATTTTTATTATTGCGACAGCGAGTATCAACAACACAGGATTGGTATCAAATGAAGGTCGGCAGCCAAAGCTGCCAGATAATCTCTCAAAAAGCAAGATACCTGTAATTTGTGCAATGGGTGAGGTTGGGGTCACGTGCATTAATTTTATAGAATTTATCAAACGCTCAAACGTGGTGTTCACATAGTTTTTTACAGGAAAGATACCAATGAGAGTTCATGAAAAGCGCATCTTTTCTATCACTTCGTGTAGAGCCGGAACTTCGCCGCTCTGCCGAACAAGTACTGCGGGAAGATGAGACGCTCTCTGCGTTTACCGAAAGCTCTCTTCCCAATGCGAAAAAGACGACGTTGTGAGTTTTACCATCCGCTTCATCCTTGAAGCGAAAGAAGATTTGTGATCCAATGAACGAAGCCGAAACGAGAGCGGAGCTGATTGACCCGCAACTGAAAGCGAGTGGATGGGGCGTTGTCGCAGGCACCAAAGTGCAGCGGGAGTTCCACATTACGGCGGGCAGGATTCAGGCTGGCGGTATTCGGGGCACCTTGTTGATGGCTGATTACGTGCTGGTTTATCACGGTCGCAAGCTGGCGGTGATTGAGGCCAAAAGCAGTGATCTGGAGGTTGGTGAAGGGGTGGCGCAGGCCAAGAACTATGCTGAAAAGCTTCAGCTTGCAACCACGTTTGCCACCAATGGTCGGGAGATTTACCAGATCAGCATGACCAGCGGTGCGGAGGGTTTGATTGATGCTTTTCCTTCGCCTGACGAGCTTTGGCAGAAAACCTTCTCGGTGCCGAACCCGTGGGAAGAGCGTTTCAACAGCGTGCCTTTTGAGGAGATTGGCGGCACAAAAACGGTGCGCTACTATCAGGAGCTTGCGGCCAACAAGGCGCTGGAAGCCATAGCCAAGGGAAAGCAGCGAATTTTGCTGACGCTTGCTACCGGCACGGGAAAAACCTTTATCGCTTTCCAGATTGTCTGGAAGCTTTTTCAAAGCAGATGGAACCTCAACCGTGACGGCAAGCGGAGGCCGAGGGTGCTCTTTCTGGCCGACAGGAACATTCTTGCCAATCAGGCCTTCAATGCTTTTTGTCCTTTTCCCGCTGATGTGCTTGCACGTATAAAGCCCGATGAGATTCGCAGAAATGGGCGCGTTCCAACTAATGGCAGTATCTTTTTTACCATATTTCAGACGTTCATGACCGCCAAGGAGAACACCCCTTGCTTTGGCGACTATCCTCCGGATTATTTCGACCTGATTATCATCGACGAGTGTCATCGTGGCGGAGCCAATAATGAAGGGAACTGGCGCGGTATTCTTGACTATTTTTCTCCGGCAGTGCAGATTGGCCTCACTGCGACACCAAAACGCACCGACAATGTCAATACCTACGACTATTTTGGGGATCCAGTTTTTATCTATTCGCTCAAGGAGGGGATCAACGATGGTTTTCTGACCCCCTTCAGGGTCAAGCGCATCAAGACCACGATTGACGATTATATCTACACCTCTGATGATCAGGTCATTGAGGGTGAGGTGGAGCAGGGAAGACTGTATGTTGAACCAGACTTCAATCGCTCAATCGAAATCATGGCGCGTGAAGCCAAACGGGCACAGATTTTACTTGCGAACATCAACCAGAAGGAAAAGGCCATTGTTTTCTGTGCTAATCAACCCCACGCGGCGCTGGTGCGCGACCTGATCAATCAGTACAAAAGCAGTTTGGATGCAAACTATTGTGTACGGGTCACTGCCAATGATGGTGAACTGGGGGAGCAGCATCTGCGGGATTTTCAGGACAACGAAAAAACTGTCCCGACAATGCTTACAACGTCGCAAAAGCTCTCGACAGGTGTTGACGCACGAAACATCCGCAACATTGTTCTCTTGCGGCCGATTAAAACGATTATTGAGTTCAAGCAGATTATCGGGCGTGGCACCCGGCTTTTTGATGGCAAGGAGTACTTTACCATCTATGACTTTGTTGATGCCTGCCACCACTTTCAGGATGTTGAGTGGGATGGGGAACCGGTTGACCAGAGCACTATAACGGAGACTGACTCTCAAAGGGGAAGGGAAGAACCGGAGCCCTATCAGCCGGAAACGAAACAACCACCCGCCGGGCCTCGAAAAAAGGTCAAAATTAGGCTGAGCGATGGTAAGGAGCGTGAAATACAGCACACTATTGCCACCTCGTTCTGGAGTGCTGACGGCAAGGTGATTTCTGCACAGGAGTTCATGCAGGGGATGTTCGGCGTTTTGTTGCCGTCGTGCTTCAACGATGAGGATGAGTTAAGGGAGTTGTGGTCAAATCCGCAGACTCGCAAATCCTTGCTTGCCAGGCTTGCTGAAGCTGGTTACGGAAAAGGAGAGCTGGAGTCCATCCAGAAGCTGATTAATGCTGAAAACAGTGACCTCTTTGATGTGCTTGAATTTGTCTCTTTCGCCCAGCCACCAATCACCCGCGAAGCAAGAGTGGCTGAAGCGCAAAACAGTATCTATGACGGACTGGATGATAAACAGCGAGAGTTTGTGGAGTTTGTTCTTGCCAAATACATTGAGACCGGTGTCTACGAGCTTGATCAGGAAAAACTGCCGCACCTGCTGCAACTCAAATATCATGCGCTTTCGGATGCTACCGCCCTTCTCGGCAGCACGGAGAAGATTCTCTCAACCTTTGTTGGGTTTCAGAAGCATCTCTATCGGAGGCCTGCGGCGTGAGAGATGTTATCAATCAAGATAACCGATGTCGCGCTCTCCCGGAAGTATTTCCGATACTTGGCGGGTGCAGGCAGTGTTTAAGAAAAGGTTGATTCGATTGCCTGAAAGTCAGGAAATCTGCTCCCACTCGGCAAAGAGAGCATTCAGCTCTTTGCACAGCGCGTGGTAACCGTCGAGGATTTTGGCGTTTTCTTCCTTGCTTTTTTTGTAGAAGTCCTCTGTGGCCATCATGGTTTCAATCGACTCTTTCTTCTGCTCAAGCCGGTTGATTTTTTGTTCGATCTCCTCAATGCGCTTTTTGTCTTTTTTTGAGGCCGCAGTTTTCTTAGCCTGCTCTTTTTCTTTTTCAGTTGTTTTTGCAGCGGTACTCTGGCTTTTTTGCCTGGCAGCGGCTTCCTGCTGGCGTTCAGCTTCTATGGCTTTTTCTGCTTTTTCAAGGTATTCTGCGTAGGTGCCGAGGTGGAGTTGCAGGGTGCCGTTTTTGATTTCAACCACCTTGTTGACCAGGCTGTCGAGGAAATAGCGATCGTGGCTCACAATCAGCAGGGTGCCGTCGTAGTATTCAAGCGAATCGATAAGCATCTCTTTTGAACGCATGTCGAGATGGTTGGTCGGTTCATCCATGATCAGCAGGTTGGATGCCTGAAGCAGTATTTTTGCGAGTGCGACTCTGGATTTTTCGCCTCCTGAGAGAACTCTGATCTTTTTATTGACGGCATCGCCGCTGAAGAGAAAACAGCCGAGAATATCCCGAACCTTTTTCTGTGCTTCTGATGACGGCGCGGAGTCCATCATCTCCATATAGATGCTTTTGTCCTGGGCGAGGTTCTCTGTCTGGTGCTGTGCGAAGTAGTTGAGGGTAACGTTATGCCCCATGGTCAGTTTGCCTTCAAAGTCGATCTCTCCGGCAAGTATTTTGCAGAAGGTGGTTTTTCCCGCTCCGTTCGAGCCGACAATGGCAATCCTGTCGCCACGCATCACCTCAAGATCAATGCCGTTCAGTACCTGCTTTTTTGTTCCATCGGGCAATTGGTAGGCCTTTTTTACCCCGTCGAGGCGCATCACTTCACGTCCGGAGGGGTTGGCCTTCGGAAATCTGAAGGATATTCTGGAGAGATCCTCTTCGGGTGACTGAAGGTTTTTCTCCATTTTTTCCATCTGCCTGAGGCGGCTCTGTGCCTGCCTTGCTTTTGTTGCTTTATAGCGGAATCGGTCAACAAATGCCTTCAGCTCCTCCATTTTTTTCAGGTCATTCTCATATTTGCCCATCATCAGCTCGTACCGCTCAGCCTTCTCCTTTTCGTAGTAGGAGTAGTTTCCCTTGTATTCGTTGATGCGTTCAAACGCAATTTCGAGGGTTTTTGTGGTCAGTTTGTCGAGAAAAAAGCGGTCGTGCGACACAATGACATAGCTGTGCTCGTAATTGAGAAGATAATTCTCCAGCCAGCGGAGCGAGTCGATGTCGAGGTGGTTGGTCGGTTCATCGAGCAGCAGGAGCGTCGGGTTTTGCAGGAGCAGCTTGGTAATGTGAAGCCGCATCTGCCAGCCGCCTGAAAAGGCCTTGACTTTTTTATGAAAATCTATTTCACTGAACCCGAGCCCGGCAAGTACTTTTTCGGCATCAGACTGCATGGTGTATCCGCCGAGATGTTCAAATTCGTGCATCGCATCCGAAAAACGCTCAATCAGGTTGTGGTATGCTTCGCTTTCATAATCCTGTTCGGGCAGGGCAAGCTCGTGCTCCATCCGCGTTATTTTTTCGGAGAGTTCAAACAGTCTTGCGTTTGCCTGCAGGGCATATTGCAGTGCGGTTTTTTCCAGATCGGCATCAAAAGAAATTTCCTGGGGAAGGTAACCGATGGTGGTCTCTGCGGATTTGAGAAACTGTCCATTGGTCATAAGGGCTGAGTCGGTAGTCGGGCCACTGATAAGGCGCAGGAGAGTGGTTTTTCCTGTGCCGTTAAGACCGACAAGACTGACACGGTCTTTATCTCCTAAGCGGAATGAGGTATCGGTCAGCAGTTGCTTGGTTCCAACACTGAGTGAAAGATTACGGGCTTCAAGCATGATAAAAAAGGCCTTGTAAAATAATCGTCAAGAGTAAACTGATTTGGTTATTACGAGTGAAAAGATGATACACTATTATTAAATGAAATACCAGACTGTTCCTTATAAAAAGGCAACTCCTTTTAAAGGATATGGTTAACTCAGAATCCGGCCTCACGGTCGGGTTAATTCAGGCAAAAAAATCTTGTTTTTTTGCGTCTTTACGGTAAAAGTTTATCGATTGAGTCAACCATAATGACCAGAATTTCGCGTTATGGGGTATATTTATTCTGGCATAAGGATTACATCTTTGTAGAAAAAGCTTATTTCAGGAAACAAATTTATATGGCGAGTGGTTCAAATATAAGTGATGTTTAAATTTATTATGAAAATAAACGGGTTAGGAGGTGATCGGTTATGTCAGTGGAGCAAGCCAGGGCTTTTGTTGCAAGGCTGGAGTCAGACCCTGTTTTTTGTCAGCGTATGGTTGAGTATATCCATAGGGAAGGGTATAAATGTACATTAAAAGAGGTCAGCCAAGCTGAATGTGAGGTATTGATGGGGTGTGAGAATAAACACTGCAAAGCATCGTCGAGTGTGATCAGCAATGATCGTCATTGCCCGTATGTTGCGAAACCTCATGGTTATGAATATTGGGTTGGGTAATTGCTTTGTCATGTATACATTGGTATGCACCTGATCTTTGGGAGAACTCCCTTTACGAAGCCCCGACTGTCGGGGCTTTTTAGTGACTTCTGTGCAATTGTCTCTGTTCACTCCAAGGGAGTCGCTTTCTTTGCGCTCTTCGTGGATATTTCTTAAACTCACTTTTCGTTAACGAATCATAAGGAAATTTTCTATGTCTTTTGAGAATGCAAAAATGTTTGTTCAACAACTTCAAACTGATGAGGTTTTTCGCGCTCGTTTTGAGGAGTTAATTCGGAGTCAAGGTTTTTCATGCAGTCTTGAAGAGCTTTTTGGCGTGGAGTGGAAGACGCTGATGCAATGTCAGCAAGGTGACAAGGAGTGCTCGTATTTAGCTTCTCCGGGTTCTGGACGTTGCTCATTCAATCCTTCCGGCGATAAACAGTGGCAGGGATAGATGGATCTCTTCTTGCAAGAAGCCTTGCGTTATTGTAATACACACAAGCCCTGAGCAATCGACAGGGCTTTTTTGCTTTGTCTTTATGTTTGAGCTTCTTGACTCTTTTTCGCAGTCAATGGATCTGGTGATATTTTCATGCACAAGGTTTGAGAGTAAAAAGCGTCATATTGTTGAAACCCCTGAGGGGTGCGTGTTGATTCTCAATTTTACTGAAAGGATATTGCTGCAATGAGAGCAAGAGTTTATCTCCTCCTGGTGCTGATTTTTTTTGTTACTGCTTCTCCGCCTCTGTTTGCCGAAGAGTCCCTGACGTGGGAGCAGTGTCTCCGAGAGACCAGAGAGGCGCATCCCGATCTTCGTGTTGCTTTGGCGCTTTTGCAGCAGGCTGAAGCTGACAAGCGTATCACTGCCGGATCGCGTCTTCCGCACCTCAGCCTGAGCGCCACTGTTCAGCAGGATGGCACGTCAGAAAAAGGGGGAGGCTCGTCCCTGGCACGATCGTATTCCCTTTCTGCCGATCAGCTTCTCTATGATGGCAAAAAAACATCGAGGCTGGTTGCCAGTAATACCGAGGCCATAAAGGCAGCACAATACAATTACCGCGTGGTCTCTGCCGATGTTCGTTTTGCTCTCCGCTCTGCTTTTACTGAATTGCTTCAGGCTCAGGAGCTTCTGGGTCTTACGGGTGAAATTGCCGAAAGGCGCGAGAGGAATGTCCGTTTGATCAGTCTGCGCTATCAGGGCGGTCGCGAGCATATTGGTGCGCTTCGTCAGGCACAGGCAGATCTTGCACAGGCGGAGTTTGAGGTTGCCCAGGCCGGACGTGCTGTAACGCTTGCGCAGGCCAGGCTTGCCTCAGCGCTTGGACGCGATCGGCATCAACCGATCAGGGTAATTGGTGCGTTCAGGGGCGGTGACTATCTCTCCGAAAAGCCGGATTTTCAACAACTGGCCAAAAACAATCCTCTCTTTCAGCAGCTCGATACCAGGAGCAACGCGGCGCGTTATGATCTTGATGCTGCCCGGAGTGCTTTTGCGCCGGAACTCTATCTTACTTCATCGGTTGGGAAAAGTTCTGTTGAGCGCTGGCCATTTGATGCCGTAGACTGGAGTGCAGGGTTGAGGGTTTCAGTGCCGATTTATGAAGGTGGAAGTGGCAGGGCGAGGGTGTCGAAAGCTATGGCGGTTGTGAGTCAGCAGAGTGCCCAGGAGAATAGCGGCTATCTCAAAATTTTCGATACTCTCAAAGAGAGCTGGAAGAATTTTCTGGATGCCCGGGAGATGGTGGTTGTCAAGAAAAAATTTCTTGATGCGGCAGTTGAGCGATCTGCTATAGCCAACGCCCAATATTCGAATGGCCTCATTACCTTCAATGATTGGGTCATTATCGAAAACAATCTTGTCACTGCAAAAAAAAGTTATCTCAATGCCGGGGCTGATCTGCTGATTGCCGAGGCTCAATGGATTCATGCAAAAGGAGGAGGGCTTGATGGTCAGCAGGAATAAAGTTGTCTGGGCTGGTTTGGTTGCGCTCGTGGTGATTGGGGCGGTCGGGTTCTTTTTTTTCAGGGGAAGCCGGGTATCGGAGAAGAAATTTGATGAAATCCATCCAACAAGGGGAGTCATCAGTTCGTCGGTGTCAACAACCGGAGCGGTCGAACCGCAAAACCGTGTTAAAATTCAGTCATCGGTGGGCGGGCGAATTGAGGAAATTCTGGTCGAAGAGGGGCAAATCGTCAAAAAAGGAGAGGTGCTTGCCATGCTCAGTTCGACCGAGCGGGCAGCGCTGCTTGATGCCGCCAAATTGCAAGGAAAAAGTGAGCAGAATTACTGGCAGAAGGTGTACAAGGAGACAGCGGTTATGGCGCCGATGGAGGGACAGGTTATTGTTCGCAGTGTTGATCCCGGCCAGACGGTGACTGCAAGTGATTCGCTTTTTGTTTTGTCTGACCGCCTTATTGTCAAGGCTTACGTTGATGAAACCGATATCGGCAAGGTAAAGGCGGGGCAAAAGGCGGTGATTGGCCTTGATGCTTATCCCGACATCCGCGTTAACGGGGTTGTCGGACATATCTATTATGAGTCACATTTGCAGAATAATGTCAACATTTATAACGTCGATGTGATTCCTGAACGTATTCCTGATGTTTTTCGCTCAGGGATGAGTGCCAATATTCGGATTATTGTTGAGGAAAAAAGCAATGCCCTTCTGTTGCCGATCGGGGCCGTTCAGAGTAAGAATGGCAGAAGTGTGGTGCTTGAAAAAAGTGGCTCCACAAGTCTGACACAACGTTACAGAGCTGTGCATACCGGTTTGCAGGATGGCCGAAACATTGAAATTATTGATGGTCTTTCGGATAACTCCGTGGTGCTCCTCCCCGACACCACCTTTGTGCTGCCAACAAATAATGGTGGAACCAATCCATTTGCGCCGCAGCGAGGCAAAAAGAAACCATGAAAACCATGCTTGAACTTGTCGATGTTCACCGCACATACCTGATCGGTGAAAGCACGGTGCAGGCTTTGCGTGGTGTGTCAATGAAAATAGAGCAGGGAGAGTTTGTTGCGATCATGGGAGCTTCCGGATCAGGGAAATCCTCTCTGCTCCAGATTCTTGGACTGCTCGATACTCCCGACAAGGGGGACTACCTGCTCTTTGGCCATAATGTCAATACTATGTCTGAAGATGAACAAGCAGGGCTTCGCAACAGTGTTGCCGGTTTTGTTTTTCAGCAGTTTCATTTGCTCAAGCGAATGAACATTGTCGATAATGTGCGTCTGCCGCATATCTACAGCGGGGTCAAGGGCGATTTTCGCAAGGAGGCTGTAGAGCGACTGAGGCAGGTTGGGCTTGAAAAAAGAGTTGATCATACGCCAAACCAGCTTTCAGGTGGGGAGCAGCAGCGGGTCGCTATAGCAAGGGCACTGGTGCGTGATCCGCTGATTATTTTTGCTGATGAGCCAACCGGCAATCTTGATACAAAAAATTCAGCAGAGATCATGAAGATTCTCAAGGGACTTCATGAAGAGGGAAAAACCATCATTATGGTAACGCACGAAACCGAGATCGCCGCTTATGCCGGACGAGTGATTACCATGAGGGACGGTCTCATCGTTTCTGATGAGCGCAAGATCGGCAGGGAACTTTCTGTGACTGTTGGAGCTGCACAGGAGTTTGAGCCGCATCTTGCCAAAACAGTTTCGTTATGGCGGGATGGTCGGTTTACCGGATTTATGCAGCAGGCTTTTCAGGCAATTCTTGCCAATAAAATGCGTTCTTTTCTTTCTGTTCTTGGCATTTTTGTTGGTGTCGCTTCGGTGATTGCCATGATGGCTCTGGGAGAGGGTGCCAAGGCGGCCATGCAGGAGCAACTGAAATCCATGGGTTCCAACATGCTCTCGATAAGGGGAGGATCGGCAAAGATCAGGGGGGCAGCCCAGGGCGCAGGTGCGGTGACTCGCTTTACCTTTACTGATGTTGATGATATTGCAGCGCTTCGTTCACTGGTGAAAAATGCCACAGGGGTAGTCAACGGAGGTGCCAGAATTGTCTATGGCAACAAAAACTGGAGTTCCAGTCTTAACGGGGTTGGATTTGATTATGGTACCATGCGGGCTTCGGTGCCGTCCACAGGGAGGTGGTTTACCAGAGAAGAGATCCAGACTCGGGAAAAGGTTGCCATTATTGGTGTAACAGTGGTCAAGGAGCTGTTTGGGGGCAGCAATCCACTCGGCAGAACAATCAAGATAAACCGGATTAATTTCAAGGTTATCGGGATTGCTCCTGCAAAAGGGTTTTCCGGCCCTCAGGATGAGGATGACGTGGTGATTATTCCGGTGACGACTGCCATGTATCGAGTGCTTGGCAAGGATTATCTGAGCGGAATTTTTGTTGAAGTCATTTCACCATCCCTTATTGGGCAGGCAAAAAGCGCGATCAGCGAGCAGATTTGTAAACGCCACCGGTTGAAAGCCAGTGACGATTCTTTCAATATCAGGGATATGACTGAAATTCAGCAGATGCTCAGCAGCACCACGCAGACGATGAGTCTTTTGCTTGGCTCTATTGCCGCAATCTCGCTTGTGGTCGGAGGCATCGGGATTATGAATATTATGCTGGTCTCAGTGACTGAGCGTACTCGGGAAATAGGTCTGCGCAAGGCTATCGGAGCAAGAAAAGGCGACATCATGCTTCAGTTTCTTGTCGAGTCGGTCGGGATGACGATCAGCGGAGGTGTTATCGGGGTACTGGCGGGTATAGGAATCTCTCTCATACTCTCATTTTTTGCTGGCTGGGCGGTAAAAACTTCACTCATATCGGTTGTTCTTGCAACACTCTTTTCTGCAATTATCGGTATTTTTTTCGGTCTATGGCCAGCCAGAAAGGCAGCGGCACTCAAGCCTGTCGAAGCCCTTCGTTATGAGTAGGTCGAAGAGTAATAAATAAAACACCCCGCATGAAAAGATGTGCGGGGTGTAATGTTTGTGCTATGCCATTGAGTTTTGTCTCAGGAAGCAAGCGCTTCATGCACTTTCTGGGCTGCATCGCGCAGTCCGGTAGCCGCAATAAGGTTTAATCCTGATTCATCAAGCATTTTCTGGGCCATGGGAGCATTGGTTCCTTCAAGACGGACAATGACTGGCAAATTAAGGCCTATCTTTTTTGCTGCTTCGATAATGCCTGCTGCGACACGGTCGCAACGGACAATGCCTCCAAAAATGTTCACAAGAATGGCTTTGACATTTTTGTCGCTCAAAATGATTTTAAACCCTTCTTCTACTGTTTGGGGACTGGCTGTACCGCCGACGTCAAGAAAGTTTGCAGGTTTTCCACCAGCAAGCTGGATCATGTCCATGGTGCCCATAGCCAGGCCAGCGCCGTTGACCATACACCCGACATTACCGTCAAGGCGGACATAGTTAAGGTTGGATTTTGACGCTTCAACTTCCAATGGATCCTCTTCGTTGGTATCCCGAAGTTCAAGAAACTTATGATGGCGGAAGAGTGCGTTGTCGTCGAAATTGATCTTGGCGTCAAGTGCCAGCACTTTTCCCTCTTTGGTGACTACCAGCGGATTGATTTCTGCGATGGCAGCATCAATTGATATATAGGTGTTGTACAGTGCGGTTATGAAGTGAACGGCGTTGCGGAACTGTTCTCCATGAAGTCCAAGAAAGAACGCCGCTTCGCGTGCCTGAAAACCCTGTATGCCAAAGAGAGGATCAATCTGGATTTTCAGAAGTCTCTCAGGGGTCTCTTCAGCAACTTTTTCAATCTCCATTCCACCCTCGGTTGAAACCATCAGAACATTTTTTGAGGTTGACCGGTCCAGGGTGACACCGACATAAAACTCTTTTTCAATATTCATCCCCTCTTCGATGAGCAGTCTTCCGATCTCTTTGCCTTCGGGGCCAGTCTGGTGGGTAACCAGCGTTAAACCGATTAATTGCTGAGCGATATCGAAAGCCTCTTGAGGTGATTTGGCGAGTTTCACGCCTCCTGCTTTTCCTCTCCCGCCAGCATGAATCTGTGCTTTAACAACAACAACCGGACAACAGAGCTCGTCAAAGAGCTCCTTAGCTGCTTGTTTTGCCTCTTCAGGTGAATAAGCCACAATGCCTTTTGGCACGGCAACCCCGAATTTCCTCAGGATATCCTTGCCTTGATATTCATGAATGTTCATTGTTATGGGTCTTGGGTTACTGACAATATTTGCACATAATACCATGCCGAATCAACACGGACGATGAAGAGTGAATAGTATAATGAAAATTACGATTACGGTAAAACTTCCAGCCGTCATTTCAACAATAAATTCAAGGTTTATTATAAAAGTCCGGTGTATGAGCAAAGGAGAGGAACAAGAAATGTCCACTTCTTGATTCTTTGGGTCAATTCTTGTTGTGTCAGGTGTAGCTTTGTCCGACAGTGGTGTCGCTTCAGCGATCGGTCTCCTAAAGTGTTACAATGCAGATTTCCTTTCTGTTGCGGTGCCACCTAAGGCTTTATTATTCAATGATTTATTCATCTCATAATATTCTGTCAACCAGGAGAGGCTGTTCACATAATAGTCATCAGGAGTGTTATAATAAAATATTTCACCTTTTTGCCTGATACAGTTTCTCAGGCGTTGCAGTATTGCCGGGGCGATTGAGGAGCCTGCGGTTTCTGTTGCGGCATAAATGGCGCTATAGAAAAGAGCGTTTTCATGTGTTCTGCCGTTTGTAAAGAGAGAGAAAAAATTAATAAAATCGTTGTGGTATTCTTTTTCAAAAGAGGCTGAAAATAAACGCAGAACGCCGAGGGCACGTTGGTCGCCATAGAGGTAATAATCAGCGGCGATTCGCAGGGGAACGCGTACTGCATCCCAGCCGTAAATCACGGGTTTTCCTGGCAGATCCCTGATTTTTCCCGTTTGGTCAAGAGCAATCCAGTCTGGCACAAGAGATCCTTCTTTCAGCTCTCCTGGTGGCGAAAGAAGACGTATGAGCAGATCATAGGTGGTGTCGGCAAGCTCCAGCCATCGTTTATCACCGGTGACCTCATAAAAGAGTTTGAAATGTGAAGGCGCATAGTAAGAGAGGTTCTGGGCGACAAGCTCCTCTTTTCCCGGCTCCTTTTTTGGCCATGGCAAAAAATAAAGTTTTCCATTGATGACCATTGTCTCTTGGTCGAGAACGCTTTGGAGTACCTCGCTTGCAAGTTGAAGATATCGGGCGTCATGCCATTTCCGATAGGCAAGTATAAGACTGTATGCGTAATCAATATCAGCATCCGATGCTGCGGTAGTATCGCTCACCGTTCCATGTTCAAAATGCCATGCCAAAAGTCGGTCGCCATGTGATGCTTTACGGGAAAGCACGGTTTCGGTCCATGACAGGCATTTGTCAAAGGTAATTTGGTCATTCATGAGTACCGCCCGGAGCATCCCGTATGCTTGCCCTTCCGAGACGGTATCATTGTGATTTTGAGGACGGATGACTCTTCCGTCACGAATGAAGGTATTCTTGTAATGTGTCCAGGAGCCCAGCACAATTTTTTCAGGATTTGTTGGTGCAGAAGGTAAACAACTGGACATCACGAGAGGCAGAACTGCAAGAAGCAAGAAATGAAAAAACGTCTTCATTTTTTGTTGAAATAAAATATCCCGCTGAACAGAAAAGTATGGACTAATGTCCAGAACACATCCACCATAAGCAAAATATCAGGTTCAGAAGTGAGTCGGTACAGCCCCCATATCAGTGCTAAAACATTAACTCCCAATAAAAGAAGCTGTGACCAGAGTTGTCTGAAGGGAACGCTGGTTGAGCCCCCCTTTGGAGTGACCTGAAACCCTCTTTTAACATTCAGTATTCCAAGCAGTGCGGCTCTGATAAGTATCGGCATCGTCAACATGTTCAGCATCTGCACCTTGAACATATTGAACGAGGTATACTTCTTTTTCCCCATACTTGAATAAAAAACAAGCATGGAAAGCACAATGAATGGAAGCCACGTCAGAATAATAAACAGTGGATCCATAACAAACGAGTGCATATTGAAAAAGATATATATGATCGGTCCGGCAACCATAAAAAAATAGGCCCAACCGATAAAATACCAGGTTGTTGCTAAAGCATATTCAATCCACTGAATTGGTGTCAGTGCCTTCATATCATGAAAAAACAGCTCCAGCACTTTTCGAAACAGCCCGATACTGCCCATCGCCCATCGATTCTGCTGCTTGAAGTATGATTCAAGGTCTTCGGGAGCCATCCCGAATGTGTAAGCCTTGTTAAAGTACATGGATTTCCAGTGCTTTCGGTGCATTTTTATGGATGTCGCAAGATCCTCAGTGACGCTGTCTTCAGCAAATCCACCAACATCTTCAAGGGCAGCACGACGAAACACGACATTGGTTCCGCAGCAGAACATTGCGCCGTGCATTGATTTTCCCTGGCAAACATATTCAAAAAATACAGCCTGCTGTGCTTGTGAGGCCATTGCCACCGGGCTGACATCACCATTGGAATAAAACTGCTGAGTCTGTACAAAGGCAAGCTGATCGTCAGCTTCAAGAAAGGGAATAATTTTTTTTAAAAACAACGGCATCGGGTTCTGGTCGGCATCAAAAACCGCGATATATTTTGACGTCAGGATCTTCAAAACTTCGTTAATCAGCCCAGCCTTTGCTCCGCGATTGTTGTCGCGGGTAAAAAGTTCAACACCCAGTGCAGCGGAAAGATCCCTTGACTCCTGCTTGAAAGTTTCGATTGAGGAGTCATCCAGCAGGTAGACCTTTTTGTTGTCATACTCAATGCTTTTGCATGTGAGCAACGTATTCTCAACAACTTTTTTCGGTTCATGCCGTGCGGGTATAAGGATGGAGACGGATGCGTCTTCACCAGGCTCTTTGCGTCGAGGGTCCTCCCGATGCATATTATCGCTGACAATGCTCAGGAAAAAAAAGAAACAGTGTAGCAGAATAAACGTCTCTGCCATAAAATACAAGACACTGAATACTGTCTCTAATGGAGTCAAATGTGCTTGCCAGAAAAAATATGCTCTAAAAATAACATAGAAGACGATTGCTATGAGAAGCAATGCCATCGGGAGAAAAAGAATCCAGGATTTATTCTTATCTCGCATTTTTAAGATTGAGCTAAGTCAATTTCACTTAAAAAAACCATTGAATGTCAGCTTTCAGAAGTTTGTTCTGATAAAAATATTTTGTTGCCCAGACATACTGGCATTCAATTAAAGTGGAAAACCTGGCATTCCAGTCACTATTTAACCCGGCATGAATGGTGTGGGCTATATTGCCATCGGGTTCAAGAGATATTTTATAAGTCGTTGAATAATAAATATCATTTGTTCCAGGAGTACGCTCTTCATTGAGGTAATGACGCCATTCGAGTCCTAAAGAATGGGTTGTGAAGGAAGAGGGTGTCCAATAGTAAGTCTCGGGTTCACTTTCGCTAAACGAATAATTCTGCAAACGGTATGAAAGGTTCAGGAGTTCGGATGTATTAAGTAAATGAGCAGTAACATCAACGCCAACCGTTTTGCTGTTTCTGTTATCAGAATAATTTGCTGAATTATAATCAATTCCTGCGTTCCATAAGCGATAGCCGTCGTAAACAACTCGCCCCTGCAATCTGTTTCGGTTAAGTTTGTTCTGAAATGTATCAAAATTATCATTCACATCTTCATGGTGGAATGAAAGTGCGAGATGAACATTATCTACAGGCAGGCTCTCAGCTTCAATGAAACCGGTATTACTGTTATTGCCAGAAGTTTGATGAAATCCATAAGCAGACCGCAATGAAATATCCGGGAGGTTGGTGTATGCAATACCAGTTGTAATACTTTTCTGGGTGACAGAGTTTTCTTCAAAATCATAAGATTTATTGTCAATAGCGAGATAAGCTGATAGATTATTCTGCAGCGGAGTAGAAAGTGACGTATAAACATCTGTATAGGTGACGTTGATCTTATTCCAGTCACTTTTGACACTGGAGTATTCTGTCCCACTTCGGAGAAGTCTCATCGAAGCATTAATCTCTGCTTTTTCTTTTCCTACTATTGCTGACCGCAAATCAGGTATTGTTGCAAGCAACGAATCATAGGTTTGTGAGGCATTTTTCCACTGGCCGAATTGCATGTAGAGTTGTCCAAGATCCGACAAAGCGTCTGGTTGATCTGGTTCATACGTTAGCCATGTCTTGTATGCCTTGACTGCCGAACGAGATGCGTTATGATAATAAGCGGTTTTAGCATCGGCTTCCGCCTTGAGCGCCTGGTCCTGAGGGTTTTTCCGCAGGGCCTCCTGATAAACGGCAAGAGCTCTGTCATACTCGTTTATCCATCCAAGCACTCTGGCCTTTTCTCTGGCATTGTTACTGGCTGATTCCCCTGATGCAATAAGCTTGTCATAAAATGCAAGAGAGGTCGGATAATCTTTCTGCCAGCTTGAAACCCTTGCAATCATCAACATCGCAGACTTGTTGTCAGGAAAGCGCTGGAGGGTCTCATTGCTGATTTTAAGAGCGGCGGCGTAATTTTTTTTTGCCACCTCTACATCAGCAAGCTTGTTGTAAAAAAGCGGATTATCCGGATTTTTGGCGATCAGTTCCCGATAAAGGGCTGAAGCCCTTTCATACCTGTTAAGGGCAAAAGAGAGATCGGCAGTTGCCTGAAGAACATCATTATCATCGGGATAGAGTAATACAAGAGTATTGATCTGCTCTTCTGCGGCATCATTTTCTTTCATAGCGATAAGCGTATGAGCAAAATTGATAATCTGCCGCTTCTGCAATACGCCTTTTTTTGCAAGGGGACGGTAATTCAACAAAGCGCTTGCATACTGTTTATCCCAGTAAAGCACATCAGCATATTCACCCATGATGACGTCCGGGGAAATACCCAGGCCACTATTAATGCCCGACTTGATTGCTCTGGCGTACAGTTGCAGGGAATAAGCAAAGTTTCCGGTCCAGGAATAGGCTCTTGCCGCCCCTATAGCTAAAAAAGTATCATTCGGATGAAGCAAGAGTAACTTGCTATATAACGGAAGGGACTTTTTGGCATGTCCTGCCCCTTCAAACGCCCAAACAGCTTTCCTCAGTATCTCTTCATCATCAGGATGCGATACCAAAAGTTTGTCGGCCACCTCTTCAGCATTCTGGTACTGACCTGCTTCCAGGCAAGAAGTAACAAGTTTCAGGGTGCCTTGATGGTCAAGAGTTCCAGCCCTGAATGATTCCATTGAAATCATTACAGGCTTGATCTCTTCAGCAACGATATCCGAATTTTTTGTGACGGCATGGCACGGTAAAGTCACCAACTCAATGCCTATGCTGATAAGCACTATAAAAGTAAAACTAATACTTGATTTCATGATTTCGGCAGAATTATGCGGGAGGAAAACCGAAGTTACTGCGCTAAAAAAAAATTCAGTCCGGCTTTTTACAGTGTAAATATGGCTTTTTCTGGTAGCTATTGCATGCAGTGCAACGAATCAAGCTACGCTATATTTTATACCACAATAATACACTCGATTTTGGCGCCATACATTTTACTTATAAATGGGCGCTAACTCAACAGAGCGATTATAATTATATAACCATTCACCAAATATAACTGAACTAACCCGGCCAGTGAGTTCTGAAGTTTCGCACAAGTAACAGATTATACCAAATCTTTCTTTATTTCATCTCTTTACAGAAAACCATTACCTGTAAAACAAAATTTATTCAAGTATATTTAAAACTTGGAAATAAACAAAATCCCAGTCGTCACAAAGTTCCTGTGTGTGCGACGGAAATGTGTGTTTGATTTCTCGTGGATTTTTTCCCTCAGAACTTTTTCCGGTGATTGCAGACAGGTGAGGACGAACGCCTCCTTTGCATGGCGTTCGCCAATACGCTCGCTTTCAGTTGCGGTCGAGGCTCATAGTTCCTTCATAAATAATTTTTGCCGGGCCGATCAGAAAAAGCTCTTTCATGTTGTCGCTGAACTGGACTTGAAGAGTGTCTCCACTTTTCACTGTTACCCGGACTGTTGTCGAGCTGATTTTGGCAAGTCGGTAACTCATCAGGGCGGCCGCAACGGCTCCAGTGCCGCAGGCAAGGGTCTCATCCTCCACGCCCCTTTCAAAGGTTCGGATAGAAAGGGATTCAGGAGAGGTTATCTCTATGAAGTTGACATTGGTTCCTTCCGGGAAGATATCCGTTCTGTGCCTTATGGTTTTTCCGGTTTCGGCTACCTTGGCGTTTGCCAGATCATGTATATATATAATAGCATGTGGAGAGCCTGTATTGAGTGAATGACAGACCATGCCATCGATCGTAATATCATTTCTGAACTCTTTCGGTTCAAGCATCTGCAGTTTTACCGTTTGATCACCAATAATCCATGCGCTGTAATGATTGCTGTTTGCTTCAAAGGTGTAGCCGTTGTCTGGAGAAGAAGCTATGCCGATAGTAGAGGCAAAGTATGCTGCGCACCTTCCTCCGTTTCCGCACATTGACCCAGGAAACCCGTCTGCGTTATAATACTTCATGCTGAACGCACACTCCGCCGAAGGTTCAATAAGAATAAGCCCATCAGCACCAATACCTGTTCTTCTTGTGCACATCTCCCTGATCTGCGAAGTGCTGAGATGGACAGAACCCTCTCTGTTGTCAATAACAATAAAGTCATTACCTGCTCCCGACAATTTGCTGAATGTGATCTTCATGGTGTTTAAAGTATTCTGGATTGAAGGGTTTGCGCATATTTTCACCTTGTCTGACAAGGCGGATTACAGGTTGCCGCCATTGCTTTCATGCTGTATAATAAAACAATAGCGGATTAATGCGGATGTAAAATAATTTATTATTAAATAATTTTTCTTATTTTAAAACGTGCTCTATAGGGTGGTTTATTTGGGAGATCACCCTGTTTCAATCTGACTTTTACATGGTTTTTCTATAGATTGTGCAACTTGATGATCATTAGCTTTTTGTTTCGATCCACAAAATAAATGCGTCAGAGTTTTTCCGCTTATTTATTTGTGTACCCAAGTTGTGCCGTAATAGTTTTCTTTTCGGTTTTTTTAACCTGAATTATGTACAAAAAAAGGAGAGAATACAATGGCTGAACAAGTGAATCCGGCAGGAGTAAAGCCAAAGGGCACCGTCCCACCTCCCAAGGGGAACGCTCCTTCACCCACGGGCAATGGCGCCTCTGGTGCCCCTTCTGTCATCAAGGAGCAGGATGCTGCGAAAATGAGAAGATTTCTGTTTCAGAGAACGGAAACCCGCTCAACGAAGTGGTATCAGATTTTTGATACTGAAAAAGTTGATGATGAACAGGTAGTAGGCGCCCACCTTGCCTTGCTCGGTGTGCTTGGTTTTCTTATGGCGATCTACTATATCTCAGGCATTCAGGTCTTTCCCTGGGGCGTTCCTGGCTTTCATGACAACTGGTTTTATTTAACCATTAAGCCAAGAATGGTTTCTCTGGGTATTGATACCTACAGCACAAAAACTGAGGATCTTGAGTTTGCAGCATCAAAGCTTCTTGGTTGGGCACTGTTCCACTTCTTATCAGGTTCCGTCCTTCTTTTTGGCGGATGGCGCCATTGGACGCACAATCTTACCAATCCGTTTACCGGTCGCACAGGCAATTTCCGTGACTTCAGGTTTCTTGGCAAGTTTGGTGATCTTGTGTTCAGCGGAACAAGTGCAAAGAGCTACAAAGATGCGCTTGGACCACACGCAGTCTATATGTCCCTGCTTTTTCTTGGCTGGGGTCTGGTGATGTGGCTGGTGCTCGGTTTTGAGCCGATTGTTGATTTCCAGACAATCAACTCAGAGACCTTTATGTCTTTTGTATTTGCTGTTGTTTTCTTTGCAATGGGTATTTACTGGTGGAACAATCCGCCAAATGCAGCGACACACCTGAATGATGACATGAAGGCTGCATTTTCTGTTCACCTCACCGCAATAGGTTATATTAATATTGCACTCGGCTGTATTGCTTTTGTAGCCTTCCAGCAGCCTTCATTTGCCGCCTATTACAAAGAGCTTGACAATCTTGTCTTTTATCTTTATGGCGAGCCATTCAACAGGGTAAGCTATAATTTTGTCCAGGAAGGTGGTAAAATTGTCTCCGGTTCGAAAGAATTTGCTGACTTTGCCGCATACGCAATTCTGCCAAAGAATGGCGCCTCTTTTGGTATGGCAAGAACCGTTATCAACCTGATTACCTTTAACCATATCATCTGCGGTGTTCTGTATGTTTTTGCAGGTGTTTACCACGGTGGTCAGTATCTTCTCAAAATCCAGCTTAATGGCCTCTACAGCCAGATCAAGTCGATTTTTATTACCAAAGGACGCGATCAAGAGGTGCAGGTCAAGATTCTGGGTACAGTCATGGCACTTTGCTTTGCAACCATGCTTTCTGTCTATGCTGTGATTGTATGGAATACGATTTGTGAGCTGAATCTTTTCGGAACAAACATTCTGATGTCTTTCTACTGGCTGAAACCGCTTCCGATTTTCCAGTGGATGTTCAGGGATCCAAGTATCAACGACTGGGTCATGGTTCACGTCATCGTTGCCGGTTCACTTTTCTCGCTGATCGCACTTGTTCGTATAGCATTCTTCGCCCACACGTCGCCTCTCTGGGATGATCTTGGACTCAAGAAGAATTCTTACTCATTCCCTTGTCTTGGACCTGTTTACGGTGGTACCTGCGGTGTATCGATTCAGGATCAGCTCTGGTTTGCCATGCTGTGGGGAATCAAGGGACTTTCTGCTGTATGCTGGTATATCGATGGAGCATGGATTGCTTCAATGATGTATGGTGTTCCTGCTGCCGATGCAAAGGCATGGGATTCTGTGGCTGGTCTGCATCATCACTATACATCCGGTATTTTCTACTATTTCTGGACAGAGACTGTAACAATATTCTCAAGTTCCCATCTTTCAACCATTCTTATGATTGGTCACCTTGTATGGTTTATCAGTTTTGCCGTATGGTTTGAAGATCGTGGTTCACGTCTTGAAGGTGCTGATATCCAGACAAGAACCATTCGCTGGCTTGGTAAGAAGTTTCTCAACAGGGATGTCAATTTCCGTTTCCCTGTTTTGACGATTTCTGATTCAAAGATGGCGGGTACGTTCCTTTACTTCGGTGGTGTGTTTATGCTGGTCTTCCTGTTTATCGGTAATGGTTTTTATCAGACAGACTCTCCATTGCCGCCTCAGGTTGGTGATGCAGCGGTATCAGGCCAGGTTATGCTTACACAGGTTGTTGACTATCTGATGAAGTTGATTGCCTGAAACTACTCCTGCCGGGGAGGCTTAACTGCCTCTTCGGCATGGATCTATTGCTACTAAAGTTTATCATGTAATTAAAGAGGAGGGTTTTTATGGCCGATCCTGTACAAAAGCCAGATATATCGTCAGCGCCTGCTGCGCCAAAGCTTCCGCCTGCTGCACCAAAACCAAAGGCGACAGCTTCGGCACCAACCCAGGTTAAGGCAAAACCAAAAGAAGCGTCTGGCTCACAAAGCGGAAAGAAGCGGCTTGAACCGCTTAATGTAAATCTTGGAAGATGTGGTCTTCCCCAGGAGTCTGCTTTTCCAGTTCAAAGAGAGGCAAAAACAGCGCCAAAACCTGCGGCAACCGGAAAACCAGCCGCCGGAGCAAAGCCAGCTCCTGCAGCAAAAGGAGTGCCAGCGGCGAAATCTCCCGCACCAGCCGCAAAAGGTGCAGTTCCGGCTAAAACCGATTCAGCCGCCGCCCCTGGTGCAGTTTTGAAAAAAACGACTCCGAAAGCGAAATCTCAATATTTTATTATTGAAAACCTTTGTGTTGGATGTGGACTTTGTCTTGATAAGTGTCCGCCTAAGGTTAACGCAATTGGGTACAAATTTTACGGTGACGTACAGGAAGGTGGCTTCAGGGCTTATATTGATCAGGATGCCTGTATTTCCTGTGCAGCTTGCTTTTCATCTGATGAATGTCCCTCTTCAGCACTCATTGAAGTTCGTCCTGATGGTGATGTGCTTGATTTTACCTACACGCCATCTGAACGTCTTGATTTTGACCTGAGATTTTTGCACAGATTTCACAGAGAGGCCCGGTAAGAGAATATTTGTCGGCCAGAAACGTTTAAAAAGCACTGTTTTCAAAAGCAGTGCTTTTTTTTGCCATCAATGAGTCGATCATCAGAACATGAAAAGATCTGATACAGAAACAAGGTGCCGCTGAAAGCGTAAGAAACGTCCGAGACTTATTGGTTTCAGAATGATTTCCCTTCAAAAAGTTCCGGGTCAACACTTGTGCCATAGAGGTAGGTTCCCCAGTGAAGGTGAGGTGCTGTAGAAATCCCGGTGTGCCCTACCTTGCCAATAACCTCTCCTGCTTCGACCAGTTGGCCTTCATGAGCTGTAATGGCTGACAGGTGCAGATAAACAGAGGAAAGTCCCTGGCCATGGTCAATGATGACGGTGTTTCCGTGCACCTGAAATCCTTCCTCAACAGTTCCTGTCAGAATAACAACTCCTTTTGCTGTGCTTGTTACTGGAGTTCCTTCGGGAGCCGAAATGTCAAGCCCCTTATGGTAGCTTTCCACAGGCCCACCGTTATAAGAGCGTTTTACCCCGAAAAGACTCGTTGTTTCGCCGATAGTGGGACGCAGAAAAAGTCCGGAAAAGAGCTTTTTCTGACTTTCACAATGAAGTGCAGCTTTTACCCTTGATTTTTCAATGTCGGTTGCCTTGAGACTTGCTTTAGATGAGTCAAGTGCAATCTGCTGGAGCGGTCGGTTATTGGGTGTTACCGTTACAGGAATCTGTTCCTCGTCAGCATCTGAGCGTACCAGAATGCTGTAACTGCCAGGCAGGGTGAAATTTTCAACTGGAACAAGCGCTCTCCATAAGTTTTTACTCTGTAGGAACATACGATAACATTGCCTGTTGAACCAGAGAGCAGGTTCCCTATTGGCGCCAGTAAGCGTGACCACAAAAAACTGTCCCTGCTCTTTGTGGTCATGATCAACGGTCAAGTTAACCGGGTAGATTTCTGCCTTCGAGATGGTTGTGGTCAGTATCATAAAAAAAAATAGCGGCAAAAGAATTATCTGCTTCATAGTGGCCAGGTTTAGAGAAAGGGAAGATCGTAAATTACCATGTCAGCCTGATTGCGAATAATCATTCGTTCAGGGCTAACCTCTGCAGTGCCACAGGTAAAATCAGGATGTTCAAGACGATTGACAAACGCAGGGAGTACCACAAAGTGTTTGCCGCGAAAAAATGCATAGCCGCCGTGATGAAAATGGCCGCCGAGACAGACCTTCAGAGCAGGGGAGGATGCAAGCAGATCGGCTATTTCATTATGGTTCCAGAGCAGGCCGTGTTTCTGATCAGTTGTTTCAGGAAGCAGCGGAAAGTGACAGAGAGCAATAATAATTTCACCAGCCTGTTCCGCCCTCTCAAGCTCATGTTTCAGCCATACCTTTTGTTTCGTTCCAACAGCGCCGCAATAATCATGCAGTTCCGGGTGTGCTCGAAAGAAAGCAAGGATCCGAAGCTCTTTATCAGTTTCTGGGGTGCGCAGAACAGAGACATCCATACCATCAAGCACAATAAAGCGATATCCGTGGAGCGAAAAGCTGTAAAAAGGGTTGTGCAGGCGTAAGGCGGCCAGCAGTTCTTCGCGAGGAAGAGCGAGGCAGTGATTGCCGAGCACGTGACGAACAGGCGCTTGAAATTCGTCAAGAAGAGCGCAGACATGGCGCAGTTCCTCTTCCCTGGACGTATCGCTGCCTTGAATCAGATCACCAAGTTGAAGCAGAAAATCAACCTGGTGATTGTTAAAACAGTCAAGACATGCGCGAAGATCTTCATCAGGTGCAGCAGCAATGTTGCTCTCCAATGCGTAGTGGATGTCGGTAATAATACCGAATCGGAGAACGCTCTTGTTCGTGGAGATGACCATCAGTCGCCGAATTCAGAGAGATATTTTTCCATGAATTCATCGAGGTCTCCATCAAGAACGGTTTCAACATCGAAGCGTTCGTAGTTTGTACGATGGTCTTTGATGCGCCGATCATCAAGGACGTAGCTTCTGATCTGGCTGCCCCACTCGATTTTTTTCTTTTTACCTTCAATCTCTCGCTTTTTAGCCTCTTCCTCATCCCGCTGCCGCTGGTAGAGCTGTGCCATCAGCATTTTCATAGCTCGTTCCCTGTTCTGGAATTGTGAGCGTTCCTCCTGGCAACCGACAACAATACCTGTCGGGATATGCTTGATGCGCACAGCCGTCTCAACCTTGTTGACATTTTGCCCACCTTTTCCGCCACTGCGGAAGGTCGAGAGTTCAAGATCCTCCTTTCTAACATCAATTTCCACATCGGGAGGAGCTTCCGGATAGGTGAACACACTGGCAAATGAGGTATGGCGGCGTGCATTTGAATCGAAAGGAGAGACGCGTACCAGACGGTGAACGCCATTTTCTGCCTTAAGATAGCCGTAAGCATAAGGGCCTTCAATTTCGAGAGTGGCGGTTTTGATGCCAGCTCCGTCACCCTCCTGATAATCGTCGGTATAGATTTTAAACCCTTTACGCTCAGCCCAGCGCATGTACATCCGGTAGAGCATTTCTGCCCAGTCCTGTGCCTCGGTTCCGCCTGCACCAGCATGAATGGTGATCATGGCATTGCCAGCGTCATCCTTTCCTGAGAGCATGTTTTTAAACTCAATAGCGGCAATATCGTGCTCGATTTTGGCTATCGACGCTGTAAGCTCATCGCCGAATGATTCGTCATCAAGCTCTAATGCAGTATCAAACTCATCCTGGCAGGCGCTTGCTGTCGAGGCAATCTTTTCGTACTCCTCTGTCCATGATTTATGCTCGTTCAACTCCTTCAGGACTTTGTGAGCGGCTTTCTGATCATTCCAGAAAACCGGGTCAGTAGTCATTTTTTCCAGGTCGTCGATTTTTTCCTTGCGTTCATCGACGTCAAAGATACCCCCGTAACTGTTCGAGGCGACGATGAATCTCCTGCAGTCTTTCTTTTTGTGGTTCAAACATTGTGTGATCGGTATAGATTTCTTGTAAAGGACACCACGTAAATGAACAATTTTTTTCAGGAGAAATCAAAAACAGCCCCCGAGATTTAATATTTAAGCCAGTAGATGAAATATGAAGAGTATCCACGCAAAAAAGTAAAGGAGTTTTCATATTTTCCTCTCTGTCAATAAAACAGAAAGCAGACCGGAGCTGATGAGCTAAAGTGACTGCTTTATGCCCGGGATCCCCCCTGACATTAACAAGAGATTTTGAAGATGAATAATTCATTCCAGCACATCCTTCCCACGTTTGACAATCAATTATTTGATGGACGTCAACGAGTGGTCATTGAAAATGTTTCACCTGAACTTGACGGGGGCAAGTATTCTGCAAAAGGGGTGGAGGGTAAACGTGTTGAGGTTGAAGCCGATATTTTTGTTGACGGTGCCGACACGATTACAGCGGGACTCTGTTTCCGGCGTGCCGGAAGCACAACGTGGCAACGCTCCCCGATGGAGTTTCTTGGTAATGATCGCTGGAAAGGATCGTTCACTGTTGGACTTCCGGGACAATACGAATACACGCTTGAGGCGCAGGTTGACCATTTTCAGACATGGAAAAAGGGCCTGATCAAAAAAATTGATGCCGGACAGGATGTTTCGCTTGATCTTCAGATTGGCGCTCTTCTTGTGGCGAGAGGTGCGAACAGGGCAGGAAAAGCGGACGCCATAGCACTTACTCAATTTGTCGAACAACTCAACGAGGAAGAGTCTCTTGACGCAACAACGGCAGCGCTGGACAAGCAGCTCAGTGTACTTATGGATAGCAATCCTGATATGACGTGCAGGACAACCTACGAGAAAGTACTCCGACTGACGGTTGAACAGAAAAAGGCAGGGTGCAGTGCGTGGTATGAATTTTTCCCCCGTTCATGGGCTGAAGAGCCTGACAAACATGGCACGTTCAACGATTGTCGTCGTCTTCTGCCGATGATTGCCGGAATGGGATTTGATGTTATCTATTTGCCGCCAATTCATCCAATCGGTTATACCAAGCGAAAAGGCAAAAACAATGCACTTGTCGTGACTCCCGGTGAGCCAGGAAGTTGCTGGGCGATTGGCAACAGTGATGGAGGGCACAAGGCTGTTCATCCAGAACTTGGCACCATTGAAGATTTTGCGGCATTTGTTTGTGCGGCTGAAGAGACGGGGATTTCAGTGGCTCTTGATATCGCCTTTCAATGTTCACCCGATCACCCATACGTCAAAGAACATCCTCAGTGGTTTACCTGGCGTCCCGATGGAACGGTGCAGTTTGCTGAAAATCCGCCCAAGCGATATGAGGATATACTTCCCATCAACTTTGAGTCTGACGACTGGCAGAATCTCTGGATTGAGTTGAAAAGTATCTTCCTGTTCTGGATAAGCAAGGGTGTTAAAATTTTCCGTGTTGATAACCCGCATACCAAGGCATTTTCGTTCTGGGAGTGGGCAATTGCCTCAATAAAAGAGGAACATCCAGACACTGTTTTTCTTGCTGAAGCATTTACCCGTCCGAAATTGATGGCCCGCCTTGCTAAGATTGGCTACAGTCAGTCCTACAGCTACTTTACCTGGCGCAACACCAAGCACGACCTGCAAGAGTATGTCACCGAGCTGACCACATCCCCGCTCAAACATTTTATGCGGGCAAACTTCTGGCCGAACACTCCTGACATTCTCCATGAAGAACTTCAGAAAGGCGAGCGGGAAAAGTTCATTATCCGTCTGGTTCTTGCCTCCACACTCTCTGCAAATTACGGAATGTACGGCCCTGCCTATGAACTTTGTGAGCATCTTCCGGTGGCAGAAGGAAAAGAGGAGTACCTCAATTCCGAGAAGTATGAAATCAAAGCCTGGGATCTCGATCGCCCCGGTAATATCCGCGCTGAAATTACCCGCATCAACCGTATCAGAAAGGAGAATGCCGCCCTGCAGCAGACCAACAATATCACCTTTGTGCATATCGATGCTTCACCCGGTAATGAGCACGACAAACTGATGGCGTATGTCAAACAGTCGGATGATGCGAGCAATATTATTCTTACAGTCGTCAATCTTGATCAGTCTCGTACACAAAGTGGATGGCTGCGCTTTCCGCTTGAACTCTTTGCTCTTTCGCATCTGCACCAGTTCAGGGTTGAAGACCTGCTCACCGGTAATCACTATCATTGGAACGGTGAATGGAATTTTGTGGAGATAAACCCGAGAGTGATGCCGGCCCATATTTTCAGGGTAACACTTGTCTGAACAATCGATCTCATAAACAGTCACTTTTATACTTTAACGAACTCAACATGTATCAACCTGAACCGCTCTGGTACAAAGATGCTATCATTTATGAAGCGCACGTCAAGACATTTTTTGACAGCAACAATGATGGTGTAGGCGATTTTGAGGGATTGCGCCAGAAGCTTGGCTATTTGCAAAGCCTTGGAGTTACCGCGATATGGCTGCTTCCTTTTTATCCATCACCCCTGCGTGATGACGGCTATGATATCGCCGACTATATGAGCGTCAATCCTGACTATGGTACCATGGAAGATTTCAGGCAGTTTCTTGAGGAGGCGCACTCCCTTGGCCTGAAAGTTATTACCGAGCTTGTTGTCAATCACACTTCTGATCAGCATGCATGGTTTCAGCGCGCCCGGAAAGCGCCGGCAGGATCACCCGAGCGAAATTTCTATGTCTGGAGCGATAACCCCGAAAAATATTCAGAGACACGCATTATTTTCCAGGATTTTGAGGCATCCAACTGGACCTATGATTCTGTGGCCGGTCAATATTTCTGGCATCGTTTTTATCACCACCAGCCCGACCTGAACTTTGAAAATCCTGCGGTACATCAGGCGCTTCGTGATGTGCTTGACTTCTGGCTTGGCATGGGTGTTGATGGACTGAGACTTGACGCTGTGCCCTACCTTTACGAAGAAGAGGGTACCAATTGTGAAAATCTTCCACAGACCTACGATTATCTGAGGGCGCTTCGGGCCTATGTTGATGAGCACTATCCCAATCGCATGCTTCTTGCCGAAGCCAATCAGTGGCCTGAGGACTCAGCGGCCTATTTTGGCACGGGCGATTTGTGTCACATGAACTTCCATTTCCCTCTGATGCCGCGCATGTACATGGCGCTGGCAACAGAAGACCGCTTCCCGATTCTTGATATTCTCGAACAGACTCCCGAAATTCCGGAGAGCTGCCAGTGGGCCTCTTTTCTGCGCAACCATGATGAACTGACCCTCGAGATGGTCACAGACGAAGAGCGCGACTACATGCGCCGTGTTTATGCAAACGATCCAAAAGCACGCATCAATCTTGGTATTCGCCGTCGTCTTGCGCCGCTCATGTCCAACGACCGTCGTAAAATTGAGTTGATGAACATTATGCTGCTCTCTCTTCCCGGTACACCAGTACTCTATTATGGTGACGAGATTGGTATGGGTGATAACTACTATCTCGGTGATCGTGATGGCGTTCGTACTCCCATGCAGTGGAACTCCGACCGCAATGCAGGCTTTTCACGCGCCAATCCACAACGGCTTCAGTTGCCCGTGATTATTGATCCCGAATACCACTACGAGGCGGTCAACGTTGAGGTGCAGGAGAGTAATGTCAACTCCTTGCTCTGGTGGATGCGCCATGCCATTTCGACCGCTCATCGCTACAAATCACTCAGTCGCGGAACTATCGAGTTTCTGGAAGCGGGCAACCCAAAAGTCCTGATGTTTATCCGGCAGTTTGAGGATGAAACCATCCTCTCCATCATTAATCTTTCAAAAAATGCCCAGGCAGTAACCATTGATCTTTCCCGATTTGACGGTTTCATTCCTGAAGAGGTCTTCAGCCTCAATCGTTTCCCGAAAATCAGGAAACATCCCTACATGGTGGCCCTCGGCTCTTATGGTTATTTCTGGCTGAAGCTGGTTAAAGATACGCAAGAGCCGGATACGCACACCTTTCTGGAAAAATCCTGTATCTCGGTCTCTCGCTGGCCAGGTCTCTTTACCGGGAAAAGCAGGGAGCTTCTCGAAACCGGGATTCTGCCACAGTATTACAACGCAAGCCGCTGGTTTGGAGGCAAGGCGCGCACGATCATGCGCATCTCAATCAACGACACTATTGCTGTCACCGCCATGTCAAGAGCCAAACTTCTAATAACGGAAGTGCGTTATTCAAGCGGTGAAAATGATCTTTACCAACTGCCAGTCTGTTTTTCCTCGTTGTCGGCAGTCAGCCCGACGGACGACAATTTCTGCAGAAGAGTAATCGCAAGAGTGGTTGTTGGTGATGAAGAGGGATATCTCTGCGATGCAACGTTCGACAGTCAGTTCCTGAATCATCTGTATCAGATTGTTACGGAAAAAGAGAGTTGGCAGGGTAAGGCGGGTCTTGTTTCCGGCCAGAAGTCGCTTAAACTTGATACGCTCAGCGAGAAATATACCGGCAAAGGGCCGGAGCCCTCACTGATGGGCGTCGAACAGACCAATACATCAATCAGGTTTCATAACGATCTTTGCCTGAAACTCTACCGTCGTATTGAAGTTGGAGTATCGCCGGAGGTTGAAATGTGCAGCGCCCTGAGTGACCGCACGTCGTTTAAAAACCTGCCGAGTTTTCTCGGTTCACTGAATTATGAGCAGAGTCGCACTGCGCGATACTCGCTTGGTATTCTCCAGAATTTTGTCAAAAATGAAGGAGACGCATGGCAGCTTTCACTCGCTCAGGCAAATCAGTACTATGAGAGGGTTCTGTCAAAAATTCATACCGGCGTCGTCGCGTTGCCACCTCTGCCGGGATTGAGTGGCGATCCTTTACAGCTTCCTGAAATCATGCAGGAATTCATTGGAGGCATCTATCTGGGGATGATTGAAAAACTGGCTGAGCGTACTGCCGAAATGCATCTTTCACTTGCTTCACTTGTTGATGATCCCGCATTTGCTCCTGAAGCGTTTACGACACTGTATCAGCGTTCAATTTATCAGGCAATGTGCGAGCAGGTCAAACGTGCGGTTCTTCTTCTCAAAGAAATAATGCCTAAGATGCCTGCCGAACAAAAGCAACTGGCATCTCTTTTTGTACAGAAGCAGAAGCAGGTACTGCAACAGTTTGATCCTATAAGGCTTGAAAAAATTGATACGTTCAAAATCAGGATACACGGCGATTATCACCTTGGTCAGGTGCTCTTTACCGGCAAGGACTTTGTGGTCATTGATTTTGAAGGTGAGCCTGCACGTCCGATTTCAGAACGCAAGATTAAGCGATCGGTTTTCCGGGATATTTCCGGAATGCTTCGCTCGTTTGACTATGCGGCCTTCAGCGTCTTGCGTCACATTGAAGCAACGCTTCGTCCAGAAGACAGAGCTGCTCTCGAGTCCTGGGCTGATCGATGGAGCTATTATGTTGGCCAGCACTTTATCGACAGTTATTTCGAAAAAACCAAAGGGGGCGATATTGTGCCGGAAGATGCAAAACAGCGTGAACATCTGATGCGCGGTTACCTGATGAACAAGGCAATTTATGAGCTTAACTATGAGCTGAACAACCGTCCTGAATGGGCAGGAATTCCTCTTCGTGGAATCCTGAAGATTCTGGAGTCCTGAAACAAACGATGAACTCCGGCCCGGCTACTTAATAGCTGGGCCGGATTCTCGGGCCCCCCACTGTTTTGCCATCTTCCACAACACGTCAAGCTCTTGAGCAGTATACTCATCCCATTTGCGGCCAGATGCCTCAACGTGTTCCTCAATCCTGCGAAAACGGCCAATGAACTTGTTGGTCGCTTTACGGAGAGAATCTTCTGGATTGACCTCAAGAAAACGGCTGTAATTAACAAGACTGAAGAGCAGATCACCGAACTCATCCTCCTGCTCCTCTTTGCTTGAAGCTGCTTTCAGTTCTTTGATCTCTTCAACCAGTTTGTCGATAACTCCCTCGCTGTCGGGCCAGTCAAAGCCGACACCGGAGACTTTTTTCTGGACACGGTAGGCACGCAAAAGCTCCGACATTACCGTCGGTACGCCATCAAGCAAACTTTTTCGTCCTTCGCTGAGCTTGAGAGACTCCCAGTTTTTCAAGACCACCCCCTCAGTCTCGGCCAACGTGTCACCAAAGACATGCGGATGGCGATGGACAAGCTTTTGACAGAGAGCATCAAAGACCTCGACAAAAGAGAATGACCCCCGTTCCTGGCCAAGAAGCACCTGAAAGCAGAGATGCAGAAAGAGGTCGCCAATCTCTTTTTTCAGTTCATTTTCATCCTGCTGGTCAATGGCATGAACCAGTTCATAGCTCTCCTCAAGCAACAGGTGAGCCAGCGACTCAGGCGTCTGCTTCCTGTCCCATGGACACTCCTGACGCAGCACCCTGACAAGGCTCAGTACCCGGTCAAACTGTTCAGTAAGGGTTCTCTCTCTCTCTTCAACAATAGCGGCTTTCAATTGCTCAATCGGTGTTGTATCAGGCATGTTCAATAGTAATTGTTTGTTCTCTGCACAAGCGATGATGAATTTACTCTTTCTTGATGCGATTTCTTATACTTGCTGACAGGAATCACCTTGTTGACGTTTCTCTCCGACTATGACGACACCATTTATCTTTCCCGGACAGGGGCATCCTGTTGCTGCAATAGCCACACCTGTTGGTGTTGGCGCTCTTGCTGTTGTCCGTATCAGCGGCACTGGGGTTTTCGATATCGCTCAGCGGGTGTTCCGCAAAAAAAACAAACCGACCTTCCGATTTGCACAATCAAAAGGTTTCAGGGCGCATTTTGGTACCATTCATGACGGCGACGGGCTGATTGACGAGGTCGTTGCCCTCGTGTTCCGATCGCCAAACTCCTTTACCATGGAAGACATGGTTGAGTTCAGTTGTCATGGAGGTCCGGTTGTAGTAAAACATATCCTGAAAGTGCTGCTTGATGAAGGATGCAGGCTTGCTGAACCCGGAGAGTTTACACGGCGGGCTTTTCTTAATGGCCGCATTGATCTGTTACAGGCCGAGGCCATTGGAGAGATGATCCACGCGCGGTCTGAATCGGCGTTTCGTACCGCAGTGAACCAGATGCAGGGGACGCTTTCTTTGAGGCTCAATGCCATGCGCGAGCGGCTGTTGTGTTCATGTGCCCTTCTGGAGCTTGAGCTTGATTTCAGTGAAGAGGAGGTCGAGTTCCAGAGCCGAAGTCAGCTTCAGGCAGAGCTTCATCTTCTGCATGAAGAGCTTTCTCGACTTGTCGAATCCTACCAGCACGGAAGGATTCTGAAAGAAGGTGTTGCGACGGTGATAGCCGGCAGAGCGAATGCAGGAAAATCAACGTTGCTCAATGCGCTGCTTGGTGAAGAGCGCTCTATTGTGAGCCATATTCCTGGGACAACTCGCGATTACATTGAAGAGTATTTTTTGCATGAAAAAAGCTTGTTCCGGTTGACCGACACGGCAGGTCTGCGTGAAGAAGGTGAGGAGATTGAGCTTGAAGGCATCAGGCGCAGTTTTAAAAAAATGTCCGAGGCTGATCTGATTCTTTATCTTCTCGACATAAGCCTTGAGAATTATCTTGACGAAGTGTCCCGGATTCGGGAATTTTGTCTACAATATCCGGCAGCCAGCGTGATTGTGGTCGCCAATAAAATTGATTTGACCGTCGAATCTGCTGACCGGTTGCAGCAGCTTTGCTCAAAAACCGGGTGCGAGGTCTGCGGTATATCTGCCGCGCTTGGCGACGGTCTTGACCTGTTCAAACATCTTATGAGCAGTATGGCTGAAGGATTGGACAAACGGCATGAATCGAGTGTTCTGGTGACAAGTCTGCGCCACTATGAAGCACTTCGCAATGCGTCAGATGCCCTTGAACGCGCACAGGCGCTGGTTGTTGACGGAGAGTCGGGCGCTGAGCTTATAGCGCTTGAACTTCGCATAGCGCTCGAGTATGTGGGAGAAATCACCGGCCAGGTGGTGAACGAGGAGATATTAAACCTTATTTTTGATCGCTTCTGCATCGGAAAGTGATAGTATCCTTCCGGATTTACTGCTTGAATTCAGAGAATACTTTGTATTTTCCTTTCTGGAAATCCAGCCACTATTGTGCCAAAGTCAACAAAGAGAACCAGATTAACATGAATTTTTTCAGAAGTCTGTTCAGGGATATTGCCATTGATCTTGGAACGGCGAATACGCTGATTTTTGTCCGGGGCAAAGGGATTGTTTTGAATGAGCCCTCCATTGTTGCCCGCGATCTCAATACAGGTAAAATTGTGGCCATTGGTCATGCAGCCTATAGGATTCATGAAAAAACGCATCCAGGCGTCATTACGATCCGTCCGCTGGCAAATGGAGTGATTGCTGATTATGAGGCGACGGAAGAGCTGATCAAAGGTTTGATCAATAAAACAAAGACATTGTTTTCATTTGGCATTCGCTGCGTTGTGATGAGCGTTCCGTCGGGTATCACCGAGGTTGAAAAAAGGGCCGTGAAGGATTCCGCCGAACATGTCGGTGCCAAAAAAGTTTATCTTATCAGTGAGCCCATGGCTGCTGCAATAGGTATCGGGCTGGATATTCACGAACCAAAAGGGAATATGATTGTTGATATCGGCGGGGGCACAACTGATATTGCTATTATTGCCTACAGCGGAATTGTATCAGGCGAATCCCTTCGGGTTGCTGGAAGTGATATGACAAGCGAAATTATTCGTAATTTCCGCGAAGAATACAACATGGTTATTGGTGAACGTACGGCAGAAGAGGTCAAGTTACACATTGCCTCGGCCTATAAGCTTGACACCGAACTGAAGATGACGGTTATTGGCATCAATCTTGAATCCGGCCTTCCGGAAGAGTTGGAGATTGATTCAGTGTTTATCAGGAGAGCCATGGCCACGCCGATTAACCAGATTATTATTGCGATCAAAAAAAGTCTTGAATTTTTAATGGTCAAGCCGGAAGTTTCTGTCGATATTCTCCATCGGGGTTTGTTTCTGGCCGGAGGCGGGTCACTTATTAAAGGAATGGATAAAAAAATCAAGGAAGAGACAAAGCTTGCTGTCCATATCTGTGAAGATCCACTGACTGCTGTTGCAAGGGGGACTGGTCATGTCCTTGAAAACCTTGAAAATTACCGTACCATTTATGTCTCCTGAGTGATTTCTCTCAACAGGTCAGGGGCTCTGACCACCTGTTGACCGCCAGAGCCACAAAAGGAAGATTGCTTCAGCTTTGCGTGTAGGTGTGGACGCTGTTCTGAGCTGAAGGAAGATAGTTGACCCCAAACCAGCAGACCAGAAGCACCACAAAGGCAAGGGCAAGATACCACTGTAACTTGCTTCGTTCAATATTGTACCGGTACGCATGAAGATAGCCGAGATAGGCCAGCCATGAGAGAAATGCCCAGGTTTCCTTGGGATCCCATGTCCAGTAATGTCCCCACGCCTCCTTTGCCCACAGAGCGCCGAATATCAGACCAAAAGAGAGAAACACAAACCCAAGCAACGCCAGATAGTGCGAAACGGATTCGCCAGTCACATTTTTTTTTGCCCTCAACTGGAGGGAGACGTTGTGCAATGCTGTAACAGAAGAGGCGGCAAGCAGCACATAGCCGACAAGATAGACAACCACGTGCGGAATAAACCAGGGACTCTGCAGGGCGGGCATGAGCGTCTTGTCAAAAACCTCGGGGTGCAGCAGGTTAATGACGAGAAAAAACCCGGCCAATGCCATACAGTAGTATTTCAGCCAGTCTATTTTCCAGCGGTACTCAACCAGAAATCCCACCAGCGGAATCAGTGCGGCGTACCAGAGCCGGGTTTCGCCAAGTGTTCTGAGCGGAGGTCGGTCAAGAATTGACCAATAAAAAGCTATAAAAGATATCATAACCACTGAGCCTCCAAAAGCGAGAAGGAAGGCAGGGACTTTCAGTACAGGAGTGCGTCTGGCAAAAATACTGACGATGCTTCCCAGCGACCAGCAGGCAATGGCCAGAATTGCAGCCGTAGTAAATGTAATCATGATGATGCCCCCTCTGTTCGTTTAATGCCATTCCAGAAAAAAAGAATGTTTCCTGCCATAATCATAAAAAAGCCAAGGTAAACTGCTGGGAGCCAAGGGTCGTGGATGACTTCAATCAGGCTCAACTTCGACCATCGTCCGGCTTTTTCATCGTATCCCATCTGATAAAGTTTCCATTCCTTAAAATTCACAGGCTTGTTTACCTCAAGATTTGCCATGACGTCATCTCCCTTGCCGTCCTGGATGGTCACGGCCGAGCGGAATGATTTTGGTGTGCCGGGTACCATGATGAGATAGAGGTTTCCCAGTGCAGCGGCATCGGGTTTCAGCATCGGACTCCCTGTGCTGATCCATGCCTCACGCTTTGTAGAGTCAGCACTGATTCTTACTTTCGCATAAGGGATGCCGGTTGAGCGGTCAGCGGGCTGAGGAAGACCATCCTTCCCGGGAAGTGCAAATGGTATATAGTCAAGCACCAGAACATCAAGTCCCTTCCATGACGCCGTTGTACCCTTCCGGACTTCAAGAATCGTCTGCGATTTGTCCATCAGGAGCTTGTCACTGTGGGGATCATAGAGAAGCAGTTGAGGTGGATACTCTTCAAGAGAAAATTCATGAAGAAAAACAGAAAAAGGAAGCCGCTGCGGAGTATCGCTCTCCATTGTATAACCAAAACTGTTTGCTTTCCCCTCTTCAATCGGCACAACAAGCCGCTGAAGATCGGCGCTGCCGAAGATGGCACATGACAAGGCGATCCAGAATCCTGCATGAAAAAGAATAAACTGAAGATTCTGTACTTTAAATGGAATGAGCTTCCATGAGAGCGACAGCCCGAGGTTCGCCAGAAAAAGAATAACAGTAAGCGCAAATGGCCAGCTTGAAAAAATATGGTTGACGCCTGCTTGTGCGGCAAGTGAGCCCGATGATTCAGTGCCCTGGGGTACAATGCCACCGATCAACGAGAGAAGGGCTATCGCAAAAATCAGGCAAAGACCAAGAGGAATTCCTCCGAACCATTTGACGATAAGATTATTCCTCAAACTGAAGCCGATGCTTAAAACAACAGCAGCAAAAAGAGACAAAATTATGGCATTGACTGGCAGGCGGGGCAGTGCGATGCTGCTCCCGGATGAGGCAAATTCAAAAACAAAACCTGCAAAGAGTGCAGCAGCAGTAAACAAAACCGATTCCCTGAAATCCCAGGGAGTCTGAAACCAGCGGCGCCGGGCAACTACCATAATAATATTGAGTCGTTCTTGTTACGTTATTATCGTCAGAGCATGATACTTGTTGATCTTCGGAAGCGACAGCAAGTCGGTGAGCATAAAACGATTGGCCATTTTAGAAGAGAATCATGGTATCGGCAACGAGAGTCAATGACATAAAACCAACAACAGACTGTTCTAATACTGGTCAAATATACAAGCGCTATGATGGATTAGCAAACAGTCGAGGCTCTTTTTCAGTTCCTGGACGCATAATTCTCTGATAATCAGAAAATAATTTTGGCTTTTAATAAAAGAATTCTTAACATATCCTTAACATTATGGAGTTATACGGTCTAACTTCATAATGTTAATAAGTTTTTGGTGAAAGTCATTTAACAATTGTTGTTTTGCTCTTTCACGATTTCTTCTTGATCGCTTTACTACTTCTTTTTTAATACATAGCTTGTTGTTTTAAAGTTAACAACAAACTTTATGTTTCAATTTTGCATTCTGTTCTGGCGAGAACCTGCTTTAATAATTTTGTTCGTTATTGCCGGTCATATTTGCGCTGTAATAAAAGTTTTGCGCTGTTGGTTCTGTGGTGCGCATTTTCGTTGACTCATTCTCTTGGCCATCTTTACCGATCTATTTTTTGCAACTCTTTGCAAAACAAATGATTGGGCGTATTGGAAAAGTTTACTTCTGAACTTGCCTTGACGAATTTTTTTGAATTTTTTGTATCGCACGGTAGCTGAAAATTTGTTCATCTTATAATTAAAAACGGAGTGTTTTATGAGGAGATTGACCTTAGCATCTATTGTTTCGGCGTGTATGGTTCCAGCTCTGTTCTGGAGTCAGGACAGTTCTGCTATACCCGCTTTTGCCAGGAAATATCAGACTTCCTGTTATACCTGCCATGCAGGTTTTCCTGCAAGAAACGCTTTTGGTGAGGCATTTAAGGCAAATGGCTATCGCTGGCCGGGTGGTGAAGATGCGGATCATGCGAAGCAGGAACAGGTAAAATTGGGCGCTGATGGCTGGAAAAAAACCTTCCCGGCATCTCCCTGGCCTTCCGATATTCCGGGTTTTGCTCCTTTTTCTGTTTATCTGACAGGTCCACTGATCAATTATTCCGGATCAGTTCACAGGGCAAACGGAACACTTGCGACTCCTCAAACGTTAAACTGGGCGGGCCCTTTTGATGCTCGTATTCTCACCGGTGGTACTATCGGTGAGAACATTGGGTTTTTCGGTGGTTTTGAGTCGTTTGCAACCAATGGGACTACTCCAAAGTCAAATTTCAGGGCAACGTGGTCATTTGCTCCTGGAGTTATGCTGGGCGTTGGTAACGCATTCAGTTTTATGGGAAGCGGCGAGGATGAATCATCAGCTACTGCTATATTGCCATCCACAGGTGGAACTGGACTTGAATTCAGCTATGCAGCAGGGGAAAAGTCTGGCGGGCTTCGTGTTTATGCCGGAACTGTAAGTAATGGCACAAATTCGGCAGCTATTACCGTGAGTCAACACCTTGATGATATCAGGTATGGCCGGGTAGAGTATAAGATTGGAGGCGCAGGTGTGCTGAGTGGTGCAGGAGGAACGTATGGCAATGAATATGTCGGGCTGGATAACGCCGTTGAAATTGGCGCAAGTGTTGTCAATTTTAAGCCTGGCATATATACTAACACGTATGGATATGATAATAATAAGACAGTTTACGGTTTTGATGTCAGTGCAAACCATGGCAGTTTTAGTGGTGGAGCTGAATGGAGCAGAGGTGTTGACTCGCACCTGAACAACTATGGTCTTGATGCTGCTTACTTCGTGTATCCCTGGTTGCAAGGAAAGGTTGCTTACAGGCACATTAAAGACCAGCTCCCAGGAGGAGTTGACAGAACCAATCCGTCTTATGCTTTGACGCTTACCGCATGGACAAGGGCTAACGTCTTTATTGCCGGAGCTTACACCTTTTTTGACAAGGGCGATACTTCTGTTGCGGGAATGGCATCTGGACTCAACAAACCAGATACCTTTAAGTTAAATGTGGGAATCGGGTTTTAATTGACGTTGATCAGCACGGATTTCTCGTGCGTGTTTGGAAAGGCGTGTTCGGTAGACACGCCTTTCTCTTGCTCTCATGACTTTGGTTGTGTTGTGTGAGAGGTGTGCTCATAAACCGGTAAATCCCTGACGAGGTTTATGTGCACACCTTTTTTAAGATTGTCCTGACATTCAGCATCATTGTGTTGTCGAGACAACATGTTACGTTTAAGAAAAAAGGTCTCAATTGAAAGCAAAAAAAAAACTGCTATGCAGGATGAAAAAAAGCTCGTAACAGAGCAAAAAAAAGAGATTATTGATCGGGGTGGAACTGAGGATGCCCAGGCGAAGTCAGGCGAGAGAAGGAAATTTCTGATGAGAGTGGGCTGGGGAAGTCTTGCCGGTTTTCTTGCCATAAACTCGGCGGCTTTTTTGAGGTTCTTTTACCCGAGAGTGCTGTTTGAACCGCCATCACAGTTTAAGGTTGGTTTTCCGGACGAATATCCTCCGGGCCAAGTCAACTCTCAGTATCAGAGGGAATATGGCACATGGGTTATCCGTCTTCCTGATGGAGCGTTTTTTGCGATGGAGACGAAGTGCACTCATCTTGGCTGTACGCCAAGCTGGATGGAGTCTCAGAAAAAATTCAAGTGTCCCTGTCATGGCAGTGGATACTACATCACTGGACTCAATTTTGAAGGTCCCGCACCAAGACCGATGGATCGGTTTAAGATAAGTGTGGCTGAAGATGGTCAGTTGTTGGTCGACAAGACCATCAAGTTTCCGGGTGTTCCGGGCAAAGAATCAAGTGAGGTTTATCCTCAGAGTTTATTGAGAGTTTGATTGGTATCCGATAACAGAAATTGTAATGACTCATGGAACCCGATGACAAGATAGAGTCTCCTGTGTCACCCTCTTCACTGAAGATAGTGACCGGAGTCAAAAAACGGGCAGCAGCAAGAATCATCTCCGAACTCTGTACCGGGTGCAGGATTTGTTTACAGAGCTGTCCATCACACTGCATAACGATCGTTGATTCGGACTTGAACTTTAACGGTATAGCCCAGGTCGATGATCGATGTACTGGTTGTAATATTTGTGCTATTGACTGCCCTTGGACTGGCGTTATGATGATAAATCCGGATGGTTCGCGCAAGGATGAGGCTGTCTATGCGAAGCAGTTAAAAAAACTTCGCGGCTATCAGTAAACTGTTTAGAACATAAAACGTGACGGGACTATGAAAAGCCTACCAGAGATAAGTGAAAAGGTCAGAAAAAATCTGATATGGAAATCCATATTCAGAAGGGATTACCGAAATTCCATCAGAGACAGGGCACAGGCTGTTTTCGGTAACGTTTTTCTCCATCTGCACCCGGTGCAGGTTCGTGAAAGTGCCGTCAAGCTCCGTTTCACATGGGGAATGGGAGGCATAACTTTTTTTGCCTTTATTCTTCTTGTTATCACTGGTGTTGTTCTGATGTTTTATTACCATCCATCTATTGATCAAGCCTATACCGATATCAAGGATCTTGAGTTTCAGGTGCCCTTTGGTGTCATTTTGCGCAACCTCCATCGTTGGGGTGCTCACTTCATGGTTATTGTGGTGATGATTCACATGTTTCGTGTGTTTATGACCGGTTCCTATAAAGCCCCTCGCCAGTTTAACTGGGGCATTGGTGTTTTTCTGCTTGTGCTGACGTTTCTTCTGAGTTTTACTGGCTATCTCACTCCGTGGGATCAGCTCGGCTTCTGGGCGATCACCGTTGGCACCAATATGGGCGCTGCGACTCCGCTGCTGGGATATCAGGGCCCCTTCAGTGAATACCTGCACATTACCCCATATAATGATATCCGTTTTGCGCTGCTTGGTGGCGCCCAGGTTGGCGGAAATGCATTGCTCCGGTCTTACATCTGGCATTGCGTTGCTATTCCGCTGATCTCAATCATCTTGATGTTTGTTCATTTCTGGCGGGTCAGAAAGGATGGCGGAATTTCAAAACCTCAAAAATAACAAACAGGGAAGAGTCCAATATGAATCCATTTATTCAAATCATTACCCAGCCTGATAATATTGCCATTGTGATCATGATCATCATGGTGACTTTTTTTACAGGATGGGCTTTTCAGCAGGCTTTTGATAATGACAAGCTTCTTGCTGCCGGGCGTCCCGTGGACGGGGAAAACGACAAGTTTATTGATACGTTCAAACCACTTGTGCGTATTGAGCTGCTCATTGCAATTGTCGTGATGGTGGGGCTTACTGTATGGTCGATAGCTGTTGATGCTCCGCTCGAGGAGATTGCTAATCCTACAATTACTCCAAACCCGGCAAAGGCTCCGTGGTACTTTCTCGGACTTCAGGAGTTGCTGGTTTATTTTGATCCATGGCTTGCTGGTGTCGTGTTGCCCTCACTCATCGTTGTCGGTTTACTGGCTATTCCCTATATCGATATCAATCCAAAAGGGAATGGTTATTATACGTTTGCCGAGAGAAAGTATGCGATTATTATTTTTTCATTCGGCTTTCTTGTGCTTTGGTTATTACTTATTGTTATTGGCGTCTTTTTCAGAGGTCCCGGATGGTTGTGGTACTGGCCATGGCAGGAGTGGGATCATGCAAGGGTTGTTTTTGAGCCAACCAGAGATTTAACCAGTGTTATTGGCATTGATTCACGATCATTACCAGGATTTCTTATTGGAGCCTTTGTTGTTGGTTCATATCTGGCAGGAGGAATGATTGCACCTTACCGGTACTGGAAAAAAAATAATCCTGAGCTGTTGAGCCAGTTGGGTATGGTTCGGTACATCACCATCATGTTTTTGTTTATCACCATGATGTCCATACCGATCAAAATGGTTTTAAGGCTGGTTTTCCTGATCAAGTATATATGGATCACCCCCTGGTTTAATGTTTGATCACAGGTCATTAATTTATTCAGGTATCCGGTAACAGGTCATTCTAAAAGTCAAAAAAAACTGTTGAAAATGGCGAATGAGCAGAAAAATAATTCATCCAACAGAGTCTATATCTTTGTTTTCTTTAGTGTAGTTTTACTTGCGCTCTCTCTGTGGGTGGTATGGGATGACGAGTTTGGCCTGAGACCATGGAAAAAATACCAGCAAGAGTTCAAGACACTGAAGCACGACAAGCTTGAGAGTGAATACCGCAAGGCTGTTGTTGACTTCCAGAGGTCGGGCGGGCACACACGCCTTGCTGAATTGGAAGCAAGACTGGCCAAAGCGGAAGCAGTCTTTCAGAGTCCCGCAAATCAGGAGAAGTACAAGCAACTGACAACACAGTTTGATGACATTCATGCAACTGCTGCAAGCAACCAGAAAGAGCTGCAAAATGCTCGTGGAAAGTTTCTTGAGTCGGAGTATTACTTTACCAAGACACAAAAGCCAGAATACAAGGCCACAATGGATCTTCTGCAGCGGGAGATTGACGCAATAAACCTGCGTCGAGCTTCGATTCAGAAGAAAGAAGAGGCCTTTAAGAATGCTCTTAATGAGATGACATCGGCGACGGTCAATCTCAAGGCCGAGATTGAGGATATGAAAAAAGGACTTGAAGAGCTTAAGGAAAAGATTGCAAGTAATGACAAGGTAGCTGTTGAAATAAAGCAGGTACACATCAAGGACATTGACAAGGCTGACCGCTGCCAGTCATGTCATATAGGTATAGATGGCAAACATCAGGTTTCATCTCTACAGCCCTTCACCAAACACCCGGCGAGCTTTGTCTATCTTGATCATCATGACCCGTCAAAGTTTGGATGTACTTTCTGTCATCGCGGACAGGGTCGTGCAACCACTTCTGTCGAAAAAGCACACGGAAAGGTCAAGCACTTTGATGAACCTTTGCTTGATGGTGATATGACCCAGACATCATGTCTTAACTGCCATGGTGATATCAAGGGGCTTCGTGGAGCAGAACAGATTGGAATTAGCACTGAGCTTATTAAAAAATACGGTTGTTACAGTTGTCACAAAATTCCCGGTTATGAGTCAATTGGTGATGTTGGTCCGGTACTCACAGAGGTCGGTTCCAAGGTCAATTATTCATGGGCAGTCAATTGGCTGCTGGATCCGAAGAAATACTTTTCAACGGCCCGGATGCCAAAGTTTTTCTTTACACAGGCGCAGGCGGAAGCTATAGCTGACTATCTGTTCAGTATGTCCGGAACCACCCGTCATGATGTTGATTATGCAAATACTCAACCCAACGCTCAGCTTGTGGAGCAGGGCAAGACGCTGTGGAGTCAGGCACGCTGTAATCTCTGCCATACTACAGGCGGCAGGGGTGGTAATCATATCAAGGTTTATGCCCCAGATTTGAGCAAAGTGGGCAGTAAGGTAAACAAGGAGTGGTTATTCAAGTGGCTCAAGAATCCAAATGCCTATTTCCCGGGCACCAAAATGCCTCGTTTCCGCTTTACGGATCAGGAGATCAATGCTTTGGTCGAATATATCGTCAGCGAGTATAAGGACGATGAAGCAGAAGCCAGGTATGTGCAGCCTGTTGAAATCAAGGCGGCATCGATCAAGAAAGGAAAAGAGCTGATTCAGCAGTATGGCTGTTATGGTTGTCATAAGCTGCAGGGTATGGAGGAGATGGTGCAGATTGCGCCTTCATTGAAAAGCCAGGGCGTCAGCTTTCTGAGAAAAGATGAAATGCGTGAAAAGATTGGCACGGAACTTTCGTCAATTGGCAGCAAGCCGCTTGAGATGCTTGATTTTGGAAAGCTTGCCAAAGCAATTCCGAACGATCGCTTGAGTTATCTGAAACAAAAGCTGAGAGATCCAAGGGGATTCAGGCTTGGCCTGAGGATGCCGGATTTCCGTCTTTCAGAATCTGAGGTTAATGAACTGGCAGCAGTGCTCTATGGATTTACCGATGCAAATGTGCCGGTACGTTTCATGGTTCCATCACGCCAGGAATTAGACAAGATGGCAGGGGTACAAGGGTACAAATTCACTGGTGATTTTGCCAAGGTTATAGCTGATGTAAAGTGTACCAATTGCCATAGTATTAAAGGTATTGGAGCTGATTACGCGCCTGATCTCTCAATTGCCGGTAGCAAGCTTCAGGAGAAATGGATCCGTAAATTCCTTGCCAATCCTGATGTTATACGACCTCTGCTTCAGCAGATGCCGAAGCTTGGCCTGACATTGGGCAAGCCAGCGGCAAAGGTGACAATGCCGAAATTTAACCTTGGCAAACAGAGGGTTGAGGATACCAACAAGTCGGATGTTGATGTTGTGGTCGACTACTTCCAGCAGGAACTCGTTACAACAGATATTCCGAAGGCAATACCGACGATAACTACCATGGCCCTGCCTGAACAGATCAGCAAGGGAAAGGCTCTGTACGAATTCAAGGGTTGCAGATCCTGTCACCAGATTGGATTGGATGGCGGCGCTCTTGGGCCTAATTTGTCGGATGTGGGTAACCGGTTACAGCCCGGGTTTATTTTCAGGCATCTTGAAAATGCCCGCAAATTCAAACCTGATATTGTTGAACCGGATTATGGCTTTACCGAACGGGAAAGAATTTATTTGACAAACTTTTTGATGACCCTGAAACTGAACACGAAGTGATGCAAAAAACCTTACAAATCAGGAAGTTCGCCATTTTCGCAACTCTCTCAGTGCTTGTGATTGCGGGATGCGGCAAGAAACCGAACCAGTCAGGGAAAGCTGATTCCACAAAGACGATGGCGGCAGTTGATTCTGCCGCCACAGTGACAAAGGTCCCTTTTGCTCTTAAGGAAGGAAAAAGGCTCTTTTTGCACTATTGTGCGGTCTGTCACGGAGAAACAGGTGATGGGGGGGGGCAGTATTATGGTTTGACACCATCGCCAGCCAATTTTACCGATAAAGCGTTTATGAAGAGCTTGTCGAATGAGAGGCTTTTTAAGGCGATAATGGAAGGATCAGCCTCGGTGGGCAAGTCCAATATGTGTCCGCCGTGGGGGAAGTCTTTTCAACCTGAGGAGCTGGAGTTCATTGTGACCTATATCAGAACTCTTTCCGGTAAGTGATTGTTATATTGTATTATGTTTTTAGTTTAAACGATTTAATTTTTTGAAAAAATCAAAAACAATGGAGTCAGACATGTTTAGCTTCAAAAGCAAATCATTGAAAAGCGCGCTTTTAATGACCTGTTTCGGGTTCATCACCTCAACTGCTTTTTGTGGAGGAACAGTAACAGGGACAGTTGATGCTACTTTGGCAAAGTATAAAAAAGACGCAGTAGTTTACCTGAAAGGCGTCAAAGGGCCAGTTGCTCCCCAGAAGGCAGTGATGGATCAGAAAAATCTTGTTTTTCTACCCCATGTGCTTGCAGTCCCTGCGGGTTCAACTGTTGATTTTATAAACAGTGATAAAGTTAATCACAATATATTTTCTGCGGATGCCTGCAAAAAATTTAATCTTGGAACATACAATCCGGGAATGTCAAAGTCAGTTCTTTTTGATAAGCCCTGTGTTGTGAATCTTCTGTGCAATGTGCATTCCGAAATGTCGGGTTTTGTTGTTGTTACTGAAAATCCCTATTTCAGTGTAAGCGGTGCCGATGGCAAGTTTACTATAAAGAATGTTCCTGCGGGTACTTATGAAATATCCGCATGGAGCGAAAAGCTCAAGCCTCAGGGGAAGACAATGGTTACCGTTGCTGAAGGGCAGACTGCCACTGTTGCTCTTAAAATGGCAAAATAATACGCTCTGCTCTAAGTAAAATTAAAGAGGTACCTGAATAAAGGTGCCTCTTTATCGTTGTATCAATCCTATCATAAGGGGTAACAGTGGTGATGAGTCAAGCTCATTATTTACTGTTATGCCTATTTTTACCATTCGACAAACTTATATCATTATGAAAACTTCAGTTCAGGTTTGTTGTTTTATTGCCGCCTTTTTTTGTTCAACACCATTGCTTGTCAATGCAACGCCTGATCCAGCAAGTGTTGAACTGCGGGAAAAATATAATCTTGATAAGGGAAAAAAGGTGTACGAAAAGGTGTGTGCAAACTGTCATGGCACCGGGGTTTTGGAAGCGCCTGAGTTTTGTAATATTTCTGCCTGGAAGCCAAGAATTGCAAAAGGGATGGCGGTACTGGTGCAACACACAATTCAGGGTTTCAGGCAGATGCCGCCAAAGGGTGGGGATACTGAATTCAATGAAGCTGAAGATGCTAATGCAGTTGCCTATATGGTTGATCAGTGTCTGATACATTAATCTGTTGTTAGATGTAACATAATAACTTTGCAACAGTATACTTAAGGTCTCTGAAGTTTTTGAAGGCACATTGTTGCAATAATAAGAGTTGTGTGAAAAAAATTAATTAAGATTTTTAAGGAAAATTTACGATTCATTTAAGGATTCTTTAGGAAAAGATATTGTATTGTTGTTGTAAATAAATAAGCGTGAACGTTGCTTTAAGGTATTTATTTGCTTGCCATTCAATTTCATCGATATAAATCATTAAACTCATTACGTGTTATGTCGCTAAAGAAACAACGTATTTTATTAGTTTTGATCGGAGCGTTTGTTCCTTTATTAGGTTTTGTCCCGCAGGTGTCAGCAACCCCAGCCTTTTCAAGGCAGACAGGACAGTCATGCGCTGCATGCCATTTCCAGAGATATCCATTACTCAATGCCTATGGTCGGTCGTTCAAGGCAAACGGATATACGCAAACAGGCAAACAGGAGACTATTGAAGATAACTCACTCTCTCTTCCAGTAACACTTAATGCGGCAGTCGTCACCAAGCTCAGGTATGTGAAAACCAATGGAGTGTCAACAGATGGAACAAACGGGGGCGAGTTTAATATGCCTGATGAAGCAAGTCTTTTTCTTGCCGGCAGGGTGGCAAAAAACATCGGATATCAGGCTGATATCAGTCTGGGCAGAGACAAGTCTCTATTGGCGGGCTTCAAGATGCCCTTTGTTTTTCCCCAGAATGACTTTATCATCAGCGCCATTCCGTTTTTCACTGATACTCAAGGGCCAGCGTACGGTTACGAACTCCTGAACACGGGTGCTGTAGAGTTTTCCCGACCGTTTGAAAATGCAGCAGAGACTTCCGCACAACAATATCTTGTTCAGGATGCGAATGAAGCGAACAACGGCACAACTGGTGTTGCCCTGGTTTTCCATCACAAGTATGGGTATTTAAGCTATACTCCATACATTACTAATAATACAAATGACCTTGCAAACTCAACGCCACATAAATTCATGAGCTATGTAAGGGGCGTTGTTACTCCTGCAAAAGTAGGTAACTTTGAGCTTGCTGCCGGATTCCAGCTTTGGAAGGGGACTTCAAGTATTGATGTTTCTGGGTCTGCAGGCCTTACAAAAAAAGCCGATGTATGGGCAATTGATGGCCAAGCTCAGGGTAAGGTTGGAAGTTATCCTCTTGGTGTTTATGTGGCTTATGGTAGTGCAAAGAAATCGGATGCAGCATCGGGAGCTACACCGAACGACTTTAATGAAAGTCCTTTAGCAAATAAAACAGCCTTCACCATTGCGGCCGATATGGGAATCGTTCCATCAAAACTTGGTCTTGGCCTTGCTTACAGAATAGCCCATAATCCCAATAATGGAAGTACCGTAAGTGATGGCGAAAATGCAGTGACTCTTGCAGCAACCTATAATGTTGCTAAAAATGTTCTTCTGCAAGTGAACCACAGTTTCTATTCCTATGGTGCAGATGTAGAAACTCCAGATGGAAACCAAAAGACATCACTTGTTCTATTTAGTGCATTTTGATTGGCAAATATTGTTTGAAAAGTTGATTTGGCTCCTTTAATTATTGGCAACTATTCTATCAAACAAGCTTTTTGAAAGTCTGAATCTCTTTTTTGATTCTTGCAAAAGATATAATCAGCAGGCTTTGTTTTTATCGTAAGTCAGGATTTCAGGAGCTTGACTGGAAGTTATTTTTTGTCATAAAGATTGTGGGTACTGGATGAACAGTTTAGTCAACGACGGGTTTAAGTTGAAATGGCATAACAAAAAAGCGCCCATCTTCCTAAACCCGCTGCTGATAGTAATGGAATAGATGCTCATTTTATTTTTAGTTGAATTTTAAGAGTCTCTTAATCTTTTTTATAGGTTATTGGTTTTGCTATTTTGACTTTCAATTAATTTATCAGGTCTGCGTTTTTTTGTTCCATCTGCTTATTAATGCCACGCTAATTTTTTTGTTGGCATTGAATTCTTTGATCGTACAAATTTATTGATATCTGCAATTGTTGAATGTATTATGCCATTTACCAGGGAATATTTCGATCATTATATTAGTTGAATAGTTTTAATAATTAAACCATAATTTTCATTATGTGTACTTTTCAGTTGAAGAAATTAAGATCGTCGCTTTTGTTAGCATTTCTTTTTTGTTTGAGTTTCAGCGCTAACTCTTATGCTCTTGATGCCGGAAGCAAGGCGCCTGATTTTGAACTTCCCGGTGTGCAAGGTACGGTGAAACTTTCGAGCACCGCAGGTTCGGTTGTTTATGTTGATTTCTGGGCATCCTGGTGTGGGCCTTGCAAGCAATCGTTTCTCTGGATGAATGCCATGCAGGACAAGTACAGGGCCCAGGGATTGCAAGTTATCGGTGTGAATCTTGATGCTAAGTCTGATGATGCTAAAAAGTTTTTATCGCAGACGCTGGCTCACTTTACTGTTGCTTTTGATTCAAAAGGTGGCACGCCAAAAAATTATGGAGTAAAGGGAATGCCGACCAGTTTTCTAGTTGGACGGGATGGCAAAATTATCTTTCAGCATTTAGGCTTTAAAGAGGCTGATCGCGAAAAACTTGAACAAGAAATTAAGGCAGCACTGGAGGCAAAAAAATGAAAAAAAATGTCATGCTCAAACCCGTTTACGCTTTTCTGTTGCTGATGCTTGCTTTGTCAGGTTGCTCGATCGGGCAGGCTGTCCAGCCTTGGGAAAAAGAGACGCTTGCAAAACCTGAAATGACCTTTGAGGGCGATCCGCTTGATACCAAGTATACCGAACACATCTACAGCAGCAAAGAGGCGGCTTCCGGTGGCGCCGGGGTAGGTGGTGGTGGATGCGGTTGCAATTAACGTAATTTTAATTTTCAGGATACTCTTATGAAACCAGTCCCGACAAAAAAAACTCATGTTATAGGCGCGGCAATTTTTGCTGCGGCAATGGCACTGCCCTTCTCCAGCACTGCGTTTGCAGAAGCGGCTCCAGAAAAGGGTATTGTTGCTTTTAAATACCTTAATTACGAGGATAGCCAGCCCGGTCTCGACAGGATGGATATTAATGCCTACACAGTTTCGGCCATGGCTCCGATAGCAGGCAAGTGGTCGATCAGCACATCCTACACCTACGATTCTGTTTCTGGTGCATCACCCTCGTATCATAGCGCTGTTGAGCCGGAGATGGTTTCTGGTGCTTCAAAAATAAGCGAACGCCGAAATGCCGTGGATCTGAGCGTTACCCGTTATCTGCCACAGGGCAGTTTGACTGCTGGAACCAGCTATTCCAAAGAAAACGACTATATTTCACGTGGTTATTCTTTTCAGGGAAGTTTTTCGACAGAGGATAAGAATACAACATTTACTCTTGGTGGCAGTTATACTTCCGACTCTATTTTTCCTTCAATAGATGATACAGCCTTTTTTGAAAAGAGAGTTGTTGCTGGTTTGTTTGGTATCACCAAGGTGTTGACAAAGAGGGATATTGTGCAGTTGAATGTTGGCTATTCAAATGGTAACGGATACTTCAGTGATCCTTACAAGTTGTATGACAGAAGACCTGAGAAGCGGCAGAGCACGACGGTTATGACCAGATGGAACCATCATTTTGATGGCATTGACGGCACGAGTCATCTTTCGTATCGCTATTATACCGACACTTTTGGCATCAGGGCTCATACCTTTGGCCTGGAATATGTTCAGCCGGTTGTGAATGATTGGACAATTATCCCCTCGGTAAGGTACTATTCTCAAACCGCCGCTGACTTTTATTTGCCAGTAGATCCAACTGTACCCTCGGGTTTGCCTCATGAGGCGGCTGTTCGATTATATGACCCGTTGTTACCATCAGTTTCGTTAGATCAGCGTTTGTCCGCGTTCGGAGCAGTTACGCTTGGTATCAAGGTTGAAAAAAGGATTGCCAAAGATTGGTTGGTTGATGCGAAGTTTGAGAGTTATGAACAGCGTCCAGGTTGGAGTATAACCGGTGGAGGTGACTCTGGGCTTGCACCATTCAGAGCAAAATTCATCCAGTTTGGCATCTTACGTGATTTTTAGTTCTCCTATAGCGTAGATTTGCTATTACAGCCCTTTTTCATTATAGAATGGAGAGGGCTTTATTTTTTTTCTGTATTTGGAGGCCTCATGAACAACAGTAGACTAACGCTAAAATTTTCGCAGAGTATTCTCTCGCCTGATTATTGTTACCTCAACATCATCATTTTTAAGCAACATTTAAGCTGCGTTTAATAGCCATTTAATGCTAAAGGAAGTAATCTTCGTAAGGATTCAATAAACCAAATCCGTGTTTTTATCTCGGAGCTTTTCGCTTATAAACAAACTGTTCATCCTCTTGAATTGGACAGCTTGTTGTTGTAAACGCTCTTTGAGAGGTTTGACTCGGAAAGTCATGGATTATTTACAAATAACTTATTTTAAATAGCGAAGGAGATTATTAACAATGGCTGTTTCATGGACGGGATCCACTGCTAATGACTTTATTGATTTGACGTATTGGGGTCAGCCTCCCAGTGGTGGGAATATTTATAATATTGATGGGAAGGCTGGAAACGATACGTTTTCTTTGCAAAGTGGTAGCCTAACATACGATAAAAGATTTGACTATAAAGGTGGAGCAGGGTTTACAATCGCACCAGCGGATGTCAATCAGGTTATTGTTGTATCAGGTGCAAGTACAAAGGGTGGTGGGGTTTTTACCTTCAATCTGACAAGCATAGAAACACTTGTAATATGGGATTCAACTATTAACAATTACAGGACAATAACGCTGAATTATGGTCCGGTGGCCGATACCACTCCTCCTGTTTTTAGTTCGGCATCAGTGAACGGTTCGACACTGGTCATGACTTATACTGATACCAATAACCTCGATGCGGCTTATCCACCACTTTTCACCGCATTCAACGTCTCCAATCATGCGGTAACCGGCGTTACCGTCGATGGTGTTGCCAAAACGGTAACGCTGACACTTGGCAGCGCCGTAGCCTACGGCGAAGCGGTGACGGTTTCCTATACCGATCCAAGTTCGGGCAATGATGTCAGTGCGATTCAGGATCTCGCAGGCAATGATGCCGCGACACTGGCTGCGACAGCAGTGACTAACAATACTCCTGCACCTGCCGACACGACGGCTCCGGTCTTTGTCTCCGCAGGAGTGAATGGCACGACTCTTGTGATGACGTACAGCGATACCAATAATCTCGATGCAACTCATCCACCACTTTCCACCGCATTCAACGTTTCCAATCATGCAGTAACCGGCGTCGCCGTCGATGGTGTTGCCAAAACGGTAACGCTGACACTTGGTACCGCCGTTGTCTACGGCGAAGCGGTGACGGTCTCCTATACCGACCCTACAACGGGCAATGATGTCAGTGCGATTCAGGATCTCGCCGGCAATGATGCTGCGACCCTGATCGGCCGTTCAGTGACCAACAACACCCCGGTTCCCGACACGACGCCTCCGACATTAGACTCAGCGTCCGTGAATGGCACGACGCTGGTGATGACGTTCTTGGATGCCAATAACCTCGATGCCGCTCATCCACCGCTTGCCAGCGCATTCAGCGTCACCGGTCATACGGTCAATACTGTCGCTGTTGATGCAAGTGCCCATACGGTCACTCTGACGCTTAATACTTCTGTCACTCAAAATGAAGTGGTAACAGTACACTATACAGATCCAACAGTCAATAATGACGTCAGCGCGATTCAGGATGTTGCTGGTAATGATGCAGCTTCCTTTACGACGCAGGTTGGTCCAGATACTCAAGCGCCAACAGTTGTGTCATTCAGCCCTCTCGATAACGCTACTGGTATTGCGGTTAACAGTGATATTGTTCTTGCTTTCAGTGAACCGGTTACAGGAACCATTGAGATTAAAACTGCCGCAGGAACGCTTGTGCCTGCTGTGCTGACAGGATCTGGCACAACGACACTCACTGTTAATCCAACGACCGATCTGACAAACAGCACACACTACATTGTCACCACTCATGTCGTTGATGGGGCCGGTAACTCTTATGTCGAGGCGACTCCTTATGATTTTACTACGGCAGATCCCTATGTGGCCAGTAGTGGTGGTGGCGGCGGCGCTGGAGTTGCTGTCGCAGGGGTTGGAGGGCTTGCTCTGCTTGCATGGGTGCTCTTTTAAGAGTTATATGATCATCAGGGTGATCAGATGACAGGATGAAAAAGCAATTTGACTCGGAAATCAGCAATCGGTCAAGTCAAACCTGGATATTCTAAAGAGAAAAATGAAGGCGTGGATATGGAGATTTATCGTATAGGTTTTGATGCTTTGGGAGGACATGGCGAGGTTGTTCTTGTGTCGGAGAGCAAAAAAAAGGCCCATGCCATAGCAGACCTTGCATTGAAAGAGATAGGAAGAATCGAATTCAAGTACTCCCGTTATCGTCCTGAGAGCATTGTTTCCCGGATCAATGCTGCGGCCGGTCTTGAATTTGTTGAGTATGATGAAGAGACGGCATTCTTGTTTCAGTATGCCGATACACTTTATGATAACAGTGGTGGTGTTTTCGATATTACATCAGGAGGCTTACGCCATGTGTGGGATTTCGGCAAGTCACTTTTGCCTGATCCGGTAAAACTTGCTGAACAGCTTGAGCTTATTGGCTGGAACAGGGTGGAGAGGCAGGATAAAGCTGTTCGTTTGCCCGTCGCCGGGATGGAGATTGATTTTGGTGGATTCGGTAAGGAGTATGCCGCTGACCGGGCGGCAGCGGTTGTTTATGAACAAGGTGGCAGGTATGGCTATGTTAATCTCGCGGGTGATATTCGGCTTGTTGGTCCAAAGCCAGACGGCAGCCCATGGATTATCGGGATTCAGGATCCGCGCCATAAGGAGCGCACTATTGCTTCGATTCCTCTCCATGCCGGAGCTCTCGCGACGAGTGGTGACTATGAACGCTTCTTTGAAGTGGATGGTCATCGCTACTGTCACATTATTCATCCCCGGAGTGGCTATCCTGTGACTTTCTGGAGATCGGTAACCGTTGTCGCTCCTTTGGCTCTTACCGCCGGAAGCTGCTCGACCATTGCCATGCTCAAAGAGGCTGATGGATTGTCTTTTCTTGAAAAGACAGGGATGGGATACCTTGCGGTGGACCAATTTGGCAAGATATATCACAGAAACTCATAAAATACTTACTATTCGTCTCAAATAAATGTTTAAAGCAAAAAATATGAACCTATTTTTTTTCAGGCGTACTCCACTCTTTTTTGCTGTGTTTCTGGTGTTTTGCCTCAGGGTGAGTACCGTCCTTGCTGCTGATTTTCTTGATCCTGATCAGGCGTTCAAACTGACGGCGGAGTTGAAGAATCCACGTCTTGTGACCCTCCATTGGGAAATCGCAAAGGCTTACAAGTTGTATCGAGACAAGGTTTCCGTTAGTGTTGAAAACGGTCAGGTTCTGGTGAAAACATCTGCTTTGCCAAAAGGTATCACCTTTACTGATCCGACTACTGGTGAGAAGCTTGAGATATATCATGATAATCTCAATGTTGATGTGCCTCTTGCCAAGGATGGAGGAACATTTACCCTGAATGTGGGGTACCAGGGTTGTGCCGAGGATGGTCTCTGTTATCCGCCGATCACAAAACTCTTCACGGTTGACCCGAACAGGCCGGGGGCGCTCATGATTGCTGGAGACCAGCCCGGAACTCCTTCAGTTACTGAAACGGGTATTGCACCGACACCGGCGGCTGCTCCGGTTTCGTCCATCAGGAGTGATGCCACATCTTCAAAAGTGAGTTCGCCTGATAATGATCTTTCTCTTGCTACAGCCACTCTTGCAGGTGGAAGTTTGTGGAAGATTTCTCTTGCTTTTCTTGCGTTTGGACTGCTTCTGTCGTTTACTCCATGTGTTTTACCTATGGTGCCTATTCTTTCTTCCATCATTGTGGGAGAGGGGGACGTAACACGACGCCGCAGTTTTCTTATGGCGCTGGCCTATTGTCTCGGGATGGCATTGGTCTATACGTCACTTGGTGTTGCGGCCGGACTTGCCGGAGAGGGTCTTTCCGGAGCATTGCAGAAACCCTGGGTTCTGGTGATGTTTGCGTTGCTTCTTGTTTTACTCTCTCTTTCCATGTTTGATGTTTATCAACTGCAGTTGCCAACCTCACTGCAAAGCAAGCTCGGCAAGGCTTCAGGAGGGTTGAAGCGCGGGCGTTTTGTCGGTGTATTTTTCATGGGCGCGTTATCGGCGCTTATTGTTGGTCCATGTGTGGCCGCACCGCTTGCAGGAACTCTTGTCTATATCAGTCAGACTCAGGATGTGCTTCTTGGTGGTCTGGCTCTCTTTTCGATGGCAACAGGCATGAGTGTTCCTTTATTGCTTGTCGGTTTATCGGCTGGTAGTCTGCTGCCAAAAGCGGGCGCCTGGATGATCGGTGTGAAATATGTTTTCGGTCTTCTTCTGATTGCCGTTGCGATATGGATGGTTTCACCTATTCTCACCGTTCCTGTTCAGATGCTTTTGTGGGGAGCTTTCGCCATACTTTGCGCGGTTTTTCTTGGAATTTTTGAGGCATCTTCAGGAAAAGCGTCAATAGCACAGCGCTTTGGCAAAACGCTTGGTTTGTTCCTTTTTGTTATAGGAGGAATGGAACTTGTTGGTGCGGCTTCTGGTGGCACAAATGTTCTTGAGCCGCTGTCGCATATTCGCGGAGGCGAGAGTGCAGTGTCAGCAGATAACGAGAAAATCAGCTTTACTCCCATTCGTACGACAGGGGAGTTGGATCAGGCGCTTCAATCAGCAAAAAAACCGGTCATGCTTGATTTTTATGCGGACTGGTGTGTTGCCTGCAAGGAACTGGACAAGTTCACTTTTCATGATCCGAAGGTTATGGAACAGTTTAAAAATGTTGAGTTGTTGCGTGTTGATGTGACAGCAAACGGGGATGATCAGCGTGCTTTAATGAAGCGGTTCGGTCTTTTCGGGCCTCCAGGCATCATTTTTTTTGATGCCGGCGGCAAAGAAATTCCTGGAAGCAGAATTGTCGGTGTTCTTGATGCTCGTGCTTTTTTTGATCATTTCAACAAGTATATATCGGGGAAATAAGAGTCTTGGTTGCTGTTCATAAAAAAAGCCTGCTGTTTCAAGCAGGCTTTTTTATGACAGGATGTTCCCTATGATATCAGCCGGAAATAAAAGAGGAGGGTTTTGACTCGAGCGCTTCGAGTTTCACTTGTGTCGTACCGGATTTAATAAGGCCAATTTCTTTTGCAGCGCTGATTGATAAATCGATGACCCTGCCTTTAATAAACGGTCCACGATCATTAATGCGTACAACCACATCTTTTCCGTTTCGCAGATTGGTTACTCTTACCCAGGTGCCGAAAGGCAGCGAGGGATGAGCCGCCGTTAAATTACCCATGTTAAAGGTTTCTCCGTTCGCAGTTTTGCGTCCGTGAAACTCATCCGAGTAAAATGAGGCTTTTCCTTCGGAAATAATATTTTTTGCCTGCAAGATTCCGTTTGAGAGACTTTCTTGCCGCTTTGCTGCCTCAGCAGAGTTATACAGTGGATTATTAATGCCGATCTGGCTTGCTCCCAGACCTATAATTATCAGTGTCGCAAAAACCGATAATCTGAAAAAATGTTTTTCATGTTTCATGCGCTCCAGGTTTAAGTTCTTTATTCTCTTCACAGTACTCCTCAAAAGAACCGGAAAATGAATAAAAATCAACAGTCCATTCACTTTAATTCATTACGCTTCAATATAAGAAAATATTTTAAACCAGCCAATATTTGCGGAACCCGCTGTTTTATTGATCATAAAACGTATTGATATCGTAATATAGTCTAATTTATGTGATATTATCTGTCGTTTTGTTCGGGTTTTATTTTTTGAAACGTCCTCTTCAAAAAAAGGAATCCTGATCCTTTTTTTTGAATATCATCCAGTGTGTCGGGTAGATTAACCCTTTGTTTTTGCGAAGGTAGCGTGCCGTTTGCCTGATTTATTTGATTTGGTACATATTCTCTATATTATCCGATGCTCTTTTTTGTCGGATACTATAACCTGTTGGTTATTCTCTTAATCTCTTAATCGATTATGTCAATAATTTCGGAAGAACCCGATGCAGGCAGCCATGCGGGACAATCTGGCATGAAGCGACTTGCCGGGCTCTCTCTTGCGGCTCTCGGGGTGGTTTTCGGTGATATTGGGACCAGCCCGCTTTATGCTGTTCGGGAGTGTTTTCATGGCGAGTATGGCATTCCTATCACTCAAGCCAATGTACTCGGAGTTCTCTCTCTGCTGGTCTGGGCCCTTCTTCTGATTGTCAGTCTGAAATATCTGACCTTTATCATGAAAGCTGACAACGACGGTGAGGGCGGGATTCTTGCTCTTACTGCGCTGATTATCACGCAAAGTAAAAAAATTGGTTATGAACGATGGCTTTTGGTCGTCATAGGGCTGTTTGGCGCGGCATTGCTCTATGGAGACGGCATGATTACTCCAGCCATATCAGTCCTCAGCGCGATCGAAGGTGTTCAGATTATTGCGCCGGCATTCAAGGATCTTGTCATACCCTCGACCGTTGTCGTTCTGGTCTGTCTTTTCCTGTTTCAGCATCATGGCACGGCAAAAGTCGGAGCCCTTTTTGGTCCGATTATCCTCGTTTGGTTTCTTGTCATCGGGATCCTTGGTTTTGCTGAGATTATTCGTTATCCGCAGATTTTGCAGGCTTTTCTGCCGTGGTATGGAATTTCATTTCTTCTGAACAATCATCTGCAGGGTTTTATGGTTTTGGGAGCGGTGTTTCTCTCAGTGACTGGTGCTGAAGCGCTCTATGCTGATATGGGTCATTTCGGCAAACATCCTATCCGGCTGACGTGGGTTTTGCTGGTGCTTCCAGCGTTACTCCTGAACTATTTCGGGCAGGGGGCGCTTCTTCTTACCTTTCCTCTTGAATCCCATCACCCGTTTTACAGTCTTGTTCCTTCCTGGGCAATGATTCCCATGGTGCTGCTTTCAACGTCGGCCACTATTATTGCCTCCCAGGCGCTGATTACCGGTGTTTTTTCTCTGACCCAGCAGGCCATTCAGCTTGGGTATCTGCCTCGACTGACCATAACGCATACCTCAGCAAAGCATATTGGCCAGATTTATGTTCCTGCAGCAAACTGGACCTTAATGTTGGCAACCATCGGACTTGTGGCAGGCTTCGGTTCATCGAGCAAGCTTGCTGCTGCTTATGGTGTTGCCGTGACAGCCACCATGCTGATTTCTACTATTCTTTTTTATTACGTGGCCCGTGATCTCTGGAAATGGAACAGAATGGCACTTAATGTGTTGATCACTTTTTTTGCGGTTATTGATCTCGCTTTTTTCGGCGCCAGTATGAGCAAACTTTTTCATGGCGCATGGTTCCCCTTGGTGATTGGTCTCGGAGTGTTTACGTTTATGCTGACCTGGAAACAGGGAAGAAGCCTTCTTTTGCAACAGCTCATGGATCGTACGCTGACGGTTGACGAGTTTATCCAGAGTCTTTCATTACAACAGCCTTATCGGGTTAATGGCCAGGCAGTTTATCTGACGGCAAACCCCGATTTAGTGCCTGTTGCCATGCTTCATAATCTGCGTCACAACAAGGTGATGCATTCGGAGGTGGCCCTCTTTCATTTTAGTACGGAGCGGGTGCCGAGGGTGCCGAACAATCGAAAGGTCGAGGTGACCAAACTTGGTGACGGCTTTTTTAAGGTTATTGCCCGGTATGGATTTCTGGAATATCCGAATATCCGACAGGTTATTGCACTGGCAAACCATCAGGGATTGAATTTCAGGCCTGAAGCGATCAGCTTTTTCCTGAGTCGTGAGAAAATTATTGCAGGGGCAAAGTCGAAAATGAACTTGTGGCGGAGAAAACTTTTTGCCTTGATGGCCCGCAATGCACTCAGTGCAACGGCTTACTATGATCTTCCTTCTGGTCAGGTGATAGAGATAGGCGTTTTAGTTCAGATTTGAGCTATGGTTGATCTGTTGCAGCAAATTGCGGCCGCACCAGTGGCATCCGTGCTTATCGTTGGCAATCTTATTATTATTGAGAGCCTGCTCTCTGTGGATAATGCCGCAGTTCTGGCTACCATGGTCATGGATCTGCCAGGGAGGCAACGGGCATCCGCCCTGAAGTATGGCATTATAGGGGCTTATCTGTTCAGAGGCCTGTGTCTCTTTTTTGCCTCTTTTTTGATTCAGATATGGTGGCTGAAGCCATTAGGCGGACTTTATCTGCTCTATCTTGTGTGGAACTGGAAAAAGGGCAAAAAAACACCTGAAAAAACTGATGATTTACTTGACAAACAGAGTAACCGGTTTTACCAGTTAACTCTGGGGGCTGTAGGTCCTTTCTGGTCAACGGTTATGCTCATTGAAATCATGGATCTCGCTTTTTCAATTGACAATATTTTTGCCGCAGTGGCGTTTACCGACAATCTTCTCCTGATCTGTATCGGTGTTTTTATTGGTATTCTGGCCATGCGTTTTGTCGCCCAAGGATTTGTGGGGTTAATGGAGAGATACCCGTTTCTTGAAAGTTGTGCATTTCTTGTGATAGGTTTGCTGGGCATCAAGCTTTCCCTGTCGGCAGTTGAGCATGTTTATCCGGAAACCTCTTTTGTGAAATTTATGGGGGGGCATGAGGCCGACATTATTACCTCTGTCGTGACGGTCGCCATCTTTTTTTTCCCTGTCCTGACTTGCAAGCTTTTTAATATTCCGCCTAAACAAGGCAGATGATGTTGCAAGAAAAATAAGTTTGTTTTTTGCGCTTTTATTTGTATAAATCTAAACCATTACAGATAACCATGATGTCGGGTCATACAAGCCGAAAGGAGGGCAACGTGAGGCAATTCAGTGTCGGCGATAAAATTATTTACCATAAGCCAAAAAGCTCATTCCGCCCTGGACCGAGAGCAAGACAGGTGTATCCTCTTGAACACGGAGAGGCCTATCATTATGTGGTAGACAAGTTCTGGAAAGTTCACAAGGTCAATGATGACGGAACTCTTGATGTTGTTACCAGAACCGGAAAAACAAACAAGCTTCAGGCGACTGATCCGAATATCAGCAAAGTTCGTCTGTTTCAGCAGTTTTTGTATCGCAAGCGTTTTCCTGATCTGAATTAAGGTTTTGCAAATATCGCCTGTTTCATGAGGGCCCATTTTGCGGTTGCATGTTGGCCCGACGGCAAAATTGTCAGCTCAGAGAGTGTTGCATTGTTGAAATTAGCATCAATGATGTTTGCATCTTTCAAGTTTGCGCCTTCCAGCTTTGCGCCTTCCAGATTGGCATCAAACAGAGAGGCTCCCTCAAGGTTTGCTCCACTCAGGTTTGCTCCGTTCAAGTTAGCTCCGAAAAGAATTGCTTTCGAAAGGTTGCTTTTGCTGAGATCGGCATCTTTGAGAAATGCCCTGTCCAGGTTAGCTCCCTGTAGATTGGCGCCATGCATTTTTGCTGAGCCCAGATCTGCCCTGTGAAAATCGGCATTGACCAGATTGGCATTTTCCATGTCAGCGTTTTCAGGAGCATCAGCCTCGACATCTGCATAGGAAAGGGGTTCCTGTGGTTTGCTGTTATTGGTTTCGGCTTTTTGGGCAATGCGGGTATCAGGAGAGGCAGTTGTAATGGAGAGTCCTGAACGCTCGACAGATGGTGATGGGGCGCTGGCAGGCAAGGGACGTTCAGTTTCAGTTATAAATTGAGCGTTGTGCATTCTGCTCCATTGGGAAGAAGCTCTTTCTCCGGAAGGAAGTATGGTGTTGTTCGACAGGATGGCGTCGGCAAGATTTGCCAGCTCAAGTGATATTGTGCCTTTAAGGTTAGCCCCGGCAAGATTTGCCCCAGTAAGATTTGCCTCAAAAAGATTGGCATTGGTCATGTTGGCCCCGGTTAAGTCTGCGTTTTCAAGCATGCTCCATCTGAGGTTCGAGCCCTGCATGTTTGCTTTAATAAGCCTGGCGCCTTTCATAAATGCTCCCCTGAGATTTGCCTTGACAAGAAAAGCCGAGGAGAGGTCGGCATTTTCAAGAGGCGCTCTGGAAAGGTCAGCAGCATGTCGAGGAGTTGAAAGACGCCTGGCATTCCATTCAGTGATATTCTGTTTGAGCAAGTTCAGAGTCTCCTGGTCGTATGCAAATGCAGTCTGGTACATTGAAAGCACTATTCCCGCCGCAATAATTTTTGCCAGATACCATTTTTGTTTCATAAAAGGTCATGATTAATGTTACATCATTCAGGCGCCGGTCAGCTATGGCCACTGTCCTAAAAAGAAATAAGGCAAATTACTTCTGGATTGAGAAACTCTCTTGTGCTTATGAGTGTTTCTAATTGTAATACATGATAAAAAAATTGTTTGGGATTGTAATAGTTTAAATGGTGAATAATGAACAGAGAAGGTCTCTACAAGGGTAAAGTTCTTGTGGTTGGGGCGACAGGCAAGAGCGGTCAGTGGGTGGTAAAGCGCCTTTTGCATTATGGAGTGCCTGTAAGGGTGTTTTCGAGGGATCGGGAAAAGGCGCAGGGGCTGTTCGGTGAGGGCGTTGAAATTGTCACGGGCAAAATTCAGAGTAGCGCCGATATTGAAAGGGCGGTTGCTGGTTGCAGCGCTGTCATTTCGGCGCTTGGCTCCAGCGCAGTTACTGGTGAATCATCACCGGGAGAAGTGGATCGCGATGGTGTGATCAGGCTTGTTGATGAGGCGAAGAGAGCCGGAGTAAAACATTTTGGAATTATCAGCTCTCTGGCGGTGACGAAATGGTACCATCCCCTTAATCTTTTTGGAGGTGTGCTGACGAAAAAATGGGAAGCGGAAGAGCATATTCGTGCGCTCTTTGCAAATGAAGGCAGATCGTACACTATCGTCAGGCCCGGCGGTTTGAAAGATGGGGAACCATTGCTTCACAAGCTCCATGTTGATACCGGTGACCGCTTGTGGAACGGGTTTATCAATCGCGCTGATGTGGCGGAGCTTCTTGTGATTTCGCTGTGGCTTGAGAAGGCTAAAAACAAGACCTTTGAAGTGGTCAATGACGTTGAGGAACCACAAGCGGATCTTGACAAATACTACGATGCGCTACCCTGAATCAATGTGTTCACTGATCAGGGTTGTTCTGTTCAGACGTCAAGGTCTTGATGATGATATCCGTCATGAACGCTACAAGGATATTAAGCGTTACTGACACAAGTATATACCATGTCCATGCCAGACCAAAGTGTTTCAGCACAAAGACAATAGCCATGCTTGCGATGAGGCCGGTGGCCAGACTAACCCAGTGAAAATTGCGTTTGCTTTTGGAAAGCAGAAAGAGTCCCAGCAGACCGCCATAGGTGAAGGAGGCGATTTCAAGACCAACCATGACAATCGCATTGCTGCCGGCATCAAACATGAGCGCAATAATAATCAGCAGAACAGCCCAGAACAGGCTGATCAGCCTTGACTTTCCGAGCGAAGAGTTTCCTCCAAGAATATCGTTGACCGTGGAAGAGGCAAGTGAATTGATTGCGGAGCTGTGGGTTGACATTGCGGCTGACAGGACACCTGCGATCAGCAGGCCTTTCAGTCCAGCCGGAAGGTAGTGAACGATAAAAAAGGCAAATTCCCGGTCTTTTTCCATTGGCGCGCCATGCATGAACACAGAGATCAGTGAACCGGCAAGCAGAAAGACAGAAAACTGGAAAAAGACAAAAAAACCGCTTCCAATCATCGCTTTTCTTGCCGACCGAAGGTCCTTGCAGCCGAGCACCCGCTGCACCATCATGTAATCGACGCCGTGTGAAGAGAGTGAGAGCAGGATGCCTCCGATAAAGGCGCTGAAAAAGGTCAATGGCTTGGTTAAAAAATGAGGATCAGGGTTAATAATGTTCAGTTTGCCTGCGTTTAAAAGCGATGTCAAAAGTGCAGGAACTTCCTGATCAATGCTCTTCAGGAGAAAAACGACAGAAAGCACTCCTCCGAGAAGGTAAAGGCTGAACTGGAAACTTTCGAGCCAGACAACCGCCTTGATTCCTCCTGACAGCGTATAGACAAGGGTGACGGCACCGATAATCATCACCGAGAGCGGGAGCGACCATCCGGTGACCACCTGAACAACAACCCCCGCAGCAAGAAATCGGATAGCATCGCCAAGTGTCCGGGTGACAAGAAAAACTACAGCCGCTACTTTCTGCATTCCTTGCCCAAATCGGAGCCCGATAATCTCATAAATCGAGCTGACGCCTTGCTTGAAGTACATCGGCAGCAGAATGGCGCTCACCAGAATTCTGCCGATAATGTAACCCATTGCCAGTTGCAGGAAACTCCAGTCGCCCCTGTAAGCAAGACCGGGAACACTTACAAAGGTCAGGACTGATGTTTCAGAAGCAACGATGGAGAGCATCGAGGCGATCCAGGGCAGATTGTGATTGCCGAGGAAATAGTCGTGGCTGCTTTTGTTACTTTTTCCATGCCAGAGACCGAAAAGAGTATTTCCAGCCAGAAACACAATAATGATAACAAGATCGATGGGCTGCATAACGGCGAATAATTTATGACATGTAAAGATGGAACTCAGGCTTCATGGCCGAAAAAGCAGATTCCTCTTTTTGCCATGAAGAGAGAATGGTTGCAACATCGCAGCCGTTCTCTATGGCAGAGCGGATATGGCTGTTTCCGGCAAGAAGGTCAAATGCCGGAATGGTATCATTGAATTCGTAAACTCCGGCGAGAAACTGCACCTTTCCGGGATAAAGCTCATTGAGGGCAGCAGTCATGGCAACCCCTGTGGCAAACGAGCGATAACGTGAATGGTCGGTCACCTGCTGCCAGATACCTCCGATAACTTCTCCGTAAAACTTGTGAAAGGTCGGCTTGAACCAGACCGGTCGAAACAGGACGCCCTCAAGACCATAAGCCCTGCAGCGTTCAGCAAGCTCAAACGGATGGACAAACGGAGCGCCCGAAAGCTGGAATGGAGTGGTCGATCCTCTTCCTTCTGAAACGTTGAGCCCCTCAAAGAGGCACATGCCGGGGTAAACTTCGGCGGTAGCAAACGTGGGCATGTTCGGGGATGGAGGAATCCAGGGAAGGCCAGTTTCAGGAAACAGCATGGAGCGATGCCACCTCTCCATGGTAACGACACTGAGGTTCACATCCAGCTTCTTGACATCCCGATAATACAGTGCAAGCTCACCGACGGTCATACCGTGGCGGACTGGCACGGGCAAGACTCCAACAAATGAACCGAATGCCGGATCGAGCCCGGGCCCCTCAACAATTTCTCCACCGAGAGGATTAGGGCGGTCAAGCACCCTGATCTCGATATCCCGGCCTGAAACCGCCTCCATAAACAGCGCCAGCGTATTGATATAGGTGTAGTAACGAGAGCCGACATCCTGAATATCAAAGAGGATAAGGTCGAGGTCGTTAACCAGCGCTGTGTCGGGAATCAGCGTTTCCGCAGAGTCTCCATAGAGGCTCACCACCTCACAGCCAAGTTCAGGCTGGTAACTGACGGCTATCTGATCCTGCTCCGTTGCAAAAAGGCCATGTTCAGGGGAGAAAATTCTTTTGATGCAGAGCCCCTTCGCCTTCAAAATATTCCAGGAATATCTCAGGTCGGGAGTCAAAGAGGTCTGGTTGACAATCAGTCCGATGCTTCTGTTGCGCAAGCACTCTGTATTTCTGAGCAGGATGTCAAGCCCGGTTGCTATCATAAGTCTTCTCTCTCTTGATTCGGTTCTTCTATTATGGTTATGCTGTACGGATCGACAACAGCATTGATAATGGATGATCCCGGTTTGACCGTCACTCCAGGGAGCAGGACTGAATTTCTGATGCTGCAGTGTGCTCCAATATGGCAATCTTTTCCGATGACAGAGCCGGAGATACTGGCATCAGGGCTGATAAACGCATCTGGAGAAATAGCGTGAGGCTGCATTCCGGCTGAAGCACCCATTTGTGTTGAGAGATTTCGGAGAAGACCTTCCGTATCAAGATTTGCCTGCCAGTAGCTCTGCATGGTGCCAATATCCATCCATAATCCTTTATGCTGGTAAAATCCAAGTCCTCCGTTATCAATCAGTCCTGTAAATCCGGTATCGACAATACTCGAATACTCTGTTTTCAAAAAACGGAAAATTTGGGGACTGAGAACGGATGTCCCTGTATAGATGAGCGATGATACAAGTCCCGTATGCCGCTGGTTTCTGAAGTCTTTGACCAAAGCGTTTTCGACGCCGACAAACCCGATGGTTTGCGCCGCCGGGGTTTCAAAAAGAGTCAGCGTTCCGGGAAAACCAGATTGTTGATGATGAAGCATCAACGCCCTGAAATCAATATCGGCAATTATATCGCTGTTGACCAGAATAAAATCATGATCACCAAGCAGCTTTTCACATTTTTTTAATCCTCCGCCTGTGCCGAGAATGACAGGCTCTTCTGAAAAAATGATATGCATCCCGGGAAAAACGTGTGATGCTATGACGTCTCTGACCATCCCTGCGTGATGGTGGATGTTACAGACAATTTCGCTGATTCCGGCCTGTTTCAACTGCACAATGGTGTAGAAAAGGGCGGGGATATTGAGAACAGGAATCAGCGGTTTTGGAATGTGACTGGTCAGGGGGTGAAGACGGGTCCCAAGCCCTGCGGCAAGGATAAATGCTTTCATGATGTGGCTCTCTCCAGCAGAGGCCGAAGAATCTCTCCGGCTCCCTTCAATTCGTTTCTTGCTTCAATATAATCAGGAAGATAGGCCAGCGTTGGAGCAATTGAATGTTCGAAAGAGTTGTTCTTTTTCACTCTTGTTTGGTAACAGAAGGTACCTATTGCCTTGATATTGCGCTGAAAAGCCATCACATCAAAATAGAAGAGGTATTCGTCAAAACTCATGGTGCTCAGTTCGTGACTGCGGAGAGCATTATAGTGATATGCCTTCAACTCTTCGGCCACGGTGGGCTCGAGCTTGACATAAGAGTCTTTTATCAATGAGGCAGCATCATATTGAGGCAAGCCCATACGTGCATCCTGAAAGTCAATAATAACCGGCTTGTCATGGTAAACAAGAATATTGCGGCTGTGAAAATCTCTGTGGTTCAGAACAAAGTGTTGTGGAGTCACCAGAAGCGCCGCTATGGCTTCAAATTCATGACGTAATCTGCTGATCGATTGCGGGTTAAAATGATGCGCAAAGTAGTCAAGCAAGCCATGTTCAATAAAAAAATCAAACTCAAACATGAGTTTTTCCTGATCGAAGCTGTTGCGGAATGGCAGGTCGTGCTTGTTGCCGCCAATAGCCTGCAGGCGAATCAGGATATCAATGATCTTGCGATACAGTTCAGGAATGCTCTCTTCTGCTGGCGATCCGAACACGTTCTGCAGCAGCAGATCACCGCAATCTTCAAGAAGCAGGATTCCATGATGAGTATCAAGAGCAAGGACAGCCGGAACGGAAATGGCATGACGTGATAACAGTTCGTGCACAATAAGAAACGGGTAATTGCCTGCGGTTGATGCTTCAAATGCAGGATCATAACAGGCAATACAGGAGGTCTGCGCACCGCTAACCCTGAAATACTGACGACTTGAAGCGTCACCCTGTATTTTTGTAATCGAATGAGGGGTGCCGCAAGAGGAGGTATACAGCGCGGTAATATTTTTATGGATGACCATGGGAGAGTTTTCTGTCGGTCTCATTCTGATGAACGCAAAACCGCATCTCATACTATCATTGATAAAAAGCAAAAAAAAGCACCTCATACAGCAAAGGTATAAGGTGCTTTGTCTTAAAAGATCAACACTTACTTTTTAGGAGCCAAGGCAGCAGAGATGTTCTGCAACACCTGATTGAGGGTGTTGATAACGTTGCCTACAAGCTCAGTAGCTGTTTTTCCAAGAGGCTCGGCAAGCTGTGCTGCAGTTTTGATACCGCTGTTCAGAAATTCAACCTGCTGCTGAGCAAGTTTGCCAAGTGTTTCAATCAGGTTGTTGATGGCGCCTGATACGTCGTTGCTTGTTCCGTTTGACATGGTTTTTATGGTTTTGGTTTAAGAAAAAGATTTTGTTAGAAAATTTTGCTCTGTTCGGAGCGTTTTCCTTTTATTTAATTCAATTTAAAACATTTTCATGCGCAGAACAAATAGAAAAATAGGTGTAGAACTCATCCAGTAAGCCTGAAAAAATGTTTCATGCAAATCTTGTCGAACCAGCCGGGCGTAACTTTTTTACAATTTCCGGCGTGTTTCAATGCCCAATATATGATTAATTACCTTATTTTAATACGAAATAAAGTGTTATCAAATTATTGCAAGCTTGTTTACAAAGAGGATAATGGATTTTACCTATTACATGGAATTGGCTTTTCGGGAGGCACTCAAGGCGTTTGAGCGTAAGGAGGTTCCTGTAGGGGCAGTTGTGCTCGATAGTAGTGGACATGTTGTTGGCAGGGGGTATAATCAGGTGGAATCACTCTGTGATGCAACTGCCCATGCTGAAATGATTGCCTTGACCTCCGCTATGGCGACCATTGGCAGTAAATATCTTACCGATTGCACTCTTGCCGTTACTCTTGAACCCTGTCCGATGTGCGCCGGAGCAATCGTCAACGCCAAAATCGGAAGAGTTATTTTCGGAGCCTATGATCCAAAAATGGGTGCTTCTGGTACCGTGATGAATGTGACCGGTTGTCAACAGCTCAACCATCAGCCTGAAATTTTTGGTGGCATTATGGAGCATAAATGCCAGGCATTGCTGAAGGATTTTTTTCGGGAGCTTCGTCAGAATAATGGATAATGGTCAATGGTTCATTGAATCACCCATTCTCCTTGAGCATATTCTTCAGTGAACTTGCCAGATGTGAAACAATATCCTGCGCCATACCGCTTCCGGTCGAAGGTGGCTGGATGGTATCAAGGCTTTCCATGCCCGCCTTTTTTACAGCTTTACTGATGGTTACAGACAAAATCGGGTTGCATTCCCTGATAATCTCTTTCAGCATGAATGAGGCTTCAAACATACTTTGCTGAATAATCTCTTTTTTCTCCTCTTCAGTTGTGGCCTGGCAGTGACGGGTCGCAATAATACCGGCCAGGCAGGTGAGATATGTGTTTGTGGATCCAGCCAGAAAAAGGTTAAGAAAAAAAGGTGTCAACAGGTTTCCGCCCGGGAGCAGTGACGAGAGAGTATTGCTGAACGAAGACTGAATAATCGGTTTGATATGCTCAGGAATATCCTCCTTTTTAAAGTCCGAAAGTGGCAGGCATTCGTAAACGGCGCGCACGAGATCAATGAACTCTCTGAAATGCTGCTCGCGGTTGTGTATGGCGTAAACATGCCATAAGACCTTTATGTTATTGAGGAGCGAAGTCGTTGTTCCGTATGATGTGTTTTGGGCAAAGGCACCCACAAAAAAGTTTTTTGTCGCGATTTTCCGGGTCATGTTGAGCGACTCAGTATCGAGAAGCTTAAGATTGGCACGCAACCAGCGCTGGTCTTTTGAGGTTTTTGACGGATCAGGATGCATGGGGTGCACAGGCTGTCGTCTGGCCATATAGCCGACATAGGCAGCCATCTCTTTCGAGTTTTCATCCTTCGGCATTACCGGCTGTTTTGGAACAGAAAAAAAATGGAGCGCTGTGGATATTGCCGCAAGTATGATGGCGGAACTGACAAGCAGGAAGAGAGTGCCTGCGTAAGGGTGCAAAGAACGGCAAACAGCAACGACCATTGCAAGCTGGTTAACGGTAAAAACCACAACAAGAAGAATGAGGGCTGCAAGTGAGGTATAAAATAACCAGGTTGCTTTGCGTTTCATGTCACTTCTGGTTCCGGAAGTCTGATGGAGTGGTCGACGCTGAACTGATAGTCACGGAAGATATCCTCGGCTTTTGGTAGCTGCCATTTTCCGTTTGCCAAAAGGTTTGTTGTCTCCTTGAGTCGGAAGGTGGTATGGCCGCATGTCCAGCAGTCATAATTTGCCATACCGGTACAAAGACAGGTTTTTTCCTTGACGGCAAGTGGCTGTCCCGGTTTTCTTTCTGAAATTGCGGCGTAATAGGCATCGATATAGGTGCACTTGCCACCGTTTTCAAGAAGATAGCCGAGTCCCTCGCAGTTTGGTTTTATGGCGTAGCGCAGGGTAGGTGACGAGGTGAGCATACGCATCGGATAACCTGTGGTCGAAGCCATATTAACAACGATATCTTCTTCTTTGGCATTAATATAGTGCTGTTTGACGTCGGCTGGCAGTCCAGCCTCTTTGCTGATGGCAAAACGAGTGGCTACCTGCACCCCAGATGCACCCATGTTAAGATAGTCAAGCGCATCCGTACCAGTGAAAATGCCTCCTGCCGGTATGACAGGAATGTTCAGGCTCTCTTTTTTCAGAAAAGCAAGAACTTCAGTAAAGATTGTTTTGAGATCAAAGGTGCGCCAGTCGTCGGGTCCAAATCCAAGATGACCTCCTGCAAGCGGCCCCTCAACAATAATATAATCAGGCAGTCTGTTGAGCCGGATGGCCCGTTTCAGAAAAATAGAAAGCGCTCTGACCGAAGAGATGATAATGCCGATTTTCACATCCCTGAAACGCGGGTGATCCTGGATAAGGTCAAGAGTTCGAAGATTAAGGCCGGCAGCAAGAGTCAAGCCATCAATACCCGCATCCATTGCGGCACAAAGTCTGATTTTCAGCGTTTCAATACCGCTGTTCATCGTCAGCTTTTCCATACAGTTCAGGAAAATGGCGCCGTTTCCTGTTTTTTTGGAGATGGTGTACTCGATATATTTTTTTTGAGCGCTTGCCAGCTCTTCAAGGTCGAACAGTACGGCGGACTTGTCGGGGGTGTTGCTGTATTGGGTGTATTTTTTTCTTTTCTGGCTTACAAACGTGGTGTTGAAGATTCTGTCGCAGACATAGGTGACCAGTGCATCCGAAATATGACCGATTCCGCCGAGTTTTTCGGCTGCAAGAGCAAGTTCGGTGGTTGAAATATTAACGCCCATACCACCAATAATAATGGGGACATATTCTTTTCCACCTAATTGTAACCTGAAATTGTCTACGTTCATTTTTGTTATTTATCTATAAGAGGTATAAAGCATTAAACATTTACAGATCATCATTTCCATCGTTGCGGGGAGCCAGAGAAAATGCCTGAAAACCCGCAACCCGCGCCAAAAATTACTTAAGATATCATATTTCGGTTTATAAATCTACAGACAATTCCCGGAAAATTTCCTGCTTTTCAACTATTCTCTCTCTTTCAGAAATAAACTTTTGTGTCATGAAGTGGATGAAGTTTGAGAAAAGGTGAAGAGAATATTAAATTAGGTGCCGAACAGCGGTTTGAAAGAAAATTTAAGGAATTATAAACATCCTGAAAAGAGGAGCGACACAATGATAAAACTTGTCTTATTGCGGCATGGAGAGAGTCAGTGGAACCGTGAAAACCGCTTTACGGGGTGGTATGATGTTGATTTGAGCGATCAGGGCAGAAAAGAGGCCGCAGAGGCAGGTAAATTGCTTCGTGAGGGAGGTTTTGTTTTTGATGTGGCCTATACTTCAGTACTGAAGCGTGCCATCAGAACTCTCTGGAGTGTGCTTGACGAGATGGATCTGATGTGGATTCCCGTGTTCAAGAGCTGGAGGCTTAATGAGCGTCATTACGGCGCTTTGCAGGGACTCAACAAATCAGAGACTGCTCAGAAGTATGGCGATGAGCAGGTGCTTGTTTGGCGCAGAAGTTACGATACCCCGCCTCCGGCGCTGGAGAAAAATGATGAGCGTTATCCTGGCTCGGAACCTCGTTATGCCTCCTTGTCAGAAGATGAAGTTCCGCTTACTGAATGCCTCAAGGATACGGTAGACCGGTTTCTTCCGCTGTGGCACGGGACGATTGCTCCTGAAATCCGCAAAGGGCGCAAGGTTATCATTGCTGCTCACGGCAATTCATTGCGGGCGCTGGTCAAATATCTTGACAACATCTCCGAAGAGGATATTGTTGGATTGAATATTCCAACCGGAATTCCGCTGGTGTATGAGCTTGATGACGACCTTAAGGCGTTACGAAGCTATTATCTTGGTGATCAGGATGCACTGCAGAAGGCGGTTGATGCTGTCGCTGGCCAGGGCAAAGCATAAGGTCGTCGAGGATGCGGATTCCTGTGCGGATTGTTTAAAAACATATATATTCCGCGCCAGTATCTTGCTGTTGCTTTTTTTGAAACTGTCTGAAAAGTTTTGCCTGAAAATATGGATGTTAAGTTAAATGCGGGGCTCTATGATCCTCAGTTTGAGCATGATGCCTGTGGTGTAGGTTTTATTGCCCATATCAAAGGTGTCAAGTCACACGGGATTGTTGAGCAGGGTTTACAGATCAATGAAAACCTGAAACATCGCGGAGCATGTGGATGTGAAAAAAATACTGGTGACGGAGCAGGAATTCTTCTTCAGGTGCCCGATAAATTTCTGCGCAGGGTTTGTGCGGAAATAAATATTGATCTTCCTTCCGACAACCATTATGGTGTCGGGATGCTTTTTCTGCCACCGGACATATCCCAGAGGCGTGCTATTGAAGATATCTGCCGTCAGATGATTCAGGCTGAAGGCCAGAAGTTTCTCGGATTCAGAAAAGTTGAGACCTGTAACGATGCTCTTGGCGAGACGGCCCGATCACAGGAGCCGGTTGTCAAGCAACTCTTTGTTGGCTGGGGCAAAGACACCCTGTCGGAACTTGATTTTGAGCGGAAGCTCTATATTATCCGCCGCCGCATTACCAAAAGGGTAAAATATACGGCAGGTCTGCTCGGCAGCAGTTACTTTTATATATCAAGCTTCTCTGGAAGAACTATTGTTTACAAGGGGATGCTTCTTCCTGAGCAGGTCGGGCTGTTTTATCCTGAACTCCACGATCCAGACATGGAGAGCGCCATTGCGATGGTTCACTCCCGCTTCAGTACCAACACTTTTCCGAGTTGGGACAGGGCACATCCCTATCGCTTTCTGAGCCATAATGGCGAGATCAATACGCTCAAAGGCAATGTCAACTGGATGAAGGCGAGGGAAAAAAATATTGAGTCAAAGGTGTTTGGCAATGCACTTGAAAATATCAAGCCGGTCATTCTGGAAGATGGGAGTGATTCAGCGATCCTTGATAATGCCTTCGAGTTTCTTGTGCTCTCAGGTCGTTCGCTTGCTCATGCGGCCATGATGATTATTCCGGAACCGTGGTCAGGCAATGATGCGATCTCTCCTGAGAAAAAAGCCTTTTATGAGTACCACAGTTGTCTCATGGAGCCCTGGGATGGCCCGGCTTCAGTTACCTTTACAGACGGTGTGCAGATTGGCGCCGTACTCGACCGCAATGGACTCCGCCCCTCCCGTTATTACATTACCAAAGATGATCTCGTGATCATGGCTTCCGAGGTTGGTGTGCTTGATATTGCTCCTGAGAGGGTTCTCAGAAAAGACCGCTTGCAGCCAGGGCGGATGTTTCTTGTTGATACGGCGCAGGGTCGCATTATTTCTGATGAAGAGATCAAGAACACCATTGCAGGTGAACAACCTTATGGCGAATGGATAGAGCGCAACATTATTGATCTTGAGGCATTGGCTGATCATCCTCAGATGAAAAATCCTGATGAAGACAAGTACAGCCTGACGGCTCGTCAGAAAGTGTTTGGCTATACACAGGAAGATATTGCCCTGCAGATCAAGATTATGAGTGAAAAAGGGGTGGAGCTTGTCGGATCGATGGGCAATGATACACCTCTGGCGGCATTCTCCAACAAACCAAAACTGCTTTATGATTATTTCAAGCAGCTTTTTGCGCAGGTGACCAATCCGCCAATTGATTCACTCCGGGAGGAGCTGATAACCTCCACAACGGTTATGCTTGGCACAGAAGGAGAGCTGCTTGAGCCTTCGGAAATGAACTGCCGACGTATTCGGCTCCCTCATCCGGTTCTGACAAACCAGGCACTTGAAAAGATTCGCGGTATTGACAAACCCGGTTTCAGGGCTGTGACTTTTCCGATATTTTATGCGGTTGCACAAGGTGGCAAGGGAATTGAAACCGCCATGCACGATCTTTATCGTCATTCAGAACAGGCGGCAAGCAAAGGCGTCAATATTATTATTCTCTCTGACAAGGGAGAGCTGGAACAGGACCGCGCTCCTATTCCGGCACTGCTTGCTGTGTCCGGTTTGCACAATTTTCTTATCAATGCCGGAATCAGGACAAAGATCGGCCTGGTGCTTGAATCAGCAGAGCCAAGAACGGTGCACCATTTTGCGATGCTTATCAGTTATGGCGTTGGTGCAATTAATCCTTATATGGCGTTTGAAACCATTCGTTCGCTGGTTTCATCGGGTCGTATAAAACTGGACGAAAAGATTGCGATCAAGAACTATGTCAAGGCAGCAGTCAAGGGTGTGGTAAAGACCATGGCAAAGATGGGTATTTCCACTATCCAGAGCTACCGTGGAGCCCAGATTTTTGAGGCAGTTGGTCTTAATACCCAGCTTGTCGATGCCTATTTCACCCGGACTCCGACACGTATTGAAGGTATTGGGCTTGAAACAGTTGCCGAAGAGGTACGCAGGCGTCACGAAACGGTGTTTCCGCCTACGGGCAACAAGGTTGATCGTGGTCTTGATGCAGGCGGAGAACGCAAATGGCGCTATAATGGAGAATATCATCTGTTCAGCCCGGAAGCGATCCATGTTTTGCAGCATTCTTGCCGAACCGGCAATTATGATCTCTTTAAAAAATACGAGAACCTCATCGACGACCAGAGCCAGCATCTCTGCACTATCCGTGGTTTGATGGATATCAGGTTCAGCGATCATGCCGTGCCGATTGAGGAAGTTGAGCCTGTTGAGGCCATCCTGAAACGATTCAAGACAGGCGCCATGTCCTACGGTTCCATAAGCCAGGAGGCTCATGAAACTCTTGCCATTGCCATGAACAGGCTTGGCGGCAGAAGCAATACCGGTGAAGGTGGTGAAGACCCTGAGCGTTTTCATAAAGATGCCAACGGTGATTCAAGAATGTCGGCCATCAAGCAGGTTGCGTCAGGAAGATTCGGAGTTACCAGCGAATATCTGGCCAGTGCCAACGAGATCCAGATCAAGATGGCACAGGGAGCAAAACCAGGTGAAGGGGGGCAGCTTCCTGGTTCCAAAGTTTATCCATGGGTAGCAAAAGTGCGTCACTCAACTCCCGGCGTAGGACTTATTTCGCCACCGCCCCATCATGACATCTATTCCATTGAGGATCTGGCGCAGCTTATTCATGATCTGAAGAATGCCAATTCTACTGCACGCATCAACGTCAAGCTGGTCTCTACAGTTGGAGTGGGAACGATCGCTGCCGGTGTTGCCAAAGCCCATGCCGATGTTGTACTGATCAGTGGCCATGATGGCGGAACCGGCGCATCGCCAGTTTCAAGTATCATGCATGCAGGTATGCCCTGGGAACTTGGTTTGGCGGAAGCCCACCAGACACTTGTTCTGAACAACCTGCGCAGCCGTATTGTCGTCGAGGCAGATGGACAGTTAAAAACGGCAAGGGATATTGTTATTGCTGCCATGCTTGGCGCGGAAGAGTTCGGTTTTGCCACAACAACCCTTGTGGTGATGGGATGTATCATGATGCGCTGCTGCCAGGACGACTCCTGTCCGGTCGGAGTTGCAACCCAGAATCCCGAACTGCGCAAGAATTTCAGAGGCAAGCCTGAGCATGTCGAAAACTTCATGCGTTTTCTTGCAGAGGGCGTTCGTGAGTATATGTCTCGCCTTGGCGTTCGTAACCTTAATGAGCTTGTCGGACGTACCGAACTGCTCAGTATGAAAAAATCAGTTCATCACTGGAAAGCGCAGGGTATTGATCTTTCAAAAATTCTTCACCAGGCCGAGGTTAGTGAGAATGAAACACGCTATTGTACGATCAAGCAGGAGCATGGGCTTGAGGAGAGTCTTGACCGTACGACACTTCTCTCTCTCTGCAAACCGGCCATTCTGAACAAGGAAAAGGTTGTCATCACTCTGCCCATCAGAAATACCAACAGGGTCGTCGGTACCATTGTCGGTTATGAGGTCACGAAGGCATACGGTTCCAAAGGCTTGCCGGACAATACCATCCATCTGAAATTTCTTGGTTCCGCTGGCCAGAGTTTTGGTGCCTTTATTCCAAAAGGGATGACGCTGGAACTTGAAGGTGATGCCAATGACTATGTCGGCAAGGGACTTTCCGGCGGCCGGGTGATTGTCTACCAGTCGAAAGGTTCTTCGTTTGTGCCGGAAGAGAATATCATTATCGGCAATGTCGGGTTTTACGGAGCGACCTCCGGAGAAGCCTTTATCAGGGGTATGGCGGGGGAGCGTTTCTGTGTTCGTAACAGCGGTCTTCATGCTGTTGTTGAGGCAATTGGCGATCATGGGTGCGAATACATGACAGGCGGAGTGGTCATCATTCTCGGCAAAACAGGCCGGAACTTTGCGGCTGGCATGTCGGGCGGGGTAGCTTATGTGTATGATGGTGATGGCGCTTTGTCAGGAAACTGCAACCACGAGATGGTCGGACTTTCTTCAATTGACGATCCGATGGAGTTGGCACAACTTCAGTCCATGATTGAACGGCATGTCGAGTATACCGGAAGCGATCTCGGACAATCGATTCTTGATGGATGGGCCTCTCTTCGCAGCCGATTTGTCAAAGTTCTGCCGCACGATTATCGCCGTGCTCTTGAGGCTATGAAAGAGGTCGAAGCGGCTGGCCTCAGTGGCGATGAAGCTGTTATGGCCGCGTTTCATAAAAATATTCACGACCCGTCACGAGTTTCAGGGAATTGATACCGGAAAAGATTAAATCATTGATATGGGCAAAGTTAAGGGTTTCATGGAGTATCAGAGAGCATTGCCTGCAGACAGGGAGCCTCTTGAGAGAATAAAAGACTGGCAGGAGTTTCATAAGGAGATGGGTGCCGGGGATCTGCAAAAGCAAGGCGCCCGCTGCATGGATTGCGGGACACCCTACTGCCATACCGGGTTTATGTTGAGCGGCATGACGAGCGGTTGCCCCATTCATAATCTTGTGCCCGAGTGGAACGATTATGTTTATAATGGCTTTTGGCATGAGGCCTACGACCGACTCATAAAAACCAACAACTTTCCGGAATTTACCGGACGGGTCTGCCCGGCACCCTGTGAAGGTTCCTGTGTGCTTGGTATTATTGAACCTCCCGTTACCATCAAGAATATTGAGTGCTCTATCATTGATCATGCGTTTGCGGAAGGGTGGGTTGAACCGAAAAAAATTGTCAACAGAACAGGAAAGCGAGTGGCTGTTGTCGGGTCTGGCCCGGCGGGTCTGGCCTGTGCCGACCAGCTTAACAAGGCGGGCCACAGCGTGACGGTTTTTGAGCGGGACAATCGTTCAGGGGGTCTCATGATGTACGGTATTCCAAACATGAAGCTCGACAAAAAACTTGTTGTAGAGCGCCGTATTGACCTGATGAAGCAGGAAGGAATCACCTTTATGGAGAGCACCGAGGTTGGTGTTGACTATCCTGCTGACAAGCTTCTTCAGGAGTTTGATACCGTTGTGCTCTGTACGGGTTCCACAAAACCGCGAAATCTTTCCGCAGAAGGCAGGGAGATTCCCGGCATACATTTTGCCATGGACTTTCTGCGCACCAGTACCAAAGCGTTGCTTGATGAGAGTGAGCCGCTCCTTTCAGCCAAAGGAAAGCATGTCGTTGTTATCGGTGGAGGCGACACCGGTACCGACTGTGTCGCAACGTCGCTGCGCCAGGGATGCAAAAGTGTTTTACAGCTCGAAATCATGCCGAAACCTCCGCTTGAACGACAGCCCGATAATCCTTGGCCTGAATGGCCCAAAACATTTAAAGAAGACTATGGGCAGGAAGAGGCTTCGTGTGTTCAGGGAGAGGATCCGAGAAAGTATTCCATGATGACCAAGAAGTTTCTTGCTGACGAGAAAGGGGAGCTTCAAGCGGTTGAGGTATCAAGGGTAGAGTGGGTGAGCGATAATGGCCGTTTTGTCCCACAGCCTGTGGCTGGTACGGAACAGATTATTCCGGCAGAACTTGTTCTTCTTGCCATGGGCTTTATCGGACCTGAGGAGCATCTGTTACAGCAGCTTCAGGTTCTTCAGGACGAGCGCTCGAACATCAAGGCGCCAGAGACAACCTATCATACCAGTCAGGAGAGAATTTTTGCCGCTGGTGACGCCCGACGTGGCCAAAGCCTTGTGGTCTGGGCTATTCATGAGGGCAGATCTGCTGCGCGTGAGTGTGACCGGTTTCTTATGGGCGGCACCTGCCTCCCGTAACATTTACTTAAACAGAGGGAGGATTATGGAACAGCAAAAACTGAGAGAACTGCTGGATACGCTTCATCATGAGCTTGAAAAGGTTGACTCCATTGATGAAACCACAGAAGTTGTTCTGTCGAATCTCAGGGCGGATATGCAGAGGCTGCTGGCCGAAAAAGCTGGAACTGCCCATGAGGACGAATCTCTTGTTGAGCGAATGAATGAGGCCCTCGACCACTTTGAGACTGATCATCCCAAATTAAGTATGACCATTCAGCATATTCTGGACAGTCTGGCAAAGATGGGATTGTAGGCATAAACTTCTATTAATATTACAGAAAGCACCTTTGTTTCATGACGAGAGAACGAGAGCCTATAAAGGGAAAATCAAGAAGTGGCAATGGCACCACTGATCAGGTCTACTGTTCGTTCTGCGGCAGAAGTGCCCTTGAGGTCAACAGCATGATTGCCGGGCCAAAAGCATTTATCTGTGATCGCTGTATTAAAACATCATGGGATATTCTGCACAAAGAGATCAATTCGGTTCCTCAAGCCGAACGGGTTGCGGAACAGCCGTTTCAACCTCGTCTTGCCAGCCCCAAGGCGATCATGAAATCGCTTGACCAGTATGTCGTTGGACAGGAGACAGCAAAAAAATCACTTGCTGTAGCAGTCTATAACCACAACAAAAGAATTGATTCGCAGGAGCTGCAGCGCGAGCACGACGACGTTGTGATCGAAAAAAGCAATATTCTGCTCATTGGGCCGACTGGTACAGGTAAAACCCTTCTTGCCCAGACGCTTGCCAATTTGCTTGAAGTACCCTTTTCAATTGTCGATGCAACCTCGCTAACCGAAGCAGGGTATGTCGGTGATGACGTTGAAACCATTCTTGCCCGCTTGCTTCATGCGTCCGATTTTAACCTTGAACGGGCGGAGCGTGGTATTATTTATGTTGATGAGATCGACAAGATCGCCCGTAAATCGGCTAACGTTTCAATTACCCGTGACGTTTCAGGAGAAGGAGTCCAGCAGGCTTTACTGAAAATTCTTGAAGGAGCTGTTGTTGGTGTTCCGCCAAAAGGGGGACGCAAACATCCTGAACAGCAACTGATCAACATCAACACCAAAAACATTCTCTTCATCTGCGGTGGCGCATTTGAGGGTCTTGACAAACTGATTGCCAAAAGGGTCTCAAAATCCTCAATGGGTTTCGGTGCAAAAGTCAAAACAACACAGATCGGTTACGACCCTGAAATACTGAAGCTTGTCACCCAGGACGATCTGCACGAGTACGGGCTTATCCCCGAATTTATCGGACGACTGCCTGTCATTTCAACCCTTGACATGCTCGACGAAAGAGCACTGCGCAATATTCTCGTTGAGCCGAAGAATGCCATTACCAAACAGTACAAAAAGTTGTTTGATATGGATGGCGTTGAGCTTGAATTTACCGAGGCGGCACTTGACAAAGTGGTAAAAATAGCCATTGACCGTGGAACAGGGGCCCGTGCACTTCGTTCAGTGCTCGAAAACGTCATGATCGATATTATGTTCGAGATTCCATCCATGAAAAGCACCCATAAATGTGTTATTACGGCCGATACCATTGAACAAAAGGGAGAGCCTGAATATTTTACGGGTGAGAGGCAAAAGAAAAAAATCGCATAAACTCCGAAATTTTGATTCTTGTACTTTGCACTTAAACAATGAAAGCCTATATTAACAGCCTTTCATTCAGGACAGCAGCACAAGACAGAAAGGGCGATTAGCTCAGTTGGTTAGAGCGCTACATTGACACTGTAGAGGTCAGAAGTTCGAATCTTCTATCGCCCACATATCCCACAAAAAGCCTGCAAAAGATAATTTTGCAGGCTTTTTGTTTTACCGCCGGAAGAGGATTCCGGGAAAGTAATAACAATGCCGTTGTTTATGGTCGCTTTTGATCTTTTCTTCCTCCTGCAATCGTCGTCAGCTTCCAAAAGTCAGTCACAACAACAAATTTTTATTAAGAATGCGCCATGTTCTCTCAACACTTGGAAGATGTTGCCGCAGTAATGTCGCATCCAGCAAGCCGAGAAGCTCAAAAGATTTTTTCCCTTTTTCATAATGAGAAGGACAGTTTCGTGTCGCATGTTTAAGGATCTCAAACAGCTCTTTCCGATTCTTGCTTTCCAGATTATTCAGTGGTGGTAATGCTGATTCCTGAAGATTATCTTTAAAACATTTTTTCAGTGCCTCCCGATCAGTGGCAATCAGCGTTTCCATGCAGGTTGTCATAAAAAGCACTTGCTCGTCGAAACTCTTTGCAGGTTGTTCCCAACCATCACGTTTTTTAAGATGCTCCCAAGTCTTTTCGATATTAGAAACAGGATCTTCGCTGTCAATCCACAGAGCCACAAAAAGGTGCGTCTTGTTTTGATGAGCAATCCTGAAATCATTGAACGCCGAATTTCTGCTTCCACAGGCTTTAAGTCCCGGCATTTTCCCTTTAAATCCATTTTGTTCAAGCAACTTATTAAACCCCTTCCTGCACCGAATTTGCAGCTCTTTCGACTCACCGCCGCCTTCCAGATAAATTATAGTTTTTACCACCGCGTTCCTCCAATTTCACCACGTGTCCAGAGCTGGCCTAAACGATACTGATCAAGCCATACGGCAAGCTCTTCTTTGCTGAGGCGTACCATGCTTGTTTTCCCGTCTTGTTTTTCACAAACGACCACACTTTCAGGAGTTTCGGTCATGGCATCAACCAGAATATCCGAGTGGGTCGTCACAATAATTTGTGTTCTTTGCGAAGCCTCAATCAACAAATCGGCAAGTTTTGGGAGAATATCGGGGTGCAGTCCCAGTTCAGGTTCCTCAATGCAGAGAAGCTTTGGCGGATCAGGGTCACACAACAGCGCCAGCAAGCATAAGTAACGGAGCGTACCGTCTGACAGCCTTGTAGCAGGAATAGTAAACTCGCCTTCAGTAAAGAAAACCTGAACGCCTCCACCTTCAATATTAACATTGAAGTCATCCACTCCATTATAAAGCTCCTGTAATCCGTTCAGAATAGCAGCTTTGGCTTTTGGTTTACGAGTTTTTAAGCGGTTCAGAAACAATCCTAAATTTGAAAAGTCCTCTTCAAGGCGGTCATTGCGCAAGTCTGCTCTTTGTGGGTTGCGGAATATTGTATTCCTTCCGAAGCTCCATTCTCGATAAAAGCGGAACTGTTCATACAGATCAGCCAGATAAGTTATTTCAGGATATTGATCAGGGTCTCTTAGCTGGGCAAGAATGGATAATTCTTCGCTTACACTGGCGCGTGTCAGTTTCCTCTCTCCTCCAATTGCTGAGTTTATGAGCGGATTTCCTTTATTACAGCGGTAATAAAAGTATTGTAAAAAGGGCGGACCAGGATAGGCCGCTTTATTTTCTATTATTTCGTCCACAAATATCACTCTCTGCTGTTCTCCTTTGAACGCAAAGTAGTGGCGAAGTGGCTGTTTAAGGTTTGACGATGTACTGTAAGGGTTATCAAGCACAAGCTCGATTGTGGCAGGATGATTCGCATCACCTTTCCAGATCCACTCACTGATTGTTCCACCACGACTGATAGTTCTTTGAAAATCATCGTTCGAAGAAGTTTTTGGTGTGGTTCTCACAAGAGCAAGTGCCTCAATCAGATTTGATTTACCTGAACCATTCGCGCCTATCAATACATTGAGATTTTTTAACTCCAGAGCAGGGCTGCCGGAAGCGAAAGAGAGTAGATTATCAAGTTTAATGCTATGAATCATGGCGGAATTTGTGAATAAGCTTTGCAGGAGATAATGTAAATATCAAATTAATTTATCTCTTTGGCGAAATATACTCATAATGCGGTGCGTACTCAACGCCATATTTTTGAGGCATGCGAAGGAAAATTCTCGTTTCAGCGAATCCTTCCGGCGCTAAAGATTCCGTATCGTCAAAATCAAGAGCAACTTTATTGCCCATGAACGGGCCTATGGCTGATGCAGAATTGTATGCAAATAATGTTTGTTGCGTATTCTCTGATGTGACTATATTTGGCTGAAGATGCCGCATAAATATCACGCCTGATTTATTCGTTTTAATTGCCTATAATATAAACAATTGCGATATTTTTCGCGCCTTTTTTTTATTGCTTTGATGAATAATTCCGGCTATGACAAGCAGAGTAATTGAAATCATAGAGTTCACCGATCCGGTTTGTACCTGGTGCTGGGGCAGCGAACCGGTTCTTCGTAAGCTGGAAACCAGATTTGACGAACAGATCAAAATCAGTTTTGTCATGGCAGGATTGGTGAAGGACATCACGTCGTTTTACGACAGTTACAATGATATCGGAGGAGACCCGGTCCGCTCCAATGCGAACATTGCCAAACATTGGCTGGAAGCTTCCAAACGGCATGGGATGCCGGTCAAGAGTGAAGGATTTGAACTTTTCTCCTATGATCATCCCTCTTCATATCCTCAAAACATTGCCTATAAAGCAGCACAGTTACAGGATCAAATACTGGCAGACAGGTTACTCAGACGTATTCGTGAAGCGTCGGCTGCTGAGGCGAAGTTGACGAATACGACCGAAGTCCTCATAGCATTGGCTTCCGAAGTTGGTCTGAATGTTGTCAGATTTTTGGCAGATCTCTCTTCCGGCTCAGCCCAACGCGCTTTCGAGCAAGACCTTGCGACAACGGCGCAATACCAGGCCCATGGCTTTCCCACTTTTCTCGTACGATTTGGCAAGAAGGAGACTCTCCTTCGCGGATACCAGAGATACGAAGATTTTAAGGCCGTGATTGACTATTTGACAAACGGAACAATACGCGAGCTTCCAATTCAGGCGGGTGAAGAAGCGATTATGGCATTTATACAAAAATATGCCTCTGTGGCACCGATTGAAATTCAAATGACATTTGATCTGACGGATATCGAGCTGAAGTCAGTAGTGGACTCACTTCTGAATCAACAGATGATTACGCGACGTGAAGCTGGCAACGGATATTTTATTTCTCCAAAAATCAGTTCACTGAGTTGCGATACCGCAACTGGCCTCTGTACCGGAGTAACGTCATAAAGTTTAAAAGTATGATCGTGAGAATCTCCTGCCGTGGCTGTTATGGTGTCTGTCAGGTTATGGTCCATATCGATGGAGAGAAGGTGATGAAGGTTGTGGGAGATCCGGAGAGTCCTATAGAGCAAAGGATTTCTCTGTCCGAAAGGTGCAGCCGCACCTGAGTTGCCATCCGCCCGCATTCTGGAAAGCTTTTTTTGTTGCCAGCCCAGATTATGCGCGACGTTTTTCTGATTTCCTTTTAATTTATTTTTTAGTAATGAGCTGTGATAATATATTGTGGGGCTTGCAGAGATAATGCATTTTGGTCAATAAACTTTTTAAATCTGGAGAAAAAATATGCAGACGATCTATGCTGACGGGGTTGCCAATATTACGCTGATTGATGGCGTTATTCGGTTTGATCTTGTCAATATCACACAACTTGAAAAAGAGAAGGCCAATATTCGCTCTGTTGCCGCTCTGGCCTTGTCAGTTCCCGGACTGCTTCGTACCCATGAGCAACTGACAATTGCAATCAACAAGATGGTCGAAGATGGTATACTGAAAAAGAACGATCCCGCTCAGGCCGTTACAGATGGCAACCCTTCCTGAAGAATAAACGTACCGACAAGCAGCGATACGGCAGCATCTCGTTCAGAAGATGCCGCCGTAAAGGCTTTGTTGGTTATCTCTGTGGTTTTATTTTTGTGCGGTTGGCGCCGATGCTTTCAGCGTAAAGAGGTGGTAGTTCATACTGTCCTGAAGCGCCTGAAGGCTGGCCTCTATGATGTTGGTTGAGACGCCGACAGTACCCCACGTATAGCGTCCATTGCTTGATTCTATCAGTACCCGCACTTTTGCGCTTGTTCCCCGCTTCTCTTCAAGTACCCGCACTTTGTAGTCAACCAGCTTGATGCTTTTGATTTCAGGGTAAAAGTGGATAAGCGCCTTGCGAAGCGCCTTGTCGAGGGCATTGACAGGCCCGTCGCCATCGGCGGCAATATGCTCAATCTCCTCTCCAACCTTAACCTTCAGCACCGCCTGGTCAACATTTTTGGCATTTTTGCTTGACTCAATATGCACCTTGGTTTCAAGGACTTCAAAGAAGGGGGTGAAATTCCCAAGCTCCTGATGCAGGAGAAGCTCAAAAGAAGCTTCTGCGCCGTCAAACTGGTAGCCTTCGTGTTCAAGTTCCTTGATATGGTGGACAATATTTTTAAACAGCTCGCTTTTTTCAGGGAGAGCTATGCCAAGTTCCTGCGCCTTGTAGCGGATATTGCTTTGTCCGGCAAGTTCTGAAACCAGAACCCGCTGACGGTTTCCGACAAGCTTTGGGTCAATATGTTCGTAGAGCGAGCTCTCTTTCATAACGGCGCTGACATGAATTCCCCCTTTGTGGGCAAAGGCTGATTTTCCGACAAATGGCGCTCTGGTATTGGACGGCATATTGAGAATCTCATAGACAAACTTCGAAAGTGAGGTCAGTTGATTGAGATGCTCCACAAAGGTAAATGAGCGTTGCAGTTTCAGCATGATATTGGGAATAATGCTGATAAGATTGGCGTTGCCGCACCGTTCACCGATACCGTTGATGGTGCCCTGAATATGGGTCGCGCCGGCCATGATTGCGGCTATTGAGTTTGCTACAGCCAGATCGCCATCATTATGGGCGTGAATGCCGACAGGCACTCCGGTGACAGCCATAACATGCGCCACAATATCAGCGACTTCGTGAGGGAGCGATCCCCCATTGGTGTCGCACAGCACAACTTTTGATGCGCCTCCCTGAACTGCCGAAAGCAGCATCTTCAATGCAAACTCACGGTTGTCCTTATAGCCATCAAAAAAATGTTCCGCATCAAAAAAGACCTCCCGTCCCTCTTGTTTGAGGAAGGAAACGGAGCGATAAATCAGCTCGGCATTCTCTTCGTCGGAGATGCCCAGACTTTTCAATGAGTGGGCCTTCCATGTTTTTCCAAAAATGGTGATAACCGGAGTTTCTGAATGAAGCAGCCCAAGCAGGTTTGGATCACTCTCAACGCTGGCCACAAAACGGGCGGTTGAGCCAAACGAGGTAAGTTTTGCATGTTTGAGATCAAGCAGCCGGGCCTTGATGAAAAACTCCTCATCTTTCGGGTTGCTGCTTGGCCATCCCCCTTCAATATAGTTCATGCCAAACTCGTCAAGCTTCTGGGCAATAAGCAGCTTGTCCTGCACCGAAAGGTTGATATGCTCACCCTGTGTACCGTCACGCAGGGTGGTGTCGTAAAGTTCTATAGCGCCTGTTGCAAGAGTCATAAATCAGCTTTGAGCCATTAAATTTTCCTGTCGGGCATAGGCAAAAATACCTCCAGCCTCGACGATGTTAAAGACACTGCCAAGGGGGTTGAGCTTGTACGTGACTTTGCTTGTAAGATTTTCGATGGTGTTTGCTTCAACATCGATTTTCAGTTCATCGCCAGTTTTGATAACCTGGTTAAGCTGCTCCGCAGTTTCATAAGGAATGGCAAATCCGCCATCAACGCAGTTGCGATAAAAAATTCTCGCGTACGACTCTGCAATAATCGCTTTGACGCCTGCCACTTTTAGGGCGAATGGAGCATGTTCTCGAGAAGAACCACACCCGAAGTTAGGCCCGGCAATAATGATCGTAAATGCTGAACGCACCTCGCCATCTGCAATAAAGGGGATATTGCCTTCTGGAAGTCCACCCTGTTCGGGAGGCACGCCTGACAGAGCATATTTGCCATACAGCACTACCTCTTCAGGATCGGAGAGGCTGTAGACCAGATGTTCTGCAGGAATAATCTGGTCGGTATCAATATTTTTTCCTAAAACGTAAGCTTTTCCCTGAATGATCGTTTCCATAGTGTTTTATTCTCCTGTACAAGTGCGATCAGAGAAAATCTCTCGGATCGGTGAGTTTACCCGTAATTGCTGATGCGGCGGCCGTGAGCGGCGATGCAAGATAGACCCCTGCATGTTTACTGCCCATTCTTCCGGGGAAATTGCGGTTTGTTGTAGAGACGACGACATCATTGTCAACCGAGCGCCCGACGGTATCGGCAGGACCGCCCAGACATGCTGCGCATGAGGGGAGGGCAACGCTGCAACCGGCATCTTCAAAAATCTTTTTCAGGCTGACCCCTTCGTACTCTTCGGTCTCAAGACTGCGGGCAACCAGAACGGTAGCCGGAACAATGTTTGTTGTCACCGCAACCTTCTGCCCCTTCAGGATTTTGGCAGCCATCACAAAATCGGTCAGTTTGCCGCCCGTGCAGGAGCCGATGTAGGACTTGGTGATTTTTGTGCCGGCGACGCTTCGCACCGTAGCACGGTTGTCAGGGCTGTGCGGCTGCGCAACAACCGGTTCAAGGTCACGAACGTTGTAATGATACTTGCTGTGATACTGTGCGTCCGAATCACTCTGGAAGAGCTCGTAAGGCTTGTTGCTTCTTGCCTTCACATACTCCTCGGCAATCGCGTCAGCGGCGATAATGCCGTTCATGCCACCAGCTTCAATGGCCATGTTGGTTAGTGTCATTCGCTCTTCCATGGGAAGGGAGAAGATTGCCTCACCATCAAATTCCATTGCCCTGTAGGTTGCGCCATCAGTGGTTATATCGCCGAGAATCTGGAGAATCAGATCTTTGGCGGTCAGCCAGGGGGGCATCACCCCATCAAAAGTGAACTTTATGGATTCAGGGACTTTTTCCCAGAGTTTACCAGTGCCAAGAATGAAGGCAGCATCAGTGTTGCCAATGCCGGTACCGAACATGCCGAATGCGCCTGACGTACAGGTGTGGGAATCGGTACCGAAAAGCACCGTGCCGGGAAGGTTGAAGCCCTCTTCAGCGAGTGCAACATGGCAGACCCCTTTGTAGCGGTCGGTGCCAACATCGTAGTAGTGCGTGAGACCCTGCTTTTTGGCAAACTCTCTCAACAGGTCGATGTTGCGGTGAGCGTGTTCGTTAGCCGTAAAGATATAGTGATCGGGCAGCACAACAACTTTTTCCGGATCCCATACTTTGGCATCAGGGCCAAACTCCTCTTTGAAAATATCAAAGGTTGGGGGGCCGCAGACATCATGGGTGAGAAGAATATCAACATTCAGCCAAACACTTTCGCCAACATCGACAAATGTCCGGTTCGCTGCCTTTGCAAGGATTTTCTGGGTTATGGTTTGTGCCATGGTTTCAGTAATAGTATTGTTTTCATCAGGCGCCAAGATGCTTTACAATTGCCTCGGTCATCTCAGTGGTAGAGATGGTGGGCTCTCCGGGATTGGCAATGTCGGCTGTTCGTAATCCTGATGCGAGGGTTGCCTCAATTGCCTGCTCGATCTCTTTTGCAATCTCCGGCAGGTGAAAACTGTGCTCGAACATCATGGCCACTGATGCGATGGTGGCAATCGGATTGGCTTTGTTCTGCCCGGCAATATCCGGAGCGCTGCCATGAATTGGTTCGTAGAGCGCATGTTTCGTACCGATGCTTGCAGAAGGGAGCATACCGAGACTTCCGGTAATCATACCAGCAATGTCGCTCAGAATATCACCAAAGAGGTTTCCCGTGACGATAACATCAAACTGCCTCGGGTTGCGGACAATCTGCATTGCGGCGTTATCGACATACATGTCGCTCAGCTCCACATCCGCAAAATCCTTGTGCACTTCATGCACCACATTGCGCCAGAATTGAGAGACTTCAAGCACATTTGCCTTGTCGATAGACATCACTCTGCCCTTGCGCTTGCGGGCGGCTTCAAAGGCGAGACGGGCAATGCGTTCAACCTCATAGCCCTCATAGACCATGGTGTTCCACCCCTTGTTCTCATCGAAGCCGCGTGGCTGGCCAAAATAGATGCCGCCTGTCAGCTCCCTGAAGACAAGAAAATCGGTGCCACGAACAACCTCCGGCTTGAGTGATGATGCGTCAAGCAGTGCGTCATAGACTTTGGCGGGTCTGAGATTGGCAAAAAGTTCAAGCTCTTTGCGAATTCTGAGCAGCGCGGCCTCCGGCTTGTGTTCGTGCGGGAGCTTTTCCCACTTCGGACCACCGACAGCGCCCAGCAGGACAGCGTCGCAGTTCCGGCACGCATCAAGCGTTGCCTGTGTCAGCATTTCACCATGCAGGTCATAAGAGGCACCGCCGAACGGGTGTTCCTCAATGACAACTTCAAAGCCATGTTTTCTTGAGAGCTGTTCCAGTACTGAAACAGCTCCTGCAACGACTTCCGGGCCGATACCGTCACCCGGTATTGAGACAATCTTGTACATTCTCTTGTTGAATGAAATTATTTTTTGATCAGCCAGCTCATCATGTCGCGGAGCCTGGCACCTACCTTTTCAATGGCGTGACCGCTGTTTTCTGTCCGGAGTTTGCTCAGGTTCTTGTAGCCGCCGTTACATTCATCGATGAACTCTTTGGCAAAACGTCCATCCTGAACCTCTTCCAGAATTTTCTTCATCTCAGCCTTGACCGCTGGCGTGATAAGGCGCGGCCCACGGGTCATACCACCGTATTCAGCCGTATCGCTTACGGAGTAGTTCATTCTTGACAGGCCACCTTCATAATAGAGATCCACAATCAGTTTCAGCTCGTGCATACATTCAAAGTAGGCAAGTTCTTCAGGGTACCCGGCTTCGACAAGGGTTTCAAATCCAGCCTTGATCAGCTCTGCTGAACCGCCGCAAAGGACAGCCTGTTCACCAAAAAGATCGGTTTCTGTCTCGTTCTTGATGGATGTCTCAATAACGCCAGCTTTGGTGCCACCAAGAGCTTTTGCCCATGCGAGTGCCTGCTGCTTTGCTTCACCGGTGTAGTCCTGATGAACAGCGATAAGACAGGGTACGCCGTTGCCCTGGGTAAAAGTACGGCGCACAAGGTGGCCGGGGCTTTTCGGGGCAATCATGATGACGTTGATCGTCTCTGCAGGAATAATCTGCCTGTAATGAATATTGAAGCCATGGCCAAAGGCAAGGGTATTGCCAGCCACAAGGTTTGGAGCAATTTCTGCATCGTAAACGGCTTTCTGGTTCTGGTCAGGGAGAAGCACCATCACAATATCTGCCCATTTTGTCGCTTCAGCAACCGTGGTGACTTCCAGTCCCGCTTCCCGTGCTTTTGCGCACGATGCGCTTTCGGGGCGCAGACCGACGCAGACGTTCAGTCCACTCTCCTTGAGGTTCAGGGCATGTGCATGGCCCTGGCTCCCGTAACCGAGAATGGCAATATTTTTGCCTTGCAGATAACTGAGATCGGCATCCTTCTCATAATAAACGTTCATCGCATACAATGGTTTTGATTAAATAAGAGAGTTCAAAATGGTGTCATTCTCCACGATGTATTGCCACCGCGCCCGAACGGGCCAGTTCTTTAATTCCGTATGGCCTGAAGATATCAATGGTTGTGTTGATTTTATCAGGCGAACCGATGACCTCAATAGTAATGGATTTTTGTTTTATATCCACGACTTTTCCTTTAAAAACAGTAATCAGCTCAAAAATCTCATGCTGTACTGTTTTACTGAGTTTCAGGGTCATCAGGAGCAGCTCCCGTTCAACATGAGGCTGCCGGGTCAGATCCGTTACCTTGATGGTATCAACCAGCCTGTTCAGTTGTTTGAGTACCTGGCTGATAATCTGATCTTCGCCCCTTGTGACAATGGTCATGCGCGAAATTTCAGTGTCCTCGGTTTCACCGATGGAGATGCTTTCAAGGTTAAACCCCCGGGCGCTGAACATGGCGGCAACCCGGTTAAGAGAGCCAAACTTGTTTTCAACCAGTACTGATATAATGTGTTTCATGGATTTGTTCACACCATTGTTTTTGGGTTTAACCGGGCAAGGAGCATGTCGGAAATAGAACCACCGGCAGGCACCATCGGAAAGACCATATCTTTTTTGACGACCCTGAAATCAATCAGGATGGGGCCGTCGTTATACGCAAAAGCATCCTTTATGGCTTCTCTTGCAGTATCGGGGCTATCGGCCATGAGCGCTTTGCATCCAAATGCTTCAGCAAGCTTCACAAAGTCGGGATTACTGTCACCAAGGTCAGTAAACGAATACTTTTCTTTGTGGAAAAGCTCCTGCCACTGACGCACCATACCGAGATAGCTGTTGTTGATGAGAAATATCTTGATCGGTATCTTGTGGTACACGGCGGTAACAAGCTCCTGCACATTCATCATGAATCCCCCGTCGCCGCAAAACAGCACAACCGGACGATCGTTAATGCCAAAGGCGGCGCCGATTGCAGCAGGAAGTCCATATCCCATCGTGCCAAGTCCGCCACTGGTGATGATGGAGCGAGGATGGATGAAGGTATAGAACTGCGACGTCCACATCTGGTGCTGACCGACATCGGTGACCACAACTGCATGGCCACTGGTTTGCCGGGAGACCTCTTCAATAACAAATTCAGTCCGGAGGGCATCACCTTCCTTGTCGTAGTTCAGCGGGCATTGTTCTCTCCATGCATTGATTTCAGCAAGCCAAAGCTCACGGTTTTCTGTTGCAGGCGGCATCACTTCGAGGAGCCCTGCGAGAAAGTTTTTTGCATCGCCGACAATTGGAAGGTCAACCTTGATGTTTTTATCAACATTGGTTGGATCAATGTCGTTATGGATTTTATATGCCTGCGGCGCAAAGGTGTCAACCTTGCCGGTAACCCTGTCGTCAAAGCGCGCTCCAACGGCAATCAGAAGATCACATTTGTTTACGGCCTGATTTGCCCAGTAGGTGCCGTGCATCCCAAGCATACCCATGCTCAGCGGATGGTTGCCGGGAAAGGCTCCAAGCCCTTGCAGGGTCATCGTCACCGGAATGTTATGCTGTATCGCCAGTGTCCGTAACTCTTCAGATGCTTCAGCGCTGATGACGCCACCGCCAATGTAGAAGAGAGGGCGTTTTGCCTTTGCAATTTTTTGTGCGGCCTTTTCAACCTGGTTGATATGACATTTGACCGTTGGTTTGAAACCCCGTATCTCAATCGTTTCAGGAAAATCAAAAACGCAGGAGGAGTTCAGGATATCTTTCGGCATATCGACAAGAACAGGTCCAGGTCTGCCCGTTGTTGCCAGATAAAATGCCTTCCGGATGGTTATGGCAAGTTCCCTGACATCCTTGACCAGAAAATTGTGTTTGGTTATCGGACGGGTAATTCCGACAATATCGGCCTCCTGAAAGGCATCATTGCCAATCAGTGTACTTGGGACCTGTCCCGTAAAGACAACCATGGGTGATGAGTCCATATAGGCGTTGGCAATACCGGTGACGGTATTTGTTGCCCCTGGTCCCGAGGTAACAAGAACGACACCCGGTTTTCCTGTGGCTCGGGCATACCCTTCAGCCATGTGGGTTGCGCCCTGTTCGTGGCGGACAAGGATATGCTGTATGTCTTTGACATCATGAAGCGTCTCGTAAACTTTCAGCAGTGATCCGCCCGGATATCCAAAAATATATTCAACATGTTCACGTCGCAGACATTCAAAAAATATCTCTGAGCCATTCAGTGTTTGGCCTGATGAGTGCATAGCATGGTTATTTTGGTTCACAGGAAACAGGGCATTTCAGAATTGCGCCGGTACTGGCCGATGTGACCATTTGTGAATACCTGGCCAGATAGCCTTTTTTTATTTTAGGCACAAATGGACTCAATAATGCAAGCCGTTCATTTATTGTCTTTTCAGAAAGATCAACAGAGATGCTCCGGCCCGGAATATTGATGGTAATCATGTCGCCGTTTTGCAGGGCGGCAATCGGGCCATGTTCGGCGGCTTCGGGAGAGATGTGCCCGACACAGGCGCCCCTTGAGCCTCCGGAAAAGCGACCATCAGTGATCAGCGCCACTGAGCCTCCCAGCCCGCGACCCATGATGGCGCTGGTGGGAGAGAGCATTTCAGGCATTCCAGGGCCTCCTTTTGGCCCTTCATAGCGAATAACCACGACATCTCCGGGTTTGACATCATCTCCCATAATGCCTTTGATGGCATCGTCCTGGCAGTCATAAATTTTTGCAGGGCCAGTATGGTTCATCATCTCCGGGCTGACCGCGCCGGTTTTGACAACAGCTCCCTGCGGCGCTAAATTACCGTACAGAACGGCAAGGCCGCCTGTTGCGGAGTAGGGCTCTTCAATGCTCCTGATAACAGTGTTGTTCATGATCTCCGCGTCAGCAATGTTCTCTCCAAGAGTTTTTCCGGTAACAGTCAGGGCTGAGAGATCAAGCAGGCCCTTGATTTTACTGAGTTCATGAAGAATTGCAGAAACGCCGCCAGCGCGGTCAACATCCTCAATATGAACAGCCATCGTGGCCGGGCTCACCTTGCAGATATAGGGCGTTCTGGCCGAGAGCGCGTTGAGTTCCGAAAAGTCAAAGTCAAGCTCAGCTTCATTGGCAATGGCAAGAGCGTGCAGGATGGTGTTGGAGCTGCCTCCCATCGCAAAATCAAGGGCAAAGGCATTGAGCAGGGAGCTTCGTGTCAGAATATCCCTTGGTTTGATATTGTTGTTGACCAAATCGATAATCCTGCGTGAGGCCTCCCTGACCAGTTCATTGCGGCGGGGGTCAATGGCAAGGATAGTGCCGTTGCCAGGCAAGGCAAAGCCCAGCGCTTCGCTGAGGCAGTTCATGGAGTTTGCCGTGAACATCCCCGAGCACGATCCGCATCCCGGGCAGGCATTTTCCTCTATTGATTCCAGCTCACCCGCGTCAATTTTTCCTGCACTGTATTCTCCTACCGCCTCAAACACCGAAATCAGGTCAACGGTTTTCCCTGAAGGAGTGTGGCCGGCTTTCATAGGGCCGCCTGAGACAAAGATGACCGGAATATTGATGCGAAGGGCGGCCATCATCATGCCAGGAGTGATCTTGTCACAGTTCGGAATACAGACCAGTCCGTCAAGGCAGTGTGCTTCTGCAACAGTTTCGACACTGTCAGCAATCAGCTCACGGCTTGCCAGTGAGTAGCGCATACCAATATGGCCCATCGCAATACCGTCGCATACCCCGATGGTATTAAATTCAAAAGGAACTCCGCCAGCCTTGCGCACCTCTTCTTTTGCTATTTGGCCAAGCTCCTGCAGGTGGGAGTGCCCGGGGATCAGTTCATTATAAGAGTTGCAGATCCCTATAAAGGGCTTGCGAAAGTCGTTGTTTGAGACGATGGAGCCTGTGGCTTTCAGAAGGCTGCGATGCGGCGCTTTTTCAAACCCTGTTTTTATGGTATCGGATCTCATTGTAATAGGTAATAATTAAAAAATTAAACAAATAGCCTCGGGGTTGCCGTTCCCGAAGTTACTTTGAAAAATTCGTGTGAGAGAGAAAATTGAACTTGGGAGCGGCTCTCGATTCAGAGTACAATACTCTGTGCCAGCACGATGACGACGGGAGTGACGACCATGACTCTTGCATTGAAGGAGTTTGACAGATAGGCTGCATGGCCGCAGGAAGCAGACGCCCTGTGTTGTGCCGTTTTTTCAGGAGTGCGGCGAGTATGTGAATGGAATCCAGACATTTACAAGAATTTGAATGCGGACAGGTTTCTTCGGTATTAAAGGAAAATTTGACATAAATTACATTTAATGTTTTATTAAAACAAACATTAAAAATGTTATAATCAAGCAGATATTTATGGTTTATTCCATACCGTTGACACTCTTTTTTTAAATAAAAAAACAGAACCATGCTGAATCTCCAAGCTGCCATGTCGCAGGATTTGCCAGCCTTTTTTCTGACATTGTGCCTTGTGCTGCTTTTTATTCTTCTTGCTGAACTTCTGACCAGAAAGTATACTATCAGCGCTCTTGTTGTCAGAAAAATCGTGCATCTCTCAATGGGGGTAGTGATTTTTTTTGTGCCTGGTTATTTCCATTCAAATTATTATCCGGTTCTGGCGGCTCTGCTTTTACTGCTTTTCAATGCTTTGAATATACGCTTTAGCTGGTTTGGCTCTTTGCTTGCCCTGCCTGAAGAGAGTAAAGCCCATGCTCCTGCCGTCAAAAGTTACGGATCACTTCTGTTTCCCCTTGTCTTTCTTCTTCAGCTTCTCTTTTTGTGGGAGTCCGACAAGTGGATTATACAGACATCAATGCTTGTTATGGGTGTCTGCGATTCTCTTGCCGCCCTTGTTGGCAGTTCGGTTGGCAAAAAGCATATCGAACACCTGACAAAAAATCCAAAAACGGTTGAGGGATCGCTGACCATGTTTTTGACCAGCCTTGTTCTGCTCAGCGCATCTTTTCTGGTTTTCAGTCCATATTTCAGAGGAGGTCTTGCCGAAACTTCGGTTGTAATGCTTCTTGCACTTGCCCTGCTTCTTGCGCTTGTTACCACAGCGGTGGAGGCGCTTCTGTCGCATGGTCTCGACAATTTTTTTATTCCCGTTTCAATTGCCTACGTCCTCTACCTGCTCGAGATGAATCAACCGGTTTTTCTTGAGCGTTTTCTTTTTGGCGGCCTTTTTGCCTTTCTTCTTGCCGTGTTTTCAATCAAGGTCAAGTTTCTCAATAACAGTGGAGCGACGGCAACATTTCTGCTTGGGACAACTATTTTTGGCATCGGGGGAGTCGCCTGGACGGTGCCGCTTCTGACTTTTTATCTTCTCTCTTCAGTGCTCTCAAAACTTGGCAAGAAAAGGAAGGCGAAATTTGACCTGGTCTTTGAGAAAGGATCACAGCGGGATGCCGGTCAGGTTTATGCCAATGGCGGAATTGCCTGGGCTCTGATGATTATTTTTTCATTGACCAACGATCCAGCAATCTTTTTTGCCTACCTCGGCACTCTTGCAGCAGTTCAGGCTGATACATGGGCTACTGAAATAGGCACAATGTGGCCAAATCCCAAAGCATGGTTGGTTACCACCTTTAAAGAGGTGCCAGTCGGCACTTCCGGCGGGGTTTCTGTTCCCGGCACTTCCGGCGCATTTCTTGGTTCCCTGTTTATCTGTGCAAGCGCCATCGTGATCAATGTCCAGTGGCTGAACGATTTCGGATGGCTCCAGTCGTTTCTTCTCATTGGTTTTTCAGGTCTTCTTGCCAGTCTGGTCGACAGCTTTTTCGGCGCAACCGTTCAGGCACAGTATTTTGATCCGATTCGTGAAAAGGTGACTGAGAGAACCCACAGTCTTGCGCCTGATGGTTCGCTCGTTGCAAACAGGCTCATCAAGGGAACTCCACTGGTCAATAATGATCTGGTCAATACACTCTGCGCCCTTTCAGGTTCAGCGTTGGCCTACATCGTTATCCAGAACGTGCATTTGTTTTAATCTCATAGGGTTCAATTCCCCACCGCCTGCGGTGAAGTATGTTAAGCTTTTTCTAAAACCAGATACCCCGTTGCCTGCGGCGGGGAGTCTTCATTGAATCTTTATCGTCTCTAATCGGTATGTTTGAATCTCAACTTGGTATTTTTGGTCTTATTTCGGATGCTGGCCCTGTCGTCTTGTTTGTGCTCTCGGTGCTGCTCTCATTCTCAATTGTCTCATGGGCAATCATTGCCTTCAAGTTTGGTTATATCCGCAAATCCCTGAAAGAGTCGAGACTTTTTCTTGACTACTTTTTCGAAGTGTATAATGTCGAGAAGGTCTTTACGGCAACCGAAAAGTACAAGCAAGGCTCACTGCCTAAAGTTTTTCGTGCAGGCTACATAGAATATCGGGCAATTGATAACCATGCCGATAGTCGCCAGGTCACAGCAAGAATTGCACGGGCGGTCAAACGGGAAGCCAATGCCGAAAACAAAAGGCTTTCGACTTTTGTATCATTCCTTGCGACGGTTGGCAATACCGCCCCATTTATTGGCCTTTTCGGAACGGTGTGGGGTATCATGACCTCCTTTCATAATATCGGCCTGACTCAATCAGCTTCGCTTGCGGCGGTTGCTCCCGGTATTTCTGAAGCATTAATTGCGACGGCAGCCGGTCTTGCCGCAGCAATTCCTGCGGTGATGGGCTATAACTATTTTGTGCAGCAAATCAGCATTATTGAGCGGGATATTGAGGAGTTTTCCCCCGAATTTGTTGCGGCGCTCCTTAACGAAGCATAGAGCATACATCCTGACTATGATCACTTCTGGAAAATCGAGGTTGATGGGTGATATCAACGTGACTCCCTTTGTTGATGTCATGCTGGTACTGTTGATTATTTTTATGGTTACTGCACCGATGATGACTCATGGAGTGAAGGTCGACACGCCGCAAACCTCTCATGGACAAATGGATGTCGATGCAAAAAGTCTGATGATCAGTATTGATGGTTCCGGGCATGTTTTTATTAATGATGCGCAGATAAATACTTCCGAAGTGCGCAAACAGTTACCACTGATTCTTGATATCAAGCAGGTAAGAGAGGTTTATATTAAAGCCGATAAATCCCTGCCTTACGGAGTGGTGATGGATGTCATGGCCCAGATCAGGGATGCAGGGATTGAAAAAATTGGAATGGTGACTGAACCTGCTTCAGGCATACAGCAAGGCGGAAGATAAGGGGTGTATGAAAACGGGTCAGAAGCAGCTCTATGCTCAAAAAAAGTTTTATCTCTGGCTTGCTGTTGCTGCGGTAGTCCATTTTTTTGTGCTGTTTGCATCAGTTTTTTTCCAGATATGGGGTACTGACCATCGTCTCAAGCCAAAAATTGTGAGTGTTACTCTTGTTTCCTTGCCTGGTTCAATGGGCGGTGAACAAACAGTCTCCTCACCAGCGATTGTCGAGGAGCCTCAGCCAATAACGCCGACAGCTCCGAAGATTATTGAAGAGAAATCTCCCGCAACAAAGCCTGTCACAAAACCCCCCATAAAACAGATTCAACTTAACCAGGCACTTGCCCGCATCCAGCAACGTGTCGAGAAGCAAACACCATCGCCGAAGCCTTCATCCGTCACGACGCTCAACAGCGCTCTTGCACGGCTTCAGCAAAAAATAAGCACATCTGGAAAGCCGGCCGGGGCGGGGAGTGTCACTGTTGCCGACAATCGGGTGGGCGCTGGAAAGGGATATGGCTCAGGTGGAACATCAGAGCCTTACAAGGCAGCCGTTGCTTCAATTATCCAGCAAAATTGGGAATTTTCCAGGACGCTGCTAAAAAATAGTGAAGGCATGGCAGTCTATGTGCGCATCAATATTCTTGCCAACGGGACGATCACCCAAATTATCTTCGACCGCAAAGCCATCAGCGAGTACCTGAACACTTCCGTGAAAAAAGCAATTGAAAAATCTTCTCCGCTTCCTATTTTGCCGAAAGAGGTGGGGGGACGTGATGTCTGGATCGGTTTTGTGTTCAGTCCTGAAGGCCTTGCAAAGTAAATATAGTTTCTTGTCCGAATAAATTTTTTGTGACTATGCCATTGTCCAGACAGGTTTTTTCTGTTGTTTTTCTGTTGATGACAGCTCTCCCTCTGCATCTTCTGGCGGCAGAGCCGGGGGGCGAGTACATAGCCATCCGAAAGGAAGGATCAGGTAAAATAGCACTGGCGCTGAGCAAGCTGGATTCCAGGACGACAGAAGAGTCGAAACTGGCAGAGCATCTGGATACCATTATCCATGAGGGACTTGATTATGTCGGTTCGTTTTCCATGATCTCGCCTCCACTCAATGTAAAAAACAAGGGCGAGGGTGAAAATCACCTCATCAACTATGGAGCACTTGACTCTGTTGGCGCAGCGGTTTATGTTTGTGGCGCCGTGACCAATACTTTGGGCACGATTACTCTTGATATGGAGGTCTATGATACTTCAGAGGCAAAATTACTGTTCCGAAAAACCTATAATGGCCAGGCACAGCAGTTTCGTGCCATAGGGTATGCTTTCTGCTCCGATCTTGTTGAATTCCTGACCGGGAAAAAATCGGTTTTCGGGAGCAAAATTGTTTTTGTATCCAATAAAACCGGCTTCAAGGAGATCTATGAGTGCGATTTTGACGGGCAAGGGGTTGAACAGTTGACAAATTCCCGCACTATTTCTCTGACGCCATCTCTCTCTCCTGATGGAAGATATCTTGCCTATACTGATTTCAGTTCTGGTCGGCCAACTCTCTATATTCGTGATCTTTCTGACGGGAAGACCTCGGCAGCAGAGAAAAGTGGTGTCAGCATTGATCCGGCCTGGAAAAACAGCAGGGAGGTGGCGACAACACTCTCATTTGAGGGCGACCAGGCGATCTATCTTATAACAACAGGCGGAGTGGTCTCCAGAAGGCTTACCAACAGCAACGGTATTGATGTTTCACCCTCTTTTTCTCCCGATGGCAATAAAATGGCCTTTGTTTCTACACGAAACGGTTCGCCCCAGATATTTATTCAGGATCTGCCGTCTGGACAGACAAGTCGTCTTACCTTCAGTGGACGATATAATACACAGCCATCCTGGTCGCCTTTGGGGGATAAAATTGCCTATACCACCATGGATAATGGAGGTCAAATCAATATTTTTGTGATAGGTGCCGATGGATCGGGTTTGATGCAATTGACCGAAAATTCGGCGGAGAATGAGTCACCATCCTGGTCTCCTGACGGAAGTATGATCGTTTTTACTTCGAGCCGCAAGGGAGTAAAAAAATTATATATTATGAATGCAACAGGAGAAAATCAGAGACCTTTGTTGCCGATGGATGGCGAGCAGATGCAACCATGCTGGTCGTTGTTCAGACAATGATATTTTTTTGTCAAGGGTGCAGCGGCTGAACGTCATTGCTTTAGTCAGGCTGTCAATTCAGGCGCGCATCTTGTTCTCTATAAAAAACATTAAACGGAGCATACACTCATGAATAAAAGTATAAAAGGTATTGTTTTTCTTGCCTTGATGGCGACGGCTGGCTGTTCATCACAAACAGCCGTGACTTCTCCTGAAAAACACGAAAGCAACGTTACCCCTTCAACGGCAAATGTTCCGGCGTCACCGGTGACATCTGCTCCATCTGCAGCGCCATCACCTTCTGGTTATGGTTTTGACCGTTGGCAGACAGGCCCGCTTGGAGATGCATTTTTTGATTTTGACAGTTCAGTACTTGGAGCAGATGCCCAGGCGCAGTTAAAGCAAAATGCAGGATGGCTCGACAACAACCCTCTCACCAAAGTCCTGATTGAAGGTCATTGCGACAGCAGGGGAACTGCAGAATACAATCTTGCTCTTGGCGAGCGCCGGGCGACAACGGCCAAGGAATATCTGAAAAAACTTGGTGTGGCGCCATCCCGCCTTGACGCAGTCAGTTTTGGTGAAGAGAAACCTTTTGATACGAGTGCAGGGGAGGATGCGTGGGCTAAAAACCGCAGGGCTCACTTTGTCATCAAGAAATAACCATTAGTTCTGATTTCCGGTGAATAAATAAATGTTACAAGCAACAATGGCTTCCGAGATTTAATCCTTTGGTATCGATGAATATAAAGCTCAAATCATTTTTTTATTTACCGGTTTTCGTTCTTGTTTCCTGTGCATCAAAGCAGGATCTGAATGTGGTCGAATATGATGTTCGAAAGTTGAAAACTGAGTCTGAAACAATCAAATCACAGACGGCAGGCTCTTTTGCCGATGTCCAGCAAGTTCGTGACGATATTTTGCGGTTACAGGGTGGTCTTGAGGAAGTCTCTCACAAGTCCAGTGAGATTGCACGAAGTAATGATAAAACATTCAGGCGTCTCAGCGCGGAAGACTCTCTGCTGGTCAGCCAATATGGTGATATTGTCACAAGATTAGAAAAAATTGAGCAGTATCTGGGGCTAGGCAAAGAGGCCACGCAATCTCCGGAGCGCTTGTCGGGGCAGAAAGATTCTGTAACGGTGAAGACAGCTTCCGGCACATTGACTGATGCCGCTTTACTGAATGGAGGCCTGGAAAAGCTCAAACAAAACAATTACGGCGCTGCGAGAGAAAGTTTCAGCACTCTGTTGCGAACCTTTCCCAAATCTGAACTGGCCTCTGATGCTCAATTTTTCATTGCTGAAAGTTACTTCAGTGAAAAATGGTACGAAAAAGCCATCCTCGAATATCAGGTGGTGATTTCCAAATATACTAAAAGCAGCAAGCGACCAGCCGCGCTTTTCAAACAGGCGCGTTCTTTCGAAATGATAGGAGACGCGATCAACTCAAAATCAAGATATACTGATTTGGTCAACGTTTATCCCAAGTCTCCTGAAGCAGGGTTAGCGAAAAAGAAATTACGTTAGCCCTGCCTGAAGTGAAGAGTTACTTGAAAAACTCATCAAGGGTATAGGTGCGCCGGTCAATCTCGACACAAAGCTTCTGTTCAAGTGAATCATAAAAAACAGGGATGTCCCTCATGGTCCACTTTATTCCGCGTTGGTCAAAATCAATGACATAGCGGTTTTCGTTGTCAATCACTTTCTTGTTGATATCAATACCGATATCAGGCTGTGTGGTCAGCACAAAAAGTTCAATTTCACCGGAAATAATCTTGTTGATCATTTCTTTTGTTGGCGACAACTTCCTGCGTCCAGAAGATGGGCTTATCTGGACCTGAAGCTTATTATAACTATCCCTTTTCGCCGAAGTGATATAATATTTTTCAACTTTGTGAGCCGCATTGCCCGACCATGGTCCTGCGGTACTGACTCTGACTTGGTTTACGCCGGTGTTCGGACGGCTGAGCTGAGGTTGCATTGTTTGCACAGTTAAAATTTGCAAATATAACACACTCCGGGTGTCCTGCCTTCAACAGGTTTCAAATTAGCAAAACCCGGTTAAATAACAAAGGGATTCATGACGAATCCCTTTGTGCAAAACAAGATTTTCAGCTTGTCAAGATTACTTTTCGTTGTCGTTAATGACTTCGTATTCCGCATTTTCAACGTTGCCATCTCCGCCAGCCTTGTTGCTTTTTGCGCTGCCATCATGCTGTCCGTCAGATGCTGGCTGTGACGAATCCGGCCCCGGTGACTGATAGAGATTAGAAGCAATCTCGCTCCACTCCTTGTTTACTTCCTCCATCGCGCTTTTTATTGACTCAATGGTGCCGTTTTTGTAGGCCTCCTTGAGTTTTTCCAGAGAACCTTCAAGAGCAGGACGCTTGTCGGCCGGTATTTTATCGCCAAGCTCTTTCAACTGCTTTTCAGTGCTGAAAATCAGGGAGTCAGCAATATTTCTCGTATCGATCTCTTCTTTGCGTTTCTGGTCTTCGGCAGCATGAACCTTCGCATCTTCCTTCATTTTATTGATTTCAGCGTCAGTGAGTTTGCTGCTCGACTCGATTTTTATGCTCTGCTCCTTTCCGGTTGCCTTATCTTTTGCTGAAACATGAAGAATGCCGTTTGAGTCGATATCAAACGTCACCTCAATCTGCGGGATACCTCTTGGAGACGGAGGAATATCGCCAAGATGGAAACGTCCCAGAGTTTTGTTATCGTTCGCCATTGGGCGCTCACCCTGCAGGACGTGAACCTCAACAGAGGTCTGGTTGTCGCCGGCAGTTGAAAACACCTCCTGCTTTTTCGTTGGAATGGTGGTGTTTGCATCAATAAGCTTTGTCATCACACCGCCAAGAGTTTCGATACCAAGTGAGAGCGGAGTGACATCAAGCAGAAGAACGTCCGTGACATCACCTTTCAGAACACCACCCTGGATTGCCGCACCGATGGCAACAACTTCGTCAGGATTAACGCTTTTGTTTGGCTCCTTTCCAAAAAAGTCCTTCACCAGCGTCTGTACTTTCGGTATGCGTGTTGAGCCGCCAACAAGCACGACCTCATCAATCTCCTTCATCTCAACTTTCGAATTCTTGATTGCACGGCGGCATGGATCAAGAATTTTGTCAAACAGGTCGGCACACAAGGCCTCAAATTTGGCACGGGTCAGATTGATGACAAGATGTTTCGGTCCTTCCTGGGTTGCCGTTATAAAGGGCAAGTTAATTTCAGTGTCAGTTCTTGACGAAAGTTCGATTTTGGCCTTTTCTGCGGCCTCTTTCAGGCGCTGCAACGTAATGGCATCCTTGCGCAGATCAATCCCTTCCTGCTTCTTAAACTCGTCAGCAACGTAATCAATAATTTTCTGGTCAAAATCATCGCCGCCGAGATGCGTGTCTCCGTCAGTTGATTTAACTTCAAAAACACCGTCGCCCAGCTCAAGCACTGAGATATCAAATGTTCCGCCACCAAGGTCAAAAACCGCCACCTTTTCACTTGTCTGTTTTCTGTCGAGGCCATAAGCCAGAGCGGCAGCCGTCGGTTCATTGATGATGCGCTTGACATCAAGTCCGGCTATACGACCGGCATCTTTCGTGGCCTGTCTCTGAGCGTCATTGAAGTAAGCTGGCACGGTGATAACCGCTTCAGTAACTTTTTCACCAAGAAAGTCTTCCGCAGTCTGCTTCATCTTCTGAAGAATCATCGCCGAGACTTCCTGGGGCGAGTATACTTTATCGTTAATTTTTACCCGCGCCTCTCCATTTTCATTAATAATCTCATAAGGGGCAAGCTTTTTTTCGCTCGTTATCTCCTCGTATTTACGCCCCATAAAACGTTTTATGGAAAAAATAGTATTCTTCGGGTTGGTAATGGCCTGTCTTTTTGCTGCCTGCCCAACCAGACGGTCACCAGTTTTTGTCAAAGCTATAATGGAAGGAGTCGTACGATTACCTTCCGAATTTTCAATGACCGTTGGCTGCGATCCCTGCATGACCGAAACGCAAGAGTTCGTAGTGCCAAGATCAATGCCAATAATTTTACCCATAATGCACATTCCTTTTTTTGAGAGTGATACAATAAGTCCGGACTTGATGATACACCTCAATCAAGTCCGGATCATTTTAATGTTAATTGATGGTAATATCCTTTTTCTTTGTAACTGTCTGAGCTTTCGGCAGGGTTACATGAAGAATTCCGTTATTGAAATCCGCATTGATGTTTTCCTGGTTAATTGCCTCTCCGAGATTAAAACTTCTCGAAAAGCTTCCGTATGATCTCTCAACACGGTGGTAATTTTTCTTAACCTCTTCACTTTCCTGTTTTCTTTCTGCCTTGATGGTCAGGACGTCATCCTCAATGTTGAGGCCTATATTTTCCTTCTCAATGCCTGGAAGTTCAGCATCAATATGGAATGCGGCTTCATCCTCAGAAATATCAACTTTAAAAGCTGAAGCAGAAGGCATCTGTGCACCCGACCAGATATCATCAAACAGTTTCAGCGGGTCTTTTGATAATTTTAACAGCATGTTTATCTCCTTTTCACGTATTAACAAATTATGATTAGAGTAATCGATGGCAATCAATAACTTGCCACCAATTAAACATCAAAAACCGTGCCAATAGGGTGAAATGGTGTTTTGCAAGGCGGGGGCAGTCAAAAATGACACTATTATATCGATAGTGTCATGCTTTTGCTGGAAGGGTGACAAAATGTCATACAGGAGGTTCCGTCATTTCGCTGAGAAGAGTTGAGTTTGCCTTTTGTACCCAGTTAAGTCGATACTGAAGGTTTTCAATCACACTTTTCGAAGTCAGATAACAGGCATAGACAATACTTTCATCAGCAATATGGTAATAGCATTTCAAACCCTCTTTTCTGCGAGTTACCACACCATTATCATACATCAGTGTCAGATGTTTGGAAATATTTGCCTGACTTGCATTCACTTTTTTAACAATCTCCGGCACCGTGTGCTCGCGCTCACAAAGGATACGCAATATTTTAAGCCTCATTGGCTCACCGAGCAACTTGAATCGATTGGAAACGGCGCCGAGCATCTCATCCGGCATATTGAGATTCCACTTTTTCACCTCATCTTCGGCGATGGTAACGGTTCTGTTCATAATAATCCTGTTACTGCCCGAACTCTGTAATACATCTCTTGCAGTTTATAAAATGGGTTCAAAATGGTATATAACTATTAATTTCATGCAATTCAAACCGGGAAAAGCTTCGTTGCTGTAATTTTGTTGAGTTATTCAGGGCGCTACTTATACAGAATCGACTTTTCGGGCTCAGAAGTGTTACAATCGTTAAGTTGCATGATGGAATTAATCAGGGCCTGAGGGGCTTTAAACCTTATAATTTTTTCCCTGATAATCATCTTGGTTTTTTTTGCATCATCATACTCAGCAAAACACTCTTTGCACACGGAAAGGTGCGAGAAAAAATAGACTTTTTCTGTAACTGAAAGCTCTTCATCAACAGCAGCGCTCATAAATTCGCGGGCTTGTTTGCAGTCCATAGTATTAAATAGTTGTACGTATAAAAACTTATTGATTTTTTTCAGTATTAAAGCCATATTTTTCAGCGTATTCCTCAAGCTGAACTCTCAGCAGTTTTCTGCCTCTGTATAATCTTGATCGCACAGTGCCAATAGGGCTGTCTACCATATTTGCAATCTCCTCATAAGTAAATCCCTCAATATCACACAACTGAATTACCTCCCTGAACTCTTCGGGTAAAGACATAAGCGCCTGATAGACCTCTTCGTGCAACAGGGAGTGAAAATAATCACTGTCACTTTCGGACGTGTCATTCCGGGTGTCTTTAATTGAGTGATAAAAATCCTTTATTAAATCATAATCAACCTTTACCGGCTCTTTCGAATTTTTCCGAAAACGATTGATATAATTATTCTTCAGAATTTTAAACAGCCATGCTTTGCAGTTTGTTCCCCGCTCAAAAGAATTAAAAAATCGATATGCTTTCAGATAGGTCTCCTGTACCAGATCCTCTGCATCGTCAGGATTCATGGTTATATGGAGAGCGTAGTTATAGAGCGAATTGAGATGAACCACGGCCTCATTCTGAAATTCAAGCTGTTTTTTGCGCTCCTCACGCGACAGCGCCTCTTTTTTGATCGGACTTTTTCGAGGATGAATTGGATCGGACTTGTCCATAAGCTGAAATCTTCCTGGTTCAAATATCATTGCAGTGTAAAATAATGATTTTAAAACAATATATTTCAATGCGTTTATGAACATTCAGTGCGCAGCACATCAAAACTTATGGCACCTACAGGCACATCAACTGATGTTATCGTTATTGGCTCCGGCATCGGCGGGTTGACCGCTTCAGCGCTGCTTCAGAAGCAGGGTTTTTCAACGGTTGTTTTTGAGAAAAACCGTTATCCCGGTGGGAGCTGCTCCTCCTTTCAGCGTGAAGGCTACACATTTGATGCAGGCGCCTCGGTTTTTTATGGATTTGGTGAAAACAACTCCAGCGGCACCCTGAATCTTCATACAAGAATATTCAGAAGTCTGGGGGTTGAGGTTCGCACAATTCCCGACCCGGTACAGATTCATTATCATCTGCCCAATGGCTTTGCCGTCGCCGCCTGCCATGACCGTCACGCATTTTTCGGCGCTCTTGCTGCCCGTTTTCCGCATGAAGCAGAAGGGATCAAAAAGTTTTACCGCGAACTTGAGGAGGTGTACGACATTCTCAGCTCCATGCCTGCCGGTTCGCTGGAGGATGTGATACATCTGCTTTCGGTTGGAAGCGCCAATCCTCTCAAGACCGTTGCGCTTGCCATGAAAAGCTTCCGATCGATGGGAAAAACGGCAAGAAGGTACATCAGCGACGAGGAGCTTCTGCACTTTATTGATATTGAGGCCTACTCTTGGGCAGTACAGGATGCCATTGCTACACCACTGGTCAATGCCGGCATCTGTCTTGCTGATCGCCATTTTGGCGGCATCAACTACCCGATAGGCGGTTCAGGCGCGATTCCTGCGGCGTTATGCAAGGGAATTGAGAAATTTGGCGGCGCCATTCACTATCAATCCGAAGTTACAGAGATTCTTGTCGACAATGGAGAGGCGCGAGGCGTCAGGCTTGCCGACGGCACCGAGCATTATGCCAAGGCCGTCATAAGCAATGCCACCGTTTGGGATACCTTCAATCGTCTTGTTGTCGATGCACGTTACCGGGTTGATGCCAACAGATTTCTCCAGGCACCAAGCTGGTTTCAAATTTTTCTTGGCATTGATGGTGTCGTTATTCCCGACGGATTTGATGTTCACCATGTGCTTGTTGATGACTGGAAGAGCTATAACCAGCCTGGTGGCACCATCTACTTGTCTGCGCCGACGATTCTCGATCCATCACTGGCGCCACCCGGCAAGCATATTATTCATACGTTTGTTACAGGAGAGTATGAGCAGTGGCGGCATTATGAGAGAGGAAGCACGGCATATCGCACGGCAAAAGATGAGATGGCAGCCGCAATTATTGCACGGACAGAGAGAATTCTTCCAGGGCTGTCAACGGCTGTTGAAGTGAAAGTGCTTGCCACGCCGCTGACACACGAGCGCTACCTCAGCCGCTTTCAGGGCTCTTATGGGCCTCTGCTGAAACCGGGACAGAGCATCCTGCAGAAGCCACAGAACACAACGCCGATAAAAAACCTTTTTGCCGCAGGAGACAGCACCTTTCCGGGTCAGGGCGTCATCGCCGTTACCTATTCCGGCGTTTCTTGCGCCTCATACATTGCACGAAAATTTGGCAAACCGCTTGACGCACTGCTGTAAATCGCCTCTCAACGGGCAGCAAGGAGCATATCAATTTCCCTGAACTGAACATCGGTCAGATCAGCCAGAATTTTTTTGGTGACATATCCCTTAAAAAGATAGGTGCCTCTTCTCAGACTGTGGCTTTTCCAGAGAATATCGGAAATCGTCTCATGTCCCGTCAGCTTCAGCAGAAAAGGCAGCAGCGTATTGGTGAGGGCAAAAGAGGCCGTTTTTGCAACGGCTGAGGGAATATTGGGAACACAGTAGTGGGTTACGCCATATTTGACGTAAATAGGGTTGGTATGTGACGTGTGGCGGCTGGTTGCGAAGCAGGCACCCTGGTCAATCGACACATCAATAATAACCGAACCGGGCTTCATCGACTTGACCACCTGTTCGCTGACCAGAGGCTTGATTATTTTCTGTTTCGGACTTAACGCGCCGATCAGCACATCCGACATTTTGGCCAGTTCTGCGATGTAATGATCGTTGGCAATGGCCGTCACCAGATGCCGATTGAAAAACGCCTCAAACCTTCTCAGGCGGTTAATCTCCTTGTCGATGACAGTGACTTGCGCACCCAGTCCAAGCGCATCCTGCGCGGCAAAAAGCCCCACCGTTCCAGCGCCGATAATGGTGACATGTGCGGGAGGAACACCGGCAATTCCGCCAAGCAGGATGCCGCTGCCACCATACCCCGTTTCAAGATATTTGGCAGCAGTCTGTATCGCAAGCGATCCGGCTATTTCGCTCAGAGTTCTTACAATAGGAAGCTCACCATCCCTTGTTTCTATAAACTCAAATCCAATGGCCGTAATGTTTTTTTCGAGCAGTGTTTTGAGCAATCCGGGAGTGACGGTGCCAAGATGCAGGGCGGAAATAAGTAACTGACCCGGCATAAAGAGCGAAAGCTCATCGGGCTGCGGGGGCGAAACCTTGACAATAACATTACACTGCTCGTACAACTCCTCAGGTGATTCCGCAATGAGCGCACCTGCCTCTCCGTAAGCAAGATCAGAAAAGTTGCAGAAATTGCCCGCAGACTTCTCAACAATCACCCGGATACCCTGCTCAACAAGTATCTGGACACCGGGCGGTGATATGGCCACCCGGCGTTCATCCTGAGCCCGCTCTCTGGGGATACCCAGCACAATATCCATAACCCTTTCGGGTCTGATGAGCCACCGTTCAAGCGTCTTTGCACCAAGCTCAAACTCAACATCTCCAAGATCAGAAGAGTATCCCATCAGCAGTTCAAAAGTTTAGAGACAAACAACAAAATATAATCATTTTGTTTACCGTCTCAATCAACCCTTTTTTGCGTCGCATCCACAATTTCCGGTGATACAGCAACACCATGACGTGCATGCCCTGCCAATCAGCTCAAAGGCGCCTCCAATGGCACTGATCACATCTGCGAGCACCTCAAAAAGATCAAGTTCTCTTTTTGATTGCAGCCCGAGAGTATCAGGTAATTTAACCAGCGACTCCCACCCCATTTTGCCGGCATATCCTGCCAGTTGCAGTGGCTCATGCTCAAACATCTGCTTCACCTCCTCTACAACTGAGACAATCCTTATGGTGCCCGGTTTTTCAACTGTTGTCTGACAGGCCATTCTTGTGCCCTCACTGACAAGGTTGTCCGACAAAAGCGCTTTTTCCTCTTCATTAAGTGGAGAGAGCAGCTCCCCACCTTCAAGTACCCTGACATAACAGGTTTGGCATAAAGCGTTTCCACCGCAAAAATATCCTATATGTTCATGATTCACTCTTGCTATATCAAGAAGTCTGTCACCAACGTTTGCCTCATACTGTTTATTATTGATTGTGATTTGCATGGTATCATGATTGTTAAGTTCCAAAATACAAGACTTTTTTGGTCTTGTTAAAGATAACAGCAAAATTGTATCAAAAGTTGCTGTTTCTCTTATAAACAGGTAACAATTGATAACAATGGGGGGCTAAAAAGTTACGCCAACTGCGTTTTCGACTCATGTTCGATCTTTTTCAACAGCTCACCGTACCGCTCAATCAGCGACGCTGGCGTGGTGTCAGCTCCTGACGGGTGGTGCAGCGCCAGCTTCATTTTTTTATCAATCTTGAATCCTGGTTTGTACACCTGCATCCATGGCTCCTGGACTGACACAAAGAGATACTGAAGAAATTCCCGGTTGGCAAGATGTTCGTTATCCTGAGCAGGCAGAAAGATGGTTGTACCCTGAAGCTGAATGTCGATCTTCTCAAGACCGAGAGCAGAGGCGGTGAGCTTGAGCTTGGCCAGCAACAGCAGGTTTGAAACCTCCTCAGGCAGAGCGCCGAACCTGTCAAGGAGTTCGGTGGCGAGAGCATCGACGTGATGTTCCGACGGCGCTTTCGAGATTTTGTCATAAAACGCAAAGCGCTCATGAATTGCCGAGAGATAGTAATCAGGGATAAGAGCGTCAAAAAAGAAAACCAGATCACATGGTTTCTGCTGCCGTGCGGCCTTGGCGCCTTCATCTGAAAACATGTGGCTGAACTCGGTGGATTTCAGCTCGGCAACCGTCTCTTCAAGCATTTTCTGGTAGAGGTCGAAGCCGAGTTCATGAATATATCCCGATTGCTCGGCGCCCAGCAAATTGCCGGCACCGCGAATATCAAGGTCACGCAGGGCGATGTTGAAGCCTGAACCAAGTTCCGTAAAGCTTTCAATCACCGCAAGCCGCTGCATGGCATCCTTTTTCAGGGTTTTCAATGGCGGCGTGACCAGATAACAGTATGCCTTTCGTTCGCTGCGTCCAACCCTGCCGCGCAACTGGTAGAGGTCGGAGAGGCCGAACATGTCGGCCCTGTTGATGATAATGGTATTGGCATTGGAGATATCAAGCCCCGAGCCGATGATCGTGGTTGAGATAAGCACATCAACCTCCTTCTGCATAAAATCCATCATGATCTTCTCAAGCTCTTTGGAAGGCAGTTGACCGTGAGCAAAGACAATCCTGGCAGATGGCACAAGCTCCCTGAGCGTTGCCAGAACATCATCCAGCGAAGAGATACGATTGTGCAGAAAGAAAACCTGCCCCTCCCGCTTGATCTCCCTCAGAATCGCCGACTGAATCAGCGCCGGATCATAATCAGTGATGATGGTCTCCACCGGCTGGCGATTTTTTGGCGGGGTCGAAACAATAGAGAGGTCTCTGGCCCCAAGCATTGAAAATTGCAGCGTTCGCGGAATAGGAGTTGCCGACATGGTGAGCGTATCGACTCCGGGGAACTGTTCGCGCAGCTTCTCCTTCACCTCAACGCCGAAATGCTGCTCCTCATCAATCACAAGCAGACCAAGATCCTTGAAGAGCACATCCTTCGACACCAGCCGATGCGTACCGATAACAATATCAATCTGCCCTTTTTCGATTTTTTTCAAAATCTCCTGCTGCTCCTTGCGCGTCACAAAACGGCTGAGCACCGCTATTGAAATCGGGAAATTCTCAAATCTTCGGGTAAACGACTCAGCATGCTGATGGGCAAGAATTGTTGTCGGAGTGAGTATTGCCACCTGTTTCTGCGATTCGACCGCCTTGAATGCCGAGCGCATGGCAATTTCAGTCTTTCCAAAACCCGCATCCCCGCAGATCAAACGATCCATGGGATGAGGCTCCTGCATATCCTTTTTGACCTCATTGATTGCCTTGAGCTGGTCGGGCGTCTCATCAAAAATAAACGAAGCCTCAAACTCACGCATGAAAATGGAGTCGTGAGCAAAAGCAAAGCCGGGCTGCATTTTCCGCTGGGCATAGACCTTGATGAGGTTGATTGCGATATCGCGGATTTTTTTGCGAACCTTCTCCTTCTTTGCCGCCCACTTTGAACTGCCAAGTTTTGAAAGAGAGGGGAGAGAGCTTTCGGAGGCAGTATACTTCGAGAGCAGATTGATATTCTGCACATTCACAAAAAGCTGATCGCCACCCGCATATTCAACCAGCACCGACTCCTGCTCAGAATGCCCTACGGTGATCGTTTCAAGCGACTTGAAAATGCCGACGCCGTAATCCTCATGAACCACATAGTCGCCAAGTTTCAGCTTCTGGAGATCCTTGAGCGAAATCCCCCGGATTTTCCTTTTCCGATGCGTTTTATGAGCGTGAAGTTTTCCGAAAATATCAGATTCCGTGTAGAGATCAAGCGCTCCAAAGGTAAAGCCAGTATGCAGATTGACCGGAACCCAGCTTGCCTCAACCAGGCTGCCAGGCATCTCAGCCGTCAGAAAGTCAGTCAACTCCGCAATTTCGCGGCGCGAGCTGGTGGCAAACAGAGGTTTGTGGTGTTGCGAACGCTCCTGTTGCAGCAGAGTGGCAAGAATCCGGAAATTGGCATTCAGTTTTGTTTGAGCAACAGCGCCAAAATCAATGGCTGAAGCAGAGAACGGCATGATGCGGATACATCGGAACCGTGCAAGCGCCGTCAGCAGTTCATCATAGTCCTCTCGTGCGGCAAACTCTGCCGTATCATCAAGAATAATAATGGTCGACGGGTCGAGATAGTCAAGAATGGTTGTTTCAGTGCCGGCGGCATTCAGCGTTTCATCAGCAAAACTGGCAGTAAGATCGGCTGACTGAACCGTTTTTCCCGACAACTGGCTGTTGATATCAAAAATACGAAGCGATGTTACCGTATCGCCAAAAAATTCAATACGCAACGGTTCGCGCGCGCCGCACGGGAAGACGTCGATAATAGAGCCCCGAACCGAAAATTCACCCTCATCCTCAACAAACTCCCGCAGCTCAAAGCTGTTTGCCGAAAGAAACTGTTTCAGTTTGTCATAGCCGTACTCCTGTTCAGTCTTCAGCCGAAAAATCCTGCTTTCAGCATCGGCAGGCTTGCAGAGCGTGACATCGAGATCATCAAAAAAAGAGAGAATAATCGATTTTTTCCCGGTCGAAATAGCGCCGATGGAGAGTGACAGTTCATCAGACGTATTGCAGATTGTCTCTTTTGGCAGCAGCGCCTCAACATCATTGGCGTAAAGCTCAAAGCTGTTCTGGCCGCACAACACCATAACCGAAGAGTGCAGGTCGCCAAAAAGCCCTGCGGCAAGCAGCGGCGAAAGCGAGCCGTGAAGGCCGGAAATCTCGATTGGCGAAAAAATTTTCTGTTCCGGCAAGCTCTTTTCTACAGATGATTTAAGCGAGGAGTAGGGCGGCGATTGCCTGAGAGTATCAAAGAGAAAGGCGGGATTTCTTTTCGTGACTGCTGTGCTGTGTTGTTCCGTATCTGATAACGTTTTCATTTGAAGCGTACAAACCATATTTTCATGCGTAACTCCGGCAGAATGTAACCTTGAAACCCCCGAGTGCAGGGCTTGTTGCTAAATATGGAAAAAATTCTTGAACTGAAAAATCTCAAGACCTGGTACTCGACCGACAATGGCATTGCCAAAGCTGTCGATGGAGTCAGTTTTTCGCTTGGACGGAACCGGACACTGGGCATTGTTGGGGAGTCGGGGTGCGGAAAATCGGTGACGGCGCTCTCTATCATGCGCCTTGTTCCCATGCCTCCCGGTTACTTTGCCGGAGGCGAAATTTTGTGGAAAGGGAGCGACCTTCTGAAACTCTCCGAAGAAAAGATGCAACGACTGCGCGGCAACGACATTGCCATGATTTTTCAGGAACCGATGAGTTCACTCAACCCGGTCTTTACCTGCGGCTACCAGATCATGGAACAGATTCTCATTCACCGCGATATCAACCATACAGAGGCAAAAGCGCGATCCGTCGAACTGCTTCACCTTGTCGGCATTCCCAACCCTGCCGAACGATTCTCATCCTATCCCCACGAGCTTTCTGGAGGAATGCGCCAGCGGGTGATGATTGCCATGGCGCTCTCCTGCAACCCGGCGCTGCTCATTGCCGACGAACCAACCACCGCGCTTGACGTCACCGTGCAGGCGCAGATACTCGACCTTATCGGCAAACTGAAAGCCGATACCGGCATGAGCGTGATGCTCATTACCCACGACTTCGGGGTTGTGGCCGAGCTTTGCGAAGAGGTGCTGGTGATGTATGCCTCTACGGTGGTCGAAAAAGGCTCCGTTCAGCAGCTTTTCAGCAACCCGCTTCATCCCTACACCAGAGGGCTGCTCAAATCCATTCCCCGTCTCGGTTCACCAAAAGAGCGCCTTCACGTCATCGAAGGCAACGTGCCCAGCGCCGTCAACCTGCCCGCCGGGTGCCGCTTTGCAGGGCGATGCCCCCTTGCCGACGCCCGCTGCCGTCAGGAACAGCCTCAGCTTGTTGCCTGGGAGCCAGACCATGAAGCGGCCTGCTGGAAGGTGGGGGAGTGAGCGGAACGTTATTGCTGGAGAATCAAAAAAGCAGCCTTTGGTTTCCAATGAAAAGGATGCTGAAAAGAGATCTCCTCGTTGATGTATGCTAACGACATAGCCGCCAATTTTTCCTGTTCTGAACGGATATATGCAGCATTTTGGTAATTTGCGGCTTCGCAGGGTACTTTAATGATAATTCTTTAATACCCCTCAAGCAGCCCCCCAGGCTACCCCCCAGGCTCTGAGACTTATAGCGGTGCTTGATCATGAAATGAGTGCCGCTGAACTGATGGAAGCCTTGCATATCAAAGACCGGAAATACTTCCGGGCATCATTTCTTCAATCAAGTCTGGATGACAACTATGTGGAGATGACCATTCCTGAAAAACCGAGCAGCCCTCTCCAGAAATACCGACTGACTGAGACGGGCCGGATTATGCTCAACAAAAACGGGAGTGCCGAATGAGTGGGCAGCATACACGGAAGTCCGCCTGGAAGCTGGTGAGGTTCGGCCATGTAGTGCGAAATGCGAATCTGGTAGAGGGTGATACTTTGGCCAACCGCATCGAACGAATGTTAATATAATATCAAGTATTATTCTGCGAATCAACTGGTTGGAGCGATGGTAGAGCTCGGTATCTTGCAGGAAGAAACCTGATGGCAACGGAACCGGGTTTTTGTTTTTCGCAAGTATCTTGATGTTTTTATTGACAAAAACATAAATAAGCGGAATCTTATTGTGTTTTTTATGGGTTTAAACACAATAAGATTTTTGGATTGTGCTTTCCATGCTCAATCCGGCTTGCTGAAGAACAAGGCCTAAGGTTTTATCCGGCAGTACTCCTGAATTTATTGCCAGCCATTTATCACTGTTATGGCCGATTTTTAAGCGTTTTGAATTATAAGGCATACTTTATAACTTATCTGCAACAAATGTAACCCTTTTTACTCATAACAGACGGTATTCCGGTTTTTTTCGAGCATCATGGCACAGACAAAAAGTGCAGGGTACCGGTTTCTGACCGAGAAATACAGGATAAGGCACATACCTCACTGGAGATCATCGTTTGTTTCTGATGCCAGGAGGGCGTGCTACTCAGTCACTGAAAATGAGGTGCGTGAAGAGTTCTATCCAGCAAGAAACTGGCCGGGTGAGAGAGCGTGCGACCATCTTGAATTTGCCATCAAATACGACGGGCTCAATCTTGCTCTCCTGTGCACACTCTTTCGCCACATTGAGTCACAGGAACTGGCCGATTTTATTCTGGAACACCCCGTCAGCATTCCCCGGCGCAAACTCTGGTTTCTGTACGAATTCCTTACAGGCTCCACTCTCCCTCTGGAGGATGCTGCCAAAGGGAACTACACCCTGCTGCTTGACCCGGAAGAATATTATACGCTGAAAAATGCCATCCGCAGTCAAAGGCGCCATTCAGGAGATCGTTGATCTGCCAGACCGGCAGATTGATCTCTTTATCAACCTGAGCCTTAAAAATAATGGAAAAGTGTCTGCACGGAAAAGAGAAAACCATTTTGCAAAGCTGACAGAGCTGGAGATCGTCGGAATGGAAGATGCGGTACAAAAAGCATTTGCATCAAAACCAGAAGTTGTTTAACAAAGCCTGTCGCTATATCCTGCAACTATGATTGCTGGTGATGATGAAAGAAAGAGGGAGGTACTGGTATGACTATGCCTGAATGGTTCTCACATATTCCCCGTCTTGAACTGACTGAACCGTTGTGGTTGTTGCTGTTGCCGGTCTTGGTTTTGGGGGCATGGTTCAAGGAGCGGCGGGAGCGTCAGGGAAAAAGTCCCGCCATACTTTTTCCGGGACTTGAGCGTCTGAAAGCTTCGGGATTTGAGGCTCGTCGGTGGTTGATTGTTTTGCCTCAGTGGTTGCGCTGGGGTGCGCTGGTGCTTTGTGTTGTGGCGCTTTCAGGGCCTCGTCTGCTGTTCCGACAGAATGAAGCAGAGGCGCGGGGCATTGATGTGATGCTGGCGCTTGATATTTCGGAATCGATGTTGCAGAAGGATTTTGCCGGTAAAAGTCGTCTTGATGCCGCCCGGGATGTGGCCCGCAATTTTGTTTTGCGTCGATCGAATGACCGGATGGGTCTTGTGGTTTTTCGGGGCAAGGGATACACGCAATGTCCGCTGACGCTCGATCATGAGGTGCTTGCCATGTTGCTTGATAATCTTTCTCCCAGGATTATTCAGGATGATGGAACGGCTATCGGTACGGCGATTCTTGTTGCGGTCAATCGTCTCAAGGCCTCTGAGTCGCTGAATAAGGTTATTATTCTGGTGACTGATGGTGAAAATAATGCAGGAGAGGTTGGCCCTGCAACGGCGGCAGGGCTTGCTGCGCGGAGCGGGATCAGGATTTATGTGATCAACGCCGGTTTTAAAACTCTCGAAGATCGGCTGGATGGTTCAGGTGAGAGCGGCAGCCATAATGCGGCAAGGGACGAAGAGTCGCTTCAGGGTATTGCCCGCACAACTGGGGGCGGATACTTCAGGGTTGAGGATCCTGCTGGATTTGATCAAACCATTCATCGTATTGATCGACAGGAGAAGAGCCGTCATGCGGGGGTGGTTATGGAGCATCGTTCAGGGTTGTTTTTTTCTTTGTTATTTGTTGCTGTTGCGTTGCTTTTGCTTGAAGTGGTGTTGTCGAACACTCGATTGTTGAGAATACCGTAGCATGGAGCTTTTGGAATGTTGAGCGAAAGGGAGTGAACTGATGTGTTTTGCCAGGCCTGAAAATATTGTTTATCTGCTTTTGCTGATTCCTCTTGTCGTGTTTCTTGGTTATGGGGTCATGCGAGAGTTTCAGGTGCGCGAAGCCGTTGTGAGGCCTGCGATGGCTGATGCCATGATGCCCCGTCTCAGACGGCGTATGGTGTTGCTGAAAAAGGGGTTGCTTTTTTCGGGCATTGCCTTGTTGCTTTTTGCCATGACGGGCCCCCGTTATTGCAGTGGGGGGCGACCGGTGCTGCGTAAAGGTGCAGACCTGGTTTTTATGCTTGATGTTTCCCGCAGCATGTTGGCCAGGGATGTGCTTCCCGATCGTCTTGGGCAGGCGAAACAGGAGATCATCAGCATCAGTCACGCTGTCAATGGTGGTCGGCGTGCCATTCTTCTTTTTGCCGGTGTTCCGCTGGTGCAGTGTCCTCTCACCACTGATAAAGAGGGTTTTGATGCCTTGATGGGCATGGCGTCTCCCGATCTTATTGATGAACAGGGAACCTCGTTTCGCACGGCATTTGAGCTTGCAGGCACTCTTCTTGAGCCTTCAGCGGAAAATCGGATGCCTCCGGGTATCAGGGGGGAGAAGATTGTGGTGCTGTTGAGTGATGGGGAGGATCATGCGGGTGATCTTCGTCAGGTTGTGCAGCAGTTGAAAAAGGCGGGAGTTCGTCTCTTTGTTATAGGAGTTGGCATGCGCCAGCCGGTCGCGATTCCGTTGGGTGGAGGCGAGTTTAAAAAGGATAAGCTTGGCCAGGTGGTGATGAGCAGTTTTCGGCCTGAAATGTTGCAGGCGATGGCTCATGAAGCGGGTGGCTATTATTTCAGAAGCAGAGCTGAGCACACTGTTTTTATGGAGGTTTCTGAACGAATTAACCGTATTGCGGCGGCATCCCGCTGGGTGATGGATCCTGCCGGGCATGAGTCTCTCTCGCTCTATTTTCTTGTGGCCGGGTTTGCTTGTCTGCTTGGAGAAACCATGATTGGGCGAGGTTATGCAAGGGGTTGGTAAAGAGCATGTTGTCGGCGTCACTTCGGGAAGTGCATTCCCTTTTCTTGCTGAAAAAGTGTTACATTACCTTTGTAATCAAGTAATATCCAGTTCATTTTCAGACGCAAAACAGATATCATTATGGAGCAGCAAAACACGGGGCTAAGAGCTCTTGACTCTATTGAAAGGGCAAAGCTTGGAATCAAGGTTTTCAATATGCCATTTGATGAAGCTGAAGAGGTGATTGATGCTTATGCCAGTCAGGGCGATTATGACCCTGCTTCTGTTGAGCTTTTTAAGGAGCAGCTTGATACCCAGCGGCATATTCAGGAGAAAAGTGTTGAATTGTTCTCTACTGGCGCACAGATTCTTCGGTTGGTGGTCAATGCGGTATTAAAAAATATGCCATCGCCTCCTGGAGAGACTTCAAAATCCTGAACTTGAACGTTGTCTAAACAACCAGAATCATGCAGTTTGACCCGAACAAATTTACCCTGAAAGCCCAGGAGGCGTTACAGGCAGCGGCGACCCTTGCCGGTAGTCGCCAGCATCAGCAGGTAGAGCCGGAACATCTGCTTTTTGCCATGTTTGACGATAAAAGCAGTATTGCCATGCAGATTGCGCAGAAGCTCGAGGCTCCTGCCGACATGCTTCTGGCGGCGCTTGACCGGGAAATTGATCGGATTCCGAGGGTGACCGGAGCTTCGGCTACCGGGCAGTATCTGTCGCAGAATCTGGGGAAGGTGTTTGATGTCGCCCTGAAAGAGGCTGAAAATCTGAAGGATGATTATATCAGTTCGGAGCACCTTCTCATAGCTCTCTGCGAATCCGGTGTTAAGGTTTCACGTCTGTTGCAGGATGCGGGATTCAATCGCAATGCCATTCTCAAGGTGCTTACAACCATAAGGGGGACGCAGCGCGTGACCAGTCAGAGTGCTGAGGAGAGTTATAATTCGCTGAAAAAATATTCGCGGAACCTGAATGATCAAGTGCGCAAGGGTAAACTTGATCCGGTTATCGGCCGTGATGAGGAGATTCGCAGGGTGTTGCAGATTCTCAGTCGTCGTACCAAAAATAATCCGGTGCTTATCGGTGAGCCGGGGGTTGGCAAGACAGCGCTTGTTGAGGGAATCGCTCAGCGCATTGTGGCAGGTGATGTGCCTGAAAATCTGAAGAGCAAACAGATTGCGGCGCTCGATATTGCCCAGCTTGTTGCTGGCGCCAAGTTCCGTGGCGAGTTTGAGGAGCGTCTGAAAGCGGTGGTTCGCGAGGTTCAGTCGTCCGATGGTGAGATTATTCTCTTTATTGATGAGCTTCATCTGTTGGTGGGCGCAGGTGCGGCCGAGGGTTCGATGGATGCTGCAAATATTCTCAAGCCGGCGCTTGCTCGCGGTGAACTGCGCTGTATCGGTGCCACGACGCTTGATGAGTATCGCAAGCATATTGAAAAGGATGCTGCGCTTGAGCGTCGTTTTCAGACGGTGCTGGTCGATCAGCCGAGTGTTGAAGACACGGTTTCGATTCTGCGTGGTCTCAAGGAAAAATATGAAATTCATCATGGAGTGCGCATCAAGGACGCGGCCCTTGTCGCTGCTGCGGAGCTCTCCAATCGTTACATTGCCGATCGCTTTCTGCCCGACAAGGCTATCGATCTGATCGATGAAGCCTCTTCACGCCTCAGGCTGGAGATAGACAGCAGTCCTGAAGAGCTTGATCGGATAAACCGCGAAATTCGCCGTCTTGAAATTGAGCGTGAAGCGCTGAAACGCGAGATAGAAGTCGGAGGATAGTGGATGATGTGCAGGCAATAATTGGTTTCTTGCTTTGCATCAATTATCTTTTCAGCAGAATTGTTGATAAGGGCAATATTTTTAAGTTATCCCGGGGGGATTATGCCGAAGATGCACAGGCAGCGCTGTTCAATGGAGAGGAAATAACGCATGACCATAAGGTTTGTTAAACATAATCCGGCTTTTCTTGACTCGGAGCAGCTCCTTGAGAATTTTGTGGCGAGGCGGCTTGATCTTGAGGCGGTTACAAAAATCATCAGCGAAAATCTTACTGATTCAAATCAGCATCTGCTTGTTACCGGGGCTCGAGGAAGTGGTAAAACAGTTCTTGTCCGGCGTCTTGCAATAGAAATAGAGCATCGTGAGGAGTTGCGCAATCGGTTTTATCCGCTGATTTTTTCTGAAGAGAGTTATCAGGTCAGTTCAGCCGCTGAGTTCTGGCTTGAGGCGCTTTTTCATCTTGGAAAGCAGACCGGGGTTGAACAATGGAAGCGGTTATATCTTGAATTCAGCACCGAATTGGATGATCAACTACTTTCTGAGCGCGCACTCCGGCATCTTCTTGATTTTTCTGATCTTGAGGGAAAAAAGATTCTCTTGATAGTCGAGAATCTTAATATGCTTTTTGGCGCTCTGGCAAGTGAAGAGGAGGGATCTGCTATTCGCCATGTTCTGAAGAATGAACCTCGCTTGCAGCTTCTTGCCACAGCCAATAACCTGTATGAAGGGATCGATCATCCCTCTCCGGGGATGTTTGAAATGTTCCGGGTCTATGAACTCAATCCTCTTGATGATGATGAGTGCAATGCGGTATGGGGATTGATTGCGGGAGAAAAGCTTTCGGCAGAGCAGATCAAACCTGCAAAGATATTGACGAATGGCAATCCCCGAATGCTCTCTATTCTTGCAGGATGTTCAGCAAAACGGCCATTTCGGCAGCTTTTTGACAGTCTTGTTGAAGCTGTGGACGATCAAACCGATTACTTTAAAAGTTATCTTGATGAAATGGCGCCGATTGAGAGAAAGGTCTATCTGGCGATGGCCGAACTCTGGAATATTTCATCGGCGCGGGAGATTGCGCGAGCGGCAAGGCTGGATGTCAATAAGACCAGTGCGTATCTGAACAGACTGATAAACCGGGGTGTTATCGGGATTGAAAAACAGGCCAAAAGGAATAAGTTATACGGGGTGACGGAGGGCCTCTATAACATCTATTACCTGATGAGAAGGCATGGCAGTCAGGCTGATCGTGTCAAGGCTATGGTGCGGTTTATGGTCAGTTTTTATGATCCTCTTTTCTCGACTTCGTTGCCATCCGATCAGTCCCGCGATTGTTTTACCGCTTTTGAAGCTGCAGTCATGAGTGTTCCTGATCGTAAGCTGTTTCAGCAATGTCGCGATCATTTTGCGTCAGCCGAGGAGGTGGTCAAGTGTATACCTGATCATACGCTGAGTGAAACGATCCTGCGTGATCAGGAGAGTGTTGCATTTGGTCATGAGGCTGCACGTGAGGATGATGTTCAGGGTAAAGTTTTGGAAGAGAGCTCCAGGCACGCGTTCAAGCTTCTTGACGAGGGAAATTATTCTGAAGCATGTAATGTGTTTGGGGCCATCATAATGGTTCACAAAAATCGCCCTGAAGATGCGGTCGCTGTCAAGGTTGCAGATGCCATGCTTGGTAAAGGGATTGCACTTGGCGGATTGAAACGCATGGAAGAGGCGATAAAGATATTTGACGACTTAATTGCTGTTTTCAAGGGACGTTTTGATGCGCGTTTTGTTCAGCCGGTTGTTATGGCCATGTGCTGTAAAGCTGGTATGTTTGGTGAGCTGAACAGCAGGAATGAGTCGATTCGTCTTTATGAGGAGCTTATTGCCATGTATAAAGAGCGGCCTGAAGTGGAGATTGCTGAACAGGTTGCGAAATCGATGCTCATTAAAGGAGTTACTCTTGGCAACATGAATCGCAGGGAGGAGGAGATTCATACCTATGATGATCTTGTTGCAGCTTACAAAGGGCGCTATGAAGTGCAAATTATGGAATATGTTGTCAGCGCTCTGTTTAACAAGGGACTTGTGCTTGGCAGTTTGAATCGGGATGAGGAAGCGATCCTCGCCTATGAGAAGCTTATTGTTGCCTATAAGGATCGTCCTGAAGAGCAGATTGCGGTCAAAGTTGCGAACGCCATGTTCAATAAGGGGGTGCTTTATGGTAAACGTGACAGGTATCAGGAGGCAGAAGGCGCTTTTATGCAGGCTATGGAATTGAGTCCACAAGGGTCGAGAGCGCAGTTGGTGTTGCTTAAACTGCTCATGAAAATGCAGGAAAGGCAACTTGAAGCGCTTGAGCTTGCTGCAAAATATGCTGGTAATGCTGCGCTCGTTGCCAACACCATTGAGGGCGCTATAGCACAGTTTGTGGAGCTGGCGGCCTTGGGATATGCCGGCGAGTCATTGCGTCTATTGGTTGATTCGCCTGCCGAACAACATCTTGAGCCTCTTGTTGCGGCTTTACGCCTGGTTAACGGTGAAGAGGTAAAGAGTGCGATGGATATTCTTGAAGTGGCAAAGGATGTCGTGAAACGTATTGAAGAGCGGCAATCGACGATGAATTGAACTTGTTCTCATTATTAATAAAAAAGGCATCGGTCATGAAGATGATGAAAATTCTGGCTCTTCTGTTTCTGTTTGCAGGAGCCCTTTCTTCTACAGCAACTGCCGGATGGGATCCGGCAAATGAGGAACGCGCAAAGGCAGCGGTTGACTATTTCAGAAAAAACGGGCCGGCGCTTGATCGTTTTTTTGAAAAAGCTTATGGTTTTGTTGTTTTTCCGAATGTTTATAAAGGTGGTTTTATGTTGTTTGGCGGGGGGCATGGAAATGGCTATGTCTATGAACAGAATTTCCTTGTCGGGCGTTCATCAATTACTCAATTTAATGTTGGTCCTCAGCTTGGCGGGCAGTCGTTCTCGGAAATTATTTTTTTCAAGGGCAGAGAAGAGCTTGAGAATTTCAAAAAAGGCAACTATGAGTTGAATGCCCAGGTGGTGGCAATTATGGTGACAAGCGGGATGGCAACCAATACTGATTATTCTAACGGAGTGGCGGTTTTTGTTCTTCCGAAGGCTGGCATTATGGCTGAGGCGACGGTTGGAGGGCAGAAGTTCTCTTATAAGCCGTATTGAAATGAGGTTTATAGAAGTGTTGAAAAGCTCCGGAAGAGTGACCCTGCTGTTTTTCATTAATGATAATTTTTGCAATGAAGTATGAATTAGTGGTGGGCCTTGAGGTCCATTGTCAGCTAAATACCGTAAGCAAGGCGTTCTGTGGCTGTTCAGCCCGTTTCGGTAAATCAGCAAATACGAACGTCTGTCCGGTCTGTCTTGCTCTTCCCGGAGCTTTGCCGGTGCTCAATCGTCGAGTTGTTGAGGATGCGGTAAAGATAGGCTTGGCAATGGGTTGCACGATAGCCGCCCATTCGGTGCTTGCCCGGAAAAACTATTTTTATCCGGATCTTCCGAAAGGCTATCAGATTTCGCAGTTTGAAGAGCCGATATGCAGTGACGGAGTTCTTGTGATTGATGCCGGAGAGGGGAGCAAGGAGATTCGTCTGATCCGGATCCATATTGAGGAGGATGCCGGTAAATCGATCCATGATATTGGTGAGGAGACCTATATCGATCTTAATCGTAGCGGGGTTCCGCTGCTTGAGATTGTGAGCTATCCAGATATTCGTACAGCAAAAGAGGCCTCTGCCTATCTTCAGAAACTGCGTCAGATTGTCAAGTATCTTGGTATTTCAGATGGCAATATGGAGGAGGGAAGTCTGCGTTGCGATGCTAACGTCTCGCTTCGGCCTGAAGGTGAAACCGAGTATGGCACCCGTACTGAGATCAAGAATATGAACTCCTTCAAGAATGTTGAGAAGGCGATTGAGTATGAAGCTGAACGCCATAGAGAGATTCTGGAAAACGGCGGTGTGATCATTCAGGAGACAAGGCTTTGGGATGCCGACAAGGGTGAGACCCGCTCCATGCGGGGCAAGGAGTTTGCTCATGATTATCGTTATTTCCCTGACCCTGATCTGGTTCCGGTGATTGTTGATCAGGAGATGATAGATCGTGTGAGGCTTGAGCTGCCGGAGTTCCCTGAGGTGCGGGCACTTCGTTTTGCTGAGGAGTATGGTATTCCGGTGTATGATGCCAGAGTGCTTACGGTTGAGAGGGAAGTGGCCGATTACTTTGAAGAGACTGTCAGAATTTCAGGTGATGCCAAGGCATCGTCGAACTGGGTGATGGGTGAAGTGATGCGGGTGCTCAAGGAGAAGTATCTTGATATTTCGGAGTTTTCCATTCTGCCCGAGAGGCTTGGCGGCTTGATTCGTCTGATCGGTGGCGGAGTGATAAGCAATACCATTGCCAAGCAGGTGTTTGAAGTCATGGTGTCGGAGCCGGGTACAGCGGCGGAGATTGTTGAGCGTGACGGGCTTGCGCAGGTTTCAGATGCTGGCGCTATTGAAACTGTTGTTCAGGAAATACTTGATGCAAATCCCGGCCAGCTTGCCGCCTATCGAAGTGGCAAAACCAAGCTTCTGGGCTTTTTTGTGGGTCAGTGCATGAGCCGGATGAAAGGCAAGGCAAATCCGCAGATGGTTAATGAGGTCTTGTTGAAGAAGCTTGATGCCTAAATCTCATTCAAGGTTCACTTTCAAAAAGATCCTTGGTGCGTGGTGCTTCAGGCATGGTTTTAGCAAGTTCAGGGTTGATGATCTCGATTTTTTTTCGGGCCTCCTGAAGTCTTTTTTTACAGGTTTCCGCAATGGTCAGGCCCTCTTCATAGAGGCTGATCGAGTTTTCAAGTCCTGTTTCGGGATTTTCAATATTGCGGGTTATATCTTCAAGCCGCACAATCAGCTCTTCGATTGATGGTTTTCCGGAGTGGGGTGCTGCCATAAGTTTTCAGAATATTTTGTTTGTTGTTGTTGTTTTAAGGTAGGTAAAGAGAGTGGTTATTCAAAAGGCAGGTGTGTGAGTGAAGTTTGTTGATAGTGCGTCTATTTTTGTTCAGGCTGGTGACGGCGGCAAGGGGTGTGTGAGTTTTCGCAGGGAGAAGTTTGTGCCTAAAGGCGGGCCTGATGGTGGCGATGGTGGTCGTGGAGGACATGTATGGCTGAGAACCAACCGTCAGTTGACGACTCTCCTGGATTTCAAGTATAAAAATAAGTACATAGCGGTTCGTGGCGTGCATGGGCAGGGAGCGCGTAAAACGGGAAAAGACGGGGGCGATATTGTTATTGATGTGCCGTGTGGTACCATTGTCCGAAATGCTGAAACCCATGAGATTATTGCTGATTTGACCGGTGAGGAACAGGAGCTGTTGATTGCCAGAGGCGGCAAGGGAGGGCGGGGTAACCAGCATTTTGCGACGCCGACCCGTCAGGCGCCACGTTATGCTGAACCAGGCCAGAAAGGTGAAGCGCTGTTGCTTGATATGGAGCTGAAGCTTATGGCTGATGTTGGTCTTGTCGGCTTTCCCAATGCAGGAAAGTCTACCTTGATCTCGGTTATCAGTGCCGCAAAACCAAAGATTGCTGATTATCCTTTTACAACGTTGGTGCCGAATCTTGGCATTGTGCGTTATGAGGAGTACAAATCGTTTGTGATGGCCGATATTCCAGGCATTATTGAGGGAGCGGCAGAGGGCAAGGGGCTTGGGTTGCAGTTTCTTCGCCATATTGAGCGTTCGAAAATTCTTGCGGTTCTCATTGCGGCTGATTCGCCCGATATTGCCGATGAGTACCGGACCCTTCTCGAAGAGCTTGAAAAATTTGACAAGGGGTTGCTGGAGAAGCCTCGTTTGGTGGTCGTGACTAAAATGGATATTGCTGATGAGCATCTTGAGATTCCCGTACTTGACGAAAACATAAAGGTGCTTGCGATTTCAGCAGTTTCCGGGGAGGGGTTGAAGGAACTCAAGGATGAACTTTGGCGGGAGGTGTCAGGGCGGATCAGGGCGGCGGAACCTTTGGAGGAGGGGCTCGGGTAACGATGCAGCAGGCTGAACTTTTTGTCAGGTATGCGCGACTGGCTGATGCCGGAGCTATTGCTGCCATTACGGCAGAGTATGCCCGCCAGGGAATCATGCTGGAGCGTTCGAATGATAATATTGTTGAGAATATTCGTAATTTTTTTGTTGCTGAATATAATGGTGAGGTGATCGGATGCTGTGCTATCGCATTCTATACTCAAAAGTTGGCTGAAATCCGCTCTTTAGCAGTGTTTAACCGCTACAAAATGAAGGGTATCGGTCGGTTGCTGGTTGAAAAGGCGGAGTCAGTTTTACGAGAGGAAGGGGTGAGGGAGGTTTTTGTTCTGACGCTCAGTCGTGAGTTTTTCAGCCGTGTCGGGTACAGTGAAATCCGGAAAGAGTATTTTCCGCAAAAGATATGGAAGGATTGTACTCATTGTCCTAAGCTTATGGCTTGTGATGAGATTGCAATGGTGAAGACATTGTAAATTATTCAAAAGGGGGCCGCAACGTCGTGATTGTTAAGGAAGTTACCGTTAAAAACAAGGCGGGTCTGCATACCAGACCTGCTGCCGCAGTCGTGAAACTTGCATCCCGTTTCAAATCGGATTTTTACATTGAAATGCAGGGTGTGGAAATTAATGCCAAGTCCATTATAGGCGTCATGAGTCTTGCTGCTCCGAAAGGAACCAAATTGAGGCTGAAGCTTGAAGGTGAGGATGCTCTTGAGGCGGCGCGTCAGTTGGAAGAGTTTTTTGATCAGGGTTTTGGAGAAGTATAGCATTGCGTATCGCATTGATATCTCCTTTTTCCCCCTTGAAGGGAGGTATAGCCCGTTTCAGCGGACTTCTTGAGGCGGCTTTTCGCAAGTGTGGCCAGGATGTATTGATTTTTCCTTTCAGATCGCTTTATCCCGCATTTATAACGAAAGACCGTGTTGACGCATCTTTGGCCGATCATGCGCAACTGGTACTCTATAACCCGTTGTCGTGGTTTGGGACAATTCGTCGTATAAAGTCACTGCGTCCTGATATTCTTCTGGTCGCCTATTGGACAGGCCTGCTGGCTCCCCTCTGTTTTGTCTTGCGTCGCTTCACCGGCATTAGGACGGTGGTACTCCTTCACAATCTTTCTTCTCACGAATCTTTTTTTTTTGAACCACTCATGCAGCGGTTGCTTGCCGCTTCTGCTGATGGATTTTTGACTCTTTCCGGCGCTGTGTCGCAAGAGGTGAAAGCGGCCATGCCGGATATTCCCCAGTATTCTCTTTTTCATCCGCTCCTTGAGCCAGATGGGGAGTTGCCTTCGGTGATTGATGCGCGCCGTGAGCTTCATCTTGATGCTCACGCTCCTGTGTTGCTTTTTTTCGGGTATGTTCGGCCTTACAAGGGGCTTGAGACGATGCTTCGTGCCATGCCTGCGATTCTTCAAAAGGCGCCTGCGCTTCGGCTGGTTGTTGCTGGCCAATTTTATGAGGATGTTGCCAGGTACCGCCAGCTTGTTGAGCAACTCGGGCTTGGTGGAAATGTCGATCTCTATCCGGGCTATGTTGCTTCGGAGCGGACAGCACTCTATTTTGCTGCGGCGGATGTGGTTATGCTTCCTTATCGTAGTGCAACACAGTCGGGGGTCGTGCAGCTTGCCTACGGCTACGGTTTGCCTGTGATTGTCACTCCGGTGGGCGCTTTGCCTGAAATGGTGCGTCACGGCCAGACTGGTTGGCTCGCCAGGGATACCTCTTCTGATGGAATTGCCGCAGCAGTCGGGGAGTTTCTTGACAGTCGGGATCAGCTTAACGCTATGCGTCCGGCTATTGAAGCTTTTCGACGAGAGTTTTCGTGGGAGAGTTTTGCTGCATCGGCAGGAAGCTTTCTTGAAGCAATAGCTGCGGGGAGGAAATGAGATGGATCCGCTGACCTGTATTGTTGTGCTGAACTGGAATGGCGCAGAGGAGACGGTTGCCTGCCTGGAGTCGCTTGCGCCCGTTCTTGTAAAAGGCTACAAGCTGCTTGTTGTTGATAATGGCTCGACCGATGGCTCTCCCGAAAAGATTCGGGCATCGTTTCCTGCTGTTGAGCAGCTTTGTCTGCCCGCAAACCTCGGCTATGCAGGGGGAAACAATGCCGGGTTCAGGCGCGTTCGGGAGATGCAGGCGGAATTTGTGATTTTTTTGAACAACGATACGGTTGTGGATGCCGGTTTTTCTGCTCCGCTTGTTGAAACGCTGCGTCTTCAGCCGTTGGCGGGCATCGCGGTGCCGAAAATATTGTACATGGATCGACCGGATATACTCTGGTATGCCGGAGGAGTTGTGAACATGGCTACCGGCTTGATCTGCCATATCGGGCTCAGGCAGAAAGATGCTCCTGAATTTGATCGTCCTTATTCTACCGGCTATGCGACTGGTTGCTGTTTTGCCATGCGATGCCGTGATTTTGAGGAGGTTGGAGGGTTTGATGAGAGCTTCGCGATGTATGCGGAGGATGTTGATCTTTCACTGCGAGTTCGAGCGCTTGGCAAAAGTGTGGAGTATGTGCCCTCATCAAGGGTGTGGCACAAGGTTTCAGCTTCGCCTGGGGGTCATCCGTTCCGGAAGCTGATAAAAAAAAGTGCCGGGGCGCTGCATCTGTTTAGAAAATATCGGGCATGGAGCGGCATGGTGCTCTATGTGTTGTTGCTCCCCATGCGACTTGCCGGAACTCTTGTGAAGCAACAGTTCGGAGGCTGTGCTCATGCAGAATAATTATCGAACAGTTATTGATCAAGCATATCTTGATGATGCGGCTCACCAGATTCGCTGGCAGCGAACGCTTGAATTTCTGCGGGGTTCCTCACTTGCTGCAGCCTCTTTTTCCAGCGCTCTTGATCTGGGAGAGCGAACACCCTTTACCACATTGCTTGAACAGCATTTCGGGTGTCCATTCAAGAACACCTCCATTGATCTTGATAGTGAATCGCTTTCTGGTTCTTTTGGCGTGGTGACTGCCTTTGAGGTGCTGGAGCATCTCTTCAATCCGCTTCACGCACTGCTTGAAGTAAGGCGCCTTCTTGTTGGTGATGATGCACGGCTTTTTGTCTCGATGCCTCTCTGGAAGCCATCATTTCTTGCAAGTCCCGACCATTTTCATGAGATGACGCGCAGTGCAGCCCTGTCACTGTTTGGCCGTGCCGGGTTTGTGGTTATTCGAAGATCGGAGTTTCGTATCCGTCATCCGTTATTTTATCTTACCGGAGTGAAGCCGCTGTTGCGGGCATGGTATGAAAAAGTGCAGATTTATGAACTTGCCGTCCGATAGCGGAGCCTCCCGCAGCCAGCTCAGCCCGTTCAGGCTTGTCTGGTTTTCCGAGATACAGTGGGATTTTCTCTCCACCCGGAAACAGCGCCTGCTTGCCCGCTTTCCCGAGAACTGGAGCATTCTTTTCATCGAGCCTTTTGCGCTTGGACGGAGCCATCACTGGATTCCGGTCAAGAGAGGTCGGGTCTGGGTGGTCAGTGTTCCTTTTCTGAAGAGTGTTCCCTTCAGGATTGGGCGACTGCTGGATTTTCCCTTGCTGCGCAGGCTTTTTTCCCTTCCCGGTATTGTGCTGATGCTCTTCTGGGTGACGATGCTGGGATTTGGCTCTTCCAACAGGATAATCGGCCTGAGTAATGTCTATTGGGGCAGGGTGGCCGCTCTTCTCCCGTGCCGTCTCCGCTTTTATGATGCCAACGATGACCATCTTGCTTTTCCGGGGAGTCCTCCGTGGCTGAAAGCGTCTCTTGATCGCTATCTGGCCCGGGTGCATCTTATGTTCAGTGTCAGTCCTGAGCTTACGCGACGTCTCAAGGTGCCATCCGCTGTGCGCACGGTTGAGCTGGGCAACGGTGTTGAGTTCAGCCACTTTGCCACTCCCCGTTCACAAAAGCCTGCGGCACTTGCCGGGCTCAAGGGGAAAATTCTCGGCTATGCGGGTGCGATGGACTGGCTCGATATTCCGCTGATTGCGGCCACTGCCCGAGCATGGCCGGAGTATCAGATTGTGCTTCTTGGCCCCGCCTACGAACGGGAGTGGTGGAACAAGCAGGAGGCGATCAACGTGCTTCCCAACGTCCATTATTTTGGTAAAATCGACTATGCCGAGCTGCCTGCCTGGGTGCAGCGGTTTGATCTGGCGTTAATGCCGCTGCTCGCCAACTGGCTGAAAGGGGTCTCTCATCCCAACAAGCTCTATGAGTATACTGCTGCGGGGGTACCGGTGCTCTCGATGAACTACTGCAGCGCGGTGGAGCGTGCACGGGAGGTAGTGCATATTGCGACCTCCCAGGAGGAGTTCGTTCGCATGGTGCCCGAAGCTCTTGCCGACCGGCGCGTTGAGGGGCGGCAGGCCTTCGCCCGGCAGCATAGTTGGGATGTACTTGCTGCCACAATGGAGCAGGAGTTGAGGAATGCTTATCAGGAGAGGCGCCCGTGAACAGCAATACTGTCATAGCCGGTCAGGCAGGATTCTCCTTTGCCGGATTTCTCTTCGGCCAGGTGGCGCGGTTTGGCTATAACCTTGTTGTTGCCCGGCTGCTCGGCGTTGACGCTCTCGGTGTCTATGCGCTTGCCATTGCTGTTATCCAGATTTCAGAGGTGCTTGCCGTCGCCGGGCTCGATTCTGGTCTCCTGCGATTTGTCAGCCTCTACAGTCATGATCCTCTCCGCCAGAGGGGGGCGATTGGCTCGGCCCTTAAAACAGCGCTTGCTCTTTCGCTCTTTGTGGCGCTCCTGCTGCTCTCTTTTTCAGGCCAGATTGCTTCGCTGCTCAACGGCAGCCGCCTGTTGCAGCTCACGCTCTGCTGTTATGCGGCAGCGATTCCCTTCAACGTGGCAACCGTCCTGTTTGGCCATGCGATGCAGGGATTTCAGCAGCTCAAGCCAAAAATTATTGCCACGCAGATACTCAGTCCGCTGCTCCTGCTCTTGATGACGCTGCTTCTCCGCTACACAGCAGGCCATGATGCCGCACTCTTTTTCCCCTTTGTCCTGGCAGGCGCCGGTGCATTCTTCTGGATTCACCCTCGCCTCGAAGCCATCACCGGCGTGCTGCCCTCGGATATCCTGCACGCCCGCACAGACAAGGCGATGATGGCCTATGCACTGCCCTTTATGGCCATCTCGCTGCTCAGTATGATGAGTCACTGGCTTGATGTGGTGATGCTTGGGATGCTCACCGATACCGCAACGGTTGGGCTCTACCATCCTGCCGCACGAACGGCGGGACTTCTCCGCTCGGTGCTTCTTGCCTTTACCGGTATTGCCGCCCCGATGATTGCCGATTTGCACGCCAAAAGCCAGAATGCGGAGATAGGTCGCATCTACAAGATGGTGACACGCTGGATTGTCATGGTTATCATTCCGCCGGCGATCCTCTTCATGGCGCTTCCCGAGCCGGTGCTTTCGGTCTTCGGCGACCGGTTTGCGGCAGGAGGAGCAATGGCTCTGCTTCTGTTGACTGCGGCATCTTTCCTGCAGGCGACCTTTGGCCTCTCGGCAACGGTGCTTGCCATGACCGGCTATGCGCGGCTCAGCCTCCTCAACGCTCTTGGTGCCCTCGGGTTGCAAGTGGCGCTGAACCTGCTCCTGATTCCCCGCATGGGGCTGAATGGCGCTGCTCTTGCAACACTGCTGCTCTTTTTGATGCTTTCCGCTCTCCGGCTTGGCGAAATACAACGCCTACTGAAGATTCACCCGTTTGGCAAAGCGCTCTGGAAACCTCTTGCTGCCGGGTTATCTTGTGGTGCGCTTCTTTTGGTTGTGCGCCCAGGGCTGCTCACTCTTCCACCGTTGGCAGCGCTTGGGGTGGGGGCGCTTCTTGCTCTTTCCAGTTATACGCTGTTGATGCTCTTGCTGAAGTTGGAAGCGGAGGAGAGGGAGGTTATTATCAAGTACATTTCCTTTTTAAACAAGGAACCAAAGAGATAATGCTGTGAAAAAAAAGATGTTCTCGATACTCACTGTTTATGGGGTCTATACCCTTCTGGCGCTGCTGCTCTTCTGGCCGCTCGTCTTTCAGTCGAACACTCTCGTCGCTCCCGACTCTCTTATTCCCCAGGCCTCAACTCTGGCGCTCGACAAGCTTCAGGTCGAAACCGGCACCTACCCCCTCTGGCAGCCCTGGCTCTTTTCGGGAATGCCGACGGTGGAGGCATTCAGTTATCTCAGCGGTCTCTATTATCCGAACGTTGTTTTCAACCTATTCCATACTGATGGTATTGTGCTGCAACTGCTTCATCTCGCCTTTGCCGGTTTGGGAGTTTTCCTCTTTCTTCGTCAGTACGGCCTCGCCACTTTCGCCGCCCCGTTAGGCGGAGCCATTTTTATGCTCAACCCCTACATGAGCGCGATGCTGGTGCACGGTCACGGCAGCCAGCTCATGACGGTGGCCTATATGCCCTGGATGCTCTGGGCCACCTTGCGGCTCATGCAGCGTGGCGGGCTTGCCGATGCCGGGGTTCTGGCGCTCGTTGCTGGTTTTCAGTTACAGCGTTCACATGTGCAGATTGCCTGGTACTCGTGGATGCTTGTGCTGCTGCTGGCCGTTGTTCTGGTTTTCTTCAGGCGCGGGTTGGCGGCAAAAGGAGCGGGTGTTTCTGGGATGTCTCTGGTTGTGCCTCGCGGTGATGGGGGCGGAGATGCAGTTAGGGGTGGACGCGCAGGTGGTGATGGGGGGATGGCGGGTGTTCATAAGAATGGGCACAAAGGCGGGTATGGGTATAGGGATGAGGGTGGGTACGCGGGTGGGCGTGTGCGTGGGGACGAGCACGCAGGGGGATTTTTTTGGGGGGGGAGGGGAGAGGGTATTCCCCCCAGCACTTTACGTATAGCGTTGTTGCTGATTGTGGCGTTGGGTTGCGGGGTTGCCATGTCGGCCTCAATCTATCTGCCTGCTTCAGAGTATGCCGCGTATTCGGTGAGAGGGGTAGCCGCAGAGGGTGGCGGCTCGGCGTGGGAGTATGCCACCCTCTGGTCAATGCACCCTCGGGAGCTGCTCACCTTTTTTGTGCCGGGATTTTTTGGGTTTGGCGGCATAACTTACTGGGGCTTTATGCCCTTCACCGACTTCCCTCATTATGCAGGCATTGTGGTACTGCTCCTCGCCGTGGCGGGCGCTGTGATGCGGCGGAAAGAGCCAATGACCTGGTTTTTTGTTGCCGCCGCACTGTTGGCGCTGCTGCTCTCCTTCGGCAGTTTTTTCAGCCCGATCTTCTATCTTTTCTACCATTTAGCCCCGCTTTTCAGCCGTTTCAGGGTGCCATCCATGGCGCTCATTATGCTCTACCTGATTATCTCCTTTCTTGCCGCAATTGGAGTGAACGACCTGCTTCAGCGCCAGCCCAAACGATTGCTGAAACCAATACGGATCGGAGCGCTTCTTCTTGCGGCTGTTTTATTTCTTTTTCTTGTCTTTGAGCAGCCTGTCGAGAGCTTTTTTCGCACACTGTATCCCGAGCCACAGGTTGGTAGTTTCGATCTTGCCTTTATGGTCAACAAGGTGCGCTGGGAGAATCTGACCGGGAGTCTCTGGATTGTCATGATGCTTGCATCTCTCTTTGCAGGAGTGCTCTGGCTCAGCATCAAGGGGAAGCTCTCCCACAAACTGACCGGTCTCTTGCTCTTTCTCCTTGCACTTGGTGATCTGCTCTGGATGGACATACAGATTATCTACCCGTCTGCGAACTCTCTGCGCTCACCGGTTTATGCCGACAGCCGCCTTGTAGAGCCCGCATTCAAGCCTGACGACATTACCCGCTACCTTGCAGCACAGAAAGGGCCCTTCAGAATCTACCCCGCCGGGCCGCTCTTTGCAGAGAACAAGTTTGCCATGTTTGGTATTGAGTCAGTGGGTGGTTATCATCCTGCCAAGCTCAAGATCTATGAGGATTTTCTCTCAAAAACCGACAATCTTTTGAACATCAATGTCCTGAGAATGCTCAATGTCGGTTTCATTATCAGTCCTGTACCACTAAACTATTCAGTTTTTGAACTGGTCAAAATCGGGAAACTCCAACTTGCCAGTGGCCCCGTTACGGCATACGTGTACCGGCTTCAGCAGACAGCACCAAGAGCATGGTTCGCCAGTCGGGTAACTGGAGTGCAGAGTAATGAAAAGCTGTTTGATCGGATTCTTGATGATGCGGCACCTGCCGGTGAGGCATACATAGATGCTTCTTTCTGGAATGGAACAAGGCGCTTTGCTGCTGCAACAGTGAGTTCACTGGATGTAAAAGCGGAATCAATGGTTGTGAAGGTTGCCGCGCCCGGCGAAGCATTTCTTGTGGTGAGCGAGCTGTATTATCCACTTCGGTGGAAAGCGCAGATTGATGGCCGTGACGCATTGATGGTGAAGGTAAACGGGCTGTTGCGTGGTGTTGTGGTGCCTGCCGGTAGCAGGGAGGTCAGGTTTTATTATGATAGAAGCAGGTTTGAGACAGGGCGCTGGATTTCGCTTGGTGCGTTTGTTGTGGCGTTGTTGATGGTGGTTGGGGGAGTGATTGGGAGGCGTTTTCAGAGGAAATCATAGAGCTGAGATGATCGTTGTTTTGCTACTCAGCATGTACTGTTATGATTGGCTGATTTGATTGTAACGAAAAAATCAGTCGTTGCCGGGCTTGGCCCGACGATCGACTGTTGAACTTGTTGTGTAAAAAATTAATAATTACTCAGAAGAGGATTTAGCCTCTGTGAACGATTGCGTCATTCAATGCATTGACAACATGTGAGATAAATTGGCCATCTTTACTTGTTAAAGCTTTCGCTTCACCTGATGCGCTATTTAATAAAACTGAAAATGCAGGTTTTTGGTACATCCACCAAGCTACGGCACCGCCAATGAATAATAAAGTCATAACGATTCCATTTCCGACAGAGTTGCTACTGAAAGCACCCAATGTTCCCAATACGCCTATGATACCCAGAATGATTGGACCTTTATGCGATGGGTCTTCTCGAAAAGACTTCACAGATGTTATACCGCTCATTGCATAAGTTTGCCCTTGAGCCATAAAACGAGCATTAGTAACACTTACACCCCCTTCATTGAAAAAACTTTTTTCTTCCGCCATCTCTCACATTCTCCTTTTTAGTTTATTATGGTATATACTACCTTATTGAAATAATGCTCACCTATCAGTTCACCGAAAAGACCGCGATCAAGGTAAGGCTTAATATCAAAGACACCACGACGACCATCTTCAATGTCAACATAAATGGGATAATCAGATAACGGTTTGACAACCTTTGGATCCTAATACATACAAGACCTCAAAGTGCTGTAATCCTATATGGTTCTTTTCCATTAACCGCCGAATCCCAATCAGCCATCAAAGCATCATTAAGTAATTCAATCCATGCTTGCACCAAGCGCAGTTGCTTGCATAGCATATTACCAGCCAGCATCTTATACGATGAAAACAGTTATCCAATTAAATCGATTTTAATTCTGCGTCCTATATTGATCAGCATAAAGACGCTGACTCCGTCCTCTTTTTTCAGAACAAGTATAAGGTCAATGTACACAGGGAATTTGAATTATTCTGCATTTGATGGCGTGTTTTTTGTGTTTTTTGTTTGAGCTTTCGTCGTGTCAAGCTAAAGCACTGTTTCCCTAGATAACCGTAAGTCTGTCACAATTGGGTGAGGGTGTTATTCGCCATTTTTTACTATATTTCTTTTCGTCGCTCTCATTCCAGGTTTTTAGTCTCCAAAAGGAGACAACGCTATACTGTTAAAAGATCGTTACATAAATCCCTTCACCGATTTTGGCTTCAAGAAGCTTTTTGGCTTTGAGGTGAACCAAGACTTGCCGATAGCGTTTTTGAATACCTTGCTGCCACTCGAGGCGGAAGATAGTTGTCGACGTCTCTTTTTTGCCCAATGAGTGGGTTGGACGGAGTGAGTATGATCATTTTTTCCTTTCCGCTGTGATGCTGGAGTTTTATGATAAGCACACCATGAGCGCAATTGCCTGAAGAACACTCGTCTTTCCGCTTACAGGGTTCTTGAGAATCTCTTAATGTTCTCAGTAATTGGCTGGCAACTCTTTGCTCATGCTGTCCAACGATAACATTCGTTCTATCAGCATTGGTTCAGGGGGTTAGGCCCCATTGTTTCTGTCTTTGTATATTATTGTTTACTTTTGCCTTTACCGTTACAGTAAGCCAACTGTATTTTGCTGCAACTGATAGTAACGCTTGTATTTGGCGTTTGCCGTATGTGAGCAATTGGCATCACGAGGAAGCACATCAGGATATTGATGAAACAGACTGTATATATTGAATCATCAGTCATCAGTCATCAGTTATTTAACATCGCGACCAAATCGAGATGTCATAATAGCAGGGAGGCAATCAGTTATGCTTGATTGGTGGGAAAACCAACGACACAGATTTGAGCTTCGCATCTCTGTTCTGGTAGAAGAGGAGATCAGCAAAGGCGATCCAATAGCCCCGCCGCAACGGCTTGAAAAAGTGGCTGATATCCAGAGCTTGTTGATCTCGGATGAGGCAATCAGAATAGCAGATTTGCTTTTGGCTGAAAACGCTGTGACCAATTGAGATCAAGAGGCAGAGCTACGATGTCCCCTCAAGTTTGGTCGCTGGGTATGCTACTGACCCCAGAACAAAGACAAGCCAACAAGAGCACTCAAATCGTCCGGCACAAGGCCGAATTCTGTCTTATTCCTGCCCCAGAACTTTTTCAGGCGGAGGTAGATCTCATAGTCTTTTCCTCCCTCATATTTTGGCATGAAAACCAAAAAGCCGCTTCCGTCAACGATGCTTACAGAACTGAACATGTCGAGTGAAAACGATTTCCAGAAATTGGAGTTATACAATCGGGAAAAAAGATAGTGTTTGCGCAGGGGCAAAGAAAAATTATAAGCTGATTCCTGCAGTCCGGCATTCGCTAAAACCGGGTTGACGTTATTTCGGAAGTTCGAGTTAAGATAATCGATATGGTTCGCATAGGCATTACATTCATCATCGGAGTAGCCAGCACTTCTGTAAATGTATTCAAGTGTCAGGTTCCAATGGTTATCAAATGTGTATTGACCACCCAGTACGATATCATGAATTTTATCATCATGTGTTGTAAAATAGGGATAGACAAATTCTTCGGGATTAATTCCTGCAATCGGATACCTTTTGTTATTGGGTGATGTGTAGAGATATTCGGCATGGAGTTCAAGCGCCTTTCCAATGGTTAATGAGGTGTTAAAACCGGTTGACCAATGATGTTCTCCAGCAACAATTCCCACCAGTGAAAGATCGAATGGATCAATAAAGCGATACCATCTCATCCCAAACCTGCTTTTTTGGATAAAGTTGTTGTTCATGCTCCAGTCGGTTTCCGGAACGTAAACCAGGTCAATCTGGCCATTGTCGTTCATGCGAGAGAGCATGAAAATGTCAGTTCCTTTAATCAGGCTTAAACGATCCTCTGGATCTTCTGGATTTCTCAATTGCGAAATCAAATCAGTTGGGCTGTAGCAATAACCAACGCCCCATCTTACTTTTTTTCTGCCGATCAGGAAGGAGTAATTTTCGAGTTTTTTCTGGTAATACAACTGATTAACCTGAGGAATCACCGACTCATCCGAGAAGGGCAGTGGAGATTTCCCTGTGAGGTAATGGTACCCTAAACGAAATTCTGATTCTAAAACGCCTTCAAATTTTTTGTAGGTTATATTACCAAGAATACCAGCGTCAACTCGTGTATCGGGCCGCTGTAATATGTTGGATGGGTTCATAAGTGAATGGGCTGATTCGATATGCTCATTTTCATCAATCAGCCGCAAGGAGTATGATAAAGGAGGTGCTCCAGGTTCGGTTCCATCTTCAGCCTGGAGTGAAAGAGTCGCGCAAATTAAAAAAAGGAAAATACAGGTAATTACTTTTCCTTGGTATAGCAGCGATGCCCTTGTTCTTTTAGCAGCATGAGCAAAAAAATAATGCATTGTTTATGATATTTCTATGATTGATTAATACACAACATCACTGTAAATAAAGGGAAGGTTTGTTTTAAGAAAAAAACTTTCAGGAAATTTCTTGACGACAACCTTACTGAATATCAGTGTGGTCAGATGATCAGAACTCAAATGATCGATAAACTCTATTTTCGTATTCATAATTTTGCCTGCCATCATTGCATACTCTGTGAAGAACATTGTTTTCATTTTTTTCCCTGATTGCAGGTACACCACTGCTTTACGGGGATAACAGCTCCCTTTTTCCAGATAAAGATCCATTGACTGATATGTGGCGCTTTTTGAAAGGGCATTCAGTTTAAGAAACCAGGTGTCGTAACTCTTTTCATTAATTGTTATAAGAGCATCTCCTGCGATTTCCGGGCGGTAATCTCCTGACCAGTTAAGTCGTGTAATATCACCGTATGAGGCTCCTCCCGAAAGTTTTTGAATAGGAGTAATTCTCATAGGGCGTTGTGTCTGGTATACGTAGTACCAGAGATTATCATCAACCATCAGCAGCAGATTGCCGCGCTGTTTCTGGGGTTCAATGTAACTGACCAGCGTTTTTGCATAATTACGGATGAATATCCTGAATTTCTCATTTTTCACCTCATTAAATTTTTCAGAAGTAAAAGTTGCAACCGCAGTATAATCAGGCCAGGGCGCTCTGACATTATCTGCTTTTTTCAGAAGTTCATGTGGTGAAGGATAATCATTTTTTTCTGCTCGGCAGTCAGGCTTTCCCGCAATCATATAGATCAGGAAAAAAGGTATAAAAATTCTTGCAATGCTATACATGAGATAATGAGTCAACAATTGAAATTTTTCTGATTTTTACCAGCGTTAACAAACCGGAAAAAGTGGTCGATATAATAATCAGTAATGCAATCCAGGGGAGCCATTCTGTTGCTGGATAAATATTGAGCAAATATGAAGATGACATTCCTGGCGGAGGAGGCATTTTAAACCCGGAGTTATTAATGACAGATGAAAAAATATACTGCAAAATAATTCCAATGAAAACGCTCATTACACCAATAAAAAACCCCTCAAATAAAAACATAAGGGAAATCCAGCCATTTGATACGCCTATAGCTTTAAGGGTGCCAATTTCCCTGATTCTTTCCATTGTTGCCATGAGCATGGTGTTTGTGCTGCTTAAAAAAACAATGACAACAACAATAATGCCTGTAAAACTGAAAATAATATTATATGCGTCTCTGACAGAATGGTAGTATTCAGCAAGTTCTTCCCATGGCATGACAGAATAAACCGGATTGCTTCTCAACCGATTTATTTTTGATGATACCAATGGCTGTATAGAGGATGTTTGCTCGGTCTTGTGGAGCACAACCACAATTTTTGATATTTTATCGGTTTGAAGGAGTCTCTGAACAGTCTCAATATCAGCGAGAAGATAATGCTGATCTAATGATTTCATGGGATTTCGCATAATGCCGGAAACTGTCACGTCGACTACATTGACAGCACCGTCAACGGTTGTGCTCATCAGCATCAGGCTTGAACCAGTTTTGGCGTGCAATGCTTTTGCCATTTCTCCTCCAAGCAATACTCCGGCAGATGAAGGTTCTTCAGCAAGTTTTCTATAAGCGGAATCATCCATTCTGGACTTCGCGGACATTTTTTCCAGGGTGTTCCAATAATGCATCAGTCCCGCTTCTTTTTTTGGATCGACTCCTAAGCCGAGAAAAGAAATCGATTTGTCACCATTTGAAATAAGGCCGTTAAATTCAATGCGTGGCATCGAAAAGGAGACGTCAGGAATAGATTCTATCTTGGTCTGAATACTTTTATTATTACTGATACCGTATTGCATTGGATATTCCTCTTCCCTTTTCAACAGGTTTTGGTCGAAAATCTGAAGATGCCCGGTACCTCCTCCTGCGCTAAAGCCCCGGGAAATGGTTAACTCTTTTAAACCGTAAAAGGTAAAATCCATATAGCCAGCAACGATGCCTAATGCAGCAAATCCTGCAGAAGAGACAAGCACGGTAATCAATGTTCTTCTGCTGTTACGGAACAGATTTCTAAGCGCTATACTTGCAAGTTTTATACTATTCATAACTATTTATTGGCAGAGCTTTTTGTTCGCTCATATATCAAATAAACTGGTTTAACAATTCAAAAAAAGCACATAAACAAGAGATTAATGGAGTAGTTTATAGCTTTAACTGGCTAACATGCTTTCAGAAACGTCATAAAAATAATTACATGACTTCGGAATAAAAAAAACTGTAAATACTTTCTGATTAGGCAATTCTCTCAGATGAGTTCATGTTTAGTATGTGTTTTGGGATGTTTTTGAAATTCAGGACAGCAGGCAGCATTTGATGCTTGCCAAGCATTCGGATACTGGCTCCCATTGTTTTCAGAGTTGCAACGATTTCTGGTTCTTTGATCGCATGAATGCGCATAATCAGAGCGGATCCTTCAATGAGAGGAGTTGAGCCAGCAGCCCCGATTTTCGGAATGAACATCTTTGTTGGTCCGGCATTCAACTCAGCATTGTCCTTTTTTTGTATCAAGTTTTGCGGTGCAACAGGCTCGGTCGTGACTATTTTTTCTTTGCTTGTTCCCCATTGTCGAACTTGAATTTCTTGTTGACCAGCGGCTAACAATGAAGCTAAACATCGTTGCAGCAATACTCTGTCGGGAAGATTGCTGTTGCTGGTAATCTGTACCCGGACAATAGGATTGCCTGTAAAACTGGAAATTCCATGCGTAAAACTTGCAACAATCTGTTGTTTTTCGTTCTCATCGGACCAGCAGGTCAAAAAGATATTCGGCAGTACATCTCCATCATCTGAAATAAAACTTTTCATTGTAACGGATAGGATCTCATTCTTGTTTACTGCTGTTGTCAGATCGTTCATCTCAAAAATAGTACCATCCTGTTTTGAACCAAGTGTGGAACCGAATTTTTTCATAACCTTGATCATCGTAACGCTATGTGAAGAGTATTCGCCTACATAGCCATAAGCCGGTATTCCCATGGGGGCGTCACCATAACAATTGCTTCTCCATCGCAGAATCTTTTCGCCGATAAAAAACTCGCACAATCCTACGTTTTTGGGTAAGCTATTTCCTTTCGGACATTCCTGTACAAGTCTTCTCAATGAAGTCGACAGGAGACAAATGTCTTCACCATAAAATGCCGGGTAGTGTTTAAACGTATTGTCACTCCATTCGGTAATGACCGTTGGAAAGTCAATCGATCCACCAATAATTTTGGGCTGGTAATTGTCCCAGCCTGCCAAAAGAAAATATGCGTCGATTTTTTGGTGAACTGAGTGGTTTGAAAAAAAGCATTATGTGAGTTGGCTTCATGACCAATCATGCTGTACAAAACGTCCGCCAGCACGAATTGATGAACCAGATCTTTTGCGTTCATGTGAAGGACGCTGGCTTTGATACCACCGGTGAGAAGCGTCAGCGTTTCAGGATTAAGACTCACAATAGACTTTGTATTTTTAGAAAAAGTATTTTTGAGGTTACGCTATAATTTTTCGAGCAGCATACCAGACAAGGTTATACCTTGAGCATAGCCGATGCAAAAAACGATTTTACCAGAAGGAATATCCCTGTTGTCAATAATCTGTTTACACATGAACGGAATGGCACCGGATGACAGATATCCATTTTCGTAGAGGATATTTTTACTGAACGTTATCTGCTCATCAGCTAAATTTAATTCTTTGGCCATCTGTTTAAGTACATAAGCTGTTGAGGCCTGAATAACAAAAAGAATTTTGTCTTTGATTAACATAAAATCCATGCCGTTGTCATGGAAAAAAGTATAGATAAATTCTTTAAGGTTTTTTTTGATATGTTTTGAATATTTTATCAGGTCAATAGAGAAATGAAAAGCAGGCTCTGAAACTTTCCATACAACTACTGAAGATGAGTCAGGAATAGTCATATTTTTGAAAGCCAGGATTTTCAGTCCACCCATTCCTGTTTTACAAATATCAGTATATGTTCTGATAGAATAGCGAAGAAAACTATCACTGAAAGAACTCATAATAACCACATTGGCTGGATGGTCGTCGATAAGTCTGATATGTGCACTGAATAACTCTGAATGTACGAGATCAATGCGCTTTTTAGGCAGTTCACAGCAAGAAGAAGAGGATGCTGTTAAGACAGCATTTGCCATTCGTATGGCTGAAATCGGAGCATTACAGGCTCGATGATAAAAATTTGTCACATCGACGTCGTACCATTCTTTCTCTGTAATAATGGTATCGACTGGATTTGGATCAAAATATCCAGTAGAAGTTACATGAATGATATGATCTGGTTTCTCAGCGCTATCTGAGTAAAGATGACGAATATGTTTTTCTGCTTGCTGGCGGTACAACTCCATACGTGCAGGCAATGCCAAGCCTTCAGGATGAGTATGATTTTTTATGAGATTGTCATATATGGGGAAAGTAATGTCATAATCGGCATATTTTCCATCTTCAACTATGCTTTTTTTTTTCAGTGCCGCATTGTAATCATCAAGCAATAAACACATATAGCGTTGCTTGATATCGGAACTCTGGACAGCAAACTGGCTGAACTTTAGTTCAACTCTTTTTCTGATTTTCTCAACATCTTTTTCAGCTATTTTTCCGGATTTGACGGCAAGTGCTTTTGCCATTCCTTTCATCAGCAATTTGCAAATCTGTTCCTGTGGCACAAGATGTGATAACCTTACAGAATGAATATCTGTTAAAACGGTTACAACTTTTGTCATGAAGATTGTGTGATTTTTTGTTTTTTCAGTATTCTTTTATCTCAATAATGATCAGAAATAAAAGCCGGGAAAAGTAGGAAATATTTTTAGGTTTTTCATTCTATCCAACTAAAATCCGACTTGAAAATTTTTAATAAAGGATAAATTATTGTACTACTTTTTGTCAAAATCAATTTCTCCGTCTCTGACGCTAACTATATATTTTATTCTGTCAAGTACGACTGAATCATGTGAAGAGACTAATATAGTCATATCTTGATCTCTATTCAGGTGCAGCAGCAGATCGAGTATCTCGGTTCCTATTTTGCTGTCAAGGTTTGCTGTTGGTTCATCAGCGAGAATCAATGATGGTTTTGTAACCAAAGCTCGTGCAATTGCTACCCTTTGCTGCTGTCCACCAGACATTTGTCTCGGATAGTGATTTTTTCTGTCATACAGTCCGACCTTATCAAGCACTTGATTGACTTTTTCTTTAATCAATTGTTTTTCAAGGCCTTTAAAGAGGAGTGGGATTTCGACATTTTCAAAAGCTGTTAGCACTGGAATAAGATTGAAAGACTGAAAAATGAACCCAATCTTTTCAAGACGAAGAGGTGCCAGTTGCTCAAGCGTCATAGCTGTGGTATCAATGCCGTCAATAATAACTTGTCCCTTATCGGGTTTATCAATACAACCGATAAGATGAAGCAGTGTTGATTTACCACTTCCTGAAAGGCCAACAAGAGCAAAAATATCTCCTTTGTCAAATGAAATGTTTACATCATGAAGTGCTGTTACTTTTCCGGCGCCTGTTCCGTAATATTTTGAAACATTTACGAGTCCTGTTATCATATTTTCTTCCATATCATTTTTTTACTGAACTTTTTATAATGATATTATACATTTCTTTCTTTTGATAATTCCGTAACTTTTGATAGAAACAATATATTGAGGGCAGTGATCTCTATTATTTCTTATGACTTAAACTTTTTCAAGAATCATTCCTGCAATTGTAAGTCCCGGACCAAAAGCCATACTTAGAATCTTCTTTCCTGGTGGAATTGTCTTATCGTTGATAATTTCGGCAAGAATATAGGGGATTGTGGCGGAAGACATGTTTCCATTTTCATATAACACTTTTGTGCTGAAAGCCACATCTTCTTCTGAAAGATCAAGTTCATCACAAATCTTTTTTACAATTAATGGCCCGCCTGGATGTATAGCAAAAACAATGTTACCCTGCTGTTTTTCCAGCATAAAATCCAGACCGAGATCAGCAAACATTTGATAGACATAAGCCTTGATCATATCACGAATTGCATAAGGAACACTCAAGGCTAGGGTCATATTGAAGTTATGCTGGCCAAGATTCCAGGTCATGCTTTCAAGACTATTCTTGATCAGATGTTCTTTGATCAAAAGAATTTTTAAACCATGAATATTTTTCCCATTACAATATTCTTCCGTATATGCCGAGTATTTTATAAAACCATCTCCGAAAAGAGTCATGGTAATAATCTGTTCTGCAGAATCATCGACAATTTTACTGTGTGCGCTTAATATCTCAGTATGAATAATATCAACACGATGTTTTGGTGGCGTAATCCCATATCTTGCAGAGCACAAAAATCCGTGGGCCATTCGCAAAGCTGGAATCGAGCCATAACACCCCATGTGGTAACTGTGGGTGATTGTGGTATTCAACCACTGTTTTTCAGAAAAAAATCTTTCTACAGGACTGGGAGAAAGATATCCTGAACAGGTAACATGGATAACATCGTCTGGAGGTATTTCAACACCTTCATACATCTGATGGATACATTTCCCTGCAAATTTATCAAACAATACCATTCTTTGTTCAATATCCAGGCCTTGGGGACTCCTGTGATTTATAGTAATCTCTCTGAACAACTGAGAGTTAAGCAGTATTTCTGTAAATTTGCCATTTTCGGTAATTTTTTTTCCTATTGTGAACTTATTGGAAAAATCTGATGCAGCAAGTACCATGTACCGCTGTTTTATATATTTTGATGAGATTCCATACTGAGCCACTTTGATTCTTGCATGGTTGAGTTGAGCATCAATCTCCTGTTGATCAGTTATGTTGTGTTCAATACATTTTGCTTTAGCAATAGCTGTTGCAAGAATATCACATGCTATTTCTTGGGAAATCGGAGAAGAGGGTTTGACTGAGACAAAATCTGCAAGAATAACGCCAAGGGAATTATTTAAATGTTTTCCAATCATTATATATTAATCCTCCATTTTAAATTAGGCAATTAAACTTTTGCCGCCGTCAATGATGATATTCTGCCCCACAATTTGTGCTGCACCATCCGTTGTCAGAAACCTGACGAGTTCGCCAACATCTTCAGGAGTTGTCATTCTGCAGGAAGGGGTGTACTCAAGTGTCTTGGCAAGCATCTGTTCGAGTTCGGGAAGTGCCTTTGCTGCGTCTGTCAAGACCAGGCCGGGACAGACAAGATTTACAATAATACCTTTTGGAGCAAGTTCACTGCTATAGTGACGGAATAATGCCTCCATTGCACCTTTTGTCGACCCTACTGCCGCATAGTCAGGAATAACACGGGTGCCTCCAGGAGATGTAATGCCGATGATACGACTTCCTTTTCCCATTTTCCCGATAAGCTCCCTTGTTAAACGATGTACAGCAAAAAAGTTGATTTCAAATGTCCATTTCAGTTGTTTATCGGAAAGTTCCATGGCTTTGCGGTGAACACCACTGGCGGCCGAGTGCACCAGAACATCAAGATGTTCACATGCTTCATGAAGTTTCTGCAGTACCTCTGTGAAGCTTGCTTCGTGAGAGAGGTCGCCTCTGATTGTGGTAATTGTCAGGCCTTTTTCTGCAGCTTCTTTTTCAAGCAATTCAGCACTTTTGCGGCTTCTGGCATATAACGAGTATACGGTAGCGCCGCTTTCTGCAAGAGCGAGCGATATGGCTTTACCGATACCCCGCGTGCCGCCGGTCACTATTGCTGTTTTTCCAGTCAGATGCTTCATATCCCTGTATCTCCCAATGATCTTCCTCCATCAACGGTAATGACAGCTCCTGTTATGTACCGCGCTTCATCCGAACATAAAAAAGCAATCAGGGAAGCGACATCTTCTGGTTCACCTATGAATCCTGCAGGGATGTGCCGCTTGATCTCTTTTCCTGATGCGTTTTCCAGGTACTGAATAACTCCTGAAGACAGAGGTGTTCTGATGAGCCCGGGGGCGACAGCGTTGACGGTTATTCCCCTGTGGGCAACCTCCAGAGCAAGTGTTCTTGTAAATCCGATGATACCTGCTTTCGCTGCTGCATAAGCAACCTGGCCCCGTTTTGCATAAATTCCGCTGATTGAGCTGAGGTTGATGATTCGTCCGAAGCGCTTGCCGTACATTGATTTTAACACAAGCTGGCACATTGCCATGGTTACAAGCAAATGTTCTTGAACAAGCTTTTCCTGACTTGTAAAATCAGTTTGTAAAAAAAAGCCGTCCTTGATGCCTCCCGCAGAATTAACAAGTACTTCTGGAGCTTTTCCAAACGTCAAAACCACATCATCATAAAGTTTTTTAACATCAGAATAGCCGCCGAGATGCCGTGGAAATAGTCTGACTTCGTTACCGTACTCCTTTAACTCCTCCAAAGATTTGTTCGCTTTTTCATGATCTGCAGCGTACGCAAGAGCAAGGTCACAGGTATTGGCAAGAGCCTTGGCAGTACCAAACCCTATACCGGACGTTCCCCCGGTTATCAAGGCAAGACGTTTTTCCATTAGCGGTCATTTTTTTTCAGCACAAGACATGCATTTTGACCGCCAAACCCAAAGCTGTTACTGAGTATGTATTCAATACTGACATTCCGGCTTCCTTCAGCAACATAATCGAGATCACATTCAGGATCGGGTTCGGTAAGATTGATGGTAGGAGCAATTTTATTTCGTTGCAGCATCAGTATACATGCTATTGCCTCAACAGCACCAGCCGCCACTGTCGGATGGCCCATTTGTGATTTCAGTGAACTGACCGGTATATCATAGGCAGATTTACCAAAAACCTTTTTGATCGCCTGTGTTTCAAGGCGGTCATTAAGCACAGTCGATGTTCCATGCGCATTGATGTAACCGATTTGTCGTTTTTCGATACCTGCATCAGCAATGGCATCCTCCATGGCTTTTACAATACCGAGATTATCCTCTCTGCCATCCGTAAGCCTGTATGCATCGGAAGTGAATGCATAGCCGCAAATTTCACAAAACACTTTGGCGCCACGTTCCTCAGCAGCTTCTCTGGTTTCAAGGAGGAGTACGGTCGCAGCTTCACTTTTTACAAAACCGGCACGGCTTTTTGAAAAAGGCCTGCTGGCCGTATGCGCGGGAACATCTTCAGTGGTTAAGGTATGCAACAGATGAAAATTCATGAGCTGGCTTTCCCATGCTCCGCAATCAGCAGAGCTGACAAGACATCGTCTCATGCGGTTTGTCTGCAGAAGCCTTAGAGCGATGCCGATGGATTGACTGCCGGCGGCACAAGCTGAATTGACAGTGATGAGATTTTCAGGTACAATCTCTCCATGACCTCTTTTTTTAAGTAAATCAGCCATAACTTCAATGATCCACTCCGCCCGCAGTCCATCCCAGATAAATGTATCAGGATCATAGGCCTGAAGAGAGTGCCGTACGAGATCAAAGTAAATACCGGCGGGAGTTCCCTGAATAATACCGTCAATCTGAATATCAGGGGGTAAATCCTGTAGTAGCTGCTGCAAAGCAAACAGGGTATATCTTAATGCTTTTGTATAGGTCGGTAGATGAATGCCAAGTGCCTCTGTAGACGGAATTCTGGATTCATCAACGACGCCTCCGAATGGTACAGGAAAATTTTTGCTGACAAACGACCCTCGCAGATCAATAATACCTGAATCGCCAGCAAACATGCGTTCTTCAAATTCTGTAATTGAAACTCCTAATGGAGAAACAATACCGTATCCTGTGACGACAACGTCAAGCCTTGTCATTTTATTTTTCCTTTTGCGAAAGAACATGCATCATGTAGTCAAGCATATCCCGCATTGAAATATCCGTAATTTCTGAAGAGTTTTTTTCGGTGACGTACTGGAGTGCATCGGTAAAATCGAGTTCAATCCCTGTACGTTGCTCAATTTCATAACTGATATCAAGATAATCGATACTTTCTGCATGGAGATCTGCCTTGAACATACTTGATTTTGTGATCTCTCCCTTTTCAGTATTCAAGACCGTTCGAACAGCCTCCTCAATTTTTTCAAAAAGTTCATTTTCCGAAATCATTTCATCCCCCTGTTTTGTATTTGAGTGATAAGCTGATGACTGATACCATAGTACGATTCAGTTGCATCATAGTTATAATCTCGCCAATTGGTCTTTTGATCGTTACGGGTCAGCAGAAGAGCGCCAGCGCCTTCGCACAACACCCTGCTGTTTAGCTTCTGGCGGTTGATTCGTTCGAGCACCAACGGGTTTTCAAAGCTGAATGCGCTGCAAACGAGTGCGCATTCAATGTTGCCGTCTTCCAAATCTGTTTCTGCTTGTTCAAGAGCGTGAATACTCCCATAAGTAGAACTATTATAGACGTTAAGAGGGCCCATGATCCCAAGAAATATTCCCATTTGAGCAGGGGCAAGATTTGGTAACTGCATCAGAAACATTTTAGGATTGCGACATTTCCTGTATTGTTCTGCAAAGTCATCGCGTGAAACATTCATCAATTCATGCGTTGATTTAAGATCGACAGTTCCGTTTTCCATGGCACAATATATACCTGTGCTGAAGGGAGATTGATCTAAGAGAGGGCGAATGATAGTTTTTGCGTCCAGACAGGCAAGTGAAAGCAGAATTCCAGCTCTGCTCATAGAACGGTAGGCTTTTCGATCCGGAAGAGGAGCTTCGGACTCCACCATCGAAAGAGCTTTTGTCGCAGAAATCCTCAGTGCGTTGCCGTAATACGGATTAACATAAGGTTGCGCCAACATATCAGGGGTAGGTGCCAGCGCATAGCTCCAGATCATTCTGCTCATAATGACTGCTTGATGATTACATTGACTGGAGGTTGTGTCTCACCAGGTACTTTTTCTCGCTGGTGCTCAGAAATCGGGAGATGTCCATACATAATATCAGCAGAAGAAACAACGGTTCCATCAACTTCAATCCTTCCACTTGCTGTGGAATACGATTTCCGCTTTGTTACCTCAACAAAAATATAAGCTTTGTCACCAGGTTCTATCGACTTCCGAAAGGCGGCACGTTTGACAGAGGTGAGTACAGGCAGAAAATCAGGCTCTGCCGCCATAATGCATCGTCCACCTAACTGAGCAATCATTTCAATCTGGAGTACTCCGGGTACAATTGGAAAACCAGGAAAGTGATCAATAAAAAAAGATTCTGAAAGAGTAAAGCACTTGATCCCGACCGCTTTTTCCCCTGGCACCATTTCTGTTATTTTATCAACCAGTAACCACCTCATCATTTATTAATTGATATAGCTAAATAAAATAAGACCTGCTGCATGAAAAAAACCTTATACATAGATTGTTAATTTTATTCGATCTCTATCACTACAAAAGCAACGGCATATTTTTTTTTATATGAAAGAGAAATTTTTATTGATTCAGCCATAACGGCAAGAGTATTGTCAAGTATCTTTACAAATGGTTTACCTTTCTTATCATTAAGAATTTCAACACTATGCCAATTATAACCATGCGCAATTCCACTACCCAGAGCCTTAGCAAGAGCTTCTTTAGCTGCAAACCTGACTGCAACACGGGGAATCATATCAGCCTTACCTGAACACAGCATTATTTCGCTGCCAGTAAGTATTTTTTTCAGAAATTTTTTTCCTCCTCTCTCATACGAATTCCTGATACGATCCACAGCCACAATATCCACACCGATACCGTTACAAATCATATAACATTATTAAATATAACCCAGTTTGAATAGATTTGTGTGTTAAATCCGTTGAACTCCCCATCATGATCATTATTTCATAAGTTTCAAGTTTGGCCTGTAAAATTGTTTATTATCGTCACTATTTCCAAATAGCCATTACCGGCCACTTTTTGTAAGATGTTTTCTCGTATTGTTTTCTGGATGGTTAAGGTGTGAATTATTAGCTGCCATCACCATTAATAATAGATATCGATGTTCTTCAACAGAGCAAAATCCCGGAATGTCGGTTGATGGACACTCAAACGGCAGCCATTACAGCCAAAACCCCTCAAAGCAGTGAAGTTTTCAGCATATAGGTGCTTTCACAGCCAATCCAGCAAACTAAAGGGCTATTGGTAAACACACTATTATGAAAGCGGTAGATCGAATCGCAACGTTTTTTTACGGCAATAATTAACTATTGAGATGATAGGCCACTCATTTATTGTTATCGATTATTTTGTAAAATACAAGTAATGCAGGGGGCCCAGTATTGCGCAGATAATGCAGAGAAGTCGGCACATCCCGGTTCTGTAAGAGTTATCGATAGACCATATTGCCTTTAGGTTTGAGGGCGCAGAAGCAGGGTAAAAGGCGACATAAATTATTTTCACTGACGGAGAGAAGAATATTAATTTAGGTTTTGTTTTTTTTTATAATTCGCTTACATTGTCTGTCCTTATGGATTTTTAGGATTTGCGTTTTTTGTAATCAGAGGTTTTTTAAAAAGAAAGAGAGTTTCAGTATGCCGACGATTCAGCAGCTCATCAGGCTCGGAAGAAGTGTAAAAGTGTCAAAAACAGCGTCACCGGCGCTTGAGAAATGCCCTCAGAAACGTGGAGTTTGCACTCGTGTTTATACGACTACACCCAAAAAACCTAACTCAGCATTGCGGAAGGTTGCTCGTGTAAGGTTGTCAAACAAGATTGAAGTAACAGCATATATTCCCGGCGAAGGCCATAATCTGCAAGAGCATTCAATTGTTTTGATTCGTGGTGGCAGGGTCAAGGATCTTCCTGGTGTAAGATATCATATTGTGCGTGGTTCGCTGGATACGTCCGGTGTTGCTGATCGCAAGCAGAGTCGGTCGAAATACGGGGCCAAGCAGCCGAAAGCCGGGGTAGCTGCTCCTGTCAAGGGTAAGGGTAAAAGGTAGATAAGTCGAATCATAAATTCAGGGAAGAACATGCCCAAAAAAGTTGGCTATAAAAGAATCGGTGTTGATTTTCGTTACGGGGATGAAAGCGTTGCCCGTTTTATCAATGCTGTCATGCTTGATGGAAAAAAGGCTGTTGCTACAAAGATAGTCTATGATGCATTTGCTATTATCGCCGAAAAACTGAATGGTGAAGATCCTCTTGAGGTTTACCGCAAGGCTATGTCGCATATTGCGCCTGTTGTTGAGGTTCGCAGCAAGAGAGTTGGAGGCGCTACGTATCAGATTCCTATGGAGGTCAAGGCGTCAAGGCGTGGGGCTCTTGCTTTTCGGTGGCTCAAGATGTATGCTTCGAGACGTGGCGGCAAATCCATGGCAGAAAAGCTTGCTGCCGAGTTGATGGACGCGGCCAATGAGCAGGGTGCTTCAGTGAAAAAACGCGATGAAGTACATCGTATGGCCGATGCGAACAAGGCATTTGCGCATTTCAGGTTCTGAGTGTTTGTAAAGAGTGGATAAAAGGTCTAAAAATTTGTTATGGCAAGGCTGGTTGATTTAGATAAAGTACGCAATATTGGCATCATGGCTCACATTGATGCCGGGAAAACGACGACGACGGAGAGGATTCTCTATTATACTGGTCGTTTGCACCGGATGGGTGAGGTGCATGATGGTGGAGCCACGATGGACTGGATGGATCAGGAGAAAGAGCGGGGTATTACCATTACCTCTGCGGCTACGACCTGTTTCTGGGTGCCCAAGTTTGGAAATTATGTGGGTGTTAATCACAGGATAAATATTATCGATACACCAGGGCATGTTGACTTTACAGTCGAGGTTGAGCGTTCTCTGCGTGTGCTTGACGGTGCTGTCGCATTGTTTTGTGCGGTTGGTGGTGTAGAGCCCCAGTCCGAGACAGTATGGCGGCAGGCGAATAAATACGGCGTACCGAGGATTGCCTATATCAACAAGATGGACAGAACCGGTGCGAACTTCTTTGAGACGGTAAAGGCTATCAGGGAAAGACTTGGTGCTAATCCGGTGCCTCTTCAGATACCGATTGGGGAAGGCGAAATTTTTGCAGGGTTTGTTGATCTTATCAGGATGAAGGGTATCATCTATAATAAAGAAGATGGTAGCACCTATGATGAAGTTGAGATTCCTCATGATCTTCAGAATGAGGCGAGGACGTGGCGAATCAATATGCTTGAGGCTGTTTCCGAACATGATGATACGCTGCTTGAAAAATATCTGAATGGTGAGGACATTACAGAACAAGAGGTAAGAAATGTTTTGCGCCAAGCGACGCTGAAGGTTACCATTATTCCTGTGCTCTGTGGTTCTTCTTTCAAGAACAAGGGTGTCCAGTTTATGCTTGACGCTGTCGTTGAGTATCTTGCTTCTCCAGTTGATGTTGGTGCCGTTGAAGGTCATCATCCACGTACCGAGGAGCCGGTAAGTCGTGAGCCAAAAGATGAGGAGCCGTTTGCAGCGCTTGCATTCAAGATTGCAACCGATCCATTTGTCGGAAAACTTACTTTTTTCAGAGTTTATTCCGGTGTACTCAAGGCTGGCAGCTATGTGCTCAATACCATGACTGGGAAGAAAGAGCGTATTGGCAGGGTTCTTCAGATGCACTCAAACAAGAGGGAAGATATTGATTCTGTCTATTGTGGTGATATTGCTGCTGCGGTCGGTTTAAAAGATGTCCGGACAGGTGATACGCTCTGCGATGAAAATAGCCCGGTTGTTCTTGAGAAGATGATTTTTCCTGAACCGGTGATCGAAATTGCAATTGAGCCGAAAACGAAGAGCGATTCTGACAGGCTTGGGATGTCCTTGGCAAAGTTGGCTGAAGAGGATCCTACCTTTAAGGTGAAAACTGATGATGAAACTGGTCAGACGCTGATTGCCGGAATGGGTGAGTTGCATCTCGAAATTCTTGTTGATCGTCTGAAACGTGAATTTAAGGTTGAGGCTAATGTCGGCAAGCCGCAGGTTGCGTACCGTGAAACGATCAGAGAGTCTGTGGAGTTTGAAGGAAAGTTTGTTCGTCAGTCAGGTGGTAAAGGTCAGTTTGGTCTGGTCGTTCTCCGCGTTGAGCCGCTTGAAGAGGGAAAAGGATACGAGTTTGTTGATGCCGTCAAGGGCGGGGTTATACCGAGAGAGTATATTCCAGCAGTAAATGCCGGTGTGCAGCAGGCGATGAAAAGTGGTGTTGTTGCAGGTTACCCGATGCAGGATATAAAGGTTACCCTTCTGGATGGCAAGTATCATGAGGTTGACTCTTCAGAGATGGCATTCAAAATAGCGGGTTCAATAGGGTTCAAGGGTGCAGCCAAAAAGGCCAATCCTGTTCTGCTCGAGCCTATCATGAAGGTTGAGGTCGTTACGCCCGAGGAGTATCTCGGAGATGTTATGGGTGATCTGTCCAGTCGTCGTGGCCATATAGAGGGTATGGGGCAGAGGGCGGGTGCCCAGTTTGTCAATGCCAAGGTTCCGCTTTCAGCGATGTTCGGTTACTCTACCGATTTACGTTCGATGAGTCAGGGACGGGCTAATTATTCGATGGAGTTTGACTGTTATCGCGAAGTTCCCCGGAGTATTGCGGAGGCTTTGCAGGAGAAAAGAACAAGCAAGGATTCGGAATAAGCTGGCAATAGCTGTATCAGTTTTAATTATTACAAACAATAACAGATAACCGACACGGAGACAAGTTATGGCAAAAGAGTCTTACAAAAGGGATAAACCCCATGTCAATATAGGAACCATTGGTCATGTCGATCATGGCAAGACAACCTTGACTGCTGCAATTACTTCGGTTCTTGCAAAGCAGGGTCTCGCATTGCAGCGCGATTTTGGAAGTATCGACAAGGCTCCTGAAGAGAGAGAGCGTGGTATTACCATTTCAACGGCGCATGTTGAGTATCAGACAAAAAAGCGTCACTATGCACACATTGACTGTCCAGGTCACGCTGATTACATTAAAAACATGATTACCGGCGCAGCCCAGATGGACGGCGCAATTCTTGTTGTGGCAGGTACAGATGGTCCTATGCCCCAGACACGCGAGCACATACTTCTTGCCCGTCAGGTTAACGTACCGTCTCTTGTTGTATTTCTGAACAAGGTTGACATTGCTGACCCTGAACTTATCGAACTTGTTGAGCTTGAACTCAGAGAACTGCTGACACAGTATGATTTTCCTGGTGATGACATTCCGATCATCAAGGGTTCTGCTCTCAAGGCACTTGAAGGTGATCCGGAAGGCGAAAAAGCCATTATGGAGTTGATGGATGCGGTTGATGCATTTATTCCTGATCCTGTTCGTGACATTGACAAGCCTTTCCTGATGCCGGTTGAAGATGTCTTTTCTATCTCTGGTCGCGGTACTGTTGGAACCGGAAGAATTGAAAGAGGCCGTATCAAAATTAACGAAGAGGTTGAAATTGTTGGCCTTAAGCCAACCCGTAAATCGGTTGTTACTGGTATTGAAATGTTCCAGAAGCTTCTTGAAGAGGGTCAGGCTGGTGACAATGCAGGTCTTCTGCTCCGTGGTGTCGACAAAACCGAACTTGAGCGTGGGATGGTTATTGCAAAACCCGGAACAATCAAGCCACACACCAAGTTCAAGGCTGAGGTCTATATTCTGAAGAAAGAAGAGGGCGGTCGTCATACACCATTCTTTAACGGTTACCGTCCCCAGTTCTATTTCCGCACGACAGACGTAACAGGTTCTGTGACTCTTCCAGAAGGTGTTGAGATGGTTATGCCTGGTGATAACCTTTCCGTAGAAGTTGAATTGCTTGCTCCTATCGCTATGGATGAAGGACTGCGTTTTGCTATTCGTGAAGGTGGTCGTACCGTGGGTGCTGGTTCTGTTACAAAGATTATTGAATAAGTGATTGTATAGCGTTCCTGGGCGGGGCCGAAAATCCTGCCCTTTTTTTATTGATAACACGAAACAGGGTTGACAAAGTGGCTGTACAGCAAAATATAAGAATCAAGCTCAAATCTTATGACCATAGTTTGGTTGATAAATGGGCTTTACGGATTATTGATGTGGTCAAGCAGACGGATGCTATTATTTTCGGACCAATACCACTGCCTACAAAATCGCATGTTTATACTGTAAACCGGTCTCCGCATGTCGACAAAAAGTCTCGTGAGCAGTTTTCATTTTCCTCTCATAAGAGGTTAATTGAAATTATTAACCCGACATCCAGAACCATTGATATGCTGATGAAGCTTGAGCTTCCAAGCGGTGTTGATGTTGAAATTAAGTCTTAAAGAATTTGAAAAGGTAATCTTATGGGTGCGATTCTTGGAAAGAAAATCGGCATGACCCGTTTATTCAATGAGAAACGCGAGGCAATATCCTGCACGATTATCGAGGCAGGTCCTTGTTTTGTAACACAGGTTAAACGTGTAGATACGGATGGTTACGATGCTTATCAGGTCGGGATTGGCGTAAGAAAGGAAAAAAATGTCAGCAAGCCACTGCAGGGTCATTACAAAAAGGCTGGAGTAACCCCAGGTTTTAAACTGGCAGAGTTTGATTTTACAGAGCTTAATCAGGAGCTTGAGCTTGGCAGTGCCGTAAGTGTTGAATCGTTCAAAGAAGGTGAGAAGATTAATGTTCTCGGTGTTTCGAAAGGAAAAGGCTTTGCCGGCGTCATGAAACGACACAATTTCAGTGGCAGTCAGAGAACACATGGTCAGTCGGACAGGCAGAGAGCACCAGGTTCCATCGGTGCCTCATCCGATCCGTCAAGGGTTTACAAGGGTACAAGAATGGCGGGACGTATGGGGTCAGATAACATTACGGTCAGAAATCTTGAAATATTCAAGATCATGCCTGAGTCTAACCTTATTGTCATAAAAGGATCGGTTCCTGGGCCAAAAAATTCCTATGTAAAGATCGTTTCTACAAAAAAGTAAATGCTGAATGCACGAAGCTATGGAACTTAAAGTCTTAAATACTGCCGGTGTTGAAACCGGGGAAGTGGTAACGCTCCGTGACGATATATTCGGCGCTGAAATATCTGAACATGCGATGTATCTTGATGTCAAGTCGATACTCGCAAATAGAAGGCAGGGTACACACAAGTCAAAAACACGTGGCGAAGTAAGGGGTGGAGGCAGAAAGCCTTTACGTCAGAAAGGTACTGGTAATGCTCGTCAGGGTTCAAGCCGTTCACCTTTGCATATTGGAGGTGGAACTATTTTTGGACCAGTCCCGCATGCTTATGACCAGAAAGTGAACAAGAAGGTAAAGCTGCTTGCAAGACGTTCAGCTTTGACTTCCAAGGCACAAGCCGGTAAGATTCTTGTTATTGAGGATTTCAGGTTTGAACAGATCAAGACCAAGCCTTTTGCTGAGATTCTGAAGAATCTTGGTTTGTCGCAAAGGAAAACCCTGATGCTGATGCCAGAGTATGATATGATTGTTACAAGGTCCGGGAGAAATATTGCAGTTCTTGATATCATGACAGCCGACAAGGCTTCAACCTATGATATTCTTCATAGTCATACGCTGCTTGTTCAGAAGACCGCATTGAAAAAAATAGAAGAAACATTAGGGTAACTTTCAGTTTTCAGAAAAAGGAGTTAATGAGATGATAAACCCGTTGTTGCGCCCTTTGTTGACAGAAAAAAGTACTGGGCTGACAGAGAAAAAAGGACAGTATGTCTTGATTGTAAAACCAGATGCAAACAAGAATGATATCAGGCAGGCTGTTGAGAAGAAATTTGGGGTAGAGGTAAAGTCGGTTCGTACGATCAACTGTCTTGGGAAATCAAGAGCACAGAATACAAAACGGGGCCGCATTACCGGGAAAAAAAGTGATTGGAAAAAAGCGATTATCACGCTTGCAAAGGGTCAATCGATAGATTATTACTCAGGAACAGCCCAGAAGAGCGAAGGATAGAAATTATAAAAAGGATAGATCATACATTCAAATGGCTATAAGGAAATTAGCGCCGGTTACGCCAGGGTCAAGATTCATGTCATACCCTGCATTCGATGAAATCACAAAGAGCAAGCCTGAAAAAAGCTTGCTGGTACCACTGAGCAAGTCGGGCGGTCGCAACAGTGCAGGCAGGAAAACGTCAAGACACAGAGGTGGCGGTCACAAAAGGCATTACAGGATTATTGATTTCAAGCGGAATAAGGATGGCATTCCTGCAATAGTTGCTGCAATTGAGTATGATCCGAATCGTTCATCAAGAATTGCATTATTGCATTACAATGATGGGGAAAAACGTTATATTCTCGCCCCGAAAGGTTTAAATGTTGGTGACAAGGTGGAAAGTGGAGAGAAGGTCGAAATCAAGACCGGAAATACCATGCCGCTGAAAAATATTCCTCTTGGTACTGATATTCATAATATTGAGATGAAGGCCGGCAAGGGAGGACAGATTGTACGTTCAGCAGGAGGGTTTGCTGTTCTTGCTGCCCGTGAAGGTGATTATGTTACTTTGAAGCTTCCTTCAGGTGAAATACGCAAGCTCAGGGTTGAGTGTCGTGCAACAATCGGGGTTGTTGGAAATACCGATCATGAAAATGTTGTTCTGGGTAAAGCTGGCAGAAGTAGATGGCTTGGTATCCGTCCACAAACAAGAGGTATGGCAATGAACCCGGTCGATCATCCGATGGGTGGTGGTGAAGGTAAGTCGAAATCAGGTGGAGGAAGAAAGCATCCAATGTCACCATGGGGTCAGCTTGCCAAGGGTCAGAAGACCAGAAACAAGAAGAAGGCTTCACAGAAATTGATTGTACGGGGAAGAAACGCCAAATAACTATAGCGGTTAACAACAACAAGCAGAGAAATTATGCCAAGATCACTTAAAAAGGGACCGTTCATTGATATAAAACTGGAAAAGCGGATCCTTGATATGAATAGCAAGGGAGAGAAAAAGGTTATAAAGACCTGGTCCAGAAGTTCAATGATTTCGCCTGATTTTGTAGGTCATACTGTGGCTGTCCACAATGGTAAAAGCCATGTGCCAGTTTATGTGGGTGATAATATGGTTGGTCACAAGCTTGGAGAGTTTGCCCCGACAAGATCATTTCGCGGCCATGCTGGTGGAGGAAAGGCCGAAAAAGGCGGATCAGCACCAAGGAAAAAATAAATTGAAAAACGCGAAAGGGTAAAGATATCATGGAAGCTAAAGCAATTTTAAGGAATACGCCTACGTCACCAAGAAAAATGCGTCTTGTTGCCGGTCTTGTTCGTGGAAAGCAGGTTGCTCTCGCAAAGGCAATTCTGCTTAACTCAACCAAGGCTGCTTCTCGAAATGTTATGATGACGCTCAAATCAGCAGTCGCAAATTACGCTCAGCGTAATCCTGATGAGAGAACCAGTGATCAGGAGCTTTTCATCAAGGCGGTTTTTGTTGATGAAGGTATAACATTGAAGAGAACTCTTCCTGCTCCAATGGGTCGGGCATTCAGGATCAGAAAGAGATCGAATCATCTCACAATTGTCATTGATAAGGTTAAAAATCCAGTAACTTAATAAAACAAGGAGAGAGCATTGGGTCAGAAAGTTAATCCTACTGGATTTAGGCTTGGAATTATCAGGGATTGGGCTTCACGCTGGTATGATGACAGTCCGGTTATTTCAGAAAAGATTAAGCAAGATCATGTTATTCGTACGTATGTGCTTGCGCGACTGAAGAAGGAAAGAGCAGGAATTGCGAGGATTATTATTGAGCGAACAACAAAAAATGTCAAGATAAACATTTATGCAGCACGTCCAGGTGCGGTTGTTGGCAGAAAAGGTGAAGAGATCAATAATCTTTCTCAAGAGTTAAGCCGTATTACTGGTAAAGAGGTCAAAATTGATGTTGTAGAGGTTGTCAAGCCGGAAATAGAGGCGCAGCTTATCGGTGATAACATTGCGTATCAGCTTGAAAATCGTGTTTCCTTCAGAAGGGCGATGAAGCAGGCAATTCAGCAAGCAATGCGTTCTGGAGCTGAAGGGGTCAGGATCAGGTGTGGAGGTCGTCTTGGCGGGGCAGAAATAGCACGTTCCGAGCAATATAAAGAAGGTAAAATCCCTCTTCATACTATTCGTGCCAATGTCGATTATGCAAGTGTTACAGCTCATACGATTGCTGGCACTATTGGAATCAAGGTGTGGGTATACAAGGGCGAGGTTCTTGTCCAGCGTATTGACGCAATTGAAGAAGAAGAGATGAAGAGAATGAAGGACAGGCGCAGTGATGCAGGCGCAAGAAATCGCGACAGTCGTGATGGGCGTACAAAACGTCGCAGAAGTCCAAAGCGTTCATAATGTCTAAGTACCATACAATAAGAAAAAGAATGGAGTTGCCTGTATGTTAATGCCAAAGAGAGTTAAATATAGAAAGACACAAAGAGGCCGGATGAAAGGCAATTCAGGTCGTGGTACTTTGGTATCTTTTGGTTCATTCGGATTAAAAGCAATTGAGCCAGCCTGGATAACCAGCCGTCAGATTGAGGCCGCTCGTGTAGCAATGACCAGATTTATGAAGCGTGATGGAAAAATCTGGATCAGGATTTTCCCGGATAAGCCGGTTACACAAAAACCTGCTGAAACCCGAATGGGTTCCGGCAAAGGTTCTCCTGAGTTCTGGGTAGCGGTAGTAAAGCCTGGAAGAATTATGTTTGAGGCTGATGGTGTGCCGAGAGAGGTTGCAACAGAGGCATTCAGGCTGGCAGCTAAAAAGTTGCCCATCAAGACCAGATTTATTGTCCGTCCTGATTACGAAGATTAATCGAGCAAATAATTCGACAAGAGGGTGACTTATTATGAAAAAGTATGAAATTGCGGCATTGAGTAAACAGGAATTGATCGACAGGCTTAAAGCGCTTGAAGAAAGACTTGCGGATATCAATTTTTTTAGGGTTATTGAGCAGCCGCAGAATCCCATGGTTTTCCGTAATTCCAGAAGGGATATTGCGCGCATGAAAAACAGGATTCATCAACTTTCGGCCAGTGAAGCTGGTCTTGTTTGACGGAAAGGCAAACAATCAAACTGTTTACTTACATGGAAGAAAATAAAATTGGCAGTGTATCTATGGAACAGAGTGCTCCGGTGAGGGGAAGGAAAAAAAGTTGGTTAGGCAAAGTTGTCAGTGACAAGATGGATAAAGCGTGTATTGTTGCTGTCGAACGGAGTGTGCAGCACTCTGTCTACAAGAAATATTTCAAGAAGACAACGAGGCTTATGGCTCATGACGAAAACAATGAGGCAGGTATTGGTGATCTTGTCAAGGTTGTAGAGTGTCGGCCGCTAAGCAAAAGAAAAAGCTGTCGTTTGGTTGAAATTATTGAAAAAGCCAGGTAAGAGAAGATTTTTATACATTTATTAAAGTTTGAAACAGGATGATCCAGAAAGAAACAAATCTGGTTGTTGCCGATAACAGTGGAGCCAAAAAAGTCCGCTGTATACATGTTTTCGGTGGAACCGGGAGGCGTTATGCCTCATTGGGTGATCAGATTATTGTATCGGTTAAAGCAGCAGTCCCTGGTGGTATAGTAAAAAAGAAGGATGTGTGCAAAGCTGTCGTTGTTCGCTGCGTCAAAGAATCAAGAAGAAAAGATGGTTCGTATATTCGTTTTGATGAAAATGCCGTAGTTTTGCTTAATGCTCAGGGTGAACCAAGGGGCACCCGCATTTTTGGGCCTGTAGCAAGAGAGCTACGCGACAGAAAGTATATGAAGATTGTTTCTCTGGCGCCTGAAGTGTTATAAGAGCTTTTCAGGCGGGAGTAACTCAGTTGGTAGAGTCACAGCCTTCCAAGCTGTTGGTCGCGAGTTCGAGTCTCGTCTCCCGCTCAGGATTTTATGAAATACTATCATATCAGTGAAAAATGAAAACAGGGATCAAGAAGGTTAAGTTGCACGTCAAAAAAAACGACTCAGTGGTCGTTATCAGTGGTAATGATAAAGGAAAAGCTGGTAAAATTTTGAAAGTATTTCCTGAAAAAAGTCGTGTGATTGTGGAGGGTGTCAATATAAGAAAGCGTCATACGCGTCCTGCCCAGGGTCAGACCCAAGGCTCAATTATTGAAAGGGAATTCCCTATTCACTCTTCCAATGTGAAGAAAAGTTAAGTGTTTTTTCTAAATGCAAGGATGACAAAGACCATCCCGGTAAACTGATAACGAACAAGATGGACAAGAATAAAGAGATGACACAGGGTACTCCCTCCTTGGCAAGACTTGAGACATTCTACAAAGAGAAGGTAACGCCAAACCTTATGGAGCGTTTCCAATACAAGAATGTCATGAAAGTTCCAAGGCTTAAAAAAATATCAATTAATATAGGGGTTGGTGCTGCTGCTGCTGAGCCAAAGTTGCTTGAGATTGCTGTGCAGGAGCTTGCACAGATTACTGGTCAGAAACCTCAGATCCGTAAGTCGAAAAAAGCGATATCGAACTTTAAGCTGAGAGAGGGCCAGGCTATTGGTTGTCGTGTGACACTTCGTCGTAAGGCCATGTATGAGTTCTTTGACCGTTTTGTCAGTCTTGCCGTTCCAAGGATACGTGATTTTCGCGGTCTCAGTGATACCAGTTTTGATGGACGTGGAAACTATACTGCCGGAGTCAGGGAGCAGATTATATTTCCGGAAATTGATATTGACAAAGTGCCCAGAATCTCCGGAATGGATATCAGTTTTGTAACTTCTGCTTCTACAGACGAAGAGGCTTACGTGCTGCTTTCGGAACTTGGAATGCCATTTAAAAAGAAGAACAACTAAATAATTCAGAACACAGATGGCCAAGAAAAGCGTTATAGCAAGGAACGAAAAAAGAATAAGACTTGTAGCCAAGTATGCCGAACTTCGTGCGGAGTTAGTTAAAACTGGTGACTATGAAGCCCTCAGGAAACTGCCAAGGGATAGTTCGCCAACAAGAGTCCGTAATCGTTGTGTGCTTACAGGCCGTGGCAGAGGTGTGTATGCAAAATATGGGCTTTGCAGGCATATGTTTCGCAAGTTCGCTCTTGAGGGAAAGTTGCCTGGTGTAAAGAAGGCAAGTTGGTAAGTATATTTGCTTGCCTGTAGTCAAAGAAAGGTATTTGTTCATTATTGAAAGTAACCAACGTTCGCTATGCCTGTAACGGATTCTATTGCAGATTATATCACCCGTATCAGAAATGCGGGAAGAGCAAAAAACAAAACAACCGATATCCCTTATTCAAAGCTTAGGGAAAATCTTTCGCAATTGCTTGTAGAGAAAGGGTATATCAAAAGCTTTACGGTGATCACGACTGAAAAATTCCCATTCTTGCGGATTGATCTCAAGTATACTGCTCAGGGAGATCCTGCTATAAAAGAGATTACCAGAGTCAGTAAGCCTGGTCGTCGTGTTTATGACGGAAAAGATATTAAAAAATATCTTGGTGGTCTCGGGTTATATATCCTTTCATCGTCCAAAGGGGTTATAACAGATAAAGAGGCAAGGGCACAGGGTGTAGGTGGAGAAATCCTGTTCCGTATCTATTAATTATATAAGCCAGAGAGCATTAGAATACCATGTCAAGAATAGGAAAAATGCCCATAATCCTGAGCAATCAGGCAAAAATAGAGATAAGTGACCTGAACATCAGGGTATCTGGTCCGAAAGGTACTCTTGAGCAGAGGCTGACTGATCAGGTAAAGATTACTGAAGAGGGAGGTATCCTTACTGTTTTGCGCATTGATGATAGCAAAAAGGCAAAGTCTCAACATGGCCTTTATCGAATGCTTGTCAGCAATATGGTTGATGGTGTTACAAAAGGATTTACCAGAAAGCTTGAAATTGCAGGTGTTGGATATCGTGCCGAGCTGAAAAATGATCTGCTTGCACTTACTCTTGGCTATTCACATATGATCTATTTTAAGGCGCCGGATGAGATTAAAATTGAGGTGCCTGATCAGGTCACTATTCTGGTCAGTGGTATTGATAAAGCATTAGTGGGTCAGGTGGCTGCCAAGATTCGTTCATTCAGAAAGCCAGAACCTTATCGTGGCAAGGGTATTAAATATGCAGGTGAAGTGGTTCGCCGCAAGGAAGGCAAGGCTGCGGGCAAGTAAGAAGTGAATGAAGAGCAAAGTTGTCAGGCAATAAAATTTTACAACGGTTCAAGATAATGAGTCAAATCGATAAAGCCTCCCGGAGGCAGAAAATCAAGGACAGAAGCAGAGCGAATGTCCAGGGTACCGCGATCAAGCCCAGGCTTTGTGTTTACAGGAGCCTTTCACAGATTTATGCACAGTTGATCGATGATGTGAATGGCAAAACATTGTTGGCTGCTTCAACAATGTCAAAGGATAATAAGGCTATTCAGGGGAGCAAGTCGGAACGTTGCCGCATCATCGGTCAGCAGATCGGGCAGAAGGCTCTTGCTTCAGGTATAACAAATGTGGTGTTTGACAGGAATGGATTTCGTTATCATGGCAGGGTGAAGGCCTTGGCTGATGGAGCGCGAGAGGCAGGACTGATCTTTTAAAAACTTTTCAAAGAGATAGAGTAAATGGCGAAAACATCTGCTAAGAGTATCAGACCCGGTGAATTAAATCTGAAAGAGAAGCTGGTTCATATCAACAGGACTGCAAAGGTGGTTAAGGGCGGCAAGCGCTTTGGGTTTAACGCAATTGTAGTTGTGGGTGATAAAGAGGGCCATGTTGGATACGGGCTTGGAAAAGCAAACGAAGTTCAGGACGCTATTGCAAAAGGCATCGAAGATGGCAAGAAAAATGTTATCAAGGTTCCGATTGTGAAGGGGACGATACCTCATCAGATTGTGGTCAAGTATGGCTCAGCCAAAGTTATGATGAAACCTGCAACGCCAGGTACAGGACTTATTGCTGGAGGTGCGGTAAGGGCGGTTCTCGAGATGGCAGGTATTCATGACATTCTGACCAAATCACTTGGATCATCCAATCCGCACAATGTCGTTAAAGCGGCAATCAAAGGACTTCAGAGTATATCTGATGCTTATGATGTCGGTGAAAGACGGTCAAAGAGCCTGACTGAGGTTTTTGAAAGCTAAAATGAGAAAATGCGATCATGAGTGAGAAAATATTGAAAATTACCCAGGTGCGCAGCGTTATCGGTGGCACGAAAAAGCAGAAAGCAACCATCCAGGCTCTTGGACTTGGAAGGCCGAACTATAGTGTTGACAGGCCGGATAATGCCTGTACCAGAGGACAGATAAGGGTTGTACAGCACCTTGTAAAGGTTGAAGAAGTATAGGATTTTTACTAATAGCAAGTCGGGAATTGAAACCATGGATTTAAGTTCACTTCGTCCAGCAAAAGGCGCAGTTAAAAACAAAAAACGGGTCGGCCGCGGTCAGGGTTCAGGTAATGGAACGACTGCCGGAAAAGGTAACAATGGCCAGCAGTCTCGAAGTGGTTACAAGAGGCCACTCATTGAAGGCGGACAGGTTCCGGTATATCGGCGTTTGCCTAAATTTGGTTTTACCTCTCTTGATAAAAAGCCGGTAAACACTGTCAATCTTACTCAGATTGATAAATGGATACAGGATGGGCTGGTTGGTGCAGAGATTACGATTCTTGATCTCAAATCGCTTCTTCATGCCAGTAATGCGGATTATTTCAAGGTTCTTGGCAATGGGGAACTGACGAGCGCGGTTACCATCACTGCTCATGCGTTCAGCAAAAGTGCTGAGGAAAAAATTGTTGCAGCAGGCGGTCAGGCGGTTAAAGCTTTCCGTACGCTTGAAGAGGCTTCAAAAGTCAGGGATCTTCCTTTTGAAAAGGCGCTCTTGAAACCAAAAGCGAAACTGGTTAAGAGAACCAAGAAATCTACCAAGCCCTGAATCCGTTAAAAGGACACTATGAAGCTTAATGATAGTATAAGGAACATTAATAAAATCCCTGAGCTCCGTCAGAGGATACTTTATACGCTTCTTTTATTATTTGTCTACAGGCTTGGTTCACACATTACCATTCCAGGTGTTGATGCGTCAGCAGTGTCCGGCGCATCACAGACTCATTCCAACGATCTTTTTGGACTGTTTGATTTGTTTGTGGGCGGAGCTTTTGCAAGAGCCTCGATTTTTTCTCTTGGCATCATGCCCTACATCTCTGCTTCGATTATCGTCCAGCTTCTTGGAGCTGTGACTCCATATTTTCAGAAATTGCAGAAAGAAGGGGAGGACGGTCGTCAGAAAATCAGTCAAATGACTCGATATGGAACGGTATTTATTGCTGTTCTTCAGTCCTGGGGTGTGAGTGTCAGTCTTTCAAGTCCAGCCTCTTTTGGGAAGGTGATTGTCCCTGATCCAGGTATATTTTTTACGGTAACCGTTGTTATACTCCTTACGTCTGCGACTGTTTTTGTCATGTGGCTCGGTGAAAAGATTACAGAGAGGGGGATCGGGAACGGTATATCACTCATTATTATGATTGGTATCCTTGCCAGATTTCCACAGGCTCTTGTCGCTGAATTCCGTTCAGTGTCACTTGGAAGCAAGAACTGGATTATTGAGATCATCATTTTAGCTCTGATGGCGGCTATTGTAGCTTTTGTCGTTGTCTTGACTGTCGGTACCCGGCGCATACCTGTGCAGCATGCGAAAAGGGTTGTGGGCCGCAAAGTTTATGGTGGCAGTACCCAGTATATTCCGATGCGGATCAATACTGCCGGAGTTATGCCGATTATTTTTGCGCAGTCTATCATGTTTCTTCCTGGAACGTTTCTCTCCTTTTTTCCTGAGAATGAGGTGATGCAAAGAATTGCTGGGTTATTGGCTTATGATTCTTGGTGGTATGCGCTGATGTTTGGCACCATGATTGTTTTCTTTACCTATTTTTATACAGCTATAGCATTTAATCCCAAGGAAGTTGCAGATACGATGCGTCGTCAGGGAGGTTTTATTCCCGGTGTACGTCCAGGAAAAAGTACAGCCGATTTTATCGATCATATTTTGACCCGAATCACGCTTCCAGGTGCCATATCACTTGCTATAATAGCGATTCTGCCAACTTTTCTGACAAAGTTTGGTAATGTAACTCAGGGTTTTGCACAATTTTTTGGTGGAACAAGCCTTCTTATTATTGTTGGTGTTGGACTCGATACTTTGCAGCAGGTTGAAAGCCATTTGCTCATGCGTCACTACGATGGCTTTATGAAGTCAGGGAAGACACGCGGTCGCCAGAGCAGATAGCGCATTCCTATGATTACGATTAAAAGTGAACGGGAAATCGAGCTTATGAGAGAAGCTGGAGCCCTTGTGGCAAAGGTACTCGATATGCTTGAGATAGAAATAGTGCCAGGTATGACGACCAAACAGCTTGATACCATGGCTGAAGAGTATATTCGTGATCACCATGCAGTGCCAAGTTTTCTGAATTATGTCCCGAAAAGTGATCCTGGAGTGACGCCCTATCCTGCAACACTTTGTGTTTCTATTAACGAAGAGGTTGTTCATGGGGTTCCGAGTAAAAAAAGAGTTTTGAAGGAAGGCGATATAGTATCGGTCGATTGTGGTGTTTATAAAGGCGGTTATCATGGTGATGCGGCACGAACTTTTGTGCTTGGCATTATTGATGACAAGGTACAGGTGCTTGTTGATGCCACAAAAGAGTGTCTGGCAAGAGGAATTTCAATGGCAGTGGAAGGAAATCGTCTTCATGATATTTCATCAGCGATAGAAGATTATGCCCGCTCGTTCGGTTTTGGTGTTATTGAAAATATGGTTGGTCATGGTATTGGAAGTGAATTGCATGAAGATCCTGCTGTCCCCAATTATGGCAGGAAAAATACTGGAGTGAAGTTGCGGGCAGGCATGACACTTGCAATCGAACCCATGATCGCTCTTGGAAAATCACGTAAAGCAATCAGTAAACGCGGTGCATGGGTTGCAGTAACAGAAGACGGAAAGCCGGCAGCTCACTTTGAGCATACTATAGTCGTAAGGCCAGGGAAAGCTGAGATACTGACAAAGAGCTTTCTTGAAGAAAAACAGGCTTGAACGCGACAACACTTTATCGAATTAAGGAGAGAACAATTTGGCAAAAGAAGAATCAATTGAGATTGAAGGAGTGATTCTGGATGCACTTCCGAATGCGCTGTTCAAAGTAAAACTTGAAAACAGTCTGGAGGTTCTTGCACATGTTTCCGGAAAGATCAGGATGCACTATATCAGAATACTTCCTGGCGACAAAGTTAAAGTACAGATATCTCCCTACGATATTACCAAGGGCAGGATTACTTACCGCTATAAATAAGTGATAAAAGTGATAATGATGATATTGGTTTTACAATCTTTATTATTACATTACAAGCCTTTTCACATTTCGGATTGAGTTGGTTTAATTATTGCATGTCGGGTTTATTATGAAAATATATTCTTCTATTAAAAAGCGTTGTGAGCATTGCCGCATTGTTAAGCGCAAAGGCAAGAGATATGTGATTTGTAAAGTAAATCCCAGCCATAAGCAGCGCCAGGGTTGATCTTCAGAAAAACAATAGAACTTTAAAGAGAATATGAGGATAGCTGGGGTAAATTTGCCGTTGAACAAACATGCTGTTATCGCATTGACGCATGTTTATGGTATTGGAAGAGCATCAGCAGAAAGTATTTTGCAGAAAGCTGGTATTGCGCCTGACAGAAAGATCTCTGAGCTCAATGACGAGGAAGCTCATGCAATCAGAGAAATTATTGCCGAAGAATACAAGGTTGAGGGGCAGGCCCGGGGTGAACAACAGACTGCCATAAAACGTTTGATGGATATCGGCTGCTACAGGGGACTTCGTCACCGCCGGTCGCTTCCAGTTCGTGGACAGAGGACGCGCACTAATGCAAGAACCAGAAAGGGTAAGCGAAAGACCGTCGCAGGCAAGAAGAAGGCTGTCAAGAAGTAGTAGTGTACAGGCAATAAATCTTAGAGACTTAAAGAGTGTAAGTTCATGGCTACAATAAGCAGGAAAAAAAAGAAAGTTAAGGTTACCGCCGAAGGTGCTGTACATATAAAAGCATCGTTCAATAATATTATGGTGACCATTACCGATGTACAGGGTAATACGGTTTCTTGGTCAAGTGCCGGTAAAAACGGCTTCAAAGGCTCTAAAAAGAATACACCATACGCATCGCAGGTGACTTCTGAAGCTGCGGCCAAGGAAGCTTATGATCTCGGGATGAGGCATGTCAATGTTTTTATCAAAGGCCCGGGTGCAGGACGTGATGCTGCTATTCGTGCATTGCAGGGAGCTGGCCTTGACGTTCGTACCATCAAGGATATCACACCTCTTCCGCACAATGGCTGCAGGCCTCCAAAACGCAGAAGGGTCTGATTTTATATATTCATAGAATTTCAATGAAGCAATTGATATGGCAAGATTCAGAGGATCAATAACAAAAGTATCCCGCAGGTTAGGAATAGCACTTGCACCAAAGGCTGAAAAATATCTTGAAAGACGTCCATTCCCTCCGGGTCAGCATGGTCAGGGGCGAAAGGGTAAAGTTTCTGAATATGCACTCCAGCTCAGAGAGAAGCAAAAGATGAAATATCTTTATGGCATTCTTGAGAAGCAGTTCAGCAATTACTACCAGAAAGCGGTAGCCCAGAGAGGTATTACCGGTGATAACCTTGTGAAGCTTCTGGAACGTCGTTTTGATAATGTCGTTTTTCGCGCTGGTTTTGCTCCGTCAAGGTCAGGTGCCCGTCAGCTTGTTACTCATGGTCATCTTTTAATTAATGGCAAGAAGGTAGATATTCCTTCATATATCGTTTCTCCTGGTGAGCTGATTGAATTCCGGCAGAGAAGCAAGAATATGGGCGCAGTTACTGATTCTCTCAATAAGGCTCCTGAATCTCGCATACCATCATGGATTCAGGTTGACAAAGCAAACCAGAAAGCAGTATTTTTGAGTATTCCTGAGAGGGAGGAAGTTCAGGAGCCATTCAACGAACAGTTGGTTGTTGAATTGTACTCGAAGTGATTTTAATGAATTCTAAGGTATAAATACTATGATATACCAGATGCAGATGCCTGCAAAAATTGAGGTAGACGAAGCTTCGCATAGTGATTGTTTCGGGAGGTTTATTGCGCAGCCGCTTGAACGCGGTTACGGAGTTACCCTTGGAAACGTTATGAGAAGGGTTCTTCTTGCCTCGCTTCCGGGAACTGCAATAACAGGGATCAAGATTGACAATGTCTATCACGAGTTTGCAGCAATCGATGGTGTGCGTGAAGATGTTCCAGAAATTATACTGAACCTCAAGAAAGTACGTTTCAAATCAACCTGTAAAAGGAACTGCAAGACATCTTTGTCTCTTGTCGGACCTATGGAGTTCACTGCCGGTGATATTATTGCGCAGGAAGGCGAGTTCGAAGTCTTGAATAAAGAGATGTACATTGCGACCATCAATGCAGGTGTGACACTTAAAATTGACCTCTATATTGGACGAGGTCGAGGTTACATGCCAGCGGAGGATAACAGGCCAGAGGGCATGCCTATCGGTTATATAGCAATTGATGCGATTTACACTCCGATAAGAAATGTAAAGTTTACCGTTGAGAATACCCGTGTTGGTCAGCGTACCGATTATGAAAAAATGATTCTTGATGTTGAGACTGACGGTTCAGTCAGTCCTGACGACTCTATCAGTCTGGCAGGCAAGATTATTACTGAGCATGTTATGTTTTTTGCCAATTTCTCACCGACAGAGGAAGAGTTCACTGAGGAGGAGTTCAAGCAGCAGGATGATGAGTTTGAAACCATGCGCAGGCTGTTTAATACCAAAATAGAGGATCTTGATCTTTCAGTTCGTTCGCATAATTGCCTCAGGCTGGCAGAGATTGATACTATTGGTGAACTTGTTTCTCACAAGGAAGACGAATTGCTTAATTATAAAAATTTCGGCAAGAAGTCACTGACAGAACTGAAAGAGCAGCTTGAGAAATTTGATCTCAAGTTTGGTATGGATACTACCAAGTATCAGATGAAATAATAAGATTAGTAACCGTTTTTTTGAATTATTGAGATCAGGAAACAGTCATGCGTAAAGTTAAGCCAGTAAGAAAACTTGGAAGAACCGCAGCTCATAGAAAGGCGACACTCAGCAATCTCTCTACCCAATTACTTGTTTACAAGAGAATTGAGACGACAGAAGCTAAAGCCAAGGAGACCAGAAGGGTAGTTGAGAAAATCATTACCAAGGCCCGGAAAGGTACGGTTCATGCCCAGCGTGAAATTTTCAAGGACATTCGGGATAAACAGGCTATAAGAATTCTCTTTGAAGAGATTGTCGCAAAAGTCGGGTCACGTAATGGCGGTTACACCAGAGTGGTCAAGCTTGCACCTCGTTATGGCGATGCTGCAAAAATGGCAGTGATCGAGCTGGTTGATTATACAGAAGCTCCATCACAAACTCAGAAGACCGGGAAACAGGATCGCGCAAAACGAGTTAAAGGTTCAAAGAAAACTGCTGAAGCAGCTTCCACAGCAGAGTAACTCATTCTTTGCCACACTTATTGATAGTCATTGCATACAGAAAAGAAATTATCTGTATGCAATGACTATTTTCTTTTCCGAGAAATATGGGCTTATCCCATTAATAGGATGTTGTTCTATCTTAAAGGGGAAGCCAAAGTTACTGTTGCTTGAACTCATTGCCTTCTGTATTTCACCATCAAGATTTCCGCCCTTGAGGCAGATCAGCATACCCTTTGGTTTCAAAAGCCTGCCAGCATAGGCGCAGAGCTTATCGAGAGAGGCGACCTGCCTGGAGAGTATGGTATCAAAAACAACATCATCCAGTTCTTCAACCCTTGAATGAATGGCAACCACGTTTTTAATCCCAAGTTCTTTGATCATCTCCTGACAGGCCATAATCTTTTTTCCTGTCGAGTCCACAAGAAGAAAATGTGTTTGGGGAAAAACGATGGCAAGCGGAATGCCGGGGAGTCCTCCTCCTGTTCCAAGATCCAGAACCTGCTCGCCGTTACTGAAGGAGTGATACAGGGTAATCAAGAGTGAATGAAAAATGTGTTTGATTATGACCGGGGCCTCTTCCTTTCGGCTGATCAGGTTAATTTTTTGGTTCCACTGGTCAAGATAGTCTCCATAGGCAAGCAGTTGCTGAAGCATCGCTGGTTCGATCTCTATTGCATGTTCAGCACATAAAGTCTGGAGTGTCGTCAATTCTTCATTCATTTGTTCATCATTGATAATCCCTTTAAGAGTAAGTGGTTTAGCAAAAAAACAATATTTTGCACTGAATGGCAAATCGGTGTTGATGATTGTCTTTATCCGCAACATCTTTTCTACAGAAATAGTACTAAATTACACAACAAGGTAAATGCTGCTCTGTTTTCTTTTACGCAATTAGTGATTAAGTAAAGTATTATGAGTAATGGTTCCGGCTCTCATGTCTATGCTGTTATTATGGCCGGTGGATTCGGCAAGAAGCTTTGGCCTGTGTCAAGAAAAAAAATGCCAAAGCAGTTTGTCGACTTGTTGGACGATGGAACAATGATTGCCAAAACGGTTCAACGCATCTCGGGATTAGTGGAAGAAGAACATATTTTTATCATTACCAGCGAATTGGGGCGTTCACTTCTGGCTACATCCTTCAGCAGCTTTTCCCAGGCGAATATTCTTGTGGAGCCAGCCAGTCGTAATACTGCTCCATGTATTGCTCTTGCAACCGCGCATATAAAAAAAAGAGATCCTGATGCGGTGACCATTGTGCTGCCATCTGATCATCTTGTGTCGGATCGCAATGCATTTATCAAAATTGTTAAGGCAGGAATAGAGGTTGCCAGCGAAAAGAAGGGGTTGGTGACCATAGGTATTAAACCCGACAGGCCTGAAACTGCTTATGGCTATATTCAGGCAAATGGGGAGCTCTCGCTACCACCAGATTGTTCCTCTGATTCTGATTTTCGTTTGTTCAGAGTAAAGGCTTTTGCTGAAAAGCCGGACTACATGACGGCGGTTGAGTTTCTTGAAAGCCATGATTTTTATTGGAACAGCGGGATTTTTATCTGGCATCTTGATGCTATATCCAGAGAGTTTGAACGCTCCATGCCCGATTTGTACAAGGATCTTCTCAATATTTATCAAAGTCTTGGCTCTCAGAGTGAACACAAGGTTATTGAAGATGTTTACTCATGGATTCATCCTCTCTCTATTGATTATGGTATTATGGAGAAGGCTGAAACAGTTTTTGTACTGACAGGGGAGTTTGGCTGGACTGATCTTGGATGCTGGGATGAAGTACTAAAGGTTGCCGGAAGCCGGAATGTGGTTGACGACAAAAAAACCGACAAGCGTCAGGTGCAGGTGGACTGCGAAAATGTCTTTATTAAAAATACCGCAAACAAAGTTGTCTGTACAATCGGGTTAAAGGATATTATTATTGTCGAGACTCCTGACGCGTTGTTAATTTGCAGCAAAGGCCACTCCAACAGGGTGCGTGACGTCGTTGATACGCTCAGGCGTGAAGGGCTTGAGGAGTACCTTTAAGCATCGGACTGTTTTATGACCAGATGACCCCGTCCTTTGTGTCCTTGATCTCAATACCTGCCTCAAGGAGCTGGTCTCGTATCTTGTCACTGAGCGCAAAATCCTTACTTTTTCTGGCTTCGATTCTTAGATCGAGGAGAATATTCATCACCCTGGCCAGTTTGTTTTCAGACCCTTCAAGCTCTCTGTTACTGGATTGACCATCTTGATTGAGGATGCCAAGTGCCTCTCGTCCCGCTCGGTCAAGGAATGCCTCAATGACTTTGCGAGTTGTATCAGAGAGCCCGTCGTTGCAATCGAGTGCAGCATTTATGGCTTTTGACAGTTCGAAAAGCACTGCGATTGCGACTGGTGTATTGAAGTCATCATCCATTGCCTCTGTAAATCGAAGGATGAAGGATGAGCAATCAAACTCACCGGTTCCCGGTTTTTGTTCCCGGAGGCGCCTTTGAGTGTCATGAAGTTTTGCAAGTCCGGTTGTTGATGCCTTTATGGCAGTTTCTGAATAATCGAGTTGTGATCGATAGTGGGATTGAAGAATGAAAAATCGAATCACCATAGGGTCTGTCGTTCTGAAGATATCTTTCAGGTTGACTGAATTTTTCAGGGACTTCCCCATTTTAATGCCATTGATCGTCACCATGTTGTTGTGCATCCAGAACCTGACATACGGTTTGCCGGTTGCAGCTTCAGACTGGGCGATCTCACAGTCATGGTGCGGGAATTTGTTTTCCATGCCGCCACCGTGAATATCAATCGTTTCACCAAGATATTTCATCGACATGGCTGAACATTCAAGATGCCATCCGGGATAGCCGACGCTCCATGGTGAATTCCACTTCATCAGGTGCCGTTGATCTGCCTTTTTCCAGAGAGCGAAATCGGCAGGTTCCCTCTTCTCAGATCGTACACCTACCCTGATACCTGATTGCATGGCCTCCTGGTCGGTGCGTCCCGAAAGTTTGCCATATCGGCCAAATGATTTGACTGAAAAATAGACATTACCATTGACTTCATAAGCGTAGCCGCATTTGATCAATTTTTCGACAAGAGCAATCTGTTCCGGAATGTGGGCAGTGGCTGCCGGAGCAATATTGGGACGCAGAACCCCAAGCTGATCCATATCTTCATAGAAACTGCGAGTATAGTACTGGGCAATTTCCATTGGGTCTGTTTTTTCAAGCTGGGCCTGTTTCATGATCTTGTCTTCCCCCTCATCAGCATCATCGGTCAGATGTCCCACATCGGTTATATTTTGTATATATTTTACCCGATATCCGCTTAACCGCAGCCAGCGAACAACAACATCAAATGAGACATAGCTTTTCGCGTGGCCGAGATGAGAATGGCCGTAAACGGTCGGGCCGCAGACATACATGCTTACGATGTCCGGATGGAGAGGTTCGAACTTCTCTTTTGTTCTGCTGAGGGAGTTATAAATGAAAAGTGACATCTTCTGCTGCTCTGCCTTTTTTCTTGGGGTGAAGTGATTGTGTTTCTGTAAAAAGTCCGATGAAAGTTAAACATTTGGGTTTTTAACGCAAGGTTTTTAGCTTCCTTTTTATTCCTCTTTTTTTGAGACCGCTTTCCATGGTATGAAGATTACTGTTGCCGCCTTTCACATCAGTGTTTCCGCTCTTTCAGGGCTTCCAGAAGAATCAGTTCCTGAAATTGTTTTTACAGGCAGGTCAAATGTAGGAAAATCTACCCTCCTCAACTCTCTCACCGGGGTAAAGGGTTTGGCAAAAACCAGCGCAACTCCCGGCAAGACAAGGTTGATCAACTATTTTTGGGTTAATCACGAATTTTATTTTGTCGATCTTCCGGGGTATGGTTATGCCGCAGTTGGTCATGCAGAGAAAGCTGCCTGGGGTCATCTGCTGGCATCCTATATCGAGAGCCGGAGAACGATTTCACTTATTGTGCTGCTGCTCGATTCCCGCCATCCTTCGATGTCTTCTGACCGGGCGATGATAGATTTTCTGGAGTATCATGAAAGGCCCTACGGGATTGTTCTGACCAAGTATGACAAGCTGACGCAAAAGGAAAAGGTACACACCAGGCGCATGATGGAAAGCTCTGCGACAAAAGCCAAATTTATTGTAAATTATTCATCTTTTTCGGGCAAGGGCAAGGATGAGCTTCTGGCTCATTTTGATCATTATATCTGTCAATAAAAACAATCGTCGTGGAATCAAAAAAATTCAGGGCACCGTCACAGTCGGCAACCGTGATTGTCGGCACACAGTTCGGTGATGAAGGAAAAGGAAAGCTTGTTGACTATCTTTCTGACAAGTATGATATTGTTGTCCGTTATCAGGGGGGGGCGAATGCTGGCCATACGATCTGTTTCGACAATAAAACCGTCGTTCTGCATCTGATTCCATCCGGAATATTCCACAAGGGATGTGTCTGTGTCATCGGCAATGGTGTTGTGATTGATCCGGCGGCACTGCTTGATGAAATCAGAAAGGTTGAAGAGCTTGGTTATGAGGTGACGGGCAGGTTGTTTATCAGCCATAATGCCCACCTTATCATGCCTTATCACAAATTGCTTGATTCTCTCCATGAAACTGCCCAGGGAGACCAGAAGATCGGTACAACTGGCCGTGGTATTGGCCCAAGCTATGAAGACAAGTTTGCGCGCAAGGGTATTCGTGTTGTGGACCTTCTCAATCCTGAATTGCTGCAGGAGAAGCTCCGCGAAAATCTTGCCGCCAAAAACAAACTGTTTAAAAATATTTATGAAAGGGAAGAGCTTGATGTTGAACTCATGGTTCGGGAGTATGAAGAGTTTGACAAGATTATCGACCCGTACGTGACCAACACGCAACTCTTTCTGAACCGTCAGCTCCAGGCGGGAAAAACCGTTCTGCTTGAAGGAGCACAAGGGTGCCTGCTCGATGTTGATCATGGCACCTATCCTTATGTGACCTCATCAAATCCTACATCCGGAGGCGCCTGTACGGGTTCCGGCATTGCTCCAAACTATATCGGCAAGGTGATCGGGGTCTGCAAGGCCTACATGACCAGAGTGGGCAACGGAGCTTTTCCTTCGGAACTGCTTGATGAGACTGGTGAGCTTCTTGGCAAGATCGGCCACGAGTTTGGCGCTACGACCGGCAGAAAACGTCGGTGTGGCTGGATTGATCTTGTCGCTCTCCGTTATTCACTGACCGTTAATGGTGTGACTGAAATTGCCCTGACCAAGCTTGATGTGCTTGACAGCTTTGAAGAGATAAAAGTTTGTACTTCCTATATGCTTGAAGGCAAAGAGATTCATGATTTTCCGACCGATCACCAGACACTTTCAAAAGTTACTCCTGTCTATACCAGCATGAAAGGCTGGAAGGCCTCCAACGCTCATGCAAGAACTTTTGCGGATATGCAGCCCGAAGCACAGAAGTATGTGGCTTTTCTTGAAGATGAACTTCAGGTGCCAGTCACCTTTATCTCTGTTGGGCCGGGACGCGAAGAGACTGTTTTTAAATAATTTCCAGTTTTTTTGCCATGGCCTTGATGGATATTGCGGTTATTCCTCTCGACAGTAAAGAGGGGAGCCTGAGTGGTTTTGTAGCCGGATTGCAGGAGATTCTGGCAGCCAGCGGCTGCAGTTACCGACTTCATGATATGGGTACGACAGTGGAAGGGCCAGCACCTCTCCTGTTCGAGCTGGCGCTGAAACTGCACGAATATTCGTTCAGTCAGGGTGGGAAACGTGTTTATTCGGTTATGAAAATCGATGACCGCCGGGATCGGGCCGTTCGTCTTGGAGAAAAAACGGCATCAGTGAAAGCCAAAATAGCCCCGACAAGGAGGTCGGGAGAGTAGGGGGATTACCGAAAATATTTTATCTTCACCTTCTTTATGATTGACCGTTGTAACACGGGTTACCATCGGCAAGTAACTCTCAACAGAAAACAGTAATGATGCAGGTTCCCGGTGATATTCAGATAATCAAGGAAGATAACGTCACGCACAGTTTTTGTGGTCTGGCCTGTGTTGGCTGGATGTATCAGAAGATCAAGGACAGCTTTTTTCTCATACTTGGAACGCATACCTGCGCCCATTTTTTGCAGAATGCTCTTGGTATGATGATTTTTGCCAAACCGCGTTTTGGCATTGCCCTTATGGAGGAGGGAGACCTCTCCAAGAATGAGCCTACCCTTCAGGAGATTATCAGTGAAATCAAGGCGGATCATCATCCATCTGTTATTTTTCTCCTCTCATCATGTACACCGGAGGTGATGAAGGTTGATTTTAAAGGCCTGGCTCACCATCTCAGCACTCCGGAAGTTCCAGTCCTCTTTGTTCCAGCCAGCGGTCTCGTCTATAATTTTACCCAGGCAGAAGATTCCGTTCTTGCAGCACTTGTGCCATTTTGTCCCCAGGCGCCTGCCGGAGAAAAGAAGGTGGTGTTCCTTGGGTCGGTTAATGATTCGACAGCGGATGACCTCAGGGCGGAGGCTGAAGAGCTTGGAATTTCTGTCGGTGGATTTCTTCCTGAATCGCGTTTCGACAAGATGCCTGCCATTGGTCCCGATACCGTTCTGGCTCCGATACAGCCCTATCTTTCAAGAGTCGCCGTCAAGCTTGCCCGTGAACGGGGATGCAGCGTTCTTCATTCGCTGTTTCCTTTTGGACCTGATGGCACCAGAGCATTCTGGGAGGATCTCGCCCGTGAATTCGGTATTACTGTTGATCTTCGCGATCGTGAAAAAGCTGCATGGGAGAAGATTCGCAAACAGACAGATCTCCTGAAAGGCAAAAAGGTTTTTTTGACTGCTGATACCATGATGGAGCTGCCACTTGCACGTTTTCTCCACAATGCCGGAGCCGATGTTGTCGAGTGCAGCAGCGCTTATATTATCAAGAAGTTTCATGCACGTGAGCTTGAGGCTCTTGAAGGCGTGCGCGTTGTTGAACAGCCGAACTTTCATCGCCAGCTTGAGGATGTCAGGCGCATTAAACCCGATCTGATTGTCACTTCGCTGATGACCGCTAATCCTTTTGTGGGGAATGGTTTTGTGGTGAAGTGGAGCATGGAGTTTATGCTCATGCCGATTCACAGTTGGTCAGGAGTAATCTCTCTTGCCAATCTCTTTGTTTCACCGCTCCAGCGCCGCAGCAAGCTGCCGGCATTTGATGAAAAAGTATGGCTTGAAGGTGTTATGCCGAGTGCCGAATAATTTATTGCAACTCAATGCAACAACAAACGTTATAGAAGTATGCGCTTAGCTTTCTGGCTCTATGAGGGAACAGCCCTTCATGGTATCAGCCGAGTCACCAATAGTATGAAAGGGGTTCACACCGTCTATCATGCCCCGCAAGGCGATGATTACATTACGGCCACTTATACCATGCTTGAAAGAACCCCGCAATTTCCGGGGTTATCCATCAGCGTCGTTCGCGGCAGAGACCTTGCGCAGGGGGTCTCACGACTTCCGACAACATTGCAGCAGGTTGATAACCACTACCATCCAGAACTTATCGTCATTGCGCCAAGTTGCAGCACGGCTCTTCTTCAGGAAGATCTGCACCAGCTTGCCGCCCATTCAGGGGTGTCGAATGAACGACTGATGGTCTATGCGCTGAACCCGTTCAGGGTTTCGGAAAACGAAGCGGCAGATGGCCTGTTTACGGAATTGGTGAAGCGTTACGCCGTCAGTCAGGAAAAAACGGCAGTGCCTTCGGTGAATATTCTTGGCTTTACTTCACTTGGCTTTCATCTTCGTGCCAATCTGACCAGTATCACCCGTATGTTGCAGACGCTGGGCATCACGGTGAATGTCGTCGCTCCATGGGGCAGCAGCATTGAGGATCTCCGAAGACTTCCCGCAGCATGGCTCAATATTGCCCCTTATCGGGAAATTGGTGTCAATGCAGCCGCCTATCTTGAAGAGAGTTTCTCCATGCCATCACTCACTGAGGCACCTCTCGGGGTTGAACCCACCATGGCATGGTTGCGGTCACTTCTTGAAAAATTGAATGCTCTTGGCGCCCAGCGGGGTGTGCCTCCTCTTGCCATGCCGAATCTCAATGCATTTTCACTTGATGGTCTCAGTGCCCCGAGCGGAGTGCCTTGGTTTGCCCGCACGGCTGACATGGAGAGTTTCAGCAATAAAAAAGCTTTTGTTTTTGGCGATGCCACGCATACCGTCGGTATTGTCAAGTTTTTGCGCGACGAGCTTGGTATGCAGATTATCGGTGCAGGAACCTATCTCGAACAGCATGCCGACTGGGTGCGCAAGGAGCTGGAAGGGTATCTTCCAGGTGCTCTTATGGTTACCGATCGTTTTCAGGATGTGGCCCAGGTTATTGAAGATGAGATGCCTGATCTGGTTTGCGGAACACAGATGGAACGCCACAGTTGCCGCAAGCTTGATGTGCCTTGTATGGTTGTCTGCCCTCCAACCCATATTGAAAACCATCTGCTTGGCTACTATCCGTTTTTTGGATTTGCTGGTGCCGATGTTATTGCCGACAGAGTCTATCTCTCCTGTAAACTTGGCCTCGAAAAACACCTTATTGATTTTTTTGGCGATGCGGGTCTTGAGTATGAAGAGAGTTCATCGGCGGCAGAAGCTCCGGTTGACCGGTCAGACAGTAATGAGGGTGTCTCTGCGGCCGTCGTTTCCACATTACCATCTGAGGTGAGTTCAGTTGCGGACGATGGAGAGATGAAGTGGACAGATGATGCTGAAACCATGCTGAAGAAGGTGCCATTTTTTGTTCGCAAAAAGGTGCGAAAGAATACAGAGAACTTTGCCCGTACTATTAACGAGCCGGTCATTACCGTGGATGTGTTTCGCAAGGCCAAGGAGTCTCTCGGTGGATAAGATTTTTCTAATCAATCATATTCTTTGTTAAATATTATGAGTTTAGTCTTAGCGGTCTATGGAAAGGGCGGTATAGGAAAAAGCACCACAAGTGCCAACATTTCAGCGGCACTTGCCCTGAAAGGGGCCAAGGTACTGCAGATCGGTTGCGATCCCAAGCACGACAGCACCTTTCCGATTACCGGAAAACTGCAAAAAACCGTTATTGAAGCGCTGGAAGAGGTCGATTTTCACCACGAAGAGTTGAGTGCTGAGGATATTATTGAGACGGGATACGCCGGTATTGACTGTCTTGAAGCTGGAGGCCCTCCTGCGGGAAGTGGCTGCGGCGGTTACGTGGTTGGTGAATCAGTCACTCTGCTCCAGGAGCTGGGACTGTACGACAAGTATGACGTTATCCTTTTTGATGTGCTTGGCGATGTTGTCTGCGGTGGTTTCAGTGCCCCGCTCAACTATGCGGATTATGCCATCATTATCGCTACTAACGACTTCGACAGTATCTTTGCTGCCAATCGCCTCTGCATGGCTATTCAGCAGAAAAGTGTGCGTTACAAGGTGAAACTTGCCGGCATAGTTGCCAACCGTGTTGATTATACCACTGGCGGAGGTACGAACATGCTCGACCAGTTCGCTGAAAAAGTTGGCACCAGACTTCTTGCCAAAGTGCCCTATCACGAACTGATCCGCAAAAGCCGTTTTGCCGGAAAAACTCTCTTTGCCATGGATGAGGCTGAAGGAAAAGCGGATTGCCTGGTACCATACAACGAGATTGCCGACACTTTGGTTCAGGACGAACCCATAGCATCAATTCCGGTGCCTATCGGCGACAGGGAGATCTTTAAAATGGTTAATGGGTGGCAGTAGTATCAGAGAAAAGTCCCTTTTCTGTAAGTGTTGTTATGAGTTATCGTCCTGTATGGGATACAGGACGATAAGAGTTTGATTCAAATCTCACAACGGTAATGACACCGTATATGCCCATTCTCCTTCCGAATATCGGCCTTGATCTTTGTTTCAGGATTGACCAGCTCCTGTAAAAGCGCATTAAACGTGCCGAGGTAAAAGTTGCCGACCACTGGCTGGGTAGGGAAAGTGACCTTTACTGATATTTCGGGTGGGCGATTCATGGTGTAGCTAAACTCACCGCTTCCGGCAAAGGTCCACGCATTTTTGCTGATGGCAAAGAGGAAAAGCTTGAATGCAGGGCGTGGCGGCAGAAGCTTAAGGAATTTCTGAAAAATGCCGGGAATACGGACTTTCAACAGGTAGCGGGCAGTTCGTTCTCCGGATTCTTGCAGAATTCTTGCGGTCGCTGTTTCACCGATCTCTTTCTGCAGCGCTCCGACGAGTGTATGAAATTTTGTCTCTTCAACCATCTCTTTCGGCAAATTGCCGACAATGTATCCTTGGCCGATTTTGCGTAACATGTTTTCAGCCTTGGTTTTGCCGTAGGTTGCTTCAAGAGCGGCAACGGTCTGGATAATGGAATTCGGTCCTATTTTGGATGAGGTGGTCATAGAAATGGTTTATGGTTTACTGGGCATTCTTGATATGTATATCGATGTGCTCCGTCGGCCATCCTGCCCGTACCGTCACCTTTTCCGGATAATAGCCGAATGGTTCGGCGGGCTGAAAAGGTTCTAAGGAACCCGGGTTCCATAGCTGTATGGAATCAGGCTTGTTATTGCCGGAAAGAACATAGGCACTGATGGTATAGCGGCCCGGAGGAATCTCAGGAAAAGAGTAGTAAAATGTGCCATTTTGGCTCCTCGAAGCTGTCGTTCGGTAAGATGCCGTTGCACTTGATGCCTCAATGACAAGGTATTGTCCCGGCGCAAAGCATGTTCCCGAAATACTTCCCGTTGTAGTCATTGCAGAAGCCTGGGTGACTGGGGAAGGCCGAGCGCTGTCAGGCACTCCGGAAAATCTGAAGAGCAGATCGGAAGAGCCTGTGGGCACAAAAGCTGAACTGCACAGTCCAATCTCTTCTGATCCTGGGGTGTAGCGAAGGTCATTGTTTTGGTCGTTGACCGCAATAATCCTATACAAGCCGTTTGCAATATGCCGGAAAGAAAAAGCTCCGGAAGTCTCGGCTTGAATAAGATAGTCAGGTTTTCTGGTCGTCAGACTTTCTTGTCCATTAGTGTCGTTGCGTTCGGCAAAAGCAAGAATTAATGCGTTGCTTGCGGGTGAAAAATCGTAGTTGATAACCTTTCCGCTGATGGTGCCGTTATCAATAACAGCCCCAGTGGAAAATGCGGTGGTAACAGGCGCAGGCAAGCTTCTGCCCTGAATGTCCTTGAGGTTTTTGTCGAGAGTGATGATATAGGTTTGGTGAGGAGCAAGGGGTTTGTCGAGTATCAGCTCTGCTTTTCTTCCATCAATAGCTATATCAAACTCTCCAATAGAAGCAGAAAAGAAGAGCGCGTTAAGCAATTGCGGCCCGGCAACGTCATGGTTGAAGGTCAAACGAAGTCTGTTGGTTGCAACATTAACGCTCGAAGGCGCCGGATCGAACATCACCTGTAGGGGTCTGGTATTTGCAGGGCCTCCTGAAGGGGGTCGATCAGAAGCGCAGCCACCTGCAAACAATGGCAGAAACATGAGGAAAAGGTACAGGGCACGGAAGTTACTTTGCATGAAAATCCTTCAGCTTCCCGGTGAACGAGGCTTGATTGTATCTGACTGTGAAAATTCGTAAATTAGAAACTTATGTAGTTCTATAAAAGTTTTTCATGAAAAATTATAGATTGAGTGCCATATAGATGTCCAGACGAAACATTAAAGTTCTTTATGTATCAGGTGAAGTCTCTCCTTTTGTAAGAATCAGCCCCCTTGCTGATTTTATGGCATCATTTCCCCAGGCTATCGAGGAGGAAGGATTCGAGGCCCGCATCATGATGCCGAAGTATGGCACTATAAATGACCGTAAATTCAGGTTGCACGATGTTCTGCGTCTCTCCGACATAGAAGTTGATCTCAGGGAAAAAATTGATTTGCTCCATGTGAAAGTGACGGCGTTGCCTTCAAGCAAGATCCAGACATATTTTCTTTATAACGAAAAATATTTCAAGCGTAACGGTCTTTTTTCCGATATCTATAATGGAAACGATCTGAAAGGAAATGTTGACAAGGTTGTCTTTTTTAATGTGGGTGTGCTTGAGACCTTGCAGCGGTTGGGCTGGAAGCCGGATATTATTCACTGTCATGACTGGCATGCAGGTCTAATTCCTCTTCTTTTGAAAACGTTGTATGCTTCTCATGATTTTTTTCAGGATATAAAAACGGTTTTTACTCTTCATAATATTTATCGTCAGGGTATTCTGCCCTACAAGGCATTCCAGCGTCTGCTTCCGGATGAGGTATGTTCATCATTGAATTGCATCAATGATGAGGTTAATATGCTCTGTACTGGTGTTGAACATGCTGATCTTCTGACGACAACATCGAAATATTATGCCGAGGAGATTGCTCACGATGGGCCGCTGACGTTTGGGCTTGGTCGGGTTATCGGGGAGTTTCAGGCAAACTTTTATGGTATTGTTAATGGCATCGATATCAGGCAATGGAATCCTTCGACTGACAAACTCATCAAAAAGCGTTACAGTATCGAAAATTTTGAGGGCAAGCTTGATAATAAAAAGGCCTTGCTTCAGGAGGCAGGGCTTCCATTCCGTGAAGGTATTCCTGTGGTGGGCGTGATCGCCAATTTTGATGAATTTCAGGGTGCGGATCTTCTGCAAAAAAGTCTTGAACAGCTTGCAGGTCTCGATATCCAGTTTATTATCAGCGGTTCCGGTGAAAAACAGTATGAAAAGGTTTTTCAGGATTTTGCGTTGGCTCATCCCGAGCAGATAAGTTTTCAGACAGAATATTCCGATGCTTTGTTTCATCTTTCCATTGCGGGTCTGGATATTCTTCTTATGCCCGGTATGATTGAATCGTGCGGCATGATTCAGATGTTTGCCATGAGTTATGGAACGATTCCGGTTGCTTATGCCGGAGGCGGGATAGTGGAAACCATCGAAGATCATCTTGAAAAGAGAGGCTCTGGATTCATTTTTTATGACTATACCAGCGAATCCCTTATCGAAAAGCTCAAGGAGGCGATGAGCTGCTTCCATGACGAGGAGAGTTGGCAAGAGATTGTTGCCAATGCCATGACGCGAGATTTCACATGGAAAAACTCGGCGGAAGAGTATGATCACTTGTACCGTGAACTTCTTGAAAAATAGGCTGTTATGGTGCAGAAAATAAAAGTTCTTTTTCTTGACCGTGATGGTACCATCAATCAGGATACCGGTTCTTATATTGCGACAAGAGAGCAGTTGCAGCTTATAGATCGTGCCGATGAGGCTATTGCGCTGGCAAGGAGTGCAGGGTTTCGCATTGTTATTGTGAGCAACCAGGCGGGCATTGCACGAGGCATCGCTACAGTCGAGCAGGTCGAGGAGGTGAATCGTTACCTCAATGAGCTGCTTTCACAGAAAAATGCCGGGTTTGACCGTTGCTATTACTGTCCCTTTCACCCCGAATATCCTCATCCGGAGTACGATCGTTATGTCGATTTCCGTAAACCTGCAACAGGTATGGTTGAGCAGGCTATTGATGAATTTTTTTCCGAAGGCTTGACTGTAGACCGTGGAGCTTCTTTTTTTATCGGAGATAAAATGCTTGATGTTGAGTGCGGTATGCGTGCCGGGCTCCGGTCGGTGCTGGTACGAACCGGGCACAATGAGGAAGCGCTCTGTTTGAGTCGCAATATTATCCCCGAATATGTGGCTGATGATCTTTATAAAGCAGTGACGGAGTATATTCTTGTTACGTCATGATCGTTTTTTGCATCATGCTTTACGCATTTTGCGGTCATGCTGACTCTTTATGTGCACATTCCCTTCTGTAAGGAGCGCTGTCTTTACTGTGATTTTTATCTTGTTACAGGCCTTCAGCACATCGGAGCCTTTTTCAGGGCACTCTCGTTTGAAACAGCATCACGATCGGCTGAGCTGAAAGGAAAGACGGTGAGCGCCATTCATTTTGGCGGTGGTACTCCTTCACTGGTACCAGTGCATTTCCTCGCCGGATGGCTTGAGGAGCTTGCAGCCTTGTGCACCTTTTTGCCTGATATTGAGATCGCTCTTGAAGCCAATCCAGAAGATCTCACAACCGAAACAATGGATGAGCTTCGGGCGGCGGGGATCACGCGACTCAGTATAGGTGTGCAGTCGTTTACTGACGAAAAGCTTCGGGCGCTTGGCCGCACTCATACCGCGCGTGAATCTCGGCAGGTGACCGCCGGTGCGCTTCAGAGATTTGATTCTGTAAGTGTTGATCTTATTTGCGGAGTTCCGGGAGAGCATCCGGCGATATGGGAAGCTGATCTCCATACAGCCATTGAGCTCTATCCCCACCATCTGTCAGTCTATATGCTTTCTGTAGAGCCGAAGACGCGTCTTCATTGGAACATATCGAAAGGGAGACTGACGGTGCCGGACGACTCCTCGCTGGCCACGTTTTATGCAAAAGCGATCAGTGAGGTTTCCCGTTATGGATACACCCATTACGAGGTTTCAAATTTTTGTCTGCCGGGTTATCATTCCCGTTATAATCTTGCAAGCTGGAAGCGAGAGCCATACCTCGGTTTTGGGCCATCGGCACACAGCTTTCAGGTTTCTGAAAAGAGCGAAGTGCGAACGGCAAATGCCTCAAGTTTGAGCCGATATCTTGCTGATCCCGACAATGCGGTGGTGTTTCGTGAAGAGCTGTCGGCAGAAGAGCAGTTTACTGAACAGGTTTTTCTGACTTTGCGAATAAACAGCGGGCTTGATGTTGAGTTTTTGCGAAAAGAAAATAAATTAGGGCAAACCTGTTTACAGAGCATCGAGCAATTCGCAGAAAAAGGATGGATCACGCAGAAAGAGGGGTGCCTTTACCTGACCGATAAAGGTTTTTTGTTTGCCGATCTTATTGCTGGCGATCTTATTTTCGGCTAATCCAAGTTATAATCAGCGCACGTTTTATCTATGACACACCGGACGATTAACCGCACTCTTGCCGTTCTTCTTTTTCTTTTTGCTGAAGTCTTATATCTCCGCACCATGGCCCCAACCTTTTCATTCTGGGATTGCGGAGAGTTTATTGCTACAGCGTATACACTCGGTATTCCACATCCTCCTGGAGCGCCTCTTTTTTTACTGCTCGGGCGGCTTTTTTCCATAATGCCTTTTTTCAGTGATATCGGTGCGCGAGTGAACCTGATCAGTACTCTCGCAAGCGCAGCGACTATCATGCTGACCTATCTCATAACGGTACGCTTGATCATTCTCTACCGAAAAAGTGAACCAAACCTCTGGAGTTTTGCTGAAAAGATAGCGGCCTATGGGGGTGCAGTTATAGGGGCACTTGCTCTTGCGTTGTCTGACAGTTTCTGGTTCAACGCTGTTGAAGCTGAGGTGTATGCACTTTCTTCCCTTTTTACGGCGGTGGTTGTCTGGCTTATTCTCTGTTGGTATGAAGAGGAGCCAAAGCAGGGTCATGAGCGTCTCCTGCTGCTGGTCATGTATATTATAGGACTTTCGATCGGCGTGCATCTGCTCAGTTTGCTTGCCGTTTTTGCCATAGCGCTGGTTTATTACTTTAAAAAATACAAGGTGACTGTAAAGTCTTTTGCACTCCTTGTCCTTGTTTCCTCGGGCTTATTTTTTCTTATCTATATTGTTATTATAAAAGGCCTTCCGCTATTACTGCAAATGATCTCATGGTGGGGATTTTGCCTCTTTCTTGTTTTGCTGGTTTATGGCACCTGGTATTCGCACAAACACAGGATGGTACGTCTGAATACCATGTTGCTGTCACTTTTTCTTCTCATTATCGGTTATACGTCTTATGGGATGATCTCAGTGCGGGCGCAGGCCATACCACCGATAAACGAAAATAATCCATCATCATCTGAGGCTTTTGTTTCTTATCTCAATCGTGATCAGTACGGAGATATGCCGCTTTGGCCAAGGCGCTGGTCACCAGAGCCGGTACATCAGTATTTCTATCAGCAATATTCGAGTGACTTGGACTTTTTTCTGACCTATCAGATGCGGAAGATGTACTTCCGTTATTTTGGCTGGCAATTCATAGGTCGTGAGCATGATATGGAGGGAGCCGGTGTTGACTGGTCTGTGCTTTGGGGCATTCCTTTTCTTGTTGGAATGGTTGGAGCAGTGACTCATTTCAGACGTCAGTGGAAGATGGGGCTTGTGGTGACAGCGCTGTTTGTTCTGACTGGTGCAGCACTGGTTATCTATCTTAATCAGACTGAACCTCAACCGAGGGAGCGGGATTACAGTTATGTCGGCAGCTTTTTTGCTTTTGCACTCTGGATAGGTATAGGGATCGAAAGCATCTGGCAGTGGCTGGGCGTTCGGTTTAAGAGGGCACCTGTGCTCGTTGCAATGCTGACGGTTGTTACTGGTTTATTCTTGATTGACGGTCGGATGTTGCAGGCAAACTATCGTGTACACGACCGTTCGGGCAACTATGTTCCATGGGACTGGGCCTGGAATATGCTCCAGAGTTGTGAAAAAGATGCTATTCTTTTTACCAATGGTGATAACGACACTTTTCCCTTGTGGTACTTGCAGGAGGTCGAACGTATCAGGACGGATGTGCGTGTTGTCAATTTGAGTCTTGCCAATACCGGCTGGTATCTTGATCAGTTGAAAAACACAAGTCCGCGAGGCGCAAAACCAGTTGCATTTGGTTTAAGTGACGGGGAGATATCCGGCATTACTTATATGCCGATTGATTCGGTGGATGCTGTTCTTCCATCAATGATTGCCAAGCGGGAGCTGTTGCACGAGTCTCAAATGCATGGACTTTCGTTACCAGCCGAGCCGGCCGATACGATGACCTGGTTGTTGAAGCCCGGATTAACGTTTGATGGTCAGGGGTATCTTCGTCCACAGGATATTGCTGTTTATGAAATTCTGATGAATAATTTTTCAGGTCGTCCAATCTATTTCGCCCTGACGGTTGATCCCGAAAGCATGATAGGCCTTGAAAACTATCTGCGCCTTGACGGCCTGGCCTACAAGGTTGTTCCGCTTAAAAGCGACGATCCTATGAGTTTTGTCGATCCGGCACTTCTCTACAGGAATCTTGTTCAACGCTACCGATATACAAATCTCAATAATGCTCACATTACTCTTGAAGAGACATCACGAAGGCTTTGTGGCAACTATAATCCGCTTTTTGTCCGACTTGCCCTTGGTTTGGCGGCCCAGCCAGATGAATTTCTTCCAATACGTGATGTATCGGGTAATGAGCGTCGTGTGCGACGAGGAACCCTTGCACTTCAGGTGCTTGATACGTCAGCACGGCTTTTGCCTCTTGCGCAGTATCCCATGAATCCTGAGCTTGCAGGCTCTGTTGTTGCTCTTTATGTTCGGCTTGGTGAAAAGGAGAAAAGCTCTGCGTATATTACTTATCTTGAAAAACTGGGCAGTCACTCCACGCCAGGCTCCGATCCTCAACTGTATTATGTCCTCGCCAGGGCATATCAGGATGTGGGCAGAAAAAAGGATGCCAGACAGATTATCGAGATGCTGGCCAAAGAGTTGAAACAGCCCACACTACTTGAGAAGTTTGAAACCACGAAGGAATAACCATTATGCAGAGCACAATTCATCCTACAGCCATTATTGCACCGGGCGTTGTTCTTGGAGATGGTGTTGTTATAGGTCCTTACACAGTCATTGAGGATGATGTTGAAATAGGTGACGGCACCGCGATAAGGTCACATGTACACATTGCATCAGGCGCGAGGATTGGCTGTGATTGCAGGATTCATTCAGGCGCTGTGCTTGCTACCGAACCTCAGGATCTTAAATTTGCCGGAGAAAAAACCTCTCTTTTTATCGGTGACAGGACGGTCATAAGGGAGTGTGTCACGCTGAACAGAGGGACAAAAGCAAGTGGGAAAACCGTCGTCGGATCTGATAATCTTATCATGGCCTACGTTCATGCCGGGCATGATTGTGTGATTGGTAATCACGTCGTTATTGCAAATTCAGTTCAATTCGGCGGTCATTGTGAGGTTGGAGATTATGCGGTTATCGGCGGACTGACTGGTGTGCATCAATTTGTCCGAATTGGTCGATTTGCCATGGTTGGGGGAATTGCAAGGGCCTCCGTTGATGTTCCACCTTTTGTGATGGCTGGAGGGCATGAATCTTTTCGCTACGAGGGTCTCAACGCGATTGGCTTGAAGCGTCGCGGGTTCTCTTCTGCACAGATAACCCTCATTAAAGATGCCTACAGGATTCTTTTTCAGTCAGGTCTTCTGCTTGCCAATGCTCTTGAAAAGGTGAAGTCAGAATGTCCGTCTGAACCGGAAATTGTTGAAATTCTTGACTTTTTTTCGTCAGGCACTCATGGCCGGAAGTTTATCAGGCCGTTCAATCAATAAGAGAAAATTTTTCAGTATGTCTCGATGGGCACTTGGTATTGATTTAGGCGGCACAGCCATTAAGGCTGCTGTTGTTTGTGAGAAACGGGGAATTCTGGCCGACAGGAGATTTCTTACTGATACGGCATCAGGTCCTGCGGGTATTGTTGCACAGCTTGCGACAATTATTGCGGATCTTTATCGGGATGCTTCCAGGACAAATGAGCCAGACAATTTTGCGGGAGCAGGACTTGGTGCACCGGGAGCAGTTGATACTGTTAATGGAGTACTGAGTTATCCGCCGAATCTGCCGGGTTGGAGCATTTTTCCCCTGCGCGACGAACTGCGTAATTGCATGGAGCAACAACAGGGTCTTTCGATTCCGGTGAGTATCGACAATGATGCAAATGCGGCTGCTTTCGGTGAAGCGGTCTATGGAGCAGGCCGTGAGTTCCGTGACTTTCTGATGGTGACGCTTGGTACCGGTGTGGGAGGAGGCATTGTTCTGGACAGGAAGCTTTATCGGGGAGCTCATGGTACTGCCGGTGAGTTAGGGTTCATGATTCTTGATTTTGAAGGGCCAAGTCTGCATGCAGGTATACGAGGTACGCTTGAAAGCCTCATTGGAAAAAAGGCCATTGTGGCATGTGCTTCCCGGATGATTGAGGCCAGTCAATCCGGTTCCACTTCAAGCCATCTTTGTGGCCATGACTATACAAAGCTTTCGCCGCGTCATCTTGAACAGGCTGCAATTGCCGGAGACGAAGTTTCTCTTGCGCTCTGGCATCGGGTTGGCTCTATACTTGGTGTAGGACTTGCCAATGTTGCCGTACTGATGGATATTCGAAAATTTGTCATTGGAGGCGGAATTTCAGGCGCAGGCAACCTTATTTTTGTTCCTGCTTTTGAGCAGCTCAGACGCTCAATGCTTCCATCTATGCATGAAGGGCTTGAGATCGTCCCTGCGCAGCTTGGCAATAAAGCAGGAATGTATGGCGCCGCCGCATTATGCTTCGGCTAACCACTAAAGAGAGTTTTTAATGCGTGAACAGCTCCTTCATCTGCTTTTTCCCCATGTTTGTCTGGTCTGCAAGAAACTTCTTCAGCCAGGGGAAGAGTATTGCTGTTCATCTTGTATGACAAAGTTTGATCCTTTTGCGACCCCTTCTGAGTCTGAAAAAGTTTTGCGTCAGACTATTGTCTCTCATTTCGGAGAGCATTTCCCGTTTGAACGCAGTTGGTGCCGTTTTCAGTTTCACAAGAAGAGCCCGCTGCAGCAGGTGCTACATTCCATGAAGTACGAAGGGTTATTCAATCTTGGCACAAGTTTCGGCCGTCAACTGGGAGCCTGGATGCTTTCGGAAGGCCCTCCTGGAGATATAGAGTGTATTGTTCCGATTCCGCTTCATCGCCTGAAAAAGATTGAACGCTCCTACAACCAGTCTGAAAAAATTGCCAAAGGTATCGCACAATCGTTGCGGCAACCGGTGCGGTCAGAACTTCTTGTCAGGAAGCGATTTACAGTATCTCAGACAGGACTTTCTGCCCAGGCACGGAAACAAAATGCTGAAGGGGCATTTCTTGCCGGCAAAGATGTGCGTGGCCGTCATGTGCTGCTGGTTGATGATGTTGTCACAACCGGAGCTACTATGGCTGCTGCTGCACAGGCACTGCGTGAGGGGGGAGCCAGAAGTGTTTCTCTTGCCGCTGTAGCAGTCGCAGCCAAAGAGTAGGAGGCGAATGGAACTTTTTTATACTCCGGCAGAGAAGATCTCGCTTGATGACGAGACTCTTGTAATAGATGGTGATGAGTTTCATCATCTGGTGCGGGTTCTCCGAAAAAAAGAGGGAGAACGGATTCTCGTAACCGATGGTCATGGCTTTAGGAGTGAGGTTCTCATTTCGGTTATTGGCAAAACGTCACTTCAGTGCAGGATGCTCAGCCATGCACACGTTGATCGTCCGGCAACCAGTGTGACGGTAGCTCTCTCACTGCTCAAGGCGCCACAGCGTTTTGAGCTGTTTCTCGAAAAAGCTACTGAGCTTGGGGTGACGTCCATTATTCCCATGATCACCGCCCGGACACTTTCTCAGTTATCTCTTGACAGAGCTGAGAGCAAACTCAACAGGTGGAGAACAATCATGCTCTCTGCAGCACGGCAGTCAAAACGCTTGTACCTGCCGGAACTCTGTGAACCACTCTCTTTCAGCAAGGTCATTGCTCTTAAGGGTTACGATCTCAAGCTGATACCTTATGAGGGTTCAGAGGTGCCTCCCGGGGTTCAGTATGCCGGGAAAAAGACGCTTTTTGTGATTGGTGGCGAAGGTGGATTTACTGCCAGTGAGATACAGAATGCGGGGGCTGCGGGATTTTGCGCCATTTCGCTGGGAAAAACAACTCTCAGGGCAGAAACTGCCGGAATTTTTGCTATTGCCTGTGTTCGCGCAGAGCTTCTGGCAGAAGAGAGCATACAATGGTTATAAGACTTTTCAAGACCAACAAAAAGAACAATCATGAACAGTCTCAAAGCGAATCAGCTTATTCTCCTCTTGCTTCTCCTGTTTATCTCGGCCCTTTTTTTTGCCATGATCCGATATTTTCTCATGGTCATTTTGCTTGCGGCCATTTTTTCAGCCTTTGCCATGCCAGTGTTTACCCGTTTCGAACGCTGGTTCAGGGGAAATAAAAGTGTGAGTGCGGCCATGACGATGCTGACCATGCTTCTCATGATTGTACTTCCTCTGGCAACTCTCCTTGGCATTGTTGCCAGGCAGGCTATCAGGGTAAGTCGCCTTGCCATGCCCTGGGTAGAACAGCAGATCCTCGAGCCAACCGCATTTGATCAGCGTCTTCGTTCTTTATCCATTTATCCCGAACTTGAACTGTATCGTGAGGATATTCTTCAAAAGGCAGGAGAGCTTGCCAGTACAATGGGGTCGATACTGTTCAGTACACTTTCCTCCTTTACCTACTCTGCGGTTAACGACCTTTTTCTGCTCTTTATTTTTTTGTACACCATGTTCTTTTTTGTAAGGGATGGACGGGAGTTGCTGGCCAAAATTCTCTCTTATCTTCCTCTGACCCATACCGATCAGCATCGGTTGCTTGACAGGTTTCTTTCCGTGACCAGGGCGACCATCAAGGGCAGCATGGTTGTGGGGATAGTGCAGGGTTCTCTCGCCGGGCTTGCCCTTCATCTGGCCGGTATCGACAGCGCTGTTTTCTGGGGTACTATCATGTCTTTGATTTCGGTTGTTCCTGTGCTTGGCCCTCCAATTGTATGGGTACCAGCCGTCTTCTATCTTGCAGCAACCGGTCAGTATCCCCAGGCAATCGGGGTTTTCCTCTTTTGCAGTCTTGTGGTTGGTCAGATCGACAATGTTATTCGGCCAATCCTGATAGGGCGAGACACGCAAATGCACGAACTGCTTATTTTTTTTGGGACGCTTGGCGGTATCGGGCTCTTTGGTATTTTTGGTTTTATCTTCGGGCCGATCGTAGCTGCACTTTTTGTAACAGTCTGGGAGATGTATGGGGAGACGTTCAGGGAGTATCTTACCGGGTTAAAAAGCGATAGCCCGTCAAGCCAAGGGTGATCCTGTCACCATTGCACGATATGTCACAAAAAAAGCGATCACAGGATCGCTTTTTTGCGGTGTGCTGCACTATGGTTCAATTCCCTCGGACAACCTCTTCGGTTGAGAAAAAGAAGGCAGCTTCGATGGCTGCGTTTTCGTCAGAGTCAGAGCCGTGGACGATGTTCTCACCTTTGCTGTCAGCATAGAGTTTGCGAACCGTGCCTTCATCTGCCTGTGCAGGGTCGGTGGCGCCAATAACGGTGCGGAAATCTGCAACAGCATTATCCTTTTCAAGAATCATCGGAACACAGGGCCCGGAAGACATGAACTCAACCAGTTCGCCGTAAAAAGGGCGTTCGCGATGCACAGCATAAAATTCTCCGGCAGTCTCCTGGGTGAGTCGGATTTTTTTCATGGCCACAACGCGGAAGCCGGCACGTTCGATGTGGTTGATGACGGCACCGACAAGATTTTTGCGGACGCAATCGGGTTTCAGGATGGTCAGTGTTCTTTCCATGGTGGTGGATACAATAGTGTTTCGTTATGGAAAACAAAAAGTTCGAGCGAAGATACGGAAATGTGCTGGATTATTGAAACTCGCAGGCCACTATTCCTCATGTTTTGCTCTCACACCCCATCAATTCTGGCCAGCAAATCCTTCATTGGCTGGTAGAGTATCGGCAGAAAGTCGCTGTAGGCCAGCAAAACCATTCCCGTTTCATCAACCAGCACATAAGCACGTTGCGACATGCCAAGAAAACCGAGGGCGTCGTAAGCCTTTGCCACGCTTTTTTCAGTATCACTCAAAAGGGTGAAGGGGAGATTATTGCGCTCGGCAAAGCTTTTGTGTGATGTAACACTGTCGGAGCTGATACCGACAGTCACAATACCACGCTTTGTGAACTCCTGTACATTGTTTCGGTAATCACACAGTTGCGCAGTGCAGACCGGTGTATCGTCACCGGGATAAAAAATGATCAGTACTTTTTTTCCCGCAAAGTCGCCAAGAGAGACGTTTTTTCCTTCCGAATCAGGAAGAGTAAATGCTGGCGCTTTTGTATTTTCTGCTATCATGATAGTCTGTTCCTGGTTCGGGAGCCTTATTAATTTTGGGAAAAAAGCTTCTGTTGGCAGAGATGCCGGAATGAACAATTTAATTCTTCTGCTTCAGTAGAGAGGATAGTTTTTTTTTAGTAAATTTCTGAAAATTATGTGTCTGTAATTTTATTTATCGCTATCCGGATTGAGTTATGACGGAAAAGGTGTCAGTGAGCAAGAGCCTGGAGCATATGGCCAGGGAATTGAAAAATGCCAGAATGGCAAGAGAGCTTTCCCTTGATGAAGTTAGCAAGCGGGTCACGATTCAAAAGAGTTATCTTGAAAAAATAGAGGAGGGGGATTTCGGCTTTCTGCCCAGGGTCTATATTTTCACTTATATAAAGGAATATGCCCAGGAGATGGGAGTCGGTAATGATGAAATTCTTGAGCAGTGCAAGAAGGATCTCCAGATTTACCGGGTAACCCGGAGTAACGTTCCCCCGGATACTTCCACAGAGAAGCCCGTCAAGGCTGAAGGTGAAGTACATGCAGGAATTCGATTGCCGTCAGTCATGAACAGAGTGATCATCGGGGTCGTCCTTTTGGTGCTTGTGCTCGTGGCTTCGTTTTTTGCTTTTGATAACGGGAAATTATCGACTTTTTTATCTCGTACCCAGGCGTCCCTTTCATCCGGCAATGTTGAGCACTCTGCTCGTCAATCAGCCACAATCGCTCAGCTCAAAAAAGAGAAAAGTCCTGTATCGGTCCCAGTGGCACTGCCGGCACAGCCAGCACTGCCAGCCCAGCCATCATCTTCCGCTCTTGTCAGTCAAGCCTCTGCTTTGTCCACCTCTTCTCCAGATTCCCGGGAATGGGCAAAAGGGATCTCTTTTACTCCGGCATCACAATCTTCTTCGTATCAGAAGGTGCTTGTTGTTCGCGTTGTGAAAGGGTTTTCATGGGTAAAAGTCATTGTTGACGATAATCCAAAGAGCGTGCCTGGTACCGAGGTTCAAACTGGCCAGGTGCTTCGTTTTGAGGCACAAAAAAAGATTTGGCTCAATGTTGGCAGGCCAGAAAATGTTGAGTTGTACCTTAACGGGAAAAAAGTGCCCCCATTTACCATCCGCACCCTTGTTTTTGAATGATCAATCGTGTTTCTCATTATCCTTTTCAGGAAAACTTATGATGTTATTAGTGGTAATAGGACAAAAAATGTCTTATATTAAAAAGTATAAGGCTTGTTTATAGCTCTGTTGGTATATCTGAACGGGTTAAATTCTTGTAAAGAATTTATTTTAAAGGCTTCAACTGTAATAAGGAATTCTGAAAGTAATAATTATGGCATATATGAAGGTTTATTTTGATCACAATGCCACGACGCCGCTGCACCCGGAGGTCAAAAAGGAGATGATCGCGGGTATGGAGATGTTTGGCAATCCATCAAGCATGCATGCTTATGGTCGTGAAGCGAGGGCTAATGTGGAGGATGCACGCCGAAAAGTAGCTGATTTTATCGGAGCTCATGAGAATGAAATTATTTTTGTCGGAAGTGGTTCGGAAGCAAACAATACGGTGCTGTCTCTTTTTGTCTGCTCATCCAGCCAGTGTATACCCGGCTCCAGGCGCAGCACCATTATTACGACCAAAATAGAACATCCTTGCGTGCTTGAGACCTCCGAATGTCTTGCTCACCGGGGTGTAAGGGTAAAATATCTTGATGTTGACCGGTATGGAAAAGTGGATCTTGATCAGCTTGCCGGTATGCTTGGGGACGATGTTGGTCTTGTGTCGGTCATGATGGCCAACAATGAGATTGGCACACTGCAGGATATTGGGGCCATAACCAAAATGGTGCATGAAAGTGGCGCTTACATGCACACCGATGCCGTGCAGGCTGTCGGGAAGGTGCCCGTTGATGTCCGTGACCTTGGTGTTGATTTTCTTACGATTTCTGCCCATAAAATATATGGTCCAAAAGGAGTTGGAGCACTTTTTGTAAAACAGGGTATTCCATACTGTCCATTGATCAGGGGTGGTCATCAGGAGCGTGGTCGACGAGCAGGAACTGAAAATACACTTGGTATTCTTGGTATGGCCCGAGCTGTTGAGATGAGAATGATTGAGATGCCCGAAGAGGAAGAGCGGTTGCTTCATCTTAAGCAGGTGCTTCGCCAGGGTATTGAGGAGCGTATTGATGATATTTCAATTAACGGCCATCCGACTGATGCGCTTGCAAGTACACTCAATGTCTCCTTTACAGGTGTGGAAGGTGAGGCGATTCTTCTCTATCTTGACCTCGAAGGCATTGCTGTCTCCACAGGATCAGCCTGTGCATCGGGCTCTCTGGATCCCTCACATGTGCTTCTTGCAACGGGTGTTGATGCAGAGCTTGCTCATGGGTCAATCCGCTTCAGTATGGGACGCCAAACTTCAATGCAGGAGGTGGAGTACCTGCTTAACGTGTTACCACCAATAATTAAAAGAATCAGAAACATGTCAACGGCATATATAAAAGGAGGATTGCATGCTGCAAGCAGGTGAGTGGGCATATAGCGAAACACTGAAGGAACATTTCATGAACCCGAAGAACATTCTCCAGGGTGAGAATACCGATGATTTTGATGGAGTCGGGATGGAGGGTAATCTGCAGTGCGGGGATCAGATGATGGTGGTTATCAAGGTTGACAAGGAGAAGGATGTTATTACCGATTGTCAGTGGAAGACCTATGGTTGTGCCAGCGCGATTGCAAGCACATCGGTTCTCTCTGAAATGGTGAAGGGCAGAACGCTTGATGCCGCTTTTCATATCTCTCCAAAAGAGGTTGCCCTGGAGCTTGGAGGCCTTCCCGATCACAAGATTCACTGTTCAGTGCTTGGAGACAAGGCATTGCGTGCGGCCATCAATAATTATTATACTCGCAATGGTCAGGAGGATAAGGTAAAGCAGGAGCAGGTCAAAGTTATCTGCCAGTGCATGAACATTACTGATCATGATATTGAGGATGCTGTGCTTGAAGGCGCCCGAACCTATTTTGAACTTCAGGAGCGCACCAAGTGTGGCACTGTCTGTGGTCAGTGCAAGGATGAATCTGAGGCGCTGCTCGAAAAGTACAAGCACATCCATTTTGGCGCATGAGATGATGAGGGCCGAAAGAGGAAATACCTTTTTTATTCATACGTTTGGTTGCCAGATGAACCAGGCTGATACCGGCATTATCTCAGCGTTTCTCCAGGCTGAGGGTTATTGTCTGGCAACAAACGAGGCGGATGCAGGCATTATTTTGCTCAATACTTGTGCAGTCAGGGAAAATGCGGTTGATCGAATTGAGCACTTCCTGCAGCATCTGTACGGGCAGAAAAAAAGAGATAAAAAGCTTATTGTCGGAGTCGCAGGATGTATTCCGCAGTACCGGCGTGAAGAGATGTTTTCACTTTATCCTGCAATTGATTTTCTTGCCGGTCCGGATACTTATCGTACAATTCCCTCACTTGTTGAGCAGGTTCGAAGTGGCGGAAAGCTTGCATCACTGGAGTTTAACTCTGCCGAGACCTACGACGGCGTTGAGCCGGTAAGGCAGAGTGCCATCAGCGCCTTTGTGCCTGTCATGCGGGGCTGTAACAATATGTGCGCTTATTGTGTTGTGCCGTTTACGCGGGGCAGGGAGCGAAGCCAGCCTTTCAGCTCGGTTATCAAAGAAGTCAGGACACTTGCTGCCGCCGGGTATCGTGAGATGACGTTGCTTGGGCAGAATGTCAATTCCTATTGTGATATGGAAAGGGGATCCGATTTTGCGGATTTGCTCGATGCCGTCAGTCGGGAAGCGCCTGAGACCCGGATCAGGTTTACGACATCTCATCCAAAAGACATCTCAGCATCCCTTGTTAAGACCATTGCCGCACGTCAGAATATCTGTAACTCTATTCATTTGCCAGTGCAGTCTGGCTCATCACGAATGCTTGGCCTCATGAATCGCGGCCATTCTATTGCAGAGTACAGGGAAAAAATAGCGTTGATTCGTTCGATTCTTCCTGATGTTGCCCTTTCAACTGATATTATCGCGGGATTTTGTGGCGAGAAGGAGGAGGATCACCAGGCTTCCCTTGAGCTTCTGGCTGATATCAGGTTTGACTCTGCCTATATGTTTTTTTACTCAACAAGACCGGGCACTCTTGCCGCAAAAACGCTTGAGGATGATGTGCCGGAACCTGTCAAAAAACGGCGTTTACAGGAGATTATTGATCTTCAGAATCGCATTTCAGGTGAGCTTTTTCAGGAGGCGATCGGCACAGTTGTTGAAGTACTTGCCGAATCAGAAAGTCGTCGCTCTTCGGCACAGCTCATGGGGCGGACGGCTGGCAACCGCGCAGTCGTCTTCGATCGGGAGTGTTATAACCCTGGTGATCTGTTAAGCGTTCTCATCACTGCCGCAACTTCGGCAACGCTTACCGGTCGGCCTGCACAGGTATAGCTGGATTATGCTTCTCATTATTTCAGAGTTTTTTATCTTGTGTGGTATTTGTAAATTAAGGCTCTGAAGAATGCAAATCATTTAATCGGCCCAGTTGGGCTTTGGAGAGAAGTAAGAGTATGCCAGTTCCCGGAAAATTTGGGCTGATCGATAAAGTTAGAGCACATCTTGAATTGCTTGATCCTGTTACATGGATCAGTGTTTTTCCTTGTCTTGCCGGTGGAGTCATGGCATCAGGTGCCATGAAGGGCACTGCTCATGATTATCTTTTGCTGCTTGCTGTTTTTCTGATGTTTGGTCCGATGGGCACCGGCTTCAGCCAGTCGGTCAACGACTGTTTTGATCTTGAGCTTGACCGGGTCAATGAACCATCCCGTCCGATTCCGTCAGGTCGCCTGAGTGAAAAAGAGGGGTTATGGAACAGCATTATTGCCCTGTTGCTTGCTATAGGCACCGGATTGTTTCTGTGGATTCATATTGGAGGAATAAGGGGTTTGGTCATACTGATCTCAATATTGGTCGCTCTGTTTGTTGCCTATATCTATTCTGCTCCACCTCTCAAGCTGAAAAAAAATATTTTCACATCAGCGCCGGCAGTAGGTTTTTCTTATGGTTTTGCTCCTTTTTTGTCAGGAAATGCCTTGTTTGGAGATATACGTCCCGAAGCCTTGTGGCTTGCCAGCCTGAACTTTTTTATGGCAGTTGCATTAATTATTCTTAATGATTTCAAGTCGGCTGAAGGTGACAAGGAGGGAGGGCTCAAGTCGCTTACTGTTATGATTGGCGCCAGAAATACTTTTCTGGTTTCATTTATGATTATTGACGCTGTATTTGCTGTACTTGCTTATCTCTCTTTTACTTGGGGTTTTGTTATCCCCGCCGGTTTTGTCCTGCTTGGGCTTGTCTTGAATATGGTGCTTCAGGTGCAGCTTTTGCGTGATCCCAAGGGAGGGATATCTTTTATGAAAGGCGCGGTTGAAGATGGTTTTGGAAATGCGATAGGAAAAAGTGATGTCCAGGAACATAACACATTTCTTCGATTTCAGGTTGCGAACAATGTTTTGTTTTTAGTCAACAATCTGCTTGTTGCGGGTATGGTTGGTACGAAATACATTCAAGGGCTCTGATTTTCAAATAACTCCTTTAGCAAGGAAGTCTAACATCTTAAATCATCGGTACGCTATGGATACTCTTCATGCAACATTTTTTTCGCTTCCGGTGGTGTGGCATAATGCACTGGTAACTCTTCTTACCTTTGTTTATGTTTTCAGCGTGCCACCGCTGATGGATTATCTTGTGACCAATCACTCCCTTCCAAGGGATATCAGTCGTAAAATTACCCATATCTGTGCGGGTTCAACTATTATTTTTCTTCCGCTTTTTGTGGATGGAGACTGGTCACAGTATCTTAATATTACGGTTTTTGCTGTCTGGACCTTGTTGCTGATACAGAAAGGACTCTTTGCCGCCGATGATGATCAGGCGGTTAAAACCATGACGCGTACGGGCAACAAACAGGAGCTGCTCAAAGGGACGCTCTATTTTGTGATTGTCGCCATGATCTGCGGTACCATCTATTACAAGCAGCCTGCCGGTGTTCTTGCCATGGCCATTCTTGGTTGGGGTGATGGTCTGGCTCCGATTATCGGTACTCGGTATGGAAAGATGAAATACCATATACTGAGTGACAAAAGTGTGGAAGGGAGTCTTGCCTTTCTTGTCGGCAGCCTCTGTGCTGCATTGTTTTTTGTTCATTTGATTGTGCCGGAATCATTTAATGTTGGAAAAATAGTACTGATTGCACTGATCGCAACTATTGTCGAAGGAGTGAGCCCCAAAGAGGTTGATAACCTGACCATTCCTCTCGCTGTTATTGCTGCTTACCGTTTTTTGTGAGATAAACGCGTCAAGAGAGGGAGATGTCGGCAAATTATTTTATCAGTGACATTCATTTAGGTCTTCAGGACGATAAAAGCGAGCAGCTTAAACTTGATAACCTTGAACGACTTTTTGCCATTATCAAGGCGGAAGGTCGTTCACTCTATATGCTTGGTGATATTCTTGATTACTGGATGGAGTTTCGTCATCTTATCCCAAAGGGCTTTACCAGGTTTTTTTGTCTTTTGTCTGATCTTGTTCGACATGGCATTGAGGTGGTTTATGTTGCTGGAAACCATGACTTTTCACTTGGCCGTTATTTTGATGAAGAGCTTGGAGTCAAAACAATGTATGGGCTGCATGAGTTGCAGCTTGATGGCCAGACCTTTATGATTGCCCATGGTGATGGACTGGGAAAAGGGGATATAGGCTACAAGCTTTTCGCCTCTGTTATCAGGAACAGTTTTAACCTCTCATTATTGTCTGGATTTCATCCGGATATGGCAATTAGTCTTATAAAAAGGTTATCACGATTGAGTCGTGCGCATAAACCTGCCGACACTGTTTTTGAGATTGATCGTTTGTTTAACTTTGCGGAAGCTTTGGCTGGTGAAAAGGAGTTTGATTACTTTGTCTGCGGCCATAATCATGTCAAAGGAATAACAGAGCTTTCACCTGGATCTGGCAGGTATGTCAATCTCGGCACCTGGATTGATGGCTGTTTTTCTTATGGCGTATTTAACAATGGTATTTTTCAGCTCACGGAATTATAATTTTAATGTAATAGATAATTGTTGTTATGAGTAATGTCAACCAGGTGCTGAAACTCGGCTTGCCAAAAGGTAGTCTGCAGGATTCAACTATCGACCTTTTTGGTCAGGCAGGATTTCATTTTTCTGTTCAGAGTCGTTCCTATTTTCCCTCAATTGATGATGATGAGCTGGAAGCTATCCTGATCAGGGCCCAGGAGATGGCCCACTATGTCGAACTCGGCGCTTTTGATGTGGGACTTACAGGAAAGGACTGGATTATTGAAACGGATGCTGATGTGGTCGAGGTTGCTGATCTGGTTTATTCAAAAGCCTCCATGAGACCAGTGCGCTGGGTGCTATGCGTTCCTGAAAATTCAAAAGTCATGTCTGTTAAAGATCTTGAAGGAAAGCATATTGCTACCGAAGTGGTCAATATCACCAGGAAATATCTCGCAAAAAACGGGGTCAATGCTTCAGTGGAATTCAGTTGGGGTGCGACAGAAGTCAAGCCGCCTGATCTTGCTGATGCTATTGTTGAGGTGACTGAAACCGGTTCTTCGCTCAGGGCCAACAAGCTGAGGATTGTTGACACTATTCTTGAGTCCAACACAAAACTTATTGCCAACAAAAATTCGTGGAACGATCCATGGAAACGAGAAAAAATTGAGAACATGGCCATGCTGTTGCTTGGAGCCATCAATGCTCAGGGCAAGGTTGGTCTGAAAATGAACGCACCGAAATCTGCGCTTGACAAAATTATCGCTATTATTCCGGCCTTGCGCCAACCGACCATATCCAGTCTTGCTGAAGATCAGTGGGTTGCGCTTGAAGTCATTGTGACCGAAAAAATTGTGCGTAAACTTATCCCGGAGTTGAAAAGAGCCGGAGCGGAAGGTATTTTTGAGTACAATATCAATAAGCTGATCGACTGAAAAAGTTTTTCATACTCATGAACCATTCAGGCTGCCCGCAAGGGTGGCCTTTTTTATCTCTGCCATGCTGTGATTATCTATCAGATACTGGTGTTGTTTTCATTACTGGTTTTTCTGGCAATTGTGCTGAGAAACCTGCTGGATCTTCGTGCTCTGCCAACAGATACTCCGGAGGAGGCCCCATTTGTTTCGGTTTTGGTGCCGGCCCGTAATGAAGCACTGAACATAGAGCGCTGCGTGCGTTCACTTTTGCAGCAAGACTACAAGGCATTCGAGATTCTTGTGCTTGATGATGCTTCAACCGATGCTACACCAGAGTTGCTTCATGCTCTTGTCCACGAATCGTTCGGGTGTCTGCACACTCTTCAGGGACAATCGCTTCCTGACGGGTGGCATGGCAAGTCATGGGCCTGTTTTCAGCTTGCCCGTCAGGCAAAAGGTGAGCTGCTTCTTTTTACTGATGCTGATACCATGCACCAGCCTGATGCACTGCGCCGATCTGTAGCCGCTCTTCAGGCAACCCGGGCAGATATGCTTTCTCTGACTCCGTTCCAGGAGCTTGGCTCATTTTGGGAAAAGCTTGTGGTGCCGCTGGTCTATTTTATTCTTATGTGTTTTCTGCCTCTTCGTCTGGTATGGAGAAGCCGCAACCCGGCCTTCAGTTTTGCCAATGGTCAGTTTATTCTTTTCCGCCGGGATTTTTATGACAGCATCAACGGTCATGCTGCTGTCAAGGGAAATATTGTTGAAGATGTCTGGCTCTGCATGGCAGTGAAAAAAGCTGGCGGCACTGTTGTGGCGTTTAATGGTACCGACACGGTCAGTTGCCGAATGTATCGCAATGGCAAGGAAGTTTGGGAGGGGTTTTCAAAAAACCTTTTTGCTGGTCTCGGCTATAACACTCCAGTTCTTTTTCTGATGATTGTCATGACGGCCTTGTTGTACATCGCTCCCTATCTGTTTCTTGTCCGTTCACTCTTTGTTGCTGAGTTCAGCATTTCGCTTTTCTGGTTTCCGCTCTCACAGATCTTTGTTGTTTATCTCAGCAGAATCATTATTGCGCTTGCGTTCCGTCAGTCACTGCCAGCAGTGCTTCTTCACCCCCTCTCCCAAGCATTGCTGCTTGCCATAGCCATGAACTCATTTTACAGTATAAAATTCGGCAGAGGGGCGCAATGGAAAGGGAGAAACTACAATTTTTCCTGACGGAGGCGAGAATTCGGGGAAGGTGATATTTTTTTTTAAATTACACGGTAATAATCAGTATCTCCATTCAGGCGATCTGTTTTGCAGGCAAATGCGTTTCAATTCAAACAAGAGTAGTGCTTATGGGTTTCTTATCGAACATATTCGGGAAAAAGGAAGTAGAACTGAAACTTCCCAAGGTTATTGAGGATGTCAACCTGATAAAGACGATGGAAGGCCATCTTGACAGGGTGCTGGGTGTAAAATTCAGTTCCGATGGCAAAAAGCTTGTTAGTGGCAGCTTTGACGAAACGGTCATGCTGTGGGATGTGGAATCTGGTCGCAGCCTGCTTACCATGAAAGGGCATGATACCTGGGTTGAGTGTATTGATTACAGCCGCGATGGCAAACGACTTGCCAGCGGGAGCACTGACAGTACGGTAAGGATATGGGATGCGGCAACAGGACAGTGCCTGCACGTTTGTAAAGGTCATGATACGGCTGTTCGTATGGTGGCGTTCAGTCCGGACGGCAAGATCGTGGCGAGCTGTTCCCGCGATACCACGATCCGGCTCTGGGATGTAGAAACAGGAAAAGAGTTGTCCAGGATTCTCGGTCATAAATCCTATATTGAGTGCCTTGCATACAGCCATGATGGCACAAGGCTTGCAAGTTGTGGTGAAGAAGAGGTTATAAAGATATGGGATGTTGCTACGGGCAAGAATATTGCCAATTACAAGACCGACGACAGGCTTTCGCACGCATTGGCTTTCAGTCCTGACGACAAGCTTATTGCTTTTTGTGGACGAGACGCCCTGGTCAAGATTCTGGATGCCTCAAGTGGAGAGATTATCAAAGTGCTTGAAGGTCATCAAGATGCTGTTCGCAGTGTCTGTTTTACTCCTGATGGTACAAAAGTTGTCAGTGCAGCCAATGATGAATCGGTCAGGTTGTGGGACATACAATCAGCAAGGCAGCTCCATCTTTATCGCGGACATGTTCTCGAAGTGCAGTCAGTTGATGTTTCTCCAGATGGTAAAATAATTGCCAGTGGAAGTGATGATCGCAAGATAAAGCTCTGGGGAATCAATTAGAGCCTTTTTTTATAAGGTTTTAATGCGTTTTTGAGGCTTCTGGCAGGCTTGGTGTTTTTTTTTGTCAATTATAAAAAAGCAGCGGAAACCACAGAACTTCCTTTTTGAATTAGCATAAAGTAAGTAAATTGATCATGCAAAAAATTAATTAATTTTTGAGCGCCTCATGTCGAGGTTTGTTCATTGTAACGCCAAGTTTTACTGGCAAAAATAAAAAGAGGTAGGTATGGGTACTCAGGTTGAAGGAACTGTAAAATGGTTCAACGAAGAAAAGGGTTACGGCTTTATCGAACAGAAAGGCGGCAAGGATGTTTTTGTTCATCACAGTGCGATCAATGGCACCGGGCGCAAAACGCTTGTTGAAGGTCAGAAAGTTTTGATGGAAGTAACTCAGGGAGCAAAAGGCCTTCAGGCTGAAGATGTAACTCCTCTTTAATTTATTTTCGTTTTGTCCGGGTAACTGGCGGGCGTTTATTATTACAAAAAAACAGAGGGCGCACCATCATGCGCCTTTTGTTTTTTTGCAAACAGATATTGAGAGTTATGGCAGATGAACCAGATCTGATACCAGGAATCTACATCTATTGTGACCGCTGGTGTGATCGTTGTGCATTTACCTCTCGTTGTCTTCAGTTTCGTATAGAAGCCGAAGAGAGGGATAGTGGTGATGCATTGCCTGACTTTGACGCCTTGAATGTGCAGTTCTGGCATGAGATGGGTGAGGCGCTGCTTAAAACCGTGCGTCTTATCAGGGAGATCGCCATACAAGAGGGCATTGATCCTGATGATTTGCAACATGAACCCGCATCTTCCGAACCATCCGAAAGTCTTCTGCGCGACGCTCGTGAACACCCCTGTGCACATGCCGCTCTTCTTTATGTCGGCATGGTTAACGATTGGTTTCCGGTCGTTGATGAGGGCTCTGATGCCGAGGAGGAGTCAAGCCCAACACATGCTTCACGCTCTCTGGAAGAGCCAATGCAGGTGATCAGGTACTACCAGTATTTTATCTACCCGAAAATTGTGCGAGCTGTCGAAGGTCGTCTTTCTCAACAGGTCTCTGTACATGCCCAGTCAGACACTGATGCCTGTGGTACGGCCAAAGTGGCATTGATAGCCATTGACCGTTCTCTTGCTGCCTGGAGCCTTATGTATGAAGAGTTTCCGTTACATCAAGACAGAATCATTTCGATCCTGCTTCATCTTGACCGACTGCGCCGTGCCGTTGAAGTTATTTTTCCTGAAGCCCGTGCATTTATACGACCGGGGCTCGACGGATAATATTTTTTTCCTTTCTGATTAATACCATTACCGATAAGCTATGCTGAATACAAACGAACAAAAACTTGTAGAATTTTTGCTGCAGTGCCATCCGGGACAGCCAAAAACCAGAGGAACCTGGGAGGTTGACCATCAGGGTATTCCCTTTCTTCTTCCCGCAATCGGTGGTATTACCCTGAACGTTCAGGTTGGTGACCCCGCATTTGGCTGGCAGGGCGACCATATAGAGCCAGGAGTCAGTTGTACCGCTGATACCATGAAACCTTTCGAACATCCCAACGTTGGCCTGCAAATCTTCTCTTGTGCAGGTAATACGGCGACTGTCGCCACTGGCGAGGCCAAAGGGGCTGAAGGTCGTGTTCTCGGTCACCATGGCGGGTCAGAGCATGTGATTGTGAATTTTGATCGTGATGTCAAAGAGAAGCTGCTCTACAGCGATACCATCATCATTCGAGGCAAAGGGCAGGGACTGAAGCTCAGTGATTATCCCGATATCGTCCTGTTCAATCTTGATCCAGCTCTTCTTCATGCCATGAAGATCCGTGAACTTGAAGGCGGTGTTCTCGAAGTGCCAGTCACCACCATTGTGCCCGCAGTCTGTATGGGCTCAGGAATTGGTTCAGCCCATGTCGCCAAAGGAGATTACGACATCATGACCAGCGATGCAGGCACTGTAAAGGAGTACGGGATTGACAAGATACGTCTCGGTGACTTTGTTGCCCTGCTTGATCACGACAACCGCTATGGCAGAGCATACCGAAAAGGTGCAATTTCAATCGGCATCGTTATCCACAGTGACTGCCTTGAAGCTGGACACGGCCCAGGCGTTACAACGCTGATGACCTGTGCCTCTCCGCTCATCAGGCCGGTTATTGATCCGGCGGCCAATATTGCAGACCTGCTCGGGATTGGTACCAGGTTGGCAGATAAAAAGTGAGAAAATGCTGGTTTTGGCCAGATATGGAGTTGCGCATTTGCAATAATAACCATCATGGTTAAAAACAACATATCTGGCCGAAAGGTGGAGTTCACGATTCTAAATCACCGTAACCTGAAAAGACTCGATTTTTGCTGGTGGGGTTCCTTTTTCCCATGGTCGTCTCAGGGAAAATTTTACCTCAACTGATCCTGTGCCTATCGCTTCGAGAATATAGGTGCTTTCCACGCTGTAGGTTTGGAGAGGTGCGGGATGAACAGGGGATGTTTTTCCCGGAGGCCCGGTACGAACCAGTACCACACCCTGGGGTCCGACTATTTCGGACTCCCAGGTGTATCCGGCACTTCCAAGACTTCCGAGTGCCAGCTGATACTCGCCGCCAGGGCGAAGTGTTATCTCAGACGATGCTTCCAAATACCACTCCTTCATGCCACCCGGCACCATCGCGCCAGTAATGCTGAAGTTTGTTGTCGGTACGAAGTACGATGACTTCAAGGTTGAAGCCGAAACTTCCTTCAACCAGCGAAATAACGGACTGAACATTATGCCCGAAAGTCGCACTTTGCCGCCACAGACCATCACCCTGATTGTTGCGCCACCAGTGCTGGACGACTCCTCCAACAGCGACACAAAGCTCGAAATTCCCGACTGCTTTTTCGTTGGCGGCACCGTATGAGCCTTCGATCATGCATGGGGGACTGCTTACTCCATTTCCGAATTGGACTCCGACATTCCAAACCATACCGTGGTCGTTATCGCGCCAGCAATGCTGCATTTTGCCGGAAGTCAAGACGCATACCACTTCAAGATTTCCTTGTGTTCCAAAGTGGCTCTGGACCAAACTTGCTCCGCTGTAAGCCACATTAGTTCCAAACTTTGCGCCGTTATGCCATCCACCGCCGTCTCTCCAGCAATGGGTCAGTTTGTTGTCGGCAGTGCGCACCACAACTTCAAAATTTCCTGGGGCACCATAGTTTCCTTGAATGAAACCCGGGATTCCTGCGGTATCGGGTGGTCCGAAAATGCCAGCATCATTCCATGGTCCGGAAGGCTGACGGAACCACCAATGGTGAAGTCTATTCGAAGTGGTGAGATGAACCGATTCAAAATTGCGGTTGAATGTGGTTGAGATGAGGGTTGGACAAGATGCTGCGTCATTGCCAAAACTTACTCCTTTATTCCATGGAAATCCTGTTGTGCTGTTGTCGCGCCACCAATGTTGCACCTTGTTGCCTGGGCCAGTGGTCAGCAACTCGAAATTGCGGTGGGAAGCGCCATTGCCACTTTCAAGCATACCGCCATTGTGCATCCGCCGTTTTGTCCAGGGATCAGGATTAACACCTGTAAGGCCTACTTTGGCGCTGCTGTCGATACCTACTTCACCGTAACCAATTTTGATGTATCCTCCATCACCCCATCCAGCTCCCCAGGAATTTTTTACGATCCAGCAATTCAGTGTATCGTCATATCCAACAACAAGCATAACATGCCCGCCTTCTACTTTGTTTGGTTGGTTGCCAACCATTGCCTGTTTGTGATAGACACCTGTTCCGTAGTAAAAGAAATCTGTCCAGACCGTCATTCCGCAAACCAGGGGTCCAACAGTGTCGAGCCATCTTTTCTGGTCAGCAACGCTACCGACGTGGGTGTAGGCAGGTATTCTGACAGAGCGTCCCGAGCGGTCTGAAGATGGGGTATAGGGGACAGCATCGTGTGGACCACCACCTGTGCCGCCGCAGCCAGAGCAGGCTGCTGTTGTGACTGGCCAGGCGAAACAGCCTGGGTCTGCTACACCATTGTCTTTCATCCAGTTGAGGGCATTTTCAGGATTTCCGCATTGACAGCATGTTGCGTGTAATCCCTTATGGACGTCGCCTTCGGAGAGCCATGGCCATACACAATGTTCAATGCGAACCATAGCCTCTACCAGGGCGACAGCGCCAAATACCCAGCAGGCTTCGCAACCATTTTGATTTCGAATGGTCGTAATCCATGGCCATCCCCATCTGTTTCGCCAGTCAACCACCGTGGGTATTGGGTCGCGGCTTGTTATTTCTCCCTCTCCAGCGGTTAATCCCTGCACAGAACCAATGTACAGTGCCGGTTTTGAGACCATTGCCTGTGGAATGCCGTTGGCAAGACGTCTTTCTAAAATAAAGGGGTTGTTCGTTGGCACGGCAAGCAGATTTACAAAATCAAGGGGCTTGATTTGAGCTGCCGGTACAAAGTTGTCTGAAAATCCGCCAAGCCTGAACTTGGGAAGTTCCGCAAGATTCAAAAGATTTTCATTGACTCGCCAACGGGCTTGATTTTGTTTAAGCGATGCTTTGAGGTCAAGAGCAATAGGCATTTTGGTGCTCCTTTTGAATTGGTTATGCCGGGAAGCAAATAACACCAACCATGTCCGGCTTCAAGGAAGGTGTGTTGTTGCATACAATTCAGAAAAAGAATCGTCTAACAAAAGATGAATGGGTGATATCTGCGTGAAAGATGTGCTTGATAAACGCACTATCTTAATTATAGGGATATAAAATGATTTTTCAAAAAAGCTGTGGACATGAAAAAGCCCTTCGTTTTCGGAAGGGCTTTTTCATGTCTATGACGTTAGAAATGCTCAGCAGTTGCGAACAGTTGAAGAGGTACGATCCTTGATGGTGGTCTCGTCAAACTCGTCCCAGTTGTGCTCGTCATGCTCACGCTGGTAACCAGCCTCTTTCAGCCCGAAGCTCATGTCGGCGACCATTTCAGGGCGAAGTTCCTTGAGGTTCTTTACCTCATTCTGCGTCAGAATTCTCGCCTTGTCAAAGCCAAGGTCAATCTCGATTTTGCGGTTCTTGGTCTTGACGCGGTCGATGTCGTAGAAGCGTTTGGTAATGGTGGTCTGTGCAAACGCCTTGAGACAGCCAAGCATGTACTTGCGGACATAAGGATCCTTGATCCATGGGTAGCCAAAAAAGGTTTTGCGTGCGTAGAATCGTGCATAGGATTTCAGCACAAGTTTCAGCACATCCTCACGCTCCATGTTATCAGGCTTGATAATTGGCGTCACAAAGTTGTATTTGGAGTAGTCGCGCACCTCCACTCTGTCTCCAAGCTCCTTGAAGAGGTCGGAGAAGGGCCATGGGGTGTAGATGGTCCAGTTGGCCATATCGGGATCCCAGTCTTTGCAGAGCTGGTAAGTCTCTTCAATGGTTTCAGGCGTTTCGTGTTCAAGACCCATAACAAACTGTGCTTCAGCAACAATTCCATTTTTCTGCAGCAGCTTGATGGCAAGCTTGTTTTCCTCAATGGTCGTCTCTTTGCGGAAACGGTTCAGGTTCATCTGGCTGGCAGCTTCTGTGCCGAGCGATACATGGACAAGACCTGCCTTGCGGAAGAACGGCAGCAGATCGGCATCTCGCATGATGTCCGTCACGCGGGTGTTGATACCCCAGGTAACGTCAAGTTTGCGGTCGATAAGCTCTTGGCAGAGTGAAACAAACTTCTGCTTGTTGATGGTTGGCTCTTCATCAGCAAGGATGAAAAAGCCCACTTTGTGCTGTTTGACCAGTACCTCAATTTCATCGACAAACAGCTTGGGACTGCGTGCACGGTAGCGACGCCAGAACTGCCACTGTGAGCAGAAGGTGCAGGTAAATGGACATCCTCTTGCAAAGTTTGGAACCGCAAGACGGCAGTTCAGAGGGGTGTAGATGTATTTATCCCAGTCGTAAAGGCTCCAGTCGGGGCTGAGGGTATCAAGATCCTCGATCACCGGATGTGCAGCCGTTGCAAACACTTTGCCGTCGTCATCGATATAGGCGATACCGGTAATCTCTCCACGGTTCTGTTTATCGGTTCCTGCGGCGATCTCCCTGATGAGGTTCACCGTCACCTCTTCACCTTCACCACGAACAACATAATCGGTTTCAGGTGCTTCGCTGAGTACCTGTGGGTACATGAAGGTTGAATGGATGCCACCCATGATCGTTCTGATCTTCGGATTCACCTTCTTGGCAAGCTTCATGATAGCCTGTGCCTTGAAAATCGAAGGAGTGATATTGGTTGTCATCACAACATCCGGCATGTTCTTGCGGATGATCTCCTCAATCTGGTCGTCAGGAATGTCGTCTGCCATGGCGTCAACAAATTTCACCTGATCGAATCCTGCCTGTTTAAGGGCGCCACCGATATAGGCGACCCAGCTTGGCGTCCAGTTACCGGCTATTTCGGCTCCACCTGAATGGTAATTTGGCTGAACCATCAGTATTTTCATCGGTCTCCATCCTCCAGATATATTTATTACAAAAAGTGATTACACTTGCGAAACGACGTAAACTTCGTCTTGACTTTATTATAAAAGCCCTTGTTCCCGAATTTACAATTAATTTATAGAATTTTCATAGGCTTTTCGTTCAACCCGTTTACTTGTGCGATGCGTTCATCAGCATGGTATGATAAAACCCGAAACTTATCTTTTCTCTGGATTTTACCTGCATGCCCGCAGCGGCCATAGCATTCTGCATTTCCTCATCGCGGATCATCTGTATGGTTGTGCGACGCTCTTTTTTCGGGAAATAACCACCAAGCCAGTGCTGGAAGGCAAGAATTTTATTGTAGGGGGCATAGGTGAAAATAATAGAACCTTTTGTGAGACTGCTAAGGTTCTGGAACGCCTGGGCAAAACCTTCAGCCGGGTAATGAATCAGAACGTCAAAGCAGACGACGGCATCATAAGTGCCGCTGACTGATTCGATGGTATTAACTTCAAACTCAATGTTTTTATGTACTCCTTGTTTAATGGCTTCAGCTTTTGCCTTGTCTACCATCTGTGAAGCAATATCGACCGACTTTACCTTGTATCCCTCTTTCGCAAGTCTGATGCTGAAAAGACCTGTTCCGCAACCAGCGTCAAGTACCGTCGCCCCTTTTGGCAGACCAAGTTGCTGAAGCCAGTCGAATGCCTTGTCCATCATGACGGCATGGCCCTGACGAACAGTATTGCGTACGGAAGAGAGTTTATCATCTCCGTAAATTGATGCCCATCGTTGAAAGCCCTGACCGTTGAAATACGAACGGAGCATTTTTTTGTGTTCTTCAGCATTGAAAGTAGAGCTGCTCATAGTATAAGTTTTGACGGTTGTGTTTTTTACTCTTTACAATATAGTGATGCAGGTGGCTTAATGGTTAATCCCTTCAATTCTTGATTCAAGATCTGCGTAAAGCTCCTGTAGTTCTTCAATAGTGCTCTCATCAGCCTCCCAGAATCCCCGGGAATGAGCTTCAAGCAGTCTTCGGGTCATGGAGATGGTTGCATGGGGGTTAAGACTGGCAAGACGTTCAAGCATGGCTTTGTCATGCAGAAAGGTTTCATTGAACTGGTCATAGGTCCAGTTTTTTACAGCCGATGCTGTGGCGCTCCATCCATAGGTGTTGCTGAGATGCGACTCAATCTCCCTTACTCCCTCATACCCGTGTTCGAGCATGGCTTCATACCATTTCGGATTCAGCAATTTGGTACGTGCCTCAAGTGAGACCATCTTTTCAAGTGAACAGATGCGCTGCTTTTTCCCTGTTCCATCAATATCTCCGACCATGACCGCTGGCTTTGCCTTGCTGAGGTGCTCCACGGTTTTTGAAACTCCACCAAGATACTCATAATAATGATCAATATCAGAAATACCGATTTCGTAGCTGTCGATATTCTGAAAGGTGAGAGTGACATGACGGAGGGCGGATCGCAGTGCGTCAGGGCACTCATGCCACTCTCCAGTTGGTGTTATGGCAAAACTTTTGCGACTGACAAAAGCGTCGGCAAGTTGGTTATCCTCTTCCCAGGTGCTGCTTTCAACCAGATGGTTTACATTTGCCCCATAGTTTCCGGGAGCGTTCGAATAGACCCGGTTGGAGGCTTCCTCAAAAGAGCAGCCTCTCTCGGCCATCTCCTGCTGCACATGCTTTCGAATGAAGTTCATCTCATCCGACTCATTGGCTGCCGCCGCGAGCCGTGCCGCCTGATCGAGTAATTTGACCTGTACGGAGAGCAGATCGCGGAAAATGCCGCTGATGGTCATAATGACGTCAATACGCGGACGTCCAAGTTCCGCAAGAGGGATAAGCTCGACCAGCCCGATCTTGCCCAGTTCATCGGTTTTAGCCCTTGCACCCATAAGCGCAAGTGCCTGTGCAACTCCTTCTCCGTCACTCTTCAGATTATCTGTTCCCCAAAGGATCAAGGCAATTGATTCAGGGTTTTTTCCGCTCTCTTTTCGGTACTGCAACAGCAACTCTTCAGCCGACAGCTTGCCTGCCTGTTGCGCAAAACTTGAAGGAATAGTGTAGGGATCCAGACTGTGAATGTTTCTTCCGGTTGGGACAATGTCAGGGTTCCTGACAAGATCATTACCGGGTGATGGAGGCGTATACTTTCCCTCAAGGGCATGCAGTACTGCGTTCAGTTCGTTGTTTTCAGCAAGATTTATGAGAACAATATTCAGAAATTGCCACAAGCGATTGAGTTCTGGCGGTTTGATTCCTGTTTCATGGTGCAGATAGTTGTCGGCCTCCTCTTTTCTGACGATAAAGCTTCCTTCCAGCAACGTCGACATTGGCAAGGTGCTGGTTGTGTCGAAATGCCCTGTAAAGCGCTTGACAGCTTCCCGGCTGATTGTCGTTATCTGCCGCCATCTCTGCTGGGCTTCATGGTTATCAGCCAGATGCTCTGCCAAACGATGGTAATCATACTTTAAATGGTTGCTGATGAGCTCGGGCAGGGATTTTCCATCAAGCTCGGGGCGGCTATGTTCTGCCAGAAGTGCCAGATGATCGCCGACGCTTTCCGGTGAAGGCGCTTCGCCCATGATATGCAACCCAAGCGGAATCATGCGCTCCTCAATGGTGTAGAGTTCACTGTAGAGCCGCGAGATATAGTTTTCTGCCGGCATCTCAATAGTGCTGCCATCAATGTCGAGAGCGACTGAGAGTTCCCTGATCTCTTCAAAAACTTCATCCGATGGAGAGTTTCTGAAGCTTGCTACCAGTTCTTTCAGTTTTTGCAATCCCTTGTAAAGCCCGGAGTGTTCAAGAGGTGGGGAGAGGTAGCTCACCAGTGTGGCCAAGCCACGGCGTTTGGCAATAGCCCCTTCACTCGGATTGTTGACGCAGTAACAGTAAAAGTTCGGAAGGCTGCCGATAAGCAGCTTTGGCCAACAGGAGCTTGAAAGCCCGACCTGTTTGCCGGGCATAAACTCAAGGGCGCCGTGAGTGCCGAAGTGCAGCACGGCATCCGCGTCAAAGCATTGTTCAATCCAGGTGTAGAAGGCGGCAAAAGCATGGTTTGGTGCGGCGTCCTTTGCCATCAGCAGGCGCATTGGATCGCGTTCGTAGCCAAAACTCGGCTGCTGGCCGATAAAAATGTTGCCCAGTGAACAGCCGAGAATATGAAAATGCTTACGGTCATTGAGGATTTCGCCGGGAGCATCGCCCCAGAAGGGTTCGATTCTCTCAAAGGAAGGGAAGAGTTTGCGGTACTCCTCAACAGGCAAATGTGCGTCAACATTGCCGTCAGTGCCATACATCAGACGGTTTCCTTCAAGCAGTCGCTCTCTCAGCGCATCAGTTGTTTCCGGCACTTCAACATGGTATCCTGCTGCTCTCATCTCCTTGAGAAGGCGGTGAAGGCTTTCAAAAACATTGAGATATGCAGCAGTTCCTGCATTGCCGAGATTCGGGGGAAAATTAAAGAGAACAATGGCAATTTTTTTGTCGGCCGTTTTTTTCTCCTGCAACCTGAGGAGCCGCTGTACCCGACCTGTAATAATGCGAATTTCCTCTTGAAGCGGGATGGTGCGATCACTTCCACTTTCGGTGCCAGCGTACACCAGTGGCTCAATAGAACCATCCAGTTCAGTAACGGCAACACTCAGCGCTGTCTGAAGTGGAGTGAGGCCCAGATTGCTGTCGCGCCACTGTTCAATAGGCTGAAAAGAGAGCGGAATAAGGTTCAGGCAGGGGACATCAAGCTTTTTCAGCACAATAATTGTTTCAGCGGCCTTGCTTTCGGCAGGGCCCCCGACAAGTGAAAATCCGGTTGAATTTATTAACAGTGAAAGTTTCAGGGAACCGGGAGTTTCAGGATTGAAAAAGCGTTCAAGAGCTGGTCTGAAATCAAGACCACCACTGTATGCGATGCAGCTTTTTATTCCATTTGATTCAAAAGAGTGAACCAGAGAGTTCAGGTGATCCATGTTCTTGCCGAGGACGGTCGAGCGCATGGCAAGAATGATCACCTCTCCGTTGTTCAGCTTTGACTTGTTTTTCCTTTGCCACTCAAGAAACGGTTGGGCTGCAAAAAATGGTTCAGGTGCATCGGGGTGGCAGATAGCAGCATCAGGATAAAAGAGAGGGTCTTTTTGTGGCAGTTTTCCCTTCCAGCCGGGCACGTATCGCTCTACCAGAAGGGAGAGAAAGCGCTCCATGTTTTCCTGGGAACCGTTGAGCCAGAACTGGTGGGCAGCAATAAATGTATGGATATCGCGGGCCTTGCCTGGAATGAACTTCATCACCTTGCTGACACTTCGAACCAGTGCAAGTTGTCGCTGGCTTTCTCCATGGCTCTGCCTGGGCATCAGTTTTTCTGCCCATTGCTTGAAGACACTTGTCTCTTTTTGCTCCTCTTTTTTTGGCTTGCGGAGTGAAAACTTTCCGACTCTTGTCTGGGTGATAAGGGCCGGGTTGCTGGTGATCATGCAGACCGGGCAGGATAACCCCTCAAGAAGTTTCTCGAGCGGTCGAACAACCTCTTCGCTGAAAAGCATCGAACCAAACACAAAATCAGCGTTCGGAAAAGTTTGTTCCAGCGTTTCCCAGAGTTTTTTACTGTTATGGAGACCAAGACTGAAGACCGAAACCTCCAGACCGATGTTGAACGTTCTGTTCAACTCAACAGCAGCAGCCTTCAGCGCGCTGTTGTTGGTGGCCTCCATAGTAAGGAACACAAAGTGCATAAATGCAATCTCTCAATAACCTGTGATCTCTAAACCTCAATTCCCTCAAGGCGGTCTTCAAGGTCGGAATAAATCTCCTGTAACTTTTCAATCATGTCGGGGTCTGCACTCCACATACCGCGTCCACTTGCTTCAAGCATACGGCCTACAATGTTTTTGAAGGCTTTCGGATTCACCTTCATGAGGCGCTCGCGCATGTTTGGATCCATGGCGTAGGTCTCAGCCGCCTCTTTGTATACCCAGTCATCAACTCCTTTGGTGACGGCATCCCATCCGAGCATATAGGTAAAGCGGTTGCTGATTTCGGCGGCGCCGCTATGCCCCTGGTCGAGCATTGTCTCGAACCATTTCGGATTAAGCAGTTTGCTGCGGAACTCCACCTTCAAGGCCTTGTCGGCATCGTCGATTTTTACATCCGCAGTAAAGGTCTCAACATAATTTAACTTGACATTGTCGCCCTTTGGATTGCGACGACGTGCCGAAAGTTGCAGTGCTCCCGATGAAGAGAAATAGCGGTCAATGTCGGTAATGCCGAACTCAGCCGAGTCAACCTGCTGCACCACGCGATCCACAGTACTGAGAAGACCTTTGAGAATATCGGTCTGCTGATCTCCGTAGCGGTTGCCACCGTAGGCAAAACCGGTGCGCTTGATGAACATGTTGTCGAGATCCTCTTCCGATTCCCATGCTGAATCTTCGACCAGTTCTTCGACCTGTGAGCCATAAGCGCCGGGTGCCTGGGTGAAAAGACGCGATGTGGCGCTTTCAAAATCTTTCCCCTCTTTCAGGGCAGCGTCAACATGTTTTTTGATATGGTTCATCTCGTGCGGCTCAATTGCTTTTGCGGCATCTTTCACCAGCTTGTCAAGATGATCAACAAGCACGCCGAACGTATCACGGAAAATTGAGCTGATCTGGATCAGCACATCAATTCTTGGCCGTCCAAGCTTTTCAAGCGGTACCAGACGGTAGTGGCTGATTTTGCCCTGGGCGTCATAGGCGGGCTCTGCGCCCATCAGGTGAATGATCACGGCAACCGCTTCGCCCTTGCTCTTGATGGTGTCAAGTCCCCAGAGTACCTGCGCGATTGTTTCGGGGTATTCACCGTTGTTCTCTTCAACGTGTCGGTTTAGGATGCTCTCAGCAATCTGTTTGCCGCGCTTGAAGGCAAGTTCAGAAGGAATGCGCCAGGGGTCAATGGCGTGAATGTTGCGCCCTGTCGGCAAAATACCTGCGCCATCGCGCACAAGATCACCGCCTGAACCTGAAGGAATGTACTCACCGCAGAGGGCTCTCAGGAAGCCTTTCATCTCATTGCGGTTGTCTTCAAGGGCCTTTTTAAGAGCCAGACCGTCGTGCAGTGCGCTGTTGATAGCCTCAGCCATCTCTGCTGTTGCCTTTCCTCCGCCGGTCATCTGGCTGAAAACGGTTGTCGGATTGGTTTGGCCAAAAATGCTCTTTTCGATAAACGCTCTGGTATGTTCGTCCACTGTTTCACGGACGGTCATGGCCTGCTGTTCACCCTTTCGGGCGAGGGTGGCAAGGGTGGCGTAATCGCCCCAGGCTTTGTCTTCACCGATAGCCTGCATGATGACTGATGGCAGCGACCTTTCATTGCCGCGCACCTTCAGATACTCAGTGATGGTGGTTACCTGGGTTTCAAGCTTCGGTGTTTCGCCAAAAACGTGCAGCGAGTTTGAAATCAGACGACCCTCAAGCTCCATCATATAGGTGTAGAGGCGACTGATATAGTCCTGGAAGTTTTCTCCCTGAACACGCGGACAGTCGTCCGTCAAATTGAGCTGCTGTGCCTTGTTGATGATGACCTCTTCTGTCTCAGCATCTGCTGTCGTCTCAAGCCCGCGCTCGCGATAATCGTTCAGCATCTCCTTGAAGGCAGGCAGCTCCTTGTAGAGACCAGCACGAGCCAGCGGTGGAATATTGTGTGAAATCATCGTGGCGTAACCGCGACGTTTGGCGATGTTGGCCTCACTCGGGTTATTGATCGGATAAATATAGAAATGGGGTACCTCTCCGAGCAGCGCATCCGACCAGCAGTCGCCAGTGACGCCAAGCTGCAAACCAGGCATCCACTCCGCCGTGCCATGCATACCAATGTGCACCATCGCATGGGCTCCAAAAATGCGGCTGATCCAGCGATAAAATGCGATATACTGATGGTGCGGGGTGTTCTCTTTGTCGAAGAGCAGTCGCATCGGATCTCCCTGAATACCAAGACGGGGCTGCACTCCGATAAAAATGTTTCCAAGCGTGATGCCGCCAATAAAAAGCTTGTCAGGTTTGATTGGGGCAATTTCTCCGGGGAACCCGCTCCAGCGGCCTTCAATTCGTTCGCGCTCTCTGTTGCTGGTGATGCTGTTGAACTGTTCGCGGTCTATGGCAAAGCACTCCTGTTCGTGAGCCTGGATTTCGTAATCAGTGGCTTTGTCGAGCATTGAAAGCAAAACTTCAGGAGATTCAGGCAACTCTCCGACATTGTACCCTTCAGCGCGAAGCGTCAGAATAATGTTGTAAATGCTTTTTGGGACATCAAGCAGGGCGGCGCTGGCTTTTTTGCCCATACCCGGCGGATAGTCGTAGACAACCAGAGCAACTTTTTTATCCTTGTTGGGCACCTGGCGCAGTTCTGAAAACTTTTTGGCAAGTCCGGCAAGTCTGTCCAGTCGATCCGGAACGGTTTGCAGGCGCCCATCCTTGATGGCGCCGAGTACTACCGGGCAGACAGCTCCGTCCATTTCAGGGAGCGAATAGGTCATGGCCGATTGCAGCGGCACAACGCCTTGTGACTTCCAGGAGGTAAAGTCCTGAATAAAGAGAGGTTGGGAGACGACATAAGGGGCATTGATCTTGCCGAGAATCTCTTCACGAGCGGCTGATGATGCGCCTGGAGTGGTTGCGCCAGCAGGGCCGCCAACAAAACCAAAGCCCATCATATTGATGAGCATGTCGATGTTGTTGTGGGTAAACCATTCTCTGGCGGCAACGTGTCCTTCAACACCCATCACAAAAACTGGCAGCGGATTGAGTCCTTTGGCCTCGATCGCACGAATCGTATTATCTATATATTCTTTCTCCTGCAACAGATGTTTACGGAAAAAGAGCAGGCCGATGTTGCGTTTTTTTGTTGCGTTTCGGTCGCGTTTATGAAGCCATTTTTCGTAATGGTGCAGATCTTTCTGATACTCTGGTGCATCGGGGTGATAGAAGCCCATTGTCGGAACCTCCTGTACCTTCTCAACCTTGACACCAACCTCGAAGTATTCAGCCATAATATAGTTGAACATCGACGCCAGATTCTCGGTCGTAGGGTTCATCCAGTAGGTGTAGACCTGCATCCAGTTCTTGAAATCCTTAGCCTTTTTCGGAATCAGCGGCAGCATGGTGCGCATAATCTTAAGCAGCTTCATATAGCCGTAGAGCGCATCTTCGTCGCGTCCTTTAACCAGCATTTTTGCAACTTTTTTGACAATGTCAGGCATGCCGCTTCCGTCGCCCGAAACCACATAATTGCCAATTTTCGTCATCTGCATCACTTCAGGCATCGACTCGTAGGCAAAAACTACCTTTACCTTTGACTTGTCGACCTGCTCCTGTAACCAGTCAGCCTGGCCTTTGAACTGAATCAGGGTGGTGAAAATACAGTCGGCATTGTGAATAGCTTCGGCAGCTTCAGGGTTCTGATGTTCGAGATCCTGATCTGTCCATTGGGTCAGTTCGGCATGATCGGCTATTTTGGAGGTCACTTCGCGCCATACCCGCTGGTTGCATTGTTCCATCCCGACAATAGCGGCAATTCTTATTTTATCGTACATAGAATTACAAAAGATGTGCGTTTGCTTGTGGTTTTAAAAGGATTGCAAAATGTAATAAAATCCCTTGATGTAAACTAACGATTAAAAAAAGAGCCAGCCCCTGATGGTTCAGGGGCTGGCTCGGGTAATCCTGATTTTTAGTTGCTTACAGCTTTCTTAGAAGATGAAATCTACTCCTGCAACATAACTGCGTCCAGGAGCACGGAAGTTGACGACTTCTTCGTACTGAGTGTTGTTGATGTCGTAGCACGTCAAGGAAGCCGATACATTCTCGCTGACCTGATACTTTGTCCCCAGGTTGAACAGCACGAAATTACCGGGGTAGCCTGAACCCGTGAGATTGGTACTCGAACTGATGTTCTTGTACTTACCTATATACCGCCCGTTCGTGTTGAAAGTCAGGCTCTTTGTCGCTTTCCACGACACGCTTGCTGATGCCGAGTGCTCGGGCCTGTACGGCAGCCATTGGGGATCCGGATTAGCGTCAACTGTTGCGTTTCCAGGTGCATACGATTTGTTCTTGGCGTTCATATAGGTGTACGCCAAGTTGAAGGTAACCGGATCGACAGGTCTGATATTCAAACTCGTCTCAATGCCCCAGATTCGTGCTTTTGAGATGTTCTGGTATTGGAATATCGGCATGGAAATAGCATCGGTACCAATCTGTACAGATTCAATCAAGTTATTGTAGTCGTTTATAAATCCTGATACGTCAAAAGAGACCCTCTCACTGAACTGCTTGAATAGACCCAGTTCATAGGCTGTCATGGTCTCTTTGTCCAGAAGACCGTTTGGCCTTACACTACCATACCCGCCTGCATCCGTAACGAAGCGCTCGTAGATTGTTGGAGCGCGGAAACTCCTGCCCCATGAGGCACGCAAGCTCATGTCATCCATAGCCTTGTAGTTCAAGGCGAAACGGGGGCTCAACGCATCAACCGATTTGTTTTGGATAGTGCCCGTATAATAGGTCTTGGTAGGAACAAATCCTACCAGAATGTACTGCGAGTAATTGAATGTATCGGCATCAATGTTGCTCCGGTCATAACGCAACGATGCGAGCGCTGTAAGCTTTTCGGCGATTTTCCACTCGTCCTGAAGGAAAGATGATAACGTCTTTTCCGGTTCGCTATTGAACGAACTGTTCGTTGAGAAGAGTGACGACGAAGTCACTGTGGCGAGGTTCGCGTCTACGCCTGCAAGTAAACGGTGCTGATCGCTGAGTCTCCAGTCGAGTTTTGTCCCCACGCCTGCTCTGTCTGAGTAGGTTTCGTTAAAACTGGAGTATTCCGTAAATGATCCAGGGGGAGGGGTGGGGTTGTATGTATAATTTTTAGGGAACTCATTGCGGGTGCCGTTGTGCGTATAGTAAGCCTTGGTGTCAAGGGATACGTTGTCGTTGAAGAGCTTGACGTAGTTCAAGCCAGCAAGCGCATTTCTCCTGCGGGTTGTTGCAGTGCTATACTTCCCAACGGGAGTCATGGGGGAGGAATAGGCATCATATGCGTGGGCTGGATTAGGCCACTGATACTGATAGCCTCCGAACGACTCGTTGTAGAAGCTGGAGAGCTGCAGGTACTGGGTTGCATCAATGTCGTACCGGGCTTTCAGCTTGATGTCGTTCAGTTGATATTGGGTGTTCGCCTTGTAGCCATCGTCGGAAGCATGTGTATAGAGGAGGCTGTAATTCCACTTGCCGCTTTTGTTACCGAGCCCGAAGTAGGTGTTCCACAGCCAAGGGGTTCCTATTGACGAGGCGGTTGTCCCCGCAGGCTTGCGATAGTTGCTCTGATCGGACGATGGAGGCGCATCGTAGAACCCGCCACTTACACCATACTTTACTTCCATTTTGTCTGGGAGGTGGCCTGAAACGTTAACAACTCCGCCCATGGCACCTGAGCCGTAGAGTGTTGCCGCAGCACCTTTCAGTACCTCAACCTTATCAACGGAGTTCAGGCTCGCTGTCTGCCATACGATTTCACTGGATTGCGGGGCGTTGATCGGGAATCCATCGTAGAACGCGTTGACACGGGTTCCGATACCACCGCCCTGATAGGTGTTGGAGCCTCGGATCTGCAGGGAGGATGCTGTCTGACCGCCAGCGCGGCTCATGACGACACCGGGAATCGACTCGAGTATCTTGTCGAGTGTCGGATTGGCATCCTGCTTGATTTTTTCCCTGGATACCACGTTGACGGTTACAGGGACGTCGAGGCGATCCTGCTTGTAGAGTGATGCGCCAACCACAACCTCTGAGGCCATAATGGTGGTCTGGCCAAGTTGCAGGGTTACCAAAGAGGTTTGGCCGGAAGCAACTGAAACAAGCTGACTTGTTGGGGCGTAACCGACGATGGATACAGATACTTTCTGGGATTTTGCGGGGACGTTCTGGAGGGTAAAGTTGCCGTTCATGTCAGTTGCTGTGCCGATGGTGGTACCGGCTATGGTGACCGAAGCACCGTAAACACCTTCACCGTCAGCCTTGTCAATGACTTTGCCCTTTACCGTTCCGGTATCGGCTCCATAAGAGGGGAGTGGTACCAGCAATGCCATCAGGCAGAATGCCGATAGAACAAAACGGACGAAGCGAAACGCCTGTAGTTTTGTTTTCATGATTGTATGTGGTTTAGTTGCGATTGATACAGATGAACAAATTAAACAGGGCTACTATCTTTTTGGTGTCAAGTATGTTTTTCAGATCATCAGAACATTCTATCAGCAATCAGGGAGAAATACACATCACGCTATTCCGCTCCAAACTTTAATATTTATAATCTATAAAAAAAATAATAGAAATGCTCAACTATTGACGTAAGAAGGGGTTCTGCAGAGAGCTTGCGAATGATTCATATCAGGGGAAAAAATAAATCCCCGGCGGATACCGGGGATGATGCAGCAGTAATTTTGGAGATGCCGCTGTTTCAGATGATTCCCAGCTCCCTGCCGATAGTGCAGAATTCAGTGATCACCTTGTCGAGATGTTCACGCTCATGAGTGGCCATAAAGCTTGTGCGCAACGCCTCGTGGCCAGGCATGACTCCGGGTCGGATAAAAGCGTTCACGTAAACGCCGGCATCAAAAAGTTTTTTCCAGAACAGAAGCGTTTTTTCCTGGTCTCTGATCAGCACGGTAACAATAGCCGTGCGGGATGGCATAAGTGTAAATCCGGCTTTGAGCAGTGCCTGGCGAACGTAATCGGTATTTGCAATAAGCCTGTGCATAAGTTGCGGCTCAGTGCGGATGATGTCGAGAGTCGTCAAGACGGCAGCAACACTTGCAGGAGTCGGTGACGCGCTGAAGATCAGCGATGCGGCATTATGCTTGATGTAGTTAATGACGGAGCGGTCACCAACGACGTAACCTCCAAGCGAACCAAAGGTTTTTGAGAAGGTGCCCATGATCAGGTCAACCTCATTGACAAGATCAAACTCTGAGGGAGTGCCTCTGCCTGTTTTTCCAATGACGCCGACAGCGTGAGCATCATCAATGAGAATACGGGCGCCATATTTTTTTGCAAGTTTCACAAGATTTGGGAGATCGACAATTTCTCCTGATACCGAAAACACACCATCTGAAACTATCAGGCGGCTTGCAGATTCAGGAAGCGTTTGAAGCACACGCTCCAGATCCTCCATATTGTTGTGGTTATAGCGTACCAGATTTGCTCCGGCACCCTGTGCCATAATTGAGGCGGCAACAAGACTTGCATGGTTGTCCCGGTCTGAAACAATGTATTCACCACGCTGAACCAGCGTCGGGATGATGCCCTGTCCTGTCTGGTAGCCAGTGCTGAAAAGCAGGCAGCGCTCTTTTTCAAAAAAGTCAGCAAGTTTTTCCTCCAGTTCAACATGAAGGTTTACCGTTCCGGTCATATAACGGGAGCCGCTGCAACTTGTGCCATATTTATTTATAGCATTTATTGAAGCTGCTTTTACTCTTGGATCGGCAGTAAGGCCGAGGTAGTTGTTTGACCCAGCCATAACCAGCTTTCGTCCACCGAAAGAGACAACCGGGCCTTCATTTTCATCTATTGGATGAAAAAAAGGATATACACCCTGAGATTTTACCTCATCGGCAATTGTATACTCAACGCATTTTTTAAATAAGTCTTTAATGTTCTCCACAGGAATACAATTTTACTTCAGCTACAGATAAAAAAGCTGGAATTTCTTGATTTACGGTCGCCTCTTTTTGATTGATTTGACCAAGGGATACTTGTTTATGGAAGCAAAATTCGCTCATAAACCGAAATGTATTAAAAATTTTTATTTTTTTCTGTTAATAACCGGTACGGTTTTTTGGAGATGGAGAAGCTAACCGTTCTAATGGCAGTGGGTGTGCCTGATAAAATGGAGTTGTCCTGGATATGGGTGAAAAAATATTGGTGACTGGTTCAACCGGTTTTATTGGCAAGCGGCTCCTGAAATATCTTTTGGGAGAAGGAGAGAGAGTCAGGGTTTTTCTTCGCCCTGAAAGTAAGGCAGAAGCTTTGCCGGCAGGTATAGAGGTCGTTCGGGGTAGTTTCAGCAATCTTGATGATCTTGGCCGTGCGGTCAGCGATGTTGATTGTATAGTGCACCTTGCGGGGGTAACCAAAGCGCTTGATGAAGCAGGATATGATGCAGGCAATGTGATGCCGGTGCAAAACTTGCTGATTGCCGTCAGGGAGCATAACCCGGATCTCAAGCGTTTTCTTTACGTCTCTTCGCTGACGGTTGGTGGCCCGGCATCTGAAGGTACATACGGAGTCAGAGAGTCTGATCGCCCATGTCCGGTAAGTGCCTATGGACGCAGTAAATTAAAGGCTGAAAACCTTTGTATGGAAAGTTCGGCTCGTCTTCCTGTTACTATTGTGCGTCCTCCCGCAGTGTATGGGCCGGGGGATCAGGACGTGTTTCAGGTATTTCAGATGCTTGCCAAAGGGTTTCTTGTTTCTGCCGGTAACCAGTCGAGACAGCGTTTCAGCATGATTTATGTTGACGATCTTGTGAACGGTATGATGGCAGCGGCTCGTTCAGAGAAGGCGGTTGGCCACATATATTATATCACGTCTCCCCGCTCATATTCATGGGATGATGTGATTGCCGCTTCGCGACCGACGCTCGGCTTTACCAAACTTCACAAAATTTCTCTGCCTCAATCGCTTGTGTTTATCCTTGGCACAGTGATTGGTTCTGCGGGTTATCTGTTGGGTAAGCCTGTGCTTGTCAATCGTGACAAGGCGAATGAACTGGTGCAGGACTATTGGGTCTGTTCTCCAGAGCAGGCAGCTCAGGATTTCGGCTTTAGCGCAAAAACCCCTCTTGCCGATGGTGTGGCAAAAACGATTGCCTGGTACAGGCGCAAAGGGTGGTTGTGAGTGCTGTCGGTTATCCTAGCAGTTTTTGCATGAGTTGCAGAAGCAGATATTTTTCGTCCGGGTAGGATCGCAGTCCTTTCAGTGCGGCATCAGTTTCCTGCAGGACGGATAACGCCTGCTCGGCATCTTTTTGTGAAAACGATTTGATGTAGGCAAGATAGTTTTTTACAAAGTACTCCTGTTTACCGAACATGCCAAGGGTTTTGGCAATTTCAGCATGGGGCATTTTCTGGACCTCGGGTAACGACAGTTTCCAGATTCGGATAAAAAAAGTTGTAAGGAATCGGATGATATTCCCAAGCCCCTCTTTCTGCCCTTCCTGATCCATGATCATGAGTGAGATGCCGCTGCAGAGCCTCAGGCTTCGTTCAGCAAGGGCTTTCTCAAGCTCAAAGACATTGTAGGTTCGTGATATACCGACGCAGTCATACACATCATGAGCTGTTATGTGTCTCTCTCCGTTTCGGGTAGACGCATACATGATGATCTTTTCGATTTCGTGGCATATTTCTCTTGCCGATGGCTGGATATACGCAGTAAATGCTTTCAGCGCGTCGGCATCAAATTCCCATCCGGAAGCTTTTGCTCTGTTATAGGCAAAAAGGTCGGGGGATTTGATGACGGGAAATTCGTGACGAAATTTTTTAAAGGCACTGAACGGGAGTTTTTCTATCTCCTTTTTATCGATCTGGTCCGAGTCGCAGATCAGAACAGTAAATTCTGCAGGGTTGGCGATATAGCGGCTGAGTTTTTCGTCGTGCTGTTTCTGCTGTTCTTTTGTCGAGGGTTTTTTGATTTTTTCAAACTGCCGGACAATAATAAGTTGTTTTTGGGTAAACATCGGGTACTCGGATGCTTTCGACACAAGCTCACCGATGGTGAGATCGGTGCCATAAAAGATGTGCGTATTACATGCGGCATCGCTTTCGGAGGGGAAAATGGCGTTCCTGATCATGCTTGCAACCTCTTCTTTCAGGTAGCTTTCGGGGCCGTACAGGAGATAAACCGGAGAAATGGCGCCAGCGGAGATATTTTTTTTCAGTGCCTCCATTATGGGATGTCAAATTATAGTGTCAGGGCGTACCGGAGTACGCCCTGAAGATTAATAAATCAGAAAGGGAGATCGTCCTTTTCATTTTCAAGCATCGAAGCTGAGGATGGAGAGGTTTGCGATGTATTGCCCTGTGGATAATCATGCTGGACCGGATTGATCTGTGGTCGATCATAATTTTGAGTCCCCTCATAACTTCCTTGCCCACTTCCCTGATCTCTTTGCCCGCCAAGCATCTGCATATCGGAACAGACAATCTCTGTTGTATATTTTTTTTCACCGCTTTTGGCATCGTCCCAGCTTCTGGTCTGAAGACGCCCCTCAATATAGACTTGTCGCCCCTTTTTCAGGTATTGGTTGCATATTTCAGCAAGTTTACCCCATGTGATAATTCTGTGCCATTCAGTCCTCTCCTGCAGGTTGCCATTGCTGTCCTTGAAGTTTTCGTTAGTGGCTAAAGTGAAATTGGCCACTGACTGACCGGACGAGGTTGTTCTTAATTCAGGATCGTTGCCGAGATGACCGATCAGCATTACTTTGTTGAGCCCTTTTGCCATAGTCGTTTAGCGGTTCGTTGAGAAAAAAAGTCGAGGAATGCCTTGATTGTTTTTGTTATTACCAAAAGCAATTATACTATTAATATACGTCTTATGCTATTAATAATTTTGCATTAATGACGGGGCCTTCCCGGCAGAGCAGAATGGTTCGAATCCCTTCGTCAGGAGCCATGACTTCAACACTGCAGCCATAACAAATGCCGATGCCGCAGCCCATTACCGATTCAAGTGAGACATCACATGAAAGCTGGTGTTCATGGCATAATCGGGTAAGTGCCTTCAGCATTGGATTTGGCCCGCAAGCAAAAACCTTGAGAGTGCCCTCTTTTTTCAGATCATGGAGGAAGACATCAAGCAGCTCCACGACAGTGCCTTTGAACCCGGCGGAACCATCATCAGTCGCAATACGGCAGTTGGCAAGGTTTTGGGAGAGGATGTCATCCTTTGTTCGTCCACCGATAAGATTGATCACTTTTCTGCCTTCTGCGGCAAGTGTTTTTTCAAGAAAAAGCATAGGAGCAGTACCGATTCCGCCGGAGACAAGCAATGCTGTCTCAAATTCAGGGTTTGTTCGGTTGAAGCTGTTTCCCAGCGGTCCAAGCACCGATACTGCTGAACCCTCAGTGATCTGACAGAAAAGAGTCGTACCGGCTCCGACTGTTTTCACCATGATATCGATGAGTGGGCCACGGATGTTATGAATCGAAAACGGTCTTCTGAGCAGAGGCTGCGTCGAGCTGTTAATCTTCACATTAACAAAGTTACCAGGTTGTGCTGCTGCAGCAATTACAGGGCACTCGATGGTGATGATGCTGACATCACTGCTGATTCGGCGTACCTGAACGACTGTTGCCCGGATATCGGCAATGGCCACAGACTCGCACTGATGAGTTTGCATATTCTGATTTCCTGCGTTGTTGTTTTTCTGGAGCATGATTGCCATGCACGAACAGTTTCACACAATATGGCCAAAATAATTAAATTAAAGAGTGTGTGCCTTATCTTTTGTAGTGTCAGCTTAGAGTTATATCTTTGACTTTTTCTGATTTTCGCACTGCATTTCCAAATCCAAAGTTCGGTTCATGCGTATTTTAACATTTACAGGTAAAGGCGGAGTAGGCAAAACCAGTGTGTCTGCTGCTACGGCTGTCCGCTTGTCAGAGCTTGGCTATCGGACCCTTGTCCTTTCTACTGATCCAGCACATAGTTTATCGGATTCGTTTAACCTGCCTCTTGGCGCAGAACCAACAAAGATCAAGGAGAATCTTCATGCCATTGAGGTCAATCCTTATGTTGATCTCAAGCAGAACTGGCAGTCTGTCCAAAAATATTATACAAGGATATTTATGGCTCAGGGTATTTCCGGAGTCATGGCTGATGAAATGACCATCCTCCCTGGCATGGAAGAGCTTTTTTCCCTTTTGAGGATAAAACGCTATAAAGCCTCTGGTCTTTATGATGTCCTTGTTCTTGATACGGCGCCTACCGGCGAAACCCTGCGTTTGCTCTCCCTTCCCGATACCCTGTCATGGGGTATGAAAGCTGTAAAAAACGTCAACAAATATCTGATCAAGCCTTTGAGCAAGCCGCTCTCAAAAATGTCTGATAAAATTGCCTTTTTTATTCCACCGGCAGATGCTATAGAATCGGTTGACCAGGTTTTTGATGAGCTTGAGGATATTCGTGATATTCTTACGGACAATCAGAAATCGACGGTTCGGCTGGTCATGAATGCAGAGAAAATGTCGATCAAGGAGACGATGCGCGCTTTGACCTACCTGAACCTTTACGGTTTCAAGGTGGACATGGTGCTTGTCAATCGTTTGCTTGATACCAACGAAGATAGTGGGTATCTTGAAAACTGGAAAGCTATTCAGCAGAAGTACCTTGGAGAGATCGAAGAGGGATTTTCGCCACTTCCGGTAAAAAAACTCAGGATGTACGAGCAGGAAATTGTCGGTCTCAAATCACTTGAGATGTTTGCCAAAGACATGTACGGCGATACTGATCCGTCCGATATGATGTATGACGAGCCACCGATCAAGTTTGTCCGTAACGGTGATGTCTATGAGGTACAGTTGAAGCTTATGTTTGCCAATCCAGTTGATATTGATGTATGGGTGACCGGTGATGAGTTATTTGTACAAATCGGCAATCAACGCAAAATCATCACGCTTCCTATCAGTCTGACTGGGCTTGAACCTGGCGATGCTGTTTTCAAAGACAAATGGCTTCACATTCCCTTTGATCTTGATCGTCAGAATCACAGCCGGTCACAAAAGGAACAAAATGCGTACGATAGAGGATAACGACACCTGGGGAGGAGTATTTGTATAGATCAAAATTTATGTTTAAATTTCACAAAAGTAATCTCATTAGTCGTTAATTTTAACAGGGGCTTCGATTGACAAGAGCCTCATTTCCAGGGAGAATAATATGTCGGAATCTTACCAGAAACTGCGTCAGGATTTTAAAGAGCTTGATTTTACAGATCGCCTTACTTTTCTTGCCGAAAGTGTACTCTTGACCGGACAGAGCGCTGTTGTTGGCGGCCTGAATCTTGCCGGTAATCTTTTTGATACAGTAACCGGCACAGTGGGCGCAGTTATCGATGCTTCGGGTGTTGGTAATCTGCTGGGCAATACCAGTGGCGTCGTTGGTGAAACTATTGACCGTGTTGCTATTACCGTTAAAGATGCATCAAGAACTGCAAGTGAATTGTATGTCAGCGCAGTTGAGAGTGTTGAAAATGTCACCGGAAATGCAGCTACTGCTGTTGGTGATGCAGGGGTATCTGCTGCTGAAGTCGTCAAGAATTTTGCAGGCTCTTTTCAAAAAGGTCCTGTAAGAAAATAAAGAAGGTCACTGTTTTTTTTGGGCATAGCTGTTCAAAAGAGAAAACTTTTTCTTGTTTTTGTTTTTTATTACCGTAAATTAGTTAAAGAATACCGTTTTAAATTCTGATAACTTTTCAATAATTAAATTTCGAGGAGGAACTATGAGTGGTGGTGGCGTTTTTACCGATATCCTGGCCGCAGCCGGACGTATTTTTGAAGTCATGGTTGAAGGGCACTGGGAAACTGTAGGTATGTTGTTTGATTCACTGGGCAAAGGCACCATGAGAATCAATCGCAATGCTTATGGCAGCATGGGTGGAGGCACAAGCCTTCGCGGATCATCACCTGAAGTTTCAGGTTATGCTGTTCCAACCAAAGCTGTTGAATCAAAGTTCGCAGAGTAAGCTGAGCTGAAACGCTCTTTACGCAGGCAGTGAAAAGCTCAAGGCTTTCACTGCCTTTTTTATTTTTACAAAAAAGCGCTCTTTTTCGGCAGGTTGAGTAATTTCTGTTTATTATAAAAATTTCATAAATTTCATTTCAATCGGCCGGGGAAATTAAGCGAACGGGTATGGGTAATGGGTAATGTTTCTGTGTACATTTCGGGTCAGACCGAACAGAGTGATGTTCATGAGTTTTTTCAGAAAGGGCTCATGACTGCCGGTGAAAATCCGATTGCATTTTTTGAAGGGGTTTTTTATGAATCACATCAGGAACGTGTTGGTAATATTGCCTTTCAGGATTATTTGATCTATACCGACAAGGCGGTTTATCTGTGGGCAAGAGGCTTGAATAAAGATTATCTTGACCGCTTTAACCTTGGTTCCCTTTCTATGAACAGTCGCAATAAAGATCATGATTTTGCGACGATCAATCTCAAGGTTCGCCGGGAAGATAAAGAGCCCGTCTATGTGATTTTTGATATGGTTGAACTTCGGGAAGCCGACTTGATTACCAGGCTTCACACCGTTATTGAATCTATTATCGAAGAGCATCTTGGTCTTAATTTCCGAAAAAATATTCCTGATGCCGTTTCTGCACGTATTCTGCAAGGGGCAAGGGGAGTTTGCGTACCCCAGGTTATTTCTTTTCGATTTGAAACGCCAGACCCTGTACAGCAGGAGAGTCATATAGGTTATGGCCAGGATCTTCTGGAGCAATATAAAGCCAGTCTTGGTTATGCGCCAGAGGAACGTCCTCAACAGCCGGCAGGCGGTCACAAGCAGGAGAGTTTTTCTCCGGCAGATGCCATCAAGGGTATTGAGAACATGCTGCCAACAGATCCGGCATCACTGAAAAGAATAGCAGGATCATTAAAAGAGCTGATTGGCGATGCTCCCTTCAAGATTCGTGATCAGGTCAAGAATGATCTTCAGCATGTTCCCGGGATGCTCACGGCGCTCAATGAACTGCTGAACAGTATAGCGGATAACCCGCAGGCCGAGCGATTTGTTATAAATATCGTTAAAACAGCCGTGCGAAATGACGGGATGATCGGATCGGTTGGGAAGCTGTTGAGGCTCTCTTCCAATTTTGGCGATAATTCCAAGAAAAGGGCGCAAAGATCCTCAAAAGCTGATCATGCAGAATCCAGTGATGATGCCTCTCCAGGGAGAAGACGTAAGGGTGATGATGGTCATGACTCTTTTTCCAAAAGAAAGAGCATTCATATTACAAGCGATGACGATGTGACACTGAATGATGATTGTTTTAACAGCAATGATGCTGTTGTTGAAAAGAGCAGAAAGTCAGTGGTTGCTGGAGTTGAAAAAACAAGGATAAAGGAGGACATAGGGGCCGCTGACGTACCCGCCCGTAAAAGTATTGCCATTAAATCTCTTGACGAGAACATGCCATCAATTGTGAAAAGCATGATGAGTATGGATGATGCTTCTGGAAAGCCAGTGACATCCGGTGAACCTGATCCTGTTGCAACTGTTTCAAGAAAAAAAATCCAGATCAGATCCGCTGAAGATACAGGTAATGTTCTTGCTGATGAAAAGGTCGTTTCCGCAGAATTGCCTGGAGATTCGGCGGAGTCCAGAGTATCTGATACCAGTCACGTTGCTGGTCATGAAAACGATACGGAAGGAGCAAATCGATAAAGAGCTTTCATTCAATCAAGTCCACTCAATAGTTTTTGATCATCAACATGAGAATTATTCTTTACCTGGGTAAGGGAGGGGTAGGAAAGACTACCGTTTCAGCTTCATCTGCAACAGCAATTGCCCGAAGAGGACAAAGGGTTCTGATTATGAGCACTGATGTCGCTCACAGTTTGGCAGATGCCTTGAATGCTGAGCTTTCATCAACACCAGTCGAAGTTGAAAAAAATCTCTTTGCCATGGAGGTGAATGTCCTTGCTGAAATCAGGGAAAACTGGACAGAACTTTATTCCTATTTCTCATCGATTTTAATGCATGATGGCGCTAATGAAGTTGTTGCAGAAGAGCTTGCAATCATGCCCGGTATGGAGGAGATGATCAGTCTTCGCTATATCTGGAAAGCGGCAAAATCAGGTAATTATGATGTCGTGGTTGTTGATGCAGCGCCTACAGGTGAAACCATGCGTTTGCTTGGTATGCCCGAATCTTATGGATGGTATGCGGATAAAATTGGTGGATGGCATGCCAAAGCTATTGGTTTTGCAGCGCCTCTTCTGAACAAGTTTATGCCGAAGAAGAATATTTTCAAGCTGATGCCAGAGGTGAATGATCACATGAAAGAGCTTCATGCCATGCTTCAGGATAAAGCCATAACGACTTTCAGGGTTGTTCTTAATCCTGAAAATATGGTTATCAAGGAAGCATTACGGGTACAGACCTACCTCAACTTGTTTGGCTATAAGCTGGATGCGGCGGTAGTCAACAAAATTTTACCCGAAAGCTCTTCCGACAACTATCTGCAGAGTCTTATTGATATTCAAAGCAAGTATCTCAAAGTGATTGAAAACTGTTTTTATCCTGTGCCGATTTTCAGGGTAAAACAATCCACAGCAGAAATTATCAATACCGACAGGCTTTATACGTTAAGCCAGGAGATGTTTGGCGACAAAAACCCGGCAGATATTCTTTACAGTAGTGACAAGACCCAGATGTTGGACAAAATTAACGGAAAATATGTTTTGAGCCTTTATCTGCCGAATGTTGAGGTGAAAAAGCTTAATGTGAATATCAAAGGAGATGAACTGCTTGTGGATATCAATAATTTCCGCAAAAGCATTATTCTTCCAAACGTTCTTGTGGGTCGAAAAACTGAAGGCGCTGATTTTATTGAAGGCAACCTCAATATTACATTTGCCAACTGAGCGAACAGAACAGGTTTTTCACGATTCATTTCTTTTACCGGGCAGACTGCTTTAATGGGCAGTCTGCTTTTTTTTTATCTCTACCGTTTGTTTTATCCTGATCAGTACCGATCGGTCGTCACAGCATTCGAGAATCTGCCGAATGCTTTGCTGCATGACGGGGTGAACAGGATTGGCTATGTCAAGCAGAGGGACAAGAACAAATTTTCGACGGTGCAGCTCGGGATGTGGTATGACGAGTGTTTCGGTATGAAGACACATATTGTCATAGAGCAGAATATCAAGGTCAATAACTCTTGAGCTCCATCGAGGATAGGTGACAGGTCGTCCCAGCTCCTGTTCAATAGTCTTGCACTGTTGCCGGAGCTTTTCAGGAGCAAGTCCGGTCTCCAGCAGGATAACGCCATTAAAGAACCGATTTTGCTCGGTTACACCGATTGGTTCTGTCATATAAACAGATGACACTGCACAGAGAGATGTTTCTTCGAGACAAGCGAGCTGGTCGACGGCTTCCTGCAGATAGCAGAGCCGTTTCCCGATATTGGAGCCTATTCCTATAAATACCTGGTGTGTCGGCATGAATGTCAGTGACGGATAGCAGAATAACAGGCTTCGGCATAATCACAGATGCCGTCAACGGGAGGATTTCGTTTTCGGACATTTATGGTGGATTTGTCGAGAACCGGAAAGTCACGAAGAAGGTCGCAGGCGATTTCATAGGCGACTGCTTCAATAAGAAAAAATTTCTTCAGGGTCAGTGCTTCTCGTATTGTTCTGTAGACAATGCCGTAATCAATAGTTTTCGTAATGTCGTCATGTTCAGCGGCATCAGTAAAGTTGAAAACAAGCTCAGCATCGACCTCATATTTTGCGCCAACGGTATGCTCTTCCTTCAAAACGCCGTGGTGTGCATAAAAAACCATGTTGACAAGCCGGACGTATGAGTGAGCGTGCCGAGTCATTATGGCTTGACCCTCTTTTCATATTTGTTACCGATTACTGTACACTCGGGTAAACAAAACCAGAGAAGCATGTCGGAGTTCCCGTCATTCAGTACCCTGAAACTCCCGGAAGAGTAGACGACTTCAACGACAAACTTATCCCAGCGCAAAAGATCGCCCTCAAAAATTTCATGGCCATTCTTGTCATGCAAGCCGGTAAACTGCAACCATTCAGAGCGTTGTCTGAAATGGACAAAATCGACGTCATGGGTATTAACCGTAGAAAAACGCCAAACATCTTGCAGTGAGGCAATGTCCTGAAATAATGCCTTAAATCTGATGTTATTGATATCCATGTTCCTCACAGTAAAAAAGCCCCAAAACCGGACAGTGCTTCGAGATTATTGTGTAAATTGATAAGCTGCCCCCTATCAGAAAATCATATTAATATAACAATTCTCTATCTCGTTATACCATTGGGGATAAAATCACTCCATCATGGATCATCGAGAGTATAAAAATCATTACCTTTATTAACAGATTTTTTTTCAATGTATCAAGAGTGCGGTAAATATGAAGAACAGCGTGCGTCACGATTTTTATGAAGGGTGTCGAACAAGAGCCATGATGCTTGCTCTTGAAGAAGATCGCTATACCGGGGATATTACCACTCAGGCAACCATAGATCCGCAGCAGGAGGGGAGCGCGGTTATGAAGGCCAAGGAGGATGGCGTGCTGGGTGGGGTGGATGTGGCCGCGATGGTTTTTGCTGCTTGCGATCCGACTCTCCGAGTTTTGCAACATCGCAAGGATGGCGACGTTCTGCGTTCTGGTGATATGATTCTTGAAGTCGAGGGTAAGTTGGCTCCTCTTCTCATCGGTGAACGCACTGCTCTGAATTTTATGCAGCGCATGTCGGGGATAGCGACCAAAACAAGGAGCTACGTTGATACCATAAGCCATACCGGTGTAAAAATTCTTGATACACGGAAAACAGCCCCGGGGTTACGCTATTTCGACAAGGAGGCCGTCAGAATAGGCGGCGGGGTAAATCATCGTTTTGGCCTGTTTGATATGATTCTCATCAAGGATAACCATATCGATGCCTCTGGTGGAATTGCTGCTGCGATTCGTCGTGCACAGATCTATCGCGAACAGCAAAATCTCGATGTCAACATTGAAACCGAGGTTCGTTCGATGGAGGAGTTAAGCAAGGCACTGGTATGCCTGCCGGATATTATTCTGCTTGACAATTTCACTCCTGAACTGCTGAAGGAGGCGGTTGATTATGTCAGGAGGGTATCCAGCACTATTCTGCTCGAAGCCTCAGGCAATATTGGTATGCACAATGTGTTGGCAGTGGCCGAAACCGGGGTTGATTATATTTCAATTGGTGAACTGACGCACAGTGTCAAGTCACTTGATCTTTCCCTGAAAATAGCGCTTGCCTGAACGGGAGGAATATGGAAATCGGAGTGGATATCGTTGATCTTGACAGGATTGAAAAACTCTACAGCCGTTACGGGACAAAGTTTCTCCAACGGTTTCTTTCCGACGAAGAGATTGAAATCTGTTTGCGGAAACCCCAGATTATTGCAAGTATTGCAGGTCGATTTGCGGCGAAAGAGGCAGTAGTCAAGGCTCTCGGGACGGGATTTTCAGCGGGAGTCCACTGGAAAAGCTTTGCAATACTCAATGATGAAAGGGGGCGTCCTTATGTGCGACCTGCCGATGGACAAAATTTCCCTTCAGGGTGCTCCATTAAGCTTTCAATTTCTCACGACAGTCAAGCTGCCATTGCGACAGTGCTGATTGAGAGTTCGGGGTGAGTAAAAAAAGCAGAAGTGTCGTGAACAACTCCTGCTTTGTAGTGCTTTATGATGATCGAAATATCAGTTTTTCTGAACTGGTACAGACTTCTCTTCTTCAGTGATTGTCACCTTCGATTTAATAACATCGTAGATCTTTTCTTTGAGGATGGAGTCGGTGATGTAATCCCTGAATTCGGTTGACTTATAGCTTTCCAGGAGATCGTCAGCATTCACAGCTCCGTTATTTCCGGCCTCTTTTTCCGCGTAAGCCTTGATGTCTTCGTCCGATACTGAAAGCTCAGAAAGTTCGGCGATTTTCTGGCTGATGAGAAGCCATTGGGCATGTTTTTCAGCATTCGGTCTCATGGCAAGACGGAACTGATTTTCATCCAACTCTTTCGGGAAGTGGCCGCCAATTTGCCGTTTGGCATTTTCAACGAGCATGTTCGAAAAAGATTCAATCATGGACTTCGGCGCAGGGACAGGATTTTCTTCAATCAGCTTTGCGGATATTGCTTCAATCAGCTCTTCATCGGATTTCGATAAAAAGTGCTGTTCAAGCTGAATCCTGACATCCGAAGTGAAGTCGGCCACTGAATCAAATCGTTTTCCGGTGATCTCCTTGACCAGTTCATCGTTAAGCTCGGGCAGCTCCATTCGTTTGATTTCGCTAATCGAAACACGGAAACGTGATGGTTCTGCATCACCCTCGTTCATGGTGTTTTCAACGTCAACAACGTCACCGGCTTTTTTCCCTGTCAGCGCCTTTCGGAAAGGGTTTTCCTCCGGAAGGTACTCAAGGGAGAAGTGGTGGTTTTCAGTTTTCTGCTCCTCTTCGGGCTCACCGGCTTCATTGAGTCTGTAGACATCACCAATAACGGTATCGGTCGATGAAGCGGCCTCATCAACACTGATCATGGTTCCATGACTTTTCAGCACAAGATTGATTTCGCGTGCCACATCCTCATCAGTAATCACATAACGAGCTTTGGTGAACGTATATTCGCTATAATCCTTGAGCTCAATTGCGGGATGAATTTCGTAGGACAGCTTGATTGTCAGTTGATCAGGTGTATAAGAGAAGTCAATGATCTGGGCGCGGCTTGCCGGCTTGATGTTTTCGGCATCAGCAATTTCCCCAAAATATTTTGATGCCATCTTTTCGGCAACAGTCGTCTCTATCGAAGGGCCAGCCAGTTTTTTTATCAGGCTTTCCGGTGCATGTCCTTTTCTGAATCCCTTGATCTGTATGTTTCTCTTTGCTTCTTCCAGCTCCTGTTTATATTCGGCACCAAATTCATCACTGGACAGAATAATTTCCAGGATCTGTTCGGTTTCGCTGACGTTCGTGATATTCTTTTGCAAGGCTCTTTTGGTTAATTATTCATTGTGAAAAATTAAAAGTAAAGAAGGTACGAATAATTCCTGTTTTTTTAAAATAGAGCTTTGTTGCTCTCTTGCTTATCGTCCCGGTTTATAAACCAGTGTTGCATAAGGAGCATCATGGAGTATTCGGCTGGCAGCGTCAGCGATGTTGTCTGCATTGACCGCTTCGATAGCGGCTGTTTTTTCGGAAGGTTCAATATAACGGCCGAAATAGGAGATGTCGGAAGCTGTCTGTGACATTCGTCGTGTCATTTTTTCCATACCCATAATATGTGAACCGAGCAGTTTTGTTTTCGCCGCCCGCAGCTCTTCCGGGTCAGGATGTTGCAAGGCATCACTCTGGAGCAGCTCCCTGACGAGTTCAAGGGTGACCTTGATTTTGTTGCTGTCTGTGCCTGCATAAATATTGATGGCAGTCAGATCATCAAAAAAGGTGATTGAAGAATAGACGTTGTACGCCAGTCCCCGCTTTTCCCGAAGTTCCAGATTGAGAAGTGAGCTCATGCCGTTACCAAGCATCGAGTTAAGCACCATCAGACTGTAAAAATGCGGGTCATGCCGTGGTATGGCGGTGCCGAGTACAATCTGGGCCTGGCAGATCCTTTTTTTCAGTGTTAACGTAAAGGGCGTGTAATGTTCCGGTAAAAATGACTGGCGCACGTATTGGCTTTCAGGCTTTTCGCCAAGTGAGCCGAGAAATCGTTCGCCAAGTCGCATGATCTGGTCGTGATCCACCTTGCCTGTTGCCGTTAGCAACATTTTTTTTGGAACATAGTGCTGCAGCATGAAGTTTTTCAGATCATCGTCCGAAAAGTTGGTAACACTCTCTTCTGTGCCAAGAATCGGCTTGCCAAGAGGATGAGACGGAAACGAACGCAAATCAAACTCCTCAAAAATAAGCTCTTCAGGCGTGTCGTTGACACTGCTGATTTCCTCAATGACAACCTCTTTTTCTTTTTCGATCTCTTCAGGAGGGAAAATCGGATCGCAGACGAGATCAGAGAGCAGCTCAAACGAAGGCTCCAGATGTTCAGGCAGACAGCGAAGAAAGATGCAGGTTTGCTCCTTGGTGGTGTAGGCATCAAGGTAACCGCCGTTTTTTTCGATGTTTTTGGCTATATCAATATAGGTGCGCCGCTTTGTCCCTTTAAAAATTGCATGTTCAATAAAATGGGCCAGACCCGGACTCTTTTCAGGGTCATCCCGTGAGCCGGCATCGATTTGTATGCCGAGAGTAATGCTATGGACTGAAGGGACCGCATCAGTGACAATTCTCAGTTTATTGTCAAGAGCCCCCTGATGAACCGATCCTTCAGAAAAGGGAGTTGCAGGATGCTGCCGATTATCTATTGTCATTGCAGGATGATTTTCTGATGCGTATAAGCGGAATTGAATGCAATGTAGTTTTAATTCTTATTTTTATGAACAATCAAGCTTTGCCATCGGTTATATTCCTGTAACGTTATGGCTTATTTTATGGGCGAAAAACGAAAAAATAAAGTATTTTGCTGTAGAGGAAGTAACGGTTATTTTCAGAGCTTTCTCGACGTTGAGTATCAGGCAAAAAAGGGAGAAATATAGCGATTAATGTCCAAGTCATCAATTCTCATAACCGGCGCTACCGGGTATATAGGATCGCAGATTGTTTTTGCTTTGCTTTCACAGTGTTCAGGAGAAGTTAACTGTCGGGTGATTGTGCGAGAAAGTTCGAACTCATCCTTTCTTGAAGGATTACCAGTTGAAATTGTCAGGGCTGACATTCTTGATCCTCTGGCGCTCAATGAGGCGTTCCGGGGAGTGGATACGGTTTTTCATTGTGCAGGGTTGATCGCGTATACCAGGAATTTTCGTAACGCACTGTATGATATCAATGTGCTTGGAACGCGCAATGTTGTCAATGCCTCCCTGTTCAATAATGTTCGCAGGGTTGTTCTGACCAGTTCTATCGCGGCTATTGGCGCCACTGAAGATGGTTCCCAGGCCAGTGAGTCGACAACATTCCAGGAGTGGCAGCGAAGGAACGGATATATGGAGGCCAAGCATCTTGCTGAACTTGAGGCGTTGCGTGGCCTGGCTGAGGGACTTGAAGTTGTGATGGTCAATCCCGGAGTTGTTATTGGCGTTGACAGGCAGAACCCTGCCTCAGTCAGCTCGTCCAATAAGGTGCTGAGGTTGATGTATCAGGGGAAATTGCCGTTTTTACCATCAGGAGCCACCGGTTTTGTTGATGTTCGTGATGTGGCTGATGCCCATATCGCGGCATGGAAAAAGGGGCGTTCTGGTGAACGATATATTCTTGTTGGTCATAATCTTGCTTTTCTGGATCTTTTTGACAATATCAGGGCTCGTGCTGGCAGCAACGCCGGGCAGCCGATTATGGTGCCTGATGGTCTGGGATGGCTTGCCGGCCTTGGAGGTGAATGCTGGTCGATGTTGTCGCAGCGCGCCTCTTTTATCAGTCTGGAGAGCATACGTGCCTCTTCAAGGAAGCTTGCTTACAGTAACACGAGGTCTGTAGAGGAGTTAAGCTTGTGTTACCGGGAGTTGTCGGAAACGCTCACGAGCATTATTGCCTGAGTGAACCATTTTTTCTCCAATTATATCATGCTTGTATTATGGATATCCAAAAAACTGAACAGAAAGCAGTCGCTGTTGATCCGGCAAAACTGAAACAATTGAACCTTGCTGTGGAGGCTCTTGAAAAACAGTTCGGCAAAGGCGCTATCATGCGGATGGGCGACGATTCTGCCGGCATGAAAGTTCAGTCAATTTCAACAGGCTCAATGGCGCTTGATTTTGCACTTGGAGTCGGCGGCCTTCCTCGTGGAAGGGTCACTGAAATTTATGGCCCGGAATCTTCGGGCAAGACAACCCTTGCTTTACATGTTATTGCAGAAGCACAGAAAGAGGGCGGCATTGCGGCGATCGTTGATGCTGAACATGCTTTTGATCCTACCTACGCCCGCAAACTTGGGGTTGACATCAATGCTCTTCTTATCAGTCAGCCGGAATCAGGCGAGCAGGCGCTTTCCATTGTTGAGACGCTTGTCAGGAGCGGCGCTATTGATGTTGTTGTGGTTGATTCCGTTGCAGCACTGGTGCCGCAGGCCGAGCTTGAGGGAGAGATGGGCGACAGCGTCATGGGGTTGCAGGCGAGGCTCATGAGCCAGGCGTTGCGCAAACTGACCGGCGCGATCTCAAAATCTTGCGCAGTCTGTATTTTCATCAACCAGCTTCGCGATAAAATCGGAGTCATGTACGGCAGCCCGGAGACAACAACCGGCGGCAAGGCACTGAAGTTTTATGCCTCGGTACGTCTTGATATTCGTAAAATTGCCCAGATCAAGGATGGTGAGGAGAGCACCGGCAATCGCACAAGGGTCAAGGTTGTCAAAAACAAAGTGGCGCCTCCCTTCAAGAGCGCCGAGTTTGATATTCTTTACGGCGAAGGTATATCGGCCATAGGCGAGCTGATTGATCTTGGTGTTGAATTCGGGGTGATCAAAAAGGCAGGATCATGGTTCAGTTACGGGCAGGAAAAACTTGGGCAGGGGCGTGAAACGGTCAAAAAAATCCTTCGTGAAGATCCTCTGCTCTATAAAAAGATTCATGTGCAGGTCAAGGAGCTGATGACAGGGCCAGCGGAGATTATTACCGGATAAGGATGAAAATCGGAACTCTTGATATAGACCGTCCTGTCATGCTTGCACCGATGGAAGATGTCACCGACAGAGCGTTCAGGCAACTGTGCAAACGCCACGGAGCGGATATTGTCTATACCGAGTTCATCAGCGCTGAAGCCCTGCGCCGGGGCGTTGAAAAATCTTTGCGCAAGCTGAAGACCGATGCCATTGAGAGGCCATTTGCCATACAGATTTTTGGCAACAGTGTTGATTCGATGGTGGAGGCGGCGGTGATTGCCGAAGAGTATTGCCCCGACTATCTCGATATCAATTTCGGCTGCCCCACCAAGAAGGTTGCCGGCAAGGGGGCTGGAGCAGCGCTGCTGAGGGAACCAGAGAAGATGGCGCAGATTTCCGAAGCGGTTGTGAAGGCGGTGAACATTCCGGTGACAGCCAAAACAAGAATTGGCTGGGATATGGAATCAATCAATATTCTTGATATTCTTCCCCGGCTTGAGGATGCCGGTATTCAGGCGCTGGCGCTGCATGGGCGCACGCGGAGCCAGATGTACAAGGGGAGGGCCGACTGGAGCTGGATTCGTGCGGCAAAAGAGCAGGCACGAATCCCGATTATTGCCAATGGCGATATCTGGTCAGCCGAGGATGCGGTGGCGATGTTTGCCGAGACAGGAGCGGACGGGGTGATGATTGGCCGGGGCTCAATTGGCAACCCCTTTATTTTTGAACAGGCAAAGCAGCTTATCCAAACAGGAAAGCCGATGCCGTTGCCCGATTTTCGCGAGAGGATTGAGGCGGCCATAGAGCATTTGAAGCTCTCGGTGCAGTTCAAGGGGGAAAAATATGGCGTGCTTGAGATGCGTCGCCACTATTCGACCTACCTGAAAGGGCTCCCGATGGTATCACGTGTGCGCAACAAACTGGTGCGCGAGGATGGGTGGGAGCAGCTTATCGATATTCTTCTGGCCTACCGCCAGGAGTGCGAGGGATATGAGCGGGAGGGAAAGATTCACGACGGCGCAGAATATCTCAATGATCATTCAGAGAAACTAATTTTGAATTATTAAAAGATCGTGTTATGAGTAGTTCGGATTTCCGCTGCAGAGTGGCGGTGCTTGGTGCAACTGGCCTGGTTGGCCGCACCATGATCAAGGTGCTTGAAGAGAGAAAATTTCCGGTAACCGACTTTGTTCCGATCGCTTCAGCAAGAAGCGCCGGTCAGTCGGTGGCCTTCAATGGCAAGGAGTACATCATCCGTGAGCCATCAGCCGAAGCGTTCCGTGGTGTCGATATTGCACTCTTTTCCGCAGGCGCAACCGCCAGCAAAGAGTGGGCGCCGGTTGCCGCCGCCGAAGGGGCCATTGTGATCGATAACTCATCGGCATTCCGCATGGATCTGGATGTTCCCCTGGTTGTGCCCGAAGTGAATCCCGGAGACATTTTTAAAGCGGATGGCACGCCTGAGTCAATTATTGCCAACCCCAACTGTTCGACCATTCAGATGGTTGTGGTGCTCAAGCCGTTGTACGACCACTTTGGCATCAAGAGAGTGGTTGTTTCGACCTATCAGTCCGTGACTGGCAAAGGCAAGGCCGGGCGCGACGCTCTCGAAAGCGAGCTTGCCGGAGATGAACAGGAGCAGTTTACCCATTTTCACCAGATTGCCTTCAATGCCGTGCCGCAGATTGATGCGTTCACGGAGAACGGCTACACAAAGGAGGAGATGAAGATGGTGAACGAGACCCGCAAGATCATGGGCGACGATGCTATCAGTGTTTCTCCCACGACTGTCCGCATTCCTGTGTACGGTGGCCACGGTGAGTCGCTCAACATTGAGCTTGCAAAAGATTTCGACATCGACGAAGTGCGTGAGCTTCTTCGCACGTCGCCGGGCATTATCATGCAGGATGATCCGTCGGCACGTCTCTATCCCATGCCGCTGACCTCCTACGAGCGTGACGATGTTTTTGTCGGGCGAATTCGCCGCGATTACTGGCACCCGCAGACGCTGAATATGTGGATTGTGGCCGATAACCTGCGCAAAGGCGCCGCCACCAACGCGGTGCAGATTGCCGAGGTGATTGCCGCGCGATGGTAGCAAATGCCTGATTATGCCGAAAGAGCCATCAGCGCCCTGCTGGTGGCTCTTCTTGGTGAGGCAGACTGAGTTTTATTAATGTTGCTCGACTTCAGGTAACGTTCACTCTCTCAATGGTGAATCAATGGCAGCCTCTTTTCTCTATGATGTTTTTCTGAGCCACAATCAGGCGGATAAACCGAAGGTGCGGCGGCTTGCGGAACGGTTGCGCTCGGCTGGTGTGCGGGTGTGGTTTGATGAGTGGGTTATCAAGGCGGGCGACATCATTTCGTTGAAGGTGGATGAGGGGTTGGAACAGTCGCGGGTGCTGCTGCTCTGCATCTCTCCTGAGGCGCTGGCCTCGGGTTGGGTGGCGCTGGAGCGAAGCACCGCCATTCATCGCGACCCCTCCAATGCAGGCCGCCGTTTTATTCCGCTCCTGCTTGCCGAGTGTGACCTTCCCGATACACTTGCGAAGTACAAGTATCTCGATTTCCGAGAGGAGTCTGAGGCGGCTTTTTCGGAGCTGCTGCCCACCTGTTGCTCTGAAGAGGACGCTGTGCATTCATCTTTGCAGTCGAAGCCTCAAAAGCCTTTGGCAAAGAAAAAACTAAAGTCGGTCAAGCCGTTGGCTGTGATGAGGTGCAAGCTCAAAGGACACAAGCTTTGGGTACGAAGCTTGGCCGTCAGTCCAGATGGGACATGGATAGCATCAGGTGCGGATGATAAAATGGTGAAGATTTGGGATTTGGTGAACCGTAAATGTCGGGCGACGTTGATAGGGCATACTGATTCTGTGACTTCTATTGCGATTACAACGGATGGGACGCGTATTATTTCAGGATCTAATGATAAGACCATTCGTGTTTGGAATGCAAGTTTGGGCAAGGAATTAGCAGTACTGTGTGGACATACGGATTGGGTCGTGTCTGTAGTAGCAATGCAGGACAATTCTCGCGTGCTGTCAGGAGGCTTAGACAGGAAGCTCAGGATGTGGGATATCAATTCAGGTTTATGTATCAAGACCATCGAGTGTGGCATGGAAATTTTCAATATTGCCGTTAGTCGGATGGACACTTGGGCGATTTCGGGGCATAGAGATGGAGGCGTTCGGTTATGGAACCTTGAATCTGGTGAATGTCTCATGACATTGAAAGGTCATTCTGGAATTGTAAGGTCTGTTCAGATCACTATAGATGGGCTGTTTGCTGTGTCTGGTTCGGAAGACAAAACCATCAAAATCTGGGATTTGAAAGCAGGAAGCTGTTCAGGGACTCTTGAAGGTCATCAACATGGCGTGGATTCTGTTGTCATATCTCCTGACGGTACATTGATTGCCTCAACGGGCTGGCAGGACTTGACCGTCCGACTTTGGGATTGGAAGTCGGGAGTTTGCCTACAGGTCATTACACTGCCGATAAACGACGATCCAATGTTTATCGCTTTCAGTCCAGATGGTTCACGGCTTGTGTTTAGCACTAGTGATCACAATATCTACATTTACCGCCTTACCAGCGTGCGGTCTAAACCACCAGTCGAAGTAACGCGTCGCTATGTGAATGCTAAGGTGGTGTTGCTTGGTGAGGGAACGGTAGGAAAGACCTCTCTTGCACATCGCTTGATCGAAGACAAATATGTCATTCGTGATCGAACGCATGGGATGAATGTTTGGCGCTTGGAGCTGCTATTCTCGTCCGATGCCATGCTGGAGCGCGAGGCACTGCTTTGGGATCTTGCTGGTCAGGAGGATTATCGCCTCATCCATCAGCTCTTTCTTGATCAAACGGCATTAGCTCTCTTGCTTATTAATCCGCAGAAGGAGGATCCTTTTGTTGAAGCGGGGGAGTGGCTCAAGGCTTTGAAGAGTGCTGCAGGTATGACCTTTGCTGCACGAGAAGCTGCTCGATTATTGATTTTTTCACAGGTTGATGTGGGCGGAATGAAGCTTAGCAATGCGAAAATTGAGCGGTTTCGCGAAGAGCACGGTTTTCAGGGCTGGCTTCCCACTAGCGCCAAAACGGGCGAGAACTGTTCGGAAAGTGAGAATGGAGGCAAGCCTTCCAGACTGAAAGAGCTTATTGCTGCCAGCATTCCGTGGGATAAACTGCCGTGGACAACCACGCCGCGCCTCTTGGCTGAACTCAAGAAGGCTGTGATGGCGATGCGGGATGAGTCAGACATTCGTTTACTCCGCTTTGCCGAGCTGGCGCAGCGGCTGGAGCAGATGCTGCCAAGTGAAAAGTTTGGTGAGTCAGACCTTCGTACTGCCGTGACTCTGCTGGCAAATCATGGTTTGGCTCGTCCTCTGAAATTTGGTGATCTCGTGCTGCTCCGCCCTGACCTTATCAACGGTTACGCCGGGGCGGTTATCCGCGCTGCTCGGGCGCACACCGATGAGATCGGTTGTGTGCTGGAGGCGGAAATTTACAGAGAGGAGTTTGATTTTACGGGGGTTGAGCGGCTGAAAAATCGTGCGGATGAGGAGCTGCTTCTGCGGGCCCTAGTGCAGACCTTTCTTGATCACTCCCTCTGCATTGCCGAGGAGACACCGAATGGTCGACATCTCGTTTTTCCTTCGCAATATCGCCGCGAAAAGGACACGCCAAAAAATCCCGATATTTTTGTCTCCTATACCTTCAGCGGTGAGTGGCAGACCGTATGGACAACGCTGGTGGTGCGTCTCTGGTACAGTCAAGAGTTTGAGAATCGCGAGTTGTGGCGAAATGCGGCCGAGTTCGCCTCCTCCAGAGGCCACACGTTGGGGCTGCTGATTAATAAAGAGGGGAATGGTGCTGCCACCATCAGTCTCTTCTTTGATGTGGAGGTTCCCGATGAGCTGAAAGTGATTTTCATCGAATATGTTCATCGCCATCTGGCGAAGTATGCCTGCGAGGTGACGCGCGACCGGCGCTACATTTGCCCTGAGTGCGGCAAGCCTGTGAAAGATATTGATGTAGTGCGAAAGAGATTAGATGCAAAAAAAGAGTTCATCACTTGCCAGGAGTGTGATGAGCGGGTGCCGCTTGTTGACTTTATTGAGCAGCGCCTTAAAAGCGACCCTGTTGCTCGCAAGATTCTCGCAATGGATGAGACCGCAACTCGCCAGCTTGATACCCAAGCGCAGGAACAGATCCTCATTGGCCATATGATGGCTATTTCGGGTGAAGCGAACCAGATCTTTCGCCCGGTGATGATGTTTGATTATGGCATTGACGGTGAAGTGGAGTTCAGGGATAATGACGGCAAGGCCAGCGGAAAAAAGATCTATGTGCAGCTTAAGATCGGCAACTCCTATCTCCGTACCCGTAAAGGCGATGGTTGCGAAGTGTTTGATGTTACGAACGAGCGCCATCTTGAATATTGGGTCAAGCAGCCTGTGGATGTCTATCTTGTGATTCGCCAAAAGGAGGGGATGAGCAGTGACGGAACGATTCGATGGATGAATGTTACCCGTAATCTGAAAAACCGTGCAGACAAACAGAGCCGACAGATCATCTTTGCTGGCGAGAAGCTCGATGCTTCGGCTGTATGGAAGGTTAGGGATCAAATTCTTTTTCCACCCAAGGAACAAAAAAGTTATAAGAAAAGGTTTTAGAGTCCGATCACTGTTGCTGAACGGCGGGGTGCTTTTTTTGCGAGGGCCATCAGTGCCGAGTTGATGGCTTGTCGATTGGTGTGGATTTCGTACCCGGTGGTACTGGTTCATCAGAATGGTCACCCATTAAAAACCAAGTTGACGGATACTAAATTATTTTGATGAGATAGCAATATGCCTGAAATCAGCAGCTTTCTTTGAATCATTATACGGATGTATATTTGCGAACACACTCTGCCACATTTCATGCCGAATATGGCGAATATGAAATTACTGTGGATATTGAAACCGGGGTGGTAACCGGCAAGAGCATTGATTGCCGTGCTTGATTGGTACCCTCTTCATCAGCAGGAGCTTATGGCAAATTGGGAAGCAGCAGTGAACAGAAAGCCACGATCGAAAATTAAGCCACTGGAGTAAATCATGTTTATGCACGTTATACAAGCCAGATATTGCGGTGACTACAAGGTATGGGTTGCGTTCAATGACGGCGTGGAGGGGGAGATTGATTTATCTTCCGAGTTGTATGGTGAACTGTTTGAACCACTCAAGGACAAGGAGTTTTTTCGTTCGTTCACTCTTGAAGGCCACACCTTGAGCTGGAGCAATGGAACTGATTTTGCCCCTGAGTTTCTGAGGGAGCAAATCTCCTGCACTTCCGAGCCTGTGCATCATTGACGATAAACGGTGTCCTGCTGGTGGTTCTTCTGGTCACAGGCCGACCGGATTTGGCTAATGTTTTTAGTTTAAGGTAATGTTCACTTTCTCAATGGTGAGTCAATGGCAGATTCTTTCATCTATGATGTTTTTCTGAGCCACAACAAGGCGGATAAACCGAAGGTGCGGCGGCTGGCGGAGCGGTTGCGCTCGGCGGGTGTGCGGGTCTGGTTTGATGAGTGGGTTGTCAAGGCGGGTGAAATCATTCCGCTGAAGGTGGATGAGGGGCTGGAGCAGTCTCGGGTGCTGTTACTTTGCATCTCCCCTGAGGCCCTTGCTTCGGGATGGGTGGCCCAGGAGCGGAGCACTGCTGTTCACCGTGACCCCTCCAATGCAGGTCGCCGTTTTATTCCGCTGCTGCTTGCCGAGTGTGACCTGCCTGATACACTTGCGAAATATAAGTATCTGGATTTCCGTGAGGAGTCAGATTCAACCTTTGCTGAGCTGTTGACCTCTTGCAAGCCTGAAACAGATTCTCTCCCCTCATCTTTCCTGCCTGAGGTTCAGAAGAGTCCTGAAAAGAAATCCTTAAAGCAACCAATAGCGAAAAAGCCCACACCGGCAACGTCACCGGAGGAGAGCGAGCCGCTGGCTGTAATGGAGCGCAAGCTTGAGGGGCATTCGGGTTGGGTTAATAGTGTGGCTGTCAGCCCGGATGGAAAATGGGCAGCATCTGGTTCTGCAGACAAAACAGTTAAGATTTGGGATCTGGAGAGCGGAGATTGCCGGACGACGTTGGAAGGACATACGGATAATGTCAAATCTGTTGCGATCACGCCGGACGGAAAGCGTATCTTTTCGGGTTCTTCAGACAACTCTGTTCGTGTTTGGGATGCAAGCTCGGGTCAGGAATTGGCCAAGCTGGATGGTCATACAAACAGGGTATGGTCAGTGGTTGCTTTACAGGAAAAAGCCTTGGTATTGTCAGGGCGATTTGATGACACACTTCGACTGTGGGATCTTGCATCGAATTCGTGCAACAAAATTATTAAGTGCGGAGAGGACAGCCGAGAGAACAGCGCAGACGATATTTTCACCAGCGCCGTTAATCGGACGGGAAGCCAGGTACTGACTGGGCATCGGGACGGACGTATTTTGCTCTGGAACCTCAATACAGGTGAGTACCTGGCTATGTTCAAGGGGCATTCGAGGTGTGTGTATTCTGTGCAGATCACGCCAGATGGTTGCTTCGCTGTTTCGGGTTCAGAAGACAAAACTGTTAAAATCTGGGATTTGAAATCTGGGAGCTGTGTAGGAACACTCGAAGGTCATCAAAAAAGTGTGATGTCCGTTGCCATCTCTCCCGATGGTACCTTGATCGCCTCAACGGGGTTAACGGACTACACTGTTCGGTTCTGGGATTTGAAATCAGGGGCCTGTTTGCAGGAGATTACGCTTGCTTTTCCGATGGCGCCGATATCCGTTGCCTTCACTCCCGATGGATTGCGGCTCATAGTGGGAATTGCAGACAATGCCGGGCGAATTTACGTTTATCGTCTTACCGGAGTCAGCACTCAATTATCCGTTGAGGCAACGCGCCGATATGTGAATGCCAAGGTGGTTCTGCTTGGGGAGGGAACGGTGGGCAAGACTTCGCTGGCGCATCGTTTGATTGAGGATAAATATGTTGTCAAGGATCGCACTCACGGGATGAATGTCTGGCCGTTGAAGTTGCCGCTGCCTCCTGATGCAACGCTGGAGCGAGAGGCGCTGCTTTGGGATCTTGCCGGGCAGGAGGATTATCGCCTTGTTCATCAGCTCTTTCTGGAGCAGACAGCACTGGCGCTCTTGCTTGTCAATCCGCAAAAGGACGATCCCTTTGTTGAAGCGGGGGAGTGGCTCAAGGCTTTGAAAACCGCTGCAAACATGAGCTCTTCTGCCAAAGAAGCAGCGCGGTTGTTGCTTTTTTCCCAGATTGATGTTGGCGGGATGAAGGTGAGCAATGCAAAGATTGAACGGTTTTGTGAGCAGCATGGCTTTGCCAACTGGCTTCCCACCAGTGCCAAGACAGGTGAGAACTGCTCCGACATGGAAAATAGCGGTGTCCCTTCAAAGCTGAAGCAGCTCATAGCAGAGAGCATTCCGTGGGCGAAGTTATCGTGGACCAGTACGCCGCGCCTGCTGGCGGAGCTTAAGAGTGCCGTGATGGCGATGCGTGACGAGTCGGACATCCGTTTGCTCCGCTTTGCCGAGCTGGCACAGCGGATTGAGCAGTTGCTGCCGGAGGAGAAATTTGTTGAGTCTGACCTTCGCACGGCGGTGGCACTGCTCAGCAATCATGGTCTGGTTCGCTTGCTGAAGTTTGGCGATCTGGTATTATTGCGTCCCGACCTCATCAATGGCTATGCCGGGGCGGTTATCCGCGCGGCGCGGGCCCATACCGATGAGATTGGCTGCGTGCTGGAGGCCGATATTTACAAAGAGGATTTCGATTTCACGGGGGTTGAACGGCTGAGGCATCGCCCGGATGAGGAGCTGCTTTTGCGTGCTTTGGTGCAGACCTTCCTCGATCACTCGCTTTGCATTGCCGAGGAGACACCGCACGGTCGTCATCTTGTTTTTCCGTCGCAATACCGTCGGGAGAAAGATCTTCCGCATGAACCGGATATTTTTGTCTCCTACACCTTCAGCGGTGAGTGGCAGACGGTCTGGACTACGCTGGTGGTGCGTCTCTGGTACAGTCAGGAATTTGAGCACAAAGAGTTATGGCGCAATGCTGCCGAGTTTGAATCGTCAAAAAAGCAAACCTTGGGGTTAAAGGTTACGAAGGAGGGTGACGGCGCAGCAACTATCAGTCTCTATTTTGACCATAAAGTGCCGGATGAGTTGAAGGTCATCTTTATCGAGTATGTTCACCGTCATCTGGCGAAGTATGCCTGTGAGGTGATGCGTGACCGGCGGTATGTTTGTTGTGGTTGTGGTCGTCCATTCAAAGATTTAGAACTCATTCGGGAACTGCTGAACGATGGAGAGAAGACCATTGTCTGCCAGAAATGCAGGACAGAGGTTGAATTGATTGACTTCATAGAGCAGCGGCTCAAGAGTGATCCTGTTGCCCAAAAGATTCTCGCGATGGAGCAGGCCGCCACCCGCGAACTTGGCAACCAGGCGCTGGAGCAGATCCTTATTGGTCATGCAATGGCAATCACCGGCGAGGCGAACCAGATTTTCCGACCGGTGACCATGTTTGACTACGGCATTGATGGCGAAGTGGAGTTCAGGGACAACGATGGCAAGCCGAGCGGTCAAAAGATATACGTGCAACTCAAGAGCGGCAATTCCTACCTCCGCACCCGCAAAGGCGATGGCAGCGAGGTTTTCGATGTCACGAATGAGCGCCATCTGGAATACTGGATTCAGCAGCCGGTGGATGTCTATCTCGTTATCCGCCAGAGCGATGAGATGAGTGGTCAGGAGGTTATCCGCTGGATGAACGTGACCCGCTATCTGAAGAGCCGGAAGAATCAAAAGAGCCGCCAGATCATTTTTGCGGGCGAAAAGCTGGATGCTTCAGCCGTATGGAGAGTGCGCGATCAATTTTTTAAGCCCTGAAGGCAGCAATGGAAGTGGTTTTGCTATTGCGTTTTAATTCCCTGACGTTATGCAAAAATAAAATTATCGGCAGGAACCATCAAGCAAACTGTTACAGTGTAGCCTAAATGTCAAGTTGTTGGATATCACGGTCGAATTGAGCTTATTCAGGATCGTGCAATCTGCGTTTTTCGTGGCGTTGTTAAAGGCATCAATACTGATTTTGAGAGAACGAAAGAGAGTGAAAAGATATGCTTGTAACCGCGATTGACTTATCGGGATGCCACCTGTTTGGCAATCAGTAGTAACATTCAATTCGAGCAGAGTCAAAAGTGGAGGGTAGCATCGCTGGTGAGGTACTTAATCCAAGTCAGCTAAAGAAAAATCTGAACACAGATTGATAAATGTGAATCCTATGAACTACAACCAGTTACTTGCCCTCTTCAAAGAGACTCACCGGGAGTTACAGCACCGAGCAGCCCGGTCGGTCGACACCTCCCTTGTGATCCGGAACTGGCTGTTCGGTTGGTACATTGTTGAGTTTGAACAGGGTGGCGCAGACAGAGCTGAGTATGGAGCCAATTTATTAAAGAAAATCGCTGCTCAGTTGAAGATCAAGGGCTGTTCAGAACGAAGCCTTGCGCTCTGCTGTAAATTCTATCTCACCTATTCAGGAATTTTGCAGACGGTGTCTGCAAAATCTTCTGGTAACCGTTTCGGGCTTCAGGATATGCAACAGGCGGTGCCGATTACATCTTATGAGGCCATTGCCAATGCACCCAAGGTGCTGCGGGAACTTTCCGCGACATTGGCTGGCAGCTTCTCTCTGGGGTGGTCGCACTACGTTACTCTGCTGACAATCTCGAATGCGGATGAACGCAGGTTTTACGAAATTGAAACACAAGAAAACAGTTGGGGGGTAAGGGAATTGAATAGACAGATATCGGCCTCACTCTTTGAACGGTTGGCACTCAGTCGGGACAAGGAAGGTATCAGGCAGCTCTCACAGAAGGGGCTGGTTATTGAAAAGGTGAGTGATGTTATCAAGAACCCTTTCGTGCTTGAGTTTCTGGAACTGGAAGAGAAGAGCGCTTATTCGGAACATGCACTTGAAACCGCGATTATTGATCACCTTGAACACTTCCTGCTCGAATTGGGCAAGGGGTTTCTCTTTGAGGCTCGTCAGAAACGGTTCACTTTTGATAACGACCACTTCTATGTGGATCTGGTCTTTTACAATCGCCTTTTGCGTTGCTATGTGCTCATTGATCTCAAACGCGACAAGCTGACTCATCAGGACTTGGGTCAGATGCAGATGTATGTGAACTACTTTGACCGGTATGTCAAAACAGGGGATGAACTGCCGACAATCGGCATTCTGTTGTGCCATCGCAAGCATGATGCCTTGGTTGAACTGACTCTCCCCAAAGATTCGAATATTTTTGCGTCGAAGTATCAGCTCTATCTCCCCTCAAAAGAGGAGCTGAAGAGGCAACTGGAAGAGGCGGCAGGCATTCAGCATCCCAAAATTCCAGATCAGCAGGATATTGACGCTGGTCAATAACTGGGCCCGGCTATTGTGCCAGAGCCGTCAGCGCTGTGCCGATGGTTTTTACCACTACGGATGAAGAGATGTCAAATTCTTGAGGGTTCCCGATAAAAATTGATGCTGGTAATCTGAGTGGATTCAGGATCAGTGACGTTTCGTTACTGATCAGTGTGGTCATCGCCTTGTCAGCCATTGCGCCGCTGACCATGATGCCTTTTTCACGACAGATCGGGTTGTTGACCAGCTCTCTTATGGCAAAATATTCGGTTTCCTCACGGCTTTTTACCTGACGGCAGGAAAATTTTTCTATTCTTCCATTGATTGTTATGGTAAAAATGACAGCGTCGCGTTCAAGTTCAAGGAGAATCTGCGGTTCTCCGGCAAACCTTGAGAGGTGAATAAGAGGGAGTTGCGTCGAGTTCCTGAAGACTATCCGGTGATTGACAGACAGAAAATCTGAAATGGTTTTGCAGGGTTCTGCCGGATAGAAAAGCAGAAGATGTTTTTCATGCAGTCCCTCAACGCTTCCATAGTCCGTACAATCGCAAAGGTACTCTTCAGGTTTGGTTAAAAAGTATTCGGCTTCAATTTTGCAATACTTTTGATACTCTTCGGGAGATGCCCCGGCAGGAAAACTGGCAGGAAGAGGGAGCCAGGTTTTTGCAGCGATACTCAGAGCCAATTCATCAGCTTTCCACTCTTTGAGGTACTTCTCAAGTTTTTTCAGAAAGCGCATTCCTTTGCCCGGAGCAAAGTCATTAATGCCGAAAGGCAAAGTTTTACAGGCACTCAGAATATAGCCGTTGCCACCGGAGGTTTTCAACCGGACAATGGCTGAGACTGTCGTGTCGATAGAGCATGCTATCAGGCTTTTACTCGTCACTTGAGACATTATTCAAGGGTAAAATGTTTACTGAGAAACTCAAGCTTTTTTTTGCCGATTCCCTTGACTTCAAGAAAGTCCTGAAATTGCAGCACTTTTCCTCCTTTTGCCTTTCTGAAGGTGATCAGCCGTTCGGCCATAACCGGGCCTATTCCCGGAACGCTCTGTAGCTGTTTGATCGTGGCTCTGTTGAACGGGATGGTTCCTGTAAAAACCTTCTTTTCCGAAACCCGGCGGGAGGTTCTCTTTTCAGTGGCGGCGTCAGCTTTTTCTCCTTCAATGCTTTGCATGACATCCGCTTTGACCGTCGTCTGAGCTATGGCAGCAAGAGAGATCAAGCTGTCAACCTCGGCTTCCCGGTAACGGGAGGCTTCAACTTTTTTGACAAGAGTCTCCGCCTTCTCTACCGAATTGATATTTTTCAGGATACCACCAAGCACAAGAAAGATCAGAAGCACCGAAACCAGCGAGATTTCAGCTTTGGTAAAACTGAGCGTGACGGCCAATTTTTCGAGTACCTTCATAAAAAAACACGTTTAACCCTTGAAGAAACTGAGCAAAGCGTCTCATAGCTGATCGTGCCGGTGATTGCGGCAAGATCATCGGCCGCAGGCCCTTCCCACCCAAACAGAACAGCTCTGTCGCCTCTTTTGACGTCGTGCTCTGTGCCGAGGTCAACCATCATCTGATCCATGGTGACAATGCCGACCTGTGGATATGCTTTGCCGTTGATCATCACTGTGGCTTTGCCCGAGAGTGCTCTTGCATAGCCATCGGCATATCCAGCGGCAATAGTTGCAATATGGTGCGCTCCGGGAGCAGTCCAGGTTCGGTTATAACTGATTGTTTTGCCTGCATTCACTTGTTTGATGAAGATAACCCTTGACTCGAACTGCATCACCGGTTTGACATCAAGAGTGCAGGGAGTGTTTTTTGCTGGATGGTAACCATAAAGCAGAATGCCAGGACGTACCATATCAAGCCAGGAGGATTCAGCCGAAAGGATAGCGCCGCTGTTGGCCGCATGTTTGCAGGTCGTTGTGGAGGCAGCATGTTCATATTCTGTTGTCAGCGCCTTGAAGGTTTCAAGCTGATGAAGCGTGAAGCCGCCAGGTGTGGCGCTTTCCGCAAAGTGAGTGTAGATGCCGTTCAGTTTCAGATGCGACGAGCGGTCAATCTCCCTGAGAAGCTCCATTGCCATCGAAGGAAAGGCGCCGAGTCGCCCCATCCCGGTATCAACTTTTACCTGCACTGCCAGCGTTTTACCGTGGGCGGCAGCAATCTGTTGCGCGGCATGGAGTGTGGCACTGTCGCAGATGGTCATGTCAATGCCGTATTTCAGAAAAAACTCTATATGAGAAGGGAGCGGGGAGGAAAAAGCAAGAATTGTGGCAGGTTTTTTCAATGCACCGCCGGTTTTCAGCTCAATGGCTTCATGAATGTTTGCCACACCAAAATCACTGATCCCCGAGGCTGCGAGCGCTTCTGAGACCCTGTGAACATTATGGCCATAAGCATTTGCCTTGACAATGCCCATGATACGGGCCTTTCCGTTTATTCTTTCACGGATTAAACGCACATTCCGGGCAAGGTGCTCCATCGAGACAAGAGCCTCGGTCATATTTTCTGAGGGAAACTCGCCTGTCGACCTGGCGGTGGTTTGTTCATCCATGAATCGAAGGCGATTTTATCATTGACTTTTTGGTGAAGCTCTTTACTGCACGGTTCATTTGCAGTGTTCTTCCCGTCGGAACTTCACTCAAAAAAACATATTTTGTTTCTGAATATCAAGCAACAAAAGCGGTTATTCCGCCAGTGTCGTGAATTAATCAATTAATGTATATTTTCCGTTGAATTATGCATGGGGGTTTTCCGTAAACGTCCACTCATGTATCACTTTTTTCAGTTACTACCATGCCAAACCACGATATATTCGGGCTTGCAGCCGCAACACCTCTGGTTCGTCTCAAACAGATGGCTCGCAACATCAGGCCTCAGGTCATGGCCAAACTCGAGTACATGAATCCGGCATGTTCTCACTATTACCGGGTGGCATGTGCTATTGTCAAGGATGCTGAAGATCGTGACCTGATTCATCCAGGAATGACCCTTGTGGACTGGAGCTTTGGCAACAGCGGTATTGCTCTTGCCATGGCTTGTGTCAGTCGCGGGTATAAGCTGCTGCTTGCCGCTCCTGATAAAATATCACGGGAAAAACAGGATATGCTCAGGGCTATTGGCGCCGAATTGGTTATTACGCCGTCGGATGCCCTGCCTGGAGAGCCCCGCAGTTGTATGAATGTGGCAGAGAGTCTCGTCAAAAGCATTCCAAACGCTTTTTTTACCGGAATGCACGAGAATCCGGTCAGTCTCAAGGTGCACAGCGAAGCAACTGGCAGCGAAATTTTTCAACAGACGGAAGGGCGTGTTACCCATGTGTTTGTGCCCATGGCATCTGGCGCCATGGTGTTCGGGGTCGGTCGCTTTCTGAAAGCACAGAATCCTGAAATTCGTATTATAGGTGTGGAGTCGCAAGGTTCAATCTATTCAGGGCTTTTCAAAGATGGAAAGCCGGGCGCTCCGGCATTTTCCGAACTGGAGGAGATCGGCTCCCAGCAGGCTTCGGCATTCTGGGACCCTTCGGTTATCGATGATGTGGTGCAGATCAGTGATTATGACGCCTTCAACTGCGGCAGGGAGCTGTTGCGGATGGAAGCTGTTTTTGCCGGAGGCGCATCGGGTGCGGCAATGGCAGCGGCGCTTCAGGCTGGCGCCGGATATCGAGAGAGCGACTGTCTTGTTGTGGTGATGAACGATTTTGGCGGCTACTATCTGAGCAAGATGTACCGTGACGACTGGATGCGCAAACGGGGCTTTTACCGCAAGGCCAAATCGGCTATCGAGCAGATTACCGCCGAGGATATTCTGCACTTGAAGGTGCGCCGAGATCTCATTTTCGCCTGTCCGGAAAACACCCTTGCCGAAGTGTTTGAGATGATGAAGCAGAGTGATGTCTCCCAAATGCCGATTGTCTCTTACAATGCCCCCATCGGCAGTATCAGCGAGAACAAGATTCTCTCTATTCTCATTGAAAACGACGATGCGATGAACTCAAAGGTTGTGGGTTTTATGGAGAAGCCATTTCCGGTTTGTCCGCTTGATGCCACCATTTCAGAATTATCGGCCAAATTGCAGCAAAGCGCATCTGGCGTGTTGATCAGCCTTTCGGATGGACGGCTACAATTGCTTACAAAATCAGATCTTATTGATGCGCTGACTCATAAGTGAGCGCAGAAAAATTATATGGTTGTTTTTTTTGCGGGATTTACTTATTTAAGCAATCCTTAATATTCCTCTTTTTTCAGGCGCAATGCACTATATTGCGCAACTAAGCTGGAAAAATTGCACACAACCAGCATGATTATATGAAGGTAGAGTCGAGAAAAAGGCAGTTCATTTTGGAGGGTAAGATCAAGGCTTGCTTCTGTGAAGGATGTGGCAAGCTGACTGACAAGGTTTTTGTCGGCGAATGGATGCCGAGCGATAAGCCGAAGTATGACGATTTTCTGACGTCAGCTCCGGTGAAAAAGCATAAAGAAGGAAAAAATGTTGCGCTCAACGTTCAGCCATCGGCTGAAAATCAGTACTGGATTCGTTGCTCCGAGTGTAATCAGGTTTACCTCCTCAAGGAGTGGCAGATACAGATTGACCGGGAAGTCAGCCCGGAAGAGCTGAACCCGGAAGAGTGCCAGGTCTATTCTCCGCATGGTATTTACGCGAAAGGAGATGCGCTCTATCATCAGGCGCTTGGAGAAGTTGGGGTGGTCCGGGAAAAGCAGGCGACCGGTAGTGGCGCTTTCGTGATTATTGTCGAATTCTCTAAAAGCGGCAGAAAACAGCTTCTCGAAAACGTGCAGATCAATGCTGTAAGCGGAAAGAGTTCGGAAAGCGTTACCGATATTATTAAACTTAAACTAAGACGTTAAGTCTGAAGATTGTCGATCTTTTAAAAGGGGGTGAATTTACATTGGTCAGTGTGCAGATAAATGATAATGAATCTATCGATAAAATGTTGAAGCGCTTCAAGAAGAAGTATGAGCGTGCAGGTATTTTAAAGGAGTTTCGTGCAAACGCATACTTTGTTAAACCTTCAGTAGATGGCCGTTTAAAACGATCAAGAAGCAGAAGGAGAGCCCAGCGGGCAAACGAAGAGCGCAATTCATGATCATGATGATCTGAAACGTTATGCAAGGCAGCTCCTTAACGGGAGTTGCTTTTTTTTTGTCAACACCAACTTACTGACTCATGCGAGTTTTCAAGGGTGAAGTTACAACATTGCCACCGGACAAATCGATCTCCCATCGGGCGGCTCTTATTGGCGCCTTGTCGGAAGGAACGACGGAGATCACAAACTTTTCCGGCGGGTTTGACAATCAGTCAACCCTCGGTGTTCTGAAAGATGCAGGAATCAAGCTTCAGCAGGAAGAGATAGAGGGCGCTTATGGGCGTCGCATCAGGCGGGTTGTGCTCGAATCACGGGGGCTATGGAGCTTTCAGTCGCCATCGGCTCCGTTGATGTGCAACAACTCAGGCAGCACCATGCGCATGTTTGCAGGCATCCTTGCCGCCCAGCCCTTTGCAAGCGAGCTGATCGGCGACAGTTCGCTGATGAAGCGGCCCATGAAAAGAGTTGCTGATCCATTGCGCCTGATGGGCGTCGATATTGAACTGTCACCATCAGGAACTGCGCCAATCCTGATCAAGGGGACAAAAGCACTCAAGGCAATTGAGTACCGTCTGCCAGTTCCCTCAGCGCAGGTGAAGTCACTGGTGGCCTTTGCCGCCCTTCATGCCGAGGGCGAAACCCGCATTATCGAGCCAGTGCGCTCCCGTGACCATACCGAATTGATGCTTGGCCTTGAAAGCATCGAATGCAACGGCGAAAAAGTTATTGTGGTGCCAGGCAGAAAAACTGTTTCCGCAAAGCCTTTTCTTATTCCGGCGGATCCATCTGCGGCATGTTTTATTGTTGCGCTTGGTTTGCTTGCCCGGGGTTCAGAAATCATCATCAGGGATGTCTGTCTCAACCCTACCAGAGCAGCCTTTCTTGGTATCCTTTCAGAAGCCGGAGCAGGGTTATCCATTGAAAATCAGAGGGTGATCGGCGGCGAAACCATTGGCGACATCCTTGTTCAGAATAACTCGGGGCTTGAACCCCTTGCCATCAGCGATCCGCAGCTTGTTGCCTTTATCATCGATGAAATACCGATGCTGGCCGTGCTTTCAGCCTTTGCCTCAGGCAGATTCGAGCTGCATAACGCCGCAGAGCTGAGAACAAAAGAGAGCGACCGGATTGACGCACTTGTCGTTAACCTTCAGCGCCTCGGTTTTGAGTGCGAGCAATATTCGGACGGTTTTGTGGTCAAGGGGCGCAAGATGACCCCTTCAAGCACCGTTGTGGTGGAGAGTTTTGACGATCACAGAATAGCCATGAGCTTTGCCATTGCCAGCAAGGCAACCGGATGTGCCCTCGATATTACCGATATTGATGTGGTTGGCGTCTCGTTCCCTAACTTTTTTGAACTGCTTGAAAGTCTGGAAGTGAACTGAGATGCTCAAGCAGAGCGCGGTTGAACGCTTCGGGCTGTTCCATGTTTGAAATATGGCCAGCCCTTGCCAGCAACCGGAGTTGGGAGCCTGGAATATGAGCATGGATGCTTTCAGCCGTCTCCTTTGTTGTGAGCCTGTCCTCCTCGCCATTCAGTACCAGCACCGGGCAAGTGATAGCATCGAGGAGTGACGTTGCATCAAAACGAGCCATGATAGCCCGCATTGCCCCGTTGATGACCGCCGGCGACTGTTTTGTTATCATCTCTTCAGCCTGTGCGACCAGCTCCGGCCTTATGGTGTCGGTGCCGGCAGAAAAGTAATTCGGTATCATGCGTCCAGCAGCCTCTTTGGCACCCTTCATTTCCACTGCGCTGATGAAATCCGCCCGTGCCGATCGTGCAGCGGGAGCATCAGCTTCAGCGCGGGTGTCGCACAGCACCAGTGAAGCAATTTTTTCGGGGTAGAGACGGTAAAATTCAAAAGCCTGATATCCCCCCATCGAAAGGCCGACAACCGTTGTTTTTTCCACCTGCAGTGAGTCAAGCAGTGTTGCCAGCTCATGGGCATAATCGGTAAACGTCCAACCCTCTTGTTCCGGTGATCCATCAATACCAAAAGAATTTGGCGCTATAACGGTATAACCAGCCGCGCCAAGGGCTTCAATCTGTGGTTTCCACATCGCAGCAGAGAGCGGAAAAGCGTGTAAAAACAGAATAGCATGTTTTTTAACGCCACTCTTTGCGGTGTTTGCCTCGAGGTATGTCAGCATCAATCAGTTTTCCTTGGCTTTTGTCTGACCCTTGATATCTCTGATAATACTGTTTGCCTCATTAAGAATTTTTTTTGCCTCGTCACGGGCAGTGTCGATGATCTCCTGCGAGCGGGTTTTTGCATCGTTGTGGTAGACGCCGTCCAGTTCATTGCTCTCGTATAAGTCCGTAGCCTTGTCGAGCATACTTTTGACCTTGCCGGAGATCATCTGCTGCGTCTCTCTTCCCTTGTAAGGGGCAAAAAGCAATCCCATAACGGTTCCCACTGCTGCGCCAATAGCGGCACCCCAAAAAAGCCCTTTGTAAAACTTGTCCTGTTGTTCCATAGTGCTGTAATGTTTTGGTTTATACTCAATATAAAGATAAAGTGCGGAATGCTCTTTGCCTTTAGTGACTTTTTTGGAAGTAAACTGAACTCATGCGGGAAAGTCATTCCATCTGGTTTGGTTCTGCCCGGCAGGCCGACTCTCGCAATCTCCTTTGCTATGTTGAGAGTTGGTGCTTTTCACAAAACAGACAATGATTTTTGTATGAATGGCGTTACATTAAAAAAGAAACTCCTGCCTTATTACTTTTTTGGAAAGCTATGAATACCATTCAGGTCAGAAATATTGCTCCATTAGCTGATTTCGAAAATAATATCGAAGGTATATGGATGAGCTGAGCGTCACTAAACAGCCGTTGCTTTTAACCCAGCAAGGAAAAAGTTCTGCAGTGCTGCTTGATGCGGAATTATATCAACAGATGCTTGATAAAATAGCGTTTATGCAATCGGTAACAGAAGGGCTTGAAGATTATTGTAACAACCACACAGTGCCAGCCACGGAAGTTTTTGCTTCGCTTGAAAAGATTATTGCTGAAGCTGAAAAGGGATGATTATAGAATTTTTAGAACAACTTTTTACTCTTGTTTATAAACAGCTCCCAAGCTTCCCTGTTGATTTCAAGGGGTGAAAACAAAGTGACAACGCAAGATATTATGGCGGCGGTAGAGGCTTCACAATCCAGAGAGTATGTGTCGTAGTCATAAATCAGTTTTTGGGTTGATGGTTGGTAAAGGCGGAAATAATGCAGCTTTTTTACCACACCAGAAGCTCTGCGGAAAAGCTTTTCTGGGGTGGTTGGGCCGTTTCCGGTAGGTTAATGCCCGCAACCAATTTTTTTTTAATAGGTTGTTGGGATGCGCTACAAAACATTGCTAACGATTACTTACTATCTTGATGAAACTCTCTTTATTTTTTTTGATGGCCAAGGTTCTCTGGCTCTGCCTTTTTTTTGACGCAGGCAGCGTTGGTGTTGTTTGTGCCCAAGTTGATAGCGCCAGAAGAGTGGCTGTTGTGTCAGCATCGGTGCCAGAAATGGGCTTAGCTGGTATTGCTCAAACTCCTGAAGTGAAGAAAGAAGATGAAAAACCCAATATCCTGACTGGTGTAATCGCCTTCATTAGTGGAGTATGGGCTTTTTTTACATTTGTCTATCCACGCGTGCGAAGTTATTACAAAAAGAATAAAGAGCTTCAACGATATCAAGCCTTTCTCAGAGAAGAGCTGGGTTATATTCGCCTGCTTGGCTTGTCGGGTGTCGAAAGCGTCAAGGTAAACCTTAATGATGATACTTTTGTGCCATTGCGTCTTTCAGACAGACAAGAGACAGGTGTTACATCTTCAGAAAAGGATACCATGTCTGGGCGAAATGATGGGCAGGTTCTTTATCCTGATGAAATCATGAAGCGGGTATTTAACGCTCAAAGCGGTCGCCGGATGCTGCTTGTTATCGGTGATCCTGGTGCAGGAAAAACAACGCTACTCAAGTATTATGCCTTATCTGCTCTTGACCGAAAACGTTCCTTGCGACTTGGGTTTTCTGGTTTGGTCAACGTTTTTTATCTGCCGTTGCGGGATCTTGTTCGTGATGAAAAAGGGCATTATGATTCGTTGCCTGTAAACCTTGCATTCTGGTCGGAAAAGCATCATCATACTCTTGCTGCACAGTATTTTGATGATTGGCTTCAGAGTGGAACCGCACTTGTTTTGCTTGATGGTCTTGATGAAATCAGCAACGTTGCTGACAGAATACAAGTGTGTAAATGGATAGATAATGCCTGGAGTGGATTGAGCAATGTATTTTTTGTGGTTACATCACGGGCAACTGGTTATAACAGAGATGAAGGAATCGAACTTGCTGCTGACTATGAGAGGGCTAATGTACAGGACTTTACTTCAGAGCAGCAGGAACGTTTTTTAACGAACTGGTTCAGTGCGGCTTTTTTGAAAGACCCCCGTGATGAAGGAATGGATAAAATTGAGTGGCAGCGATGCCAGAAGGCTAAAGCCCATGAACGAACCAGGAAAATAGTAGCGCTCCTTAAAGAAGAGAAAAACAAGGGGTTGCGGCAGCTTGCGGCAGTGCCGATGATTTTGCAGATCATGGCTATTCTCTGGAAAGACAGAGATTATCTACCCGAGAGTCGCGTCGATCTTTACAACGCAGTGCTTGATTATTTCCTTGAACTCAGGGATAAGCGCAGGGAGATTACGGTGCTGATTCCGGCAAAACGTGCGCGAATGGTGCTTGGCCCGGTATCGCTTTGGATGCAAGAAGAAATGAAAACTGACGAGGTTGAACGGGAAAAGATGCAAGCCAAGATGCAGGAACGGCTTGATATCTTGTGTGAGAAAAACTATACACCACCTTCTGTTGATGACTTTTGTACCTATCTGGTGAATCGGGCAGGATTGCTTGTTGAGTATGGTTCGACGGCTTACATTTTTCGGCACAAATCTTTCAGGGAATATCTTGCCGGTGTTGAGCTTGTCAGAACCGTGCTTCAAAATCCGGAATATCTTGATACACTGATTTCCGGGTTTGGCGTTGACTGGTGGGAGGAACCATTAAAATTTTTTGTTGCCCAGGTTGATGAAAAGACATTTGATCTTTTTATCGAAAAGTTTTTCAATTCAACGGTGAGTGCGACGTTAACGCCAAAGCAGCAGTTGTTGCTTCACACGCTCATCGAGGAAGCGCCGCAGAAGAAGATTGATGCACTCTGCAAAAAGCTTCTTTTGCCTGCAACTGATGCCAGTCGCCAGCGGGTTATTCTTGATTGTCTCAAAATTATCGGTAAACTCTCAGCTCTTGAGACCTTGCAGCAGTTCAAGGCTGACGGGCTTGCAAAAAACACAGATGTTGCTGACAGGGCTGAAGAGGTGATTCTTGCTCTGGGCGATATGAAGCTGGTATCTGAATCGCAAAAATCTGAAACCGGGGAAAAAGAAATTCAGTTTACGACTGTTATTGCCCGCTTCGTACAACTCAAATATCGTCAACCTTCTTTTCGTAATCCGAATGAACATTATGCAGAGTACATCAGGATTCCTGGTGGAAGTTTCCGGTATTCTGTGTCAGGGAAGAAAGAGCGTGCAGGGGATTTGTATTTCGCAAAATATCCGGTAACCAACAAGTTCTATCGTTCATTCATTGCTTATGTGCAGTCACAGGCACCTGATTATGAAGCACGGTTGCCACTCTCGACGTTCAGGAATGCGATAACCGACATTGAAAAGCGCAATTTATGGGATGACGGATTTGCTGCCTATTTGAATGAAGGCAAGGACGACCTTGCGAGTCTCTTTCGTTCGAAGCGAGATGAAGACCGGAAATTCGATGGCGATGATCAGCCAGTGGTCAGCATTACTTGGTACGCCGCCAAGGCTTATTGCTTGTGGCTCTCATTGCTTGAGGGAGGCGAGGATGGACTCTACCGTCTGCCAACGGAACAGGAGTGGGAATTTGCTGCGGCAGGAAAAGAGGGGCGTGAATATCCGTGGCCAGAAGAGAGAGGAGAGCCTTCAGCTCAATTGGCGAACTATAATGAACATGTAGGCGCTACGACCCCGGTAGGCAGCTATCCCGACGGTGCGACACCCGAAGGATTGTACGATATGGCGGGCAATGTGTGGGAGTGGATGGATTATAAATACAATAAAGACACATCTGCCCGCGCGGTGCGCGGCGGTTCGTGGTTCAATGATCCCGTCAGTCTGCGTTGCTCTGCCCGGCTCAACGACGTCCCGGCGGTCAGGAACGACGCTATCGGTTTTCGGGTTGTCCGTCCCAGTCCCTCTTCCTGAAATTCTGATCATCTGTTTTCTGGAACTCTGAAAAGAATTTTTTTTCATGCAGAATCATGAAATGCTGATTGTCAAAAAGGCGTACGATTTTTCCAAATGGCTGTTGCTGCATACCGGGAAATTTCCGAAAAGCTACCGGTTCAGCATTGCGGTTCGTATTGAAAATGCAGCGCTGGAGTTTACCGAGCTTGTGGCGGTTGCCAATATGCGGAACGAAAAACGGCCATTACTGGAGCAGGCTGATGAGGTGCTGACTCGGTTGCGCATTCTTGTTCGATTGAGTTTTGACATGCAGTTTATCAGCCTGAACTCCTATGAATTTGCGAGCAGCCAGATTGCAGAATTGGGGAAGATGCTTGGTGGCTGGATAAAAAAAGCTTGAAGAAGTTGCCGATAAATGGTAATTATTGTTTGTTCTGAATGATGGAAAAGAGCCGGTAACTGATCTGCCCGCGCGGTGCGCGGCGGTTCGTGGAACAATAATCCCGACAATCTGCGTTGCTCTGCCCGGAACAACAACAACCCGGCGAACAGGAACAACAATATCGGTTTTCGGGTTGTCCGTCCCAATCATGCCCGTTTCAATGCTTGCTAAAGCCCATTATGATGCCGTTCTTTCAAGGAATAACGGACAATTTTCTGGGCATGACATCTTGGCTCTTTCTCCTGCGGCATGTTGCCATTGCTTTCACTGGGGCATGCACAAACAGTACCCATAAAACAGGTCGCTTGAGTAAGCAATTGAAAAAGCGCCCTGTTTTTTTGTTTTTTTCCTGGAAAAACTGATGAAAACCAGTAAACACCTTTTTGAGCGCATCATCACCTTCGAAAATGTGCTTTCGTCAGCATACAAAGCAGCGAAAGGGAAGCGCGAAAACCAGTCGGTGCTGAGCTATTTCTCTCATCTTGAAGAGAACCTCTGGCAGATTATTGAGGAGTTGAAGAGCAAAACCTGGCAACCCGGTTTGTACACGACTTTCAACATCTACAAGCCGAAACCGAGGCAGATCAGCGCAGCTCCCTTCAGGGATCGGGTGGTGCATCACGCCCTCATTGCTTTGGTCGGGCCTATTCTTGAACGAAGCTTTATTTTCGACACCTACGCCAATCGAACGGCCAAAGGAACACACAAGGCGATAGAGCGTTATCAGCACTACCTGACGCAGTATGATTATGTGTTGAAGTGCGATATCAGAAAATATTTTCCATCCATCGATCACGAAATACTCAAATCCCTGCTTCGCAGAAAAATAGCCTGTGCTGATACCCTTTGGCTGATTGACACCATCATCGATAACAGTAACCTGCAAACCGAGCATTTTCACTATTTCCCTGGGGATACCCTTTTTACGCCGCAAGAACGCAGAAAAGGGCTGCCGATCGGCAACCTGACCAGCCAGTTTTTTGCCAACTACTATCTCAGTTTTCTGGATCACTACGTTAAAGAGGTGTTGCGATGCAAGGGTTACGTCAGATACGTTGATGATTATGTCTTGTTCTCAAATTCCAGGTCCGAATTGTGGGAGTGGAAAACGGCAATCGAAAAGTTTTTGGTGAAATTCAGGCTGATCCTCAATACAACAAGAACAGAACTTTATCCAACAACAGAAGGAAAGCGCTTTTTGGGGCAGATAGTCTTTCAGACCTACCGGCGGCTCCCTTCTGAAAATGTGCGCCGGGCGAAAAAACGGATACATTGTGTTATGTTGGATAAACCCGAAACCATGCAGAAAAGCCTTGCGGGATGGGTTGGTCATGCCCGGCAGGCAGATACGCATAACCTTTTGCAGTCGTTGGGGTTGGCTGTGAGAAGTAATAAATAAACATAACTAACGGTTACTCTATATCTCTATGGGACTTTTTTCTTTTGCCAAGCAGGGAAGGGCTCTTTGGCTTTTTGTGTTTCTTTGCATCGGAGCTTCCGGTATTGGCTGTGCTCAACGTGATAGTGCGAAGTCGCAGGTTGTTGCTCAAACAGCGGTATCAGGGGGTACAACAATGGTGGATTTGTCAGCAGCGGAGTCTTCAGCGTCTTCTGCTCAAAATGAAGGGACTCTGCGCAATGCTGAAATGGGAGTAGCAAGTGGCCTGCCGGGATTGCTGGGCTATGCTCTGACTGCGGTAATTGCCGCTGTCGGTTGGATATTGTTCTTCTATCAACGAAAAAATATTAAACCCGATGCAGCGAAAAAAACAGAGGGTGAGTTAGAAGCAAAACAGCAATTTGTCGAGAAGGAACAAGAGAGGCGGGCTAAAACAGATTACGAATGTTATCAGGAAGCTCTGAAAGAAGAGCTTGGTACTATCAGCCTTTTGGGTACCCATGCCCTCGAGAACATACCAGTATCATTGACCAGTGTTTTTGTCTCTTTACGTCTTTCTGATACTTGGCGTAGCGAAACACGGTTTTATCCTGACACTTGTCATGCCCCGCAAACAGAAGGGTCTGTTCGTTCTCCGGAAGAGGTGATGCGCCTGGTCTTTGAAAAAAATCGTCTTTTGCTAGTTATTGGCGATCCCGGTTCAGGCAAAACAACGCTGATAAAATATTATGCACTTTCTTGTTTTGAAAACGCGCATTATAAAAAGCTTGGCTTTAAAAAACCGGTTCATGTTTTTTATATCCCGTTGCGCGAACTTACAATGACAGGTACAGATTACGCATCGCTTCCCAAATGCTTGTCTGTTTGGGCAGGGAAACATTCAATGGATATTCCGGAAACGTTTTTTTCTGATTGGCTTCACAAGCAAACAACACTTGTTCTGCTTGACGGGCTCGATGAAATCAGCGATCAGGAACAAAGGGTAAAAGCTTGTGCCTGGATTGATCGTCTTGTTGTTGGCTTTAAGAAATCACGCTTTGTTGTAACTTCCCGTTATACCGGATACAGAAAAGGGGATGGTATTGAGCTAAAATCTCAGCATACCCGGGCTGATATTATGGATTTTACTGACAAACAGCAGTCGGAATTTTTGGGGAAATGGTTCCTGGCTGCTTATATGAGCGAGCTCCTACCGGCGGGTAAAAATCAGCAAGAGTGGGAAAGCAATCAGCAACGAAAAGCCGACGAAAAAACAGTTGCGATTATCGCTTTTTTGAACAAAGAGGAAAACAAAAGTTTACAGTTATTGGCCGCAGTTCCCATGTTGTTGCAGATTATGGCGATTCTGTGGAAAGAGCGTCAATATCTTCCTGAAACCCGGGTGGAATTGTATAATGCGGCGGTGAATTATATTCTCGATTATCGTGACAGGCAAAGAGAGCTTTATCCCCTTTTGAGTGCAGAAGATGCCCGGCGAGTTCTGGCCCCGCTATCGCTCTGGATGCAGGAGGAGCTGGAAAAAGATGAAGCGGAGAAAGCTGAAGTGCAGCAAAAGATGCAAATTGAGCTGGATACCCTTAACAAGTCAGTTACTGCCCCGGATTTTTGTAAAAATCTTGTTGATCGAGCTGGGTTGTTGGTCGACTATGGCGATAAGGAGTACAGGTTTCGCCACAAATCATTTCGCGAATACTTGGCAGGCGTTCAGCTTGAGAAAAAAATGCATCGAACACTTGGTGAGCTTGATGCGTTGATAGGGCATTTTGGTGATGATTGGTGGGAAGAACCGCTCCGTTTTTTTATTGGCCAAGTTGATGCTGAGATTTTTGATGCCTTTATGGAAAGGCTTTTCGATTCCTCACTCAGTGAAGAGTTGACGCAAAAGCAGCAGGATTTGCTGATCACTCTTATTCAGGAAGCGCCGCAGAAAAAAATCTCGGCTCTGCAAAAGAAACTGCTGCACCCTCAAACCTCCCCTAATCAGCAGCGGTATTTGCTGGAATGTATGAAAACTATCGGCAAGCCTGAGGCTTTTGATACAGTCCGAAAGTTTACGGAAGCGGCTCTTGCTAAAGATACCGGGATTCTGCGCCGGGCGACAGAAATCTCAGAAAACAAAGAGTCGCCAGTTAAAGGATTAAGGGGTGGGGTTGGTGCTGAGAGATTGGCTGACGTTGTTGTGGATACCCAAGGGGCACAATATATCCTGATCAAGGGCGGTTCCTTCACCTATTCCATCACGAAGACGTTGGAACCGATGCCTGACCTTTATGTGGCAAAATTCACGGTTACCAACGCGCTTTATCGTCAATTTATCAGCTATCTGGGTTCAAGAGAGTCTGCTTCAGCCAAGGTTGTGCCTGTCGAACTTTATGTACAAGCCTTGCGGGCAAAGGCTGCTCCTGTCGAGGGATTCGCCGATTATCTACAGACCGAAATGTCTTTGGCTAAACTTTTTGCCTCCAATTATGATGCCGACAAGCGGTTCAACAAAAATGATCAGCCCGTGGTTGGTGTAACTTGGTATGCTTCCCGTGCATATTGCCTGTGGCTCTCACTTTTGGAGAGCAATGGTCGTGATACCGATATCTATCGTCTTCCATCAGAGAAGGAGTGGGAGTATGCAGCAGCGGGATCGGAACGTCGTCAATATCCCTGGGGAAATTCAGAGCCAACAAAAACACTTGCCAATTATAATGAGCATGAGGGAGCCACAACCCCGGTGGGACGTTATCCTGATGGTGTGACACCTGAAGGATTGTACGATATGGCAGGCAATGTGTGGGAGTGGATGAATAATAAATACGAAGAAAACACATCTGCCCGCGCGGTGCGCGGCGGTTCGTGGTACAATAATCCCGACAGTCTGCGTTGCTCTGCCCGGTACCTCAACCTCCCGGCGCTCAGGTACGACCTTATCGGTTTTCGGGTTGTCCGTCCCAGTCCCTCTTCCTGAAATTCTGATTTCTGTTCTCTGGAACTCTGAAAGGATTTTTTTTTTGGTTTTTAGTCAACCTTTAAGCATTTCTTTGTCATCGTTTAAGAATCCCGGGAGTACTTTGTTTTCAGTCAATCAAACAGGTTCACTGTAACCAACACGGTACTTTTTTCAACATTCTGAGAGTAAACGATACGATGAATAAAAACGTCAAATTCTGGAAAAATCCTTTTGCAATCGGCGCATTTATCCTTTTTGCAATCACTGGCCTGCTGGTTTTATTACATGCTGTAACAGGTATGTCACAGTCTACGCAATTGTGGCTGAGCAGTTTGTTTGTGGTCGCTGTCTTGATTCACACGGCTGTTAACTGGAAGCAGTTTACTTGAGTTTTTTTTGCAGGTTGTGTCAATGCCTTTTTTATATTTTTCGGAAAAAGATCAGCAAGATAATAATGAGTATCTTGTAATGGCGAAATCCAAAGGGTGCCAGCACGAAGTACTCTACAAGCGAGGTCACTATAGAAAAGGTCAGCAGTAACATGGCAAAAACAGTAGTCATAACCGGCAGTACCCGTGGCATAGGCTTTGGCCTTGCCTGTTGCTTTCTTGAGAGAGGATACAATGTTGTGCTGAACGGCAGCTCTCCTGAAAGTACCCGCAAAGCAATGGAGCGGCTTCAGGGTAGTCGTGAACATCTGACTGCGGTTTCAGCCGATATCAGCAGCAGGGCAGGGATTACCCGGCTTTATGACGAGGCGGTCAGCCATTTTGGCCGTGTGGATATCTGGATCAACAATGCGGGCATTGGCCATGAGATGCGCAACGCGTGGGAGGTTGACTCTCACGAACTCAGCCGGGTGCTGAGGGTCAATATTGACGGGGTTATTGCTGGCACGATTATCCCTTTCCAGCGAATGAAAGAGCAGGGCGGAGGGAAGATTTGCAATATGGAGGGGCTTGGCAGTGACGGCTTTATGCTTGATGGCATGACCATTTACGGCACAACCAAACATGCCCTGACCTATTTTACCCGCTCTTTTGCCCATGAGGCTCGTGGCACCTCAGTGCAGATAGGAACGATCAGCCCGGGGATGGTGGTGACCGACATGCTTCGCCGAACGGTCAGTGACGGTTCTCCCGAAAGCCTCAAAAAAAGGCGATTTTTCAATATCATGGCTGATGATGTTGAGACTGTTGCCGCTTTTCTCACCGACAAGATTCTTGCCGCGACGGCTCAATCTCCAAGAATACGATGGCTGACCAAGCCAAGAATGGCAGGCAAAATTCTTATGGCGCTTTTCAGGAAACGGAACCTCTTTTCCTGATCTCCTTTTTTTTCAAAGGGGAAGCCCGTACTCCTCAAGGATAACCCTGACATGCCGTGGAACCAGCTTTTCCAGCCGTTCCGGGTGACGGAATTTGAGGTAGTAGTAATGCCTGATCAGATGAAAATCAACCGAATAGTGGGCAAACCCGACTCCTTTCGGTCCAATCATGCCAAGCAGGCCGGCAAGGATATTGCCAAGCCAGAGTGGTATCTTGCTGTTTGAGGAATATTCTTTTTTCTCCGCTTTCATGCCCTCGATAATGCGCTTCGTGGTGTTCTGAACAAACGAGCGGCACTCCCACTTTCCGGATTCCGGAAAACGTTCGAGCTCAGCTTCAATCAGCTTCAGCAGTTTGCGCCCTGTTTCTGTCCGTACCAGAATCCACTGTCTCTTTTGATCCGGCAGCAGTTCTGCTCCGATATAGCCCACGGTAATGTCGGCCAGACTGTTGAGATAGTCAAAGCAGCTCATACATGCAGAGGGAAAAATATCGGGATTGGAAAGCTCCTCTGGAAGGCTGAAGAAGGGGACTTTTTCAATGCTGCCGTTTTCGTGCCTGATGTGAATCCTGAAATCCTGCATGAACTCCATAAAACATGCGGTATCGGGCGATTGCGACATTCGCTCCAGAATCCACGGCCATTTTGACCGTGCCACATTGTCAACGCAGGGAATCCCGATGGTCAGGATCTCCATCTCCCTGAGGTATGCGAAGCGCTCATGAAAATCCCGGAGTGTGTGCAGGTGACATGCCGCTCCGATGACAAGGACTTTTTTCATTCCCTGACGCCAGGCGCTTTCAAGGGAGTATAAAACAGGGGAGAGCACCGGTTTATTGCCTCGTGTCGCATAAATCTCATCTGGATTTTTGGCCAGAACCGGTTGAGAGAAAAAATGGTGGCCGGGAGTGTGCTGCAGCGACACAACACCATCCACAAGCTTCTCTTCAAAGGCCCTCATGGCCATTCGGGTAATGATGCCGCTCCACTGAGAACCGGGTACGGGGTTCTTCAGTTGAGCGGTGAAGCGCTCAAGCGTCATGCCAAAACGCATTTCAACCGGATCATCAAGGCTTCGCTCCCGTCCGAACAGCTTTTTCTCCCTTTCGCCGAGCCATCCGTTTTTAAAAACACAGCTTTTGATGCTTTGCTCTGCTGGCCAGGCCTGAATGGAACAGAGACCGCATGAACTGCAGAGGCCGTTTTCCCTCAGTTTGTAGCCCTGTTCAGGAGTGGTTGCTTCAATGCTGGTCATGGTGGTGTTGTTCATGAAAATTTGATTCAAATGGAATGACACTGCGGTTGATGTTCAGGTAGCGAGCAGAATATTTTCATTGCAGGTCATCTATACCAACTATAGAACACAAGTTTATCGAAACAGGTCAAGATCATTGGCCATCAGACACATGATGGCTTCGCGTGACTCCACAATGTGCTCAACCAGATCGGGGTGGCAGAGCAGCCTGAACTTTTTGGTGTACCGCTCAAACGCAAGAATAAAGTCTGACTGAAAGACCGACTCATGCAGATCATCAAACCGGACATACTCTGACGTACACTGCATGGCGTAGTGAATGTGCTCCGAGCGTGTCGGGTAGACCCGAAGCTCTTTCAGGTCGGCGTAATCGAAAATATCCTTCTTTGAGGGTGGATCAATCAGCACCTCATGGCCATGCAGCCCGAGATGGTAGCGCTTGTTGAGAAATTCACAAATCTCCAGCTCCATGGCGCGGCGCTTCTTGTTGTCACTGTTGTAGACAAACCACCGCTCATCCTCTTTGGCTGAGTCGTTCAGATAGGGCTGCACCGTTATCGCCCTTTTATAGACTCGCCGCATGAGAATATCATCAAGCAGGGCAGAGATCGGATGATCCTTCTCCGGCAGCAGTTGCTTCAGTTCATGCAGCACGCGGTCATCGGCATTGCCGTAAAAAAGCTCACGTAATGCTGCTGGCGAGAGCATCCCTTCACCGGCAATATCCTGCAACAGCCTGCGGAGCATGGCTGAGAGTGCCCGGCTGGTATGGTGCCAATAGACATTGCGCATCATCATGTACTTCGAAAACATAAGGCTCTCAAGCGGCGCAATGCCCTTTTCGGTGATGGCAAACCGCTCGCGCTGCGGGTCGGGCACAAACGACTCAATCAGCCGCTCAATATCAATGCTCCCGTAAGGAATATTGCAGTGGTGCGCGTCACGCATGAGGTAATCCATTTTGTCAGGGTCGAGCGTGCCGCTGATCAGCTTGCTGAAGCGCGTTTTGCCCGCAATCAGCTCAATAACCGATTCGGGCGCCACCTGCCACTCATTGTGCAGAATTTCGGCAATTGTCGGAACCCCTTGATGTTGCTCATAGATAAAGTGACGGCAAAGCTCCTCATGATGCGAAAAGACCGGCTCTTTGCCGAATTGCGGAATCTGCTCTTCAATGATATGAGCATGGGGAAAGTGGCCAATATCGTGCAAGAGTGAGGCTGAAAGCAGCACCCGGCAGTTGTGGTCGTCAAACCGGAACTGCTCATCCTGAAGGCTCTGTGCCAGAGAGCTGGTCAACATGCGCTGCAAAATCAGCTTCATCAGATGATAGACCCCGATCGAGTGCTCAAATCGCGTGTGCGTTGCGCCGGGGTAGACCTGCTGCGAAAACGAGAGCTGCCGAATCCCCTTGAGTCGCAGGAACGAAGGATGAGAAAGAATTTTTTTGAGCGGCCCGCTCAGAGGGATATGACCCCAGATCGGGATACGAATAAATCCTCCGTCAGATTGAAAAAGCAGGTGTTCGGCTATCATGGGGGTGCTCAGGGTTTATGAGGTTGAACTGAAAGATACGCAAGAAAGTGGGGGGCGGCAAATGGTTGGCAAACTGGCTGGGGCTCGGCGTTCCCGGGGAGCGAGAGAACCATGGCGCTGATGGTGTAATACAATTTGTTAAACAATATTTTTCTTGGTACGATATTCTTACTCCATTACTATTTTTATATGAATGCCATGTTAGCCAAAATTACCAGCAAGAATCAGTTGACCTTGCCTAAATCGATTGTAACCTCAATTCCTGAAACGGATTACTTTGAAGTGGAAGTTGAGAATGGTCGCATCATGCTTACGCCGGTGCGTATCCAGCAAGCAGATGCTGTGCGTGCCAAAGTAAAAGCTTTGGGTATTAATAAAAAGGATGTTCTTGATGCAATACAGTGGGCAAGAAAAAGTCAGTCGTGAGCTATCGCATCGTGCTTGATACGAACTGCATTATTTCTCCATTGATATTTTCACGCCAAAAGATGGCATGGTTGCGTTATAGCTGGCAGTCCGAGGCTATCATCCCATTAGTCAGCAAGGAAACGGCCAATGAACTTTTAAAAGTGTTGGCCTATCCAAAATTCAGGCTCACTAAAACGGAGCGATTGTTATTACTGGCTGATTTTCTGCCTTACGCTGAAACGGTCACTTCGCTTGATGTGCCACTTGACGTACCTGTAATTCGAGATAAAGCGGATCAAATATTTTTAACGTTAGCTGTAGTTGGCAAGGCGGATGCTTTAGTGACTGGTGATAATGACCTGCTTGTTCTTAAGGATGTTTTTAAAACTCCGCCAATTATGTCGCTCAGTGAATTTGAGCAATGGCAAAAAAGCTGAGGCGACGATTTTGCTGGTTGCGTTCGTGCGTTTTTGTTGCTATTTGCGGAAACCGACCAGCAATTATGGAAAAGTTGTTGGAAGAATTCCTATGAGTCACCATAATGACCTCTGAGGGAAAGAACCTGCACGGTTACTACTGAATCAATAATTTTGTAGATGATTCGCTCTTTCTTATTCACTCTTCTTGACCAATACCCCGATAAATACCCTCGCAGTCGTTCAGCTTTACCTGTACCTGTGTCAGGATGCTCAGAGAGTTCAAGTAAAATTTTTTCAATCTTTCTGAGGGTTGACTTGTCTCCAATTTTATGCCAAATCCTCAATTCTTCCGTTGCTACTGGTGTCAGAATTACAGTATACTTGCCCATATATTTTTTGGGTCTTTAATTTCAGTAAACCTTCCAGCAGCAACATCCTCCTCCCCTCTTTTCAATACCTCCAACAACCTCGTATTGTCGAAGGCTTCATCTTTCACCGTAATTTTTTCCCCAGGCACTATCTCAACAGTCTCAATTTTGTTAAACCGAACCACAACTTTTTCCCTGGTTGCCAAATTCAGGTATTTCTTGAGATTTTTGCGTAATTCTGTTGTGCTGATCGCTATCATGATTATCTCTCCTGCATTGTATTTTACAGTATGTTGCAAGAAGTATAGACATTTTTTCGTCAAAACCCTCAAAGAGCTGCGGCCGGAAATGGTTGCCGCCAAGAGCTGATAAGTAACTCACACAATATCAAAGGATTGTTATAAGGAGGTGTTCGGCAGTCATGGGGGCGCTAAGTTTTTATGGAGTCGAAGTGGAAGATACGCAGAAAAGTGGGGGGTGGCAACCAGGCGCAAGGGAGTTTTGGGGGGAGGTTCTATTTTGTAGTATGATTGAATGATGGTGTAATCGCCACGTTCATCATATTCATGCGCGCTGTCAAGGGAAAAAAGTTTCGGTAGCTCTTGATGACGGTCGTCTTCTTGCCGGAGATTTTCCGCTACGGCAGCTTCGGATGGTGCAGGTGTGGGTAGACATTCACCATGATGAACTTATGGCTTGAAACTTTATCCGTCAAACTCTCTTTGAGGAGATCAAGTCAGTGAGTCAGGGCAAAATCGATAACATTTTGGCTGAGCCAAATACCGTGCTCGCGCATCCGGCTTATTGCATCAGTCATTGATACTTGATACCCCCTGGATTTTGCCTTGAGCAGTACGCCGATAGCACCAGTAACATTCAGGTTTGACAAACGAGCCGCACGCCTGCCAAGTATTTCATCAATGCATACCAGATTGATGCCAAACTGTAAGGCCGTTTGTATGACAGATGCCTCTCCGCTATCGAGCGTGTTTTGCAGATAGGGCATGAGCGCTATTGGCTCAGGACTAATGTCTAACCAGGATGCCTGCTCAAACACCTCGATCCCAAAAGCATCACGACCACCAGACCTGATTTCTTTGGCCACCTCATAGGGCACGATTACCCTTGAATACAGACAACGAAGTACGTCAAGGTTACCGGTTGCTGCAGTCAAGGCAATAAGCGGTGTGGTGTTGATAACAACCACTTTAGTTTGATCAGGCATTGCTGACATCCTGGGCAAGTTCATTCTGATCCAAATCAATCATTGGTACACCGTACCGGTGCAGATCAGCAAGAAATTCAACCCTGCTCATCCCAATAAACGCAGCAGCCATTCCCGACGACAGCCGGTTCATTTCAAAAAGTTTGATGGCCATGGCCAGTTTGGCCTCTTTTATGAATTGCTGCGGTGTGCATTGTGCTGCATCAGGCAGATTGCTTGGCACTTCAAGAAGGAGTTGCATGGTTTTCTATGGTACACATGATGAGGAGCCCCTGATTGGCGAAAGCCAACTAATAGTCAAGAAACACATTTTTAACGAAAAAAGAACCGATTTTATTTTTAAGCATTTTTTTCAGCGTTCGGGTTGATCCGTGAAATTATGTTATGGCACCTGGAATGATGATGTTGATATCAGCGAATATGAACTCCGGACGAAGCATCCTCGACACCAACAATATCAATCTCTTTCATGATTCGATCGGTCTCCGTCAATGCGACGATGATGAAGGGTTATGCGCAATGAAAGAGCGCGGCAAAAGCAGCAAATAAACCCGCCCCAGGTTGAAAAACAGAAGCGGTATTGCTGGAATCATCAAAAGAAATAAAAAACTTTGCCAGTCGAAAAAAAGTTGTCAAATTGTGGCACTTTATTTCAACCTGTAACCGCAAGAGAGAGGAAATTATGTCGAACATGAACAATGAATCCAGAATCCTTTGCAAGGAATTACAAAGCAAAATCATGTCTGCTGAGCAGGCAGCGGCACTTGTTTCTTCTGGAGTTAATGTTGGCATGAGCGGTTTTACTGGTTCCGGTTATCCCAAAGCGGTACCTTTGGCGCTTGCAAAGCGCATCGAGGCCGCGAACAAGGATGGACAGAAATTCAGGATTGGTGTATGGACCGGCGCTTCAACGGCGCCGGAACTTGATGGCGCTTTGGCCAAGGCCGATGGTGTGGAGATGCGTCTTCCGTATCAATCCGACCCCACCTGCCGCAAGCGCATTAATGCCGGTGAGATGGAGTATCTCGATATTCATCTTTCCCATGTGGCCCAGTTTGTCTGGTTTGGCTTTCTCGGCAAGCTTGATATAGCACTGGTTGAGGTAACTGGTATTCTTGAAGATGGTCGTCTGATTCCCTCCTCTTCAGTGGGCAACAACAAGACCTGGCTGGATCAGGCAGACAAGGTCATTCTCGAAGTTAACTCATGGCAGAACCCTCGCATGGAAGGGATGCACGATATCTATTATGGCACACACCTGCCTCCGCATCGTCAGCCAATTCCCCTGGTGCGGCCACAGGACAGGATCGGCGACCTTTATCTGCATTGTGATCCAGCAAAAGTTATTGCTGTGGTCGAAACCAATAGTCCGGACCGGAACGCACCGTTTGCCGCGCCTGATGAAAATTCCACACTGATTGCAGGACATATTCTTGAATTCTTTGAACATGAAGTAAAGAGAGGACGTCTTCCCAAAGAGCTGCTGCCGCTGCAATCGGGTGTCGGCAATATTGCCAATGCTGTTATGCAGGGTCTGAACCATGGCCCGTTCGAAAATCTGACCGCCTATACCGAAGTGGTGCAGGATGGGATGCTTGAGATGATCCGTTCAGGCAAGTTGGTGATGACATCGGCTACGGCTTTCTCTTTGAGTGATGCGGCGCTGGCAGAACTGAATGCGAATATCGAACTCTATCGTGAACGGATTATTCTTCGCCCTCAGGAAATCAGCAATCATCCGGAAGTCATTCGTCGTCTGGGGGTCATTGCGATGAACGGGATGATTGAGGCTGATATTTACGGTAATGTCAATTCGACGCATGTGATGGGCAGTTCTATCATGAACGGCATCGGTGGCTCTGGCGATTTTGCACGCAATGCCTATATCTCCATCTTTATGACGCCATCCCAGGCCAAGCACGGCAAGATTTCCTGTATTGTGCCCATGGCATCACACGTCGATCATACCGAGCACGATGTTCAGATTCTTGTGACCGAGCAGGGGCTTGCTGATCTGCGAGGCCTTTCGCCCAATCAGCGGGCCAAGGTCATTATCGAAAACTGTGCTCATCCCAACTTCAAACCAGCGCTTCTGGATTATCACAAGCGTGCCTTTGAATGTTCTTATGGAAAACATACTCCTCATCTGCTTGATGAAGCGTTAAGCTGGCATCAGCGATATCTGACCGATGGTTACATGTAAGCCTGCTTCCCATCAAAGCGGACGGTAAGAATACTCAATGGCCAGGGGCTTGTGATGGTATGATTTCTTTTGCCGGTTGCAAGCTCCGCAATAATATCCAGCTCCGGTTCGCTGTAAAATTTTCGGGCGGAGGTCAGCCCGTCGAGGGCAAATGAGGGAATGCCCTGCATGAGCGCCATGAGTGGAACGCCACCGGTAAGCGTGATGCTGCGGTGTCCGTCTATTCCGACAAATGCGCGTTTTGTGTGCTTTGCTGCCTGAGCAATAATGACGGCAAGTTGACCAGGGGTGAAGTGATGGAGGCTTTGTGACATGACCATGAGGTCAAAGGCTCCCTCAGAAAATTCCGGAAGATTGAATGCGTTGAGGAGTTGAAAGTTGAGCGGCAGTTTTTTTTCTGTTGCCAGACGGTTACCCTCTTCAATATATTTTGGCACAATGTCGGAACCTGTCACGGAGATGGGCAGCTCTCTGCGCTGAGCCTCTTCGGCAAGTGCAATGGCAAGTCCGCCTGACCCGCTTGCCAGTTCGAGAATTCTGAACATCTGATCTGTGGACGCGGCAGTATCCTCAAGCAGGGAGAGCAGCAGGGAGACATAGCGGGGATAGAGCTGCATCAGATTGTTCTGGCGATCCAGCGCCTGAACCAGCTCAAGTTTTTTGGTTTCGGAGAGCGTGCTGTCGTCCATACATTCTGTTTCTGACGTACGCAGCATCCTGTCGAGCAGTTCTGTCAAGAGAGAGCCACCACCCAACTTTTGTGACACACGGAATCGTTCATCCAGAAAACGTGCGATAACCTGGTTTGTTGTGCTTTCGAGTTCTTCCATGCTTTGCCAGACAGATGGAATGTCACCTGCTTTTCGGAGGTTTTCAAGAGCCTGGGCTCCCTCTTTTTTGAGTTGAAGCATGATTAATACCTGTCAAGCGTAAATTTTTCGCCGAGGTACATTTTTCTGACCTCTGGATTGGCAGCGATCTCTTCCGAGGTGCCCTGCATGAAGATGCTTCCGTCAAAAAGCAGGTATGCGTGGCTGGTAATGGAGAGGGTTTCATGGACGTTATGGTCGGTGATCAGCACACCAATGTTTCGTTTAGCCAGTCCGTTGACGATCTGCTGGATATCTTCGACGGCAATGGGGTCTACACCGGCAAATGGCTCGTCAAGCAGAATAAATTTGGGGTTCAGCGCCAGGGCTCTTGCAATTTCGGTGCGCCGCCGCTCGCCGCCGGATAATGCATAACCCATGCTTTTGCGGATATGAGCTATATTAAGCTCTTCGAGCATGACGTCGGTTCTCTGCTTTCTTTCCGTTTTTGAGAGTGAGGTGAATTCGAGAACGCCAAGAATGTTCTCTTCGACGGTCAGGTTGCGGAACACTGAGGCCTCCTGGGGAAGATAGCCTATTCCGAGGCGTGCCCGCTTGTACATGGGCAGGCGGGTGATATTTGTCGAGTCAAGAAACACTTCACCTCCGTCTGGCCGTACCAGTCCGACAATCATGTAGAATGTCGTTGTTTTGCCTGCGCCGTTTGGTCCGAGAAGCCCTACAATGTCACCTTGCTTCACCTCAATGGATGAGCTTTTAACAACTGCCCGTTTATTATAGACCTTCTTTAACTGCTTGCAGCTTAGTGTTGCTTTCATGCCGATAAAGTTAATTTCCCGGTTTGAGAGTACAATAAAAAACGAGGCTCCAGACCTCGTTTTTTAAAGACATTAACGATAGACAGGAAAAACTCTGTCAGAAACCGGTTATGGTCAATCGTTGAACCGCTGTCCAACTTCCTTTGTTGGTTGTGCATAACCCGATTTTTCAGGAGAAGAACCCCTCAATCCCGATGAGGATCCTCCGTAAAGATGGGGATAGGCATTGGCTCCAAGCCTTTTGGTGGTTTTTCCGACGTTTTCGAGAGCGTCGCCAACAACCCACCAGTGCCCATCAATGAAAACTTCAAGGAATCTACCATAGGCAGAAGCTGCATCGGTAAAAGCGCCTGATATATTAGCCATCTTCGCTTGTTTAGAGGTTTAATTCGTTCTTAAATAAACTTAATAAATCTCCTCATCAATAAAAAATATTTTATGTTCAGGAGAAGAGATAATTTTTTAACTCTTTTGTGACAGAGGGTGGAAGGGCGATGAACGGCGCCGACGGATGCGGGTATTAACAAACGTTTTTTTGCCGCGCATGCCGTCATACACCGCATGATGGTCTCTGCCGGATATATTTTTTAATGCTATACGATTTCATAGTTATGGGAAAAGTAATGTCGTACAAGGGGATATGGCCAACAATTCATGAAACGGTTTTTATGACGGACGGGGCCTATGTTATTGGTGATGTGCATATTGGCGCATATTCGAGTGTCTGGTTCAATTCGGTTGTCCGTGGAGATGTCTGTCCGATTCGTATCGGAGAGAAAACCAGTGTGCAGGATAATGTGACACTGCATGTCACGCATGATACCGGTCCGCTGAATATCGGGAACTGTGTGACTATCGGTCATGGTGCAGTGCTTCATGCCTGTACGGTGAAAGATTATGTGCTGATCGGAATGGGTGCGGTTCTGCTTGATGACTGTGTGGTTGAGCCATGGTCGATTGTGGCAGCCGGATCGCTGGTCAGGCAAGGTTTTACCGTCCCTTCAGGGATGCTGGTTGCCGGTGTTCCTGCAAAAGTCATGCGTCCGATTACTGAAGACGAGCGGCTTAATATTCAGGAATCGCCCGAAAATTATGTTCGTTATTCGCAAAACTATCGGGAAGAGGAAAAACAGCTCTAATTGAAGCGGTCTTCTTCCCTGATTTCACTAAATTGCACCGGAAGTTTTTGAAGGTATTGAATTCTTCTGGTATACATGGAGACTGTTGTCATGTCTTGCCAGTTCTTTTTTCACAGTTATCTTGTAACTCTTTGTCTGTTATGATGCAAAACGATGTTGTTGTTGTTGGTGGCGGTATAAGCGGCTTGAGCCTTGCCTATTATAGTGTTGAGGCTGGTATGAAAACCACGCTGCTTGAAAAGGGTGATACTCTTGGAGGCTCTTTTGCCTCTCCCCAGTACAGCGCAAACGGAAAAAAATTCTGGCTGGAACTTGGCGCGCACACCTGTTACAGCTCTTACCAGAATCTGCTTGATATTGTTGAGGCGTGCGGAATAACAGATTCAATTATTCCTCGGGAAAAGGTTCCGTTTACCCTGCTTGTCAATGACCACATCAAATCTATTGTTTCTCAGCTCAATATTCTGGAACTGCTTCTTGCGGCACCCAATTTTTTCAAACTGAAGAAAGATGGCTTGAGCGTGAAGTCGTATTACTCAAAAATTGTTGGAGAGAAGAATTACAATGAGGTGATCAGTCACTTCTTTAATGCGGTGCCTTCACAGAAAACTGATGATTTTCCTGCTGACATGATGTTCAAAAGCAGAGAAAAAAGAAAAGAAATGCTCAAGAACTACACCTTCAAGGGTGGAATGCAGAGTGTTGCACGGGTGATTGCCGCAAAAAGCGGTTTGAACGTGTTTACCAGTCAGGATGTGAACTCGATCAAGTTTGAGAACGGGTTGTATGTGATCAGAAGCGCCAATGGAGGCGAATATTCAGCTAAAACGCTTGTTCTGGCCACTCCATCATCGGTTGCTTCAAAGCTTCTGTGGGATATCAATCCCGATATTGCGAACCATCTGGGTCAGCTCAAGGCTGCCGAGGTTGATTCGGTAGGGGTTATTGTTCGCAAGGATACAGTGAAGCTCAAACCGGTTGCAGCCATTATTTCTCCAAACGACGTGTTTTTCTCGATAGTTTCACGCGATACGGTTCTTGACGAGAACTATCGTGGCTTTACGTTCCATTTCAAGCCGGGCCTTGATGACAAGACCAAAAGAAGCCGGATAACCGAGGTACTCGGGGTGAGCTTTGCAAAGATAGAACATACTGTCTCTAAAATCAATACGGTTCCTTCGCTCTGGATGGGGCATCATCAGTGGCTTGAAAAGACTGATATGCTGCTGAAAGGGAAAAAGAATCTTCTGTTGACCGGCAACTATTTTGGTGGTATGGCCATTGAGGATTGTGTCAGCCGGTCTAAAAGTGAATCAGAGCGATTGAAAGGGTAGGTTGGTTCGACAACCTGTTTGAATAGCCAATGGAGGGGATGCGATGAATGTATGGAATTCGCTTCAGGGAGTTTATCTGATCCCTTCTCTTGTTGTGTTGCTTGTGCTCTTGTTTTACTTTGGCGCAAATACTCTTTTTGGCAAGATTATTGCCCGGATTCGTTCGGCGATCAGAGGGTTCAGTATTCCGCTGGAATTTTTGGCTTTGCCTTTCCGGTTGCTGGCATTCCTCATAGGTCTTGCGATACTTATCCAGTATCTTCCACTCTCTTCTTATGCTGCTGAGCTGTTCAGACATGCTCTCCTTGTTCTTGCCATCATTGGGGTATCATGGTTTATGATACGATCACTTGTCGTACTGGAGCAGTTTATTCTTCAGTATTACTCGGCAAAAGTGCGTGAAAACGAGACGGCACGAAAAATTGCAACACACATCAGTCTGGCCCGCAAGATTCTGAATGCGCTTTGTGTTCTTCTTACGATTGCCGGTGTGTTGATGACCTTTGATACGGTTCGCCAGGTCGGGTTGAGTATTCTTGCTTCGGCTGGAATTGTGAGTGTGATGTTTGGCTTTGCCGCCCAGAAAAGCCTGACAACCCTTATTTCAGGTATTCAGATTGCCATAACCCAGCCAATCAGCATTGGTGATGAGGTTGTTGTTGAAAACGAAAAGGGGAAGATTGAGGAGATAACTCTTACATACGTGGTTGTGCAACTTTGGGATCAGCGGCGCATGATTGTGCCGATTACCTGGTTTATTGAACGACCTTTCCAGAACTGGAGCAGAACTTCTCCTGAACTGCTTGGGACGGTTTTTTTTTACATTGATTATGCCATTTCGCCAGAAACGCTCCGTCAGGAATTTGAGAGGATCGTTGCCGCAACACCGCTCTGGGACAAGCGGGTGGCAAGGATGCAGGTGACCAGTTCAACCGAAAAATCGGTCGAAATTCGGGCGCTGGTGAGTGCGGCGAACTCTGCTGAACTGTGGGATCTGCGTTGTCTCGTGCGTGAAGAGCTCATTGCATTTCTGAGAATCAACTATCCCGGTTTGCTGCCGAAAGTGACGGCCGGGATTGATCAGGCTCCGGGTAGCGGAGGGTCATGAAAATTTGTTCATAATGGTTCACTTGTTTTGATAAGCATAAAAAGGAGGAGTTGTATGGCGCAGGCAAAAAAAGGGGATACGGTCAAAGTTCATTATACCGGAACCCTTGATGATGGCACGATGTTCGACACATCGGCAGAGCGTGAACCGTTGAAGTTTACGATCGGTGAAGGTCAGGTTATTCCCGGATTCGATAATGCCCTCATTGATATGGAGCCTGGTGATGTGAGGATTACCGTTATCCCCGCCGAGGAGGCCTATGGAGAGCACAGCACAGAGCTGGTCACGGATGTGGATCGTGAGAGATTCCCGGCAGACATGGAACTTGAGATCGGTCAACAGCTTCAGGTTGGACTGGCTGATGGAGAGCAGGCGGTCGTCATGATTGTCGACCTGACCGATACATCGGTGACGCTTGATGCAAATCACCCGCTTGCGGGTCAGCAGCTCACCTTTGAGATTGAGCTTGTTGAGATTCTGTAAGTTTGGTATGCAGGGAAGCGGTTGTCGTTTCCCTGCATTCCTGCATGCTCAATGCACTGAGCAAGAAATACAGGGGTCATAAGATCGTACCGCCATCTCACAGAGCTTTGTTATCTCCCCGTCATTTTTTCCCTCACTGAGCGCCTGTTCAACGAGTGCCCGCAGATCATCATGGATATTTCCATTGTTCTGCGTCGTTGGAATGATGCAATCAGCTTTTTCCACTTTGCCCTGCTCATCAATTGAGATATGGTGATAGAGTACCCCTCGTGGAGCTTCAACAGCTCCCGTGGCTGTGCCGGCTTTTGAAACGTAAGGAGTTTTTATCTCCGCAAGATTACTGTCGAGCAGTGAGTTAACAAGATTCTCGGCATCTTCAAGTATATGAACACATTCCACAAGCTGGGCGATGTTGTTCATGAAGGGGTTGTGGCACACCGGGTGAAGCCCGAAACTTTCCGCGCACTCCCTGGCTTTCGGGTGCAGGAGATGAGAGTTGTTGTTGAAACGGGCCAGGGCGCCTGCCGCAGAGGATTCTCTGCTGAGTCTGGTGAACTTTGATGTCGAAAAATCTCTGGTGTACTCGTTGGTCATCAGGAGATAGTCATTTTCATCCTTGTTCACTCCGTCCGATGAGACAAGACGTCCACCTATTGAAGGATAGGTTGAACCGTTTGCGAGTGAAATAAATTCCGTTTCACGGCTGAAAGCGGGAATGGTGAGTGAGTGGAAAAATGAGCAGGTTTGCTCAAGGGCCGGTTTTCTCTCATGAATCATCGCAAGAAGGTTCAGCAATCTTTGCTTGTCGGGAGCTTTGCTTAACCCCCCAACCACGAGGCTGACCGGATGGGTGCAGCGTCCGGTTGTTACGGTGCTTATCTCGTTGCCAAGCTCTTTGAGCTGAAGCCCCGCCCTGACCAGATCAGGGTGAGATTGCAATAAAGGCAGAGCGCTGGGAATGCCAGCAAAATCGGGAGCCATCAGAAAGAAGAGATGCAGCGCGTGGCTTTGCAGGGTTTCGCCGTGCATAGCCAGCAGCCGTGTTGTCTCTGCCAAAACCGGCGGCACAATGTCCATTGCCCGTTCAACGGCCCTGATGCTTGCAAGCGAGTGGCTGATTGAGCAGATCCCGCAGATTCGTGAAGTCAGAAAAGGAACCAGCTCGGCGCTCATCCCCTTGAGCATGACCTCAAAAAATCGCGGAGTTTCCACAATAGCCCAGCGGGCATCAAGAAGCTGACCATCCCTGACGGTGATCCGAATGTTGGCGTGCCCTTCCACTCTGGTCAGGTGACGGATATCAAGTGAGTAGTCACGTTTCATCAGTAGCGAGAGGTTCAAAGGCGTTATAAAAGGAAAGCTTTTCGGTCAGATGTTCAAGGCTGAGCCCCCTTTCTTTCACCAGGTCAAGAAAAGCAGGCATATTGAGCTCCTCTGCCGGGCCACGGCATCCGAGACAGGGAGTTTTGCCTGTTGGGCACACTGCGTCGCATCCGGCCCTTGAGATGGGGCCAAGGCAAATTTCGCCAAGGTCGAACAGGCAGGTGTTGAGGCGCTGCTTACAGTCCACACAGACAGGGTACGTCGGCAGGCTGACCTGCGATCGGGTGACAATACCAACAAGAATCCTCTCAACCTCATCTTTCGAAACCGGGCAACCGGGAATGGAGAGATCAACCTGGACAATATCGCTGATTTTCAGGGAGGGCATCGTCTCGACAGCTTTGCCTTTATAGACCTCCATAATGGCTTCTGCCTGCGGGATTCGGTTTTTGAGACTGTTGACTCCTCCGAAACAGGCGCAGGTACCAAAGGCGACAAGAATTTTAGCCTGTGCACGGATTGCTTTGAGGCGTTCGATTTCGTCGCGGCGAGTGATGCTCCCTTCAACAAAGGCGATGTCGTAGTCGTCGTGTCGCTCCGATGATATTTCCCTGAAGTTGCGGATATCAAGAAGAGCAAGAAAATCGGGAAGAGTAGATTCCTTGTTGGCCAACTGCAGTTGGCATCCCTCGCAACAGGTAAAGTCGAACGACCCGATCTTTACCCTTTCCATTTCAAAGCCAAGATGGTTCATGTCTGTTTGTCTAAATCGCTTCCTTGAGGTTCATAACCGACCAGTAGTCAAACACGGGGCCGTCCAGACAGGTAAATGTTGAGCCAACCATGCATCGGCAACACTTGCCCATGCCGCAGTGCATGCGGCGCTCCAGCGAGACAAACATCCTGTTCATCGGAATGCCCATCCGGTCAAGGTGGCTGCAGACAAATTTGAACATGACTGGAGGGCCGCAGACGATTGCGTAGGTCTCCTTGGAGTCAAAGGTAAATTCATCGAGCAGAGCGGTAATCATGCCGCTTCGTCCAGTCCATGATTCATCAGGTTTCTCAACGATAGTTCTCATCTGAACATGGCTGACCTTCTTCCACTCCTCGAACTGGTAGGTGAAAAGCATCTGAGAGGGCTCTTTTGCTCCGTAGAGCAGGAAAACATCTTTATACTTGTCGCGGTGGTCGTTGATCCAGAAGAGTGGGGCTCTCATCGGGGCTATACCAAGCCCTCCTGCAATCAGCAGGACGTTATGATCCTGCATCTCCGTCATCGGAAAGTCTGTGCCGAAAGGCCCCCTGACGGAGACGAACGCTCCCTGGCGGGCTTCGAAGAGTGCAGAGGTTACATGACCAGCCTTGCGGACACAAAGCTCGATGAACTCGTGGTTGCTGGTCGAACTTGATATTGATATCGGCGATTCGCCGTATCCCGGCACTTCGAGCATGAGGAACTGACCGGGTCTGAAGTTGAAAACTTCTCGTTCGAACGGATCAATGATGCGGAGCTGGAAGAGCCGTTCGAGCCTGGAGAGCGGCACAATATTTGTGATCCGGCACTTGTAGCCCTTGTCGGTGATCATGACCTCGGACTTTTTCTGAAAGTCCGGAATCTTGACTGCGAAAGGTTCGCGGTTCAGGTCTTGTCCGGGGATTGTGAAACGCATATCATGCATGATTCTCGCTCCAGTCTGAGGTCGTTGATGACGTCTTTCGGGTTGATGTCGGCAAGGCAGGCTCGTCCGCAACGGTTGCAACCGACGCAGATCTGCTGGTTGTCATTGGCCGCAAATCCTCTATAATGATGATAGTAGCGGTACTTGAGGCGGTCGCCGGTTTTCGGTCTGAAGTTGTGTCCGCCAGTGACCTGCGCGAAATCAACAAGATTGCACGAATAAAGATGGTTCTGCCTTGTCGATCCTTTGAGATTAATATCGAAACGCTCTTCAACACTGTAGCAGTAACAAGTTGGGCAGACCATCGCGCAGGAGCCGCAACTGAGGCATTTGTCGCCCCATTTTTGCCAAATCGGAGAGTCGAATTCAATGTCGAGGAAGCAGGGAAGTCCGGATACTTCAATCTTGGTTTCAAAGCTATGCTTGATGTCCTTGCGCCGTTCTATAAGACGGCAGTTATCTTCGTATGCAGGTTCCTGAATGTTGAACTCTTTGAGAAAGCTGAAGGCTTTAGAGGAGTTGATCGACAGGTAGTAGCTGTCACCGATGTCGGAACAGAAGAGGTTGAAGCCATGATTGACGGTGTGCCGGTTCATCGAATGGCAGAAACAGTCAGGAAGGGGCAGATGGTCCATGCCGATGATAAAAGTATTTTTCCTGCGGGCAAGATAGTAGGGAGAGGGATACGCGCCATGGAGCATTACATCGTCAAGAATATTGACGGCATTGATATCGCAGGGCCTGAGTCCGATAAGAATGATGGGTTGTACGTCGTATCGTATCTCTTGTTCCCAGTTTCCCTCACTAAAACTGAAGCTGGAAAGTTCGTCCCGGAAAGGCAGAAAAAAGTGTTTGGCCGATGAGTGGGTTACGGTGTAATCGAAATCAATTTCGTCGGCGGATTTTACCGGCATGAACTGGTAGATCGGTTTACCGTCACTGCCGGTATCTACCTTTTGTGGTCCGTAGGAGCTGTTACTCTGGACAAGTGTATCAATAAAAGCCTTGAACTCCGTTTTGGAAATGACTTTGTAGATCATTGTTCATGTTCCCGATTCAGGCATTGCAGAGAAGCGCTGTAACAACATGGAGACCAATGAATAAAGCTAAACAAAAGGGAGGGTAATTGAAAACACAAAATGCCATTTTCGGGCAGATGCTATAGCTTTTTCCTGTTTTTGCAAAGAACAAAAAAGCCACCGGCCGAATTGCTAGGGCGGTGGCTGTAAATGAGTTCAGAATCTGTTTAATTCCTTAAAATCCATAACGAACACCAGCAAGGATATTGCTGCTGGAAGCGGTGTACTCACCATAACTATCGCTGAATTTTGATGGCTTCAGGTAGCGATATCCAAGATCTACAGTGAGGTTATCTGTTGCTTTAACGCCAATACCAGCGCCAATCTGCCATGCAAAGACAGATGTTGATATTTCTTCTGCTGGATGAAGAATATCGGCAGCATTTTTTGCAGTAATACTTGCCCCGCCAAGACCAGCCATCACATACGGAGAAATGCTTTTACTTTTTACATCAACATCATAGTAGCCATTGACCATGTAAGTGAATGTCGAAACCGAGCTACCAGGATCGGCGTCACCTTCAAATGTCTTTACATCATTTGTCTGATAACCGAGAGCAGCTTCAACCCGGAAAGCTTCCTGCTTGAGACCGATAGCACCACCAAAAGGCACTCCTGTTTTGTAGGTTACGCCATCGCTACTAGTTGTTCCATCAGGATTCTTAACATCACCGTTGGCAAAAAATCCAATACCAACCGATCCGCTAACATAAGGAGTAGCGGCTAAAGCCGGAGCTGCCGATATGCCAGCAATCAATGCAGTCAATAATAATTTTTTCATTGCTCTGTTTTTTTTCAAAATAATTAATAATCAACACTACAGATAACTACATAACTCTATCTATAATTTCCAAAATAATTACTTTTTTTCAAAAAAGTCTTTATGAATTGAAATTGATTTTGTTATGCTTTTTTCGGTGTCGAAAATACATGCTTCGTTCAGAGATCTTCTTGATCGGATGAAAGCTTGCTCGCGAGCTGCCGAATTGATGCTTTTACGATAGCTATTAGGATAATTGGTATCTGTTTTATGAGCAAGGATTTTTTGGCTTCCCTTGTATTGATCGTAAAGTTATCAAATCCATGTTTTGGAGTAATTTACCGTTTTGGTAAAGATACTGCAGCTTCTTCCCGTAGTGGCAAAGAACAAAAAAGCCACCGACCCAATTGCTCGGGCGGTGGCTGTAAATGAATTCAGAATCTGTTGAATTCCTTAAAATCCATAACGAACACCAGCAAGGATATTGGTGCTGGAAACTTTAAATTCGCCATCGCTATATTTGAATGCAGAGGGCTTTGTATAACGGACACCAAGGTCAACGGTCAGATCCTTTGATGCCTTGACACCAACACCAGCGCCAATTTGCCATGCTAAGGCGCTTTTTGAATCACCATTCTCTGGTTTCGCTGAAACGCCCCCTAGACCCACCGTCACGAAAGGAGAAACGCTGGATTTGTCCAGGTTAATATCATAATAGCCATTAACCATATAACTCAATTCAGAAACAGAGTGAGTACTGTTTTGAAAATCATTTGACTGATGAGCAAGAGCAGCTTCAATCCTGAAATCATCCTGCTTGATACCGATTGCTCCACCAAAAGCCACTCCGGAATCGAATTTTACGTCCTCCTTTACGCCTCCTGTTGGTGTAAAAGAACCGTTGTTAAGAAGCCCCAAGCCAATCGAGCCACTAACATAAGGAGTGCCTGCCAAAGCAGGAGCTGCCGACATGCCGGCAATCAATGCTGTCAATAATAATTTTTTCATGTTTCTAATGTTTTTTGAAAATTCACTTTAAAAATGTTTACACAACCATGTAACGATCTTAATTTGCAAAAAAATTACATTCTTTACAAAAATACAAGGTCATTTTTGTTGGGGAGGGGGGCTTAAGCTTGCTTGCAATATCCATTTAAACTGTTTAAAGGTATGGTGGCTTCACTTCTTTGCTAATAAAACCGTACTGTTTTATACTCTTTTTTCAAGCAGATAGACCTTGTCGTTTTTTCTCACTGTTGTACACTTGATGGTGACACTGTCGCCTTTTTCCGCATCACTATCCGGCTGGTCGTTTGTGAAAAAAGCATCTGCGGTCACAATGGGCATTCACATTTAGGGCCTCATAATAGAACGCTTGTCGCCTCGTTTGAGGTCACGCGCGTCGATCAGCAGTTCAGCAACTCCAGTTTTCGGATAATACTTCCTATGCTCTTTTTTCCAATCCCTAAAAGGTTTTCAGGAGGAAAGACCCTTCGAAAATCAAGGCTTATAGAATTGGAGGAGATCCTTTTTGAGTATCATGGTCAATTGACCGTACTACCTCCTGAATCTCTATGGCTCATATTCCCCGCCTCTTGAGGCGTAAAGTATGGTAGAGTTGTCTTCAAAATACCCCGCTGCTTGCGGCGGGGTTCTTTATTAGTTTTTCGGTATATCAGGATTAGTTCAGTTTGCCACGATGGAGTTTGCCCTCTAACACAACATGTAATCAGCCACCTCACAGGAGATCAGGAGGTGGCTGAATGAGGGTTTCAATTATTGAAAGTCATAGCGAATACCAGCAAGGAAATTGCTGGTTGAAGCAGTGTACTCACCATAACTATCGTGAAACTTTGATGGTTTCAGGTAACGATAGCCAAGATCAATGGTAATGTTATTTCCCGTCTTGATTCCAACTCCAGCGCCAATTTGCCAGGCAAATATAGATGTTGATGTTTCCTCTGCTGCATGAGGAGCCAAGTTTGACTCTGCATTTTTTGCCGTGATGCTTGCCCCACCAAGGCCAGCCATCACATAAGGAGAGATGTTTTTACTCTTTACATCAACGTCATAGTAGCCATTGACCATGTAGGTTAACGTCGAAATCGAGTCGTCATAGATTGGGACTTCGCCACCTGCGTATGTCTTTAAATCATTGGTCTGATAACCGAGAGCAACTTCAACGCGGTAAGCATCGTTCTTGAGGCCGATTGCTCCAGCAAAAGGAATACCTGATTTATACGTCTGCCCATTAGCGCCTGTATATAATACACCTGAGGTGTCTTTTGATTCTGAGTTACCAAAAATGCCTAAACCAACAGACCCGCTAACATAGGGATGAGCTAATGCAGGAGCTGCCGACATACCGGCAATCAAAGCAGTCAATAATAATTTTTTCATTTTTCTAAGGTTTTTTTGAGAATTATATTTAATACGTAGCCTAACATACAATTAACATCTGTGTATATCAGCTTCCAAAAAAATTACATTCTCACAAATAAAAAAGAAAAAATGTCAGTTTTTCTCATACACTTCTCATACCGGCTCAAACTACAATACCAGCCACTTTCACCTCAAATCATCCTCAATGATTTTGGTACATTTTCAGCCGAGCATCTTTATCCATAAAACGAACAAAAAAAAGCCACATCCTGATTGTTCAAGAAGTGGCTAAACGATATGGTGTTCAATGCACGTCAGTTACTGAAAGTCATAGCGAATACCGGCAAGGAAATTGCTGCTGGAAACAGTATATTCACCCCAACTATCATTGTACTTTGATGGTTTCAGGTAACGATATCCAAGATCAACGGTAAGGTTATTTGCAGCCTTGATGCCAACACCGGCGCCAACCTGCCATGCAAATACAGATGTTGATTTTTCCTCTGCGGGATGACCAATCGGATCAGACGTTGAAGCTGTATTTTTTGCCGTGATGCTTGCCCCACCAAGGCCAGCCATCACATAAGGAGAGATACTTTTACTCTTTACATCAATGTCATAGTATCCATTGAGCATGTAGGTTAACGTCGAAACCGAGTCACCGGAGGTGATGGACTCTCCTTCATATGACTTTAAATCATTGGACTGATAACCGAGAGCAGCTTCAAAGCGGTAGGCATCGTGTTTGAGGCCGATTGCTCCGCCAAAAGGAATCCCTGATTTATAAGTTTGTCCATTTGCACCTGTATACAAGACGCCTGTATCAGGATCTTTTAAGTCAGAGTTACCAAAAATGCCTAAACCAACAGACCCACTAATGTAGGGATTCGCTAAGGCAGGAGCTGCCGACATTCCGGCAATTAATGCCGTCAATAATAATTTTTTCATGGCTCTAAGTTTTTTTGAGAATTAAGTTTTCAGTTAATGAAACTCATAGCGAATGCCAGCAAGAATATTGGTGTAAGAAAGGGTGCATGTACCTCCATTGCTCTCTTTATATTCTCCTGGCTTCAGGTAACGAATACCAAGGTCAAGGGTCAGATTTTTAGCTGCCTGGATACCAACACCAGCACCAAGTTGCCACGCAAATACTGTGGTAGATCTATCCTCCATCTCTGTGCCAGCAGGGTTCAAAGTAGCTCCACCAAGACCAGCCATCACATAAGGAGAGACGCTTGACTTGTTGAGGTTAATGTCATAATAGCCATTGACCATATAGGTAAGTGCTGACATAGATTGCGTTGATGCCGGTGTTTCATAAGGTCCGACTGCACTCGTCCGCCATTTATCAACATCATGAGACTGATACCCAAGCGCAGCCTCAATTCGGAAATCAGCCTGCTTGATACCAACTGCGGCACCAAACGGAACCCCGAATTTCCATTCAGGGGAATCCTTAATTTCAGTACCACCTGCTGTTGTATAATCAGAGTTCCCCGAAAATCCTAACCCCAACGAACCGCTGACGTAAGGGGTCGCTAAAGCTGGAGCTGCCGAAATACCAGCAATCAATGCGGTCATCAATAACTTTTTCATTTTTCCAATTAGTTTTTTTGTAAAAAACATAAAACCTCATTAAATATAATTAACAAAATCACCATGTTTAAAATTCAAACAAAAAGAATCAAACAACTTCTGTATCTTTTGTTTGCTCAATGATATCCATTAATCTCTTGCAGATCATGCAGTTTTTTCTCTGCTGGCAAGATGTAATATTGTTTTATCCTCTTTTTTCAAGCAGATAGACCTGATCGTTTTTTCTCACTGTTGTACACTTGATGGTGACACTGTCGCCTTTTTCCGCATCACTATCCGGCTGGTCGTTTGTGAAAAAAGCATCTGCGGTCACAATGACCACACCTGTTTTCGGACCAAGAATAGAGAGCTTGTCGCCTCGTCTGAGCCCACGAGCGTAGATCAGTATTTCAGCAACTCCAGCTTTCGGATAATATTTCTTGATATCTCCGATGAAGGTTTTTTTCTCCTGGGCCAGTGAGCCATACTCTCTTGTCCAGGCGTCCAGAGGTTTGCCGAAATAAAATCCCTCCGAAAATCCACGGTTATAGACTTGGGCGAGATCATTTTTGAGTCTCATGGTCAGTTGGCTGTAGTTGCTCCTGAATTCCGGATCAGCGCGATGGATGGCACAAAGGTTCAGCGCCTGGCGGTAGGCTGAGGTGGTTGTATGAACATATTCAGGACTGCGACTTCTTCCCTCAATCTTGAATGCGCTGATTCCTGCATCAATGAGCACATCAAGAAACTCAATGGCACACAGATCTTTCGGGCTCATCACGTAATCAGTTCCAAGTTCGAGTTCCTCGTTCTCCTCCGGGTCAGTAATAATATATTGCCTTCGGCACGGCTGCACACACTGACCCCGATTCGCCGAGCGGCCGAAAAGTTCCTGCGACATAAAGCAGCGGCCCGAAACGGCCACACACATGGCTCCATGTACAAAGCACTCAATGCGCACTCCAAGTCCATCACTTTTGATTTTGCCAGTGATGTGGCGCACCTGCTCAAGGGTGAGCTCTCTTGCAAGGACAATCATCTTTGCTCCAAGAGCGGCATAAAACTGTACCGCGCTGTAGTTGCTGACAGAGGCCTGGGTTGAGATATGAAACGGCATATCAATCTTTCGGCAAGCTTCAATGACCGCCATATCCGAGCAGATGACGGCATCGATTTTAGCAGTTTTTGCGGCTGCGACAGTCTGCGTCATCTTCTTCAGTTCACTGTCATAGACAATTGTGTTCAGAGCCAGATAAGCCTTTGCGTTGTGCTTTGCGCAAATGTTCATGACATTCGGAAAGTCCGCTGGCGTGAAATTGATGCTTCCGGCACGCATATTGTAGCCATCAGCCCCGAAGTAGACCGCATCAGCACCAGCCTTGAGTGCTGTGAGCAAACAGGTCATATCGCCGGCAGGTGCGATCAGTTCCAGGGTGGTTGCCATGTTGGAGTTCTCTTTCACTATCGAAAGTAACCCTGAGTTGGTCAAAGGCATCGGAGGTTTCCTTATTTCTGGCTGTGAGGTGCTATTGAGCAGCTAATGTACTCAAGATGGAAGAGAAATCCAGTGTTGACTTTGATTTACGGTCTGCCGTGAGTTACATTATCTGCAAGAGTTGGCGGGAGACAGCTTCAATATCCTGATAGCGAATCAGGCGATTGGACTTGATGTGGCGCCCTTGATATAGGGGGGGCAAACATAATGCATCCAATAATTTATAACGATATATACAGCAGGTAACTCCGATGAATGAACGTCTTTTCCTGAAACTTCTTCTTGCGCTTTTTTCCGGGCTTATTGTCGCCGAGCTGCTTGTTGTGCTGCTTTTTGGGTTCAGGCTGGAGCTGTTGCTGTTCTGGTTCATTCTTGCCGTTGCTTTTGCCGGTATTCTTGTTGTTGTGCGGCTTCTGGATCAGCAGCGGTCGGAGATTGATTCAGTCTCGTCGCGTCGTGCAAAGATGAAGCGCTCTGATGTGATGCGCGATCGGCTCAGCGAGTATAGTGTTGATGAGGAGTTTCTTTGCGCAGAGAGGTCCACACAAGGCAAAGGCGATCAGCAGGAGCCTTCGTCTGCGGAGTCTGTTTCACGACGAGATGCTGAAGGAGCCTGCGGAACCACATTGTCTGTTCTTGAGAGCTGGTCTATGGAGAGGGAGAGTTTTGATGAGTACATTCGTCGTTCGATGAGTGGTGCTGCGGAGGGCTCGGAATGTGCAGATGCTTTTTCTGTTGATCTTGATGGTGCGGCTCTTTCAAAGGGGATAGTGAGGCCGCCTGAGGATTTTGAGCACAGTCCGAAATCGGTGATGGCAAGTCTGAAGAGGGCGGGGATGAAATCATGAAGCCGGTTGCGCTAAGCAAGGCCAGGTTGCGGCATTTTGTGAAGCTCCACCAGAAAAAGTACAGGGATGGTGAGGGGCTTTTTCTGGCGGAAGGGCTTCGCACGGTGAGGGAGCTTTGTCTGCATCTGCCCGAGAAGGATATGCTTGTAGCCCTTTTGATCAAGGATGGGGAAGCTGAGAGCGCCTGCTTTGCTGAACCTTACGGCGGAAAGGTTTTTGTTGTTACCGAAAAAGAGTGCGCCCAGCTTGCGGCAACTTCGACATCGCAGGGAGTTTTTGGCGTTTTTCGTCAACAACCACTGGAGAGATATGAATCGGAGGAGAAGCCGGAGCAATCGCTCATTATCGCTCTTGATGATGTTCAGGATCCAGGCAATGTGGGTACCATACTCCGAACAGCCGTCTGGTTCGGAGCTGATGCCATGATTTGCAGTTCTGGAACGGTAGATCGCTATAACCCGAAAGTTGTACGTTCGTGTGCGGGAAGCCTTTTTACACTTCTCCATTATGGTGTTGAGCAGCTTCATGAGGAGCTTCACCGTCTCCAGACTATCGGCTATTCTCTTGTTTGCTCATCACTTGATGGCAGGGATTTCAGGGAGTTAGCTCCAAGGCCAAACAAAATAGTGCTGGTGATTGGTAATGAGGCCAATGGCATCAGTGAAGCGATAACAGCACAGGCAGATTTTCTTGTGCGAATCCCGCATTGTGGTGAAAAAGCGGGCGTTGAATCGCTCAATGCCTCAGTTTCAGCCGCCATTCTTTTGGAGCGGCTGACGCTGGGGTGAAGTTCAGGCATTCTCCCCGTCAATGTTCATGGTTGAATGCAGATGTACTGGTTTCGCAGCTTTCTTACGCAGTCGGATGTTCAGCATTTCAACCGATACGGAGAAGGCCATGGCAAAGTAAATATACCCCTTGGGAATTTCAAATCCGACGCCTTCAGCAAGGAGTGTGACGCCGACAAGAATCAAAAAGCTGAGGGCAAGCATTTTAATGGTTGGATGCTCTTCGACAAAATCACTGATAGATTTGGCGGCCAGCATCATGATGCCGATAGAGATCATGATGGCGATGATCATCACCTGAACATCATTGGCAAGCCCTACGGCGGTAATGACAGAGTCAAGCGAAAAGACAATGTCGAGAACTGCTATCTGCACCATGGTCACGATAAAATTGCTGCCAGCCCCCTCTTTTTTAATCTCTTCCTCTCCTTCAAGACTTTGGTGAATCTCCTGGGTGCTTTTGGCAAGCAGAAAAAGCCCGCCACCAAGAAGAATCAGGTCTCGTCCTGAAAACGTGTGACTGAGCAGCGTAAAGAGTCCTGATGTCAATCCCATCACCCATGTTATGGAGAGCAGCAGGGCGATTCTGGTCAGCATAGCGAGTCCGAGGCCAATAATGCGACCTTTCCCTTGCTGGTTTTTCGGTAAACGACCGACGATGATTGATATAAAGATGATATTGTCAATGCCAAGGACTATCTCCAAAGCTGTTAATGTCGCCAGCGCAATCCATGCTTCAGGCTGTGTGATCCATGCCATTAGGGTCAGAAAAAGGTAAACGTTGTTGTCATGTTTCGCTCTATGTGGTAATGTACAGAACGGATTGGGCCTGACAAAAAACCCCTCATCTGGTTGATTGCCTTTTTCGTTACATTATAACGTGTGGTTTTGGCGGTCTGTGACAACAGGTATCAGTATCTCCCAATGCAAAAAGATCAGGTGTTGCCCGAATTGGCATTGTTGAGAGAGGCGTTTCAACAGGGTATAACCCGCGAGTTGACCTGGCGTCGATCGCAGTTGCTTGCACTGGAAACGTTTCTTGTTGAACGCGAAGCTGAGATTGCGTCTGCCGTGCATGATGATTTCAGGAAATCGGCTGCAGAGACTTTTTTGACGGAAACAGGATATCTTCTTGGAGAGATCAGGTTTACCCTGAAACACCTTAAATCATGGCTGAAGCCTCATCGGGCCTCAGTTCCACTCATCTATCAGCCGGCAAAAGCTTATTATTCGCTGGAGCCTTATGGCGTTGTGCTGGTTATTGGCGCCTGGAACTATCCGCTTCAACTTTGTCTTGCTCCCCTCATAAGCGTTATTGCGGCTGGAAACTGTGCCGTTATCAAGCCTTCGGAACATGCTCCTCATACTTCGGCAGTTATCGCTGATGGATTGACGCGCTATATGGATCGTCGCGCTCTCTGTGTGGTTCAGGGTGGTGTGGATGAGGCCAGGGCGCTTCTTGAAGAGCAGTTTGACTACATTTTTTATACCGGAAGTCAGGCGGTTGGCAGAGAAGTGATGGCCGCCGCCGCCAGGCATCTGACTCCGCTGACCATGGAGCTTGGTGGAAAATGTCCCTGTATCGTCGATGAGCATGCTGATATAAGGGTTGCGGCTCGCCGGATCGTATGGGCCAAGTTTCTGAACGCAGGCCAGACATGCCTTGCGCCGGATTATGTGCTGGTGCATAAGAAGCGGGAGGCTGAACTGCTTTGTTCAATGCAGGAGGCGATCACAGCTTTTTATGGTGATGATCCCCGGATGAGTCCTGATTATCCGAGCATTGTCAATGAGATGCATTTCAGGCGGCTTGAGACGCTTCTTGCGGCCTCTTCGCTCCCGAATGAGGGGCAGGTTGACGCCGGGCAGCGTTATGTTGCTCCGACGATTCTGCATGGAGTGGTACCATCCTCAGCACTTATGCAGTCTGAAATTTTTGGCCCCTTGCTCCCTGTTCTCGTTTATCAGAACCTCGGTGAGGCTCTTGGAATTATCCGTGACGGTCAGGAACCGTTGGCTATCTATCTTTTTTCTTCGAACCGGGATGTGCAGAAGCTGGTGGTCACTCACTCCCGTTCTGGTGGAGTTTGCATCAACGACCTTCTCTTTCAGGCGGCGGTCCATGATCTTCCTTTTGGCGGGCTTGGAAGCAGCGGATTTGGACGGTATCACGGCAAGGCCGGTTTTGAAACCTTTTCCTCTCCGAGAAGCATCCTTCAACGAGCAATCTATCCCGATCCAGCTCTGCGTTATCCCCCCTACACCAGCCGGAAACTCAGCTTTCTCAAGCGACTTATTACTTTTTTCCCTTTATGAAAACAACAGGTCTTGCACTTGGAGGTGGCGCGGTTCTTGGTGCAGCTCATGTAGGAGTGCTCAGGGCATTGGCTGAACTGCAAATCCCGACAGACATGGTCAGTGGCACAAGTATAGGCGCTTTTATTGCCGCACTTCATGCTTTTGGAAAAAGCTGGCAGGAGATCCGCGATATTGCGCTCAATCTCGACTGGCTGGATTTGTCGGGTCTTGCTCTGTCACAGCGGGGTCTTCTGTCGAACAAGAAATTTGGTGGTATTGTAACAGAACTGCTGGGCAATAAAAATATGGAGGATGCACTGATACCACTTTCAATGATTGCGACAGATATTAGTACCGGGAAAAAAGTTGTGTTGACTCAAGGAGATGTGGCCACTGCTGTTATGGCAAGCAGTTCTATTCCAGGTCTTTTCATGCCCGTAGATTATTTTGGGTCACTCCTTGTTGATGGAATGCTTATGGAAAACGTTCCTGTTTCCCCTTTAGTTGAAGGTGGCGCTGAATTGGTTATCTGTGTTGATCTTCTCGCTCGACATATTTATAAAAAACCTGAAAATATTATTGCGCTTCTGCTGAATGCCTTTTTTACGACTATTTCCAATACAACGGCCATGCAGACGGAATGTGTGGATTTATCTATTTTACCGGATCTTTCGGCATTTAATCTGGTTGATGTCGGCCAGATACCCGATATTATTGACGCAGGATACTCCACAGCTTTTCCTGTGCTGAAAGGATGGCGTATAGAAAACGGGTAGCCAGGTGGTTTGGTCGTATAACAGCAATTTATTACTTTTCTCATAGGCCTTGTGCAGGTGGCGGGCAAGGTCGTTTTGGTATATGGATCTGCTTCTGAAAAATGGTACACCGGGTTGTTTGACCTTTTCTCATTAACCGTTTAGCTATGGAGGTTGCGATGCCTATACGCAAATTAAGGGAGTTTCTTGACAGTCATGCGGTCAGGTATTTTGTGGTTAGTCACTCTCCCGCCTACACTGCGCAGGAGATAGCTGCCGCCGCACATGTTCCCGGAAAAGAGCTGGCCAAAACAGTGATTGTTACCCTTGACGGCAAAATGGCAATGGTAGTATTGCCAGCCTCCCGTCAGCTTGATTTTGAGCTGTTACGTGAGCTGACGTCCGCGCGTGAGGTGGAACTGGCAAGTGAGAAAGAGTTTGCTGATTTGTTTCCTGAGTGCGAAATTGGCGCCATGCCGCCCTTTGGCAATCTTTATGGGATGGAGGTTTATGTGTCAGAGGAACTTGAAGATGATGATGAAATAGCGTTCAATGCCGGCGCGCATACAGAATTGCTTCGGCTTTCCTATGAGAATTACAAGAAGCTGGTTCATCCGGTCGTTGCAAAGCTCTCTCTTGCCGTGAAGTGACTCCGGCATAGTGATTTTTCGGAGGAAATGTTACCTTTGGCTTCATGAATATTATTCGTGCAGGGAAATTTATAGATGAGCTTGGCACTATGGCAACTGAATTCTTATGAAGATTGCTTTATACGCAGGGACCTATGTCAAGGATAAGGACGGGGCGGTAAAATCAATCTACCAACTGGTTGCGTCATTCAGGAAAAATGGTCACGAGGTGGCAGTATGGTCTCCTGATGTTTCTGCCAGGGATAACCATAACGGGTTATCGGTTCATACGATGCCTTCTGTGCCGATACCGCTTTACCCTGATTATAAATTAGGGTTCTTTACAGGCGAAACACGTCAGCAACTTGAGGCTTTTGCGCCTGATCTTGTGCATATTTCGACTCCTGATATCATCGGTCGGAAGTTTCTCCTGTATGCAAGGGGGAATAACATTCCGGTAGCATCTGCTTTTCATACTGATTTCCCTTCCTATCTTTCTTACTACCATCTCGGGTTTGCCCTGAAGCCAGCCTGGAAATATCTGACCTGGTTTTATAATAATTGTAACGTTGTGCTTGCGCCGAATGAAAGTGTTCGAGTGAAGCTGTCAGGTTATAATATCCGAAACATTGATATCTGGTCGCGAGGAATTGACAAGGAGCTGTTTGACCCGTCGCGCCGTTCCGAAACAATTCGGTCTTCGTGGAATGTAGGGGGGAGGACCGTTGTGGTCTATGCCGGACGTTTTGTGCTTTACAAGGACATCGAGGTTGTTATGAGGGTGTATGACCGGTTTATGCAGGGCCCTTATGCTGATAAAGTAAGATTTGTCATGATCGGTTCAGGTCCGGAAGAGGAGGAAATGAAGCGAAGAATGCCGGAAGCTGTTTTTACCGGATATCTTACAGGAGTCGAACTGCCTGTTGCTTATGCCTGTGGCGATATTTTTTTGTTTCCTTCAACAACCGAGGCATTTTGCAATGTTGCGCTTGAGGCGCTTGCGTCGGGCTTGCCTGCCATTGTTTCTGATGCTGGCGGCTGTCGGGAAATTGTGAACAGGTCGGGTGGTGGACTTGTTGCCTCTGAAGGAAATGTTGGTGATTTTTACAGAAAATGTCTTGAATTGCTTGGTGATTCTCCTCGATACAGGGAGCTGAAAGCTCGAGGACTTGCTTTTGCCGAGGCGCAGTCATGGAGCGCAGTTAATGGAGCGTTGATAGATCGGTACCAGAAAATGGTTAACTTGGCCAAAGGCCACGTGGGGATGCGTGAGCTGTTGGCGGTTTCGGCTCATAAGACGGATTGAAAGAGTTATGAAAGCAGCGGTTGTTGGGTTGGGGAAAATGGGCTCCAATATGGCGCAGCATCTTCTCGAATGTGGTCATGAGCTTGTGGTTTTTGATCTTTTTGAAGAGGCAGCTCTCGCTCTTGCTGGAAAAGGGGCGGTTGCTGCCCGCTCCCTGAATGAGCTTGCGGGTTTGTTGCCAACACCCCGTCTGATATGGCTGATGGTACCGGCCGGTGCTCCTGTGGACAGTACGATTGATCAGCTCTCTTCGCTGCTTGAGCCGGGGGACATTCTTGTTGATGGGGGTAATTCTCATTATACCGATTCCAGACGCAGAGCAGTTCGTCTTAAAGAGCAAGGGGTAAGCTTTCTTGATGCAGGCACAAGCGGAGGTCTTGATGGAGCACGGAATGGCGCATGCATCATGGTTGGTGGTGACAGAATGGCTTATGATGCCATTGAACCATTGCTGAATGATCTCTGTGTGAAAAACGGGTATGGCTATATGGGTCAGTCGGGATCAGGCCACTTTGCCAAAATGGTTCATAATGGTATCGAGTATGGAATGATGCAGGCGATGGGCGAAGGGTTCAACCTGCTTGATGCAAGTGGTTATGATTTTGATCTTGAAGAGGTTTCCCGTGTCTGGGCGAATGGGTCAGTGATCCGGAGCTGGCTGATGGATCTGATGGTTCAGGCGTTGCAGAAAGATCCAAAGCTCGGTTACCTCAAGGGAGCAATTGCTGATTCGGGAGAGGGTCGATGGATGGTTGAGGCTGCGCTCGACCATGAAGTTTCAATTCCTGTGATTTCCGCATCTCTTTTCAATCGTTACCGTTCACGTTCCGACGAGAATTTATCCGACAGGGTTGTTGCGGCACTGCGCCATGAGTTCGGAGGGCATCCCTTTCTTGAACAACCATAAGATGCCCCCATCATGCAGGTAAAACCTGATAATTGCTCCATTATCATTTTTGGCGCCAACAGCGATCTGGCTGCCCGCAAACTTTTTCCTGCGCTTTACGAGCTTGCCCTGTGGGGGAATCTTCCGGAAAATTATCGGATCATCGGTGTCGGACGCGCTGATCTTTCGCATGAAGGATTTCGCTCAGTGGTTCAGGAAAAGATGGCCAGGTTATTTCCCGAAATCAGGCAGGATGAATCTTCGTTTACCTTGTTTTCTGGAAGGCTTTTTTATGTGAGGGTAGATCTTTCCGGGGCTGAGGGCTATCATGCTCTTCATCATGAGCTGATGGATGTTTCGCGAGAGTCGGGTATCTGCAAGAATCTTCTTTTTTATCTCTCTACTCCTCCCAGTCTTGCCCCGGTTATTGTCAGGGGTTTGGCAGGCGCCGGTCTTGGAGAAAAGGATGGTATCTGCGGAGGGTGGCGTAAAATTATTGTTGAAAAGCCTTATGGAAGAAACTTGCAGACAGCTCGAGAACTGAATGGTGTGATCGGAGAGGTTTTCAGTGAAAAGAGTGTTTTCCGGATTGATCATTATCTTGGAAAAGAGACCGTGCAGAACATCATGGTTTTCCGTTTTTCCAACGGAATTTTTGAGCCGTTATGGAATCGAAACCATATTGCCAATGTAACCATAACTATTGCGGAAGATTTTGGTATCCGTGACCGTGCGGCATATTATGAAGAGGCGGGTCTGCTTCGTGATATTATGCAGAACCATGCGCTTCAGCTTCTTGCCGCTGTTGCCATGGAGCCACCGGTTGATTTTTCAGCAGATGCGGTGCGTGATGAGAAAGCCAAGGTTCTTCGTTCAGTCCGTACGTTTACTTCTGAAAATGTGGCGCATTCTGTTGTGCTGGGACAGTACGAAGGCTACCGCTCTGAAAAAAATGTTTCCCCGGAATCAAGGGTTGAGACCTTTGGCGCGATAAAGTTTTTTGTCGACAACTGGCGCTGGATGGATGTGCCCTTTTTTGTAAAGGCAGGAAAAAATCTGGCAGAAACCGTCACAGAAATCGTCATTACCTTTAAATGTCCTCCCAAAAACTATTTTGGTCCTGCTGAAAGTTGCAGCTATACCGCAAACCAGGTTATCATGCGCATCCAGCCGGAAGAAACCATTGCCATAAAGTTCGGCGCCAAACGCCCGGGTGAAGCGATCATTACCGATCCCGTATACATGAGATTTGATTACAAAACTTCGTTTACCGAAGCAGGTTTGACTCCTTATCACCGTTTGCTGCTTGATGCCATGGCTGGTGAACAGATGAATTTTATTCGTCAGGACAGTGTCGAATACTCATGGGCCATTGTTGACTCTATCCGGGATGCCGTTGGCGGTCAGCTTCCTGATGCTTATCCAGTTCATTCCGCTGGTCCTGAATCGGTAGAGCGGATCTACTCGTTGTGAACCAGAAAAGGTTTCCTCTTTTTGGCTTCACATAACTTGCAGGAACGCTTTTTTCCTGTTCGAGAAATATTTTTTCCGCCAGCATCTTTTTATCATCTCCCGGAGTAAAAAAAAGAACGTTACTGGCATTGTTGATGAGCGGCAGGGTGATTGTCAACCTTTTTCCGGGTGGCTTTGCTGCTGGTGCATTGACCGAAATCACCCATCGCCTCTTTTCCTGAAGAGCTTCAGCATTATCCGCAAAGAGTGATGCGGTATGGCCATCTGCGCCGATCCCGAGCACAACAAGGTCAAAAATCGGGAACCCATCTTGTAAAGGAATCGCTTCTGCAAGAAAAAAAAGACGGATTGCGGTTTCATACTCCCTGGCGGCAAGTTCCGTGTCAACATTGTTTCCATTCATTCTGATCAAATGATCTTCAGGAATGCCGGATTTTGGCAGCAGCGTCTCGGTAATCATACGATAATTGCTGTCAGAATGGTTGATTGGAACGCACCGTTCATCACCTGTAAAAAGCCAGGTATTTCGGGGAAGTTGGAGTAGTGTATGGTTGTTTTTCGGGATTTTTTCAGGCACCGGCAGAGCATAACGCTCAAGTAGCTCAGTCGAAACTCCTTCTGCAAGCTGCGTATAGAGAAGTCGTGGAGAATTTCCTCCGGCAAGCACAAGTGAAAACCGCTTTTGTTCCGCAAGGGCTCGATAGGCTTCAGCAATAATGAGAGCAGCCGCATGCAAGGTTATTTCGGCGTCATTGTCGGAGAAAAAAAACTTGGTGGCGGGAGTGTTCATCAGTAATTTTTGGTGTTTGATTGTACAGAATTAACCTTTAGGGGAGCTTGAAAGGTTCCCTTTTGATGATACGGTTTGTCTTCTCTTTGCTTGTTGTGTAACTTGTATTGCTGAGAGATAATCATCCTGTTACCAGAGAACAAAAAATGGCAGCTTTTGATTTTGGGGAAAAAGTTGACCCGGCACTGTTTGACAGACAGTTGCATGAAACCTGCACCATTAATGTGCAGGACTATATTCGGCAGGGCTGGGAAATGTTCAGGGCCAATATTGGTGAATTTGTTGGGTTTACCCTTATTATTTTTGCGGTATGTGCGGCAAGTTCCCTGTTTGATGGCGGTAGTTCTCTTCTGTTTTCAGCAATTGCGGCATCCCTCTATGCCGGTTATGGTATAGTCGCTTTCCGGATAGCAAGCGGACAGCCATTTCAGTTCAATGATTTTTTCAGAGGATTCAATTACTTTCTTCCTCTTTTTCTTGCCTCGCTGGCCGGCACTCTTCTGGTCAGTATTGGACTTGTACTGCTGCTTGTTCCAGGAATCTACCTTGCTGTTGCGTATATGTTTACAACTTTTCTTGTCATCGATTACCGCATGGAGTTCTGGCAGGCGATGGAGACAAGCCGTGCCATTATTACCCGGCACTGGTTCTCTTTTTTTGGTTTTGCCCTTGTTCTTTTCGTGCTTAACTTTTTTGGAGCGCTTGCTCTTGGTGTCGGGCTGATGGTCACTATTCCTGTGACCTCTTGTGCGGCTGCGATTGCCTACAAAGAGATTGTCGGACTTTGCTCTTTAGAATGGTAAGAGCTTATAACTTTAGAGTCAGAAAACATTTGACCGGAGATTTTTTATGAAAATGAGGCGGTTTATTATTGGTTTTTGTTGTTGTACAGGATTATTTCTTTCTTCTTTTGTCGCTCATGCTGAAGAGAGCCAGGTCGTGGTATCGGCTACGGGCAAAGTTGCCGTCAAGCCGGATATGGCAGAGTTTGGTGTTGTGATAATATCGGATGCTAAAACGGCGGACAAGGCCGCCGCTGACACCGCAGAAAGATACCGTATGGTGCAGAACGCGCTGAGAACGGCAGGTATTCCGCTTGAAGATGCTCCTACTGCTGCATATACGGTTGCTCCGCGTTGGGAATGGGAGCAGTCTCTTGGCAAGAATGTACTGAAAGGTTACAGCGCTCGTCACACGATAATGGTTAAAGTGCATTCTCTTGGATCAACCGGGCGGGCTATTGATGCAGCCGTACAGGCTGGAGCGACTGAGGTGCAGAATGTCAGTTTTTCATCGAGTAGTTATGAAGTGCTTCGTCAACAGGCCCTTGTTGCGGCAGTCAGTAATGCCCGGAAAGATGCTTCCATTATGGCCCAGGCTGCCGGAGGGGCTCTTGGTCAGTTGATTGAGGTCACTGTCAGTCAACCGATCTATGGAGACCGGCCTTTTATGGAACCAATGGCATTGCGGGCCTCTCCTGCACAAGCTCCAACTGAAATTGCACCGTCGGAGCAGGATATTATTGTTACGGTTAATTCGCGATGGCGTTTTATCGGTTCGCAAGTTTTCAAGTAATCTGTAGGAAGCTTTTCTTTCTGTTTTCAGCAACTGCCGTTGAGCAGGAACATCGTTGATTTGACCATGCAGAAAAAAAACTTATCTTTTTCGGCCTCATTTTAACCTTCATGGGCATGGGGCATCGTTATACCGGGAGGACGGCTACATCAGTGCCGCACTGGGTTTAACATGATAACAATGACAGTGGCCGTTTTTGAGCATGTTTCCTAAAGCACTACGTCTGTATGATCGGTATTCTTCTTCTCTGGTTTGCGTTCTCTCCTTTTCAGCTTATTCCAGTAAAACCAGCGCCTTCTCGTCCTGAGCTGAAACAACCTGAAAAGAAACGTGTGGTTGATTCGCAACAGATGGTTGTCCGCAATGGAACAGCAGACAGGATCCGAGCCCATTTTGACAGGTTGCTGCAGCAAACAAGTTCTGAAGGCAATACGGAAAGAGCGCGATTTAACGCCCGTTTCGCGCGCTTCTATAAAGCAATAGGATTCAAGCCCTTATGGACAAAACGAGTGATGGTTGAGCAATTGATAAAAGCCGTTGAAGAGTCTGCTGATGATGGGCTCGATCCGTCAGATTATCATCTTGCGAAAATCAGGAAGTTGTTCAATACACCACCCGAAACTCCTCAGCAGGAGGCATGTTATGATCTTCTTCTGAGTGATGCTTTTCTGACTTTGGCGGGGCATCTGCGTTACGGAAAGGTTGATCCGGAGCGCATTGATCCAAACTGGAACATCAATGATCTTCGAAGCAACAGCGCTCTTGACAAGATACTTCAACATGCCATTGTCTCAGAACAAATCGATATTGTTTTGAAAAAACTGCGTCCGCAACACCCCGGATATGTTCAACTCAAAAAGGGTCTTGCTAAATATCGCACTATTGCCAGGGAAGGCGGCTGGCCCGTTCAGCCGGAAGGCACAAAGCTGCAAGAGGGTGTCAGGGATGTGCGTGTCACGCTTTTGCGCCAACGCCTCATTGTGTCGGGTGATATTGCCGCACTCCCTTCTGATACTTCGATGGTCTATACCAGGGATCTTGTCGAGGCGGTCCGGCGCTTTCAAAAGCGAAGCGGTCTGGATACTGATGGTGTGGTTGGAGCCGCCACTCGACGTGTGATGAATATTCCGGTTGAGAAGCGAATCGAACAGATCAGAATCAACCTCGAGCGGTATCGTTGGGTTTTAAATGATCTTGAACCAACCTATATCATGGTTAATATTGCCGGGTTTAACCTGGAATATGTCGAAAACGGTTTGTATCGTTGGGGAGCACGGGTTATTGTCGGGCAGCCTTATCGTGAAACTCCGGTTTTCAAGGCCGATATGCAGTATATCGTTGTCAATCCTCAGTGGGTCATTCCTCCAACCGTTCTTGCCAAAGATGCGCTCCCTGCTCTCCGTAAAAGTATCTCATATCTCAATCAGAAAAAACTGAGAGTGATTGATCAGAAGGGTAATATCGTTAATCCCGCATCAATCAACTGGTCACAATATTCAGCGGCCAACTTCCCGTATAATCTGCTGCAAACTGCGGGGGATAATGGTGCGCTGGGTAGAATAAAGTTTTTGCTGCCGAACAGGCATCTTGTTTATCTGCATGACACGCCAACCAAAGATCTGTTTGAAAAAAATACAAGAACATTCAGCTCGGGATGTATCAGAGTTGAAAATCCTTTGGAACTTGCTGAACTGGTGTTACGGGACAGTGTCCGGTGGAACAGATCGAAATTGCAGGAAGCGGTCAATTCAGGAAAAACAAAAACGATTGCGCTTCAGAAACGCATTCCCGTCTTTATTCTTTATCTTACCGCCGTGGCCAGAGGGGACGAAATCTTGTTCCGCGACGATGTTTATAATCGTGATGGCATCTTATTGGAAGCACTGAACAAACCTGTTCCTAACTATAAAGCGGAAAGCTGCGGCTTTTAAACACTATGGCATTTTCTGTCACAATTAACATCCAGAAGGAATTTGAGACATCCTGTACTCCAGACGAGGTATTCGCACTGCTTGCTGATGTTCCTCGTTCAGCATCTCATTTTCCAAAAGTCGATCAGCTTGTCGATCTTGGGGGCAACTCTTTTCGCTGGGAAATGGAAAAAATCGGAATCGGAAGCTATACCTTGCAGCAGACAATCTATGCGAGCCACTATGCCTCCGATCCTGCAACACGAAAAGTCACATGGACGCCAATTGCAGGGGTGGGCAACGCTCTTGTGCAGGGAGAGTGGAACATAACCCCAAAAGAGGGTGGATCAACAGTTGCAATCAACACAAAAGGAGACCTGACCGTTGATTTCCCTTCGTTCTTGCAGTTCATCATTGCACCACTGGTCGAGATGGAGTTCAACGGTATGGTAGAAACCTACCTCTCGAATATTCAGAGTTCCTTAAAATAAAAGGGGAAATTGTATGCGCGTCTGGCCGCTTTTGATGGATGCGCCTTCAGGTATGTAAAGCCAATGAGTCGGAGCTTGAAAACGGCAGCCATCAAGGAAAAAAGAAAAGCGCCCGCAACCAAAGGTATAAGGCGCTTTTCCAATAAAACGGCTCTTACTTTTTAGGTGAAAAAGTTGAGGTGATGTTCTGGATAATCTGGCAGCAACTGTTGCAAAGGTTGCCAATAAGATCAGAAGATGTTTTAACAAGAGGTTCAACAAGCTGACCCGCCGTTTTAATTCCGATATTCAGTAATTCAACCTGCTGCTGGGCCAGGGTTCCTACAGTTGTCAGAAGATTGTTGAGTGCTACTGAGAAATCGTTGATTGCATCGTTTGACATGGTTGTAAATTTTATTTAGGGTTATGGAACTACTCGGGAAAAAAGAATGACGCTGCTAACCTGCAAGCTCAATAAATTATCAGGTCAGTGACGCCGTATCTGTATATAATAGCAATTTTTTCCTGTTATTCGATTTATTTTTCAGTGATGGCATAAGGGATTTTATATCTCTGTTTTTTGTTCATCAAACTTCTACAGGATCATCGTCAAGTGAAAATTCTTGAATATACTGGCCTTGATATTTCCAGTGTTCATGCAAGTTATCAAAAGGTGAGTGAAGCAATCGCCCGTGACGATTTTCGTTCAGCCCAGGTCAAGAAACTGGTCAATCTCACGCATGGCAAGTTCTATCGGGCGCGGCTTGATGCGGCAAATCGTCTGCTCTTTACGCTGGTTCGTCATGGTGATGAACTCTGTGCAGTGATGCTTGAGGTCATTACCAGTCATAACTATGAAAAATCTCGCTTTTTGCGTGGAGCGGTCATAGATGAATCAAAAATCCCTGATATTAATGTCTCCGAAGCGGTGCAAGAGGCGGAGCAGTTGCGATATCTGCATCCTGAGCATACTGCAATTCATCTGCTTGATAAACCCATCTCCTTTGATGATACCCAGGAATCCGTTTATCGCCAGAAGCCGCCGCTGATTATTGTCGGTAGTGCCGGGAGTGGCAAAACCGCCTTGATGCTTGAAAAGCTGAAACATGCCGAAGGCGAAGTTCTCTATGTGACTCATTCGGTTTATCTGGCCCAGAATGCCCGAAACATATATTATGCAAACGGTTTTGAGCATACCGGACAAGAGGCTCACTTTCTCTCCTACCGGGAGTTTGTCGAGTCCATTCGTGTGCCAGCAGGCCGAGAGGCGACATGGCGCGATTTTTCTGCATGGTTTTCCAGAATTCAGAATTGGTTCAAGGGAGTTGATGCGCATCAGGCATTTGAAGAGATTCGGGGTGTGATTACCGCCGGTGAAAGCGGTGTGCTTAGCCGGGAAGAGTATAGGCTTCTTGGTGTTCGGCAATCTATTTTTGCGGAACAGCAGCGAGATAAGCTCTATGATCTGTTTGGAAAATATCGCCAGTGGCTGGCCGATGAAGAGTTGTTTGACTTGAATCTGATAGCTCATGAATGGACAGCAGTTCCACGATATGATTTTGTTGTGATCGATGAAGTGCAGGATTTGACTGTTGCGCAACTCTCTCTGGTGCTTAAAACGCTTAAAAAACCGGGTCATTTTCTGCTTTGTGGTGATTCCAACCAGATTGTCCATCCCAACTTTTTCTCATGGAGCCAGGTAAAAACGCTGTTCTGGAATGACCCGAAACTTGCTGGTCAGCAGCAGTTGAGTGTGCTCACCGCCAATTTTCGTAATGGAACGGAAGCGACCCGTATTGCCAATCAGCTTCTCAAAATCAAGCACCAGCGTTTCGGTTCAATTGATCGGGAGAGCAATTTTCTGGTTCAGGCTGTTGGAGGGGCGCCTGGTCAGGTGGTGTTGATGGCGGATAATGATGTGGCAAAACGTGATCTTGACAAGAAAACAAACCAGTCAACCCGTTTTGCTGTGCTGGTTATGCGTGACGAAGACAAACTGGAGGCACGAAAGCATTTTTCCACCCCGCTCTTATTTTCGATTCATGAAGCCAAGGGGCTGGAGTATGAGAATATTGTTCTTTTTCGCTTTGTTTCAGGCCATCGCAGTGAGTTTAATGAAATTGTTGACGGGGTTGTCAAGGATGATCTTGACGTTGATACGCTTGCGTACCGCCGGGCCAAAGACAAGGGCGACAAGTCTCTTGAAGTGTACAAGTTTTTTGTCAATGCAATTTATGTCGCGTTGACGAGGGCGATCAAGAACATTTACATCATTGAATCTGATACCGGTCATCGTCTCTTTCATTTGCTCGAGCTTTCTATAGCCGGTAAAGTTAACGTTGAAGCTGCTGAATCAACGCTTGAAGAGTGGCAGAAGGAAGCCAGAAAGCTTGAGTTGCAGGGTAAACAAGAGCAGGCAGAGGCAATTCGTCGTACTATTCTGAAACAGATTCCGCCTCCCTGGCCGATTTTTGATGAAGTGCGTCTTCGGGAAGCGATTGTCAAGGTGTTCCGTGAACAGGTTCCTGGCAATAAAGTGAAACATCAACTGTATGAATATGCAGCATGCCATGATGAGCCTGTTCTTGCCTTGCGGCTCTCAAAGGAGGTTCAGTTTCAGGCACGGGGCAGTTTTACTGATCATCTTGATACTCTCGGGCGCAAAAGCTATCTGCCCTATTTCAGTATGCAGACGAAAGGTATTCTGAAGCAGTGTGATCAGTACAATATCGATCATCGGCTTCCGATGAACCAGACACCGCTGATGGCTGCTGCTGGCGCAGGAAATATTCTCTTGACAGAAGCGTTACTGGAGCGTGGTGCTGACAGAGAGCTCACTGACCAGTATGGCTATAATGCTCTTCATTGGGCCATGCGTAAAGCCTTTCGAGATGCTGATTATGCAAGGAGAAACTTTGCGATTCTCTATGAGTTGCTTGCTCCGGCTTCAGTTGATGTCAATACTGGTGACCGTATGGTGCGCCTTGATCGACATCTGTCGGAATATTTTCTATTCCAGACTCTCTGGGTGCTTTTTAAGTCACGCTTTGTCCAGCAACCGCGTTCTGGTTATGCGGCATTTGATACAAGAAGTGTTCTTGAAGCCTGGGTCAATATGCCAGCCAATGTGGTTATTCCTGAGCGCAACAGACGTCAGTATCTTTCCGGAGTCCTTGCTCGCAATGAAGTATCGCGGGATTATACCTATAACCGGGCATTGTTTGAGCGAATTACCCAGGGGTGGTATCAATTCAACCCTAAACTTTTAGTGCGTTCCTCCGAGCCAGACAACAAACAGGGGTGGATTTCCGTTTTTCAGGCACTGAATCTTCCTCTCATTCATGAATTTGCCCATGATAATCTGTTGCTTCAGCTTGAACAATGCTTTAAGAAAGCTGGACTGAAGGTGCCGGATCCCTCAGTCAGTGGTGAACAGGCCCTCGCTCGCAGAGAAGAGCTTAAGAAGATGCGTGAGCAGGCAAAAGAATTTTATCGACAACAGCAAGAGGGCGATGAGCAGTGTAGAAAAGATGTTCTGGAGGCTGAGCGCAAGAAAATTGAGCACAAAAAGCAGCTTGTAATCGAAATGCAAGCAAGAAAAGAGACAAGGCGGGAAACAAAGCAGCAAAAACACGAGCAACTGATGCGTGAGCAGTACGATTTAGAGTTTTAAATCTTGCAATTGTCTCTGTTGTGAAAATATTTCTGTAGAAATAACCCATACTTTCAAAACGTACCTGTGATATGAAAAAACCTCACATAGTCGATAGAGATGTCATTCCACAATCCATATTGCTTGATGAGGTGCTGTCAACCTACCGGCAACAATTAGGGCTTGATTATGATGCATACAGAAACCATTGCATGCGTGTTTTCAACTTTTGCATGGCTTTTGCTGGTGATCAAGCTGATGGAGAGGATAAAATCGCTATAGCAGCTCTCTTTCATGATCTCGGGATATGGAGCGACAGTACTTTTGATTACATTGTACCATCTCAGTTGCTGGCCCGGCGCTATCTTGAAAAAAGTGGCCAGACAGAGTGGATTGATGAAATAGAGGCAATGATCGGGGAACATCATAAAATTACGCGCTATCGCAAGAATGAATCATGGCTGGTTGAGGCGTTCAGAAAAGCGGACTGGATAGATCTTTCAGGAGGATTGCTTCGCTTTCGTTTGCCGGATGATTTTGTTACTGATGTCCTTGAGGCATTTCCCAACGCCGGATTTCATAAAAAACTGGTTATGCTTTCTTCGGAAAGGCTGAAAACTCATCCATTCAGTCCATTGCCCATGATGAAGCTCTAAGAGACCTTGAATTGTATTGCAGCATCAGAGCATCTTTGTGCCATTGTTGGCAGTTGTCGTACTAAAGGTGACTGTAAAGGGCGATTGATGAGATTATGGCTTCAGCGAAGAAGTGTTGCGCTCAGATAAAAAAGGTATATTTGATGGAGAGTGACTTGGCCTTTTCGGTCACATGCGTGAGTTGCATTATTTAAACGGGCGAATTTCCTGAAGCAGATATGCATGGACACTTTTTAGTGAATCGTGATGTTATATTACACATCGCACACCAAAGATATTTTTTTCTTTAATGTATTTGTTTTGTTATTGTTTGTATTCTCTTTTTAAACTTTAAACAATGGTGAAAAAATGAAAACGCTAAAACCTTTATTAAGAACTCTGGTTATTCCAGGAATGTTTTTACTTGGAGCGTGTTCCTGTAAAGATGAAGTTATTATTGTTCCCCAGCCGATTCCTCAGCCTGCACCAAAGCCGTTGCCACCACCGCCACCGCCTCCAGCACCTGCTCCAAAGCCGGCTCCGGTCATTCAAATTGGTGACATGTTATTTGATTTTAACAAGTCTGACATTCGCAAAGACGCAATTGTCAGTTTGGACAACATCGTTTTGTGGATGAATGAACATCCAAACCAGAATGTTGTTATTGAAGCTCATAGCGATTCAATAGGAACGAGAGAGTATAACCTTGCTCTTGGTCATCGTCGTGCCAACTCTGCCAAGGCTTATCTTGTGAATCATGGCATTAATCCTGATCGTCTGAAAACCGTAAGCTATGGCAAGGAGAAACCGTTTGTTGTGGGCGACTCAGAACAGGCCAGGGCTCAAAACAGAAGAGTTCATTTCGTTTTAGAGTGAGCTTTTGTTATTGCATGGAGATGTAGTGATTGCCGCCCACAATAAAGGCGGCAACTCACAATGTTGCCTTATCATTTTCATGAAGCGCCGAGCATATAATGAGAGGTAACGCAGTATTGCAGCCACTTGATAATCTGATTATCGAGTGGCTGTATGTTTTTTCCCAGGTTTATGCTCGTCCGTAGTTCAAAACCTGCGCAAGCCATTTCTCCGTCTCAATAATCTATCTCGTTCAAAAGCTATAAGCTAGGGCAAGAAAAAGCCATTGGCGCAAGGCGATTCAGAATCGGCTCGTGCCCGGCCGGGAAGGCTGCCAGTAGGCGCGTGACGATCTGACACAAGTGGTGAGCTCTTGTTGTCAAAGCATATTTGAATAATATGCCTTGATTTTTTATACCAAGTCACTCAAACCGAACTTCGTTAGCAATTTTTTTTTTCAAGATACCGTTTAGAAGCGTATATTTTAGATAACTCCTCATGCAAACACTCCGGCAAGAGGTCAGGAAAAGGCAAAGGTGGCTGGAGCAGGGAGGTATTTACACAACACGAAATAAACGGAGAAAAGTAATGAAAATCAGAAAAGCCATTTTGGCAGTAGCTTGTGCTCTTATGTTTGGAGCAGGTACATCTTATGCTGCCGTCCAACAAGCGCCTAATGCAGGCAAGTTTGGACTTGGTTATCAGGGCGTTTTTGGTGGTAGTATTTTGCAGGGCCTCAGCGCACGTTATTTGGTGAATAACAATGTTGGTACGGAACTGAATCTTTACTATGGCAACGCCAGTATTGATGCTGGTGGTAGTAGTAACTTATTCGACGGAGACCTTCTTCTTGCTACAGCAAAGGTTATGTACGCCCCTGTTGTTAATGCTCACAGTCGCTTCTATTTTGGTCTTGAAGGTGGTATTGGCAGCGTCGGTCTTAAGCAAAGCGGCGTAGATATCCCTGGTGATGTCAGCGTGTATGTCATTAACCCATTTATTGGCTCAGAGTTCAATTTTTCTGAAATTCCTGAACTCGGTTTCAATTTTGAAGTGGGCTACAAGATCCATAACGTTACTTACAGTCCAGACGGTGCACCTACCGATCTGCAAATTAACCTTGATGGAACGTTTGTCTCTGTTGGTGCTCACTACTACTTTTAAAGAGTAGCGCATCTGAGATGCTCCAAAAAGCTGATCATGCAGCAAAAAAGGCCTTGCGCGAAGCAAGGCCTTTTTATTGTGCATAAGCAAAACTTGTTATTATTCCTGTCCATAATTTAAGACCGGCGCCAGCCATTTTTCTGTTTCTTTAATATTTTTTCCTTTACGAGCTGCGTAATCCTCAACCTGGTCTTTTCCAATTTTCCCAAGCATAAAATATTTTGCCAGCGGGTTTGCGAAATAGAGGCCGCAGACTGATGCTGCCGGGTTCATAGCGAATGATTCCGTGAGTGTGATGCCGGTATTTTTTTCAGCATTGAGCAAGTCGAAAAGCTCCACTTTTTCGGTATGATCCGGGCAGGCGGGATAGCCTGCTGCCGGGCGGATGCCTTGATACTTTTCAGCAATGAGATCAGCAATATCCAACGGCTGGCCTGCGGAGATTTCCGGATGGCATGCGCATTTCTTGTCGTGCTTTTCAATGGGTTCATATCCCCAGAGTTCTCGTCTCACACGCTCATGGAGCATTTCGGCAAATGCTTCTGCAAGGCGATCGGCAAGAGCCTGCGTCATGATGCGATGGTAGTCATCATGCTCATTGCTGAACTCTTTGAGCACCTTTTCGATGCCGAGGCCAGCGGTGACGGCGAAGCCACCGATGTAATCATGCACTCCAGATTCGACAGAGGCAATAAAGTCAGCCAAAGCAAGATGAGGCTCACCATCCCCTTTTTCCTGCTGCTGGCGCAAGGTATGCAGGGTCATGAGCACAGCGGTGCGACTCTCATCGGTATAGACCTCAATATCATCGCCCTTGCTGTTGGCAGGAAAGATTCCGGCAACACCTTTCAGGCCAAGAAGTTGTTCCTTTTCAATCCGGTCAAGGAGTTTTTTTGCATCGGCCAGAAGTTTTTTTGCTTCTGTGCCGTACTTCGCATCATCGAGAATCTGCGGGTAGCGACCGTGCAGCTCCCATGCCATGAAAAATGGTGTCCAGTCGATGTAAGAGCGCAGCTCTTCGACGGTTACATTTTCCAGCAGGGTGATGCCCGGTTTCAGCGGTTTGTAGACCGTTGGTGGCAATGAGGCGCGGTTTTTCCGGGCATCAGCCAATGAAAGGTATTTTTTTGAAGCGCTGTTTGAGGAATGGCTCTCTCTCAATCCTGTTTGCTCCTTTTTGAGAGCTGCGATATATGATGGGCTGAGTGCCGGATTGAGCAGGCTGTTAACCACAGGAACGCTCCGGGATGCATCAAGCACCTGGACAACAGCCCCAGAATAGACCGGCGCAATTTTTACGGCGGTGTGCATTCGTGATGTGGTGGCGCCACCAATGAGCAAAGGAATTTTCATACCGAGTCGTTCCATTTCGCTGGCGACATGCACCATTTCGTCAAGCGACGGGGTGATGAGGCCACTCAGGCCAAGCAGATCAGCCTTTTCGCGCTCAATCGCTTCAAGAATTTTTTCACAGGGCATCATGACGCCGATATCAACCACATCGTAGTTGTTGCAGGCAAGCACAACCGCAACAATATTTTTGCCAATGTCGTGCACATCACCTTTCACTGTGGCCAAAAGTACCTTGGCAGCAGCACGGGTGTCCTTGTTTTTCGCCTTCTCTGCTGCAATGTAGGGCAGAAGGCAGGCAACGGAACGTTTCATGACACGTGCGCTCTTTACCACCTGAGGGAGGAACATTTTACCGACGGCAAAGAGGTCACCGATGGCATTCATCCCATCCATCAGCGGCCCTTCAATGACCTGAAGCGGACTTGGGTAAAGCTGTCGCGCCTCTTCGGTATCCTCTTCGATAAATTCGACAATACCTTTGATCAATGCGTGGCGCAGCCGCTCTTCAACCGGAGCACTACGCCACTCTGCCGCTTTGGCTTCGATCTTTTCTCCGCCAGTAGCGATGGTCTCGGCAAAGCTGACAAGCCGTTCCGTAGCGTCAGGGCGACGGTCAAGCAGCACATCCTCAACCCGAACCAGCAATTCCGGTTCAATGTCTTCATAGATGGCGAGCTGTCCGGCATTGACGATACCCATGTCGAGCCCCGCACGGATGGCGTGGTAGAGAAAGGCGGCGTGCATGGATTCCCTTACCGTTTCATTGCCACGGAAAGAGAAGGAGACGTTGCTGATACCGCCGGAGACCTTTGCATAAGGGAGGTTTTCCTTGATCCAGCGGACGGACTCAATAAAATCAACTGCGTAGTTATTGTGCTCTTCGATGCCGGTAGCAACAGTCAACACATTGGGATCAAAAATAATATCTTCAGGAGGAAAACCGACTTCCTGAACAAGAATATCGTAGGCGCGTTTGCAGATGTCAATGCGGCGCTGATAATTATCGGCCTGTCCCTGTTCGTCAAAAGCCATCACCACGGTGGCAGCGCCGTACTGTAACACTTTACGGGCTCTCTGTTTGAACAACTCCTCACCCTCCTTGAGGCTTATGGAGTTGACAATGCTTTTGCCCTGCACGCACTGCAGGCCGCTCTCAATAACCGACCATTTCGAGCTGTCGATCATCACCGGCACGCGGGAGATCTCCGGCTCAGAGGCGATGAGGTTGAGGAACTCCTTCATCACCTTCTCGGAGTCGAGCATCCCCTCATCGACATTGACATCAATCACCTGTGCGCCACTCTCTACCTGCTGGTGGGCAATGGAGAGCGCTTCATCGTAGTTGCCCTCTTTGATGAGACGGGCAAATTTTTTCGATCCGGTTACGTTCGTTCGTTCGCCAATGTTGACGAAGCCTGTTGTGTGGTTGACGAAAAGCGGTTCAAGGCCGGAGAGTTGCAGTTCATGCTTTTTTGCAGGGCGCTGCCGTGGCGGAAGGTTTTTTACCGCTTCAGCAATTGCCTTGATATGCTGTGGAGTAGTGCCGCAGCATCCTCCAACAATATTGACAAATCCTGATGTCGCAAAATCGGCAATCTGTGCGGCCATATATTCCGGGGAGTCGTCATATTCGCCAAATTCGTTTGGCAGTCCAGCATTCGGATAGACGCTCACGTAACTTTCAGCAATGCCCGCCATTGCAGCAATGAAGGGGCGCATCTGCTTGGAGCCAAGCGCACAGTTCAGGCCGATAGAGAGAAGATCAGGCAGATGGGCAATAGATGTCCAGAATGCTTCGGTGGTCTGACCGGAAAGGGTACGCCCGCTTGCATCGACTACCGTGCCGGAGACCATCACCGGCACACGCCAGCCGGTGCGATCGAAAAACTCTTCAATGGCAAAAAGAGCCGCCTTGCAGTTCAGTGTGTCAAAGACCGTTTCGACAAGCAGCAGATCAACTCCGCCCTCCTTAAGCCCTTCAAGCTGAACAATGTAGTTATCGACCACCTCACGGAAGGTGACGGCGCGATAACCTGGACGGTTGACATCGGGGGAGAGTGAGAGCGTTTTGTTGGTCGGGCCAATGGAGCCAGCCACAAAGCGTGGTTTGTCAGGAGTTTTTGCAGAATAGTCGTTGGCTGCGCGTCGCGCAAGGCGGGTGGCCTCTATATTCAGCTCCTTTACCAGCTCTACGGCATTATAGTCCCCCTGGGATATAGGGTTGGCGTTGAAAGTGTTGGTTTCAATAATATCAGAGCCAGCCTCAAGAAAGTCGCAATGGAGGGCATAGATAATCTCCGGTTGCGTTAACACAAGCATATCATTGTTTCCAAGAAGCGGATGGGAGTGAGAGGCGAACCGTTCTCCCCGGTAATCCTCTTCTTTCAATTTATGACGCTGGATCATGGTGCCCATTGCACCGTCGAGCACAAGAATGCGCTCTTCCAGCAGGCTTAAAAAGGTGTTTTTCATTCGTTAAAGCATGGCAGTGATTAAAAAAAACAGAATATACGGATAACGCCGGCAAATACGTTCCTTCAGGCAGCGCTCATCATCTGTTTTTATGCTTCAATGAGTAGAAGCGGAAGGTTTTTTTTGAGCGGTTTGTGAATGGTCCTGTGCCGTGTTAAAAGGATGAAGGCCCTCCAAATGTTTTATTGTAATCACGAATAGTGTCGGCTTCTCTTTCGATGTACTCTGCGATGACCTTGTTAAAAAGATCGTTGAAGCTTCGGCGTTTCATGTGAGCGATTTTTGTAAAGTCTTCAAAAACAGATGGTTGTATGACTAAATTGACGCGTTTGGTTTTATGTTCAGCCGGATTTTCTTTATGTGTATATGGAGTGTTTCCTGTATATCCCGTATTCGATGTTCTTGATGTATGTTGTGTATGAGATGTATCTCTTTCGGATTGAGCACTACTGATAAATGCCGTGGCCGGATTGAAGTCCTTGAAGGTTTTCTTTGCCATTGTTACATTCCCCCTTTTGTCACTTGCAGGTATTCAACAATAAAATCCTGATAATCTTTTGCCGGATTGCTGGCAGGTGCGTAACTGTGCAGTGGCTCGCGTCGTGCCTGTGCTTCCTTGATGGCTATTCCTTCCCTGATCGTGGTCTTGAAAAGTTTAGTGCCCAATTGCTGTGCAGTTGAATCAATAATGTCTGCCAGATCACGGCTCAGGATAGTGCGGTTGTTAAAGCGGGTAATCAGAATGCCTTCAACTTTCAGATCGGAGTTGCAGTACTCTTTGACGGCACTGATGGTGCTATAGAGCTGTGTGATTCCATGGATGCTGTACGTGTCGGCCTGGACAGGAATGATGACTTCGGTCGCAGCAGTCAGCGCGTTTATGGTCAAGGTTCCGAGAGCTGGCGGGGTATCGATGATGCAGAAATCGTATTTATTCCGGATGGGCCGCAGTGCCTCTTTGAGGCGGTACTCTTTTCCTGTCTGGGTTATTTCAAGGTCGGCGCCAGAAAGTTGCGGACTTGCCGGAATAATTGCACCCTGTGCTGTATGCTGTGTTGCCTCTTGTGCTGTTGCCTTTTTGGTCAGCACATCATAGGCGGTTGGTCTCCCTGCTTCGGCTTCCATCGTTGAGGAGAGGTTTCCTTGTGGATCAACGTCGACAAACAATACCCTGAATCCTTGATGCTGCAACCCCTGACCCAAGGCATGGGCTGTGGTGCTTTTGCCTGTTCCTCCCTTTTGCAGGGCGATAGTGATGATGCGCATAGTGTGTGTTTTGTGTGTCCAGTGTATTAAGTGTATATGACGTATGCTGTGTATAGCTTAGGTTGCAACTGCCCATTCGATTCGTTGCAATAATGGGGTAGTTATTGTATAAATATAGGTAAAGAAGAAGAATAACCATCAATAATGCGCATTATTTCAAAAGAAAGAGTGGGAGAATTTGATGGCAAAGGATGGGGGTTGTGTGATTTGTGTGGTCGGTGTATATGACGTTATTTCTGTATAAAGTGTATTCTGTTGAGCCAAAAGATTGCACGACCGTAATGGCTCAAACAGACGAAACGAGTCAGGTATTGCTTCTGAAACTGGCAGGAAGCACAAATGAGCTGTTATTCCAGAGATTCTGGCGCCCTTTTTTCAAGCCAGGAGTGGATCAGTTCAATGCCTTTGTCGGCGATCTGGTGCGCTATCGGATATTCACTATAGGTGAGATCATTGACACGCTCTTCCAGCCACTCATTTGCCGCTCGTCCTTTTGCAATCTGGAGGATATCATCATAAATCCCATGGAGTACAAGAAAAGGAAGTTTTTTTATGCTGTTGTCATCTTTTGGACGCATGTCAGGCAACTGTCCTGAACAGGCAATAACCCCGTGAAGCAACTCTGGTTCACTGAAGGCCGTCATGTAACTCATCACTGCTCCCTGGCTGAATCCCATCAGAAAAACCTTGTTGCCGGCAGGTTTGTATTCTGCAAGAATATCATGGATAAAGCTGATGAATTGCAGGCGAGCCTCCTCTGCTGCAACGTAGTCAACAGCAATGCCGGTTGGAGTAAAACTGAGTGGGAACCAGCCGAACATGCCCAAATCAAGGGTGTGTGGGGCGCGAACGCTGATGTATCTAAGCCCCCCATGAAGCATCGGCGCAAGCTGAATCAAATCTTTTTCATTGCTGCCATAACCGTGCAACAGCATCATGATCGGAGCATTGTCAGGCGCGGCAGGGGCAAGATCAAGAAAGGTGAGAGAAAGATGTCTTCGTTGAAGCATGATGTCAGAATAAAATTATGGTTGAGATTCGTGAATAACTTTGGAGATAAAGCCGCCTCCGAGCACCTCGGTGTCGTAGTAAAATACTGCCGCCTGCCCGGATGCAATGGCGCTTTTTGGTGAAGCGAATGATACGGCAACAGTATTATTTTCAAGGGGCTCAATGGTGCAGGGGGTTTCGCGGTCACGATACCTTATTTTTCCGAGAGCTTCCATTGGCTTGCCAAGAGATTCAAGGCCAATCCAGTTGAGGCCGGAGGCCACCAGACGACGGCTTTCCAGCGCAGATTTTGTCCCGACCTGAAGAAGGTTGTGCTCCGAGTCGAGCCCTGTGACATACAGAGGTACTTTGGCTGAAACTCCAAGTCCGCGTCGTTGGCCGATCGTGTAGAACGGATAGCCCCGGTGCTTGCCGATAACCTTACCGGTTTCATCCACAATGTCGCCGTTCGCCACCTTTTCTGCGAGGCCGGGGATGGCTCCGGCAAGGTAGCTGCAATAGTCGTCCTGCGGCACAAAACAGATCTCCTGGCTCTCCTTTTTTTCAGCAGCCCGTACTCCAAAAGTGTGGGCCAGAGCGCGCACCTCCGGTTTGGTCAGTGCGCCAAGCGGCAGAAGCGTTTTCGCCAGGTCGCTCTGGGAGAGCATCCAGAGGAAGTAACTCTGGTCTTTCTGCGGATCAACTCCCTTGTACAGCCTGTAGCGTCCGTCGCTAAAAGATGTTGAGGCAAAGTGGCCGGTAGCGACAAACTCCGCATCAAGCATTTTTGCCCCCTCAAAGAGGCCGAACCACTTGATTTTTTTGTTGCAGACCATGCAGGGGTTTGGCGTCCGACCTGCAAGATAGTCATCATGAAAATAGCTGATAACCTCATCTCTGAATTTGCGGCTGAGGTTCAGCGTAAAGACCGGGATCTGAAAATCAGGATGGTCACTGATAACAAGCGGCGAAGGCTGAATCGAAGGGTTTTCATCCAAAGAGTCGAGCACCTTGATGTTCAGGCCCGTCACCTGATAGCCCTGCTTCAAGAGCAGGCACGCCGTAACAGCAGAATCAACCCCGCCCGAAATACCGACAAGAACTTTTTTCTGTGCGCTCATGGGGTGAATCCGGGAAAAAGGGTGGGAAATAATGTCTCGGCAATGAGAGTGCTGCACTCAGGTTAACAATCTCCGGTTCCAGTGCCATGGGGTGAGATAAGTCAAGAGATACTGAGGCTTTAAAGGTCATGTTCTGCCGGTTGTGATGCGGTGTTTTTTATTATTGACATAATACGTTATGAAGGTTAAAGAAGCAAAATCTGCCCATCAATTTGCTTGCCTTGACTTTGAGCGTTGTTCAGAATTGGTCATTGATGCTGTATTCTATTAGCCTCGTGATTCTCCCAAGCGCATACCAGTAAGGCTCAACAGTTTTAGTGATCTGTTACAATGGTTTAATCTTTCCTGCTGAACAGGCAAGCTCAAGCGTTTCGTAATATTGGAGACGCTGTTCATCAGAAAGCTCGCTTGAAGAGATGTGAATTTATTCAATTATAAGCTGTAAATACACAATATCACCTACGTCCCCCTTGTCACCTTAAACAATCTGTTAAATTTTAGCTCACCTTGTACCCCGGCCCTCCGCCACCCTCGGGCACTGTCCACATAATCACGCCATACGGGTCAGCAACTTCGCAGGTCTTGCAGTGTAAACAATTCGACGGATTCAGCTTGAGCGCCGGAACGGGTTCGGTGATGATGTCGTACACCGCTGCGGGGCAGAAGTGCTGGCAGGGGTTGCCGAACTCAATAGTGCATTTTTTCAGGCAGATCTCGGCAATGTCTTCAGGCTTGATGCGCAGATGGCAGGGCTGGTTCTCTTCGTGCATGACGCCTGAATTGAAAAGACTTCTCTCTTTACTGAACGTTCTGATGTCATCTGCCCTGAACTCTGGTATTACGGCATCAGCGCTTTTGTTTTTTTTCAGGCCAGGGTTGGGAAGGGATGAAAAGCCAGGCAGGTTTATATGAGTTTTTTTCATGGAGAGCCCGGGAAAGCTGAGCTGGAGGCCCGCCTGAATCAATCCGGCATATAAGCCGTTGTCAAACGCTTTGCGGTAGTTTCTGGCGGCGTGAAGTTCGTCGTAAGCCCATGAAGTTCTGAACTTCTCCTCGCAGCTTTTCAGCCGTTCAGTTGAAAAATCCTCGTGCAGCAGCGCATCAAAGAGGGTTTCGGCGGCAATGATGCCCGACTTCATGGCGAGGTGTATTCCCTTGTGTCGTTGCATGTTCACCATTCCAGCCGATTCACCGGTGAGGAGATAGCCTGGCCCGTAGAGAGGCGGCATGGCGTCAACGCCGCCGGAGGTTATGGTTCTTGCGCCCGCTTCAACCATTGTTCCACTTTTGAGGATGTTGGCCATCAACGGGTGAAGTTTGAAGCGCTGGAGATTTAGATGGGGGTCGCAAACTGGTGAATCAGGCCCCAGTGATGAAATACATCCGATGGAGACGAGTGTCGGGGAGAAAGCGTAGAGCCATGCGCCGCCGTAAACATCCGCCTCAAAAGGGAAGCCGAAGGTGTGGTGTACCTCTCCTGCAATAACCCGCCCTTCGGGGATCCGCCATGTCTCTTTAACACCGGATTCATAACGCTGGAGAGAGCGGCCAGTCGCAAAGTGTCTGAAAAGCTGTCGCGTGAGCGAGCCGTCTGACCCTTCGCCGATCACCGTTACCTTGCTTTTCAGCAGTAATCCGGGTTCGTAGCCGGGTTTCTGATGACCGTTTTTATCGACTCCCTTCTCTTCGGTTATAATGCCGGCAAGTCGTCCGTTTTCGATAAAGGGTGCTGAGGCTGCGGTGTTGTCGAAGAGCTGAATGCCCTCCTTTTCAGCCTTTTCAGCGAGCCATGCACCGAAGCGGCTGAGCGAGACGATGAGTGAGTTTTTGTTGCTGAACGTTTCTGGCACAAAGGGAATCGGAAATTTCCTTTTGCTTTGCAGGAACCAGATTGTTTCATGGCTGACGGTGGCTTCAATCGGGCAGCCCTGCTCCCGGTAGTCGGGAAGAACTTCTTCAAGGGCTCTCGGGTCAAGCAGAGCGCCTGAGAGCAGATGTGCGCCCGCATAGCGTCCTTTATCGATCACGGTTATGGATGGTTCAAGCGGGTTCGCCGAATGGGCGTTGTGGCGCTTGATCAGGCGCTGGAGATGGATGGCCGCAGTGAGGTTGGCAGGTCCCGCTCCGACAAAAATAATATCAAATTCCAGTGATTCCCGTTCCTGTTCCATAGCTCAAGCGGTTGTTCAGAGAAGAATCCCCCCTAACAGAAGCGATGCGACGCTGAAGTAAATAACAATTCCGGTGACGTCAACAAGTGTTGCAACAAACGGTGCCGAAGAGACTGCCGGGTCGAGGCCAAGCCGTTTCAGCAGCAAAGGGAGCATTGAGCCAGTCAAAGTGCCGAAAAGCACAATTCCCACCAAAGAGAGGCCTATGGTCAAGGCAATGAAAAACCATTGGGTGTTCATATGGCCGAGGGCCATCGCCCAAAGGATTACCCTTACGATACCGATAGAACCGAGAATACATCCAAGCGCCAGCCCTGAGGCAAGTTCACGGCGCATCACTTTCCACCAGTCACCAATGCTGATCTCTCCAAGTGAGAGAGAACGGATGATCAGCGAGGCTGCCTGTGAACCGGAGTTTCCTCCGCTCGACATGATCAGGGGTATAAAGGTTGCCAGAACAATAGCTTTTGCCATCTCATCCTGGAAATATGCCATGGCTGAGGCGGTAAGCATCTCCCCGACAAAAAGAATAACCAGCCAGCCAGCCCGTTTTTTTATAAGCTGGGGTATTGGCAGGTCAATGTAGGGCTCTTCAAGCGCTTCAATACCGCCGAATTTCTGGATATCTTCAGTCTCCTCCTCTTCTGCCACGTCGAGCATATCATCCACAGTAACAACACCGATCAGGTAGCCGTTTGAGTCGACCACCGGAAGCGCAACCGTGTCGTAACGCTTGAAGGCATCAAGCGCATCTGCCTGGTCTTGTGCAGCAGTCAGGGTGATCATCTTGTCTTCGTCAATAATCTCACTCACCTTTTTTTCAGGCGCGGAGAGCAGGAGCGTTCTTGCCAGCAGTTCACCCTTGAGTTTGCCGATGTCGTCCACGACATAGATGACGTTCAGGGTTTCGCTCTCATGGCCGTAGGTGCGGATGTAGTCGAGTACCTGATTGATATCCCAGTCTTTTTTGACACTGAGGTAGTCGGGCGACATGAGTCGTCCAACACTCCCTTCTGCGTATGCAAGCAGCGTTTTTGCAATTTTGAACTCTTTGAAAGAGAGCAGTTTCAACAACTCCTGTACAACGGTGCCCGGCAGCTCTTCAAGCAGCGCGGTACGGTCATCTGCCGACATGCTGTTGAGAATGTGGGTAACATGCTTTTTGGTCAGCGCAGTCAGAAGGTTCTGCTGAGAGTCAAAATCAATGTATTCAAAGGTTTCGGTTGCAAGATCTTTTGGCAGCAACCGAAAAAGAATTGCCTGTTCATGTTCAGGAAGATCGGAGATCAGCTCGGCCAGGTCAACCGGCAGCCAGTCGTTGAACAGTCTTTGGAGCGCGCTGAAGTTGCGTTGTTCGATCAGTTCCCTGATTTCCGGTAATATTGGGTTTCCGATCATGAAAGGAGACGTTGCGTGAGGGTTAAGACGACTTCCTGACAAAAATTACTCTGCCCCAAAAAGAGTTATTTTCCGGAACTTTCCAATAAGCTTTTCTTTTTTTTCAATCATGTAACCTTGCCTTTCGAGACATGCGGATTATTGAGAATGAATTTTCGCCATGGCAGCTCCCGGCTTCTTGAAATTCCAATTCTGCAACTGGTGCCTGACAACTCTTTTGGCAGAGGGGGAGCATCTTCCAAATAGAACTCTTCACCAAAAAGATTTTTTCCATTGCAACTGCTGTCGAGAGCAAGAGCCCTGGCAAGTTTTCCAGGTCCGCTCATAAGATTGGTGAAAATGGCGGTTCCTCTTTGTTCCTGCATAAATTGCAACCCTTCAACCGGCTCCATTCCTCTTATCAGTACCGCTCCTGCGCTGTTTTCAGGCTCGCTGACAATATTGAGCATATAATGGCTTCCATAGGTAAAATAGACATACATGGTGCCGGGTGCGCTGAACATCATCTGGTTTCTTGCAGTTTTGCCTCGCCACGCATGGCTGGCTTCGTCATGCTGGCCGCAATAGGCCTCTGTTTCAACAATCCTTCCTTTCAGGCAGATATTTCCCGGCAGGATGCGGACAAATATCTTTCCCAGCAGTTTTTCAGCAAGTTCAAGTGTCGGTGTTTCATAGAATTGTTTTTCCAGTCTTTCCATGAAGCAAGATTAATATTTGTAATGGTTGCTGTAAGTATTATAATGTATCAGGATATGATAAAACTTTCAACTGCTGAAAATTTCCCTGGTTAGTACATGGGCAGAGTTATTGCGATTGCAAACCAGAAGGGTGGGGTTGGAAAAACAACCACTTCTGTCAATATAGCGGCCTCTATTGCTATTTCTGAGTTCAGGACATTGCTTATAGATATTGATCCCCAGGCCAATGCCACCTCCGGTTTTGGTCTCGAAATCGGAGATGAGATTGATAATACTTTTTACCAGGTGATGGTAAAAGGCGGGAACATACAGGATGCCATCAAATCCTCCAGTCTGGAGTATCTTGATGTTCTTCCATCCAACGTCAATCTTGTCGGGATGGAGGTCGAGCTGGTCAATATGCGGGAACGCGAGTATGTGATGCAGAAAGCGCTCAAGGGTATTCGCGATCTTTACGATTACATCATTATCGATTGTCCGCCCTCGCTCGGGCTGATCACCCTTAATTCACTGACTGCGGCAGATTCCGTGCTTATTCCCGTTCAGGCGGAATATTATGCGCTTGAAGGTCTGGGAAAACTGCTGAACACCATCAGTATCGTCCGCAAGCATCTCAATCCAAAACTGGAAATCGAAGGGGTTCTGGTGACCATGTACGATGCGCGGCTTCGTCTTGCATCGCAGGTTGCCGAAGAGGTTAAAAAGTTTTTCAAGGACAAGGTGTACAAGACCTATATCCGCAGGAATGTAAGGTTGTCGGAGGCGCCCAGTCACGGAAAACCGGCGTTGCTGTACGATGCCCAGTGTATTGGATCGAAAGACTATCTTGACCTGGCTCAGGAGATTTTTGAGAGGGATGGCAATATTAAAAAATTTACGGTACGGCAGCCATAGCTGACCGGTAAGCTGATGGGTGATATGTCTAAAAACGCATTGGGAAGAGGCCTGAAAGCACTTATTCCTGATCAAGGTTTTGTCTCTGTTACGCAACAGGATGAGGCACTGGAACTCTCCCGGGATGGGGGGATTGGCACGTTGCCTGTTGCCAAAATACATGCAAACCCGTTTCAGCCACGCAAGGAGTTTGATGAAACCGCCCTTGAAGAGTTGAAAAACTCGATTGTTGAAAACGGGGTTATTCAGCCGGTTACCGTGTGCAGGGATGGCGAAGGCTATCAGCTCATCAGTGGAGAACGTCGGCTTCGGGCAGTGACGCTGGCCGGTTTCAAGTTTATTCCAGCCTATATTATTGAGGCGCATGACGATTCGACCAAGCTTGAGCTTGCTCTTATTGAGAATATTCAGCGTGAAGATCTCAATGCCATTGAGGTTGCGCTTGCCCTCAAAAGCCTGACGACCAAGTGCAATCTGTCGCAGGAGGAGATAGCACAGAAGGTGGGCAAAAACCGCTCGACCGTCAGCAATTTCCTTCGCCTTCTCAAGCTGCCGCTTCAGATTCAGGACAGTATCAGAAACCGGGAGATCTCTTCAGGACATGCACGTGCGCTTATTAATCTCCCCAGTGAACAGCAGCAGGTGAAGGTATGGAAGCAGATTCTCGGCAATCAGCTTTCGGTTCGTCAGACGGAGGCGCTGGTGAACCGCATGTTCAAGGATCAGTCGTCAAAACCTGTGCGACCAGCCTCTTCGGAACGCTCTTCGCACCTTGTCGAGCTTGAGTCTGTGTTGAGGAATAATCTTGCGACCAAGGTCCGTATTGTTGAAAAAAAAGAGGGCAAAGGTGAGATACATATCCAGTATTTCTCACACGATGATCTTGACAGGCTTCTTGAAATCATGCGTCGCGACTGAGTTGCCGCAGTGTTAAGGAAAAATTACAATAACTGAAGATGAGGTTTACTCTTGTAGGAAATGGGCGAATGGGTCAGCAGGTCGCGATGGTGATCGCCCAATCGGGCCATGAAACGGCCGCCGCTCTTGATATAAACGCGACGATATCTCCTGAAGTTTTTCAGGGAAGCGATGCCATCATAGATTTTACGGTACGAGAGGCGTTTCTGGCCAATCTTCCGGCCATGCTTGCGTCGGGAGTGCCTGTTGTTGTGGGTACCACGGGGTGGGATGATGCGAAGGAAGAGGTGAAACGGCAACTTTCGGAGGCAGGCGGGTCGCTGCTCTATTCAGCAAATTTTTCACTTGGGGTCAACATCTTTTTGCGCACCGTCCGTGAAGCGGCGAGGCTTATCGCTCCGTTTGCACAGTTCGATATTGCCTTTGCGGAGCAGCATCATACCGGAAAGGCTGACTTTCCAAGTGGTACGGCACTGAGGGCGGCTGACATGATTCTCTCCGCCAACAGCCGCAAGAAGACAGTTGTGAGGGAGTTATCAGACGATAAAAAGCTTGCACAAGATGAACTGCAGGTTGCCTCACTGAGGCTTGGCAGCGTTTTTGGCAAACACTCAGCGTTTATTGATTCGGAAGCCGATGAAATTGTGATTGCCCATACAGCCAAAAATCGCTCCGGTTTTGCCGCTGGCGCCGTTGAAGCGGCCGCATGGCTTGCCGGGCGCCACAAAACAGCTCCGGGTTTCTATACGATGGAGGATTTTCTTGATGAGAAGTTTTCCTGAGGATTATGGCTGCTGAAAAACCGGTTCAATCTCTTTTACCACTTGAGGGTACATTCTACGCTGTCCGGCTTGGTGCCATACTGATACTGCTGTCGACAACGGTTCCTTATCTGATGCTGCTGAATGGATTTCTTTTTGCGGGTATTTTTCTTGCGGGTGTGGTGGCGCTTCATAAGACCATTCTGCGTTTTCAGGTCGCGCTGACCTTCAGGGAGGCTTTTGTTCTTGGTTGCATGGTTGGTTTTGCCGGTGGTGTACTCTCAGAAGCTGTCAGTTTTTTTCTTATTGGATTGTTTCACTACAGGCCGGAAAGAGAAACTCTTGTTTTTGTTATAGATAAAGCATTTGAAATGGCAAAGGGACGCCCGGATATGCTGGAGCAACTTCAACCATTGGTTGTCATGAAAAAACAGGTTCTTGAGCCCTTATCGTTAACTTTTGTTGATCTCCTGATGAATATCACTGTTGCCGGCACTTTTTATGCGCCAATAACCGGTCTTGGCGGGGCCTATGCGGTGCGCAGACTCAAGCGTCGTGTGGCGAGAGGCTGAGTCAGGTGAGGCCTGTATTTGCAAGATGCTTATAAAAGTTGCGGTTGGTTTTCTGTGATCCCGGCAGTGTTTCCCATTCATTCACCCGATAGTAGTGTATCGGGCTTTTCAGTTTTCCGGCTATGGAGTGCATGGCTTTGGTGAGCGTGACCTCATCGGGTATATTCTCCTCAATAGTTTTGATGAATGCCACCGGACGTTGGCCATATTCATCATCATTTACCGGGACGACAAGCGCTTCAACAACTCCGTTAATCTCCATCAGCGCCTTCTCAATCTCTTCAGGATGAATATTTTCTCCCCCTGAAATGAACATGTTATCTTGTCTTCCCGCGACGGTGATGGTCTTGTCATCCGCAATAGTTCCGATATCCGAGGTGTGGAACCACCCTTCCTGATCAGTTTGAGGCTCGATTTTTCCCTCCATGAGGTATCCCTGAAACAGACAGGCTCCCTTTACCACTATTTCTCCATCTTTTAAAACCTTAAGCTCGCGGTAGGGAAGCAATTTGCCGCTGTTCTCCTGAATGCCTTGTATCGGTGCCGGTGAGGTTGCAATCTGTGAACTCATTTCGGTTGATCCGTAGCTCAGGTAGAGCGGAATATGCTGCCTTACGGCCTCTTCAATGAGTGATTTTGGCGCTGAGCTGCCACCAAGCAGCACGGCTTTCATCGTTTGCAGTCGCGCTGTGCTTGCCTTGTCTGCAAGCAGGCGGTAAAGCTGGGTCGGAACAACAGAAAGATGGGTCAGCGGAAAGTTTTGCAGTGACTGTCCGAGAGATTCATCCGGGTTGCCAAGAGCAAGTGCGCCCCCTGAGATGAGCGATCGGAAGAGGAGAGAGTAACCGCCGATATGGAAAATCGGCAGCGAAAGCAGCCAGCAATCGCCAGCGCCGAATGGAATATTTTCATTGGAGCCGAGTGCGCTGTACCAGTGGTTGGCAAAACTGTGAACAGCCGCTTTTGGTGCGCCTGAGCTTGCGGAGGTGTGGATAATGGTGACGGGCTGATTCATTTTTTCCACGCTTTCGTCAATGGAAAGCGCGGCGTTGTCAGGTATTGAAATTGGTGCATCAAGAGCGGTGTTCTGCGAGTCTAAGTCAAGTATTGAAGAGATTGTTGTTGTGTTCATGCCTTGAAAGGGCTCTTTTGCTGATGTCAGTACCAGACCGGGATTCAGTTTTTCAAGCGTTTTGCAGATCAGATGTTCTGGAAAACGGTTGTTCAATGGTGCAGCAATGATGCCCGCTTTCAGCAAACCAAAAAGCAGCATCACCAGTTCCATGGAGTTTGGTGAGACTATAGCAACAATCTCACCGGAGCGAATGCCTCTGCTCCTGAGACGGCTTGCAATGGCACCAGCTATGGAATTGCATTCGTTGAACGAGAGGGTTCCGTTAGCTCTATGCAATGCCGGAGCGTCGCCGAAAAGATAGCCGGCACGGGTTACAATGTCCATAAAGACGTGCGCCGAAGGCTTCTCTGATTGACCTTAACCCCATCCCGATAGAGCTTTTGCGGATCAAGCAGGGCGTTCTCGGCTCCAAACGGAGTCTCAAGCAGGTCATGTTGCAGGTAGCGGTAAGTGTCGAGGCCACATGCGGCAGGTTTTGTGGAGGTTGAGGCTGCCAGCCATGTGTAAAAGCTCAGGCTGATACCGCTTTCAAACGCGGAGCTGAATACAGCAAGCAGATTTTTTTTGCAGGCATATCGGGCCAATTCCAGAGCGACAAAGATTCCGCCCAGGCGGTTTGGTTTCAGGATCAGTGCAGCAAGAGATTCCACCGGAATCTTGAAGAGGAGATCCGGTTTTTGCCAAAGGGTTTCGTCGAGCGCCGAATGGAGAGCTGTTTTGGCGTAAAACTCACCAATACATTCCGCCTGTTGCAGAGGCTCTTCGATATAGGCAACGCTTCCCGGAGGAATATTTTTTGCAAAATCTACGGCTTTATCCAGCGACAGCGACTGGTTGGCATCAAGCCGAAGCTCAATATGGTTGCCAAAGGTGTTATGCAGGGCATGAATGCTTTTGATGGCGTTTCCGGTATTACTCGCTGTGATTTTCAGCTTGAAGGTGCGGTATCCAAGAGCAAAATATTGCTCTGCCCGCTGCATAATCAGTGCGGTATCACCAAAGAGCAGCGCATTGACAGGTACATGTTCAAAAACCGCAATCGTTTCGGAAAATGAAGGAAAAGCCCCTGAAATGGCAGAATCAAGGTTTATCATTGCCATTTCAAGTCCTGTGCGTACCGAAGGATACAGTCCTTCCGGCAAACTATTGTGGTTCGTAATGCCTCGTTTTGAAAGCAGCTCAACAAGCTGCGTCTCTGCCTGCTCAAGGGTTTCACTATGCAGTCCCGGAAGAGGGGCTATCTCACCATAAGCGACGTAGCTCTCTTCTGCGGTTTTCAGCGCAATGATGATACCATCCCGGTGCACGAGTCGTTGCCGTTTTACGGTGATTGGCTCGGTGAAAGGGATGGTATATCGATAGAGAACAACATGCGAAGCGTTCAAGGTCGTTTTGGAAATTTGTTGAAATCGGGTTTCCGTTTTTCTACAAAGGCGTTTCTTCCCTCCTGTCCCTCTTCACTCATATAATAGAGCATTGTGGCATTTCCTGCAAGCTCCTGCAATCCGGATTGTCCATCACAATCGGCATTAAGAGCCGATTTCAGGCAGCGAATGGCAAGTGGAGAGTTGGCCAGGATTTCGCGGCACCACTGGACGGTCTCCTCTTCAAGGCGCTCAAGCGGCACGACGGTGTTTACCAGTCCCATGGCAAGCGCTTCAGCGGCATTGTACTGGCGGCAGAGGAACCATATTTCGCGTGCCTTTTTCTGACCCACAAGTCGGGCCATGTAGCTTGCGCCCCATCCTCCGTCAAACGAGCCAACCTTTGGGCCGGTCTGGCCGAAGATGGCGTTTTCCGCTGCAATGGTGAGGTCGCAGAGCATGTGCAGCACGTGGCCGCCGCCGATGGAGTAGCCTGCAACCATCGCAATGACTGGTTTAGGACAGGTACGGATATCACGCTGGAAGTCGAGAACATTCAGGCGGTTAACCCCTTTGCCGTCAGCATAACCGGCGTTCCCCCTGATTTTCTGGTCGCCTCCCGAGCAGAATGCCTTCTCTCCCTGACCGGTGAGAATGACAACACCAATTTTCTCATCATTTCTTGCATCCGAAAGGGCGGCCATCATCTCATCGACAGTCTGCGGACGGAATGCGTTTCTCACCTCCGGGCGGTTGATGGTGATCTTTGCAATGCCTTCCGCTTTATGGTAGAGAATGTCCGTAAAATCACCTGCAGGTATCCAGTTCACTGTGCTCATTGATTTTTCTTCTCTTGCTGGTTGAAAAAATGCTTCAAACGATCCAGAAACAGGACCCTGTTTTCAAGCTGCAGGGTATGGCCGCAATGCGGAAAGATTTCAAGATCGGATTCAGGAGATAACTTAACCATTTGGTGACCAATCTCAACGTAGCGCTCATCTTTTTCTCCCGTAAAAAAGCTCACCGGCACACTGTTGTTTTTTAACTCTTCCCAGAATGACGGCTGTCGTCCTGTTCCCAAAAGCCTCAACGCCAGAGCGAGGTTCTGAGGGTCGTTGATTTTTCTTTCGCTCTCAACCTCTTTGAAGATCGGATGACTTTTGAGTGTGGCGAAGAGAGGCTGTTCATACCAGGCCTCAATAAAACTGGCAAAGCTCCGTTCAATTTTCCGGGCCACTTTTTCGTCATGCTCCTGCCGGTCGATGCGCTCTTTCTCTGTTTTGATCCCCGGTGAAGCAGAGATGATAACCGCCTTGCTGAAGAGTTCCGGGTGACGAAGCAGCAGCGCAAGGGCAATACGGCCACCCATCGAATAGCCCACCAGAGAGCAGGGTGTTGAGGCTGATTGGCGCAGGAGAGCCGCAAGCGCGTCAACGGTCTGGATAAAAAAATCTTCTGGTGGTTGCGTTTGCAGGAGGTTGGCGCTCCCGTGGCCTGGAAGATCAACCATCATGCAGCAATAGTCGTTCTGAAGCTCCCTCGTCACGGGAAGCCAGTCGCTGCCTGAGCCGAGAAAGCCGTGCAGAAAGACGATGCGCGGCAGGGATGGGTTGCCGATGGTGATGGTGTGGAAAGGGATGGCGTTTATGGTTGTTGGCATTGGAAATGGTGTGGATGGTGTTGTGATGTTGATTTGAATAACTTGTTGTATTATTAATTTACTATTTTTTCCTCACGGTTTCGTGTGGTCTTGAACCATGATTTAAGGATCATTTGATTGCATGACAGGAGATTGCGAAGTGTTTGTCTAACCGGTAAACCTTTATGTATGAAAAAGGTAGCTAACTTCATCAATCATGAATATTACAGAGAAGCGCTTGCTCGCCTCTGTCGTATTGCTCAACGGTCAGCCCACGACGAGCGACTTGTGCTTGATGATTGGGAAAAGCTGCATTTGAGTAATTATCACAGCAGTGAGGAAAAAGCTCATACCATCAAGCAGGTAATGGAGCGTTTCGGTAATGATGCGTTTATCATTTTATCTGATGAAATCGAAAAAGATCCCTTGCTTTGGTTTCAGGCGGTTGATGAACACTGCAATCGCATATTTGGCCCAGACAGCATTTTGCCGCATGACAAGATTGATGATGGCGATGGAGAGTCAATAGTGCTTCCGATTTATCCGGGATTCGGTGGCGGTAAACGACGCGAACAATATGGAAATACAGCATTTTGGCTTAAGCACCATCGAGTAATTCCGCTCAATGCACCTCTGTCTGTAGCCGAGATTCCACAAGGCTATAAGGATTGGGCAACCCAACACTTGATTGGTGAAATGGTCAAGATCGCCATTATCCATTTTGCTGACGGGAGTTATCCAATAACCAGAGATAGTTCTATTCAGTCATTTGTCTTCAATGACCTGAGTGATGAGGCAATTCGCCTCGAAAAAGCGCTTGAATGCATCCGCGCAGCCAAAAGTGAGGGGGCACATATCCTTGTGATGCCGGAGCTTACGATAACCCCGGTAATTCGCTTGAAAATTACCAATAAACTTGATCTTTTGAATGAAAAGGAGGGTGAGAATCATGCCCTTTCAGTTCCTGTCATTGTACTCGGAAGTTTTCATGAACAGGTTGAGATGGGGTTGCGAAACCATGCAGAGGCGATTCTTGGGCTGGACGGCACTTACCTTTTCGGTTGTGACAAACGTAGATCTGTCACCTTCAATAATTGCAGGGAAGGTATTGAATGCGCCTCTACGCCATTGACCTGTTTACTGACACCTCTCGGATTAATGGCTATGGCTATCTGCAAGGATATGTTCGATGGAAAACCAGCCGCAGCTTTGTCTTCACTATCTCCCGACTGGCTGCTGGTTCCGAGCATGAGTGAAAAGCTGAACCCGCATAGAGCGGCGGCCAAACAATTGCATGATACGGGAGGAACCGTCGTTGCCGTTGCTAATCAGGAGATGCCCGGAATCAAAGGTTATGATCCGGGTTTTGTACATCACGAAGAACGTGAGGATTGTACAACTGATATGATGTTTGTAACTGTGGCTCGAAAAGATAATCATCTCAGACGCATCAAATAGTCGCTGTGGAAGAATTTTTTATCCATTAAATAATGTTAAATTATTTTTTGAGTCTAAAACCTTAGAACTGTTTAGTATTATGGACGCGCTCAATTTGAACGTCAGTGACCCGGCAATGCTGGTCGACCGCTCAACAGCAGCGGAGCTTCTTGCTGCCATCCGTTCACTCGATACATGGAATGAAACCGCACTGAAAGTAGCCAACCGCCTTATATCGGTCTGGTCGGCGAGAGCTATTGCTGGCGCAGGCGATCGCGAAGGGATATCGGAACTGCAACGTATTATCCATTATGCCCTTAACCGGGCAAATTCAATTGCTACTCTCCCGGAAGAGTTTCGATACCGATGGCAGGAGGCCAGTGATATGCTTGAAGCGAGGCGCCTCAATCTTGCTCATGCCAACCCGGAGGGGCAACTCAGCCGCCTTCATGTTGACAAAATTATTCGATTGCTCTTCAACGCCGGTGGGCGTGAAATGAGTCAGTCAGAACTTGCAAGTCGTCTTGATGTCAAATTAACCTCTGGACGTATCACCCAGCTTCTCGGGCCGCTCGAAGCCCATGGTTTGATAAGCAAAAGAAAGCATGGACGCGACAATCTGTTGCAGCTTACAGAAACAGGGCACACGATCGCTGAGCAACAGGAACGCAAGAGTGGCTCCACTGACAATCATAATCCTGAACGGGCTGGGAGCTATCTCAGGAAAAGCGCATGACGCCATTCATCGTCACCTTCTACAGCTACAAGGGCGGTGTCGGGCGCAGCCTGCTTGCCGCCAATATTGGTGTTCTCACTGCTCGCCGAGGCAAAACGCTGCTGTGGGATCTTGATATCGAAGCGCCAGGATTGCACAACATTCCGGGGCTGACACCATCAAGGCCTGTCAAAGAGGGTTTTTTTGAATGGATGATTTCATGGCAGGAGTCCGGAAAAGCATCGAACAAAGCTGATTTCGGCAAACTTGTCAAACTCGCTTGTCAGACGCCTGAGCGGGATCGTCTGTTCATCTTGCCTGCTTATGGCGACAACAAAGACTTCGCAGGGCTTTTCCAGAGCATTCGCTGGGATGATTTCCTGGTTCGTGACCTCGACAGCGGTCTTGCGCTCTTTCGTGGTATCCTTGATTCTTTTGGCAAGGCTGGATTTGAAACAGTGCTGCTTGATTCGCGTACCGGTATCACTGACATTGGTGGTCTGCTTGCCGCTCTGTTGTCATACGTCACTGTTCTTGTCGGAAATTACGGGAAGCAGAATACCAGAGGACTTGCCCATGTCTGGCAAGCCCTTCAACCGGCCAGCGAGGGGCGCATTCCAGCGCGAGGTTCATTGCCACCCCTGACTCGGTTGCTGGTTGCATCGCCGATTGCTGATGAACTTGATTTGCGAGCCAAAGGAGAGGAGATCTGGAAGGAGTCCTTTGGCCTGGTTCCTGCAGAATTGGTCACCATCCCTTTTGATCAGCGTCTGCTCTTCACTGAGGAGCTTTACGCAGCAACACGCCCTGATACTCCGGTTGCCAAAGCCTATAACGATCTGGAACGTCGAATCGACAAGGTACGCCAGCAGGTAATTGCCGAGAACGAGTCAGCCCGCAGCAACAAAGATAGTCGTGCGCAAGGAAAAAGTTTCGAGGTGCGAGTTGCTCACCTTTTGCGTCTGCTTGGCTACACCGTCGAGCACGAACAGTTGATCGACAGCAACCGGGTCGATCTTGTTGTACGCAAACGTGCCGATTTCGGGCGCGAAGAACTTTATTTTGTTGAGTGCAAGGATCATCAGGTCGTCATTCCAAAAGAGACAGTGCAGGTATTCAAAACCTGGCTTGATGGCCCTGCTGCCAGAGCAATGCAGGCTCGTGGTATGGTGGTTGCTCCAAGCGATTTCAGTCCGGCGGCCCGCAGCTTTGCGCTGGAGCAGGGAATCCAGGCGCTTACCTTCGATGAACTCGAACGCAGTCTCTTTGATTTTTCACCCTACCTTGCCCGCATTCGCCAGCGCTACGAAGCAAGTGCTCTTGCAGGCAACTATGTTGACCAGTATCTGCTTCTTGAAAAGCAGCCCGATGAAAAACCGGTGCCGATGTTGCCTCATGCCCTTCAGTGGGTTTCGGGAGCGGGAAGCCGGTTGTGGCTTGTGCTCGGTGATTATGGTACCGGCAAAAGCACATTGGTTGAGCGATTTGCCTACGAACTTGCCTGCAACTGCAAAAACGATCCCGAAAGCCCGATTCCGGTCGAAATCAATCTGCGTCAGTTTCCCAACGCCATCTCACTCGATAGCCTGATTCGCGAGCATCTCGAAACCGAACTGCGCACTGTGCTTAATCCAGAGATTGTGCTGCACCTGCTCGAAGCAGGGCGCGTGGTACTCCTGCTCGACAGTTTCGATGAAATGGGCGTTGCACAGGCGGGACGCAGTGTCGAAGAGCAGTTCCGCCAACTGGCCCATCCAACAGCCAACCCTAGTCGCAACCCGCGCGGCAATCGGGTGCTTATTACCTCACGCAGCCACTACTTCTGCGACAACAGCAGCGCCAGGCAAGCCATGCAGGATGGCGACAAGCTCTTTGAAGCGGATTTAGCTCTGGGCAAAGCAGCACGTGCCTTCGATGCTATGCGCGATACCCTGGCAGTTTTCACACAGGAGCAAATTGCAGAGTACTTGCACAAACGTCTTGGTATGGTCGAAGGCGACGAAGCTCGACGTTTTATCGAAGAGAGATATGGGCTTCAGGATATCGCGTCAACACCCCTGTTCCTCGATATGATTGTAGCGTCTCTTCCTGATCTGATAAAACAGGGAGAGAACGTGAGCACAGGTTCACTCTACCTGACCTACACTATCCGCTGTTTGAATAGCATTCGCTGGAGCCAGGGCAAGCTTAACGTCGAGCTTATGCGCGACCTGCTTGAGCGCATGGCCTGTGAGCTGTGGAGCAGGCCACGAAACCAGATCCACTATACCGATATCGCCGCACTGTTGCATCGAGGGGCTGGAGTTGCCCGCAGCCTCGACAGTGAGCAGGTCGACCTCGAACTGCGTACAGTCTCTTTCCTTGTGCGCAGCGCTGATGGCGATTATCGTTTTTCACATCGAAGCTTCCTTGAATTCTTTTTTGCCCAAGCACTTTTCCGTGCTCTCCAGGAAGGTCATTTCGAAAAAGCTCTGACCTATGGCACTATCAATCCCGAAGTCACCACATTTCTGCTTGACCTGACTGAGTCAGCGCCTGAGAATTCCGATAAACTGACCGAAGTCATTCGTACAATTTTTGCAAACCCATATAATGAAAGCACTTCAAAATTCAGGCGGTTCCTGAATTTGATGCAAAATAATACATCCACTACGCCGCTTGATTTCAAGGGAGTTATGGTTTCGAGCACCTTCACCGACCTGAAGGAGCACCGTGCTGCACTGATCAACATCATTGATCGTTCAGGGTTTAAGGCTGTGGTGATGGAGCATGATTCTGCCAGGTCTGACGTGGATGTTATCGACTCTTCGCTTCGGATGGTGCAGGATAGTGCTGCGTATATCCTTGTCATCAGCCACAAATATGGGCAGACACCGGTGTGCACCAGCCGGAATCCCGGCAAGCTTTCAATTACCGAGCTGGAGTTTAACGAAGCAGTGCGGCTTCGAAGGCCAATTCTGCTCTTTATTATGGGTGAAGATCATGCGATAAAGAAGAGTGACATTGAAAAAGATCCAGAGAAGGAAGCCTGGTTAAATGCCTTCCGTGAGCGGGCGAAGAAGATGGGGCCCGATTCGGCGGTTCATCGTGTTTATGCCGAGTTCAACAGCCTTGATGAGTTCAAGGACAAGGCAGCTAAAGCCATATTCGATCTTCGACTTGTTTTTCACAAACCCGATACCGAACCTTCTGTTGGCAAAGGAACAACACAACCCGATGACAAAAAACTTAAAGCTGACGCAGCGTGTTACCAGAACATCCTCAAAGAGGAGTTGGGTTACATCCGTATGCTTGGGCTTCCGGGCATTGAAAGCATTAAGGTCAACCTGAACAACGATACCTTTGTGCCCTTGCGTCTTTCTGACAGGCAGGAGAGAGTTGGCCCTGTTTCAAAAGAGGGCGACCAGCAAGGGAGTGAACATGTTCTCTATCCTGATGAGATCATGAAGCAGGCTTTCCACGACCGGCGAGGTCGCCGGATGCTGCTCGTTATCGGCGACCCTGGCGCAGGCAAAACAACGCTTCTCAAGTATTATGCCCTTTCTGCGATTGATGATTACACGAAGCTTGGATTCAGCGCTCCAGTCAACGTTTTTTACCTGCCCTTGCGTGACCTTGTCCGCGACAAGGAGGGGCGTTGCACAGAAAAGCTGCCAGCAACCCTTGCCGCCTGGTCAGAAAAACATCATCAACTCATTGATGCAAAGGTTTTCAATGACTGGCTGAGCAATGACAGCTCTCTTGTGTTGCTTGACGGTCTTGATGAGATCAGCAATACGAATGAGAGAAGAGAGGCATGCTGGTGGATTGACAGCGCCTTCAGCGGCTTCAGCAAGGCCTTTTTTGTGGTGACATCCCGGGCGACAGGGTACCGCAAAGATGAAGGTATTGAGCTTGAGTCAGAGTACGAACGAGCCGATGTGCAGGACTTTACTGCGGCGCAGCAGGAGCGGTTTTTGCGAAACTGGTTCAGTGCAGCATTTCTCAAAGAGCCTTGTGAAAAAGGATTTGACGAAGAAAGGTGGCAGGAAAAGCAAAAAGCAGAGGCCGAAAAGCGCACCACCACCATTGTTGCGCATCTCAAGGCAGAAAAGAACAAGGGCTTGCGTCAACTGGCTGCTATTCCCATGATTCTGCAGATCATGGCTATTTTGTGGAAGGATAGAGACTACATGCCGGAAAGTCGTGTGAAACTTTACGAAGCCGCGCTCGATTATCTGCTTGAATTCCGCGACAAACGCAGAGATATTAAACCGCTGCTTTCTGCGATTGATGCCCGACAGGTGCTTGGGCCGGTTTCGCTCTGGATGCAGGTGATGCTCAAAAAAGATGAAGCGGCAAGAGCCGATATGCACACTCAAATGCAGGAGTGGCTTGATACGCTTGATACTCCACCAACAGCAGAAGCATTTTGTGACTATCTGGTCAAACGAGCAGGTTTGCTGGTTGAGACAGGCGGCAAAGAGTACCTCTTCAGGCATAAATCATTCCGGGAATATCTCGCTGGTGTTCAGCTCAAGGAAGACCGTCCGTATGAGCACATCAATACGCTGGTTGCGAATTTTGGTAATGACTGGTGGGAAGAGCCACTCCGCTTTTTTATTGCTTCGGTTGATGCCAGAGTGTTTGATGCTTTTATGGCAAAACTCTTCGATTCTCCACAAAGTGACGAGATGACACCAAAACAGCAGTTGTTATTGCAGACAATCATTGAAGAGGCAAAAGGAAAAAAAGTTGACGCATTGTGCAAAAGGTTGCTTGAACCGGCGACAACAGCCAGTCGGCAGCGGGTGATTCTTGACTGTCTCAAAGCCATCAATAAACCGGCAGCTCTTGGTGCGTTGCTGGAGTTCCGGGAGAAAAAACTTGCCGGAGAGAGGGACATTATCAATCGCACTGAGGAGGTGATTCTGGCGCTCGGAGGTCAGCTACTGGCTTCAAAAGCTGAAAAAAGTGTCAGCGGGAAACCGGCTTCGTTCCGTAATCCCAATGAACAAGGTGCGGAGTACATCCTTATACCGGGCGGAAGCTATATCTATTCGGTGACAGAAAAGGAGGAGCGTGTTGAGGATCTCTATGTTGCCAAATATCTTGTAACGAATCGGCTTTACCGCCTTTTTATTGCATCATTGCAGCAAAAAGGCACTCCAACGCAGCCACTCGTTACGGAGCTCAATATGATCGCCAAAAACAATAGTTGGGGAAAAGACTTTGGGAACTATCTCAACGAGGGTAACAACGATCTTGCCGCTCTGTTTCGTTCTCAATATGATGAAGATCGCAAGTTCGGCTGGGAAGATCAGCCGGTGGTTGGCATTACCTGGTATGCCGCACAAGCCTACTGTCTCTGGTTATCACTTTTTGAGCGCAATCAGCCACCGTATCGCCTTCCGACCGAGATTGAGTGGGAGTGGGCCGCCGGGAGGAAGCAAGGCGCCACCGCAGAGAAAGTTCGCAACTATCCCTGGCGTGACGAGAAGGGTGAGCCCAACTCAACACTTGCTAACTACAATAATGATATCAGAGCAACAACCCCGGTTGGTAACTATCCTGACGGGGCGACACCTGAGGGGTTGTACGATATGGCAGGCAATGCGTGGGAGTGGATGATAAATGTACATGAAAAATACGCTCCTGCCCGCGCGGTGCGCGGCGGTTCGTGGTACAGTGATCCCGGCGTTCTGCGTTGCTCTGCCCGGGACCTCAACAGCCCGGCGCTCAGGTTCACCAGTGTCGGTTTTCGGGTTGTCCGTCCCAGTCATCTTCCTGAAGCTCCGGCAATCTGATCTCTGGATCTCTGAAAAAAAAGAGCTTCGGTTTAAGGTGAACTCACATGGGGAGATTGAATTTTTTTGTGTGTGTGAAAGGGAAGGTCACAATTAAGCATCGAAATATTCTGCCACAATCCCCATAATCTTCCCCCGCAAAGCACGGTGCTGAAGCACATTCTCCACTCGCGAACTCTTCACCTCAAGAACAATGCTCCGGGGACTTCCACAGGCCGCACGGTACACTTCGCTGAATTCCCGGTTGGTTTGCGGGCAGGCATAGTCAAGCCCGAAGGTCTCCGCCGCTGAGCGGACACTGTAGTTCTGTGGCGTCGCAAAGTGGGTTTCAAAAACATCCTGACATTCTGACACCGGAAGAAAGGAGAAGATGGCGCCTCCGTTGTTGTTCAGGACGATGATCTGTAGCGGAAAGGGGAGTGTGCCGAGCAGCGAAAGGGCGTTGAGGTCGTGCAGGAAGGCGATGTCGCCGATCATCAGTGTTGACGGTTTCTGGTGTCCATTGGCAAACCCGGCAGTGGTGGAGATGATGCCGTCAATGCCGCTGACTCCACGGTTGATGGCTGTTGGAATACCGTTAGTGTGGCTGCTGCTGGCGTAGTTGTCCATATCCCTGACTGGCATACTGTTTGAGACAAAAAGCACCTGTTGCTCCGTGATAAGCTGCGAAACAAGCCGGGCAGCCGAGATATCGGTGACCGGTTTGTCGGGCAGAAGTTCGGTTTGAATCTCTTCCGATACGGTTCTGAACAATCTTTCAGATGTGTGGATGTCGAGCTTTGGCGGGGTGGCGCGACACCCTTTAAACTGAGCTGCGGTCAGAGCAATTGAGGCTTCAAGACGGCAGGTGACGTTATGGTCGGGGGAAAAGCGGGCAGGTTGTGGCTTGACGACAATGTAGTGTGCGGGTTGCCACTCTTTCAGCGCTGTGGACGGGTGTTTTGCAATGACACTTCCACCAAAGTGCAGGACAAGGTCAGCCTTGAAGGCTTTCCGGAATTCAGGTGACTGGATCAGGAGTTGCCAGGGCTGTACCGAGGCAACCATTCTCAGGCCGGATGAAAAATCGGCATAGAGTGGAATGTTCAGATCGTTGGCCAGTTCACTGACCGCCAGGGCATCGGTACGGCTCGTCATGCCACCGGCAATGATCATCGGTTGCTTTGCCTCTCTGAGCAGTTGGCGCAGCATGGCGATGGTGCCTGCATCGGGCACTTTTTCGGGGATTATTGAACGGCAGCATGGCTTGCCATGTTCAAGCCAATGCTGAAGTGGAGCGACCCAGGGATCGTTCAGATCCGGAGTTGCCGGTTCAAACGGTTCACGGAACGGCTGGTTCAGATGGACCGGGCCTGCGGACTCTCCAAGAGATTTTGCAACAGCATAAGCTATTGTCGAAAGGAGCGCGTTCAGCGGAGTATCTGTTGAGGGCGCAGGCAACTGCATGTTCCATCGGGTATAGCTACCGAAGATATTGTCCTGCCGGATGGTCTGGTTGGCGCCGCATTCAAGCAGTTCGAAAGGGCGGTCGGCAGAGAGCACAATCATCGGCTGAAAGTCTGTTGATGCCTCAACCACAGCGGGAAAGTAGTTCGCGACGGCTGTGCCTGAGGTGCAGATCAGCACAGCAGGTTTTCCGGTTGCCCTTCCGTATCCGAGTGCAAAAAAAGCTGCGGAGCGTTCATCCACAAACATTTTCCATTGCGCTTTCGGATTTCTTGCAATGGCAATGGTGAGTGGTGTCGAGCGTGAACCGGGTGAAATGCAGAAAAATCCTGCGCCCTGGCGAATCAGCTCTTCAATAATGATGCTGCTCCAGAGTGAGGTGATTTGCTGGTTGTTCATGCTTCCTGACGGGTTATAGCCAGAATATCCCCTATTTTCTGTTCCACCTCCTCCCATTCAGAAAAGGGGTCTGATCCTTTGACAAGACCAGCGCCGGAGTATAGATAGGCAAAACGGCCATTGATGAGCGCAGAACGGATGGCAACGCAAAATTCAGAAGCGTCACGGCTGACCCAGCCGACAGGCGCGGCATACCAGCCACGGCTGAATGGTTCCAGCTCCATAATATGTTCCATTGCCGGAGCTTTCGGGACGCCACCGACCGCCGGGGTCGGGTGAAGCAGGCTCAGCACATCGTTGTCATGCTCAAACTCAGGTTTCAGTGTTGCGGTACAACGGGTATAGAGGTGCGCAAGGCGGTGCAGTTGCAGAACCTGTACCTTGTCATCCATATCAATATCGCTGCATATCTTGAGCAACTCATTGTAGATCATCTCCCGGACGAAATTGTGTTCCCGGATATCTTTTTCTGAATTCAGAAGTGTTTCGGAGGCGTTATTATCATCTCCGTTGATGCTCTCTTTTGAACAGGTTCCGGCAAGAGCTTCCGTGAGCAGCATATTGCCTTCTCTCCGGTAAAGACGTTCGGGAGAAAAACTGAAAAACGCATGGTTTTCAGCAGGTTCAAAATAGAACCTGTAGATAGCATTCTGGGGATAGGGGTAATTCAGCAAAAAATAGAGTGGTGAAAAGCTGTCGCTGAATTCAAGAACAGTCTGACGCGCAAGCATGATCTTGTCCATCTCATCATTCTCAAACGTCTGGATGGCCTTCTGGCACTGTTCGATCCAGCTTTTTTCATCCGGGTTATAGGAGATGTTCCGTAATTCTGGCAGTTTGATTGCCGAATGATCAGTACTGACCACAATTCGGTCGAGCATATCGGTTATCTCGCTGATCTTTGCATGGAGATGATCACCAGGTGCAAGCCAGAGGTTGCATGAAAGCGTATAGGTCTTGTTTTCAAAGGCTAACTGGACAAGTGGCAGCACAAAGGAAAATGAGGAAAACTTCTCCCAGACAGCATCCTGTGTTTCACTGTTGTTGAACCGGAATCCGCCGAAGTAACGCGTGTCGGGCTTTTTCCCTGCAACGGATAGTCCGAATTTCCGGAAGCTTTCACTGTTGTTTCCGGATCCCTCAAATGCTATGGTGTCAGCAATTCCAATACCTGCCACCGAATAATCCTGTTCCCTGTTCATCCAGAAAAGCCGGGGATAGATCGTCTGGGAGGCAAGCCATTGAGGAATGTCTGTTGGTTGAACCTGTTGACTGAACGTTACAAGCCGGGCCTGATGGCTTTGGTTGGTTGATGTGCGTTCCTTCCGATACAGGTTTATCGCTGATAGAAGGCACGAAACCGCCTTTTCTATGGTCAGGGGTTCTATTCCTTTACTCACCGTGCCTCATTGTTGATATGTTTTTGCAGAGAGACGGCAAGATAATTGTTTTTATCAAGAAGCCATTTATAGATAGCCTCGGCATCACTTTTGCGCCCTGTGTGGCTATAACAGACCGCAAGATTGTAGTGGGCCTCAATAAATGACTCGCTGTTATCAATCGCCGCATTGTAAAGATTGGCTGCTTTGTCAAACTGTTTCAGTTGCATATAAACATTACCAAGATCGTACAGTCTCAGGGAGTCTTTTGGAGAACGGTCAAGGTTTTGCTGAAAAAATTTCAGAGCTTCGGTATAATTTTTCTGGTTGAACGCGACTGCGCCAAGCGCATGGCGGGCGTCGTCGAGTTCGGGATTGATGGCAAGTGCGCTGTTGAACGCCTGTGACGCCTCGGGGAAGCGTTTGCTGTTTGCATAAGCGTTGCCGAGCTTCATGTAGGCTCTGGCATCTTGAGGTGTTTTCCAGACTTGCTGCTGAAGGCTGTTTATCTCATCCGGTTTGCTGTTGCATGAACTTAAAAGCCCCAGCCCGATGATCAGGATGAGCGCAATAAAGGAGTGCCAACCGGTTTTTGAATGTGGTATTGAATGATTCATAGTATTTTAATATAAACACTCCCGGTATTATCTGCCAATCTTGATTGCATCCTGTCCTGATTTAACTGAAATATTTCCGAATGGTCTTCAGTGTATGTAACTTTATTTCATGGATGGTAGATATCTTTTCTTTACCGAACAGCGTTGAGTTTTCGAATTGAATCAATAAAAGTGTTATGTCAAAAGTCATGAAACATGAATTTCGGGTAAGCGGCATGAGATGCAGCAGTTGTGAACTGCTTGTCAAAGAGGCTCTGGAAGAGCTGGAAGGGGTAACTCTCGCTGAGGCTTCGTCTCGTGATGGTCTTGTTGCTGTTGCCTTTGATCCTGAAATGACTGGGCTGGAAACCATCAGAGTCGTTATTGAGCAACAAGGGTTCAGGGTTCAGGACTGAGCTGTAATTTGAGCGTTATAAATAAAACGGAAAGTGTCATGGCTGTGGAAAAAACAGAACGTCTTGCGGTGCTTATTGATGCTGATAATACACAGGCAACCATTATTGAGGGACTTCTTGCGGAGGTTGCAAAGTATGGAACGTCAAGTGTCAAAAGAATTTATGGTGACTGGACCTCAACAGCCCTGAGAAGCTGGAAGGATGTGTTGCTGGAGCATTCTATTCAGCCGATACAGCAGTTCGGGTACACAAAAGGGAAAAATGCTACCGACAGCGCCATGATTATTGATGCCATGGATCTGTTGTATACAGGAAAGTTTCATGGTTTCTGTATTGTTTCGAGCGACAGTGACTTTACGAAACTTGCCTCGCGCATAAGGGAGTCGGGGCTGTTTGTCTACGGTTTTGGCGAGAAAAAGACCCCGTCGGCATTTGTTTCAGCATGTGACAAGTTTATCTACATCGAAGTCCTTCGGGCAAAAATTAATGAAAATGAACCGATAGCGAAAAAAACAATGGCAGAACTCAAGCAGGATACCCGGCTTGTTCGGTTGTTGCGGAACGCAGTGGAGGCCTCTTCAGATGAAAGTGGCTGGGCGCATCTTGCGACGACAGGGAGCAATATTGCCAAACAATCCTCCGAATTTGATCCGCGTAATTATGGTTACATCAGGCTTGGAGAGCTGCTGGCGGCTACGAAACTTTTCGATTTTGAAGAGCGCCAAATTGGCGAAGGACAGTCAAAAGCCATCTATGTTCGCGACAAACGGAAAAAAAGTTGACTGTTTACTCCTCGGAATGTTACTAATAAAAAAAGCCTTTCCTGACAAGGGAAAGGCTTTTTTATGCGGAGCTGACGGGGCTCGAACCCGCGACCTCCTGCGTGACAGGCAGGCGCTCTAACCAAACTGAGCTACAGCTCCATTAAGAGTGTGGTTAAGGTAAGGAGCAAGCTTTTAATATCCAAAAAGTATTTTTCATTTCTTTTCTTCATCTTTTTGCATAAACTATTTCACTGGATTTTTATAAATTTGCCCATATAAATTTATTTTATAAGGAACAAGGTGTTTTCAACATTAACAATCAAGACAGTTACCATTATGGCCGATACAGACTCCAGAAATTCTCTGACCGTTACGGATAATCGAACTGGAAAAATTTATGAACTTCCGATTGAAAACGGTTCTGTCAATACCATGGGTCTTCGTCAGATCAAGGTTTCTGGTGACGATTTTGGATTGTTGGGCTATGATCCGGGTTTTTTGAATACGGCATCATGTAAGAGTCGCATTACGTATATCGATGGAGATAAAGGCATTCTGCGTTATCGCGGTTATCCTATAGAACAGCTTGCAGAAAAAAGCTCTTTTCTGGAAACAGGATATCTGCTGATCAAGGGCGAACTTCCTGACAAGGACCGTCTGGCTGAATGGACGTATAATATCCACCATCATACGATGACCCATGCCAATATTGTCAAGTTTATGGACGGCTTTCGCTATGATGCTCACCCGATGGGTATTCTTGTTGGTACTGTCGGAGCGCTTTCGACGTTTTATCGTGACGCAAAGGATATCAACAGCGAAGAGTCACGCAAACTTCAGGTGCGTCGTCTCATCGGCAAAATACCTACTCTTGCAGCGATGAGTTTTCGCCACAGTCTGGGATTTCCCTATGTTTTGCCTGATAATGAATTGAGTTATACCGGCAATTTCCTTTCGATGATGTTCAAGATGACGGAGCATCATTACAAGCCAAATCCGGTGCTTGAACATGCTCTTGATGTTCTTTTTATTCTTCATGCCGACCATGAACAGAACTGTTCAACCAATGCTGTGCGTGCGGTTGGCAGTTCCGGTGTCGATCCTTATACCGCTATAGCCGCAGGTTGTGCAGCGCTTTATGGTCCTCTTCACGGCGGAGCCAACGAGGCTGTTATTCACATGCTGCTGAAAATCGGTTCAGTTGAACATGTGCCTGCTTTTATTCAATCAGTCAAGGATGGCGAAGGACGTTTGATGGGATTTGGCCACAGAGTCTATAAAAATTATGATCCAAGGGCAAAAATCATCAAGAAGATTGCTTTTGAGGTTTTTGAGGAGACTGGGCGGAGTCCGCTGCTCGATATTGCGCTTGAGCTTGAGAGAATTGCCCTTGAAGACGAATATTTTGTTAATCGGAAGCTGTATCCCAATGTTGATTTCTACTCTGGTTTGATTTATCAGGCGATGGGATTTCCGATGGATATGTTCCCGGTTCTGTTTGCTATTGGCAGGATTCCAGGATGGCTTGCCCAGTGGACTGAGCATGTCAAGGATGGGGAGCAGAAAATTGCAAGACCCCGGCAGATCTATCTTGGTGAGGAACAAAGGGATTTTATGCCGATCGAAAAACGTCCAAGAAACCGCATGGACGAGAAGGAAGCAGATTTCTGCATGCTGTAGGAAGTTAAGCGGTCTGTGAATACAGGCATGGTGTTCTTGTAATTTATGAAGGTGTTTTTATGTCTGTTACTATCAAGGATGTTTCCTATATCGCTGAATTGGCCAAGCTGCGATTCAGTGATGAAGAGATGATGACGATGACCAGTGAGCTGAACAATATTCTTCATTATGTTGAAAAGCTTAATGAAGTGGATACAGAGGGAGTTCTGCCGCTGAGCAGCATTCATGATCCGGTCAATGTGCTGCGGGAGGATGTTGAGATTCAATCGCTTTCGTCAGGAGAGGTTTTGCAGAATGCTCCAGACAGGCAGGATCGCTTTTTCAAGGTACCGAAAGTGATTGGTTAGTCATCTTTTGGTGGAGCTGCGTGAAAAAAATGGCAGCGTTGTTTTTGTCGTTAAGGCACAACCTCGTTCGTCAAAAAGCAGAATTTGCGGGCCCTATAATGGCGGTTTAAAGGTGAGTCTGAAGGCCGCGCCTGTTGATGATGCTGCGAACGAGGAGTGTTGCGAACTGTTTGCCAGGCTGTTCCATGTTTCTCAGTCACGGGTCCATATTTTATCCGGTCGAACCTCCAGGACCAAGAGTGTCATGATTGAAGGTGTTGGTGCTCAAGCCGCAAGTCTCATTTTTGAACAATTCTGAATGCCTGTAAAAGCTGTTATTCTTATTCCCGCAAGGCTTGATTCGAGTCGTCTCGAAAAAAAAATGCTTGCCGATATTGAAGGGGAGCCTCTTATTATTCATACGTGGCGACAGGCGTTGAAGTCGCGTCTGGCAGAACGGGTTGTTGTTGCCACTGATAGCCGTGAGATAGCAGATGTTCTTGAAGTTCGGGGGGCAGAGGTGGTCATGACCTCACCGCAGGCGAGCTGCGGCACCGAACGCATTGCTGAAGCGGCACGCCGGATTGACGGAGATGTGTTTGTCAATTTGCAGGGTGATGAACCGCTTATCAGTCCTGAAAATATTGATCTTGCCCTTCAGCCGTTCTTTTCTGATAATCCTCCTGATTGCTCAACCCTTGTTTTCCCGTTGCAGCCTGACGATCGTCTTCAAATTGAGGATCAGCATCTGGTGAAGGTTGTTATGGATTCAAAGGGGTATGCCCTCTATTTTTCCCGAAGTCCGATTCCCTTCAGGCGAAATGTTCTTCCTTCAACCACGTTTTATCGCCATATCGGGCTTTATGCGCTCAGCGCAGGGGTTCTGGAGCAATTTGCAACTCTTCCCCCCTCCATGCTCGAACAGGCGGAGTCGCTTGAACAACTTCGTTTGCTGGAGAACGGGTTTCGAATTCAGTGTGTCACGACCCTGGTTGATAACCCCGGGGTTAATACGGCAGAGGATCTTGAGCTGGTGCGCAGTATCATCAGGGCCTCTTCTCACCGATGATCATTGCGGGCAGAATTCCATCATGAAACAGAAGGCTTACTTCATCAGAAGCTCCCAGCTTGTTGGCGCTGGTCATGAATTTCACCTCTTTTTTGACAAGGATATATCCTCGTTCAAGTGTTTTTCGGTAATCGAGAAGCCCCAGTTGCTGTTTTACTGACGTGTAGCGCTGAACTTGCTGGCTATAGGTGGTCAAGATGGTTCGCGACATCTGGGCAATAAGAGAGTCGAGTCGCTCATGAAACTGCTGCATCTGGAGTGGTGGGCGGTTGAAAGCAAAACTGTTGCAAATCGAATAGACATGACGGTCAGCGCCGTCAAGTTTTGCCTGTAACGCCCGCTCTTGTCTTGAAATAACAATGTCGAGATTTCGAAGGAGTTGTTCGGTATCCGGTACTGCGAGTTCGGCTGCAATGGAGGGAGTTCCTGCCCTCAGGTCGGCGACCATATCGGCAATGGTGAGATCAGTTTCGTGACCGACAGCACTGATGACAGGTATTTTTGAGTGGTAGATGGCATTGGCGACAAGTTCACCGTTAAAAGCCTGTAAATCTTCCAGCGAACCACCACCTCTTGCAATAATAATCACTTCCGGTCGGTGGCGCCTGTGTTTTGTAGAGTTAAAATAGGCGATACTGGCGGCTACTTCTTCAGCGGCATTGTACCCCTGTACTTTAACAGGATACAGAAGCACTTTTGCAGCAGGGAATCGTCGTTCCAGCACGTTGCTCATATCTTCTATTACTGCTCCGGTTGGAGAGGTGACAAGTCCGATGGTTTCCGGAATTGCGGGAATTGCTCTTTTGCGTTCAGTGCTGAAGTAGCCTGCTTTGGCAAGTTTCTGCAAAAGCTCGGCAAAAGCTTGCTGCAAAGCGCCCTGCCCTGCTTCAGTGAGAGAGGTGCAGATGAGTTGGTAGCGTCCTGATGGAGGATAAACTTCAAGACGTCCTTCAGCAACGACATCCATGCCGTCTCTGAGTGTAACGCCAAGACGACTGGCGGTTGTTTTCCATATCACTGCAGGTATCTGGGCACCTTCATCCTTCAGCGTCAAATAAATGTGTCCGGAACCATGCCGCTTGAAATTTGAAATTTCCCCCTTGATCTTTACCTGGGGAAAAAGCGTTTCAAGCCCGGTTTTGATCTGTTGCGTCAGTTGGCTGACCGATAGAATTTCAGCGCTCATAAAAAGTCGAAGGGAGAAGTGTCAAGGATCATCTTAACTCTTAATATGGGAAAAATTCAATGAGCTTGTTGGTAAAAATAAAGCATGAATATTTCTCTCCGGCGGGAAAGAAAAAATTGAAAATTAATTATTTAAATTTATACATTTAATCTATACATTATTCTGTTATACCCGGTTATGGTCAGGAAGGTTTGTAGACCTTAAATATTTTCTGAAGCTGCCGTATATTTGTCTGAAGGTATTTTAGCCATGCTGACTTGATGGGTTCGAAAGGGAATAAATTCAACGGCGACCATTATGAAGTTTTTTTCAAAGATACGCTATACAGTCATTGGGATTTCGTTCCTCTTGATCGGCTTGGGCATAGTTTCAGTGTTGGTATCAAAACCTGATCTGATTGTTCGAAATATTAAGGCTCTGTTTATAGCTCCTGGTGCAACCGCAATTTCTGAGGCACATAGTCTGACCGTTGGTCAGGCGATAACCAGTTTGAAGCCGCTGACAGCCAGCGGAGGAGTGGCCCCTTATAATTATAGCGTGAGTTCAGGTATACTTCCAGAAGGTCTGGTTCTTAATGCAAAAACTGGTGAAGTGACAGGTACACCAAGCAGGGTTTATTCTACTGCGAATGTAACTTTTTCAGTTAGAGATGCGAATCATCTTGTTGCCTCAACACGGAGTAGTATAAGCTTTACTGTAAATCCAGCTCCAAAAATTGCTGCTGTAACGAATGTGAAGAGTTTGACAGCGGAACCATCAAAAAACGTTAATACGTTTATTGCCACTTCCGCAACAGTGCGAAATTCAGAAGTTTTGAATAAAACAAAAAAAGATGAAGCCCGTATCAAAAAACATGATTTTGCTCAAAATGTATCTGCACATCCTCTTCGTGTTTTGAATGAGCAGAATCATAAAAAGGTTGCAATGTCATCCAAAAAGTTAATTGACGAGAAACAAGTTACGCACAGGCGAACCAATGCTAAGGTAACTGTGGATATAGCTGCTACAATAAAGGATACTTATAATAATATTGCTTCCGATGTTACGACGGGCTTGGTTCACTTCAATGAAAATGCCGAGCAGTCAGCAATGGCCAGCAAGACGGAAAAAAGTATATCAAAGGATAATAATATCGCTCCTGTGCAGGTGACCACTTCTGATGCTGTTGGCACGGTAGATGCAAATGATGTATCCTCAACAGCAGTGGATAATAATAATGGTACGCTTTCCTCTTCCAGCAAAGAACAAGGCCTGACGGATGTCACAATAATGAGTGATTTAACACTTGGCTCAGTAGTGGCAACTCATGGTGAAGATTTGACGATTAATGAAACACTCCTTGCTGCTGTTCCTCCTGTAGTTATCTATACAACAGAATAAAAGCAGAGAACAACAAAACTCTCTTTCTCGTCCTCTTATTTTTTTTGCTTCCTTTCTCCAGAACTTCTTCATACCCAGACGCTCTCTCTCTCTCTCTCTCTCTCTCTCTTTTTCCCTTATTCAAAGTTGGAAACGAACAAAACTTTATTCATTTCTTCTCTTCTCTTCTCAATAGAATTCAATCGTAGTCGCCCAGAGATGTATGGCGCATCTCATCGAAAAGCGTATGAGCGTTTCTTTTAGCGAAGGAGCTGTTAAACGAAAGCAGATTTGTTTGAAAACGTCCAGATGCCCTTGTTTTCCAATAATACAGTATTGTAGTCTTTAATGGAATGATTATGCATGGGATGTTTGGTGGCAAGAAGGAATTAAGGCAAAAACAAAAACGTTGAATATCGTAAGCAGCTCTATTTTTAAGATTTAAGATAAGCAACAATATCGTTTGGTTAGCCCTTATTGATGTATTTTGATTTGAGCGCAGTGTTTCGACAGATGATAGCAGAAGTATTAAGTTTTTGTGTCCCTTGATGATTAGAATTTTATTTGTCTCTTCTTGTTGATGAGAAAAGCTCAGAATTAGTGCGGTAATGTGGCGGAAGTGATGTGTTATATGAAGGTTGGTTTGTGATTGTGTTGGATAATAGGCGTCAGGAGCGTAACAGTATCCATTGTCGTTAAATCGAATTGTATATTTACCTGCAGTTTACTGCTGAGTGCTTATGTTAGGTTGTTATACTACGCTTGTTAGCGGATTTGTTTGATTCTCTGTGTCGTTTTAAGTCCCCATTTCTTTTAATACAAAATCGTTATTTATTTAAAATACTATTCTGTTTGCGTATAAAGTCTTTTTAGGCAATATTCCTATCGAATTGACTGTCGCTACTGTTCCGACTTCGTCTGCTTATAAAGCTATAGCTTATTATGTTTTGTTTGTATTCTTTTTCGTTTTTATTTTTATTACACACCTTATTTTATTTTTATATCCGCGCTAACGTTTTTGTTTTTATTGTATTTGTTTTTGATGATTGTTATCTGTGCGCAATGTGTTGGCTTGTTCAAACTTATGATTCTCTGAAGAAACGAATTATTTGAAATAGGGATAGCAATCTGATCATACATGATGAAGTATTTTAACCATTTCTTTGCAAGTGGATGGGACGGAAGTGTTATATTCCTTTATAATTGACTGTAAAGTGTTGGTATATAATATTGTAAGTGCTTTTTTATGATCAACAGCAATTTTTTGGTGGAACTGGCTGAACTGCTTGATGTAGATAGTGATGTGGCAGGTCGGTTGTTGAGTGATTTTTATTCAGCCATGGTTACTGATTTTCTCGCTGTTGGCACGCTTTCTGTGAAGGGTCTTGGCACGTTTACTGTCAAGCATATTCCTGTAAAAAAAAAGAGTACCGCTTCCAGCATTATCTATACTCCACCTGTAAATATTTTATCGTTTGAATGGCGAGTTTCCAGACCTGATGATGTTGTGCGTATTGCTCTGTCGTATTTATTTATGACTCAAGTTGAAGCTCGTCGGTTTGGACGTATTTTAGGAAAAGTTTTTTCCCGGGCTGTGAAACAAAGAAAAGAGATATACATTAATGGCTTTGGAAAATTTTCTCTTGAATCAGGATCTTATCGTTTTATTCCTGAGTCTTCACTTGAATTGCTTCTGAATAGAGAGTATCAGGATTTAAAGGAAGTTGTTCTTACTCAACATAGAGCAAGAAATGGCACCGTAAAAACGTTTCGTTATGTTGTAATCTTTTCGGTAATGTTGCTTCTCAGCGTGTTCGCTGCTTCTTTTTATTACAGTCCCCAGGATGTCTGGTTTTATTTTTTTAAGGCTCCGAAGGTTCATGGTAGTGTTGTCTCTTCTGAGACCAGAGTTACACAAGTTGATCGTCTGGAGTCAGTTCAGGATACCGCTGCTATGTTATCAAAGCATGAGAAAGCTGCTGATTCTGTTGTTCTTGTGACTGACGGTTATACCATTGTTCTTGTGACTTTTAGTAATTTAGCAACTGTTCATAAAGAGGTGCTTCGTCTGCGTACAGAAGGTATTCCGGTTTTTGTCTGGCCGGGATATGAAAAAAAGATCAAATATTACAGGTTGATTACAGGAAGCTTTTTGAATCGCAGGGCGGCTGTTGAGCGCCTCAAGCGAATGCCTGAAAAAATTGGTGGCAGAGCGTATATCCAACATGTTATCAAGAGGGTTGTTCTTCATGGAGAAAAAGGGTTGTAACACATTACACCCCCAGTCGATGTGTCCCGCATTCGGAGGGCTGAGGGTACTGACAAGAATTGACGGAGTCCAGGTCTGCCTGGTCGCCGATCAGGGTTGTCTTTACGGACTGACTTTTGTTTCGCATTTTTATGCCGCACGAAAGTCGATTATCTCTCCTGAACTGATGAATGTTCAGATTTCAGGCGGAACCATGATTGACGATGTGCGTCGTACCATAGGTGAGATTGCTGCTGATCCTGGAGTGAGATTTATTCCGGTTGTAAGTACCTGTGTGGCTGAAACTGCTGGTATTGCTGAGGAGCTGTTGCCAAAGAAAGTTGGCAATGCAGAGGTGCTTCTTGTTCGTCTTCCTGCCTTTCAGATCAGGACGCACCCCGAAGCGAAAGATGTTGCTGTCGCGACGCTTTTGAAGCGTTTTGCACAATTTGAGAGCGTGAAAAAAGCTAAATCGCTGGTATTGCTGGGAGAGATTTTTCCAGTTGATGCCATGATGATAGGAGCAATTCTTCAGAAAATAGGCGTAGAGTCTGTGTTAGCTCTTCCAGGAACGGCGCTTGAGGATTATATCGAAGCAGGCATGGTTGAGGCATGTGCGGTACTTCACCCTTTTTATGAGCGTTCAGTATCGTTGTTTGAAGAGCATGGAGTGAAAATTATCAAAGGAAACCCGATCGGAGCCAATGCCACTGCACAGTGGATACGTCGCATCGGTGAGGCTCTTGAGCTTGATGCCGGGACGGTTCAGGCTGTTGCAGAAGAGGAGAGTCAGAAGACTCGTGACGTGCTTTCCCGGTTTACTCATCTGAACGGCAAAGTGATCGTTGCTGGTTATGAAGGAAATGAACTGCCTGTTGTTCGTCTTTTGCTCGAGGCTGGCCTTGAGGTTCCTTACGCATCAACCTCAATAGCTCAGAATCTGCTCGGTGAGGAAGATCACAATGTCCTTTCAATGCTTGGTACAGAGATTCGCTATCGTAAATATCTTGAAGAAGACATGCAGGCGGTGATCGATTATGAACCGGATCTTGTTATCGGAACCACCTCACTGGACAGTTTTGCAAAAGAGCGCGGAATTCCGGCAATATATTATACGAACAACATCTCTGCACGACCACTCTTTTTTGCTGCAGGTGCTGCAACTGTTCTGGGAATGATTGGAGGGCTGCTTGGGAAGAGAGAGGTGTTCAAAAAGATGAAAGATTATTTTGACTGACAGGACAAAAAAAAAGCCGGAGTCAAATCCGGCTTTCTGCATTGGTCTTCAACCAGTTGCTATACCTCCATAATCTCCTTCTCTTTCATAACAATCAGCTCTGTTAGCTGTTTTTCGTATTTGTGGAGCATCTCATCAGCCTCTTTTTTGCCTTTGTTTTTATCGTCTTCGCTGATAGCTTTTGCTTTTTCAAGTTTTTCAATTTCCTGAATCATGTCGCGCCGAAGATTGCGAAGAGATACTTTGGAATCTTCCCCGAATTTTTTGGTGAGTTTGACAAACTCTTTCCGGCGTTCTTCGGTAAGCGGGGGGATCGTGACCCTGACGTTCTGGCCATCTGCGGCCGGGTTGAGGCCAAGATTTGCATCGCGAATAGCCCTTTCAGTAGCCGAGACCATGGATTTGTCCCAGATCTGCACCATAAGAGTATGGACATCAGCAACACTTACGTTACCCACCTGTTTCAGTGGCATCTGCTGGCCATAAGCTTCAACCTTGACACGATCAAGAAGTGTTGTCGTCGCTTTTCCTGTCCTGATCGAAGCAATTTCATGCTGAAATGCTTCGATAGTCTTTTTCATTTTAGGCTCAGTTTTCTGATAAACCTCCCTGACACTCATACTTTTTCCAATGGGTTAGTGTTGGTTTGCTGAAAAAAGAAAGCTTTTTTATTGCGCATTTGCCTGTGCAGCAGCAGATTTTGCAAAGCGCTTGTTGAAGCGTTCGACTCGACCGGCAGTATCAACAAGCGTCTGTTTTCCGGTATAGAAAGGATGGCAGTTGTTGCAGATGTCAACCTTGATGGTTGGTCGGGTTGAGCGGGTAACAAAGGAGTTGCCGCAGTTGGCGCAGTTGACGGTGACTTCCTTGTACTTTGGGTGAATATCTTGTTTCATGACTTTCGTTGACTTTGTCGTACAATAAATGATATGGCCAGCAATAAAATTGTAAAGGTGCAAATATACAAGAATTTCAATCCAGTTACAACCATTAATATGACCGGAGCGACCTCAGTCACCTACCTGAAAGGGGTAGGAATAAAAAAGGCATCCATACTGAAGGAGGCAGGTATTGTGACGCTTGATGATCTTTTTGATTACTATCCACGCCGATATCTTGACCGTAGCGCCATGAAAAGTATTGGAACTCTTGCTGATGGTGAAACGGTAACGGTTGTTGGTACAGTGATCAAAACACAGCTTGAAGGTGATCTGCCCGGCAAAGCGCGGTTTAAGGCATGGCTGGGTGACGCTACCGGCGTGCTTGAACTGACCTGGTTCAGAGGTGTTCGGTATTTCTCTCGAAGCGTGGTTCAGGGGGAATCGCTTGCTGTCTATGGGAAAGTGAGCTATTTCGGCAGTCAGGCGCAGATGCAGCATCCCGATTATGATCGTCTTGGTTCCAATGCACATCAGGTTCATGAAGATGAGTGCAGCGATTTTGAACTCTATAATACGGGCAAGATTATTCCGATCTATCAGACCACTGAGGCTATGAAGCAGGCAAATCTGGCTTCGAAGCAGATGCGCACCATTATTGCCCGTGCATTTGAACAGTGTGTTCCGGGGCAACGGGAAAATCTTACAGTTTCTATGGTTACTGATCATGGTTTACTCTCACTTTCGGAAGCATATCGCGAGATTCATTTTCCTTCATCTCAAAAAAGACTTGATCAGGCTCGTTACCGATTGAAATGGACGGAACTTTTTTATGCCCAGCTTTTATTTGCCCTTCGCCATAGCGAAATCAGGCGCAATAAAGCAGCGGTAAAGTTCACCCACTCTGGTGATGTGACCCAAAAGCTCTATGCGGGTCTTCCTTATGCGTTAACCGATGACCAGAAACATGCTGTGCGTGATATCTATCGCGATCTCAGAAGTGGAAGTCCGATGAACCGGCTTCTGCAGGGAGATGTTGGTTCAGGAAAGACTATTGTGGCAATGTTTGCCATGGCTCTTGCTGTCGACAATAAGCTCCAGTCAGCATTTATGGCACCGACCGAAATTCTTGCGGTGCAACATTATCTTGTCATGAAACGTTATTTTACGCCTCTTGGTTTGCACGTTGGGATTCTGACAGGAAAGCAGGGGAAAAAAGCCCGCCAGACAGTGCTGGAGGCTCTCAGTGCCGGAAATCTGCATATTGTTGTAGGCACTCATGCCATGATTGAACATGGTGTCGTTTATGCCAATCTTGGACTGGTTATTATTGACGAACAGCATCGCTTTGGGGTTTTACAGCGGAAAGCTCTTCAGGAAAAGGCGATCCATCCGCATGTGTTGCTGATGACAGCCACACCCATACCAAGAACCCTTACGATGGGTGTTTTCGGCGATCTTGATGTTTCTGTTATTCGTCAAAAGCCTGCCGGAAGAGTTGCGATCAAAACTTTTCTGAAGTCTGAACAGGAGAAGCTGAAGGTGTATGACCTTCTTCGTTCACAGATAGCAGAAGGGAGGCAAGGCTATATTGTGTATCCGCTTGTGGAGGAGTCTGAGAAGATGGATCTGAAAGCGGCGGTTGAAAGTTTTCATGAGCTTTCTGCTGCTGTGTTTCCCGATCTCAGACTCGGCCTGATTCACGGACAGATGACTCCGGATGAGAAGGAGCGTGTTATGGAGCAATTCAGGTGCGGTGAAATTGATCTGCTTGTTGGCACGACAGTTATTGAGGTTGGGGTCGATGTGCCGAATGCTACCGTGATGGTTATTGAACATGCCGAGCGGTTTGGTCTGGCTCAGTTGCATCAGCTCAGGGGGCGGGTTGGCCGTGGAGAGCACCCTTCCATCTGCGTTCTGCTCTATGCGAAAATGACGCCGGATGCTCGCGAACGGCTTGGAGCTATGGAGTCAACCAATGACGGTTTTGCCATATCAGAAATTGACGCGCAAATAAGAGGCGTGGGAAATATTCTTGGAAAAGAGCAGTCCGGTACGTTGAGCGGCTTGAGAATTGCCGATCTGAACGCGGATTATACTATCATGCAGTTGGCAAGATCTGCGGCATTTACTCTTGTTGAGCAGGATGGTCAGTTGCGGGAAGCACAACATGCCATGATACGGGAGTGTTATCTGCGTCAGTACCACGATCGTTTTGCTCTGGCTGATATCGGATAGTCTGGTTTGAATACAAATAAAGGATTGAGTATTGTTTGAGTATGAAAAAAGATCAGGAAAAAGTTCCAGTCGGGTTGGTTATGGAGGTCTCTGGCGCCTCTTATATTGTTGTTTCTGATGATGGAACCAGATATCGGTGCCGTACCTTTCCAGGGACGAAAACTGAGAATGGGGATTCATCGCTTGTTGCCGTTGGTGACAGGGTTGAGCTGAAAATGATTGAAACCGGAACGGCGTTGTCCGAAGCGGCAATTACGCTTGTTCTGCCTCGCCACAGCGCGCTGACAAGAAAAAGGGATGTTCGTCGAAACAGGAGCAAGGAGAAGGTCCAGGTCATAGCCGCCAATATTGATCAGTTGGTTGTTGTTGTTTCGGCGATTGATCCTCCTCTCAGCACCCGGTTGATCGATCGTTACCTTGTTTTTGCGGAATCCGAACAGATGGAGACGGTGATTGTTGTTAACAAGATGGATCTTGATGATTTTAAGGAAACTCGTGAGTTGATGGAGCCCTATCATGCGCTTGGATACCGAATTGTTTATACCAGCGCTGAAGAACAGCGAGGCATGAAGGCGCTTGAGAAAGTGTTGAAAGGAAAACTTTCTGCGTTCAGCGGGCATTCCGGGGTTGGTAAATCAACATTGATCAATCAGCTTTCCGGTCAGGAGAGGCTTCGAACCGGCGAAACAAATATGAAAACCGGAAAAGGCTTACATACAACGACCAATTCTGTTATGCTGGTTCTCCCTCGTGGGGGCTATATTATTGATACACCCGGGATAAGGGAGTTTAATCTTTCAGGCATTACACGCGATAATCTGCGATTCTATTTCAGGGAGTTTCTTTTATGGATGCCGGAGTGTAGCTACTCTTCATGTTCCCATACCGTTGAGCCTGAGTGTGGAATTATGAAAGCGGTCGAGTCGGGCAGTATTGATCCCGACCGTTACGATAGTTATCTTGCCATTTATGAGAGCATAGATTAATTTTTTTCATCAAGGACCGTTATGCCTAATGATTATTACCGTTAATCCTGCAACTGAAGAGCCGATTGCCGAGTATCAGACGATGACCTCCGGTGAGATCGAAGAAATTTTAGAGGTATCCCTGCGAGATGCGCTTTTATGGAAAAGAGTGTCAATTCCTGAACGCAGTGTGTTGATGAGGCGTCTTGCTGCGCTCATGCGTCGTCAGAAAGATCGTCATGCAGCGCTGATAACCCGTGAAATGGGCAAACCACTTGCGCAGGCGGTTGCTGAGGTTGAAAAATGTGCATGGGTCTGTGATTTTTATGCCGACAATGCAGTGTCATTTTTGAAACCGGAAAAGAGCGTTCTTGATGAAGGCGTACGGGGAGTGGTGAAATTTGAGCCAATTGGTCTTGTGCTTGGCATTATGCCCTGGAATTTTCCCTTCTGGCAGGTGTTTCGGTTTGCGGCACCGGCAATCATGGCTGGTAATGGTATTATTGTCAAACACGCTCCGAGTGTTACCGGATCAGCGATTGCCATTGAAACGCTGTTTCGTGAAGCAGGGTTTCCTGAACATCTCTATAGAACGGTTCATGTTGCCGTTGAGGAAGTTGATTCTATGACGGCCTTGATGATTGAGCATCCTGCTGTTCAAGGCATCTCAGTGACAGGAAGTACTGCGGCAGGACGTGCCGTTGGCGCCAAGGCAGGCAGAGCTCTTAAAAAAAGCGTGCTTGAGCTCGGTGGCAGCGATCCTTACCTTGTGCTTGATGATGCCGATATTTCACAGGCAGTTGCCATCTGTGCATCGGCCCGTCTTCTCAATTGTGGTCAAAGCTGTATTTCCGCAAAGCGCTTTATTGTTCATTCTTCAGTCATAAAAGAGTTTGAGTTGCTTCTTTTACAACGAATGCAGTCTGCTGTGATGGGTGATCCCTTTGATCGCGCTGTTGAAATTGGGCCGATGGCTCGCCAGGATCTTCGTGAGCAGTTGCACAGTCAGGTGTGCAGGAGCGTTCTTCAGGGAGCCCGCTTGCTTTGCGGAGGCGCAATCCCTGAAGGAAAAGGTTTTTTCTATCCTCCCACGCTTCTCTCGGGAGTGCAAAAGGGGATGCCAGTCTACAGTGAAGAGACATTCGGGCCTGTCGCAACACTTATTGAAGTCGCCGATGAGGATGAGGCCATACGAATTGCCAACGATACTTCTTATGGGCTGGGTTCAGCAGTTTTTTCCCGAAATATTGAAAGAGCCCTTGCTGTAGCGGATCAGCTTCAGACAGGGAACTGTTTTGTCAACAGTTCGGTAAAATCGGATCCCAGGTTGCCTTTTGGCGGTGTGAAAGAGTCTGGATATGGACGTGAACTGTCGCTGTATGGAATACATGAATTTGTCAACATAAAAAGCCTCTGCTTTTCAGGATAGATCATTTTTCCGTTTCAGCAGAAATTAAGGATTTGATAAAAGAAATTATTAGCTATAACTTAAGATATAAGAAGAGAACGCATTATTTTGATGTTTTAAGTCTTTATATTATAGCGTTTTATATTTTTATCTTAACTATCTTGTTCTTTTCCTTTCGACTACAGTTTAGAATCAGCGCTCGGTTTATGCGTGTATATTAACTCATTTTTATCGTGGAGAAGATTATGCCCAGCTCCTTTTCTTTGTCTCTTGGCAAGCTTTATTCATGCAGACAATCGATATATCGAGTTACTAAAGGTCTTCCCCCATTGATTTTTGCCTTGTTGTCCTCAGTCTTGGAAAGATGTTTTCTGCAGTTCCAGAAAAATCGTGTTTTGCTCAAAGCGATTTTCACACCAACTCTTATTTCTTCTATCCTCCTTATCGGATTATTCCTGATTGTCGATACGAAAAATGTTTTTGCTGCAAACACCATCGTAAATTTATCTGGCGACTCCAGTCATGAGTATGATGTCGAGGTCGGTGCAGTGCCGGGAAATGGTTCTGGTAAGTCCGTTGTGGCTTCTTCTGGAAATCCTCTTGATGTTACCATTGATGTCAATGGAAACTATAGTGTAACTCCGGGAGCTCCGGACGGTACCACCCTCATTATAACCGAGGCATCTTCTGGACCATCAGGTAGTTCTGGACCCTTAGTGAATTTGACCGTAAATACCGGTTCATATAAGGTCACTCCTGGCGCATTGGTTCCCAATGGTATAACAGCCGCAGTTCAGGGGGTATCCAAAGGATCGAATGGCGGCAACGGGGGAGATACCTATGTCGCGGGTAACGCTGGTGACGGAGGCACAGGCGCAAACGGTGGGAGTGTCACGGTCACACTCAATGGCAGCGCTTCTGCTACCAATGGAACAGGTTTAGCAGCCTTGAGTCTCGCTGGTAATGGGGGCAATGGAGGTAGTGCCTATGTTATAGCAGGGAGCTCTGGCAGTGGAGGGTTGGGTGGTTACGGCGGGGACGCGACTGCGACCCTCTCTAATCTCAACAGTTCTGTTTCTACAGTTGGTAATAATTCTGTTGGTGTTCTCGCTTTCAGTCAGGGCGGCAATGGAGGATCGGGTGGCGGCGGCGGAGGTCTTGTCTATAGTGCCGGTGGCGGTAGCCCGGCAGGCAGAGGTGGTCATGCATTAGTAAGTACTGATGAGGGGACATCAATTACGACCACAGGTGACTACTCCTACGGCATTGAGGCGCGCTCTCTTGGTGGAGGTGGTGGCTCCAGCTCTGGCGGTTTCGGTCTCTTCTATTCTGGTGGAGGCGGGGGTAGTACGGGTGGCAATGGCGGTATGGCCGAGGTGAGTGCCAGAGGTTTAATAACAACTTCTGGTAATTACGCGCAGGGTATTTTGGCCCAGTCTATTGGTGGGGGCGGCGGTGATGCAGGGACATCCCTGGGTTTGGTTGCCTTGGGTGGAGATGGTTCTGCAGGCGGTAGCGGCGGCACTGTACAGGTAGGAGTTGCCAGCACAGGAAGCGTTAGAACGTCAGGTTTTGGTGCCAACGCCATTGAGGCACAGTCTATTGGCGGAAGCGGAGGAAATGGCGCAAGTTCAGGTGGACTGGTTTCTCTCGGTGGCAAAGGTTCTGACACGACGGTTGGAGGCGCAGTTACAGTATCGAACAGCGGGATGCTTACAACGGCAGGTGCCCAGGCGGCGGGTATTCTGGCTCAGTCAATCGGCGGCGGAGGCGGCAACGGCGGCACTGCCGCAGGTCTGTTCGCGGCTGGCGGTAGTGGTGGCAGCGGCGCTGACGGCGGCAGTGTGATCGTCAGTAACGGGGGCAATATTTCTGCAGGCACAAACGGCCTTGTTTCAGCCAATTCTCCTGGCATTCTGGCTCAGTCGATTGGCGGCGGTGGAGGTAACGGCGGGGGTGCTATTGCAGTTGGGCCAGGTATCAGTGCAGCTTTTGGGGGCGATGGCGCCGGAGGCGGAAAAGGCGGAAGCGTCGCCATTAAGCGGGACAACATCGATCAGAATTTAGCTACAGCTTACCATATAAATACATACGGCGACCAGTCATCCGCTGTGGTGGCGCAGTCGATAGGCGGTGGCGGCGGCAATGGGGGATTTGCTGTTTCCGCTTCCGGTGGTGCCCTTTTTAGTATAGCCATTGGTGTTGCAGGTTCCGGTGGGTTCGGTGGAGATGGTGGTTTGGTCAGTGTGGGGACGAAAGGAACGCTTTCGACCGTTGGTTCAAATTCTGATGGTATTCTGGCGCAGTCGATAGGCGGCGGCGGTGGTAATGGAGGATTTTCTGTTTCTGCAAGCGTTGGTGGTCTCGCCGGTGTTTCGGTTGCCGTGGGAGGAAGCGGTGGTACTGGCGGCAATGCCTCGGATGTGACAGTTTCAAATCTGAGCAATATTGATACCTATGGTGCCAATTCGTATGGAATTGCAGCGCAATCACTTGGCGGAGGTGGCGGTAACGGAGGGTTTACTGCAGGAGGAGCAATTGGCGCCTTGGGTGTCAGTGTAGGCGTCGGTGGAAAAGGGGGTTCAGGGGGATCGTCCGGCACGGTGACGGTGAACAGCTCCGGATCAATTATCACCTGGCGAGATAACTCTACCGGTATTCTGGCGCAATCGCTGGGCGGTGGCGGCGGCAATGGCGGTTTTTCAGCCATAGGCACTCTTTCTCTTGCGGGAAGTGTTTCTGTCGGTGTTGGTGGCTCAGGCGGCATCGGACAGATTGCTGAAGACGTTATTGTCACTGCTGATGGTGGCGGTCAGTCGCTCTTTACCAGTGATTATTCTCTTGTTACGTTTGGTCAAAATGCTGACGGTATCCTGGCACAGTCAATCGGCGGAGGTGGCGGTAACGGTGGTTTTGCCGGTACTCTTGCTCTCAGTGGTTCCGCAAGTGCCGGGATTTCACTTGGTGGCAGTGGCGGCATTGGAAACAGTGCAGGTACTGTCAGTGTGACAAGTGGTAATACTACGTTTCATAACAATATTTATACTGATGGAGATAATTCCAATGGTATTCTTGCGCAGTCGATCGGAGGTGGTGGTGGAAATGGTGGTTTTGCAGTATCGCTTTCCGGCTCGCTGCAAGGTCTCGGTTCTGCGGCGGTCACTCTCGGTGGGAATGGCGGAAGCGGTGCAACCGGTAATAGCGTTATAGTCAATAGTATCGGCAATATTAAAACCAACGGTGATATGTCGGCCGCTATTTTTGCGCAGTCGGTCGGCGGTGGCGGAGGTAATGGCGGTTTCAGTGCAGCACTTTCCGCCAGCACCGGATTTTTTGGCGGCGCAGTGGCAATCGGCGGTTCGGGCAGTGGTGGAGGCAATGGCGGCAGTGTCATCGTGAACAGCACGGGCGATATTCAGACATCCGGCATGCAGTCTTCTGGTATTTTAGCACAGTCGGTTGGCGGCGGCGGTGGCAACGGTGGTTTTGCGGGATCGGGAGCTCTTTCTTTTGGCGGCGTTTCAGCGGCGGTCGGGCTTGGTGGAAGTGGCTCAAGTGGCGGTGATGGTTCTACGGTGGACGTTACCAGTATTGGAAACATTACAACTACCGGCGATGAGGCAAGCGCCATCATTGCGCAGTCGGTTGGCGGCGGCGGAGGTAATGGAGGTTCGACCATCGGCCTGTCGCTTGGAGCTTTGGCGGGAGCGAGTGTCAACATTGGTGGCAAGGGCGACAGTGGTGGCAATGCTGCAGCAGTTACCGTGCATTCTGCCGGCAATCTGTCAACAGGTATAGAAGGAGCTGCTGGCAATGATGCCTATGGTATTCTGGCGCAGTCGATTGGTGGTGGTGGCGGCAATGGCGGTTTCAGCGGAAATATTACTTTTGGTGGTCTTGCGGGTATTGGTGTTTCTGTTGGTGGTTCCGGTGGTTCCGGCGGTAAAGCGGATCAGGTAATTGTAACGGGTTCAGGCAATATCAGCACATTTTTTGATAATTCCAGCGCTATCCTGGCGCAGTCGCTCGGTGGCGGTGGCGGCAATGGCGGATTCAGTTTTTCGGCTGCGGGTTCTGCTTCCTTTGAGGGGATTGGTGCAGCGGGTGCTGTTTCGGTTGGCGGTTTTGGTGGTACGGCAGGAGCGTCGTCAGTCGTCACCGTCAACAATACGGGCACGATCCTGACACAGGGTTTTAACTCTCATGGAATTGAGGCGCAATCTCTGGGTGGCGGCGGCGGCAATGGCGGTCTTTCTGTCTCTGGAGCATTTACGGTCGGCGCAGTGGGAATAGGTGTCTCGGTTGGCGGTTTTGGTGCTGGCGGCGGAGATGCTGGCGCGGTCATGGTTAATAGTTACAGCACAACTGGTTTTAATTCTCCAGTCTATGGAATTACTACATTGGAGACCGATGGCGACCAATCGAATGGTATTTTTGCGCAATCCCTTGGTGGTGGCGGAGGTAACGGAGGCTTTTCGGCAACAATCGGTGTTGCATTGCAGGGAGCAGCCGCTGGTGTTTCGGTCGGCGGATTTGGCTCCGGTGGCGGAAACGGTGAAGTGGTATCGGTTACAAGTTATAATAATATTCTGACGCAGGGAGACAAATCCAATGGTATCCTTGCCCAGTCAATCGGTGGTGGTGGCGGGAACGGCGGTTTTTCGATCGGACTCTCCGGTGGCTCAGAGTTTGGAGGTTCGGTTTCGGTTGGCGGTTTTGGTGCTGGAGGCGGAGATGCCTCTTCAGTGACAGTGAAGAACTATGGCACAATATGGACAAAGGGTGCTGATTCCAATGGTATTGAGGCACAATCTCTCGGTGGAGGCGGCGGCAATGGCGGATTCTCGATTGCAGGTGCGTTTACGACAGGCTCGGCTGCTCTTGGTGTTTCTGTTGGTGGTTTCGGTGCTGGCGGCGGAGATGCTGGTGCTGTTGAGGTTGACAGCTACGCCAAGGCGAATGGTGGCGTACCTGTCTTGATTGCGTCTGCGATGCTCACTCTTGAGACTGATGGCGACCGTTCGAATGGTATTCTGGCTCAGTCAATTGGCGGCGGTGGCGGCAATGGTGGATTTTCCGGTGCTGGAGCTCTTTCTCCTGGCGGTGCTGCCATTGGTGTTTCGGTAGGAGGTTCTGCGCTTGGTGGCGGCGGTTTGGGTAACACAGTTACTGTAACAAGCGTTAATAATATCCTGACGCTGGGTGACAAGTCTAACGGTATTCTTGCGCAATCTATTGGCGGCGGTGGTGGAAACGGTGGTTTTTCGATCGGACTTTCCGGAGGTTCTGAATTTGCGGGGGCGCTCTCTGTTGGCGGTTTTGGTTCAGAGGGAGGAGATGCCTCTTCAGTCACTGTCCAGAACTTTGGCACAATATGGACAAAGGGTAATGATTCAAATGGTATTGAGGCTCAATCTCTTGGCGGCGGCGGGGGCAATGGCGGATTTTCGATTGCCGGTGCTTTCACGACAGGCACGGCTGCTCTTGGGCTTTCTGTGGGCGGTTTCGGCAATGGGGGCGGAAATGCCAGTGCTGTTAAGGTTGAAAGTTACTCCCATGCACTCAATATTGCTCCTGTTGCAGGAATATTCACCCTTGAGACCGATGGCGACCGTTCCAACGGTATTCTGGCTCAGTCAATCGGTGGTGGCGGCGGCAATGGCGGATTTTCCGGTGGATTGAGCGCTTCGACTTCAGGCGGTGCTTTCACAGCTTCTGTTGGCGGCTTTGGTGCTGGCGGTGGCAACGCAGGAATTGTTACGGTTACCAGCTATAATAATATATTGACGAAGGGTGAAGATTCTAACGGCATACTGGCTCAGTCACTCGGCGGTGGTGGAGGAAACGGTGGCTTTTCGATTGGCTTGAGTGGTGGCACTGATTTTGCCGGTTCACTTTCGGTTGGCGGTTTTGCGACTGGGGGTGGTGGTGATGGCAGTACTGTGACGGTCAATAGTGTCGGTACAATCAAAACAGGGGGAGACCGCTCGAATGGTATCGAGGCGCAATCAATCGGTGGTCGCGGCGGTAATGGAGGTTTTTCACTTGCCGGCTCTTTTGCACTTGGCAATGCAGGTTTGAGTGCAACTATTGGTGGTGCAGGCTCTGACGGTGGTCTCGGAGGAGATGTCACCGTCAACAGCACAAATATCATTACCGATGCTATTGCGACCATAGAGACGACAGGCCAGAGTGCCAACGGCATTGAGGCGCAGTCAATCGGCGGCGGCGGTGGTAATGGTGGCTTTTCTGGTGCTTTCACTGCTACGGCAGACGCCAAGGCCTCTTTGTCTCTCAGTGTTGGTGGTTTTGGTGCTGCTGGTAATAGTGCAGGAGCTGTTAATCTTACAAGCGTTGACAACATCCTGACCCATGCAGACGGATCGAACGGAATACTGGCGCAGTCTGTGGGCGGCGGCGGCGGGAATGGAGGGTTCAGTTTTGCTGGCACACTTTCAGTACCGGAAGGTAACAGTTTAAGTCTTTCGGCTTCTCTTGGCGGTTTCGGCGGTTCTGCTGGTGATGCTGGCACGGTCATGGTCGCATCTACCGGTCGCATCTCTACCCTTGGGAATCATGCCGATGGAGTGGTTGCGCAATCTCTTGGTGGTGGTGGTGGTAACGGAGGTTTGAGCGTAGCAGGAACTTTTAATTTTGCAAGTGCCAATAATGTTCCTTCGATTACCGCTTCTGTAGGTGGATTTGGTGGCTCTGGTGGCGCTGGCCATGATGTGAGCGTCACACGCATTGGTGATACCGTAACGATTAGTGATGAATCGGTTGGTATCCTGGCTCAATCAATCGGTGGTGGTGGCGGCAATGGAGGGTTGAGCGTTGCAGGATCTATTGGTGGGCCGGATTCAAAGCAGATTTCGGCATCTGTAGGTGGATTTGGCGGAGCTGGCAGCGAGGCTGGCATAGTAACGGTAAACAACACTGGCAATATTAAGACAGGCTCTTCGTCAGTTCAGAATCAGCAAATCGCCGAACTTGGCACAGTATTTGACAAGGTCACCGTAATTACTGGTCGTAATTCCGATGGCATTCTGGCGCAATCGATTGGTGGTGGTGGTGGTAATGGTGGTTTTTCATTCAGCGGAGCGGTAGCTCCTACAGGTGAAAATACGAATGTCAACGTCGGCCTAACTGTCGGGGGATTTGGGGGTGATGGAGGAACCGGTGACAATGTTAATGTTACCAACCACGGTTTGATTCAGACTATCGGACCTGCTGCCAACGGCATTGAGGCACAATCGATCGGCGGTGGCGGTGGCAATGGCGGCAGTGCGCTTACAGGATTGCTCGCTGGAGGTGATGCCCAGGCTGGAAAAGCTGTTAATGTTGCTGTTTCCGTTGGTGGTATGGGAGGCGACGGAAATATTGCAGGAGATGTCCTGGTTGAGCAGTACGGTGGAATTCTGACCGAAGGAGCGGGATCAAACGGTATTCTCGCGCAGTCAATTGGCGGCGGTGGCGGTAACGGCGGTGGTGCTAATTCACTTTCATTGCAGCTTGGCACTTCCTGTACGTTTTCTTTATTTGGCCTTGTGACCAAGGTCATCAGCAGTGTCAAGGCACCGAAGAATCCCAGCGTGAATGTTCAGGTTGATATTGGTGGCTGGGGTGGTACGGGTAATGACGCTGGCAATGTGACGGTCACCAATCATGATTTTATTACAACAACCGGCAATGCTTCTGCGGGCATTATGGCGCAGTCAATCGGCGGCGGCGGCGGCAATGGCGGTCAGGCCATCGTAGGATTAAACGGTATGTTCCCTGGCGCAGAGTATGTTGATTATGCCATCACGGCTGTGACTTTGCCTATCAGTACGACAGGCTTATTGCAGGGATTGGGCAGATTCACGCTCGGAGGTTTTGGCGGAGCAAGTGGTGACGGTTTTGCTGTCAATGTCACAAACAATGGTTTGATTCAGACATCTGGTTCCGATGCATACGGAATCTTCGCCCAGTCGATCGGTGGTGGCGGCGGCATAGGCGGTAACGCCTCGTCGGGTATTACAGGTTTGCTTAGCATCGGTGGTGGCGGTGGCGCAAGTGGTGATGGAGGTGCAGTCACGGTTATCAATAAGCCATCGCTAACAGCCACGGCCAATATTACAACTACAGGTTACGGTTCAACGGCAATTTTTGCCCAGTCGGTTGGCGGCGGCGGCGGTAATGGCGGATCGGCAGGAGGACTTATCTCTCTTGGTGGCGGTCCACGTTCCTGGATTCCTGGAGAGGTAACGGCTTCAGCGGGTAATGGCGGTACTGTCTCTGTGAGCAATGATGCTACCCTGCATACCACAGGTGGCAATGCCGACGGCATTGAAGCCCAGTCAATCGGCGGCGGTGGCGGTAACGGTGGCAGCTCCGGACTTTCCGGGATAGCTGTCGGAGGCAAAGGCGGGGCCAGTGGCGATGGTGGTGACGTTACGGTTACCAACTCGGCAACAGCGAAAATTGTAACAGAAGGAGCTGCTTCTGACGGTATCTTTGCCCAGTCTGTCGGCGGCGGTGGTGGCAATGGCGGTGGTACTGGGCTTGGGGTTGTTACTATAGGAGGAAACGCCAGCGGCGGTGGCAATGGTGGTCGTGTGACGATCAACAGTTATGGTACGGATGCTCTATCGATCAAGACAACAGGTGACGATGCAGTCGGTCTTTTTGGGCAGAGCATAGGCGGTGGTGGTGGGAATGGTGGCGCCACATTTATCTCGGCGGTCGGGGTCGGTGGAAAGGGTGGCTCAAGTGGTAATGGCGGCGAGGTTGATATCACCAACACCGCCTGGATAAGCACTTCAGGCAAGGGTTCGGATGCGATCCGTGCCCAGTCCATAGGCGGTGGCGGCGGTTCTGCAGGAGGCGTCTCCGATTCTGGCTTAAACGGTATAGGACTGATTGTCTCGGTTGGAGGTTCCGGTTCTGGCGGTGGAACAGGCGGTCAGGTCTCTGTTGATAACGCCAACAAACTGCATACAGTCGGTGATGCGGCAAACGGTATTTTTGCCCAGTCAATCGGCGGTGGCGGCGGCATAGGTGGTGGTGCCATTGGGGCTGTTGTTGTTGGCGGTAACGATGGTCAGCAAGGAGACGGTGGCGACGTGACGGTCATGAACAGGGAATATGGAATAATCTGGACCCAGGGTTCAATGGCCAACGGTATTTTTGCCCAGTCGGTAGGTGGAGGCGGCGGTGTTGGTGGTGGAAACTCTGCGACTGATCTCCTTGGCTTCAAGACGATCATTGGTGGTAACGGCAGCGGCGGCGGTAATGGTGGAGCTGTGACTGTTGATAACTATAGCCGGATTGAGACCGATGGTTTTGCATCGCAGGTAATATTGGCGCAATCTGTGGGTGGCGGTGGAGGCAACGGGGGGGTTGCTGGTGGTGCTGGCGCTCAATTTTCAGCACAGTCTCTTGATGTGGCCGTTGGCGGAAATGGCGGCAGTGGTGGAAATGGCGGCGCTGTTATCGTCAATAATTATCAGTCAGGTACTCTTGTGACCAATGGAGCCAATTCTACGGCCATTTTTGCCCAATCGGTTGGTGGCGGTGGTGGTAACGGAGGTGGCGCATTGACAGGTAGCGGAGGAACCAGTACAGCGTCTGTGATTCTTGGCGGCGATGGTGGCGGCGGCGGCAACGGTGGTAACGTGACGGTTGTCAACAATGGTCACATCGAGATCAATGCCAATAACTCGATTGGTATTATGGCACAATCGGTTGGTGGCGGCGGTGGAACAGCAGGCTCGGCGCTCGGTGTGGCTGTTGTACCGGTCTCCATCGGTGGTCAGAACGGCGTTCTTGGAACTGGCGGCGATGTCAGCGTTACCAATACCGGATCTATAATCATTAATGGTGATAATTCTGTTGGTATCTTCGCGCAATCGGTTGGTGGCGGCGGCGGTCTCGTCCAGCCAGGCGGCGGAGCCAGCAGTCTGGCCCTGCTCAATGGCGGTAATGGGATAGGAGGTACTGTTACTATCAATAATACGGCAGGTTCCATCACGGTCACTGGCGCCAACAGTGTCGCACTGTATTCGCAGAGTGTTGGTGGTGGTGGTGGTGCTGTTGGGCTTGCCTCCGATCCTCCGGGACAGATTGGCGCATTCCTCTTTTCCGGTTCGTCAGGGGGTCTGGGGGCTGCTGATGACACCATTATCAACCAGACAGGAGACCTGATTGCTCATGGAGTCAATTCGATTGCACTGATGGCACAGAGCGATGCGCCAGGTGGTACTGGAAACATTATTGTCAATATCCTGAATGCAGGGTCAACACCAAGCAACATTGAGGGAGGCAGCGACCAGGGAGCTGGCGTCTATATCCTGAATGGTGCTGACAATTGGCTCAATAATCACGGGATAATTACTACGGTTCTGGGTGTTGACGGTTTTGCCGTACGCGCAAATTCAGGTAATGATAATATCGATAACTTTGGTCGGGTAATCGGTTCAGTGGATCTTTCAGTTGGTCGGGGTACTGATGTTAACTCCTTCCATAATGAGGAGCATGCAGTTTTCGACTCAGGTGTCACCGTTTATTTGGGTGCAGGCAACCTGTTGACCAATGATGGCTTGCTGAGGCCAGGCGGATGTCAGAATGTGCTGACAACCAACCTTACCGGGGATTTTCTTCAGACGTCAAACGGCACCTATGGGGTCGATCTTGATCTGAGGAACCAGATTGCAGACAGACTGAATATTACCGGGACCGGCAATGTTTCGGGCGCCATAACTCTTAACCTGATTGAGCCTGAAATTTATGCTGGATATGCTTTGCCAGGTCAACATAACAATGTGTTGATATCTGCAACAGGCGGAGTGTCTGATAACGGTATAACCTTTCTGGCACCCAATACGGTGGTTGCACACTATTCACTGCTCTACCCGAATCTGACAGATATTGACCTGAATTATGTGATTGATTATTCTCCTTCCGGTCTGACGCAAAATCAGCATTCAGTTGGCAACGCAATTAATCAGATACAACTGGCTCAAATATCGCCAGCGTTCAGGCCTGTTGCAAGTGCGTTATTTTTTCAACCGGACACGCCCACACTTGCAAGGATTTATGATTCACTATCGGGTGAAGGAACGTTACAATTCCAGCGGGTTGGCTTTTTGGCAAACGATATGTTTTTTAAAGCCATTGCTCACAGGACAGAATATTGGCTTTCCAAAGATACCTATGACTCCTCCGGTCACTCTTATTTTGACCCATCCAGGGCCAATGGTATGCCACGAGGGTCAAATCGCAATTGGCGGGTATGGATGAATCAATACCACGAAAGTGGATGTTTTGATGGTGATCCTGTCATTGGGTCGGCAAATTTTAATGATCGCGGTGATGGTTTTGCTTTCGGACTTGACAAGCAGATATCGTGTAACACATTGATTGGTGTTGCTGCGGGCCATAGTCGATTTTCATTCAATGTGCCTGATCGTGAGATGAGCGGTAATGTTGATGCGCTGCATATCGCAGGCTATGGCGCGATACTCCAGAACAATTATTATGTTACTGCTTCTCTGGGGTATGATCATTTTAATAATGACGAGAAACGACATGCCTTCATTCCTGGTGTTTCGATGGATTTTCCGTGTGGAAACCAAATGAATATATCAGGGTTTGATGAATATCTTTCTGGTGTATTTCAAAGCTCTTCTTTTAGCGCTGATGTTGAGGCTGGTTATAAAATTCAGCTCAATACCGTTGATGTTACACCATTTGTAGGCTTAAAGTTTGGATCGATGTCTATGGATAGTTTTACCGAGACCAAAATGTGGGATGGCATGAGTCAGATCGGGTTATCCTATGATCATCGTATCATCAATTCGTTGCCACTGCGACTCGGTATGCAACTGAAAACGAAAACTGAGCTTTCTTCTGATGCGCTCTTGTCAGTAGCAGTCAGTGCCGCATGGAAGCATGAATTCGAGCCAGAACGGTCGATAAAAAGTTCGTTTATCACCGCGCCGGGTTTTGATTTTGTAATACAGGGATCACAGTCAGCAGTAGACTCCATGCTTAGTGGTATCGGATTAAACCTGACCATCAAAAAAAGCTGTGCACTGTTTGTGAATTTCCAGTGCGATACTTTTGGTGTTGGTCAAAGCTATGCCGGAATGGCAGGTTTACATATTTCCTGGTAGGAAGAGCGGGTAGTAAACATAAAAGCCTCTGTATCAGGTGGATACAGAGGCTTTTTATGAGTTGAATGTAAAAAGCCTTACAGCTCAGGATGCTACTGCGAGTTCTGAAAGGTAGGTCTTTATTGACTGGTGTTTTCCAAGGCCAAGCTTTTTATGCATTCTGTAGCGAATACTCTCCATTCCTCTTGTCGAAATGCCCACAGAACGACCAATCTCTTTTGTGTCGTAATTCAGCTTGACAAGAAGGCTTATCCTGAGTTCGCGCTGGTTAAGATTTGCATGTTTCTTCTGTAATTTCGACAAAAAGACTGAATCAGATTCCGTTAATTCGATATTCAGGCGTTTTTCGATAGTCTCAGTTTCAATCAGGCTCAAACATGAATCAGTCATCATTCTTTTGACGCCGCTATCAATATCCAGCGAGTGTATCTGGTCAAGAAGATTACGTAAAGAATTTGTTTTTTCAGCTATAGCTGTTGAAACTCTTGTCAGTTCCAAATCCTGATTTGCAATTCTCATTCTTAGCTCACCGATCTCTTTTTCATAATCGGGAATAGATTTTTTGTTCTGTTCTGCTTGTGCGTTCATTGTATTTAATCATCAGGGTTATTCTGTTTATGACATCATCTTTACGCTATTAATACGTTTTCCCGGTAAGTTCTTATAACAGCTTAAAGACATACCGGTTTTTTGGTGGCATCAAACTTTATTTTAGTGCACTGGAGAGCGATTTTACATCCGTTCATTACTATTCTTGACGTGTTCACAAAAGTAATATTTGTTTTTTTTTAAAGAAATGCAAAAAATATTCGTATTTCTATAAAAAATACTTTTAGTGTCATACTCTTCTGAAGTATAAAATACGTGTATTTTTTGGATATAATAGATACTTGATACTGTTTCTGATAGATTACGTTATTCGATTCAGCTACATTGTCAATGTTTGCTTATCAGGTTATTGATAGATTTTGGTAACTGTAAGTGACTTGATCATAATTTATCTGGATTTCAAAATTATTTTTGCCTTGTCTCTTCATTTTCACTTATTCACAAAATTGATAAGCGGCATTTTCTTTATTTAGTTTACACAATGGTAAAAAATTTTTTCCGTTACATTTTTATTTTTAATCCCGCAGCAGACAAAGGGCGTGCTTTTCGCAAGTCGCAGTGGCTTCATGAACTGGTGTCTGGCAGAAAAGACTCTTTGGTGATAACAACAACTTATGCTGGTCATGCGGGTGATATTGCGCGTTGTGAGGCAAGAGAAAATATCTGTCTGATCGCTTGTGGTGGAGATGGGACGATTCATGATATAGTTAATGCTGTTGCTGGTGCCGGTATTACAATAGGGGTTTTACCGATAGGATCGGCCAATGATTTTATCAAAACGCTGTATCCTGATAAAATCGACTCCTTTGATATCACTCACTTTTATAATGCATCATGCAAAAATGTTGATCTTGGAAGTGTTTTTTATGGTAAAGCCGAGCACCGTTATTTTGTCAATTCACTGGGGATCGGTTTGACCGGAAGTATTGCAAAGAGCGTTCAACAGACGACGTGGCTCAAAGGCGAATCTGGATACATATATGCTCTTTTGCGAGTCCTGTTTGATTATGTGCCATTGGCAATGACCATAAAGATTACTCTTGAAAATTCAATCATGGAGCTTCATGAACCTGTTTTTGCATTTTCAGTGTTGAATGGAAAAATTGAGGGCGGAAAATTCAGGATAGCTCCACATGCGGAATTATCGGATGGTTTCCTGGATGTCTGTATTCTCAAAGCAGTACCTAAACATGAATTTTTTCGTTATGTTTTGAAATATCTGCGAGGGATACATATCACCGACCCACAGGTTATTTACTGCAAGGCAACGGCTGTTGAAGTGATTCTTGAGAAGCCCCATGTTATGCACATGGATGGAGAGGTTTATGACAACATTTGTGGCAGGATTACGATTTCAGTCGTTTCAAATGGGCTTTCTGTGATATAGATCACTCTTTCTGTTTTAACCGGCGAGTTCTGACAGATAGCTTTTTATCGACTGATGTTTTCCAAGGCCAAGTTTTTTATGCATTCTGTAGCGGATGCTTTCCATGCCTCTGGTTGATAAGCCGATGGAGCGGGCTATATCTGCGGTGTCGTAATTCAGCTTTACAAGCAAGCTTATTTTCAGTTCACGTTGATTAAGGTGAGGAAATTTTGTCTGAAGTTTTGATAGAAAAAGTAAATCAGACTCAGTCATTTCAATGTCGGGCTGTTTTTCGAGCACTTTATTTTCTATAAGACTCCGGCAGGAGTTGGCCATCTCTTGTTTAAGGTTGGGATCTATGTCAAGGGACTCTATCTTTTCAAGAAGATGACGGAAGCCATTCTTGCTGTCAGCTATAGCTTTCGATATTTTGGCAAGTTCCATATTCTGTGTCTCGATTTTCCTTGTAAGATTGGTTATTTCGTTTTGCATATCGCGAGTTGACTTTTTGTTCACTTCCGCTTGTGCATTTGTCTTGATAACCATCTGGATGATTCGACTTTCAAAGTTTTGTTGAAGTAAATGTATTTCACTTTTCTTTTTTATCTCTTTTGCAATGAGGTCTGAGCGCAGAGAGTCTATAGCCATGAAAAATGGATAATACGGGTTGCCCGGTGGCGGTGTTGTAATTTGTTCGTCAAGCATATTAAGCCATGAGATCCTTGCAATAGCCTCAAGAAACCGTTTTTTTATTGCAGGTTCGGGGTGGTTGTTCTCGGATCCGCAGTTCCCTGTTGCAAGTGTCCCCGCTTTAAACGCAATCACTTTTTCAATGGAATCTTTATAAGTATCAGCCAGAATAACACAAACTTTTTCTGGAGCGACCGCCGCAAAAGTTTCTACAATGATACGCATGGATTCGGGGATATTGTAAAAGCCTATGACCCCGAGCATCGGACTCCAGTTAAAAAAAAGATCGGTTATTGCCAGTTTGTAGTTAAAGGAGATGCTGGAGATGTGAGCAAGATCAAACAGAATGTGAAACTGTTTGTTTATAAGATCAGATTCAGAGAGCACAACCTGCAACAGGTCAACGTCCATAAAGTCAAGAATAATATCATGCTTTTCCTCAACCTCAACCCAGGTGTGAACGATATTATCATCAATGACGCTCATCCATTTGCTATACCCGGCACCAGGGTGATGACTTTTCCAGTGGTTTTTTTTTGTTGTTGCAAGTATTGGCCTTATTGGGCTTTCCATTGTCTTTTTTGTGGAGGGTTAAGCAATACTTATTGTTTCCTGATGTGTTATTGAATAGTAATTACAGGAGTTAACCTGAATATAGTCAACAGTATTTACTTTATTAAAGGAAATAAAAACCAATTAATATCGCTTTTTTACAATAAAGCATTAGCCAGTCATATTCCCTCCTTTTTTTATATTCATTTATATCCGATTGATTATCATGATAGTCGGCACAGTTGGCCATTAACACAAAGGGTGTCTTGATTATGCAGGTTGTTGTTTTTGAAGATAGCAGAGTTTTGGCGCTGAAGCCTCTTGTTAATCTTAAGCCGGTTTATGGCCTTTACACTGGTTTTCGTTCTCTTCAGGAAAAGTTTGAGCAGTCGACAAAAGGGTGTGTGAAGTTTACCTGGCATCTTCGTCGTTATCTTGCATCTTTTTATGCTGAACAGCATCCGGAATGTCTGGTTAACCAGCTTGAGCAGAGGGATGTGCTGCTGGTCAATGGTCGAATAGTTTGTGATGAGGCAGCAGCAAGAGTGATCATTGAAGGTGCCTTTGATGCAGGAAAAGCTTATATGCAGGGTGATAATCTTCTGTTTGCAAGAGTTGACAGTTCACTTCTTCTTATGGCAGAAGGGAGCATCATGCCTGATCTTATCGATACATCCCGCCTGGCTTCGGAGCTTGTTACCGAATCGGTAACTGGTTTCAGGGTTATCGATAATCTCTGGGATGTGAGCGCTTTTCATGCAGATGAACTTGTGCGGGATGCTGAAACGCTTGAACTTGGTCGTATTGAAGGCGACATTCATCCTTCAGTTGCCATTGTCAATCGTTCAAATATTTATGTGGGTGTTGGAGCTGTTGTTCGTGCTGGTGCCGTGCTTGATGCTGATGATGGATTTGTTGCCGTTGGCTCCGGTGCCATTGTTGAACCGCAGGCAGTGTTGATGCAGAACGTTTTTCTTGCTCCGTGGTCAGTGGCAAAAATCGGTGCAAAGTTGTACAGCAATGTTGCTGTCGGGATGGCATCCAAAGTTGGTGGTGAAGTTGAGGATTCTCTGCTCGAACCGTTTGCCAATAAACAGCATGACGGTTTTCTTGGTCACTCTTATATTTCTTCATGGTGTAACCTTGGCGCGGGAACCAATACGAGCGATCTCAAGAATAACTATGGTCATATAACGTTGCAGAGTAATGGGCACTTGTATAAAACGGGGCTTCAGTTTCTTGGACTATTGATGGGTGATCACAGTAAGAGTTCCATCAATTCAATGTTCAATACCGGTACCGTTGTCGGAACAGGAGCAAATATTTTCGGTGATGGATTTCCTCCGAAAGCGGTGCCCTCTTTTTCCTGGGGCGGGAGCTCTGGTTTCGAGCATTATGATGTGGAAAAAGCGGTTGAAACCGCAAAAAAGGTTATGGAGCGTCGCAAGGTGATGATGAGCAGCGCCTACGAGTCAATGTTCCGTTTTATTGCTGAAACGGAAGGTTTAAAACGTTCATTTGAATAAAATTAAAGTACGGTTACATGATTTTTGTTGTAGATAATTATGATTCTTTTACCTATAACCTGGTGCAGTATATAGGAGAGTTCGGCGAAGCGGTTGAGGTGTATCGTAATGATGAGCTTTCAGTGAAGGAAATTGTCGCGAAAGCTCCTGCGAAGATTGTTATCTCTCCAGGTCCGGGGACTCCTGATGATGCCGGGGTATCGGTTCAACTGATCCATGCCGTCATGGGTAAAATTCCGGTACTTGGTGTTTGTCTGGGGCACCAGTCTATTGGTGTGGCTCTTGGCGGAAAAGTTATCAGGGCAGACTGCATCATGCATGGAAAAACATCACAGGTTTTTCATGATAACTGCGGAATTTTCAGAGGTGTTGATAATCCATTTGTTGCAACAAGGTATCACTCTCTGGTCGTGGAGCGGTCAACACTACCCGATACTCTTGATATTCGAGCCTGGACTGAAGATGGGGTTATTATGGGGATGGATTCGGAGCAGCTCAAATTGTACGGTGTTCAGTTTCATCCTGAATCCATCATGACTGTTGAAGGGAAAAAAATTATCAGAAATTTTCTTGCATTGTAAGCATCTGGTTATGGATTTATGGATATTTATTGTCGTTCTTCAGGGAGAAGGAAAGGCTTGCAGGAGCATGCCAGTATAAAGCCGGAAAGTGATTTTATGGCTGACGGTTGGCGTGTTTTTAAAATTATGGCGGAATTTGTCAGTGGTTTTGAGATGATGTCCGAGGCGGCTCCGGCAGTGAGCGTTTTCGGTTCTACAAGGGTCTCAGCAGGAAGTCCGGAGTATATGCTTGCTGAAAAGCTTGGTCGTCTGCTTGCCACTGAAGGGTTTTCGGTCATTACGGGAGGTGGTCCTGGTGTTATGGAGGCGGCAAACAAGGGCGCCCAAAATGCAGGAGGAGAGTCCATTGGATTTCATATCCAGCTTCCAAACCAGCAACAGCCCAACCATTATATTGATCATGACAAGCTTGTGACTTTTCAGTATTTTTTTGTGCGTAAAGTTATGTTCATAAAATACGCACAGGCATTTATCGCTCTTCCGGGTGGTTTCGGTACGCTTGATGAAGTTATGGAAGCCATCACGATTATATACACAGGAAAAAGCGAACGGTTTCCTGTTATATTACTGGGTAAAAGTTACTGGGAAGGGTTGTATCGCTGGATTGAGGATACCATGCAGAAGGAGAGGGGCTATATCAGTCCTGGAGCACTTGACTTTATCTTTCTTGAAGATAGTGCTGAAGATGTTATTGCGGTGATCAACAGATTTTATAATGAAAGTGTCAGTTAATTTTTGAACCCGGTACTCTCCTGTTTTTCAAAAGTTGCTTTCAGCCATTGCAACAGCTCTCTGGATTGACTTTCCGTGAGTTTTGCACTTGGTTCCATGAAGTAATAGATGCGTTGATGAGCAGTTCCTTCCAGAATAACGCTCCTGATTTTACTTCTTGACCGTTTGATTTTAGTATTATTTGTATTGTTCCATGTAGAAAAATTCAGGGCAGTTCTGCCTGAAGCCACGGTGGAGACGGTCAGCCATGATACCGGGGCGACGTAGGCAATGGATGTCCATCGGGTTTCGTTTGAGTGGCAATCATAACAGGCCTGTTTCAGAAAACTTTTTATGGTGTCAGGGAGTTGAATTTCGGAATCCGCTGGAGGGTTGATGCGTTGAAGTGGTACAAACTGGATAACCATGAGCCAGAGAATTGACCAGCTTGCTATGGATTTAAACGAAACAGTCATCATTGCCCGAATATGAATTGTGTTGGTATTTCTTATAATTAAAAGCGTATTATTGTGATATTCCCCTGTGAAAAAGCTGTGTGGTATTATCTGCCTCAAATCAGGGCCGATCTTGCTATCGAACTTGTTAAAACAGGTATAACTCAGTCGATGGCTGCAAAGAAACTTGGTGTTACACCTGCTGCTGTTTCTCAGTATATCCATAAAAAACGAGGTACGCAATCGCCAAAAAGCAGTACCTACAAGCTCGAAATTGAGGCGGCGGTCAAAAAGATGTGTGGTGAAGAGGTATTGTCCGCTGACCTTTCGCGTATTGTGTGCAACTGTTGTCGGATGTTGCAAAAAGAGGAAGAGGGTGAAGGATGTGGCCTTACGACTACAGCTCAACAATAATGTGTGCTTCCGTTGAATAACCGTTGAGAAGGTTTTTCAGAGTGTCAATCAACTCCATTCCATATTTGTTGAGATAATAAAAAATATTGATAAGCCTTTCCTGAGGTAGTCCTTCCGGAAAAAGAGCGGTTTCTGCTTTCAGAATCTGCTCAAGGAGATCTTCATGTTTGCGTCTGCTGGCTTTCCATGTTTTCTGCTCAATACCTTCGATAATTTTTTCTGACTGGACTGATGATGCTGCTAACAGCGGTTCAAGAGTCGGGTCAATTTTGGCAAGCACTGGACCGAGAGCGGCCAATGTTCGACGAATCTGCTCTTTGGTCTCTTCGAAAAGGGCCTCAAGCTGGGGGTTTTCGGAGATTCCAACGGCATTTTTCTTGAGTTGTTGCAGGTTACTAAAGACCGCGAAATAAATTTGCTTGCGCGAAAATCCCGGTTTGCCTGTAACCTGAAGCAATTTATCCATAATTCGGCTTATTTTTGGCTCAACCAGCGTAAAGCTTCCTCGGGGAATAATAAACGGCATGGTTATACCAAAATGCTCGTAATTTTTCCGGTATTGTGCAAGGTAGCTTATCTCTCCGGGACCGGCAATGCAGGCGAAGGAAGGCAGGACATAATCCTGGACAATAGGTCTGAGAACGACGTTTGGGCTGAATTGTTCAGGGTGATCCTGACACAATTCAAGCATCTGGTGTTTAGAGTAGCGCTGTTTGTCGGGCACAATCAAGAAAGAGTCCTCTGTGGGCTGTTCTATTTTCTGTCGCTGGCCATGATGGTTGATGTAATAGAGGTTGACTGATCTTGGTTTTGACTGTGCTGAGTAGCCAAGATTTTCAAGACGGGTACTTTGGGAGACGACATTGTATGAAGATGCTGGCGAGGATGAGAGTTCACGTAAAAAAATACTGGACGAAAGCTTCTTGAACTCTGGATCCTGGCTTGATAACAGAATCAGCGGTTGTTCTTTGAAGAGCCGCATCATGGTGCTGGCAAAGCTTATCTCAAAAGTGTTCCCGGGAAAGTAACACTCCGTGAGTATATCCGATATGGTGTTTTTGTAGGTTGAATCGGGCATGAGCCTCAAAAACTCAGTGACTGTCCGGTTAATCTCCTCACTGAAGCAGGAGTTGGCAACCATCTGCTCAGGCATGCGCCTGTAGGGCTCCTGCTTGAAATGAATAACCTGATTTTCCGAAAAAATAGCAGTGTGGGCCGATTCGTCATAGTCGTGGTCTTCACCTTCAAGCCAGAAGATCGGCACAAAATTGTATTCGGGAAAGAGCGTTTTCTGCCGTTCGGCAAAAATTATTGCAGTAAGAGCTTTATAGATGGTGTAAAGCGGCCCTGTAAAGAGGCCCAGTTGCTGTCCGGTCACAATGGCCATACATCGAGGTGAGCGAAGCTTTTCAATCTCCCTGAGATGAAGCGCAGTGCCCCCCCAGCGACTGTTTTGACGCGAAAGCATCCGTACAAGGGCTTCCCGATCAAATGTTCTCGAGCTGAGTAATCCAAGCTGACGGTAGTAATCGGCTTCCCGTTGATAATCAAGGTGAAAACACTCAGCAACCAGATCTGACCGTTCAGGGCAGTCGGATGTATAGTCACGAAAAAGCTTTGAAAATCCTTTTTTTGGTGTCAGGATATTTTTATAGTCAAGCAGAAAGGTATTCACTGTTTTATTTTTGCAGGTTCCATTGTTCAAGAGTGTTGATATAGCTGTGGTTGGTCAGGTCGCATGAAATTGGTGTGACAGCGACATAATTCTGACGAACAGCAAATTCATCTTTGCGAACAGTATCATCAAGCAGGGAGAGGGTGCCATTCAGCCAGTAGTAGGGGTTGCCGAACATATCGTTTCGTTCAATGGCATCTTCCTCCCATCGGGACAGTCCCTGTTCAGTGATCATTATTCCTGCAATCTGCGATTCCGGGATGTTTGGAATATTGGCAGAAAGAATAGTGTCTGACGGAAGCCCTTCAAGAAGCACTTTTTTTGCCAGTTTGCGTGCAAATTTTCCTGCGTAAGTAAAGTCGGCATGTTCGTATGTTGTCAGTGAAAAGGCCAAAGAGGTAATTCCCTGAATAGCGCCTTCCAGAGCTGCGGCTACCGTGCCCGAATAGATCGTATTGATGGCCGTGTTGCTGCCATAGTTGATGCCTGAAACAATAAGATCCGGTTTTGATGGCAGAATATGGCTCAGTGCGACTTTGATGCAGTCTACAGGAGTCCCGGATACTGTATAGCCAAAAAACCGACCGTTTTTCAGGAATTTTTTGATTCTTAATGGCGTCCCGAGAGTCATTGCATGGCTCATTCCACTGTGTGGTTCAGCCGGAGCGACGACGGTAACCCGTCCGATTTTTTTCATTGCCGCAGCAAGAGCGTGGATCCCCTCACCTTCAATGCCGTCATCATTACAGACCAGTATGTGCGGTTTCTGTTGCATGTCCACGCGGCTCTGTGTGTTTCTCATAAAAAAGTTGCAGTGTCTGATGTCTCGCGGGTACGTCGGATCTGTCAAGTGTGTAAAAGTACAAAAAACTTCAGCTTAAAAGTTATGGCCGATACTGAAATAAATAATGGTTCTCGAAAATTTCAACGATGTTGATGGAACTCCATAATGGTTTTCAGGAAAAGAAAAAGCTTTTGATACAGTAAGGCTTGTCGGGCCAAGCGGGGTTTCCCATATCAAGCTGCTTCCAATGCCGTGAATAAGATATGCCGGAGAGATATCGTTCAGTTTTTCCCAGACATTGCCGACATTGTAATGAAGGAGCAGTGATGTTGGAAAAATAATATCAAACGATGGTTTGTAAGCGAAGTGCATTCCGGCCGCCGCCATATTGTTGCATGGAAGCTCATTTTCCTGTAATCCGATGAATCTTTGACTATATGTCGTTCCCGGTCCTCCGAGAAAAAATTTTTCGGACAGGCGGGTATTGCTGCTGCTCAAGCCGAACAGGCCAGAAAGTTGCAGTGTTGTTTTGCTTCCCAGGGGAATATTTTCTTCGTGATTACCGGACACCTGCCAGAAAACTTCATGATTATCAAAAACTACCGGGGTAATGGAATATCTCAAGTTTGTATAGGCTCCTGATGTGGGAATCAGCGGGTGGTTTCTCGAATCGAGGGTAAATTGAGTGCCGACTGAGAGCATCGTGCTGTTTCCGGTCTTCAGTGGAGCGCTCATGTTCAGTTCGCAATAGGATTGTGCATTTTGAAGGGTTATATCAGCAATCAACTGTCCGTTTTTTCGGATTCTTGTGCCAAAAGCTGAGTTGATTCCATACTTCTGAATTCCATAATTTTGTAAATCCCCGGAAATATCCCGATGCTCAAAAGAGTGCTGGTCGTAAAACAGACGGGAAGACATTGTCAGATGTGACTTTCCTATTCTTGGCATATTGAGTTCAAGGGCGGACACATAGCTCTTTTTTCCAGCTTTCAGCCAGCCACCGACAGAACTCGTCGTTCCTCTAAAATTTTCGTTTCTGACATCGACGAGGAACTGTGCGTTGTTCGTTTCGTCGTAGCGTAATCCGAGCCTGAGCACGGATGATGGCTTTTCTTCAAGAGAAAAGTTGAGGAAAGGATTCTTGTCAGTCGCAGATGATGCGGAGATGGATACACGATTAAAAACGCCAGTTTCGTAAAGATTATTGATCGATTCCTCAGCCTTTTGTAAATGGAACGCCTGCGTGGTGTCGATTTTGATCTCTCGTTGTATTGGCGTGATTCCCGTGATATTTTTATCAGTGCGTATTTCAATACCTTCGGGTTTTCCTGAAGATACTTCAATGTGTAAAGAGTCTTTTTTCAGGGAGGTACTTTTTATGGTGACAAGGCTGTATCCTTTTTTTCGGAATGCTGATATCAGTGATTCAAGTGCCGTTGTGCCTGCCGCATTGGTATAGAGGCATTGCGTCACTGGCCTGAAGCAACGCTCAATCTCCTCTGTCGAAAGAGCATCAGGCGGTCCACCTGTAATGCTGATGCCGTTTATTGTCGGAAGTGCATCAAGATGAAAGAGCACTGTTTTACGGTGTATGTCGAGTTCGGCATAGACTCTCGAAAAAAGATCCGTTGCCAGGAGATCCTCAAGGGCTTTGTTCAGGTCAGTGGCATTTCGGAGAATAACCGAAACAAGAGGGTCAAGTCTGGGGTTTTCTTGCTCAAAGAGAGCTGTTTTTGTAAAAGATCCAATAGCGACTCCTTTTGGACAACTTTTTTTGATATGGTGTTGAATAGTTTTTGCAGCAACTTTGCCTTCAGCATACCCCGCATCAACCAGAGCCTTGATATTGAAAAAGTTGGTAGCTTTATGATCGCCGAGTTTGGGAGTTATCACTATATCTGCTTTGGCAAGCTGCGCAGGATACTGTAATTTTGTAAGGATTGTCATGGCTTGATCGGCGGCTTTCCATGGAAGATCAAGCTCACCTCCGGTAGTATACATACTGCCATGCGTATCAACTGCAATTTTATACTCTGCATGAAACGTTTCAAGCTCATCTACCGGGAGGTTTGCAACGAGTCCTCCGTCAACCAACTGATAATTGTTCCGTTTGATGGGTTCGAAAAGAATGGGGATAGTGCTGCTTGCCCTTATTGCTTCTGAGAGAGAGCCGCTTGAAAGTGTTATACGCATTCCAGAAACCAAGTCGGTCGATACGGCCCTGAAATTGATCGGAAAAGTTGAAAAATCACCTGAAGGATGATAAAGAGCGTTCAGCGCCAGGAGATCGAGGGTGGCAGTCATCTCCTGGGTGGACTGAAGGGAGGTTGGGATGAGAAGTTTCAGTTTTTCAAAACGGATTGCGACGGAAGCGCGGTCCCGGATGCGCTGCTGTTCAAGAAAAATATTTGATCGGGAATAATCATTATGAAGAGAAACAAGAGATTGCCAGGGGAGAGTCTGGACAATTTCTTCAAGTTCCTCCGGGCGGTATCCGCAACTGTAAAGACCTCCGATAATGGCGCCCATACTTGTTCCGGCAATACAATCAATGGTAATCCCTGCTTCATCAAGCGCCTTGAGGACGCCTATTTGCGAAAGGCCGTTTGCTCCGCCTCCTGAAAGTGCCAGCCCGACAGTTTTTCTTGCTGGTCTCATGGCCGGGAATAAAGCGTAGCGATGCAGGGGAAGTTTAAGGGTATCGGGATAGACCAGGGTGCTCTGCGACGCACCGGCATCAGGTTGTGCGGTTATTTCCATGAGAAAAGTGGCGCTGAGCAGTGCTGCCAGGCAGAAAATAAGTCTGACGTTCAACAACGGTGGTTCTCCTCGTTTATTAAGTCTTGATAACGGTTTTATGCGTACTGTTTTTGAGATCTCCTGTGGACTTGATATCTTCAGCTTTAATGTATAACCTTTAGTCTTCATTGTAAACATGGCTTGGTTTCAACGGGTAAAACCCTCAATACGTCCGACCGACAAGCGAGATATGCCGGAAGGGTTGTGGTGGAAATGTGAAAAGTGTGGAGCGATGCTTCACAAGAAACAGCTTGAAGACTACGTCTATACCTGTTTGCAATGCAGTCATCATTTCAGAATATCTCCTTACAAGTATTTTTCGATCCTTTTTGATGGAGACAGGTACTCCGAGTTTGACGATGATCTGCGTGCGGCGGATCCACTCTGTTTTACCGATACAAAAAAATATCCTGACAGGGTCCATGATACTATTGAAAAGAAGGGAAAAACAGAAGCCTGCCGGAATGCTTATGGAGAATGCGGAGGCAGCTCTCTTGTTGTTTCTGCAATGGATTTTGGCTTTATCGGTGGTTCAATGGGCTCTGTTGTTGGTGAAAAAATAGCGCGTGCTGTTGATAAATCGCTTGAGCTGAATGCTCCCCTTCTTGTCATTTCCCAGTCAGGAGGAGCCCGGATGATGGAGGGTGCTTTCAGTCTTATGCAGATGGCCAAAACTGCCGCCAGGCTTACAAGGCTCAGCGAAAAAAAACTGCCCTATATCTCTCTTCTGACTGATCCGACTATGGGAGGGATTACCGCCTCTTTTGCCATGCTTGGAGATATCAATATCAGCGAACCGAAAGCCCTGATAGGGTTTGCAGGCCCAAGAGTTATCCGGGATACCATCAAAAGAGACCTGCCTGAAGGGTTTCAACGCGCCGAATTTTTGCTTGATCATGGTTTCCTTGATCGGATTATCTCCCGGAGGGAACTGAAAAGCGAACTGGTCGCTCTGCTTGGTTTGTTGAAGGTTTAGCTTCAACATGTTGAGCGCCAGTTCAGTGCTGTAGCAGTGACAGGGAATTGTTCCATGAAAATCTTTTTGATTTCAAGGGCAATTTCCTGGTGCTCCTGTTGAGTGCTTTTATCAGTTCTTACCTCCAGATAATGGATCCAGCTTCTTACCGATCCCTTCATATACAGTTTGGTTTGAGTGCCCAGCGGAAGAAGCACTCTTGCACATTCCTTTGCAATACCCTTTTCAAGCGCCAGATTGTATTCTTCAAGCGCATGTCGGGCAATGCGATCCTGTGAGTCATTAAACCACTGTATTGTTGTTTCATCAAGATCGTTCAGGGAGTTTTGGCGGTTTTTGCTGTCCTGCCGCCTTGGCTGGTATCGCTCAATCTCCTGTGCTTTGGCGTACCGCTGTGAGAATTCCTGAAACTGGAAACTTTTGTGGCGGAGAATTTGTGGTGAAATGGCTCTTGAGGTCACAATTTCAACCGTCATATCCACCATTTCAAAGACGCTCCAGTGCTTGTGAGTAATACAGTAAGCGAGCAGCTTTTCATAATCGAGAGTCTCCTGGTGAGGGCTCGATACTCTTGCGCAGTAGGCAATAAGTCCCTCAGGGGAGAGTGTCTGGTTCTCAACCTGAATAAGCGGGGATGTTACTGAAATGAGGCGAACCAGCATTTTCATCAGGGTTTTGACGTTGATTGAGCTAAAATATAGAGAAACTGCTCCATTTTTCCTGCTTATTACTCCGGGGCCAGGCTTCCTTTTTTACTAATTGAAGCCGGATCTCTTGATTTATTGTTGTCACTGCGTATTTTGCACATCAGTATCCGGAGTTCCTTCATCAGGCTTCAGGGGTGGAGTTATTTGGAGCCAATCCGGTTCTTACCAATTTCAAACAATAGGGTACTTATGGCAAATATTAATTTCGGGTTTGAACATCATGCCAGAAAAATGTATTCAGGCGCTATAGAACAGGGAATTACGAACACTCTTGTGCCGATGGTTATAGAGACGTCAGGGCGGGGCGAGAGAGCGTTTGATATTTTTTCAAGGCTTTTGCGCGAACGCATTATTTTTCTCGGAAGCGGGATTGATGAACATGTCGCCGGCCTGATTATGGCTCAGCTTATTTTTCTCGAGTCTGAAGATCCGGAACGGGATATTTATATCTATGTCAACTCTCCGGGTGGCAGTGTCTCTGCCGGTCTCGGCATATATGACACCATGCAGTATATTCGTCCGGAAGTCTCAACAGTCTGTGTCGGTATGGCTGCAAGCATGGGTGCATTTCTTCTTGCCAGCGGAGCAAAAGGAAAAAGAGCTTCACTTCCTCATTCAAGGATTATGATTCATCAGCCCTCCGGTGGCGCGCATGGGCAGGAGACTGATATTATTATCCAGGCGCGGGAAATAGAGAAGATCCGCAGGTTGCTTGATGAACTGCTTGCCAAACATACAGGCAAGGAGGTGCAGCAGGTAAGGGAGGACTCGGAAAGGGATCGCTGGATGAACGCACAGGAGGCGCTTGATTATGGTATTATCGATGCCATTTTTGAAAAACGACCCCTGCCTGAAAAAAAGGACTAACCCGAACGATGTTATCATGAGCGATCAGACCGAGCAGTTCAATCTGGAAAAAAGCTATAACCATCAAGATGTTGAAGGGCGATGGAGTAGTTCGCACTGGGAAGCGATAGGGAGTTTTCATGCTGAAAGCTCCCGTGTGCTTGAAGAGGGAAAAGAGCCTTACACGGTTCTCATGCCTCCCCCGAATGTTACAGGAAGTCTTACGCTTGGCCATGTGCTGAACCATACGCTGCAGGATATTTTTATCCGCTACAGCCGAATGACAGGCAAAGAGGCTTTGTGGCTTCCCGGAACCGATCATGCAGGTATTGCGACACAGACGGTGGTGGAACGAAAGCTGAAAAAAGAGGGTATAACCCGGCATGATCTTGGGCGAAAGGAGTTTCTTGGTCACGTCTGGCAGTGGAGGGATGAGTATGGCGGTCTTATTCTCAGGCAGCTTCGCCGGCTTGGTATTTCATGTGACTGGCGACGCAATCTCTTTACCATGGATGAAAGCGCATCCAAAGCGGTTATCAATGCCTTTATTACGCTTTACCGTGACGGCTTGATCTACAGGGGTACCCGTATTATCAACTGGTGCCCGGTCTCACAGACAGCACTCTCCGATGAGGAGGTGATCATGAAGCCTCGCAAGGACAAGCTTGTTTCTGTGAGGTATGCTCTTGTCAGTCATCCCGGCGAATATATCACTATTGCGACGGTCAGGCCTGAAACCATTCTGGCGGATGTTGCCATTGCCGTTAATCCGGCGGATTCCCGTTATCGTCACCTGATTGGCGAGCTTGCGGTTGTGCCGGTTGCCGGAAGGCATATTCCCGTTATTGCTGATGACTATGTTGATATTGAGTTTGGTACAGGCGCCCTGAAAATCACTCCCGCACATGATGCCAACGACTATGCCGTTGCACAGCGTCATAATCTTCCGATTCTTTCTGTTGTGGGTAAAGATGGCAGAATGACCGATGAGTTTGGTTATGGCGGCATGGACCGTTTTGATGCTCGTGAAAAAATCCTCAAGGATCTCGATGAACTCGGCAATCTTGTCAGCGTTGAAGAGTACGAGCACAATGTTGGTTATTCCGAACGTGCAGACGTGGTGGTTGAGCCCTATCTGTCCGAGCAGTGGTTTGTCAGGATGAAGCCTCTTGCAGAGCAGGCGCTGCAAGTCGTCAATGATGGCGAAATCCGCTTTCATCCCCAGCACTGGATCAATACCTACCGGCACTGGATGGAGAACATTCAGGACTGGTGCATATCCCGCCAGCTCTGGTGGGGACATCGCATTCCGGCATGGTATGACACTGAAGGCAGGGTTTGGGTGGCTGCCACTTGGCAGGAGGCCTGTCATCTTGCCGGTACCGACAAGCTTGTGCAGGATGATGATGTGCTTGATACATGGTTCTCTTCATGGCTCTGGCCGCTGACCACCCTTGGCTGGACGGATAAACAGAGCGTCAATGACAATCTCAAAGCGTTTTATCCAACCAATACCCTGGTCACCGGGCCGGACATCATTTTTTTCTGGGTAGCCAGAATGATCATGGCAGGACTCTATTTCAAGGGAGAGGTTCCTTTTCGTGACGTCTATTTTACCAGTATTATCCGTGACATGAAGGGGCGCAAGCTCTCAAAATCGCTCGGTAATTCGCCTGACCCTATCAAGGTGATGGATACTTATGGAACCGATGCCTTGCGTTTTACTATTATCTATATTGCTCCTCTCGGCCAGGATGTTCTGTTCGGGGAGGAAAAGTGCGAGCTTGGGAGGAATTTTGCGACGAAAATATGGAATGCTTCACGCCTTGTTTTCATGCAGCGCGAGAAGTATTTCACTGATCAGGCTGACTTTACCGCCGTTTATCGCGACTTTAATCCTCGTTCCGGAAGTTTTAGTCTGGCCGAGCAGTGGCTGCTTGCCGGATATAATGCTATGCTTGAGCGTTATCATAACGCTTTTCGCCAGTTCAGGGTGAATGACATTGTCAGGATGCTTCATGACTTTTTCTGGCGAGATTATTGTGACTGGTATCTGGAGGCGCTCAAGGTGAAGATTTCAGAAGAATTAACCATTGAAAAAGCTCAGGAGGCGATCTGTCTTGCTGTTTATGTGCTTGAGGGTATCCTGAAGGCACTTCATCCTGTTATGCCATTTATCACTGATGAGATATGGCGTTATATCCTTCCTCGTTCAACAGATGAGAGTATTGCGCACTCGGCGGTGCCTGTTGCCGATCCTGAGCTTTCAGCTCTTGATGTGCGTGGGTTTTCTCTTTTACAGAAGGTTACTACTGAAGTACGGAGTCTCCGCTCATTATTTGGTGTTCCCCATAACAGTCAGGCAAAGATTCTTATAAGGCCGGCCAGTGACGGCGATCGTCAGGTGTTTGAGGCTAATCTTTCTTTTTTGGCAGCACTTGCTCACTGTGTTCCGTCACTGATGACCGACAGCGAGCGTCCGCATCATGCGGCAGGTTCTGTGGTTGAAGGAAGTGAACTATTTGTCCTTCTTGAGGGGTTGATATCATTTGACAAGGAGCGGGTTCGTCTGCAGAAAGAGATAGATAATGTTTCAGCTTATGTTTCATCGGTTCGCAGAAAGCTTTCTAACCATGCATTTGTCGATAATGCTCCTCTCGATGTTGTTGCAAGGGAAAGTGAAAAACTCCGGGAGGCAGAGGATAATCTCGAAAAACTCAACAGTAATCTTGCAGTTTTGAGCGATTGAAAGGATAGGGAATTGAGGGATTGTCTGTTTTTTGCTCTTTGGTCGGGAAGGTGATAAATGTTTTAATTAGATTTAATCCGCAAAAAATGGTATTCTCCGACTTTTCTGGTTTACCAAGACAAACTGGTGTGAGTAGTTTAACTTGCTGAAGTTCTCAAGGAGAGTTCTACATGAGGCAACTCAAAATAAGCAAACAGATAACCAATCGCGAAAGCCTTTCTCTGGATCGTTACCTGCAGGAAATAGGAAAATACGATCTTCTTACTGCTGAGGATGAGGTTAGACTGACCAAGGCTATCAAAGAGGGTTTTGATATGCCTGTTGATACGACTGAGTACAAGAGAGCAAAACGTGCTCTTGATAAACTGATCAAGGGGAACCTGCGATTTGTGGTTTCAGTGGCAAAGCAGTATCAGAATCAGGGCCTTACCCTTGGCGATCTTATCAATGAAGGGAATCTTGGGCTAATCAAGGCGGCAAAGCGATTCGATGAGACCCGTGGATTCAAGTTTATCTCTTATGCAGTATGGTGGATCAGGCAGTCTATTCTTCAGGCTCTTGCTGAGCAGTCGAGAATTGTAAGGCTTCCTCTCAACCGGGTGGGTACTCTGAACAAGATCAGTAAGGCTTACAGCCAGCTTGAGCAGGAATTTGAACGCGATCCCAATACCAGGGAGCTTGCTACCCTGCTTGAAATGGATTCGCAGGATGTGGCTGATACCCTTAAAATTGCAGGTCGGCATGTGTCGGTCGATGCCCCATTTGCCCAGGGCGACGATAACCGTCTGCTTGATGTCTTGCAGAACGATGGTCATCTTCCAGACTATGGTCTTAACCGGGATTCACTGACCCTTGAGGTTGAGCGCTCGCTCTCCGTCCTTGCACCGAGAGAAGCCGATGTCATCAAGTCATATTTCGGGATTGGCATGGATAATCCGCTAACACTTGAAGAGATTGGAGAGAAATTTCGTTTGACTCGGGAGCGCGTTCGGCAGATCAAGGAAAAAGCGATCAGAAGACTGCGTCAGTCGGCATACAGCAAAATTCTGAAGGAGTATATCGGAAGCTGAATGATTTTTCGTTACTCGTTTTGGCTCAGTCGACAGCGGTTTTATAAATCACATACCCGATCCCAAGGAAGAGGATATTTGGCAGCCATGCAGCAAGCATGGGACTAATCAGGCCCTGGTAGCCTGCAATTGCAATGGTTTTCTGCAGTCCGAGATAAAGAAATCCTGCGAAAAGGGTGATGGCGATTTCAGAAGCGAGTCCACCCCTTTTTTTCTTTGCTGAAAGTGGTACTCCTATAAGGATGATGATCAGCGAGGCAAAGGGTAATGCTATTTTATTATGAAATTTGACCATTGAACGCTCAAGGCCGGAAAATCCGGCTTTTTGTTTTTCGGAAAGAAAATGGTAATGGCGGATGATATTCATTTCATCTGGTTGCAGATTGAGCTCTTCGAGTGATTGCGGCGACATCGCAAGCTGTATTGTTGTTGATGGTTCGAAACGAAAATTCTCATGATTTTCAGGGAACAGTCGGGACGAAACGTTCTGCATGATCCACACTTTTTTTACGGGATTATAACGCATTGAATCAGCATCCGTTCGCGATATAAGGTGGGCGCCATTGAATTGTTCGATGGTCACGGTGTTGAGGGTGGAGCGTTCGGGATCAAAAGTCCCTATTGACACTATTCGGTTTCCATGCTCAAGAAGATGAATATTGTGGTTCTCTTTTCTCTGGGCGCTGTTTTTGTTGAAATGATGCTGTTCAAAAGAGTGGGTTCCGGTAAATGCAGCAGGAGCTACCCACAACGCATTGAGAAGATTTATCATCAGGATGAGAAGCCCGCCGGTAAAAAAAGGCTTCAGGAGTTGGCGCATGCTTACACCGGCTGAGCGAATTGCTGGCAGTTCCCCCGACAATGAGAGTTTGCCCGAAACAAGTATTGAGGAGAGTAGTGTGCTGATCGGAGAGGTTACCAGCAAAATGGATGGTATCAAAAGGAGGTAATAATAAGCAATCTCACTGAACCCGAGACCGTTGTCCATAAACTCATCAAGTCTTTCAACCATGTTGATGAGAATAAACAGGCAGACAAAGACTAACGATGAAAAAAGAAAGGCTTTGGCAAACTGCCTGAATATATACCTGTTGAGAATTTTCATAGGTCTATCCAGGCAGGTGTGCAGCCAGATACAGCTTAATAGCCAAAAATATCATCAACCTTCAGCTCTTTGACGGTTCCGTATTTCCGCAGGGTTGCCATGTCAAGATTTTTTTTGTTGCCAAGTACCAGCATGACATGTTTTTTGTTGTTGAAATGGAGCTTGTGAAACTGTTCAATATCGGAAAGGGTAAAATGTTCTGCGCCCTGAAAAATTTCTTTTCTGATATCATGGTTATGTCCAAGACGGAGGGCCTCTTCGTAATTGAACAGGATCTCTGATTTTGTCAGTCGTTCGGTTGAAATTTTCTGCAGAATGCCGTTTTGCGCTGTAGCAAAAAGTTTTGGTGACTTTGGCAACTCTTTCATCAAGTGGCCGATTCCCTCAAGTGCTTCCGGCAACTTGTCTGCCTGGGTACCGATATAACTGACAATATAGTTATGTTCCTTTTTTTGTTTTGGTGTTTTGTATACCGAAAACACCGAGTATGCCAGTGCTTTGGCTTCACGCAGTTCCTGGAAGACCACTGATGACATCCCTCCGCCGTAATATTCGTTGAAAATGGTTGCTATTGGGACAATGGAAGGCTCGTACAGTTCGTCTCTTGTCAGCATAATAACCTCTGCCTGCGTCATGTCGTAATCAACGACGTAGACAAGATTCTCATTCTGTTCAAGATCCTTGAAAGGATCATTTGTTGGCGGGGTTTGGAACGACTCGGGATAATGGCGAACTGAACGCAATTCACTCAGTACCTCCTGTGAAGAGTCCGGACCGTAATAAAGAACCCTGTGGCGATACTGCAAGAGTGTTCGCAGCTCTTCAAGAAGCTCTTTTGAGGTAACTTTCTCCAGCTCACGGTTGCTGAGGACGTTTGTAAAGGGCGAGACAGGCCCGTACTTGCCATAGCTTGTCATGGCCTCAAAGAGTATTTTTTTCTTTGACAGCTTGTCATCGGCCCGCTCCTTTATGACTCCGGCTTTCAGCTTTTCAAGCGCTTCTTTATCAGGCCGGGTATCAACCAGAAGTTTTTCAAGAAGTCGAATAGCTGCGGCAGAATTTTTCTGAAGTCCGGACAGCTTCAGGTAAACGTATGTATCAGAAGTGAATGCAGAAAAGCTCGCACCAATTTTATAGAGTTCCTGACTGAACTCTTCAGGAGTGAAATCGGATGTGCCAAGATAGGAGAGATAATCAAGGGCAAGTTCAATTTTTTTGCTGTTGTTTTTTCCGATATCAAAGACGTAGTACAACGAGAACAGCTCATTTTCCCGATTTTGCACGTAATGCAATTTAATGGACGGGTTGACGTCAAAAAAACCGATATCTTTTTTATAGTCAAGAAAAGCAGGTCTGGTTTTTTCAGATTTCAACGCCAGCAGTTTTTCAGCAAAATGTGACGAGGTGTCGCGGTTTACCTTGATAGGGGTAATCGGCGGCTTCTGGATTTTCGCTTCACTTTCCGGAGTGCCGTGCTCTTTATATACGGCAACGTAATTCGAGTGATAATGTTTCTGGGCAAAAGCAACAATGTCCTGTTTGGTGATTTTCTGGAGACGCTCAATCTGGCTGACATGTTGCTGCCATGGCATTTCCCAGACAAAGGAATCGACATAAGCCTCTACCCGTCCACGATTTGTTTCATACAGTTTAAGCTGCTCTATTTTCAGGTCATTGATTGCTGCTTCCAGAAGCCAGTCAGGGAACTTGCCCTCTTTGAGAAGGTCGAGTTGATTGAGCAGCTTTTCCTTTACCTCGTCAAGGCTCTGGCCCTCCCTTGGTTTTCCACTCAGAATATGGGTGGAGTAATCTTTCATCATCACGAGCATTGAACCGGCATCAAGCACTTTCTGTTGCTGGTTCAGGTTCAGGTCAATCAGGCCTGCGGTTTGATTGAAGAGGATTTTGTCAATCAGGGTCAGGTAGTCTGCATCAGTGCTATTGATTCCATTGAACCGGAATCCAATGACCAGCTCTTCAGATTCAGGCCCCTTGATTCTTATGACCGAGGGTTTTGTGACCTCCTCTTCGACACCCGGGATAAAAACTGGTATCTTTTTGGGTTGCAGCACCGAAAATTTTTGATCAATCATTTTGATGGTTACATCAGGATCAAAATCTCCGGCAATACAGAGAGCCATATTGTTCGGCACATAGTAAGTATGGTAGTAATCGACCACATTCTTGATCGAAGGATTTTTCAGATGCTCGGCCTTGCCGATGGTGGTCTGCGTACCGTACGTGTGCTTTTTAAAAAGTCCGGCAAAAAGTTTTTCCCATACTTTGCGACTGTCGCTGTCCATGTTCATGTTTTTCTCCTCATACACCGTTTCCAGTTCAGTGTGAAAGAGTCGCATGACAGGATTGCGGAATCGTTCCGCTTCAATGGTCAGCCACTGGTCAAATTTGTTGGAAGGAATATCGTTGACATAAACAGTCTGTTCGACCCAGGTGTATGCGTTTGTTCCCTGGGCGCCTATAGAGCTGAGCAGCTTGTCATACTCGTTGGGGACGGTATAGCCAGCGGCAGCGTTTGAGAGTGAGTCAATTTTCTTGTAAATAGCTGCCCGTTTTTCAATGTTGGCTGTTGAACGGTACTCTTCATACAGTTCGGTAATCTTTTCAAGCGCCACGTGCTCCTTTTCATAGTCAAGAGAACCAAGAGAATCAGTTCCCTTGAAGAGCATGTGTTCCAGATAGTGTGCCAGACCGGTTGTCTCTGCGGGATCATTCTTGCTTCCTGCCCGGACGGCAATCGAGGTATAAATTCTCGGCTCGTCATGATAGGGGCTCATAAAAACTGTAAGCCCATTCTTGAGGGTATAAATTCTTGTGTGGAGGGAGTCTCCGGGAACCGTTGTGTATGTGTATGGCATGGAGTCGTTCTTATGCATAATGGGCGAACAGGAAGTTAAATGCAAAAAAAGTATTCCGATGATGAGCATTGGAATACTGCGGTTCATACTTGGCTGAAAATGATCCGGCATCGAAAAAAAGATAATAATGGGATTAAAAGCACATAATTGCAACCAGATCAAGAACCTTTTTGAAAATAAACGTGCCGTAAGTTTCTACCCTTTGATTTTCCCTGAGGCTCTTGCCGGGGCTATACCTGCAAGCTCTAATATTAACTATATTCCAGGGGAAGAACTAACAATGCGGATTAATAGTTCTTCTGGAGTACTGTAGATGGCGATTCTTATTCTTGTATCGTATAGCCCCTTTATGAGTGGTTTTTTTTTGCAAAGGTTGTCATATTGGTAGCACAGGGCTTCAGCAGGTGAGCGGAAAACAGAAAAACATCAGGAGGGGGCGTTATTTATGGTAGAACGCACAGGCGGAACATACAGGCTTGTCAGTCCCTACAGTCCGGCGGGTGATCAACCGAAAGCCATTGAAGCACTTTGTGATGGTGTGATGTCGGGAAATCCTTACCAAACTTTGCTGGGAGTGACGGGTTCCGGAAAAACCTTTACCATTTCCAACGTTATCACCCAGGTCAACAAGCCTGTGCTGGTGATGAGTCATAACAAGACTCTTGCTGCGCAGCTTTACGGAGAACTCAAGCAGTTTTTTCCTGATAATGCGGTTGAGTACTTTATCAGCTATTACGATTTTTACCAGCCGGAGGCCTATCTCCCTTCGCTTGACAAATATATCGCCAAAGACCTTCGTATCAATGATGAAATTGAGCGGCTTCGGCTCAAGGCCACCAGCGCATTGCTGAGTGGCAGGAAGGATGTGATTGTGGTGAGTTCGGTCAGTTGTATTTATGGTCTTGGCTCTCCTGAAGACTGGAAAGCACAGATTATCGAACTGCGTTCCGGTATGGAAAAAGATCGCGATCTTTTTCTAAGGGAGCTGGTTGCCCTTCATTACATTCGTGATGATATTCAGCCGACATCAGGCAAGTTTCGGGTAAGAGGTGATATTATCGACCTTGTTCCCGCTCATGAAGAGCTTGCCCTCCGCATTGAGTTCTTTGGATCGGAGATTGAAAGTATTCAGACTTTTGATATTTACAGCGGCGAGGTTCTCGGTACTGATGACTATGCCTTTATTTATCCAGCCCGCCAGTTTGTTGCTGACGAGGAGAAGCTTAAGGTCGCCATGCTTTCCATTGAAAACGAGCTTGCCGAACGATTGAACTTTTTTCGCTCGGAAAACCGGTTGCTCGAAGCTCGACGCATCGAAGAACGCACCCGTTACGATCTTGAGATGATGAAAGAACTTGGCTACTGTTCCGGCATAGAGAATTACTCACGCCATCTTTCAGGACGTCCTGCCGGTGAGCGTCCCTGCTGCCTTCTTGACTATTTTCCAAAGGACTATCTTGTTGTTGTTGATGAATCGCATGTGACATTGCCGCAGATACGTGGTATGTATGGAGGAGACCGTTCACGCAAAACTATTCTGGTTGAGCATGGCTTCAGACTTCCTTCAGCACTTGACAACCGACCACTCCGATTTGAGGAGTTTGAAGAGATGGTACAGCAGGTTATCTGTGTCAGTGCCACTCCCGGTGATCATGAGCTGTTTCGTTCCGGTGGCGAGGTTGTTGAGCTGCTTGTTCGCCCTACCGGCCTGCTTGATCCACCGGTTGAGGTTCGTCCGGTCAATGGGCAGATCGACAACCTCATGGCTGAAATTCGGATTCATACCGGCAAAGGGCACAAAGTACTGGTGATGACCCTGACCAAAAGAATGTCCGAAGATCTGCACGACTTTTTCAGAAAAGCGGGTATTCGTTCACGTTACCTGCATTCAGAGATCAAGAGCCTGGAACGAATCCAGATTCTGAGAGAACTCAGAACTGGCGATATTGATGTGCTTGTCGGAGTCAACCTGCTGCGTGAAGGGCTTGATCTGCCGGAAGTCTCTCTGGTGGCAATTCTTGATGCCGATAAAGAGGGATTTTTGCGAAATACCCGTTCGCTGATGCAGATAGCAGGAAGGGCAGCCCGAAATCTTGATGGTTTTGTCGTTTTATATGCAGATGTGATCACCCGCTCAATTCGGGAAGTGCTTGATGAAACCGCAAGGCGTCGGACTATTCAGCAGCGATACAATGAAGAACACGGTATTACGCCACGCTCCATCATAAAATCGGTTGAGCAAATTCTCGATACCACCGGAGTGGCTGATGCCGAGGAGCGCTACAGGAGAAAACGTTTTGGGCTTGAGCCCAAGCAGGAGCGAGTGCTTGCCGGGCTTCTGGACACTCTGACTCCCGAAGCCGGTTATGCCATCGCCGCAGAACTCAGAATTGAAATGCAGGAAGCTGCTGTCCAGATGGAGTTTGAAAAAGCGGCATATTTGCGAGATGAGATAAGCAAGCTTGAGCAGGCACTTCAGCGGCCACCGGTTGCGGGGTGATTTTTTCTGCTGTTTGTTTTGTTTCGAAGAAATACCTTATTAGAATAACAAAGTGGGTTTGGGGCCTCTGTTACTTGTTACTATGCCATTCACTATAGTTCGTCCTCAATGATAGCACAGATAGGGAAAGATCATTACAATAAACTCCACGAGATACTCCAGCTTTCACGCAAGAATCTCAAAAATTTTGATGAATCACTGATTCAGCGGGCGTTTTTTATGTGCTACCGGGCACACGAGGGAGAAAAAAGGGCTTCGGGGGAGCCGTTTTTCTTTCACCCGGTTGAAGTTGCCACTATTTTGCTTACGGAACTTCCGCTTGATGGTGTTTCAGTCGCGGCTGCTCTTCTGCACGATGTTATTGAGGACAGTGGCTATACTTACGAAGATATTGTTGCCGAACTGGGTGTTGAGGTTGCTGAAATTGTGGAGGGTCTTACCAAGATCTCCGGTATCATGATCAATCGCGAGACGACGCAGGCGGAAGGATTTCGCAAGATGCTGCTCTCGATGGTCAAGGATATCAGGGTTATTCTCATCAAGTTTTGTGACCGTCTGCACAACATGAGGACCCTGGAATCACTGCCGGAGCATCGACGTCTTAAGATAGCTCTTGAAACCCGCGATATCTACGCTCCTCTTGCGCACCGTTTTGGCCTTGGAAAAATGAAGGTTGAGTTTGAGAATCTTGCACTCAAGTTCATTGATCCGGAGATGTTCGATTTTCTCGAACAGAAAATTCGTATGAGCAGGGGAGACAGGGTTAATTATCTTGCCAAAATGATTACTCCCATAAAAGCCGATCTTGCACAGCAGGGGTTCAAAGTGGAGGTGAATGGGCGGGCAAAGCATCTTTTTTCGATTTATAACAAGATGCGCAACAAGAATAAAACCTTTGAGGATATTCATGATCTTTATGGTATAAGGGTAATTGTTGATACAGAGCGCATTGCTGACTGTTTTTCGATTTACGGCTTTATCACTCAGCAATATCCTCCTGTTCCGCAGTACTTCAAGGATTATATTTCAGTGCCAAAGCACAATGGGTATCAGTCTCTTCATTCGGCAATTATGGGTCCGAAAGGGCACATGGTTGAGCTGCAGATTCGGACGCAGCGCATGCATGAATTTGCAGAACTTGGTGTCGCGGCTCATTGGCGGTACAAGGAAAAGATATCAAGGGATGATGTCAACATTGATTCATTTCTTCGCTGGGCCCGGGAGCTGATCAAGGATGCTGATTCAGCGGCCTCTTTTATGGAGGGCTTCAAGCTCAATCTCTATCACGATGAGATCTACGTGTTTACTCCGAAAGGAGATATGAAGACCATGCCTGCCGCCGCCACTCCGATAGATTTCGCTTATGCCATCCATACTGAAATCGGCAACGGCTGTATTGGTGCCAAAGTGAACGGGAAGATTGTTCGTCTGAACGCGCAGCTTAAATCCGGCGACCGGGTTGAGATCATTACCTCAAAAAACCAGAAGCCAAAATCTGACTGGCTTAAAGTGGTCGTAACCCAGCGAGCCAAGCTGAAAATCCGCTCTGCCATTAATGAAGATCGGCGCCTGCAAATTGAGAAAGGGCGCGGGATGTGGGAGAAGATGGTTTCCGGCACCAAAAAACTGTTGTCGGACAATGATATTATCCAGCATGTAAAAGGATACGGCCTCAAAACCCCTGCTGATTTTTTCAGCGCTCTTGCCAGTCAGCAGATCAATGGCGAAGAGGTGATTGAACGAGCGAACAGTTCCCGTAAGGAGGAACCGGCACCAAAAACCTTTAATGATGAAGCGCGAGAGGTTGAGGATTATCTCCAGAAAGCCCGACATGAACAGGAAGAGGGTCTGCCTTCAAAAAAGGATGAGGTTGTTATTGCCGGTATGAACAATATCGCGTATGCCTATGCGAACTGTTGCCAGCCAGTTCCCGGTGATGATGTGATTGGCTTTGTTACTGCTGATGGAGTCAAGATTCATCGTAAAAATTGTGTGAACGTCAGTAACGATAATCTCCTGAAAAGTGAGCGTATTGTATCGGTTTCCTGGAACCGGAAAGTCGAGACCGATTTTCTTGCGGGTATCAAGATCGTTGGCGAAGACCGTTTGGGGATCATGAATCAACTTACAACAGTTATTTCCAAATTTGATACCAATATTCGTACGATTTCACTGAACGCCCACGATGGTATGTTTGTTGGCACTATGATGATTTATGTTCGGAATGCCGAAAAACTTAATACTCTGATGGAGAAACTGAAAAAAGTGCAGGGAATTTTTACTGTCGAACGGCTGATAAGCTGAGAAGTCAGTAAACCATGGGAAAATGAATGTTATCATCCCGTGTTCCTTCCAGCTCAGCCGGAGCGTCATGCTGAAATATTTGCGGTCGTACAAGTTTCTAAGCTGCTTCGCGCGAGCGTGATACAGGAAGCTGGATGTCACCCATGGAAAAAAAGATGTGTTTATTTATAATGATGATATAACCCAACAGCAAGGAGACAATTATGAAATATTCAATGGCAAGGATTATTGCGTTTTTTCTTTTTTTCAGCACCATGTATGGCTGTGGATACAACAGCATCCAGCAGAATGAAGAGACCGTAAACCGATCATGGGGAGATCTTGAATCCCAGTTGCAGCGAAGGGCCGATCTTGTGCCGAATCTTGTAGCAACGGTCAAGGGTGCTGCTAACTTTGAAAAGGAGACACTGACAGCGGTTGTCGAAGCAAGGGCAAAAGCCACCTCAATTCAGCTTACTCCCGAAATGCTCAGTGATCCGGCGGCCATGGCAAAGTTCCGCGAAGCTCAAGGTGGACTGACCTCAAGTCTGTCGCGCCTTATGGTGGCTGTCGAGCGTTATCCTGAACTCAAGGCAAACCAGAACTTCCGCGACCTGCAGAATCAGCTTGAGGGAACTGAAAACCGTATAAGTGTCGCCCGTCAGCGATATAACGGGGCGGTTGAAACCTTCAACTTCTCAATCAGGAAGTTTCCGAATTCCATGACAAACTCTCTGTTGCTTAAACTGAAAGCCAAAGAGTATTTCAAGGCTGACGAGGCTGCCAAAGTTGTACCAACGGTTAAATTCTGATGACACTTGCTCACATGTATCGGTTCATGAAGCATAGGTCGGGGGCATCCCTATTGCTTTTTATGCTTATGCAGGTTGTGTCGTTCAGCAACCTGAAAGCAATCCCTGTGCCAGCTCTGACAGGACGGATTAACGATTATGCCTCCATGATATCAGCGCCGGTCAGGGCAGACCTTGAGACGAAACTTGAGCAGCTCGAAGCTGCAGAGTCAACACAGATTGTCATTCTGACCGTTCCGTCACTTCAGGGCGATCCAGTCGAAGATTTTTCAATAAGAGTTGCCGAGGCATGGAAGATAGGTCACAAAGGTTCCGACAATGGTGTGCTGCTTATTGTTTCAAGGGATGACCACAAGGTGCGTATTGAGGTTGGTTACGGTCTTGAAGGCAAGCTGACCGATCTTCTTGCTGGTCGAATTATTAACGACGAGATTGTTCCAGAATTCAAGACAGGTCAGTTTGATGCAGGCTTCACCACTGGAGTTGCATCACTTATTGCGGCAGTTCATGGAGAGTACAAGGCACGGCCACAGGCAAAACAAAACAAAGGCAAACCGTCATTTCCCCTGCTTACCATTATTCTGCTTGTGTTCTACTTTCTCAGCCAGATTTTCCGTGGTCACAGGGGCGGTGGAATGATGAGTGGTGGTCTTGGTGGTGGGTTTTATGGCGGTGGCGGCAGTTTCGGTGGCGGCAGTTTCGGTGGCGGTGGAGGAGGAGGCTTCGGTGGCGGCGGCGGTGGTTTTGGCGGCGGCGGCGCATCAGGGGATTGGTAAATTCCACATAAAAAAAACTGAAAATGAGTGATCCGGCAGAAAAATTTCTTACCGCTGAAGGGCGGCTTCATATAGAGTCGCATATCGCGGAGGCTGAAAAGCGTACCTCTGGAGAAATTGTTGTCATGGTGGTGCCTTCAAGTTACCGCTATCCTCTTGCATCGATGCTCGGTAGTTTGCTTCTGGCGATGCTCATTGCCATTGCTGCGACATTGTTTATCGAGATAGAGAAATTTATCGGGAATGAGAGTATCTGGTTCTTTCCTGCCGTATTCAGTTTCTCGTTCATCCTCTTCCACGAACTGATCAAGCGTGTCCCTCTCTTTAAGCGTTTGTTTGTTAAAGACTCAGACATGAAGGAGGAGGTTGAAGAGGCGGCTATTCACTCTTTTTATCGAAGAAATATCAATAATACCGCTGATCATACAGGTGTTCTCATCTACATTTCACTGTTCGAGCGAAAAGTTCGTGTGGTTGCCGATAGAGGCATTAACAAAAAAGTTGACCAGAATGTCTGGCAGGAGATTGTTAACATCATCACAGCAGGTATTCGCGCAAAAGCACAGGCGCAAGCCATTGTTGCCGCAGTTGACCGGTGTGCTGCTATTCTTTCCACCCATTTTCCTCTGAAAGCTGGTGATCGCAATGAGCTTGGCAACGAGGTTATTATTGGCAGAGATTAAAAAGAAATCGTTTTGATTATTCTGTTTAAATGTTTTTTTACAGTCAGTTGTAACATTGCTCAATAACTATAGGACAGGTTCGTTATGAAAAAAACAGCATTGTACCCCTGGCATGAACAGGCTGGAGCTAAAATTATTGATTTTGGTGGCTACCTGATGCCAGTGCAGTATACGGGAATTATTGCCGAGCATAATGCTGTCCGGAGCGTTGCGGGAATTTTTGACGTGTCGCACATGGGCAACTTTTATGTGAGGGGGCGTCTGGCCAAGGATTTTCTTCAGTACATGACGACGAACGATCTTGATATGGCCCAGGATGGCCAGGCGCAGTACAATCTCATGCTCTATCCGAGTGGAGGCATTGTTGACGATCTTATTATCTATCGTATTGACAGCGAAACATTTTTCCTTATTGTTAACGCAAGCAATGCGCCGAAAGATTTTGAGTGGTTGCAGCAGCATACAGGAGCTTTTGAAGGTGTTGAGCTTGAGGACCATACGGATCGCCTTTCCCTGATTGCCCTGCAAGGGCCGCAGGCTCTGGATATTCTTGCTCCTGTTTTTCCTTCGGTTGATGTTGAGTCGCTTGGCTCATTTCAGTTTTGTTCAACCTTTTTTCAAGGGGCAGAGGTGATTATCGCCCGAACAGGATATACTGGTGAAAAAGGTGTGGAGATCTGTTTGCCCAATGAAGTGGCCATATCGTTATGGGAAGCTCTCATTGCAGCAGGAAAAGAGTCTGGTATTCAACCAATTGGACTTGGTGCTCGCGACACCCTGCGGCTTGAGATGGGATACTCACTGTATGGTCATGAGATTGACCAGGATATCAATCCTCTTGAAGCTCGACTGAAGTGGGTGGTAAAAATGAACAAGGGGCATTTTATTGGCAGGGAAGCGTGCCAGCAGGTTATGACTAATCTGCAAAGAGGAGTTGCCGGTTTTATTCTGGATGGTCGTATCCTTCCGCGACAGCATTTCAAGGTATACAATTCCGATCGTCAGGAAATCGGCTGGGTGTGCAGTGGAACCCTTTCCCCCACATTACAGAAGCCAGTGGGAACCTGTAATATTGTGCGCGAATACATTACCCCTGGAACCCCCATACTGGTTGAAGTTCGTGGCGCGCTTCATACGGGAGAGATAGCTGCCCTTCCGTTTATTACAACGTCATTGGGATAAAAGCAAGCTGGAAATAAAGAGGATTGTACGGTAAATATGAAAAAAAAGAGTAACGGCGCCACAGCAAAGCCTCTTGACATGAAGGCGCTGAAAAAAGAGATCATCGGCATTGTCTTTATGCTGGCCTCACTTTTTCTGATTGGCGCCGTATTGAGCTTTAATCCTTATGATGAGGTCAGTTACGGTACGCTTGCCTGGTACGATATTTTTAGTAATGCAGCAAGGGATGCCGCAGAAAACATTCACAATCCATTTGGATTATTTGGAGCAAGACTTTCTGCGTTTTTTATCCACTCCGCTCTTGGCTATATGGTTATTGTACCAATAACCTCATTTTTTTTCTGGGGCTTATCGTTATTGCAGGCAAAAAGTCTTAAACCGGCGATTCTGTTTTTTCTTTACAGTGTTCTTATGTCGATTGATGTCGCCAGCATGTTTGGTCTTACTTCTGAACCATTCAGTGATCTTATGGCGGGTGCAATTGGCAGAATGCTTGCAGTGCTTTTATCCACGGTTATTGGTTTTTACGGCGCATGGATTTTTCTTGGCGTTATTGCTCTGGTGTTGACTTTTTATATGGGCCGAGGGATGCTTTCCACGATCATGAGAACAGGGAGCATCCTGAAAAACGGTTTCAGCAAGTTATTTGCTGTTTTGAGGTCAAAACGTGAAGAGAGACGAAAAAAAAAAGCCGCACAGCAAAGACTGAAAGAGGGAAAAAAAAAGAGGGTAGATCTTAAAAAACAAGAACAGGAACGGCATGCCGTCATCCCTGATAAGCGCGCTCCCTCTCCCCATCCCATCAAGGGTGAACGTGTACAGCCAGACTCTTCATTACCAGAGTTGTCACCTGTCGAGGTGGCTGGATTGGCCCATATCCCTGAAGTTGCCGGTGAACCTGAAATGATTATTTATAAGGGTGTTCGTGAAAAAGAGGCCGATCTTGATGAGCGCAAGCTGAAAGTGCAGACCAAGGACAGGGAGGCTTATCGTTTTCCATCCATTGACCTTCTGGAAAAAGTACCTGATGATGATGATCGGATTGATGAGCATCATCTTGCAGAGAGCAAACGCAAGCTGCTTGAAAAGCTCAGGATTTACAAGATTGAGGTCAAGAGAATTTCTACGACAGTCGGTCCCCGTGTGACACTGTTCGAACTTGAGCTTGAGCCGGATGTCAAGGTCAGCAGGGTTAAATCACTTGAAAATGATCTTGCGATGGCGCTCTCGGCCAGAGGAATTCGCATTATTGCCCCTATTCCCGGCAAAAATGCGGTTGGTGTCGAGATTCCCAACAGCAAGCCAAAAACAGTTTGGCTTCGCTCAGTGTTGCAAGTTGAAAAATTCAAGAACAGCACCATGATGCTGCCGATTGTGCTTGGCAAAACAATAGCAAATGAAGTTTGTATTGCCGATCTGGCCACGATGCCTCATCTGCTGATTGCGGGCGCAACCGGAGCTGGAAAATCCGTCTGTATCAATGTTATTATCTCCAGCCTGCTTTATGCGTGCAGTCCCGACAAAGTCAAGTTTGTGATGATTGATCCAAAAAGAGTTGAGCTTTTTCAGTACCAGCATCTGAAAAACCATTTTCTCATGCGTTTCCCCGGGATTGAAGAGCAGATTATCACTGATCCACAGAAGGCAGTGTATGCACTCAGGTGCGTGGTCAAGGAGATGGAGCTCCGTTATGAAACCCTTGAGAAGGCAGGTGTTCGTAATATCGGCGACCATAACCGTCGTATGCCGGAGGAGGCACTTCCCTATATTGTGGTCGTTATTGATGAACTTGCCGATCTTATGATTACGGCCGGAAGGGAGGTCGAGGAACCGATCATCCGGATAGCCCAGCTTGCGCGAGCCGTCGGCATTCACCTTATTGTGGCGACTCAGCGTCCTTCAGTCGATGTTATTACCGGGATTATCAAGGCGAACTTTCCCGCCAGAATTGCTTTCCAGGTTGCCAGCCGGGTTGATTCCCGCACGATTCTTGACGGTTCAGGCGCAGAGCAGCTTCTTGGCAACGGTGACATGCTCTATCAGCCATCGAATCAACCGAAATCGATGCGTATTCAGGGGCCTTATGTCTCGTCCGGTGAGGTTGAAGAGATTACCTCTTTCATTGGTTCCCAGCATGCTCTGAAAAACATCTATATGCTTCCTGTTCCGGATGCGCAGAAGGGCAATGGGATGCAGGCTTCCGGTTATCAGGAAAAAGAGGGAAGAGACACCATGTTTGAGGAGGCAGCAAGACTTGTGGTGACGCATCAGCAGGCAAGTGTTTCCTTGCTGCAAAGACGTCTGAGGCTGGGATTCAGCAGAGCGGGACGAGTGATGGATCAGCTTCAGTTCAGCGGGATTGTGGGGGAGGCTGACGGTAGTAAAGCAAGGGAAGTCCTCATTCATAATGAAGACTCCCTGGAACTTTTATTGAGAAATCTTGACAGGTAAGATTTTTACACTGATTCAACTCGTACAATTTCCGGAATTGCTTTTTTGATCGCCTGTTCAACGCCAGCACGAAGAGTAAGGGTGCTCATCGGACATGAACCACATGCGCCAAGCAGTTTAACATCAACGACCATATCTTTGCTGATGCCGACAAGCTGACAATCTCCTCCGTCAACTTGCAGGTATGGGCGTACGGTTTCAAGTGCGGCAATAACCCTGTCGTAGAGCGCATCGCTGTTAGGCAGATAATCCTTACTGGTGCTCATGGTATAATGTGTTTACAATGATAGAAAATTATGGTTACTTCGTCATTCACAGACCTTAATATCAAACCTGCTGTGCAAAAAAACAATATCAAAGTGATGATAGTTCCTCTTACTGTTGCGCGGCCCTCATCATTGAAACCATTCGGACAACCTCTGTTGCGCTTTGCCTGATCGCTTTCGATGTTGCTGATTCGGGATGGCTGAGCATATAGGGCTCCCCGTTATCACCGCCTTCACGGATGGCCCTGTCAATCGGAACAGATCCGAGGAAAGGCACTCCATTGGTTTTGGCAAATATTTCTCCTCCATGCCTGCCGAAAATATAATCTTTGGTACCATCCGGAAGCTCGTAGTAGCTCATGTTTTCCACCAGCCCGAGAATGGGAACATTGACTTTTCGGAACATACTGACGGCTTTTGAGACATCAGCCATGGCAACATCCTGAGGTGTTGTGACAATAACCGCTCCAGTCAACGACACCGTATGGGCAATGGTGATCTGGATATCTCCTGTGCCAGGAGGAAGGTCAAAAATCAGGTAATCAAGGTCACCCCACTCCACGTCACTGATAAACTGCTTGATCGCGCTGGAGACCATGGGGCCGCGCCAGATCACTGCGGTATCGATATCGATCAGAAAGCCGATCGACATCAGCTTCACACCGTATTTTTCAAGTGGGACAAGATTTTTTTCCACCACATCCGGTTTGGCATCAACGAGCCCGAACATCGTTGGAATGCTTGGTCCGTAAAGATCGGCATCAATCAAACCCACTTTTGCGCCTGTCTGGGCAAGGCTGATCGCAAGGTTAACGGCAAAGGTCGATTTTCCAACGCCACCCTTGCCTGAAGCAATGGCAATAATATTCTTTACCTGTTGCAGCGGACGGTTGTTATTGCAGTGCTGATGGCCGCAGGATGAATGTGATGATGATGAATGATTGTTGCCTTGGTGGCTGCAGGATGAATGTGTGGATTCATCATGTACTGTAGACATAGAGTGTAGAGTTTGATATTACAGAAAAAATATAATCGGCATGGTAAAGTTCAAAAGACTATTTCTGAAGAAAACGCATTGAAATGGGGACTCCATCCAGAGTGAAATGTTCACGCAGCTTCTTTTCAAGAAACTTCCTGAAATTGCTTTGCACAAGAAGTGGATCATTGCAGAAAAAAGCAAAGACCGGCCAGGCGGCATTGATCTGTGTCATGTACTTGATTTTCAGCTCTTTTCCTGTTTTCGTGGACGCATGGGTTTGTGACAGAGCCTCTTCCAGAAATTTATTAAGCACGCTTGTCGTTATTTTGCGAGATCGGTTGCGGCTGATCTCCTGTGCCGTGTCGATTGCCCTGTACAGGTTCTTTTTGGTCAGCGCTGAAATAAAGACGACAGGAACGTAAGAGAGGTTTCCCATGTTCATCCTCAGATTTTCCTCATAAATCTTGCTGGTTTTTGAATCCTTTTCGATCAGATCCCATTTGTTGATCAGTAACAGCGCCCCTTTTTTGCGCTCGACGGCCATATTGATAATCTTCATATCCTGCTTTTCAATCCCAGGTTCAGCATCAAGCATCACCAGGGCAACGTCGCAACGCTCAATGGCCTTTTCAGTTCTCAGGGAACTGTAGTATTCGATCCCGGCATCTATTTTTGTGCGTTTTCTCAGTCCTGCCGTATCAATCAGAATAAACTCCTGCTGCTTTCTTGTAAAGCGGCTGTCGATTGCGTCGCGGGTGGTGCCCGGAATATTGGACACAATCAGGCGGTTTGAACCAAGCAGTGCATTGACAAAGCTTGATTTTCCGACATTTGGTCGTCCAACCACGGCAAGCTGGATGGCAGCATCCTCAGCCAGAGGCACTCTTTCAGTTTCAGGCAGTGACTCAAGAATGTCGTCAAGCATATCGGCCACTCCGCTCCCATCCCTTGCCGAGAGAAAATAAGGCTTGGTAAATCCGGTGCTGATAAACGATTCAGCATCAAGGTTGAGCTGTGGCGATTCAACCTTGTTGACTGCAAAAAAGAGCTGCTTGTGCTGGAACGTGCGTTGCAGCAATCGTCCGAGTTCAAGATCTTCGTAAGAGAGGCCTGCGCGCACATCGGTCAGAAAGATGATGATGTCGGCATCGCGGATGGCCATCAGCGTCTGCTCAAGCATTGCCTTGCTGATGATGTCGCCATCGGCGTTGTAGCCGCCAGTATCCATCAGGAGAAACTGTTTGCCCTGCCACTCGCCCTCTGCGATGTGGCGGTCTCTCGTGACACCGGGCGTCGGGTCGACTATGGCGCTTCGCTGGCGCAAAATTCTGTTGAACAAGGTTGATTTGCCGACGTTAGGACGGCCCACCAGAGCAATTAAAGGCTTCATAAAAACAGAGACGGTCTTGGTAAAAAAGTTGTTACGGGAGTTCTTCTGGAATTCCTGTTGAGATATAAGGTATAATTTGTAGAATTAAGTGGAATAATTTACATTCATGGACTTTATTTTTCGCAATAGTCCAGTTAATCTTAGTATAGAGCATGAGCAAGACGTTAAGTTTTAAGACATATTCGGCAAAGCCCGCAGATGTTGATCGCAAATGGTATGTTATTGATGCAGAGGGTCAGGTCTTGGGCAGAATGGCTTCTGAAATTGCGAAAGTCCTGAGGGGCAAACACAAGCCGCAGTTTACCCCACACATTGATACTGGCGACTTTATAGTTGTAACCAATGCTGACAAAATTGCGCTCAGCGGTAAAAAGGAGGATCAGAAAAGCTACTTTTCACACTCCCATTATCCCGGTGGCGTTAAGGTTGACAGTATGAAAGACCTTCTCAAGAAAAAACCGGAAAGAATTGTTGAAAATGCTGTCTGGGGAATGTTGCCACACAACAATCTCGGTCGTCAGCTTTTCAGAAAACTCAAGGTTTATGCTGGCGCAAATCACCCGCATGCTTCACAGTCTCCTGTAGAAATGAAAGTAAACTAAATATTTAACGGATTGGGAATGAAAGAGGTTATTGATACAGTAGGTCGCCGTAAAACCGCCGTGGCCAGAGCTTTTATGACTCCGGGAAAAGGCCGGGTTATTATCAACAAAAGGCCGGTTGAAGAATATTTCAAGGATGAATTCAAACGTAACCAGGCTCTCAGGCCTCTTTTGATTACTGAAAAATCCGAAGAGTTTGATATCAGGGTGAATGTTCAGGGTGGTGGCGTCAGCGGTCAGTCTGGAGCAGTCAGCCTTGCCATTGCCCGTGCTCTGACTGAGTTTGATGAAGCAGCTCGCGCCATTCTTAAAACAGAGAAACTTCTGACAAGAGATCCGAGAATGGTTGAACGGAAAAAATTCGGGCGCAAAAAGGCCCGCAAACGTTTCCAGTTCTCCAAACGTTAATCTGGCGCTTGCTCTTTTTACTATAAGTTTAATTTCAGAACACAACATCGCATATCATGCCATTCTGAAGATCATTCAGATGAAGCTTTCCGGAAGTGTCCGGCGCCCTGCGCCGGATACCGGGCAGTACAGGCATGGTAGAGGAATAACTAAATCATAACCACAGGTTACTATGTCACATTTCCAGCTTGAAGAGATGCTCCGCGCGGGAGTCCACTTTGGTCACCTTGCCCGTCGCTGGTGTCCAAAAATGAAGCCGTATATTTTCATGGAAAAAAACGGTGTTCATATTATTGATCTCCAGAAAACCGTTGTTCTTGCCGATGAAGCACTCAAGGCGCTTGAGGCTATCGCGCAGACCGGCAAAGAAATCATGTTTGTCGGCACAAAAAAACAGGCCAAACACATTATTGCCGAGCAGGCAGAGCGTGCCGGAATGCCCTATGTCTGTGAGCGCTGGCTGGGCGGTATGCTCACCAACTTCCAGACAATCCGCCAGAGTATCAGACGCATGAACTCCATTGACCGGATGGCCACTGACGGCACTTATGATATGATTACCAAGAAAGAGCGTCTCATGCTTGGTCGTGAGAAAGAGAAGCTCATGAGAATTCTTGGAGGTATTGCCACCATGACAAGGCTTCCAGCCGCACTCTTTATCGTTGACATCAAGAAAGAGCATATCGCCATCAAGGAGGCCCGTTCACTTGGTATCCCCATTATTGCGATGGTTGATACAAACTGTGACCCTGAACTGGTTGATTATGTCATACCGGCAAATGATGATGCCATCCGCTCCATTCAGCTTATGGTCAAGGCTGTTGCAGATACGGTTATCAAGGCACGCGAACTGAAGGTTGAGCATGAGGTTCTTGCCGAGATGGATGAGGTCGAAGTGGATGCCGATAACGAACTGGAAGAGATCAGCGAATAATCATTGTTTACAATCAACAAGAGAAAATAGTAAAAGTTACATGAGCCAGACTTCAGCAAAAGATGTAAAAAATCTTCGTGATATAACAGGTGCAGGGATGATGGACTGCAAAAAAGCCCTTGATGAAACAGGTGGTGATATTGAGCAGGCTATCGATTATCTGCGCAAAAAAGGTGCAGCCCTTGCAGCGAAACGTGCTGACAGGGATGCCAAGGAAGGAATGGTCAGCATCAAGGTAACTCCTGACCACAAGAGTGGTGTTATTCTTGAATTGAACTGCGAGACTGATTTTGTTGCTCGTGGTGATGACTTTACCGGTTTTACTGAGACGCTTGGTGATCTTGCTCTTGCAAACCGCACGACATCTCCCGAAGCTCTTCTTGCACTGACGCTTGGCGAAGCTTATGGTGGTGAATCTGTTGATGATGCCATGAAAACCATGACAGGCAAGCTTGGCGAAAAAATCAATCTCAAGCGCCTTGCTTTTTTTGATGCTCCGAATGGCCTTGTTGAGGGATATATTCACCCGGGCGCAAAACTTGGCGCGATCATTCAGATTGATACTGACAAGCCTGAAGTTGTCAGGGGACTTGCCAAAGATCTTGCCATGCAGGTCGCGGCGGCTGCGCCGGTGGTTGTTGACCGCTCTTGTGTTCCTGCCGACTATATTGCCAAAGAGTCTGAAATTTATCGTCAGCAGGCTCTTGAACAGGGCAAAAAAGAGGAATTTGTCGACAAGATAGTTCTTGGACGACTTGAAAAGTACTACCAGGATGTGGTACTCAGTGAACAGACCTTTATTAAAGATGACAAGGCAAAGGTATCCGGTGTGCTCAGTGACTGTCGAAAACAGCATCAGGCAAAGGTCGATGTCATTGGATTTGTTCGCTATCAGTTGGGAGAATAAGTTGAAAAAAGCCTCGTTGTTCGAGGCTTTTTTTTTACTCAATGTGTTTTTTCCATTAACCCTTTGTTGCTGAGGATAAGGATATGCTCCAGTACAAGCGCATCTTGCTGAAATTGAGTGGTGAAGCACTTGCAGGTGATGATGGTTACGGCATCAATGCCAGAATGCTTGAACGGTATGCCGAGGAGATCAGGGAAGCACGCGATATGGGCGCTCAGATTGCTCTTGTGATTGGAGGAGGCAATATTTTTCGAGGCATGTCGGAGGCAGCAGCAAATATGGACCGGGTGCAGGCCGATTATATGGGTATGCTTGCAACCGTCATTAACGCCTTGGCTTTTCAGGATGCGCTGGAACGAAAAGGGGTTTTTACCCGCCTTCAGACGGCTATAAAAATGGAACAGATGGCAGAGCCTTTTATCAGAAGGCGTGCTGTTCGTCATCTTGAAAAAGGACGAGTCGTTCTTTTCGGTGCGGGCACAGGAAACCCCTATTTTACGACCGATACGGCGGCCTCACTAAGGGCGATTGAGATTGAGGCGGATATTATTGTCAAGGGCACCAGAGTTGACGGTGTTTATGATTCAGATCCTGAAAAAAACGCCAATGCGCAGTTTTTTGCAGATATCTCCTATCTGGATGTGATACGTAAAAATCTTCGGGTTATGGATATGACCGCTATCACACTCTGCAGCGAAAATTCTTTGCCTATTGTGGTCATGAATATGAATGAGAAAGGGAATCTGACAAGGTTGCTGCGCGGTGAAAAGATTGGTTCACTTGTTCATGGAGAGCTCTCCTGAAAGAATTCTTCATTTTCAGAATCAGTCTTAATAAAATGGTTGATTGCCAACTGAATCTCATTCCATGCAAATCCCCGGTTACGCAGGAAAAGCTCAAGTTTTTTTTTCTTCTCAATTTCTGTCGTGCCACGCAGTGAGCGGATTTTTTTTTCTGCAGCCTGAAAGCACAGTTCACCACTCTCATAGTTTTTCAGGAGTTCTGCAATAATGTTCTCTGAAACGCCTCTTTTCCTGAGATCAGCCACTATTTTTATTTTCCCAGCCGGTTTTCGCCGCGATTGACTTCTGACCAACTCCATACTGAAGGCCAAGTCGTTCTGCACCCCCCGGCTTGTCAGCGTCTCAAGTACCTCTTCAATAATTTCCGGGCTATACCCCTTTCTCTGAAGTTTCCGTTGCAGCTCTTCCCGACTGTGACTGCGCAAGCCAAGCAGTTTGAGCGCCAATACCATAGCAGAGGAAGAAGAATTATTCAGCATGATCAAATCATTAAGAGTCAGCAAAGTGTCAGCAAGAGGATGCAATCTAATGTTCGGATAATATCTGTTCAAAATAAATGTTTTACTATATTCCATCCTTTTCAGGATGAACATGTCGGTTGTGTACCGGTATATCAGTCTGTTTTTTCTATCAGTCAAGCATAAAAGAAGATGCCGCGCTATACTCCAGAACAGCTTGTCAAACGAAACGCATCAGTTTGGACCGATATTCAGATTATTCTTGCTCCGATCCAGTTTCTCTTTTTTATTGCCGGATTAACCATCACGGTACTCTATGCCAATGCTCTTTTCGTTCCCGGTCTTTATTGGGTCAGTCTTGCAATTTTATTTAAAACACTGTTTTTTGCTCTTCTTTTCATTACAGGAATGTTTTTTGAAAAGGAGGTTTTTAATCAATGGGTCTACTCGAAAGAGTTTTTGTGGGAAGATGTTGGAAGCACTGTAGCAGCAGCATTTCACCTGCTGTACTTTTTTCTGGCATGGTTTGGTGCTTCACAGGAGGTGCTGATTCTGGATGCTTATCTGGCTTATTTTACCTATGTGGTTAATGCACTGCAGTATCTGGTCAGGATTATTCTTGAAAAACTCAATGAACGCAATCTTCGAATTGAAGGTCGCCTCTGAGACGACACTTATTTTGTCAAGACGCGCATTTTATTATGAAATATAGTTTTAAAAGGCTCTGGAACACGGCATTTCTTTTTGTAGGCCCGGCTTGGTATCTGCTTGTGTGGATGATCTGGTCATCCGGCCAACTGCAAACAACAGGGGACAAAATTTCTTTTCTTTGTATTGTGATTCCCGGTTTTCTCACTGTCTACAGTTCTGGATTTTTTATTGAAAGGTGGCATGAAAAGAAAAAAAAAGCGAGGCAATGACAGGCGCTTCGTGTTTGTACATGTCGTTATTTTTCAACAATACACACTGGTTTCCGGTGTGAGAAGCGTGACCTCTTATGCAGAACCTTTGGAATGAAGCTGATCTTCAGCAATCCGTCGCAGAGCAGTGCCGCCTGCCTGAGGTGCAAACGGAACTTGCCGAATTAGTCTATGCATCCCGCCTTCTTGGAAGTGAAAGTTCGCTTGTGATGCATGGCGGGGGTAATACCTCTGTCAAGTGCGAACTGGTTGATATGGTTGGCAACCGCGCTGAAGTACTGTTGATCAAGGCAAGTGGAGTCGATCTGAGCCGGGTTACCGGTCGGGATTATACGCCACTCAGACTGATACCCCTGCGTAAACTTGTGGAGCTTTTCACCCATAACGACAGCATCAGCGAAGAGGCGCTTCGTCGTTTTTCGACCAAAGAGTTTAAACATCTTCTGTTGTTGAACATGTTCAGTCTGACCGACCACATGGCCGAAAACAGGTTGACACCTTCGATAGAGACACTGCTTCATGCCTTTCTGCCACACCGGTTTATCCTTCATACTCATTCCTTTGCCTTGCTTACCGTCAGTAATCAGCCGGATGGTGAGAGGCTTTGCCGCGAAACGCTCGGTGAAAACTTTGGTTCTGTGCCTTATATCAAGCCAGGTCTTGGACTTGCCCGATCTGCCGCCAGTGTTTACGAGGCAAACCCTGAGATAAATGGACTGGTGCTTCAGAAGCATGGTCTCGTTACTTTTGGCTCGACAGCAAGAGAAGCTTATACAAGGATGATTGAGGCAGTCAGCATGCTTGAACATCGTATCGCCCGGGCTGGCCGAAAAACCTTCCCGTCGATATCGTTACCCCAGGCAATTGCACCATTAGAAATAATTGCCCCAGTGATCAGGGGAGCCTGTGTTGAGGAAAAGTCACCTGGTATGCGTGAGTATCACCAGTTTATTCTTGATTTTCGCACCTCTTCCGATATTCTTCAGTATGTCAACAGCGTCGACCTTGTGCGCATGAGTCAACGGGGAGCCATGACGCCTGACTTTATTATTCGAACAAAAAATAAGCCACTTCTTGTTCCTGCACCTGACGCAGACAATATCGCAGGATTCAAGGCCGCAGTCCATGAGGCGGTGCAACGCTATTGCGAGGAGTATACCGACTACTTTACCGTTCAGCAGCAGGCATCCGACATGCAGGTAACCATGCTTGACCCTCTTCCAAGAGTGGTGCTTGTTCCTGGGTTCGGGCTTTTCGGGCTTGGCAAAACCGCAGAATCTGCGGCTGTCAATGCGGATATAGCAACCTGTACCGCTTCAGCCATTCTTGATGCCGAATCGCTTGGCACTTTTGAAACCATCAGTGACCGTGAAGCTTTTGAGATAGAGTACTGGGATATGGAACAAGCCAAGATGACGAAAGTTCATCACGATGTCTTTGCTGGCAAAGTTGTGTTGGTTACCGGAGCAGCAAGTGGTATCGGCCTTGCAACAGCCAAAGCTTTTCGTCAGAGAGGGGCTGAACTGGTCATTCTCGACCTGACCAGAGAGTCTCTCGATCGGGCAGCAGAGGAGCTTGGCGGGAGCGTTCTTGCCTTGACCTGTGATGTTACCTCAAGGAGAGAGGTTCGAGCGGCATTTGATGCAGCATGTCGCCGCTTTGGCGGTGTGGATATTGTTGTATCAAATGTTGGAGCAGCCATTCAGGGGCGTATCGGAGAAGTCGCTGACGATCTGCTCCGAAAGAGCTTTGAAATAAACTTTTTTTCACACCAGTCCATTGCGCAGGAAGCGGTGAAAATCATGAAACTGCAAGGGACAGGAGGCGTCCTGCTGTTTAACGTCTCAAAACAGGCGGTCAATCCCGGCCCGGATTTTGGCCCCTACGGCCTGCCTAAAGCGGCAACGATGTTTCTCGTTCGTCAGTATGCGCTTGATCATGGACGTGACGGTATTCGGGCTAATGGAATTAATGCAGATCGCATTCGCAGCGGCCTGCTTACCGCTGAGATGATCAAGGCCCGATCAGCCGCCCGTGGCCTGAGTGAGCGGGAATACATGGCCGGAAATCTGTTACAGCTTGAGGTGACCGCCGAAGATGTTGCTGAAGCCTTTGTGCATCTTGCCCTTGAAATCAGGACAACTGGTTCAATTACGACAGTAGATGGCGGCAATATCGCCGCCGCGCTCCGCTGAATGAGCAAAAAATATTGAAGACATAAACAATTACAACAGCGAAAGAGGAGATCGATATCATGGCAGAATACGATAAAGACAAGCAGGCAAAAGAGTATTATCTGGATACTCCGGTCAATAATTATGGATTTTTTCTTAAAGGCGCACATTCTCTGGATTGGGGAATGAAAAACCGTCTTTCAAGAATTTTCAGACCTGATACTGGAAAGACTGTCATGCTTGCTATTGATCATGGCTACTTTCAGGGGCCGACGACCGGGCTTGAACGGCCGGATGTCAACATCGTCCCGCTCATGCCTTATGCTGATGCTATCATGCTGACGCGTGGTATTCTGCGTACGACTGTTCCTCCAAGCCTCACCAGAGCCGTCGTCATGCGTTGCAGCGGTGGTCCAAGCATTCTCAAGGAGCTTTCTGATGAAGAGCTTGCGGTTGATATCGAAGATGCCATCCGCATGAACGTTGCCGCAATTACTCTCCAGATATTCATTGGTGGAGAATATGAGACCCGTTCTATTCACAATATGACAAGGCTTGTTGATATGGGTTTGCGTTACGGTATTCCTACTATGGCAGTAACGGCAGTTGGCAAGGATATGGTGCGAGATGCCAAATATTTCAGGCTTGCATGCCGTATGGCAGCGGAGCTTGGAGCACAGATTGTCAAGACCTATTATGTGCCCGAAGATTTTGATACCGTTATTGCTTCATGCCCGGTACCGATCGTTATGGCAGGCGGCAAGAAACTTCCTGAACTCGAAGCGCTGACGATGTCATGGAGCGCTATCAATGAAGGCGCATCGGGTGTTGACATGGGACGAAATATTTTTCAGAGTGATTACCCTCTGGCCATGATGAAAGCCGTCAACAAGGTAGTTCATGAGAAGATGAATCCTCAGGATGCGTTTGAGTATTTCAATACCATCAAATCGGAAGGGTAAACAGAGTACAGTCAGAGTTTGATTTTATTAATGGTAACCCTTGAGCAACTTGCGGCGGCCGGGGCAGGGGTGTTTCATGCATTTCTATGAACAGAGAGGATATTAAAGGTTTTTTTGCCTCAAGGGAGCAGCTTGATATGGCTGACTACCTGACGCTCGATTATTACCTGGAATGCGTGGGAGATATCGAGACAGCCCTTGCTCATTTCTGCAGTGAACAATCTACTGCACAGTGGCAACGCGTGGGCCATGATGAAGACTTCCGACCAAAACACGGGGCGAAGGTCATCAGCCTCACGGTGGAGGGAGAGCTTGAGGCGCTCAGCTATCCGATACATCATGTGGCGACCGGCCCTATTCACGCCTGCCGCTTGACTATTGCTCATCCGCATCGCAATTTCGGGACGAAAATTCCGAATCTGCTTTCCGCAGTGTGTGGAGAGGGAGTCTTTTTTACTCCAGGTGTGCCAGTGGTCAAGTTGCTTGATATCGGTTTTCCCGAGTCATATCTTAATGCGTTTGATGGACCAAAATTTGGTATTGATGGTATCCGTGATCTTCTTCATGCGTATAATCGACCTATCTTTTTTGGTGTGGTTAAACCAAATATAGGTCTCAGTCCTGATGATTTCGCTGAAATTGCCCGTCAGAGCTGGCTGGGTGGTCTTGATATTGCCAAAGACGATGAAATGCTGGCGGATGTTGACTGGTCAACCCTGATTGAGCGTTCTCATGCGCTGGCAGAAGCCAGACAGAGTGCTGAGCGGGATACCGGCGAACCGAAGATTTATCTTGCCAATGTGACGGACGAGGTTGACCGCCTGATTGAGCAACACGATATTGCCGTCAGCAATGGCGCGAATGCCTTGCTTGTCAATGCTCTTCCGGTTGGTCTCAGTGCCGTCAGAATGCTTGCAAAGCATACGAAAGTTCCTCTCATCGGCCATTTTCCGTTTATAGCAGCGTTCAGCCGTATGGAAAAATATGGCGTGCACTCCAGGGTCATGACCAAACTGCAACGTCTTGCAGGTCTTGACTCAATTATCATGCCCGGATTTGGCAGCAGGATGATGACTCCGGAAGATGAGGTAAAAGAGAATATTCAGGAGTGTCTGCAGGAGTTTGGTCATCTCAGGCGCTCACTTCCAGTGCCCGGTGGCAGCGATTCGGCCCTGACGCTTGAAGGTGTTTACCGCAAGGTCGGCAGCGTTGATTTTGGTTTTGTACCTGGTCGCGGTATTTTTGGTCATCCCATGGGTCCAAAAGCTGGCGCAAAGAGTATCCGTCAGGCCTGGGAGGCGATAGAGCAGGGTATTGAGCTTGAAACTTATGCAGTCGGTCGACCGGAACTTCAGGTGATGGTTGATGGGGCCAACGGAAAATAGCAGGTTTTCATGGGTATGCTCGACCACAAGGTTGCCGTCATTACCGGTTCCACAAAAGGTATCGGCAAAGCTATTGCTCATGAATTTGTCCGTCAAGGCGCAAAGGTTGTTCTTACTTCATCTTCAGATGCCAATGTTCAGGCGGCCGTAGCTGAATTTCAGCCCGGGAGCGTCCTGGGTTGTGTCTGCAATGTTGTCTCCATGTCAGATATGGAACAGCTTATCCTTGAGGCAACCCGAAAATTCGGCAAGGTTGACTGTTTTATTAACAATGCAGGAATCTCCGATCCCTTCAGAAGCATTACGGAGAGTAATCCTGATGAATGGGGCAAGGTGATTGATACCAATCTTAAGGGAACCTACAATGGCTGCCGTGCGGCAATCAGCTATTTTCTCAGGGAAAACATACCAGGAAAGGTGATCAATATGGCCGGTTCCGGCACAGACCGTGCTTCAAATACGCCATGGATGAGCGCTTATGGCTCCACCAAGGCAGCCATAGCCAGATTGACCTATGCTGTTGCTGAAGAGTACAGGAATAAAGGAATATCGGTGATGCTCCTGCATCCAGGCCTGGTGCGTACCGGGATGCTCAGCGTCGATAACCCTACCCCTGAGCTTTCACGACAGTTAGCCACCTTTAATACTATTCTTGATATTTTTGCCCAGTCCCCCTCAGTTGCAGCAGGGCTTGCGGTGAAACTTGCATCAAGCTGGAGTGACTCGAAAACAGGTGTCTATCTTTCAGCGTTGAATGGAACCAGAAAAAAAAGGTTGCTCCTGACCTATCCCTTCCGTAAAATACTGAACACGATAGACCGCCGAACTTATTAATCAGGGCATTGTTTATGTGGAAAGCTGGTGTGACTATACTTTTTTTCCTGCTTCTGGGCGCTCTTCAGGGTTGTTACAGTTTTAAAGGAGGGTCGCTGCCCGAACATCTGAAGACCATTGCCATTCCGGTGTTTGATGACCGTTCCGGTGCCGGTATTGCTCAATTCAGGGCAGAGCTGACCAAAAGTCTTGTCGATAGAGTCGAATCACAGAGCTCTCTCCGATTCATTTCTTCCATTGCACGGGCCGATGCCCTGGTTCAGGGGACAATACTTTCATTTTCTGACGAATCAAGTCAACTCTCCAGCTCAACCCAGCGTGCCAGAACAAACAGGATTACTTTGGTCGTACAGGTAACGATGGAAGATCGAGTAAAAAAGGCGCCAATTTTTACCCAGGCGTTTGTCGGATTTGCCGATTATCCCGTTGGAAACTATGTGGCGCAACAGGCGGCCATTCGTTTTGCCCTTGGCCAGATTATTGATGATATTTTTGACAGGATTGTTTCTGGATGGTAACTTTTCGAGAGCTTAACGGATTGAAAAAGTCACAGAAACAGATTCAGTGGATTAATTAATACGATGATGTAAAACCTGCATGATGCAGGCATTGACATAAAGGAGACTGTTATGGGATCAGACAAGAATGTTGAGTATCGCCTTGAACTCGCACGCGGGTTTTTGAATGAAGCGGAGCAGGATTACTCTCTCAAGCGCTGGCGGGCATGTGTTTCCGGATCGATACTTGTGCTTGAAAATACCGGACTTGCTGTGCTGATGCTCTTTGGCGTTTCTCCCTTGACTCACAAGCCAGCCAGACATTTGTCACAATTGATTTCAGAGGGAACTGTAACGACTGATGTTGCGACATTGATTGAACAGATACTTCCAGAGTTGGAAAAGTATGATTCACACGAAAAAATGCTTGCAAAATATGGAGATGAGTCATCATATCGGCTTCCCTGGGAGCTTTTCGGCGAAGAAGAAGGTGTGTCGGCCATTCAAGCCGCCCGCAAATGTATGCGCCTGAGTTCAGAACTTGCGACTCTCATGGAGTAGTCATTTTTTGATAGCCATTCAGTTGTTGATGTGTGACTCAATGGCATGATATCTCAATAAATCAAAAGTTTTATGAAGGGAATTATTCTGGCAGGAGGCTCTGGCACCAGGCTTTACCCGGTTACCAGGGGGATATCAAAACAGCTTCTTCCTGTCTATGACAAGCCCATGATCTATTATCCCCTGACGACGCTGATGCTCGCCGGTATAAGGGATATTCTTGTTATTACGACACCTGAGGATCAGTCGATGTTCATGAAACTGCTTGGGGATGGCCATGACTGGGGTATTACTCTCTCTTATGTGGTACAGCCCTCTCCCGATGGCCTTGCTCAGGCATTTCTTCTAGGCGAAGCATTTATTGGCAATGATGATGTTGCCCTTATTCTGGGTGACAATATCTTTTTTGGTTATGCTTTTTCAGCGATGCTGGAAGCGGCCGTGCTCAATGTCCAAAAAGATCGCAAAGCAACAATCTTTGGCTATTATGTCATTGATCCGGAACGGTATGGAGTTGCCGAACTTGATGCCGAGGGAACGGTTCTTTCGCTCGAAGAAAAGCCACTGAATCCCAGGTCAAATTATGCCGTTGTTGGTCTTTATTTTTATCCCAATGATGTCGTGGAGATTGCTAAAAAGGTGAAACCATCTTCACGGGGAGAACTTGAAATCACAGCAGTTAACGAAGCTTATTTGCAAAAGGGTCAGTTGAAGTGCTCTATGCTCGGGCGTGGTTTTGCCTGGCTTGATACAGGTACGCATGAGTCATTTCAGGAGGCAGGAAACTTTATACAGACTGTAGAGAAAAGGCAGGGGCTGAAAGTGGCGTGTCCTGAAGAGATCGCCTGGCGCAATGGCTGGATCAATGATGAAGAGCTGTTGCGACTCTCAGAACCATTGATGAAGAGCCATTACGGGTTGTACCTGAGGCAGTTGCTTGTTCAGCGTTAAAGGGGGAGCCATTCTGTTTTTGCTGGCTGATGATTCAATATTTTTTTTGACGTTTATGCAAGTATTTCCTACAGCCATACCTGATGTTCTGATGTTTGAGCCACAGGTATTTGGCGATGATCGTGGTTATTTTTTTGAGTCATTTCGTCAGGATCTTTTTGAACAGCATATCGGACGCGTTGTATTTGTTCAGGATAATGAGTCCAAATCCGGCTATGGAGTGCTTCGTGGACTTCATTTTCAGAAACCACCATTTACCCAGTCAAAACTTGTCCGTGCACTCTATGGCAGTGTGCTTGATGTTGCCGTTGACCTCCGTCTTGGTTCTCCGTGGTATGGACGACATGTAGCCTGTGTGCTTGATGCTGAACGAAAGAATATGCTCTGGGTGCCAAAAGGGTTTGCTCATGGCTTTCTTGTGCTCTCAGCCGAAGCTGTTTTTGCCTACAAGTGCGACAACTACTATGCATCATCCTATGACGCAGGTATTCTGTGGAATGATCCATTGGTTGGAATTGACTGGCAGCTTCCGGAACGGGTGATCCGGGTTTCCGGAAAAGATGCCGTGCAGCCAGCATTGAGTTCAGTTGATCTTTTCCGGTATGAAGATTACAGGCAGGAAAAACTCTATCCGAGGGTTTCATAATTGAATATAAAAAAGCCAGTAAACAGCGTTTTTATGCCGATCAGTATAAGAAGCAGAAATATAATGAGATATAGGGGGTAAATTTTTATTTTATATGCGATTAACTGTTGATTGTATTGTTTGTGTTTTGCGTCTTATATGGGTTGTAACTCAAAAATACGCCGTTTAGAAGGATCAATCTAATTATTGTTATGTGTTGCAAAACAACCCAGAAAGGCCGTTTAACCAATGGAAAAGAAAATAGCTGAGTACGAGGCTACGCAAGCTTCTTATCTGCACTACGATAGCTTTAGATGGCAGGCAGGTTCATTGCTCATCGCAGGAGTTTTTGTTTTCTGGGGTCTGTTGATTAGCACGTCTCCACCCACAACGCCAAAAATTGTGGGGCTGGCCGGCATACTTGTTTCGCTCCTAATGACCATATGGGTGTTGTTCGCCCACCATTATCGGCAAATCTACCTATGTAAGCTCCACCGTATGCATGAATTGGAGAAGGATCTTTCTTTTGAACAACACCGTAGATTTATTCATGGCGGCGTCGAGGGGCGGCAGTACAGAGTATTCGGACCAAAAGGGCATAATCTGGATTTAGCCATCTATATTTGCTCATCCTTTGGAGGTTCTTTCGTGGGTTGGATGCAATCAGGTTTTGATTTGTGGCTTATCTCACCTTTACCGCTAGTCACACTTGTAACCCTATATGTGCTAGTAAATGAGCATCGAATCACCAGTTTTTTGAAGAATTGGAATACAAACACATAACATTGCGCTCAACCGGAGCGCGGCTATTTGGCGCTTTGTTAATTTTCAGGCTTTCCAGGGCCGCGCCAGGTTAGCTTTACGTTATGTCATTCACTAGCAGCCTGTCGGACTTAATGAAAAAAGTTAAACTATTTTACGATAAAGTATAAAGATAGTGTATATGATATATTATAATATTGATCTGAGCGTCATACTACAGTAGCGATAAAACTTTTTCATGGAAATCAAACTCAAATCGCCTTTTTTACGCTATTAATCTGCAAACATATTCAAAGTCCGACAGGCTGCTAGGAGTAGGCGCAATGAGTAGTACAAAGGAATGGTTGTTTGACCAAATCGAAGCCAAGAGGAGCAAGCGGTTAGCTGATCTACTCGGCATCACCGATGACGAGCTTGAACAGATCAGCTACGAAATCGACGTCGATCAGAGCGATGATGGGTTGGTGTATGGCCGCATTGTGCGGTTCGATGGCGACAACGACCCAGCAATAATGTCAAAGATTGTTGGTCTTAATTCTGGCTCATATGTGAGCTTGTCGCCATGGGATCTAGATGACCCTGAAGAGGATGAGCTTGAGTGGGAGGTTGAGAACTCCGAGCAGCTTAAAACGCTCAACAAGCATTTATCCAAAGTACCGCAACTCCTCCAAGTCGACGTAGATGAGAATATTCAATTCAGTCTTCTTGTCATGATGCACGTCCATATTGTTTCCGTTCTTGAACAATTCCTGTCTGCAACATTCATACACAACGTAACTAACTCGGATGTCCTGACGAGAAAGCTAATAGAAACAGACCCTGAGTTTGGATGTCGTAAATTCACTATGAACGAGATCTACGCTCAGTATAGCAATATCAAGTCGACAGTAGCCGCGTATCTGAAGGATATAATTTTTCACGACATGCGTAAGGTAAAGCCAATGTATGCAGATGTACTCGGTTATGATTTTGGAGATATTGCATGGCTATTCAAGGCAGTGTGTCTAAGGCATGATTGTGCTCACAGGGCAGGATATGATAAGGAAGGCAATCAAGTTTCAGTGTCGGTGGCGAGCGTCAATGAGCTGGTTGCACAATGCCGGCATTTGTCTGAGAGCATAGATGCGCATGTTCAGAAAATTAACAACCAATGACATAACCTTTCGCTCAACACGGACGCGCATAAAAGCGGCGCGCGCCGGTTAGCTTTACGTTAGCCATTACGGAGATTCAATGCCACCACAGTCAAAACCATCTCGTGCCGGATTGCCGCTTCTGATTATCGTCTTCTCAGTGACACTACCATTGCTGTTCTTCTTCGGATGGGCAGTCGGAAGGCAGAACGTACCTGGTGTATCAATATCCCCTGATTCCATTTCTTCGTGGGTTTCGGCATTGGCGACAGTGGCGATCGCTGTGTTGACGTTCATCTTGGCCAAAGAAACTTGGTATTTGCGCGAGACGCAAACCCAACAACTTGCAGAACTGAAGCGAGAAAATATCCGACCAAACGTCAACGTCCAACTCGATCCAAGTCGCGTCGGCCTGAACTTCGTTGATGTGAAGGTCAGCAACCTCGGAAAAGGAATTGCACGAAAAGTCGTTGTCGAATTTCTTGATCGACAAGGCGCACGCGTTGCGGAGGGGGTTGACCCCGTTGTCGAGAAATTTCGGAAGCTAGCAATATTCCGCCAGGGTATCGAGTCCATGGGGATTGGTCAAGTCATTACCAGCTTCGTCTTCAGTTTCATCGATTTAAACGACGAGCTGAAAGGTGAGATCTTCAAGCCTTTGTTGCAAATGGTCGTGCGATTCGAAGACATAGAAGGGAATCAGTACAAGAACGAATTTGTTGTCGACTTTGCTCAGTACCAAGGAATTAGTGAGTTAGGCGGTGGTGACCCACTGCACTTGATGTCAGAGGAGCTGAAAAAGCTCTGCGGAGTTATGGAGAAGGTAGCCCGCTCAGACAATCGGATTGGAGTTAACGTCTATGACACAGAAGACAGAGAGGCGGAGCTTGCGGCTACTCGCAAGTATTTGTCCGAACAAAAGCGAATTGCGCAGGGTAATGGCTAACCAGCCGCTCAAGCCGAATCGCGTTGGCATGCCAACGCTCGCGGCTCAGCTTCAACGTTAGATTTAGAAAAACGGATAACGAGACATTGAATCATGGCTTATCGTGAAATGTGGGAAATGGAAGTGCGTCATGATGGCTTAAACAAATATCGCCATATTCGGGGTTCTGATAGATATGTTGTAGAGCAAAAAGCTGCCGCTCAGAAACTTGCATGGGATGAGATGTGGGAAAAGAAGCAAGTTACAAGAAGCAAAGAAGAGAAATACGAATTGGCTGTTATCAAAACAGACGAAGCCCAAAAAGCACTCGAAGGTTTGGAGTTAACTCTTAAACACACGTTATCGGTAGATGATGCAATTGATTGGTCATCACTTTTAGATATTAAGCCGTTTCCAAAAAGAAAGCCGTCCCAGCCAACTCAAGAAACCATCCCTGCTGAGCCAACAAAATCTGAGTCAAAATATCAGCCAGATATTGGACTTTTCGACAAAATATTCTCAAGTTCAAGGATAAGAAAACAAGACGAAGCAGAAAACCTGTATTTGAAAGATCATCAAGCATGGAGCGAAGGAAAAAAGAAAATAGAATCCATGAATGCAGATCAAGTATCAAAATACACTATGGACTTAGAAATATGGGAAAAGGAAAAGAACAAGTATGAGGAGAACCAAAGGTCAAGGAATGGATTAATACAAAAAAAGAAGGATCAGTACTTTAACAAGGAGTCAGGCGCAGTCTCTGACTACTGCGAAATGGTGCTAAACAATTCAGTTTATCCTGAATATTTTCCCCAAGAATGGGATCTTGATTATCAACCTGAGTCAAAGATACTGATTATTGACTACTCTCTGCCAGATATAGACTCTATTCCAACAACAAGAAGCGTTAAATATGTTGTCTCTAGGGATGAATTTATTGAAACCCACTTATCATCTGCGGCATTGAACAAGCTCTATGATGATCTGTTATATCAAATTGCCCTCAGAACTATACACGAATTATATGAGGCTGATGTTATTGAAGCACTTGACTCAATTGTTTTTAATGGCTGGGTAGACACTGTAGACAAAGCAACAGGGAATAATGTCAACTCGTGCATAATGTCTTTACAGGCTTCAAAAAATGAGTTTCTATCCATCAATCTTGAGAAAGTTGATCAAAAAGCATGTTTCAAACAGCTAAAAGGTGTTGGTAGTAGTAAGCTACATGGCTTGTCACCCGTTGCGCCACTTATAAGTATTAACAAAGAAGACAGACGCTTCATATCTGCCTATGCTGTTGCAGATGAAATTGGCAGCTCCGACAATCTTGCTGCGATGGATTGGCAGGATTTCGAAAATCTAATAAGAGAGATATTCGAAAAAGAGTTTGTTAGTTCTGGCGGCGAAGTAAAAATAACTCAGGCTAGTAGAGACGGTGGCGTGGACGCTATAGCTTTCGATCCAGATCCTATACGTGGCGGAAAAATCGTTATTCAGGCTAAGAGGTACACAAATGTGGTAGGTGTATCTGCGGTTAGGGACTTATACGGGACAACTTTAAACGAAGGAGCAACTAAAGGAATACTCGTTACTACTGCTGATTATGGTCCAGACGCCTATGAGTTCGCTAAAGGAAAACCGCTCACATTGTTGAACGGAAGCAATTTGTTGCACTTACTGGAAAAGCATGGGCATAGGGCGAAAATCGATTTGAAGGAAGCAAAGCAAATATTGAGCGAGAAAAAAATTTAACGCTTCACATTCACATGGACATCAAAAAGCACCGCTGGTTCTTCTCCCTATGCGGTGATGTGATGCGTTCGCAATCGTGAACAATGACCTATTTAAAAGAAATAATGGAATTATTGGGTGTGAGTGAAACTGATGCCATTAAGGCAATACTCAATCTTGTTTCACCTTTCCCTCCACATGCTACTATACAAAACTGGACAAGGCTTTCAACCTTTGGACATGATGCTCCGACAACCAAAGATTTATGGAAAAAACTGGAGGGGTCAGATTTTCGTTGCCATAGATGTGGAAGCCAAATGAGACTTTCTTTTAACAATATGAACAGCAACCCAAAAGCTCATCGGCTTGAGAACTTGGAAGTTATCTGTTTTTCATGTAATCGTTCTGTGTCAAAGAAAGGAAACAAAGACAACCATCATCATTATAAGTTAGCAATGGCTGCAATAGAACTTTAGAAAGAAAATGATATATACCCAGCCCTTTCAGAAATTCAAATTCGTGCAAAAGTAGAACATGTAGGCGGGGCTACATATTTACTTAAATATATAAAAAATCGATTATTGAAAAAACTATGACAAAGCTAAAATTCCCAAGCAAACAACTTGAAAATATAAATATTAAAATCAGGACTGAATCTCTCAGGTCTCTAATTGAGTTGATCAAAGCCGGAATAGATTATAAGAAAAAAGAATCGCTTCAAATAATTGATAAACTAAATAATAAAATCGAAGATGAGTCTGATTTACACGAAGTAACAACTAAAGAAGCAATTTTTGAATTAGAATATGTCAATTATTTTGAAGGGCCATTTATATGTTCTCAGTTAGAGAATGTGGCCGCATATTCAATTATTCCAGCATGTTATATGATTTTTGAGACAAATTTAGTTGCGTTCGCTGAAATTGCAAGAAGGCATTTTTATATTGAGTTAAAGTGGAATGAATTATTTGGTGGGAAAACAGACAAAATTAACACGTATTTATCAAAGTTTGCTCACATTGATGTATCAAATATTCAATCGTGGCCACCACTAAAAGAACTCGAGATTATCAGAAATTGCATTATTCACAATGAAGGTAAAGTAAATGAGGAGTTTAGAGATCATTCGAAAATCGAAAATATTATTAAAAAATATCCGAATCATATTTCTGTAAACAAGCCGCTGCATGAAAATGAAAAATATATAATTGTTAAATTGAGCTTATGTGGCCTTTTTCTCGAGAAATTAAATTCCTTTTTTGATGAGCTTATTGCCCTATTTGGGTTTGACCAGAATTTTTACTTTGGAGCAGAAGCTTCGCGGCGGATTCTGAATGAAAGAATTCAAGCCAAAAAAGAATTTGACTGTTCAGTGGGAAAAGCAAAAGAAATATACTTTAACAGGATGAAATCACTATAAAAAATGCTAACAATCGGGTAAACTTGATCGCCGAAAGCTGCGTTCTTCGAGCGTAGTTTAGTGGCGGCGGCAGGTTACCCTTGGCGTTAGGCGATAACAGATGAACAATGTAGAATCAACTAATTTCCCGCAATTTTAGGTATATCACCTTATGCAACAATCTGAAGATATTAAAGTTGTCAACGCTTTCATAAATGAGTGGATTATTAGTGCTAACGTAAAATCGGTTCTCCATATCAAAGCATCAACATTCAATCTGTTTTCCAATCTCTTTGATATAGAAACCCAAGAAGTTAAAGCGGCTGAGTTTATACCAACAAATGCCCACTACGATTTAATTCTTGGTGATATTCCTTTGGCTATGGGTCAAGACACTTGGAATAATGGCGTAAAGCTTATTAAGGCTCAACACAACTGGCTCGAAATTTTACAATCTTTACTATCACTTGAAGAAAATGGGTCTGCCATATTTGTATTAGAACCTCGAGGATTTGGTTTTGCTCGAGGAATTGCATTTGAGAAAGAGCTTAATGAGCATGGTTTTTTTGTGAATGCCTATGTTAATTGCCCTGAAAGAATACTTTTGCCAGAAACAGTAATAACGCCTGTTTTGGCGGTTTTATCAAAAAAGAAAGTAAAACAATTATTTGTAGCCGAGCTATTAGACGAATATCAAGCATCACAAGTAGTTCGTAACTATTTTTCAAATACCGATAATGGCAATTTAGCAAGCGGTAAATATATAAATGCAGGCGACTATTACGGATTTCACCGAATCAAAGCAAAAGAGAGAATTGAATGTTTAGAATCTCAATATAAAACTTACAAAGAATATTGTCTGGGGGATTTGGTTGTTCAAAAAGACAATGAAAAACAGATTAACCGTGTGGCAACAGGTGAACAATTTCAAGAAACTGAAAATGCTGTTTATATTCCTACCATAGGAAACTCACCCGTTATTTCTAAATTGGAAGATGCTAAATTAAAACATCAAAATTATTTTCAGGTTGTACTTGGCGATTTGGCAATTAATGACTATGTCGCATCATTCTTTAATTCTACTCTGGGTAAATTAATAATTGATTCCTTAACATCAGGTTCTTTTATTCCTCATCTTAATAAAAGAGACATAGAACAAGCCCTTGTTGCACTTCCAGGTCTGGATGAACAAAAACACATAGTACAAACTCATCATAAACTTCATGAATTGAAAGTTGCCATTAATACGTTTGATGCAGAACTGGCTATTAATCCAACCAGTTCAAATGCAATATTAGGACAGTTGGATATGATGCTTGAGGCTATCGGTGCATTGACCGATGCAGATAAAGTTCGGGGGCTTGTGCGTGAAGGTGAATCAAAGTATCTCGAGTTTAAAGAGACACTTAGTTTGGATGTCAAAAAACAGACCAAAGAAAAATATATTGAAGATTCAGCATTAAAAACAGTCGTTGCCTTTCTAAATACTGATGGTGGAAAACTGTTAATCGGTGTTTCAGATACTGGAGCAATACTCGGCTTAAATGTAGAAATTGATAAATTTGACAAGAGCCTGGATAAGTTTCTTTTGCGTTGGAAAAATTTTGTAAAAAACAGGGTTGGAGAAGCGTTTTATCCATTTATTGAGTACAAAGTTATTAATGTGGACGACAAGTATATACTTCTTGTCGAATGCGAACGTTCTCCGCGTCCGTGCTATTTGGATACAAATGATTTTTATGTAAGAACTAATCCAGCAACTGACAAGCTTGAAGGTCCAAAATTGGTTGAATATGTACAAAACCATTTTAAATGAGAGTCCGATAGATACTTATAATAACTGGGGTCAGATTAAAGTTAAATGCCTAACTCAACGTTCCAGCGGAGCTTCGCTACGCTACGCCCGTTAGCTTTGTCGTTAGGCTTCACAATGGAAATAGCGAGATGATTACGAGAATATTCAGAGTAAGAGTTCCAGCATCACTACATGCTGAGTTCGAATCAAAGTTTAAATCCGTATCAGTGCCGTATGTGAAATCGGCAAAGGGCTTGCTTTCAGTCATAGTCGGTCGACCAACATGTTGGGAACCAGAAGAGTATGTAATGATTTCCACATGGCAAAGTGAATCTGATATTGTAGTCTTTGCAGGTGAAAGCTGGAACAAGGCTGTAATTCCGCATGGCATGGAAAAGTACGTTTCTGAGTGTTGGGTTCACCACTATGAAGATTTCAATTAAATTGTGGCAGGCGGGCCTAACCCAACGTTCTCAGTGAGCTATCAAACTTATGGTGTTGCTGTTGCTTATGGGAATTATTTTTGAAAAGCATTTCACGGGGCATTTCCATGACGAATGAATACGCGATCGAGCTTGGTCTTATCGATAAATTGGAAGATCTCAAATACAAGTATCGGGAAGATATTCGTGACCGTGCCGCTCTGGAAAAGAACTTTCGTGAGAAGTTTGATGCGCTTAATCGGGTGCATTTGACGGATGCGGAGTTTGCCCGGTTGCTGGATCTGATTGTTACTCCAGATGTTTTTGTGGCTGCACGGCATCTGCGCGAGCGGAATAGCTTTGATCGGGATGATGGTACGCCATTGTTTTATACGTTGCTGAATATTAAGGAGTGGTGTAAAAATAATCAATGCCGATCTCATTGCAGCCGGACTCTCACCCTTTGCCCCTGATGTGGCTGCCATCAAAGCAGGACGCGTCATGTTGGAAGAGATTGCCGCTTGTGTGCGACGTGAAGAAAGCTTCGCTTATGAAACCACGCTATCCGGCCTTGGTTATCTGACGCATATCCAGCAATGGCGCGCTCAAGGTTTTTGGGTGAGCCTCCATTTTCTGGCGTTACCCGATGTCGAAACGGCCATTGCCCGTGTAGCGGAGCGCGTTCGCCAAGGAGGGCATAATATTCCTGAACCAGTAATCCGCCGCCGTTTTATAGCGGGATTGCGTAACTTTGAGCAACACTACAAAGCCGAGGTAGATGCTTGGGCTAAATACAACAACACTGGCAAGATACCGGTGTTATTAGAATGGTGAGAAAACCTGTGAACGCAAAAGATATTTCCACGGCTAAAAACCCAGACCTTCGTGGTTCATTAGCCGCTCTGCAACGAGCCGCAGCATTGGCCCGTGAAACCGCTATTCAGACGAATACCAATATCGTGATTGAGAAAGATGGAAAATTGGTGTGGATTTCAGCGAAGGAACTGCGCCGCCAGGCATCAGAGGTAAAAGAATCTATAAATCCCCAGCCTTCCGACCTGGTATTGTGATTCATTGCAGGATACCCCTGAGTTCCTATATTAACAGAAAACAGTGGACTCATTGAAATTCAGTTCATTTCGAAAAGGCACGACACTATGCTTTTAAAAGATCGTTACATAAACCCCTTTACCGACTTTGGTTTCAAGAAAATCTTTGGCTCCGAGGTAAACAAAGAGCTGCTGATAGCGTTTTTGAATACGCTCTTGCCAGCAGAGGCGGGTATAGTTTCCGACCTTTCATTTTTGCGCAATGAGCAGGTTGGGCGGAGTGAATACGACCGCAGGGCAATTTTTGACCTATATTGTGAAAATGAAAAGGGTGAAAAATTCATCGTAGAGATGCAGCGGGCAAAGCAGAACTACTTCAAAGACCGATCAATTTTTTATGCCACATTTCCTGTTCAACAGCAGGCACAGAGCGGATCGTGGAATTTCTGCCTGAAGGCAGTCTATCTGGTCGGTATTCTTGATTTCGTGTTTGATGAAGATAAAGCTGATAATGAGGTCGTTCACCATGAAGTAAAGCTGGTTGATCGTTCAACGGGGGCAGTTTTCTCCGACAAGCTCACCTTTATTTACCTCGAACTTCCCAAGTTCACGAAAACGATTGATGAGCTTGTTACTGACTTCGACAAATGGTGTTTCCTTCTTCGCCATCTCCCTGAGCTGACTGACCGACCGGCTTCTCTTCAGGAAAGGGTCTTCCTCAAAGTATTTGAACTGGCAGAAATCGCAAAGTATTCGAGTGTGGAAGCGGCAGCTTATGAAGAGAGCCTCAAGGTCTATCGAGACCTGAAGAATGTTGTCGATACCGCTTATGATGAGGGCAAGGCAGAGGGAAGAGCTGAGGGCAGCCAGCAAAAGGCCAGGGAAGTTGCAAAAAGCCTTAAAGAGTCAGGGTTAGATATAGAAACGATTTCACGTTGTACTGGTCTGCCGGTTACTGTTGTGGAAGGGCTATAGTCAGGGTTTGCGATCCCCACTTGGACAGATCAGTGATACGTTCACTTGCCCCTTTTTAAATCCCGGTGGTGAGAGAGCATGAAGCAAGATGAAAGCGTCGAAGAGATCAGCCGAAAAACAATGGCGCACACAAAAATCAGTCATGACCGAACAAACCCAGAAACCAATGGGTACTACCCTCTGGGGCATTGCCGGTCAATTGAGAAAGGAAAACGCCAGAACCGGTTGCGGGAGGATGATATCGAGAAGATCGTTGATACCTATCAATTCCGCTGTGAGGAGTTACGTTACTCTCGACGTGTAACGATGGAGGAGATTGAAACTAACGGCTACAATCTGAATATCTCCCGCTATATCAGTACCGCTCAACACGAGGCAGAAGTTGACCTGCAAGCTGTTCATGGTGAGCTGGTTGAGATTGAACAGAAAATTGTTGCAGCCACCAGGAAGCATAATGAGTTTTTAAGGGAGCCTGGGTTACCGTTTTTGCCGATGGGTAAATAGGGGGCGGAGACGTGATGGATATAATGGCTGGAAAAACCGATACCGTCATCAGGTGACGGTAAAACAACCTTCAGACAAACCCGAAAGAGCCGGGCCACTTCCCGACTCTCTGTGTTGTCAGTGCATGGTGATTTTGCCCCCTACTCTCTCTCTCTTTTTCATTATCTTCTGTAACTTTTCGGAATATTCCTTAAGTATACGGAAGGTTCAAAAAAGGGAAATACTGAGCAATTGGCGAAGTTTTGGTAAAGTTTTGTCTGATTTTGATGCGTTTTGTTTTTGGTATGGTATATAAAAATAATCAGATATAGGGTTCTCTTGAAAAAAATCGCATGAAGATTCTTGTTACAGGCAGCCGGGGTCAGCTTGGCTCGGAGTTGCTGGTGCTGTCGGCCAGTTGCCCTCACCATAATTTTTTTTTCTATGATCTCCCTGACCTTGATATTACAGTGCAAGAGCGGGTTGAAGCTCTCTGTACGAACTATAACATAGACGTTATCGTCAATTGTGCGGCATATACGGCTGTGGACAAGGCTGAAATCGATTCGGCAACAGCATACAAGGTGAACAGTGACGGACCAGCGGTTCTTGCCGCCTGTGCCAGAGATCGACATGCTCTTCTGCTTCATGTCTCGACTGACTATGTTTTTGATGGAACTTCCAATATTCCTTATCGTGAAACTGATCCGGTTGCGCCGCTGGGTGTGTATGGTCGTTCGAAGTGGGAAGGTGAGGAGCGTATTCGCGCCATTGCTCCTTCATACATGATTTTCAGAACATCCTGGCTTTACTCTGTCTTCGGCGTTAATTTTGTGAAAACCATGTTGCGTCTTGGTGCAGATCGGCCCGAGCTGAGTGTTGTGGTTGACCAGATTGGAACGCCGACCTGGGCGGCAGATCTTGCTGCTGTGCTGGTGTCAATTATCGACAGGCATGATCGGGATTTTTCTTATGGGGAAACCTTTCATTATTCAAATGAAGGGGTTGCCTCATGGTACGATTTTGCACAATCAGTTATGGAACTGGCAGGAGTTTCGTGTCAAATTACACCTGTCGAAAGTGCGCAGTATCCCCAGATTGCATCCCGCCCATTGTATAGTGTCTTGAATAAGTCAGCCATAAAAAAAGATTGGGGGATCAACATTCCATACTGGCGCGACTCACTGAAGGCCATGTTGCAGCAATTGGGGGCTGAAAAGGTAGCTTGAGAAGCAAACCACTTCAAGTACCCTGTTTTTTTGAATCTTGAGAAAGCCCTGCTATGGGCGATATCTTGGTAGCACAGGGTATGAGCCCCGTGTAAATTCGTAACAAATCATGATCTGTCAATGCATATTCTGATTACAGGAGGAGCTGGATTTATCGGGTCGCATGTTGTCCGGCACTTTTTAACGCGATACCCGTCGTATACAATTACAAACCTTGACAGTTTGACCTATGCCGGAAACCTGGCCAATCTTCGGGATGTTGAGGGCATGACAAACTATCACTTTGTCAAAGGTGATATTACGGATGCTGATTTTCTGATGAGCCTGTTTCATGAGCATCGTTTTGATGGTGTGATTCATCTGGCAGCCGAGTCGCATGTTGATCGTTCGATTGCCAGCCCGACGGCTTTTGTAGTGACCAATGTCCTTGGTACGGTCAATCTGCTGAATGCAGCCAAAACCTGCTGGCAGTCAAATGTTGAAGGGAAACGTTTTTATCATATTTCAACTGATGAGGTTTATGGCTCACTGGGAAACAAGGGGATGTTTACTGAAGAGACTCCCTACGATCCTCACAGCCCTTACTCAGCATCAAAAGCCTCATCCGACCATTTTGTCAGATCGTGGCATGACACGTTCGGGTTGCCGGTGGTGATCAGTAATTGTTCAAACAATTACGGATCATTCCAGTTTCCTGAAAAGCTTATCCCTCTTTTTATCAATAATATTATTCATAATAAACCGCTGCCGGTTTATGGAAAAGGGGAAAATATCCGAGACTGGCTCTGGGTCGTTGACCATGCCGAAGCGATTGATGTGATCTACCATAAAGGAAAAACCGGTGACACCTACAATATTGGCGGACATAACGAATGGAGCAACATCGCCCTTATCAGACTGCTCTGCCGTATCATGGATACAAAGCTCGGACGTGCAGCAGGGGAATCTGAAAAGCTGATCACTTATGTTACTGATCGGGCGGGTCACGATCTGCGCTATGCCATCGATTCGTCGAAGTTGCAGCGTGAACTTGGCTGGGTTCCCTCCATAACGTTTGAAAAAGGGCTTGAATTGACGGTGGAGTGGTATCTGTCACATGGCGAGTGGCTGAGCAATGTTACTTCAGGTAATTACCAGCATTATTACGAAGAGATGTATGCTGGCAGGTGAGAGCAACTATTGAAACTATAAGATCATATTATGAGGATTCTGGTTATTGGAGGTGCCGGCTATATCGGAAGCCATGTGACAAGGGCTTTTCTTGATCAGGGCTATCAGGTGACGGTGTTTGATAATCTGCAAACCGGCTTCAGGGAAAATCTTTTTAAAGAGGCTCTTTTTGTTCATGGTGATGTCATGCGCCCCGAACAACTGGAGGCAGTTATGTCTGCCGGCTTTGACGGGTGTGTTCACCTTGCGGGCCTGAAGGCTGCCGGACAGTCAATGCTGCATCCCGACGTATACTCTCACGCCAATATTTCGGGTACGATAAATGTTTTGAATCAAGCGGCTGCCGCTCGTCTGTCGCCGATTATTTTTTCCTCTTCTGCCGCAGTGTATGGAAGTCCGCAATACCTTCCGATTGATGAAAATCATCCAAAAGAGCCGGAAAACTTTTATGGTTTCACGAAGCTTGAGATTGAGCGCCTTCTTGACTGGTATGACCGTCTTAAAGGGATGCGTTATGCAGCCATCCGCTATTTCAATGCGGCGGGGTATGATGTTCAGGGGAGGGTCAAAGGTCTGGAGTTGAACCCTGAAAATCTCCTGCCCATTGTGATGGAGGCGGCTGTCGGTATTCGACCAAAAATATCAATCTTTGGTGATGATTATCCGACACGGGACGGGAGCTGCATCCGGGATTATGTTCACGTGAGTGATCTTGCTGAAGCGCATGTTTCTGCTTTTGAATATGTTCTGAAGCATGATAAAAGCCTGACCGTAAATCTTGGGAGCCAGACAGGTGTTACGGTGATTGAAATGATTGAGAGGGCACGTGCGATTACAGGCCGGGCAATTCCTGCTGAAGTTACAGGACGCAGGGCGGGAGATCCGGCAGAGCTTGTCGCCTCTTCCGGTAAAGCGCGAGAACTGCTTGGATGGGTGCCGCAATACAGTGATGTCGACACCCTTGTTTCAACGACCTGGAAAATGTACGAGAAGTATATTTTCCGTTAATAAATAGCTTATTGCTACATGATTATTCCCGTGATTCTCAGTGGTGGTTCCGGAACCCGGCTTTGGCCTCTTTCACGTGCATTGTATCCCAAGCAGTTGCTGTCGCTGACTGGTGAAAATACCATGCTTCAGGATACGGTCTACAGGCTGGCCTCCATTGAAGGGATCGGACCGGTCTACTGTGTTTGCAATGAGAGCCACCGGTTTCTTGTTGCGGAGCAACTGCACGAGACTGGTGTTGACATTGGCGAGATTATTCTTGAGCCAACAGGTCGCAATACGGCACCGGCAGCCGCCGTAGCGGCAATGCTTGTCGAAAAAAGGTATCCAGGGGCCATGATGCTGGTTTTGCCCGCTGATCATATTATTCTGGATGCTTTAGCGTTTGGCGCTGCGGTTGCTGTCGGTCAGTCTGCCGCAGAAAAGGGAGAACTGGTGACGTTCGGTATTGCGCCGACCGCCCCGGAAACCGGTTACGGTTATATCAGGGCATCAGTGGGGAGTGAAGGTGAACAGGTCGCCTATCCTGTTCTTGAGTTTGTCGAAAAACCTGACAGGAAAACGGCGGAACGCTATCTTGCCTCTGGTGACTATTACTGGAACAGCGGCATCTTTCTTTTCACGGCTGAAGCCTATCTTCTTGAGCTTGAAGCGCATGATCCGGCCATATTTGCAGCATGCCGGGATGCACTGCTGAATGCGGTTGAAGATCTTGACTTTTTGCGACTTGATGCAAAGGCGTTCGAGGCTTCGCCGTCCAACTCGATTGACTATGCCGTGATGGAAAAAACCGGCAAAGCAGCTCTTGTTCCCCTTTCTGCAGGATGGAACGATGTCGGCGCATGGTCGGCCCTCTGGGATGTTCAGGAGTGTGATGAGGTGGGTAACATCAAGAAGGGCGATGTGCTGGTGCATGACGTCAAAAACTGTTATATCCACGCCACCAGCCGCCTTGTTACAGCAGTAGGGCTTGAAGGACATATTATTGTTGAAACATCCGATGCGGTTCTTGTTGCCTCACGGGAATGTGTTCAGGATGTCAAGGTGCTTGTCGAAGAGCTTAAAAAGAGGGAACGGGATGAGGTGTTGATCCATCGTCGGGTATGCCGACCGTGGGGGACGTATGAGACGGTCGATGCTTCAGAACGATTCAAGGTCAAGCGTATTACCGTTAACCCCGGCGCTGCACTTTCCATGCAAAAACATCATCACCGTGCTGAACACTGGGTTGTGGTCAAGGGTACTGCCCTGGTAACAGTGGACGGCAAAAAAATTATCCTCACTGAGGATCAGTCCACCTATATTCCTGTCGGCGCGTTTCATCGACTTGAGAATACAGCGACCACTCCTCTTGAGTTGATTGAGGTACAGTCTGGCAGTTATCTGGGAGAAGATGATATCGTTCGTGTTGATGACCGGTATGGACGCCAGTAGTATGTATTGAAGCAAGATTTGCTTCGCATCTTGCGCTTTCCTTTGCTTTGATAGCACGAATAAATATATTACATTTTGAAAGTATTGTTTTGTTGGCGGTAACCCTAAACAGCAGTGTAATATGGCTGAAGAAACGAAGACGTCCGGTCAAAATCAGCAAAAACCACGTGATTTTGCTCCAGGGGATTTTTCTACAATCCTTGTTAGTGTAGGTACTCTTATTGACAGTACGATTGAGCCAGTAAGCAAGATTCTTGCCCAGACTCTCGATTCTCTTGCTGTGGTTGCAAAACAAATTCTTGAAGGTGTCAATTCTACACTCGGCGGCAAAAAGTAAGCGTCGACAGGCATTGAAGTCAAGGCTTTGTTCATACATGTTTGCAGGCAAGCTTTTCCGTGATTGAAAGGCTTGCCTGTGCTGTTTTAATGAATGATTCATAAGGATTATGAACGATAAATTTGTTGAGTATCCCTCAAATGTGCCTTACAGCAAAGTGGAGGCAGAAGTTCTGGCATACTGGAATGAGCATGGGATTTTTCACAAAAGCCTCGAAGAGAGGAAGGGGGGGAAAGTTTTCTCTTTTTATGAAGGCCCTCCGACAGTCAACGGCAAACCAGGTGTTCACCACGTCTTCAGCCGTACCATAAAAGATATTATCTGTCGCTATAAGACAATGCAGGGGTACAGGGTTCCCCGCAAGGCCGGTTGGGATACTCACGGATTGCCTGTAGAGATAGCTGTTGAGAAGAAGCTTGGTTTAAAGAACAAGTCTCAGGTTGTCGAGTATGGTGATGGAGAGTTCAATGCCGAAGCAAGGGCGCTCGTCTATCACCACATAGATGATAATCGGGAAGGTTGGGGAAAGCTGACCGAGCGGATGGGATACTGGGTTGATATGGACAACCCCTACATTACCTGCACGAATGACTATATCGAATCAGTCTGGTGGGCTCTGAAAACAATTTTTGATAAAGGGCTTATCTATAAAGACTATAAAATTGTTCCCCAGGATCCGAAATCAGAAACGGTACTGAGCTCCCATGAGCTTGCCCTTGGGTACAAAGAGGTCAAAGATCCGAGTATTTATGTAAAGTTCAGAATCAAGGACTCCGAAGAGTCCCTGCTGGTCTGGACAACGACTCCATGGACACTTATTTCCAATGTTGCGCTTTGTGTCGGTTCAGATATTGACTATGTCAAAGTTGCTCATATCGAGAGTGGAGAGGTGCTGATTCTTGCCAGCTCGCGCTTGCAGGTGCTGCTTGAGAAGAATGAAGAGGGAGAGTCACTCTGGCAGGTTATTGCCGAGCTGAAAGGGAGTGATCTTGAAGGACTGAAGTATGAGCCCCTCTTTACCTGGATTCAGCCAGAAAAAAAGTGCTGGTACGTTACTTCCGGGACGTTTGTCTCTACGGAGGATGGTACGGGTATTGTCCATATTGCTCCGGCATTTGGGGCTGATGACTATGAAATTGCCAAAAAATATGATTTGCCTATGCTCCAGCCGGTAGCGCGGAACGGCTGTTTTACCGCCGAGGTGAGCGATTATGAAGGCATGTTTTTCAAGGATACTGATCCGCTGATTATCCAGCAGCTCAAGGCTGCGGGGAAATTGTACCGCAAGGAGATCATTACCCATACCTATCCCTATTCCTGGCGTTACGATGTGCCGGTTATCTATTATGCGAGGGAATCCTGGTATATCAGGACGACGGCAATAGCCGCGCGGATGGTGGAACTCAACAAAACCATCAACTGGTGTCCTCCCGAGATAGGCACTGGACGTTTTGGTAACTGGCTGGAGGACAACAAGGACTGGGCTCTTTCACGCGAGCGCTTCTGGGGTTCACCCCTGCCACTCTGGGTGTCGGAGGATTTTGTGATTGGTGATGATGCGGCATCTGGAAAAATGTTTGCCGTAGGTTCTGTCGCCGAGTTGCGTGAAGGGTTCATCGATATTGACGGAACGCAACTTCTCCTTGGAGAAGCGCTCGACAGAGGGCTGGTTGAGCTTGATTTGCACAAGCCCTTTGTTGACAGGATTTACTTCATCAGGGATGGCAGGCGTTTCAACAGGACAACCGAACTGGTCGATGTCTGGTTCGACAGTGGTTCCATGCCATTTGCCCAGTTGCACTATCCGTTTGAAAATCGCGACCTGTTCGATGCCTCTTTCCCGGCAGATTTTATTGCCGAAGGGGTTGATCAGACCCGAGGCTGGTTCTATACCCTTCATGCCATTGCTACCCTTATTTTCGACAAACCTGCGTATAAAAACCTGATTGTCAATGCCCACATTCTTGACAAGAACGGGCATAAAATGTCGAAGTCAAAAGGCAATGTGGTTGATCCTTTTGAGACGATGGAGCACTATGGGGCCGATTCGCTTCGCTGGTATCTGATGGTGAGCAGCCCACCCTGGAGGCCGAAGTCATTCAATACTGCCGAACTCGAAGAGGAGCAGCGCAAGTTTTTCCGGGCGTTTATCAACAGCTACAACTTCTTTGTGCTGTACGCGAATGTTGATGGCTTTACCTTTGCCGAGCCGGAAATTGCAGTTCAGGATCGCTCCGAGCTTGACCGATGGGTACTCTCCTGTCTGAACAGCCTGATTGATGCCGTTCATCTTCGCATGGAGCATTATGACATTACCGGAGCGGTTCGGCTGATCAACGATTTTACCGTTGATGACCTTTCAAACTGGTATATTCGCCGTTCGAGAAAGCGGTTCTGGAAAAGCGATATGGGCCCGGACAAGATTGCTGCCTATCAGACGCTCTATCGTGCTCTTGAGACCCTGGCCAGGCTGCTTGCTCCTGTTACTCCGTTTATTGCCGAGAGGATTTACCTGAATCTGAACGGAATCAGTCATCGAGAATCATGCCAGTCCGTCCATCTTGCAGATTTTCCACGGCTTGATCTGGAGGCCATTGACCGACCTCTTGAACAACGCATGAAAAAGGCGCAGATTATCACTTCGCTGGTGCGTACCATGCGCGAAAAGGCCTCAATCAAAGTTCGTCAGCCTCTCAAGCGCATTCTGCTGTCCGTCAGTGATGCGGCGGCAAGAGAAGAGTATCGGCAGGTTGGCGATATCATCATGGAAGAGGTCAATGTCCAGAAGATAGAGTACATCGAAGAGGAGGGCTCGGTTATCAGCAAAAAGGTCAAGCCAAACTTTAAGACCCTTGGCCCCAGGTTTGGCAAAGAGATGAAAGCGCTGGCGGAAGCCATAAGGATCATGAGCCACAAACAGATTGCGCTGCTTGAAAAAGAGGGGAAACTGTCGCTTGAGCTTGATGGCAAAATCTTTGACCTGACGCGTGAGGATGTGGAGATCATGCACGAGGATATCGAAGGTTGGCTTGTCGCCTCCGATGAGGCAAACGGCATCATGGTTGCGCTGGATACGGAGATGACCGCAGAGCTTGAGATGCTTGGGCTTTCCCGTGAACTGGTGAGTCGCATCCAGTCGTTGCGCAAAGAAAGTGGTCTTGATATTACGGACAGGATTTCACTGACCATTCAGGGCTCTGCAAAACTGCTTGATGCGGTGAAGAGGAATGAAGCATATATTAAAGCGGAAACTCTTGCAACTGCCCTGATCATCGCAGCCGGAGACATTGCATCCACCGCCAGGGCGGAGACAGTCAATGGTGAAATTTGCATGATAGCCCTTGAAAAATATGATAGCTAATAGTATTATTGAACGCTCTGTTTCTACGCAATTCTGCCAGAACAAGAAAACAAGGTCGTATTATGGTGAAAAAAAAAGAGAGTGCGTCTAACAAAGAGAACGAGATCATGGAAGAGCCAGTTCTGACTAAAACGTATTTAAATGAAGAAGAACTTGATCATTTCAGGTTGTTATTGCTGAAACGGCGCGAAGAGGTGCTTCGTGATCTGGATATTCTGCGTTCTTCACTTTCGGACGAGAACGTCGAAGAATCAATTAACTCCAACTATTCCATGCACATGGCCGATCACGGAACGGATACCATGGATCGTGAACAGCGCTTCATGTTTATTGCCCGTGACGAAAAATACATCACCTATATTGATCAGGCTCTTGACAGGATCAGAAACAAGACCTACGGGATTTGTATAAAATCAGGCAAGCCTATTCCAAAAAAGAGACTGGAAGCGGTGCCGCATACTTCAGTAAGAATCGAGTTCAAGCAGGGGAAAAAGTAGCAAGTGAGTTGCTATTGGTACAAAAGCTGCAGTGACCAATAATATCATGTTCGGTGCGAGTTTTGGAGCCGGGTTTCGTTCAGGAACACCGGTTGCCGTGGCCATGGGCACCTCTTTCAGTTGGTAAGCAGAGGTTGTTTTGCCGCAGGGGATTTCAGACGAAAAGTCGGAATACCCTGCGGGCAACACTTTTTTTCCTCAGTCGTTTTCCTCTTTGTCGGTAGTGGCGTCGTTGATCTGTATCGGATAGTCACCACTAAAACAGGCGGTGCAATAGCTGCATTTCTCTCCATCGAACGACGGCACACTGTTCATCAGTCCCGGCATTGAAAGGTATTTTAAAGAATCCACGCCGATATATTCCCTGATTTGTTCGATCTCTTCGTCAGCATTGTCAAGGCTGTCGAACATGTGCGTGAGCAGTTGCCTTTTTGTAGGAAAATCCATCCCGTAAAAGCAGGGATTGGTTATCGGAGGCGAACTAATGTGCAGGTGAATGGCTTTTGGGTCAGCTTCACGAATCAGTTTAATCAGCATTTTTGCCGTTGTTCCCCGAACAATGGAGTCGTCTACAAGAATGATAGGCCTTCCCATCAGTACTCCACGCACAATATTGTACTTTGAACGCACCTTGATGTCGCGGCTGTGAATGCCCGGCTGAATAAAGGTTCGTCCCACATAGTGATTACGGATAAGGCCATGTTCAAACCTTGCCGGTCGTTCCATTTTGAGACTTTCCCGCACAAAACCAAGTGCGGCGGTGTTGGATGAGTCGGGTACGCTGACAACCGTCAGCTCCTTGTCGCCATCCTGATGCTCAATGGTTGACTCTCTGGCAAGATTTTTGCCGAGATTGCGCCTCACCTTGTCGACAGAATGGCCAAAAATAAAACTGTCGGGACGGGAGAAATAGACGTACTCGAAAATACATCGCGCCTTGCGTTCCGAGGGGGGAAGCAAAAGCGATGTTGTTTTTTCGTTTGTGACTGCCAGATGATCAATCAGAAGAATTTCACCGGGCTCAATATCGCGAATGTATTCCGCCTGGATGATATCGAAGGCGCAGGTTTCGCTGGCAACAATATAAGCAAGCTCTCCGGTAAGAGGATCCACCTTTTTACCAAGAGCAAGTGGCCTGAATCCAAAAGGGTCTCGTGCGGCAATTAACTGGTTATTGGCCAGCAGTACCATGGAGTAAGCGCCCTTGACCTGTAATAGTGCATCGTAAAGCTGGTGTATCGGCTCTTTTTCACGGCTTCGTGCGGCCAGATGCGGAATGATTTCGGTATCCGAAGAGGCCTGAAAGATAACGCCCATTTCGGTAAGTTCACGCCGAAGGGCACGAGAGTTGGTCAGGTTGCCGTTATGGGCAATTGCCAGACTTCCCGAACGGTAGGTGAGTGAAAAAGGCTGGATATTACTGATGGACGAGGCTGAACCTGTCGTTGAATAACGGTTGTGGCCGATTGCAGCATATCCTCCGAGAGTTTCAAAGATGGTTTCATCCCTGAACACTTCAGCCACGAGTCCCATGCCTTTGTGCTGCTTGAAAAGAGTTCTTTTTTTAACCTTGTTGTATTCAGCTACAACGATACCGGCGGCTTCCTGTCCTCTGTGCTGAAGTGAGTACAGTCCATAGAAGGTATCTTCCGCGGGAGTTTTTGAATTAAATACACCGAAAACCCCACACATAAGCAATGATATGTTAAAGTTGAGTAAACCAGCAAACAACCTTATAATGGCGAATGAACATAACGAATTCAAATGGTAAATTGAAAAAAATCGTTGAAGTTCTGATTGATTGATGCCTGACAATCTATTCTCTTTTTCAATAACCTGTCGTTGTGAAGTAAAAAAACAAATAATTTGTTTTATCAGGTTTCGTATCTCAATCTCGTCCGGGGTTCGTGAAAAAAATTATATTTTGCACCATAAAAGTCTCAAGAGACAATCACAGGCACTGAATTCAATAAACTATTTATAAAGGCTGACACATGGTATTACAGACAAAAAAAGCCACAACCCCGCCGGGTATAGCGATATGGGTTCCCGTTACCCTGCTGTGGGGCACTGTTTTTTACTGGACATCGATTTTTATGCTGCAACAGGCATCGGCCAGACTCGGAGAGGGAAATTTTCATCCATCAGGAAGCGAACAGTTCAGTGTGTATGGTATTCAGGTCGTCGTGCTGATCATTTTTGCGCTGGTTGCCATGATGGTAAAGGGGACGCTTGATCCGGGCGGCAAAAAACAGATACAGCGGTGGCAGAACATCTCTGACGGAAAGGGGGAGAAGATTTTTGTCTCTTTTGCCGGCAGTCTCGCAACCAGTTTTTTCTTTACTGGCCTGACCGCAATCACTTTTCTGGGAAGTTCAGTGTTTCTTGGCCTTCATGTCGCGCTGACTCTTCCGGTTGTGTTGCTTGCCGGGTTGTTTAATGTTGCTGCCGGTATAGCAGCCTCACTGATTGTCGGTTTGATTTTTTTGATAGCAAAAGTTGGTGCCAAAAAGTGATGAGAAGTGCTGGCTGTTTGCGGAGGGATGACAGAAAACAAAAAAGCCCAGTCGATAACTGTGCTTTTTTGTTCTTGTCCGTGGAGCTAAGGAGACTCGAACTCCTGACCCTTTGCATGCCATGCAAATGCTCTACCAACTGAGCTATAGCCCCTTATGTCGCTCTAATTAAAAGAAAAAAAACTTGTTTTTCCAACTTGTTTTGTTGTTTCTTTGGGTTAGAACCTGTTATAAATGCTAAATAAGCTGTTATGTCACTGTCCTATGTTGTCAAGGAAGGGTTTTCAAGTATTGGGAGGGCGAAATTACCGGCGGCTATTACCGTTACGATAAGTTTTCTCGCACTGGTGTTGCTTGGTCTTTTCAGTACCGTTTCGTTGAGTTTTTTTGATGTTATTCAGGAGCTTCGGAGCAGGGTTGAACTTGAGGTTTTTCTTGGTGAATCAATAACAGAACCTCAGGCTGTCGATGCTGTAAGGCAGATAAAAAAGCTTCAGGGTGTCCGGGATGCCATCTATGTTTCCAAAGATGACGCCGCTCAAACTTTCAGTCACGATTTTGGAGAAGATATTGTCAAGATTCTTGGCTCAAATCCATTGCCAAGGTCAATCAGGCTGAAGTTTCTGCCTGACTATGCGCGGCCTGAAAACCTGCAACGGATTGTTCCGGAAATACGGGCAATCACTCCTGACGTTGATATACGCTATAATCAGGCCTTTCTCGGTCAGATCGAACGGAATGCACGATTGTTTACCATTTTGACCGGCGGCATTGGTCTCCTGATTTCAGTAGGCACGGTGGTGCTTATCGGTTATACCATTCGGCTGGCCATGTACTCAAGGCAGGAAAAGATCAGAACCATGCGTCTTGTTGGAGCTACCTATTGGTTTATAGGTGCTCCCTATATTATCGAAGGCGCAATTCAGGGACTGCTTTCCGGACTCCTCGCAGCTTTCGCAGTTTACCTGATGTTCGATCAACTCCTTTTGATGTATGAACCGGCAGTCTACAAAGTGCTGCAACCCTCTGCACTCACCATTTATCCTGCTATGGTTCTTCTTGGTCTGGCACTGGGTATTTTTGGCAGTGCGCTGTCGGTGAGCAAATATCTCAGGGCTGTTTCAAAACGGTAGCTCTCAGTTACCTCCCAAGAGAGTAGAGCTGGCTGATCTCTGAGCTCCAGGCGTCGGAGTCTGGAGTTTCAAGGATCAGCGGCATCTCTTCACAGGCAGGGTTGTTCATGATGTATGAGAAAACCTCCATCCCTATTTTTCCTTTTCCGATGCTTGCATGGCGGTCAACCCGGCTGCCGAGGGGCTGTATGGCATCATTGAGGTGCATTCCCCGCAAGTAGCTGAGTCCCACAATCCGGTCAAACTCACTGAAGGTGAACTCTGAGGCCTCGGTGGTTTGTAAGTCGTAACCGCTGGCGAAGAGGTGGCAGGTGTCCAGGCAGACGCCGACTCTTGTTTTATCTTCAATCCGGTCAACAAGAAACGCCAGTTGTTCAAACCGGTTCCCCAGATTGGTGCCCTGTCCTGCCGTATTTTCAATGACGGCAGTAACTCCCGTTGTTGCATTGAGCGCCATATTGATTGATTCAGCAATCAGTTGCAGGCATTGCTCCTCCCCAATCTCCTTCAGATGACTTCCGGGATGAAAGTTCAGCAGAAGCAATCCAAGCTCTTCGACCCGCTGCATCTCTTCAATAAAAGCCTCTCGTGCACGCATGAGCTTTTCGGGATCGGGGCTTCCGAGGTTGATCAGATAGCTGTCGTGAGGCAGGATGTGGCCGGGCTTGAAGCCGCCATCGCTGCAATTTTTCTGGAATGCGTCAATTGAGGAGGTTGTCAGCTTCGGGGCTCTCCACTGTCGCTGATTTTTTGTAAAGAGCGCAAATGCTTTTGCCCCGATCGCGGCCGCATGAAGCGGAGCATTTTCGACACCTCCGCCAGTACTGACATGTGCTCCAACCCTTTTCATAAGAGAAATAATATTAATCGGTTGTATTGAAATTTCTGTTTTGTCCGGCGGTGAGGTTCAGCGTTTTTCGAACGGTAAAAGCGCTCCCTCTTGATGATGATGTTGAAAGCATCTCTCCCAGCAGTCCGGTAGAAAAAAGCTGGACTCCAAGAATGAGCAGCAAAATGCCGAGAAAAAGAATCGGGCGATTGCTGACTGGTTTATGGAGCAGGATTTTATCGAGTGTTACATAGAGACTGATGAGAAAGCCGAAAAGAAAGCTTGTAAGGCCGGCCATGCCAAAAAAGTGCATCGGACGGCGGAGATAGCGCGTTATAAAAAGCACCGACAGAAAATCAAACAGCCCTGAAAAAAACCTTGACGACCCATATTTGGTGATGCCGAATTTTCTGGCGTGATGCTCGACAGGCAGTTCAGCAATCCTGAACCCCATCCACTGAGCGAGTACCGGAATGTAACGATGCATGTCGCCATGCAGCTCCAGACGACGGGTCACCTCATTCCGGTATACCTTCAGGCCGCAATTGAAATCGTGAATGGTGATGCCGGTAAAAAGACGGGTTACTCCATTGAAAAGCCTTGAAGGAATAGTTTTTGAGAGAGGATCCTTGCGATGCTGTTTCCATCCACTGACCAGATCATACCCTTCCTGCAGTTTTTTGATCATCTCCTTGATGGCAAAGGGGTCGTCCTGCATGTCGGCGTCGATGGTGCAGACATAGCGGCCCGTGGCGGCCATGAATCCTGCGGAGAGTGCGGCGGTTTTTCCAAAGTTTCGCTGAAAGGAGATGAGGCGAAGCTCAGGGCGTGACGGAATCATGCTGCCGATCAGGGGACACGAATCGTCGGTGGAGCCATCGTCAACCATGATAATTTCAAACGTCAATGGTTCCTGAAAAAGGGCGTGTAACTCTTTTTCAGCCATAGCGGTATAAAGCTGTTCAACCAACTCATGAAGCGACTCCTGCTCATTAAAGAGCGGGACGACGATTGATAATTGACAGTGGACAGTTGACAATGGCAAACGGGTAAAAAGCAATGAAAAATGAACAGGGGAAAGGTAAGGAGTAAAGGGGGGAACACCAAACTATACGCCTCTTCTGGATGGATCCCAAAGGTATTTGTGGAGCTGAAGTTGCAGCCTTGCCTTGAGTCGGTCACGGAGCATCCATGCCGCAAGTTCTGCCGGATCAAGTTTGCCGAATGATACTCCCATCATGACGGTGAAAGAGTCGGTCAGTTGGTGTTGATGCAGAAGCGATGTCGCCCATTCATAATCCTCCTTTCCGGCAATGATAATCTTGAATTCAAAAGTGAGGCGGTGAGGTGGCTCCGCTTCAAGCGCAAGCAGGATATTGTCAGGATGGTTCTGTTGCGCGACACCAGAAGATGGCGGTTTGAGGTCGATGATTTTATGGACCCGTTTGTCAACCTGTTCGACAGAGATGAATCCACCTGTTTCAAGCAGTACCTGCTGATTGAGATCACAGAGTTGTGTCATCAGCGGGTAAACTGCTGGCTGAAGCAGTGGTTCTCCTCCGGTTATTTCAATAAAGGGTGCCTCAAAGGTGAGCACTCTCTGAATAACCTGCTCTATTTCAAGCTCACTTTTTTCATCTTCGGCGTAGCCGGTGTCGCAACCCGCACAACCATGTCCACAGCCGGCAAGCCGTATAAAAGCGCAGGGCCAGCCTGTGAAGGAACCCTCTCCCTGAATTGAGTGAAAAATTTCACTGATCGAGAGAACAGTGGCACTCATGCGTTCAGTATAGAGAGTAACTGTTCAAGAGCATCCGGGTAAAGGGTGTGTTCACATTCAAGTACTTTTTCAGCAAGAGTCTCCGCAGTATCACCCGGCAAGACCGGCACTCTTCGCTGAAGCAGAATCTCTCCCTTGTCATACTCCTCATTGACAAAGTGCACCGTCGCACCCGTTTCCGTTTCGCCAGCCTCAAGCACCGCAGTATGGACGCGAATGCCATACATTCCCTCACCACCGAATTTCGGCAGAAGAGCAGGGTGGATGTTGAGCATTCTCCCCGCAAATGCCGCCACAACGGCATCAGGTACTTTCCGCATATAACCCGCCAGCAGAATAATATCGATTTGATGCTTTTTCAGGCGATAAACCATTGCTTCGGCAAACTCGTCAAAAGTGCCAAACTGTTTTTCAGTGATATGCAGCGTTGGGATGGCGTTCTGCTCTGCAAACTCCATTGCTCCGCACTGGGCACGGTTCGACAGGCAGAGGACGATTTCTGCCGCGAGTTGTTTATTCTTGATCGCCTGAAAAAGCGCCTTGAAATTGCTCCCGCTGCCGGAGCAGAAGAGTGCGATACGGGTTTTGTTGATCGTCATATTGGTAATGGTCTTATTTCCTGATTTTATTATAAGTTCGATCCATTTCCAAGTTTTTCGGTGTTTCGGGGATTTCTCTCAAAGGCGTGCTCTTGATTCTTCCATCTCCTTTCTTATTTGGAGGAATTATCTGTACCTTTTGTGTAAGATTTTTTCTTGTGATCATTAGCTTCAAAGAGACCGAAGTCGTGATCCAGAAGTTTGCATTGATTGAGCGTACTATACTCGCAAAGTGAATCGTCGAGAATCTCGCCGGAATACGCAACGATTTTTCTGGAGCTGGATTTAATTAAATACCCTCTTCACGATAAGCAATAATACGAAAGCGAAGAATGCGTGTTGTTTATAGATGAGAAAAAATGGAATAGAGAAGCTTATCGATAAACTGCCAATAATTTGTTCAAAGGAATATGAGGAAATTGTAAGTATTAGACCGACCTTATCGATTTTATTCTTGTTTGTGATTTATTGTGCCTTGCTGACATAAAAAATGAGGTACTTATGCCGCTAATAAGTGAGTTTTTTTGAATAAAAATATACATGTATTGGCAGGAGCATAATCCGCCACATTTTCATGCTGAATACAATGGATTACGAGCAGAAGTAGATATTAATAGCTCTGTGATATTGAAGGGTGCATTGCCGATTAAACAATTAAAGCTTGTGCTTGCCTGGTGTGAATTGCATAAAGATGAGTTGATACATAATGGGCATCTTGCAGAAACTCATGGAAAGTTGGTAAAAATCAATCCATTACAATGAGGTGAGCTATGATGAATACCATTATTCAGGTACTTCCAGCCGATGATTACAAGGTATATCTGTACTTCGCTCATGGTGAAATCAGGTTATATGATGCAACAGAAATTCTTGAGCATGGTGTTTTCAGGGTATTAAAGGACAAGAAAGTATTTGCAGATACCTGCACTGTTCTGAACAATACATTGGCATGGGATGTAAAGGGTAATTTTGATCCTTATGAATGTCTGGATTTGGATCCGGAAGTGCTTTATGAAAAATCAATTACAGTTGAAGATCCACTGATTAAATATGCGTAGTCAACTGAATGAATGCGAGATGCTGTGCATGAACAGAAATGTAACAAGTAACAGGGCAATGGAGTTTCAGGATTCACAACATGAAGAATGGAGACTTCACTTTGGCTGAAAAATTGTATTGAAATATCAAAAAGATGGTGAAAAATGGAAGCCGGATTAATTGAGAAAGAGGCATTAAGTCTAACTTTAAGGGAAAGGGCGCTACTTGCTGACCATTTGCTGCAGACGTTGGGAAGCGAGGATGATAGAGTCATGAAGGCGTGGGCCGATGAAGCTGAACGTCGTCTTGGTTTGTGTATCAACGGCGAAATTGAAGCGTTTGATGGCAAATCTGTTGTTGATGCCCTTCGGAAGGGGTTGGAATGAAATATCGCATAGTTTCGCTTGCCGCTGAGGATTTAGCAGGGGCAGTGAACTATTATGAGGCTCAACGTGCCGGTCTTGGGTCTGATTTTCTTGATGAATTTGAAGCATCGTTGGATAGAATATGCCAGTGCCCTGATGCATGGAGGGAAGTTAGCCATAACCATCGTCGGCATCTTTTTCGCAGATTTCCCTATGCTGTCCTGTATTACAATGATGGCAATGAGATCATTGTATCGGGTGTGATGAACCTGCGGATGGATCCAGAAAAGCAGAGGCAAAGAATTGAGAGAATGTAATTATGAAAAGTCAATGACAGTTGAGGATCCATTGATTGAATATGCGTCATCACATGACTGAATATGAGATACTACAAAACTCAATCAAGTTGGCGGGAAATCCAATCCTTTCTGCCCAAAGAATTTCAGCTTGATCGGGATCATGAACCCTCAGAAGAGTGGTGGCAATGGCGAGGACATCACGTGCATCTTGATTGCTTTCGTAATCCACATGCCGGAGTGAAAGTAATATTGTTTCATGGTGTTGGCACCAACGGGCGGCAAATGTCCACCATTTTAGGAAGGCCCCTTTTCAGATGCGGATTTGAAACCATTGCCATCGACATGCCTGAATATGGCATGACCCGGATTGCGTCAGGCGATCTGGTAACCTACGACGATTGGGTTCAGGCAGGCAGTGACCTCATTGATGCGGAACTTGAAAAAGATGAACGCCCTATTGTGCTGTACGGTCTCAGCGCAGGCGGTATGCTTGCTTATCACATAGCCGCGCTCAACAAAAAAGTTAAAGGCATCATTGGGATGACCTTCCTCGATCAACAAGAGCAACAGGTTCGCGATGAAACGGCTTTGAATTTCCTCATGAGTCGCATAGGCGTGCCATTGACCCATCTGGCAGCAAAAACGCCACTGGCAGCTCTTCTTATGCCGATGAGCCTTGCGAGCAAAATGTCAGCTCTGGTCAACAATAAAGCGGCGCTCAATGCTTGCTTGAAAGACAAGACGTCGGCGGGAAAATGGGTCACCATGAAGTTTCTCAGCTCGCTCACTACGTATAAACCTGTGGTTGAACCCGAAGCATTTGATATCTGTCCGATTTTACTGACCCAACCAGCAAAAGATAGCTGGACACCGTTGCATCTCAGCGAGATTTTTCTCAAACGTGTCAATCGTGTGCCGATAAAGGTGGTGATGCTTGAAAATGCTGGTCACTATCCCCTTGAGCAACCAGGCTTGACACAGATGTGCGATGCAGTCGTGAACTTCATTCATTTTTGCTGTCTTGCATAAATAGTATCCTGAAAAACTATGGCGTTTGATTGACGATAGTTATTATTAAAGAAAAATATATATCATGAATAAGGATGTCCTTTCGATTTGTTTTTACTTGATATGAAACAATAAAACACCATCGAATTGCGTTGAATTAACATATTGTTGCCGTCATGGCAAAGGAGGATGCAGATGTCCGAGGCTCTTTTAAGCTCCATATTATCAGCGGTTATTGCTGGAGTGTTCACGCTGATATCGAAGCGTATGGAATCCAGCCATTCACATGATGATGTCAAGGCAGTATCTTCTCCAGCACCAGCACCAGTGCCAGCACCATCATCAACTGCAACAGCATCAGCATCAGCATCAGCATCAGCATCAGCAACAAGTCCTGCCACACCGCCCGCAGCAGGCGCGATAAACTATGGTACTGTTCTAAAGCATATCGGTATTCTGCAGTTCATGCTTAATATCGCAGGTGTTCTTGTCGGGATTATTATTGGAGCAACTGGCGCAAGTCAAGATACGCTGATTTTATCTGCGCTTTTTATTGGTACGATTGCTCTTATTGCAGGGTTTTTCTGGTCTGCTTTATCAGTCGAAAAATCAGTGATCTGGAGGCATCTGGTTTTTGTGGCCATTGGTGTCGCCATCACCACATTGATCCTTAATTCGATAATTCTGGAAATGCCACTGTCACTTGCAAGTCTTGCAGTAGCTCTCGTTCAAAACTTTACCTGTATGGGTATCGGAGGATTTATTGCCAACGCAGTTAAACATTAAAGATCCTGCACAGCCCTTCATGAACATTGGATTCAGGTGTATGAATGTTTCATGGATAGCTGTGCGCTTCAGATTATTGGGGATTATTTCTTACCTTTCGCCTTGACGAACAGCCACACAACCACAAATAAACTTTCTGCAAATGTCTGATCCTGTTATCAAGCGGGCGCTGGTCTCTGTATCTGATAAAACCGGTATTGTTGAATTCTGTCTTGAATTGAATGGTATGGGGGTTGAGATTTTTTCAACAGGCGGCACCCTCAAGTCGCTGCAGGATGCAGGCGTTAATGCCGCCTCAATTTCAACCATCACCGGATTTCCTGAAATCATGGACGGCCGGGTGAAGACTCTCCATCCGAAAATCCATGGGGGTTTGCTTGCTGTCAGGGAGAATCCTGACCATGTGAAGCAGGCGATCGAAAACGGGATCGGCTTTATTGATATGGTTGTCGTGAATCTGTATCCTTTTGAGGCAACAGTGGCCAAGCCGGATGTAACATTTGAGGATGCCATTGAGAATATCGATATCGGAGGTCCTTCAATGCTGCGGAGCGCTGCCAAGAACAACGAGTCGGTAACAGTTATTACGGATAGTTCCGATTATGCCCTTGTTTTGCAGGAGATGCGTGACAATAACGGCGCCACGAAAAGGACGACCCGTCTTTTGCTTGCCTTGAAGGTGTTTGAACTCACCTCCCGTTATGACCGGGCTATTGCTTCTTATCTGACGGGCGCTGTTAGTGGAGCGCCGAAGTCAACCAAAACGGCCATGACTATCAAGCTCGAAAGGGAACTCGATATGCGTTATGGTGAGAACCCTCATCAGAGCGCCGGGCTTTACCTGCTTACTGATGAAGATGGTTCACGTTCTTTTGGAGACTTTTTCGAAAAGCTGCATGGCAAGGAGCTTTCATACAACAATATGCTTGATATTGCGGCTGCCACTTCACTGATTGAGGAGTTCAGGGACGAGGATCCGACCGTTGTTATTATCAAGCACACCAATCCGTGTGGTGTGGCTCAGGCGCCGACGCTTGTTGAGGCCTACCGTAGGGCATTTTCTACCGATACCCAGGCTCCTTTTGGCGGGATTATTGTTTTTAATCGTCCTCTTGATATTGAGACGGCTAAAGCAGTCAATGAAATTTTTACCGAGATACTCATTGCGCCGGCATTTGAAGACGGAGTGCTCGATCTGCTGATGAAGAAGAAAGACCGCAGGCTTGTGCAGCAGAAACAATCGTTGCCCAAAGGTGGCTGGGAGTTCAAGTCGACCCCGTTCGGAATGCTCGTTCAGGAGCTTGACAGCCAGATTGTTACCAAAGAGGATTTGACGGTTGTCACCAAACGGCAGCCTACCGAAGAGGAGGTTGCGGACATGATGTTTGCCTGGAAAATCTGCAAACATATCAAGTCGAACACCATTCTTTATGTTAAAAACCGCCAGACATTCGGTGTGGGCGCCGGTCAGATGTCGCGTGTTGACTCTTCCAAGATTGCCCGCTGGAAGGCATCAGAGGTTGGGCTTGACCTGAAGGGCTCTGTTGTGGCTTCGGATGCATTTTTCCCCTTTGCTGACGGTCTTCTTGCCGCTGCTGAAGCTGGTGTTACCGCAGTCATTCAGCCAGGAGGATCCATCAGGGATAACGAAGTGATTGAAGCTGCCGATGCCAACAATCTTGCCATGGTCTTTACCGGCATGAGGCATTTCAAGCATTGAGAGAAGCAGCAGGGTAGTTCCGCTTGTAGATTGAGGTTCGTTGCTCAACTCATCAGCCCGCAGGTCAGGTTGAGGAGCGAACCCCATAAAAAGTGCAATTCACACCGATGGTATTTTTCCGCTTCTTTTCAGATTCTCCGCAACGGCCCGGGCGTTGCGTTTCAACCTCCGAAGTCCGATGCGAAACACCGGAGTTCCATAAAACAGCTCACGGAACCCTGACCTTGTAAGGTTCAGTATTTGTTCGGTTGAGATATTCAAAAGTTCAGTCCGCACCCTAAAAGATTCATGGGCAGGTATGCTGGCCTGCTGGTTATAGGGACAAACCTCCTGGCAAATGTCGCATCCAAATATTCTGTCGCCGATCTTTGTTGCCTCTTCTGCGGTAAATTCCCGTTTCAGCTCTACTGTCAGGTAGGAAATGCACTTTGATGCGTCAATTTTTCCCGGTTCGACAAATGCGCCGGTGGGGCAGTGTTCAAGGCAATTGCTGCAACTTCCGCAAAAATTAGGCAATGTTATGCCTGGGGAGCGTATCTCCCTGTTTAAAAGGATTTCACCAAGAAAAAGATAGGAACCGGCTGAGGGCACTTTCAGAAGAGTATTTTTTCCTGTTTTACCAATGCCCGCATCTTCCGCCCAGTTTTTTTCAAAAAGCGGTGAACTGTCAACTGCTATTAGAGCCTCGAGAGGCTCTCCCAGAAGTATCTTTATTGTGGAAAGAAGTTTTTCAAGTTTTTCCCTGACAATAGTGTGATAGTCATCAATGAGAGCATATTTCGATATTTTAGGGAACCCATCCTGATATTGCAGCGGGTAATTATAACTGATGGCCGTTGAGATGATCGTGCGCAGTCCGGGAAGTAGTACAGAGGGATCAGCTCGCTCCACCATGCGCTTTTCCATATAGTTCATCTCACCATGTCGCTTTTCCTGAATCATTGTTGTCAGGCGCTGCATGGAAAGCGATTGCGGTAACGGGGCAGAAAAGCCCGTTGCAGCAAACCCGAGTCGTGCGGCCTCTTTGCGGATTTGACGGGCAAGATCCGGAGATGAGTCAGCCATAACGTTTTTTTGCCATCTGTCGAACACCGGTAAAGAGCAGCGAAAGCAGCATGAGCAGAGCACCCCAAAGCAGTGAAATAGCGCCTCCGGCAAGAGCTGCAACCGTTCCGGCTTGTACGGCCATGAAGATGACTGCTGCCAGCCAAAGCCCAAGAATCAGAAGTATTGGCAGTATTCGCAGTGATTTCAGCAGAGAGGGTATGGATGCCAATGCCATAGCCGCCGCAACAGTTATCCACCAGGAGCTATTGAAAAAAAAGGTCATCATGACGATTGTGACATGATCAATACTTAAAATCAGCGATGCCGTTGAGTTTCAGGAACAGCATCTAAAGAGCAACAGGTGCTGACAGCGCTCCGGTCGGACAACTTTCAGTCATGATGGAAATGTCCACGCGGTCACGCTCCTCAAGCATACGTACGCAAATTCCGCAGTCAACGCACTTTTCCCGTTCCATTTTTATCTCAGCATTTTCGGCTTTGTAAAATCCCGAATGGTCATGCTTTTGGGTCGTATGAACGGGGAGGAAACGAGAGGCAAGTTCCCTCAGACGGCAGTCGTTGATGGCGTTACATTTGCAACGGAGACATCGCTCTGCTTCCTGACGGGCCAAAGCTTCGGTGTAACCTGTCACCACTTCATGAAAACTATTTGTGCGTACAGAGGGAGATAACTCGGGAATTGCAACTCTTGAAGCTGCATTTTTTTGCCGGTAAAAGGTCTCCGGGGCTTCGTCTCTTGCTCCGTAGGATGAATTGAAGAGAATTGTTGGAGCGGTAACCATATCACCGTTTAAAAAGAGGTTGATGGCGTGAGCTGCCCGTTTTCCCTGTTCAACGGCGCGGATGGCGGTATCAGAGCCCGTGACGCAATCTCCTCCGGCAAAAAGCCATGGTATTTCTGATTGCAGGGTGCCTGGATTCACGATCAGTTCGCCTGATTGTCCGACCTCAATGCAGGCGGTCTGAGCCACAGCGTGATCAATCTGCTGGCCGATTGCCGAGATGATGGTATCGGCTGTTATGGTGAACTCCGAGCCTTCTACCGGAACAGGTTTTCTTCGTCCTGAGGCGTCAAGTGCACCCGGCTGCATGGTTATAGCGGTTATTTCAAGTGCTCCATTGACACTCCTGATTGCCGTTGGTGCGGCCCACTCCATAAGACGTATGCCTTCAGTCAGAGCTTCCTGAATTTCGGAGGCGTTTGCGGGCATCTCTTTTCTGGAACGACGATAAAGGATAGTGACGGTCGATGCACCAAGCCGAAGCGCTGTTCTTGCGGCATCAATCGCAGTGTTGCCACCGCCGGTTACCACAACCAGTTTGCCGGGATAAGGTTGCTTCCCAGTTGCAGCGCTGCGAAGAAACTCTATGCCGCTGATAACGCCCGGCTTCTCTTCACCCGGAATCTTCATGGCGGCGGCCTTTTGTGCTCCGACGGCAAGAAAGACGGCATCAAAATTTTCCTGAAGCGTCTCAAGGGTGACATCGTGACCGAAAGTGGTGTTGAACCTGAACTTCAGCCCCATATCAATCAGGGTTGCAATGTCGTTTTCAAGAACCGCATCTGGCAGCCTGAAACGGGGGATTCCATAACGCATCATTCCGCCAGCCTTTGCGCTGGCTTCGAGAATAGTCACTTCGTGTCCGTTGCACAGCAGAAACCATGCGGCGGAAAGACCGGCAGGTCCTGAGCCGACAATAGCCACCTTTTTGCCTGATTTCCCGGGAATTTGAGGGATAAATCGATCTGTTTTTTCACTGTCCCTGTCCGAGGCATAACGTTTCAGGGCACAAATTGAAACTGGCTCATCAATCCCATGCCTTCTGCACTCATCTTCGCAGGGGGCCGGGCAGATTCTGCCGAGAATACCCGGCAATGGAATGGTTTGTTTGATAATCTCTATGGCAAGCTCATCGTTATGTTGCGCAATGGCTGCAACAAAGTCAGGAATATTGCATCCCGCAGGGCAAGTGATTTCACAGGGGCCCATGCAGTCTCCGTCATGCTCCTGAATGATTCTCTCAAGGCTCTGCCGCCTCATGGCATTGAGTGTCTCGTTTTCGGTTTCGATGACCATCCCCTCTGATACTGGTGTGTCACATGCCGGAACAAAACGGTTTTTTCCCTTGATCTCTACAATGCACATCCAGCATGAACCTGTCTCTTCAAGAGATTTATGAAAGCAGAGCGTCGGGATAACGATGCCCGCAGCAGTTGCCGCTGCCAGAATTGATGTGCCCGGCGCCGCAGTAACCGCCTGCCGGTTGATTGTCAGTGAGAGTTGATTCATTCGCTGTGTTGTGAAGAGTGTTTCTGAGCGAAGTTCTGTTCAAGATAGAGAGCCACTTGTTCAAGATGCCACATTGGCGTAGAGGTGGCGCCACAGACACCGACACTCTTGATGGCATGACCGTCGTTGCCGTTCATCCAGCTCTCCTGAATTTCATCAATATCTTCGATAAAGAAACTGCGAGGGTTTGCTTCCTTGCAGATATGATAAAGCACCTGGCCGTTTGAACTTTTTTTACCCGCCACAAAGATGATCACATCATTTGCCAGAGAGAAGTCATGCAGCTTCTGGTTCCGGCTCGATACCTGACGGCAGATCGTATCCTTGAAAACATAAGAAGGCATGGGAAGAACTCCGGTCATCTCTGCGGTAATGTCAATATCCCGGATTGCCATCCAGGGTGCTGCTTCTGCGGAGTGCGCCTCGGCAAAACGTGCTTCAAGATTTGCTTTCAGCTCATAAAATCCTGGGACGTCCATAGTGGTCTGGGAGATCAGCGCTGTTTTTTTTGCCGGTTCAAGACCTTTTATCTCCTTTGGATCACTGAGGTCTGCATGTTTGATGATAATAGCGCTGTTGTTGCACTGGCCGTTGATACCGATAACTTCGGGATGGGTATGTTTGCCGTAAATGACAATCTGGTAGCCAAGTTCAAACAGTAATCTCGTGGTGCGCTGAAGTCTGGAGACAACCGGGCAGGTGGTGTCAGTAATGGTCAGATTGTTCTCTTTGGCTACAATGTAGGTTGAGGGTGGCTCGCCATGAGCCCTGACCAGCACCTGGGCATTGTTGAGTTCCTTGAAAGCCGTTTCATCAACAGTGACAAGACCAAGCTGCTCAAGACGTTTTACCTCAACCTCATTATGGACGACATCACCGAACGAGTACAATCCTCCCAGCTCCTGAAGCTTTTCTTCAGCCGCGTTGATGGTTCCCTGTACTCCAATGCAGAAACCCGATGATGTTCTGTCGAGATTTACTTTCATGCCGTGCACTTTCATTAACCGTTACAACGTTATACCTCCACCAGGTCAACATCAGGGAGTTCCGAGCCCATGAAAAGCTGGTAGAGCATACTGAATTTTTGAGGCAGATCGCTGACAAGAAGGTGTGGTACCGATGCTTTCCCGGAGCGATTGAGCAAACCTGACTCCGAGAGAAGTTCTCTGGTTCTTAAAGCTACCGCTTCAGCCGAATCAATAATATGGATGCCGCCGCCAATGGTCTCTTCGATGACCTGGCGAAGAATCGGGTAGTGTGTGCAGCCAAGAACCAGCGTATCAATGTCCTGCTTTCTGATCTCTCCCAGATAATGTTCAGCGACCAGTTTTGTCACAGGATGATTGATAAAACCTTCCTCAGCCAGAGGCACAAACAAAGGACAGGCTTGTGAGATCACCTCAATATCAGGATCAAGCTGATTGATGGCGCAGGCGTATGCGTTTGAACAGACTGTTGCCTGGGTTCCAATAACCCCGATCCGGTTGTTGTTGGTCCATTCGACGGCCAGTTTCGCTCCAGATTTGAGTACTCCGATGACCGGGATATTTCCACACGATTTTTCAACAACATCGAGGGCCAGCGCAGAGACTGTGTTGCATGCAACAATAATGACTTTCGGCTGATACCTCATGAGAATGGCGGTATCATCAGCAGCATACTTGCGGATGGTAACCTGTGATTTCGGGCCGTACGGAACCCGGGCGGTATCGCCAAAGTAGATAAGACGCTCAGAGGGCAGAGCCGCCTGTATCGCCTTGACAACAGTCAGTCCGCCAATACCCGAGTCAAAAATTCCGATTGGGTTTTCTGAATTCAATTGTTCAATTGACAATTGACAGTTGATAATGGAGATGTGACAATTTTGAATCGTTCATTATCCATTATCCATTGTCCATTATTAAAGCCTATACGTTAAAGCGAAAAACAATCACATCACCATCTTTGACAATGTACTCTTTTCCTTCCGAGCGAAGCTTTCCGGCGACCTTGACCTTCTGCTCTGAACCAAGTTCAATCAGGTCCCGGTAGAACATTACTTCAGCACGAATAAATCCTTTCTCAAAATCAGAATGAATGGCGCCTGCCGCTTCCGGTGCAGCCGCACCCTTGCGGATAGTCCAGGCATGAACCTCTTTTTCTCCAGCCGTAAAGTAAGTCTGAAGCCCAAGCAGGTCATAGGCGGTTTTAATCAGGCGGTCAAGGCCTGACGTATGCAGGCCAAGGCTCTCAAGAAATTCAGGTCGCTCCTCTTCAGGCAGTTCGGCTATTTCAGCCTCTGTCTTTGCGCTGATGACAAGCATTTTTGCACCGGATGCTGCCGCAATGGCCGCAACTTTTTCGGTATAGCTGTTGCCATCAGGAAGATCGCTTTCTGCCACGTTTGCAGCAAAAAGAATTGGTTTCGATGTCAACAGAAAGAACTGCCGCGCTATAACCTGATCATCATGGGTTTCAAGAATTTTTCGTACCGGAATGCCTGCGCTGAGGCCGCTGATAATTTTCTCCGCAACCTCAAGTTGCTGAAGAAGCTCTTTCTCTTTTCTGGCATTTTTTCTGAGTCTTTCAATGCGGCGCTCCATGCTGTCAAGATCGGCCAGCATCAGTTCAGTCTCAATAGTAACAATATCGTCCGCAGGGTCAATTCTTCCCTCAACATGGATAATGTTATCATCGTCAAAACACCGGACGACATGCACAATGGCATCAACCTCCCGGATATGCGAGAGAAACTGGTTACCAAGTCCTTCGCCTTTGCTTGCTCCCTTGACAAGACCGGCAATATCAACAATTTCAAGGGTGGCAGGCACCAGAGTCGGCGTTTTTACAACATTGGCAATCTGCTGCATTCGTTCGTCCGGGACAAGGACGGTTCCGACATTTGGTTCAATGGTACAGAAAGGGTAGTTGGCAGCTTCAGCCTGTTTTGCCGTAATGGCATTGAAAAGCGTTGATTTTCCGACGTTTGGGAGTCCGACAATGCCGCAGCGAAGTGACATAAATAAAAGATTTGTTGGAAGAAGCTTGCCCGAGAAACAAGGGTTTTAACATGTAACTAATATGTTTGGAAAAAGCAAATTTTTTTTATAAAATAACAGGCTAAATTGAAACTGCTCCATAAATCAGGAATCAGGAAAAAGCATATCATTATTGCGATAGATGGGCCGGCTGCATCCGGAAAAAGTACAACAGCCCGGAAAGTGGCGCAGCGGCTTGGGTATACCTATATTGATACCGGTGCCATGTACCGGTCAGTAACACTCAAGGCCCTGCGGCAGGGAGTTCTGGATGAAGTAAGGCGCTTTCCTGAGAACATTGCCGATCTCCTTCAGGAGATTACCATACATTTTGATGGTGACACTGTTTTGCTTGATGGTCGCGATGTAACCAGTGATATCCGGGATAATCGTGTCAGTCGCGAAGTTAGTTTTATCAGCTCACTCAAGCCTGTTCGCGATAAACTCGTGGAAATGCAGCAGGAGCTTGGACGACAGGGCTCAGTGGTGATGGATGGAAGGGATATCGGCACGGTCGTCTTTCCTGATGCGGAACTGAAAATTTTTCTTGTCGCTGACGCCCGCGAAAGGGCAAGACGGAGGTATGCTGAACTGGTTGCTAAATCTCCTGAGGGCAGCGAGTATCCTGATATTGATCAGCTTGAAGAGGAGATAAAGAGAAGAGATCGGGATGATGAAGAACGTGAACATGCTCCATTGAAAAAACATCCTGAGGCGTACGAAATTGATACATCCAGCTTGACCATAGAGCGTCAGGTTGACAGCGTTTATTCTCTTGCTGTGGATATACAGAAGAGAGGCCGGTAAGGGACTCCGGAATTTTTTTTCATTTTTTTATTAACCATAAAACCTCTGGCCGATATCTCTCGCGGCAGGCAGGCTAACTACAAGAGAGGAAGGAAAAAATTTAATGGCAGAAGCATTTACACAGGCACACGAAAAAAAGGTCAAGGAAAGACCCGCAAGAAAGAAACTCAAATTTTTTGCGCATTACGAGCCCGCCGAGCTTGCATTGATGGAGAAGCTTTATTCGAGCACCCTCAATGAAATTACTGAAGATGAGATTATCAAGGGCCGAATTGTTTCGATATCAAACAAGGATGTCACCATTGATGTCGGCTTTAAATCTGAGGGTATTGTCTCTCTGCTTGAGTTCCGGGCGGAAGATGAGGTCAAGGTTGGCGATGATGTTGAGGTCTATCTTGAGAACATCGAAGACAAGATGGGGCAGCTCATTCTTTCCAAGAAGAAAGCTGATGTTCTGAGAATCTGGGACAGAATCTATGATTCAATTGAAAATGACACCATCATCAATGGCAAGATTATCAATCGCGTCAAAGGTGGCATGACGGTTTCACTTTCCGGTGTCGAGGCCTTCCTTCCTGGTTCACAGATTGATGTTAAACCGGTACGTGATTTCGACGCTCTTGTCGGTCAGACCATGGACTTCAGGGTTGTCAAAATCAATCCCGTCACCCAGAATATTGTTGTCAGTCATAAAGTTATTCTCGAAGAGGCTTATGCAGCCCGTCGTGAAGAGATGCTTGCAAATATCAAGGTGGGTATGGTTCTTGAAGGCACCGTCAAGAATATTACCGATTTCGGTATCTTTGTCGATCTTGGTGGTCTTGATGGTTTGGTGCACATCACCGACATCACATGGGGCAGAATCAACCATCCTTCAGAGGTTGTTGATCTTGACCAGCCGATCAAGGTTGTTGTTGTCGGCTTCGACGAGAACACCAAGAGAGTCTCGCTGGGCATGAAGCAGCTCGAATCTCATCCGTGGGAAAATATTGAGATCAAGTACCCTGTTGGTTCAAAAGCCCAGGGCCGTGTTGTCTCGATTACCGATTACGGCGCTTTTGTCGAAATTGAGAAAGGTATCGAGGGTCTTGTCCACATCTCAGAGATGAGCTGGACACAGCATATCAAGCATCCGGGTCAGTTTGTCACCCTTGGGCAGGAAGTTGAGTGTGTTATCCTTAACATCGACAAGGATCATACCAAACTTTCTCTTTCCATGAAACGGGTCAACGAGGATCCATGGATTGCGCTGTCCGAGAAATATATTGAGAACTCACTGCATAAAGGAACAGTCAGCAACATCACTGATTTCGGTGTGTTTGTTGAGCTTGAGCCAGGTGTCGATGGACTGGTTCATATCTCCGATCTTTCATGGACCAAGAAAATCCGCCATCCAAGTGAGCTGGTCAAAAAAAATCAGGAACTTGAAGTCAAGGTGCTGAAATTTGATGTGCATGCCCGTCGTATTGCTCTCGGTCACAAGCAGATCAATCCTGATCCATGGGATGAGTTTGAACAGAAATATGCAGTAGGCTCAGAGACTCCCGGTCAGATTTCACAGATCATTGAAAAGGGCGTCATCGTGATACTTCCTGGTGATGTTGATGGTTTTGTGCCGGTATCGCACCTTCTTCAGGGCGGAGTCAAGGATATTCACTCCTCCTTTAAAATCGGTGATGAACTGCCACTCAGGGTCATTGAATTTGACAAAGAGAACAAGCGCATCATTCTGTCTGCCCTTGAATATTTCAAGGACAAGAACAAGGAAGAGATTGAGGCCTACCTTGCAGCTCATCCTAACGAAAAGAGGGAGATTGAGGCTGCTACCGCTGAACTTGAGCCTCCGGTCAAGTCAGGCGACAAAAAAGGTGGTGAACCAAGAGTGTGAGCCCGATAACTCACTCCTGTTTTACTCAGTATGAAAAAAGCCTTCTCTGTTTCAGGGAAGGCTTTTTTCGTTAATATCCATAACTCTTCAACAGGTTGTTTTTCTTTCGCCAGTCGGGTCGGACTTTTATAAAAAGCTCAAGAAAAACCGGTCTGCCGAGCATCTCCTCAATATCTTTTCTTGCTGTCTGTCCAAGTTTTTTCAGTGCAGCCCCTTTGCTCCCGATCAGAATCTGTTTCTGCGTTTCACGCTCAACAACCACCGAACAACGGATAAGATCCTTTCTTGCTGGATCGTTTTCATGCTGTTCCTTGAACTCGTCTATGACAACTTCGGTCGAATAGGGTACTTCGCGTCCGTAGAGAAGAAATATCTTTTCACGGATGATTTCACTGACAAAAAATCGTTCAGGAGCTGTGCTGAGCGTATCTTCCGGATAGAGCGGATAGTTGAGCGGCAGAAAGGGACTTATCGTTTCAACAAGTTTGGGGAGGTTCGTGCCATTCAGGGCTGAAACAGAGAGAACAGCGGCAGGGTTCCAGGTGTTTCTGACAAACTCTTCAGCCAGAAGCTGACGATCTTCATTGACCAGATCACATTTATTGAGCACGGTAATAACTGGTTTGCCGGCAGGTTTCAGCCACTGGCTGAAAAGCTCCTCGGCAAACTCTCTGTCGAAATAATTTTTTTTACCCGAATACGGCAGCAAGGCCAGAACAATATCAGCATCTTTCAGGGTATCGCGAATAACCGCAAGCATTGATTCATGAAGCTTTTGCTGTGGTTTCATGATCCCGGGAGTATCCAGAAAGATAATCTGGCAGTTATCGTTATGATATATGCCTGTGATTTTCTTTCGCGTTGTTTGTGGTTTAGGAGTGACAATGGAAAGCTTGTAGTCGAGAAGCCCGTTCAGAAGGGTTGATTTACCGGCATTGGGCGGGCCGATGATCATGGCGAAGCCGCAGGAAAAAGAAGATAGTGCCATCAAAGATTTTTATGAGAGGTTCAAGCTGTTTACACAACTAAATAGTAAATTATAAGCTTCCCTGATAATGAAAAAAGGTAAATGCAAATACTGTGATGGAAAAACAAAGCAAACTTGATCAGTGGCTTCTTGTTTCGATGGCAGGACTGCTTGTTTTGGGGCTGATGGCCGTTTATAGCGCGACCAATGGAACTGGAGAAACGACACTCTTTTACCGGCAGCTTTCATGGTGCATGATTGGTATTGTTGCTGTGGCACTTGTCTATTTCAATGATGCCCGTATTCTCAGGGATAATTCCTATATGCTTTATATCATCGGAATTGCGCTGCTTGTTGCTGTTCTGATTTTCGGGAGAAAAATTGCAGGCCAGACAAGCTGGATGAAAATAGGATTTTTCAGTTTTCAGCCTTCTGAAATCGCAAAGATAGCAACGATTCTTGCGATGGCAAGATTTCTGTCCGATGATGAAACTGATATAACTTTAATACAACATCTCTTTATTGCTCTCGCAATGGCATTTATTCCTGTCTTGCTGATTATGCTGCAACCGGACATGGGTACAATGCTTACCATTTTGCCTTTTGTGGCCGTTATGTTGATTATGGCCGGTTTTGATATTTATATCCTTATGCTGATTACATTTCCCTTTATTCTGATGGTTGCCGGGTTCTTCAATATTTATTTTATTATTGCTCTTGCACTGCTAATGTTTCTGGCACTTTTTCTGGAACATAAAAAAATCCAGCTTCATCAACTGTTTATTTTGGGCCCAGGTCTTGCTGCAAGTCTGTTTATGCATCGTTTTTCCAATGAAATACTTAAACCTCATCAGATAAAACGCATTCAGACATTTATTGATCCGATGTCGGATCCCCAGGGTGCAGGATATAATGCGCTGCAGGCTAAAATTGCAATAAGTTCAGGCGGTTTTTTCGGTAAAGGGTTTCTTGAAGGGACACAGACGCAACTACGTTTTATTCCGGCTCAATGGACAGATTTCATATTTTGTGTTATAGCTGAAGAGCTTGGCTTTATTGGAGCATCACTCATGCTCGCTCTCTATCTTGTGCTGATTCTCAGGTTAATATGGATCATGTTTTCAATCCATAACAAGTTTGTGGAGCTCACACTTGGTGGATTTGTCACTCTGCTTTTTGTTCATGTCGTCATTAATATTGGCATGACTGTTGGTCTTATTCCGGTGATTGGCGTACCCCTTCCATTTGTCTCTTATGGAGGCTCTTCTTTGCTGGGCAATATGATTATGGTCGGATTGGCACTAAATTTTGTTCGGAATAAAAGAAATCTGGGGTATCATGGTGGGCTGGAACCAAGAAAAAAAAGCGCACCGTGATGCGCTTTTTTTTCATATTTTTCCGGCGTGAAACGTTACTTTATTTTATAGACAAAGCGCTTGCCCTCTTTGCCTGCAGGAACACGTTCGATTTCATCATCATCGACACCGTATTTATTAAACCAGAGACTGACGGTCGTTCCTTTGGTATCGAGAGCCTCAGCAATATCGCGAGGTTTAAAGCTTTTGTCAGGATTTGAACGAAGTAACTCTTTTATTGAAGCACCAAGCTGGCCACGTCCAAATTTTTGGCTGCTGGGTTGGGCCGGGGCAGCACCTTCAAGCTTTGAAAGATTTGTTTCAAGCTTTTTTATGATTGTTGCAAGTTCATCTTCCAGAGGTCTGATTTTCTCCTGATACTCTGTTTGAATCTGACAGATTTCGGCCTGCAACCTTTTTTTCTCTTCGACCAGTGATTGAAAATGATCAATCCTCTGAATAAAAAGGTCATATTTGTCAGGCGATCCACTTTCTCTTTTTATGATATTCATAGTCTTTTCTATTTTTGTTAATTCGTATTATTTTAATGCGAGCTAAATATATAACAATATCCTTATCTCTGCAAAATGATATTATTTGTCATTGTTACTCTTGTCTTCGATGTTTTTAATATGGCGACACGTGTTTTCAGAGTATGACAATACAGGAAAAATATGAATATAAATGATCATGCAATAAATCGGGTTGCCGCTGTTACGCTGGGATGTAAATTGAACTATTCTGAAACATCCATGATACTTGATGAATTATGCAAACAAGGGTGGACGCTTTCAACAATTAAAGAGGGTGCTGAACTTATTATTATTCATACTTGTGCGGTAACAAAACAGGCGGAACAGAAGTGTCGCCAGAAAATAAGAGGAATTATCAGAAACAATCCGTCCAGCAGGATTGCCGTCATTGGTTGTTATGCCCAGTTGTATCCTGAAGTTCTTTCTGAAATAAACGGAATAGATGCAATTCTTGGAAGCAATGATAAATTTGACATACCATGCTATAGCAAAATCAGTAAAAAAACTATACATCCACCTCTTGTCAAGGTGACTCCTGCTTCCACTTTTGATATCGTCTATCCGGGATATTCATTGCCAGCATCACTGAGTATTGAGAGAACTCGTGCGTTTTTGAAAATACAGGATGGTTGTGATTATGGATGTTCATATTGTACAATTCCTCTGATCAGAGGTGTATCGCGGTCAATCCCGGCAGAGCAGATTGTGGAGCGCGCATCTTTTCTTGCTTCATCCGGGTATCGTGAAATTGTGCTGACCGGCGTCAATACCGGCGATTATCACTATGGAAATCTTGGCTTGTGTGACCTTTTACGGATGCTTGAAAAAGTCAATATCAGTCGTATCCGTATCAGTTCGATAGAGCCTGATATTGTTAATGATGAGCTGATAATGCTTGTTGCAGCATCGAAAAAAATTGTTCCTCATTTTCATATTCCTCTTCAAAGCGGTTCAGACAGAATTCTCAAGGCAATGCGCCGTCGTTATGATACCGTCCTTTATCGTGACAAGGTTTTGCAGTCAGTTGAGCGCATTGAAGGATGCGCAGTCGGAGCTGATGTGATGGTTGGCTATCCAGGTGAAACGGAGGAAGATTTTCAGCTTATGTACCGCTTTATTGAACTTCTGCCTCTTGCCGGACTTCATGTTTTCAGTTGTTCCCTTCGTCCGGGAACAACCCTTGCCAGGCAGGTCGAAAACCGGGAGCGCAAGCCAGTACCGCCGGCGGAAATCACCCGGCGCCACAGGGAGCTGTCCGAACTTGGTCGCATGAAGGAGGCGCATTTCAAATCACACTTTATCGGAAAAGAGTGTATGGTGCTTTTTGAGGCTTCAAAGCTTCTTGCAAATGGCATACAGCAGTGCAGTGGCTATACAAGAAATTATCTTCGTGTTTTGGTTGAAAGTTCTGACCGCCTGAAGCTGCAAGCTTTCAGAGGAAAAGAGTTGCCAGTCATGATTGACTCGCTGGACGATGATTTGAATTTAAAAGGGAGAGTGCTATCTTGATTTTGTTTCTCACAATACCTTGCATTCATTAACTATAACCAACCCGATCCATGCCTATTAAATCCCGCATACGTTCGATTCCCGACTATCCCAAAAAAGGGATCCTTTTTCGCGATATTACCACTCTGATCAAGGATCCGGTAGGCTTCCGGCTGGTTATTGACAATTTGACCCAGCACTATCTGCAGGAAGGTATGGACTTTGACGTTATTGTTGGTATTGAGGCGAGAGGATTTATTATTGGCGGAGCACTGGCCTACACGCTTGGAAAGGGATTTGTGCCTGTTAGGAAGCCAGGCAAGCTGCCTGCCGACGTCGTCTCACAGGAATACCAGCTTGAGTATGGAAGCGACAAGATAGAGATACACATTGATGCAATTGTTGCAGGTCAAAAGGTTCTTCTTGTTGATGATCTGCTGGCCACAGGAGGAACAGCTCTTGCTGCTGCAGCCTTGGTCGAAAAAGTGGGCGGGATTGTTTCCGAGATGGCTTTCATTGTGAATCTGCCTGATATCGGAGGGGAAAGAAAAATTCTCGAAAAAGGATATAGCGTTTATTCCCTTACAGACTTTGAGGGCGAGTAAGATGGACGGTGATGAATAGTTCGCACAACCTCCTGAAACGGCAGCGAAGGCTGCCGTTCATTTTAACAAACATTGTATGGTGTCGATCAGCCTCTGTTTACTCGGCTGCTATAACATCATTGACGCACAGAATGTTTCGTTATGGTTTCAGGCTTTCACTAACCGCGTGCTTGAACTCTCTGGAAATTTTGAATGTTGGCACATTTTTCGGTTCTACAGTCACCTTTTCACCCGTTCTTGGGTTTCTGGCCTGTCGAAAATTTTTATGCCGGATATTGAATGAACCAAATCCCCTGATTTCAATTCGTTTTCCGGCTTTCAGAGAATCAATGATGCCTTCAAACAGGCCGTCAACAACAGACTCTGTTTCGTTTTTTGTCAAGCCCGTTTTGTGAGCAATAACATTGACCAAGTCAGCTTTTGTGGTGGTGTTTCCCATGGCAATGGTTGGTTCAGGTTATTATCAGATATATCGTTATTTAAACCATAAATGAAGTGCAACAATTCCCATAAAAACAGCAAAAGCTTTACGGAGAATGTCACTTGAAAGATGAGTTGCTATTTTTGCCCCGAAATATGCCCCGCAAAACAGTCCAGCCGCAATGATAATACCAATCCAGATGTGCTCCATGGAGATTTTTCCAGAACGATAATATTCCAGAACACCGAGCAAGCCTACTGGCAGAAGAAGTGCAATAAGTGATGTTGCATTGGCACTTTGCTGGGTCATACCGAAAAGTAAAACCATGGAAGGAACAATAATGATTCCTCCTCCGACACCGAACATTCCCGAGAGGAGCCCGGCAGCAAGACCAATTGCAAACAATCCAGGAAGCTGAATTGACATCTTTCCCCCTGTGACAGTGTTATGAAGTTGCCACATCTGATGCAGCTTGATCATAATGCGTAATCTTTTGTATGTCTATGGCGCTCAGCGATTCCTTTTCAATCAGTTCCTCTGCAAGCTGGCGCAGTACATCAAATTTTTCCCTGAGAATATCTTCAGCATTTCCCCTGCATTTCATAATAATATTTTGCACCTCAAGATCGATCTGAAGAGCTGTTTCATCACTGTACTCACGGATGTGGGAATAATCTTTTCCAAGAAAAACCTCCTTGTGACTGGTGTCATAGTTGATTGGCCCGAGTTTATCACTCATACCCCATTGCCGTACCATTCTGCGGGCAATATCGGTAGCCTTTTCAATATCATTTGCAGCTCCGGTACTCACCTCGCCGAAAGCAAGCTCTTCGGCAACTCTGCCCCCCAGTGCATACGTGATTATAGCAAGCAGATACTCCCTGTTTTGGGTATAACGATCTTCAAGCGGCAGATAGGCTGTCAGCCCAAGACTTCTTCCCCTTGGAATAATGGTGACCTTGTGTATCGGATCTGAGCCTTTCGTATATAATGAAACAAGTACATGACCAGCTTCATGATAGGCAGTCAGCTTTTTCTGCTCATCAGAGATAAACATACTTTTTCTCTCTGCGCCCATTAATATTTTATCGCGTGCCTGCTCAAAATTTTCTGCGGTAATCAATGTCTGGTCTCGGCGTGAGGCCAACAGTGCAGCTTCATTGACAAGATTTGCAAGATCAGCGCCGGAGAAGCCCGGAGAGCTTTTTGCTATAGTATTAATATTGACACTCTCGTCAAGCGGAGTATTTCTGGTATGGATATTCAAAATTGCTTCACGTCCCCGGATATCGGGTTTGTCGATCGTGATCTGTCGATCAAAACGCCCAGGGCGAAGCAGTGCTGTATCAAGAACATCAGGCCTGTTTGTAGCCGCAATCAGGATGACATTTTCGTTTGTTGTAAAACCATCCATCTCGACAAGAAGCTGGTTCAGTGTCTGCTCTCTTTCGTCATGTCCACCACCAAGGCCGGCACCACGGCTGCGTCCGACGGCGTCAATTTCATCGATAAAAACAATGCAGGGCGAATTTTTCTTTGCCTGCTCAAACAGATCCCGCACCCTTGCTGCGCCAACACCAACAAACATTTCGACAAAGTCGGCCCCGGAAATTGAAAAAAATGGAACTTTTGCTTCTCCGGCAATAGCTTTCGCCAAAAGCGTCTTTCCTGTACCGGGAGGGCCGAGCAGCAAGACTCCTTTCGGAATTTTTCCCCCAATTTTCTGGAATTTCTCGGGATTTGTAAGAAACTCTACCGTCTCCTGAAGCTCTTCAATTGCTTCATCAACGCCAGCCACATCCTTGAAGGTTGTCTTGACATCAAATTCACTGACAAGTTTTGCACGGCTTTTGCTGAAGCTGAAAATATTTTTGGCCTGGGCGCCATTTTGCCCGTTCATTCGTCTGATCAGAAAAAAGTAGACAAGACCAAAGATGATCCACGGAGCAAACAGCACAAAAAAAGTGTTCAGGGCGCTGGTACCCTCTTCGACCTTGAGCACAATACCCTTGTCGGTGAGAAGATCGGCTTGTTCAAGAGTGAATGAAGGTATTCTTACGGAAAATCGATCGGTCGGTATGCTTGTGCCATTGACCAGTTTCAGTTGTATCGATGAGCCAAGTTTTCCGTTCAGGATTGCCGATTTATCCTCATAAATTTTTACCGTGACCTCAGTAACAAGAGCACGGGAAACAACGGATTTGTATTCGTTATAGTTTATTTCAGGACCATTGGGGTTTGCAAAAAATCGTTGAAACACAAACAGCATCAAAAGTCCAATCATTATAAAAATGAGAAAGCGAGGAAATTTTTCTCCGGGTCCGCGTTCCTCGTCAATGACAGGCTTGAATTTATTTCGGAGAGTCTCTTTTTCCTGTCTCTTTACTGGATTTTCAGGCATAAAACTGGAGGAGTGTTGATATAAAATCTAACTTACTACTTTAAAAGTAATTATAAGAAAAACAACAATCGAAAATAAATAGTTTGTCAAGAATTGTTTACCGTACAGAAAAGTTGCGTTTCAGGCGGTTGGTTCCAGGAGTTTTTGGTTAATCTTTTTCTTGTGCCTGAATGCAGTCAGTTTTTCTTAAATTCACTGCTCTTGAATAGTTCACTCTCAACAATTAACAGTTACAACGCTTATTATGGTTGGTCAAAGGGTTAGAACCAGGTTTGCACCTTCTCCGACAGGGTACTTGCATGTTGGAGGATTGAGAACCGCACTGTATAACTACCTGTACGCAAAAAAGATGGGTGGCGACTTCATTATCAGAATTGAAGATACCGATCAAAGCAGAAAGGTAGAGGGGGCTCAGAGAGATCTTATCAAGACTCTTGAGTGGGCGGGAATTGTCGCCGACGAAAGTCCTGAACATGGTGGAAATTTTGGCCCCTATATTCAGTCAGAGAGGCTTGGTATCTATGACGGCTATTGTAAACAATTGCTTGACGACCACCACGCTTATTATTGTTTTGCATCGCATGAGGAGCTTGAAGAAAACAGGCAGCTTCAGATAAAACAGGGAGTTCAGCCGAAATACAACAGAAAGTGGCTTCCTGAAGAGATGGGTGGCTCCATACCTCAAGGTATTATCCAGAAAAAACTGGATGAGGGCGCTCCCTATGTTATTCGCATGAAGGTCCCCGATTATGTTTCTGTCTGGTTTGAAGATATTATACGAGGTCCGGTTGAATTTGATTCAGCAACGATTGATGATCAGGTGCTGATGAAGTCTGACGGATTTCCAACCTACCATTTTGCCAGTGTCATCGATGATCACCTGATGGGATTTACCCACATCATCAGAGGCGAGGAGTGGTTATCCTCAATGCCGAAGCATCTGCTTCTTTACGAGTTTTTTGGCTGGGAGCCGCCAAAGGTAGCCCATCTGCCCCTGCTGCTTAACCCTGACCGCTCTAAACTCAGCAAAAGGCAGGGGGATGTTGCGGTTGAGGATTATATCCGAAAGGGGTACAGCAGTGATGCAATAGTCAATTTTGTCGCCATGCTCGGCTGGAATGAAGGAGAGGGCAGCGAGCAGGAGGTCTATAGCATGAAGGAGCTTATTGAGAAGTTTTCGCTGGAGCGGGTCGGCAAAGCCGGAGCGGTATTCAATATTGATAAATTGAACTGGCTTGAAAAACAGTATATCAAGAACCGGCCGACAGAGAAGCTTGTGGATGTCATCAAACCTGTTCTTCAGGCTGAACTTGAAAAGAAAAAATCACTGATGCCGGTGGAGATAATTACCAGTGACGCTTATCTTGAAAAAGTTATCGAACTGATGCGCGAGCGTGTCGGTTTTGAGCATGAATTTGTGACATTTTCCTCCTACTTCTATTTTGAGCCGGAAGCCTACGATCAGGAGGCAGTAAACAAACGATGGCAGGCTGATACCAACTCTCTTCTTCGTGAGTTTACCGATATTCTGTATACTCTGGAGGATTTCAGTGCTGAAAACATTGAGACTCAACTCAAGGAATTTGTTGCGCCCAAGGGGCTCAAAGCTGCTGTGCTCATTCATCCTTTGAGAATACTTGCATCTGGAGTGAGTTTTGGCCCAAGCCTCTATCACATGCTCGAAGTACTTGGAAAGGCGACAGTACTCAGGCGCATCATGAAGGGTATTGAAAAAATCAGTTATCCGGCTTAGCGCCGCCGATCAATATGGGGCCCGTAACAACGGGCTCTCTGTCGGTCTTTTTTCTTTTGATTCGAAAAGATTTTTTCATATATTTTGCCTCGGATGTAAAGGACAGATAGCTCAGTTGGTAGAGCAAAGGACTGAAAATCCTTGTGTCGTGGGTTCGATTCCCTCTCTGTCCACAGCTATTAACGGCGGTTTCCGTTATCTTGCCACAGTCGCAACATGCATGTCCACCTCTTTTTTCCTTCGACTCACCTTACTCAGCTCATCTATGTCATGCAAGGCATCAGGTCATGTTTCCGTGTTTGAACATCATGGACAGCCCGCATGAATATTACAACAAAGCATGAACAGGAAATCTGGCATGATATGCAGGAGCCTGGTGCATACGAATGGTGGTACTTTGACGCTGAAGACATCCATAGTGGTGTCTCTTTTGTGCTGATCTGGTTTTCAGGATTTCCGTTCTCTCCTTACTACACGAATCACTATGAAAAGTGGAAGAGCCGCTCTTCAGCAATTCCCCCACTCCCATCCAATTACTCCGGTTTTAGTTTTCAGTTATACGAAAACGGTCGAGAGATTGTCAATTTCATCAGGGAAGGCGCACAGGGTCTCTTTGAAAGCACTCATTCAGATATTGGTGTCCGCTTCGAAAAAAATCGGTTTACTTATAATGCGCTGCGCCAGGAGTACTCTCTTGATATTGATTTTGCTTTTCCTGCCCGTCATAAAGAGGTCAAGGCAACGTTGTTGTTCAAGGCTGTACGCCGGGTTGTCTTCGAAAAAAAAGATACCAATAATGAAGGGAGGGTACCTCGTCACCAGTGGCTCCTGAGTGTTCCAAAAGCTGAAGTGAAGGGTGCCATTGAAATTATCGAACAACATCGAGGAGCGGTTCGCACGATTCCTGTCAAAGCTACAGGATATCATGATCATAACCTCGGAGCGGTTCCCATGCAGGAGTATATCTCGAAATGGTATTGGGGACGGGCTTTTTCTGCTCGCTTTGATTTGATTTATTACGTTGTCGTTTTTAAGAATCAAAGTTATCAGCCACTTGCTGTTTTGTTGCTTCAGGACAAGAGCACTGAAACTTTTGAGGTCCACGACGCCGTAAGTTTTCATGAAAGCAATTTCAGGCACGGTCTTTTTTCTCCTCTTCATGGCAGGAATCTGGATTTGCAGGACGCAAATACATCAATCAAGATTCATCACAACAAAGTGCTTGATTCAGGCCCCTTTTATCTTCGGTTTGCATCTGATATTTCCTTGCAGATTGATGGGGGGAATTTTGAGGAAGTCAAGGGTATATCTGAATTTCTCAATCCGGCTCGTCTGCAATCAAGGGTGATGAGGTTGTTTACCTGCGGTCGAATATGGCGGGATGGAGAGCAATCAATCATGTACAAAAGCTATAATAGCTTTAAGCACGCATTGGATTGGAATAATCGATGAAAAAATTATAAATTCACACTTCATTTGGATTCCCATATTTGTAAAATGTAATTGTCGCGGTTAAGAATGATCGAACCGAGTGGAGATTAGTTATCTTGCAAGCGGCAGAGTGTCTTTATTTGTTTGATTTTATAACAAAATTTTTAAAAAGGAGACAGGTTGTAATGGCACAACAAGGTAATTTCAAGAGTCCGTCCAGGCTGGGCGAACTTGGAGAAGGTGCTTCACTCTCTTCATCCGGCCCGGTTTCAGGTGCTAAGCCCCGGGATCAAGGGTTAAAGGGAGTTGATTTCGAGCGTCGCAGTTTTCTTGGAAAAGTTGTTGGTGGCGTTGGTGCAGCCGTGGCCATATCAACACTCTATCCAGTCATCAAGTACATCATTCCGCCCGTAAAACAATTTTCAAACAAGAGCGAACTTGTTGTCGGAAAAGCTGCTGAAGTGGCTGAGAACAGCGGAAAGATTTTCCAGTTTAACAAAGACAAGGTTATTGTCATCAATGACAACGGCAAGCTTACTGCGTGTAGTGCGGTTTGTACCCACCTTGGCTGTCTTGTGCACTGGGATAATGCCCAGAACCTTATCTCTTGCCCCTGTCACGGCGCCAAATACAAACAGACAGGAGAGATTATCTCCGGTCCTCAACCTTTACCCTTAACTGTCTTTAAAGCAAGGGTCGAAGGCGAAAATCTCATTATCTCAAAATCTTAACCTTTAATTCTTGAAAAACAAGGGAGTCAGGAAAGATGGCTGAAAACAATCAGAACGCTATGGCAGGAAGTGCTCCAGCCAAGCCGAAACCCGCAGTTCCGGGCGCTGCCAAGCAGGCTGCTCCTGTTGCTGCAAAACCTGCCGATTCTAAAAGTGGTGTCTATAAGCCACCAGTTGAACGTGCAGATCCGAATCCCTACAAGGATTCTCGAATCAGTTCAATTGGCGCCTGGTTTCAGGAGCGCTTTTATGTCATGGTGCCGGTCATTGATTATTTGAAGAAAAAAGAAGTTCCTAAACACCGTCTCTCATTCTGGTATTATTTTGGCGGTCTTACTCTGTTTTTCTTCCTTATTCAGATTATTACCGGTTTGCTGCTCATGCAGTATTACAAGCCAACTGAAGCTGAGGCTTTTTCTTCATTTGTCTTTATCCAGAAAGAAATCTCTTTTGGGTGGCTCATCCGCCAGCTTCATGCATGGTCGGCAAACCTCATGGTTCTGATGGCGTTCACTCACATGTTCAGCACATTTTTCATGAAGTCCTACCGTAAACCACGTGAGCTTATGTGGGTGAGCGGCTTTGTGCTTCTTGTGCTTTGCCTCGGTTTTGGTTTTACCGGATACCTTCTTCCCTGGAACGAGCTTGCATTTTTTGCAACACAGGTAGGTACCGAAGTTCCAAAAGTTGCTCCCGGTGGCGCATTTCTTGTTGATATCCTGCGTGGTGGTGAAGAGGTCAGCGGTGAAACACTTACCCGTATGTTCTCATTGCACGTTGTTCTGCTTCCTGGTCTGCTCATGCTGGTTCTTTCAGCACATCTGCTGCTTGTTCAGGTTCTCGGAACTTCAGCTCCTATTGGCTACAAGGAATCCGGTCTGATCAAAGGGTATGAGAAGTTTTTCCCGACCTTCCTTGCAAAGGATGCTATCGGCTGGATCATTGGTTTCGGTCTTCTTGTCTACCTTGCCACCGTGTTTCCATGGCAAATTGGTGTTAAAGCAGATGCGCTTACTCCTGCACCTCTCGGCATCAAACCTGAGTGGTATTTCTGGGCACAGTTCCAGTTACTGAAAGATCTCAAGTTTGAAGGTGGAGAACTTGTCGCCATTGCTCTTTTGACTATTGGCGCTATTGTATGGGTTCTTGTTCCTTTCCTTGACTTCAAGGCATCACGGGAAGAGAGAAGCCCTATATTTACAGCAATCGGTCTTCTTGTTATGGCTTTCCTGCTGATCAACACCTATCGTGTCTTTGCAGAGTATGGCTGGTAAGTGAATACTTTTCTTGTAACAACACAAAAGCCCGGTTTTGCCGGGCTTTTGTGTTGTTAGTCTGAACACTTTGGAGGGATTCTATGAGAGAGCCTTCGCCATTGTTATGCTTTGTTGTACACCAATTCCGTTATCTCATATCCAGCAAGGAATGCCTGCATGTCAAGCTGTTCGGAGGCTTCTATCCATTCAGCAATGGAGATCACCGGATTTTTCAATAACTCCTGCATGATGAACCATGCTATGAGGACACTGAAGCGCTGTTCGCGGAACCAGCATTTATGGTGTCGTTCATCAAACTGCAAGAGGCTGGCCAAATGAGGGCGGTTAACGGCATTGAGTGTTTTGATGCAAGCAAGCAGATGGCCCTCAAGTGTGACATCTTCGTCATCTTCAGCTTTTGGTGTAAGCAGACAGACAAGCAGGTCCGGCAGGTTTTGAGCCGGAATACCGATCATGCCCGGCTCAGGATACATTCCCTTCAGAGCGTTGCTCATCAAGCAGTCATCAATGAGATTCTGGTTCAGTGATCCAGTTGCTGAAAGCATCTGTTGCAGAGCGTCGAGAATAACCCAATGTCTTACAATGGTCTCATACTCTACGCCCTCTTTGCTGCTCAGACCAAGTGCGGTCTGAAGTTTTCGTGATCCTGCATTTTTTTTCAGCAGATCGGGTAACGAGAGTGCCTTGCCGTAAAGTTCTGTGGCCGCTGAAGCAAGATTGCCTGGGACGTCAAGAGGTTTTTCCATCAGTTCACTGAACTGTCGGGCAACCGTTTCAAGCAGTGAGGCCAACTCGGTCTCAAAGCTTTTTTGATCAAGGGGAGAGAACTGAGGACGCAGAGCTTCCGTGATGATCCTGTGCAATGGAGAGAGACTTATGGTAAGAGCGGCCAGTTCAATTGACGGGGTTCCCCGACCGCTGAGTTCAGCAGCCAGACGGAAGTATGGTCGGAGTTTTGATGGTTGTACTTCCCTGAAGTCAAGAAAGACATTATACCTGTATCCATCAAGGGCAACTTGCAGTCCATTGTAGGCAATTTCCTGACAGGATCGGATAAACTCAAGCCCACTTGCATGATCCCTGAAGACAACAAAAGTGTTCTGGTTATGGCTCAGGTTGAGCCCTTCAGAAAGTGAGCTTTGGCGTATTTCACCATTCTGGCGATAGCCAACAGACATTTTAATCCATCCTGTAGCCTGCTCAAAACAGTTGTTGAAAATAACAAGCGCTGTTTCGTTGCCCAGTCGATTCGAATAGGCAAAAATATTTTCGTTTACAAACCCTTCCGGGGAATAAAAATCATAAAGGAAAAAGTTGCGCACCTCGGCAAAAAGCGGACGCTTCTTCATGATAGGAAAGATCTCATGATAGTGGCGCCAGACAAGGTGTTCGTCCGGTTGCTCATCATAATAGGCTTTCGCATACTCCATGCCGTACTTTTCGGTAAATCCCTCAACCTGTCCGTGACCAAACATCGGCAGGCCAGGCATGGTGAGCATCATCATGCAGACCCCAAAATATTTATCGCCCCGTCCAAACTGGGCAATCGCGGTATCTTCATCAGGGTTGTTCATGAAGTTGACATACCGCTTCAGAATTTCAGCATCAAATTCAAGAGTATTTTTGATCAGATAGCGGTACTTGGCATTTTCCTCCTTTTTGAGCATGTGCATAAAGGCGCTGTTATAAACCCGGTGCATCCCGAGGGTGCGGACAAAGTATCCTTCGAGCATCCAGAATGCTTCGGCGAGCAGCAGGGTGTCCGGCACCTCCTGATGAATACGGTCAACAACCTCTCGCCAGAACTCTTCAGGAATAGCGGCATCAAATTCTGCCATGCTCATGGAATGTGAAGAGCGTGAAGGGACTGCCGCACTGTGGCCATGCAGAGGGAACCAGAGACGCTGAATGTGCCTTTTTGCGAGCACCATTGCGGCATCAAAGCGGATAATGGGGAACATTCTGGCAACGTGCAGAACCTGTTGAATGACACCTTCCCGAACTTCGGCACTCAGAAAGTTGAGCTGTGCCGTATCATTCCACGGCATGTTGGTGCCGTCGTTGCCGTGATAGATATAGCGGGTATCTCCGGTCAGGAAATCAATACGCTTGAAAGTGACTGCCGCATCAGAGCGGTTCCAGTAGCCATCCTCAAGATAAATCCCGTAACGTGAGTCACTGCTGAGGTTCGGCCCATTATAGGAGTAATTATAATAGGGAGGGGTATACGTGGAGAGAAACCAGTCAGGATTGTTCCGAACCAGCTCAGAATCCATTGCGGTATGGTTAGGCACCATGTCACTGGCAAGACGAATTCCACGTTGTTTTGCCCGGTGCATCAGGTTCAGATAGCCATCATAGCCACCGATATCGTCAGAAATATCGTATTTTTCAAGAGCGTAGGCTGAAGCTTTTGCTTCGGGATTCCCGTGTAATTGCTTGATTTTCTGCGAGGCAAAACTGCGCTGCCAAAGGCCTATCAGCCACAAGGCAGTAAATCCGCGATCAGCAATTGTGTCCAGCTCTTCATCAGGGATATCCTGCAAACGGTGAATGGGTCTGCGATACATTTTGCTGAGCTGGTCGAGCCAGACGTATGTGCTTTTTGCGAGCATAACCACTTCCGGCATCCAGGAAGAGTCAACCGAATAGTTTGCTGGTGCATTGGCATCATCCAGAGTACTGTAATCGGGAACATGCGCCTCCTTTTCAAATTCACGTCCCTCATTGCGAATAGCCTGTTCATGGGCAAGTTTTTCGAAAAACAGATACTTGTCCTCATCTTCTATAAAGTCAATGGCTCCCGCAAGCAAACTCCAGAACGAAGAGTCCTCAAGCAGATCGGCCCAGTTCAGGCGAATATATCGAAGCTGTTCAAGAATTGATGTCGGAGCATGTTTAATTGGGGTGATGAGCAGTTCAGCAAGATCGATATTGTCCGGTCCAACGGGGCCCATCTCCTGCATTGAGCTGCGCATGGTCATGATCAGCTTCCTGTAGGCATGATCTTTCATCAGTTTTTCATCGACCAAAAAATCAGAAAACTGTTCAAGGGCAGGATTCTGGTTATTCAGCCAGACAAGAAAAGACTCTTCAAGAACAGCAGTTTTATTTTTCTTCTGTTTCAGCCATTCAGCAGGTGTTTCACTGCCGGCATAAATGTTCTGAGTTGGAAATGAGTTGATAAACTGGTTCAGATATTGTTCAGACAGCTCCTCGGAAAGTACTTCGTTCAGCGTTCCATAAACATTTTCAAGAAAGTTCGGTTGCCGTAAAGCGATTGCTTTGGTCATAATAGCATGAAACAGTGCATGCAGCAGTTTCATGCCGTGCAACTGTGCAGGCAGAACAGCTTTTGCGTCATTTCCTTTCTGCTGCTTCAGAAAATGATTGATGATGGCTGCCTGTCTTTCGGATTGTTTTAGGCTTTCCGCTCCGGAAGAGGGTAAAGAGAGGAATTCAGGATCAGGGAGATGGAAAAGTTTCCTGGCATTCCGATTCACATAAAAGTGATCTATTTTCTTTAACTCTGGCTGGTTTTGCGTTATCGTCACTGCAAAAAAATTTGAATGTTGTCCGACGGGCTTTAAAGGACAGGTCAGAAGAAGTGGTTATTTGATTTTTTTTTCGAGGTATCGCTGAAGGTAAGAAAACCCGATATCTTTTACCGAGCGCATAACTTCAAGTCCAATGGTTGAAAGAGCAGTTTTCGGGTGGGTGGAAAAGTGCTGCTGAGGCGCAAGCGTTACCTGCTCAACTTTACCGGTACTTTTTTTGCATCCTCTTAATGTTCTCGCGAGAATCAAACCGGCAAGAAAGCTTGCGCCTGCTGCTTCAAAAGGGTACTTTCTGATCATTTTTTCAGGAGACACCTCTTCCTTGATATTATTTTTCAGTTTTCTCGTTCTTGTCTTGATCTGTTCCTCTTTTTCTGCAATGGTGTTATGCAACTCCTCAATGCGTGCCTGAATGCCTGTTAAAGGCTCATTTTTTGTAGTCATGGACGGATAAAAGCATTTTCTGGATCAGGTTTTTAAGGAAAGACGGTTTTAATTTAGTAAAAAACAGAAAGCATGAGAGGCACACAAGACTGACAAGAAGATAACCAAGGTAAGTGTGCCCAAGCAGTTCGCCAGCCAATAGTGCAAAGGTCGTGATCAAATATCCAAGACCGATAATCAGAATCACTCCGATGACAACGGCTGCGCCAACAAGAGAGATCTTTTCGGTTAATTCAATCTTGAGCAATTCAATCCTGGCCTCAATAATAGCCATAATATCTTCGTAAGTCGACGATGCAGTCTTATCAAGGAGCTTGTGGAGCCCATTGTTCTTTTGTTGTACCGGCGCATGGCCATCACTCTCAGGCTTTTGGCGGTTCATCATGGTGTCAAATCAATGCTGTTTATCGCTTTCTTCTCATCAACAGGCCAAACAAAGTGCCTGCTCCCAGTGACAACAGCAATGCCTGAGCCGGATTTTTTCTTATAAAATCCTTTGCCTTATCGGTAACCTGCACAAGCAGGTTAAAAGATTCACTCTCTCTGAAGCAAGAAAACGCATCTGAGAGTGTGTCACTAATTTCAGTGATCTGATTTGGAATTCGAGTTGCTGCCTGGGGGTCTTCTGACAGCTCTTCTGGTTTGCGGCTGTGTATAGTAACCGGGACTTCCTGTTCCATAAGAGTAAAAAACTGTTGATGATGTTACGGTCAATTCCTGCAATAATATATAAAAACAATATGGTCTTTGCATGATACTCTTACTGAAGAAGCCTTCCACCGTCAACATTAATGATCTGGCCAGTGATATAGTCACTTTCAAGCAGAAAGAGAATCGTTCTGATAATATCAAGCGGATTGCCAGGTCGTTTCAGTGGAATGTTGTTTATCATCTCTTCCTGGGGATCCATATTTTTGTCAGGGTTGATGGTTATGGTGCCTGGCGCTATGGAGTTTACAAGAATTCTTGGCGCAAACGTTTTTGCAAAAACCCTGGTCAGGTGCTGGATTCCTGCCTTTGATACCGTATAGGGCGCAAAGTTCCTCCAGACAAGATCAGCAGCAATATCTGAAATAGAGATTATTCGGGAGAGAAACTGCTGTTTCTGCATGATGTTGACTGCCGCCTGCATGGTAAAGAATGTGCCCTTCAGATTGGTATTAACCAGACTGTCCCACTCTTGTTCCGTAACATCGGACAAAGGCGTGCTGAAAAAATTTGATGCGCTTGCTATGACCAGATCAAGCCGGTCAAACTGTTGACTGAATGCCCGAAAGGCATTCTTGATATCGCCGGCTTTTGAGACGTCACATCGTATCATCTCCGACTGGGGGCTGATCCAGCGGATTTTTTCAAGAATTTGCACCGCTTTTTCTTCTGATGAGTTCCAGGTAAAAAAAATCGTATACCCCTGTCCGGCCATCGAAAGTGCTATTTCACTTCCGAGGATGCCCGAAGCCCCTGTCATAAAGCAAACTTTTTTACCTGGCGAGTTCATGGGTTTTACACGTTTTGTTTTGACTTTTTTCTCAAACTCCCTGGAGAATAGCCGAATTGTTTGCCGAAAGCGGTAATAAAGTGATTGACATGCGAGTATCCCAGATTTTTTGCAATTGTTTTCATTGGAATGTCAGACTCTTTAAGCGTGGCATGTGCTTCGTCAAGGCGCAATTCAGAAATATAACTGAAAAGAGACTTTCCGTATATCGCCGTAAATCCCTCTTTCAGTTTTCGTCCCGGTATTTCATACTTAACTGCCAGCTCGTTGAGGGAAGGGACCTTCCCTTCCAGTTGAAGCAGATCATCATGCATCTGATGTATTCGTGTTTGTAAATCTGATTCCGGTTTCTGGTTTTCGATAGTGCCAGTAAAATATTGAGACAATGCACACAGATAATCAAGAACGTTTGCCTGGATATGCAGTTTGCCGATATGTCCTGTCAGGTGATCAGAAATACATGAATGGAGCAACCTGTTAATGTTATGAGGAACCTTGTTGACGGCAATGGAGGATATTGATGTCACTTTCAGTGCAGCCAAAAGCGCTTGAGCATATTCTGTTCCGAGAAGTTGATTCAGTACCGAATCACCGATCACAAGGGTTGTCATTTCAATATCATCGCTGGCATCAAGCCTTACAAGACTTTCGCGAACATCAATGTGCTCAAAAAGACAATTCTCATGTCCGAAAATAAAATCATTGCCGAGCTTGTGATCCAAAAGCACGACTCTCCCTTTTATTGTGGACTGTACACAGAGTACAGGTTCAAAGAAATGCTCTTCAATAGTTGCAACAGGCAACAGTTTTCCCGACACTTCCGGTCTGAAATGAGCCATTCCACGCCGGATGACCATATTCAATGGCAAATGAATTGACTGCCACCACCCTTCTCCGATCTGTTCAGGCATTTTATGTTGTGTCAGTGGCATATCCTGCTCTGCATAGTCGAAGGCCATACTGCTATTGTCCGGCGAACTGCTCCAGGTGAATCTGCTGCTTGCTATTGTAGTCGATTTCATACGTGTGACAGGGATGACGTGACCAATCAAAAACAACAAACAACATAAGTATAAAAGGAAATCCCCAATTCCATAAAATCTTCTTTTTTTTATTTGCGTAATCGTATATTTGCGATAAACAAAAAAGCACGAAATAATGCAGAGGTCGTTATTCAAGGTTGAGTATAGCGAGGAGGAGGAGAGTATGGCTGCTTTTGCGAAGGCCATCAGTCATCCGGTTCGCATAAAGATATTGAAGCTTCTTGCCAGTCAGGAGTGCTGTTTTACCGGCGAGCTGACTGAACTTATTCCAATGGCGCAGTCAACTATTTCTCAGCATCTTAAAGCACTGCTTGACGCCGGGCTGATACAGGGAGAGATCAATCCTCCAAAAGTAAGATACTGCATCAAGAGTGAAAACTGGCTGAAAGCCTGTCACATTTTTTCTGACTTTTTTAAGCCTGATCAGCCATTGTGTGATTGTCCGATCTGAGTTTTTGACATTAAATGCTATTGTCTGGGGCATGAAAGTTTTCTCTTTTTCTTCCTTGATGACTCTGGTTGTTGACAATTTGCGTTGTTTTTTAATAATCGGTCATAGACTATAAACTCATAATAAACAGAAGAATGAAAATAGTCAAAATACTTGGCAGCGGTTGTGCAAAGTGCAATCAGCTTGCCGATGCGGTAAAAGCTGTTATTTCAAAAGAGGGAATTAATGCTGTGGTTGAAAAAGTGGAGGATATTCAGCAGATCATGGCTTATAACATCCTGTCTACCCCGGCGCTTGTTGTTGATGAAAAGGTACTTTGTAAAGGGCGCGTTCCCTCTTACGATGAGATCAGGGAGCTGTTGATGGCAAAACCACAAGGTTGCTGCTGTGGTACCCAGGGTAGTAAAGAGAAAAACAGCGGAGGCTGTTGCTCTTGAAAAATCTGAAGTGGCTGTCAGGCTTGACCGGGGCGTCGCTGCTTTTTTTGCTGCTTTACTATAATCTTGAACAGTGCGCCACTCTGCTGCTTCAGGTTTTCGGATTCAGCCGGGCAGATCGTTTTGGTGAGGCACTCTACTTTTTTGCATACGAAGTGCCGAAAGTGCTTCTGCTTCTGACAGTCGTGGTTTTTGTGATGGGTGTCGTCCACACCTTTATTTCGGCGGAGCGTACTCGGGAAATGCTGTCCGGGAGACGTATCGGGGCGGGAAATGTTATGGCGGCCACTCTCGGTATTGTTACGCCATTCTGTTCCTGTTCGGCAGTGCCTCTGTTTATCGGATTTTTGCAGGCTGGAGTTCCGCTTGGAGTGACCTTTTCGTTTCTGATTTCTGCCCCGATGATTAATGAAGTTGCTTTGGCCCTTCTTTTTGGAATGTTTGGATGGAAGGTTGCCCTTCTCTACACAGTTATGGGTCTTGCGGTGGCCATTGCTGCCGGTCTGGTTATTGGTAAGCTCAACATGGAAAACTATCTGGAAGAGTGGGTGCAGACGCTGCAAAAGAGCGGGGTATCATCGGCAGGAGAGGGGGATGTGATGAGTGTGCAACAGCGGATACAGGAAGGTGCGCACCATGTTCGTGATATTGTCGGGAAGGTGTGGCTTTATATTGTTATCGGCGTTGGGCTTGGCGCTGGAATTCATGGCTATGTGCCTGAAAATTTTATGGCCTCCTTGATGGGCAAAAGCGTCTGGTGGTCGGTTCCTGTCGCAGTGCTTATTGGTGTTCCAATGTATTCCAATGCAGCGGGGATTCTTCCTGTTGTGGAGGCGCTGCTCGGAAAGGGTGCCGCGATAGGAACCGTGATGGCTTTCATGATGAGTGTGATTGCCCTTTCCGCACCCGAAATGATCATTCTCCGCAAGGTGCTGAAACCGCAGCTTATTGGCGTCTTTGCAGGGATAGTTGCGTTAGGGATAATGCTGGTGGGTTTTGTGTTTAATCTTGTCTTGTAAATGCTTTCTTGTTCACCATGAAAAAATCTGTACTCATTCTCTGTACAGGAAACTCCTGTCGCAGCCAGATGGCCGAAGGGTTTCTGCGATCGACGAGTCCTTGATGTCATGATGTATCCTCCGTTGGCAAAGGTGAAATACGAAGAGCTGGGTGACGTTTTCCGCAATACCAGAGTGCTTGCTCTGTCGCTTGTGCAGAACTGGGTGATTGGCCCCATCCTGATGTTTACGCTGGCAGTTCTGTTGCTTTCTGATAGTCGCATTATATGGCAGGCTTTATCATGATCGGCCTTGCCCGCTGAATCGCTATGGTCATTGTCTGGAATGAACTTGCCAAAGGAGATACGGAGTATGCCGCTGGTCTTGTTGCGTTCAACTCCATTTTTCAGGTACTCTTCTTTTCAGTCTATGCCTGGATTTTTCCAACGGTGTTGCCGAAATGGTTTGGCTTGACCTCTTTTGTCGTTGATATCTCAATCGCAGATATTGCAGGATCGGTTTTTATCTATCTTGGCATTCCCTTTATAGCAGGTTTTCTCACACAATTTTTTCTGTTGCGTCTTAAAGGAAAAGAGTGGTATGAAAACGAATTTATCCCGCGCATCAGTCCTCTGACGCTGACAGCCCTGCTCTTCACCATTGTGGTGATGTTTTCGCTGAAAGGGGAGTATATCCTTAAAATTTCGATGGATGTGGTGCGCATTGCCATTCCGCTTTTGATCTACTTTGTTGTGATGTTTTTGCTCTCATTTTATATGGGGCGCAAGGTTGGCGCAGACTACCCTAAAACCGCAACACTGGCATTTACCGCTGCAAGCAACAATTTCGAGCTTGCCATAGCTGTGGCGGTGTTCGGAATCAATTCCGGGGAGGTATTTGCAGTCGTTATTGGTCCGCTTGTTGAGGTTCCTGCATTGATTGCTCTTGTCAATGTGGCTCTCTGGTTCAGGGGACGATTTTTTTTCAGGAGAAGCCTTGGGTTGAACGTTTGTTTTGAGAGCGGTATCTTTTTTTAAATTGAAGCATTGCTTCTATCAAAATCTTTGCAATCTGATGAACAACACGATATGCATATAGGCCGGTTATTTATTGGACAGCAGTCGCTGAATTTTCTCGATCCTGAACATGAATGGCGACGAATATTTGCTGAAATATGGGGGACGTTTCTTCTTGTGCTTACTGCGGCCGGCGGAGGGGTAGTCTCTGTAGTCAGTCATGGAGAAGTTACCCATGCTATGGCTGTTGTGGCTCCGGGCCTTATGGTTATGGCAATTATCTATTTTATGGGAACGGTCAGCGGAGCTCATCTGAACCCGGCCGTGACCCTCGCGTTTGCCGTGCGTGGCAATTTCCCCTGGAAAAGGGTTCCTGCATATCTTGTGGCTCAGATCATTGGAGGAGCAGGAGCAGCATGGCTCCTTAAATCGCTGTTTGGCACCACTGGTCATCTTGGCGCAACCATTCCGGGACAGGGTATCGATCAGTTGACGGCTCTTGCCATGGAGATTGTTTTAAGCGCAGGATTGGTAAACACTATTCTTGGCACAGCGTCAGGTGCACGAAATATCGGCACCAACGGTGCTTTGGCAGTAGGTGGTTATATTGTGATGGCTGGACTTTGGTCGTCACCGATCAGCGGAACATCCATGAATCCTGTACGTTCTTTTGCTCCCGATCTGCTTCGCGGTGACTTCAGCACAACATGGATTTATATCGTTGGTCCGCTTGTTGGAGCCTTGATCGGTGTGCTTTTTGAATGGATTCTCAAGGGGCCGCCGACCACTGCCGGATCGATTGCCGCACAGGGAACACTTGATATTGATGAGCAACAGAAAAAAGGTGCCCTGAAAAAGTCTGCCGGAAAACTGGATGATCCCATTTAAGACAAGGAGTTTTTTATCGAATATTTTTCTCTTCAGTATGTGCAGTTCCATCAAAAACTCTCTTGTTGATTCTTATAATCGGCCAATAGATTATTTCCGGATTGCTGTAACTTCACAATGCAACCTGCGCTGTTTGTACTGCATGAGTGAAGCACATGAAGAGAGAACAGATAAGGCCACAATCCTGAGCAAACAGGAAATGATCACCCTCATTGAGGTGCTGGCCAGTGTCGGTGTAGCGAAAATCCGGTTTACCGGTGGCGAACCTCTTTTGCGCATGGACATTGTTGAGCTGGTCTCTCGCGCAAAACAAGCGGGCATCAAGACTGTTACCCTTACAACCAACGGTCTTCTGCTTGACCGTTTTCTTCCCGGTTTGATTGATGCTGGTCTTGATGCCATCAATTTCAGCATAGATTCTCTGGACAGCGAGCGATATTTTTCGATTACTCGCAGAGACCAGTATAGACGGGTACGAGACAACCTTGACAAGCTTCTCTCCCATAATGTTCTTTCCGTTAAACTCAACGTGGTTTTAATGCGGGATATCAACAGCGATGAAATTCGTGGATTTGTTGATCTGACAAGAGTTTATCCTGTGACAGTGCGATTTTTGGAATTACAACCCTTCGACGACAATCAGATCTGGCGCACCGGTAAATTTCTCGGAGCGGAAAAAATTCAGGAACTCTTGCAGCATGAATATCCCGGGCTTCAAACCGTCAAAGGCAAGGCGACCCAGTATTACAGCTATATTTTGCCTGACCATAAAGGAACAATTGCCATTATTCCCGCATTTACTCGTAACTTCTGCAGTCAGTGCAACAAGATTCGCATTACCTCCGATGGAAAACTCATCAGTTGCCTGTATAAAAAAGAGGGGTTGACGTTGTTGCCACTGCTTCGCGCTCATGCCAGTCATGAGATGATTTCCGATATGCTCCGAAAAGCAGTTTTGCAGAAACCCGAAGATGGAAAGCATGGCGCCAGAGATTCAGTAAGAACCAGCATGTCGGAGATTGGAGGGTAGTGCAGACATTTGGCAAAAAAGGAGTTAGTGGTTACGGCATCCATATCCATTCATACCCAGTTTTGAAGAGATTTTTTCACGCGGATGTAAATCCCGCTCACTCTTTTCCGCCTTTTTGTTATAATGCCATTCAGCTTGCATCTACATTGCGTGCAAAATTGCAACAGAACTTGCCGATAACCCGGAACAACGAAGCGTGGTGATTTGATGGCGGAAACAATTCTCAGGCTTGAAAATATCCGAAAGGAGCTTGGGCTCTCCAAGGCTATTCGCCAGACGATCATTCCAAACCTTTCGCTGGAGGTAAACGCAGGGGAGTTTGTTGCCATAACGGGGCCTTCAGGTTCCGGTAAATCGACACTGCTGTATCTGATGGGAGGGCTCGACAAGCCAACTGCGGGCAAAGTGTGGCTTGATGGTGATGAGATCACTGAAAAAGATGAGACGGAGATGAACCGAATCAGAAATGAAAAAATAGGGTTTATCTATCAGTTCCACTTTTTGCTTCCTGAGTTTAACGCCGTTGAAAATGTCAGTATGCCGATGATGATTCGCGGTCTGCTTCCCCGAAAAGAGATCAGGGCGCGGGCAATGAAATTGCTCGATATGGTTGATATGCAGAACAAGTATACCAACAAGCCAAGTCAGTTGTCCGGAGGGCAGCAGCAAAGGGTTGCCATTGCACGAGCGCTTGCCAATGAACCGAAAATCCTTTTGGGCGATGAACCGACCGGCAATCTTGATTCACGCTCGGCAAACAATGTCTATCAACTTTTTGACCGTCTGAACAGGGAGCTGAACCAGACGATTATTGTGGTGACTCATGATGAGGAGTTTGCCAACCGTGCCGGACGTCGGATTCATCTTGTAGACGGAAAAGTTGAGAGGGACAGCCTTTTGAGGACAAAAGCAGAAATGCTCAATTGACTGAAACACTGTATTACTTTTATTTTTATGTCATTCTTACTTGAGAGCATCAAGCAGTCGAAGCCTTATTTGTACAGTGCGTTTTCATCGATTGAGGATGGTGAGCAGCATCTTCAGCGGATTATTGAGCTTGATCGCTACTGGGAGCGCCTGAAACAGCCACCGCAAACAGTGATATGGCAGTCCAGTGATCTGCCGAAAGATATTGTTATCAGTGGTGAGTATGACTTGATCTATGCCGGAGGGACGCTCAGTTTGCTTCATGCCGCAATGATGGTTGGAAAGTATGATCGAAAAGTGATGATTTTTGATCGCCAGACACCGGCAAAGTCTACCCGTGACTGGAATATTTCCCGAAAAGAGCTTCTCAACCTCTCGGCTATCGGTCTTTTTACTGAAAGTGAGATTGACTCAGCCATTGTTCGTCAGTATAAAAACGGTTGGGTTGAATTTTATCAGCCTGACGGTAGCCAGAAAAGGCTGGTCATGGAAAATGTGCTTGATTGTGCCGTTGATGCCGACAAGCTTCTTTGTCTGGCAAAAGAGAAAATAAAGAGTGTTCCTGGCAACGTGATCATTGCCGAAAGGACGTTTATCGGTTGTTACCAGTTTGATGATCATATTGTTGTAAAGATTGAGGATCGTCAGGGAAACGCGTTCTACTACAAGGCAAAGGTACTGGTTGATGTCATGGGGATACTTTCACCGGTCGCCATGCAGCTCAATGAAGGATCGCCCCAGACTCATGTTTGTCCGACGGTAGGAACCATAGCGAGCGGTTTTGAAGATGTTGATTTTGATACAGGGGAAATTCTTGTCACCACAGGCCCTGCAGAAGCAAGCTCAGGGAAAGGGCGTCAGCTTGTCTGGGAAGGATTTCCTGCCGAGGGTTCAAAGTATATAAGCTATCTGTTCTTTTATGACGAGGCTGATTCTCCGAATGATAAATCATTGCTCGGGCTTTTTGACACCTACTTCAAAACGCTTCCTGAATACAAAAAACAGGGAGTTGATTTTCTGGTGCACCGGCCGGTCTATGGTATTATTCCCGCCTTTTTTCATGACGGTTTTGATCGTACCAGGGAAATCGCCGATGACCATATTATTCTTTTTGGGGATGCCGCATCACTTGGTTCACCGCTCACCTTTTGCGGTTTTGGATCAATGGTTCGAAACATTCATCATCTGACGGGCGATCTTGATCGTGCACTCAGTGACAATAACCTTTCGAAAAAACATCTCGAAAAGATCAGTGCTTATGAGCCAAATGTTGCCTCTATGGCAAATCTCATGAAGTACATGTGTTTTAATGCCGCAACCGATGAACCAAATTTTGTCAATGATCTGATGAATGAGGTGATGATAGTACTCGACGATCTTCCGCATCACTATCGCCAGGCGATGTTTCGTGATGAGATGAAGATTGAGGAACTTGTTTTGGTGATGCTGCGGGTTGCGTGGCGCTATCCCAAAGTGCTGATGGCAACTTGGGAAAAACTCGGAGTGCAGGGCTCTTTTGGTTTTCTAAAAAATCTTGTTGGCTGGGCGCTCTCACCAGTCAGATAACTTTTTTCCGTGATGACCGATATCATATATGCTGCTGAGAGGATAGCGCAGCTTCGCAAAGAGATTGAGCACCATAGTCATCTCTACTATATCGAGGCGAAACCTGAGCTTTCTGACTACGAGTTTGACAAGCTGCTCGAACAGCTCATGGCGCTTGAACAGCAGTTTCCCGATCTTGTGACACCCGACAGCCCGTCGCAACGGGTTGGTGGAGCCATCACAAAGGAGTTCGTGTCGGTCACTCACCGCGAACCCATGCTGAGCCTCTCAAATACCTATTCACTTGGTGAAGTTGAAGAGTTCTATAACCGGGTAAAAAAGCTGCTTGCTCTTGAAGGTGTCAATGAGCAGTCGATGGTCGCCGAGCTGAAGTTCGATGGTGTGGCCATAAGCCTGCTCTATCGAAACGGCTTTCTTGTTCGTGGCGCAACACGTGGCGATGGTATCCAGGGAGACGATATTACCCCCAATATCAGAACCATTCCGACAATACCCCTCAAAATCATTGATGGTGGCGAGATTGAGGTACGGGGTGAAGTTTTTATGCGCAAAGAGGATTTTGAGCAACTCAACGAGAGCCGTCCCGAGGAGGAGCGATTTGCAAATCCCCGCAATGCCACAGCAGGCTCGCTCAAGTTGCAGGATTCGGCTGAAGTAGCCCGTCGCCGGATGAGCTTTGTCGCCTATTATCTTCAAGGCATCAGTGAAGAATACTTACCGCATCTCAAAAGGCTGGAGCGTCTTGAAGAGCTTGGCTTTTTTACTGGAAAGCAGTATCGCTTATGTCGGGAACTGCATGATATCAATGAGTTTATAGCAAAGTGGTCTGAAAAACGCTGGAAACTTCCTTATGAGACTGACGGGGTTGTGCTGAAACTCAATGCCGTGACGCAGTGGGAAAAACTTGGCGCAACCGCAAAAAGTCCACGCTGGGCAATTGCCTACAAGTACCCGGCCCAGCAGGCTCCGACGGTACTCCGTGACGTCATTTTTCAGGTTGGACGGCTTGGCACCATTACCCCGGTTGCTGAACTTGAGCCAGTTCATCTTGCCGGTTCAACCGTTTCCCGTTCGACGCTTCATAATTTCGACGAAATTGAGCGTCTTGGCATCATGATTCACGATCGGGTCATTATCGAAAAGTCCGGGGAGGTGATTCCCAAGGTGATCAGTGTGGTGCTTGAGGAGAGGCCGTCGGATGCTGTGCCGGTTGTCGTGCCCTCACACTGTCCGGAGTGCGGTACCCCTCTTGAAAGAGCGGAGAGCGAGGTGAGTTATTACTGCCCCAATGAGGGGGAGTGTCCGGCCCAGATCAGGGGGAGACTGCTGCACTTTTCCTCCCGCAATGCCATGGATATCAAGAGTCTCGGAAAGGCGCTGGTTGATCAGCTTGTTGCCATCAAGCTGGTAAAGGATGCAGGAGACCTCTATTTTCTGCAGGAGCCGCAGCTCGAACATCTTGAGCGAATGGGACGGAAGTCGGCACAAAATCTTGTGCGGGCACTTGAAGAGAGTCGCACAAAAAGTTATGAACGGCTCCTCTATGCTCTTGGTATCCGTCATGTCGGGCGTGCGACCGCCCGGGAACTTTCGCGGGCCTATCCTTCCATTGATGCCCTGATAAAGGCATCTGAAGAGCAACTCTCAACAGTCCCTGATATCGGCCCTGTTGTGGCCCACAGTATCTGCGACTTTTTTGCCAAACCGTCCGCGCAACATCTTCTTGAAAAGCTTCGGGATGGGGGAGTGCAATTGTCAGCATCTGAATCGACAGTGCAGGTCAACCGCAATTTTGAAGGGATGACAGTGCTCTTTACCGGCGCTCTTGAGCGGTATGACCGCCAGCAGGCATCAGAACTTGTTATGGGACGGGGCGGCAGGGTGGTGAACTCGGTCAGTAAAAAAACCTCTCTTGTTGTTGCCGGTCATGAGCCCGGCAGCAAGCTCGACAAGGCGCTGAAGTTTGGTGTTCGAGTGGTTTCAGAAAGCGAGTTTGAAGAGATGCTCTGACGGGCGCTCTTCTTCAAACTACTTTTTGGCGATGTAGAGAATTGAGGTTTCAAAGGTCATAGGCAAATACTCAGCACTCCTGAATCCGCTTTTTTTCAGAATGGCAGTGAATGCTTCGGCCTGGGGAAACTGTTCGACTGAATTCGGCAGATAATCGTAAGCAAATGACGATTTGCTGAAGAGTCCCGCAATTTTCGGCAACACCTTTTTGAAATAAATCAGGTACAGCGCTTTCATGGTCCCATTGCGAGGAATCATCGGTTCGATAATAAGCGCATGACCGCCAGGTTTCAGGACACGGTGGAACTCCCGCATTCCCGCATCAAGATTCTCAAAATTTCTCACGCCGAAGCCCGCGCTGACCACATCATAACTGGCATTGCCAAAGGGGAGTTTCTCGGCATATCCCTCATGAAACGCGATGTGTGGATACTTCTTTTTAGCAATGACAAGCATTTCGGGAGAAAGATCGAGAGCAGTCACTTTGGCGCCGGAAATTTTTGACATGGAGGCGGCCAGATCACCAGTGCCGGTCGCGACATCAAGGATTTTCGGGGCGCTGTTGTTGCCAAGCAGTTGTTTGGCCTTGCCTGCAGCTTTTGCACGCCAGTAGTTGTCGATGCCAAAACTGAGAAGATGATTGAGAAAATCGTAGGTCGGCGCAACCTCATCAAACATAGAACGGATTGAGCCTCTCGATTTTGTCCGCAGAAGGGACTTTGTTTCAGCTTTTTTTGCCATAAACCTCTTCAGGATTAAACATCAGGGTATCACAGATTTCCATGGTGAGATCTTCGGTTGCCTTCCGGTAAAAGCAGGAGTGGTAGCCGACGTGGCAGGCGCCGCCAGTCTGGGAAACTTTCAAAAGCAGCGTGTCGCCATCGCAGTCGATCAGGATGTCGTGAACCACCTGCATGTTGCCGGATGACTCTCCCTTCAGCCAAAGCTCCTTGCGGCTGCGGCTCCAGTAGCAGGCTCTCTTCTTCTCCAGCGTCATTTGCAGGCTTTCGCGGTTCATCCATGCCATCATGAGCACCTTGCCTGTTTCATGATCCTGCACAATTGCCGGCACAAGTCCTTTTTCATCAAACTTTACCGTTTCAGAAAAGCTTTTCTTGATATCTTGATTATCGCTCATTGAAGGTGTAGATTAGGTGGTGTCGATTACATGTTTTCCATGCATCCGACCCTGAAATTGACGCCTGAAAAATAAATATGTTTATAAAGATTCATAAAATTCTGGAAAAAACAAGGTCGGAATGGATAAAAAGTTCAAAACATGTAACTTCCCAATGATGAATCTTTAACGAAACGTGCCCAATGAAGTCCCTGCAAAAATTTCTTCCCAAATATTCGATAGCTCTTGCTGTTCTTTTTATTGCTACGGTACTGTTTCTGATGACGAGAGGCAATACTGTCGATCTTGAGGTTGGTGAGGTGAGTAATGCCGAGTTGGTTCAGGCTGTCTATGCGACTGGTTTTGTTGAAGCTGATGCTGTTGCCAACCTCAGCGCTGAATGTTCAGGGACGGTGAATTATATCGGTGCACTCGAAGGTCAGCACGTCACCGCCGGTCAGAAAATTCTTCAGTTCGACAGCCTGCAGCCGCAGCTTGCTGTTCGTGAAGCAAGGGCAGCTTTTGCTGAACAGCAGGCTCTTGCCAGAGATAACAGGTCTCGTTCTGTCAGAAAGAAAAATCTTTTTGCAGAAGGGGCGATATCTCGTCAGGAGCTTGAAGAAGCCGAGAAAAACAGCCTCCAGTCCGAAGAGCTGCTTCAGCAGAAAGAGCTCCAGTTGAGGATGCGAGAAGATGATCTGAAAAAATTGACGGTGATCGCACCATTTTCAGGAATCCTGACCTTGCAGAGCGTCAAGGAGGGCGATTATGTTACGACCAATACTCTTGTTGCCCGGGTTGTTGATCCCGCTCGCTATATGGTTACTGTAGAGGTTGACGAACTTGACATTCCACGGATTCGCAATGGCCAGGTCACAACGGTCGCTTTTGATGCTTATCCGGAGAAACGTTTTTCTGCGGTTGTCTCCCGTATTGTGCCACAAACTGACCGGGTGACCAAAACCTCCAGGATTTATCTGACCCTTGGTAATCCACCGGATAATATTCAGGCAGGCATGACCGCCACGGCAAATATTATCTACAATACAAGACCAAATGCTCTGCTGGTCAAAAAAAGCTCTCTTTTTGAAGAAAACCGTCAGTCCTATGTCTGGAAAATCGAAAACGGCCGACTGAAAAAACAGCTTATTCGGCAGGGTGTCAGTGACATGACCTTTGTTGAAGTGTTGCAAGGGCTGAAAAAGGGTGACAAGATTGCTCTTGCCCCCGAAAAAAATTTACATGAGGGGATGGAGGTCAGAATCATTCCTGCCAGGAAGTCCTGAGATTCCCAATGAACTTGAGATGGCAACAGGAGATCCAATAGCGGTTATTCTTGCTGCGCATGGAGAGGCCGAAGCCACCCGGTTCTCGGAAAAAGTTATACAATCTGAAAAAGCGATCAAAAGGAGTTGGCAGTATGGGTCGTGCGGCAGTGTATATTGATGGGGCAAACCTGTTCTTTACCCAGCGCCATCTTGGGTGGCAGATAGATTTTTCCCGTCTGATGGCATTTTTCCTCTCTGTGTATGCTTCCGTTGAAGCCAATTATTATGTTCCGGCATCCTCACCGTTATCGCCCGAAAATGCTGCATTTTCCAGAGTACTGACAGCCCACGGTTATAGAATTATCTCGAAACCGGTCAAAAAAATTGTCAACAAGGAGACTGGTGTTGTGATCATGAAAGGAAATCTTGATGTTGAACTTGTTGTTGATGCCCTGAGCGGAGCCGAACAGTATGATGCTTTTATTTTGTTCAGTGGCGACAGCGACTTTATCCCTTTGCTGCGGGCGTTAAAAAAGAAGGGAAAAGATGTTATTGTTTATTCTACCCAGGGACTCAGCGCAAGGGAGCTGCTCGAAGAGCCAGGCATAGCCTATCATGATCTTGCTCTTCTCAAAGAGCGTATCGAACAAGTCAGATCGGCAGAGCCCATGCGTTCAGATGGAGTGGCGGTGGGAGTCGATCAGGACTTTTCGCTTCCTCTTCCCGATATTGGGCAGACTTTTACCGGCAGCGTTCTCAAGGTACAGCCGTACGGAATTTTTCTCAGTAATCCTTTTCATGTAAAATGTCTGCTTCCCCTGAGCTTTCTTGGCATCAGCAAATATATCAGTGATCTGACTGCGATTGTGCGTATCACTGATGTTTTTGAGGTGGTGGTTTTCCACGTCAATGCTGATCGTGATATTGCTGAGATTACCGTCAAACTTGTCGATAAAAAGATGGCTGACGAACTGACGTCAAGAATAAAGGGATAGTTGTTTTTATCCCTGCAGGCGAAGGGGAAGCTCCAGGTGATTGGCTTCAAGAAGCTTCCTGTTGCCGAGAATTTCTTTTGCCGGGCCATCAGCAGCTATACGGCCCTTGTTCATGATGCAAACTCTCTGGCAGGTATCCCAGATAAAGTCGAGATCGTGCGAGACGGTTATTGTTGTTTTATTGAATCCATTGACCCTGTTAATCAGTTTTCTGCGATTGCTCGGGTCAAGATCTGAGGTTGGTTCATCCATGACAATCACTTCAGGGTTCATGACCAGAATTGTCGCCAGTGCGGCAAACCTTTTTTCGCCCTGCGAAAGGTGTGAGGGAGGCTTGTCGCGGAGTTCCCAAAGCTCCAGTTCACGCAGAACCTCCTCAACCCGAGTTGTTATAGCAGCGTTGTTCATGCCGAAATTCTCCGGGCCAAAGGCAATATCATCATAGAGTCGAGCCGTAAAAAGCTGGTCGTCCGGGTTTTGAAAAAGCAGCCCGACCAGTTTATGGATCTGGTCCAGACTCTTTTTGTTCACGATAATATTGCCAATTGATATGCGTCCTGCCTGAGGAATGTAATAGCCATTCAGATGATTGACCAGTGTCGATTTTCCTGCACCATTTGCTCCGACAATACCAGTGGAGCTTCCTTCAGCGATGGCAAGGCTTATATTGTCAAGGGCCTTTGTGCCGTCAGGATAGGAAAAGCTGAGCCCTTCAATGTGGATCATGATGCTGGTAATCATTAAAAAATCAGTCGAAGAGAAAAAAAGAGCAGAACCCAGAGTGCAATCGTCAACCATTCACGTAAAGCCATTTTTTGTGCAGGCCGGGCTTTCCTCTGCATCTGAAATCCCCTTGCATTCATGCTGCGGTAAATTTTTTCAGCACGACTTGTTGTTCTCAACAGCAACGACCCGATCAGTGAGGCTGTGCGGAAAAGCTCTTTGCCCTTTTTGCCGAATGAGCGAGTATCCCTTGCCTTCTGCATTGAGAGAGCCTCTTCATGCAGGAGTGATCGATAACGGTCAAGAAGCATCAATTGTGTTATCAGCACTTCAGGCACGTGAAGCGCTTCGAGGGCGCGGCAGATCCTGTAAAAAGGAATGCAGAGTGTTACCGAAAGCATGCCGGCCACGGAGACCATGGTTTTTGCTACAATGACTATTGCTGACATCATTCCGCCGGTGATGGTGAATCCCGAAAGGCTGAGCATCGGTGTTCTGTCGAGAGATATATTGCCAAGAGCCATAAACAAAACAAATGGAGAGAGCTGTAGCAACCTCTTCATTATGACTGCTGCCGAAATGTTTGCCATGCCAATGAGAAAAGCGGGAAAGGCTCCAAAAACAAGCACAGATGCGAGGTCGAATTTTGGAACTGACAGCACAGAAAAAAGAAACAGAGTGGTAATAATCAGTGCCGATCTGTCGCTTCCCAAAACAGGAGGTGTGGCCGGAACGCTCCTTTCAACGCTCAATGGTGCAGCCATGCTTTATTCCAGGCTTTTGGGTTGAGGTCGTTTTTTACCAAGTGCCAACCCGGCCATTCCTGCGGCAACAAGCACTGAAAGAGCGCCGACGATACCAGAAACAGTTGTCCCGGGATTGACCGGAGAATCAGCAATGACGGCTGGTTGAACGGTGGTTTTGAAGCCATAATCGGGAAAAAATGCAATCTTCTTCTGAAACGAGGCAAGTATCTCATGCACAGGGTCACTCTTTCTGCTGAGTTCATTGCTGCCTGTCACTTGAGTCATTGACCATTCAAGTCCGTCAGGATTCGGGGAGGAGAACCATGAACCGATACCGCCAACCATCAATGCTGCGATCGTAAACGCAGCAACGATGAAACGGGGCGATGCTGATGGTGATTGTCCGGTTACCAGATGAGGCGCAGTTTTTAATAAAAATGAAAGAACAGCCCAGGTAACAATTCCTTCTGTAATTCCGATAGCAAGATGAATCGGCAGCATAAAGAGTGCAAAGATGCTGAATGGCAGTTCGGTTATGCCGGAAAGTACGATTTGCAGGACGACTGACAACGAACCCATCAGCAGTGCTGCTGTGGCGGCCGTGATGCTCGCGGCTGCAAGTTTGCGGGGGGAAGGTGTTGTTCCGGCAAAAAAACGATAGATAAAAGGGTAAGCTATAAATGCCGGAAAAAATGCAAGGTTAAAGATATTGCAACCCAATGCAAGCACCCCTCCGTCAGCAAAAAACAAACATTGAATGATGAGCACCGAAGCAAGTGTTATAAATGCCCGGTATGGGCCGAGAAGCACTGTCAGAAGAACTCCTCCACCAAGGTGTCCACTTGAACCGGTTCCGGGAATTGTGAAGTTGATCATCTGTGCAGCAAAGACAAAAGCACCCAGCACACCCATAAGAGGTGTTTTGACGGGATCATTCTCTTCAGTAATCTTTTTTGCAGAGTAGCCGATGAACATGCCGCTGACCACCCAGAATGTTCCACCGACAACCGTTGACAACAGTGCATCTGCTATATGCATAACAGCTCTCCCTCAAATGCTCGTGTGGTACCAAACCAGTGCCATGAAAATAATAATTGTGTTACTGAGCTGCAACACGAACCTGTACTTCTCCCGACAGGGCATTAAAATCGTGCGGCAAGTCCAGCGAGCAAGACCGTATCGGTTTCACTCTTATTGAGTCCCGCCTTGACTCCAACATCAAGATCAAAGTTCTCATAAGCAGAGTAAATCAATCCACCCAGAAGAAATGCCGGGTTGGTGTCAGAGGCCTTCTCTTTATTTGTCTCCATACCGATGTTCACGACGGAGCGGAGCTTTTCCGTCAGGTTGAGCTCTCCAGCCAGAGATGCATGCCAGATATTGTTCCGTGCCGCAGTTATATTTTCTTTCATCCTGTATTCCTGATGTGTGTAACCGAGATTGGCGTGCAAGGCTCCCAGCTTTCCCTTATGGGTTGCGATTGCCGTCAATCCTTCTGATATGGCGCCGTTGCCAAGCCCTTTTTCCTCGCTCCCTGATGGTATCGAGAGGCTTGGCTTCAGGGCAAGGCTTAGCCCGTTCTCTTCAGGATCAAACAATCTCCATTTGATTTCAATACTCATATCGCAGAAACCATGCTCATTCACTTTGGTCACATTCTCTTCCGTGATGCTGTATGATTGCCAGGGGATCCCCAGCACCAGGTCGATTGTGTCTGTCATTCCAAAGGACAGTGCGGCGGCCATTTCGCTGGCTTTCGTTTTGGTACTTATTCCGCCCTCATTAATCTTGTTATTTGAAAATGCACTGTTGATTTCGATCTGGAATTTTCCTTTTCCCTGGGTTCCTGTATCATCGGTAATGAGCGGATGAGCAGCGTAGGCGTTGCAGAAAAAAAGAAGAGAGACGAGGGGAGCTGCAATTTTTTTCAGCATGATCAAAGGTGATTGGAGAGTTGCTGTGGTCATCATATACCATCATGACACTAAAATAATAATCGTGCCACTAATTTTCAAACAGCACTTTTTCTCCAAAAATGGTTGCCTATGCGGTACCTTCAGCAGCGGAAGAGATGCTCAGGCTGAGATGCTTTACTCCTACCTGGACTTTGAGGGTTGTTGCAAGTTTTTCAACGCTGGATGAGCTTCCTTTAACGGCAATGATTTCAAGACAGTGGTGATGATCAAGATGAACATGCTGGGTTGAAATAATGGTCTCCTGGAAGTCATGCTGGATATCAAGCAGCAGGTTGACTAACTCGCGCTTGTGATGGTCGTACGTCATGACGATCGCTCCGGCAACCGTGCCACCTTCAGTCCACTCTTTTCTTATGAGCTCTTCACGAATGAGATCCCGTATCGCTTCCGAGCGGCTTTTATAGCATTGTGTTTCGATATGGCGGTCAAAAGCCTCAATAAGTGCTTTTTCAAGGGAGACGCCAAATCTGTATAGCTCGCTCATTCGTTGAAGTTCGGTTGGTGAAAAATCGGGCCAGTAAGGTACATGGCCCTTTTGGCAGTAGCCTTATTTTTCCATCAGCTTTTCATGAATAGAGGCTGCGGCAGTGCGTCCTGCGCCCATGGCAAGAATAACTGTTGCTCCGCCGGTGACAATATCTCCGCCAGCATAAACATTCTCTTTTGAGGTGGCCATGGTGTTGATATCAACCACAATGGTATCGCGTCTGCTGACCTCAATATCAGGTGTCGTCTGCTTGATGAGCGGATTGGAGCCGTTGCCGATCGATATAATTGCCATATCGATTGGCAAGATAAATTCCGAGTCTGGTATTGGTACCGGTTTGCGCCGTCCCGAGTCGTCAGGTTCTCCCAGTTCCATTCTGATGCACTTGACTCCGGTAAGCCACTGCTGATCATTACCGATAAACTCCACAGGATTCATCAGCAGCATAAATTCAATTCCCTCTTTTTGTGCGTGATGAAGCTCCTCAAGACGGGCAGGCATTTCAGCTTCAGAGCGGCGATAAACAATATAGGCGTGTTGTGCACCCAGTCTTTTTGCCGTGCGAACGGCATCCAAAGCGGTATTGCCGCCACCGAACACGGCGACGTTTTTCCCCTTGCAATTGAAGACAGGTGTATCATTTTCAGGGAATTGATATGACTTCATCAGGTTTACCCTTGTCAGGAATTCATTGGCAGAATAAACCCCGAGCAAATTTTCTCCAGGAATGCCCATGAACCATGGCAAACCGGCACCAACCCCAATAAAGACAGCATCAAAATGCTCTTCATTCATGAGCTCGTCCACAGTTATTGAGCGACCGGCCACCGCATTGGTGACAAACTCCACACCAAGTTGTTTCAGCCCTTCAATTTCCCCTTTCACAATTGTTTTAGGCAGGCGGAATTCCGGAATGCCGTAGACAAGCACGCCACCCAGCTCATGCAGCGCCTCAAACACCGTAACCGCATGGCCCAGTTGAATCAGGTCATTTGCGCAACTCAGTCCCGCAGGACCACTGCCGATAACGGCAACTTTTTTGCCAGTTGACGGCTTTACTTCCGGCAGTTCCACATTTCCGCTTTCACGCTCGTAATCACCAGCAAATCGTTCCAGGTTGCCGATGGCAACCGATTCATGTTTTTTGGTGAGAATGCACATCTTTTCGCACTGATCCTCCTGCGGACAGACCCTGCCACAAATTGCAGGCAGCACGTTGTCCTCCTTGATTTTTTTTGCCGCGCCAAGAAAATTTCCCTCGGCAATCATCTTGATAAACTGGTCTATCTTGATATTAACCGGACATCCTTTGATACAGACAGGATCTTTACACTGAATACATCGCATCGCCTCTTTCCGGGCAAGTTCCGGCGTGTAACCGAGATGGACTTCATTAAAATTATGGATACGAACTTCCGGAAGCTGTGCAGGCATTACCTGGCGCGGAATGGCAAGGCGTTCTTTGGTCGTGATATGTTGTGAGTCCATAATAATCCTTCTTTACAAAAAGAGAGTTGGGTTATCAGAAAAAAGCCATACCCGGCAATCGCAAAGGGGTATGACTTTCATTATTTGACAAAGTGATAGTGCCTGGAACGGCTTATACTGTTTTATTCAGTTTGCACACGTGGACATGGGTGTCAGAAGATTGCTTTTCTTCAAGCAGATAAAGCTTGTTCCGGTCAGACAGATTTTTAAAATCAACAAGGTGAGCATCAAATTCAGGCCCATCAACACAGGCAAATTTGGTCTGATTGTCAACCGTCACCCTGCAACCGCCACACATGCCTGTACCATCAACCATAATCGGATTAAGGCTGACCACCGTTTTGATATGGTACGGGCGGGTTACCTCGGCGATGGCTCTCATCATGGGAATAGGCCCAATAGCAAGCACATAATCGATGGTTTTTCCTGAATCAATGAGTTCCTGCAGCTTCTGGGTGACAAAACCGTGAAAGCCCCAGGAGCCATCATCGGTCGTAATATAGGCCTCGTCACTGACCTCTTTCATCTCTTTTTCAAGGATCACCAGATCTTTCGACCTGGCTCCGTTAATGGTAATGACATAATTCCCGGCCTTTTTCAGGGCAACAGCAGTCGGATAGGCAATTGCCGTCCCTACGCCACCACCTATGCTGACAGCAGTGCCGAACTTTTCGATATGTGATGGCGCGCCAAGTGGCCCGACGACATCGCTGATCATGTCGCCCGCCTCTTTGCTGTTCAGCTCCTTCGTCGTTTTACCCATACCCTGAACAATAATGGTGATGGTGCCTTTTTCAGGATCAGAGTCGGCAATCGTTAACGGCACTCTTTCACCACTTTCACCCACCCTGATCATAACAAACTGACCGGCATTTCTTTTTTTAGCAATACGGGGAGCCTCAATTTCAATTTTTTTGATATTTTCAGCTAAAAATATTGCAGAAACAATTTTATACATTGGTTCTTCGATTTCGTATGATAATGGAGACCCGCAGGGTATTGACTAAGGTAAGGTGAAAAAGTCACTATAATAAACAATAAAAAGTCAATATAAAAATCAGTCAAAAATAAACAGGGTGCTGGTTTCGATGTGGTTCGCTTTTGATTTTTTATACTTATAAGGGGTTTATGGTTTTTATTGCTGATTATGGCGCAGGAAATCTTCGTTCTGTGCTCAAGGCATTTGAATATCTTGGTATCAAGGCTGTCGTCAGCAGTGATCCTTGCAAACTTTCAGGTTACAGCAAGGTTATTCTGCCTGGAGTCGGAGCTTTTGGGCAGGCCATAGAGTCTCTCAACGCGTCAGGTTTTACTGAAGCTGTGCTTGAGCATGTCGATAAAGGAGGTCAACTGCTTGGTATTTGTCTCGGTATGCAGTTGCTGTTGACAGACAGTGAAGAGATGGGCGCCTGGAAGGGAATGAATCTGATCCCCGGCAAGGTTCGTCATTTCATCAGCGATACCGACAAGATTCCCCAGATAGGCTGGAACTCAGTCGATCAGAAGAAAGAGAGTATCCTTTTTCAGGGTATTGCCGACCACTCTTTTTTTTATTTTGTACACTCTTACTACTGTGAGGTCGAGGCTGGTGATGCTGTTGCGGCAACGACCTGGTTTGCGGGAAAAAACTTTTGTTCAGCCATTGAAAAAAATGGTATTTTTGCGGTTCAGTTTCATCCCGAAAAAAGTTCTGATGCGGGCTTGCAGGTGCTCAAGAACTTTGCCGGGTGCTAAAAACGTTTTTTTGTTATGTTTATGTTAATAATTCCAGCGATAGACATTAAGGACGGCAAGTGCGTCCGACTTACTCGTGGTGATTTCAGCCAGAAAAAAATATATCTCGATAATCCCAACGATATGGCCATTATCTGGCGCAAGCAGAATGCCAAGATGCTTCATATTGTTGATCTTGACGCCGCCCTGACCGGCGAAATGGTGAACTTTGAAAAAATCAAAGAAATTGTCGTTAACCTTGATATTCCTGTTCAGGTCGGTGGAGGCATTCGTTCTGTTGATGCGGTTAAAAAGTACCTTGATATCGGCGTCGCCCGCGTTGTTATAGGCTCAGCAGCGGTAACAAATCCTTTGCTGGTCGAAGAGCTTCTGAAGATATACAGGCCGTCACAGGTTGTTGTAGGTATTGACGCAGAACATGGTGTTCCGAAGATTAAAGGGTGGCTCGAAAGCAGCAACCTGAAAGATTATGAATTGGCCTTGCAGATGAAAAACATGGGAATAGAGCGGGTGATTTATACCGATATTACGCGTGATGGCATGATGCAGGGATTTGGTTATGAGAGCACCAAACGGTTTGCCGAAAAGGCTGGAATGAAAATTACAGCCTCAGGTGGCGTAACCAATGCGCAGGACATGAAAAAACTCAATGAACTCAAGCCGTTCGGAGTGGATTCAGTGGTTATTGGCAAGGCACTCTACGAATGCAATTTCCCCTGTCAGGAGCTGTGGTATAATTTTGAGGAAGGCATGAGTCTGGATCACAATTTTTCAACAGCCCGGAAAAAATAGAACAGAACAGGCACCACGTGCAGAAGCATGACCTACAGTTGAAGCAAGAGATTGAGGCACTCATTTTTGCTTCCGAAGAGGCTGTGACACTCCAGATGATCAGGAATATTACCGGCATTGAACTTGATTCTGGCGAATTGCATGCCATTATTGAGCGCCTTAACCAGGAATATGCTGAAACTGGAAGAACATTTCAGGTTCACCGTATTGCCGGAGGTTATCGTTTTCTTGCCAGACCGGAATTTAGTCCGATCCTCAAAAAACTTTTTGCTCCGATAATCCGCAAAAGGCTTTCCCAGTCTCACCTTGAAGTTCTTGCTGTTATTGCCTATCATCAGCCAGTCACCCGGGGGGAGATTCAGCAGATTCGGGGTGTAAGCCCTGATTACGCTATCGACAGGCTGCTGCATCGCGGGTTCATTGAGGTTCGCGGAAGGGCGGATTCTCCCGGTAAACCACTTCAATACGGAACCACGACAGACTTTCTTGATCTTTTTCATCTTTCATCATTAAAAGAACTGCCCAAACTTCGTGAAATAAAGGAGATTCTTCAGGAGCAGGAAGAGCAGGAGTACCTTACCCGGCAGGAGGGTATGGAAGCAGCTTTCTCAAACAACTATCAAGAGGAAACAATACAAGAGCATGAAAAACAGCAGTAACGAGGATGAGGTCAGAATTAATCGATTTCTTGCATCTTGTGGCATCGCATCACGCAGGGCAGCCGATCAGCTTGTTCTGGATGGAAGAGTTATGGTCAATGGTGTGGTGGTTACGACTCCCGGTATAAAAGTCAGTCCTTCCCGCGACGAGGTTATCGTCGATGGTGAGCGGTTTGCCCAGCCAGAGCACCGAAAGGTCTATATCCTGCTCAACAAACCCAGAAACGTTATCACTACCAACAGTGATGAAAAAAATCGGGAGATGGTTCTCGATTTTATTGACGTCAAGGAGCGGGTGTTTCCAGTCGGCCGACTTGACAGAAAAACAACGGGAGTTATTCTGTTGACAAATGACGGAACTCTTGCACATAAATTGATGCATCCTTCTTCTAATGTAAAAAAAGAGTATATTGCCGAGCTTTCAGAAAAATTTACGCCAAATCTTCTTCAGCAATTGACAGGCGGAATGCGTTTGAAAGACACCGGGGAAAAAGTCAGTCCCTGCAGGGCAAAAATACTTGAAGAAGGGATGCAGGTACTGTTGAGCATTCATGAAGGAAAGAATCATCAGGTCCGACGAATGTTCGAAACCCTCGGTTTTGAGGTTAAACGGCTTGAAAGGGTTGCTTATGCAGGCCTTCAGGCAGGAGAACTCCGGCGGGGCGAATGGCGATATCTGAGCCGTAATGAGGTTCAGGCACTCTATAAGTTGACGGAAAGCCCATAAGCAGTCGCCGGTTTTGTTAACAATACAAAACCACCATTGTTTATGCGACAGCTTTCATCTCTCTTGAAACGTCATTCCCTGCTGGTGGGCATGACGTTTTTTGTTTGTCTTGTGTTCTCTTTTTTTTCTTTTTCAGCACTGGCCAGAGAAAATGATGATCTTCAGGATTTGCTCAATAATGTGGAATCCGAAGTAAATATTGATCGGTTGTTTGACGTGATAGGTGAGCTGAAAAAAAATAAAATCTCTCTCAATGACGCTGATTTCGAAGAACTGCATCAGCTTCCCTGGCTTCAAAGCTCTGATGTGCAAGCCATTCTTGCCTGGCGCCATGATAACGGTCCAATACACTCTCTGCGAGAACTTGATACTGTTATCGGCAGAGAGAAAACAGCGCGCATTGCTCCCTATGTTCGAGTAAAAAACGAGCAGCCATCGTCAAAGTCACCTTCAGCAAAAGCTGTTGACGTTGATGCTTCCCTCTACAGTCGCCTCTTTTGGGAAACCACTCCGAGAAAAGGAATTTTAAATGGAAAATACGCAGGATCAAACTTCAAAGAGTATCACCGGGCCGAATTATCGTTGTCTCATCTGTCGGCCAGCATGGTGCTCGAAAAGGATATCGGAGAGCCTGCCATTGACGACTTTTCCTCTTTAAGTATAAGCGCCAGCGATCTTGGTGTTCTTAAAATGGCAGTGCTTGGCAATTACAGGCTGAGTTTTGCCCAGGGTCTGCTGATTGGACAGGGAAGGTATTTTTCAAAAGGAACCGATCCGACCGGAAGCGTCAGGCTTTCATCAAAGCAGGTGACGCCAAGTGCATCAAGTTCGGAATTCGGTTTTCTGCAAGGCGCGGCAACAACACTGAAGCTTGATCCTCTTGAAGTGACGCTTTTTTATTCGTCAAATCATCTTGATGCCATTATCAATGGCGATGGTGTCATAACAAGTTTCAGTACATCGGGTTACCATCGAACCATCCTGGAAATCAGCAGAAAAGACAACGTCCTTGAAACTCTGTCCGGAGCCAATCTTCTTTATCATTATCAAGCAGGAGTTGTGAGTGGAAGAGCCGGGTGCAGTGTGCTTTATGGTAACTATTCTCAACCCTTTGATTCTCTTGAACCGGAGGCTGCGGTGAGCCGCATCTCTTCAGTAGGCCTCTACAGCTTTGAAACAGCGTTTTCTATCGGCAAAGTTAGCCTTTTTTCCGAGTCGGCGTTTTCCTGCCATCCGAATGATGCCTCCTGGACAGCAGGCGCAGAGTACGAAGTGCTTAGAGGAGTCAGCGCCGTTGCCGCCATCAGACGTTACGGCGTGAACTATTATTCTCCATTTGCGGGGGCTTTTGCTGAAAGGGGAGATGGGGCATCAAACGAGGATGGATACTATCTTGGTGTTCAGGCCAAAATCAGTAACAGACTCACTGTCGGGGCTTATTATGATCTTTTTACCTTCCCGGTGCTTGGCGATCATTGTCAATACCCTTCTGATGGCAATGATTCCAGAGTTTTCATGACGTGGAAACAATCTTCAGTGTTTACCTGGAATCTTCAGTTACAGCACAAATACAAAGAAGAGCAAAAAAACCAGGGAACGTCAAAGATTGCTCTCTGGACACCGATGCCTCAAATTACCAATCGCTGTCAGTTGGACTGTAATGTTTCTGTGTCAGAGCATGTGCACCTGAGAACCCGTGGAGAGTTGAAAAATGTCGTCAAGCAATATCTTGCCGGCGACAAATCCTTTTATGGCAGAATGGTGTATCAACAGGTGGGGTACGATGAAGGGGCATTTGGTTTAAAAGGACGTTTAACCATTTTTAATACAAATGATTACGATGCAGCCATCTATGCCTATGAGGATGACCTGCCACTGACCTCCAGTCTTGGAGTCTACAATGGAACAGGTAAATCCCTGTTTTTATTAGCAACATGGCAGCCCTTGAAACAGATGAAGCTTGCAGCGAGGTTCGAAACGACCTGGTATAGTGACCGGAAAGTATACAGCAGTGGCAACGATGAGCGAGCAACCAGCGCCCCAGGCTCATGTCACCTCGGCTGTTTATTGTCGTTCTGAATGAGCATGGATGGTTTACTTTTTTCCGGCAGCCCGCATCAGCCGATCCCGGATTGCCCGGCCAAGTCCCTCGCTTGAAGGCAGCTCACAGTAAATGGTGTCGATGCCTTGAGCATCACAATGCCGGAAAAAGCTGAAGAGTTCTCTCCCATACTCTTCACTATTCCGGCAAAGCCTGACAAGCGATACGCCTTCTGGAGGAGTGGAGAGGCCAATATAGGCTGAAGAGCAGCCCACGGGTTGCGTATGATGCTCCTCCAGGAGCACAACAGCCGCTTTGGGTGCATAATGAGGATATTTCAGCCCGGGGCATTTTGGAGGAGAGAGTGTGTCCGGATTGCGGCTGGCTGATAATTCAGGCACAACACTCTGGAGTTGCTCAAGAGTTATGGCTCCGGCCCTCAGCAGCACAGGAATTGTTCCGGAACAGTCAACAATCGTCGATTCAAGGCCAATTGCACTCGGAGTGCCCCTGAGGAGACAATCAATTTTTCCGTTCAGATCATGGTAGACAGCTTCCCAGCTTGTTGCGCTTGGGAGTCCCGAAAGATTGGCCGAAGGCGCGGCAACCGGAGATGCAGAGAGACGGAGAAACTCCCGTGCGACCGGATTTGAAGGACAGCGCACTCCTACAGTATCAAGTCCACCGGTCACGATGTCCGGTACGGCGGGATTTTTTTTCAGCACCAGGGTGAGTGGGCCGGGGAAAAAACAGTCAATCAGTTTCCCTGCATCCGGGTTGATATCAGAGGTAACCTCAGCAAGTTGTTCAAGGCTGTAAATATGGACAATAAGCGGATTATCTCCCGGTCTGCCTTTTGCCCGGAAAATCCGGGAGATTGCTTCGGGATAACTGATTCCGGCGCCAAGACCATAAACAGTTTCTGTTGGAAAGGCAACAATCCCGCCAGAATTAAGATAGCCGGCGGCCTCTTCTGCTGAATCGGTAAGAAGTGTCTGCATGATCATTTCAGCGCGGAAAAAGCTCTCGTCATAGAAAAAGGTGTGTACAGACGACGCCAAGCGTTGCACTGACAAGTGGTATCGCAAGATTATCGTCAATCCTGAAATCTCTGATACGGACAATAAACCCCTCGGTCAACGTGGCTGTAACAGCCATGATAATTCCGATGAAGATATTCAGCCCGGGAACAAGTGCCACAATCACTAACGACGAAATTAAAAATGCGGCGCTTCCTTCAAGACTCTTCTGTCCAAACTTGTGCCTTCCAAATGTTTTTCCAATAATTGCAGCAAGCGTATCTGAAACAGCCACCATGGCAAAGGCTGTAACCGCAATAATTTTAGGGAAAAAAAGGACAAGCAGAAGAGCCGACAGAACAATATAGGTCGCTCCGTTCAGATACGCTTTGTTGCCCTCAAGTTCATGTGTTCTCAGCATGGCATCAAACGTTTTGTGATACCATACCGAAACAGGCGCAAAAAAATTTTTCAGCAGGTCAATCAGGAAAAAACCTGAAAAGAGAGGGATGAGCAGAAGAAGAGCAAGTTCCCTGCTGATAAACCAGTAAATCACCGGGATCGAAAGGGATGACAGATGAATCGCTTTTCGAGCAACTTCATAGCGAAGTTCCAGTCGATCGATTGTTTCCATGATAAAAAAGCGCAGTGTAAGAGATAAAAAAAGGTTACAACAGAAAACAACAGAGGGCTGCCAATTTCAGGCATGAATATACACCGAAATCTTTGGAAGAGAAAAGTTGCCAGCATACTTCTCCTTCCATTTGCCTTCCAAATCATGTATTTTGCATCCCATTTAAATTTGCATTAAGACCATATTCATGACAACTGAAAAATTGAGAGTAGCCGCAATTGATCTCGGCACAAACTCCTTCCACATGATTATTGTTGAAGGAAGCAAGGAAAAAGGGCTGGTTGAGATTGATCGTGTCAAGGATATGATCTGTATAGGTCGGGGTAGTATTTCAACCAAAATGCTTGACGAAGAGGCGATGGAGTCTGGTATTGCCGCCCTGAAAAACTTTCTTGTTCTTGCCGAACAGCATGGTGTGGCGTCATCCAATGTTATAGCTTTTGCCACCAGCGCTATTCGTGAAGCCAGAAACCGGTGTGATTTTCTTCGAAGAATAAAGGCCGAAACAGGTCTTAAGGTCAAAATAATATCTGGCAAGGAAGAGGCTGAATTTATCTATTACGGCGTCCGTAATTCGGTGAAGATTGGCAAAACCCCGGATCTTCTGTTTGATATTGGTGGCGGTTCAGTTGAGTTTGTGCTGGTCAATCACAAAGGGGTACAGCTTTTAGAGAGTCGTAAAATCGGTGTGGCAAGAATGCGCGAACGATTCGTCACTACCGAACCGATTTCAGTGAATGAAATCAAGATGCTTGAACAGTTCTTTGCGGCAGAAATGGTTTCAGCGGTTGAAAAAGCCTCTGAACTCAAGGTGACAAGAGCGATAGCCTCTTCGGGCACAGCCCAGAATATTGCTCGCATGATCTGTTCGATGAATGGCAGGGAGAGCGACGTTTCGCTCAATAACAGCGCATTTACCTTTAAGGAGTTTCAGGAACTTTACAAGGCTGTTATTCCACTTGATGGTGCTGAACGGCGGAAAATGACCGGTCTTGACGAAAAAAGAGTTGACCTTATTATTCCGGGCCTGATTCTTGTTGATATGATTTTCAGACTATTCAAGCTTGAAGAGATTGTTATTTCAGATTCGGCCTTGCGGGAGGGCATGGTCCTTCACTACATGAAGCTTCGCCTTGACGGGGCGAAAAAAAAGGGCGATCAGGTTGCGCTTGACATCAGAAGGGAAAGTGTCAATGAACTTGGTTTTCGCTGTGACTGGGATCGCGAACATGCAGAATACATTGCCCGACTGAGCCTGCAACTGTTCGATAAACTTGCCCTTCTGCACAATCTTGAAGCGCCCTACCGTGAACTTCTGGAGTATGCATCACTGCTTCATAATATCGGGGCATTTATCTCCATCTCCTCCCATCACAAGCACAGCCAGTACATCGTTCTTCACGGGGAACTCCGGGGATTTTCACCTTCGGAAATCGAAATCATGGGTCATGTTGTCCGTTATCATCGCAAATCCCCTCCGTCGGAAAAGCATACGGCCTACAGTATACTGAAGCCAACGCATAAACGGGCCGTTGATGTGCTTTCGGGCATTCTTCGCCTTGCCAATGGTCTTGAGCGAGGCCACCGGCAGAATATTCAGAATATTAACGTTGAGATTCAGGAACAGGTCATTACTCTTTATCTGACAACCCTTTTTGAACCCGATATTGAAATCTGGGCTGCCGATTTGCTGAAACCGTGGCTTGAAACCGTTCTCCAAAAGACAATTACCATTGAACCTGCCAGATGAGAAGAGAATGGCGGTTTTTGAACGGGTTGCAGCCACCATGAAATAACCATATATTCACTGTTGAATCCAATCGATAATTTACTGTTCACAAACCATGCGCGACCATACTCCAGATTTCAAGATGCATGAGCTCTCCAACGAGAACAAAGCGCTCATTCGTCATACCGTCCAGCAGCTTTTTGAAAAGCTAACCAGTGACTGCAGACTGACATCCGATACACTGCTCGAATTCTGGGTTGATCTTCCTGGTATCAAGCGTTCGCGGGGAACATTCAGAGGTGGTTTTCTGATGCCCGACAGCTTTATCTATCTCACCGACTATTTTCAGACAGATGTAGCATGCAGCCTGACTCCAGGCGCAGCTTATGCGGATGGGGGATCCTATCTTGAAAAAGTTTGGGATGACCTGCTCGACGAACTCTATTATCAGATTGAAATTTTCACCTCTCCGGTTTCCTCAAGCAAAGGGGTGATGCTGGAGCTTTGGGCTGGCAATCGGCAGCGACCCGAAGGAGAGTGGATCTATGCTGTTGACCGCAAAATAGAACTTGTTTAATTTTTCTCCGGATAATCGCAGATGCTGCTGACCGTACAGTTTGCACACTCAGGCTTTTTTGCCTTGCAGGTGTAACGTCCGTGCAGCAGCAGCCAGTGATGAAAGTCGATAACCCACGCTTCGGGAATAATCTTCATCAGCTCAACCTCGGTTTGCTCAACTTTTGTGGTGTGTACCAGCCCGATTCTGTTTGAAACCCGGTGCACATGGGTGTCCACCGGCATCACTGGTTGGCCGAAAGCGTTGCCGAGTACCACGTTTGCCGTTTTTCTGCCAACGCCTGGCAGGCTTTCAAGCGCCTCTCTCGTTGCAGGCACCTCTCCCTGATAACGTTCAATCAACATGCGACTGACCTCAAGGATGTTTTTCGCCTTGTTGTTGAAATAGTTGACAGAACGTACAAAACCTTTTACTTCATCAAGTTCCATCACGCTCATGCTCCCGGCATCGGGTGCACGACGAAAAAGTTCACGGGTAATAATGTTCACCTGCTTGTCTGTTGACTGGGCAGCAAGAATGGTTGCCACAAGCAACTGAAACGGGCTGTCGTACTGCAACTCGCTTTTCGGATGCGGATATTTGAGCCCAAGCGCTTTATTGAGAAAAACAATCTTCTCTGCAGGAGTCATGCTCATCGCTTCTCAGGTATCGATACCGGTTTTTTCAGGGTCACTCTCCGTTTTCTGCAGCTTGGCCACCGACTGGTCTATCAATCCCCGTCCGTTTTTATGGACCTTTCCTTCCGCCTTGAGATCATTGAAAATGGCGTCAAGAATGCCGTTGACAAACTTGCTGCTCTTGTCGGTGCTGTTGAATTTTTTAGCGATTTCAATTGCCTCATTGATTGAAACCTTGGGAGGAATATCCTCGCAGTAGAGGATTTCTGTCAAAGCCATGCGAATGATATTTTTGTCAATGATAGCAATCCGGCTCATATCCCAGTTAAAAGTATGCTTCACGATATAGCGGTCAATCTCCTCCTTATGCTCCTTGATGTTTTTAATAAGCATATTGAAAAACTTCATGGCATTGGCATCAGCAAGAATCTCTTCGGTCAAGAGCCAGCCCGCAGCAGAGTCTATGTCGGTATCACGGATTTCAATAGTGTACAGCGCCTGTAAAATCTTTTCACGGATTTGCCGTCGGTACGTCTTCATAAAAGAGCAGTTAATTAATTGAGGATTGAAGGATTTCACTGAGAACAACATCCGTGCGGCCAAGATTGTCATACAGCACGTGCGGATTGTGTTTTTTCAGCTCCTCCATTGAATAGGTGCCGGTTGCCACAGCAATAGACTTTGCGTTCAGAACCCTGGCGCATCTAATATCGTGCTCCGTATCGCCTATAATAATGATATTGTGTTCAGAAAATGTTATGCCGGTAAGCTGGTATGCCTTTTTGACGGCTACCGGCGGAAGTTCATTGCGGCTGAATCCGTCATCAGCAAAAGCACCGAACGGGAAGTAATGATTTATTTCAGGGAGCAGTAGCTTATGGCGTCCCGATTCTTCGAAATTACCGGTTAAAAGACCAAGCAGCAGGTCAGAATGGCCTGAAAGCTCATCAAGCAGCTCCCGGATACCCTGCATCAGAACGACGTCAGAAGCTTTGGCCTGCGTTCGGAACATGTCAATATAGGTCTCTTTGGCCAGATCAAATTTTTCTGCAATGTCACTCTCACTGAGTCCGGCGCTCTGCATCACTTCATGGATGATGGTACCGTCAAGCTTACCCGCAAAATTGTGAGTGCCAGTACTTCCTTCCGTACCGTACACCTTTCTCAGGGCATCAGCAAGGATAGTGCGATTCACCTCGGTCATCGAAAGCAAGGTTCCATCTATGTCAAATAACACAAGTTTCTTCGGCATATTTTTTTGTGACACCTCTCAAGCCCTTATTTTTTCAATCCGTACGGGGATCAGTTTCGATACCCCTTCATCTTCCATGGTGACTCCGTACAGTGCCTGACAGGAGGCCATTGTTTTTTTGTTGTGCGTAACAATAATGAATTGAGTGTTATTCTCAAATTTTTTAAGGAGTTTAATGAAGCGGGTGACATTGGCGTCATCAAGTGGTGCGTCCACTTCATCAAGAATACAGAACGGACTTGGCTTTACAAGATAAATAGCAAACAGAAGCGACAGAGCCGTCAGCGCCTTTTCTCCACCGCTCAACTGCTCAATGGAAAGGGGCTTTTTCCCTTTTGGCCTGGCCACAATTTCAATATGGGCATCCAGCGGATCTTCGCTGGCATGAATCAGCAGATCGACCTCATCCTCCGGATCAAAGAGCTCCCTGAAAATGCCGATAAAGTTTTTTCTTACTTCAACAAAAGTTGCCTCAAATTTCTGCAGGGCTGTTTTATTGATCTCCTCAATGGTCGATCGTAACTGCGTCTCGGCGCTGAGCAGATCCTCTTTCTGTTCGACCAGAAAATCAAAACGCTTCTTTTCAACTTCATACTCCTCAAGCGCAAGCTCATTAACCGCCCCGAACTGTTCACGCTGTTTTGTAAGTGCCTCAAGCGTCTGCCTTGCTTTACTGCGGTCAAATGAAGGCTCAAAAACCGGTTCTGCCATTGACGAAAGGTCGCAGTCGTGTTTTATCTGAGTCTCCGTGAAAAGGTGATCAAGCGCCTGTTCAAGCTGGATCTTTTCGCGAGTGAGAGCGGCAAGCAACTGCTGGCTGACATCATGTTTGCGACGGAGCTCCCTGATGGTTGCCAGCGTTTCATGATGCTGCGCCTGGTGCTCCCGGTATGCTGATTCAAGTTCATTGACTGTTTTCTGTTCCTTTGCGGCAGCAATGAGTAAGTTGTCAAGCTCTGTTTTTATTTGTTCCGCTCGTTCATGACCAGTAACTCGTCTTTTTTCAGCGGCAGTGCCCTCGCTGTTCAGCCGTTTGATTTCGTCATGAAGCACAACCTGGCTGTCCGAACAGGTAGCAAGACTTATTTTCAGCTTTTCAAGATCAAGAAGAGCATCTTTATAAAGGCTTTGACGCGACTGAACATCGCGCCCCAATTGATGATGGCGTGTTTCAAAAGAGGCAAGCTTCTCCTGCAATTGCTGAATTTTTTCTCCAAAGAGGGAAGTTTTTGATGCGCTGGTGGTCATGGCGGGAAGAAGCTTTTCCAGTTCAGCTTCACAGGTATTTTTCTGCGCAAGCATTGTCGCAATCTCATCTTCGGCCTGTTTTACTTCCCGTTTGCCACCGCCCTGCTCAGCATCCAGACGGGCTGATCTTTTTTCAAGCGCTCCAATTTCCGCCACCAGCTTTTCGATCTCCCGGTGCTGTTCAGTGACTTTAATTGATGCCAGCTCATGGCGCAGGCGCACAAGAGCCTCATCTTCCATCCTGATGCTTGTTTCCAGTGCCGTGTGCTCTTTCTGCAATCGTTCGCGTTCAGCTTTTTTCCCAAGCCGCAACCCTTCATTGTTTTTTGAGCTTCCGCCAAACAGCAAGCCCGTACCGGCAAAGGTTTCTCCCTCGAGGGTGACAAACGAGCTGTCAGGATATTGCAGCGCGAGCGCTTCTGCGGCTCCAAGATCCTGTACGATATAACTTTTACCAAGGATCAGCAGAAGCGCATCATGAAGTTCGGGGGGGTACTCAAGAAGGGCAAGAGTTTTCTTTGCGCCGCTGATCTCCGGGTACACACTTTCAGAAGCTTTTGTGACAAGATCAAGCACCAGAAAATGGATTTTACCCTTATTCGACTGGGTAAGATTGGTAATTCCCTCTTTGGCCTCATCCAGCGATTGGCAGACAAAATAGTTCATACTGTCGCCAAGTGCCGCATTTACCGCCTTACGGTAAGAACTCTCAAGCGACACCAGATCTGACAGGCATCCAAGTCCCTGTTTTCCGGTTTTCCTTTTTTCAAGAAAGGCAATGCCTTCAGGCATTCCCTCAAAGTTGTCGAGCACTGAATTAGCAAGAAGAATCTGGTTGTGGATCTTGTCACGTCCTGAGCGCAGCAGCAGAAGTGACTCTTTCTTTTCCTCAAGCTGTTGGTTGACCACCTCCTGACGTTTCAATAACTCACTTTCCAGACGCCTTGCTTCAGCAATCAAGGCTTTTTTGTGATTCATTTCTTCAGAAAGCTCATACTCAGCCGTATGGGAGGCAAGCAACTTTTCCTGAATTGCAACTTTTTTTGCTTCAAGTTGTGCCACAGCCGTTCGCAGATGCTCCTTTTTTGATTCAAGACTTCGTTTCGTCAAAGCGAGCTGATTGGAAGCATTCTGCTCATCCATGCTGAGCCTGCGCTCACGCGCAAGCTCATGTCGCTGTTCTCCAAGGGTGGTGTTAAGCTGGTCGTGTTCAGCAGCAAGACTCTGAAATGCGGTCAGCAAGGTGTTGCAGTTCGCTTCACAGGGTGTCTTGCGTTGCAGGAGCTCCTTTTCGAGCAGCTCCTGCTCACGAATTTTCTGCTCTTTTTTACTGATAATTGCCCTGATACGGGAGATATCCCCAGCAAGGTTCTTTTGATGTTCTTCATGCTGCAAAAGCTGTTTTTCAAGAGCGTGTACATGCTGATTACTCTCGTTCAGCTTTTTCTGTATTTCAGACAGGGCACTCTCCTGCTTGAGGAGCAGAAGCTCAGCTTCCTGTGCAATACTGTCGGTCGTGGCAATTTTGGCTGAGCACTCATGGTTCAGCAGCTCCTCTTCACTGATGCTGCGCCGCATTGGCTCAAGCTTCGCAAGAAACTCCTCCATGGCAAGCCAGGAGAGAGCAAGATCAATCTCTCGAATCTTGTTTTTCAGTTCCCTCAGTTTCTCAGCTTTTCTTACCTGAAGCTTCAGGCTTTTCACCTTTTTTTCGACCTCGGCCAGCACATCATCAACACGACAAAGATCCTGCGACGTACTTTCAAGCAGTTTAAAGGTCTGTTTCCGCCTTTGCTTATAACGGGTTATTCCTGCGGCCTCCTCAAACAGTTTCAGCCGCTCCTCGCTTTTGTTGCTGATGATCTCCTCGATCATTTTCAGCTCAATGACTGAATAGGCATCGCTGCCCATGCCAGTGTCGGTGAAAAGGTCAAGAATATCCTTCAACCGGCAGGATACCTGATTTAACAGAAACTCACTCTCCCCGTTCCGGTAAAGACGGCGCGTCACAGTAACCTCCGTATACTCAATCGGCAGAACATTGCGCGTGTTTTCAATGGTCAGGGAGACTTCGGTAAAACTGAGAGGCTTCAGGTTTTTCGAGCCATTAAAAATGATGTTTTCCATTTTCGCCGACCGAAGCAGGGAGGATTTCTGCTCGCCAAGCACCCATCGCATGGCATCAACGACATTGGTTTTGCCGCATCCATTCGGCCCAACAATAGCTGTCAGTCCCTTGTCAAATTTTATTCTGACTTTATTGGCAAAGCTCTTAAATCCAAAGAGCTCAATTTTCGAAAGGTACATCTGAACGGTGCGGGTTTGGCAGTCTCGAACCAGGCTGAAAAAGCCAATTTAACAAAAAAACAGGGCACACCCGCAAGCCTCTTTACTCTTCTTTCAGAGCCTCTACAACACGCAAAGTCTGAACGGCCTCAAGAACATCGTGGACCCTGAGAATACTTGCGCCATGCATCAGGGCAATAGTTTCTGCCGCTATGGTTGCCGGGAGTCTTCCGTTTGGAGGTACAATCTCCTTGCCGGGTGTTGTAATCGCATGGCCAAGAAACGATTTTCTCGATAGCCCAGCCAGAATTGGTCTGCCCAGACTCTGCAATGAGCTGAGCTGACCCAAAAGCCGAAAATTTTCACCAACACTTTTCCCGAACCCAAAGCCAGGATCAATAATGATGTTTTCGATCAAATGCTCTTCAGCCAGCGCTATGGAGTGTGCAAGAAAACTGCTGACCCTCAAAAGAATATCTTCATTGCCGTTCTCGGTTCCTGTGCTCCACCGCATCAACGAGGGTTGTACCGGAGTATGCATCAGAATCACTGCGGCCTGATATTTGCTGCATATTACCGGCAGTTCACGGTCAAAGGTAAAGCCGGAAATATCATTAACAATATGCGCCCCTGCCCTCAAGGCCTGTTCTGCAACCTCCGCCTTGTAGGTGTCAATTGAAAGAAGGACATCGCTGTTGTTGCGCAAAAGGGCAATAAGCGGCACAGTGCGCGCAATCTCTTCAGCAACCGAAATTTTTTCAGCTCCCGGCCTTGAAGACTCCCCGCCGATATCGATAATTGAAGCGCCGTCACGAATCATGGCGAGTGCATACGCAAGCGCCCGGTCAAGGTCGACCCTGTTCCCCTCTCCCTGAAATGTTCCGCCATCATAAAACGAATCGGGCGTCATATTCATGATGCCCATGATTTTTGGCCCATGAGAGAGATCAAGCACTCTGTCGCCACATTTGATCAGAAACTGCTTCTTTTGCATCAGGTTACTCCAAATGGTACAGGGGTAAATGTCAGAAAAAACACCATAATGGCCGCCCAGCCATAGAGTTTTCTTGACGTCGTCAATGGATGGTCATATCCTGTAGGCGGATGGCTCAATTTGATAAACCTGGAAAGAATAAATGCCCAGAGAATCCACCCTGGCCATGACCAATGCAGCATGACAGGGGGAATAAGTGATACGGCATCAGGTTTAATGAGCGCAAGAAGCAGTTCCAGCAAAGCGGGAAACCCAAGCAGTGTGATAAAGATCATAAATGCCCTGGCAGCTTTTGCATGTCCATTCCTGCCAAACATGGCATAGGTAATATGGCCGCCGTCAAGCTGGCCGACAGGCAACAGGTTCAGTGCGGTCACCAGTGACCCAAGCCAGCCGGTAAAAAGAAAAGGATAGTGATACATCTCCGTCATCGGCGGCAGGTTTTTTGGGGCAAAAAGGTACTCAAGCCCGATCCAGAGCAGATTCTTGCCAAGAATAAGAGAGCCGCGCGGAGGCGGTGTCAGCAAACCTCCCTGTGTCAGGTATTCCGGATGTATCGTGTAAATAAAATCAATCGGCGGAAGATGCAGAAAGCCGTAAACCTGAAGTCCGACGCATACGACGAATCCACTCATAGGTCCCCAGATACCGATATCAAAAAGAGCGTTTGTTTCCGGAATTCTCTCCTTGATCTTGATGACTGCTCCCATTGTCCCAAGACTGAGAAAAAAAGGAAGGGGTGGAAGAGGAATGTAATAGGGGAGTGTTGCCCGAACGCGATGGCGCAGCGATGCAAAAAAGTGACCAAACTCATGGACGCTTAAAAAAAGGAGCAATGAAGCCGAGTAGGCAGCTCCTGAAGCAAGAGATGTTATCAAGAGCGGAACAGAAGCCAGGGTGACCAGATGTCCGCCCCAGAAGGCGCCAGCCCAAAGCGTCGTCAGTACCGTAAGCAGGAACAGCCCCAGATGAAGAGGATAGTTCTGCCTGGCAGAAATGGCTTGTTTGGGAAAATTCAAAAGATTCATGAAAAAATATTACTCAAACTTCTGCCAGGCAGTTCTCTAAAGTGTACCCGCTCCTGCGGTCATGGCGTCAATTTACTGGGCTAATCGTTGTCCTTGTCTTTTTTTGAAGCGCTCTTTTTTTCTCCAAAAGTCGCCACCAGCCCATCGATCAACTCCTGTTTCTCCGCCGCATTCAGCTTGGCCTCTTTATGGGCAGGAAGGTATATAAACGGAGGCATTTTGCCTTTCCTTACCTCACCGGCAGCTTTCTCGCCTTCATTTTCCTCTTGACGTCCCCACTCGGAAACATTGAAAAAATTATAAGAATTCAGTAAATATAATAGTCAAATTCTCTCTATCTCCGAAAAGTTGAAAGCAGGTTCATGCGCTCGTTCGAATCACAAGCAGCTCGTTGTGTATTTTGAGTTGTCACGCAAAAATGGATTCTTTCGTGCATTTTTTACTATTTTAATCTTATTAGAATATCAGGTAAAACAAGGGGGCTTTTCTTGTTTTTTACTCTCTTTGGATTTATTGCAACTTCATCTGTGACTGAAGGTAGCGTAGCTTTAATTCTCACAGAATAAATAATTATATTTATGCGTTTAAGGTATCTCCTTCTTTTAATTTTGTGTTTTTTGACTCTCCCTGCATGCCTTTCGGCTCTGGAACGTTCTGGTTCTGCCTCCGAATCTGCACTCTCAGACAAAATGGGGATTCCCGCAATCACCTCAATCACCTCAATTTCAGAAGCACGCCAGTCAGCTCAGCAAGAGAGCACTGGACGGCAGGATGAGCATCAGCAAGTCATACAAGGTAACACCGTTACTTCCAAAAGTCGCTTTCAGTCCTATGTTGAAAGAGCTACAGGCAGCAGCCTCGAGGTTTTTGGTAGAGAGTTGTTCAGCAATGTTCCCAGCACGTATGCACCATTAGGTGCTGTACAGGTTAATGCAGATTATGTGATAGGGGCTGGTGATGCACTGCAGATTCGAGGCTGGGGTATGGTCGATATTGATCTCAACGTTTTGGTAAGCCGTAACGGTGAAATTTACCTGCCTCGAGTTGGGTCGGTTCAAGTTGCTGGTGTGAAATACCGTGACCTCCAGGGCTATTTGAAAAAAGCGGTTGGTAAAATATTTACCAATTTTGAGCTGAGCGTCAGTATTGCAAAAACCCGGAGCGTCCAAATCTATGTTATGGGTCATGCGCAGCGTCCGGGTACTTATACGCTCAGCGCCATGAGTACACTGCTCAACGTTCTCTTTGCATCTGGCGGCCCGGCGGTAACCGGCTCCATGCGTAACATCAAGCTCAAACGAGGGAGCGAGCGGCTTGTTTCGTTTGACCTCTATGATATTCTTCTTTCAGGCGATAAATCTGCAGATATGGCTCTTCAGGATGGGGATGTGATCTTCATTCCTGCCGTCGGGCAGCTTGTTGCGCTGCTTGGTGATGTCAAAAAACCAGCGATTTTTGAACTGCAGCAGAAAACCTCGATTGCTGACGTCGTCAGATGGGCGGGCGGTTTTGAATCAGCAGCAAATCTGAAAAAAGTCATTATTGAAAAAAGTATCGATAATCGATATACGACAATTGCAGAAATCGAATCAGACTGGGCATCGATTGAAGGTAATCTGGCAAAACTTGAGGTACAACCGACAGACATTATCAGAGTCTTCGCTCCCGGTGCATCTCCGATGGAGGTGAAAATGGAGCGTGAGTTTGTACGTGTTGACGGTGAAGTGAAACACAATGGTGTTTTTGAGATACAAAAAGGTGAAACTCTCAGGGCGCTGATTTCCCGGATTGGCGGGATAACTGATAAAGGTTATGTATATGGAACAAGGCTTAACCGCGAAAGTGTCAGGCGTGATCAGCAGTTAAAGATCAATGAGGCGGTTGATCGGTACGAAAAGGATATTGAGGTTAACACAAAACAGCGTCTTGCCAGCGAGAGTGACCCGGCCCGGCTTGCTGTCATAGCAAACGAACAGGAGTCACAGCGTCGTTTGGCACAAAAACTGAGGGCAGTCAAGTCCGAAGGACGGATCATTTTGAATCTCAAGGATGCCAGTGTAACGGCCAATGATCTCCCGGAATTTCCCCTTAAAGACGGCGATATGGTTTACATTCCCCAAAAACAGGGAGTCGTTGATGTGATCGGGGCAGTTTATCAGCAGAATACTTTCATGCATCAGCCAAATCGCAGTGCGCATTACTATATCAAGCTTGCAGGCGGGGTAAATACCACTGGCGAGAAATCTGAAATCTACCGCATCTGTATGGATGGTACCGTGCGAAGCAATCGCTTTGGCGGTCTTGGTGGTACCGTCAATCCGGGCGACGCAATTGTTGTGCCAGAAAAAATGAAACATGGCACAGGTTTAATGCAGGGTCTTAAAGATTTTACAACGGTACTCTATCAGTTCGGTCTTGGAGCTGCAGGTCTCAAAACTCTGCAAAATTAATCAGAATCAGCATCATATCCATGACAGAAACTAAAATACCCGATCAGAAGCCACAATCAAGCTGGGATGACAGCTTTGAAGATGAAATAAGCCTGATTGATCTGGCCATCACACTTGCAAAACATAAAAAACTCATTCTTGGCGCACCGTTAATTACGGTGGTGATAGTCGCTCTCATAAGCCTCCTGATTCCCAACAGCTATACCGCCAAGACGCAGATACTGCCACCCCAGCAGCAGTCCGGCGCATCGGCACTGCTTGGGCAGCTTGGCGCACTCAGCAGTCTTGCTGGTGTATCGGCCGGGATAAAAAATCCCAACGACACCTACGTTGCTATGCTTAAAAGCAGGACAGTAAGCGACAACCTGATCAGGCGCTTTAAACTGCAAGCCGTTTATGATAAAAAGTATTCAAGCGACACTCGCAAAAAACTTGAAAAAGCAAGTACGATTACTGCCGGAAAAGATGGTGTCATAGTTGTAATGGTTGACGACAGAGATCCAAAACGCGCCGCAGCCCTGGCCAATGGCTATGTTGAAGAGTTACAGCAACTGACCCAGGTTCTTGCAGTCACCGAAGCGTCGCAACGTCGTCTCTTTTTTGAAAAGCAGCTTCTGCAGGCAAAACAAGCCCTTGGTGATGCTGAAATTGCACTGAAAAAGCTACAGGAAACAACCGGTCTTATCCAGCTTGATGCTCAGGCTGAAGCTCTTGTGAAGGCGGGTTCTGAGCTTAAGGCACAGATTGCCATGAAAGAGGTTGAGCTCGGCGCCATGCGTACCTTTGCCACCGGCAATAACCCTGACTATATCCGTATTGAGCAGCTTCTGGGAGGTTTGCGCTCACAACTTGCCAAGGTTGAAGCTGGTTCCGTTACGATCAGCAAAGTGCCGGAAGCGGGACTTGAATACGTACGAAAAGTTCGCGACCTGAAATATGCTGAAACCGTCTATGAGCTGCTTGCCAAACAGTTTGAAATAGCAAAAATCGACGAGGCGAAAGAGGGCTCGGTAATTCAGGTGCTCGACAAGGCGGTCGTGCCAGAGAAAAAATCCAAGCCGAAACGAAGCCTTATGGTTATTCTTGCAGCTCTTGCCGTCGGCTTTGGCGCTGTGCTTTGGGCCGTCATTGTCGAAGGACTCATCAGAGCAAAAGAAGATGCCGAAAACGCTGCACGCCTTGCTAAGCTCCGGCAACTGCTCAAATGGAAATAAGAATACAAGTTATAATCACATAGCAATACGACACTGCCATGGCCAACATCGCGCATTATCGATCGCTTTACATTCTGGTAAAACGACTGTTCGATATTCTGCTGCCCTATGGCGCCCTTTATATCTCATCACTCACTTACGGTGTTCCGTGGAACGAGCAATACGCCATGCTTGGTATACTTGGCGGTTTCGTATTTATGGCAGCAAACCAGTTTTATGGCAGTTATGATAACTGGCGTGGACGTTCGATGTTCGACACCGTCAAAATGCTATGCAAGGCATGGGGAGCAACGCTTTCGACGCTCATCATTTTTGTGTTTCTGCTCAAACAGTCCTATGATTTTTCGCGCGTCGTTTTCCTATTATGGTCATTGTTGACCTTGCTTACGGTGTTGTTCTTCAGGTATATGTCGCGGCGAGCGCTCCGTTTTTTATTTAAGCGAGGATTCGCTGTTAAAAAGATTGCGATTGCCGGAGGGGGGAATGGAGGCCGCTATCTGATAAAGTTATTCGGGAACAATCCCTGCTTTGGTTATATCATTACCGGGCTGTATGACAACGATCCCGCGCTTCTTTCAAAGAGCGTTGATGGCGTAACTGTTTGCGGCAATCTTGAACAGGTCTCTGCAGACGCACAACGCGGCATTTTTGAAGAACTGTACCTGTGTCTCCCCCTCGGAGAGGAAAAAAACATAGTTACTATTCTCAATCAATTATCACAGACCACTGCGATTGTTAAATACGTACCCGATCTCTTTGCGTTCGACCTGCTGTATGCAAAGCTGATCGATATGCATGGGCTTCCCGTTATCAGCCTGTACGATTCACCGATGAGTTCTCCGTTATTCAGAGTTCTGAAACGTGTTGAAGACCTCTTGATCACATTGCTGATTCTGCTTATTATCTGGCCGGTCATGCTCATGATCGCCATTGGCGTAAAGCTCACTTCACCCGGCCCGATATTCTACCGTCAGACCCGTATCGGATGGAACGGCAAGCCATTCACTATACTGAAATTTCGTTCGATGCCAGTCGATCTCGAAAAAAACAGTGTGGTATGGGGAAGTGCGTCACAAAAAATGACAACGAAATTCGGCCAGTTCATCAGGTCAACAAGTCTCGATGAACTCCCGCAGCTCCTGAATGTGCTGGCTGGCGACATGTCCATAGTCGGCCCGAGACCGGAACGGGATATTTTTATTGCAAATATAAGTGCAGAGGTGCCTCATTATATGCAGCGTCATATGGTGAAAGCTGGCATAACCGGATGGGCACAGATCAATGGATTCCGGGGAGATACCAGTCTGAAAAAGCGGGTTGAGTGTGACCTGTTTTATATCACCAATTGGTCTTTGTCGTTCGACATGAAAATCATTTTCCGAACAGCATTCGGTGGTTGGAAGTCGGGCTTTGGTTTGCAAACTCACTGAATAAATGTTGATGGTTGTAAATTCATGATTCAGAAGATGTTAAAAGAGGTTTATTGTCCTGATTGTGGTGGAAATGGGGTGCTGGTAGGACCAATTCCCGATTCTGTTTTTTTTGCTGGGAGAACGGTTGAAAAGCCTTTAAAGGGAGGCAGACTGTATCGATGCTCTTTGTGTACTCTCGGATTTAGATGGCCAAGACTGGATAAAAAACAACTTGATGATCTTTACAAACAAGGAGATGAGAATACTTGGAGCTCCGCTCCAACTGCCAGGACAGATTGGCAAATCGGACGAGATTTACTGAAGGATCTCTTGTCACGAGGCATGAGTATTCTTGATGTAGGCTGTTTTGATGGAGGATTTCTTGAGCCTTTGGTTGATCTTTATGCCTGCAACGGCATAGAGATTTATTCACTGGCTGCAAAACGCGCTGCCAAAAAAGGCGTTACAATTATCGGCTCCGATTTTGCCGATGTTAGTGGCTCTTTTGATTGCATTACGGCTTTTGATGTCATTGAGCATATTGAAATATCCAGGGCGTTTTCTCGATAGTTGTCTAAATGCTGTTAGGTCAGGCGGTTATATTCTTATATCTGTTGGGAATCTTGATGCATTTAAGTTTCGATTTATGGGCAGTCAATACTGGTATTGCACTATGCCAGAACATATTTCATTTGTTAGTCCACTATGGATAAGGAATATGAATTGTGGCCAGTTTATAATTAAGAACGAGATATTCTTTGCACATAGCAAATTATCTTTGCTCGTGGCGTTGAAGGAGAGTATGACAAACATTATATATATTTTGAGTCCTTCTTTGATCGGGGTGATTCGCAAACGAGTCGTTAGACTGAAAAATATGCAATTGAACTCTGAATCGGTTAGTTATCCACCGTGCTGGATGTCAGCAAAAGATCATTTTATGGTGATACTACGAAAAATATAAGTCATCCTTTTTTCCGAAATATACTGGACAATCTCCTGCATATGGTTGTGAGTGCGGTACTTTTATTAGTAAAGTGCCACCCAGCCGGTAGACAAAAAGTGGCTGAGTTTAAATTGTTAACCTGACCTGTTCATACAGCGGAAAGGCGCTGCCTTTTTTTACCTTTAACTTTTCTGTCTGTTTGTTCTTCTCCAGATACAACAGCTCCTTCTGTGGAGTAACTCACGTATCACAAGCTCACTCGTTGATTTTGATCGTTACAATAACAAAAATTGCGGGAATCAAGCCATGCGAAAGCTATAATCGGCCAACGCTTCCTGGTGACCTGTCAAAGGAAAAAAAGTATTTTTGATGGATATAACACAGATCATACTCGACGAAATGATCGAACAGATGGTCGCTCACGAGCTAAACCAGGCAACATGCATTTGTGAAGCCAAACGGCATAGCCGTTGCCGTGATGCGGGAAAACTGATACCGAAAGAATAGAGTATTGTCAACATCTCCAAATCCTTTTTGGCTCAGGTTAGCCCCGCAGTTTCTCCGCCAGCGCCTTCAAGGCAAGGCAACACTCCATGATATTATCCAGAATACTGGATGGCTTTTGGCAGACAAGTTCCTCCGCTTGGGTATGGGGCTACTCGTCAGTGCATGGGTTGCCCGTTACCTTGGACCTTCGCAGTATGGAGAGCTTGCCTATGTCCTTTCCGTTGTCGTTTTTTTTCAGGTTCTCAGCCAGCTTGGTCTTGATGGCATTGCTATACGCGACATGGCTCGTGACAGGGAAGCTGCATCTGCCATTCTCGGCACCGTTTTCCGGTTGCGTATCATCACAGGGTTTTTCTGCTGGCTGGGTGCTGTTGGTTTGATGGCTCTGTTCAGGCCAGGGGATTCCTCTACCTTGCTTCTGACCGCCATCGTTGCAGGATCTTTGGTGTTTCAGGCGGCTGATACTGTTGACCTGTGGTTCCAGAGCCAGACACAGAGCAAGAGGACTGTTTTAGCGAAAACAATCTCCTACCTGCTCAATAGTCTTTTCAAGATAAGCCTCATTCTCTCAAACGCTCCATTGCTGTATTTTGCAATAGCAGGACTTGCGGAAATCGCCATGTCTGCCATTGCGCTCTACGTTTCATACGGCAGGTTTCCCGCTCCGGTCAAATGGGCGTGGGATATTGGATGGGGAAAGCGGCTGCTGAAAGAGTCTTGGCCCTATATGCTTTCCGGCCTTGCCATTACGATCTACATGCGAATTGATCAGATTATGTTACGCGAAATGCTCGGTACGCATGAGCTTGGTATCTTCTCGGCAGCCTTGCCATTTTCGACAACCTGGTACTTCATTCCTATGATGATTGCACAAAGTACCGGGGCTTCAATAGCAAAAAAAAAGCAGAGTGACCGAGCAGGATATGAGCGGGCAATTGATCGCCTCTTTTCCCTGATGTGGTGGATAATGTTGCCGTTATGTATTGCGATTGCATTATTATCAGTACCGATTATTAAGTTGCTATACGGGGAGGCATATTCGGAATCCTCAAATGTTCTTGCTGTTCATTGCTTTGCAAATATTCCGATAGCTCTCGGCGTTATGCAGGGGATTTGGATTGTCAATGAGCGAAAGAATATGCTTTCTTTAGCTCTGACCGTAATAGGAGCAATAACAAATATTGGCTTAAACTTTTTTATGATACCTAAATACGGAGCATTGGGAGTCGCAGCGGCAACAGTAGCAAGTCACTGCGTATCGGTATTTTCAACTGTGGTATTTGCACCGCAAATTTTCCGTCGTCAGTTCTTGAGTTTGCTTTGGTTCAAGTGATATGTGTATTTGCTCCGTTGTTTTTACAAATAAATAAAACCTGTTGTCATCGTTGCAAGTAAGAGGAAAATGCCAAGAATATTTGATAATAGAGGTAACGAAAATACCTGGCTATGAGTAAAAAAATACTTGTTACCGGAGGTGCCGGTTTCCTTGGATCGCATTTATGCGAGCGATTGCTTGCAGAGCGTCACGATGTGCTCTGTGTTGATAATTTTTTTACTGGCACGAAGCAAAATATTCTGCACTTACTCGGCAATCCACAATTCGAAATGATGCGTCATGATGTAACGTTTCCACTTTATGTTGAAGTTGATCAAATTTATAACCTTGCGTGTCCAGCAAGTCCGATACATTATCAGTTCGATCCAGTGCAAACCACCAAAACCAGTGTTCATGGCGCTATATAAATATGCTTGGACTTGCAAAAAGAGTTAAGGCAAGAATTCTGCAAGCTTCAACAAGCGAAGTCTATGGTGATCCTGAAGTACATCCGCAGCATGAAGGTTATTGGGGAAAGGTAAACCCTATAGGGATTCGTAGTTGTTATGACGAAGGAAAACGGTGCGCAGAGACATTGTTTTTTGACTATTACCGGCAGCACAATCTTGATATCAAGGTTGTCAGGATATTTAATACTTATGGTCCGAAAATGCATCCTAATGATGGGCGTGTTGTAAGCAACTTCATTGTGCAGGCGTTGAAGGGTGAGGATATTACGATTTACGGTGACGGTAGCCAAACTAGAAGTTTTTGTCATGTAGATGACATGGTTCAGGCGTTTATCCTGATGATGAACACCGAAAAAGGGTTTACCGGGCCGGTTAATGTTGGCAATCCTTGTGAATACAGCATACTTGAACTTGCAGAAAAAACGTTGTCGTTTGTGGGGAGCAAGTCCCGGATTGTTTATCTCCCACTGCCTCAGGATGACCCCAAGCAGAGAATGCCGGATATCACGATTGCTCAATCGAAACTCGACTGGACACCGAAAGTTCAATTGGATGAGGGATTAAAAGGCACGATTGAGTATTTCAGGAAAACCATAAAATGAGAATATAATTGCGTCGCCCTGATTAAATGTATTATGAAGATGATATGCAGAAGTTAAAAAATTTAATACTTAAAGCAGTAAATGTTACAGGCTATTCTATTTCAAGAAACGAATATTCTCGACTTTATTCTGTTTTAGATCAATTTGATATTGATATGGTCTTAGATATTGGCGCTAATATTGGTCAATTTGGAAGTTCATTAAGGCACTCTGGTTATAAAGGTAAAATTGTCAGCTTTGAGCCACTCGAAGATGCGCATACTCAATTAAAAAAGTTATCGAAGAAAGATAAAAAATGGGCGGCTCATCCACGTGTTGCTGTCGGTGATTGTGATGGCAAAATAGAAATTAATATTGCTGGTAACTCAGAATCCTCTTCAATACTTCCAATGCTCAAATTACATTCTGATGTTGAAAAAGGTTCAGAATATATTGGAAAGGTTTTAGTAAATATTGTAAAGCTGGACTCAGTAGCTCAGCAATATATACATAACTCTAAAAATCCCTTTTTGAAAATTGATACACAGGGTTATGAGTGGGCAGTGCTTGATGGCGCCAAAGAAATATTACCTCGAATTAAGGGAATACTTTGTGAACTGTCACTTGTGGAGTTGTATGAAGGGCAGCGTCTATGGATGGATATGCTAAACCGGCTTAAAAATGAAGGATTTACACTCTGGTCTATTCAGAGGGGATTTGAGGACCGTATATCCGGACGCACATTGCAAATTGACGCAACTTTTTTTCGTTTATAACATTGCATGCATACAGCCATGCGTGTATGGCTTGCAGGATTCTGTCTAACTCTCATCCGGAGAAAATTAGAAAAATAGTGCATGAACCCATCATTGAAACAGGAGTGTTGTTGAAAAGTGTCGTGCAGGGTTTCGGATTATACTTTGGTGTTGGAAACCCTGGAGAATAATGCATGCTTGAGCCTCAGAAAATACGATATCGTTTGTGGCACCATAGAGTATTTCTGGAAAACCCATTTTTCAAAAGTATAAAATGAGAAGTGCAGTTCTATTTATTGTTTTCAACAGACCGGACACAACAAAAAAGGTATTTGAGGCGATCAGAAAGGCTCAGCCATCTCGGCTTTATGTTACGGCTGATGCCCCAAGGCTTGATAGAGCGGGCGAACAGGAGAAATGCAAGGAGGTACGACGGATTGCAACAGCAGTTGACTGGGATTGTGAGGTCAAAACTCTTTTCAGGGAAAAGAACCTTGGTTCAAAAATTGCAATTTCAAGCGCGATCGACTGGTTTTTTGAGCATGAAGAGGAGGGAATTATTCTGGAGGATGATGTGTTGCCGGTGTCAACTTTTTTTCCTTATTGTGACGAACTGCTTGAGCGATATCGACATGATGAAAGGGTTGGGGTGATCAGCGGATCTAACCTTGTTTCAAAACGCTTTACTCCTAAGGAAAGCTATTTCTTCTCACGGCAGAATGCTGTTTGGGGATGGGCAAGTTGGCGCAGGGCTTGGCAATACTACGATATTACAATGCGGGATTGGCCTGAGTGGCGTGATAAGGGGGGATTAAAATCAATTTTAGATAGAAATAAGTTATTTGAATCTTACTGGACATCAATCTTTGATATTGCTTACAATGGCGGGATCATTACCTGGGATTATCAATGGACCTGCACATGCTGGTATCATGGAATGGTTACCGCATTACCCGCCCATAACCAGACTTACAATATCGGCTTTGCTCGTCCGGATGCAGTCCATACCAAGGGCGATGTGCCTGACTACATAAAGAAATCTATACCAGAGCCACTTGAGTTCCCCTTAACACATCCTGTCGATGTTGAACGCTCAGTGGATGCAGACGCATTAATTGACCGCTATGTATTCAGAGCTAACAAAAGAGTATTCATACAAAGAAAAATCAGGCAGATACCTCTGATTGGAGACTTGTTAAGTAAAATCAAACAAAGCATCCTAAAAGTCCTATAAATCGAGAAATACACAACAGGCAACCACATAACAATAAATTTAGGTATGGTGAAAAGAATAATAAAAAAGTTTTTTCGTTTTATTCAAGTTGCAAGTTAAAATTAGAGATTTGCTTTTGGAAGTAAAAAATCAATTTCGTTCGCTATTCTTTTAACAGGATCGATCTAAACAATGTTAGGAGCATTGAAACCGAACGCCATATAAAGAAACATTAATATGCATAAGAGTTCTATCCTTAGAATGCAGTGGTTTGTAGATAATTACGCCTCAAAGATAAACAAGAGGGAAGTAAAGGTGCTTGATGTAGGCAGCTATGATGTAAATGGTTCTTATAAGCATCTTTTCAACGAACAAAAATATACTTACACGGGGTTGGATATGGAAGATGGGCCCAACGTTGATATTGTTCTAAGGAATCCATATGATTGGGAAGCGATCGACGCAGACAGCTTTGATGTAGTGATATCGGGTCAAGCATTTGAGCATATTGAATTCTTTTGGAAAATCATGGAAGAAATGACAAGAGTTCTCAAAAAGGATGGTCTTCTATGTATAATTGCACCAAATGGGTTCGGTGAACACCGGTATCCAGTAGATTGTTATCGTTTCTTTACTGATGGAATGCTTGCTTTAGCCAGGTATGTCACTCTAGAGCCAGTGCATGTGCATACTAACTGTGCACCGAATCTAAATTTAGCTGACTGGTATAGTGAATCATGTGCAGATTCAATATTGATAGCCCGAAAGACTTATAATGGAGAACCAAGACATCCAGATTTTAAAACCTATAGGTGTATTCCTGAAGATCAAGAAACACTTAGAGATGGTTTATTGACATATTCCGGGAAGAACAATATTCAACGTTTCTTGCGCAAGATACAAGAAAAGATGGCTTTGGCCTGCCTCCTTTAGAGGCCATGGCTCACAACTGCCCGGTTATTAGCAGTAATACGAGTTCGATGCCTGAAGTTATTAGGGATGCTGCCGAATTCTTCAACCCTGCGTCAATTGGTGATATTGCCTCCGCAATTGAACGGGTGGTTTATGCACCAAGCAGAAGAAATGAGCTTGTAACGCTTGGTCAAAAGCGTCTTACTCATTTTTCTTGGCGACGTTGCGCGGATGAGACCCTCACTGTTTATAGCCCTTACTGAATCACAAATGAACAATGTTGCTCTGATTTGCGGAATAAGCGAGCAGGACAGTACCTTGCTGGAGCAGTTGCTGCTTACCAAAGGTTACGAAGCGCGGGGAACATCTCGATATGCTAAAGGCAGTAATATTCCTGATCTTCTTCGTTTGGGAATTCGCGATAGAATATAATTGCTCTCAATGGTTCCAGAAGACTTTCGAAGTGTTTTTATGGCACTCAAAAAGAGCAAACCAAATGAAGTTTATTTTTTTCGCAGAAGAGTCATCGGTTGCACGCTCTTTTGAACAACCAGCCGAGACCATGCAAAGTATTGCTTTGGGTGCACTGAATATCCTTGAAGCTTGCAGGATGGTAGAGTCACCAATAAAACTTTACCATGCAGGTTCCAGTGAATGCTTTGGAGATACTGGTGGAGTGGCAGCCAATGAGCGAACCCCATTTCATCCTCGTAGCCCCTGCCGGAGCAAAAGCTTAAGCATTTTGGTTTGTTTCCCTGTAGCGTGATATTATTCAATCATCAGTCTTTTGTAACTCAGAAAATTATTAGTGCAGCTCGGCGGATCGCCAACGGGGCATCAGAAAAGCTTCAACTCGGCCAGCTTGATATAGCGCATGACTGGGGATAGGCTCCTGAATACGTCGAGGCAATGTGGCTTTTGTTGCAGCAGGATGCTCCTGATGATTACGTAATCGCTACAGGCCATACACACACCCTTGAATCATTTGTTTCGTCAGTCTTTGTAACTTTCGGTCTTGATTGGCGAGAGCATGTTGAACAAAATCTGGAATTATTCCGACCAACAGATTTAAAGGTAAGTAGGGCGGATCCCTGCATGGTAAAAGCTAAACTTGGTTGGGAGGCTTGTTTTGGGTTAAGTGAAGTTATTAAGGGAATGATCGGTAGCGAGGAGGTTGGGTGTAGGATTTGTTAAATATAGTTGGTCGTATTACAAAATAGCATTCTATTTATTAGACTTTTTTATTCCGGGATAATAGTATCTGCAACTACATCCTGAATCAATTGTTGGTAAGTAACGTATATTTTAATAAAAATTAGAAATAGCAAAAATTTGAATTTAGTAAATAATGGTTGATGCATTACATTATTACAGCGATAAAATTGCAGTTCAGTCGTTTAGGGTATTACTCATTACTACAATAATATTTCCGACGGGTTCTATTTATGGCTTAAATTATAAGGCAGCTCTTATAGGTGTATTATTAGTTGTCGGTTTAAATCATTTATTCAATGCTAAAAAGGAGGTCATTGCCAGTAGTATTATTTTGATGATTTCGTTGATTTCAGGTGTTGTTGGTATTGTAAAAGGTGTTTCACCATTAGCATTTTCATCGCAGTTAATGGCCATTGGTTCTGTTCTTGTAATATTTTCTATCGGTTCTTATTATGCCAATACCGAGATGTATGGGCTTGTTAAATTTGCTGATGATATAATAAAATACAGTGCAATATATTCGCTTATTAAGCTAATCATAGTTATTGGTGTATTAATTCAAGCGTTTTCAATATTTGAAATACAAGCTATTTTATTTCACATATTTGGTTATAATTTTATTACTCTTGATGCAGGGTATTTCTTTCGAATTCATCTTCCGAATGATTATTTTCTACCTTTGGCAATAATTCTTTTTCTGCTCAGAAAAATGAAAGGTGACTGGAACAGTCGCATTATTATCGCTCTCATAATTGTTGGAGCGGTAATTTCATATTCCAGACTGATATACGTTTTTATGCTGATTATATTTCTTGTAAAATTTGCGATGTATTTGAAGAAATCAAAAAAAAATATTTTTGATCACTTGACGAATATTCTTGTTATCCTCGTAGCAGTGGGAGCGTTATTTTTTGCCAATGAATTTTTTGTGATGAGGTTTTCTGGTGAATACGCAGATGACAGTGACGCTCTCAGGGTTACCATGAAAAACGGACTGCTGAATCTATATCAAGAAAACTTATTTTTTGGATCTGGTTTGGGTTCAAATATCCCTGGATTAATACGTTTGGAAAATAACCCTTGGTATTATGAACTGCAGTGGCTGTCACTTCTTGCTCAGTTTGGATCCTTGCTATTTCCATTTATTTTACTAATAGCAATATACCCGATCCTGTTTGTCGTAACCCAAAAAATAAGCGTCCAAAAATTATTGGTTTTAATTGGATATATTCTCTGGCTGGGAGCTAATTATTTTAATGGTTTTATGCTGACTTCCGCCGGGGGTTTCATATTTTTGGGTTTTTATTTGTTGCTAACTACAAGTCGGTCAGGATTTAAAATTTACACTGCCACAAAAAATAATTCATAATAGGCTGTATTATTTTTAATAGAACTATAATTAATTTTTGCTATTCATTATTATCTTTTTGGCCAAACATTCAAATATTCCCTTTAAATCATTCTTTTCTCATTATTCCAGGAGTTGTATTTTAAACAAAAATTAATGTGGTTGGTCATTGGTTAATGCCCTAGTTTTTAATCAGCACTTCACAAAAGTTAATTCTGTAGAAAAAAATCAAACATAATATACATATGCGCATGTAAATCATGAAAGAACTGCCCGACCCAATGTAAAATATCCTGAAAAAATATTGAGCTGATTCGGAAAGGATTACGAAACAATTTTTTTCAGAGATCTTAATACATGCATTATTTGCGACATTTCTTTCAAATCTAAAAATACATACATTTTTGATAAAACTAATAATTTGAAAATCAAGTGTTTTTAAGTGTAATAATCCCGGTTAAAAATTCCTCAAATAATCTTGAAAAATGCCTGGATTGTTTCTATCCTTTACATTCTCAGCTCGTTCAAATAATTATTGTTGATTGCTGCTCAACTGATGGGATTGATTCCGTTCTTATAAAGCATACATCGTTGCCAATATTACATCTTTGTGGATCTGATGATGGTATTTATGATGCATTCAATAAAGGAGTTTTTGAAGCCAAGGGAGATCTCGTTTTATTTATGGGAGCAGATGATAGAATTAATTTGGATATTTTCAGTGCAGTTAATACATTTCCTGATAATGCAAGCGTTTTAGTTGGCGGAATCACAACTAACGGGATTGTTGAGCGATGGTCAAAAATGCTTTTCGGTATAAGGCTTTTATTTAGAAATATTCCTCATCAAGCAATGCTTATTCGCAAGGACATGCTAAAAGAATATCCTTATGAATTAACATATCTCACGCTTTCTGATTATGCTTGGAATTTAAAGCACTATTGGTCAAAAAACATTAATTACAGATTTACACCAATAATATTTTGTGAGTGGGCACCAAATGGAATTAGCTCCATATATATTGATAATCAGTTTAAAGAAATTAAACCCGTTTTAATCAAAAAATATGCGCCATTCTTGCTTTCATTACTATATCAGATATACCGTTTGTTATTCAAATGATTCATTCTTCTATAGATACAAAAGTTATTGCATTTTATTTGCCACAGTTTCATCCAATTCCAGAAAACGATAAGTGGTGGGGTAAAGGTTTTACAGAGTGGTCTAATGTTGTAATGGCACGTCCTCGATTTCCTGGTCATCACCAGCCACAACTGCCAACTGATCTTGGTTTTTATGATCTCCGATTACATGAAACTCGGATTGCTCAAGCAGATTTGGCTCAAAAGTACGGGATTTATGGCTTCTGTTATTATCACTATTGGTTTAATGGGAAACTTCTTTTAGATGCCCCATTGAAGTCTGTGCTCAGTAGCTCAATACCTGATATTCCATTTTGTATTTGCTGGGCCAATGAGAATTGGACCCGTGCTTGGGATGGTTTAGACCGGCAAGTACTGATAAAGCAGGAATATTCTTCTCAGGATTCACTTAAGCATATAGAACATCTTCTTCCTATTATTAATGATAGACGTTATATCAGAATAGATGATAGGCCCATAATACTTATCTATCAACCAGATAATATTCCTGACTTATCTGCTTTGCTTTTGCTTTGGCGTAAAGTTGCAAATCAATCTTGTTCTTTGAGCATTTATTTAGTAGGGGTAATGAACAGCTTTTCAAGGATGACAGAAGATCAGTATATAGCAGCAGGCTTTGATGCTATTGTTGATTTCCAGCCAAATAGATCAGATTTTCCAAAGTCAAAAGGATTTGCAACAATAATAAAAAACTTTTTACAGTATTATTTGCCGTATGGTGTTTATCAAAAGATAAAGTTAAATATAACTGCTAATAATATTGTGAATTATCACAAAATGGCTTTGAATATTCAAAAGAAAGAATGGCCAAAGGAATATATCAAGTTCCCGTGTGTTTTCCCTTCCTGGGATAATTCTCCAAGAAGAAAATCTGCTACAATAATCCAAAATAATGATTATAGTATATTTTCAAAATGGCTTGTTAATTCCATCGGCAAAGTAAAAAAATATAAAGTTCAAGAACAATTGGTATTTATTAATGCATGGAATGAGTGGGCAGAAGGATGCCATTTAGAGCCAGATAGAGTAAATGGGCATGGTTTTTTGAAGGCAGTGCTTGAAGCAATTCAAGTACACAGCAAGAAATAAAAAATGGATTATTGATAACAAAAAAAAATATTTGATGATTAATAATCTATCCTCCCAAAGAAAATATAGAGTTGAAAGGGAAAAAGAAGCGCATGAAAACAAAGATATCCTTGGTGAAAATCAACGCTTAAAAGAAAACTATTTTTCACATACAAAAGATAATAAGTATTTTAAGTCATTTAATGATCGACCCTACTCATTGATATCGTCAAAAAATAATTCATTTATTCTTGAATTAGGCTCAGGGTATGGGGATAGATCAATAAAGTTAGCCCAGGATGGGGCAAGTGTAACAGGAATTGATATATCAGAAACTTATATTTCGTTGGCAATTGCCAAGGCAAAAAAACTTGGATTGCCGCAAGATAGACTTTTATTTAAAAAGATGGATTGCCATTGTTTAGATTTCCAGGATAATTTTTTTGATTTTGTATGTGGTGACGCAATATTACATCATTTGGATGTTGGTGTTGTATTGGAGGAAACTAATCGTGTATTAAAGCCTGGTGGTGTAGCTGTTTTTATTGAGCCACTTGATGGGAATCCATTGCTGAAATTATTTCGATATCTTACTCCAGAAGCAAGGACTATAGATGAAAAACCATTAAGCAGAAATGATTTAAAAATAATCTACAAATCCTGGATAGTTTTATCGGAATACTATGGAATATTATGCGCACCAATTTCTGCACTAACATCATTGTTGCGTATAACAAATCCAGATAATATAATGGTGAAGTTTGCTGCGATATTAGAGCGCAAAGTTAATGTGTTAAGTTTTTTTCATTCATATAATCAATATGTCTTACTTCATTTGATAAAGAAGTAATTAATGCGGATAAGAAATGCCGTTTCAATATAATGGAGTAGCAATCATCCTGTTTTTTGCATAGCTTTATTATGCATAAGCGCTCAGCAACAAGTCATTTTCCTATCCTTCCTGAAGCCTCCTTCATTTAATTGGTCAAAGGTAAGATCGTAACATTCAGCTTGTGCATTTCCAGACAAATTAATATCATTGTATGAATTATGTTTCGTTGTGCTTGTATTATTCCTACATACAATGGTAGAGCTGATCTGGTACGTTTGCTGGACTCCCTTGAGAGTCAGACCGAACAGTTCGCTGTGTTCGTGGTCGATTCCAGCTCGACGGATGGCTCTCAGGAACTTGCCAAAAAACGTGTGAATAAGGTCATCATTATTCCTGCAGATGATTTCAATCATGGAGGAACTCGGCAATTAGTGGTCGACAAAAACCCTGGTTATGACATTTATGTTTTTCTTACTCAGGATACCTGCTTGGCGGATAATGGTGCCATAAAGCAAATTTTGGAACCATTTGCTGATCCTGAGGTTGGTGCTGTCTGTGGGCGGCAATTGCCACATCTGGATGCTACGCCTTTGGCTCAACATGCTCGGATGTTCAACTATCCGGATGGAGTGTGGATCAAGACGATGGATGACGTTGCCAGCTTTGGTATAAAGGCGGCCTTTATGTCGAACTCTTTTGCGGCTTACCGAGGAAAGACTTTAAGGGCTGTTGGTGGGTTTCCGACACATGTTATCTTCGCCGAAGATATGTATGTTGCCGCAAAGATGCTGATGGGTGGCTGGAAAGTTGCCTATGCAGGAAATGCACAGTGTCGGCACTCGCACAACTACACTGCGATGGATGAGTTCCGGCGCTATTTTGATATTGGTGTCTTTCATGACCGTGAATCCTGGATTCGCGAGAATTTCGGAGGCGCTGGCGGCGAAGGAATGCGTTTTGTTAAATCGGAATTGAAGTTTCTCGGGCTCAGGCGTATTCTCTTGTGGCCCGCCGCTATCGTCCGTAATGTTGTAAAGTTGGTCGGTTACAAGTTAGGGCAGCAGGAATCGATGCTGCCCATTAGGATCAAACGCAAACTTGGGATGCATCGCAGTTATTGGGATAGTCCATTTGCAATACAGGATACCAAAAAGGTTATTGGTGAGGCGGCGCAATCGCCACTTAAAACCTTGAATGATTCTTAAGAGAAACAATAACGGTGTTTTATTTAAGCAGGAACTACTATGAAAAACCTCCCTACCATGTATATCCGTATTGTTCTTCTGCTTGCCGTGGCAATGTCGGCCTTTACCGCTCAGCATACCGCCAGAGCTGCCGACAAAAAACACTCGGAATGGTTGGACTCTCTGGTAGTTTCTACAGGAGCGATTTGGTCGACACAAGATAAGCAGACGTTCTGGCTACAGTCAAACCAGCACGGTCGATTTGGCAGAGAAGGAAATCTCTTTTTTAACCGTCTGCGCCTCGGTAAGCAAGATAACGATGAAAAGAAATTTGACTGGTCATACGGCCTCGACCTAACAGGACGTTCCGGCAATGACTCGGATATTGCATGGACAGATGCTTATGCAGGCCTCAGATATAAAGACCTTAAACTAACTGTCGGGCGTAAATCGGAATTTTTCGGGCTTGCGGACTCCCTGCTTACAGCCGGGCCTGAGCTTTACAGCAGCAGGGCGCCAAACATTCCAAAAATTGCGTTGTCCACTAATGGTTTTGTTAATATATCGGAAGACTTTGCCATTAACGCATACCTTGCACACGGATGGCTGGGGGAAGAGCAGTACGTAAAAAACGCTTATCTGCATCAGAAGTTCTTCTATATGCGTTATGGCACCGAAAATACCTACGATGGAATCAACATCTATGCCGGTCTGCATCATGTTGTTGTCTGGGGAGGAACAGACAGGGTAACTGGCTTCCGTTATCCGTCAGGCATCAATGATTTTGCTAAAATATTTTTCGGAAAAGCCGGAGGCAGTGATGCCTCATCAAATGACCAAGCCTATGCACTTGGCAACCATCTTGGCAGCATCGAGTATGCAATTCAGTTCAAGGGTTACGAACGCGATTGGTTTCTTTACGCTCAGACACTCTTTGAGGACAGCAGTGGCCTTGTTGGCGGAGGCCTTATCAAGCCCGGAGATTACCTGCTTGGCTTATCGCTCATCAATAAAGAACCTGATGCCACAATAAAGCGCATCAATCTTGAATACCTCGATACCACCGGTGAGTCCATGAATTCGGATGGTTCCGGGAGTTATTTCAATCATGGCGAGTATTTTAGCGGCTGGACCTATGAGGGGTATGGCATCGGGCATCCATTTATAACATCTATTCCTGGCCAAGACTATCGCTGGTTTGCACAAAACTGGTTGAAGGGCGCAAATGTTGGCATGGCACTCGAATTCAGCGATCTTGTTAATCCCACCATACGATTCGCATGGATCCGTCAAAAAGGAGTCATGTACGCTCCCCGCCCTGCGGAAGACACCTTTGCCTTTGCAATCAATAACAGCAGCCGTATTGCCAGGAACTGGACATTCGAGCAGGCATTTTTCTTTGATGCGGGTAAAGCCATAGAGCCGAATGCAGCAATGCTCTTGAGTATAAGCAGATCGTTCTTTTGAGCCTATCGTGGGAGGTCATTTACAGTTTTCAAACGAACAAGGCAGGGATGCATTCAGGAAGCTATAGATCTTATCCTTTTCTCAGAGGTTCCTGAATACGCACGGGAACTTCAGAACCTGTAGGTAATACCTGCCGAAATAACCGGGTAGTATTTGAACGCATCAATTTCGTTTTTAATATTTTTTTCCTCTTGTCGCAAATTTTCTTGAAATGCAGGATCTGTAGCAACTGATCCTGTTGCTGCCATCGCAACATCTGGTTTACCCTGGAACGCTATCCCAAGATCGAAAGAAAAGGATAGATGAGATTCTGCAGTAAATGGATTACCCCACCCAATCCCCACGTAAGGCGCGAACGTCCCGAATTTTACTTCACCGTTCAGCGTTCCCACCTGATCAGCCATATACACAACTCCTCCAATGTCATAACTGTCAGCCGGTTCAGCATTAGCATTATATTTATTATTGTTTATGATTACGCCCGAAGAAAACCGGAATCCAGAGCCGTCATCAAGTAGAAACCAGTCCAAAAGGACCGGAAGAGAGCGCAGGTTCAGGTTGTATGCAATCGGGAGCCCGCTTTTGTGTGTTGAAGCACCGTAACTGAATACATATACACCAGTCCTGAGGTTAAGGTCTGACGTGAGGCCAAGGGTTCCTTCAACTCCTGCGCCAAGGGTGCTCGCTTTTAATCCGCCAGCTATGTCTGCAGCGTTTGCGCTGGCTGGTGTAATAACGGCGGTACAGGCAAGCAATGAACATAACGTCGCAGTCCACTTGAAGATGTTGAGAGGCATAAGCGTTTTTTTTGAGTTATTAAAAAAATCAGTGTGAAAATGTACAAGATATTTCTTGTTCAAACAGTTTTTTTCTGTGATGTTACCTTTCTCTTTTGTGGCGGATTTCGAAATTTCATTGTTGCAGAAGCCGTCAAACAGATCGACTTTTCCGGGATTGCTAACGTAGCGCAAAAGCATGAACGAACAATAATGAAAAAAAACAATAACACGGATATGAGAAATATCAAGAATCGGGTGAATCTCTTTTTCATGACTCTTTTTTTCTGCCTTGTGTTGATTGATGCCGCTCAAGCAAAAGATGGTATTGAGACGGCAGGCGAAATATTGCACCTTGCTTTACCTGCCTCGGCTGCAGGGCTTACGTTGGTGTTTAAGGATCGGGAGGGTTTCGTGCAATTATCGGAGGCGGGTACGCTGACGCTTGGAGTCACGTATGGGATGAAATACGCTATTGATGTACGGCGTCCGAATGGTGGTGATCATTCGTTCCCGTCAGCGCATACATCAACCTCTTTCGCGACTGCTGAGTTTATTCGTGGACGGTACGGGTGGAGTTACGGGATACCTGCGTATGTTGTGGCTTCATTTGTGGGGTACAGCCGGGTTAAGTCAAAACAGCATCATACGTGTGACGTGATTGCCGGAGCTGTTATTGGTATGGGCAGCGGTTATCTCTTTACAACACCCTATAATGGCTGGCAAATTCAGCCGCTGGTTGGCAGTTCGTTTTATGGTATCGGTTTGAGTTGTGGATTTTGACTTTTTTATGAGAGGCTGTTGACTGTTATCATTATTTTGCAAATGATAATCACTTTTTATTTGTGATGCCTACAGGCGCAAGCGTTCGAAAGGGGCTTTGGAGCTGGTTTCTCCGATGAGTAACGATATTGTGGGGGCTGTAACTATTTTGGAAAACATCGATATACTGACTGTTCAATGACTGAAAAACGTGAGGTCGTCTGGCATCAGGGGGAGGTGAGTTCTGCTGAGCGTCAAGCGTTGCCTGGATTTCGCCATCAACCCTTTGTCTTCTGGTTTACTGGTCTGTCAGGAGCAGGAAAGTCAACTATTGCCTTTGCACTGGAACGACAGTTAATCAGTATGGGAATCGCCTGCTGTGTTCTTGACGGAGATAATATTCGGCATGGTTTGAACCGTGATCTTGGCTTTTCACCCCTTGACCGAAAAGAGAATATCCGTCGTGTGGCTGAAGTTGCCCGACTGATGATGCATGCCGGCCTGATAGTTATAACCTCTTTTATCTCGCCATTTCGGGATGATCGTTCCATGGCTCGTTCAATCATTGGAACAGAGCATTTTAGGGAGGTCTATCTGAATGCCTCTCTTGATGTCTGTGAAAGACGTGATATAAAAGGGCTTTACCGAAAAGCCCGATCGGGGGAGATTCCCGGTTTTACCGGTATCTCTTCCCCTTATGAACTCCCGGAAAATCCAGACATCACTATCGACACAAGTTTTCTCACTATCGATTCCTGTGTCAAATCATTGCTTTCAAACGTAAGGTTATAAGTTTGAGATTTTCGTGTCTGATGGCTAATTATTTTTCACCGTACCGAAAGGAATTGATGAGCTTGCCGCTACCGGTATTACCCTTCCTTTGATTATTGCAAAGAACATCAATGTCAGTCGCAAGAAAAAAGCTGACAAAAAGCGAATACAAATCTTTTAGTTGAATCGTAAACAACCACAAACATCAGCTCTTGCTGAGTTTCTTTGCAGAGGGATCCACTGTTCGAGCTTGGGAAGTAGAGAAAATGGGTCGACCTCCCAAGCTCAACGATCAAATAAGACTACCAAGCGCCTCAACATCATCAGCCGTCACAATTTCCATAATAGCAGGGTCTTCTGTCCATTCACGCTTCTGTTGAATTTTTTCAATGTTTTCAGCATGTTGCTGGGAAGGATCAATGGCATTTGTCATATATCTTTTCGATATCATCTTTAACTCCTTTGGTTTTTAATTCACATTGAAATATTACGGAATAATTTGTGGTTTTCCCAAATGATGATGCAACAGAGGACCGATTGGCACACCGCATCCCAAGACCGAATGGGACTGTATACGAGAATATGTAATAGCTTTCACCATATCTTCTTATGAAAATCAACAGTCAAGTGAAATGGGATTATGTTTCACTTTTCTCATGCATCCAAAGTCCAGAAGAAATCCCGGTCGTTTGGGGTGCCAGGGATGATGCAACCGTCCGCACGCTCATAGATTTTCTGCTGATGCAGCCACAAAGGAGGAACCCTCCTGATTTTAAATGGGCAGCAGCAACTCAACGTTCTGATGCTGCAGTTGTTGCTACGGCTTCGACTATGCTTGGCAGTGGTTTGTATTGGTCAATAGATCATGATACAGCCAGTCGACCGTACCTGCTGATAGGAGTGAGCCCCGGCGATGTTGTCTTGCGGCGAAAAGGGTTGACTACGCTTAATCACAGTTATATCAGGGAGTATCTGTCTGGAGAGCGAAGCGATCGAAAGACCCCATACAATGAGGTACACAGGATACCGGCAGGTGTTTTTGCCGTCTGGAGTTCGATCGATACTCCTCCTGAGGAGACCGAATGGAGCGGTCCGGATGTTTGGGCCGAACCGTATCTGGAAGGCCGAGATGCCAGGGAGTCATACCTCAACATATTTGATGCAACCATTGCCAGGCTCATCGATGGCAATGCACCCCTTGCGTCAATGTTATCTGGCGGACTGGATTCATCTTTCGTTGTTGCGACCCTGGCACGTATGACCACACCTGATCGCCCTGTTCATGCCTTTGTACATGCACCTCACCCTGATGCACGCCTCAGCGCTATTGGTAATTGTGACCCTGATGACAGTGCATTCGCAAAAAAAATGGAGACAGCACATCCTGGTAGTGTAGTGGTGACAAAAGTCATAAACACCGATTTAGTGCAACCACAGGATGCTGCATTAAGGGCTGCACGGCGTTCCTGGTTACCGTCCTTCAATCCTGGGAATCAGATATGGATAGATGCCATTGCTGAACAGGCTGCCGCCATTGGTGCACCAATGCTTTTTTCGGGGCAAAAAGGAAACGCTGCGTTCAGCCATGAGCATAGCTATGCAGCTTCCTATTACTTGCAACACGGTCGTCTTGATCAACTGGCAAAGATGGTATTCTCCAGAGCGGATTCCAATATTTCTGTTTATCAGTCCGCAAGAAAAAGAGTACTGGGACCACTGATCCGTCCATGGAGATCACAAAAAAACAATCCGAATGCTGAGTATAAAAAACTGATTGGGGCTCCTGATTCAGCCAAAGTCAACGGCAGCTCGCAATCACAGGGTCGTCGGTACTTCCTGGAGTGGCTTTCACAGTCATACAGCGCACTTTTGGCAGCAGATTGTCCGGCTGGTTGGATTGTGCCGGTTGCTGATCCTTTTACTGCGAGTGCGGTTTTAGCGCTGGCGGCCTCGATCACTCCTTACCAGTGGTTGCAAGGGCCATATCCGCGTGGGTATGCACGTTCATTAGGTGAAGGTCGGGTTCCTGACGAGATCAGGCTTCGCACACGTCGTGGTGGTCAGGCCTGGGACACCTGGTTTGTGATTCGTAATCAGCGGGAGCGATACCTTGATGAGTTGGAGCTTGTTCATCGAAGCCCGGGCCTTGGAGGGTGGGTCGACACGTCAGAAATGAAAAAAAGAGCGGAGCAGTGGCCTTGGGGGGAAATCCATGGGCCGAGTCAAATTGAAGTCATTGCTCTCGACAGGTTGTTATCGCTGGCTGCGTTTGCGCGCATGACAGAGGAGAGATTGAAAACGATTTGTATAACAGAACGTTCAACTTCGGGTTAATGTGTATGCCGTTATTCCACCAATCTGATCCGATACCAGTGCCGGTTATGAGTGCATGTCCCAATCAGGAATTATTACAATTTCTTCGTTCTGACATGGAGGAATTTCTCAGACAGTATGAGGGGTTGGATGTCTTTTACTATCACCAACTCGGCAATGCAGGGGACTCATTAATAGCCGCTGCAACGTATCAGGCTTTTTCTCGTTGTAACGTCAGGATTCAACATATTAGTCATATTACTCCTGTTGTTGATGGTTCTGTTGTATTTCTCGGGGGTGGTGGCAATTTTGTGCCACTTTACTACGATATCAGGATTGCTTTCAAAAAGTTACTCGGCCGGGCGGAGAAAATCATTCTTTTGCCCCATACTATCCGCCAAAATGAAGCTATACTGCGTAGGCTTGACGAAAGATGTATTTTGTTTTGCCGGGATGTAGAGAGTTTTGAACATGTACGGAAAGTAAATCCATTTCTTGATGTCAGGCTTGCTCATGACATGGCGTTTCATCTCGATGTTGATGAACTGCTGAACGATCAGAAACTTATGAGAGCGGGCCGAGCTGTGTTGAACAATAAACTTCATGAGGCAGGGCTTTCAAAGGAAATAATTCAATCCTGGCCAAACATTAATATGTTGCGTATGGATCGAGAGTCAATACAAAGCCATCCATTTACAGACGTGGATATTTCGACTCTCCTCGCTATCGGGGTTGACCCTCTGAATGCACCCATTGCTGCATGGTGTTTTCTCACGGGCATTAGCATTGCTCATTTCGTCTATACAGACCGACTGCATGTGGGTATCGCGGCAGCCTTACTGGGCAAAGAGTGTATCCTGAGCGATAATTCGTACGGCAAGAACCGTGCAGTTTATCGACACAGTCTCACAGGTTTTCCGACTTTGCTCTTCAAGGCCGAGTAGAAATCACCGATTTTTTTCAGGTGGCTCATGCTCCAATGCGCTCAGAGGATATCAGCAATTGCAGTGTAATCGCATTTGTACCGGCATCGAAGTATATCAGTGACCTCTGGAGAAAGAAAGTCGTTGGCAGCAGGGAGGCGGCCGGTCAACTGGAAATTGTTGCGCAAATCACCAATGGTCATGTTATCCGCACCAGGGAAGGTGTTGTCAGGGCAAGCGTATGGTTGTGTGCCATGAGGACGAACCACAACAACGTCACACCCAACCAGGTCGGCAAGCTGACGTTGCCAATCAGAAATCTCCATGCTCAGTAAATGATCGTGCTTGCGGCCAGCTAAAAACCAGGACTGTGACCTTAAATGGATCTCAAGATGTAGATCAGGTATGAGGGCTACAGCTCTGGAAAAATCGAGGAATGTCAGTTTTTCGATTTCAAGTTCACCCAAGGGCGACCCGTTAACCAATTCGGGCAGGGATAATCGAACAGAAGGGTGCCTGACTACAGAAAGCCATTCTTTCTGTAGAGGATGAGCCACTATTTTATCGAGGAAAGCAGATACAAATCTTCTGGCCGGATCGCGAATAACGACAAAAGAACGTCCTTGCTGGGTTTCATTGCATAAATAAGCTTCGGCGAGTACAAGATGAACCTCATCAACATCCATCGGATTAACGCCAACCCCCTCCCGAAAAAGTAGGGTGGCCTTAACAGTCGAACAGGCATTCTTGGGAATAATCGTGTACCGGATGTTTGAGCCTGGAAAGTAAAGCAAGTTTTTCGGTTTTGGAATGTCCATTATTTTTTCGATGTCAGTAGGTTTGGTTGGGCATTCATTGTTCCGGGAAAGATGGAATAACGCAACGACAGGCTACTCCGGGTTCAGCATATATCAGCAATTGCAACGTAATCACATTTATACCGGGAGCGAAGGATATCAACAGCTTCTGGAGAAAGAAAGTCTTTGGCAGCAGGCAGGCGACCAGTCAACTGGAAATTGTTGCGCAATTCACCAATGGTCATGGTATCAGCACCAGGGAAAGCGTTGTCAGGGCAAGCGTATTGTTGTGTGCCGTGAGGGCGAACCACAACAACCTCACACCCAACAAGTTCGCCAAGCTGACGTTGCCAGCCAGGGGAGTCAAAGCTGAGCATATAGTCGTGCTTACGACCAGCCAGATACCAAGACTGAGACCTGAAATGTTCATCGAGATGAACATCAGGTATAAGGGCTACAGCTCTGGAAAAATCGAGAAATGTCAGCTTTTCAATCTCAAGCCCATCCATCGACGAACTGTTAACCAATTTTGGCAGAGATAGCCGGGTTGAGGAGTGCATAACGACAGATATCCATACTGCCGGTCGGGGATTAGCCACTATTTTATCGAGAAAAGCGGATAAAAACCTTCTGATCGGATCACGAACAACAGCAAGAGATCGTCCTTGCTTTGTTTCATTGCAGGCATAAGGTCGGACTAACTCACGATGAATCTCGTGAATATTCATCGGATTAACTCTAACCCCCTCCCGAAAAAGCAGGGTGGCCTTAACCGTCGAATTGGCATTCTTGGGAACAGCCGTGTATCGGATGTTCGAGCCCGGAAAATAAAGCAAATTCTTCGGCTTCGCAATATTCGCAATATTCGCAATACGCACTAAACAACACTACCACAACCAGGCCCATCACCCGCAGGAGCACAGCCGTTACGCACAGCAGTAGCATTCATAACTTCCGCCATTTCAGGATCAGCCCACTCACGCTTCTGGCTGCACTTTACATCTTTTTCAGCGTGTTGCTGAGAACTCTCAATGACACTTGTCACATTTTTTTTCGATAACATTTCTACCCCCTTTGGTTTGTGCCGTTTTCGAATTCAACTGTAGTTTTAGTGAACAATGTCGAGCTTTCCAAATCTGTGCTGCAACAAGTTTGATTTCTCACCGTTTTTATGGTAAAGCAACAGTTGATCGTTGACTGTTGATTGTCTCGATCCCTTTCCAGTCTTTTACTTGTTTTCTTACTTCTGAACTTGTGTCAATGCACTGCCTAAAAACATTGGGCTGAAAGGACTCTCAATGGATTTCGGCATATATGTTTTCGATGTCATCAGTTACCGCCTCTGGAGTTTGACTCTGATCGTATCTTAACAAAAAATTGGCGATTTTTCCAAATTGAGCTGCAACGTGGAACCGATTGGTACGCCATTGGAAAGATTCTCGATCAAGACCGATCGCGGTAGTTGCGGCCTGCGTCACCGCATTTACGGTGTCAAGCCGGGAAATGTAAGAGTTGGAAGAATGATTGGTTGAGTGTTCGTTGTTTCGGGAAAGATGGAACAAGGCCACGACAGGTCTCCATTCTGGTAAACACAACGCAGACTGTTCCACTTGCACCATAACTTTTCCATCAGCATAGCCCGACAACAATGGGCCTGACAATTGCATTCGATTGGCAGCGTCAGCCCTCAGACGCGTCATTCCTCCCATCGGGATAACTTTTAGTTCTCCACCGGTAATTGATGCCACGCAAGCGTCATCATCAAGGAGTATCCATCCGTGGCGACGAGCCAAGAGCTGGCCAAGCGTCGACTTCCCGATGCCACTCATCCCGGCAAGCAGTACGTAGCCTTCAGGGGTTTTGAGTAATGCTGCGTGAAGCGGAACATCTCCCCACATCGAAGGCAGGCGGGATAAGAGGCCTGTCACAAGGGAGTTGACGACATCCCGGCAAGGCAGTGCCATCGTTTCATGGACAGCTAATTGGTTTACATCGGGATGCACTGTTAATCGGGTTCCACACTTTGGTACCCATACTACAAAACCCGTGCGCGGCAAAACCGCCCAAACCCCTTCTGCTGCACGCAGAACGAAAATACCCCAATTCTCACGACCGGCACATAAGGGACCCTCAGGTAAAACCGGGTCAGATGACCATTCGAGCAGAACATCCCGATGGCCGGGCTCAATGTCATGGGTAACCCGATGGAGCAGTTTCAGCTCATGCGAACTGAAGATATGGCGGTCGAACAATCTATAGCAGTACAACATTTTTATCCGTTTATGCCTTCACCAGAAACCCTTTTTCAAGAGCCTGCTTTAAAAAAGTTGCAACCGCAGTCTGACAACGCTCAGGTTCTACATCGTACTCACCAACAAGTATTGCTATAATTCGTTCTTCAGACAATACACCGTCTGACAAAAGATCCCAAATCCTCTTTGCGACGTCGTTAAATTCAAAATAAGCCAGCGATTCAACGTTCATAAGAATAAGGGAACCGTTAACTTCGGCATGCAATGCATCAGGACTTCGTTGATAGCTCATCAGTGTTCCTCTGGATTGATTGATGAAAGTTTCAAATGAGAAGAGTTATGGAACCGTTCAAGTGCTTCTTGCATAAGGTGGTGACGCTCATTAAGCGAAGGGAGGTCGCCAAGCACAGTATCAGGATGACGTCGCGCAAGAAATTCAAGTTGACTCGGAACAGCGATTTGAGTAGCTCCCCACCAGCCATAAGGATGAATTCCGGCAGCAAGGCAATGAATCATATAGTGACAATCTGCACCCAAATCCCAGTCGTGGGCTTGCCGTTGAAGTTTTCGTGATGGATCCTTTTCAGGTGAAAGCAGATGAAGCAAGTGCCAGCCTGCAACCTCGTCTGTTTTGGCAACGGGATGCGAGCGCCAGTATTGTACGCCAAGATTGGCAAGATCACGAATTGGTGCAATCACTCCACCGGGAAAGAGCCAGCCTGTTTCATGAGGTGGCCAATCGCCAACAGGCGTTGTAAGGTGTTTCAGGCAACAGTGCCAGTCAGGTGCACGTCGGTCGAGGCCTCCATAACAAGGCAGCATAAACATGCGAGTAGGAACACTCACCGAATCGGCATGTGAGTCCAGCCAGTCAGGATCAACAAATTCGTCGGCATCGACGGCTATCAAGAGATCATCTGGTTGCATATCCCGTACACCCAAACCGATAGCATTGCGTTGCAGCATTTCCCGTTGGCGCATTGATGCACTAGGCGCGTTATCGTCCGGTAGATCAGTGACGACAGATCTGAACTGCTCTGGTTTCAGGGCAAGAAGATCTAACCAGCCCTCACCAAAAATTTCACGAGGTTTACCCTGAAATGTACGTCGCCCCTCAACAATAAGAACGCGATCAAGCTGGGGAAGCAACAACTCTATCATACCTCGAATGAGATCCACTTCTCCATCGGCAGTGATGGCAAGCGCGATTTTTCTTCTCATAACAACTTATACTCAAATAAGGATATTGTGATATCAAATTTTTTTTTATTGTCTACTGCACTTACCCGTTACTGGTGGGTAAGCAGCATCTCCTTCCATCCAACTGTCTATGACCAGTATTCGCTCTTTTTCTGCCAAGACATCAGCGTTTTTAAGTGTAATAAAGAATATTTTCGGTAGATGATGTCTGACCATTAAACCAATTCGTTTGAAGTAAAGCCAGCGGAAGCCTGGTGAGTTAACTGAAGTCATGAACTTGGTCGCTATTTCTTCCGATGCAGGGAAGATGCGCTTGTAAAACAGTGCGGTGCGCTTCAGGAGTGATCGCTCTTCTGCCAATCTGATAATGTTAATATGAAGCTTATTTGTCTTCGGCTGATCAAGAAATAGAGCATCCATAGCAATAGAATGGATAAATTGATCGTCGCTGCAGGAAGGGCAGAGTTCGTCTAAAACCGATTGAGGTACTTGCGAGCCGAGGTGTTTTCGGGTGAGGTCCAGCATCAGCCAAACGCCACGTTCCCAAGCCAGCTCCCGGGATCTTATAACCAGATCGTTCCAATCGATCTGGCGGGTCGGTTGAGCAATCAGGCTGGCAATATCAAGCAGCGCCCTCGGGCCAATGTAATTAAAGCGATGGTGAACGGCTGCATGAAAACAGAGATAGAGCAGGTGGTCTTCCACGCACAGGGTTCGGCAAGGCTTGCCCGCAATGGTGTAGATTTCTGAGCGTTGCCAAAACTTTTCTTCATCAACCGGTTTTTCGAAAGGCGAGAACGTCAGCGCCCAGTGGATGTCAAAAAAGGACTTCCGTGTTGGATGAACCAGTGGAAATTCATTTTTTGCTGGAGCAAGATCGCAAATATTGGCTGTATTCTTCGGTAAATCAAAGCCGTGCTCCAGGACAAGTTTCGTAAAACGAGGCATGTCCTCTAATCGCAGTAAAAGATCTATGTCACCGGTCGCACGGGCCTTCAAGTCACGGTATACCGCTTCACCCAACCACAGCCCTTTGAGCAGCATGACAGGAATATTTGCCTCTTTGAGGAGAGCAAGCATATCTCGCAAATGTGCCTGCTTGCGGAGGTTATTCATCAGCGTCTTTCGAACTGTTTCGCCAAGCTGATCCAGGCAGACTTGTGGCACTGTGACGCGAAATTGAGATTTGGAATCAAAAAACGCTTTTACCTGAAAGGCCATACGGTAACGAATTGTATCTGATGTAAATGCATGCCAATCATCAGAAGATAATGCAAATAACCGTGCAGGATCGGGCAGTGACGGATCATTGTGAAGAATCTCCAGAAGGAGATTGCTGAATCTTGTGTTCACAGGAGTTGTCAAAGGATATTCTTTAATCTCTAAAGGCTTAATTCTCGATCGCTTGCGGCGAAAACAAGCAAACTTTTTTTGAAAAAGAGACCCAACTGCATGCGGTGAAAAGTTTCATTATTCTTTTGTAATGCAAAGAATACCGTATTTCCAAGTATGCTAAAAAATATGTTGACGCAAATTAAGTACGTAATCATTTGTTATTGAGGAGAATCTCATTGGCCGATAATCCACATGGAATCTCAAATACATTGGTTGGGGTGAATTCATGTGCATTTTCACCTCCAGTTACTGCTCCAAATTCTCCAAGTAACCAGGCATGAGCCTCCCAATTCTTGCCTGTCGATACAGGGTTCCGTCGCAATCCAATAACAACAACGCCACTGCGTCCACGGTGCCGGAGCATGATTTGCCCTGCTGAAGCCTGAGCAAGGCAGGTTGGTTTAAAAGGCAGGCGCTGGCAGGCCCTTCTTATTGCAATCGCAACTGCACGTTCCTTGATGTTGCTCCCTCTTTGCATGGTAATAGCCTTTTCTACTCCTTGCCAGTGCTTTGGTATGTGGGCGTTGCGCCCCAAAACTCCAGACCACCATGACATTGGAATATAGCGCTGTGCAACGCCAAACACGACAAGGAACCATAAAGCTTCTCCGGCACTTATGTAGTCACGCCAGTTATGCATAAAATTGGATATCCAAACCCTTAATAATAAAGTTATGCCTCTTGCCCCTGCCCCATGCTTCGATTTTGCGCCTTGCAGTGTTCAGATGATGAAATCAGTTCACCGACACGCACTCATACCAATTTGGTCATGACATTATTGCCGAGTAGGCAGCTCCTGAAGCAAGAGATGTTATCAAGAGCGGAACAGAAGCCAGGGTGACCAGATGTCCGCCCCAGAAGGCGCCAGCCCAAAGCGTCGTCAGTACCGTAAGCAGGAACAGCCCCAGATGAAGAGGATAGTTCTGCCTGGCAGAAATGGCTTGTTTGGGAAAATTCAAAAGATTCATGAAAAAATATTACTCAAACTTCTGCCAGGCAGTTCTCTAAAGTGTACCCGCTCCTGCGGTCATGGCGTCAATTTACTGGGCTAATCGTTGTCCTTGTCTTTTTTTGAAGCGCTCTTTTTTTCTCCAAAAGTCGCCACCAGCCCATCGATCAACTCCTGTTTCTCCGCCGCATTCAGCTTGGCCTCTTTATGGGCAGGAAGGTATATAAACGGAGGCATTTTGCCTTTCCTTACCTCACCGGCAGCTTTCTCGCCTTCATTTTCCTCTTGACGTCCCCACTCGGAAACATTGAAAGTGTCCCGTCCCAAAGAGACATCAATCTGCGTCAGCCAAGATACAGGAGCCACAAAACTATACCATGGCCAGACAGTGTTATTCGAGTGACAATCCTTGCAGGCCCGGTTAAAAAGTTCTTGTGTGCGCGGAGAATTCCATTGTGGTTCACCGGTGACAGGAGGGTTATTATGGTTTCTTCCATAAGGGATAACCTGAATGGCCACAAAAGCAAGTGCGCCCCCGATTAAAAATTTTACAAGTTTCATTGAGCAGATGTCTTTTTTGTGAGTCATGAAAATTATAAGAATTCAGTAATATATAGTCAAATTCTCTCTATCTCCGAAAAGTTGAAAGCACCAATACTCATGAACCCTGCAGAGTATTTTGCCGAGAGGCATCACTGATGATCTGGAGATGCAGTGGAATTCGGACTTCAGGAAGAAGGTGAGAAGCGTAAAAGCCTGCGTCAAACAGTTCATGGTTGATGGTAATGGTATCATCCTCCACAACGACCCTGTAGGCCAGAACCAGCAGTGAACCATACATTTCGACCTCCCTGTGGTAAACGCCGATCAGTTGATCAATAGTGCCGTCAAGCGATGTCTCCTCCATAAGTTCCCGCAGACAGCCCTCATGCGGCTCTTCACCAGCCTCCAGAAAACCGCCAGGAAGCGCCCATTCATTAAAAGCCGGTTCATGCGCTCTTCGAATTACAAGAAGTTCGTTGTTTTTATTGACCGTATAGGCAACGGCAACCGGCAGAGGATTGATGTAATGCACCCATGAACATGACGGACAGAACATCCTGTCTCGACCATCGATCATAGCCGTGTCCAGTTTTGTCGTGCAAAGAGGACAAAATAAATAGTGTTTCATCGGCGCCAGAAACTTTTTGCGATAGCTATTGATTTACTGAGAAGGGAACAGCACAGAACAATTTTAACAAGAGAATAAGTTTCATTCATGTCAATTGCAATTTTACAAGAGGGGGTTCCAGCTCCCGCAATTTCAGCCAAAGACCAGGAAGGGAAGCCTGTAACACTCGAAGAGTATCGTGGGAAAAAGGTTGTGCTCTATTTTTATCCGAAAGATGATACTCCCGGATGCACTACGGAAGCTTGTGCTTTTCGTGATAATTTCCCTAAATTTAACACAGTGGGGGTTGAGGTTCTTGGTGTCAGTGTTGATGATGAAAAAAAGCATAAGAAGTTTGCAGAGAAGTATAATCTGCCCTTCAGACTGATTTCCGACGCCGACAAAAGCATTGTTGAAGCTTATGGCGTCTGGGGGCAAAAGAAATTTATGGGTCGGGAGTATATGGGAACAAGTCGGGTGACCTATCTTATTGATGAGCAGGGCGTGATTGAAAAAGTATGGCCAAAAGTCAGCCCTGACAAACATGCGGAAGAGTTGCTTGACTATTTGCAGCAAAAAACCTGAGAGAAAAGAATGGTAAACGAATTTAGAAAACTTAAAGCCGGAAAACTTCTGCTTGCTTCAGCAAACATGCTTGAATCTCATTTTAAGCGGACGGTATTGATTATGTGTGAACATAACGATCGCGGTTCTTTGGGTTTTATTCTGAATCGCCCGATGGAATTCAAGGTTTGTGAAGCTCTGGCCGGCTTTGAAGAGGTTGAAGAAGTGCTTCATAAAGGTGGGCCTGTGCAGGCGGATACGGTGCATTTTCTGCATTCCAGAGGCGATCTTATCGAAGATTCTCAAGAGATTCTTCCTGGTGTATTCTGGGGAGGAGACAAGGATGAGTTGAGCTTTCTGCTCAATACCGGTGTTATGCAGCCGTCACAAATCCGTTTTTTCCTTGGTTATGCCGGCTGGAGCGCCGGGCAGCTTGAAGCCGAGTTTGAGGAAGGAGCATGGTACACGGCTGAAGCGTCGAGCAATATTGTTTTTGGCGATGCTTACGAGAGGATGTGGAGTCGCTCGGTTCGTTCAAAAGGAGGAGAGTACCAGCTTGTTGCCAACGCTCCCGAATTGCCGGGGTTGAACTGATCGTGTTTTGAGGGTAAGAGTGGCACTTGGATGCGTCTCTCATGAGGTGAAACATCAATTAAGAAAAGGTCCCGCAGGGGCCAAATATTGGTAGAACAGGACGTAAAGGTGGCTTGACCAATGAATCTTGTTGCTCAAGTTGCGCAATAAATGATCTGAGTTTTCCGGATATAGGGGAATAATTGTTGATCTATTTCCTGAAAAAGTATATATAGAAAATCGTTCTTTGATACTCTGGGGATGACAGGCTTTCGACAGGGTAGATGTGAGATGGAGTTGCACTCCGAGTTTCAGCATGGATGGACTCGTAAAAGAAGTCTATGCAACATTATATGCAGACGATTATTCGTATGCAATGGCTGCCTGATTAGCACAAGTTAATTAATCAGCCATCGTTCGGTGGGGGAGGCGCTTACTCTGAAGCCACCGAATGGCATAACCAGCGCTTGAGCTTCGGTTCGCGCAAGTAAGCCCCGACTGTTTTTGCCCGAAAAGGCAGGCGGGTGAAACAAAGAGGGATAGTGAACCAAACTTTACAGGTGTAGCACTGGTTCATGAAACAACGAACACCTGAGATGAGTGTGGTAGCTTTATTGAGCAATGTTCTGGACGCGGGTTCGACTCCCGCCATCTCCACATAAGGCCCGTTCGAAAGGATGGGCTTTTTTGTTTGTCTGAACCCGGTTTTGCTTTAATGCCGCAGGCATGCGATAGTGGTAGAAATCCCCCATAATTTCAGCGGCTTACCTTCCCCTTCATTTTCTTTTTCCCTGAGCATCAGCTATGTTGTATTTTATTTGAATATTTTGAAGTAACGCAACTGATGCATGAACAAAAAGCAGCTCACCGAACGCGACATCTGCACCAAATACATCACCCCCGCCCTTGAACGGGCAGGTTGGGATATTTCTACCCAGATTCGCGAAGAGTTTCCGCTGACAAAGGGGCGCATTATTGTTCGTGGCAAGCTGCATACCCGTGCTCAGCACAAGCGGGTTGATTATGTACTTTTCTTCAAACCCAATATTCCTATTGCCGTCATCGAGGCCAAAGAGAACAACCACTCTCTTGGCGATGGGATGCAGCAGGCTCTTGGTTATGCCGAAATGCTTCAGGTGCCCTTTGTCTTCAGCTCCAATGGTGACGGATTCCTCTTTCACAACAAGACCGCCACTGACGGCATCATTGAGCGCGAGCTCTCTCTGGAAGAGTTTCCCACAGCCGAAGATCTCTGGCAAAGCTGGTTGGTGCATCGGGGAGTAACCGGACAGCAGGAGAAGCTGATCACGCAGGACTACTACAGCGACGGGAGCAACAAGAGCCCTCGTTACTATCAGTTTCTGGCCATCAACAAAACCATTGAGGCCATTGCGCAGGGCCAGAAGCGCATTTTGCTGGTGATGGCCACCGGAACCGGCAAAACCTTTACCGCATTTCAGATTATCTGGCGCCTCTGGAAGTCAAAGGCAAAAAAACGAATCCTCTTTCTTGCTGATCGCAACATTCTGGTTGACCAGACCATCACCAACGATTTCAAGCCATTTGGTTCGGCCATGACCAAGATCAAAAAGCGGCAGGTCAACAAGTCGTTCGAGATCTACCTTTCCCTCTATCAGGCTGTTACCGGTACGGAAGAGGAGCAGAACATCTATCGGCAGTTCACCCCTGATTTTTTTGATTTGATTGTGGTGGATGAGTGCCACCGGGGCAGCGCCGCCGATGATTCAGCCTGGCGGCAGATTCTTGAATATTTTGCCTCCGCAACACAGATAGGACTTACCGCCACACCCAGAGAGACGAAAGAGATTTCCAACAGCGATTACTTTGGCAAGCCGATCTACACCTACTCACTCCGAAAAGGTATTGACGATGGGTTTCTGGCTCCGTACAAGGTGGTGCGAATTGATCTTGATAAAGATATGCAGGGGTGGCGGCCTGATAAAGGGATGCTCGACAAACTTGGCAATGAAATAGAAGATCGCATCTACAACCAGAAGGATTTCGACAAAACTATGGTTCTGGAACAGCGAACCCTCCTTGTTGCAAAGAAAATCAGCGAATTTCTCCGCCAGACCAACTGCTTCGATAAAACCATCGTCTTCTGCGAAAACATTGATCATGCCGAGCGGATGCGGCAGGCACTGGTCAACGAAAACAGCGATCTGGTTGCAAAGAGTGCCCGTTATGTCGTCCGCATTACCGGCGACAGTGAAGAGGGCAAGGCTGAGCTTGATGACTTTATTTTTCCAGACTCGCCCTATCCGGTGATTGCCGTAACCTCCAAATTGATGTCAACCGGTGTCGATGCCCAGACCTGCAAGCTCATTGTGCTCGATCAGACCATTCTGTCGATGACGGAGTTCAAGCAGCGCATCGGTCGCGGCACCCGCATCAACGAAGAGTATGGCAAATACTATTTCACCATCATGGACTTCAAAAAAGCTACCGAGCTGTTCGCCGATCCGGATTTTGACGGTGATCCCGTGCAGATTTACACTCCGCAGAACCCTGATGACTCTCCGGTTCCGCCGGATATGCCTGGCGATGAAGATTATGGAGAGGAGACACTCTATCCTGAATCTGGCGAAGAAGGCGGTGACTGGCAGCATGTCGCCAATAGCGATGATAATGAAGGTCCACGAATCCGCCGTTATGTGGTCGATAGTGTGGAGGTGAAGGTTGTTGCCGAACGGGTACAATACTTTGATGCTGAAGGCAAGCTGATTACTGAATCGCTCAAAGACTATACCCGAAAAGCATTGTCGAAGGAGTTCGCTTCACTTGAAGAGTTTCTCATTCGATGGAACGGCGCAGAGAAGAAGCAGGTAATCATTGAAGAGCTGTCGCGGGAGGGAGTCTTTTTTGATGCACTCTCCGAAGAGATCAGCCTCGACCTCGACCCGTTTGACCTCATCTGCCACATCGCCTGGGACAAGCCTCCGCTTACCCGCAGGGAGAGGGCGGAGCAGGTCAAAAAACGCAACTACTTTACCCGCTACGGCGAGCAGGCGCGGCGAGTGCTGGAGGCCCTTCTCGACAAGTATGCCGACGAAGGCATTGTGCATATTGAAGCGCCGCAGATACTCTCTATTGCTCCTTTTACCGGATTTGGAACACCGGTCGAGATCATTCGTCTTTTCAATGGTTTTGAGAGCTACCAGCAAGCCATGCACGAACTCGAACAAGCGCTCTACAGCGCATAATAAAAAAGTACTATGCCGATTGGAACCCTGATCAAAACCATACAGGATATCATGCGCAAGGATGTCGGCGTTGATGGCGATGCCCAGCGCATCAGCCAGATTGTCTGGCTCCTTTTTCTGAAAATATTCAACGATCGTGAGGAGGAGTGGCAGCTTACCATTCCCGATTATAAAACCCCGCTTCAGAGCCGGTATCGCTGGCAGAGTTGGGCAAAAGATCCCGAAGGAATAACGGGAGAAGAGCTGATCGATTTTGTCAATAATGAGCTTTTTCCCTCACTCAAGAGGTTGGCTTACGTTGCAGGGGTTTCCCCACACGGCAGGGTGATCGGTTCGGTCTTTGAGGATGCCTACAACTACATGAAGTCCGGCACCCTGCTCCGGCAGGTGATCAATACCATTGAAGAGGAGGTCGATTTCAACTCCTCCAGCGACCGCCACCTCTTCAACGACATCTACGAAAAGATTCTTGCTGACTTGCAGTCTGCCGGTAATGCTGGCGAATACTACACTCCTCGTGCTGTTACCCAATTTATGGTGGAGATGCTCAACCCCCAACTTGGTGAATCGGTGCTCGACCCCGCTTGCGGCACCGGTGGCTTCCTCACCAACACCATTGAGCACCTCAAAGGGCAGGTGCACAATGCCGATGATCTGAAGAGTTTGCAGGAGAGCATTCACGGAGTGGAAAAGAAGCCCCTGCCGCACATGCTCGCCCTGACCAACATGATGCTGCACGGTATTGACGTGCCCTCCAACATCATGCACGACAACACCCTCAGTCGTCCGCTCAAGGACTACGGCCCGAAAGAGCGTGTCGATATTATTGTCACCAATCCGCCTTTCGGGGGAATGGAAGAGGATGGTATTGAAAACAACTTCCCCAAAAAGTACCAGACCCGCGAAACTGCCGATCTCTTTATGGCGATGATCATGCACCGGCTCAAGCAGAACACTGGTCGAGCTGCTGTGGTGCTGCCCGACGGTTTTCTTTTTGGAGAGGGAGTCAAAACCAACCTGAAGCGGGAGCTGCTTGAAGAGTTCAACCTGCACACCATCGTCCGATTGCCGAAAGGTGTTTTCAGCCCTTACACCAGCATCTCAACCAACATCCTCTTTTTTGAAAAGGGCGGCCCGACAAAAGAGGTCTGGTTCTTTGAACACCCCTATCCGGAGGGCTACAAAGCCTACTCCCGCACCAGACCGCTGACCATTCAGGAGTTTGACCGCGAAAAAGCGTGGTGGGGTGGTGCGGAGCGCAAAGGGCGCAAGGCTGACGAATGTGCATGGAAGGTTACTGTTGAGGATATTGCCGCTCGCAACTACAACCTCGACTGCAAAAATCCGCATGAAGTGGAGGTGAATCATCGCGACCCTGAAGAGCTGATGGAGGAGTACCAGGAGATTGTGAAGAAACTCGAAGCCGCTCAAGCGGCCCTGAAGCAGGAACTGATGCAGGCATTGGGAGGGAACTGAAGGATGGAAACTAACTGCGTTGAAACAAGAGCCATGAGGAGCCAGTCAAAGGCTCACTCCGTCACTCAGTGGATAAAACCGTTATGGGGGACTGTGGGAGAAACTGTGGGGAAGACTGTGGTGAAGGAAAGTCATGAATGAAAACGTCAGGAGCAGGGCACTGCTCGAACAGTATTTCGATATTGCCTTTGCTGTACCAGATGGCATCAAAAAACTGCGTGAGCTGATTTTAACCCTTGCCATGCAGGGCAAGCTCGTTCCGCAAGACCCGAACGATCAACCAGCAAGTGAACTGCTGAAAGAGATTGAGACAGAGAAAAGAAAGTTGGTTAAGGTTGGAAAAATCAGGGAACTGAAACCGCTGCAAGAGATCAATTCTGATGAAGTGCCTTGTGAGTTGCCTAACGGGTGGAGCTGGACTCGGCTGGGGGATGTGGTCGTTTCTATTATTGGCGGTGGTACTCCGAGTAAAAACAATCCATCTTACTGGGGAGGAGATATTCCATGGGCAAGTGTCAAGGATCTAAATGTTGATATCTATCTTGAAAAAACCATTGATTCCATTACAAATGAAGGACTCGAAAATAGCAGTACCAATCTTATTCCTTCAGGAAGCATAATCGTTTGTACCAGAATGGGTCTGGGGAAAATTTGTATCAATACTGTCGACATTGCTATTAACCAGGATTTAAAAGCTCTTACGGTTTCATCCAATGTTGATAAGATGTTTTTCTTTAAAAAGTATCAAAATTACGATATCAAAGGTCAAGGGGTTACAGTTAAAGGAATACGCCAAGATGAATTGTTGAGTTTATTTTTTCCTCTTCCTCCCCTTGCCGAACAGAAACGCATAGTCGCCAGAATTGACCAGCTCATGGCGCGTTGCGATGAACTGGAAAAGCTGCGATCTGAGTGTGAAGCGAAACGCCTGACCGTCCATATTTCTGCTCTGAACCGGCTGTTCGAAGCGCAGGGGAGCGACAGTTTTACCGATGCATGGCAGTTCATCAACCGCCACTTCAGTGAACTCTACGCAGTAAAAGCCAACGTGACCGAACTGCGCAAAGCCATCCTCCAGCTTGGTGTCATGGGCAAGCTGGTTCCGCAAGACCCAAACGATCAACCGGCCCGAGAATTGCTGAATGAGATCGAAGCAGAAAAACGGAGCTTGGTGAAGGAAGGGAAGATTAAGCCGCAAAAGCCTCTACCTGAGATCAAATCACAAGAACAGCCTTATGCACTGCCCGAAGGGTGGGTGTGGGTGCGGTTAGGTGAATTGGGTTTTACTCAGACAGGAACGACCCCGCCCAGCAAAGATCAAGAAAACTTTGGAAGCTATCTTCCGTTCATCGGACCAGGTAATCTCAAACATGGTAGCATTGATTACTCTGGTGACGGTATCTCTGAAATTGGTCTTTCTAAAAGTCGCCTTATTGAACAGAACTCAGTGCTAATGGTCTGTATAGGTGGAAGTATAGGCAAGCATGCTGTTAACAATAGAGATATTACTTGTAATCAACAGATAAATACTTTGACACCATATCAGCCTATTCAAGTAAAATACATTTTTTATGCAATGGCATCAAAATCATTTCAAAATTTGGTTATTGTTCAAGCAGGAGGTTCTGCGACACCCATTATCAATAAGCAGAAGTGGTCTTCGATTCCAATTCCCATTCCACCTCTTCCTGAACAACATCGTATCGTTGCCAAAATTGACAAACTCATGGCTCTGCGTGACCAACTGGAACAGCAGATTGATGCAACGGCTTGTAAACAATCCGTTCTGCTCAATGCTGTGATGTCCCGGATGTGAGAAATTGTTATGAGGTCACCATCATTGCAAAGGCGCCAGAAAAAAAGCTCAAGCAGGCTTTCTTTTTTTTTATCGGATTCTATTGAAAGTGTGAAAAAGATGTATATTTGCGAGTCTGGTTTGCTCAAGTTGTCTGGAGAATAATGGAAAATGACTCAAAAGATTATCCAGATACCAACGCTGAATGATACCCCGGAAGACTTTCAGCAACTTTTCGAGATGAGTAATCAGGTCAATGGTCTTTTTGAAGATGTTTGTTTCGATTTTTCTCATTGCTGGTTTCTGCGCTCCAACGCGGTAGCTTTTCTGGGTGGACTTGCCCGGCGTATCGAATCACTGGGGGGTTCGGTTTTTTTTGATTGGGACACTCTTCGAAGTAATTCCGTGAGGGCTAATCTTTGTCAGAATGGCTTTGCCGGAAATTTTGGTTACAATGCAAAAGCTTGGTCTGGCCATTCGATTCCATATCGGGAAGAAATGGAACCCGATATGAACGAAATTATGGATTATTTGACCTTCAGTTGGATTGGTAAATGGGTGAATGTCACCGACCGCTTGCGCGATGCCATCTCAGGCCGGATGTGGGAAATTTACAGCAACGCTTTTGAACATAGTGGCACGGAGGTTGGGGTGTTTACCTGTGGTCAGCATTTTTGGCATCGCAACGATTTGATTCTGACCGTTGTTGATTTTGGACTTGGTATTCCTGCGAAGGTGAAAGCATTTTTAAGCCAGTTCGTTGATGAAGCTCGTGTTTCAAAACTTTCAGGTGCTGAATGTATGAAATGGGCTTTTGAACGGGGTAATACCACCAGTATGGGCGGAGTTGCCCGTGGTCTTGGTTTGGATCTGCTTAAGGAATTTGTTCGCGTCAATCAGGGGAAACTTGAAGTATATAGTAATGCTGGATATGCGATTATTGATAAAGAGGGTGAACGGTTTGACAATTGCCCTATTTCTTTTCAGGGAACAGTTGTCCATATTACCCTTCGTTGCGATGAAAAGCTTTACCGATTTTACGATGAGACTGAAGAGTTGTTTTAAATCTCTATGGGTCATATTCCCCGCCTCTTGAGGCGTAACGTATTATAGAGTTGTCTTCAAAATACCCCGCTGCTTGCGGCGGGGTTCTTTATTGAGAGGAGAGTCATGAAGCTATCTATAAAAGAGTGGGTTGGCCCGCGCTGCATCATCAAGGAAGATGGACAGAAGATTTATGAAGTAATTCACGGATTGTTAAAAAGCGGTCAGACTATTTCGCTTGATTTTAATGGGGTAAGCCAGTTTGCGTCACCGTTTTTCAATTTTGCGATAGGCCAATTACTTAACGATATATCTGAAGATGAGTTGCGACGGCTACTGATCATTGAAAATCTCAATGAATCAGGGAGCCTGGTTGTTGATCGGGTCATCGAAAATGCCGCACAGTATCACGGTGACAAGGATTACCAGAAAATAGTTGATGACATTCTGGAGCAACAGGCCAGAGAATCAGATTGATGGCGATCAATTTTCTCATACGGGCCGAAGTGGTGGATCTCAGGAGCGATACCCCCAAATCTGAGGATGTGTTTTTGGTGGATACCAATGTTTGGTACTGGATGACATATTCGCGAGCAAGCTTTGGTGCACATCCTCCAGCGTACTACCAGACTTCTCATTACCCCGGTTATACCAATGCGGTTCTTGGTGCAGGTGCCAAAATATTTCAGTCGGGTCTCACGCTTGCGGAGTTGGCTCATCTGATCGAAAAGGTTGAGCGAGAGATATATGAAGCTGCTCATGGTAGTATAAAACCAAAAGATTATCGCCATAATTTGTCGGTTGAGAGGATACGAGTGAATGCGGAAATTCAGGCGGCGTATGGTCTTGTTCGTACACTTGCTGATCTGTTGGTTGTCAGCATTGACAATGTAACAGTTACGACAGCGCTTCATCGTTTACAGACGGAACAGGTGGATGGATATGACCTTTTTATTCTTGAGTCTATGCGAAGCCATGGAGTGACGCAAGTCATCACTGACGACGGTGATTATACAACGGTTTCCGGTATTCGTGTTTTTACCGCAAATCAAAACGTTATCCAGGCTGCACGCACTCAGGGAAGACTGGTGACAAGATGAACCACCATCACTTTTGGATTAAACAATCTGAGGCACAGTCGCACCTTTTTTCTGTACACGTTACATGAACAACTCCGAACTACTCATTTACCAGGCCCCGGATGGTAGAATAAAAATAGATGTACGACTCGAAGATGAAACGGTCTGGCTGACGCAGGATCACATGGCGCAGCTCTTCGGCAAAGCGAAGTCCACGATTAATGAACATATCAAGAATATTTTTGCTGAAGGGGAGCTGGTTGAAAGTCAGGTTATCAAGAGATTCGGAATTTCCGAATTTCAGCAAAAAGTCCCGTATTTCTACAATCTGGACGTGATCATTTCAGTAGGCTACCGTGTCAAATCGCAACAAGGCACGCGGTTCCGCATCTGGGCCACACAGCGGCTGAAAGATTACATCGTCAAAGGTTTTGCGCTGAATGATGAGCGGTTCAAGAGCGGCACTTCGATGAACTACTTCACGGAGCTGCAGGAGCGTATCCGCGAAATCCGGTTGTCGGAACGTTTCTTTTACCAGAAGATCAAGGATATCTACACGACCAGCATTGACTATGACTCCAGCGCTGAAAGCACCATTGAATTTTTCAAAGTGGTGCAGAACAAATTGCTATGGGCAATCAGTCAGCAGACGGCAGCGGAACTGGTGTATCGTCGCGCTGATGCTTCACTGCCGCTGATGGGCATGCAATCTTTTGGCAAAGTGGGGGTTCCTGTTCGTAAGGGTGATGTGAGCGTTGCGAAAAATTATCTCAATGAGGATGAAATCAAATTGCTTGGCCTGCTGGTGGAGCAATACCTTGCTTTTGCGGAGGTGATGGCGCAGCAGCGAACGCCGATGTACATGAAAGACTGGATTCAGCGACTGGATTCGATTATTCAGCTCAATGGTCGCGAACTGCTTACCCACGCAGGTAAAATCAGTCACCAGACAGCGCTCGAAAAGTCTGCGCTGGAATACGACAGGTACAGGGAAGTCCAGAAACAGCCGCAGAAGGAAGAGAGCCTTCGGGAACTTGAGCGGGATATCAAACAACTCAAGTCCACACGAAATGTGGATGATAACGATGTGTGAACACCGTGCATGCTGGTTGACAAACAGCCCTGTTTTGCCTATAATGTAGAGACTGTTCATGTTGGCACTGGTAAAAGGACGAGGAAACACTCAATGAGACTTAGCGAAACACAGCGGCAACGCATACTTGAGGTAACCCGGCAGAACTTCGGTGATGACGCGAAGGCTTGGCTGTTTGGCTCGCGTGTTGACTATACACGTCGAGGCGGTGATGTGGATTTATATATCGAGACGAGACAGAGCAATAACCTGATGGCAGAATTGCGGTGCAAAATGGCGATCGAAGAGAGTCTGGATCTGCATGTTGATCTGGTTCCAAATGATTCCGAAAAAGATAACCCGGTCTACAAAATTGCAAAAAAGCAGGGCGTTCAATTATGATTGACCCGTTTGTATTATTCTTCCCGAAATCATATATTAACAATCGTTAATACGTTCTTTAATCCATTGCTGGTCATCAAGAAAGGCTGAGGGAATAGACCCGGTGAAGCCTTGACAACCGATTTCGTTCAGAACGGAACACGGTGCCACATTCTACTTTTGCTATCTATGCGTCTGAATTTTTGTCAGATGAAGCAGAAGAACGATGAGTGAAAAAGAGCGTTGTACAGCTTCTCTTTTCAAAACAGGCGGGTTGCTTTCAGCACGTGCCAGACAAGAACAGAATTGCAAAAAAACCTCTTCCATGCTCATCAGGGAAGAGGTTTTTTTGTTGTATTATCTTTTTCAAAGTTTTAACTGAGCAATTTATGAGTTTCCAGACCGACACGATCCACGCTGGCGTGGGGCCTGACAAGGCTTATGGCGCTATTATGACCCCGATTTACCAGTCGTCAACTTTTGTGTTTGAGGACATCGGCAAGCACCGGGGATTTGACTATACCAGAAGCGGTAACCCGACCCGCAAGGCGCTTGAAGACAATCTGTGTGCTCTTGAGGGCTGCTCATCGGCAGTTGCTGTGACTACGGGCATGGCGGCGATTACCTCTACCCTGAGTATTTTTCATGCGGGTGACGAGATTATCTGCACCGATGACTGCTATGGCGGTACTTCACGGTTGATGAAAACTGTTGAGGAGCATTTCGGAATCAAGGTTCATTTTGTGAACATGCAGGAGGCAACGAACATCCTCCCTTATGTGAATGAGAAGACGAAAGCAGTCTGGGTTGAAACACCCTCAAATCCTCTGCTGAATCTTGTGGACATTGCAGCCGTGTCGGCGCTTGCCAGAGAGCGTGGCCTTTTGACTATTGTTGATAACACGTTTCTCTCTCCTTATGGGCAGAAGCCGTTCGAACTCGGGGCTGATATTGTGGTTCACTCGACAACCAAGTACCTGAATGGCCATTCCGATGTGGTTGGTGGGGCGGTGTTGTCGAACAGTGAGGATCTTGATCTCAAGCTGAAATTTCTGGTTAATGCGCTTGGCACCTGTGCCCAGCCTTTCGACTGCTGGCTGGTGCTTCGCGGCATCAAAACGTTGGTGGTTCGCATGAGAGAGCATGAGCGCAATGCCCTTGCGGTGGCGCAGTTCCTTGAGCAGCATCCGAAGGTAAAAAGGGTTTTTTATCCCGGTCTGGTGAATCATCCCCAGCATGAGCTTGCAAGGAAACAGCAGAAAAGTTTTGGCGGCATGGTCTCCTTTGAGCTTGATGGCACTCTTGAAGATGTCAACCGGGTTCTTACCGGCACAAAGCTCTTTGCGCTTGCTGAAAGTCTTGGTGGCGTTGAATCACTGATTGAGCATCCGGCATCCATGAGTCATGCTTCGATGGATAAAGAGCATCGTGAGGCGGCTGGAATTACGGATACCATTATCAGGTTGTCTGTGGGTATTGAGGATGGTGACGATCTTGTTGCAGATTTAAAGAGCACGCTTGGTTGATGAGTATTTTGTCTCATAATGCTGACAGGAGGAGTTTTCCTCCGCCCTATACCGTCCAGGTCAGTGCACGGGCGAAACATGCCCGCCTGAAGATGACTCCTCATGATGGACTGATTGTTGTGCTGCCTGAAGGCTTCAACAGGAAGCATATTTCAGACTTGCTGCTGCGTCATGAATTATGGATACAAAAGACCGCTGCGCAACTTGATGCTCAGCGGCAGGAGCCTTTTCCTGCAATGGATAATGGATTGCCCTGCTCGGTTATCTTTCCCCATTTTGCTGAACAATGGGAAGTTGCTTATCAGCAGACGACAGCAACAGCAAACGGGCGGGGTGTTATTAAGGAGCGATCGGCAACCAGTCTGCTTGTTTCCGGTGACGTGGCCAATGATGCGCTCTGCCGCAAGCTTCTCTATTCCTGGTTGAAGCATCGGGCAGAAATGCTTCTTCTGCCCTTTTTTGGAAAACTTGCGGCATCACTTGCTTTTGATTATGGAGAGGCAAAGGTTCGTCTTCAGCACTCTCGCTGGGGGAGTTGCTCGTCAAATCGGGTCATAACACTGAACAACAAACTGCTTTTTTTACCCGAGCATCTTATCCGTCACATTATGGTTCATGAGCTGTGTCATACGGTTCATCTCAACCATTCTCGTGCTTTCTGGGCTCTTGTGCAGCAACACGATCCTCTCTGGCGAATCAACAACCGGGATATGAAGAGCGCCTGGAAATATGTCCCCGCTTGGGTATCCGCTAAAGGGTGAATCTTTTACGCAGAGTCAGTGCTCCAAACGATATGCTGCTATATCAGATGTAATCGTTATATTAGCCCGACCCGATTTCCCTCTTCAGGAGCGCTTTCTGCGGCTGGCAAAGAAAAACATTCCCGCATTTGTTAATAGATCGCTTGTTTCTCTTCTTCTCTACAGGGACATTTTATGCTGTGGAACGAAGGGTATACATGCTTGATGAGGAGAGCATCTTCAGAACAATCTGTCATGCTTTCAATAACCGTTCAATTCAATAAACATTATTCAGATACTATGCAATTTCAGTCACTTGACATCATTGATCCAATTTTAAAGGCGCTGCAGGAAGAGGGCTATACCACTCCAACACCGATACAGGCCGAAGCCATACCGATTATTTTACAAGGAACCGACTTGCTCGGTTGTGCACAGACAGGCACCGGAAAAACAGCCGCTTTCGCTATTCCCATCCTGCAATTACTGAGCGCCAACAAGGTGTACGATAAAAAACGAAAAATACGAAGCCTCATCGTGACACCGACGAGAGAGCTGGCCATCCAGATAGGGGAAAGCATTAACGCTTACGGACGGCATACCGGCCTGACCAACACCGTGATTTTTGGGGGTGTTAATCAGAATCCGCAGACCGCCGCATTGATTCGCGGTGTTGACATTGTCATCGCTACACCCGGCAGATTACTCGATCTTCTCAACCAGGGGTTTCTTCATTTGCGCGATGTTGAACTCCTTGTGCTGGATGAAGCCGATCGAATGCTCGATATGGGCTTTATTCACGACGTCAAAAAAATATTGTCTGTGATTCCGAAAAAGAGGCAATCCCTCTTTTTTTCGGCAACCATGCCGCCAGAAATTGTCACGCTTGCGGCTTCCATCTTGCACCACCCGGCGAAGGTCTCGGTAACACCGGTCTCCTCAACCGTGGAAATCATCAATCAATCGATCTATTTTGTTGATAAAGGCAATAAAAACGCCCTGTTAGTAGGCATTTTAAACGATGAACAGATCAAAACAGCGCTGGTCTTTACCCGGACAAAGCATGGTGCCGATAAAGTGGTAAAAATCCTGTTGAAGCATAATATCACGGCAGAAGCGATTCATGGTAACAAGGCCCAGAATGCCCGTCAGCGAGCCCTGAAAAATTTTAAGGCGCAAACAACGCGCGTGCTGGTGGCGACCGATATTGCTGCCCGGGGCATTGATGTTGATGATCTGGAATATGTGATCAATTTTGAGATTCCCAATATTGCTGAAACCTATGTGCATCGTATCGGGCGAACGGGAAGGGCCGGGGCAAAAGGAACCGCACTTTCGTTTTGTGATGCCGAAGAGAAAGAGTACCTGCGCGACATTGAAAAACTGATAGCGAAAAAAATTCCGGTTATTGACAATCATCCGTTTCCGTTGATTGATCACAATCCGGTTAAAGCTCCAAAACAGCAGGGGAGAGGAAACTCGGGTCATCCCGGGCCGAAACCACCTGCAAGAAGCACCTCGAACGCGACACGATGGTCTGCAAGACCAGGAAAAGGGCGTTAATGCAACGATTCAGGGAACAAGCAGTTTAAATCCGGTTTGCAGGTCAAGCTGACGGGATGCCGTATTCTCAAGCAGCTCAGTCAGGATAATCTCCATGACCTGCCAGACCTTTACTCCAGTTCGAATACAGCCGGTCACCGTATTTTCCTCTCTGCCGCACGCAAAGTGAGCATGCAGAACAGGGTTACCACTATCATCCGGAAAAATGGTGCCAGAGCCGGTAATTTCATGTGCATCGTACAGTTCGTGGGTCATCGGGGTGGTCGGGAATGTGCGGCTCTCTTCAGGGCCCACAACAAGCGTACTTCCCTTGTCGGCCCCGCCGACAGCAAAGAATGACGCCCGTTCAATAGCATGATCCCTGACGAACTGCTCAATGACGCTGTGCACGATCTCGCCATCTTCAAGCCGGATAACAAAGGTTCTGCCTTGTCTTGCTTCTGAATATTTCATTGCAACTCTTTTTTTTGAAAAGGCTGACCTTTTCTGTTACAGGAGTAATAAAGCCGTTTACGGTCGGTTGTCACCGTTTGCACGCTGGCAGCCATTGCGGGAAAGATCTGCCGGTTGTGCATTGAACCGCTTTCGATGCAATGTACAGAGAAATTGGAAAAAATGCTTCCTGGGCGTTGATGCTGAAGCGGAGATGGCGCCCATCCTTTAATCTCTATGGGTCATATTCCCCGCTTCTTGAGGCGTAAAGTATGATAGAGTTGTCTTCAAAATACCCCGCTGCTTGTGGTGAAGTTTGTTGAGCTTCTTCTAAAAAAAGATACCCCACAGCTTGTGGCGGTGAGCTTCACTCAAACCGCTTCAGTTGTTGAAAAACTCTATGCGCAGATTTTCATCGGCTTGCCCGATAATATTGAACTGTCCTTTTTTGACGATAGAGAGTCCCATTCTATCACCAGCGGGGATAATGCTCTGCTCAATATTTTCTGCGTTGTGCTTCGGGCAGTTCTGGTTAAAGAAAAGGCTTAGCGCAGGACCTTCATTATTAAATTGAAGCAGGAAGTCGTTGTCATTGACGAAAACAAGGTCATCATAAGCATAGGTGACCTCGTGTCCAAGCTCCTCAAGAAGTTGTATAACCGTTCCAAGTGGACGAAATGAGGTTGTCATAGGTTACTCCGTTTTTTTGCATGAAAGGTTGTTGGTATGAGGGCATGTATTCATGTCCATCAATGCTGAAGATTGTTCTCCCTGCTCTCCGCACTCAATCGGTTCAAGGCTGATCAGGGTACTCAGTGACGTGATATCAAATCCCTGAAGGTAATGGTTGCCGATTTTCATGAGAGGGCGTTTTATCAGCAGCGGCTCCTCTATCATCAAGGCAATTGCATCCTCTCTCATGAAACTGAAAGGGTCTATTTCGCCAGATTTTACTGTTGGTGCGGCCAGATTAAAACATTCGGAGACCGGTTTTGTTCCAAGATACTGTTCGAGCTCCTCTTTAGACCAGGGGTATTCAAGCAGATTGATGCATTCAACGATATGCCCTGAAGACTCAAGCATTGCTTTCTGTCGGGTATTGTTTATGCACCCGGGTTTTTCGTAAAAGAGTACCGTTGCCATAATGCGATCTTTGGATTTCTTGAATGAATGTCTTTGTTGAAGAATAAGAAAAAACTACCGTAATCAAAAATTAATTAGGTTATTATGGTTATTAACCTAATTAATTGACAGTAATATGAGCTTTTTCTCTTTATTGCGAAGGGAGGCTTTAGCTCAGGCGTGATGAATTGTTGCAGAAGAGATGGTTCTTCGGCAGTTGCACGTCATGCCTGAGTTTCTGGCAGGGCTTCTCTCATTTCTCCCGCTGAACGGTGGGGACAAAGTTTTGTTGGCGTCCAATTTTTGGCAGCCCAAGTATCTCTCGAGCATGGTCAAGCGCATCATCAATATTGCCAAAAATGTGCTCTTCACCGATGTCATCGTAAAGCCCGTATTGCTGAAGAGCAAATAACGGCTGAGCATGAACACCCGACAGAATCAATCTGGTTTCTGATTTCTTACAGTCTTTGAGAAGTTCCCGCATCATATTCAGGCCGGTTGCATCAATAGTAAGAACGCTTCGCATTCGGATAATTCTGATTTTGGGCGCCTTTTCGACAATATGCATGGCCTCCCTGAACTTGCTGGCAGCGCCAAAGAAAAAGGGGCCGCTTATTTCAAACACCTCAACACCATCGGGCACCTTCCGGGTGACAATCGTATTGGGATCATCCTCCTCATCCCTGTCAGCGAGCTCTTTAGTAATGACGCCGACATTGGAGAGCTGGGCCATGCGCTGCATGAAGAGGATAACCGCGAGCAACATGCCAATTTCAATGGCGAGCGTCAGATCAAAAACAACGGTCAGACTGAAGGTTGTCAGCAGAACGATAACGTCGCTTCTTGGACTTTTCAGAAGTTCCCGAAACACCTTCACCTCGCTCATGTTCCAGGCAACGACAATAAGAATTGCAGCCAGCGCAGGCATCGGGATGAGCTTTGCCCATTTGCCGAAGAGCAGCATGATCAGGAGCAGCGTTATGGCGTGAACTATCCCCGCCACCGGGGTTCTGCCGCCGTTCTTGACATTGGTCGCCGTTCGGGCAATAGCTCCGGTAACAGGGATACCGCCAAACAGGGGAGTAATGATATTTGCAGCCCCCTGGGCAATCAGTTCCATATTTGACTTGTGCCTGCTGCCGATCATGCCATCCGCCACAACAGCCGAAAGCAGCGCTTCAATGGCTCCAAGCAGGGCAATGGTTGTTGCAGGCATAATCAATTGCCTGATCGTCGCAAAATCAAACGAAGGGAGTGATGGGGCAGGAATGGTTGAAGGAATCTCTCCAAACCGGGAAGCAATCGTTGCAACATCAAGTTTAAAGTATTGTACGATCACCGTTGTGACAATAAGAGCAATGAGCGAGCCGGGAATTTTTCGTGACACCTTCGGCCAGAAAAGAATAATCAGAAGAGCTGACATGCCGATCAAAAAGCTTGGCAGATCAAACGTCGGCAGCGTATAAACGTATGCGGTCCATTTGCCGATAAAATCAGCCGGAACAACGGCAATATCAAGCCCAAGAAAATCCTTCACCTGACTGGAGAAAATGATGACTGCAATACCACTGGTAAAGCCGACAATCACCGGATAGGGAATAAACTTGATCAGGGAGCCGAACTGGGCAAAACCCATGATCATCAGAATCACACCCGACATGATTGTTGCCACCACAAGGCCATTAACGCCGTATTGCTGGACAATGCCGTACAGGATCACAATAAAAGCACCCGTTGGCCCTCCTATCTGCACCCTGCTTCCACCGAGAAAAGAGACAAGAAAGCCGCCAACAACTGCTGTAATAAGACCTTTTTCAGGAGATACCCCGGATGCAATGGCAAAAGCAATTGCCAGTGGCAGTGCCACAATGCCGACCATGACACCGGCAATGACATCCTTCATTATCCGATCAGGGGTAAGTTCCGGTAAAATTGAAAACAGTTTTGGTTTGAACATAGTGAGCAGCAGAAAGAGAAAATGAACAATGAGCCCAAGGCGGGCTTTGAGTTTCTATATAATCTTTTTGCATTATTATATCAATGGATGGCCCGCTTCATACAAAAAAAGTTGAATTTACAGGCTAAAACGGCTTTTTGGGTGGTATTTGTCTTGTCGTGGGGCTTATCTTGAGAGGGAAAATCATTTTCATCATGAATAAAAAGGAGCAATAACCGTTATGACAACAACAAAAGAGAATCTGAAAGAGGCATTTGCCGGTGAAAGTCAGGCTTTTCAGAAATATCTCGCTTTTGCAAAAGAGGCGGAACAGGCAGGTTTTGGCAATGTGGCAAAGTTGTTCCGGACGACAGCCCAGGCCGAGCGTATCCATGCGGAAGGGCATTTTACGGCTCTCGGTGGCATAGGTTCAACTGCGGATAATCTGGAGGCAGCAATCGGAGGCGAAACCTTTGAACATACCGAAATGTACCCGCCGATGCTTGAGCAGGCTGAAGCCGACGGGCATTCAGCCAAACGGATGTTTTCTTTTGCGCTCAAGGCGGAACAGGTTCATGCCAAACTGTATAAAAAAGCGCTTGAAGCAGTGCGAAATGGTCAGGATATGACAGCAACCGAGGTCTGGCTCTGTCCGATCTGTGGTCATATTGAGCTGGGGAATCCTCCAGAAAGCTGCCCGATCTGCGGTGCGAAAGCCGCTGTATTTGTTCAGGTATAAGAACGATCTGTTTGAGAGCGATTTTTGGGTAAAGTGGGTTTTTCGTCTACCAATATGCCGCCCATTTCGAGTCCCGGAGGGGCGACATGTTGGTAGCGGGCGGGTACGCTTGCGTTATTCTCCGATATGATCTTTTGTTGTCAGCAGAAGTGTGGCTGCGAGGAGGTCGATCGGTATCCATAGCTCTTTTGGGAGTGTGATTTCACTGACAGGGTTGAACAGTATGACGAAAAAGGCGTATCCCAATGGCAGGAGCAGTTTTTTCTGGCTGAAATTTTTGTAGGCACCCCACGCAAACGTGCCAGAAACAACAATGCGCAGCAGCTCATAAAATCCTGAAGGCAGAGGAATTATGGCAATACCAAGGAGTATGGCAGTGATATAGACGACTTGTAAAGGCATGGCAATTGGAGATGTGTCATAAAAAAAGCCAGACAAACTTTCGTTCAGTCTGGCTTAAAGGTAAAAACCGAAAAGATCAGTAGCGATCTCTTCTTGCTGGTCTCTCTTCGCGAGGTCTGGCTTCATTGACCTTTATCGAGCGGCCGTTCAAATCTTTGTCATTCATTGATTCGATGGCTTCACGAGCTTCACTGTCATTAGGCATGTCAACAAATCCGAACCCTTTGGAACGGCCTGAAAACTTGTCAGTTATGATGTTTGCGCTACTTACCTGCCCGAATTGGGAGAACGTATCACGAAGGTCATCTTCAGTAACAGTGTAAGCCAAATTGCCGATGTAGATATTCATTGTTAGTTTCAGTGAATCAATTGCATTGATAGAAAAGATATACCTTCAAGTAACCAAGCAAAAATTACCTGAATAGCTATCAGTCAACCATTGACTGATGTTTCAAGTTTAACGTAATTGATTATCATTTTCAAATAGATAATTCATGGGGTGAATAATTCTCAAAAATGGATTATTATCAGGGCGATATCCGCTATCGCTATCGATAAGCCTCTTTTCTGACTAACTATTTGTCTGTATGCATAACGTTGATTTCCTTGGCGAGCTGGTGCTTATCGGAGCATTGGCGATTGCCATTATTCTGATTTTTCAGCGTCTGAAGATTCCGCCGGTGATAGGGCTTATTTTTACCGGCATTCTGCTTGGTCCTTCAGGTATTGGTGTTGTCTATGACCGGGGAATGATTTCAACGCTTGCCGAGCTGGGTGTTGTCTTGCTCCTCTTTACTATAGGCCTTGAGTTTTCAGTCGCCGACCTTAAAAAACTGAAAAAAATTGTGCTGGTTGGAGGAGTTGTCCAGATTCTTGTGACGGGTGTGGCTATCAGTTTTATTGCATGGTGGTTTATGCTTGCCATAGGCCAGAGCATCCCTGTTTCAGCGGCACTGTTTTTGGGTTTTACCTTTTCTGTCAGCAGTACGGCGATCTGTCTGAAAATTCTTACCGATCGTGATGAGCTTGCTCTGCCGCACGGCCGGATTGCGCTGGGAATTCTGATTTTTCAGGATATCGCCATTGTACCCTTGATGATCGGCATTAATCTTTTAAGTCCCAGGGCAGTCACCTCCTTTGAGATGGTGTTTAAAAAGGTCGCCATCATTGTGCTGTTCGCCACCGCCATTGTTATAGGATTCAGGCTTCTTATGCCGAAAATGGTTCGTCTCATTGCCTCTTTGCATGCCAGGGAGGTTCTGGTGATCGGGGCACTTGTTATCTGCTTTGGAGCTGCTTATCTGACCTCTCTGGCAGGCCTCTCGCTTGCACTTGGCTCCTTTATTGCGGGCATGATTATCGCAAGTACCGATGAAAGTCATCAGATAAGCGTGATTATCGATCCTTTTCGTGAGGCGTTCAGCAGCATCTTTTTTATTTCAGTCGGGCTTTTGCTCGATGTTCAGATGCTTAATCTTCCTCTGTTCATCTCTCTTGCTCTTGTGGTGCTGTTGGTCAAGGGGTTGCTCGTTGCGGGGGTCTCTCTTTTTCTCGGGAACTCCCTGAGAGTGAGCATGATGGCTGGTATGGCGCTGGCGCAGATCGGAGAATTTTCCTTTGTTCTGGCAGAGGCTGGCTTGAAAAACACTCTTATCAATCATGAGGTGTTTCAGGCCATGCTGGCCATCATTGTGGTCACCATGATTGTTACTCCTGCCATGATAGCGATTGCCCCAAAATTTGCCGACCAGGTTGCTCCTGCGCTCGGCTTTATCCCGCTTGTTTCAAGGGATTCTCCGTCATCCGTCACCCGTCCTCCTGACAGTACCATTATTTGCGTAGGGGAAATTCATGCCGCAATTATCGGGTTTGGTATTAACGGACAGAATGTGGCCGCAGTGCTCAAGGCCACGAATATCTCCTATGCAGTGCTTGAAATTGACAGGGAAATGGTGAAAGTCATGAAAAGAAAGGGAGAGCCGATCTATTATGGAGATTGTACGGAGAAAAAAGCGCTCTTACGTGCAGGCATTGACCATGCCCGAGCTGTTGTGCTTGGTATTTCAGATGCCAAGGCAATACGCAACAGCATTGCGATGATCCGTGAAATCAATAAAAAAGCCTTCATCATTGTTAGGGCCAGAACCCTTGACGATGTTGCGGCGCTCTACAAAGAAGGTGCTGATGTTGTTGTGACTGAAAAATTTGAAACATCCATCCAGATTTTCTCACTGTTGCTGAACCATTTTACGGTTGATCCGGAACTGATTCTCGAACAGCAGGAAATTATCAGACGAGAATGCGAAAAGATTTTTCTGAGAGGGTGATTATCCAGCAGCCAGGGCGTCGTTTTAAATTCAGGTCAAAGGAAATATTTTTGTTATATTTTGTGTAAAAAAAAGAGACCGTATCTCTACTCACCTTTCAGTTGACATGCGTTATGGCATACCAGTCATTACCACCCACACAGAAATTTATCAATTATCGACAAGAGCTTCTTGATCAACAGGCTGCGCCCGATAAAGCAGCAGCCAAACGTGCGACGTATGAGCTTTCTTTAATGGAGCACAGTTGTTTCATTGAGTTAAACGGTGTTGTTCATCATTTTCACGATTCTGGTCCGAGGGATGCTGCGGAAACGGTGGTGTTGATTCATGGATGGGATTGCTGGTGGATGTGGTGGCACCATATTATCAAATATCTCAACAACAGGGGTGTTCGCACCATTGCTTACGATATGCGTGGTCATGGCTGGTCGGATAACGATCCTAATAACCACTATCATATCGATTTTTTTGCTCACGACCTGAATGATCTGGTTGTCAAACTTGAGCTTCGGCGCTTTCATATTGCGGCATTTTCGTTTGGGCCTTTTGTCGCCCTTGATTATGCCCGTACCCATCCCGGCCTTATTCGCTCAATGACCTTTTTCAATTTCGGATACCTGCCAAATAGCGCGTTTATTCAGGCATTTGCCACAAATTCCATTACGTTTGTTTTCAATAACCTGCTCCGCAAACTGACATGGTGGCTTCCTGCCTATATCTTTGCGCGTCTTGTTCTTGCAAAGAATACGGTCATGCTTCATGATATTCTGATCGGCTTTAAAAGCCTCGGACTCTGCGCTCCCGACGCCATCGATCAGACAACCCGACATATCACCTCCTTTGAAACAACAGACTCTGTGCCTGAAATGGTCAAGTCCGTCGATATGCCTATTCTTTTTGTAGCCGGAGAGGGTGATGCCATCATGACCTGCGAGAATACAAAAAAGCTGGTGGATCTTACTCACAAGGGGAGTTATGTTTGTGTGCCTGAATGCGGGCATCTGATCACCGTCGAACTGCCTGAGGTAGCCTCAGAGCTTATATGGGGACACATCAAGTCCAATAGCCTCACCTAAAGAAGTGCCTTTTGAACTGCCCGGATAAAGGATTTGATTTTAGCAGAATCCTTTATGCCGGGTTCCTTTTCAACGCCACTTGCGGTATCGACTCCATAAGGATTGGTTTGTCTTATTGCCTCACCGACATTTTTCTCGTTCAAGCCGCCGGCAAGGATGGCATAGCACGAATTTCCAAGTTGATCAAAGATCCGTGTCGCAAGTGAAGCATCAATACGCTCTCCGGTTCCACCCACCATATTGGGACGGTAAGCGTCAAACAGAAAGGTATTGATACCGCTGTTTTCCGCAAAGAGGCGCACTTGTTCGACAGAAAAATCTTTATCAGGATGAAATACCTTGATAACCTTTGCCACAGTGATTGAGCGTGCCTGTTCAGCACTATAGCGGTCGCTATGGAGTTGCGCAATCTGCAATCCGGAATGTCGGCAGATGGCCTCAATTTCTTCAGGGGAGTGTTCAACAAAGATACCTGCCGATTGAACAAATGGTGGCAGGTTTCTGATGATTTCCCTTGCTCTTTCAGGTGTAATCACCCGGGGACTCTTGTTGCTGAAATTAAATCCAAGCGCATCGGCACCAGCCTTGCAGGCATCAAGGGCGTCCTCAAGAGAGGTTATTCCACAGATCTTGATTTTAGTCATGGTCAGAATGACAGTTATGATGAAGAGAGCTCAACTTGACCGCTGTATGGAAGATAGCGTTTAATATGGAGTAACGCCATATTGTTGTGATTCTCTCATATTGTGCTTATATTAAAAGCCGCATTTGATCAGGAGATACTGAAACAATGGGGCGTCGCCAAGTGGTAAGGCATCGGCCTTTGGAGCCGACATCCGCAGGTTCGAATCCTGCCGCCCCAGCGCTAACAACAGAGATGCAGCACATAAAAAAAGGCAACCCCGAAAGGTTGCCTTTTTTATGTTTTACCATTGTGACCGCTTATCCATTAATAGCGATAATGCTCTGGCTTGTATGGCCCATCAAGAGGCACGCCGATATACTCAGCCTGCTCATCAGTAAGCCTCGTCAGTTTCACCCCGAGCTGTTCAAGGTGCAGCCTTGCGACCTCTTCATCAAGCTCTTTCGGGAGTCTGTAGACCCCGATGGCATACTCTTTGGTCCAAAGTTCAATTTGCGCAAGCGTCTGGTTGGTAAAGGAGTTGCTCATCACAAAGGATGGGTGTCCCGTTGCACATCCAAGATTAACAAGACGACCTTCAGCCAGCAGATAGATGCAGTTGCCATTTTCAAAGGTGTACTTGTCAACCTGAGGCTTGATATTGAGCCTTGTCGCCCCGGGATAAGCATAAAGCTGCTCAACCTGGATTTCGTTGTCAAAGTGGCCGATATTACAGACAATCGCTTCATCTTTCATCTGCTTGATATGCTCAAGAGTGATCACATCCTTGTTGCCGGTTGTGGTGACAAAAATGTTTCCCTCCTTGACAGCCTCATCCATTGTTGAGACCTCATAGCCCTCCATGGCTGCCTGCAAGGCACAGATTGGATCAATTTCCGTAACAATAACCCTTGCGCCGTAAGCGCGCATCGACCGTGCAGAGCCCTTGCCTACATCGCCATAACCAAGCACCACAACAACTTTACCGGCAACCATGACGTCTGTTGCGCGCTTGATACCGTCAGCAAGTGACTCACGGCACCCGTACAGGTTGTCAAATTTTGATTTGGTCACCGAATCGTTGACGTTGATGGCCGGGAAAAGCAGTTCACCCTTTTCCATCATCTGGTACAGGCGGTGAACACCAGTTGTTGTCTCTTCCGAAACACCCTTCATCTCTGCGGCAACCTTGTGCCAGCGCTGGCTGTCCTCTTCAAAGACCTCCCGAAGCTGCTGGTACAGAGCTTTTTCCTCAGCATTGCCCGGAGTTTTATCGAGCATTTCGGGGTTATTCTCAATTTTGTAGCCAAGAATAATCATCAGGGTGGCATCGCCGCCGTCATCAACAATGAGGTTTGGCCCCTTGCCGCCTTCAAATTCAAGGATCTGACGAGTACACCACCAGTATTCATCAAGCGTTTCACCTTTCCATGCAAAGACCGGTACCCCGGCCTCTGCAATCGCGGCGGCAGCATGATCCTGTGTTGAAAAGATATTGCAGCTTGCCCAGCGGACTTCAGCGCCAAGCTCAACAAGCGTTTCAATCAACACGGCCGTCTGAATGGTCATGTGCAGTGAGCCAGCAATACGGGCGCCTTTCAGCGGATATTTGCCAGCATATTTGCGTCTTGTGGCCATAAGGCCCGGCATCTCTTTTTCAGCGACATCTATTTCCTTGCGTCCCCACTCGGCAAGAGAGATATCAGCTACTTTATAATCAAGCGCCTTTGCAACTGTTGTCATATTGTCTCTTTCTGGTTTTATAATGTTGAAATTGCTCAGGCCAGGTTCAACGCTTTTTTCAGTTCAGCAACCTTTTCGGTTTTTTCCCAGGGGAAAATGTCGCGACCGAAATGTCCATAGGCAGCAGTCTGCTGATAGCACCAGCCCTCTGGTTTGTTGAGGCTGAACCGTTTGATAATAGCCGCCGGACGAAGATCAAAGATGACTTCAGCCTTTTCCTGAATCTGCGCGTCATTGAGGCCATGCTTTGCTGTATCGTGCGTATTGATATAGATAGAGACAGGACGTGCGACTCCGATAGCATAAGAGACCTGAACAGTGCACTTGTCGGCAAGACCGGCAGCAACAATGTTCTTCGCCACGTGACGGGCAGCATAAGCAGCGCTGCGGTCAACCTTTGAAGGATCCTTGCCGCTGAATGCACCACCACCGTGAGGAGCTGCGCCACCGTAGGTATCAACAATAATCTTGCGGCCAGTCAAGCCGGTATCGCCGTGTGGTCCGCCAATAACAAAGCGACCAGTAGGATTAATATGAAATTTGGTATTTGCATCAATAAGGGAAGCAGGAATAACAACCTTGACAACATTTTCAATAATGTCGTTTTTAATCACTTCCTGCCATTCAGCTTCACTGACACCTTCCGGTTCAGGATCATGCTGGGTTGACACAACAACGGCATCAACACGCTTGACGATTTCATTCTCATATTCAAGAGTGACCTGACTCTTGGCATCAGGACGAAGGTAAGTCATAATTTTGCCTTCCTTGCGAATTTCAGCAAGCTTCTTGACAAGCTGCTGGGCAAACTGGATAGCGGCTGGCATCAGTTCAGGAGTTTCTGTGCAGGCATAGCCGAACATCATACCCTGATCACCGGCGCCAACACGATCAAACTCGTCGGCAATCTCTTCCTTGCGGTCAACACCACGATTGATATCGGGAGATTGACTGTGGAGAGCAGAAAGAACACCGCATGAATTTGCTTCAAACATGTATTCACCTTTGGTGTATCCGATCTCACTCACAACTTTGCGAGCTATGGTCTGGATATCAACGATTCCTTTCGTTGTAACTTCACCGCCTACAACCACCTGTCCTGTCGTGACAAATGTTTCACAGGCAACACGTGAATTGGAATCCTGACGGAGAAAATCATCAAGGACGGCATCGGAAATCTGATCAGCAACCTTGTCCGGGTGTCCTTCTGATACTGATTCTGAGGTAAAGAAATACCTTTTCTGTGACATATTTTCAATTAGGTTTTAGTTAAACGAATAACAATAACTGTACGAACAGAACAAACTGAACCAGTGAAGAGCTTTTCATTGATCTGAGAGGATTTCACGGGTTCAAAATGTAAACATTCGTGCACTTCTATGCAAAAATTCTCTTATCCAACTCTTATTTCAGAGAAATCGCCAATATTAATTTCATGAGGTTCCCCGGTAATACTGGCATTGTTTCCAATGATCGACTTGTCAAGCATGATGTGAACAACCCTGGCCTGATAGCCGATAATGGAATTTTTGATGATGGCATCAGTAATAACAGCTCGTTTGCCAATCGTGGTATTTGGCCCGATGATGGCGTTTTCAAGGATGGCAGCTTCACCAATAAAAACAGGGTCAATAATAATACAACCCGGATACTTTTTTGTCTGACGATGATTCTGGAGAAGAATTTCATTCGTCGAGAGCAGTGTTTCGGACTTGCCGCAATCATACCATCCATTAACATGGAACGTGGTAAAAGTTTCTCCTCCTTCTATCATAAGCTGGAGAGCATCAGTAAGCTGATACTCTCCCTTTGTTTTGATCTCATTATCGATAAGGTAGTCAATATTGTCAAAAAGCGACTTTGAATGACGCAAAAAATAGAGGCCGACAACGGCAAGGTTGCTGATTGGCATATCAGGCTTTTCAATCAGTTTCAGAATTTTTTCACCATCAGTCACAGCGACGCCGAATCGTCTTGAATCCTCGACCTCTTTCACGCCCAGTGTTGAACAGGGGCTTTTCAGGACAGTTTCAAGATCAACATCAAAAATGGTGTCACCGAGAATGATAAACAGGGGCTCATTGTCAACCACGAAGGGTTTGCACAACCAGATAGCATGAGCAAGCCCAAGAAGCTCTGATTGAGTGACAAAAGTAAATTTAATACTGTAATGAGTTGTCAGCCACTTTTCAACCATGTCACCAAGGTAGCCTACAATGACAATGGCCTCATCAATTCCTGCTACGATAAGTTTATCCATAATATGGCCTATGATGGGTTTTCCGGCCACATTCAGTAATACTTTTGGATGTGAAAAAGTATGCGGACGCAAACGTGAGCCCACCCCTGCAACAGGAATAATTGCTTTCATGATCGACTTCTGTGGATTGAGTTGAAAAAACAAACCACAATATGCCTTTTTTCTTACTTTACAAACAGGAATTCATAAAATTAACGATACAAGTTGAGCGTTGATAGCGGTTTAATTCGAAAATCGGTGTTATTTTGAGGAAAAAGCAGTTCAGCATTTTAATGCAACGAAAAATTCGATGAGCCGAAGGACAAAAGCGATTTTAAAGCAGTCCGGTGTTATCCCGGTTCTTGACAACAGAGTGGTCCTCATTACCTCCAGAAAATCTGACAGGTGGATTATTCCCAAGGGATATGTTGAAAAAGGGTTATCCGCCGCAGATTCAGCAGCCAAAGAGGCTTATGAAGAGGCAGGGTTAGTAGGAGTTGTCCACACCAAAAAGGCAGGTCAATACCGGTATCGCAAGTTTGACAAACTTTTTTCGGTTCAGGTCTATCCATTATTCATAGAGACCATGCTTGAAGAGTGGGATGAGATGCATGACCGTCAGCGAAAGCTGGTGACTCCCGAAGAGGCAGTTGAAATGGTTTGCCATGGAGAACTCAGGCGAATTATTGCCGATTATTTCATGACGAGCCGGTAGCGCCCCTATAATTATTATTTTGAAATTAATGTTCTTGTACTATATTGGGCCTTCCGTTAAGGTGACGGGGTGTGGCGCAGTTGGTAGCGTGCCTGCTTTGGGAGCAGGAGGCCCCGAGTTCGAGTCTCGGCACCCCGACAGGTAAAGGTTCTGGCGATTGGAAGCTGTGCCCGTAGCTCAATGGATAGAGCATCAGCCTTCTAAGCTGAGGGTTACTGGTTCGAGTCCAGTCGGGCGCACAAGTTAAAGTCCGTACGATGTCCACGGTGATTGTAGCTCAGTTGGTTAGAGCGCCAGGTTGTGGCCCTGGAGGCCGGGGGTTCGAGTCCCCTCATTCACCCATATAAGGCCCCATCGACTAGTGGTTAGGTCATCACCCTTTCAAGGTGGTAGCACGGGTTCGAATCCCGTTGGGGTCACACTACAAAGCTCTGTTCGTTGCCGGCACAGGGCTTTTTTTGTTCAAGAAAGCAGATTATCACTCTTTTCTTATGAAAATATCTGTCAGTTGGCTTAAAGATTTTCTTCCTTCATTTTCTTCCGATACCTCTTCACTTGTTGAAAAACTGACGTTTCTCGGGTTTGAAGTTGAGGAGGTACAGGAGTCTGCCCTTCCTGACGATCTTGTGGTTGTGGGAAGAATTGAGGAGGTTATGCCGCACCCCAATGCCGAACGATTGACACTCTGCAAGGTGGATATTGGCCGGGAAGCCCCACTTCAGATTGTGTGCGGTGCTCCGAACGTCAAAGCCGGAATGCTTGTGCCTGTTGCGACTGAAAAGGCAAAACTTCAGCTTCCTGATGGTCAGGCCATTGTCATCAAACCCTCCAAAATACGAGGAGAACGCTCGTTCGGGATGATTTGTGCCTCAGACGAGCTTGGACTTTCAGATGACCATTCGGGCGTTATGGAGCTTGACCAGGCATGCACCATCGGGGTGCCGCTTTCCCGTTACCTTGATGGTGATGTGGTGCTTGATATTGCCGTGACGCCGAACAGGCCGGATGTCCTTTCTCACCTCGGCGTGGCAAGAGAGCTGGCAGGACGCGATCGCATTCACTATCCCTTGCGGCAGGCAATCGCATTTTCAGCAACCGCCCCACTGGTCCAGGTTCTGGATGAAACAGCCTGCCCATACTATGCAGGCGTTGTCATACGCGGCATAACCGTTGGCGACTCTCCGGCATGGCTGCGTCAAAGGCTTGAAAGCATTGGTCTGCGACCAAAAAACAACATCGTCGATATCACCAACTATATTCTTCATGGCCTTGGTCAGCCTCTCCATGCCTTCGATCTTGGAAAGCTTGTCGGTGAGCGGGTTGTTGTCAGAAGTGATCGGCAAGGCGATTTTCTGGCTTTGAACAATATTAAGTATGGAATAAAGCCAGGCATGGCCACCATTTGCGATGGAGAGGGAAATGTTGCTGCAGTTGCCGGTATTATGGGAGGATTTCACTCCGCAGTCAGTGAATCGACAACTGATATTCTCCTCGAATCTGCCTTTTTTAATGCCTCATCAGTACGTAAAACATCAAAAGAGCTTCTTCTTTCCACAGATGCCTCCTACCGTTACGAACGCGGTATTGATGCGCACAATGTCAGAAGGGCAGCAGAGTGCGCCGTCGCTTTGATACTGGAGCTTGCCGGGGGCCAAATTGACGAGGCACAGGAGTTTAATGCCTTACCCGATGCATTACGGACCATCACATTTCGTCCAGCCCGGGTCAATGCCCTGCTTGGCACTTCCATAAGTGCCACCGACATGGTGGAGATGCTTGAGCGGATAGGATTTTCAGCCGAGGGAAAGGACGGAGAATCGATACCGGTTGAGGTACCCTCCTTCAGGGTTGATGTTTCCGGAGAGATTGATCTTGTCGAAGAGGTGGCCCGTCTCTATGGCTACGACAATATTCAGTCATCAACACAGATGGTGACTATTTATCCCGAGTCACGCAAACATCCGGAATTTTTTCCCGATTTTCTCCGTGGTATCATGGTCGGTCTGAATTTCAGGGAAATTCTAACGAATCCCCTGATGAAACGGGAGGATGCAGGATTGTTCAGTGACAGGCTGGTCGGGGTGCTCAATCCCATCAGTGAAGGGCTTGAGGTGCTCCGGCCTGGACTTGTGCCCGGATTACTCAAAGTTGTAAGCCATAATATCAGGCATGGAAACCGTGATCTGAAACTTTTTGAAGTTGCCAGGGGATTCAGAAGTATTTCAGAGAGCGAATGTTGTGGAGCCTCACCGCTTGATGGCTACTGCGAGCAGGAGGATCTTGTTATGGCCATGACAGGCAGCCGTTTTCCGAGAGCCTGGAATCAGTCGCAGGAAAAGACTGATTTTTATGATCTTATGGGCGCTGTCGAGATGCTGCTTGAGAAGCTGAATTTACTTGATAAATCAGCGGTTAATATTTATAATGAAAAAACTGTCAGCATAGATGTTCTGTTGACAGCAAAAGGAAAGGCCCGCTCGTTCAGAGTGGGGGTGGTTCAGCAGGTTGATTCAGAGCTTCTGAAAAAATTTGATATTGCACAAGACGTTTATGTTGCTGAAATTGATGCGGCAGTGCTGGAATGCTGTTTCAATCCTGATGTCACGTATGAGCCGCCGTCCAGATTTCCAGTTGTTCTGAGAGATATATCGCTTATTCTGCCGCAGAGTGTTACTGTGCAGTCGCTTGTAGAGCTTGTGCGTTCAAGTGACTCCCTGATCAGGAACGTCTCGGTTTTTGATCTGTTCGAGCGTGCCAGTGAAAATGGAGGAGAGCGCAGTGTTGCACTCTCACTTGAAATTTCCGATCACAGCGGCACGTTGCAGGAGGAGCGAATCAGTGATATTCTTTCAAAAATCGGCAGTGATGCCGAGAGTAAGCTTGGTGCGGTAATTCGACAAGTCTGATACTCTATGTTCTATGCAAGATTTTGACGGGCAAAACATCAAGGTTGACGTCAACCTTCTTGAGAAAAATATTGATCTGCTTATAGTCCAGTTGAGTGACTGCCGTAAAGAGAATGAAGTATTACGATCTGAACTCTCCAGTCTGCAGAATATCCTCAGGTCATGCAAGTTGCCCGGAACACTTGGTTCCACAGCCACCGCTACAGACAGTGGCGCTATACTTGATGGAGTGTTTGCCTATGCCGAAAAAGTGCAGGTAAAACAGAAGTTGGTCATGATGTTGCAGAAAATAGAGATAGAACTCAGAAACAGTCAGACCTTGTAAGTAATGAGATGGAAAAAATTGATGTTAATGTTTATGGCGACAGTTATCCTCTAAGATCCGGACGCCGGGAATTGACCGAAAAAGCCGCCCGTGATGTCGATGGGGTGATGAGGCTTTTTGCTGAAAAGGCTCCGACATTTGGATCTGCAAAACTGGGGGTTCTTGCTGCAATTCAGTTTGCGGAAAAGAAAATAGAACTTGAAGAGGAGATGGCGTCGCTCAGGCAGATTATTGCCCGTCTTAACGTTTTAATTGGGCAAAATCTGCAATAAACCGTTACATTACAAGAGAAAGAATTATCCGCACCGGTTGATTGAGGGGTTGTACAGGTACAAGAACTAACACTAAAAAAACAGGGAGCCAAACTCTTCTTTTTGATTGCAGGCCTTGTTGGACTGTTTCTGATGTTGAATGCAGGCAGTTCAAGAACAGTGGAAGCATTGTTCCATTGGAAGCAAAAAATCTGAAGGAGGTACCCACCGTGTCACACGGGTTCTTGAATCTTGCTCCCCTTGTCAGAGGTGCGGTTTTTTTTGTTTAAAACGGTGCATCTTGTACGGTGTTACAAGAGCATGAAAATGGAGGTATTTAATGGGAATAGTGATAAACCTGTTTTTAATTGTTTTTGCGTCAGTAATTTTTTTTGCAGCAGGTTTTTTGATTGGGCGTTTTTTCCTTGAACGAATAGGAACAACCAAAGTCCTTGAAGCCGAAGAACGTGCCGTGCAAATAGTGCAGGAAGCGCAGAAAGAGGCTAATGAGTACAAGGAACTCAAAGTCAGTGAAGTAAACCAGGAGTGGAAAAAGAAGCGCAGGGAGTTTGACCAGGAGGTCATCATCAAGAACAACAAGTACACCCAGTTGCAGAAACAGACTCAGCAAAAAGAGGCCCAGTTGAAAAAACAGAGTCAGGATGTCAAAGATCTTGAACGCAAACTCCAGGAACAGCGCAAGCAAATTGAGCAGAACGCCGAGTCAGTCTCGCTTCGTTCATCCGAACTCGAACGGATTATTTCAGAACAGAACCAGCGCCTTGAAAGCATCAGCAATCTTCAGGCTGAGGAGGCTCGGCAGATGTTGATCGACAACATGGTTGCCAAAGCGCGTGAAGAAGCGACTGAGACCATCCACCAGATTCACGAAGAGGCTGAACAGAAAGCCGGTCGCCTTGCCGAAAAGACCCTTCTGACAGCTATTCAGCGGATCTCTTTTGAGCAAACCACCGAAAATGCCCTCTCCGTCGTTCATATCCAGAGCGATGAACTCAAAGGTCGCATTATTGGTCGTGAAGGTCGAAACATCAAGGCGTTTGAAAACGCAACAGGCGTCGATATCATTGTTGACGATACTCCTGAGGTGGTTATTCTCTCATGCTTCGACCCACTGCGTCGCGAGCTTGCCAAGCTTACCCTTCAGAAGCTTCTCGTCGATGGCATTATCCATCCGGTAGCCATCGAAAAAGCCTATGCCGACGCTCAAAAAGAGATTGATGAGGTGATCATCAGTGCTGGCGAAGAGGCGCTTTCCTCCCTGCAGATTTCTGATCTGCCAGCCGAGATTATCCAGCTTGTCGGTAAAATGAAATTTTATACCGTTTACGGCCAGAACCTTCTGCAGCACAGTCGTGAAGTGGCCATGCTCTCCGGACTGATGGCGGCAGAACTCAAGCTTGACGCCCGACTTGCCAAGCGAGCCGGTCTTCTGCACGACATAGGACTGGTGCTGCCTGAAAGCGACGAACCCCATGCCATTACCGGAATGACCTTTATGAAGCGATTCAATGAGTCTCCTGTGGTGCTTAATTCTATTGCGGCGCATCATGGTGATGTCGAGAGGGAATCGCCAATAGCAGAGCTGGTTGATGCCGCAAATGTTATCTCGCTCTCCCGGCCTGGCGCCCGTGGCGCTGTAACTGCCGACGGCAACGTCAAGCGCCTTGAGAGTCTCGAAGAGATCGCCAAAGGGTTCCCAGGGGTTTTGAAGACCTACGCTTTGCAAGCAGGACGTGAAATCAGAGTGATTGTTGAAGGCGATAACGTCAGCGATTCACAGGCAGATGTTCTTGCCCATGATATCGCTCACAAAATCGAAGCAGAAGCACAGTATCCCGGACAGATAAAAGTCTCCATTATTCGGGAAAAACGCTCTATTGCCTACGCAAAATAAGAGAACCCAACCACACCAGGGGAGAGCTCAAAGCTTTCCCTTGGTTGAGGGGATATCTGTTCCGGTTATTGCGACCGCCGCCTTCATGGCATAAGCAAAAGACTTGAACAGCGCCTCAATCTTGTGATGTGTATTCTCTCCCTCAAGAATAGCAAGGTGGATATTGGCCTTCAGGGTGTTCGAAAGCGACAGAAAGAAATGCTCGACCATCTCGGTTGAAAAATTCTGAATGACCGGTCGCAGGAACTCCGCTTTAAAAACACAATAACTTCTTCCACCCAGGTCAAGCGCACACCGGGCCAAAGCATCATCCATAGGAATAATTGCCCATCCGTATCGCTGAATCCCCCGCTTGTCACCGAGCGCCTTGTCAATGGCGCTGCCGATGACAAGCGCAATATCTTCAATAGTATGATGGTCATCAATCTCAAGGTCACCCCTGCACTCCAGTGTAAGGTCAAAACCGGAATGCTTGCTGAAATTGGTCAGCATGTGGTCAAGAAACACCACCCCGGAGTTGACTGAACTTGTTCCAGTTCCGTCAATTGTCACCGATGCGGTAATATCAGTCTCTTTTGTTGTTCTGCTTACCGTTGCGCTACGGGGGGCTCGGTTTATTGCTTCTGGCATGGATCGTTTAACGGATAAATTTAGTGAAAAGATAGAGTATCAGACTGAGCAGAAGAGAGAGCAGCACTGACGAACCAATTGGAAAATATAACCGGAAGTTATCCTTTTCAATCTTCAAGTCAAGCGGAAGGTTTCCGAACCAGTTAAACAGATTCCATGAACCGGTTTTGCCGGAAGCCATCAGGAGCAGACCAAAACCGACGGTCACCAGACCAGCTATGACAACCATTTTCCCGGCATCAGTAAACACGATGTTTGGATAATTTTTAAAAGTTGCTAAATTGTTGCCTTCTTCAGGCAAGATAAGAAGATATTTACAAATTTATTAAAGCTGCCAGGAATGCATCTCTTCATTGTTGTCATCGGTTTGCTTGCATCGATTCTGCTAATAGGGGTTATTTTGCTCCAAAGCCCAAAAAGCGGCAGTGGACTGACCGGCGGGATGGCCAGCCTTGGAACCGTGCAGACTCTTGGAGTCAGACGCACTGGTGATTTCTTGAGCAAAACAACAGCCATTCTTGCAGCAGTTGTTATGGGGCTTTGCTTTATTGCCCAGTTTACCCTTCCCGGCAAACAGTCTGACAAGGCAGCTTCAGAAAGTATTCTTCAGCGCAACGTTCCGGTTCAGCCAGCAGCTCCGGCAAATACCATACCTTCCGCACCGTCGCTTCCTGCAGTTCCGGCGAAATAGAAACACATGCACCCGTGGCTCAATCGGTAGAGCAATTGACTCTTAATCAATGGGTTGGAGGTTCGAGTCCTCCCGGGTGCACCATAATAAACAGAAAGACTTACAGGCAAAAACTTGTAGGTCTTTGTTTTTTTATCTCTTTGCGGGGGGCTTGCAGTGGCGTTTCACCGTGAAGGCCTCTGTTCATGTTCCGCTCTTTCAGCATCCGAAGCATTTCTTTCGATGATTTGTGCCAGGTTCAATGCTATATTTACTGAGACAACTGAAACGATGGAAAGAGAGCATCCTGTATGAAAATCATCGATCGTTATATTCTCAAAACACATATTGGCCCCTTCCTGTTTGCTTTTTTTACCCTCATTTTTGTTCTGATACTCCAGTTTTTTGCCACGTTTGCCGATCGCTTTATCGGTAAAGGCATTGGATTTTCTGCAATTGCAGAGCTTATTGTGCTCCAGTCAGCATGGATGATCGGGCTTGCGGCCCCCATGGCGGTGCTTGTTGCCGTCGTCATGGCATTCGGTTCACTGACCACCACGTCGGAAATGACCGTTTTCAGGGCATCCGGCATCTCCCTCTACCGGCTCATGATTCCTGTTCTTGTTGCCGGACTGCTTCTGTCAGCGCTTGTCGAACGCTTCAATAACATTGTGCTGCCCCAGTCAAACTATTACGCCAAATCAATGATGGCCGATATTGCCCGGTCGAAACCGGCATTTGGCTTGACCGAAAACGCCTTCTCAACCCTTGTGGACGGATATTCCATTTTTATCCGCAAATCAGATGATCGCCTCAAAGAACTGTATGGTATTGTTATTTATGATGCTACCAGGCCTGATTACAGCACCATGGTCACGGCTGAAAAGGGGAGTATTGATTTTACCTCCGATTACCAGTATCTGGTGATGACGCTCTATAACGGCGAGGTTCACCAGACAAGTCAACCGGGCCACAAAAGCTATCGACAGATGAGTTTCGGCAAACAACGCTTTGTGTTTGAATCATCAGGGTTTGGTTTCGCTCGCACTTCGGCAAGCAGGATGCGTTCAGGGGACAACGAGCTGTCAGCAAGCGAACTCTTGTTAATTGGCAATGAATTCAGGGAGAGGATTACGGCATCTGAACAGCGGATTCGCAAGCCACTTGACAATCTGGAAAAGAGCCTGTCGCACATCCATGCTGATGCACCGGGCACCAGTCTGAAAAAAATACCCACCCCATTGATGATGAGCGCTGCCGCTGAATCTCTTGACCGTCAGATTGAACAGCTCAACAGCGATCTCAAGAGCATCGAAGCCAACACGAACATGAACAACAAATATATGGCAGCGTATCATAAAAAATATGCCCTCTCACTTGCCTGCTTTGTCTTTGTGCTTGCAGGCGCCCCCCTTGGAGTTCTTGCGCGTCGTGGCGGTTTTGGCGTAGGAGCTTCCATATCGCTGCTTTTTTTCGTCTTCTACTGGGTGCTTATGATTGCGGGAGAAAAAATTGCAGAACGCGGATTGCTCGATCCAATGATTTCGATGTGGATGGGTAATATTGTCATTGCCCTTATCGGCGTCGGGCTTGTTATCAGTCTGACCAGTGCGGTCTTCAATACTTCAAGATAAAAAGCCCTTGCAGGAAAACGTCTCAGATGCAGCTCTTGTCCGCACCAGCTTTTTTGTGCCCACAGCACAACGGCTTTTTGACTCCCTTTTCGTCAAGGCAGACAAACGTTATATTCGTACTGAACGCCAGAATTCTTTCACCGGTTTCAATACTTTTCTTGTACACATGGACGGTGTACTCAATGGAGGTATTGCCGATTTTGCTTTTTTCAGTCACAAAACAGAGAATAGATCCCCCACGGATACTTTTTTTGAACTCCACCTTGTCCAAACCCACCGTAACAAAGTTACATCCCGGATAATCAAGCGATACAGCGATATAGCTTATCTCATCAATCCATTTCATCAAATTTCCGCCGAAAAGAAAGCCGTAATGGTTAAGATGTTCCGGCAAAACAAGTTTATATGTCTCCATAATAATAAATAAAGGTTGGCATAAGGCTCGGACCGGAGCAACTTACGGATAAAAAACCACACCCGAAAACGCATTATCCCTGAAGAAAAGGAGGCCCCATTGTATGAACCCGATCTTTTTCCTTACCTTAAAAAAAAAGTAGACTTATTTCTGCAATGTAATTTTGAAGAACAACTATGTCCGAAGAAACAAAAGAAAGGTGCTGCTGCCCGGCTGAAGATAGAGCAGGATCTTCAGACAACGAAAAGCGACTCGGCTGGCATGAATACTTTATGAGTGTTGCCCATCTTATTTCTCGCCGGGCAACCTGTAGCCGTGGCCATATCGGAGCTGTTATCGTCAGGGAAAACAACATTCTTTCAACCGGCTACAACGGCGCACCATCCGGACTTCCTCACTGTAACGACGGTAACTGTCGTATTTACAAAAGCATTCATCCAGACGGAACGGTTGAGGAGAATTGTGTCAACACCATCCATGCAGAAATCAATGCCATCGCCCAGGCGGCAAAACATGGCGTTTCAATCAGGGATTCCGATATCTACATTACCGCCAGCCCCTGTATTCACTGCCTGAAAGTGCTGATCAACGTCGGCATCAAGACCATTTACTACGATAAACCCTATAAAATCGAACATATCGACGAACTTCTCCGACTTTCCAGTATCAGGCTGGTACAGGTAACAATGGCCGCCAGGCCGAAGGAGTAACCATGCCTTTTCGCGATGATGCTTTTTTTATGAAGCGCGCCCTTCAGCTTGCTGTGCAGGGAGCGGGCAGTGTCAGCCCGAACCCCATGGTTGGTGCGGTTATTGTTGACAACGGAGAGATTATCGGCGAAGGGTGGCACCAGCAGTTTGGTGGCCCCCATGCCGAAGTCAATGCCATTGCGTCAGTTGCTGACGAACATAAGCTTCGCGATGCAACACTCTATGTGACGCTCGAACCGTGCACTCATTTCGGCAAAACTCCCCCATGCTCTGATCTGATCATTCAAAAGGGGATTTCGCATGTTGTCATCGGGTGCCGCGATCCCTATGTCGAAGTTGCCGGAAAAGGCATCGTACAGCTTCGGGCAGCGGGGATTACCGTCACTGAAGGAGTGCTCGAAAAAGAGTGCATGCAATGCAACGAAGCATTCATCAAAAGCCACACCACAGGGCTGCCCTTTGTAACCATAAAACTGGCCCAGACCCTTGACGGCAAAATTGCAACCTCGCTCGGCGCATCCCACTGGATTACGGGTGAAGAGGCAAGGCGCGAAGTACATCGCCTCCGGAGCATAAACGACGCCGTGCTTATCGGCGAAGCCACTGTTCGGGCAGACGATGCCCGTCTTACTGTCAGGCATTGTGAAGGGCGCAATCCACTGCGTGTTGTGCTTGACAGTCGGCTCAGTCTGCCTCCCGAAACAACAATTTTCAACGATGATGCGCCGACCCTTGTCTTTGCTTCATCCTCATGGGCACGATTGCCAAAAGTTGAGCTGTTGCAGAAAAAAGGGTTGACCGTGCTGTTTGTCCATGAACATGAAGGAGAGCTGGATCTGCGGCAGGTACTTCAGGAGCTGCACAAACGGCAGGTACTTTCTGTTATGGTCGAAGGGGGAAGCCGGTTATCCGCATCTTTCATTCGATCGAAACTTGCGGATAAAATCAGCATGTTTATAGCGCCGAAGCTTTTTGGAGGCGACGGACTGAGCGCCTTTGCCCCTCTCGACATCAGTATGCCAGACCAGGCCGTGAACCTGCGCTTCGAATCACCGCAGTTTTTTGGGCGTGATGTGCTTCTGGAGGCTTATATTGAATATTGAATCGTGAGAGCACTATATGCCTCCAAGCTGTGCTTCGTGAAGTATCCTGACCATGAAGGGTCGTTGATGAGTGACACCGAATATTACTATTTATTGCAGCAGCATCTTTTTTAACAGAAAACATTCCATCGTTATGGCACAGATCACCTTGAAAGGCAACCCGTTTGAAACCGTCGGAACACTTCCCGCAAAAGGCACCGAAGCTCCCTTTTTCTGTCTGGTAAAAACCGACCTTTCCGAAGCAGGCCCAGCCGACTTTGCCAGCAAAAGATTGGTTCTGAACATCTTTCCGAGCCTTGATACCCCTGTCTGCGCATCATCTGTCAGGCGTTTCAACCAGGAAGCTTCAAGTCTCGACAACACTGTCGTTCTCTGCATCTCCGCCGATCTTCCTTTTGCGCACAGTCGTTTCTGTGAGACCGAAGGGTTGAAAAATGTTGTTTCACTCTCAACCTTCCGCTCCCCTGAGTTTGGCATTAATTATGGCGTCACCATTGCCAATGGTCCACTCAAAGGACTGCTCTGTCGAGCCATTGTGGTTGTCGATGCCGACGGAATCGTGCGTTACACCGAACTGGTGCCTGAAATTGTCCAAGAGCCAGACTACAGCGCCGCCCTCAAGGCACTTGCGTAAAAAAGAAACACGAACTGAATCTGCAATGTTTACCGGAATTATCAAGGATGTAGGAAGGGTTAGGGGAGTGACACGGCGGCAGGGCGGCTTGCGGCTCAGGGTGGAGTACAGTAACACCACAGAGTTCAGCAACCTCTCCGTCGACGAAAGCATCAGCATCAACGGTGTCTGCCAGACCGTTGTTGCTCTTGGCGAAGGGTGGTTTGAGGTCGATACCGTTGAGGAGACCCTTGCCAAAACAACGCTGGGCTCCCTGCAGAACGGAGCGCTCGTGAACCTTGAACGGGCACTCCGTCCACTTGATCGTCTTGGTGGCCATTTTGTGCTTGGTCATGTTGACTGCGCAGCAACTGTACTTGAGATCAGGGAACTTGGATCCAGCCGCGAGTTCTGGATAGCTTTTCCGGAAGCCTTCAGCCCCTTTATTGTTTCAGCAGGATCCATAACCATCGATGGCATCAGCCTGACCGTCGCAAAGCTCAAGGAACAGCTTTTTGCCGTAGCGGTTATTCCCTTCACTTTTGCCCATACCACCATCAATGAGCTAAGGCCGGGCCGACAGGTAAACCTTGAATTCGACATACTTGGCAAATATGTTGCCCGCCAGCTTGGAAACGCATCCTCTTCCGGGCAGTCAGATTCAAAAATCAGCGAAACGTGGCTTCAGGAACACGGATTTTAATGGCTGAGAGCGACCACATCCAGTCCGATCTTTTCGGCTTTTCCGATGCTCCTGTCAAAAAAGAGTATTTTCAGCCTCTCGCCGAGCGCGTTCGTCCTCGCACACTCGACGATATGGCCGGGCAGGAACATTTGGTTGGCCAAAACGGACCGCTTCGAAAGTTTCTTTCGAGCGGTCAAATGCCCTCCATGATTTTCTGGGGTCCACCCGGTTCAGGAAAAACCACCCTTGCCGAAATTTGCGCCACCTCACTGAACTACCGGTTCGAGCAGCTTTCAGCAATCGACTCCGGCGTCAAGGAGGTACGAAAGGCGCTGGAAAACGCCGAAAAAGCAAGAAGGGCAGGGCAGAGAAGCATCCTGTTTATTGACGAAATTCACCGATTCAACAAAGGCCAGCAGGATACGCTGCTCCATGCCATTGAACAGGGGCTGATTGTGCTTATCGGCGCCACCACCGAAAACCCATCCTTTGAAGTCAACGGCGCGCTTCTGAGCAGAATGCAGGTCTATATTCTTAAGCCGCTCACACCCGGCGACATAGAGTCAGTCATCAGGAGGGCACTGACGCAGGACAAACTCTTCAGTGAGCGCAGCATCGAGATCACCGGGCTTGATTTTTTATTGGAGTTTTCGGGAGGAGATGCGCGAAAAGCCCTGAATGCTGTCGAAGCAGCCATCTCACTGTTGCCATCGGATGCAAGCCCGGCGCTCCTGAACAGAGAGCTGCTTGAAGCTGCTCTGCAGCACAAGGCGCCCAACTATGACAAAGGCGGCGAAAACCACTACGACATCATCTCCGCCTTTATCAAATCCATGCGTGGTTCCGATCCTGATGCCGCGCTTTTCTGGCTTTCAAGAATGATAGAGGGAGGCGAAGATCCAAAATTCATAGCACGACGGATGGTCATTTTTGCAAGCGAAGACATTGGTAACGCCGATCCCTACGCCATCACCCTTGCCGTCTCGGTGTTTCAGGCCGTCACCGTGATCGGAATGCCCGAAGCAAGAATCAACCTTGCCCAGGGAGTCACCTATCTTGCCTCCGCCCCCAAATCCAATGCAAGCTATCAGGCGCTCGGTGAGGCCATGAGCGAAGCAAAAACAGAGCAGGATCTTGGCGTGCCGCTCCATTTGCGCAACGCACCCACCAGGCTCATGAAAACCGAAGGATACGGCGCCGGGTATTGCTATCCCCACAACTATCCCGAACATTTTGTCGCGCAACACTACTTCCCTGAAGGGATGGAGGCAAAAGCCTATTACCGACCCACCGATGAAGGGCGGGAAAAATATATCAGGGAACGTCTCAGCCACCTCTGGGACGAACGTTACAAGTCATGATTGCTGTGAAACCCCCAAGCTCTTTGTATATTACACAACAATGAACTTCAAGGTTCACGGGCAGTCAGACTTTTTTCATCAAAGACAAAACCCTTTATGAACAGGACAAGACCGATATTGTTATTAACGCTGTTGTTTCTGACACTTTCACTCCCTTTACGGTTGCACGCCGCAGCTCCGGAAAACACCACATCGCTCTCCCTTGACGACGCCGTCCGTATCGGGCTCGATACAAGCCGAAACCTTGAAATCGCCCGACTTGATCGCGATATGGCGGGCCAGAAAATCCGGCAGACATGGTCTGAGGTGCTGCCCCAGATTTCCACGTCATTCACCTATACCCGGACACTGAAGCCATCCGTGCTGCTGCTTCCTCCAAACCAGGGCTTTCCCAGTACCCTCGAAACCAGTTCCGACAATGCCGGACATGCCACCATTGACCTTCATCAGCCACTGTTCAATGCCTCTGCCTTTGCAGGAATAAAGGCGGCAAGTATTGTTCGCAAAATGAGCGAAGAGGCCTACAAAAGCGCCGAAGCCGCTGTTGTTGCCGATATCAAACTCTCCTATTTCGATGCACTCATAGCAAAACAGCAGTTGACGCTGATAGAGCAGAGCATTGCGCGCTGGGAGCAATCCAGAAAAGATACCCGAGCCATGTTCAGGCAGGGTGTTGCCGCTGATATTGATACCCTCAAGGCATTTCTCTCAGTTGAAAATCTTCGTCCCGAGCAGATTCAGGCCGAAAGCCGGGTAGCAATTACCCTGACAAAACTGAAAAATGCCATGGGTATTTCCGGCGAAAGCGCAGTCGGCCTGAGCGGAAAACTTGAGCTGCCTCGTGTATCTTACCCGACAGATATCAATGAAGCATATCGTGAAGCTCTTGAGTCAAGACACGATCTTCGCCAGCTTGATTTTCAGATACAAGCCGAAAGTGAAAAAATAAGTTCAGCCCGTGCCGAGCGTTTTCCGGTTCTCTCGGCCTATGGCAAGCTGGAGTCGCAGACCGCCTTCAATGACGGCGTCAAACCATCCGAATCACGATGGCCAGCCTCCTCTTCAGTAGGCCTTCAGTTCACCATGCCGCTCTTTACCGGTTACCGCATCAGCTCCCAGGTTGCTCAGGCACGGATAGGGCAAATGCAAACCCGAACACGGCTTGAAGATCTCAAAGCCAATATCAGGGCTGAACTTGAGGTACGAATCATGAATGTCAGGGAATCACAAAAAAGAATCGAAGTACAGTCCAAAACCATCAGCGTTGCAGAGCGGAGCTACAACATCTCGCTTCTGCGCTTCAAGGAGGGGATTGGTTCCCGACTTGAGCTGACCGACGCCGAACTGCAGCTCAACAAGGCCAAAACCAACTATTTACAGGCAGTGTACGACTATCTGGCAGCAACCACCCTGCTTGACAAGGCATTAGGACGGAGAGTGGCAAAATATACCACCCCGGCGGCTTCCAAAGGGTAAAGAACGCTCCTGCAAGCATCCACTGCGCCACGGCACAGCGCTGCGCCGATTCGATGCTGATCAAATGGTCGCGCTTTCCGTTCACAGCAGAGCTTTTCGCTGTACAACGCATTATACACGGCATCCGGCGCGTAGGCGATACGTTTAAAGAGATGCAGGTTATGCCGTTCAAGCAGCTTTGCAAGAGTTCCCGGCAGAAAATGATACAGATGGCGCGGGGCATCCCAGGCAACCCAGTTCTCACCATAATATTTGGTTCCTGAACACGTAGCATTGGGCAGCGCCACAACAAGCACGCCGTCCGGGGCAAGCAGATGAGCAACAGCGTGGAGCGTTTCATTGAGAGCGTGAATATGCTCAAGCGTATGCCACAACACAATACGGTCAAACGTTTCGCCATACTCACCCTCCAGTAACGAAGAGACCCGCAACCCGAAATTTTCCCTTGCATAAGCCGCAGAGGCGCTATCAGGCTCCACACCGGCCAGATGAGCAAGCGGCACACCCGTGCTGCGGTGAAAAAAGTTCAGAAGATCACCCGTAGAACAGCCAATTTCAAGGATCGAAAGCTCCCGAAAAGGTTTGGCAGCTCCATGCAGAACCAGATGAGCCCTGTAGCCAAGCAACTGCGATCGTGCAGCAAGATAGAGTCGCTCACTCAGGGCGGCACCTTTGCCTTGATGCAGATAGGGATCATAACAACCGCTTCGGTAATGGGCGGCAATTTCAGAGCTGTCGGGACGAGGATTCAGCATCACTAGGCCCGAAGCAGAGGATTGGACAAGCTGCCATCGCAGAGAAGGGTCAAACCTGTCTGGTACCTGCATGAAAGGGGTAAACTCCAGCGAGTTGCTTATGGGGCAGGGAACAGTTTCCATGAAAGCAAAAGAGGCTATTGCTCTTGTGCCCTGAGAAGATGAGTAAACGCTTTTCTCAGATTCTTGTAGGTGGAGACCATATCATTGCTGAGCACCTTGGCATCTGCAAGAACAGGCATAAAATTGGTGTCACCTTCCCAGCGGGGCACAATATGAAAATGGATATGGTTGTCCACACTTCCGCCTGCAACCCGTCCAAGATTGGCTCCGACATTGAAACCCTGCGGCCTCAGGGTAAGCTTCAGTGCCTTCATCGAAAGGTCGGTCAGCTCCATGACCTCAAGTTTCGTCGCCTTGTCAAGCTCTGAAAAATCAGCAGTTTGCATGTAGGGAATCACCATGAGGTGACCGCAGTTGTAAGGGTAGAGGTTCATGATAATAAAGCATGTCAATCCCCGATGCAGGACAAAACGCTTCTCATCATCTTCAGGCGCAATATCGGCAAAAACCGATTTTCCATCCTCACCGGCGGGCTTGTCATCCTTGAAGGACTGCATGTAGACCTCTCGCCAGGGCGAGTACATTCTGTTCATGAAGAGAGTGCTCCGCTACATTACTTGTTCAGGTTATCGTACCAAAGATGGGAATCGAACCCACACGAGTTATTCACTCACTGGATTTTGAGTCCAGCGCGTCTACCAGTTCCGCCACTTTGGCCTGTTTCGAGTGGTGCGAGAGAAGGGAATCGAACCCTCACGCCTCACGGCACTAGTTCCTAAGACTAGCGTGTATACCAATTTCACCACTCTCGCAACTCAATAGTTAATAATATACGTGGTTTTTATTCTAATAAAAACTATCTTTAAAGATACTTTTTGCGGCGTATGACGCTGAAATTCTCATTTCGTTTTCTCCGTTTTTAAGCTTATGCCGTTTAAATTACAGCACATTGCAGACGTTATTTCATGGGTCATCAGCCCGGTTGTCGTTGCGCCTGCCGCCTATATTGTGATTGTGCTGCTCGGGTACGGCAATGACATCAACCGTCTGGCATACCTGATGGTACTTTTTTCCGCCAGCACTCTTGCCCCTGTTCTTCTGATCTCCGGCTTGAAGAAAACAGGAAAAATTTCTGATTACAATATCACCTTCCGCGAACAGCGATTTCTGCCACTCCTCTTCCTTGTTGCAGTCAATGTCGTTGGCTATGAGTTTATGAAGCAGCTCCATCCTCCGAGGCTTCTCACCGGCATTCTGCTTTTCAATGCCGTCAATACCGTCTTTATCCTCCTGATCACCCTCCAGTGGAAAATCAGTATCCATCTCTTTATCTTCTCTTCATCAGTCGCATTACTGTTTATACAATTTGGTGTTGTCGCCCTCTGGCTGCTGCTGTTGGTTCCGGTGCTGATGTGGTCGCGAATTTTTCTGAGAGCCCATAATTTCATGCAGACACTTGTTGGCGGAGTGGTCGGTTTTGCCGTGATGGTTCTTGAGTTAAAATGGTGGACTGGATTGTGAGACGCAAGCGATATGCCGTTGTTGTCACCACGTATGGGGAGGTAGAAAAGGTTACCGTCAGGAGCCTTTGGCCATGTTCCAGAAGAATCCTGAAGGCAGTGACCCGCCAGATTGCAAAAATACCCACGCCGCTGATTTTTTTTATTGCGGATTACCGTTCAACGAGGCATTACATCGACTGGAAACTCAACCATTACCACTCATCACTGGTCTCTATCAACCATGCCCAGAAAGAGCGTCTTGCCGCCTGCATAGCATCAAGCGGCCACCCGCTGCTCTCAGAAGTTGATATTGACCTCTATGATGCCTGCTATTTTGTGCCGCCCTATTTCGAAGAGACGATTCAGGAGTTGCAGCACACCTGTGACGGCATTGTTGTTGTGCCGATGTTTCCGGTAGAATCAGCATTTTCATGCGGTGTCGCCTGCCAGATGGTCATCGACAGGTTTGATGACAACATGTTCAGCAAGGTGAGCGTGATAAGCAAACTCTGGAAAGAGGATCAGCTTCACCAAATTTATATCGATTATCTTTTCGGGCAGCTTTTACCAGCAATCCGTCTCCGCAAAGGGGGCAAAATCGGTCTTGTGCTGGTCATTCACGGCACCCTCGTCAGGGATAATGAGGGCAACCCGCCAACTCTTTTTACCGGACTTGACGAAACCATGGCATTTTTCGACCTGATGAAACGAAAAATTATGGCCGATCCGAACAATATCTTTACCGATGTGCGCCAGGGCTGCATGAACCATTCCCGGGGAGGGGAGTGGACTGCCGATACCATCGAAAAAGCCTTCACAGAGTTCAGGACTGAAGGTTATGAAGGCGTGGTCATGTTTCCCTACGGTTTTTTTGCCGATAACAGCGAGACCGAATACGACGCATACAAAAAGCTTGAACAAGCCGGATTTCCGCTGTTCCAGTATATCAGATGTATCAACGACTCGGCGCCATTTGGCCAGTGGCTCTCCGGTCAGGTCCTTTTCAGGCTCCAGGCGCTCAACAACCTGCAGAACGCCCTTGAAACTCTTGAGCATAACCCGTAAAATTCCGAACCATTGAAAGCAGAACAAGAGAGAGCGAAAAAGGAGGCTGTGTTACAGCAGGATCCCGATAACTCGCAGAGACAGTACGAACTGGCGCTGGTCTGTATAGAGGAACACCGCAACAGCGAAGCGCTCGAGTTGCTCGACCGCTGCATTGCCGAAAGGCGCCGTGATCCGCAAGCGCTCTACGCACGTGCCGTTACCAACATAGCCATGGGCATCTACCGCAACGCTGCGTGCGACCTGCTGAAAGCCATTGTGCTTGAGCCAGGCAGTCTGCACGCCTACAAACACCTTGGCTTTGTGCAGTTTATGCTCGGCAAAGAGGAAGCTGCCCTCAAAACCCTTCACAAAGGACTTGCGATCAATCCGGACTATACCGATATTTACTGTGTTCTGGGCGATATCCACCTTGATCTCGGAGATTTTGACAAAGCAAGAGAGGCATTTGAAAAAGCGCTCGCTCTCGAGCCCGACAAACCTGAACCTCACAGCAAGATAGCCATGTATTACCTTGCCCGGGGCGATATGAAAGGGCTAAAAAAAGAATATGATATTTTAAAAACGCTCGATGCCGAATTGGCCGGACAAATTGGAAGCCTTTTTTTTGACACACCATGAAACTTTTTCCTGATCCTGAAACGAAGAAACGGTTTATGAAAACCGGTCTTCCCGTTATTCTCGGTATTGCATGGTCTCCGATTATCTGGATTATGATGATGTCCACAGTCGGAACGCTTTTTTTTCGCCTCACAGGCTCATGGCCAGTCACACAGGTGGTCATCCTTCTCATGGTTGTGGTGGTGACCTTTTTCCTGTTACAGTTTTTTATGCGTCTTGGCCGAAAATTTGGCAATCAGCATCCCGAAAAGAGCTGAAGAGTGATTTTTTCATTATGCCCGTAGATTTTTTTTTATATATTTGCGCACCTGTTACAAAGCATACAGATACAGGAGTGAATCAGTTTTTATGTCAGACCCCGAATTAACTCAAAATGGCGTTTCATGGATCAGACTCTGAGTAATTTTGGCAACGTTTTTGCTTTCCTCACCCTCGGTGTCATTTTTGTTGCTGGCGGATATCTGACAGCCCGCCTTCTGCGCCCGAGCCGACCGAATCCTGCAAAAAATTCAACCTACGAATGCGGCGAAGAGGCAATCGGCAGCGCATGGGTCAAGTTCAATATCAGGTTTTATGTTGTCGCCCTTATCTTTATCATTTTTGATGTTGAGGTTGTTTTCCTTTTTCCATGGGCAACCATATTCAAGCCTCTTGGAGCATTTGCGCTTGTTGAGGCGCTTGTCTTTGCCGGTATTCTCATTCTTGGTCTTGCCTACGCATGGGTGAAGGGTGATCTTGACTGGGTAAGACCAACTCCCAATATTCCGAAAATGCCGGAATTGCCGGAACTGCCGTCTGCGAAATCCTCCTCACCGAGGGGCTAACATACTATTCACCATTCATTAGATCGTTATGGGTTTACTTGATGCCGGGATAACACAGCATAACGTGCTGGTAACATCGGTTGACAATGTTCTGAACTGGGCTCGCCTCTCATCACTCTGGCCGATGGGTTTCGGACTTGCCTGCTGCGCTATCGAAATGATGGCCACCAACGCCTCCAATTACGATCTTGAACGCTTCGGCATTTTCCCACGCTCATCTCCCCGCCAGTCCGACCTGATGATTGTTGCCGGTACCGTGACCATGAAAATGGCCGAAAGAGTTGTGCGCCTTTACGAGCAGATGCCGGAACCACGTTACGTTCTCTCCATGGGAAGCTGTTCCAACTGCGGAGGCCCCTACTGGGAGCACGGATACCACGTCCTCAAGGGCGTTGACCGTGTCATACCGGTCGATGTTTTTGTGCCAGGCTGTCCGCCGAGACCGGAATCACTGATTGGCGGTCTCATGAAAGTTCAGGAGTTGATACGGATGGAGCAGATTGGCATATCAAGAGCCGATGCCCTCAAAAAGCTGGCTGAAAAAAGTGTTGATCCCAGGTTTATTATCGAGCATGATCGCAAGGTTGCCGGAGCTTAATTATTAATTCATAAGGCCTACTGTCAGATGGAAGAAGGAAAGGTTTTTTCGCAGTCATTACAGGAAAGTGCTGCGGCATACTCAATAATCCAGGAAAAGTTCGGTGCGGCAGTATCCGCGCTTGATGCCAATGAGACTATGCCCTTTTTTGAGGTTGTTGATCCCTCTCTCTGGACAGAAATTGCACTCTTTATGCGGGAGCATCCAAAGCTCAAATTCAACTACCTGGCATGCCTGACCGGCGTCGATTATCCCGCCGATGAAAAGCTGGGTATTATCTGCAATTTCGAATCTCTTGGCCTGCTCAACCACAAACTCTCCGTGAAGGTGAAATGTGCCCGCAACGGAGGCTCTATCCCAAGTGTCGCCTGTGTCTGGCATACAGCAAACTGGCACGAAAGGGAAGCCTACGACATGTTCGGCATGACCTTTACCGGCCATCCCGAACTCAAAAGAATACTCTGTCCCGACGACTGGGAAGGATATCCTCTTCGCAAAGATTACAAGGTGCAGGAACAGTATCACGGAATCAAGGTGCCGTACTAACAGTGTTTTAAATAGAAAAAGCAGCTTACGTATGCAGGAATTAGATACAGCAGGACTGGGTTCGGTCAGGGTTACCAGGCAAAGCGACAAGGTCGTTATTATAGAAAAAGATCTTGCCACCGAGCAGATGGTTCTCGCCATGGGCCCTCAGCACCCGTCAACCCACGGAGTGCTCAAGCTGGAGTGTCTTACCGATGGCGAGGTTATTACCGAAGCAGAGCCCTGCCTTGGCTACCTCCACCGGTGCTTTGAAAAGTGTTGCGAAAACGTTGATTACCCCGCCGTTGTTCCCTATACCGACCGACTTGACTACCTGGCCGGTATGAACAGTGAATTTGCCTACGCCATAACCGTTGAAAAACTTCTTGATATAGAAATTCCCCGCCGTGTCGAGTTTATCAGGGTGATTGTTGCCGAACTCAACAGGATCGCATCACACCTTGTCGCTATTGGAACCTACGGCATTGACCTTGGCGCATTTACACCCTTCCTCTTCTGTTTCCGTGACCGTGAAATTATTCTCGGACTGCTCGAATGGGCATCAGGCGCCAGAATGCTCTATAACTATATATGGGTTGGTGGCCTTGCCTACGATGTGCCAGCCGATTTTCTTACAAGAGTCAAAGAGTTTGTCAACTATTTCCGGCCAAAAGCGCTGGAACTCTGCAATCTGCTCACCGAAAACGAGATCTTTGTCAAAAGGACGTGGGGTATCGGTATCATGCCTGCTGATGTTGCCATCAACTATGGCTGGTCAGGCCCTATGCTTCGTGGTTCAGGAGTAAAATGGGACTTAAGAAGAAACGATCCCTACTCAATTTATCCGGAGCTCGACTTTAAAGTTCCTGTGCCCGATGGCAAACATTCTGTTATTGGCGACTGCCTGTCACGCCACCTTGTCCGCGCCTGGGAGATGGACGAAAGCCTGAAAATTATAGAGCAGTGCATCGACAAAATGCCTTCTGCCGAAGGGTTCAATTCACGCTCAGCCATTCCAAAGCGGATTCGTCCCAAAGCCGGTGAAGTGTATGGCCGTGCGGAAAATCCACGCGGCGAGCTCGGCTTTTATATTGAAAGCGACGGAAAATCAACAAAACCCCTTCGCTGCAAAGCCCGTTCATCTTGCTTTGTCAACCTTTCAGCCATGAAAGACCTTTCAAAAGGCCAGCTCATACCCGATCTTGTCGCCATTATCGGCAGTATCGATATCGTCCTCGGGGAGGTTGACAGATGAGTACAACTGCCTTATCGCAATTTAGCATCCCTTTTCTTATGGGTAACAGTCTCAATGCCTGGTCAGAAGCACTTGCCGGGTTCTATCTCTTTGGTCTGCCTCTCGGTCTGGTGATTATTGCAGCAATCCCGCTTGTCTTTATTGCGCTCTACTCACTTACCTACGGTGTCTACGGCGAACGGAAAATTTCAGCCTTCATGCAGGACAGGCTTGGCCCGATGGAAGTTGGCAAATGGGGTATTCTCCAGACCATTGCCGATATTCTGAAACTGCTCCAGAAAGAGGACATCGTTCCCACTTCGGCCGACAAGTTTCTCTTTGTCGTCGGCCCTGGTATCCTTTTTGTCGGCTCCTTCCTTGCCTTTGCTGTTCTTCCGTTCAGCCCCGCCTTTATAGGAGCAAGCCTGAACGTCGGTCTCTTTTATGCCATCGGTATTGTAGCCATTGAGGTTGTCGGAATTCTTGCCGCCGGATGGGGCTCCAACAACAAATGGTCACTGTACGGAGCTGTCCGCAGCGTCGCACAGATTGTCAGCTACGAAATTCCGGCAGCCATCGCCCTGCTCTGTGGCGCCATGATGGCTGGCACCCTCGACATGCAGAAAATCACGATGCTTCAGTCAGGCACTTACGGCTTTGCTCACTTTTACCTCTTTCACTCACCGATAGCATGGCTGCCGTTCCTGATTTACTTTATCGCATCTCTTGCCGAAGTAAACCGTGCGCCATTCGATATTCCTGAAGCAGAATCAGAACTTGTTGCCGGTTACTTCACCGAATATTCCGGTATGAAGTTTGCCGTGATCTTCCTGGCCGAATATGGCAGCATGTTCATGGTCTCCGCCATTATCTCCATTGTTTTCCTTGGCGGCTGGAACTCACCACTGCCGAATCTCGGAGCAATTGCCCTCAACGACTGGACAACCGGTCCTGTCTGGGGTGCATTCTGGATTATATCAAAAGGATTCTTCTTCATTTTTGTACAGATGTGGCTTCGCTGGACGCTTCCCCGCCTGAGGGTCGACCAGTTGATGTACCTCTGCTGGAAAGTTCTGACTCCGTTTGCCTTTGTCAGTTTTGTGCTGACCGCAATTTGGGAAATCTATATTCCGTAAGATTATGAGTGAGTATTTCGGAAATATCAAGACCGGCGCCGTTACCATTGCCACCGGTCTGGGAATCACCCTGAAGCATTTTTTCAATGCCGTTCATCGCAAAGGCGATGCCGGTCTTGATGATGCGAACTATTTTCGTCAGGTCGATGGTCTGTGTACCCTCCAATATCCCCGTGAGGTGATTCCTACACCTCCGCATGGTCGTTACCGTCTTTATAATGCTGTCGAAGACTGTATCGGTTGCGGACAGTGTGTCAGGGCATGTCCCATCTCGTGCATCACCATGGAGACGATCAAAGTTGCGCCCGATGATCTGGCAGTGTGCGGAAAGACCTCCGACGGGCAGCAGAAAAAATTCTGGATCCCAGTTTTCGATATTGATGTGGCAAAGTGCATGACCTGCGGAATATGTACCACAGTCTGCCCGACAGAGTGCCTTTACCATACCCCGGTCAGCGATTTCTCCGAGTTTGACCGCGACAACATGATCTACCACTTTGGAAATCTGACCCGTCTTGAAGCAGAGGCAAAGCGTCGCAAGCTGGCCGATATTCAGGCAAAGGCACAGGCAGAAAAGGCAAAGAAAGCAGCGGAAACCAATACTGAATCCCATGAGTAATCCTACATATACCGTTATCTTTTATCTTTTTGCGGCCATTACGGTCTGTTCAGCAGCTTTTGTTGTCTTTACCAGGAACGTTATCTATTCCGCGTTTTCGCTGCTCTTTACCTTTTTTGGCGTCGCAGCGCTCTATGTTTTTCTCAGTGCCGATTTCATTGCAGTGACCCAGGTGGTGGTCTATGTCGGCGGAATCCTTGTTCTTTTGCTCTTTGGTGTCATGTTTACCAACAGCATCATGCAGGGGCAGAAAAGCGAAGTGCTTCATATTATTCCGGGCACACTCCTTCTTGTCGGCATGATCGGGGCAATGCTCTATACCTTTTATACAACGCACGGCTGGATGCCCTCCGAAACCACCTTGCAGGGAAGTATTGTTGAACGGATAGGCTTTGAAACCATGTCACGCTACGTGCTGCCATTTGAAATGGTCTCCATCCTGCTGCTTGCAGCGCTGATTGGAGCCGCATTTCTTGCACGTTTCGACAAGAGCAGCAAATAACGAACAATATGTCTATCACCATAATGGAACAGTTGACAACCATAGGGCTCAATCACTATCTCACCATATCGGCCTTTCTTCTGGGTTTCGGGCTTTTTGCCGTCATGACCCGAAAAAATGCCATTGTTGTTTTGATGGGAGTTGAACTTATCCTGAATGCCGCAAATATCAACTTTCTGGCATTCTCAAAGTATAATGGCGGAATGGAAGGGGTGATGTTTGCTCTTTTCGTTATTGTGATTGCCGCCGCCGAAGCGGCCATTGCCCTTGCCATCGTGATCAATATTTACAAGATATTCAAGAGTGTCGATGTGTCGAGTATTGATTCATTGAAAGAGTAACAGAACGTCAACGCACTATCAGTTTTAATTTTTTTCTGAAAATATCATCTGGAACATGCACAGTTTAATTCAGTTATCAATAGTCGTACTGCTGCTGCCGCTGCTCTCGTTTGTCATCCTTATCTTTTTCAATCGCCGACTTCCGAGAAGAGGTGATTTTATAGGAGTGGGCATTCTTGGATCAGCATTTGCGATATCGGCCTATATTTTCTGGTCGGTCATTGTGCAGACCTACGACCCCGCATTCAGGATTGCGTGGGACTTTACCTGGATTGATCTCGGCAATGTTCCCGGCGTCGGGCCCCTTCAGATCAAGATGGGCGTTGTTATTGATAACCTCACCGCCATCATGCTGGCGATGGTGACCCTTATCAGTCTCCTTGTTCATCTCTACTCCACCGGTTATATGGCCGGTGACAAGAATTACGGTCGATATTTTGCCTTTCTGGGGATCTTCACCTTCTCCATGCTCGGGATTGTTCTCTCCGACAACCTTTTCTCAATCTATATCTTCTGGGAACTTGTCGGACTCTCATCATACCTGCTTATCGGCTTCTTCTTCGAGAAACAGAGCGCAGCCGACGCACAGAAAAAAGCATTTCTTGCCAACCGCGTTGGTGATATCGGCATGTGGCTCGGTATCCTGATTCTCTATTCACAGTTCCATACCTTCAGCTTTGAGCAGATCTATGCCAACCTTGCCGCAGGCCAATTTGGTCTCTCCAACGGATGGCTGACCGCTGCCGGTATTCTGCTCTTTATGGGTTGCGTCGGCAAATCAGCACAGTTCCCGCTTCACGTCTGGCTCCCTGATGCCATGGAAGGCCCGACACCAGTTTCGGCTCTTATCCATGCAGCCACCATGGTTGCAGCAGGCGTCTACTTTGTTGCCCGCATCTTTGTGGTGCTGACGCCCGATGCGCTGCACGTTATAGCCTTTACCGGAGCCCTGACTGCCTTTATGGCAGCAACCATTGCCATAACCCAGAACGATATCAAAAGGGTACTGGCTTACTCAACCGTTTCACAGCTTGGCTACATGGTGCTTGGTCTTGGGGTGGGCGCCTATTCGGCAGCCCTGTTCCACCTTGTGACGCACGCATTCTTCAAAGCCTGTCTCTTTCTTGGTTCTGGCGCCATTATCCATGCCATGCACCACGAGCAGGACATGCGCTGGATGGGCGGTCTGCGCAAACACATGCCATGGACATTTGCAACCTTTACGCTTGCAACGCTCGCGCTCGCCGGTCTTCCCCTGACCAGCGGCTTCATGAGCAAAGATGCCATTCTTGCCGGTGCCATCGGTTTTGCAAAGGTTGAAGGCGGCGGTATCTTCTACCTCATTCCTGTGCTTGGCTTCTTTTCCGCCATGCTCACCGCATTCTACATGGGCCGCCAGATCTGGCTGGTCTTCTTCGGAGAGAGCCGCACACATCTCAAACCGGCTGACGATCATCACGCAGGCCATCATGCCCACGCCTCTCACGACGAGCATACCGACGAGCATCACAGCGAACATGGAGTGCACGAAGTCTCCTGGAACATGAGAGCGCCACTGGTTATTCTTGCAACACTTTCAGTTTTCTTTGTCTATTCACCAGACCCGCTTGACGGAGGAAAAGGGTGGTTCATGAAGATGATCCAGACACCGGCAACCGTTGTCGGTGAAAACAACCATCAGAAAGGTGAGCTGCTCGCAGCAGGTGTAGCGGCACCAACCCTTCCGGAAGCAGTCCCAACGGTGGCTGCACACGGTGAAGCCCCGGCAGCCGCAGCAGGGGAGCATGGCGGCGCAGAGAAAGGTGGTCACACATACGCCGATCCTCGCCAGGCAGAGATCATTCACGCAGGTCACGGTGCACACTATACCGCTATTTATATATCGAGCATCATGGTGCTGCTCGGCATCAGTCTCGCTTTTGTGGTCTATGTTTTCAGGATTATCGATCCCGAACAGACGGCGATCGCCATCCAGCCGCTCTACCTCTTTTCACTCAACAAGTGGTACTGGGACGAAATTTACGAAGCTACCTTTATCAAGGGCTCAATGCTCATTGCGAATATCCTCTCCTGGTTTGATGCCACTATTGTTGATGGTATCGTGAACGGAGCAGCGACCCTTGTCAGGAACTTTGCCCTGCTCAATGACGGTTTCGATCGCCACGTCGTTGACGGCATGGTAAACTTTACAGCATTTACTGTCAACACCACCGGAGCTGTGCTGAGAAAGCTTCAGACCGGAAAAGTGCAGACTTATGTTGTTATGCTGCTTCTCGCTGTTTTTGGTTACTTTGTTTTTTACTTAACACGACTGATTTATTAAGAGAGATTTTACTTTCAATCAGAAAACTTACAGATACGGAACATGCTGAGTTTAATTGTATTTCTGCCTATTATCGCCGGTCTGGTTATTCTTGCCGTGCCTTCATCACAAAAGCAGATAATCAGAATTGTTTCACTGCTTGCGGCACTTGCCCAGGGAGTGCTGGCGGTTCTGATCTGGAGAGGATATAATCCCTCACTGCCTGGAATCACCGGGTCATTCCAGTATGTCGAAAAGGTACCATGGATCAGTCTGCAACTGGGCGGATTTGGTTCGCTGAACATCGAGTACTTCCTCGGTGTTGACGGAATCTCCATCACCATGGTTATTCTGACAGCATTGATCTCGGCAATCGGTGTTCTTTCAAGCTGGACCATACAGAAACAGGTCAAAGGATACTTTATTCTCTACAACCTGCTTGCATCTGCCATGATGGGCTGTTTTGTCGCCCTTGACTTCTTCCTTTTCTACGTCTTCTGGGAAGTGATGCTGCTGCCGATGTACTTCCTTATCGGTATCTGGGGTGGACCAAACCGCGAATATGCCGCCATCAAGTTTTTCCTCTACACCCTGTTTGGTTCCGTCTTCATGCTTCTTGTCATGATCGGTCTCTACTTCAGTGTTCTTGACCCGGCTACCGGCAACCACACCTTCAGCCTTGTGGCCATGGCGACACAGACCAACTACATCAAGGGCGCCATTCTTGGCCCCGACAATGTCTTCTGGCGGTATGTAGCATTTATTGTCCTCTTTATTGGATTTGCGATCAAGGTTCCGATGTTCCCGTTCCACACCTGGTTGCCTGATGCCCACGTTGAAGCGCCGACACCAATTTCAGTTATTCTTGCAGGCGTGCTTCTGAAGCTCGGTACCTACGGCATGATTCGTATCAACTTTCCGCTTTTCCCGGAAGTGTTCCATGCCTCCATGTATGTGATCGGCATTTTTGGCGCCATCAATATCATCTACGGCGCCTTCTGCGCACTGGCCCAGAAAGATCTCAAAAAGATGGTTGCCTACTCATCCATCAGCCACATGGGATACGTGCTGCTTGGTCTTGCCGCAGGAAACAGCGAGGGAATGGTTGGTGCGCTTTACCAGATGTTCAACCATGGCACCATCACCGCAATGCTCTTCCTTCTTGTCGGTGTGATTTATGACCGTGCCCACACCCGCCAGATTGAAAAATTCGGTGGCCTTGCCTCCTATATGCCGGTCTATGCAGCTCTTGTTACGGTAGCATGGTTTGCCTCACTTGGTCTGCCAGGTCTCAGCGGCTTTATCTCCGAAGCGCTTGTCTTTGTCGGCGCCTTCAGCTCTGAAACCACACGCCCTATCGCCATGGTGTCAGTGCTTGGTATCGTCTTTGGCGCAGCCTACCTGCTCTGGTCGCTCCAGAGGATGTTCCTCGGACAAAGAAGATCCGATGCGGCTTATGACCTTGTTGTCGGCGACGATGGGCACGAACACATCCATTTCCACGACTGGAAAGGAAAGCTCGACCTTGATGGCCGAGAACTTGCCATGCTTGTGCCGCTTGTTGTCATCACCATTTTCCTTGGTATCTATCCCATGCCGGTACTCGGTATGTTAACGACAAGCATCAACAAACTGGTCGAAGTCTTGTCACCCGTTGTAATGTCACATCTGTGAAATAACTGAATTTGACTGACGTTAAAGAATAAACGAAGATCATTATGTTTGAGCTGCCATCAGGTGCTGAAATCCAGAGTATTATTGCAAGTCTGCAAGCCAGCGTTGGATTTTTTATACCTGAAATCTATCTCTCACTGCTTTTCATGCTCCTCATCGTTATCGATCTGGTTGCAAAAGGCAGAAAAAATAATCTGCTCGCCATCACCACCCTTGTCGGGCTTGCGGGCAGCTTCTTTTTCATCTACCAGCAGCATGCTCTGCCGGCGGGAGAGTTCTTTTTCGGAATGTACGTTCTCGACGAATTTGCACTCTTTTTCAAGTACTTTTTTGTCCTTTCGGGAATGCTTGCCGTTGTCATAACCATGGCCGACGAGCAATTCGACAGTGAGGTCAAAAGCATCGGTGAGTATTATGCCCTTATTGTGGCCATGGTCATAGGCATGATCATGATGGCATGTTCCTCCGATCTGCTGATGATCTTCCTCTCCATGGAACTTGTCAGCTTTACCGCATACATTCTGACCGGCTATTTCAAGCGCAACGCCCGCTCCTCAGAAGCTGCGCTCAAATATCTTGTGTATGGCGCCGTCTCATCGGGCCTCATGGTGTACGGATTTTCATTGATTTACGGTCTTACCGCCCAAACCAACCTGATCAAGATCAGTGCCGAGCTGGCCACCCATGGCTACGACCCGCTGGTGATGATTTTTTCAACACTTCTTGTGTTGGCCGGTTTCGGTTACAAGATTGGCGCTGTGCCGTTCCACTTCTGGTCACCAGACGTTTACGAAGGCGCTCCGACTCCAATTACCGCATACCTTTCAGTAGCATCAAAGGCTGCCGGTTTTGCCCTGCTCATGCGCTTTTACTATATAGCAGTCCCCCATGATGGGCACGCCTACGAAGATATTCTTGGCATCGACTGGCTATCACTGCTTATTCTCCTCTCTGTTGCCTCCATGATTTATGGCAACGTGGTGGCCTTGTGGCAGAAAAATGTCAAGAGGCTGCTTGCCTACTCCTCCATTGCCCATGCAGGTTATCTGCTCCTTGGTATTATTGTGATGGATGAGCTGGGAACCCAGGCGACCCTCTTTTACCTGCTCTCCTATTTTCTGATGAACTTTGGCGCTTTCTATGTCGTCATTCTGATTGCAAATAAAACCGGCAGCGAAAATCTCGACGACTATAGAGGCCTTGGTAAATCCATGCCGCTTGCAGGAGCAGCATTGACCGTTTTTCTCATATCCCTTGTTGGCCTTCCCCCGACACTCGGTTTTATTGGCAAACTGATGATCTTTTCAGCCCTGCTTGCCAAAGGCTCACTCTATATGTGGCTTGCGCTCATCGGCATTATGACCAGCGTTATTTCGCTTTACTACTATATGCTGATTCCGCTCAACATGTACCTTCGTGAATCGCGCCATCATGAGGAGAAGCAGCTTTCTCCCGGTATGCCTGCCCAAATTTTCATGGCTGTGCTTATGATACTGACCATATATTTCGGACTGTTTTTTGCGCCATTATCCGACTTTGCAAAATATTCGTCAGCCATGTTCGGGCTGACGCTGCACTGAACTTAATTGTGGTTTAGTGTGTTATTAAAGCCCGTTAACATGGACGGGCTTTTTGTATTAAGAGAAGAAATGCTTACAATACAAAAACAAAGAAAAGTATAATCTGTCATTCTTCGACTGTAACTGAAGGAAGCGGAGCTTTAAAGCTTACCAGAAGCACTACATAACCCAAAAGCCACAATAATGAAGCTCTCGAAAAAATATCTCATACCGGCTCTCTTTGGTCTTCTTGCTCTGCATGGACATGAGGCTGGCGCGGCGCCAAGGCAGGCTTTTTCTTATACGTTGAATAATCACGGAAAGTCACTGACGACCCCGGTTGCCTGGGGTGCATCCAGAAATGTTGTTTTTATGGGTGCTTTTGGTACCATTCCTGCGCAGTATTCTTCACAGAATGATGGTGCTGCAGTGCTTGGGGTGGGTTTGGGTGATCCAAAGAAAAACCTTGGTGTCCAACTCTCACTTATTTCGATCGATATCTCAGAATGGAAGGAGTACTCTTCATCATTGCATCTTTCAAAGTCATTAGGCAACGATGATGCCATTGGGGCAGGTGTAGAAAATGTCATGCTCACAGATGGAGGCGATGCAGGCAAAAGTTTCTATATCGTTTATAGCCGTGGTATCAAGCACGATTCCATGGTCAATAAAAACATCAGAACCACCCGGCTGCATTACAGTGTAGGCGCTGGTACAGGCCGATTTGCAGATAAAACCCCAATGGACATTGCGACTGGCAAGGGGGAGCATGGTACATACGTTTTTGGTAATCTCGCTTATGAGGTTTCGAAATCATTCAATATCATTACTGACTGGAACGGGATGAATCTCAATGCAGGCGCTTCCAAGACAATTTATATCGAACGTCAACCCATTACCCTCACTGTAGCTCTTGCCGATCTGACCCATTATTCCGGTGACGGGATTCGCGTGTGCCTGGGTGCTGCTTTAGGATTTAAACTCTGAAACCCAATCAGGAGATAATCATGAAAAAAACTATTGTAAGGATAACGTTTCTTGTTGCGACTTTTTGCAGCTATACCGCAGGGCCTATTTTTGCTTCAGTGAACAATTCTGACGGCGTCACTGTTGGCGGTGTGAGTTCGCTCAGTTTCGACACTACTCCCGGTGTTGGAGGTAATGTTAATGATAGCTCAGGTGGACAGCAGCAAGGCAACGAGCAAGATAATGGCGGCCAAAATGGGAATGGAGAAGGGCAGCAAGATAATAACAAACAAGATTGAGCACTCCTTTTTCAGCTCAGGCCTTTGGTTTGAAAGGCCTGAGCTGAAAGAATAACTTTGAGAGATAATCTGGCATAAAAACTCATCGCACCAATGCGTCTTTTCAAGACACTGATCATTTTCTTTCTGACCTTTCAATCACTGCCTCTCAGCAGTCATGCGGAGGTATTGCCTGCCAACGCATCTTCAGTGAAGCCTGACTATAACCCACTTGGAGGGCCCGAATATCCGCTTGTTCAGAACTCCTATTTTACCGATGATAACGGCAATATTCTCATGATCGTCAACGTCATTGGACAAGTTAACAAGCAGGGCCAGTTTGTCGTCAAGGAGAATGTTGATTTTGCAACTATCCTTGCGCTTGCAGGGGGCATCGGTCCTGAAGCAAACCTTAAACAGGTGCTGGTTGCACGCCAGGAGCCAGACAAGGATGGCAAGCAGGCCTACATTATCAATTTGAAGGAGTTTTACAAGCACGGTGACCGAACCTCATTTATCGCGCTGAAACCCAATGACACCATCATTATTCCCGAAAAATCAATCAGTATTTACAAGCTTGCCAGTATCATGAGTATTGCGTACCCTTGGGTCAGCGTATATTCAATTCTGCATAAATAACCACTCAAAGAGACTGGCACGATGAATGAAAATCTTAATCCTGTTGAGCAGCAGAACGATTACAGGCAACTTGGGGAGCGCGATATCAGTGTTCAAGAGATACTTAAAATTATTTTTCGCCGGAAGTATGGAATTCTTCTGATTCTTCTGCTTTCCCTGACTGCGGCACTTATTAATTTTTATGCGACAACTCCAGAATATCATGCAGTTTCGGTTATTATGATCAATGATCCATCAGGAACTGGTGACGTACTTCAAAAAGCGCTTGGTGTTGAATCAGGCAGCGGAAATACAGCAGTCAAAAAAGATGTGGAGTTGCTCAAGTCGATGCCTATTTCTGAGCTTACGGTAAGGGAACTGTATAAAAGCAACAGAAAAGATGGGCTTGAATTTTTTGGGAAAAGAACCTATCTCTCTCCAGTCGCTCGTTTCTTTCAACCATTTGAGCTTTCTCATCAGCCACAAGTGCCAAATGATGGCTCTGAACAGGCATTACGGTATTACGCCTTGAAATTTAACAAAAGAATCAATGTGGAAGCTGCTCGTGAAACGAATGTGCTGAAAGTTTCTGTTGCAAGTCCATTTTCTGATGAAGCTGCATTTTTATCCAATGCACTCTGTCGGGTATACAAAGAGGCCGATATAGCCAGAAACTCTGAAAAGTATTCGCAGGCAAGCCGCTTTATCATTGAAATGCTTGATGAGCAGAAAAAAAATGTGGCCGAGACCGATAACCTCCTCTCTAAATACATGGCGGAGCACGAAATCTATGAGTTGTCAGGCAACGCCCAAATGTTGCTCGATAAACTTATTCAAACCGACAGCAGGTACCGAGACATTCTCGCCGAATATAATATTACAAAGAACAGCCTCGATTTTCTTGAAAAAAAGCTGACTGCCGAAGACAAAGCGCTCAGCGCCCGAATAGCGCAGAATGTCAACAGCCAGCTTGGCGCCATCATGGACGAGATACGCTCCAGTGAAAGCGAGTATATGCGGGTGTTGCGCGAGAAGGGAGTAAATGCAGAGGAAACCCTTGAAAAAAAGCGGCAGCTTGCAGTTGTCAAAAGCCGCTATGAACAGTTAAGCCGAAGCAAAATTGCCGGTGAGATTGGTTATGCCGGGCGAGCGCAGAAATTTAATTTTGACATGGTCTCCGAAAAGCTGCAAATCGAAAGAAAACTGAACGATCTGAACTTCAGTTCAAGTGAGTTCAGCCGTCTGAAGCAATTTTACGAAAGCCAGCTCTCCACTCTGCCCAAAAAACAGCAGGAGTATGCCAAGCTTTTCAGAGACAGGGAGGTTGTCAACAAAACCTACATTTTTCTGAAGGAGAAACTTGATGAAACCAGGATTCTGCTTGGCTCTGAGGTCGGCAGTGTGTCGCTGATCGGATCAGCATTTCGCCCCTTTCTTCCCGAAAAGCCCGAACGGAACAAAAATATACTGATGGGCCTGGTTATCGGGTTGCTGCTTGCAGCACTCTATACTTATGCTGCCGAAAGTCTGGACGACACTGTTTTTGATGAGACCTTTTTCAGGGAGGTTGGGTTGCCCCTTCTTTCTGTTATTCCCGTTGTGACACAGAATGGGAAAAGCGCTTTTTCAGGGGAACATTTTTTACAAAAATTGAAGCGCTTTTATAATGCAAAAAGTAAAGCACTGCGCGAAAAAGCTCTTACTGATGCAGAGAAGGGCAAAGCTAAACAGATTCCTGCAAAAACTCCTGAAGTACCTATGCCCAGGATAACCGATGGACTGAGTTCGCCATTTGCTGAAAGTTTCCGGACACTCCGAACGTCGCTTGATTACTCCCGTATTGATGGTCAGCTTAAATCTCTGCTTGTTTCAGGCACAGCAATGAGTGAAGGGAAATCAACTGTGTGCGCCAATCTTGGAATGGCTTATGCTCTGACCGGGAAAAAAACCTTGATTATTGACTGTGATTTGCGTCGTGCATCGCAGCATAAAAAATTTAACTGCAAAAAAAATAATGGCCTTACCGACTATCTCTACAGCCACCAGCATACCATCGACAAGAGTTTTTTTCAGCCAACTCATTTAGACCGGCTTTTTTTGCTCAGCGCAGGCAAAAAAGTACCGAATCCCAATGAACTGCTTGGTTCTGCAAAAATGCTTGCTCTCCTCAAACAACTGGACAGCGAGTTTGATATGATTGTGCTCGATAGTCCTCCATTGTTCCTCAGCGACGCTGCACAGCTTTCCCGGTCAGTTGATGGAACGCTTATTGTTGCCCGTTTGAAATACAGCAGTCGTAAACCACTGCAGGAATATGCGAACGATCCGTTTCTGAGACCACATACTCTTGGAGTTGTTGCTAT
>SZXV01000005.1 GCA_005862225.1 Chlorobium sp.
AACCAGAGCGCGACATTGACCAGCGCTATCAGAGCGGGAACCTCAACCAGCGGTCCTATCACTGCGGCAAAAGCTTCTCCAGAGTTGATGCCGAAAACAGCAATGGCGACGGCAATGGCAAGTTCAAAGTTGTTGCTCGCTGCGGTGAAGGAGAGCGTTGCCGTTTTGGAGTAGTCAGCACCAACCTTGCGCCCCATGTAGAACGAAAGAAAAAACATGATCACGAAGTAGAGCAGCAGAGGTATGGCGATACGCACCACATCAAGAGGTATTTTCACGATATAGCCTCCCTTCAGTGAAAACATGACGACAATGGTGAAGAGCAGTGCCACGAGCGTGAGCGGGCTGATGCGGGGGATGAACTCTCTCTCATACCACTCCTTGCCTTTTAGACGAAGCATGAAAAAACGGGTCAGGAACCCTGCAATAAAGGGAATACCAAGATAGATAAAGACTGACATGGCAATGTCGGCTATGGAGATGTCAACAGCGAATGAAGTAAGGCCAAGCCACTTTGGCAGTACCGTCAGAAAGATCCACGCATAAAGCGGGAAAAAGAGTACCTGAAAAACCGAGTTGAAGGCGACAAGGCCGGCGGCATACTCCGTATCACCTTTGGCAAGTTCGTTCCAGACAATGACCATGGCAATGCAGCGGGCAAGACCAATCATGATGAGGCCAGCCATGTAGTGCGGCATATCCGACAAAAGAAGCACGGCAAGGACAAACATCAGAATCGGTCCGATCACCCAGTTCTGCAACAGTGATAGGGCCAGTACTTTTGTGTTGCGAAACACATCTCCCAGCTCCTCATACTTTACCTTTGCCAGCGGGGGATACATCATGACGATGAGCCCCGCAGCTATAAGGATGTTGGTGGTACCTGACTGAAAAAGATTCCAGAACTCGGAGATACCAGGGAATAACCAGCCCGACAGCACCCCTGCCGCCATGGCAAGAAAAATCCAGAGCGTCAGGTATCGGTCAAGAAATGACAATTGTTTTGTTGCCTGGCTCATAGCGTTACTTACCGGTTAAATTATCGTTATAAAACTTTCGGAAACGCTGGTTGATCTCGTTGCGAACCCGTCGGAAAACTGCAAGCACCTCCTCCTGTGTTCCCTGAGCTTCAGCGGGATCATCAAACCCGATATGCAGCCGGTGCTCCACCTTGCCGGTAAAAAACGGGCATGACTCTTTTGCCGCATCGCAAACCGTTATGACATAGTCAAACGGCCTCTGGAGAAATTCATCAACGCTTTTGGGTTTGTGCAAACTGAGGTCGATCCACTCTTCACGCATCACCTTCACGGCAAGCGGATGGACGGATTGCGCCGGTTTCGTGCCGGCAGAAAACACTTCGAGCGAGCTGTCATAAGAACGGAGAAAACCTTCGGCCATCTGGCTGCGACATGAGTTTCCGGTACAGAGAATAAGGACTGATTTTTTCATAGTAATTTTGGAATGGACTATAGATTCATTTCTTATCTGATAACATGTCAATGCACTGAGGACAAATTGCCGGCACGCTGAAATCCCCGCATATTTCAGGATTACCGCCACAGCACTCCTCAGTGAGATAGGCAACAATATCCATCATTAACGGAAGGTTGGCCCGGTAGCGTTGGAAACGACCCTCCTGCTCAACAGTGAGGAGACCTGTATGAGCGAGTGTTTTAAGATGGAACGAAAGATTTGTTGGTGGCACATCAAGTGCCGAACCAATCTCGCCAGCGACCATGCCTTCGGCGCCTTTCTTGACGAGTAATCGATACACATCCAGTCTCACAGGGGATGAGAGAGATTCAAAAATTCTTGTTGCTGTTGATTTTTGCATAGACAACATTACAATACTTATTGTAGTGTTGAAACAATCTCTCATCAACAGACTGTTACGTTTATGTTAAATCTCAGCCGGGAAGGATGATGGTTTAACCGGGGATTAGTGGATCAAAATGAGTATTTTCTGGATAAATATGAAGATAGGCACAACTATAAACCTTAACCATCTGAAGAGTGAAATCATACCACAAAGAACTCTGGCTGCAGATACCTGCAAGAATGGATTTTGTCAATATCACGAGCGACGTTGAGAGGGCTCTTCACGAGAGCGGCATTCAGGAGGGTCTCTGCCTGGTGAATGCGATGCACATAACCGCTTCAGTCTTTATCAATGATGACGAACCGGGCCTGCATCAGGACTACAAGCGCTGGCTTGAGGAGCTGGCTCCGCATGAACCGCTGAGCCGTTACCAGCACAACAGAACCGGAGAGGATAACGGCGATGCCCATCACAAACGCCAGATAATGGGTCGGGAGGTCGTTGTTGCCGTCACAAAAGGGCGGCTGCATTTTGGCACCTGGGAGCAGATTTTCTATGGGGAGTTTGACGGCAAGAGAAAAAAACGGGTGCTCATCAAGATTATCGGCGAATAAATCCCTTATGAAGTTGCTCTGAAAAGAGTGTCTGGCGAACACCAGCCGGTGCTCAATGCTGAGCTATTTTGTTATCAATACATAAACAAAGGAGAGACAATATGATACCGGAAGTACTGCCAGAACTGATGAAGGCGGATGGCGTCGTTGCCATTGCGACCTTGGGAGAAGACGGGCCTCATTTGGTTAACACCTGGAATTCCTATTTGGCAATATCCGAGGATGGCCGCTTGTTGATACCGGCCGGTTACATGAACAAGACAGAGTCCAACGTGGCGTATAACCCCAATGTGCTCATCACAGTAGCAAGCAGCAAGGTAAAGGGACTGCACGGTCAGGGCGCAGGCTGTTTGATCAAAGGCAAGGCAAAGTTCATCACATCCGGACCAGAGTTTGATGTGCTGAAGAAACGGTTCGATTGGTTGCGTGCGACAATGGCCGTCACAATCGAGTCTGCGACACAAACTTGGTGATTTTTGTTGCTTGTCTTGGCGTGATGATGGTTCCTATTATGTGGCACCGACTCTGTCATGGGACATTACCAATAAGAGCATAAGCCTCATGCTTGATGTTATTGCCGCAGAGGATTAGATTTTGCTCGGGTACATTGATTCGTAAAAACAAGAAAAACCCTGATTTTACAGGGCTTTTCGGACTATAGAGGATAGTGCTGGACTATCGTTCAGCGGAGAGGGTGGGATTCGAACCCACGGTACACCGAAGCGCACAACGGTTTTCGAGACCGTCCGATTCAACCACTCTCGCACCTCTCCGTATCTTGCTTATCAGTAATAAGCTTAAAAACTTTTCTGATAAGGCTGTGAATATAATAATAATCACAATCTTTTACCCATCGTTATTTTGCGAACAAAGAAGGTGAGCTTGCCGTTGTGCGAATCTCATAAGCTTGGCGACCACTTTGTCCACCCAACATATCAGTAAAGCGCGAATGCGTTTGTTTTATCGCCAAACGGAAGAGGATTGATGGCTCAGCCTGAAAAAATATGTAAAAAGTGGTGATGACACCGCTGGAAAGAAATGCAAACGTCGTCCTAAGTTGCAGTTGGCATTTATTAATAACTCAATGTAAACAAGGGACACAAAATGAAGCGATCTTTCAGTTGGCGGGTATTTACCAGTTTCGGACTTTTCTTCTCTTTTATCATGATTCTCGTTTCTGGCATTATTCTCTATATTTTTCCAGGCAGAACTCCCGGCTTTATGTGGGAAATATTGGGAATGAACAAACCCTCCTGGCAAAACCAGCATATCATTTTTGGATTCTCCTTTTCGATCCTTTCACTCTGTCATCTGTTTTTTATAAACTGGAAAGCATTTTTCTCTTACCTGAAAAGCAAAACGAAGGAGGGATTACAGAGCCCCCGGGAACTTCTTGTGATCGTCGTGCTCTCTCTCTTGTTTGGTGCCGGTACGTTCTTCAAGATTCAGCCTTTTTCAGGAATTCTTGAGCTTGGAAAGAGTATTTCCAAGTCTTGGGACAAGAGTGAGCAACAGGGAAGCGAGAAACGGGTTGATGTATATGGATACTCACAGGAACTTGCTTTTGCTGATCTTGCAGCAGAAAGAGGCTCGGGGGAAGATGACTTCTATGGGCGTGAAAGACATCACAGACATGGTGACAAAGCAAGAGACTTTCGGCACAATACAGATGAAGGAATGGTGTCGTCAATAACCCCTCAATTTGCAAATCGCCCGCAAGAAATGGAAGCACCAATCGATAGCTCGCCGAGCGCCAGAGCAGGAAAGAACGAACAGCAAATAAACGATGTCCAGGCACCGGATGACGAATTGCATCGTCGGACAAATGCAAGTTGCGAGTCATGCCACAATACCAGCCGGTGGTAAAAGGAACGGGAGCGTTGACTGACACTTATCGATATGGCCTGTGGTTCTTTTTTATTACATTGATCAATAGTCATTTTTCTAACAAGTCATTTTTAAAATGAACGTTATAGCAGTAAACGGAAGTCCCCGCAAAGAGGGCAATACCTATCACGCACTGATGGGAGTCGGCAAGCAATTACAGGCCAACGGTATCAATTTTGAAATTTTGCAGATTGGCAATCAGGCAATCCGGGGTTGCATGGCTTGCGGAACCTGTGCCAAAAACCGGGATGAGCAATGCAGCATCAAGAGTGACTCGGTCAATGAGTCGATTCAGTTGATGAAGCAGGCTGATGGTCTCATTATTGCATCACCTGTCTATTTTGCGGGTATTGCGGGCACCTTGAAATCTTTTCTTGACAGGGCGTTTTATGTGTCAGGCTGCAATGGTAATCTGTTTCGTCAGAAAGTTGCAGCAGCAGTTGTGGCGGTTCGCCGAACTGGTGGTTCTTCCACATTCGACAGCCTGAACCACTATCTGACCTATTCTGAGATGATTCTTGCAACCTCCAATTACTGGAATATAACGCATGGAAGAGCGCCTGGCGAAGCGTTGCAGGATGCCGAAGGGGTGCAGATTATGGAGGTTCTCGGACGAAATATGGCGTGGCTGCTCAAGATGAGGGAGCAGACGAAGGCTTCACTTCCGGGCCCGGAAGCGGTCGGTAAAGTTTATACCAGTTTTGTCAGGTAGAGGATTCTGTTCCTCAAGAAGAACTCATTGTCATGCGCTTTATTATCATGCCCAATGGGCTCTATGGAGAGTTGTTGTTTTCTGTACGTCTGTACTCCTTTGGTGAGGTATTTAAGGAATTTGCTTGTTACGCTTTTAATGCCTTCTGTAGGAATTATCCTTGTAAATCATGGAATGAATATCCATAATTGTTAGGATAATTAAGCGGGTGCTGCGGATAAGGTGGTTCTTGAAAAAAGATTTTGGGGTTATGCCTGACAAAACTTTATCCATAAAGTACCGGACTGTTGTGGTGAGAGGGTGAAGTTGTATTGTTCTTTCTCTGCAAAATCCATAAGTTTGTTTGAAAACACAGTTATTTTACATATTCAATATTTCTTATTATACGCTTACAAGGCATGACAAGTTTTCAAAGTGTAAATTAACGACAGGAGCTTAGACGTTGTTATCCGCGATTGAACAAGTGAGGCTTAAGGTCTCGAAATCAACTGCAGCCAAAAGAAAGTCGGAACTTGGGCAGTTTTTTACGGCCTCACGTATCGCCTGGTTTATGGCTGGCCTGTTTGATCGGACAATGAAGGAAAAATGTCGACTTCTTGATGCCGGTGCAGGAATTGGCTCACTCTCCTCTGCTTTTTTGCAACGCATTGTTTCAGGAGACTTCGATCTTAAGCAGATCACGATTGATGCTTTTGAGATTGATGAAAAGTTGCACCCATTTTTGAGCCAGCTTCCTGACAACTTCGGTCAACATCTGGATATCAAGTTAAGAGTCTGGAAAGATGACTTTATTGAAGCTGCAGTTAACTCAATTACTGGTAGTCTCTTTGCTGAAGTTCTTCCGAAATATACCCATGCCATTCTTAACCCGCCGTACAAGAAGATACGGAGCAACTCTCCACATCGAGCAGCATTGCGGCAGGTAGGTATTGAAACGGTCAATCTCTATTCGGCATTTGTTGCATTGTCCTTATTGCTTCTTGAAGAGAAGGGGCAGCTTGTTGCAATTATTCCGAGAAGTTTTTGTAATGGCCCCTATTATCGACCGTTTCGCGAGTATGTTCTTGAACGTGCAGCCCTTCGGCATATACATTTGTTTGCTTCAAGAAAAAAGGCCTTCAAGGATGATGATGTGCTTCAGGAGAACATTATTATCATGCTGGAGCGTGGTTCCCCGCAGGGTGAGGTAACAATTACCACTTCGACTGATGACAGCTTCAGTGATTTATCTACTCATCGACATCACTTCGATCGTATTGTGATGCTTGGCGATCCTGAGCGCTTTATTCATGTTCCAACATCGAATGAGTGTAATTTTATTGAGCAATCGGCTCATGTTTGCTGTATGTTGCAGGGTATCGGAGTCAATGTTTCGACCGGACCGGTTGTTGATTTCAGGCTTAGAGATCACTTGAGCCAGATGCCTGGGTCAGGAACCGTTCCTTTACTGTATCCCTGTCATATTCAGGGGTGGGCGTTAGATTGGCCAAAACAGGAATCGAAAAAGCCCAACGCTCTTCACCGAAATGCTGATACTGAAAAGTGGCTTTTTCCGAATGGCTTTTATTGTGTTGTTCGCCGGTTTTCATCAAAAGAGGAAAAACGAAGAGTTGTGGCAGGGGTAGTTCGACCCGACAATTTTCCGGGTATTGATGTGTTAGGTTTCGAGAATCATCTGAATGTATTTCATGAAGAGAAACACGGATTGCCTGAAGCACTCGCTTATGGCTTGACCGTTTTTCTGAATACAACGGCAGTTGATGAAAACTTCAGGCGTTTCAACGGTCATACTCAGGTTAACGCAACTGATTTGCGACTTATAAAGTATCCCTCAAGAGCGGCACTATTGCAACTGGGCGAATGGGCATTGAGCTGTGAAAATCCTTCTCAGGCCATGATTGACAAACAATTTGAGAGTCTCGGGATATGAGGAATAAAAGCAATAAACGCATTGTTCGTATAGCGGAAGCAACCAAAATTCTCTTGTCAATAGGGCTTCCGCGTGCGCAACAAAATGAACGCTCAGCGTTGTGCTTGCTTGCCTTGCTCGATTTGACGCCTGATAAAGGATGGGCGTTAGCGGATAATCCATTATTGGGAATTACGCCGATTATGGATTGGGTACGGGAGCATTACCTGAAAGATTATGCTCCAAATTCTCGAGAAACGTTTCGTCGGCAAACCATGCATCAGTTTCTCGATGCCGGAATTGTTCAATACAATCCTGATATGCCAGACCGATCAGTGAACAGCCCAAAAGCGGTTTATCAAATTGAATCTGCCACATTGGAGTTGATTCGGAGCTTCGGGACTAAACAATGGCGAGAGAAGTTGAACGAATATTTCGGTCAGCGAGAAACTCTGCTTTCCAGGTATGCAAAAGAACGCGAGCAGAATCGAATACCGGTGAAGGTTGCTGGAGATTTTAAAATCACGCTTAGCCCTGGAGAGCACAGTGATTTGATAAGGGCAATTATTGAGGATTTTGCTTCACGTTTTGCTCCAGGAAGTGTTCTTGTGTATGCCGGAGATACCGGTGAGAAGTGGGGCTACTTTGATGCGGTACTGTTGTCTGAGCTTGGTGTGGATGTTGATTCGCATGGCAAGATGCCGGATGTTATCCTTTATGACACTGAGCGGAACTGGTTGTTTCTGATAGAGGCGGTTACCAGTCATGGCCCGGTCGATCCCAAACGACATGCCGAGCTGTCCAAATTGTTTATAACGTCAAAAGCTGGCTTGGTTTATGTCACGGCTTTTAAGAATCGTACCGTTATGGCGAGGTATCTGTCTGAAATTGCCTGGGAAACTGAAGGATGGGTTGCTGACTCACCGTCGCATCTCATTCATTTCAATGGGGAGCGTTTTCGTGGCCCTTATTGTTAAATGCGAAATTGATAGGGAGAGAATGATGTTATCGTTTATCAAGGTATCTACAACGGCAAAAACATCATCCTGAAATGTCCTCCTCATCAACATCAAGTTCAGATAGTCACCATCATCCCGCTCAGGTAGCCTCCGACAATCCAGTCCTCAACATCAGCGAGCTGTCAAAATCGTACGTTATGGGCGAGGTGCAGGTTGATGCGCTGAAGAGTGTGTCGGTGAAGTTTTATGCGGGGGAGCTTGTGGTGCTGCTGGGCGCTTCAGGGAGCGGTAAGTCAACGCTGATTAACATTATCGGGGGGCTGGATGTTCCCTCATCCGGCAAGCTCTTTTTTCATGGGCGTGAGATTACAGCGGCGACTGAGGCTGAGTTGACGGCCTACCGGCGCCGCTCAATCGGGTTTGTGTTTCAGTTTTACAACCTGATATCGAGTCTGACGGCGCTTGAAAATGTGCAGCTTGTGACGGAGATTGCTGAGAGTCCAATGTCGGCGAAAGAGGCACTGTTGCTGGTGGGGCTTGGCCATCGTCTCGACCATTTTCCGGCACAGCTTTCTGGTGGTGAGCAGCAGCGGGTGGCTATTGCCCGGGCTATCGCCAAGCGGCCTGAGTTGCTGCTCTGTGATGAGCCTACCGGGGCGCTTGATTTTCAGACGGGCAAGCTTGTGCTTGATGTGATTGAGAAGGTGAATCGTGAACTTGGGACCACAACACTGGTGATCACTCATAATGCTTCGATTGCCGGGATGGCTGACCGGGTTGTGCGTCTGCGCAGCGGTGAAATTGTTGAAGATCGGAAGAATCCTGAGCGTCTTTCGCCTTCTGAACTTGTCTGGTAGGGGAGTGCGATGAAGCCCCTGCAGAGAAAGTTGTGGAGAGAATTGCTTCACCTGAAGGGGCAGATGCTTGCTGTGGCGGCTGTGGTCGCCTGCGGTATATCGGTCTTTGTCTCCATGAGCAGCGTGAAGTACTCGCTGGAGGCGTCGCGGCAGCGCTATTACAGCCGGTTCCGCTTTGCGGATGTGTTTGTTGAGGTCAAGCGTGCGCCGGAGTTTTATCGTGAGATGGTGAGCCGTATTCCGGGGGTGGCCTCGGTCAGTACGCGTATTATTGCCGACGTGACGCTTGATGTGCCGGGTCTTGATGAGCCTGCTACGGCAAGGCTGGTCTCGATTCCCGAGTATAGGACACCGGTGCTGAACGATATCTTTCTAAAGAAGGGGCGCTACATCGAACCGGGCAAGCCGGAGGAGGTGATTGTCAGCAAACCTTTCCTTGAGGCCAACCATCTGGCGCCGGGCGACCATATCAGTGCGGTGATCAACGGACGAAAGAAGGAGCTGCTGATTGTCGGGATGGGCCTCTCTCCGGAGTACATCTATGAGGTGCAACCGGGCTCCTTTTTCCCCGACAAGCGACGGTTCGGTGTCTTCTGGATGAGCCGCCGGGCTCTTGAGTCTGCAATGAACATGAGCGGTGCGTTCAATAACATGTCGCTGACTCTGGCACACGGTGCATCGGAAAAGGATGTGATCATGCAGCTCGACAACCTCTTCAGACGCTATGGTTCGCTTGGGGCGTTCGGGCGGAGTGAGCAGCTCTCTGACCGCTTTATTGTTGATGAAATCAAGCAGGTTGGCATCCAGATCACCTTTCTTCCTGTTGTTTTTCTTGCAGTTGCAGTCTTTCTGCTCAATGTGGTGCTTCGCCGCATTGTGGCGACGCAGCGCGACCAGATTGCCGTGCTCAAGGCGATGGGCTACTCGAACGAGGATGTCGGGCTGCACTACCTCGGCTTTGCCCTGATTCCCACCGCTGTGGGGTCGGTTGCAGGCACCCTGCTTGGCGCCTGGCTCGGCAGGGGGCTGATGAATATCTACGGCGATTTTTACAATTTTGCGGAACTGGTCTATTATTTCCGTTTTGAGGATGTCGCCTTGTCGGTGCTCTTGAGTTTCGGTGCGGCGGTCTTCGGTGCGCTTGGCGCTGTCCGCAAGGCGGTGCAGCTCCCTCCGGCGGAGGCGATGCGACCTGAATCACCGGCAATCTATAAACCCGGCTTTTTTGATCGCGAGTCGTTGCGCAGCAAAATACCGGTCTCCCTGAGGATTATTGTTCGCAACCTGGAACGTCGTCGGTGGAAGGCTGCCCTGTCGGTGTTGATGATTTCTCTCGCCGTGGCTATTCTTGTTGCCGGGCGATTTACTTACGATTCGACTGAGCGAATGGTGCAGGTTGAGTTCAATGAGAAGCATCGTGAGGATGTGACGGTGCTGTTCAACAACCCAATGCCCCCGTCGGTGGCTTATGCGATTGCATCACTTGACGGGGTGCTGGAGCATGAATATTATCGGGAAGAGTCGGTAAAGATGGGCTTTGGCCACCGGTCCCGTCGTCAATCAATCAGGGGGATGCAGTCCTCAGAGGGGTTGCAGCGGCTGGTTGATAAGAACAATCGTCAGTTGATTCTTCCTCCGGATGGTGTGGTGCTCACCAATACCCTCGCGGATATTCTGGGTGTCAGGGTGGGTGAAAGGTTGCAGGTGGATTTTCTGCAGGGAAAGCAGCTTCATCGGGAGGTGGTGGTCAGTGGCACCATTGATGAGATTCTGGGGCTTTCGGCCTACATGAATCTTGCTGCGCTCAACCGGCTTGCAGGGGATGGCGGGGCGCTGAATGCGGCATATCTGCGCATTGATCAGGCAAAGGCAGGTAATCTCTACACAACCTTCAAAAAGATGCCGGGTGTTGCCGGTATCATGATGCTGAAAGCGATGAAGGAGAGTTTCGATGAACTGATTGCCCAAAGCATGACCACATCGACGCTTATTCTCACAACTTTTGCCTGTGTTCTGGCCTTCGCAGTGGTCTACAACGGGGCGCGTATCTCCCTCTCGGAACGGGCGCGTGAACTCTCAAGCCTCAGGGTTCTTGGCATGACGGAAGCTGAGGTCTCGGTCATTCTGCTGGGCGAGCAAGCGTTGCTCACCATTCTGGCTATTCCGCTTGGCTTTTTGATCGGGATAGGGCTTTCGTGGTTGCTGGCCAAAGGGCTCAGCTCTGAACTGTACCGGCTGCCGCTCGTCTTCAGTGCCTACAACTTTCTTTTTGCTTTTTCGGTTATCATTATTGTTTCAGCGCTTTCCGGCCTTCTGGTCAGGCGGAAGCTGGTGACGCTTGATCTGGTTGAAGTTTTGAAAACAAGGGAATAGATGATGCTCCTCTCAAAAACACAGCGACTTATCGGGATCTCAGTGGCGATTGCTGCCGTGATCCTCTTTTTTGTCTTCAGGCCCTCTCCGCTTCCGGTAGAATCTGGCATGGTGAAGCGTGGTGCTTTGCAGGTGACGCTTGATGGCGAGGGAGTTACCCGTGTGAATGATCGCTTTGTTCTTGCCGCTCCGGTGACCGGAAAGCTGGTGCGAGTAAGGCTGGAAGAGGGTGATAGTGTCCAGAAGGGAAGTCTGGTGGCGGAGCTGTTACCTCCTGAGCTTGATCGCCGGGCTTACAGCGAAGCCTCGTCTCGCGTCGGTTCTGCCCGAGCGGTTTTTCATGAGGCCGTTGCGCGGGAGCGACAGGTGCGGCTATCTCTTGCACAGGGAGAACGCCGCTTTGCCCGTTATCAGAACCTCTATCACGAAGGCGCGGTTTCAAAGGAGAGTTATGAACTTGCAGAAAATGATGTTCAAATAGCCAGAAAAGAGGCTGATCAGGCCCGATCCGCTGTTGAAGCTGCCCAATTCAATCTTTCCGCGCTTCAGGCAGTTGTTGATCAGCAGACGGCGGGAAAGCCCGTTCGGGTGTTCTCTCCGGTTGACGGGAGAGTGCTCAGAATTCATGAAAAAAGCGAAAGGATCATTCCTGCCGGTTCACCCCTGCTTGATATTGGCGACCCTTCGGCGATTGAAATCGTGATTGACGTGCTCTCTTCTGATGCCATTGCGGTAAAGCAGGGAAACCGGGTGCTCATCACCAACTGGGGTGGTGAAAAGGAGTTGCAGGGGGTGGTGAAAACCGTTGGCCCGGCTGCGTTCAACAAGGTTTCAGCGCTTGGTATTGAAGAGAAACGGGTCAACATTATAGCGGTGCTTGGCACGAATGAACCGCTGCTCGGCGATAACTTCCGTGTTCAGGCGAGCATTGTTCTTCGTGAAGCCAAAAGTGTTCTTCAGGTGCCGGTCAGCAGCCTCTTCAGGGGAAAAAGTGGATGGCATCTCTTCGTCATCGAGCATGGCAAGGCGGTTGACAGGAGCGTCACTCTCGGGATGCGCGGCACCTGGCAGGCCGAGGTGCTTGCCGGGGTCAGAGAGGGGCAGCGCGTAGTGGTGCATCCCTCCAATGAGCTGAAAGACGGGATGGCGGTGCAGGTTCAGGAGTGAAGGCTTTTTAAAGTAGGTGTGCTTTGGTCAACCGAACTTGTTTGTTACACTGCAAACAGCCGTTGTTAGCTCAAGGGCAACATATCAGAATAATTTTCCAGCCTCAAAAAAAAATAATTGACGATACTCTTTTTCAAGTATATACTTTGAAATAGAAACTTCCAATATGGAGGGGTGATTATGAGAGCAACCGCAAAAGAGCTGAGATTCAAATCAAAAGAGCTCATAGACTCTGTAAAAAGGGGAGAGGAAGTTGTTATTACCTTCCGGGGAAAACCGTGCGCCAAACTTGTTCCCTATCAGGAAATTAAAAGGCAAACCGAAACAACTGAATTATTCGGAATGTGGAAAGATAACGAGATGGCAACAAATGTTGATGCGTATGTAAGAGGTTTAAGAAAAGGGGGATTCTGATGGTTATTTATTCTGACGTTCTCATTTGGTATATACGAGGAAATGAAAAAGCATAGCAGCTCATTGAAAACTCAAATAATTTTTTCATCTCTGTCATTACCTATATGGAACTCGTCCAGGGATTGAGAAATAAACAGGAGTTAACCAAACTCCGTAAAGCACTCCATGGATGGAACGCACAAATACTGTATGTCTCCGAAGAGGTATCTGCAAAAGCCATGTTTTTTGTTGAACAACATTTTCTCAGTCATTCCATGCAACTGGCTGATGCTTTAATTGGATCTACGGCAATTGCTTATGGCCTCCCTGTTCTCACTGGAAACGACAAACACTATAAGGTAATGAAGGATCTTCAGGTAAAGAAGTTTGTGCCATAGCAACATGGAATCTACAATGCGAGATATGGCAACGATCTTGATCGTATTTTTTCTGCCATCAAAGAGTCAGAAAAAAAGTATGCCGCCAAGTTGTTTAATCGTGAGACAATACTTCAATCATTATCTGTCCCAACCATTAACGCTCAAATTTCGACAAAAGAGATTGTTGATTGTCTCCGTGAAGTGGGAAGGATAGGTAGAGCCCTCAAAAAGATATAATAAGCCAACAGCTTGTTGGCCAATTACCCTGGAGTGCTACGGTTATTCCCAGCCTTTCAAAGGATATCCCCAACGCATTACCTGAGATCAAAGGTTTTTCGGAACGGAACATCAGATATATGATCTGTTTCGCGAGTAGTAATACGGGTGCTTCAATTTTGCAACAGGCTGTGGCAAAATTGCCCGGGCGGGCCTTGCTTGCAGGTATTCCTGGGGGCATCCCGAAAAATATCTGCTTGAACTTGGTACCGTTTTTTCCTTTGTCGGCTTCAAACCGGAATTTACCGGGAAGATAAATTTATACTGCTCTGCTGACGCTAATGCGCCGACACAAATCCCCCCCCAACCACTGCCTGATTTTTATCCTCTAACCTCTTGCATTCCTTTTACTATAAGTGAATATTTGGTAAATAGAACAACTCCATTGAACGACCGAATTATCACAAAAAACAACCAATGTGCATTGAAGAGATAACGTCAGGCAGTTCCCTTACCGGTCTTGAACCTTCGGCTGTTGCAACGGTTATCGCGGTTATTCCTATTGCCGATGGAGCAGTCCGGGTTATCTATCAGACTCCTGATGGCACCCTCAAAGAGCGGCTTCTTGGTCGGGCCGATGAAGAGAATATTGCAGTTGCAACTACCGAGCGCCCCTGGTCTTTTGACGGAGATGGTGTGGCATTCAAACTCACCATTGAGGCAAAGCGCATTGATCTTGCTTTTCTGTTCGACCAGATGGCACGAAACGAAGAGCTGCAGGAGAAGCTTTGTGCTGCTGGCTGGGATCTTGTTGTGTTCGATGAGGCACACAAGCTTTCTGCGCATTTTTCCGGCAGTAAAATGCAGAAAACAGGGCGTTTCAAGTTGGCCGAAAAGCTTGGTGCGCAGACTCGCCACCTCCTGTTGATGACAGCCACGCCGCACAACGGCAAGGAGGCGGATTTTAAGTTGTTCCTCTCACTTCTCGACTCTGACCAGTTGGACGGTCAGCGAAAAAGCTCGGTTGGATTTGCTCTCACCTCACTTCAGCGCCGTATTGCATCAAGCCCTGAATCCCGGCATATTGAAGTCAAGAGGCGCGTAAAAGGGGCGAGCACAGTTACCATCACCCGTAACGAGATGCTCTATACCCTCAATCAGGCTGAAAAATTTGTGCGGGCCATTGTGCAGGTTGACGAAAATGAACAGATTGATGGCCCTTACTATCTGCGGAACCCCTTTGATGTTGAACCGGGTTGGGGTGTCTCATCAGTCAATTACAATATCCAGGATCTTCTTGCTCTTGCAGGAGGCAATCAATGAGTACACGATACCATATCTTTCTTTCGAGCGTACAAAAAGAGCTTGCTGAAGAACGTCAGGCTCTGAAAACGTTTATTCTGAACGATGCACTCCTGAGGCAATTTTTTGAAGTATTCCTTTTTGAAGATATCCCGGCCTCAGACCGCCGACCTGACAACGTCTATCTTGAAGAGGTGGATCGTTGTGATCTCTATATCGGACTTTTCGGCGACAGTTATGGAACCGAAGGGTTGCATGGTCTTTCACCCACCGAAGAGGAGTTTGACCGGGCGACCAAGGCTGCAAAACCCCGAATCATCTTTGTAAAAAGCGAGAGCGCATCAGGCTGCCATCCGAAAATGCAGGCGCTTATTCGCAAAGCAGGCGATCAGCTCATCAGGCGCCGGTTTGCGAGTATCCCCGAACTGACAGCAGGCGTCTACGCCAGTCTGGTAGAATATCTGGGACGATGGGGAACGATTACGACAGGCCCTTTCGATGCTTCAGCCTGCCGGGGAGCTGCACTCACCGATATATCAGAAGAGAAGGTGGCAACATTTCTTGATAGGGCAGTGCATGCACGCGGTTATGCCCATGGCAGGGGAACACCGATGCGTAGCGCACTGGTTCACCTCAACCTTCTCGACCATGATCGACCGAGCAACGCGGCTATTTTGCTCTTTGGAACTCAACCGCAGCGCTTTCTTCTTTCATCCGAAGTCAAATGCCTCCACTTTCACGGAACCCAGGTAAGGAAACCCATTCCCTCCTATCAGGTTTATAAAGGCGACCTCTTTCAACTGGTCGATTCCGCCATAGACTTTGTGATGGGCAAGCTCAACAGAGCTGTAGGTACCCGTGCTTTAAGCAACGAGGCGCCGGTTACCTACGAAATTCCCCGTGATGCCGTTGCTGAAGCAATTGTCAACTGCATTGCGCACCGCGACTACAGTTCCAATGCATCTGTTCAGGTTATGCTCTTTTCCGACAGGCTTGAAGTGTGGAATCCGGGATGTTTGCCACCATCCTTGACTATCGACTCACTGCGCCATCCCCATGCTTCGGTACCGCACAACCCGCTTATTGCCGAATCACTGTTTTTGACAAGAATCGTTGAACGGGCCGGGTCAGGCATTCTCGACATGATTGAACTTTGCGCAGAGAGCGGGCTCAGACCACCTGAATTCAGGCAGGATGCCGGTTCATTTATACAAACGTTATGGCGACCGGTTCAATCCGGCTCGACAGAAGAGAACGTTACCGCGCAAGTTGGCACTAAGTTGGCACTAAGTCGGCACCAAGTCGATGTTCTTTCTAATTGTTTGGAAGATAGTGAGTTATCAAATCTCATGAGCATAGTGGGTCGCTCAGATCGCACCAAGTTCCGGCACCAAGTTCTTAACCCGCTCATCACAGCAGGATTGATTGCAATGACCATTCCGGATAAACCACGAAGCAGTAAGCAGAAATACCGTTTAACCGACATGGGGCGAATCTGGCTTACAGAAAAAAATCAATGATATCAGGCTATCCCGTAAAATCACCACGCAAACTTATCGAGGTGGCGCTGCCGCAGGAAGCAGCGATGAATTGCCAAAAAAACAAACAACTCAATGGCTCATAAACTTTCACTGTCGTTGTTAGAAAACTTCCTTGAAGAGGCCTGCGAATCGCTTCGTGGAAACATGGATGCTTCGGAGTTCAAAGAGTATGTCATTGCCATGCTCTTTCTGAAACGAGTCAACGACCAGTTTGCTCTTGAACGCCTGATGCGGAAAGGGCAGCTTGAACTTGCAACAAAAAAATGGACATCCTAAGAAGCTATAGCTATTGATTGTTGTTTATAACGTAAAAACTCAACAGGCGATTTATACCCTAATGTTGAGTGCTTTCTTTCCCGGTTGTAAAACTTGGCACTGCATGGTGGTATCGACAAAACAAATCCCGAAGTAACGGGCAACATCGGCCAAATTTCAGAGCTGATCTATGCCCGCATCAAGGAGTTCATCATGCTGCCAAATTGCTGGCAGAGACCGCATGAGCAACGACAACTTGAGAGTGCGATCAGGGACGAGCTTGATTATTGCGGGATTGATTCCATAAAAGCGAAAGCGGCACACCTTACCGCAGAGGTAATCATCCTTGCCGATAAACGGGAAGCAGAGATTCGCAAGTCATGACCGTTGCATACAAGATAGCGGTCAGGCACAGCAGGAGGAAGACTGCCAGCATTTACATAGAGCGCGACGGCTCACTCTCGGTTCTTGTCCCTGAACAGACCACCGAAGAGGAGATCAACAATATCCTCAAGGCCAATGAGTATAAAATCCACAAGTACCAGGCCCGGTGCGAGCTGCTGAACGAAAAAGCCACCAAGCGTGAGCCGGTAAACGGGCAATCGTTTCTCTATCTGGGCAGGAATTATTACCTGCAATACCATGGCGAGGCCAAAGAGATTGAATTCAAAGGGCGATATTTTTATGTCCCAGAAGGATCAAAGGAGAAGCTGAATGGCCTCTTCAAAGAGTTTTACCGGAAACGTGGCTACAAGTTTATTGTGCCTCGTGTTCATAAATACGCCGACATGATGGGGCTCACCATTGAAGAGATTTCAGTGCTGGAATTGAAGAGCAGATGGGCCTCCTGTTCAGATAAAAAGCGTAAAGTCAATTTCCACTGGAAAGTCATGATGGCACCCGCAAGCGTCATTGACTACCTGATTGTCCATGAGTTGTGTCACTTCAAACACAAAAGGCACAATGCGGAGTTCTGGAATGAGGTTGACAAGTATTATCCCGAGTATCAAAAGCAGGTCGCCTGGCTGAAAGTTTATGGCGCGGCGCTTGAGGTGTGACGGGGGAGACAAGTACCTTTGCGTTGAGTATACCGGACAAACGCTACCACCCGCTCTGCGTTTTACCAAAGTGTTGAAGCCAATTCCTGGCTCTTCGAGAGCAGACACTTCTCTTTTTACAATTCCCACACCACACTGCATTTGTGAAGGCCATTGCGGCTTCAATAATCTGATCCATAGTTGAGCCTCAGGCTAAAAGATTCAAAAAAACGGTATATTGACGAATATTGTTAGTAATTTATTGCTTATAATTTCGTATTAATTACATGGCGCGCACTTAGGCCGCAAGGCCTGGCGTTAAACCACTGTCCGATGTTTGATTCTCTCTGCCTGAATAACTCAAACGGATCAAAAAAATGAAAATGCTCACAATCATTGCTCTTGTGGTGTCGATGCTGGCGGGAGCAGAGGCGAATGCGGAAATCTTTGTTCTAACCCAAAACGCAATTACTGATACAAATCCGAGCTTGTCAAATCCCTACACGACAGGACAAGTTGTTGCTCAAAATATCATCGCATCAGGAATTGGCCGTGGTTCAGGGATTACATCAAATGCAGGCGCAGATCGTTATAGTGCGAAGGGTTGGACGTTGGCAGCAATACCTGATGGTACTGATTATTTCACGTTTACCTTGAGTGCAAATCCTGGCTACGAACTCAACTTCAGCAGTTTTGTTTACACCGGCCAGAGTTCTGCATCGGGTCCAAATAGTTTTGCATTTCGATCCAGCGTTGACGCGTTTACGGCAGACATCGGGTCACCTGTAGCGACAGGATCAATCATTAATCTATCCGCTGCTGAGTATCAGCATCTCACTGATCCAGTCGAGTTTCGTCTCTATGGGTACTCGGCCACTGGTGCTGCTGGTACGTTTAGCGTGAATGACTACACCTTCAACGGAAATACCGCACCCACCCCTGAGCCTCAAACATGGGTGTTGTTCGGAATCGGTTCTTCTCTGATGCTCTGGAATCTGCTCCGCAAGCGGTGGAGAATTGAACTCTGAGAGATAAACAGTCTTATAGTGCCGATCGGAGAACCTTCACAATATCCGCCTCATGCATGGGTGGACGACCCGGGAGACGTCCTTCTTCGTCATGAATAATCTTTACAATATCCTGGGCATACCGGTTCAGCAGCGCATCTCCGATCTCCAGTTGTGACAGTCGAGTGGGGCAGCCGATCGAATCTAAAAATGCCTCAAATTTGTCGATGCCTTCCATTGCAGCTTCTTTGTCTTCAGGATGTTGTAGTGACAGTCCGAAGATACGTTGCGCAAACTGGGCAAAGCGTGCGGGACGTGCTTGAGAGGCAAAGCGCATCCAGGCAGGGTTGACCACAGAAAGACCGGCACCATGCGCGATATCGTGATGTGCGGAGAGGACATGCTCGATCATGTGCACCGGATAGGCTGCGGCAGTACCGATCTGTACCCACCCGTTCAGGGCGACAACAGATGCCCATTGCACCTGGGCTCGTGCTTCGAGATTTTCACCATCGGCTATTGCTTTTGGTCCCCACTCCATAGCGGTGAGAATGACCCCTTCAGCGAAGCGATCCTGAAGCGGCGTACCATCGGCGCCATTGAAATATGACTCGGTCACGTGGGTAATCAGGTCGCAGATGCCGAACGCAGTCTGATCCTGCGGCACGCTCAAAGTCAGTTCGGGATCGACAATTGCCACTCGCGGATAGAGGCATTTTGCGATGACAAAAGACTTCACAGTCGTCTTTTCATTCGTGATGACCGCTCCGCCATTCATTTCAGAACCGGTGGCAGCCAGGGTTGGTATGGTGATGATGGGGAGCGCGCTGGTCGGGAGCCTTCGGTTATCCTGACCGTGGGCAATCATCTCCCATGGGTCACCTTCGTAGTTGACGGCAGCGGCCATTACTTTGGCTGCGTCCATGGCGCTTCCGCCACCCAGGCCGATGACGACGTCGCAACCTTCGTTGCGGGCGATCTTGGCGCCTCTTATCACCGAAGATATCCGGGGGTTTGGTTCAACGCCAGAGCATTCAACGACGGTGACTCCAGAGGCGTTCAAACTTGACACTGCCCGTTCATAAGTGCCGTTGCGTTTGACGCTGCCTCCCCCTGTGACAAGCAAGGCCTTTTTTCCATACCTGCTCACTATTTCACCTGTTCGTGAGAGTGTTCCTGCGCCAAAGACAAGATGTGTTGGATTCTCAAATTCGAATTTCATGTTGTGCTCCTGAAAATTTTCTGGTTTTAGATAACCAAGCCGGTTCATTGGCATGACAAGGATCATTGATCCAGCTTGTCAATATCAGTTTTCCCTGGCTGATTTGCCAACAGCAAGTTTGTGACCGAGTTTATGTGCCTTATTGACTGTTCTTTTGCTTAGCTCCTGATGCTGTTGTTGTGCTGCAAGCCCGATAAAGAGTGTTCCGACCGTTTCAGCGCCAAGCATTGTTGCGGCAGATTTAAGTCGCTTTGTCACATCTCCGGTTAACCGTGCCAGAAAGGCAGGTGCTGCGGAGGAGGCAACGAGTACTGCCCTTTTTGATTTTCCCGGGCGTCGGGCTTTAGGAGCAGGCGCTCCCCAAGGCCAGTAGGCGGTGCAGACAAGACGTTCAATAAAGATCTTCATGATAGCAGTCACCGTTCCGGCATTCATTGGTGATGCGAGCACAAGGGCATCAGCCCATTCAATCTCCTTCAAAAGAGCGCCCATATCATCATCATGGATGCAGATACCAAAGTTCTCTCCGGCAACCTGGGTGCAACTGCGGCAGTTGGTGCAGAAGGCAAGATGCTTGTCGAGGAGGATGATTTTCCGGGTTACAGCGCCCCTCTCTTTTGCGGAAGCAAGGATCTCATCAACAGCTCTTTCAATAATGCCCGTTTTGCGGTAGCTGCCGACAATTGCAAGGATGTTCACTGGAGTCTCCATGTTGATTTTTTTTCATGATAGATTTATTAAGGGTAATCAAAATGATAAAATCATCAAAAGCAAACGTGGTGATTCCTGCATGAGATGTGTCGGAATTATTGATGATATGACTGGCAAAAGCCCCCTAAGTTATCTACTGGGTCAGCAGCCAATTGCCTGCCGGGTTTCCCGCACAGGTTGCCGATGCGATCTTTGAAAGGGTAAGCCTCAAGGCAAAGACGATTGCCTGAAAAGAACGGGGGATGTCGCTGTGGTTTGTTTTGGGCTGATGTGTTTTGATTGGCTGAAATTGTTTGTTATACTTCAAAAAGAGGTTGTTTTGACAAGATGAGCACTGCTCAGGAGTTGAAGTATAACGAAGTACGAGTGATCATGACTCTGTTTTTGTGTTTTAATTGAAGATCATTTGTTATTCGATAAAAGTAATCTTAAGGTATTATTATACAGGAAATGTTTTTGTATAGGTGACAAAAATTAAAAAAATTTTAGGGTAGAATGACTTAAGTGGAGCTATTAGAAAAACATATTGCGGAATTGGATGACGATTCTTTTTCAAAACTCCGTGAATGGTTTATCGAATTCGAGCAAGCGCGTTGGGATAAACAACTGGAAGACGACTCCAATGCAGGAAAGCTTGATTTCCTTATCAATGCGGCGCTTGCCGAGCACGAAGCAGGATTGACGAGAGACTCGTTATGAATTTTGGTATTAGTGCACAGAGCCTCTGAGATGCAGCTTGAATAGTACCCTATGATCGATCATTCAGATATCGTAAGTTCTGTCCAGAAAAGTGCTGCAAAAAGGATCATCTATCTCCCGCATGCTGTCCGGCAAATGTCGCGACCAGACAGGATGATTTTGGTTGCGGAGGTCAGAAATGTGGTTGGACGAGGGGAGTTGGTTGAGGATTACCCTGAAGATGTGCGTGGACATAGTTGCCTCCTTCTGGGTTATAAGCTTGATGATACACCAATTCATGTAGTTTGCTCACCGAAGGAAGATTATCTTGCTGTTATCACTGCGTATATTCCTAACCTTGAAGAGTGGGAGTACGATTATAAACGAAGGAGGAGACGATGAACTGCATGTATTGTAGCGGAAATATGGAACGGGGGATTGCACCCTTCCATATCGACAGGAATGGCTATCACATCACTCTTGACAGAATTCCTGCCTGGGTATGCACCCAGTGTGGTGAAGTCTATTTTGATGAACCCGAAGTGGAAGCCATTCAAGAAGTTCTGTGTACTCTGGATCAGCGGACTGAAAAGATGGCGAAATCTGCTTGAGGACATAATGCGTACAATCTGTCCAAAATTGATACCGGCAGAAATATGAAAACAGTACCTGTCGCTGAAGTCCAGTCAAATCTCTCAGCACTCCTGAGGGAAGTCGAATCCGGAAATGAAATCGGTATTTCGTTTGGTTCCATGCGACAGACGATCGCTGTCATTGTTCCAATCGCTGAGTACAAAAGAATCAAAGAGAGAAAACTCGGCTCTTTGGCCGGGAAAGTGAACGTTGAGTTCCGGGACGATTGGAAAATGTCGGACGAGGAATTCTTGAACACATGAAGATATTGCTTGATACATATTATCTGATTTGGTCATTCAATAATTCCTATAAGTTGCTGCAATCGGTTGCGGATCTTTTGGTTTCGGAGGAAAGTGAAGTCTTCTTCTCAATTATGTGGGTCAACATGAAGGAGTCTGCATGACATTCAATATATTTGAGGGAGCAAGACGTATCGCTTTATTGATTGGGGTGATAGCAGCAGTTTGGAAATCGTCACTTCTCTGTCACACCCTACCCAGCGCCTCCACCAGCCACTCAAACCCAATCCTCTCCTGCTCCAGCCGTACGTGACTGCCCAGCTCATTCCGCCGCAACTGATCATAGAGCGCACTCTCATCACAAGTCAGTCGTGTGAGTGCACCAGTTTCAGGAGATGGTTCCGTGCCCCAAAGCGCTTGATGCTCCAGCAGCGTCTCACGGTCCATCAGAAGGGAAGCCGCCTGCGGAAAGAACCCGCGCAACTGGTTGAGGATGGCGAAACCGTGGGTGTCGATGTCGCCCCAGTAGTGGATAACACGGTCACGCAGCCACTCGACTGAGGCCAAGTTCTCGAACCCATAGCCAGCTCCGAAAATCACCATTGCCTCGGGCACATCGGGGAAGGCAAGAAAGTTGATTTCGTTTTCGGTGATGAAGACCCTGGTAACAGGCAGCTTCAACCGGGCAAAGGTAGCCTGCGTCACGGTGATATCGTGATCGCTCTCCGTCGGGAACAGCGCCAGTGTCGGGTCGAGGATCCGGAAGCGCACCCGCAGGGGTTTGTCCTGAAAGCCGTAACGGCGGCAGAACCCGCTGGCTCCTGTGGCCGTTGCGTCAATCTCTTCCGGTGGGAGGACGAGGTCGAACAGCTCTCCAAGCACGCCCCGATGCCCTTCGATGAACTTGCTGTGCACGCCGGGCAGATCAATCTGGCGCAGGTATATGGCTGGTTGCGGATGTTTGAGGCGCCAGGCGACAATGGAGAGGATGCGGGGCCACTCTTCGGCCAGTTCGATGGCGCGCAGGGGGCGTTTTTCGAGCCAGGGGAGAAGCATGGGCTGCCCGTCCCGGGTGAGCCTGACCATGTCGGCAAACTGCAGGGCTTCTTGCCGCTTGCCAATCAGCCCGAGGGCATCGTCCAGCGTGTCAATCCAGATTTCTGCCGGAAGTTCATTGGCTCCCAGAATGCGGTGTTTGGAACTGCGCCAGACAATCCGGTACTGTTTGGCTGCGCCCGAGAGTCTGGCAATCCAGTCGCGCACTTCGGTAAATGAGTCGCTTAACTCTCTGGAGTCAGGCCCTTTCAGCGTCAGGCGACGGGGAAAAACCGATTCGCCACCAATAAGGGAGGAGAGGATGAGGCCCCGATCCCAGAGCTTCTGCACCTGGGCCTTGAGTTCGGCGGGGGTTGTCCAGCTCATTCCACTACCTTCTCTTTTTCGGCACGATACTCTTCGATGGTGAGGTTGCGCAACACCGAGCAGCGACCCTCCGCGTTATGCACAAAGCCGACGCTGGAGACGAAGGGTTCGATGATGTGGATTTTCTGCAATGGGGTGACGATGAGCAGTTGCAGGTTGAGCTGGGCGAAGAGTTGCAGGCCGTACTGCGCCGATTCGTCGGAGCCGCGTCCGAAAGCTTCGTCGATGACCACAAAGCGGAAGGAGCGTGAACGCACGGCACCCCACTCCAGTCCGAACTGGTAGGCGAGGCTGGCGGCAAGCACCGTGTAAGCGAGCTTCTCCTTTTGCCCTCCCGATTTGCCCCCCGAATCGGCGTAGTGTTCATGTTCTGTGTTATCTTCGCGCCACCGTTCGCTGGCGGCAAAGACAAACCAGTTGCGCACGTCGGTCACTTTGGCGGTCCAGCGCCGGTCGAGGTCAGCATACGCTTCGCGACCCTGGAAGCGGTCGATGATGCGGCGCACCTGGAGGAATTTGGCTTCGGAATATTGCGCGTCATCCGATCCGGTCAGTGAGCCTTCGGTGCAGGCACGCAGCTCCGACTGAAAGTCACGGATGTCGGCATCAAGGTTCATCTGTGCTTCAAGGGTGATGTATCGGCCCGGATTGAAGTCAATCTGCGTGAGCGATTCGTTGAGGCGGGTAATCCGCTCCTTGATGGTCTCCCGTTCTCGGGCAAGTTGCGACTGAAAATTGGCAACCTCCCGGATGGTGTTCTCGTTGAGCAGATCCTTGAATCTCCCCTCAAAGCGTGGCAGATCGTCGGCCTGAAGTTGCTCAAACATTGAACGATACTCCTTCCCGGCGGCTATGTTGACATCCACCTCCCGGGTCTCTAATTTCCACTCCTCCTTGTATTCGGTCATCGCCCTGATGATCTTTTCGCCCAATCGGGAGAGCTTTCTATCCTCGTTGTCGATCTTGACCTGCAACCAGTCACGCATCTCCCGCTCGCGATTGTCGCACGATTCTACCGTCAGCGACTGATCGCCCAAAGCCTCCTGGCGCATGAGCTGGAGCATGGGGAAACGCAGGGCAACTTCCACTCCCGCGTCAGCCAGCAGCGCTGCCGTCTGCTGCTGCAACTCCGTGATGACGCTGATTTTCTGCTCAATTTTTGACCGTTTATCCTTCCGGTCATCAAGCTGCCGCTCTGTCTCATGCAGCTCCTGCTCCAGCACAGCAAGTTGCTCGGTCAGGGTTTGCAGGATATTGGAGGTGGCTTCAAGGTCGCGCTTTTCTGTCTCCAACCGGGCGATGGCAACGGCCAGCGGCTGCCAGTCGAGATCGCTGAAATCGGGATATTCGTCAAGCTTGGAGAGGATGGTCAGCTGATCCTTGAGCGTTTTCTGCTCCTGCTGTAGCGAGCTGATGCGGCCCGCAAGTTTGGCCAGCTCACTTTGCTGCTCTTTGGCCTTCTCTTCGAGGACGGCAATTTTTGCGGCATTGCTCCACCCCAGCACGTATCGGCTGCGGTCGTCGAGGCGGTGGCGGTCATCCTTTTCGTGCCGTTCACCCGGCGACTTGATCTGTCCTGCCTGGGTGATGGCTTTTTTCTCTCTCCGAAACTCCTCCTGACTCATGCAGCAGACCAGATCGAAACGATGGGCCACCTCCCGTTCGAGCCAGTCAAAATAGGGGGAATCGCCTTTGATGGCGAGCTTGCGGCTGAGGGAGGCTGGATGATCGGGCAACTGTTCGCTGCGAGAGAGTTGGCGCACCCGAAAATAGACCAGACGCCCTTTCAGATTGGTGCGCTCCACCCACTCCGCCACCTTGGGGTAGTGGATGTCGGGCACCAGCAGCGAGAGACCGAAGTTGCGGAGCACCCGCTCAATGGCTCCTTCCCAGAGCTGCTCTCCCTCCTGAACCTGAAGCAACTCACCGGCAAAGGGCATCTCAAACTCCGCGAGATTCAGCGCCTTGCAGAGCGAGCGGCGCATGGCAATCTGTTTTTCATCAATATTGCTCATGCGGGCTTTGAGACTCTTGATCTCGGCGGTCAGTTGTTCGTGCTCCTGACGCCCCTGGGTAAAGAGCACTCCAGCCTCATTGAGATTGTTTTGAACTCTCACTTCAGCCTCAGCGGTCGTCTCGTGCATGGCTGCATGTCGAGCACGTTGCTGATAAAACTCCTCGGCGCTCGTTGCCGGATGCTCTCCAAGCTGCCCTGCAAGTTTTCCATACCGGGTTGCCTTCTGGTTCCGCCGTTCAAGCTCTTGCTGATGCTGCCGAATCTCTGCGGCGATACTCTCAATCCGGTCGCCTCCGTTTTCAGCGATGGTTCGTCGCAGCTCACGGTCACGATCACGCTGGCTGCGACGCTCTCCGTCGAGACGCTCAATGGCGATCTGGTGACGGCTCAGCTCCTCATTCAGGGAGGTGTGGCGTTTGTCGAGCAGTTCAAGTTTGAGGGAGGCGAACCAGGGGCGAAGGCAGTCGCGAGAGGCACGCAGTTCTTCCGACCGTTGCGCCATTATCTGGTGATTGTCGCAATCCGCCACCAGAGGGCCCAGCATCTCTATCTGCCGCTTCGCCTTGAGGACAGCTTCGTGCGCCCGGTTGAGATCTTCGAAATGCTGGATAAGGGCGGCAATGCGGGGCTCAACCGTGAAGGGCTCAAGCATGTGGAGGCGCACAAAATCGGTCAGGTTGCCCACCGACTTGAGCGAGACGGTTTGATGAAACAGCTCCAGCGCCTGCTCGTTCTCAATGCCGAAACGTCGCCGGAACCAGGCGCCATAGGGTGGAAAGCTCTCAAACAGCTCGATGCCCGATCCGCGAAGGCGTTTGCGCAGGGTCGAAATTTCGCTGCCAAAGTTTGAAAAGTCGGCGGCGATGGACAAGTCGCGCTCACAGACGGCATAGAGGCGGGCAGGCTGTGTGGCATCTTTCATCCAGAAGAGTTGCGCCAGGGTGACGGTTTTGTCGTACCCTTCGTTATGAAAGACACCGAGAATCACCGAATAACCGTTGAGATCGCGCAGGGCGACCGGCTTGGCTCCACCTCCGAGGTTCTCCTGCCGCTCCGACTTGAAGTAGCCCAGCACGTAGGAGCGCAGGGTGCGTTCACGGTTGTCGGCGCCTGCCGCCTTATTGTAGGCAATGCGCTGGCTTGGCACCAGCAGGGTGGTCACGGCATCAACCAGCGTTGACTTTCCGGAGCCGATATCTCCCGTGAGAAGGCCGTTCTTGCCACCCAGTTTGAGCGTCCAGATTCGCCCGTCGAAGGTGCCCCAGTTGAATATCTCAAGCCGTTGCAGTCGAAAACCGGCCAGACGGTCATCAGCAATAAATTCCATTTCAAGCGCCTCACTCATCATTTTTCTCTATCAGTTTTACCGGTCGCTGCACGGTATTCGTCAAGTCGTTGATCAAAATCGGCGCATGCCGGGTGCACAAAAGGTTCCAGGAAGGCTGTTTCTGACGGAGCAGGTTCAGGGCGGAGTAGTCGAGAGCCAAAGGTGCAGCATTGATATGTGGTAAAAAAAGTGCCGTTCGATGCGGGCTATATTTGGAGTTGAATTTAAAGCTTTTTCTGCGGTTTTCTGTGGATTGCTTTTTTTGTCATCCCCTTCCTGCCTTTCGGGAAAGGGATCTGTTCTGGCCGGAGCTGTAAAAAGATATGTTGAATGCCTGTCTGAATGGTTTCTTTCTTTCAGGGAAGGAAGAACTATCAAAAACTGTTTTTTTGACAAAGCAAACCCTGTTCAAGAGGTCACGGATAATATTGTTCGAACAGCCGCAACTCCTTTGGTTGAGGGTACTCTTTGGTATTATTGCTGCTTTTAAACGAAAAGTGAAAAGTAGAAAAGGTGCCGGAACTCAGTAGATTTCTTGGAATCATCATCACTATGCTCTATAATGATCACAGCCCGCCTCATTTTCACGCACAATATGGCGACTACAAAGTCAACGTTGAAATTTTTCAGGAATAGTTGATTGTCGTTTTCCAAAGCGAGCCCTTCACTCCCTGATGGAATGGTACGAAATTTATAAAGACAATCTTCTTGATGACTGGAATCTGGCAGCAAGGCATGAGCCTTTAAACAAAATCCCGCCATTGGAGTAAATGATTATGTTAGAAGTCACCAAGGCTGAATACAGAGAAGAGTATCGGATACAGATTACGTTTAACAACGGTGCAGCCGCTTGTATGCTCGCCTGAATAGAGTGCGTTGATGAACATGAATGTCGTTTTCATCAAGAACGATTCCCTTCCGTGACAAATGGTGTTGAGTGCGACTTTTCCTCTGCCCGTGCAACCAGAAGATCACGAACAAAATCAATGGGCAAATCTGGATTATCGAGAGCCGCCCGTCCGATCATCGCCCAAAACTCAATCTGTCCAGTAATGGTACGATGCTCAGCCTTAGCCTGTGCTTTTGCCTGACCATACCAGGTATCATCTATTCGTACTGGCATTCCCATAATTTCCCCCTTTGGATAACATAGCTACAAGGGTAGTGAAAAGTGACGCATCAAACAAATACACCTCCAAATTTGGTCTCTTCATCCTGATGATTGCCGATACTAATAACGTTTCTATATCACAGAAAAGAAAGGAGTTAATGAGTTCTTTCCAAGATTGCTGACAATATTTATTATGTAATAAAGAGTTATTATTCTGTTGTATATTGCTTGTATATATGATGGGTCGATATGCAAAAACTGATTTCTGTCAGGCAATGCCGCAGGTTCATGAGGATTTTTTCTGAGCATCAAACTTCAAACTGCTGCGCAGGCAGCAATCATAAAATAAACTTATAGGTTGATTATGATGAAGCTTGTTCGTATATTTCCGTCTGAAGGTTCAGGTTTGTTTGCAGTTCATTTTCCAGAAAAGCCGTGTGATGAATTTAGATCGTTGTTTGATTTTTGGAGTGATCCCGAGTTACTTGAGAACTTTTTCGAGGCCAATACAGGTGATTTACAACAATCCCGATATGGCTATCCTTCGATTGATGATGCTGTATTATGGACAATAGAGGAGGCTCAATTCCTCCTGAAAGTTTTGTACAAAAGAGCTCAACAAGGACAGAGAGAGCCATCCAGCGCCTTACAAACCCTGTTCAGGCCACTTGGGCCATCAGATGCTCGCACTCTCTCTTGGCAACGCAGTAAGGTTTATGGTCGTCACCACAAAGGTTGGCTCAGGGTGTATGCTATTCGTCTGAGTGCAAATACATTTATTGTGACCGGAGGCGCCATTAAGTTGACCCAAAGGATGGAGGAACGAAGTCATACCGAGCGTGAGCTTGTCAAACTTGAAAAGGTTAAAGAGTTTTTAAGAAGAAACGGAATTCATGACGGCGATTTTGAGGTATTAGAGATCAATCAATAAAAACAGAAATGAAAATGGGCGTTGATACTCTTGAAGAGAAACTTGCAGCCATAACTGCAAAAGAGGTCTCTGGATGGTTAGATGATGCGAAATACAGAATAGAGAATGAGAGATGGTTGAAACATTCACAGGCCTTCGCGTTGAGAATTCTGCGGACGTTACGCGCAAAAAACATTTCACAGAAGGAGCTTGCTGAAAAAATAGGTGTATCGCCCCAGCACGTTAATAAAATTGTCAAAGGGAGGGAAAACCTTACCCTCGAAACCATTTCAAAACTTGAAGCGGCCCTTGAAATTTCGCTTTTGATGGTTCCTTCACTGGCGAGCGATACAGAATCCGAAATTGGGCAACCTTCTATGCCGAAGCATAAAACTGTGTTGCCAACAGCAAAACTGAATGAAAGTCGGTAACAAGGCAATCCTTCGCAAAATTAAAAAAGATTTTTCCTGAACTGGAAGAGCACCCCTTGCCACAGGCACAGGTAAACCTGAAGCATTGAAAGGAGATTTTTCTGGTCTCTGGTCAAAAAGGCTTAACCAGCAGCATCGCATGATCTATGAGATTATCGATGAAACTGTAACCGGTTATGTTCTTTCCGCCAAAGGCCATTATAACGACAAATAAACCGTTATAACAGATCATGTAAACCCGGCCAAGCGCTGGGGAGCACCAAAGCCGAGTCTGCCTTTGCCCAAAACAGCAAACGAGATTGCTTACACAGCGATTTTTTGCTATATACTGATAATGTATACATTCTTTCAGGAGAGAGCAATGACTATCAGCACCGTCTTTATCAATAATCGCTCGCAGGCAGTAAGATTGCCTGTTGATACCCGTTTGCCGGAGAGCGTTAAAAAAGTAAGCATTCGGGTAAAAGGTAATGAGCGGATAATTGCGCCCGTTGGCCAGACGTGGGACAGCTTTTTTCTCGGGAAGCAAAAGGTGACGGATGATTTTATGGAAGAGCGTGACGCAGGGGAGCAGCCAGAGCGGGAGGCTTTGTAATGCTGCGCTATCTTCTTGATACCAATATTGTTATCTATACCTTGAAGCGTCGTCCAATCGAGGTATTGGACGTTTTCAACAAAAATGCAGAACGAATGGCCATTTCCTCCATCACGTTGTCTGAATTATATTATGGCGCGGAAAAAAGCAGCAACGTGAGTGCAAACCTTTCAGTAATTGAAGATTTCTGCAGCAGGCTTGAGGTTTTGCCTTATGGAGCAAAGGCTTCGCAGCATTACGGTGCCATCCGGGCAACTCTTGCAAAAGCGGGTCAGCCAATCGGTGTCAACGATGTCCATATCGCTGCTCATGCCCGCAGTGAAGGGCTGATTCTGGTCACCAACAATGTCAAGGAGTTTATCAGGGTTCCTGCTTTACAGATTGAGAATTGGGTGAGTTCAGCATAGACTTCACTGAAAATGGAAGAAGGTTTCAACGATTGAAGTGGACTCCCAACCACGAGACAAAAAGCCGATGCAACACAAGGAAGCCACCGTCCGCATCAAAATCAACAGGCTGCTTGAAGAGGCCGGTTGGCAAGGAGCAGGCACGGAAGTATGCCCGCTCACAGAACTCCCGTTTTATCATTCTCTCAAATGGTAATCTCCACTACTTCCGGGATCTCGAACGGGGTAATCCTTACTTGATAACCTCATTCCCTAAGCCGGACTCCGTCACCGGTTACCAGAAGGTGAGCAGTGACCCGAAGGCTCTTCTCCATGAGCAGATAGGGGCCGATTATATCCCCCTGACCCAGCGCCCGAATTAGGCTGCAGAAGCGGGTTGGCAGACCGACGCAGAACACCCCGACGACATCAAGGCCAACAAGCAAGAAACGGCAACTCAATCTTGCTAAACATAAGCTTGATTTTGTTGATGTATGGTTTTTGTTTGATGGGCGGAAATGCTTTACTCCAGTATCGGATTATTTTTTGAAGTATGTTATTGTGGAAGTGATACCACTTTCAGGACTGAGATTACAAGTCAGATTAACAGATGACCAGGAACTAACCCTGAATCTTGAACCTTTGATACAAAGTCGCGATGCCTACTGGCGACTGCGTCAGGAGAGGTATTTTCGGCAGGTTAGTATCGATCCAATTGGCGGCATCTGCTGGCCAGAAGGTGAAGACCTTGTTCCTGACGGGCTGGAACGTTACGTTATAAGCGTTCCACAGAATTGATTCCGTAGAAAAAGATTCAACAGGGACTTGTCGCAGGATCAACGCTTGTGAGTGTCGTGTAAAAAATTTCGTGGGAACCAAAAAAAGCAAGAGGTGGCTTACAGCGTCATACTCGCTGAAGTGCAGGGTAAGTTGGCCGTTACCCCTGAATTGTCGGGAAAGTGCCGGAGTCGCTCAGATTTTGCTTATCGTTTTCAGTGGTAAAAACAGGGTGTGAAGGGCGCCAATGCAAGGGATAAAGCCGTGGTGCAGATAAAACGCCTCCGCCTGTTCATTTTTTGCATCGACGAGCAGAGCGTAGACTGCCATTGATGAATGTGATGACCTGAGAAGGGCATCTGCGATAAGTGCGCTCCCGATACCTTTTCCCTGATAGCGCCGGTCTACGGCGAGACGTCCTATTCTTGAGGCTGGAACGGCATCATAGCGGGGCATTTTTCTGGCGATCTCTTTGGGTAAACCTGGTAACGGAATTTGCGCGGCTGAAAGTGTGTAGTAGCCAGCGGTTTGTTGATTGACGTTATCGACAGCAATAAAACAGTTGGTGATATTTCTCTTGATATCCTGACCGACCTGCGCTGAAAAGTAGTGATCCAGAGCTTCAGAGCCAGAGCAGAACCCCTCTCGTACATTGTCTTTGCTCAGTGGAATCACTGAAAATGGTGGTTGCTCCATAACGCAACAAGGGTTATTGATCCTGACCAAACAATGCTGCATGATTTTCGAATGCCCGTCGCAAAGCTGCATTGGGCTCTGGTGGATTCAGCAACGCCTCGGCAAAGGCAAGCTGGCCTTCGATTGACAACTGGATAACGGAATTTTCCTCAATTGCTTTCGTTGCAGCCTCAAGAGCCGCATAGACAACAAAATCAGTCACCGTTCGTCCTTGAATTTCGGCGGCTCGTTTGATTTGTGCGTGAACATTTTGGGTTATCCGTGCTTCCAGGCGCGTCTTTCCCCCAGTTAACTCTTTCGAAGAGACTCTTGTCGCCAGATTGAGTTTGTCGTATGTCCCTGCTGGCTCTTTCACACCTTTTTGCTTGAGATCTGTGCTCATGGGTAGCTTGTATATGTTGTACGGCAGATTACCGCAATATACAGATAGAGTTGATGAGAGCAACGGGAAAAAATTTTGCAGATGACAATTTTGGGTCAATGGATGTGAAGCGAATTGTGCATGGACATTTCAGCAATGGCATCATCAACTGAATGGGAAGCATATTACTGCAACAACCACTGCCAGAGCGGCATGACTGTAACGGCTATTCCATGATGCTCAAACTCTTCTGATCCGTTAAGCGTGATAATCAGGCCACAGCGCAAACAGAATTTGTTGCAGCACTCCGTCAGGCCGCGAAGCTCCCTGTGACGTGTTTTTACATCGCCGAGGGTTGTTGAAACCTGAATGGCCTCCGTCACATCGAAACTTTTTTTTGACAATGAAGTCACACTCCGATTTATCCTTGAAAAAGCAGATCTCTTTTTTCCGACGCTTGAGTTCCAGAAAAATGTGCCTTTGATCTTGATAACCGAGCAAGCACTCGATATTGCCAACTCGCTGATAGCGAAGGGGATTATTCCAGCCAAGGCGGCTGAAGATGCGCTCCACATTGCATATTGCCTCAGTCAATGGAGTTGATTATCTTCCGGCGTGGAATTGTCGGCACATTGGAAACCCTGAGAGGCAAAGAGGTATCGCAGCTCACCTTAAAGATACTGGCTTATCGCTGCCATTTGTTTGCATCCCCGAAGAACTACTTGGAGAAGAAGATGTGGAATGACGAAATCGTAGATGAAGCAAGAGCTATTCGGGATGCCCACGCAGCCAAATTTGGTTATGACTTGCAGGCTATCTATGCTGATCTGAAAAAGTCAGAAGCTGAACGTATGGCCGCTGGTCATCCATGTATTCCTGAGCCTGAGCGTCCGGTACCCAGCACTGCATTGCAACGGTCTCGCTTCGCTCAGCGCTGAATTCAGACATTATCAACACATAAAAAACGAGAGGCACAATGTTACCGGAAGTACTGCCAGAACTGATGAAGGCGGATGGCGTCGTTGCCATTGCGACCATAGGAGAAGACGGTCCTCATATGGTTAACACCTGGAATGCCTATTTGGCAATGTCCGAGGATGGCCGCTTGTTGATACCTGCCGGTTACATGAACAAGACAGAGACAAACGTGGCGTATAACCCCATTGTACTCATTACGTTAGCAAGCAGCAAGGTAAAGGGACTCCACGGTCCGGGCGCAGGCTGTTTGATCAAAGGCAAGGCGAAGTTCATCACATCCGGACCAGAGTTTGATTTGCTGAAGAAACGTTTTGATTGGTTGCGCGCGACAATGGCCGTAACAATCGAATCTGCGACTCAAACATTGTGATTCTCATTGCCCGTCTTGCCTGATGATTCTGCTTTACCTGGTCAGTATGGGCTTGCTGGTTAAACTATCCCTCTACCTATCGGATTTCTTTGAACGTAACCGCTCCAGCTATTATGATGCCTTGACGCAGGAGCGAGTCAGTAATGACCTGATCTATTGGGTGCGGTTTTTTCTCAATGGAGTAGCTCAGACCGCAACCAAAGGACGAGAGGTCTTCGAGCAGATTTTGACCCTCCGCACATAGGGATAATAACAAAAATGGGCGTTGATACTCTTGAAGAGAAACTTGCAGCCATAACTGCAAAAGGGTGCTCTGGATGGTTAGAAGATGCGAAATACAGAATAGAGAATGAGACATGGTTGAAACATTCCCAGGCCATCGCGTTGCGAATTCTGCGGACGTTACGCGCAAAAAACATTTCACAGAGTTGCCCTTGAAATTTCGCTTTTGATGGCTCCTTCACTGGCGAACGATACAGAACTCGAAATTGGGCAACCTTATATGCCGAAGCACAAAACCATGTTGACAAAAGGAATTAATGTCAAAGTGGAATGAGCTCACTCACGGTTAACGTTTGGCAGATTGGCGATGGGCGGGCTTTTCATTACAAAATTTTGTTCGGAGAACTGAACTTTCGGTTACCACAAAACTGTCAAGCGGAGACGAAACCCCGCCTATTGCCAATGTGCTGTTATGTGCCGTAATTCTTTCAGTTGTCATATACCACTCCAAATGTTGTGTCGTCAAATTTGTCAGGTAGTCTGTCCCCAACAAATTTGTTTTTCCAAATTATGTTTGTCTCTACGAAATCATCGTCACGGTAACGAAGTCCAGAGTTTACACGTCCGATAGCGTGAATGGTTATTTTGTTTTTTACATAAGAATCAAGTAGCCTGTTGATGTCACGGTCAATTAGTTCCGTTTCATAGTCGTCAGAAGAGTCTTGATAAGCATTTAACATAAACTCTATTCTGTTATTTAGAATACAGTTCTGTAATGTTTTTTGATGGTTGCAACACGTGCAAACTTCGATAATGTCGCCATAAACTTCATAATACTTTGTTGTCTTTTCGCTGAATACTAAAATATTAAATAGCTCTCCATCACATTTATTTTCTTGGCATTTTGTGTTTTTTTGAAGGTCTTTTATAGCTTTTGATTCTATATCCCAAAGTTTATTGAATTCACTAATAAACTTCGTTACTTCATTTGGGAAGTCCTTTATGATTATTATGTTTTCAAAGCTACTTGTTGCGTTTGGTGACCAATTAAATGAACCGTTTAATATTGTCTTGCTGTCAACGATAGCAAATTTATGGTACATATGATTTGTCTCTCGAGGCATTTTCAAAAGTCTGATTTCCGCTCCAAAATTTACCAAGTTGTCTATGATGGTTTGATGGGAACGATTTTGCCAATTGTCGCTACAAACTATTTTGAGTTTTGCTTTATTTGTAAGAACTTCTTTAAATATGTTGAAGTATTCCTTGAAGTTAATCCAAGCTACTGCAATCAATACGGTTTCTTTCGTCTGCTTTAATTCAGTTTCAATAACTGATTTGTGGTTTTCAAAATGTGATTCTACTGTCATAATATGTTATTACTTATTATAGTGTCTTATATTCATTTTGTTTTAAAAGTTCTCAAATTATTTTTCTCAATCGTCAGTTTGTGGTGTCGTCCTATTATGGCACATAACGTTTCGCAGCTACACGCAGGACGGGATTTAACCGATGAACTGCCTACGAAGAGATGCCTTTCAATATACTAATTTCCTGCAACGAAGCACCGAAACCCGGCTTGCGGGTAACTAATGTTAACGGCTGGGCTACTGTTCGTCCGAAGCGATATTCCCCAAAATTCATAATTACTTTTTACCTGCATTAGTATAAGCAGGAATATTTGCATCAGCCGCTCCGAATAGTAGTCTCTGTCCGTTAGAAAAAATCAATTCCGAATTAAAGATTACTGTCGTATATCGTCTGTTGGGATTTGAAAATAGGTCGTAAACAGTGCCTATGTGGAGCGTGTAAACTTCACCAGGGTTTATGACTTTGTTAATTACACCGAGTCTCTCCATGCCGTCATCTTTAAAGTCCCATAAATTTTTCTCACTGCTTAATAATCGATCTGACAAAATTGTGTCTGGTATCTGAAATATCTTGCATTTTATTTCATCCTTGTCAAGGTACTCACCACCTTCAACTGCTGTCAAAATTAAACCTAACTTTTCATGAGGTTGAAGTCCAAGCAATGTGACAGGTTTGTTTCCTGTGTTATTTATTGTTGCACGGATGTAACCAAAGAACTTATATGTGCTATCCTTGTCCATGAAGACGGTGCTTATGAGCTTGTCATTGTGAAGTGTTACGAAAGCTTTGTTTGAATTGTATTGTATGTAAAGAGACAGTCCAGCCAAAATCAAGGCAACTATGGAAATCAGCTCGGCCCATCCAAACTCTTTTTTGATATTGAAAAATCGTTTTGCCATATATTAAGAAATAAGTTGTTTTTTCATGGTTTCGAATTCTTCGTCAGTTGTCATAACACTGCTACGTATATCCCTTCCTGCCGTAACAAGTGTCAGCACTGCAACTAACATGTCCGAATGTGATATTGTTATTTCTGTTGATGTCATTTTTCAGAACTGTATGTTCATGTTAAAACTGTCTTTCAGCCATGCCGTTAACGGTTTGCGGCTTTGCGATGGTGGGGAATTTGAAATACGTCAGTTCAAATTTAGTACAAATGTTTCATAGAATTACTAAAGCTCAATTACTTCCGAAAGTCCCACTATCGCAAAACCGATGTTAGGCGTAGGCTTATATCCACCAAATTCCATCACTAGGATGATATTCTGCTCCTATCATGCTATTTAATGGTAATAGCTCAAAAGCATTAATAAAGTCTATAGGAATTTTGTCTTCATTGTTTACAGGTATAAATACTTTTGGTGGAAAAACATTTCGATGTGTATAATCTAATGCATGAGAAACTTCAATTAAAGGTTCATACCTAGTTGCGCTAATAATATTTTGCAAATGCCTTAACAAGATAACAATATCAACATTTGGAAATTTAACAGCATGCCCGTCATTGTCTTTATAAAAAGAGTTCTCTGTTAATAGTCCAGAATAAGGTGCAGTTAAAGCAGTTACAGGCTCATAAATGTAGTCATCCCAGACAATAAATAAAGAGCTAAAATATGGCTTATCAGATAAGGTTTTGAATGAAGCAAATTTTTGATTAGCACTTTTTAAAAAGTCTTTTACTGGATTATCTCGAGGAAAAGTAATGCTATCACCATGAATGTTTTTTGCAACATCAAGAATTTGATTACTTCTAACTGAAAGTTGAAATGGATTTGCTGTTCTTTTATTAATATGGTCTATCAGTGAAGGGGCTTTAACTTCAATGCCTATAATGAATCTTGGTGTTTCAATATTTATTTCAGGATTTTTATTGCTCTCACCAATGGTCGGCTCTAAATAGAAAATAGTACCTTCTTCCCATTCAAATTCAATACTCTTATTTATTACATAAAGTTCTGCAAGTTTTTGAAGAATTTGTTCATAGTGAGGGAGATGTTTTTCAATTCCTGAAAAGGATGCTAAATCATCCATAAACTTGTATGCAAATCCTGGAATTCGTTCTTCAACTTTCAAACATGCATCAACAATAGACCAAGAGAAAGGATGTTCAAGGCCTATATTATAAAAGTCAAAATGATATTTAAACCAATGCCATTCAGTAAATATTTTACTTCCAAGTATTCTCTTTATTAAATCGTCTTTTGTCATTGTTGTTTTTTGTAGCTTACGCCTAACGGTCGAGGCTTGCTATTCGGCGGGGCAAATCGAAGCTGTTTCCTGTCCAAATACAACAAAAATAAATAAAAGAACTGCACTGTCCTAAAACCCCGCTGCCCCGCTGATAGCAAGCCTTTGTTACCGTTAGTTTATTATTCAATTCAGATATTACTTTATTCAACAACCCTCGATACTCAGAAACGACTTTATAATTCTCTTTCATTTCACCTTGTCCGCCGCCCGATTCAAATAAAATGACTTGTCTTAAATGTGGATTTGCTTTCTTAGTCATAAACTGAGATATATTACTCAAGTATCTTCCAGATTGTCCAATATCTTTTCCAATATTTCTTACTAGTAGCTCATTCTTAATCTCCTCCCTATTAAACGCTTTGTCCTTACTCAGCAATATTTCAAAGAAGGCGATTATTCTTGGTGTCAGGTCTGATTGCCTGCACAAAGAATCCTTAATTCTAATTTCTAATTCCTCAATATCAAAGTCACTTTTTTCTAAAGAAAAAGTACTTCTAATACTTTGCTTGTGTTCTTTTTCTTTTTTCTCTTTACGGATTATATAGTCTTTAGCTTCAGGAAGCGGAATAATTAATTCAGGTGAAATAATGAGTTGTCTGTCTGGTGTAAGATAAGGCTTTAATCTTATACACTCAATATTGATTTCAAAGTCTCGAAGCCAAAGGACAGCAGAAATAACATCGGAGTGAAATTCCTTAGAAACAAGTATGATTCTTTGATTATCGTTTAAATTCTCTAAATCAACTTCAATAAAATCTTCAATCTTTGATTGTGCATCTGTCGCATCAGACCGCAAGTAAGTTGCAAACAACTCAAATATATCTTCTGTCAGAAAGTTTGCGCAATAAGATGCATATTTTATTGCTTGCCACTCCACCTCTGAACCAGAATAATTCAATAATCACCAAATTTGCTTTCTTGTCAAGCGCAAGTAAGTCCAGTTTTTTACCAGAAGGAACATAGAATTGTCTTGTCAGGATTAATAGTTCTTCTCCAAGTACTTTTGGAGTTTTTTCAATCCAGTCCTCTATATCGTAAGGCTCTGTCAATTTCATTTCGGCAAAATTGACCGGTGTCATTTCGATTAACCGCTTGTTCTCAATGTCTACTTTGTACATGTTTCTATTGGTTTTTTTAAATTAACGGTAACTCATTTATCTATGCACCATATCCTACCGAAAGGTGCATAAAACCAGCTATTCTGGCATGCTTTATACACCTTCGAGGTGTACAATATTTTTTACAAATTATCAAAGGGACTGGAAATTTTTAGCAAACTCTGTTCGTATACGTGGGTATAAATTTTCGTCGTCTTTCTGCTCTTATGCCCTAATAACTCTTGTATGTATTGTAGATCAGTTCCTGCTTCCAGTAAATGTGTTGCATAAGAGTGCCGCAACCAATGAAGCGTTACTGGTTTTTTGTTTTTTGCAGATCGAGTGCATGTTGGCAAATCCTGATTGTCGAGAGCTTTTTCAAAAATGCTTTTTTCCTGAAAAAGCTGCTTGAGCCTTGGCAACTCTTGTGGTGGGGCATCAAGCGCAGCAATAAATGCTCCCGATTGTTCGTCGTCAAGGGTAAAAGAACGGCGATCGGCCAGAGTCTCTTCGGCACGAGCAAGAGCGCTCTCAAGCACAAATTCACTTACTGAGCGACCTGCGTTCAGCGCCTCACTCATCCTTTCCCTCCATCCCTTTTACCGGTCGCTGCAGGTATTCGTCAAGCCGTTGATCAAAATCAGCCAGCCATTGCGCATCAATAAATGCCTTGATAATCCGGCGCACCTCTATCATCTGCCTCTCTCCCTTTAAGCGGCGGATAAAACCAAGATCGGCGATTTTATTCAGCGTGGCATCAACTTGGTCGATCAACTTCACCTCATTGCTGGCGGGAGGGAGAAAAATCCGGATCAGCTCAACCACCTCGTCCCGCGAAAGAATCAGGCGAGTGTCGCCCGCGCCCGCATCGAACTCGGCAAGTTTTTTTCGCAGCAGCGCGAGCAGCAGGCTGACCGGGTAACTGAGCTGCCGGCGTGCCATCAGCCGGGGAGCGCTGTTCGTCCCCTCCGTTTCGACCTCGGAATTCGAGCGCAAAAAAGCGTATCCTTCTGCCTCATCGAGGATTAACTCCAGACCAAGCACCGCCACGTAATCGCGAACGGCGGCCATCATGTTGAGCAAAGCGCTCCATAATGCCGGATTCTCCTCCTGATAAATCACCCCTTTCAATAGGGGAATCACAATTGAAGCGAGCTCCTGACTATGAGAAGCCGGTCGGTTGTTGTCACTCTCTGTATAATTCATCATCCATTTCTTAATAAAATAATGCGCGGCAAGGTCGCCTCACGGGTTGTCCCCGCCGGGCTTTGCCATTGTACCTGCTCCTCTACTCCCTCATCCACCGTCGTCCGTGGCCACTCTCCGGCAAGTTGGAGATAGGCAACCAGCTCGGCCAGCCCGTTATGGAGAGGGTGACGCGCAACCACCTCCCCGAGAGTCACCTGGTTGCGCATCTGAAGTTCCAGGCGGATATTGCGCAACAGCTCAGCCCGATCCACCACCACCTGGGCGTAGAGAATTGCGGTATCAATCTCAGCATCCCCCTCATCAAGGGCAACACCGGCAATCAGTGGCCTGAAGGGAGGGCGATAGAGCGTTCGTTCGAGAGGCAGTTCAATGAGCGCGGAGGAACCGTCGAGAGGCATGAAGCCGCCTGAGGGGAGATCGTCTCGCAAATCAAGAGCCTGGGTTTCGACATTGTGCAGAATGTCCATGATGCGCCGGTTCTCAAGCCACGCCTTGTCATCGAGAAAGCGGCGCAACTGCTCGGAGAGGCGGGCCACCGTGCGCTGGGTATGCTCTCCGGCCTCCAGCCAGTCGTAGTGAACACGCCGGAGACGGTTGTCGGGGTGCATAGAAATGATCGGCGGCAAGGCCAGCACCTCCTCCAGAAGCAGGCTCAGCTCCTCCTGGCGGGACTGCGACATGAGAAAGTCCCAGAATGCCCGAAAGCTTTTCCCCTGATCTGAGTCGGCGATGGCATCACGTTCGCCCATGATCTGCTCCAGCAGCGCTCCCTTGGCACCCTCCCAGAGGGCAATGCGCTCACGCACGCGTCGGTCGAGGGTGCGAAAGTTATTTTCCACCTCGCGAAAATCGGTCAACAACTCACGGGCCAGTTGCAGAAACTGCTGGAAGCGATCCTTCAGGCCGGTATCATCAAGCAGCGATATCTCACCGGCGCGAATGCGGGCAATTTCGGCATCAATATCGTCGCGCCGCTTTTGCAGCTCCGCAATTCGCACCTCCGGGTCAGCCTGGCTTCCCGTGCTCATCTGCCGCAACAGTTCAAAGAGGGTAAGCAGCCTCGACTCGGTGCCCACAAACGCACGCTCCGTCAAACTCTCCAGCCAGGCCAGCGCCTTTTCCGTGGAGGCTGTCAGGTCGAAGTGAGGCTCATCCGTCCCGTCCGGATAGAATTTGCGCAGCCACCCTTTGTCGTTCTCCGCCCACTCATTCAGGTAGCTTTGCGCCGTATTGGGAAACTGGTCGGCGCCCAGTTGCTGCCGCAAGGCAAAAAGCTCATCCTCCAGTGCCTCAACCAGATCGGCCTGCGAGAGTATCCGGACATTCGGCACAATAAAGACCCGGTGCAGAAACCCGGCCACCAGCGGCGCATGCTGGGCGCACAAGAGGCGCCAGGCAGGATGGTTCTGACGGAGCAGGTTCAGGGTGGAGTAGTCGAGAGCCAAAAGTGCTGTGTTGATTGTGGAGGAAAGAGCGCCGCCGGATGCGGGCTGTATTTGGGAGGGAAGTTAAAGATTTTTCGGCGGTTTTCTGTTGATTGATTGTTCAGCAAATGAAAAGCAGCTTACATGAGCAAAAGCCATCGGTAGAACGGAATGAGCGTCACTGCTGTTTGTAACCATTATTGAATATGGAAATGACAATGAAAAAGAGATCATTGGTTAATCAGGATGATAAAGAGGATCGGATATATCTTTTGTTGTCTTCTTGATTTTTTCAGGCGATCAGAATTGGGTACATAAGCAACAGGTACTCTTTGCAGCTACCAAAATTTATAGTAATTTTATAGAAGTACTATTTGTCAAGACTTATCGAAATTAATACAACAAACCTGTCGGAGTAATATATGAAGCGCCTTTTTTATTTTCTTGTGACCAACCTTGCCATTATGCTGGTGCTCTCTGTGACCATGAGCATACTGGGCGTACAACCTTATCTGAATGCCTCTGGTCTCGATCTCGGCAATTTGCTGGTTTTTTCCTTTATCATCGGTTTTGGTGGCTCGTTTCTTTCACTGGCGCTATCAAAGTGGTCAGCCAAGCGCATGTCGGGCGCTGTTGTGATTAAGACACCAACCACAGCCACGGAGCAGTGGCTGGTCAATACCGTGAGAAACCAGGCGCAGAGAGTTGGCATCACCATGCCTGAAGTTGCCATATTCAACTCGCCGGAAGTCAACGCATTTGCCACCGGAATGACAAAAAACCGTTCGCTGGTAGCGGTCTCTTCCGGACTTTTGAATGCCATGACCCGTGATGAGGCTGAAGGAGTGCTGGCGCATGAGATGTCGCATATCACCAATGGTGACATGGTGACGCTGACCCTGATTCAGGGTGTTCTGAACACCTTCGTTGTCTTCCTCTCGCGTGTGATCGGCTATGCGGTCGACAAATTTGTTTTCGACACCAGACGGGGTACAGGCCCGGCATTTTTTGTGGTACGCATTGTCGCAGAGATATTCCTTGGTATTGCTGCCTCTGTTGTGGTGATGTGGTTTTCGCGTCAGCGTGAGTTCCGTGCTGATGCCGGAGCCGCAGTTCTTGCAGGCAGAGAGAAGATGATTGCGGCTCTTGAAAAGCTTCAGGCACAGCAACTTCCTTCCGTCCTGCCCAAACAGATAGCCGCTTTTGGAATCTCAGGGAGTGAGAGTCATGGGTTGAGGAGATTATTCTCGACTCATCCAACTCTGGATGAGCGGATTGCAAGGCTTCGCGGTCAGCAGTCATAAACTCTGTCGCAGCAGCAGGGAGATGGCTTGCTCCCTGCGCTACATCAGGTTTTGTGGATCAACATCAATCGTGAAAACAAGTCCTGAGGAACGAAAGCGGGCTGTTATCTCATCACTCATCTGTCTAATGAATGGAGGGGAAAGTTTTCCCTTCAGGAGTTTAACGAGCACGTGGTAACGAAAACGATTCCGAATTTTGGCAATGCCGGCAGGCGCCGGGCCGAGGATAAGTCCACTATCTGGCGGAAGGTGCCGTACGAGGGTCTCCTTGCAAAACTGAGCCGCTGCTTCAGCTTGTTTTTCATCCTCTGAAGAGCATTCAAATTTTATGAGCCGGGAAGCAGGGGGGTAGAGCAGCTCTTTTCTTGCCTTGCTTTCATTGAGAAAAAACTTTTCGTAGCTGCCCTGAAGAATTGCGGTAAACACATCGCTCTCTTTATTGTATACCTGCAAGTACACTTCTCCCGGACTTGAGGCGCGTCCAGCGCGTCCGGCCACCTGCGTGAGGAGAGAAAATATCCGCTCTGATGCTCTGAAGTCCGGAATATTAAGCCCGATATCAGCCATGAGCACCCCAACAAGGGTCACTGCCGGAAAATCAAGTCCTTTAGCGACCATCTGTGTGCCGAGCAGGATGTGAGCTTTGCGTTCGTGAAACTCTTTCAGGATTCTCCCGTGAGAGCCTTTGGTTGTTGTGGTATCGACATCCATCCTGAGAATTTTTTCTTCAGGGAAGAGTGTTTGCAGCTCCTCTTCAATCCGCTCGGTTCCGCTGCTTTTAAAAAATAGTTTTGTCGATGAACATTTTTCACATGATTCGGTGTAGCGTTCTGTATGGCCGCAGTAGTGACAGCGGAGATGTTTTTGGGTGGAGTGGTAAACGAGAGGAATATTGCAAAACTTGCAGACAGGGATATGACCACACTCCAGGCAGAAGATGCTTCCGGCAAAGCCTCGTCTGTTTTGCAGAAGAATGACCTGCTCGTTTTTTTCAAGGCGAAGCGCTATCTGGCGGTAGAGTAGTTCAGAAATTGATGCAGAAGCCTTTGGATTCTCTTTCATCCATACCAGATTGATGACGGGCATGGTTGCTCCATCAACCCGTTCGGGCAGATCGAGAAGAGTGTATTTGCCAATTCGGGCATTGTGGTATGATTCAAATGATGGGGTTGCTGAGCCAAGCAGGCAGATGGACTTGCTGAACAACGCTCTCATGATGGCGGTGTCACGGGCATGATAGCGGGGAGTGCGATCCTGCTTGTAGGCGGCATCGTGTTCTTCGTCTACAATTATTGCTCCCAGATTGTCGAGTGGTGCAAAAATGGTTGAGCGGGCGCCAAGGGCAATTTTGGTTTTTCCGAGTTGAAGGCTGTGCCAGGCATCATATTTTTCCTGATTGCTCATTGCGCTGTGGAGAATGGTTATATCGTCATGAAAATGCTCACGGAATCTGCCTGCTGTTTGAGGAGTTAATGCGATTTCAGGGACAAGGACAATCGCGGTTTTTCCTGAGGCAATGACTGTTTTCAGAAATTCGATATACACAAGGGTTTTGCCGCTGCCTGTGACACCGTGCAGCAGAAAGGTGCAGTATTCCTGTTTTTCAAAAGCATGGCGGAGCTGTTCAAGTGCCTTGCTTTGAGCCGCAGTAAGAGTTTTTTGCGTTTGAGGTTTCTCAGAAAAGCCGGTGGAGAAGTTGCTTGTTATTTCTTTCTGGACTTTTTCAGCAAGCCCCTTTTTTACCAGCAGGTTGAGGGTTTCGCTTGATATCCCGATGGTTTCGGGAAAAGCAGATTCGGGGTAGAGTGCTGCAAGTATTTTCAGTGTCTCAAACTGCTTTGGAGAGTTTTTAAGGGTAGTCTCAGCGTTTTCTTGTAATGAGTTGCAGAGGCGGTAGGCCGTTTTTTGTTTTGGTTTTGCAGCAGAAAATTTTTTGGTCAGCAAAAGATGTCCTCCCCGCTCAAGTTCAGAGAGGGTGCGGTAGAGTTGTTTTTTGCCAAGTCGTCGCTGAAGCTGCGGAATGGTCAGACGTTTCTCCGAGGCCATGATGTTCAGAATGGAACGACGAAGAGCGGTATTGATAATTTTTGGGATGTCTGATTGCAGGGCAAATCCGGTCATTTCAACGACATCATGAACGGTTGTCCGCACTGCTGAAGGAAGGGCGCAGGTCAGGGTGTCGATTCTTCTGGCAAGATAATAGTCTGCCATCCATTCGGTCAATTGCAAAAGGGATTGGCTTAGAATGGCTTTTCCGCCGTACAGTATGTCAAATATTTCGATGTTGGAGATTTCTCCATCATGCTTCTCCATGATGCTCAGAATAAAACCAATAGAAAGAGCGCCGTTTCCTTTTTTTCTGGCAAGCAGAATCATACATCCGGGATGGATGTCGTTTTCAAAAGAATCCGGTACCATAACGATAAACGGTTCTCCTCTGAAAATTTTTTCTGATACAATCAGTGCATACATGGTACAGAATGAAAAAAGTCAGTGCCTGTGCACTGACTTTTTTTTGAAGAGGTTTATGGCTGATGCTCAGGAGACCAAAGCTTCAAGAATCCTGTCGCGGATCTCTTCCACTTTTCCGGTTCCCTGAATCTTGTGAAAACGGGGAGCGTTGAGGGAACCGTTCTGAGTTAGTCCCAAATAGTATTCGATCAGCGGGGCGGTTTGAGCGTGATAGATCTCAAGACGTTTTTTTACGGTCTCTTCGTTATCGTCCTCCCTTTGTACAAGTGGTTCTCCGGTTTCATCGTCAATACCCTCTGTTTTGGGTGGGTTGAAACGAACATGATACGTTCTGCCCGAAGCCGGGTGAACGCGGCGGCCGCTCATGCGCTGAATAATGTCGTCATCCTCGACACTGATTTCAACAACATGATCAATGAGCACTCCATCTTTAACAAGCGCTTCAGCCTGGGCAAGTGTTCGTGGAAATCCATCAAACAGGCATCCATTGGCACAGTCATCCTTTGTCAGGCGTTCTTTTACAAGCCCGATAATGATTTCGTCAGAAACAAGCTGTCCGGCATCCATAACTGTTTTTGCAGCAATACCAAGAGGTGTTCTTGCGTTGACCGCAGACCGCAACATGTCGCCAGTCGATATCTGGGGTATACCAAGGGTTTTTGAAATATAGTTCGATTGTGTGCCTTTTCCGGCTCCCGGTGCTCCAAGTAAAATAATTTTCATCAAACTGTATTTATAGGTTTTTTTTGTGTGGTTACGATCACGATTTTTGGCTTGGATGGTTTTGGATCATCTGAGGCTGTATTGGCTTCTGGTGTGCTGTCTGATGTTTCATTTTGAACAGGTGTCTCTGAAATGGGGGTTGAGGTCAGTGAAATCTCCTCAATTTTTTTTGTGGGTTTGAGCTCAATAGTCTGAACGGCAGGTCGTTTTTTGAATTCGATAGTTGTCGCTTTGGCGCTTCCCTCGGGTTTCGGCTGATGTTGCAACTGCGCATCATTAAAAATCTGTTGCGATGCTGCTGAGGCGCCTGCAGTGTCAAGTGAACGGTATTGGTAGTCTTCTTCTTTGATCAGCTCATTCCTGAATTCAAAATCCATTGCTCCGAGCATCATTCGTATAGCTCTACGGCTTTCTCCAAGGTCTCCTCTTGATTCTATATGGGTTTCCGCTTTGGCGTTGACCGTGGTTATGGGGCGGTCGTTAACATCCTTTTCCTCAAGAATTCCAAAAGTAATATTGATTTTCAAACCGAAAAGGATAAATGAGCTTATCTCTGCCCGAATGGTGGTTGTGCCTCCGACAGCCGTTTTTTCGCTTATCAGATTCCATCCTATCCAGTGATCAATTTTGTTGAGGATAAATTCTGATATCTCGGTAAGGGGTTTGTCGTATCGTCTGACTTTCAGCTCTTCAAAAACTGGCTTTTCTGAGGTGTGCGTTGCATTGGTCGTCAGGCCATGGCAAGCTTTGGTAAATTCACTCTTGAACGGAATAAAATCGATCAACTCCATAATCAATTGAGACTTTTAGATTATTGCGGTTTTGTATATCTGGTTGTTGCCAATTGGCCGCATGCAGCATTAATGGTCGTTCCGAAACTTTTTCTGATCGTGACATGCAGTCCTGCATTCACGAGGTATTGCTGAAACAGCTCTTTGGTTGAGCTGAAAACCGGCATAAACTTAATATTAATGATTGAATTGTAATCAATCAAATTTATTTTGCATAAAAAGCTTCTTGAAAATCGGGCAAGCATTTTTGCATCATCGAGTGAGTCGTTTATTCCTTTCAGCAGCATGTAGACAATAGTAACTGGCGAGCCTGTTGAGGCTGTGTATTCTGCAAGGGTTTTACCGAGCTCTTGCAGCGGATATTGCCTGGCTGCTATGGGCATGAGTAATTCTCGTTTCTCTTGATTGGCTGAATGCAGTGAGACCGCCAGTTTTGTTTTCAGGCCCGACTTCCCAAGTCTTTGAATCTCAGGAATGACACCGACCGTCGAGATTGTTACTCTTTTTTGTGAAAGGCAAAAGCGGTAATTTCTTGAACTGAACGTTTCAATGGCCTCAATCACGTTGTCGGTGTTCAAGAGTGGTTCTCCCATTCCCATGAAAACAATATTGGTGATGGCTTTGCCACTTTCTTTTGCTGCGACCAAATTGTTGAGCGTGTAAACTTGTTCGGTGATCTCTCCCGCGCTGAGATTGCGCTGGAATCCCATTTTCCCTGTCGCACAGAAATGGCAGTTCAGTGGGCATCCAACCTGCGTTGAAACGCAAGCGGTCAACCTTTCAGCAGAAGGAATGAGTACGCTCTCCACCATATTTCCGTCGGGGAGTTTCAGCAAAATTTTTTCAGTTTGATAGTCGCAAGCTTCCTCGATGCCTGTAAGGTGCTCAACAATCTCTGGACGCTCGATTGAGAATGTTTCAGAAAGCTTTCGGCGAAAAGCAAGGCTGAGAATAGTCATGTCGTCAAAGCTTTCGGCGTGATGGCTGAAAAGCCACTGATGGATCTGGGTGGCTCTGAAGAGTGGTTCCCCATGTGAAGTCATCAATTGCTGAAGTTCCTTGAGCGTTAAGTCTTTGATGTTTGGCAGGGATGAAGTCATTGAACAGGGGGAATTGTTTATGCGAAAAAACAGTTACTGTCGCAAAGTTATATAAAACGGGGAAAAAAGCATAGATTACATTATTTGATTTCGTTAAAGTTATCACCAACTAATGATAGTTCCAGAGTATGGTCGGACGCTTAAAGCCGAGGAATGGTCTCCGGTCATCGACATGCTGCTTCAAGGTCAGCATTTTGTTCTTACAACCCATGAAAATTCTGATGGTGACGGTCTCGGGAGCGAGGTTGCACTTGCAATAGTCCTCAAGGCACTCGGGAAGGAGGTCTCTATTGTCAATCCGACGGAAGTGCCACCGAACTATCAGTTTCTCAAGCAATTATACCCAATCTCTTTTTTTGATAACAAGAGTGAGGAAGCTATTCAGGAACTCTCGCTTTGCGATGTCGTCGTGCTGCTTGATGCTAATTTGCGCGACAGAATGGGATCGCTCTGGCCTCATGTCAGTTTTTCAAGAGAGCTTGGCAGTCTGAAACTGGTGTGTGTTGACCACCATCTTGAACCGGATGATTTTACCGATATCATGGTGTGTGAAAACTATGCTTCTTCGACTGGTGAGCTTGTTTATGGCCTTATTTATGCTATACAGGAGCGAGTGGGCAGGGAGTTGTTCACTTCGAAAGTTGCAGAAGCGCTTTATGTTGCAGTGATGACAGATACCGGTTCTTTCCGGTTTCCAAAAACCACGCCTTATGTTTACCAGCTTGCCGGAGATCTTGTGAGTAAGGGCGCTGATTCTGCTGATGTTTATGACAGGATTTATAACTCACTGACACCCAATGCCCTCAAGCTTTTGGGTGCTGCCTTGAGTGCGATTTCCATTCTTGACAAAGGTGAAATTTCATGGCTTTTTATATCGCAGGATATGTTGAAGTCAACTGAAAGCAAATTGTTTGATACCGATCTTATTATCCGATATCTTTTAAGTGTTCCGTCGGTGCGTATTGCTGTTCTGCTGGTTGAAATGCAGGACGGAAGAACCAAGGCCAGCTTCAGGTCGCGTGGTAATATTTATGTCAATCAATTGGCAAAAAAATATGGGGGTGGTGGTCACATGAATGCGGCCGGATGTCTTTTTCAGTTTTCTTCTGACAAGGCTCAGAAGGTATTGCTGGAAGATCTGAGGTTGTTTCTCAAAAACCACCCGGAATAAAATGTATTCTGTAAATATCGATGATTGAAGCCATGAAAGTAATAGTAACAAAAAATGATCTTCAAAGCCTTTCTGCAGATTTGCTTCTGCTGCCGTTCAGCAGTGTTGAGCTGAAAACAGAAGTAGAAAAGGCGCTTTCTGCAATGGGTTTTGGCTTGCAGGTTCTGAAAGATTTCAAAGCGGAAGCTGGTGAACTCGTGGTGCTCTATGGCGGTGGTCATGAGTATTCTACCGCAAGGATTGCCCTTCTTGGAATTGGAGAGGGAAAGACGATTGAAGATTGGCGAAAGGCAGCAGTTGCTTTTGCCTCGAAAGCGGTGGATTTGAACATTGAAAAAGTTGCTGTTGATTGTTCTGGTATTGAGGCCATCTCTGTTTCCACAGGGCAAAGCGTCTCGACGCTCGTTGCTGCATTGGTTGAAGGTTGTTTTACCGGTTCATACAGGTTTGATTGCCTGAAAAGTGGCAAACTTGATAAAAAAAGTTCTGCGGATAAATCGAAAGGGATCGCCAAACTTCTTTTGCGGGTTGATAGCGCAGTTGCTGATGAGGCTGAAAAAGGAGTTGTTGACGGCAAGATTATTGGTTCATGCCAGAAGATGGCAAGGGATATGGTTAATCTTCCTGGAAATCATCTTCATGCCGGAGATATTGCTAAAGCGGCAGTGGATTCCGGGAAAAAATATGGTTATGATGTGACGGTTTTTCATAAAAAAGAGATTGAGGCATTTGGCATGGGAGGCCTGCTTGCAGTGAACAAGGGCAGCCATCATCCACCTACTTTTACCGTTCTTGAGTATAAGCCAAAAGGGAAAGCCAATGCTGTGATTGCTCTTGTAGGGAAAGGTGTTACTTTCGATTCTGGAGGGATTTCGCTCAAACCCTCCGAAAATATGGGCGAGATGAAGTCAGATATGTCCGGCGCGGCCAGTGTGTTGGGAGCTGTCGAGGCGGCTGTTCGTCTTGCGCTGCCCCTTCATATCATAGGATTTATTCCGGCTACGGACAATATGCCCGGGAGTACGGCTCAGCAGCCTGGTGATGTTATTACAACCTATTCAGGAATTACTGTGGAAGTTGGTAATACTGACGCAGAAGGGCGTCTGATTCTTGCTGACGCATTGAGCTATGCAAAAGAGAAGTTCAGCCCGGATGTGATTATTGATGTTGCCACACTGACTGGAGCATGCATTGTTGCACTTGGTTATGCGGTTGCTGGTCTTTTCAGCAACAGCGACAAGCTGGCTGACGAGATTTTTCAGGCTGGACAGCAATCGGGCGAAAAGGTCTGGCGGATGCCTCTCTGGGATCTTTATGGTGAGCAGATTAAGTCGGATGTTGCCGATGTGAACAACACCGGAGGACGTGGAGCCGGTTCGGTTACTGCCGCAAAATTCCTTGAAAAATTTATCGATGGGCATAAAAACTGGGCTCATATTGATATAGCAGGCCCATCGTTTACCCCGAAGGGAGCTGGCAAGGTTAACGGAGGAACAGGGTTTGGTGTTGGCTTGCTGGTGGAGTTTCTGAAAAAATGGTCCTGAAATCAGCAGCTTTGCAAGAGTAGTTTATTTATCGGAACGACCATGACAGCACCGCCGCAAAATCCCGTAGTGATTATTCCTGGAGTGCTTTTCTGGGATTCTCTGTATGATTCCATGAAAGAGGCACTTGCTGGATATATTCCAAAAGAGAGAGTCGCTGTTGCACCAGTATCTCTTGTTGACTGGATTGGATTTCCCCCATCACCAGAGAGATCGACAAACCGGGTCATGAAAGTTGTTGACCGTACAGTCAGGCAGATGGGTCAGAAATTTCCTGGAGAGCCGATAACTCTTGTGGCGCATAGCGGGGGAGGAACCGTTGCTATGGTTTATCTGCTTGAGCAGCGTTTTCAGGGGGATATTTATCATTCAGGGAGGTTGGTTGGCAAACTTATTACCCTTGGAACTCCTTTCCATACTCATGAGCGTTATGCAAAAATTAAAACAGATTTTATCTTCAGCCATCTGAATGATAAATTTTTTGAGCGCTGTCAGGTTGTTTCTGTCGTCAGTGATAAGTATTATGGCAATCTTCATGGAAGTTTTGTTGAAAAAATGTGTTTTAAATTTTACAGTAGCGTTATCAATGATGGTAATGTGGCAGGTGACGGAATTGTTCCAGCAATGAGCTGTTTCCTTGAGGGTGCTGAAAATATTACTATTCCGGATGCAGAACATCTTCCAACACCACATACCCGTTGGTATGGCACAAAAGAGGGGGTTGAACAATGGATTCAATGGCTTTGAGGGATAGTCGATCAAGGGTTGCCGGTGTTGTGTTTTTAGCATTTCTGCTGCTTTTGTCGTCTTGCACTCCAGAAAAGCAAAAGCTTGATCCGCAGCAGCAGCATATCGAGTCGATGATGGCGATTCTTGCCCAGGTGCAGAAAAATCTTGGACGCATTCAGCAAAAAGAGTCGGTTGTTGAAAGGCTTTCTTCAGGGATTGAGGGCAGGGATAGTCAGAATGTTGAGCAGATTGGGAAGGATATTGCGGCCAGTATTCGGTTTATCGATTCAACTCTTGTGGCAAGTAAAAATCTTGTCAAGAAGCTTGAAGAGGAGAACAAGGCTTCATCCTATCGCGTTGAATCTCTTGACCGCCTTGTGTCTGAATTGCAAATTGCCATTAATACCAAAGATGGTGAGGTCAATACGCTCAAGGGTAATGTTCAGAAACTGAACAAGCAGGTCTCTTCTCTTCTGGCGACGGTCGATGTGCTTGATGAGTATATTCAGGACAAGGAAGCCCCACTCTATACAGCTTATTATATTTCCGGAACCTTCAATGAACTTGTGTCGAAGGGTATTCTTGTTCCGATTAATCCTCTTGAAAAGTTTTTCGGAGCCGAGTATCGTCTTGCATCTGACTTTAATGTGAAGCTGTTCAAAAAAGTTGATATCATGGAGACAAGGGATCTTTTTTTTGACAAGCCACTGAAAAATCTGAAAATTATAACACCTCATACCACAGGCTCTTACGAACTTGTTGGGGGTAAGACATCATCACTGCTTCTTATCAGCGATGAAAATGCTTTCTGGCAAAAATCACGCTGTCTGGTGATTGTTACGGAATAGAAAAACAGGGTTTCATGAAAATAACCATATTTGGATCAGGTTATGTTGGGCTTGTCACTGGCGCATGTTTTGCCGAGGTAGGTAATGATGTGCTTTGTGTTGATATCGATCAAAAAAAGATTGACAGTCTTAAACAGGGAAAAATTCCTATTCATGAGCCTGGTCTTGATGAAATTGTTTCAGACAACATCAAAGATGGACGCTTAAAATTCACATCGGATCTTCGTGAAGGCGTTGAGTTTGGTCTTTATCAGATTATTGCAGTTGGCACTCCTCCGGATGAAGATGGTTCTGCTGACTTGCGGCATGTGCTTAGTGTTGCTGAAAGTATCGGTTCCCTGATGCAGGAATACCGGGTTGTCATCAATAAATCGACAGTTCCTGTGGGTACGGCTGATCTTGTGAGAGCAAAAATAAGATCGGTTCTTGCGGAAAGGAAAGTCAATATTGATTTTGATGTTGTTTCCAACCCAGAGTTTCTCAAGGAAGGGGACGCGGTTAACGACTTCATGAAACCGGAACGTATCATTGTAGGAGTTGATGATCCTCGAACCAAAGAGTTACTGCGTTTTCTTTATTCTCCATTTAATCGCAGTCATGAGCGATTTATCGCAATGGATGTGCGTTCTGCTGAATTGACCAAGTATGCGGCTAACGCCATGCTTGCAACAAAAATCAGTTTCATGAACGAAATAGCCAATATTGCTGAACGGGTTGGAGCTGATGTTGAAGCTGTGAGAAGGGGGATCGGCTCAGATTCAAGGATTGGATTTTCATTTATTTATCCTGGAATTGGTTACGGAGGATCCTGTTTTCCAAAGGATGTTCAGGCTCTCGAAAGAACTGCACACAAACATGGGTACCATTCAAGGATTCTGCAAGCTGTAGAGGCGGTCAATCATGACCAGAAGAGTTCTGTCATCAGGAAAATCAGAAAGCATTTCGGAGAGGAACTCAAGGGGAAGGTTTTTGCTTTATGGGGGCTTGCTTTTAAGCCGAACACTGATGATATGCGTGAAGCTCCGAGCCGCAGGGTGATTGCCGAGCTGTTGGAGGAAGGCGCAGGAGTAAGGGTCTACGATCCGGTTGCAATGGATGAGGCCAGACGGATCTACGGTGAAGCTGAAGGTATTTATTATGCCTTGAACCCTGAAGATGCGGTGAAAGGATCCGACGCTTTGGTCGTACTGACGGAGTGGCTGGTTTTCCGGAGTCCTGATTTCGATATGATTAAAAGAGACCTCAGCTCCCCGGTTGTTTTTGATGGCAGAAATATCTATAACCCGGAATTTATGGAGCAGTCAGGATTTACCTATTACTCAATAGGTCGTCCTCCAAGAGGTGTAAAATAGTTTATTTCCAGACGTTGTACAAGTGGTGCAACGGCCCGTTTCCCTGTCCAAGACGGAAAGAGCTTCCTGCTCTGAGGGCTTCATCAAGGTAAGCTTTGGCGTGTTCAACTGCATTTTCAGTTGTTTCTCCTCTGGCCATAAATGCAGCTATGGCTGATGACAGGGTGCAGCCGGTGCCATGAGTATTGCTTGTCATGATTTTTTTTGACCTGAACCAGAAGAAACGATTTTCATAGAAAAGGCAGTCACAACACTCGTCACCTTCACCATGTCCCCCTTTTATCAGAACTGATTGCGCACCTGTTTCAAGCAGTTTCTGAGCAGCCTCCTCTATAGCTGTCGGAGTGCCGGGAATTCTTTTTATCCCCGTGAGAATGGCGGTTTCCGGCAGGTTTGGTGTAATCAGTGATGCCAGTGGAAACAGTTCAGCCTTCATGATAGTAATCGCTTCTGATGGCAGAAATGCCACACCTCTGGAAAAGCCGAGCATGGTGTCCAGAATGAGAGGCGGATTGCCTTTCAGCTCCCTGAGTAGCCTTGAGACGGCTTTAATGGTTGTGATGTTTCCCAGCATACCAATTTTAACAGCATCAATCGAGATATCAGCGTTAATGGCCCTGAATTGTTCACTTATGAATGTGTCATCGATAGGGTATACAGCACTGACCCCCAGGGTATTTTGGGCGGTCAAGGCGGTTATAACCGACAATCCGTAACATTCAAGGGCTGCAAATGTTTTGAGATCCGCCTGAATTCCTGCACCGCCGCTACAGTCGGATCCGGCAATGGTGAGCACTGTTTTATACGTTTTTCTCATGATTTTTGCCTGTTTAAGGCGGAAACAAGCTCGTAAGTCGCGATGGAGGGTCTATCAGCTTTGCTTACAGCGGAAAGCACTGCCACCCCTGATGCACCATTTGAGATAAGGAGGGGGGCGTTGTCAATGCTGATTCCGCCAATAGCAATAATTGGCAGAGAGACAATGGTTGCAGCCTTTTTCAGCATTTCAGGGCCAAGAGGAGGTGATTCTTTTATTTTTGAAAAAGTAGGAAAGATGTGGCCGAAGCCGATATAATCAGCACCCTCTTTTTCGGCTCTTGCGGCTTCTTCAAGCGATGATGTGGAGATGCCGATGATACTTTTCTTACCCATAAGTTTTCTTGCAGCCCCGATTGGTATATCCTGCTGGCCAAGGTGCACCCCGTCAGATTCACTCGCCATGGCTATGTCTACCCGATCGTTGATGATAAAGAGGGCCTGGTAATGATGGCATAGCCTTCGGATTTCAATTGCCCATAAAAAAAGTTGGTTTCCGGAGGCACTTTTATGTCTGAGCTGGATCATCTCAGCCCCTCCTTTAAGGGCCTCTTCCGCAAGGTACACCGGGTTGAGTGCTTCATCGGTTATCACACAGAGAAAGGGAGATGAGAGAATCATGAAGAGATAATCTGGTCAAATTGTTCAAGGGTTTCCACCAATCGGGCCGTATTCCCAAAAATTGAAAGGGCAGCAATTCCGTAAGCACCTTGATCCATGCATAGTAAAGCATTATCGGGCGTTATGCCACCAAGAGCAAAAACAGGAAGAGTGGTTGCCCGACAAAGTTGAGCAAGTTTTTCAAGCCCCTGGGGAGGGCCATACTTTCTTTTTGAGGGGGTGTCAAAAACCGGCCCGTAAAGCAGGTAATCAGCCCCGGATGCTTCTGCCATACGCAGGGATTCATGTGAATGCACACTGAATCCTGCAATCAAATTTGGCGCATTCTGGTGGACGTCAGCGGTCTTTAAAGTGTTTTCCGGAAGATGCACGCCGTCAAGAGAGGCTTCAAGAGCCACATCAATGCGCTTGTTCACAAGAAGCAGTGTGCCTTCCGGCAGGTCTGTATTCCGTGCTTTGAGCGCAAGTTTTAAGAGCTGTTGTGTGTCAAGCTGTTTTTCCCGAATTTGTACCATACATGCTATCGAGCGTGGCAACAGCCTGAGCTGTTCCATCAGTCGCGAGTCCATATCAGCATTTTCTTCGCCGCTGCTGATCAGATAGATGCGAGGTAGCGGATGCGGCAGCAGTTTATTAAGTCTCATTATTAAAAAAAACTTTAATATATCACTGACTATAAATAATTTTGATAGTAATCGCAACAAACGGTGTTACCGACGATATTTGGTATTGTCGATGAGCCATTTTCTCATCATTTACAAGTAGAATATTATGGGACTGATTGAAGAAAAAATTATTAAAGCAGGACTCATTCTTCCCCCGTTACCTGCGGTTGCTGGTCTTTATTCCCCCGCTATGCGCACAGGTAATCTTGTGTTTACTTCCGGCCAGCTTCCTTTTATTAATGGCAAGCCGATTGAACCAGGCGGAACAGGAAAGGTTAATGATGCCAACCTTGATGCTGCTGTTTATGCGTCCAGGATTGCACTTCTTAATGGACTTGCTGCAATTAAATCAATGACAGGTACTCTTTCCAGTATTGAACGCATTATCAAACTCACTCTGTTTGTTGCCAGCGATTCATGCTTTTCAAGTCAGCATCTCGTCGCAAACGGAGCTTCTTCTTTGTTGCACGAGATCTTTGGAGAGCAGGGAGCCCATGCTCGAAGTGCTGTTGGAGTTGCTGAATTACCCCTCAATGCAAGTCTGGAACTTGAACTTATTGTTCAGTGTAAATTTCCAATTCTCTAATTATTTATTCACGAATAAACACCCATTTATTTTTTTATAAAAAAGTCACATCTCTCCTTATTGCGTAGTTTATTAATACAATAAATGGCTTATAAATCCTTTATTTAAAGCCAATTAAGCCGCAAGTCATATCCTTATTCTTCTAATTATTAACAAGAAGCCATAGTTAATTAATTAAAAATTAATTGATTTAATTAAACTTCATAATAAGCATAGTAATGGTATTTAATTTTTTATTTATTCTGATAATAATGTATTAAATTAATTTTTAATTAAAATCATTTAATTTATTTAATTTAAAATACTTAATTGTTTTAATCTGTTTTTTATTTTATATTGTTTCTGTTATATTTTATTGCGTTTTGGTATTATTTTTTGTGGCATAAATTTTATTTATTTTATTCTGTTTTATCTTGAGATAATTTTAATTCTATTGTATTAGAGGTTTTATTAATTATCCCTTTATTTGTGTGACAGGATTATTTTAATAGCGCCTGCATCTCTGAGTTTTAAGTTTTTAATGTTGCGTATTTATATTTTTATTATTGATTTATCTTTATTGTTCATTGTGTTGTTTATGGTATTTCTCTTGAAGAGATAAGAGTATCACTTTAATTTTATGTGATCACTGACTTTTGTTTTTTGTGTTTTCAATGATTTGATTGCGAGTGAGTTGTCTCGGCCTGCATGTTTTTTTTGTGATTTTGATCATTGATTAAGTAAACTGTCAATCCGCTGCCATAACACTGGATATTTTATTCTTGTCATTAACCTTCTTGCCTATGTCCCGAATACCGACAATTGTCATGATCCTTGTCGTGCTTGTTTTCGGTGTTTTTCTTGGCACCAGGTTTAGTGGGAACAGGGAGGGGAAGCTTGATAATCAGAAAAAACTCATTGAAGCATACAGCTTGATGCAGGGGCTTTATGTGGATGAGGTTAATGGAGACAGTCTTCTAAGCGCAGGTATTCAGGGTATGGCTGAGTATCTTGATCCTCATACGGTCTATCTTGGGCCGGAACAAGTCTCTTATTCGCAGGCTGAGTTTGATGGTAATTTTGATGGTATCGGTGTCGAGTTTGATGTTGTTAATGATACGCTTCTCGTTGTTTCCCCCATTTCGGGTGGGCCGAGCGCAATGGCTGGAATTTCTTCTGGCGATCGCATCATTGCCATTGATTCGGTTTCTGCAATAGGGATTACGCAACAAGAGGTTCTCAGAAAACTCAGAGGAAAGCAGGGCACGAAAGTTAAGCTGAAGGTGTTCAGGCCTCTCAGCGGCAAACTGATTAATTTTGTTGTTGCCAGAGGAAAAATTGCAACATCAAGTATCGATGCCGCGTTTATGCTTGATAAGCGGACTGGATATATCCGATTGAGCCGTTTCATTGCAACGACGGCGGATGAGTTCCGCAGGTCGCTTGCTCTTCTGAAGAAACACGGTATGCGTCGGCTTCTTGTTGATCTGCGTGGCAATCCTGGCGGCTTTCTTGAACAGGCTGTAGAGGTCGCTGATGAATTTCTCGGTCAGGGCCAGTTAATTGTCTCCATAAAAAGCCACAGGGGAGGTGAAGAGAATGAGAATTTTGTTGCCAAATCGGGAGATGGTTTTGAGCAGGGTGAGGTTATAGTGCTTGTCGATAAGGGTAGTGCCTCAGCTTCAGAGATTCTTGCTGGTGCACTTCAGGATAACAAAAGAGCGGTTGTTGTTGGTGAGCTTTCATTTGGTAAAGGGCTTGTGCAGCGTCAGCTTCCGTTTGGCGATGGTTCGGCTATTCGTCTGACAGTTTCCCGTTACTATACTCCTTCTGGTCGACAAATTCAGAGATTCTATCGTAAGGGGATTGCAGGGCGAGAGCACTATTATAAAGAAGCAATGACAAATATTCTTCCCCAGAAACTCTTTTCAAATCCAGATAGTTTGTTGTATGTGAAAAACAGTGAAGTTTCGGTCTATAGAGGCTCGTCTCTCCCTCTTCTGCTTTCATCAATTAAAGCTGGTGATAAAGGACATGATAAACTGATGGAACTGAAAGATGCTGGCGGCATTATTCCTGATTTCTGGGTGACAGGTAAACCATATTCTCCTTTTTATCAGGAACTCAGCCAGGCGGGTGTTTTTGATGATATTGCACAGAAGCTTCTTGATAATCCGCACAGCCAGGCGCAGGAATACAGAAGTTCACTGGATCGGTTTATCTTGGATTATTTGGAAGAAAGTGGTTTTGAAAGGCTTGTCATGAAGGCCTGTCAAGCAAAAAAGATTGCCTTTGATCGTGCAAGTTTTATTCGGGAGAGGAGATATATTGCACGTGCAGTGAAATCGAAGATAGCTCATCAGCTTTTTGGTGCTGAAGGTCAGATCAAGTTTATTGTGCTGAGCACTGATCCTATTGTCAAGATAGCGACAACGGTACCGGCCAGTCTGCGTTGAGAGGTTTACAATGGAATTCCAGGATTTTTTTTAATCGTTAAAACCTTGTTATCATGTCGTTATTAGAAAAGATTCAAAGCGCAGCCTGTACGTTGCGTATGAAGAATGACTGGCTGAAAATATTTACCTGTCCTCTGCCAAGCTCTGATTTTCTCTCTTTTGTTGCTGTTGCGACGATTGATGCACCTCAACATGCCGTTCTGAGTCTGCTTTATGATGTCGATGTTGCCACTGAGTGGGTCTGGAAAACGAGGGAGATGAAGGTGTTGCAGGAGTTATCAAATGATGAAGGGCGAATTGTCTATCAGCTTGTCAGTGCTCCCTGGCCTGTTTCTGATCGTGAAATCATAACCCGCTCTCAGGGGTATATGAATCCTGAAACATCTGAGATTTTTATTAAACTTGAGTGTGTGCCTGATTTTCTTCCAAAGAACGACAAGTATGTTCGTGTTCCGGAGCTTGAGGGCGCCTGGAACATTGTTCCTCTTTCAGAGAAGCAGTGCAGGGTGGTTTTTCGTCTGCATATAGAGCCCGGCGGAGAAATTCCTTCATGGCTTGCTAATATTGCCGTTATCGATACCCCTTATCACACCTTGGTTAATTTGCGAGAAATGGTCAAGAAGGAGAAGTATATGATTCCAGTTGATGCTCCCTTCAAACAGTCAGCACTTGATGTTATCCAGCAGTATGACAAATTTGTTTCTGAGTGATGTTTTTTCTTGAAGCCTCTCAATAATTATATAACGATAGAGAGTATGGATGTCGCATCAATTCTCAATGGGAACTGGGAGTTTCGTGTTGAACATAAGGGAATCAGAATTTATTCTTCAAAAGTAAGCGGCTCTGATATTTATGGCTTTAAGGGAGAGATTGAGTTGCAGGTTTCCTTGAAAAAGCTGATCAGTATCTTTTATGATATGGCGAATTTCAGTCGATGGGTCCATCAGCTTGCGGAAATGGATGTGCTTGAAAAAAATGATGACCCCGAGTATGTTGTGCGTCAGGTCATCAATACACCTTGGCCCCTGCAGCAGAGAGAGGTAATCATGCGCTCCAGACTGATGTCTGCGGGGGACAATGCTCTTGCTATTGTCATGAAAGAGGAGCCTGATTATTTGCCGGTTAATCAAAAATATCATCGGGTTCAACATGCTACAGGAATGTGGATTTTTACACCAGATGGCCATGGGGTGGTGCACCTGACCTTTGTTATGCATCTTGATCCTGGCAAGGATGTGCCAGCTCCTGTCAGTAATGCGGGATTGTTTGAGGTTCCATTCTATACCCTGAATAATTTGAAGGCTCTCATTGTTGACAGGTCATATAACCCTACGTACCCAGAGGAGATAGATCAGCATCTTTCTATCGTTGAAGATGTTCCAGACACGCCTTGAGAAGTTTTTCAGGCCTTACAGGTACTGCGCCGACCTCCTGACAGACTGTACCTGCGCCAAGATTTGCGATCGTTGCATTGGTCACGATATCAAGACCGACAGCCGCGCCGAGTGCCAGTATTCCGATGACGGTATCACCAGCCCCGGAAACGTCAGCGACTTCAAATGATGTTGCCCCAATATGGGTGAAGGTGCCATTATAAATGGTCATCCCTTTGTCGCTTCTTGTCACAATAATTGTTTCAGCCTCAAGTTTTTCTTTCAGCAGTATACATGCTTCTTCAACCTCACGGTCATTGTTGTGCAGGACAATTCCGAGTGATGCCGCCATTTCGGAAAGGTTCGGTTTGAACAGGGTGCACTTTTTGTATGAAAAAAAGTTTCGGAGTTTTGGGTCAACAAGAACCGGGATCCTGAAGCGATTTGCAGATGCCATGATGCGCTGAATGAGTTGAGCGCTGAGAAGCCCTTTATTGTAGTCTTCGAGCACAATAGCATCAATTGATTCGACAATAGTTTCAAAAGAGTCTAAAATAGCTTGCTCAATTTCAGTATTAATCTCAGTTCTGCTTTCAAAATCTACTCTCGTGATATGATGATTTTGTGAAAGCACTCTTGTCTTGCATGTTGTGGGCCTCGAAGGATCACAGATCAGCCCTTCGGTTGCTAATCCGCGACTGTGGAACAGGTCAAGAAGTATCTCCCGATTGTTATCGGCTCCGGTCGTCCCGATGAGAATGGTTTCAGCGCCGAGCGACAGGGTATTGAGTGCAACATTTGCAGCCCCCCCCAGCCGGTGATCTTCATGGGTGACATCAACAACCGGCACAGGATATTCAGGAGAAATGCGCGAGACATGTCCAAAAATATATTTGTCAAGCATAATATCACCTATAACGACAATCCGCTTGCTGCGAAAAGAGTTCAGAATAGTTTCTATGAAGCTGAAAGTCATAATTGCCTGTTTTATGTAGAGGGATGTTTAGCCCTTAAATAAAAAAATATCAATAAAAATCATTGTCAGCAATGAAGATATGATGGTATCATTTTATTTTTTGGTATTTTTTGTTATAATTAAAGCTAAGCATTTTTAAGCTTTATCTGAAATAAGCCAAAAGCAATGTTCGATAGTTTAAGTGATAAATTAGAGGCCACCTTTAAAAAACTCGCAGGCCAGGCCGCTATAAACGAGATTAATATTGGTCTCGCCATGCGCGATATCAAGCGCGCTCTGCTTGGTGCCGACGTTAACTATAAGGTAGCAAAGAAATTAATTGAAGATATAAGGGAGAAGTCCCTGGGTGAACAGGTCATCAAAAGCGTGTCGCCTGCTCAGATGATTGTTAAAATTGTTTATGATGAGCTGACGGAGCTGATGGGTGGAGAGCAGAAGCCGCTTAACCTTTCGCCCAAAAAACTTCCCGCCATTATTATGGTTGCTGGCTTGCAGGGTTCGGGAAAGACAACCTTCTGTGCCAAACTTGCCCTGCGCCTCAAGAAAAACGGAAAAAATCCGATGCTTGTTGCTGCTGACGTCTATCGTCCGGCAGCTATTGATCAGCTTAAGGCGCTTGGCGCACAAGTTGATGTATCGGTTTTTGCCATTGAAGAGCAGGATGCCATGAAGGCCGCGCTTCAAGGGCTGGAAGCAGCAAGGTCGGCAGCAAAAGATGTCGTGATTATTGATACTGCCGGACGTTTGCAGATTGATCAGGTGATGATGGCTGAAGCTGAGGCGCTGAAAAATGCACTCAAGCCGGATGAGCTTCTCTTTGTTGTTGACTCCATGATGGGTCAGGAGGCGGTCAATACCGCCAAGGCATTCAATGATCGTCTTGATTTTGACGGTGTTGTGCTTACCAAGCTTGATGGTGATTCAAGGGGTGGCGCAGCGCTTTCCATTCGTCAGGTTGTTGAGAAGCCAATCAAATTTATCAGCATCGGTGAAAAGGTTGATGATCTTGATATCTTTTATCCCGATCGTATGGCCCAGCGAATACTGGGAATGGGTGATATTGTCAGTTTTGTTGAAAAAGCCCAGGAAAATCTTGATCTTGAGAAAGCTGCAGAGATGCAGAAAAAGTTGATGAAAAATGAGTTTGATCTCAACGACTTTTTCGACCAATTGCAGCAGCTTAAAAAGATGGGTTCAATTCAGGGATTGATTGAGATGGTTCCGGGTCTGAACAAGATGGTTCCAAAGCAGGATCTTGAAAATCTTGATTTCAAGCCAATTGAGGCTATGATTAATTCCATGACAAAGCAGGAAAAAAGTAATCCTGATATTATTAATGGAAGCCGCCGTCAACGCATTGCGCGGGGGAGCGGTACGAAAGTTCAGGAGGTCAATCTCCTGCTGAAGCAGTTCGGTGAGATGAAGAAGATGATGCGTTCGGTAACAAAGTTGTCGCAGTCCGGCAGAAAGATTACCTCGCAGAATCTTGCGCTTGAAAAGTTTTTAAAACGATGAATTGTATTCACTGTTACCAGTAAACATTAACTAAAATATTTTAGCCTTGGTAAAGATCAGACTTAAAAGAGCAGGAAGAAAAAAATTGCCGGTATACCAGATTGTTGTGGCCGATGCGCGCTCACCAAGGGACGGCAAATTTCTTGAGGTTGTCGGGCATTATCAACCTACTGCAAAGCCGCATGCAGTGACTATTAAAAAAGAGCGCATTGTATACTGGATGCAGACTGGTGCACAGCCAACAGCTACAGTTAACAGTCTTATCCGTACAACCGGATTGCTCTATGAATTGAGGCTCAAGAGTATGGGGCGCAGTGAGGCTGAAATTTCTGCAGAGATGGAGAAGTGGCAGGCACATCAGACTGTCAGGCGTCAGAAGCGTCTTGCCTTGAAGTCTCATCGTCGCAGTGCTAAAAAAGAGGCTGAAGCGAACGCAGCTAACGCTTGAGAGGCGTCATCATAGTTTTTTTGTGAGGTTGGGGTGGAACTCTATCTGACTGGTATCATTCTCAAGCCGAAAGGTTTGAAGGGTGAGGTTAAAGTGGAGGTGATTACTGACTTTCCGGAAAGTTTTCTTTCACGGGTTCAGTTTTACGCAGGAAGTTCAGTCAATTCCGTTGAACGTTTAACGGTAAAAAAAGCTGCTCTTTCTGGAGGTTTTGCCTGGTTGTTCTTTGAAGGGATTGATACTATCGAAAAAGCAGAGGCACTGACAGGTTGGCAATTGTTCGTTGATGAAAATCAACTTTTACCGCAACCGGATAACCGCGCCTATCTTCATGAAATTATTGGTATGAGGGTTTTAGACCGTCATCGAAGGGAGGTAGGAGTTGTTACGAATGTCATCAGGATGCCTGCCAATGAAGTATACGAAGTTCAGATCGGGGGAAAAAAGGTTTTGCTGCCAGCCATTGATGAGTTTGTTGAAGAGTTCAGTCTTGCTGAACAGTGCATCGTTATTCCGAGATATGATGAATTTCTGTAACTGTTAGTGCTGAATGTCATGGATGCAATCAGGATTGATGTAATTTCAGTTATCCCCGGTTTTTTTGATTCACCGCTTAATAATGGATTGTTAAGCATTGCACGCAAGAAAAACCATGCTGAAATCTTCATTCATAACCTTCATGATTATGGACTTGGCAGGTATAAACAGGTTGATGATTCGCCTTATGGCGGGGGGGCTGGTATGGTGCTCCGTCCGGAACCTGTTTTTAACTGCATTGAAGCGTTAAAGGCTGAAAGAGAGTATGATGCGGTGATTTTTCCAACACCGGATGGGAAGTTGTTTGACCAGCCTGTGGCTAACCGGCTTTCATGTATGCGTCATCTGATTATTCTCTGTGGCCATTATAAGGCAGTTGATGAAAGGATCAGGCAAAATTTGATTACTATGGAAATCTCCATAGGTGATGTGGTTGTTTCGGGAGGTGAGATCCCTTCTCTGTTTCTTATGGATGCGCTTGTCAGGGTGATTCCAGGGGTTTTGGGTGACAGTGAATCGGCATTGAGCGATTCTTTTCAGACAGGACTTCTTGACTCAGTCTACTATACTCGACCTGCGGAATTCAGAGGGATGAAGGTGCCTGAAGTGCTGTTGACGGGTCACCATAGCAATATTGAGCACTGGCGAGGTGAAAATGCTGTTGATCGAACCCGTCGTCGTCGTCCGGATCTTATCGATAAAGAGGTTTTAGATGAATTTAAGAAAAAATAACGTAAATAAGTTGTTGTCATGGATCAGTTAATCAAGTTAGTTGAAGCCACCCAGGCTGTTACCGATTTTCCGGAAATCAGGCCAGGCGATACCATCAAGATTCAGTTGAAGGTTATTGAGGGTGAAAAAGAGAGGCTTCAGGCTTTCGAGGGTATTGTTATAAGCGACAGGGGAGCAGGAGGAAACAAAACTATCACGGTTCGCAAAATTTCTCATGGTGTTGGTGTTGAGAGGATTATCCCTGTCAACTCACCGAACATCGAAAGTGTCACGGTTGTTAAACATGGCAAGGCAAGAAGGGCAAAACTTTTCTACCTGCGCAAGCGTACTGGCAAGGCGGCATTAAAAGTGAAGGAACGGAAGATTGTAGAGAAAATCTGAATATTGTTAAACCCGATGTGCATCAACGCTATCGGGTTTTTCTTTTTTATCGTATGCCGGTTTTTTTGAGGAATAATGACGCTTGTTGCTGATATTGATTTTTTCCGGCAAAAAATTTTCGATTTTTATCGACTGCATCGACGGAGTTTTCCCTGGAGGGAGACCACAGATCGCTATGCTGTCATGATCAGCGAGATTATGTTGCAGCAGACGCAGGCGGAGAGGGTTGTGCCAAGGTTTCAGGCCTGGCTGCAACATTTTCCTGATATCACTCATTTGGCATCCGCTCCACTCAAAGATGTTCTTACTCTCTGGAGTGGGCTTGGTTACAACTCCAGGGCAGTGCGGTTGCATCATTGCGCCTCTATTATATCAGATTCCTACGGAGGAATCGTGCCGTCACACCCGCAACTTCTTAAAAAACTTCCGGGTATCGGTGAGTATACATGCCGCTCTATTCCTGTTTTTGCGGATAATCTGGATCTGGCTGCTGTTGATACCAACATCAGAAGAATCATTATTCATGAATTCAGCCTGCCTGTAGATACTCCTGCTTCCAAAGTTCAAGAACTGGCTGATGCGGCGCTTCCTCACGGACAAAGTCGCGATTGGCATAATGCCTTGATGGATTATGGAGCACTTGAGCTTACCAGCAAAAAGACAGGAATTCGGCCTTTGACGAAGCAGTCAAAGTTTCATGGTTCAAAACGGTGGTACCGGGGTCAGCTTATCAGGGAGCTTGTTCATTCAGATATAATGTTTCTTGAAGAGATAGAAGAGAAGTACGGAAACTGCCCCTGGAATCTTGTTGAAATCCTCTCAGACCTCATTCATGAGGGGTTGGTTGAACCCCTGGAGTCACCGTGTAATGGTGTCCGCCAGGGGTTCAAGATAAAAGGTGGCTGAAGCTTTACTCAGTATTGTAGACCATATTGAGTGCCTTATAAACCTTGTCAATCTCAGCAGAATATTTTGTTGTTATCTCCTTGCGCTTGAGTTTCAGTGTCGGTGTCATTTGACCGTTTTCAAGGCTGAAAGGGGTTTCGATCAACAAAAATTTGCGAACCTTTTCATGGGTAGCAAGTTGCCGTGAAACTGTACGGATGAGCTTTTCGTAAACCTGCAGAATGTTTTTATTCTCTATCAACTCTTTGTTGCTGGATGCCTTAATGCCTTCTGCGTCCGCCAACTCCTTCAGCTTGCTGAATTCGGGCACAATAAGGGCAATCAGAAATGGACGTTTTTCACCGATTACAATGACCTGGTCAACATAGGAACTTTCAGAGATCAGGTTTTCGATAGGCATTGGTGCAATATTTTTTCCGCCAGAGGTGACAATAATATGTTTTTTGCGATCAGTTATTTTCAGACAGCCATCCCTGTCGATCTCTCCAATGTCACCTGAGTAGAACCACCCATCTTTGATAACTGCACTGGTCGCCTCTTCATCCTTCCAGTATCCCTTCATGATATTTGGTCCCTTGAGAAGGATTTCACCGTCCGGAGCAATCTTGACCTCAACATTTTTTACTGCCTGTCCCACAGTTCCATACTTGATTTTTTCGGGTCGATTAACATGGGTGACTGGTGAGGTCTCAGTCAAGCCAAACCCTTCCAGAATACTGATATCAAGAGCCTGGAAAAACTCGCCGATTTTTTGCGGTAGGGCCGCGCCGCCGGAAACAAAATAACGCAGTCGTCCACCAAACTTGTTTGTGATTTTGCTATAGACAAGTTTTTTTGCCAGAGTATGCTGGAGAGAGAGTAGTTTTGATGCTCTGCCTTTTTTATTGAGCTCAAGATGATATTTTTCACCCGTTTTCAGTGCCCACTGGAATATTTTCTGCTTGAGGGGGCTTTGTGTTGAAATTTGTTTGAGTATACCCATCTTGATTCGGTCGAAGAGTCTCGGTACGGTAAACATAATCGATGGGCGAGCTTCGGTCATGTTAAGAGAGATCGTTTCAACACTTTCTGCAAGATAAATGCTTGCTCCACATGCGAAGAGCAGATAATATCCGCCAGTTCTTTCGTAGGCATGGGAAAGTGGAAGAAATGAGAGACCGCAGTCAGAATCATCAAGACAGATAACCGTCGCACACGATTTTACGTTTTCACAAATATTGTGATGTGTGAGCATCACCCCTTTTGGCAGTCCTGTCGTACCGGAGGTATAGATTATGGTTGCTACATCTTCAGGCTCCACAGATGTCCCCTCAAGAATCAGTGGTTTATGAAGCAAAATTTTTTCACCCTCAGCTTTAGCCTGGTTCAGGTCAAGCACATCCTCCACCTGTTCTTCAAGGCGGTTCATCACCACCACAAGAGTTAATTCCGGGAGGTTTTGCCAGATCGAAAGAATTTTGCCAAGCTGAAGCATATTCGAGACAACAATAGCCCTTGCTCCGCAGTTATTAAGAATGTATTCAATCTGATTTGATGGCAAAGAAGGATAGAGTGGTACATTAATAGCGCCAATGTTCAGTATTGCCATGTCGGCCAGGTACCAACCAGGCCTGTTTTCTGAAAGAATGGCAACTCTGTCTTTAGAAGATACTCCGTTAAATTTCAGATAGGCAGCGAACGTTCGGACGTCCTGCTCAAAAGCATGATAAGCTATAGGTTCATACTGGCCGTTGATTTTCCTTGCAAATGGAAATTTTGAATTATCACCTCTGTAATGGGTAAAGACTGAGGCAAACAGTTCAGGCAGTGTCTGGAATTCAGGATTGATAAGTCCCATTATTGTAAAATGTTAAAGTATAGGAAAATCAGCTCTTACCCATGGAGTATGGGCGTTTGTCGTACATGTTTCAGTAACAACCAGAGCATTTCTGTACTTGTCAGAATATAACACATAACTGTAGAAAAGGAATGCCTGCTTTCAGGATCACATTGTTTTTGGTTAAATTGCGTGATATTCTGAGTGATCTTCTGTACAAGGATGTGTCTATTTGTTCCTGCGTAATTTTAAGTACGATTGATCTATATCAAGAAGGGGTTAATTGAGATGATCGTCTATAAGGGTATCCGAAAAGCCGCCGTAAAATATCAGCAAGAGGTTGCTTGCTGGATATTATTGATGTTTTTTGCGATATGTTCTCAACCTCTGTCTTCATTATCCGCAACTCCACTTAAAAAAGCGTCACTTATTCTTCTCTGGAGCCCGCAGTCTCAATTTGCCGGCTATTATGTTGCCCTCGAAAAAGGGATTTACCAACGGCATGGTATTGATTTGACAATACTCAAAGGTGGGCCAGGAGTGTCGCCTGTGCTTGCTTTACAACAAGGCGATGCTGATTTTGCTGTGCTTTGGCTGACAACAGCTTTCGGACATCGCGTGAATGGCAAGAGACTCGTCAATGTTGCTCAAATTATTCAGAGATCGTCAATGATGCTGATTTCCAAAAAAACAAGCGGAATCAGAACAATTAACGATATGAATGGGAAGAAGGTTGGCCTTTGGCAGGGAGATTTATCCATTCCACCACATACTTTATTTGACAAATACGGTATTAGTGTTCGGGAGATTCCCCAGTCAAATACGGTAAACCTTTTTTTGCGAGGAGGAATTGATGTGACCTCTGCAATGTGGTACAACGAATACCATGTTCTTCTTAATTCAGGCGTTGATGCCGATGAGTTAAATACCATTTTTCTTCAGGAGCAGGGTATGACTTTTCCGGAAGATGGTCTGTATACTCTTGAAAAAACAGTTCAAAAAGATCCTGCTCTGGTTGATGGCTTTGTCCGTGCATCACTTGAAGGATGGCAATATGCATTTGCTCATCCTGATGAGGCTCTTGACATCGTCATAAAGAACATGCGTCAGGCTCAGGTTCCTGCCAACCGGACACATCAGAAGTGGATGCTTGAGCGGATGAAAGATCTGACAGTATCGGATAAAAATGAGTTTGGTACTCTGAAGCCGCAGGATTATGAAGCCGTTGGGAAGATTATGCGAAATCAAGGGCGGATCAAAAGTTATCCTGACTATGCAACATTTACCTGGAGGTCTGATGCCAGGAAGTAAAAGTATTGTTACACGACTGATTCTTGTTATTACCTTGAGCAGCTCTCTTATTTTTGCTCTGACGCTGGGGTATAACTATTACCAATCCAGAATTATTCTTGAAAAGGAGCTTGAAAATAACGCACGCAATCTTGCCATGTCGTTGGTCAATAAAGTTGAGAGTGAGCTTGTTTCTGTTTCTAAAGTGACGGAAGGAGTTGCACGCTCACTTGAGACCGGTCGATATTCGGAGCAGGAGCTTCATTCATTGATCAGAAATACTGTTGCAGGCAATGCCGGGATATACGGTTCTTGTGTTGCCTATGAACCATACGCTTTCAGCCGGACGAATCGTCTCTATGCTCCATATTATTACAGAGAAAACGGAACAATAAAGTTGATTCGTCTTGAAACTTCTTATAAAAATCTTCCATATCTCTACTGGGACTGGTACCAGATTCCTCGGGAATTGGGAAAATCTGAATGGAGTGAGCCCTATTATGATGAGGGTGGAGGTAATACTCTTATGTCGACATGTTCCGTTCCCTTTTACGAAGAGCATGGAGGTGTAAGACGTCTTAAAGGGATTGTCGGAGCCGATATCACTCTTGATTCATTGACCGAGCTTGTTTCATCTGTCAAGATTCTCAAGACTGGATATGCAGCGCTTCTTTCTCGCAATGGTATGATTCTGGCTCATCCCTTGAAGGGCGCTATCATGAATGAAACCTTTTTCAGTATTGCTGAATCGCGTCAGGAAGCTTCTCTCAGGGAAATTGGAAAGAGGATGATCAGGGGGGAATCCGGATTTGTTTTTTACAGGAGCCTGGTTGGAGTCAGAAGCTGGATGTATTATGCTCCGATACTTACAACGGGATGGACTCTTGCTGTTGTTTTTCCCGAAAGTGAATTACTCGAACATGTCAGGACGCTGAGTATGACAATGGCGGTAATGGGATTTGGAGGTATTCTTCTTCTGACGATTGCTGTGGTCTCTCTTGCCCGCTCCATCACCAAACCCCTTCGATCGCTTGTTGCGGCCACGAAGTTGATGGGTTCAGGCAATTTCGATGTCGAACTTCCTGCAGTCATTTCGAATGATGAAGTTGGGGTGTTGACGAACTCTTTTCGTCTCATGGTTACTTCGCTTAAGGAGTATATCAAAAATCTGACTGAGACGACAGCCGCCAAGGAGAGAATCCAGAGTGAGCTCAAGGTGGCTACTGATATTCAGGCCAGCCTGTTACCTCGACTTTTTCCTGCTTTTCCAGATCGACCCGAGTTTGATATTTATGCTTCTATGGATCCTGCAAAAGAGGTTGGTGGAGACTTTTATGATTTCTTTTTTATTGACCATCACAATCTTTGTTTTCTGATCGCTGATGTGGCCGACAAAGGTGTGCCGGCAGCGCTCTATATGATGGTGGCAAAAACGCTGCTGAAATCGGAGGGTCAGCGTCTCGGAGAGCCGGATCTTATTCTTTCGTACGTGAACAACATTCTTGCTACAGACAACGACAGTTGCATGTTTGCCACCGTATTCTGTGCCATTCTTGATACCAGAACAGGTGAGGTACGTTTTGCTAACGCTGGCCATAATCCACCATTGATCATGACATCTGCAGGCATACAGTATCTTGCTGTTCAGTCAGGTTTTGTGCTTGGCCCTATACAGGATATCGTCTATAAAACTGAAAGCATTACACTGCAGGCTGGAGATACTCTTTTTCTTTATACTGATGGTGTGACTGAAGCAAAGAATCCTGGGGAAGAGCTTTATGGTGAGTCAAGATTGCTTCATGCACTCCAATGCGCACCAAAAGAGGAGCTTTGCGATTTGATCCATTATATCCGTTCTGAAGTCCGGGCACATGCACATGGCGCTCCTCAGTCTGATGATGTTACCATGGTCGCCCTGAAATATCGCGGAACTGTTGCTGATGCTTGATACAGGAATTGATTTCTGAGAGAGGAGCTTATTTGCTTACTAACCAAGTAATTCAAAATAGTAATGAACAAAAAGTTACTTGTTGTCTTTTCATGGCTGCTTCTGGTCAGGGTGTTTACTGTTTTCATCTGTGAGAATTCTGTAACCGGATTGCCCCCAGTCAAACATGCAATATGTACTCTTGCTACTCTTTTTTCTGCAGACGCTGTCGCTTCAACAACGCAAGGGAAGAAAATTGCATCTGTAGATGATTTGAAAGATAAGCGGATTGGTGTGCTTCTTGGCTCTGTTCACGATTCTTATGCCATGAAAACATTTCCCAATGCAACAATTCTGCAATATAAAACGCCATCGGATATTGTTTTGGCTGTCAAGACGGGAAAGGTTGATGCGGCCATTTACACGTATGAGACTCTTCGTGATATTTTTCGAACGAATGATGACTTGGCAATTTTAGGATCGCCTTTGTTTTCTGTGCCGGTAGGTATTGGTTTTAACAAAACCAATAATCAGTTACGAGAACAATTCAATGATTTTTTAAGGCAGATAAAAAAGAATGGCATTTATGATAACATGATAAATCGCTGGATTATACAAGGTGATACATCAATGCCTGAGATAAAGAATTCAAAAGCTAATGGCGTTCTTACTGTTGGTATTGTCAGTGATAAAGGGCTGCCTTTTCTGATTATCAAGGATAATAAGCTCATTGGATTAGATGCGGAACTTGCAGAACGATTTGCTGCATATCTTGGGAAAGAACTCAAAATGAGTGATATGGAGTTTGGCAGTCTTATTCCTGCTGTTGTATCACAAAAAATTGATATGATTTCCAGTACATTGATGATCACTGATGAACGCAAAAAACAAATCAGTTTTTCGGACGAATACTACAATTTACGAGCAAGTTTCTTTGCGTTGAAAAAGAATATTGTAATCTCATCAGCTCCAAAAAGCAATAAATTTTCATCTCTTGAAGATCTTAAAAACAAGCGGTTTGCTGTTTTTACTGGAACAGTTCATGATGGGTTTGTTTCTCGAAAATATCCAAATGCTCAATTGATGAGGTATGAAAGTACTGCCGATATGGTTTTGGCACTCGAAAGTAATAAAGTTGATGTTGCTCTTCTTGATGTTATTACTGCCGGAGTTATCATAAAGCACAACCCGGAGCTGGGCATTTTACAGGAAGATGTGCTCAATATGCCTCTTGGAGTTGGTTTTGGCAAAAATGCTGATGATCTTCGGCAGCGATTCAACAATTTTCTGCAAGCAATACGAGGCGATGGAACCTATGATGACATGTACAAGCGCTGGTGCCGTGGAGATCCTGAACAGGTTGTTATGCCAGAGATTGCGAATGGTACCGGTCAAAAGTATGTACTTGGTGTTTCTGTAGATGATCTTCCTTATGTCGCATTCATGAATGGAAAATATGTTGGTTTTGATATTGAATTGTTAAAGCGTTTTGCCGCCAGAGAAAATATTAATCTGGATATTGTCCCGATGGAATTCGCGTCTCTTGTTCCGGCGCTGGCGTCCGGGAAAGTTGATATCATTACTGATGGCATTGCTATATCTGAAGAGCGTAGTCGTATGGTTGATTTTTCAGCTTCTTATATGGAATTTCGTACAGCCGCGATGGCAATGAAGTCAAAAATTGCCCGTTATGATAATCAGCCTGTTTCTGAAATTGCTTCTGGCGGTTTTATTGAGAATACCATAGAGAGTTTTCGTCGCAATATTATTCTTGAGGAGCGCTGGCGAATTATTCTTGACGGTCTGAAAACGACAGTGTTGATTTCTGTTCTGTCCACGCTTTTTGGCACGCTTCTTGGTTCGCTTGTCTGTTTTATGCGCATGTCAAAAAACGTGATGCTGAGTCTGCCAGCGAAGTTGTTTATCTCGATATTGCGAGGCACGCCAGTGCTGGTGTTTTTAATGCTGATTTTTTATGTTGTTTTTGCATCAGTCAATATTGATCCTGTTCTTGTAGCCGTCATAGCCTTTGGAATGAATTTTGCGGCTTATGTTGCTGAGATATTCCGCACCGGCATCACGAGTATCGATAAAGGCCAGAGCGAGGCAGGCATTTCGCTTGGCTTCAGCAAGGTGCGAACGTTTCTCTACATTATTCTGCCCCAGACCATTCAGCGGATCCTTCCTGTCTACAAGGGAGAGTTTATTTCACTGGTCAAGATGACTTCGATTGTCGGATACATTGCTGTGCAGGACTTGACGAAGGCAAGTGATATTATTCGGAGTCGCACCTTTGACGCCTTCTTCCCCTTGATTATGGTCGCAATTTTATACTTCATCATTTCATGGGTTCTGATGTTGTCACTTGAGTACCTTGAGCGGAAAACCGATCCAAAATCCAAAAGAAAACAGGCGGTCATCGCATGATAAAGATAGAGCATTTGTCGAAAAAGTTTGGTGATCTTGTTGTTCTGCGAGATGTCACCATAGAAATCAAATCAGGGGAAGTGATTTCCATTATAGGGCCGTCGGGTACCGGAAAGAGCACGTTTTTGCGTTGCATCAATCTGCTTGATCGTCCGAGCGGGGGAGCGATTCATATTGACGGGGTCAATATTCTTGATCCGAAGGCGGATGTTTCAAAAATCCGTCAGAAGATGAATATGGTTTTTCAGTCATTTAACCTGTTTGCGCATTTGTCGGTGATGGAAAATCTGACGATCGGGCCAGTGAAACTTCTCGGGCTGAGTCGTTCGGATGCCGAACGCAAGTCACGAGATCTTCTGAAGCTGGTAGGTCTTGCCGAGAAGGCGGGCAGTTATCCTGATGAACTGTCTGGGGGTCAGAAACAGCGCGTAGCGATTGCCCGTTGCATGGCGATGGAGCCTCGTATCATTCTGTTTGATGAGCCGACCTCAGCCCTTGATCCCACCATGGTGAGTGAGGTGTTGTCGGTCATACGCCGTCTGGCGAAAGATGGGATGACGATGGCGATCGTGACGCATGAAATGGACTTTGCGCGAGATGTGTCGAACCGAGTGCTCTATATGGACGAGGGGTGTATTTATGAAGAGGGTACGCCGGAGGAGATATTTGAGCGTCCTCAGAAAGAGAAGACACGAGCGTTTATTAACCGGATAAGAAGTTTCCATTATCATATCGGGACGCCGGATTATGATTTGTATGGGATGAATGCAGAGATTGAGATGTTCTGCGAGAAACAGATTCTGCCGATGAAAACGAGACAGAATTTACTGTTGATTGTTGAAGAGATGCTTCAGCTCTACACACCGTGGCTTCGCACGGCGCATCTTGATATGACGATATCATACTCGGAAAAGAAAGAGAGTCTGGAGGTTGTTTTTGAAAGCAGCGGCAGTGCGTTGAATCTGTTTGACAATGCTCAGTTGCCCGACGAATTGGGGCTGACCATCATCAAGAGTCTGACAGAAAGCATAGATTACCAGCGATTGGGCGACAAAAACCGGTTACTGCTGATTTTGAAAAAGATGGTAAAATAGCATCGGGAAGAGACAAATATTATATAAGCAACCAAACAAGGTCAAGATGAATATTCAGACAAGCAAAGAGTCGTCGGCGATGGTAGTCAAGGTAACGGGTCGTTTGGATGCTGTCACGGCTCCGGAATATGAACAACAGTTTACCGCGTTGATAACGGGAGGGGAGACAAGATTTGTGGTCGATTTTGAAAAGCTTGATTACATCAGTAGTGCGGGATTAAGAGTTCTGCTTGCGATGGCAAAGCAAATCAAAGCAAAGAGTGGACAAATTCATTTGGCCAATATAGGGGGTGCCGTCAGGGAGGTGTTCGATATTTCAGGGTTTGGATCAATATTTCCGATGCACGAATCGGTGATCAGTGCATTGAATGCAACGGCAGGTTAAATGGTTACGCCGTTTCATACTTTAACCTGTGCTGCCAATGTCGGGCAATTAAGAGAAATTGCTGAATTTGTAGACGAATGTGCCGAACGTTTTGGGCTAGATGTTAAAAGAACGTTTGGCCTGCAAGTTGCCGTTGAGGAGGCATTTGTAAATATTTGCAGTTATGCCTATCCAGAAGGTAATGGTGAGGTTATTATAGCTGCCGGAGCAGAAGGCGACTCGCTTGTACTTGAAATATCTGATAATGGCACACCTTTTAACGTCTTGAAGCTTCCTGACCCCGATACGACACTGGATATAACGAACCGGGATATTGGTGGTTTGGGTGGCTATTTTATTCGCCGATTGACTGATAATGTTTGTTACAGAAGAGAAAATGGGCAGAATATTTTGACATTATTACTACAGCGAACCTCATAACATGGTTGCGTGGGTTTAACCAGTAAATCAAAAATGATTGGTATTCGACGTATTTTTATGATTGGAGGTATAACGGAAAATCTTTTATGCTGTCCTGTTGCAGATTTCACCGATGTATGATTTTGCTTCAATGGTGAAGCACAGCATCTCGATACGCAATTCTGCTTTTGTGGAACATAACCGACATGAAGCATTGCTGTACTTTTTAATTGTAAGAATTTAGCACTATCTTTGCTGGTTATTAGTCCAATTCGGTTGTATCACATATCTTGAGCGTTTTTTGGGATTCTCATAATGCGTTGTTTAACCTTAGCTCTACTCTTTCTCTGGAGCATTTTTTAGCTTTGTTTCCTGATTATTCATGCAAATGACGAAAAAATCCACTCTTTCATGGAGTGGCTATGCAGGTCTTGGTCTCGGCATTATTTTGATCGCTTATCTTTTCAGGCAGGTTGATCTTCAGAGATCGACTGAACTGATCGCCTCGATCGGTCTTTCATCGATATTTATTATTCTTCCTTTTTTTACGCTCCATCTACTTGAAACTTTTGCGTGGACAAGGGTTTTTCCCAGCAGCATCGTTTCAATTCCGTTTTTCAAGCTTCTGAAAATACAAATCATAGCCGAAACTGTTTCAATGACACTCCCCGCAGGAGTGGCGATAGGTGAACCGCTTCGTCCTTTTCTTTGCAACCGGTTTCTAAAAATTCCAATTCCCTCTAGTGTAGCGAGTGTGGCAGTTCGCAAACTTATGCTCGGTGCAGCTCAAGGGGCCTATACCATTATTGGTTCGTTTGTGGGCTTTTCTCTCCTTCAGAAAGTTTCTGTTACGATGCTTGGATTTGAGGGGCTTGGCTTTATTATGATTGCTGCCGGGATGGTTGTTTTTCTGCTTTTTCTGTTTCTTCTTCTTTTGCTGCTTAATGGAGAAGCTGCTCAAAACGTCCATCGGCTGTTAATGCTTGTGCCCTTCAAAAGGGTTAAAATGTGGCTTTTTGCAAAAGAATCTGGTTTTCTTGCAACAGACGAGGAGCTGAAGAGTTACCGTGGTTCATATATCAAAAGACTTTTTCCCGTAATGGTTGTCTATCTTTTTGCATGGTCAACACTTGCTATTGAGAGCTATATTATACTGAAGCTTTTGGGGATTGAGATATCTTTTCTTGAGGTGCTGACGCTTGATATTGCTATTACCATGCTTCGTACTCTCTTTTTTTTCATTCCTTCAGGACTTGGTGTGCAGGATCTCGGTTATCTTGCTTTTTTTCAGGCTCTCGGTATACCAGATGTTCTTGCCTATGGTGGTGCATTTGTTCTGTTGAGACGCATTAAAGAGCTCGTATGGTATTCTTTTGGTTACGGGGTCATGTTTTTTTCAGGCGTACATCTTCGTGATATAGAGGGAGCCGCAACGGAAGCATCATGAAGAAAAAAATATTATTTATTTGCGGTTCGATGAATCAAACCACCCAGATGCATCAGATTGCCGGGTGGCTGACTGACTATGAACAGTATTTTTCTCCTTTTTTCAGTGACGGACTGCTCGGAGCTGCCAGTGATGCTGGACTTCTTGAGTTTACGATTATGGGCCGCAAGCGATCGGAACGAACTCTTGATTATCTTTCTTCGCATCATTTGACGCTTGATATTGGAGGCTTTGCTCATGCCTATGATTTAGTAGTGACCTGTACGGATCTTATTGTACCGAAACACATAAGGCGGAAAAAAATTGTGCTGGTACAGGAGGGTATGACTGAGCCCGAAACGATTCTTTATCATCTTGCAAGGAACTTCCAGTGGATTCCCAGGTGGATTGCCGGAACTGCTACCACCGGATTATCTTATGCGTATGAAAAGTTTTGTGTAGCAAGCGAAGGTTATCGTGAACTTTTTATCCGTAAAGGGGTAAGTCCGGCTAAAATCGAGGTGACCAGCATTCCGAACTTCGACAATTGCGAGCAGTATCTTCATAATGATTTTCAGCATCACGATTTCGTGCTGGTCTGTACCTCGGACAATCGAGAAACATTTATTTATGAGAACCGCCGCAGAAATATTGAAAAGTACATCGAAATGGCAGGCAATTCTCAGCTTCTTTTCAAGCTTCATCCAAATGAAAATGCTGAAAGGGCAATCAGGGAAATTGAACGTTACGCCCCGGATAGCATTGTCTTCAGTGAAGGAAAAACTGAAGAGATGATCGCAAACTCGAGGATGTTGATTGCACAGTTTTCATCAACTATTTTTGTAGGTTCCGCGCTGAACAAGGAGGTGCATTGTGGCCTCTCTCCTGATGTGTTGAAGTCGCTGACTCCTCTCCAAAATAAAGCAGCGGCGAGCAAGATTGCTGATGTGTGCCGGCAGGTGATAGATGGCTGAACGATAATGTAACTGATTATTAATGTATACGGTAGCAATTATTCCTGCAAGAGGCGGGTCGAAGGGGTTGAAAAAGAAAAATATCTATCCAGTAGCAGGCAAACCTCTTGTTTCATGGACAATTCAGCAGGCGCTTGCATCCACATCCATTGATCAGGTGTTTGTTTCAACTGATAATCCCGTCATTTCCGAAGTTTCCATGGAGTATGGGGCGAAGGTGATCCAGCGTCCATCAAAACTTTCGGGTGACAAGGCGAGTTCCGAATCTGCTCTTGTTCATGCAATTGGTGTTATCGAATCAGAGTATAATATGCCAGTGAGTACGGTTGTCTTTTTACAGGCAACCTCTCCATTGCGAAAATCTGGTGATATCGATGCTGCCGTAGAGGTTTTTCGGCGTGAAGAGGCAGATTCACTGATTTCTGTGACGAAAGCAGATGACCTCACCTTGTGGGAATCACGTGAAGGTAAGTGGGCGAGTGTCAACTTTGATTATCACCATCGCGGTATACGTCAGGATCGGCCAACACAGTATATTGAAAATGGCTCCATCTATATTTTTACTCCAGAAACTCTTTATGCTTTTGATAACAGAATTGGTGAAAAGCTTTCAATCTTTGAAATGGAATTTTGGCAGACCTGGGAGATTGATACTGTCGAGGAAATAGATTTAATTGAATATTATATGTATAAAAAAAAACTGGCTAACCAGGATGAAGACTAACAAAACCTTTAGATTACTCTTTTTATGAACTTCTTTTTATCCACCGATCTTGTTATCGGGGTTAATGAGGCGCTGAACCTGAACGGGCATCTGGCGCAGATGTCGGTGCAGAAACCCGGTATCATTTATGACGCGAATGTTGCTAACAGCCTTTATTTTCAGGATGTCCTGAAGAATCTTACTTCCACATATACGAACGCTGTGCTGTATTGCAACGAATTTGCCGGAGAGCCAACGTATACCCATCTTGAAAATGTTGCCGAGTTTTTCCGGGGAAATATACCAGACAGCATCGTTGCTATTGGTGGAGGCAGTACGCTTGATCTGGGCAAAGGAGTGGCCCTGCTCATGACGAACACTGTTCCGGCTCTTTCACTCAAAGGGTTTCCTTCAGGGGTGAATGATCCTCTTCCTCTTGTCACGGTGCCGACGCTGCTTGGCAGTGGTGCTGAGGTCAGCTTTAATGCTGTTTTTATTGATGAAGCAGAGGGCCGAAAACTTGGTATTAACAGCCGAAAAAATTTCCCTAAAAAATCGGTTATTGACCCGCAGCTTTCAATGACAGCCCCTTTTGAGAGCGTTATTGCATCGGCGATGGACAGTCTTGTCCATTGCGTTGACAGTTTTGGATCGGTCAAACATACTGCATTCAGCAGAATTTATTCTATTGAGGGATTCCAGCGCACCTTTTACGCTTTACAGCAGAATCAGCTTGACAGGGCAGAGTCCCGGCTTGATCTTGCAATCGGGAGTGTTTGTGGTACAGTCGCTCTCATGAATTCAGGTGATGGCCCGACCAATGGATTTGCGTACTACCTCGGTGTCAAGCATCGTGTGCCGCATGGTCTTGCAGGTGCAATTTTTCTTAAGGAGGTTATGCGATACAACCATCTTCATGGTTATGAAAAGTATGCTCTTCTTAACCCCATGCGCTCAACACCATCTCCAAAAGAGAATACGGACGAACTGCTTGAAGAGATGGACGAACTCTATAAACAGCTTTGTATTCCTTCACTTGTACCTTATGGATATGGTAAGGGAAATGCAGCAGAATTTGCACATAATGCCTCTGAGGCGCTGAAAGGATCATTTTCAGGTAATCCCGTTGAATTTACCGAAGAATCGGCTCGGGATGTTGTTTTTCAATTAACCTAAAAGAACAGGACAACCTATTATGGCGGGAGCAGAACTTATCGGTCGTGAAGAACTGGCTGAAATACAGGAGCTTTTCAGCAGGGAAAAAGTCAATTTGTATCGTTATGGCGGTGGTAATTATAAAGCAAGAGAGTTTGAGGAAAAATTTGCTGCATGGATGGGTGTCAAGTATGCCCATGCCGTTTCTTCGGGAACCGCAGCTATTCATTGCGCTCTTGCAGGGGCTGGTATAGGAGTTGGTGATGAGGTTATAACAACGGCATGGACCTTCATAGCCCCGGTGGAAGCTATCAGTGCTCTCGGCGCAATCCCGGTGCCGGTTGAACTTGATGAAACCTATCATCTTGATCCGGTTGAGGTTGAAAAGGCAATCACTCCAGCAACAAAAGCAGTTGTGGCTATTCCAATGTGGGCTTCTCCGAAAATGGATGAACTCGTGGCACTCTGCAAGAAGCATGGCCTGATTCTGATAGAGGATGCTGCACAGGCTCTTGGTGCATCATACAAGGGACAGAAGCTTGGTACGTTTGGGAGTGTTGCGTCGTTCTCGTTTGATGCCGGAAAAACGCTCCACACTGGTGAGGGAGGCATTATTGTTACCAACGATAAAGAGATCTATGACCGGGCGGCCGAGTTCTCTGATCATGGTCACATGCACCTTCCAGGCTTGCCCAGAGGCAAGGATCCCAGAAGATCCAAAGGACTGAATTTACGTCTCAGCGAAGTAACTGCGGCCATTGGTCTGGCTCAGCTTTCCAAAATTGAGACCATTCTTTCCAGATCAAGGGAAAACAAAAAGAAAATCAAGGACGCCATCCGCCATCTTGACAACATTATCCTTCGACCCTTCAGCGATGAAGCTGGGGCACAGGGAGATACCCTTATTTTCAGGCTCAGGGATCGTGAAGCAGCATTGCAGTTTGAGGCGCACCTCACAGATCATGGTTTTGGTACCAAGATCCTGCCGGAAGCTCTTGACTGGCATTTCGCCGGAGTATGGGGGCACCTTCTTGGTGAATATGATCAGTACCGCAATATTGATCTTGAAGCTCGTTGGCCAAAAACAGGTATCATGCTTCGTAGCAGCATCTGCCTGAATATTCCTGTACTGATGGATGAAGAGACGATCAGCAAGCTTGTCAAGGCAATTATTACTGGTGCGGAAAAGATTGGATAAATGTTCTTTTGTTAATAAAAAAGCCTGCACGAAGCAGGCTTTTTTATTTGATATGAGGCGAAGAGCGGATTCGAACCGCTGTACAAGGTTTTGCAGACCTCTGCCTAACCACTCGGCCACTTCGCCATTACAACGGCTTTTAAGGTAAGAAAAAAGTTATTCTTTTCAAATGTTATCTGCTTCTCAAATTATGATGGAAGCCCTTTTATTACCAATTCTCTTTGTTCTGCTTGTCCTGCTCTGTTTTGTTGTATACCGCATTATTCGTGATGCTCCCCTGAAAGCTGAGCTGCAGAGGCTTCGAAGTGTTGAAGAGGAATACCGAGCTATGGCAACGCGGCTTGAGTTGAAATCAAAAGAGCTTGAAGAGCTGAAGATTCGCCAGGCTCGGCTTGAAGCAGATATCAGTAATGAACAACGCAGCGCGGCAGAAAGAACGACGATGATGCAGGAGACGGAATCGCGACTGAAAATCGAGTTTGAAAATCTTTCCAACAGGATTTTTGAAGAACGGGGAAAGGCACTCGGCCAGGAAAACCGGGAACGTCTTGAGGCTCTTTTGCAGCCACTGCGAGAACAGCTTGATGCCTACCGCAAAAGAATTGAAGAGGTCCATGATACTGATACTGTCCTTTCCGGGCAGCTTATCGAAGAGGTGCGCCAACTGCAAAGACTCAGCGGCCGAGTAAGCGATGAAGCGAACATGCTTGCACGAGCAATCAAGGGAGAATCGAAAAAGCAGGGTGACTGGGGTGAGATGATAATTGAGAGGGTTTTCGAGGCATCAGGACTTGAAAAAGGCAGAGAATATATTGCCCAGGAGAGTTTTCGTACAGAGCACGGATTGCTTAAACGTCCAGATTTTCTGGTTTTGCTTCCTGGCAACAAAGCGGTCATTGTTGATTCAAAGGTTTCCCTGACAGCTTATGAACGATTCTGCAGCCTTGATGATGATGAGCAACGCCAGTCCGCACTGAATGATCATGTTCAGTCGGTTCGTCGCCATATAGCCGAATTGCAGGTAAAAGAGTACAGTGACATTGGTGGCAACAGAACACTTGATTTTGTCATTCTGTGCATTCCTCTCGAACCTGCATGGCAGGCGGTCATGCAGGCTGATCCTGAGTTGATGTATGATCTTGCCGGGAAAAACGTTGTTTTGTGCGGGCCCGCCACATTGATGATTACCCTGAAGCTTATCGCCCAGATATGGCGACGGGAAAATGAGAATCGAAATGCCGAGCTTATTGCTGAAAAAGCGGGAAAAATATACGATCAGGTTCTTCTGGTTTTTGATGCAATGGCAGATGCGCGCAAAAAGCTTTCCGGAGTGTCAGATTCTTTTGATCTCGCGTTAAAACGCATCCAAGAGGGAAGAGGGAATCTTGTCAGCAGGGTCGAAGAGATTCGCAGACTTGGCGCAAAGGTAAACCGTCAGATACCGGCAAACTTTGCCGCCGATGCTGAAAACGAGGAAACCAAGGGCGAGTCAGAAGCACTATGATTTTGACTCATCGAAGGCCTGTATCTCACGTTCAATATTTTCGCCTTCATTGTTCAGGGCGACTTTAAGGTCGTAATCCATCTGGAGCCCAAACCAGAATTGGGGTGGTGTACTGAAATAGCGACCAAGACGCAGTGCGGTTTCGGCGGTGATACGCCGTTTTCCTGCGATTATTTCGCTGATGCGCAACACCGGGATATTAATATCCTCCGCTACTCTCTTTTCGGAGATCTTCATAGGATTCAGATACTCTTCAACTAAAACCGTTCCGGGATGCAGCGGTGACATTTTTCTTGCAGACATGAATAACGTTCCTTCTGATAACATGAATTTACAATCATCATCAAGCTGTGTGTAACAACACAGTACCATTTTTTTATTGATTTCACGCTCTTTATTCTCAGCGAAATAATAAGGTTGTTTATTACGAGATATCTTTCTGAGTGAGTTGAGAAAAAGAATTTTGTTATTGGCCAAACTGATACTATCTTGATATCAATTAAGGAGGGTTATGAAAGTACTGACAAAAAAAACGGATTACGCCATACGAGCTCTCTTGATGCTTGGAGCAAAACAGGGAAGTTATATATCAGCCAAGTCGATTGCGGTTGAGCAGGATATGCCTTATCAGTTTCTTCGAGGTGTGTTGCAGGAGATGATTCGTCATGACTTGATAATTTCGAAGGAGGGAGTTCAGGGTGGCTTTATGCTGGCAAAGGATCCTGACGAGATTCGTGTCAGGCAGTTGATTGAAATATTTCAGGGGACAGTGCAAGTGTCGGAGTGCATGTTTCGGAAGCAAATTTGTGCAAATCGTTCGCGATGTGTGCTTCGTCATGAAATCATGAGGATTGAAGAGGTGGTCAATAACGAATTTGAAAAGGTAACGATAGGGAAGCTTCTCCGGATGCTCAGTGCTGAAGGCAATATGAGGCCTGCCCTGAAAGATGGAGAAGCGCCAGACCCTCAAACACGACAAACGGGGATAATGAACTGATGAAACGAGAGATAATTACGATAGATGAGAAGAGGTGCACTGGTTGTGGTGATTGTATTCCAGGGTGTCCCGAGGGCGCTTTACGGGTTATTGATGGAAAAGCCCGATTGATCAGTGATCTTTTTTGTGACGGTCTTGGTGCCTGTCTGGGGCATTGTCCAACTGGAGCCATGAAGATAGAGCTTCGAGAAGCTGAATCTTATGATGAAAAACGGGTTATGCGTGAAAGTATTGTTCCGGGAGGGTCGAATGTTATTGCGGCTCATTTGCAGCATCTTGCTGATCATGGTCAAAGCGATTTTTTCGACCAGGCGCTTGAATACCTTGAAGAGCATTCTCTTGCAAATCCCCTGAAAAATGTAACCGGTGTAACGCATGGTGAAAAACAATCTCATGAAGGGGGATGTCCTGGAAGTCGGATGCAGGATTTCAGTGTGCAACAAGAGTGTGCTCCAGCGCCTTCTGTGAGTCCCGAAAGTGCCTTGCGCCAGTGGCCGATTCAGCTTCATCTTGTTTCGCCTCAGGCGCCCTGTTATCAGGGATCAGATCTCTTGCTTGCGGCCGATTGCACAGCCTTTGCTGTCGCTGATTTCCACTTATCCTTCATGCGCGGAAAAAGTTTGGCAATTGCTTGCCCCAAACTTGATTCCAATATGGAAAATTATGTTGAGAAGCTTACGGTTATGATTGATTTGGCTCGCCTTAACACTATTACTGTTGCGATCATGGAGGTGCCTTGTTGCAGCGGATTAATGTCTTTTGTTGCCGAGGCGCTTCGTAAGGCACATCGCAAGGTGCCGGTTAAAAAAGTGCTTTTCAGTTTGCGGGGTGAGATTATGTCGGAGGAGTGGGTGTAGGAGAATTTGACTGTTGACAATGGAATAAAGAGTACTCGGAGAAAAGGATATGATGAAGGATGCGATGGGAGGATATCGAGGGACTGCCTGTGAGATAAACAGGATTATGCTGAAACATCGCGAAAATGCCGAGGCCTGGTATAACCCAAAAACCTCTGGATATTACGGACAGCATATCGTAACAGGGCTTTAATGAGGGAGCAAAAAGGCGATAGAACAGGAGCAATGGAAGACAGAAGGCTGGCAATCCTGCTATCGCCGAAGATCAATAACAACAATCAATAATGGAGAATAGAACGATGGGAATGTCATGTAATCAATGTCAGGAGAGCATTCATGGTACCGGATGCCGAGCAAGAGGTGTGTGCGGGAAGGATGAATTAACTGCCAAACTGCAGGATGTGCTGGTCTATGCAACCGAAGGGCTTGCTCTCTCGGCAGAAGAGCTGCCTGAAGGTGTATCAAGAAAAGTAGGCCAGCTTATCAGCGAGTCGCTTTTTGTCACAGTTACCAATACCAACTTTGATGAAGATGCGATAGTTTTGCAGATATTGAAAACACTTGCCTTGCGTGACGAGGTGAATGCTTTGAGGCATCTGAAGCCTGGTCATGATGCCGCACTGTGGAGTGGTGGGTCAAAGGAGGATTTTCTTGCAAAAGCACTTGTTGTCAGCGTTGAAAGTCTCAGTGAAAACGAAGACCTGCGTTCACTGAAAAGTCTTGTACTCTATGGTATCAAGGGGCTCGCAGCCTATACCGATCACGCAGCCGTGCTCGGCTATCACGATGATGATATTTATGCTTTTTATGTCAAAGGCCTTGCTGCCTTGACAAAAGAGCTTTCGGCTGATGAGCTGACAGCCCTTATACTGGAAACTGGAGGCGTTGCCGTGAAGGCAATGGCCTTGCTCGACAAAGCAAACACTGAAACGTATGGCCATCCCGAGATTACCATGGTGAAAACCGGTGTCGGCAAAAATCCGGGTATCCTTATTTCAGGCCATGATCTGCGCGATATGGAGGATCTGCTGAAACAGACAGAGGGAACAGGTGTTGATGTCTACACGCATTGCGAAATGCTACCTGCGCATTACTATCCTGCTTTCAAGAAATATTCTCACTTTGTTGGTAATTATGGTGGCTCTTGGTGGTCTCAGGACAAGGAGTTTGAATCTTTCAATGGACCGATTCTCATGACAACAAACTGTATTGTTCCTGTTCGAGAAGCTTATCGTAACCGTATGTTTACTACAGGAATGGCTGGTTATCCAGGTCTGAAACATATTCCGGCCAGAGCAGAGGGTGGCCAGAAAGATTTTTCTGCGCTTGTTGCTCTTGCCCAAACATGTAAGCCGCCGGTTGAGCTTGAAAATGGAGAGATTGTCGGGGGCTTTGCGCACAATCAGGTACTCGCACTTGCCGATAAAGTGGTTGACGCTGTCAAGTCGGGAGCTATCAGGCGTTTTGTGGTGATGGCAGGCTGTGATGGTCGTCATGCATCTCGCCGTTACTATAACGATGTGGCTGCAGCATTGCCGAAGGATACCATTATTCTCACGGCCGGATGTGCAAAGTATCGCTACAACAAGCTTGAGCTTGGTGATATTGGTGGTATTCCCCGTGTGCTTGATGCTGGTCAGTGCAACGACTCCTACTCACTTGCCGTTATAGCTCTGAAGCTCAAGGAGGTTTTTGCACTTGAAAATATTAATGATCTTCCTATCTCTTTTGATATAGCATGGTATGAGCAGAAAGCTGTAACGGTTTTGCTGGCATTGCTTTATCTTGGAGTGAAAGGGATTCGTCTTGGCCCAACGCTTCCAGAGTTTCTTACTCCGAATGTAGCCGCTGTACTTGTCGAGAAATTTGGCATCAAACCAATCGGAACGGTTGATGCTGATGTTGAGGCAATGATGGCAGGTGTGTGATCTGATGGCCTTTTTTTTGTAACCAGTTTTGCTGGTTTCCCAAATGCGGATATGAATCTTTTTCGGTCAGTAACTCCATATCCGTACTTGAGTTTATTTTTTATTGATGTTAACAAAAAGTCAGTATTCTATTCTCCTTTAACTTTTAATAACTATATATTCATATAATAAAAGTAATCATATTCAATTGGGAAAATAGACTTCTATGGCAAAAGTTGTTGTTTTAGGAGCAGGTATATCAGGTCATACCTGCGCTTCGTTTCTTAAAAAGAAACTTGGCAAACGTCATGAAGTCGTTGTCGTGACTCCAAATGCTTACTATCAGTGGATTCCTTCAAATATTTGGGTGGGTGTCGGGCAAATGTCTATTGACGATGTTCGCTTTGAATTGAAAAAGGTTTATGATCGCTGGGGCATTGTGCTGAAGCAGGCCAAAGCCATAGAAATTCATCCGGAAGGTGACAGGGATATTTCAAAGGGGTTCGTAACCATTGAATACACCGATGCGTCAAGGAATGGACAAACGGAAAAAGTCGATTATGATTTTCTTGTGAATGCCACCGGTCCGAAGCTTAATTTTGAAGCCACCGAGGGTCTCGGTCCGGGAAAAAACAGCTTTTCGGTTTGCACGTATACTCATGCTGCACAGGCATGGGAAAATCTTCAGGATAACATCAAAAAAATGCAGGCTGGTCAAAAGCAGCGTATTTTGATTGGTACTGGTCATGCCATGGCAACCTGCCAGGGTGCAGCTTTCGAATATATTCTGAATGTCGCACACGAAATCACAAAACGGGGTTTAAGCGATATGGCCCAAATCACCTGGTTATCAAACGAATATGAGCTTGGTGACTTTGGTATGGGAGGCGCTTTCATCAACAGGGGAGGCTATTATACACCTACAAAGGTTTTTACTGAATCCATTATGGCCGAGTACGGCATCAATTGGATAAGACGAGCGGGAGTTTATAAGGTTGAACCCGGCAAAGCGTATTATGAAACACTGAATGGCGAAAATTTAATACAGGAGTTTGATTTTGCCATGCTTATCCCCTCTTTTTCAGGAGTTGGATTAACCACTTATGACAAGAATGGACTTGATATAACAGAGCAGATGTTTGCGCCAAACAAGTTTATGAAGGTTGATGCTGATTACACGGTTAAACCTTTTGAGGAGTGGACGGCTGATGACTGGCCGTCAATTTATCAGAACCCTCTCTATAAAAACATCTATGCTCCCGGGATTGCCTTTGCGCCACCGCATCCAATATCCAAACCAATGTCAAGTCCGAGTGGCAGGCAAATTTTCCCTACAGCTCCCCGTACCGGGATGCCGGCTGGTGTTATGGGGAAAATTGTAGCGCTGAATATTGCGGAAAAAATACAGGGAGCCCCGGAGCATCGCCATAAAGCATCAATGAGCAGAATGGGTGCAGCCTGCGTCGTCTCTGCAGGATTTGGTTCGTTTGATGGACTTGGAGCATCAATGACTCTTTTTCCTGTTGTTCCGGACTGGGAAAAGTATCCGGAATGGGGTCGTGACATGAACTATTCTCTTGGAGAAGCAGGACTTGCCGGGCATTGGCTGAAAGTGATCCTTCACTATTTGTTCTTTCATAAAGCGAAGGGCTATCCATTCTGGTGGTTGATTCCTGAGTAATTTCGAAATGAAACAACTTTAAATTGTATGACTATGGGTAAAAATCGAGTTAAGGCATATTATGACGAAGCATATCCTCCGGTACCCTCAAAAGGCACACTGTACTGGCGGAAAAACCTTTTATGGCAGCTTGTCCGGTTTGTAGTATTAAACGTTAAAATTATGAGGATTGTGGTCGGAGGGCATTCCTGATGCTGCAAAGCTGATCAGTAGTGAACGGCGGCATAAAAAAGGTTTTTCTTAATCTCGCTTATGACAAACTGGTAGCTCTTACTGTTTTTCCACCAAAAAACACAATCCCACCATGCCGGGTTTGTTGGAACTATAATGAATTTTTTCGACGAACCTTTAAATGCACGGCTCCATGTCTGATGAATACGGAGGAGGTGTGGAGGATCGCTGACAATAATTGCGCTATTCCATCCTTGTTTCCCCATTATGCTGGAGGTATTCAACGCCTCTTCCCAGGTTGTTTTTGATTTGGCATCAATCTGAATTGCTTTTTTTGGAACGCCGAACTCCATTATGCGACGTTCACGCCAATTAGGGTGATTGGGATGATAAAACCTTTCATCTATACCTGTCAGAATAATGTGCGCAGCATATCCACTCTTGTAGAGTTCAGCTCCTTTAAGAACTCGAAGCCCATTATCGCCACCAAGCACGATGATCACATCAGCTTTTTCAGGGGCACTCCCATATTGTGAAAGCAACATGCCGAGGCTTAAAAAAATGAATGCAGCCAAAGCACTTATCGAACAAATAAAAATCAAGGCTGGTTTTAAAAACAGTCTCATAGAGATGATAAGGGTAATTTTATCCGGTAAAAAAAGTAATATTTTGGTTACATTTTAAATCAAATGCTTTTTGAGACCAAAATATGTTCAATTTCAGCAAACATTCTCCTGTGAATGAAGCTATCTCGCTGGAAATGTCTTGAATTTTATTGGAAGCTTCAAAGAATTTCTGTTACAAAACAATAATGAGCAACAATAATACAGGTACTCTTACTACAGAGGCGACAATTGGGGGTTACAAAGATATTTTTGGCAAATCCATTGCAGCCAATATGCCGGGCTCCTTTTCAATTAATGATGCCAGTGGGCGGCTTGTTTTATGGAATGAGTATCATCGTGATGAAATAGTTGGAAAATCTGACCATGAAATGCTTTTTACCAATGCGTTAGAGGTCTTTCATCCGGAAGATAAAGCCAACGCATTTAAATCGATGCAGGTCATTTTGAATTCTGGTGCTGAAGTGACAACAGAAGGCAGAGTATTGCTTTGCGGAGGTCCAAAATTTCAATGGAGAATGATAACTGGTCGTCGGATTATGGTTGATGACAATCCCTTTGTTATTGCTATTGGAATGAATATCACAGAACGTAAGCGCTCAGAAGAAATGACAGCCTTTCGTTTACGGCTTGATTTTATGGCGGATTCACATTCAGTTGAAGAGTTGCTAAGGGAGACTCTTGATGAGGCTGAACGCCTCACTGACAGTACTCTTGGCTTTTGTAACTTTATTTCTGATGATTTGAACGGGCTTTCATTACATGTCTTTTCTACGAAAATGCAAATGGGCTCGCAATGTACTCTTGGTCAGAAGGAACGGGTTCATTATCTGCCTGTGAACGAAGAGGTGATGTATGCTGATATTGTTAGGTCGCAGAGTGCGGTGATCAATAATTGCGATATACCAAAAATTCGTACAGATATGCCGACTACCAATGCTGAAATGAGGCGCAGAATGTTTTTTCCGCTCAAAAAAGGGCCAAATGTTACGGCAATATTTTGCCTTGGAGATAAACCCTATGATTATGACAAGGATGATTTAAGAATTTTAAATGATCTTGCAGATTTTGCATGGGATGTTATTACCCGAAAGCGAGCAAAGCAATCGGAACAAAAAATACAGGCAGTTCTGCTTCAGGCTCAGAAAATGAAGCTGGCAGGTCAGCTTGCCGGTGGCATGGCTCACGATTTCAATACGATGTTACAGGTAATCCTGGGGAATGTCACAATGGCCATTGCGACTCAGGGCATTCCAAAGCCTTTGCACAACAATCTCAAGGATATTTTCAAGGCTGTCGAACATTCTGCTGATCTGTCCCGTCAACTTATTGCGTTTTCTCAACAACACTCCATTATGCCAATTGTTCTTGATTTGAACAAGCTGATTGAGCGGATGATTCCTGCTCTTAAACGGAGGGTTGGAGAAAATATTGCGCTTGAATGGATATCCGCACCCCACCTCTCTTTGATCAAGGTAGATCCCGCTCAAATAGAACTGATGCTTGGAAATCTTTGCCTCAATGCCTGTGATGCGATCACCGGAATAGGAACGATAGTCATCCAAACAGGTCGGGTTCATGTTGAAAAAGAGGCATGTCTGGCTGCTCATCCCTGCAAAAAGCCAGGAGACTATGTGACTCTTGTGGTCACTGACAACGGTTGCGGCATAGAAAAAAAGGATATTCCCTATATTTTCGAACCTTTTTTTACCACCAAAGATAGCGGAAAAAGAGCAGGGATGGGTCTTTCAAGCATCTATGGCATAGCCAAACAAAACAATGCCTTCATTGATTGCCTGAGTGAGCGCGGAAAGGGAAGTGCCTTTACAATATATTTTCCCCGCCAGAAAGGTTATGAAGAGATTGATGAGCAACTTGAACAACCTCCACCGGTCATTTGTTGCAAAGAAACGATTCTGCTTGTCGAATCAGAACCTGATATCCTCAATATCTGCAAGTTATCGCTTGAAAATAATGGTTATAAAGTCCTTGACGCAACGACTTCCGCTGAAGCAATCAACATTGCTTTCGCATACAAGGGGCAAATTCATTTGCTGTTGACCGATGTTGTCTTGCCCGAGATAAACGGTTGTGATCTTTCGAAAAAGCTGCTGTCAATCTATCCCCAACTTAAAACTCTGTTTATGTCCGGTTACATGACCGCAGGTATTACGGGAGATGAATTTCCGGAGGCGCATATTATTGAAAAGCCATTTTCTGTCAACAAGCTTCTTTTGGCTCTATTGAACATCTTTGAGGGACAATAATGCCAGACTTCAGAAACCGTTAGCTTCTCGGCATAGAATCAGGAGGGCTCTGTACTGTTATTTTTAGATTGCTCCTGTATAGGAAGGGATGGTAATTTATCTGCAGACAAGTCAAGCAGGCGTACGGCACCGGCAAATTTTTTTTCGTAATAGTTTTTAAGTTGGTCTTCGGTAATTCCCTTGGAAAGTGAAGAGTGAACAAATGTGTCGTTACCTATAAATATACCAACATGGTTTATGTGCAGCCCCTTTGTCTGAAAAAACACAAGATCACCAGGCTGCAACTCATTTTTGCTGACTTTATTGCCTATTGCTGACATCTCTTTTGACGATCGGGGAAGATGCATATTAAACACCTTGTTATACATAAAGCGCACAAAACCTGAGCAATCAAACCCTGCCGGAGTTTGACCACCAAAACGGTATCGTGTTCCAAAATATTGACCGACATGAGCAAAAAAACTCTGCATGGCAGTGGAAAAACGAGGAGATCCTACAGTAGATGCCTGAGATACATTTGAAGGAGTATTATCAGGTGTACCGTCACAACGTCCTATATTAGGCTCTGCAAACTGAAATATTGAGGCAAGAACACAAACAGTGATATATTTAGCAAATACGGAAATCTTTTTTGGTACCGGAGGCAGTTTGAACAATAAAGAAAAATTCTGATGACGAGTCATAAAAAAATCGTTTTATACTTTTCTCACCAATAACTGATTGTAATGTACAATTATGTAACGAAATATCCCAGTTTCAATCCAAATAAACCGGCATTTTTTTGTGCGTTCATTGAATATCGTTGGCCAGGAAATTATCTTCGTAAACCATTGTTTTCCCGTTTTTTATTGAGAAAAGTTTTTCATAAATTAGGCACTTCCAAAAAGTCAGTCATGAAAGACGGGTTTGTTTAACCTATTTTTTTATAAGGCGATGAAGCATTTGCTCCCTGTACTTCTGTTCTTTATGTTCATTGTTTCGGGATGTTCCGGCCAAAAGGCTAAAGAAACAGGAAAAGCTGACTCTGTGGCACGTCCATTACAGATAGGCCTTGTTTTTGATGTGGGAGGTCGTGGCGATAAATCATTTAATGATTCAGCGTATAACGGTCTTGAACTTGCCAGAAGCAAGCATGGGATTAATTTTATTTATGTGGAACCTCAGGGTGAAGGAGCTGACCGGGAATCAGCGTTGCGTCAGATGGCCAGCGATCCGGATGTTGGGCTGATTATTGGTGTGGGTCTTCTTTTCAGTGATGATATTACCAGAATTGCTGCTGAATTTCCCGATAAAAAATTTGTCTGCATTGACTATATAACTCAACCAAAAGTTACAATACCGGCAAATCTCCAGGGAATTGTTTTTGAAGAGAAAAAAGGCTCTTTTCTTGCAGGTGCCCTTGCAGGACTCGTGACCAAAACTAAAACAGTCGGTTTTATAGGTGGTATGGAGTCAAGCGTCATCAAAAAATTTGAAACAGGTTTTGTCAAGGGTGTTCACACAATAAATCCTGATATCAGAGTTATTTCAGGCTATATCGGTATGACTGGAAGCGCCTTTGCCAATCCGGCCAAGGGGCGGGAGCTTGCACTTGGACAGTATGCCAGGGGAGCTGACATTATTTATCAGGCTGCCGGAGCCAGTGGTCTTGGAGTTATTGAGGCAGCAAGAGAGAGCAAGGCTTTTGTCATTTGTACCGATCGAGATCAGGAGCCGGAAGCGCCGGGGTTTGTACTATCCAGTATGACCAAAGCTGTTGACAGAGCTGTGCTGAAAACAGTTGAAAATGTTCTTGATGGAACTTTCAAAGGCGGGGGAGTATCTGTTTTTGGTCTTGCAGATCGCTATACGGACTATGTTTACAATGATAAAAACGCAGCACTGATCGGCTCCAAAAATCATGATCAGCTCGAAGATATTCGCAATAAGTTAGTAGCAGGAAAAATTGTTGTCGATGATACCGCCGTTGTACAATGATGATTGCATGATCAGTCAGAAAGGACTTGTGGTCGTTCTCCAAGCGGATAAATGCTTGATTTTTAATTGTTTGAAGAAAAATACTGGTGAATAATAATATTCTTGTCACAGGAGCAACTGGTTTTATTGGGTCGAGTCTTGTTAAAAAACTGGCTGAAACTGATGATAAAATTTTCATTCTTGTTCGTAAAAGTTCTGATTTAACCTCTCTTACAGACATCCTTCACAAGGTTCATCTTGTTTATGGTGACATTACAGACCGGTCTTCGCTGGATTCTGCCATGCAGGGAATTGACTTTGTCTATCACTCTGCAGGACTGACCTATATGGGGGATAAAAAGAACGCATTGCTTTACAAAATCAACGTTGATGGCACCCGCAATATCCTGCAAGCTTCAGCCATTGCCGGTGTTAAAAGAGTTGTACATGTCAGTTCGATAACTGCTGTTGGAATTGCCTTCAATAAAAAGCCGGTTGATGAATCAGTTATCTGGAATTTTGATACTATCAGCCTGGAATATGCCAGGACAAAACACCTTTCTGAAATGGAGGTTGCCGAAGCCGTAAAAAAGGGGCTGGATTGCGTTATTGTCAATCCGGCTTTTGTTTTTGGGGCTGGCGACATCAATTTCAATGCCGGGCGCATCATCAAGGATATCTATAACAAAAGACTCCCGTTTTATCCGCTTGGGGGTATTTGTGTGGTTGATGTTGAAATTGTTTCAGAAGCAATTATAAGCGCCATGAAAAAAGGGAAAACAGGGGAGCGGTACATCCTTGGTGGCGAAAACGTCTCATACAAACAGCTTGCTGATACGATATCACGGATTACCGGTGCTCCAAGAGTTCACTTTCCACTCCCATTCTGGACTGCAAAAATATTGAAATCAGCTCTTGATCTTTACAAGAACAAAAACCGGATATCCAAGCTTTTCAATATGTCCATGTTCAGGGTTGCTTCTCATTTCCTCTATTTTGATTCTTCCAAAGCAATCCGCGATCTTAACCTGCGATATGAATCACACGAACACAGTATCAGAAATGCCTATGAGTGGTATCGTGAAAGGAATATGCTGAATTGAAATTATCGCTTTTGACAAAAGATCATCATTCTTGGTGAATCGTTTTTCAGGAATGGTTCACCGTCATAGTTGCCGACGATAGAGCTTACGGCAAATCCCTCTTGCTGAAGCATTGCAAGAATCTCCTCTTCGTTATAGAGCCGGACTGATTCCCTGAAGGTGATTGTTTCACCCGAAGGTGAGCTGATAGTCATGCGTTTTACTATTCTGTTGTCATGTAATTCACGATCTTCATACACGGCAAGCTCTCCGACAGTTCGTCGTGACTGAGCCACCAGATTGTTGGCAAGGTGGAGAGGATTAAGAAGATCAAGCACATACCACCCACCACGTTTAAGCAATTTGTAAACTCTTTGAAGGACAAGCTGATCATCTTCCTTCATATCGAAATAGCCAAAGCTGGTAAAAAGCTGAACCACAAGATCATAGAGGCTGTCAGACTGAATGTCTCTCATATCGCAACAAGTCCAATCTATCGACAAAGAACTTTCTGACGCAGCTTTACGGGCCTCCTCCAGGAGAAATGGTGAAAGATCGTTGCCTGTGACACTGTAGTCAAGTCGGGCGAGTTCAAGTGCGTGACGTCCAGCCCCACAGGCCATATCAAGGACAGATAATGATGATGGCTCTTTCAGGTTAAAACCAGATATTGAAAGAATGGTATGAATACAGCGGGCAGCCTCTGCATGATCCCGGTGGCTGTATAATTCAAGATACAGTGGATGATTAAACCACTCTTCAAACCAGTTGCAACCCACCTCTTTTCCTTGGGAATCGAGCAGTTCTGACATATCAATGAGGATCAAAAAGTAAAAAAGCAAGCGGAACGGGGGCATGCAGTGATGCCCCGCTCAAGGATCCTGTATGCTTATTTTGCGTAATCGGTAATTGCTTTTGCAAGAATTACCTGGTCATTTTCTCCATTCGGGATTCGGACGTTTTTTTCAATGAATTTCCATGCATTTGTTTTTTCTGACTTCACAGAAAAAATAAGTTTCGCGCATTTAAAATCACTGGTGCCCGATTTTTTGCCTTTATCTGCAAATGTTTGCTTTTTTGCCATGACTCGTAATGTAGTTCGATTGGGTTAAAACACGGTGCTTTTCTTTACTGCATTTGTAATGAAAAATGTATGTTAAGTTAATAAAAAAAATTCCGACAACCAAGCTCTTATCCGCATGAAATGCTTACAACTGTTCTGATTCAATGAGTAGTCCCTTATGGAAGATCCCGATCGCTTTTCCCTTCAGGGAGCGGTCAATAAATGGAGTGTTTGATGATTTAGATTTCAACGAATGTAAAGTGACGTTCCAACTTGCCTCAGGATCAATAATTGTAAAATTGGCATTTTCTCCGGGTTGAAATAAAATCGGTTTGAGTTTCATGATAGCTCTTGGGTTGACCGACAAGAGTTCGATTGCGCGATTCATGGTAATGACATGTTTATCAACCAGCTCTGTCATGGTTAATCCCAATGAAGTCTCAAGGCCAATAATCCCGAATGAAACCTGATCAGGAGGGCACTCTTTTTCATGAGAGGCATGAGGAGCATGATCTGTGGCAATGGCATCAATTGTCCCGTCTGCAATCCCTTCAAGCAGAGCTTCACGGTTTTCTTTTGATGAAAGAGGAGGTTTCATGATATAGTTACCTTTTCGTTCGGCCATAAAAAGATCCTCATCACAAAGAGTAAAATGGTGAGGGGTGACTTCACAGGTAACCTGGAGTCCTTCGCTTTTTGCCTTACGGACAAGATCAAGCGCCGTTTTGGTGCTGATATGTGCAACATGATAACGAGGTCTGATGGTCGGGTCGAGCAGCTTGTGTTCCTCAATATAGCGCATCAACAGCAGGTCTCGGTTCAGCATTATGGCTTCTGATACATCCGGAATGCCCTTAAGGCCCAGTTTGGTCGAAAAAAGACCCTCATTCATGATTGCGTCAATGGTAAGCGATCGATCTTCACAATGCTGAATAATGAGCAGATCAAAATTTAAAGCGTATTCAAAGGCCAGCCGCATGATCTGACTGTTCTGAATAGCAGAACCATCATCAGAGACCGCCGTCACTCTGCATGAGCTGAACTGACCGAATGGCGCAAGATGTTCTCCCTTGCTTCCTGCGGTCATTGCTCCAATAACTTCGATATCGATGGGAAGCCTGGTCGAATGATGATGGAGGTAGGCAACACCAAGCGGACTGTCAATAACAGGTTTTGTGTTCGGCATAAGAGCCACACCGGTAAAACCACCTGCAAGTGCTGCCTGAGCGCCGCTTTCAAGAGTTTCCTTGTACTCCTGACCTGGCTCCCTGAAATGGCAATGCATATCAAAAAGTCCCGGGACAAGTATTTTTCCCCGAAGATCAATAACTCTGTCATCTGGCAATGGAACAGGCACTTCATTGCCGTAAAAAACTTCCTCAATGAGCCCGCTGTTACTCACTTTAATCGTTCCTGTGAGATCAAGCTGTTCGAGAGGATTAAGAAGGCGTGCCTGTTGAAAAATATAACTCATGGCTTTAGTCTGATAGGGGTGAAGGGCCTTTTCCTCTTCACTATTGTTAAAAATCAGCGCTGCATTTGTTTGCAAAGATACAACAAATAATGGATAAGCTGGTGCAGGAGCAGGCTTCATCGTCTCTGAAATATTCTCAATGTGTCAACCAGTACGTTCGGTTGGGGAAATGCTTTATTTGAGAGCATTTATAGAGAGAACAAACTCTATTTTACTATTTTACCCTTCATAAGGCAATGAATCATGAGCATTGAAATATTTCCCAATGGATCGGGAAGCAAATATAAGCGTTACAAAAGCTGAATTTCGGGTCAGGATGATTGCCCGAAGGCGCTCCATACCTGAAAAATCGAGGATGGATTCAAGCGCTGCCATTGCAGATCATCTTGTTTCTCTGCCTGAAGTTATACTTGCGCATCATATTCATCTGTATCTTTCTATGACAAGGCAGGCTGAGGTATGTACGGAATTTCTTGTAGAACGGCTGACAGCAATGGCTAAAAAAATATCGGTACCGGTTATTCGGGATGGCCTTCTCTATTCCGCACTATTCCATCAGGGGGATGCCGTTGTGCAAGCGCCATTTGGTCAGCCTGAACCAGCAGAGCTCACTCTTGCAGATGAATCACATCTGGATGTTGTTTTGCTTCCGCTTTTGGCCTTTGATGATCAAGGATATCGTCTTGGATATGGCAAAGGCCATTATGACCGTTTTTTGCGACGACTTTCAGAACAAAAGGTAAATCCCTTTCGAATCGGGCTCTCTTTTTTTACACAAAAGGTTGAGACAGTCCCTGTCGATATCTGGGATGAACCTCTTGACGCAGTGGTTCATGAACACGGAATTATTCGATACTTTTCATCTGATTTTTGATTTTTACTATGCATACTGGTAATGAAAACAACACCATTGGAGCTATTCCATCACAGGATTTTCTGGATACATCACTCTATGTCAACAGGGAATTAAGCTGGTTTTGTTTCAATCAACGGGTGCTTGAAGAGGCTCTGAATCCTGATGCGCATCCACTACTGGAGAGAGTCAAATTCATCTCGATTTTCAGTTCAAACCTTGATGAGTATTTCATGATCCGTGTTGCTGGTATTGAAGATCAATATGAAGCTGGTATTCAGGACAGAACAATTGACGGCCATACCCCCTATGAGCAGCTCGCAAAGATTCGCTCAATTGTTCTGCAGCAACTCAGACAACGAAATGAGTGCTTTTATCATGATCTGATACCAGCGCTACAAAGAGAGAAGATCGAGTTTCATAAAGTTGCTGAATTATCAGCAACCCAACAGCGGGCTTTGAGCCACTATTTCCGCAAAGAGATTTTTCCGGTTCTTACTCCTTTGGCTTTCGATACAGGCCATCCATTTCCATTTATGTCAAACCTTTCCCTTAATCTCGCTATTGAGCTGGAAGATGAAGAGAACAAGGCACTGAAGTTTGCCCGTGTGAAGGTGCCGAGTATCCTGCCGAGATTGCTTCGCCTCAATAATATAAGAGGCTTTCATGATGATGACGGAATTATCCGGTTTATCTGGATAGAAGATCTTATTGAAAGCAATCTTGCGCATCTCTTTCCAAAAATGAGGATTATTCAGTCTCACCTGTTCAGATTGATTCGCGATGCTGATATTGAAATAGAAGAGGATGAAGCTGGAGATCTGCTGAAGACTATTGAACAGGGGCTCAGGTCAAGCCGCTATGGCAAGGTTGTTCGACTTGATATTTCTTCTGAAATGCCTCTTTCTGTCAGAAAATTACTGATCCAAAATCTGGGAATCGCAGAAAGAAATATGTATGAAATAGATGGTACGCTTGGACTTGGCTGCCTGATCGATCTTTTGAAAATAGAACGACCGGATTTGAAAGACGAACCATTTATTCCCTATAACCGCTTTGAGGAGGAGTCAGCCGCACATATCTTCAGCATGATAAAGGCCAAAGATATTTTACTTTATCACCCTTATGACTCGTTTCAGCCAGTCGTAGATTTTCTCAATCAGGCGGCTCTTGATCCAGATGTTCTGTCAATAAAACAAACACTCTACAGGGTTGGAAGCAATTCGCCAATTGTTGAGGCATTAATGAACGCGGCTGAAGAGGGTAAACAGGTGGCGGTGCTTGTAGAGCTCAAGGCAAGATTTGACGAAGAGAACAACATTGTCTGGGCTCGGGCGCTTGAGGATGTCGGAGTACATGTTGTGTACGGTCTCCCAAGGTTGAAAACACATGCCAAGCTTACACTTATTGTGCGGAGGGAACAACACAAGCTGAAAAGGTATCTGCATCTCGGCACAGGAAACTACAACCCTGTAACCGGAAAAATTTATACAGATTACAGCCTTTTTACAACGAATGAGCAACTGGCCAACGATGTCGCAGAACTTTTCAACGCATTGACCGGATATTCAAAACATACTGGTTACAGAAAGCTGTTGGTATCACCAATCAACACCCGGAAAAGGATCATTGAGATGATTGAGCGGGAGGCCGAGTGGATGTGCAAGGAAAAGAGTGGACGAATAATCATGAAAATGAACGCTCTGGTTGATGCTCAAACTATTCGGGCACTCTACAGCGCATCTTGCGCAGGCGTCAGGATAGATCTGATCGTTCGTGGAATATGCTGCCTGAAGCCAGGTATTGTCGGAGTGAGTGAAAATATTCGGGTCATCAGCATCATCGGACGTTTTCTTGAACACAGCAGGGCATATTATTTTCATAACGGTGGCAAGGAGGAGCTGTTTCTCGGCAGTGCGGATATCATGCCAAGAAACCTTGACGATAGGGTTGAAGCTCTTTTTCCTGTTTTCGATAAAGCACTTATTAAAACGGTAACTTCCGATCTTGATCTGATTCTCCGTGATAATGTCAAGTCATGGGAGATGAACAGCGACGGAAATTACTCACTGATTGTTAATGATGCTCAGCCAGTAAACAGTCAAGCACTCTTTTTATCCAGGTCTTCACAGAAAAAAGCGTCATTTAAATTTAACGTTAACGAATTATGAAAATTGCAGTTGGAAGTGATCATGCCGGATTTGAATTCAAAAAAGGGGTGCTTGCATGGCTTGAACGTAACGGTTATCAGTTCAACGATATGGGGCCTTATGATGAGGGATCGGTAGATTATCCTGATTATGCCCGAAAAGTTGCAAGTTCCGTTGCTTCAGGAGAGTGCAACTCTGGAATTCTGCTTTGTGGTACCGGTATAGGTGTTTCGATTTCTGCCAACAAAATAAAGGGTATTCGTGCGGCACTTGCTTGCAATCCAGAATTTGCCACCCTTGCCCGGCAGCATAATAATGCCAATATTATCTGTTTCTCGGCACGTTTTACCGATATGGCAACAATTGAGCAAAGCCTTTCAAACTGGTTTAACACTGATTTTGAAGGAGGAAGGCATCAACAAAGGGTGAATAAAATTGAGCAATGATTGTAAGTGAATTAATAGCTGATAGTCTTGATACAACCTCTCCGGTTTTTGGGAGTGCAGAGCTGGTTGAGCAGGTTTTTTCACTGATGCAGCGGAGGGGGGTTGAATACGCTCCGGTACTGCACGAAAGGCAAGTAGAGGCCGTGGTATCTCTCTCTGATCTTTTGCCGTTACAGAAGTCAAATAAACCGCTCAAAGAACTGAAACTTAAAAAAGCCGAAAGCATCGGGCTTCATGAGCACCTCTTTGATATTTTTCCGAAGGTATGTTCACTGCCTGGCACAATTATTCCAGTATCTGATAAAGATGGGCACTTTGTTGGTGTTGTAGATAAAACGCTATTCTTTAAACAGATTGGCGCTGTTTTTCATTTGGGTGCAGAAGAGGTGACCCTCGAACTTGATGTTCCGTTTTATGACTTCAAACTTTCAGAAGTTGTAGCGACACTCGAAAAAAACGACGCCACCGTTTTGAGCTTCGGCATGTATGAGACAGTTGTGCCCGGCAAAGGCAAGGTTATTACCTTCAGGCTTCAAACTCATGACCTCTTTCGTCTGATCAAAAATTTTGAAAATTACGGCTATCAGATTCGATATGCATCACCTTTGTTCAAAGAAAAAGATGATGAAATGAGAGAAAAAGCATTGGAAGTTATGCGTTTTATGGAGATGTAGGGCTTTTAACCGGTTATCAATCATACCGGAAAAATATAGTGCATGGGTGGTCATTGACATCCAAAAAAAATGGCAAATTGAAAACGTTAAGGGTAGCATGAATACAGAATCCTCATTCGATTTTTCCGGCCAGATTCGGGCAAGAGCGGCAGAAGTTTTTTCGGAAGTTGTCTCTTTGCGCAGGGAGATTCATCGTCATCCCGAACTCTCTTACGAAGAGGTAAAAACCACAGCTCTTATTACCGATTTTCTTCTTCATCTCGGCATCACACCTGAACCGCCAATGCTTCACACCGGGGTTGTGGCAGTGATCAGGGGAGGGAAAAAGGCCTCTTCCGGACATCATCTGGTTGCATTACGTGCGGATATTGATGCGCTGCCTCTTAACGAAGAGAATCAACACGGCTTCTGTTCTGTTGAGTCAGGAAAAATGCATGCCTGTGGTCATGATATGCACACCGCAATGCTTCTTGGCGCAGCAAAAATTCTTTCAGAAATGAAAGAACAGTTGCCTGGCGATGTGCTTCTCATTTTTCAGCCAGCAGAGGAAAAAGCTCCTGGTGGTGCCAAACCATTTCTTGAAGCTGGTCTTTTCGAAAGATTCAAGCCATCAGTTATTATCGGCCAGCACTGTTTTCCCAATGTTGAGACCGGAAAAGTTGCTTTGTGCAAGGGAAGTTTTATGGCCGCAGCAGATGAACTTTATTTTAAAGTAACAGGACAGGGTGGTCATGCTTCAGCTCCTCATAAAGCGGCTGATCCTGTTCTTGCCGCAGCTCATATTATTACCGCTGCACAGCATCTCGTCAGTCGAGTTGCTCCTCCCCATGAACCAGCAGTTGTTTCGATAGCGTCAATTCATGGCGGCAATGCCACGAATGTAATTCCAAGACAGGTGACCATGTCAGGAACGATGAGAACTATGAATGAGGAGCTGCGATCTCTCCTTCAGGAAAGACTTTGCCTGATGGTCGAACATGTTGCCGCAGGACTTGGTGTTGAGGCTGAAGTGGAAATCAGGAAAGGGTATCCGGTGCTTTTTAACAATCCTGATGTGACTGAAAAAGCTGAGATGATTTGCACCGAGTATCTTGGCAGCACAAATGTGCTCACGAGTGAACCCATCATGACCGCTGAAGATTTTGCTTATTACCTTCAGGAGTGTCCGGGGACTTTCTGGCAGATCGGAACTGGAGTTGAAAATAAAGACAAAAACAACACCTTGCACTCGCCAACCTTCAATCCTGAAGAGCGTTCTCTCGAAACTGGAAGCGGCCTGCTTGCATACGCCGCATTCCGGTTTCTTGAGCTTCTAAACTGACATTATGCTTTTCCGTCAGATCCAAGAACATTGATGATCTTGTGGACGTAAAGTTTTTTGAGTGCATCACGAGCAGGCCCAAGGTATTTTCTTGGATCAAACTCTTCGGGTTTTTCGTCAAACACCTTGCGGATTGCAGCAGTCATCGCAAGACGTCCATCTGAGTCGATATTGATTTTACAAACGGCAGACTTGGCGGCAAGGCGAAGCTGATCTTCACTGATACCAATAGCATCCTTCAGTTTTCCTCCATGCTCATTGATGGTCTTAACCAGATCTTGTGGAACAGAAGAGGATCCATGCAGGACAATAGGAAATCCCGGAATACGCTGTTCAATTTCTGTAAGAATATCAAGGCGGATTTTCGGGTCTTCGCCGGGCTTGAACTTGAATGCGCCGTGAGAGGTGCCAATGGAAATGGCGAGACTGTCAACTCCTGTTTTTGCAACGAAATCCTCAACCTCTTCAGGCTGTGTGTAGGTATGGTGCGCGGCCGAGACCTCGTCTTCAATTCCTGCCAGAACGCCAAGTTCACCCTCAACAGTAACATCATATTGATGAGCATACTCAACAACTTTTTTGGTCAATGCGACATTCTCTTCATAAGAAAGATGGGAGCCATCGATCATAACGGAAGAAAATCCCGATTCAATGCAGTCGACGCAAAGCTCAAAGCTGTCTCCATGATCAAGGTGAAGCACAATCGGAATTGGAGAACCGAGTTCATCGGCATAGGCAACAGCTCCCTGTGCAAGGTAACGAAGCAGGGTTTCGTTCGCATAGTTTCTGGCACCTTTGGAAACCTGCAGAATAACTGGTGATTTGGTTTCTGCGCAAGCAAGGATGATGGCCTGCATCTGTTCGAGATTATTGAAGTTATATGCAGGAATGGCGTAACCACCTGTGACGGCTTTAGAAAAAAGCTCACGGCTGTTGACCAATCCAAGTTCTTTATAACTTATTTTCTTTTTTTGCATTGAAAGCTCTCCTTTTATTTATTATTATATGCAGTAGTTTTTCGCAGGGTGCCATTCTCTAATGACTTCTTATGCGTAACGCAATATATGTATATTAGTCTTCTCATTCAAAACAGCTTTTCACTGCACGTCGAACCATTGACCTCATAGATTAACATGTATAGAAAAAGTTTGCTTCTCATTATTATTGTTTTGGGAAGCAATGTGCCGTTATGTGCCAATAATATTGTAAAATCTGCTCCATCTCTTACTGTTGTCACGTTCAGGCCAACTGCTGCCAACGAGGAAGCGGGCAAATATATCACAAAAACTCTTCTCCAAAGTCACTATAGAAAAATATCGGTCAACGACTCTCTTTCCCAACAGATTTTTAATCGCTTTATAGATAATCTGGACGGAAGCAAAAGCTATTTTGTGGCAAGTGAAGTCGAAAGTCTCAGGAAAATTTTTGGAAATCGTCTTGATGACGATTTTCTGGCGGGCAAGTCAAATTCAGGCTTTGGCATCTACAACTTTTTTCTTAAGCGGGCGAAAGAGAAGATGCGCTTTATGAAAGCAACTGCCGATACTGTCCGGTTTAACTTTTCGACTCCGGAAACGCTTGACCTTGACCGTAAAACAGATCCCTGGCCTGCCGACAGGCTTCAGCTTACTGATCTGTGGAAAAAAGAGCTGAAATACCAGTGGATAAACCTGAAATATTCCGGTGAAAGCAGCAAGACCATTCGGGGAACTCTTGCCAAAAGTTTTACAAACCGCCTGAATCTTCTCAATCGCCAGAAACCGGATGATGCTTTTCAGGCATATACTTATGCGCTGACAACCTCTTTTGATCCTCATACAAGCTATCTGTCGCCGGATGAGTACGAAAACTTTCAGATAGACATGAGTCGTTCCCTTGAGGGCATTGGCGCAAAACTTCAGACTGAAAGCGAGTTTACCGTTGTTAATGAAGTTATTCCCGGAGGCCCTGCATTCAAAAGCAGTTTACTGAAAAAAGGTGATAAAATTATCGGTGTTGGCCAGGGGCAAACCGGTGAAATTATTGATGTTTCAGGATGGCGCATCTCCGATGTTGTAAAACTTATCCGGGGAAGAAAAAACACTGTCGTGCGCCTGAATGTTATTCCTTCAAGCCAGGGAGGCAGAGGCCCTGCCAAAATAGTTCAACTCGTGCGTGAAAAGATTAATCTGGAAGAGCAGGCTGCCAAAAAAAGCATTATTCTGCAAAATGGTCAGAAAATTGGTGTTATCACAATACCATCATTTTATCTTGATTTCGAAGGCCAGCAACAAAATACCGGAAACTACAACAGTACCAGCCGTGATGTAGCAAGAATTATTAACGAATTGAACACCGAACATGTTGAGGGTATTGTCATTGACCTTCGTGATAATGGTGGCGGTTCGCTTGAGGAGTCAGTAAATGTGACTGGTCTGTTTATTCCAACAGGCCCCGTTGTACAGATCAGCAATTCAACCGGAGGAAAAATGGTACTCCGGGATGAAGACAGAAGGGTGCTCTATACTGGGCCGCTTGCTGTGCTTGTCAATCGTTACAGCGCATCTGCCTCCGAAATTTTTGCTGCGGCTATTCAGGATTACAGCCGTGGGGTTATCATAGGCGAAAGAACCTTCGGCAAAGGAACAGTTCAAAGTATTATAAAGCTTGTAAGGCCGTTCTCTTTTTTTGGTAAAAGCCCTGAACTTGGGCAGATCAAACTTACGATTGCCAAGTTTTACCGGATTTCCGGGGGCAGTACCCAGCATAAAGGAGTTGTGCCGGATATTTCAATTCCTTCGATGATTGATACAGCTCTTGTTGGAGAGGATACCTATTCCAGCAGTTTGCCATGGAGTACCATATCTCAGGCTTTTTATCGTCCAACATCTGAGATAAGTCAGGAAGAGATTGGCCTTCTTCGCCAAAAACAGCAGGAAAGATCATCAAAAAATCGTATCTACCAGGCCTATCTCCATGATCTGAATATTCTTAACCGAATTCGAAAAAAAAGAACGATATCGCTCCAGGATTCCACCTTTAAATCGGACATAGAAACGATAAAACACATTGAAAAGCTATGGGTACAGGAGCCGGATTCTACCAAAAACCTGAATAAGGATGTTCTGCTCAATCAGTCTGTGGCCATTGTTTCAGATATAGCAGAACTCAAAAAAGTACAGCGGCAAACTGTTATCAGAGCGCTTCCTTCGTTGAACTGATCAATAAATTTTGCCTATGCTCGAAACTTTTGAGGCAATTCCGCTGCTTCGGCAAGCTTATATAGGGAAGCTTTCGCCTTTTCCCTTTACCAACGGGAATTTTTCTCCTTTGCGTCTGGATATCGATTTTTTGGTTTTTTTGAACTCATCACCTCTTCTCTCTCATTAGAGACCATGATCTTGTTGTGATGGAGAGACAGTTTCATTATTTTGAACAGAACTTATAATATCACCCTACAATGATTCGAAAAAGTCTGTTTCTCCTTTTGTTTATGGTTGGGAGTGCTTTTCCTCTTATAGCGGGAAACAGCAAAACATCCCTTCCTGTTAAAGCTGTGGTGGCCATAAAGCCAACAGCTTCTGAGTTGGAAGCCGCCAAATCTATCAGCCAATATCTTTTGGAGAACCACTATCGAAAGGTGGCTGTTAATGATTCGCTGTCACAGGAGATATTTAATCGTTATATCGATAATCTTGATGGCAGCAAAAGCTATTTTTTGGCACATGATATTGAACGTCTTACTCAGTTATATGGAAAAAAGATTGATGACGAATTTCTGGCTGGGAAGGCAACGGCGGGATTCGACATTTATAACCTTTTCTTAAAGCGAGCGAAAGAAAAAATGCGGTATATGAAAGCCGCTGCTGATACTGTTCATTTCAACTTTTCAACACCAGAAACTCTTGATCTTGATCGCAAGAGCGACCCGTGGCCAGCAGATGAGCTGCAGCTTACCGATTTATGGAAAAAAGAGCTGAAATATCAGTGGCTCAACCTCAAATATTCCGGAAAAACAAATCAGGCGATACGAAAAGAGCTTGGAAAAGGCTTTACAAGCAGGCTTAACCTTTTGAACCGTCAGAAGCCTGATGATGCTTTTCAAGCTTATACGTATGCGTTGACGACCTCTTTTGATCCTCACACAAGCTATTTCTCGCCAGATGAGTATCAGAACTTCCAGATCGACATGAGTCGTTCACTTGAAGGAATCGGTGCCAAACTCCAGACAGAAGGGGAGTATACCGTTGTTAATGAGCTCATTCCGGGAGGGCCAGCTTTCAACAGTAATCTTCTGAAAAAGGGTGATAAAATAATCGGGGTCGGTCAGGGGAAAAAAGAGGAGATTGTTGATGTCTCGGGCTGGAGAATCAATGATGTTGTCAAGCGGATTAGGGGAAAGAAAGGCACCATTGTTCGCCTGAAAATTCTTCCGGCAAGTCAGGGCGGACGAGGGTCAGCAAAAATTGTCCAACTCTTGCGTGACAAGATCAATTTGCAGGAACAAGCTGCAAAAAAAAGTATTGTCATGCAGAACAGCTATAAAATAGGCGTTATTACCATCCCGTCATTTTACCTCGATTTTGAAGGTGAGCAGCAGAATACCGGCGATTATAACAGCACGAGCCGTGATGTTGCCCGTATTCTTGAAGAACTCAAGGCTGAACATGTTGATGGTATTGTTATCGACCTTCGCGACAATGGAGGCGGTTCACTTGAGGAGTCTGTGAATGTTACCGGTCTGTTTATTCCGAGCGGAGCGGTTGTGCAGATCAGTAATTCAACTGGCGGAAAAACAGTACTCAAAGATGAGGACAGCCGAGAACAATATGATGGACCACTTGCTGTTCTGGTTAACCGTTACAGCGCATCGGCATCTGAAATTTTTGCTGCCGCCATTCAGGATTACCATCGTGGTGTTATTATTGGCGAAAGAACTTTTGGCAAAGGTACCGTTCAAAGTCTGATCAAACTTGCAAGGTCATCTTCTGATGCGAGTCGGCATTCCGAACTTGGAGAGATCAAGCTTACCGTTGCAAAGTTTTACCGGATTTCAGGTGGCAGCACACAGCATAAAGGCGTTGAACCTGAAATTACTATGCCATCACTGATCGATACTACAAAGATTGGAGAAGACACCTATTCAAGCAGTCTTCCGTGGAGCACTGTCTCGCCAGCATATTATAAGCCGACGACAGAGATTTCTCCGGAAATGATTAACCTGCTGACGCAAAAATTTCAGGAACGATCATTGAAAAATCCTCTTTACCAGAACTATCTCCATGATCTGAATACCCTTGACCAGATCAGGAAGAAAAAAGCAGTATCTTTACAGGATGCGGAGGTAAAATCAGAAACCGAGACAATAAAACAGATTGAAAAGCGATGGGTTCAGGATCAGGATGCTACAAAAGATCCTGTTAAAGATGTGCTGCTCAACCAGTCGGCCTCAGTTGTTGCCGATTTGGCAGAGATCAGGAAAGAGCAGGCACAACAAATATCCAAAACGCTTCCTTCTTTGCGTTAAAGTTGTTTGCGGGCATTCTCGATTTGAAGAGCAACGGAGTCGAATGAGCAACTTCCGTGAGTCTTTTTTGAGTTCACACTTGCGTCTGCCTTGAGGCAGTCGTAGATGTCAGCATCAATCACATCGGAGAACTCCCTGAACTTTTCAACAGGAATATGTGGCAGGTTGACTTCAGAAGCGATACTCCATGTGACAATTTTTCCGGTAATACGGTGGGCATCACGGAAAGGAATCTGCTTGCGTACCAGATATTCAGCAATTTCTGTGGCAAGGCTGAGGTCCTCTGAAGTCAGTTTCGCCAGTCGCTCCTCCTTGAGTTTAGTATGCTCAAGTAGTTTTGCAAAGATGGTGACACTGCTGATGGTTGTCTCTGCGCTGTCAAACAGAGGCTGTTTATCCTCCTGCATATCGCGATTGTAAGAGAGTGGGAGCCCTTTCATGATGGTGAGCATCGCCATCAGATTGCCGTACACCCTGCCCGTTTTACCTCTTACCAGCTCGGCAATATCGGCATTTTTCTTTTGCGGCATGAGTGAAGAGCCGGTCGCAAAGGCGTCGCTGATCTCAAGATAACCGAACTCGTAGGAGCTCCAGAGAATCAGATCCTCGGCAAAGCGCGAGAGGTGCATCATAATGACCGAACAGGCCGAGATGAACTCAATAACGATATCACGATCGCTGACGGCATCTATGCTGTTGGCAAACATGTCGTCAAACCCAAGAAGTACCGCCGATCGTTCGGGGTTGAGTGGAAGTGTACTACCAGCAAAAGCGGCAGCGCCAAGAGGGGAGATATTCACCCGTTTCATGAGGTCATGCAGACGCTGACGGTCGCGGTTGAACATATTGAAATAAGCCATGTAGTAGTGGCCAGCAGAGATGGGCTGGGCCCGCTGCAGGTGGGTGTAACCAAATATGATGGTTTTCTGATAGCACTCCGCTTTTTCAACGAGCACGTTCAACATCACTCCAAGGGCATCCTGAAGTTCCGTTATCTGGCGGCGCAAATAGAGCCTGGTATCCGTTGCAACCTGGTCGTTGCGGCTTCTGCCGGAGTGCAGTTTGCCCGCAGTTGCGCCAATTTTTTCCTTGAGACGGTTTTCAATAACGGTATGGATATCCTCATCCTCCCAGTGGGGAAGCAGGGCTCCGCTCGACAGCTCCTCCTCAATCTCCCTGAGCCCGGCAATAATCTCTCCAGCCTCCGCAACACTGACAATACTCTCTTCGGCAAGCATGGTCACATGGGCAATTGAGCCCTGAATATCTTCACGATAGAGCTTCTTGTCGACATGAACCGATGACGAAAAGAGAAGCGCATCACGGTCAAAAGGCAGTGAAAATCGGCTCTGCCAGAGTAACTCTTTTTTATTGCTGCTCATAGGAATATCAGTTGTTGTGAGAGAGAATCAGCCTCCAAAATAGTAAATTTTGGTTGATGATGTGGATGCTATAAGCAATTTGGTGCGGAGTATTGTGAGCCACATGGAACAGTTACCTGAAAAAAGCTGGCGGAGTTCAATTCATTCAGCGGGGAGGTAGTTTCTTCTGCCTGTCGTGCGTCGTGTGACGTTGACGTTTTCCAGCGTACGCAGGCCTCTTCAATGGCCTGCGCGACAATTAGCGGGATGTTACTTCCCTGAGTGTACCTGGCTGAATGTCTTCAATCCAAGTCCATAGAGGTGAATAAAGCCAGCCGCTGCCTTGTGGTTGAAGGTATCGGCTTCGGTGTAGGTGGCCAGCTCCTCGTTGTAGAGCGAGTATGGTGAGTTTCTGCCGAGCAGGGAGACTCCACCCTTGTAGAGTTTCAGGCGAACAAGGCCGGTCACCGGATTCTGCGTCTCGTGCACAAAGGCATCAAGTGCTGTTCTCATTGGCGAGAACCAAGTTCCGTTGTAGATGATGTTGGCATAATCCTGACTGATGTTCTTCTTGTACTGGAAAACCGATTTTTCGAGGGTAAGGCGTTCCAGTTCACGATGGGCAAAATGGAGGATGGTTGCTGCTGGAGCTTCATAGATTTCGCGTGACTTGATGCCTACAACGCGGTTCTCAATCATATCGAGCCTTCCGACTCCATTGGCGGCGCCAATCTCGTTCAGGCGGATGATCATGTCGAGTCCGCTCATCTTTTTGCCATCAAGAGCAACAGGCACACCTTTTTCAAACTCAATATCAACCACGGCAGGAGTGTCAGGCGCCTTTTCTGGTGAGGTGGTTATCTGGTACGCATCTTCTGGCGGGGCAACCATCGGATCTTCAAGAACTCCGCACTCAATACTGATTCCCCAGATGTTCTCATCAATTGAGTAGGGACTCTTCTTGGTAGCAGAGACCGGAATATTGTGCTCCAGTGCGTAGGCAATTTCAGCCTCTCTTGAGGTGAACTCCCACTCACGCAGGGGAGCAAGCACCTTCAGATGTGGTGCCAGTGAGGCAAAGGTAACCTCAAAGCGAACCTGGTCGTTGCCCTTGCCCGTGCAACCGTGGGCGAGCATGGTGCAATCTTCGGCGAGAGCGACATCAACAAGAGCTTTAGCAAGGAGAGGACGTCCAAGCGCTGTTGCGAGAGGGTACACATCTTCATAGAGCGCTCCTGCCTTGAGTGCGCGCCAGATATACTGTTCAACAAACTCGTTGCGAAGGTCAACAAACTGGAATTTTGATGCCCCGGTAAAAAGCGCTTTCGATTCAAGGTTCTCAATTTCTTTCTGCTGCCCAAGGTTGCCGGTAACGGCTACAATTTCAGCATCATACTTGTCTTTCAGCCACTTGATCATGATGGAGGTATCGAGTCCACCGGAATAGGCTATTGCAATTTTTTCTTTGCTCATGTGTTGTAATGAATTATCAGTTTTTAGAAAGATTGCTATGAATATATGATATCAAAGCGGAAATGTTACGCACCGAAGAGGGAATGACCAGCACCGTATCATCTCCCGCTATGGTGCCCAAAACGAGAGGACTTCTCAACTGATCAAGCCAGGAGCCGACACCGTGCGCCCTGCCAGGAAGGGTTCTGATAATGACGGTGGTTTCATTGGCGTTGACGGCAAGGACTTCAATGCCTACAAGGCCCTTGATAATCTTCTCGGTGTTCTCATCAGGAACCACCATTCTGAAGCTTCCGTTTATTCTGGCACGGGTAATGCCAAGTTCGGCGCAGTCACGAGACAGGGTAGCCTGCGCCACAATCATACCTGAATCCCTGAGAAGCAGCAGAAGATCGTGCTGATGTTCAACGGTATGCTGTCGAAGAATTTCTTTGATTTTCAGTTGTCGAGCATGCTTGTTCATGACACATCCATCCTTCAGGCCTTGATTTTTTTCGCAGCATTCAGCAGGCGGTGGGTCAGGTGAAATTTCCTGTACTCTTCATGGTTCAGCAGTTTGACCAGCAGCGCTTTCTGAACATGAAGACGGTTTTCAGCCTCATCAATGATGATCGATTGGGGACCATCCATAACCTCAGCGCTAATCTCCTCACCCCGGTGTGCAGGCATGCAGTGCATGACAACCGCTTCTGGTTTTGCCTCGGCAAGTAAAGCACTGTTAATCTGAAAAGGTTTAAAAATCCTGAACCGTTCTGCAACCTCCTCTTCCTGCCCCATGCTGGTCCAGACATCCGTATAGAGAACATCAGCATTGGCAGCCGCCTCTTTTGGATCATGCATAATCTCAATCTTGCTGATCCCTTTTTCCCTTGCCGCTTTCAGCAGCTCCTGATTTGGCGTATACCCTTCTGGACAGGCAATGACAAAATGAAAGGGGAGAAGTCCGGCCAGTTCAACCCATGAATTGGCAACATTGTTACCGTCACCCACAAAAACGATCTTGATTCCTTCCTTCCAGATTGATTTTTCGTAGAGCGTAAACGCATCGGCAAGGACCTGGCAGGGATGCGACAGATCGGTCAACGCATTGATAACCGGAATTGAAGAGTGTTCTGCAAGCCCTTCTATAACAGCATGATCATGCAGACGGGCAACAATGGCATCATTGTACCGTGACAGCAGTGTTGCGATATCTTGTACCGATTCGCGAGACCCGAGACCGATTGACTGACCATCAAGGTTTATTGTATATCCTCCAAGCTCGTGAATGCCAAGTTCAAAGGAGACTCTTGTTCTGAGTGACGGTTTGCTGAAAATCATGGCGACGGTTTTATCGCGCAAAGGCAGAAAACCTTTTTCCGCAGCATTTCCTTTTCTCTTTTTCTTGACAAAGAGGGAGTAATCAAATAACTCAATAATTTTGTTGGCATCAAGCGCTGAAAAGCCGAGAAAATCACGTTTTGCTGTGGCTATATTGGTTTGAACGACTTCCATTCCTTTACCTGTTTAAGGGTTGATCACTCTCCTGCTCTCCAATAAACTGGGTGCCGACCCCTTCATGCGTGAATATTTCAAGCAAGAGAGAGTGTGTTGATTTTCCGTCAATAAGATGAATTTTCCCGACTCCTCCGTCAAGGGTATTGAATGCGGAAAGAACTTTCGGAATCATTCCGCCAGAAATAATTCCTTGTTCAATAAAGTCAGCGGCTTCGGCCTTGCAGATGGTTTTCAGGATTCTTTTGCCGACATGAATTCCTTCGACATCACTGACGTAGATGAGCTTTTCAGCTTTCAGGGCAATAGCGATACTGCTTGCCGCATCATCAGCATTGATATTGTAGATGTTGCCTTTGTCATCAAAGCCGATGGGAGCTATGACAGGAATAAGTCCTGCCTGGCAGAGAAGGTCAATATAATCGGTGTTGATCTGCTCAACTTCTCCGACAAGACCAAGGATTTCAGCATTCGGGTGGGGAAGAGCTTTGACGGTATCGGCGTCAAGACCACTGACACCGACTGCTTTGCCTCCATGCTGGCTGATGAGTTGAACAATATCCTGGTTAACTTTTCCGGCAAGGGTCATCTGGATAACTGAGACCATCTCCTTGTCAGTGACTCGCCGGCCTTGAAGAAAAAGAGACGTCAGCCCAAGTTTTTCAGCAGTTTTGGTTATGGCGTCACCTCCACCATGCACCAGAACAATCTTTATGCCAACTTTGCGAAGAAGGGTAACATTCTGGGCAAACATGTTTTTAAGGCAGGCATCCTTCATTGCTGCACCGCCATATTTAATCACAAAGGTTTTTCCTTCGAACTGGCGGATATAGGGTAATGCTTCAATAAGCACCTGCCCGATAGCTGCCTGAGGGGCTTTTCTTGCTGATTTTATTTCACTGTGCTCTGCATGGTCCATTGCGGGGAAATTGCTTTTTAAAATGTTAATGGAAGTATCAGCTTCTGTAGCTTCCGTTGATATCGACATACTCTTTGCTCAGGTCGCAGCTCCAGATGGTAGCTTCTCCCGTCCCGTTGCCAAGTCGCAGGGTTATGGTGTAGGACTCTTTTGCCAGTATTGCACTTGCCGCCTCTTCAGAGAAATCGGCAACCATGCCAGGTTTCAGAATGGAGAGATCATTGAAGTGAAGTTCCAGATCCTCCTGGTTGAAGATTGCGCCTGAACGGCCTGCTGCGGCAATGATTCTCCCCCAGTTGGCATCCTCGCCATGAATGGCCGTTTTGACAAGACTTGATTGCGCTATGGTTCTTGCTGCCCGCTCTGCGTCACGCTCATCGGCGGCTCCTTTGACGGTGATTTCGACAAGTTTTGTAGCACCTTCTCCGTCAATGACGATAAGTTTGGCCAGAAAAGTCATCACCGCTTCGAGAGCGTTATAAAACAGCGCACAATCGCTGCTGTTGTCGCTCTTGATTTCCGGACCAGACCCACTGGCGACAATGGCAACCATGTCGTTGGTGCTGGTATCGCCGTCAACTGTAATAGCGTTGAAGCTTTTGCGATTGGCCCTTTCCAGTGCTGTATGAAGAAGTGCCGGTTCGATTAAAGCGTCAGTGGCAAGAAAGGCCAGCATGGTCGCCATATCAGGGCAAATCATGCCTGAACCTTTGGCGATGCCGCTCAGACGGATAGTACCGCCCGAAAGCTCAAGCTCAAGGGTAAAAAATTTGGGGAAAGTATCTGTGGTCATGATGGCACTGGCTGCATCAAGGACTGACTGCCGCTGCATGGTTGCGGCAAGTGAGGAGATTCCGGCACGAACCTTTTCCATCGGTAAAAGCTGACCGATCACTCCTGTCGAGGCAACAAGCACCTCTTTGGGATTGATTGAAAGCTCCTGAGCTACTGCTTCAGCCATGGCACGGGCGTCTTCCAGGCCCTTGCTGCCGGTGGCGGCATTTGCATTCCCGCTGTTGCAGACAATGGCGCGAATAGATGATGGGGAGAAAGCAAGATGCTCTCGTGAAAGTGTTATCGGTGCCGCAACACAGAGGTTTCGGGTGAAGAGGGCTGCTGCGGTGGCGGGGCCTTCTGTCGCAAGCAGCATCAGATCTTTCCTGTTGCTGTATTTAATATTAGCCGAAACAGCTCCTGCTGAAAAACCTTTTGGCCAGAAATCTTGCGTGCCATCCGAGTCTGCCGTCATCGGCTTGACCGATGATGGCCATAGGGTTGTGGCAGAAAGTTGATGGATGACTTTAAGCCCCTTGCAGAGTTTTTCCAATGCAGTGTACTTCTTTTAATTTTAATGAATTATATAAGTCCCGTTCTTTCATCAAGCCCGAGCATGAGATTCATGTTCTGTATCGCCTGGCCGGCAGCACCTTTGAGAAGATTGTCAAGGGCGGTAACAATCAGCAGTGAACCGTTTGCTGTTACCCTGGCAAGGTGCACATCACAATAATTGGTATTGACGACATGCTTTATCTCAGTCATGGTGTCACGCACCCGTACAAAAGGAGCGTGCTTATAAAAGCTGCGATAAAGCTCCATTATCTTTTCTGCATCAACCGGATTTTCCAGATTCACATTAAGGATGCTGTAGATACCCCTGACCAGTGAGCCAATCATTGGCGTAAAACTGAAATCAAAGGAGGGATCGGTTGCGGAGGTTCCCAGTGCCTGCATGATTTCAGGAGTGTGCTGATGAATCCCAACCTTGTATGCCCTGATATTTTCACTCATCTCTGAAAAAGAAAGTTCAATCTTGCTACTGCGTCCAGCGCCTGAAATACCTGAGGTGGAGGTGCAATTGACAGACCGAACCTTGAGTGAGCGGTCTCTTCCATGAAAAAGGGGAGCGAGCCCTAAAATAATGCTGGTTGCATAGCAGCCGGGATTACTGATGGCAGTTTCTTTGAGGATTGTGTCATGGTAAAGTTCAGGCATGCCGTATGTCAACACAGCATCAGGTGATTTTACCTGTTTATAGAACTCTTTATGCTCTTCTGGATCTTTAAGCCTGAAATCACCGGAAAGATCAATCACCATTTTCCCGGCATGAACAAGAGATGGGAGGAGCTGGAGTGCCTCGCCATGAGGAAGCGCAAGAAAATAGATATCGCTCTCTGTTTCCCCGGAATATTGTTTATAGACCTTATCGCAGCCAAGAGCAGGGTAGATATCTGACACACTGTTGCCGACCTGTGAAAAGGCATACAGCTCCTGAAGTTGAACCTGTTGATGACGAAGCAGCAACTTTGTTAATTCGGCTCCGGAATAACCGGAAGCTCCGATTATCGATACTGAATATTTTTTCAAACTCTCTGTCACAGGTGACGTCATTTCAGGAATATGCTTATGCAGAAATTTTCAGAAAAAAGGATATAATTGAATCATCTCAAATGAGATGCACAATATGTTCAAGGTAACTGAATGGTGATTATTTTATTGTGCCGTATCCTGAATTATTGAATAAATATCCATTGAGGCGCAAATATTAAGCTTTTTTACCGTAATCCGCAACAAACTTATGGTCTTTCTGAACATGTCGCGTCATAGAAAAGGTCTCAAGATTATTAACCTCTTGTTGTTGCTTTTTCCGATCATTTTTTTGCTTCATTGCACCCAGCCTCCGGCTGACGACACAGCCCGTAGCGGCCAGATGAGTATTGCTGTCGATCGGCAGTTTGAAGGTATCATTGGGAGTGAGGTAACGATGTTCCACAGTTATTATCCTGATGCTTATATCAGCCTCATGGCAGTCAGTCCAAACAAAAGTCTCAAACTTCTTCTGAATCACAAGGTGAGAGCGGCTTTGATTGGCGGTGAACCTGAGGTTGCTGAAGATTCGCTTGTGGTAGCAATGAAATCAACGCTTCGACGAGAACCCATCGCCCGTGACGCAATGATATGCATTGTGAATGTGGCCAACCCTGCCAAACAAATTTCTCTTGTGGACATCAAGGACTTATTTATTGGAAAAGGCAAAAGCGGCTTGATTCCTCTTGTAACCGCAGATGATCTCCGCCTTCATTCTCTTTTAGCCGCTAAAACAGGCGGAAAAAGATCGGATTTAAGTGCATGGGCTTGCAGCAGCGATGAAGAGCTGATGAGCCGGGTTTCTGCCGACAAAAAGGCCGTTGGACTGCTTTTTCGTTCATCGTTCCATAAGGTCAGCCAAAACAAAAAGGGGCACTATTCCATCAAAATCCTGCCTGTTGCCAAAGAGGAGAGTAATGTTTCCGCATCTTTGCCTACACAGCAAAATATCTTCGATGGGAGCTATCCTCTTGTTACGACCGTTTACTATGTATATTATCCCGGTGATGCACTTGCCGCAGGCTTTGGCGCATGGCTCGGAAGTGAGGGACAGAAAGCATTTGAAAGAAGTGATCTGGCCCCGTTCAAGCTTGTTGAAAGGACTATTACGTTAAAATAACTCTATGAACAGGGCGCAGCTTACTATAAAAAAAATATCACCCTTACAGGCAATTGTCTATACAGGAACACTCAGTCTCGTCATTATCATTGTCGGTACTGTCGGGTTTTTCGTTACACAACAGAGCCTGCTTGAAAAGGTTCAAAAAAAACAGGCATGTTACCTTGACCTTGTCGATTTCAGGGGTAAACTGCTGGAGTTTGGGCTTTCCAGAGATGTGGCCGGTGTTACAATGGAAACGGACATTGGGCAGCGTCCTGAAGTATTGCTCTTCATGTACAATAAAATCCTCAGCCAGATGCGTGAAGCTGGCTTACACCCTCACACATCATTCCATCTTTCCCAAGAAAGTTGGCCGACACTTCTTGCCGGTGATAATTTGAAGCTTTTCAGTCTTGAACTTGAAAAAAACATTGACAAAGCTAAAGTCGAGTCTAAAAATGCTTCGATAAAACTTCTGGTGATCAATGAGTTTTTTCTCTTTTTCATTCTTGCGGTCTTGTTGACACTGAGTATTACTGCGGGGTGGATGTTACATAATAATTATCGCGAGACACTCATCCCTCTTGCCCAGCTTGTAGGACAACTGAAGTTGCTCAACAGAAACATACCTGAAAGTATTCATGATACCGCTGAGGAGATGAAAAAGGAGTTGACAGAAATGGACTACTCTAATGACATTACCCAGATTACCCGATCGATCATGAATTTTTGTGGTGATATTGAGGCTAAAAACAAAAAACTCGATGAAATATATATTCGGGATGAAAAAACAAACCTTTATAATTACCGCCATTTCAAGGAACATCTCATTATCGATGTCGAAAGGGCAAAGCGTCTTAATGACAGAGTCTCTCTTGCAATGATTGATATTGATCATTTCAAGTTTTACAATGATTCCAACGGTCATCTTGCGGGGGATTATGCGCTTAAACTTCTGGCAGATATCATCAGCAGCCAATGCCGGGCTTATGATGTTCCGTCAAGGTTTGGCGGAGATGAGTTTGCTCTTCTTTTCCCTAAAACGGGCACATCGACTGCACGGGACATCGCGGAGCGTCTGCGCAAGATTATCAGTGATCGACAATTTCCTTATGAGGATGCTCAACCAGTGGGAGAGCTTACCGTCAGTATCGGTATAGCTACCTTTCCTGATGATGCGCTTGACTGGTCCACCCTGATCAGCAATGCCGACAGGGCTCTCTACAAGGCGAAAGCTGATGGAAGAAACAATGTTGTTGTTTTTACTTCAATTGATCCCCCGAATATTCCGGGATGAAACCCGAGTTTTATATTGCAAGGCGCTTTGCATTCAAAAAGCGCTCGACGTCGAAACCGACCTTTATTGTTTTGGTGGCTGTTACAGGGATTGCCGTAGGAACAGCCGCCCTGATTTTGACGCTTTCCATTGTCAACGGGTTTGCGCGAAGTGTTGAAGACAAGCTGATCAGCTTCAGCGCTCATCTCCAGATACGATACCCTGACGAACAGCTTTTTCAGGAACGTCGTTCTGATCTCGCAAGGATAGTGACGAGTGCCAATATTGCTGAAGCTTCTCCTTTTTTGGAAAAAAGTTTTGTGCTTCGGAGCCGCAACAAAGATCTTGACAAGACATGGAGCAGTAAACCGGTTCGCATCAAGGGAATTGGAGAAGAACAGCAAAATTCTTTTTTGAAAAAATTTCTTATAGAAGGCAACATTGCCCGCTCTGACTCTGGTAAAGAAATCTCGCTTTATGCCGGAAAGACGTTGGCCGAAAATCTTGATCTCAAAGTAGGCCAGAAAGTTATGCTTGTTGGATTGGAACACGATTCTTCAGGCCAAAAACTTGTCGCCGGAGATAAAAATATTGTAGACCTGCTCTCTTCTCTTGATCTTGAAATTGGCGTTATCCGGGGAATCTACAACACCGGACTTCAGGAGGGATTTGATGATTTTGTGGTTATTGCAAACTTACAAGAGCTTCAGCAGCGATTTAATCCCATGATGATCAGTGGCTATGATGCCAATGTTCATCATCTTGATCAATTGCAAAATACGGTGAAAAAAGTAATTGATGCTCTTGGATTTCCTTTTTATGGCTTTACTGTTTTTGAGCGTTATGCAAATCTTTTTGAATGGCTGAAGCTGCAGAAAAACATTACGCCCCTGCTGATTGTAACCATAACCATCGTGGCTGTTTTCAATATCATATCGACTCTTCTGGTCTTGATTATTGAAAAGACGCGAGAAATAGGAATGCTTAGTGCACTTGGGCTTGAACCCGGCAAAATCAGCAGGATTTTTATGGCGCAGGCTTTTCTTATTTCTCTTTCAGGGATTGCAGCAGGCAATATTCTTGCATTGTCGCTCTCCCTTTTTGAACTCCGATTTCACCTGATTACTTTACCTGAAAAAAGTTATTTCATCAAAAATGTTCCGCTGTTGATCAATGCTGCCGATTATGCTACAGTTTCATTTGCGGTTTTGGCGCTTACCCTGCTGTTTGCCTTTATTCCGGCAAGAATTGCCGCTTCGCTTACACCCGGAACCGCACTCGGGAGTTAACTTAATGTTATTGCTGCCTGTATGAACGCTGGACTATGGATTGCTCAACGATTCAGTTTTGCCCGTAAACGATTCCGGATTATCAATATCATTTCAGCCATCAGTCTTGCTGGAATTATTATTGGAGTGAGCACTTTGCTTGTGGTTATGAGCGTCTTGAACGGCTTTCAAAAACTTGCGCGTGATCTTTTTACAACAGTTGACAGCCCGATTCAACTTGTTCCTCTTTCTGGCAGAACGTTAACGGTATCGGACAATTTTTTGCAGTCAATACGAGCACTGAAAGGAGTTGAATCAGCAGAACCGTTTGCTGAAGGCCAGGCTATTCTTGCCACTCAGGAAAAGAGTGAACTGATTTTTTTGAAAGGACTTAGCGAAGTCGCTCATCACAGGTTGATGCGTCAGACCCATGCAAGAGAGCCATATTTTACCGAGGCAACCATCTCTGTCGGTGAACTCCTGGCCTACAGAACAAACCTCTACCCATTCAAATCAGTAAAGATTTTCAGCCCGGAACTCATCTCTTCCGGCCTGGAATCATTATCACAACCATATCTGATTCCTGCTCTCACTATTCCTGAAACAACCATTTCCTCACTGTTTTCCTTACAAAAAGTATTTGATGACCGGTATGTGCTTGCCTCAGAGCCATTTGCCAAACGTATTCTTCTGCTTGGCAATGGAGAGTATTCAGGCGTTGATATCAGAGTCAAAGATGGGGAGTCCCGCGACATGGTCACCAGTCATCTCAGAAACCTGCTGGCACAGAGCAGTTTGAAAAAAAGCTGCAAAGTCAGGACTCTCGAAGAAAAATACAGCAACATTTTTGCTGTTATGAAGCTTGAAAAATGGATAAGTTTCAGCGTTCTGATGCTTATCATTCTTGTGGCGGCCCTTAGCCTTACCGGTGCTCTTGCCATGACGGCCATCGACAAACAGCGGGAACTCTTTTACCTTCGTTGTCTCGGGCTTGACAAGTCGCAGTTCAGGGCTATCTTCATCATTCAGGGTGGAATGACTGGAGTGGCAGGAACGGCTGTTGGTTCACTCATTGCCTGGAGTGTATGCAAACTTCAGGAGCTGTACGGTTTTGTAGAGCTCCCCTCAAAAAGTGCGTTTATTATTCACTCCTATCCAGTCAACATGCAAACCGGTGATTTTGTGGCAGTTGGAATCACGGCAATCATGCTTTGTGTCGCGGTCAGCCTCTACCCGGCTCGAAAAGCGGCATTGATTGCTGCAAGCAGCTCTCTTGACCTGAAGACGAACTGAGTCAGCAAGTTTCATCACAGCACGTTATCAGTCAAGAAGCTTTCTGAAAACGGCCATCTCTGATTTCATGAAACCTCTTGAAAAATAGAACTGCTGTGCAGCAGCATTATCACTGTCGGTCAGAAGGGTTATGCGCCCGAACCCTTCACGACGTGCAAAATCGACAGCATAATCAATCAATTGTTTGCCAATTCCTTTGCCTCGCCATGCAGGGGCCACAACCATATCCTCAAGCAAAGCAACTTTTTTACCAAGAAAAGTACTGACCGTAAACAGCAGCATCACCATTCCCTGAATGACCCCGTCCATTTCTATGACAAATATTTGCCCAAGCTCAGGTTGTCTTATAATCATTAAAAGAGCTCTTGACTGGGCTTCAGCATCGGGCGTAAACTCATGCTCCTGGCTGAACAAAATTCCAAGAAGCTCAGTGCATCTCGGCATATCGCTTTCAATCGCTTTTCTTACTGCTGACATGAGCATCTCGTCATTCCTTTTGTGAAAAATTATCTCTTTTTAAGGTTGTTTATTGCTGTAAATTCATCAGAAATATACCGATATGCAAACTCTTTCAGGAGAAAAAGAGAGAAGCTTCGCTTTTCTGCTTGTACATCCCCATGTATTGCTCTATACTTGTGGTCAGTTTTTTCAAAATAGCCTGCATGTTCAGGTAAACACATAACCACTACACCCTTCAGATGGATGCGTTCTGGCTTTCACTTGTCATGATTTTTCTGGCTGAGCTTGGTGATAAAACCCAGCTTGTCGCACTGACTCTTGCCACGTGCTACAATACCGGAGTTGTATTATGGGGTATTTTCTGGGCAACCCTTGCTATTCATGTTTTTTCAGCCGGAATTGGATGGTTTATTGGAGATCAATTGCCCAATGAATGGATAAAATTTGTGGCTGGTATCGCTTTTATCGCTTTTGGTTTCTGGACACTGCGCGGTGACACTCTTGATGATGAAGAAGAGAGCTGCAAGACAGGAATCAATCCATTCTGGCTGGTCTTTTCGACCTTTTTCATGGCAGAACTTGGTGATAAAACCATGCTTTCCACTATCACTCTCGCATCAACTCATCCGTTTCTGCCAGTCTGGCTGGGTTCAACCATCGGAATGGTTATTTCTGACGGCCTTGCTATTGTTGCTGGAAAAATGCTCGGTGCGAGGCTACCCGAAAACATCATCAAAATTGGTGCCGCAGTGATCTTTTTCCTTTTCGGCATCGTCAGCATGTACGAAGGAGGTGCGCATTTTGCACTTTACCTGTGGGGAATTGCAGGAGCCCTTATTACCCTTACTGGTTATATTTTCCTCCGTAAACCAACATCACGACAGCATAATAAATAAACTCAGCAAGGGTTGAATCAGCCTATCCCTTCACTGAGCGTACAGATGACTTTCTTGTGATAAAGAAGACTCCGATTCCGGCAATCATCATAAGAAAACAAAGCACCTGTCCCATGGAAAAGTTCAGGAGTACAAAGCCAAGCTGGGCATCGGGTTCACGAAAATATTCGATAAAAAAGCGGACAAATCCGTATCCAAAAAGGTAGATGGCTGAGAGAAATCCCGGAAATATGGATTTTTTGCGAAGAAGCCAAAGAACAAGAAAAAGGACAATCCCTTCAAAGAAGGCTTCATAAAGCTGAGAGGGATGACGAAGTTCGTATGTTGGCGCATCTGGAAAATACATGCCAATCGCTGCATTTGTCACCCGCCCATAGAGTTCACCATTGATAAAGTTGCCCAGACGACCGAATGTATAGCCTAAAGGAATCGTGGGAATGAAGAGGTCAAACGTCTCAAAAAATCCTCTGTTCTGCGATCGGGAAAACGCCAGGAAGGCAATAACGACACCAATTACTCCACCATGGTATGACATACCGGAAATACCGGAAAAATGACATCCCCCTGGAGATGATACCCAGGGAATGATACTGCCGAGAGGGTTCGCCAGAAATGAACTCATTCCGTAAAACAGGATATAGCCAACCCTGCCCCCCAAAACAACGCCAACCATAGCCCAGGTAAGTGCGTCACCGACAAATGGGCGTTTAAAAGGGAGCTTCTCTTTTTCAAGACGATAACAGGTCAGCAGATAGACAACAATAAACGCAATAACATACATCATGCCATACCAGCGAATGGCAAATGTACCAAGAGAAAAAATGACAGGATTCATTTGTGATGGCAACGATTGCCACCAAAACAGAAAATCATTCATGAATGTCTTTTTTAGAAGCGCTAATTGGATTATATGAAAATATAGTTAACTTAAAATCTTGCACTTTTCTGTGCTTGCACTTTTCCGTGTTTATACCCAATAACATACAAATAACGATAGTATGGCTAAGATACTTGAAGGGCCAGCCATGAAGCTATTCAACAAATGGGGCATTCCTGTGCCCAATTATGTTGTTATCATGGACCCAGACCGCCTTGCGCAGCTTGGGGAAGCTAATAAATGGTTGCGAGAATCAAAACTTGTTGTTAAAGCTCATGAAGCGATCGGCGGACGGTACAAACTTGGACTGGTCAAACTTGGGCTTAATCTTGATGGTGCGCTTGAAGCAGCAAAAGAGATGATTGGACGCGAGATCGGTACCTCTGTTGTTCGTCAAGTGATTGTTGCAGAAATGCTTGATCATGATGAGGAATACTATTTATCGATTGCAGGGAATCGTGATGGAAGCGAGCTTCTCCTTTCAAACAAAGGAGGCGTAGACATTGAAGAAAACTGGGATACGGTCAAACGGCTGTTTATTCCGCTTGATGAAACTCCAAGTATCGAGCGCATTACTGAGGTGGCTATTGATGCTGGTTTTATCGGCGAAATCGCTGAACGTGTCGCTAAAATTGCATCTCGTCTCATCCTCTGTTTTGATAATGAAGATGCTCAATCTATTGAGATTAACCCTCTGGTTATTCGGAAAAGTGATATGCGGTTTGCCGCCCTTGACGCAGTCATGAATGTTGACTGGGATGCACGTTTTCGTCATGCGGACTGGGACTTCAAGCCGGTTTCCGAAATCGGACGTCCTTTCACTGAAGCAGAACAGCAGATCATGGATATCGATGCCCGTATCAAAGGATCCGTGAAGTTGGTTGAGGTTCCAGGTGGAGACATTGCCCTGCTTACCGCAGGAGGAGGCGCTTCAGTCTTTTATTCAGATGCTGTGGTTGCAAGGGGCGGTTCTATTGCCAATTATGCTGAGTATTCTGGTGATCCACCGGACTGGGCTGTTGAGGCTCTGACCGAAACCATCTGCAGATTGCCACATATAAGACATATTATCGTTGGCGGCGCAATTGCCAACTTTACTGATGTCAAAGCTACCTTCAGCGGCATTATTAATGGATTCCGTGAGAGCAAATCCAAGGGATATCTGGAAAATGTCAAAATCTGGGTGAGGCGCGGTGGACCAAATGAAAACCAGGGACTTGCGGCAATGAAAAAGCTGCAAGAAGAGGGATTTGATATCCATGTGTACGATCGCAGCATGCCGATGACAGATATAGTCGACCTTGCCTTGAATTCATAAGGTTGAGCGTTATCGCAGTTGAACCCCAAAGAGAAACTTTTAACATATTAAACCGTAAAGAATCGTGAGTATATTAGCAAATAAGGATACACGAGCGGTCATCATTGGCGGTATTGCCGGGTTGAATGCTGCAAAGCGGATGGCTCAGTTTGACTTTCTTGTCAACCGACCGCTGACAGTACAGGCATTTGTTTATCCTCCTGAAGAAGGCCAGCAAAAGGAGATTTATCGTGGTGGTGAGCTCAACAACGTTACCGTCTACGGTTCTCTCGAACATGCCATTGCAGAAAACCCTCAAATCAACACCGCTCTTATCTATATCGGGGCATCCAGAGCATTCCAGTCAGCAAAAGAGGCTCTTGATGCCAAAGGAATCAAGCTGGTGACCATGATTACCGAAGGGGTGCCGGAAAAGGATGCCAAAGCCCTTCGCAAATATGCGCTTGAACAGGGTAAAATATTTAACGGACCCTCTTCAATTGGTATCATGACAGCAGGGGAGTGCCGCCTTGGCGTGATTGGCGGGGAATTCAAAAATCTGAAACTTTGTAATCTTTACCGTCCCGGCTCTTTTGGTGTTATTACCAAATCTGGTGGACTTTCCAATGAGGCAATGTGGCTGTGCGCCCAGAATGGTGATGGCATTACATCGGCAGTCGCCATCGGTGGAGATGCTTACCCCGGCACAGATTTTGTTACCTATCTTCAGATGTTTGAAAACGACCCTGAAACCAAGGCAGTTGTTATCATCGGTGAAGTTGGAGGAACACTTGAGGAAGAAGCTGCAGAGTGGTTTGGACAGGAAAAACGCCGGATCAAACTGATCGCCTCAATTGGCGGTACCTGTCAGGATGTGCTGCCACAAGGGATGAAATTTGGCCATGCCGGTGCAAAAGAAGGGAAAAAAGGGCTGGGTTCCGCACGTTCAAAAATAAATGCACTTCGTGAAGCTGGCGCCATTGTTCCTGACACATTTGGAGGTCTGAGCAAGGCAATCAAACAGGTCTATCTTGAACTGCAGGCAAGTGGTGTTATAAAACCGGAGCCGGAACTTGACGAAAAATTGCTTCCTGTTCTTCCGCCGAGTGTTCAGGAAATCATGAAGCAGGGCGAAGTGATTGTCGAACCATTGATCCGTACTACTATTTCTGATGATCGTGGCGAAGAACCCAGATACGTTGGCTATGCCGCATCTGAACTCTGTGAAAAAGGATATGGCATTGAAGACGTCATTGGCCTTCTGTGGAACAAGAAACTTCCATCCAAAGAAGAGTCTGAGATTATAAAGCGCATTATTATGATTTCAGCAGATCACGGTCCGGCTGTTTCTGGTGCATTTGGTTCCATTATTGCAGCTTGTGCAGGCATCGATTTGCCACAGGCAGTCTCCGCAGGCATGACCATGATCGGACCAAGATTTGGGGGCGCAGTTACCAACGCTGGAAAATATTTTAAATACGGCGTTAAAGAGTACCCTAACGACATCCCTGGATTTCTTAACTGGATGAAAGAGAATGTCGGTCCAGTACCAGGCATCGGGCATCGGGTAAAAAGCGTTAAAAATCCTGATAAAAGGGTAAAGTATCTGGTTGAGTATGTAACAAAACAGACCACGCTGCATTCTCCCTGCCTCAAATATGCTCTTGAAGTTGAAAAGGTCACTACTGCCAAAAAGGACAATCTCATCCTGAACGTTGACGGCACTATTGGTTGTATTCTTGTGGATCTTGATTTCCCTGAATACTCACTGAACGGCTTCTTTGTTCTGGCAAGAACAATCGGCATGATTGGTCACTGGATCGACCAGAACAACCAGAATGCTCGTCTCATCAGGCTCTACGACTACTTGATCAACTATGCGGTGAAGGAAGAGCGCGAAGTGCCGGAAAAAAAATAATCAACACCATCTGGCACAAACGAACATCATCGGGACAAAACAAAAGGCGGAAATTGAAGTTTCCGCCTTTTGTGATTTACCCCTGACGGCTACCAACAGAGCGCCAGTACAGGGCTTGAATCTTCAATACCGTAGGCATGAAATATAGATAGAAACCAGTATAACCAAAAAACGACCTCTTTTCTCTCGTTCAAGAGCGGAGAATTGGTAAGGGTATATAATAGTTAAAAGACTTTATTTTAATAGCTTAATACGAAAAGCGGTGTCAATAACGTTTTCAAAAAATAAAATCATTTTCAGAATTACCGGTTTTGAGCATTTTTTGTTTGATAACTATCATTAATTACGTTAAACTTGAGCAGAAATCAGTCAATGGTTGACTGATCGCTATTCAAGTAATTTGTGCCTTGGTTACTTGCCGGTATCTCTATCTATCAATGCACATGTACACTGAGACTATAACCAATGAATATTTACATCGGCAATCTGGCTTACACTGTTTCTGAAGATGATCTTCGTGATGCTTTTTCCGAATTTGGAGAAGTTGCAAGCGCAAGTATCATCAATGACAAATTTTCCGGACGTTCCAAAGGGTTTGGATTTGTTGAAATGCCTAAGGACAGCGAAGCTCGTGAAGCTATCGAATCAATGAATGGCAAAGATTTGAATGGCAGAACTGTTACGGTAAATGAAGCAAAGCCCCGCGAAGAAAGAGCACCAAGAAGAGACCGCTATTAAGCTGTAAGCTTTTTTGGTTATTATTTAAACCCGGACAGAATGAAAGTTTTGTCCGGGTTTTTTTGTGGTTGAAATAGTTGAGTTTACATAATATATATTATACAACAAATCCTGGACACAAAGTAATAGGCTAAAATACTCGTGTAAGAGTTTGTACTCCCCAAACGATATTTTAGCCCTTGTGTGTTCACCCTTAAATTCTGAGACGATCTGTTCTATTGCTCAGGATTAAAATACCTTCTGATTTGTTTCATGGAGCAACGCCGGATTGCGCTTGCGGCGAAATTGCCAGATTATGAGTAAGGAACCGGTTCCGAGAAGCATCCATGTTTTAGGTTCAGGAGTGGGGCTGGCTGTTCCGTTAAATTGATAGTTATTAATACTGTAGGTGCCATTGCCGGCTGTTAATCCAGCCCCAGTCGAGGAGTAGCCATAGAGTCGAAACTCGACTGGTCCCGTAAGATGCTGAAACGCAGCATTGGTAAGATCGATACTTTCGTAAACTGGGCTACTGACATTAGACTCTCGATTAGTTGCGATATTTATAGAAGCAATTGGTGCTCCAAAATTGTCAACACTGGATCTAAGCTGAATAAATGTAGGAACATTGTCTTTGTTACGCTGGTCATGGAACTCGAAACTTGTGAAGTTGAGTTCATAGCCAGAATTTGCGGTCAAAGTGAAGGTGAAATAATCGTTGGGATCATATGCTGAAGTAGTCCAGCCTATTGCTGGGTAACGATTATCGACAAGGGTGGTCTCGATGCCTGAGCCGTGACCAATTCCTGATGCTGATATATTTGGAATAACAATTATTTTATTGGTATTGTAATAAGGGTTCGAAGCTCCCGGACTTGTATCCTGAATATCGTCAAAGACTAAAACAGCAGCATTCGAATTTACTCCCGCCCTTGCCAACATAAGCGCAGCAAGAACAATGATTGTCATGATTTTTGTGGGAATTCTCATATTTATTACCATGCCGCGTTTGTCGTATGATTGGCGAAAAAATTGAGCTAATTAACACATCAACAATCAATCGCAATTAAATAAACTTTATAATTAAATATACAACTATTCTTTTTCAAAATTCAGGGCGATCTGAAAACTCCTGCGAAACGGCTATAATAAATCTTCCCACAACCAGTAGCAGGTATCGGCTTTATTAGCAATCATTCTTCGCAAGCGACGATGAAATGAAAAGTTATTCTCCATCAGCTTGAAGGCTTTCACTAACAGCCTGCTTAAACTCCCGGGAAATTTTAAAAGCCGGGACATTTTTTGGATCAACCATCACTTTTTCTCCAGTCCTCGGGTTCCTGGCCTGTCGCAGATTCTTGTGACGGATATTAAATGAACCAAATCCTCTGATCTCAATTCGCTTGCCAGCTTTCAGAGAATCTATAATGCTTTCAAACAAACAGTTAACTACTGATTCAGTCTCATTTTTGGTTAATCCGGTCTTGTGGGCAATGGCATTGACCAAGTCAACTTTTGTGGTTGTCGTTCCCATGGCGGTCTATTATCATTAAAAGTTAGGGGAAAGAAGAATAAGTAAGCAACCTTCTAATTTACAATTCTTTAGCATGATATGATTATCATCCGGGCATAAAAATAGTAAATACTGCATAACGGCAGTTTTACAAATCACAAAACCCGGGTCACATTCCTAAAAAAGCTTTTTTGACATCCTGATTATTCAGCAGCTCTTTTCCTGTGCCTGTCAGAACAATCCTGCCGGTTTCGATCACATAGCCTTTATGACTTATGTTCAGTGACTGATAAACATTCTGCTCAACAAGCAGGACTGTCACCCCACTGCTATTAATCGTACGGATAGCGCTGAAAACAACTTCGGTAAAGAGGGGCGACAATCCAAGACTTGGTTCATCAAGAAGCAGAAGCTTGGGATTGCCCATAAGCCCCCGACCTATTGCAAGCATCTGCTGCTCGCCACCCGACATGGTACCACCCAACTGGTTGCGTCGCTGAGCAAGTTTCGGAAAAAGAGCAAAAACCTTGTCGAGGTTTTGCTGACAATCTTTCTTGCAGAGGTATCCGCCCATCATCAGATTCTCAACAACTGTCATATCAGGAAAGATCTTGCGTCCCTCCGGGACATGAACAATCCCCTTTTGTACAATACTATGCGCCTTGAGAACATGCAGTGATTCATGATTCCAGGTGATCGAACCTGTAGACTTAATGATTCCTGATATGGCTTTGAGAAGAGTTGACTTCCCTGACCCATTACTGCCGACAACCGAGACAATCTCACCATCATCAATGGAGAGGCTGATAGCCCGCAGAACAGGCATTTCGCCATATCCTGCATTGAGATTTTGAATATCAAGCATGGTGACCACCTCCAAGGTAAGCTGCAATAACATCTGGATTACTGGTAATCTCTTCGGGTGTCCCCTCCGCAAGTTTTTCGCCGGAGTTCAGAACAACGATCCTGTCACAGATCGAGGTAACAGCTTTCATGTCATGCTCGATAAAAACAATCGTTGCCCCTTTCATTCGAATGCCTCTGATGATATCAAGAAGAAGATCAGTTTCGGTGTGGTTCAATCCCCCGCAAATTTCGTCAAGAAGCAACATTTTCGGATGGGTTGCCAGTACTCTGGCCAGCTCAAGCTTCTTTTTAAGACCAATAGGAAGCGATCCCGCAGATTTTTTAACATAATCTGTTAAACCAACCTTCTGTAACTGTTCCATTGCATTCGCCTCAGCCTCTCCAGTACTATTAGTAATGGAAAATGCCCCGACCATCACATTTTCAAGAACGGTCAAATTTTCCAGGGGTTTAACCCTTTGCCAGGTACGCACCATCCCCAACTTGCAAACCTGATCAGGACGAAGAGCATTGATTTTTTTATTGTCAAAAATTACATCACCTGCCGTGGCGGGAAAAAAACCGGTGATGCAGTTAAAAAGTGTCGTCTTTCCAGCCCCATTTGGCCCGATAAGGCCAAAAATCTGCTTCTCGTTGACCGAAAAAGAGACATCAGAAACGGCAACATTTCCACCAAAATGTTTGCTGACATGGCTGATATGCAAAAGATGTTGTATCATTGTTTCCTCCTGTAAAGCCCAAGAATCCCTTTGGGCAGATAAAGGATGCACAGCACTGTAATGATCCCGTACACCAGCACATGGGCATGGGCAAGATTTTCCTTCAGAAAGATTCCGATGCCTGACGTTTCAGAGACCAGACCCGCTTTGACAAGTGCTTCACCAAGAAGATTTGATCGGAGTATTTCAGCAAGAGGGACCAGAAGAATTGCGCCGACAACAGGCCCCCACAAGGTACCAACACCTCCAATAATAGCGGTCAGAATAATTTCAATCGAAAGACGAAGATCAAGCACTGCAGAAGTATCAATAAAGCGAATATATAAGCCATAGAGAGAACCAAGAACGGAGGTCAGCGCTGCTGATATGAGCAACGCCTTGTTTTTATAAAACGAAAGATTGATCCCAAGTGATGCCGCTGCATCCTGATCCTCCCTTATTGCCTGTAAATAATATCCCGTTTTCGATCTTCTCAAATATGCCGTTATGGCAAGGGTAACGGCGAGCACAAGCAGCATTCCATAATAAAACGGATTCTTGCTGTTCAGATCCAGCCCCCAAAGAGAGATATCAGTAAGGAGAATACCTTGCGCACCTCCTGTACATTCAAAATTGAGAACGGAAAGACGAACAATTTCGGCCACAGCAATTGAAGCAAGTCCAAAGTAGTGCCCGCGTAGCCGGAAAACAATGCTGCCCGTCATCAGGGCAATAAGAGAGGCAACGACAATCCCCACTAAGATACAGATGACAGGATTGAGGGTGTTGAAAAGTGTAAGCATAATCAGGGTGGTATAAGCTCCTGCCCCAAAGTAAGCTGCATGACCAAAACTGTACTGCCCGGCATAACCGCCAAGAATATTCCATGCTGAAGAGAGTGCTGCCATCATCAGCACCGAAATCAAGATTCCAATGATATATGGATTTTCACCGATGAAAAGAGGAAGCGCTATAGCTGTGGCCGCTATAAGAGTAACAAGGGCAATATGTTTCATTACCTGCCTCCCTTTTTACCAAATAATCCTTCCAGACGAAGCAGCAAAACCGCAAGAAAAAGAACAAAAACAATAACATCTTTCCAGTCTGTTGACAAGTAGGTCGATGACATAGCCTCAACAACGCCAATAATAATGCCCCCGACACCAGCCCCTACAACCGATCCAAGACCACCAAGAACACAAATTGTAAATGCTTTCAAAAGAAAACTGTGGCCAGCAAGAGGATGGATATAATAAGTTGGAGCAATGAGGGCGCCAGCGGTAGCTGCCAGCGCAGTGCCAATACCAAATGCAATAGCGCTCATTTTGGCGACGTTGATCCCCATTAACTGAGCCGCCTCACGATTCTGGCTTGTTGCCCGCAGTGCCATGCCTGTTGACGTTTTGGCAAGAAAAAGATAGAGAATCGAAATAATTACACAGGTAATCAGAAACGATAACAGCAGAGGAAGAGAGATGGAAATATCTCCAGGAAGGTTAAATGCACTGCTTGAGTAAGTCGTCGTCAGTATTTTCGGATCACTGGTAAAAGCCAGCAGCGCGGTATTACTCATAATCAATCCAAGACCAATCGTCAGTAAAATCTGATTTTGATGGGGATGATGGATGACCCTGTTGATAAAAAGTTTTTCAAGCATGAAACCGAAGAAAAAAGCGGTCGGTATAATCAAAACGAGCGAAAGATAGGGATCAATATGCAGCAGAGTAAAAGCAAAATAAGCCATATACATTCCAAGCATCATCAAATCACCATGTGCAAAATTACTGATGTTCATGACGCCAAAAACAAGTGACATACCAATCCCGGCCAGCGCATAAACGCCACCAGTCAGAATTCCGGATAACAAAGGCTGAAGAAATGACATAATGAGTTTACCAGTGAAATACTTTTGCCATTGCTAAAGCGCCTCCTGCAATGTTCCGGAGGCGCCTTGATGAAAAGTAAACCAGACTCTTAGCGCGTAAAGGGATAAACAAGCCTCTTTTTGCTGAACTGGGCAGGATAAACAGTTTCATATTTACCATTCTGGAGTTGCTGTACCAGCATGGAATGGTTGTTCTGATTCGTGAATGATCCGTAGTCTTCAAATTTTACCGGACCAAGTATACCGTTCCAGCTCCCTGTCTTCAACGCTGAACGGAGTTTTACAGCGCTTCTTGCTTTTGAGGCTGTTTCAACCATAATTCTCATCGCCTCATAAGCACAGGCTGCATGGTAGGATGGATCTTTGGCAAACTTTGTTTTGTAGCGAAGTCCAAAGTTAGCAGCCCCGGGCCAATTGACATCATCAGTCCATTGAGTAGCAGATACAACAAGATTTGAAATATCGGTTTGCTGGGCAAACTGAGCAGTTGTATAACCGGCTCCCGCACCAAGAAAAGCTTTGGGAGTAAGGCCGATTTCCCGGGCCTGGCGCATGAGCAGAATAGCATCTGCATCATAAGAGACAAGAAAAACAAGATCAGGATTGGCGGCTTTAACCTTTGAAAGTGATGGGCGATAATCAGGCTGTCCCTGCTGATACTTTTCGTTTGCCACCTCTTTCAATCCCATTTTAAGAGCATTTTCCTGGGCGGTCTTTACTGTTGATACCCCAAAATCAGTAGCCGCATAAACATAAGCAATCGTCTTTGGCTTGAATACTTTTACAGCATCCATAAGCACCTTCGAATAAACATTGGCTGGAGCGTTTAAGCGAAACACAAATTTATAACCCTTCATGGTGATCTCCTCCTTGGCGGCAGCAGGAACAAGGAGTGGGACTTGATACTGGTCAGCCCTGGAGGCAACAACATTGGCACATCCTGAAGTATAAGGGCCTACAACACCAATAACACCATCCCGCGTCACCAGTTTTTCATAAGCCGCAAGAGCATTTTTTGGATCACCACCATCATCCTCCTTAATAAGCTCAACCTGAATACCCTTTGCTCTCAAATCCTCAAGAGCCATTAATGCGCCATTGGTCAGATTCTCTCCAATCTGGGCCTCTTTACCTGTAATTGAGTTTATGAACCCGATCTTGACTGGTGCAGCTTGAACCAGCGCTGAAAATACCAACATGGCGGCAGCAACAACGGATAAAAATTTTTTCTTCATACAATGTTTTCTCCTTGCTTTTGAGTTAACCATTCAATGAATACTTCAAGTAAAGTTATTCCTCAAGATCTTTCAAAGATGTAACAATATGAAGTTACAATACTTGCGACATAAAAAATTCTGAAATGCGAGAAAAATATTTTCGCAAACACGGCTGAGCGTAAAAAAAGAAAATACATTTAAGTATTTGCGCTGCAATAAAGCCATATTCCGGAGATTTATCAGAAAATGAACAGGAGAGTTCAATAAAAGTCATCAACCTTCAATTGCAGAGAAAATCACTACATTATACTTTGTAGCAGTCTTTACTGAAAAAAATTCATGGAGAAAACAATGGAGGCAAAGGATATCATTCTTGACATTCTTAAAAAAGAGAGTGAGCCACTCAACGCTGGAAAAATTACTGAACTGAGCGGGCTGGAGCGTAAAGCAGTAGACAAGGCAATGAAAGCTCTGAAAGATGAGGATTTGATTGTTTCTCCAAAGCGTTGTTACTGGGAAGTAAAAAAGTAAAATATCTTCAGCTCCTGATTAAGCGCTTAAAACAGTCTTCAAACGGCTGAGGATCAACGTTACCTCCTTAAATGACGATATTTCATACGTTATAAGAACACAAATAAAAACCATAAAGACCAACGCTGTAATAAATACTATATCGGCCAGGCGCTCTATTTGATGCATACGGTTTAATCCAATCCTTCGCATTGCCCAATAAGACAAAAGGCAGGAAATAAGGAAAAATAGAGCATCAAGGGCAAGAAAATCATCCGCAAGAGTAGTAAGGCCCTGGGATTTGACAACCAGCTTAATAATACCAATCACAGTAAGGCATACACCTACCATTGCCGCAGAGACGGTGAAAATATGAACACAGATATTTGCTTCCAGACACTTGATTTCCCCTTCCCTGAAGCTGCCCATAAGGTATTAAAAATGGAAAAATTTACTGCAACTGCGTGCCAATATTACTCAAGCCAGTGCTGGCTCATGGCATGTAATGGCAAAAAATAATCGCAATGGGAAGATGTTCATTCTCTTCCCATTGCTGCATAATATTTAATAATCAATAAATCAGTTTCTTCTTCCTCCATCATAAGGACGATTGTCAGGCGCTGGAGTTGATGGCGGTGGAGGCGGCGGCGTGTTCGGCATCCGATTATCGTTGTTGTTAAAATGTGGGTCACGATTACGATCATCAATACGTGGATCACGACGGTCATCAAAGCGTGGATCACGATCACCCCGCTGCTCAAACCTGCGATTATGCCTGCGATATTCGAAATCCCTTGATCTTCTTATATCATCCCAGCGACTGCTTTTAATTCTGTAAGGAAGCCTGCCCTCCCGAACAACAGCCCATGGTCCGCGATAATTGGGAGAACAATACCAGGCACCATTGTCAAAGATATAATAGAAATTTCTGTAAAAGATAATATCATAAGGACTTCCTGTAGATATTGAAAAACCAAAATCCCTCAGGTTAATAAAATCGGGACGACGATCGATAACAAAAGCAGGCCTTTCGGGTCTCTCCCTTGTTCCAATATGGATGCTTAATTCAGCCTGGGCATCCGATGCGGGATTACCAAGGAACATGCCTGTAATTCCGGCAGCCAGCCAAATACTTTTCTTCAGTTTCATAGTTATTCTCCTGTAGTTTAACGTTGTTCTGTTGTAACCCTTCCCTCTTTATGACGACCTTTTATTTTATTTCCAGCGCATGGAATCCCTCAAACCGGAATTTCGTTCAGTTTTTTTTCGGATTGCATTACAAAATACATCTTCAAGCGCCCATATTTCAACACTTTTTTTTGCCCGGGTAATACCCGTGTAAACAAGTTCCCTTGTCAGAAGTTCTCCGCTAAGAGGAGGGAAAATAATCAGAACCCGATCAAACTCTGACCCCTGGCTTTTGTGTATGGTCATAGCGAATGCCGTTTCATGAACCGGAAGGCGTTCTGGAGAAATGCTGCGAACTCCGCCATCTGGAGTAGAAAAAAATACACGCATCTCCCCTCCCTTATCGGCATCAGGAAAAAAAATACCGGTATCACCATTAAAAAGCCCTATTGAATAATCGTTTACAGTGACAAGGACTGGACGGCATCGGTAATAACGGTTCGATGTTGTTATCAGTCTTTTCCGTTCAAGAATCTGTTCAACCATTCTATTGAGACCACTGACTCCGTATGGTCCATCACGAAGGGCACAGAGTAATCGGAACCGGTCAAACCGCTCAAGCGCCTCTTCAGGAGTTGCCGCCTCACAATAATCTTGATATCCTTCAACTACTTTTCTTTCGAGAGCGTTCCGTAACTCCTCTGGGGCAGGTAACGAATGCCAGACAAGATTACCCGTCGGATTACTCTTAAGCAACTCAAGCGCCTCGCGCTCAAAACCAGCATTTACTGCACGACTGATTTCAGCAATACCGCTTCCTGACTGAAATCGGTAGTTGTTTTCAAGCACAACAAGTGAAGCCGAGAGTGGTGAAGCAGGACTCTCCCCACCAGCACTGCATATATCGCCAAGCACCGCTCCGGCCTCAACCGAGGCAAGCTGATCTTTGTCGCCGAGCAAAATAAGACGGGCAGTTGGCTTGAGTGCCTCCACCAGAGCGCTCATCAGAGGAAGGGCAACCATAGAGGCCTCATCAATAATGACAATATCATAAAGAAGAGGATTTTTGGCGGAGTGGCGGAATCGGGTTGAACCTGAAATAGTGCCAAGAAGACGCTGAATCGTCAGCACATCATCCGGAATGGCCATTTTAATATCTTCGGAGACATTCAGGGTTTGGCGGATATCGTTGACGGATTGTTTCAGACGTGCAGCGGCCTTTCCCGTCGGAGCTGCCATGGCAATTCGCTGTTTTCCGATTCCCTTTTGCTCCAGAAAAAGCACCAGTATACGAACAACAGTCGAGGTTTTGCCGGTACCAGGGCCACCGGAGATAACACAAAACCGTCGCTGGAGCGCAACCATGGCGGCCTCCCTCTGGCGATGGTCAGCACTGTCGGGAAAAAGTCTTTCAAGAGCATTGAGCAGTCGCTCATCATACAATGCTTCTGTAACCATTTCGGCTTTCTGCAAGAGCGTCATGGCAAGATGATGCTCATCGCGCCAGTAACGATATAAATAGAACCGACCCTCAGCATCAAGAACCAATGGACGATGTGGTCCGCCCGGAGCAGTAACCACTGAAGCACTTTTCACCAATTTCAGCAACACATCAAACGGTGGTACCATAAACTCTTTTCCATGAAGCCGGATTGTCTGCCCGGCAATATCAGCCAAATTGAGGCAAATATTACCCTGAGCCACACTGTTGCTTGCCATTGAAACTACTAAACGGAAAAGATCGCTCACCTCACCATCCGACTGCTTGCAGATAAAACTTGCAAAATGACGGTCAATTGGCCGTTCCTGAAACTCTATGCTCATCCTATCCTTCCTCCTCAATCAGAAGATCTGTCAATGACTCAATCAGTCCTTCAGGTGGAAGGTCACGAAAAAAGCCAAGTGCTTCTCCATGCTCACTGTTGACGCCGCGCAAAAACACGTAAATCACGCCGCCAAAGTGTTTACTGTATTGGTAATCACTGACACGTAGGGAAAGGTAGCGGTTGAGCGCAACAGTGTAGAGCAGATACTGGAGTGGATAGAGATTACTTTGCATTGCCTGCGTCATGGCTGTTTTTGAATAATCATCGGGTGAGTTGCCGAGATAATTTGATTTCCAGTCGAGCAGGTAATAGCAACCATCCTCCTCAAAAACCATGTCCATAAATCCCATCACCATCCCCTTGACCGGTTTGAAGTGGAGGGCCTCAGCGATCCTGGCAAGATCAATCCCGCCAGGCAGGAGACTGAGATGCACAAGAAGCTCGCCAAGCCGAACGGAGTTGATAAACCTGAGAGGAAAGAAAAATTCCAGCTCGGTACTCCAGCTTTTCGGTTTCAGATTGCCAAGGGTAAAGATACCTCCATTGTGTGAGAAAAGAGGGGTGCTGAGCACGTTGTGCACCATCTGAATGATATGTGATTCCCACTCCGGCTTGTAGTTGTAACGTGCCAGCCCCTGCGTTACCAACTCATGAATTTCCTTTTCGGATGGTAAGGCAAAATTGAGCTTTTCAAAAATACCGTGCATGAAAATACCCGCCTGCGCACCCTTCGGGAAAGAAAAGATACTCTCTTCATGGTCAGCGGCAATTGCCGATATACCCGATACCCGTTGCTCGTCGCGGTCTGGCAGCTCAGTACTCCAATACTCAGCACTGGATTCATGACGGCTGAAAGAGGTAAAGCTTGAGACACACCATGTGGCATCAAGAGTTCCGGTGAAACGGCGCACACTCAGCGTCTCGATGCAGCGCGGCACTCTTATTTGAGAGTGAGCTGCGTCTCTCTCAATATCCGCCCGACTCATCCGACTGAACCCTATGGTACCCGCTGAACGATCCGAAATCATCTTCAATTGCTCAGCCATTGTGCCTGCCGTCATTGCTTTCATCTCACCAACCATGGCTATCGCTGGGTTTTCACTATCCCGTATTTCACTGGACGCATGAAAAAGATAGTTGATCGGAGTGCTCTCAGCGCGGGTCTTGCCTGAAAAAAGATAGCAGCGATACTTCGCCCTGGTGAGCGCTACGTAGAGCAACCTGAGACTTTCCGCCAATGACTCCTTTCCGGCAAGAGAGCGATGGCGCTCAATATCGGAAGAACCGAAATCCTTCACGAGCTGCCATTGCTCATTGTGGAACATCACCACCTCGCCCTTGTGGTTTGCTCCGCCCCAAAGAAAGGGGCAGAAAACCACCGGATACTCAAGCCCCTTGCTGACATGGATGGTGACAACCTTTACCGCTGTATCATCAGTTTCAAGGCGAATCTGGTGCTCCTCATGCTCATCCTCAGCCCCAATCCGTTCGCTGAACCAGGTGATCAGTCCCTCCAGACCGACTCCCCGGTCATGTGCCTCCCCGTGGAGCAGCTCAAAACAGTGCAGGATATTGGTGAGGCGCCGTTCCCCATCAGGATAACCGAGCAGACGCCCACGAATTCCCTCTTTTGTCATCAGCTCACGGCTCATCACCATACAGCCTCGCTGAAGCCAAAGTTCATGGTAGTGGCGGAAGGCCCTGAGGCATTCCGTCCACGACTCCTCATCATCAAGCAAAGCTGCAATATCATTGCCTGATCTGCCGAGGATATCGGTCACCAGCGCTGCCCGCACCTTCGCTTCACTCGCCGGATCGCCAAGGGCGGAGAGCAGAATGCGCATCTCTTCAGCCTCCCTTGTTGCAAATATGCTTCTGTCGCTCCGCATCACGCCTGCAATACCGCGTGCGCTCAGAGAATTAAGCACCATAGCCGCCTGCCGATGGGTGCGCACAATCACCGCAATGTCACCGGCGGTGAGAGGTTTGCCACCGACAAGAGTCTGGTCATCCTGCAAAAGACGCATAATTTCGCCTGCAACTGCTTTTGAAGCAAACGCACCTGCATGCTCAACCGTCAACATGCCGCTCTTTTCATCATCGGAGTCCATGAACCAGAGCTGCATCGGCTCACTCTCGCTCAGCTCCCCGCTCTCACTCGATTCCCGGTTGCCAGAAACAAGTGGATGATAGAGAATTTCATCATACAGAAATGGTCGCCTTTCGTTGTCGAACAAGGTATTGAAGGCATCGAGCAGCAGCGGAGCAGATCGCCAGTTATCCGTCAGGGTAAAACGACGCTCCTCACTCACTTTACGGGCAGCCCGCATGTAGGCGAAAATATCCGCACCACGGAAACTGTAGATCGCCTGCTTGGGGTCGCCGATAAGAAAAAGCGGCAAATCAGAGCCTGCGTAGATGCTCCTGAAAATTTCATACTGCACCGGGTCGGTATCCTGAAACTCATCAATCAGCGCTGCACGGTACCTGGCACGAAGCAGCCCGGCAAGTATCGCTCCCCCGCCATCGGAGAGCAGCGCCCGATAGAGATCTTCGAGAAGGTCATCAAAAAAACGGACATTGCTCGCCCGTTTGCGCAGCGGCAGGCTCTTCCGGTAAAAGCGAACCAGCTCAGCCTTGAGAGCAAGAAAACGGCTCTGCACCGCATCATGCAACCGCTGGCAGCTCCCGAAGAGAGGGTGAACCGGCGGAGTGTTTTTCAACTTCGTTCCTTCACTGATGGCGCTTGCTGTCAACTTTTGAAAGTCGGCAAAAAGGTCATAAGGATTTCCGGCAGCAACAAAAGCATCCATTTCGGCAAAAAGCGGTTCAAGAAGATCTGCCCGATAGGTCTCGTGCGACCGCTTCAGCCCCTTGTCTGTTGTAACAAGTTTCGTAATGCTCTCGCGTTCACGCTGCCAGAGAGCACTTGTCTCAGCGTAGGCCGAACAACACTCCTTGTCGAGCGTTAGTATCTCCTCATCACTGAATTCAGGGATAACCGTCACTCCGGTACCAGCATGCAGATTTTTCAGCAGCGAGATGAAGGTTTCAGGCGAGTGACGGTTCCGCAGGGTATAGCCAAGCAGCGGCGCTGGTTCCCTGAAAAAGTGCATTCTCCAGAAATCCTCCACAATATCGCGAAGCAGTTCGGTCTGGTCAGTCACCAGCTCGGTATCGTACAGCGAACCACTCTCAAAAGCGTTATCCTGCAACGCCCGCAGGCAGAAACCGTGAATGGTGAAAATCGAGGCAGTATCAAATGCGCCAAGTGCCCGCTCAAGAAGAGCACACACCTTTTTCAGACCACTCTGAGAGGCCTTTTCGTGCAGTTCTTCAAGAAATGCGTCCGTTGTCTCAGCACCCTCCATCACCTCAAGCGCCTGACGGATACGAGTGCGGATTCTTGAACGCAGCTCCTGCGTCGCCGCTTCGGTGTAGGTCACCACAAGAATCTGCTCCGGCAACAGCTCCTGCTCCACCAGCAGCCGCAAATAGAGCGATGCGATGGCGTAGGTCTTCCCCGTCCCGGCGCTTGCCTCAATGAGGTTGATGCCTGAGAGTGGGATAGTGATGTGGTTCAGTTGCTGCATGGTGACTTTTACACGATAGGCTGGATAATGGGTTGCTTACGCAATGCAGAAAGGAGTATAAGTAACATCAAGCATATCGTCCGGTTTGATGTTGGCCGATTCAGCGATTCGTGCAGGTATCGTGATCTGATGTTTGTTCCTGACTCGGACTTGTGTCATTGTGTTCGGGTGTTTGTGAGTAAAGAGGATTCAGTAATGACAAGTTATTTGCCTTGCCGTTCTTCGATCTTTTTTCGTAACAAAAGTTGACGCATATCTGTCCAAACCTCCTTGATGTAAGCGAGACTCTCCTCTTTTGTATCGCTTTTTCCTGCATCACTCTGAACTTGCATGAATAAAATGGAGTCTCCATACGCAGGCAACGATCTGAAAACGCGGCATCCTCCTCATTATGCGTTACGATGATAAATGATCAAAACGCCTTAACTCTCCGCTGCATGCTTCAACGATGCAACTTTTATAAAAACCAGAAGCGCAACAAAGCACATCGTCAAGATTGCAACAAGCCCGGCGGTCTGATACAAATCACGCACATGCCAGAGATGCCCATCCTGTGACATAACGGTTGCGTCAGGGATACAGAACCCTTTGATCAAAAATGCAAGGGGCCATGTCAGATAGAGGCACACCGCCTGGATCCAGAAACTTTTCGTAAAAACAATCGCAGGCGCTGTTTTCGCTCCCCTCTTCGAAAGATACAATGCAAACAGGATATTCATCGTCAACACACAGAGAAACCATCCCATATAGTTGACAAATGGGACACCAAAATATGCCCCTCCCTGATGCCATATCCAGTGGCCGGAAATCGTTGACATGTGCGGATCAATCACCATATCCCACATGACCATGATACATGAAGCTACCAGCGGAAGAGCGATGAGAGAGCTGCCTTGCAAGCGATTTGCGTAGTTGTCAAGAATTGCACCGGCCATCGTCCACGACAAGTAGAGCATCTGGAAGTAGGCAATGTTCAGGATGTAGGGCGCATCAATAAATTTGGGGCCGAGTTGATCGCTGTAATGATAATTGCCAAAAGGAAAACCGGTGGCAATGCTCAGGTTTTCATAAAAATTGCCGACAACAACGGCAATAAGAAAAAAGATGGATAAATCCTTCCAGCCATATCGCCGGTAACCGTGGATGAAAACAAAAATGACCGAAACAATGACAAGCATTGATGGACCATTCAGGTTTACAAAGTTACTGACGTGCAAACCCTGAATAATCGAGACCGCTGCTGCAACGGGTATCAATCCCCATAACAGCCACTCTGTTGTTCGTGAATTACCCATGAATATGTTTCCTTTGGTTCCTGGCCAATGCCCACATTTTGTGAAGATTGAAATGTCCGCAGATCATGCCTGCCCGGATGCCTGAAATCTGATGTCTGCTCAAGACTTCCAGCTTTTTGCAGTATAAGAAACAATTGCAGGCAATCAAACACTTTGCACCGCCCCCTCCGCAGCCTGTATCATTTGCCAAAGCAGCGGGGAAAACAGGTGGCAAACTCGTTTGCTGACACAAAAAGAACATCACTGTTGTAAACGAATTGATGCTCCATTACACTGTTTTTTTCAGAACAAGTAAATATAAGGATACTCATTTTTTATTGTACCCGGAACGCTCTATTTTGCACAGTTAATCGACTAATATTCGGTTATCCGTGCAAAATAATGACCTCATGCAACTCGAAAAGAAGCTCAGCTCGTTCGGTGGTGGACCTCTGACGCACGGAGCACTCGCCTCCATGCTCAAAGAGTACAGGTCTCCAAACGATCAAATTGTCCGTTTGATTGATACCGGGTGGCTAGTACCAATCAAGAAGGGTGCATTGCGGGAATTGCTGTTCGATGACCTGCGCCTTGATGAAGAGAGTATCACCCGCTTTAACCCCAAGGTAATAGAGACCTGTATCATGCCGGGAATGAAAGAAAAAATGCTGCTGGCTGTGCTGGAACTTGTCAACTCGATGAAAAGGGAGCTGAAATGAGTGTACTCGGCCAGATGCTTGAGAAATATACTGCGACCACTGTAGAAGGGAGAGTCAACGGACTGAGAGAGGTGATGCAGGAGGTTGCACTTGCCGGTTTGTACCGTGGCGGTTTTTTTGACCGGGCCGCTTTTTACGGGGGCACTTGTCTCAGTAAATCCCTTGAAGTTATATCATTACAGAAGTAAAAGAACAGAATAATAAAACCATGACCACACAACTACAAAACATTATTAACCAGATTGAGGCTGGGCAGTTTAAAGAGGCCTATAACGCCCTGAAAATGATGAGAAAAGACCCGACACTTTCCGAAGAAATCGTCGAAGTTGTAGAAATTGCCAGCATTGAAATCGGAGTAACCGAAAAGCGTTTACACGTAGAGCCGCAAGGTGGTTTTTATGCAAAAAGCGCGGTATTGAGGCTGCGGGATGCACTTGGCGATCCTGATGCGGCTGAACGATTGAAAGTGCTGAAGGAGCAGATGAACCTTATTATAGATGCGCAAGTCAATTGCAGAAACTGACCTGGTACGGTAAACAGATTCCTCGTACTCAAAGCATACCCAATTCGAGTTTGTGTTTTACTTTTTCCCAGTCTGGAATTACATTGTCGAGGAGTTTGTAAAACTCTGAGCCGTGGTCAGGGTGCTTCAAGTGGCAGAGTTCATGGGTTACAACGTAATCAATACACTCCTTTGGCGCTTTAACCAGATTGGTATTGAGGGTCACCATACCCTTGTCAGACAAACTTCCCCAACGCTTCTGCATTCGCTTGATAGTTATAGCTGGTTTGGGTAATGCAAAGCGAGTAAACCTGGGCCAGCAACGCTCCAGGCTTTCATTGAACTGCAAAGAGGCTTTCCCCACATACCATTTGCTCAACAGTTTTTTTGCTCTTTCTGGATTGGGCTCATCCCGCAGGGTAACATGAAAAAAACCTCTGGATAACTTGACACTATTCTCATCTCCCTGAGCAATTTTCAGGCGATAATGCTTCCCAAGGTAGAGGTGGGTTTCACCATTGACATAACTTCGCTCAGGAGTCTTCGGTGTAAACTGACTGAAGTAGCTCTGTTGCTGGAGAATCCATCGGGCTCTTTTGTTAATCTTCGTCTCGATCAACACCATATTCGAACCTGTTGGCACCTTTACCACAACAGAGCAATCGGGATGAACCGCAACTTCCATACTCTTTCTCTCGCAATACAAAAGAGTGTACTCAATGGCGTTGTTGCCATAGAGAAACGAATGGTTATCGTGCCTTTTTGCCCCAATCACTTGTAACTCCTGTGTTTTGCCACTTGCAAAACCTTTTCGATGAGTGCGTCCATTTGATCCAGTGACAACTCAATACCTTTTTCTGTTTTCAACTCATCATAAAGATAGTCGTCAATCTGGTTGACCGTTTGTTTCTGGGCATCTTCATCATACCAGAAATGAACTTTCCTGTTCTTTTCAAGAATGAGGTGTATTGCAACAGCCGCAGTTGCTGTAATATTTTCAAGCACTGCGTCACTCTTTGGTGGCTCTGCACCTCTGCCTGCCATTTCAATAAAAGGCTTTAACACACCATAATATGCCATGGCATCTTCATTGCCGGAAAGCATATCAGGCACATCATCATGAACCTTGCCAACAACTTTATTCCTGAGAGCAACAACGGAATGCAGGTATTCAAGATCGGATATTCTTTTGGCTCGGAAAGCATCAATGGCCTGCTGCACCAGTATGGAGAATTTCTCGTACCAGGCAGGATCCTCATCCATTTTTTCTGTAATAACTTTCCTGGTTGCATGAGCAATCGTGTCCGCTTTTGATGCGGTGGTTCTCCTTGTCTGATAGATCCCTTGCTCCTCTTTGAGTTGACTGAAGAGCGTGTCATCAAAAATATTGACCGGTTCATTGAGCTGAATGGCCTCATGAGCCTGAATATGAGTATCCAGAAGCTTCTTGATCTTTGGCTCATAATCCCGGTAATCAATGCTCTCCGCATATCTCAGCTTTACAGAAACCTTCAGCGCCTGAAATGTTCGTAAATCCACCTTGTAGCGCGACAAGATTTTTTCATCCGTATCCGACAAAAACTGTTCCGATGAAAGCGCTATGGCCAGTGTTTTTGCAAACTCTGCAAGGCGGCTGTAGAACTCCTCTCTCAGCTCTTCATCAGCAAGCAAAAGCTCATACGCCTCTTCATCATAAGAGTGCTTTACTGTTTTAAAGAGATCCCATAAATCCGAGTAGTATCCCGGCAATTTTTCAATTTCACTGTTTATCGAGCTCAGTGTGCCAACCAGGTCGGCTTCATCAAAGCCATCAAAGGCGCTGTACATGGTCAAGGCTTTATCCAGCTCACCAAGAACATTCGCATAATCAATAATAAAACCGAACTCCTTGCCTTCATGGAGGCGGTTAACCCGTGCGATGGCCTGAAGCAACGTATGCTCCCGCAACACCCGGCACAAATAGAGAACTGCATTTCTTGGTGCATCAAAACCGGTCAGCAGCTTGTCAACAACAATCAATATTTCGGGTTCGCTGCCATGTTTAAACTGGTTGATGAGCTGCTTGGTATACTCCTCTTCACTGCCATAGCGCTTCATCATTTTCTGCCAGAATTTCACCACCTCATCAGTCGTCTCATCATCGGTCTCTTCATACCCTTCACGCATATCGGGCGGAGAAATAATGACATCTGACGTAACGACGCCGATTTCATTCAGGCAGAAATGGTAGTGAAGAGCAGACACTTTACTGGGTGCAACAAGCTGTGCCTTGAATCCGGTTCCCTGCCAGTTGGCACGATAGTGTTCAGTAATATCAAAAGCCCTCATGTAAATCACCTGCTCTGCCTTGTTGAGCATCTCAGCCCTGGCATATTTCCGTTTGAGATCCGCTTGCTGTTGTTGTGAAAGACCCTGGGTATGGCGCTCGAACCATAAATCCACCGCCACCTGATTCTGGCTCATCTCAACATGCCGTCCTTCATACAAAAGCGGAACAACGGCGCCATCCTCTACCGCCTGTGAAATGGAGTAATGAGGCTCAACCAACTCACCAAATTTGCTGAAATTGTTTTTCTCCTTTTTCAACAACGGAGTGCCCGTAAACCCCAAATAGCAGGCATTGGGAAACATCTGCCGCATCCGGGCAGAAAATGAGCCAAACTGGGTACGATGGCTTTCATCGACGAGAATAAAAATATCCGGGGAGTCATCCTGATATTTCTTGACGGCAAAAGCCTTGTCGAACTTATGGATAAGTGTAGTGATAATTCCGGACTTTTTTTCAGCAACCAACTCCAGAAGATTGCGGCCCGAAGTTGCCCTTTCAGCCTCAAGCCCGCAGGCAGCAAAGGTATTGCCAAGCTGTTTATCCAGATCATCCCGATCGGTAACCAGCACAATCCTCGGGTTGAGAATTTCCGGGTCGAGAGCGAGGTTTCGGGCCAGCATGACCATGGTCAGGGACTTTCCGGACCCTTGCGTATGCCAGATAACGCCTCCCTTTCGTGAACCGCTTCCGTCAACATGCTTGACACGATTCAGTGTAGATTTGACAACAAAATATTGCTGATAACGTGCAATCTTTTTCAGGCCACCATCAAACACGGTAAACTTCCATGACAGCTCAAGCAGCCGTTCCGGGCGGCAAAGTGCATAGAGGGCCTTATCCTGCTCCGTAACAAGTCGATCGGCATCCTGCAGAGCAGGCTTAACATCAAGGGAGTGAGTAAGGCTAAAAAGAATATCTCTATGCAGCGGCTTTTTGACGATCTCCTGAAGCTTACCGAACTCCCGGCCTCCGGCATCGATCTGCGGCTCTTTCCAGAGACTCCAGAATTTTGCGGCTGTTACCGTTGTGGCATACTTGGCACTGTTCTTGTTCAATGCCAGCACCATCTGCGTAGAGATGAACAGTTTCGGAATATGATCATCATTCTGGTTCCTGATGGATTGCGAAACAGCCTGCTCAATCTCCACTTGTGGCGACTTGCATTCGATCACACAAAATGGTATGCCATTGACAAACAGAACAATGTCGGGGCGCAGAGACTCCGTGCTTCTGGATCGTTCTACACTAAACTCAACGGTTACATGAAACCGGTTTCGCTCAATATTTCGCCACTCGATGTAGTTCAGGGTAAAGCTTTTTGAATCACCCTCAATGGTCTGCTCCATAGCTGTACCCAGCGTGAGCAAATCGTAAACCGCCTCATTGGTTTTTAGGAGCCCGTCATACTTGATGTTTTTCAGCTTCTGCACAGCCGACTGAATATTTTCCTCACTGAAAAGGTACTCGCTTCCTCTGTAGCGGATGCGGTTGATCTCTTTCAGTTGAGTCCGCAGAATATTTTCCAGCAGAACGTTGGAGATTCGCTCCTGTCGTTCACGAAGCGCTTCAGCAGGAGAGATATATTCGTAGCCCATCGCCACCAGCAACTGCACCGCCGGGATTTGAGAGGTCATTATTTCATTGGTTGAAAAATCACACATATCAAATCTTTTTGTTTAACCTCGAAAGACACGAAAATATTTAAACTTATAAATAGTCTGAATGACGTAATAATCATTACAGGTTTATTCCCAAAGCATGCCAGTACGGTTTGAATCCCGACTCGACAACCTCGGCGATCAGAGCCAGAAATGGCTCGTAATCCTGTTTAGTATGGGCGGCATCCAAAGCCTCGTAGTACTCCAGTCGCTTTTCTACAGGAAGAACCACTGGCGGATACCCGTCCTTCATCAGCTCAAGGTTCATCAGGAGGCGAGATGTTCGGCCATTGCCATCAGTGAAGGGATGGATTTTCACAAAATCGGCATGAATTCTTGCCGCCCGTTCAACCGGATGAAACGAAGGCGCTGTCTCCCTGTACCAGTTAAAGAAACCTTGCATTTCGCTTTCAACATGCAATGCGTCTGGCGGGACGTGATCGGCACCGGCAATGATCACATTGGTTTTCCGGTACACGCCAGCATGAGCATCATCGATATTCTTCAGGATCAACTGATGGATTGACTTGATCTGCCATTCCGTGAGAGGCTCATGCTGTTGAACCAGCGCTTCAACATAATAGATGGCTTCCCGGTGATTGATCGCCTCGAAATGCTCCCGCATGGTTTTACCACCAACAGTTATTCCCTCAAGGGCAACTTTCGTCTCCTTGAGCGTCAGGGTATTGCCTTCGATGGCATTCGAGTTGTACGTCCAGCGCAGAACCAGATCTTCGTGAAGATTGGCGACAATCTCCGGCGGGAGCGGCCGATAGGAGTCAAGCCGTTGCTTGAGGTTATCGAGTATATTGAAATCAGGCATAAGAATCGTGTATTTATATCAATCCAAAAATCTTCGACCGGGCTTCAACTTTGTCAACCATCGCCTTCATCGCCAGATCGATTGTCTTGCCTTCACGGTTTTATTTGAGTGTTAGTTATAATGATGTCCCCGCAACGATTTTGTCGCATTCTGTGATCACATATTCTGGAATGGTGTCAAATCTGGCAGGATCAAGCTGACAGATAAATTCATTCTCGATGTGATACGTTTGCTTAATGAATTTTTCGATAATGGGGGCATTTTCTTCATGATCAATGAGTCTGCACACCTGAAGCTTCTCGTAACCATTAGTACAGGAATTGTAAAGAGACATCAAAGCGCGGTCAACTATAACTCGCCGAAACATATCGATGTATGAAAAGCCGGGCATATAAGATTTGATTTGATTACATCCGGCAGTGAACTTTTCTAGCTCCATTTCAGGATAATTGTCGTCGCCGTCTTTGGTCTCACGAGTGTCAATGGCACGATCTCGTTTGTGTAGCAGATTAGAAAGTACTTGATAAGCGTCGCCCTTATCGTCAGTAATCTCTAAATGACGCCTCATGTAGATCAGTTTTATAATGTCATCTTTATTTGATTGGAGCGCTTTTTTGCAAATTTCTGCAAATGTTTGAACGTCGTCTTTATCAATGGCGCATTCATCTATCTGTCCGTTTGCCATTTTTAAAAATGATGCCGAGGTCTGATTGCTGAATTTATGCGATAAGACTTTGACAGTATCAATGATAGGTTCCACATCGTGAGTAAACATTAAGACGGTTTTATTCTTCAAGCATGAGTAAGCATCACGCCGGAAGAGCATTTCCAGAATAGCGTACTTCTTATTCTTGTCAAATGAAGAAATCGGGTCATCAAGTATGATTAAATCCGGCCTCTTAGAAAGGCATTCATACATAAACAATACAATGGAAAAAGCATTTCTTTCCCCAAAGCTAAGATGCTGGTTCCCTCCACTAAGATGCTCTGTGTGATCCATATGAAGCAGTTTTAACTGAGCCTGCTCACCTTCGCCTGCTATTTCAACTTTGTACCTATAGCCTGCATACAAAAGAAAATCGTTGATATCTGTTTGGTGTTTTTTAACAACCTTCTGTATCTCGATTCGCTGCTGATTGATCATCCCCTGAAGTTGACCGGCCTTTTCAATAATTGAATCAATAGAAGAATTGATTGGATCAATTGATTCTTGCATTTTTTCCGACTTCAACTCTGAAAAAAAATCAAGGTTGAGTTTGTAGGACGGCATTTTCTCAGCAACTCTTTCCCCTTCCTTGAACTGAAAACCTGAAAGAGTTCGAAGCCGTTCTAGTTTTTCAACAAGGTTGTCTATCTGAGTTGTCACTGTGACCAGAAACGCTTCGTGTTCTTTCTCCAGTCCATCCTTGAGTGTTGTGATTATTGAAAGTTTTGATCGCGCTTCTTCCGAGAAGTAATCGCCAAGGCGGTCGATAATGCCAATAATGGCAATTAGGTTTTTGATTGTGTTCTTATCATATTCCTGACCCACTTTTCGTATTTGCTCTTTCTTGTCGGCTGCAAGTGATGTGCAAAAGGGGCAATTGTCGGAAAGATCTGCGAAATCATACCCTTTCGTTTGCCAGTCAACCCAGCCAACACTGTTCTGACTTTGAATAAATGGTTTATACGACTCAAGTCCTGTCGGAATGTGCTGAATTTTGTTCCCACCTGCCAACCCTTTCATACCCGTGGATGACTTTGAAATGCCAGATTTGGACAGCTTAAAGGCCCCTTCCATTTCTTTAAGGGTGGCAATAAACGCTTCCAATTCATTGTTATCTATAAACAGCTGCTTTATTTCGGCAATCAGATCTTCAATCTCTCGCTCTTTTTTCTTGTAAGTATCTGTCTTGATGAAAATGTCAAAACTGTTGCTCAGCAATTCATCCCGCCTGAAAACAAACTGGCTTACGTATTCCTCATTGAAACACATGACATTTTGAAAGTTATCCAATCCGATTATTTCCGGCTTTTTGTTATCGGGATTGGTAGCTCTCAGTCTAAACGGCAAAAGCTCTTCCAGATTCGAACCGTCGGAGGTGCCGAGAATAATTGCGCGTGCTATCGTGCTTTTCCCTGTTCCGTTTGGCCCGAACTTAATATTCAGCTTCTTCTCGGTCAGAGAGATAGTAGCCGTATCAATATTGTTGCAGTTCTTAATTTCGATATTCATCAGTTTTTCGCTCCCTTATTTTTTATCCATCGGAGGGCAGGAATCTTTTCCGTAGCTATTACCAGCCCTGATCCTGCCGTTCTCACCGTGAATCTTTGTATCTGATTGCTGGTTTCTGGCGATAGTTTGTGCAACCTGAATCGCTTCTGATTGTGTAGGGGTTACTTTTGTTGCCCTGCTGTTGCCAGCACCTTTAACTGCCCATCCATCAGAATGAGGAACAACATGCTGATTTTTCCCTTTTGCCATAATTATATTCCCTTGTATTGATTAATGATTTCAGGTTTTACACGCCATTCTCCAGTCAGCATCTTTTGCATCAGCCCGCGTTTCTGCTGTTTATATTTATCCAGTAATTGCTTGAAAAGATCAATTTCCTTCTGGGAAGCATTCAATGTCTCGGCTATTTTCCGTTGTTCTTGCAACGGTGGAACCGGAATTTTGATGCTCATAAAATCAGGGATACTAATCTGTTTGCCATCACGGATTCCAATCACCGCAAGGCTCAAATACTTCTCAACGAAAAGATATGATTTGAAAAATAACCGATAAAAATCAATTTTTATCTCCATCTTCGGACGCAACACTGTGTATGCCGGGCTAATAAGTCCCTGATAGTTTGAGTATTCGATCCCACCTTGAAAGGAACGAAGGCTTATTGCAAAATCACCACATTTGATACGTTTATAGCTGTCCGTAGTTCCATCCGGCGACATAACTCGACCTTCCAGCATGTTTCTCGGTATAACTCCACGGTCTTGCGTTACAGAAAGCAATTCTTCTTCAGCAAAACCCTTTTCCGTGATCGTATCAAAAATCTTCTTGGGTTTTATGTGCAACCACTCCTCGCACTTCAGGCCTATCGTTTGTTGGATATATCCTTTAAACTGCCGTTCCTTCGCCAGAATCAGCCGTTCAGTTTTCTCGATGGCCTCATCCCAAGTGGAAAGCAAATCGGCAATGGCTTTTTGCTCGCAAATCGATATTTCAGGAAATATCAGATTCAACACGTCTGATCGTGAAATACCCGGAATGAGACCTACTGCTAATTTGTTAAACCGGCTTTCATTCTGTTCTATTAAATACTGTGTAAAAACCGAATCAATTCTCATACATCTTATCGCCATAAGCTGACGAGAAATACAGTATGCCCTATCAGCTATAGCAATACTACCCGTGCCGGATCCCTTCACCGTTAAAAGTATATCGCCTTTGTCACAGACTATTTTCGGGAACTCCGTATACTTTGTTGCAAAAGGTTTTTTTCCGATAAAATCAGATGGACCGGTTAAGTATGCGATCCCATCACCCATCGAATTCACATATATGGCGTCAATATGCTGCCCAGAAAGAAGTTGTATCTGTTTTCCAATTTTCATTTAAATAACCTGCTCAACTCTTTAGTAAATCTGTTAAGTTCTTGCGTGACTTGTTCCTCAGCCCGCTCTTTAGCGTTTTTCTTGGCAACACGCATTAACGAATCATAGTCATTCGATCTACCGCAATGAGCACAAAGAATTTGATGACCAGACTGTGGACTATAGTTCTTATCAGGCAGCACAAAATCTTTCGAAAAACAAAAGAGGCAGTGTAATTTTAAAATGACTTGATTTTCCATCAACTCACTCCAATTTTGGTAGCGATAACAGTTGTAGCAGAACTAATTACTGTTTGAGTTAGCGGATGTTCCAAAAACCTCTTGAACAAACCTTTTACTTCTGCTTTTTCTTCATCTGAAGCATCAGCCCCTTCAATTGATTCAAGTATTGAATTCAAAACATTTTGAACATTTTGAACATTTCTATCCCCAATTTGAGCATTACCATAATTATGGATTTGTCCTATTTGCACTCTGCTTCCTTCAACCCCTGCCACTGGAACAGTATGTTTTGCAGCCTCAACTGAAACAGCTCTACCCTGCCCTTCCTCAGTCAATATCAAGCCGCCATATTTTCCTGTACCCAGCCCTCTATGCGTCACATAATTTCGAGCAATACAGACATTAAGTGCCTCACGAATTGACTCATAGCTTATTCCCGTCTCTTTGATTATAGCTACTGTATCCTCACTCTCAGCCTCAAACGAAAACTCTATATGCGCAATTAAAGCCCCATGTCTTTC
>SZXV01000012.1 GCA_005862225.1 Chlorobium sp.
TCGTGAACCCCAACGTTCAGGATGTTTAGCCTGAGCATCTCTCATTGTTCTGTTTCTCTGTTCAAAAATCGCTTCTGCCTGACCAGAGCGCATCTGTTCCGGTGTTACGTAACCAATGGATGAATGCAGATGTTCAGTATTGTACCAATGGACAAATGCTGCCATCCATAATCTTGCTTCGTTCAGGTCTTCGAATCGACCAGGATAATTCGCCCGGTACTTCATTGTTTTAAAAAGCGATTCAATAAACGGGTTGTCATTGCTTGTTCTCGGACGACTATGTGATACATCAACCTTGAGTTCTCTGAGCAAGGCCATCAGGGTAATTCCTTTCATAGGGCCTCCATTGTCTGCATGCAGTGCCTTAAGCTTTACTTTCCGGCCTTTCAGGGTACGCTCGAAGAGATCACTGCTGTAACGGCCACTTTCTTCTTCATGAACAGCCCAGCCAACAATACTTTTGTCAAAGATATCCGAAATTACATAAGCATAGAAAAAAAGGCCTTTTACTGTACGTGCCATATAAGTGATATCCCACGTATAAACCTGATCTGATGCGGTTGCGGCTCTTTCTGGCGGTTTTGCGTGCCGACTGGCTACCCGCAGGTTACTCCGATGATGGAGCATATCTTGTTCTTTGAGCACTCTGTAGAATGTTCGTACCGATGCCAAATAACTGCCTTCATTGAGCAACAGAGCCACGATCTCATACGGGTTCAGATCACGAAATCTCGGTGTGTTGCATTGCTCAATGATTTCCTTTTTCCTCTCAGGCGACATCTTTCTGATAACACGTTTTTTAGAGCCTTTTCGACGATCTTTCCTTTTGCCCAACTTCCACCGCTGTAGCGTACGAAGCGATATGCCAACAACCTGACATGCCTTGCTGTACCTTGCTCCTGCATCGTGCGCTTCCTCAATCAGTGGCAGTATCTCATGCTTGTGGTTTTCAAGAATCAGTCGTCCTCGTGGTCCTGCATAAGGCCGCTCAACTTTTTTTTTAACATCAGTAATGCTGCCGCTTCAGCTAATGCTTTTTCCTTGCGATGCAGCTCTTTTTCAAGCTCTCGAACCTGCTTTTGCAGTGCTTTCAGCTTCTGATCTTTTTGATCGGTTTTTTGCTCTACCATCTCTCGAAGTTCCTGATCCCAGAGGGTTAAATGTTCTGAATGGAGTCCACGTTCCCGCAGAAATGCTCCAAGTTGTTCGTCTTCAATACCGGCGGCTTCAAGCACAAGCTGGTATTTCTCTTTTGGAGTCATAAATCGGGGACTGCTTTCATGGCTTCCGTCAGGTAAATTACTAGATTCACTTTGTTTAATCCAATTCCTGATTGTCTGGTCATTAATACCCGTTTCTCTGCTTACCTCGACGATGCTTCTCGCCT
>SZXV01000006.1 GCA_005862225.1 Chlorobium sp.
ATTGCGTTTGCTGAATTCCAGCAGGTGCTGCGGATGGAGCATTTGATTAATGAACTCTTGGGTCTTCTGTGGTCCAAAAATTTTCATGCCACCCAGTTCCTGCAGAATTTTGAGGTAGGCTAGCGCCACATCTGAATTGCGCTTGCTGACTTCCAGCAGGTGCTGCGGATGGAGCATTTGATCAATGAACTCTTGGGTCTTCCGTGGTCCAAAAATTTTCATAAAATAGTTTACACCGCCCAATTCCCGCAGGATTTGGATGTATGCCAGCACTATTTCCGGATTGTGCTCGATGAGTTTCAATTGATGCATCGAGTAGAACATTCGGTCAATGAACTGACGATCTATCTGCTGTTTGGTGAACTCATCAAAATGGCTGCCATCCATTTTCCGTTGAATTTGGATATAGGCTAGAGCGAGTTCAGGATTGTACTCGCTGAGTGCCATCAGATTCTTAAAATTATGCCTTCTCTCCCAGTGCAAGTGCTGACTACGTATATGTATATAACGAAACAGTATATCTTCTTCCCCAATATCCAGCAACAATCGAAGCCACTCGAACGAATTTTCCGAAACTTGTTCAAACATTTCCATGTCTGACATAAAACGTAAGAAACAAACGGTGAACTCAAATAGCCATTTAGAGTCGTGATACTGCTTTACAATACCAAAAATAATCCGCCCGCACCTCGGATTAAGCATTGCCAACTTCGCAGTGAATTGCGGGTCGAATAGCTGTAAAACATTCAAAGACATGTTCACTGCGTTCCTGTCGATGATGCGGACAATGATTTGACATGCTGCCTCCAATTGATCGGGCCGACCTCTTCCAATAACCAGTTCCAAGGTTACGTGTGCTTGCTGGAAAAACTCGGCAGGAAAATTTTCATAATGGTGCGCACGCACGAGCAATTTTGTTATAGAAACGGGTATTACGAGGTCCAGCTTTTCGGAATCCAGTCTTTGCTCCAGTTGCGTCAGGTCATCGATTGATCCGTTAACTGGATCAAACAAGTAAAGTCCAGCAATACCTGCCGATATATTGTCACCCAACGACAACGCAACATTGTAAAATTCATGCAACTTTCCCATACTTTCTTCTGCTTGGAATTTGGCTTTCGGCGACACTTTGATCTTTGAGTCGTTCCGAACTGCGACCATCACCGCAGTCAATCCATTCAGATTTCCAAGCGAGAACCAAGAGCGCCAGATATGCATCAACCGGTCCCAAGGGCGGGTGCCATCCTCATGGCTTGCAATTTCGCATTCATCAAATACAAAAGGCACCTTACAGGACACAAGACGAAGCAAAACCAGATTGATGCTGTATATAGCTATGTGCCCTACCAACGGGTGGTCCCCGAAAGGTATCCTGAAGCCTTCCTGAGCAAAGTCCTTCTGCATGATCTGGGGCATCTCCCGTTTGCTAAGCAACCGTTTAATCTGGTTCAAAACAATCTTTTCCAAAGTCTCGACGAAATCGCCTTCTGAAAGCTTGTTGTCGTGCAATACTTTTGGTGTCCACTCCCGAATCATTTCCATGATTACTGGTCGAGTAAACAAGGGGGTGTAAACCAAGCTCGCGAACCAAACCAGTCCAAATCCATCTGCCGTCCCCATCATATTATCCATGAAGGCAATCAGGTTTTCGTTCGACTCGGCAGCACGAAGACCTAGCACTTGAGACACTGCACGGCGAATGATAAAATCTGCCGTTAGAAATTCGCCAAAAGTATTGTGCAGAAACTCGAACGCAGATGAGTGCTTGTGTGTATCTTCCTCTACAGTATTATATTGTGCTTTTGACTTATGAACAAAGAAGAAGCTGCCCAACAATAAATCGGCTTGGCTTAGCGCTTTGCCTGACGTGGCAGGAACCTCGCGTTCGAGTTTAAAGAACGCCAGATCGTCATCCAGTTCAGCCGATAATATATGAAGTTTCCGTCTGTTATACATACCAAGCGCAGCTACACCGAGCCGCTGCATCTCAGTCGATAGCGCTTTCTCCTGCTCTTTCGCTTTTACATCGTTGAACCCCTTCTCTTTGCCGCGCTCGCGAATCACAAAACGGCGAAGGAGGCTGTCATATAATTTTGTTCGATCAAGCCCTTTGCTGTTTTTAAGCTGATTATTATGTGAATCATATAAAGCAAGCATCAACAGGAGTAGCGGTTGTTCAGCAAGAATCAGAATCTTCTCCGCTTCTTCTTCTTTCTCATCAGGCAACGCAAATTTTTCAATGCCTGATGCAAGAAAATAGCCTGTATTGGCTTTATTCCATATACCTGTCCAACATTCACGCTGATGTTGGTCGAACTCCAAAAGCCGAACAATGGTTGAACCCGCCGGAACAAACGCTTTGTCGATTAGGGTCACGCGGCTTGTAATAATAATTCGGAGTGGCCTCTCTTGCTCTGACTGATGCTGCTGAAACCGCTGTGCATCCATGATGTAGCTGGCAAAGACTTGTCCACTGGCTTGAAGCAGCTCGTCATAGCCATCGAGAATGACAAGAGGTGGGCAATTCTTGAATTGCGATCTAAGTTTGATCCACGAATCAAAACTGACTCCGCTGATGCGTTTGATAAACTCCTCAATTTGTGCTTGGATGTCACCATCAGCATTCACCTCACGCAAAGGCACGCGAATAACGGTAAACTGCTTAGACATCAGTTGAGCTGAAAGGATCGTGGTGAGAAGCGATTTCCCACTTCCAGGATGTCCGAGTATCAGCAACGGAGCATCAGTGCTGTATGGAGAACTGATAAAGCTTAAAAGAAACGCCCCAAGATCATTGCGCCTTGGCAGATTGCTCCATGAGGATTCATCCTCAAGTCGGCGGGACTGGCCTGTTTGACGAAGCACTCTGAAAGCCTGTGGCACGAAGGCATCACGAACTTTGGGAAATGCCAGCCGTGGCGCATCCTCTGCGCCCATATCCTTGTCTTCGATGATCGGCTCATTAATTCTGGCTTGGTAGTACCGATTGAAACTGTTGGCAATTTCCGTAGCCTGCTCAATACGAAAGGTTTCGGGTATGCTCAGCACAGCCTCCCGTAACTTTTCAAAGCCAACGTCGATGGTTTTCTCTGTCGCAGTACTCAGTTTTGCGTACTGCTTCACATAGTCGGATAAATCTCCGATCAGCGCAGTTGTGTCTTTATGCGCTTGAAGGTTAGCCCATACCGCAAAGTCTTCATACTTCCGAGACAGTTCAAAATACTGCGCATCAAAACGCTTAGCAGCCTCTTCCTCGATATTCTCCAAGCCCACTAGTAAAGTACCACGCTTCTTTTCATCCGCATTTTCCCAGAAGGCAAGTTTCTGTACGAACTCCACAAAGCCTTGCCCCATCTGCTTCCAGAGCTTTGTCTGACGCTGACTTTGCTCGTTCAACGTCTCCGTTGGGTGTGGGAATGACAAACCCACTGTCGAAAGTGGCGCCTCATGAGTTTCACAGATATCTGAACATTTTACATGCTTCACTCTATCCTGCGCCAAAAACGCTTTTTCTGATTCAAGTAACCTAATTTCTTTACGCAAAGCCTCAGGGAGTCGGGAATCAAGTGCATCAAAAAAGGAGGTAAAGACCAGTAAGCCGTAAGCAGTTCGCATGGTTTCATCGCGCATGAAATAGTCTTCATCTTTCTTTTTTGTTAATTTGTCGAAGACGCTTTTGCTTATCTTTATAATTTCGTTTTTAACGGCAAGTGTCGGCAAAAGCGCAACCGCAGTTGGCCCCAAAACGAACGGTGCGCAAATCAGAGTTAGTCCAAGGAGGTGATCGACTGCTTCAATAAGCTTGGGATCTTCCTTCCCTTGCTTTTTAATCGTCGCGCAGACACTTTTGAAAGTCAGTTCAATACTCATGTGTTTACTCCAGCTCCTAATAAGGTTTAGGTAGATCCACCTAATTCTATAAAATGCAGAAAGTCGCTATCGTATAAAAAAAGAAGAATTACCTTTCGAAAACAAACAACGCATTTATGCACAGTGAGATGCCGTGTATGTCAAACTTGATTCTTTCTGATATAAACAGATCTGTATAACCCATCATATTGATTGATCTTTTATTAATGTGGCCATTGCATATATTTCTCAGTACTTCTGCGTATTACATAACAAAAAAAACGATCATCCGAAACTGGCAGGAGCAACTCACAACAATCACTTCATTTTCAAATTTATACCGATAATATATTTTATCATAATGAAATAGAGCCATCTTATCGTATAATCAAAAATGCCCGCAATCAGACAAACATAAGGCCATTTCTGAATTCGTTATGGTTCAAGTTATCCCTTTTTCAACTTTGTACCAGCTCACCCATATCCAAAAACCTCTCCCTGTACCTGTACTCATAGCTGCTGTCGATCCCGACCAGCCCGCTTTTGATCAGATGCGCATTGACAAAGGTCTTGTTCTCCAGATAGAGGTAGCAGAGCAGGAGGTTTTCTTCGTCATGTTTCAGCTTGTCATACTTCATGAAGATACGCTTTCCCCTGATTTTTTCGGTCAGATAGCCAACTGCTTTGTCGTGCGTGAAGGGTTCGCTCTTGATGCCGATCAGTTTTACCGTCAACCCGTTGGATAGCATCACTTTTTCGGGACTGAGTATCTCCTTGACCGTGAAGAACTCTTCGCGCCCTGCCTCGCCTTCCTTCTCAATCCTGGAGCCAAAGGTGAGTTTTCGGGGATCTGTTTTTTTGTCGAGCTTGTGGGGATCTTTGAATTTATAGGGCAACTGCTCAATGGCTGCGGCAACATCGCCGTTGACCGTGTCGTGCAGAAACTCGTACTCCGTGCCCATAAAATCGGGCTGCCGGGTGTTGAGCTTCTGTTTGGCAATTTCGATAAACTCCGGATTGATTTCGTACCCGACCGAGTTTCGTTCGAGATTCTTTGCGGCAAGTGAGGTTGTCCCGCTGCCCATGAAAGGATCGAGCACCGTATCGCCACGAAAGGCGAACATTTTGATGAGCCGGTGCGGAAGCTCTTCGGGGAACATGGCAAGATGCCCCTCCTGTTTTGCTCCGGCAAAGTTCCAGTGGCCCGAGAAGTAGGTGTTCCACTCCTCGGTGGTCATGGCTGAGATCTCTTTCTGCTCTTTGGTGGGCTTTGGTGCGTCTCCCTCTCGCATTCGTTCCAGACAAGGTTCAGGTTGTTGATGTAGCTCTCGTAACTCTCGTGAAAGCCGATCTGCTTCTCCGTCCCGTAGTCCTTGAGCTGCCATTAGGGTGGCGAGGTGACAACAAGATGCACCGACCTGTCAGCGAGGAGGTTCATCTGTCGGCTGTCGCCGTGGATTATGGTATGGTGGGTTTTCAAGGTGCGGTCTCATTCATTGCTTGTAATCGCGCTATACTATTTTTTCTATATCTTGCCTGCTGTTAAAGAGATAAACCAAAGAGATCATACGATCTGCTATCTCATAAAAAATGGTCGTCTGTTTGCTCAATACCGCTTTTCGTAAGCGTGGATTATATTCAGACACCGGAAAAAGCCTCGGATTTGTCTCTAATTTAATAAATATACTTTTTGGCTAATTTTACCGTTTTGATTAAATTATTCAGTAAAGTTATTTATTGCCTTTGGAGAAAAAAGCACCACATTACAAGCTCGCGGAAATCCACAGTAAAGTTGCAGATATAACCTCACAACCTTTCACGAGAACTGCTTTACAAGGAGGTTTAGCTTTGGGCTTGACAGAGTCAGACATGCGCCGGATAGTGCTGTCATTGAAAAGAGCAGATTTCTACAAATCAATGACAACCCATTCCGACCACCAGCTCTGGCAGGATGTGTATCATGGAAAAACAGAGACTGGTGTCCCAGTATATATCAAAATTACAGGGTTCTCGGATTGCCGACCGCCTGTAATTCAGTTTAAAGCTAAATAAAACGGAATTACTATGAGATGCCCGTCATGTGGTCATACCGGAATGATCAATAAAGTTGTAGAGGAGAGACTCTCGTACGGAGGCAAATCCATGACCTTGCATGAAATGAACGGCCAGTTCTGCTCTCATTGCGGCGAAGGCATCTGGGACGAAGAGAGTTATCGTCGCTATGCTGAGGCTCAGGAAGGATTGGTGAGAGCAGTAAAAGGTGAGCCTGGTGCCGACATTCGGCGCATCCGAAAAAAGCTGAAAGTAACTCAGGCAGAGCTTGCTTTGGCATTCGGCATAGGCAAAGTAGCATTTTCCCGTTATGAACGCGGCGAAACCCGCCCTTCTGCACCGTTGGTAAAATTACTGAAACTCATAGACCGGCATCCCGATTTACTTGACGAGATGCAAAACATGTAGAGGGTCTCGAGAAATTTCTTTCCCAAACATAGATTTACCGCATTGCGACATCATACCGCTGGTACCAATCATACATGCAGCTTTTTAAAGGAAAAAGTCCGCAATATCTTCGTTCCAGTAAAGAAAAAAAGGCCTTTAATACATCTTTTTCTATCAGAACACTACCAATGGATACCAGCAACATAACGGATTGTTTTCAGTCTCTTTTTTTAATTTATTGAACAACTCACGCCGGATTTCTGCGCACAGGCAAAACAGCTACAACACAGGCTGATTTTTCAATGATCTCGTAATAAACCGTGTAAGGAAACCTTTAAAAATAAATTTGATACAAGCTAAACTTTTTACTCCTATAATACACCCTTCATCTATAATTGCTCAAAATTACACTTTTTTACTTCAACACTATTCATCTGTCCCCTCTTTATTCGATAGCAGACAATTGACAAGATAGACTTGTCTCAATTTCATTTCCTCGAAAAGCAGTAATTTTGTTGTGCAATGTGTTTGTAATTTAATACCTAAAGATAACATCACTCAACCATTCATGAAATTCACGCTTCCAAAAAATTTTGCCCGACCGAATGCCTTCCTTGCAATAAAGAAGAAATCTGATATATTTTCTTCACGATGAAGAAAGAAACAATCAAGCAGATCATAAGAGACTTTCATGTCACTCCTCTGCCTGCGTTGAAACGGCGCACGTTGCAGGTGCCTATGGATACGGGCAAAATCATCACCCTTGTGGGAGTACGACGCAGTGGCAAGACCTCCTGCCTCTTCAATATCATCAGGGACTTGCTGGACAAAGGAGCATTGATAACAGCAATCCTCTATGTCAATTTTGAAGATGAGCGGCTTGAACTGAAAACAGAAGAGCTTGATCTCCTTTTGCAGGCTTATCAGGAACTCTATCCCGACATGCCCCTTGAGCAGTGTTCTTTTTTCTTTGATGAAATCCAGAATATCGCCGGGTGGGACAAGTTTGTGCGGCGAATATATGACCGGGGCACGAAAAACATTTTTCTGACCGGCTCAAACGCCCGATTCCTGAGCAGCGATATTGCCACCAGCCTGCGCGGCAGAACCATCAGTTATGAGGTTTTTCCACTCTCCTTTGCTGAATACCTGAACTTCAGGGAGGTAACGCCTGATCTGAACAGCACAAAATCCATCGCCCTCATCAACCATCATTTGGGTGAATACCTCAGGCAAGGAGCTTTTCCGGAGGTTATCGGATATAACGATGCGTTGCGCAACCGTGTGTTGCAGGAGTATTTCAATGTCATGATTTACCGTGATCTGGTTGAACGCTATGAGATCCGCAATCTCCCCGCGCTGAAATTTTTTCTGAAGCGAATCATCTCATCAGCCACAAAGCAGGTTTCGGTTAACAATATCTACAATGAATTAAAGTCTTCAGGATTCAAAATCGGCAAGAATCAGTTATACGACTACCTTGAAGCGGCAGTCAATGTTTATCTGGCACTGATACTGAGAAAATATTCCGGTTCACTTGTTGATCGGGAGCTGGGCGAGAGAAAGCTCTATATTATTGATACCGGCCTGTTGAACGCCCTTGACTTTAAATTTTCAAACGATACCGGCAAAGCTCTGGAACAGGCTGTTTTTCTGGAACTCAAGCGGTGTGAAAAAGAGATATACTTTTTCAGGGAGAAATCGGCATGTGACTTCATTGTCAAACAGGGTTTTGAAATAACTGAAGCTATTCAGGTTTCCGCCAGTATCAGCAACGCAGAAACCCGCACAAGAGAATTGCGAGGCCTTACAGATTGCTGCAAAAAATTCGGATTGAAGCAGGGCCTGATTATCACCCTTGAAGACTCAAATGAATTTGAGCATAACGGAATAATGGTGACGACAATGCCTCTCTATCGCTGGCTGCTGCGGGAATAAGCTGCTTCATCGCTATATTACAGCTCTGATATTCATCCCCAACCCGGAAACATTACTCAACAAAGCCGCAAAGCCATGCTTATCATCGACGGAAAAAAGGTCTCGCTTGACCTGAAAAACGAGCTCAAGGAGAGCGTTGACAACTACAAAGCACAAACGGGCAAAGTCCCTGGACTGACGGTTATTATTGTTGGCAAGGATCCTGCATCGCAGGTTTATGTACGCAATAAAGCCAAAACATGCAAAGAGATCGGCATGATTTCCATGGTTATCGAAATGCCGGCCGACACTACCGAGGAGCATCTGCTCAATACTATCAAGGATCTGAACAACGATCCTGCTGTTCATGGTATTCTGGTGCAGCAGCCTCTGCCAAAACAGATAGACGAATTTGCAGTTACACTGGCTATTGACCCATCAAAAGATGTGGACGGATTTCATCCCGAAAATCTTGGGCGACTGGTGATGGGGCATCTCGACAAATGTTTTGTCAGTTGCACCCCTTACGGCATTCTTGAGCTGCTTGGGCGCTACAACATTGAGACCAAAGGCAAGCACTGCGTCGTAGTCGGAAGAAGCAACATTGTCGGCAAACCAATGGCCAACCTCATGCTCCAAAAGCTTGAAGCAACGAACTGCACCGTCACCATCTGCCACTCCGCCACCAAAAACATTCCCTTCTACACTCAGCAGGCCGATATTCTCATTGCCGCCATTGGCAAAGCGGGATTTATCACGGCTGATATGGTAAAACCGGGCGCCGTTGTCATTGATGTCGGCATCAACCGTATTGAGGATGCTTCAACCAAGAACGGTTACCGTCTGGTCGGCGATGTGGATTACGAAGGCGTTTCGGCGGTTGCCTCAGCCATGACCCCTGTGCCGGGTGGCGTTGGCCCCATGACCATTGCCATGCTCCTGAAAAATACACTCCAGTCATTCCAGCGTACCAACGGGCTGTAAGGCAGAATGGCCAAAACGCTTACCAAATATATCTGCTCAAGCTGCGGGGCAATCTCCCTGAAATATCAGGGGAAATGTTTTGAATGCCAGAGCTGGGGAACCCTTCAGGAGACCCACGTCGAACCCGAATCAAAAAAACGGCGCGAAAGTTCACCGGGCGGGGTTGCCGTGGTGCAGAATTTGCATGACGTCGTTCCTTCAGAGTTTCAGCGTATCCTGACCGGTATGGGCGAACTTGACCGTGTCCTTGGCGGTGGGCTGATGCAGGCTTCTGCCGTATTGGTAGGAGGAGAACCGGGTATCGGCAAATCAACGCTCATGCTGCACCTCGCTCCCCGACTCGCTCCGGCAAAAGTGCTTTATATTTCGGGCGAAGAGTCGCCAAACCAGATCAGGGAACGGGCCCGACGGCTCTCCATCAAGGCCGACAACCTCTGGCTTGTGCCGGAAGTAAACCTCGAACGCATTCTGGCGCTCATTGAGCGTGAGAAACCTGCTCTGGTCATTATCGACTCCATCCAGACTGTCCACTCAGAGGAGTACCAGAGTTCTGCTGGCACCATAACCCAGATTCGTGAGTGCGCTGCCTCGCTTATCCGGGCTGCCAAGCAGCAGAACTTTATTCTGATGATTATAGGCCATATCACCAAGGAGGGTGCGCTGGCTGGCCCGAAGGCGCTTGAGCACATGGTAGACACCGTCCTGCAGTTTGAGGGAGAGGGCTATCAGCGTTACCGCATTATCCGCTCAGTCAAAAATCGCTTCGGCTCCACCAATGAAATCGGTGTTTTCCGCATGGATGAAACCGGCCTCGAAGAGGTAAGCAACCCCTCTGAATTCTTTATCTCAGGAAGAAGAACCGATGTGCCCGGCAACTCGATTCTTGCTGCCATTGAAGGGACAAGGGCGCTTCTGGTGGAGGTTCAGGCGCTTGTCTCCAAAACAAATTACTCCATGCCGCAGCGCATCAGCACAGGGTTCGACCTGAAACGAATGTCGATTATCCTCGCCGTGCTCGAAAACAGACTGAAGATTGAAACCTGGGGACAGGATGTCTTTGTCAAAATAGCCGGTGGACTCAAGCTGGCAGAGCCTGCGGCAGACCTTGCCATAGCGGCAGCAATCGCCTCAGGGCTCATGAACCGCCCGGTCGATCCCGCAACCGTCTGCTGCGGAGAAATTGGGCTTGCAGGCGAACTCAGGGCCATCAGCGACAGCGAACGACGCATCAGAGAGGCGGCACATCTTGGCTTTAAACGCATCGTGCTGCCCGAAGCCAATACCCGTGAACTGAAGCCGTCTCTGAAAAAACTTCCTATCAGCATCGCCGGGTGCTCAACACTGCGTGATGCCCTTGAGGAACTGAATATCTGACAAACTGGTTACACAGCAATAGATTTCAATAGATAGAAAACAGTAAGACAACGATGATACAAATTCTGATTCAATGGCTGATCAATGCCCTCGCGGTTTATGCTACCGCTCATATCCTTGAGGGAATTCACATCAAAAGCTTCGGCGTAGCGATTGCTGTCGCGCTCGTCCTCGGGCTTATCAACGCTCTTGTCCGGCCAGTCATGCTTTTTTTCTCATTTCCCTTTATCATTCTAACCCTGGGGCTTTTCCTCCTCGTGATTAACGCCCTTCTGCTCCAATTCGCAGCCGTACTTGTGAGTGGATTCACTATTGACGGCTTCTGGTGGGCTGTGGCAGGATCAGTAGTCATCAGCGCTATTTCCTGGTTGTTGAGCTCGCTTTTCAATTTATAGGCAGAGCCTCATCTGCCTTTCCAACTGAATTGGCAAGCCTCATTTCAAAGAGAAGGAAGAACAAAAGCAGGTTTGGACGACCAAATCGCTATATTCAGCGCACATCCAAGGGCGCGTAAGCCCTTTTTTATTTTAACCATAGACATAATAAAGAATTATGGCGCATAAAATTATTGATTCCTGCATTCTGTGCGGAGCCTGCGAGCCGGAATGTCCGGTAAAAGCTATTTCAGTTGGTGATGATACCTATATCATCGACGAAGCTGTCTGTGTTGACTGTATCGGCCATAATGATGCTCCGGCATGCGTCGCAATATGCCCAACGGACAGCATCATCAAAGCATAAAAGAAAGCTGATTCAATTCTCCCCACTCAACGGCTGGAGAATTGAATAGCTTTTTTATTTCCTGTTTACATATTTCCAGGCCCTGTTTATCTTTCCCCTTTGATTATCTTGACGAAATGCAAAAGGATATTGGCCCCTTTGTATAAAGCCGCTTTCCCCAAGGAAGTGAGTTATAATTATTGAAAAAAGATTTTGAAGTAACCATACCAATGACCATGAATGGGGAAACTCAAGCAATTGTTCTGCTGAAAGCAAATAAACTTAAATTACAGAGTACTGCATATCATGCGGATCAGCCTGATGATATCCTGGTCAAAACTATTGCAAGCACCATCACACCTGGATTTGACCGGCTTCTTTTGACCAACAAACCGGTATCGAACAAGGTTTTCAAATATCCGATCATGCCCGGGAGTGAGGCTATCGGTCAGGTTATCCAGACAGGTCAGGGGATCACCGATCTTCAACAGGGTGATTTTGTGTATACTTTCAGGGGTGATCGCTGGCCGGGAATTGAGCCTTACGCCGGATGTCATGCTGAGATTATTCCAACCTCGCGTCAAAATGTTCTTGCCCTTGGCCGCCCTCCTGTTCACAGAGATCTTCTCATCGGTTTGCTGGCCTACACTATTGCCGCAATCAGCAAAGCGCCGCTTGAGGCATCTTCGAAAGTTCTGCTGCTTGGCCTTGGCTCGGTTGGCCTCATGGTTTCAGAGTATCTTCATTCACTTGGTATCAAACATGTAGATGCCGTTGAAACATTCAGTATCAGGGGACAACTTTCGCATGCTGAACATATTGCACTCGACATTGACGACTTTACAGCCGAATTCAACAACAGCTACGATCTGATTATTGAGACAACTGGCCGAATTCTCATGGTGGAAAAGGCCACCCGCCTGATGAAGCCGCAAGCCGTTGTGCTGCTGATGGGCAATTATGAGGTTATGGCTTATGATTACCGTTTGATACAGCATAAGGAACCTGTCATTATCAGCTCCAGTATTACCACGCTTTCTCATCTGAAGGAGGCCTCTTCTCTCCTGGAGAGCGGCAGACTTGAAGCCGAAAAGTTTTTCACAGGCGCCTATCCCGTCTCTCAGTTTGAACTGGCTTACCGCAAGGCTCTGGATGGTAAAGAGTCCATCAAAACCGTGTTAAGCTGGGTATAACCGAACGAAAATTCTCATCCTATGGGTGTTGCCGTCCGTTTGAACGATGTTTCCAAAAAGTTTGGCAGCTTTTTCGCAAACAGCAATATTTCGCTTTCTGTCGAAGAGGGCACCATTCATGCGCTTGTCGGTGAGAATGGAGCAGGAAAAAGCACGCTGACAAAAATTATTTACGGCATGCACCTGCAAACGTCGGGTGAGATGAGCATACAGGGAAAACCTGTCCGCTTCTCCTCTCCACGGGAGGCCATCAAGGCCGGTATCGGTATGGTTCATCAGCACTTCATGCTTGTGCCAGAACTCTCTGTTGCAGAAAATATTATCCTTGGCCATGAAGAGACCGGACTTTTTCGTTCTCTCCCTTTGAAAAAAGCCAAGGCTCTTATCAAAAAAGATGCCGAAGCGTACGGCCTGGCGGTTGACCCTGACGCCCCGGTTGCAAACCTCAGCATCGGGGAACAACAACGGGTTGAAATTCTCAAACTCCTTTTTCGCCAGGCGGCCATCATGATTTTTGATGAGCCAACCGCAGTGCTTACCCCTTCTGAAACGGATCGACTTTTTGCAACTCTGCGATCCCTCCGCGCCAGAGGAAAAACCGTTATCCTGATTACCCACAAACTCGACGAAGTGCTCAAAGTGGCCGACACGATAAGCGTCATGAGAAAAGGAGAGATCGTAGGCACTGTTCCAGCATCCTCGGTGACAAAACAGGAACTTGCTCACATGATGGTGGGACGCAGTGTACTGTTACGAGTCATCAATCCCCCGGCTTCACCTCAGAAAATTATTCTTCATATCCACAAACTCAGATATCTCACACCGACAGGCGAAGAGAAGCTCCATGACCTCTCCCTGAACATCAGAGCCGGAGAGATTTATGGAATTGCCGGAGTTGAAGGAAATGGACAAAGCGAACTCCTGAAGGCGCTTTGGGGACTTGCGCCTGCTGGCACCTCCCTCTCCGGGGAGGCAACACTCAAAGGAACATCGCTCATCGGAAAAAGTCCTGCGGCTATTGCTCACCTGGGAGTTTCGCACACCCCTGAAAATCGCCTGCGACATGCTGTTATTCTCGATTACTCGATTTCCGGGAATCTGCTGTTCGGCAGGCACCGGGAGCGCTCATTTCACCAGGGTATAGGCTTCAACAAACGCGTTATCAAAGCCTATACCGAAACGATGATTGCAGATTATGATATCAGATGCACCTCCCCGACCCGTCAACCGCTCAGCGACCTCTCAGGAGGAAACCAGCAGAAGGTTGTTCTTGCCCGTGAGCTTGGCCGACCAAGAATCTCCCTGCTCATTCTTGCCCAACCTACCCATGGAGTGGATATCGGCGCCATTGAAACTATCCACAAAAAAATTATCGAAGCACGCGACAGTGGGATCGCAATACTTCTTGTCTCATCCGAACTGGAAGAGATCATTGCACTTTCAACGAGAATCGCCTGTTTTTACAAAGGTTCTGTCCGACACGAATTCAGTCAGGAAGAGGTAGAGTTAAAAAGAGTGGCTGAACATGAGTTTGAAAAAGAGATCGGCCTCTATATCACATGAACCATTGCTGACCATGAATCCAAAAAGCCTCCGATTGCTCATACCAATGCTTTCAGCCGTTTCGGCGATTGCTGTCAGCAGTCTGATTATTGTTATGGCGGGAAGTGATCCGATCATGATTTTTCAGAAAATGTTCCGTTCAACACTTGGAACGCCCTATGGAGTCGGTCAGGTTGTATTCAGAATGACAACGCTTGTTCTCATGGGACTTGCTGTCGCAATTCCTTTTCAGATAAGGCTTTTCAACATCGGCGCAGAGGGCCAGCTTCTTATGGGAACGTTTGCTGCCGCAATGACCGGCACAATGCTTCCGGCAGCAATGCCATCCCCAGTATCTGTCTCTCTCTGTATTTTTTCTGCAATTGCTGCCGGTGCCGGCTGGGCGCTACTGGCTGGAACCCTCAAGGTACGCTTTGGAGTCAATGAAGTGATCGCAACGATTATGCTTAATTTTATTGCCCAGGGTATTACCGGATATCTGCTGACATACCATTTTGCGATTCCCTCGACGGTTCATACTCCCCAAATCAATACCAACGCCTTCATACCTTCATTCGATTCTGTAACAGGATTAGTCACCAACTCCCCGGCAAATCTCAGCACACTTCTCACAGCAGGAGTGGCGCTGCTTTGCTGGATTCTTCTCTTTCATTCGAGATTCGGCTTTGAAATGCGTGCTTCTGGAATACAACCTGAGGCCGCGAAATATGGAGGAATTAATGCCGGAATGCACACCCTGACCGCAATGGGCATCGGGGGCGCAATCGCGGGTCTTGGAGCTGCAAACCTTGTTCTCGGCTACAAACATTACTTTGAGGCAGGAATGACCGGTGGCATCGGCTTTACAGGCATTGCCGTCGCACTCCTGGCAGGAGCACATCCATTATGGATTCTCCTCTCAGCTCTTTTTTTTGGATTTCTTGAATACGGTGGATTGACCGTCAATGCGTGGATCCCAAAAGATATCTTTATGATCATCGAAGCAATAACCATCATTCTGGTCATCTCCTTCAGCGCTCTTGGAAAGCGATGGCTCTAAGCTGACTATTTTTTTTCTATGAAAAATTAGATAAGTTAGGCCCTACCAATTAATACAAAACAGGAAAAATGGCAAAAAGCACGACAGAAAAAGAGGACAAGAAAAAAAATCCAGTAAAAAAAAGCAAAAAAACCAAAGGCGTACAAACCCAGGAAATGCGTGAGGAACAGGTAAGAATTGCTGCATATTACCGATGGGAAAACCGGGGAAAAACTCACGGTTCAGACTCTGAAGACTGGTTTGAAGCAGAAGATTCCCTTTCCGACTGAAAAATCATGACCATTGCTCACTCATGCAAGGCCATTCTTGCAGTGAGTGGCTTTTTTTTATGAGTCTCAATCACTCTTTATGGCAAAAAAATCTATCACGTATATCTGGGGATCTTTCTCAATTTTTTTTGCCGGACTGTGGCTGGTTATAAGGATCATTCTTGAATATTTCGGCCTCATCAGTGACGGTAACGACAGAACGACAGGCATAAAAGATCTACGCGATGAGTACAAGAATACCAACTATCGGTAATCACTGCTACTCGGCAGTGACCACTGTCAGTTCAACAGACTGATCACGAGAGACATACGTACCTGCCCCCGGCTTTTGACTAATGACAGTATTAGGAACAAGAAGGGCTGAATATTCAGTAGTAACCTTTCCTGTCTTGAGCCCGGCATCGGCAATAACCTGCTGGGCTTGCGAAAGAGACATACCCAAAACAGCAGGAAGTACAATTTTTTCAGAGCCTGCTGCCGCAACTTCATACTTGCCGACAATAATGGAGAGAGACGAACCTGACTTCACCAGGGTCTGAGCTGGTATTGACTGGCTGAGCACCCGTCCATCCTCCTCGGGTCTGCTCACTGTGCCGGTCTGTACCCCAAGCACGATATCCATACGTGCTGCCGCCTGACGGGCATCAAATTCCGGTCTTCCCACAAAATCGGGCATGGAAAAATTTGGTTTTTCACGTCGGTTCACCACCAGATAAACGTTTCTGCCCGGTTTAACCTCCATTCCTGCCTGAGGCATCTGAGACATAACAATATTGGAATCAATCTGGCTGATGTACTTGACATTATAGCTTTTGATGGCATCAAAACCAGCCCAGCGCAACTTCTGTGCTGCATCATCATAGGTCATGTTCGTCACATCCGGCACAACCTTGACACTACCCTGTGAAATATACAGTGGCATAATCAGTTTGTCGAACAATACCAGAAATCCTAAAAGTATAAGACCGATTACAACTGCTTTTTTCATCTCGACTCTTACGGTTATTTCTATTCAAACTGAACAAATACCTCATGCAGCAGAAGCCACTAATACTGTCTGATCATGACAAAATCCACCAGCCGCAACAATGATGTTTTAGCTGGCCCATCCGGAAAAGAGCTGATTGAAGTCACCGCTTGCCCGGCAAGCCCTTCTGCAACTTCAGCGGCATAAGCAAGACCACCTTTGCTGGTAACAAATGCAATCACTTCACTGCTCTTCACCGCTCTTTTACGAGAGCTCTTCAGTATGGAACGGATCATCTTCTGTTCTGACAAGGAAGCATTGCGCAGCGCAAAAATAAGGGGAAGCGTTATCTTCTTGTCTTTGATATCGATACCCATCTGTTTGCCTGTTTTTTTTGAATCCCCGGTATAATCAAGCAAATCATCTCGTATCTGGAAAGCAAGACCAAGATACTCTCCGTAACTTTTCAGAGCTGCAATTTTTTCTTCATCAGATGTTGCGCTCATAGCCCCCATTGCACAAGAGGAAGAGATCAGCGAAGCTGTCTTGTCTGAAATGACGCTCAGATAATCTTCTTCAGAAATATCAAGACTCCTGGTTTTCTGTATCTGAAGAATTTCACCTTCGCTCATCCGGCGCACCGCTTCGGAAACCAGATGGAGAAAACCATAATCTTTATGTTCAAGAGAGTAAAGAAGACCCCGGGAAAGAAGATAATCGCCCATCAGAACCGATATCTTATTTTTCCACAAAGCATTAATTGACGGTAAACCTCGTCTCATTTCAGCGCCATCCACCACGTCATCGTGAATCAGCGTTGCCGAGTGCAGCAGTTCAACCATGATCGCCGCACGATAAGTCGCATCACTCACCCCGCCACACAACTGGGCCGAAAGCATCACCATAGCAGGGCGAATCTGCTTTCCCTGCTGTTTAAGCACATAACGGGAAACTTTATCAACAAGCGTATTCCTCGCATGAAGCACCAGTTTGTACTTCTGCTGAAAAACCACTATTTCATCGGCTACCGATGCAGTAACATCCTTGATATTCACCAATTCCCCGGACTTTTACATGACAAGCTCTATTAAACGACTTAAAGATAACATTTCAGGGAGCAAATAAAATGGCCAATACCATGGGCCATAAAAACATTTTCTTGTCCAGTTGATTCTTTGTTACTATGTTTTGCCATTATTATCGTTCTGGAATGCGCCATGACACCTGTCGCATCCAGATAACTCTCTCTTAGTTTCATCCTGAAATGAACCAATGAGCCAAGAAACTGAATCAACAACAGCAATACAGCTTCACGAAGAGAACGATCACGATGCTGAAACAGAACAGTCCGAGCCTGAAAATGAGCTGAACTTCATAGGTCATCTTGAGGAAATTCGATCACGACTGATCCAGTCAGGCCTTGTGCTGCTCATCGTTACGGCGTTGTGTGCCACCTATGCTGATTTTCTGGTCAATGAGATCATTATTGGACCGCTCAAACGAAGCAGTCCTTCTCTGGTCCTTCAAAACCTGGTCCCATACGGACAGGTCTCTCTCTATTTTCAGGTTGTATTTTTTGCAGGATTCATCATCTCTTTTCCTTTTATCGCCTGGCAAATCTGGCAATTTATAGCGCCGGGTCTGCACGAACACGAACGGAAGGCAAGCCGGTTCTCTATTCTGTTTATTTCTCTCTGTTTCTTTTCCGGTATCGCCTTCGGCTATTTTGTCTTTCTGCCGATCTCCCTGCAATTTTTTGCTGGTTTCGGCACAAGCCTTATCAAAAACAACATCTCCGTTCAGGACTACATCAGCTTTTTTATTGGAGCGCTTTTGACTGCCGGACTCGTTTTTGAGCTTCCTTTCATATCCTATATCCTCTCAAAAATAGGGCTTCTGACGCCAGCCTTCATGAGGTTTTACCGTAAACATGCCATTGTTGTTCTTATGATTGTGGCGGCAGTGGTTACCCCGTCAACCGATGTTGTCACTCAGCTTATTATTGGCCTTCCGATGATTCTGCTCTATGAACTCAGTATCCTGATTTCAGCAAGAGTCAATCGCAACAATGCTGCCCTGAAATAAGCTGCTCCTCGCTGCCGAAAATAGAGCATACAGATGCCGCAGCGGCAAGCAAGGCCGAGTAAAGCTCTTTTGTCTCCTTTTTGAGATCGCCCAAAGTGCCTTTGTTGTACAGCACATAATCGGCCATTGAAATCAGTTTTTCCTGTGGCCACTGTGCGGCAATACGCCGCATGATCTCTTCAGGTCGCCCCATTCCTTTCTGCACCGCTCTGTCAATTCGCTCCTGCTGATCAGCCACGACAACCACTACCGCATCAAGCACCTCGTTTCCGCCAGATTCAAACAGAATTGCCGCTTCTTTTACAAGAATTTTTGTTCCCTTCTTTTCAGCATCACGCACCGCCTTGCGAAACTCAACGAAAACCTTCGGATGAATGAGACGGTTCAAGGCCTCCAGTTTTTCTGGCTCAGAAAAAACTATCTGCGCTATTGTTTTTCGGTTCAGCAGCAATTGACCGGCAGCATCAATCGAATACACCGCCTCTCCAAAAAGCCTCCTGATTCCTTCAACCACTTCCTGATCATGAAGCTGCAACTCTTTTGCTACCTGATCAGACTCAAAGAGCGCACAACCCATCTCCGAAAGAAAATGACAAACCATTGATTTTCCACTACCAAGACCACCCGTTACCCCAACAAGAAAAGGATACGTTCGTTTCATCATTGCGCACCTGTTTTTTTGCGGATATTTATTCGAGCCAGCTCCAGTACCGATCTCCAGCGTTCAGAATTCCTTTTGTAGATCTCTATCTTGCGCTTCATACTTTCACGGGTAAGAGCGTGACGAACCAGAAGCTCATTGATATCAGCCGAATTGAGCGCAACCAGCTCCGAACTGCCGGCAGCAGGCGCTACTCCTGAGAAAAGCAGATAATCGCAATAGAATCCTGCAAAATGAATATCATCTTTGTCAAGCGCCAGCGGCTTCGAATCACTGCACCCTGTCAAGCCATGGCAAAAGATAATGCACGCAACAAAAATGTGAATGATATGCCTGAATTTCATGAGCGCATGAGTGAATTTGAGAAATGCAAGAAACTAAATCTGCCAAATGAAAGTTTAAACATTTTTAATGGTATAGTAACTTTAAGTGATTAATGTATTGACTTTTTTAAACTCTAAATAATCAGTTTATGGCCTATCAGCAACCTGCACTTTTATACGCAGAAAACGCACTTGAACCTTATATCTCTGCAAAAACTCTCAGTTTTCATTACGGCAAACACCATGTTGCATACATCACAAACTATAATAACCTCGTAGCTGGAACTCCTCTTGAGAGTCTGAGCATCGAAGAGGTTATTGCACTGACAGCTACAGATCCACAAAAGGTCGGTATTTTTAATAATGGTGCGCAAGCCTGGAATCACTCATTTTACTGGAACTGCCTCACACCCAACGGCGGGGGCCTGCCATCCGGCGAACTTGGAGCCAAAATAACCAAAGATTTCGGCAGTTTTGAAAAATTTAAAGATGAACTGAAAGCGGCGGCGGCAACACAGTTCGGCAGTGGATGGGCCTGGCTTGTGCTTGATGGTGAGACACTGAAGGTAGTAAAAACAGGTAATGCCCAAACGCCCTCAACCAGTGGCCAGAAACCAATTCTGACTATTGATGTATGGGAACACGCCTACTACCTTGATTACCAGAATCGCCGGCCTGACTATGTTGCATCGGTGATCGACAACCTTCTCAATTGGGAGTTTGCCTCAGAAAATTACAAAAAAGCAACGGAGTAACAGAGCTGAAAGCTTGATGGCAATACGGGCGATTTGTCACGGTTATTGACAATATCGCCCAATCCATCAGAGCCATGGCTGAAAGTCTGCATCATCAATATTGACAACCTTCGCTTTTTTCGGCATTGATAATCTGAGAGAAGACATTTCCTTGTTAAACACCCGCTCATCGTAGGATATAACCATTTGATGTTCCCCCATTCCATCTTTACTGTTGTAGAGCAACAGATCAATCTCTTTCGGAACAAGAACATTGTGACCATTGATAGTCAGTGACTCAAAATTCCTGAAATGCATCTCGGTGGTCGTTTTTCCCTCCAAATCCTTCAGAAGAAGTGCTGTCAGTGTCCGGTTAAACGGATCGATAACAACCTCCTTGCTTCCCGCAGAACTTGCGACCGTAAAAAGGAGCATTCCGGCGCCTTTTTTCACCGATGTGATAGCAGTTACCGGCTCTGTAATGTTGACCATCCCAAGAAGAGATTCCATCAACAACCGATATCCTGAATTCACTCCAAGAATTTTCTCAAGATTCATATCATTGTTACTGCCAAGAAAGAGTCGGTTATTCAGCATATCGTGCACGAAAAGCGAATCCCTGCTGAAAAACATATCAGCAACAGGCCATCCTATAAAACCGGCAGTGACAATCATTCTTGACTCAACTCCACGATTGACACGAATATTGCAGAACACTCGATTCTGGCGTTTCGGCGTTTTTATCCAGACATCAGCATAACCATCAAGCGAACGAATAAATGGCGACGCGCTGGTTACTTCCTGATAAAGAGCCGCATGTTCAGCAATCAGCGCCGTCTGTTCAGCAGGGAGTTCCTGCTTGCCTACCGTCCGAAACTCCGCACATCCCCACACCAGAACAAGCATAAAGAGCACAGACAACAACACTCCACTTCGTTTCATCCCGCAATTCCCCTGAAATTATTTCCTTTGAGATTCAGCTCTTTTGCTGCACATTGCAACAGATACGTTGAGCACCGCGTTTAATATATTATGACTGAAAATACCCTCTTCTCACAAAGAGAGCAACTCTGTATTATACCATCATACGTTATATTTAAGGCAAAATACAGAGCTATCAAAACCACAACACGTTATTAAAAACATGCACTCCCTCTACCTTAAGCCAAAAGAGCACCATCGGATCCAGAAAGGCCATCTCTGGGTGTTCAGCAACGAACTTGCAAGCCTTCCCAGAGATATTGCTTCCGGCGAAACTGTACAACTCTTTACCCACGACAAGAAATTACTCGGAACCGGCTTTTACAACCCCCACTCGCTCATCTCTGTCAGACTTCTTACACGTACGGATGAAGAACCTGACAAGAATTTTTTCCGCAAAAAGTTTCTTGAAGCGCTCGCATTGCGTGAAAAAATCTACAACAATGAGGAGACCAACGCCTGGCGCCTTGTTCATGGAGAGTCGGACGGACTTCCCGGCCTTATTGTTGACCGATTTAACAAGGCGGTCGTGCTTCAGGCTTTTTCGGCCGGTATGGACATTCATCTGCCACTTGTCTGCGATGTTCTGCAGGAGCTGCTTGACCCTTCAATTATCATTGTGCGCAATGAATCGCCCTTGAGAGAACTCGAAGGGCTGACTCTTCATAAAGAAATTGTAAGAGGAAAAGCATCAGAAGCGGTGCAGACCATTCATGACGCTGGCATTACGTATCAGGTGGATCTTTTTCAGGGACAGAAAACCGGTTTTTTCCTTGACCAGCGCGAGAACCGCCGTCTTATCAGGAAATTTGCCAAGGGAGCTGAAGTCCTTGACGTTTTTACCAATGATGGAGGATTTGCCCTGAACGCCCTATACGGCGGAGCTCAATCGGCCATTCTTGTCGACGCATCCAAAGAGGCACTGCAACGGGCGGAGCACAACGCACAACTGAACAAATTTTCCGAATACAGTCTTGTTGCTGCCGATGCTTTTGATACGCTTGACCAGATGGTCGAGTCGAAAGAGTCATTTGATCTTGTCGTTCTTGATCCTCCAAGTTTCACCAAAAGCCGCAAAAACCTTCCCGGTGCCCTCAAAGCCTATAAAAGGCTTAACAAGCTCGGGCTGCAGCTCCTGAAAAACGGAGGGTTTCTTGCCACAGCCTCATGCAGTCACCACGTCTCAGAAGAAGACTTCCTGCAGTCCATCCATCAGGCCGCTCTAGCTGCTGGCTGCCAGCTCAGGCTGATCCATAAAAACTCGCAACCCTTTGACCATCCCGTCCTGCTGGCCATGCCAGAAACAAGCTACCTCAAGTTCGCCTGTTTTTATGTAACACGATGAACCGGGAAGCATGACAATCATTCGCCATCCGCGCCACATCGCAGCCTTCGGGCTGACGATGTGGCTGACTTACTTCGAGAGTTCTGAAATAGCTGCTCGCAGATAGTCCGCAGCCTCATCAAGAATTTTTATCGCCTGACGAATTTCATAATCGTCATCAGCATCATCTTTAGCCCTTTCCATACGCCTTTTGGCATCCTGAACAGCATCAGCAGCAAGCTGAAGTTTTGAGGTAATCGCCATAACACTCTCCTTTTCTTGATTATGATGTTCCGTAATCATAACTCTAATGTACCACCGATTGAGGATAATTGATAACGCCATTTATCAAAAACTTCCATTGAATGCTGGCACAATCAGACATCAGAACCCTGCTATTGCAGAGGATTCATCAGTTCCCTGACTCCTTGCCAAACGAAGATAAAACCATAATTTTTGCGGCGCTGATAACATCGGCCACTCCACCGGGAATATCGCCTTCGGAGAATTTTGCGGTTGCTCGGGCAGAATATGCCGTTGCGGATTTTGGATTCAATTCAATAGCCTTCGAAAGATCACTAATGGCGCCCTTGTTATCTCCGGAAGCATATTTAACTGCGGCTCGACCTACATAGACCTTCGCTGAAGTGGAGTCAAGTTTTATTGCTTTTGAAAACTCGGCAATTGAACCCTCAACAGCGCCACTGCCAATCTTTGCTCCAGTACTCAGTAAACTGTTTTTTGACTCATCTGAAGCGTTGTTGCAAGCTGAAACAGTCATACCCATGAGAGCAATAAACGAAAAGGAGAGTATTCTTAATGCTTTTTTCACTGACGACCTCTATTTTATGATAGTTAATGACGCGTTGTGCTTGTGATTATTCGAAATATTCTCCACTGTCCACTCTACTCTTCGCCTGCATTCTGCTTTACGAACAGCACAGCCCTCTTTTTGACATATTTCACACGAGAAGTCAAGACATCCATCAGTATGAACAGATAATTCAATATTCTCACCAAAATTTTCGTTGACCAGTCTACTGAGTTTGTCGATTTCCCGATGAGCTTCGTGAACATTGAGGTACCATGGAACCGTCAGATGGCAGTCAAGATGGAGAGTACTGCCATATTTGATAATGCGCATATTGTGCAGATCAATCCACTCCGGAGTACGATGAGCCTCCAATAAATTGACCATTTTTTTCAGTAGCTCTTCATCAGCTTCATCCATAATTCCTCGAAGAGAATCTCGGATAATCTTGTATCCAGTATAAACAATGAGCAGGGCAAAGATCAGCGCAACAACACTGTCCAGCCAAAGCATTCTGGTAAAAAACAAAAGAATCAGTCCGAGAATGATACCAATCGTCGAGTATGTGTCTGACTGGAGATGTTTGCCGCTGGCAACAAGGGCAAGAGAGTTGTTTTTCCGTCCTTTTTTAACAGCAAGAGCGCCAACAACATAATTGATTATAGCGGTAGCCGTTATCAAGAGGATACCATAATCAAGCTGGCCGATCGGCTGGGGATTTCCAAGATTTTTGATCGCCTCATAAATAATGAGCAGACCGGCGCATGCAATCAATGTCCCCTCAATTGCCGCCGAAATAAACTCAACCTTCCCATGACCGTAAGGATGGTGAGTATCTTTTGGCTTTGCAGAGATATAAAGGCTGTACAACCCTATAAATGCACTGGTGACATTAACCGTACTTTCCAGTGCATCGGTAAGAATGGCGACTGAATTGGTAAGATACCATGCCCCCATTTTGATGAGAAAAAGCAAAACACCGGTAACCGCGACAATCTTCTGGAAATTAAAGTTTTGTTTTGCTGTTGTCATGAATGCGACATGGTATTTTGAAACATAGAAGTATCTCTTTTAATCAAACAATTCACCAAGAAATCCAAGTGCCCCTCCTTTTCTCTTTCTGCGTCCTGTTTTCGGGTCAATATAATAATCGTGATCATCATCATGGTGGCCGTGATGTGACTCCTCTTTACGATATTCCTGAGCATAACCCGCAGTGCGCGCTTGAGGAGTAGCACGTTCAATGATTTTATCAAGCTCACCCCGGTCAAGCCATACCCCCCGGCATGATGGGCAATAGTCAATTTCAATACCCTGACGCTCAGAAAGAAGCAGATCGACATTACAGGCGGGACATTTCATGACAGATTACTGATTGATGGTGATGTGAACTAAATTTTACTGTTTCTAACTTTTTTATGTTTTTCAAAATACCGACACTTTTCTTAAAAAAGTCTGAAGCCCAGCTTAAAAATGCTTAAAAAACACACATGCTCGCTCAAGGAATAGTCCTTTCCTCTGGTTTCCCTATTGCGACGACAGGATCAACATAAAGGACAATCGTCATCAACTCTTGATTGACTTGAATCCCAAGCCTAAAAAAAATATAACTGAACACCTTTTCGTTCTTCAGACAAAAAAGGTGTTCAATCTCACCAAAATATTCAGCTAATGATAAATTACTTGATATTCAACTGATTCATTACCTTATATGTCAGATCATATTCTGGAGTCACATAGAGGGAAATATTTTTTTCAAGAACAATTTCAAACCCTTCTTGTCGAGCGATAGATTCTATAGCTCCTAAAACTTTCTTACGAATAGGAGCAAGCAGTTCCTGCTGCTTCTTCTCAACAACACCACCCGGGCCAAATTTATCCTGATTGTATTTCTGAAGACTCTGAGCAGTCAGGGCAAGTTCCTTTTCTTTCTGATCTCGTGCGGTTTTTTTCATAGACGCAAAATGCTGGCGATAAGCAGCGGAAGACTGCTGATAATCCTGATTCAGACGTTCAAGCTCCTGCTGCAAAGGAGCAACAGTTCCCTGCAATAATGCTTCAGCTTGCTTTGTTTCAGGAAGACGCTGCAGAATTGAGCCGGAATCTACAACACCAACTTTTTGGGTGGTGCTTGTTGCGGCAAATGATTGAGGAGCTGTCAGCATAATGCTCAGAACGGCCAGCATAACAATACGACCAGACGCTTTCTTCAAGACTTTTGAATGATTCATTGGTTTAATTATTTAAGTAATTAATAGTTTATCCTTTTGAAATCCATGTAAAAAAAAGGTTTAAGGTGCCTGAAATCTTAAAAGCCAAGCCAGGCAATCAACCCAAAATAAACCCCACAAACAGCACAAGTCAAACTTGCATAAACCAGCCATCTGCGACGTGTCAGAAGGGCCATTGCTGCGATTGAAATAGCAATCTGCATCGTTGTCATTCCCGTAGCCCAACGATGATGTGCTTGCATAAACTTTTCTGAACGCACATCAGCCTCATAGGCCATTTTATCAAGATTTTCAGCCTTTTTCTGGATCTCTATTTTTTCTGAGCTGTATCTCAAGACATTTGTTTTACTCTCCTCTTGATCTCTGCCTTTGGTCAACCTGGCAGCAAGTTCGGATATGTTTTGCTTATTGCTTTTTGCTTTTTGCTTGATAATAATTCCACTGATTCGACGATTCGGTTTTTTTTATTGATGCTTCGTTTTTCAAAATAATAGCCTCGCCCAAAGTAAGGCTGGCTTCGTAAGACAGCAGGGCACCAAGAGTAGCCATAATCGCAGTCAGAACCGCAAGCCGGTTATTAAATCCTTGACTTGCTTTCTCCCCTTCCAATGCTTCTTCGTGAGGTCCTTTGACTTCGAATTCTTCAATCATAGGGTTACTATTCTATTGTTCATTGAACAAGTACAAAAAATAATCGCGGTAAAAGCTCAAGAAAAAATGCTGATAATGGTACAGAACATGATATTTTTCATTTTACAGCAAACTGACGCCAATCATCTTGCAAAAAAAGTGGGCTATGGGCCGGTTTTTACATTGTAACAGAGTTATTTGCTATACAATTTTACAATAAATAACGGCATCTTCATCAAACGAATAGATAGCACACAAGCGATGGTATCCGTCAGCAATAACAACCTTTCCATGAACTGGATCCCTGATCAAAAGCAAGGGTGAAAGTGCTATTCCCGATTCAATTTTTTTCTGATCTTTTTGGACATGTGAGTTACTTACACCGAGCAGCGAAAGACCAGAAGCTCTGAAAATATCTTTTGCCTTGAATTCAGATATTGACGCACGTTTTAATTTCTTTATGTGCGATTTTATAGAAGATTCATCATAGATCAGGCTTAAATAGGATTTTGCTGCAGGATAATCATGATCTTCTGCATCCTTCAACCACTTAATGTCCAGATTTGTTTTGGTCATAATTCCTCCTTTTTTTGTCATAATTCATCTCTTCTCTATCTTTGTATAAAAAGCAATTTGGCTTTAAAGAGCATCAATATCAATCGTTCCTTGAGCAGCAATTGTGCCCTCGGCAGTTGGAGCTCCTTTAAGAATCCATTCAAACAGAACGCCAATCAAGGCTCCACACAATGGCCCGGCAATGTAAATCCACGTGGTGCTGAAATCGCCTCGAAACAAGTCAGGAGCAAATGACCTCACCGGATTCATTGATGCTCCGCTGATCGGCGATGCCCACAGACCTGCCATGATAATATAACCGGCAACAGCAATTGAACCGTTTGTGCCGATATTACGGGCACCAGAGGCCGTACCAAGAATCGTATTTACCAGTCCTGTCGTCAGTACAATTTCTATTGCGAACGCCTTCAAGTCACCGAATCTCGCACCCGGAATCGTCGCACCAAGATGACCGGCAGTACCGAAAAGCGATTGAAGTAAATAAACTGCGATTATAGATCCGGCGATTTGTGCGGCAAGATATGCAGGCACCCTTTTCTATGGAAAGTTACGTCGCACGGCAAATGCAAGAGTTACTGCTGGATTCAGGTGAGCCCCGCTTACTGTTCCCATAAAATAGATTATGGCCATGACCATAAGTCCCGGTGCAACAACTGTCATGGCATGAGTGACTTCACCAGAACTCACTGCTGCAACAACCCCGCCGCCTGCTGCGGTGAGAACAAGAAGAAATGTTCCCCAGAGTTCCGCAAAAATCCGACGCCATTCTAACGAAGGATCAAGAAAATCCGGTGCTGTCTGCCCGTGAATCATACGGTTCTGCTGGGTATTATGAAATACACTCATGTAAACCTTGTTTTAAATTTCCAAAAAAAACTCTAATCATCAATAACCCAGATCTTGAAAACGATCTCTGCTCCCGTAAATTATTGAGTAAATACGAAAATTTAAGCTGATCGGTTGAGTTCCCCTCTCCATATTGGTTATTTCTTCATTATTTCAAAATCCTCCTTCAGACCTGATGGATTGTTCCCCTTTGAAAGCAGTTCGATAATGCGTTTTGCTTCATCCTGCCGTCCGACATCGCGATATGCCCTTGCAAGAACATAAAAAAGACGAGGATCGGATTCAGGCGATGACTGACGGCCAAGTTTTTCAAGATAGCTGAGATACAAAGAGGCTTTCTGCTTTTGGCCAAGTCGTACAGAGAGGGTAATGACCGAACCGGCAAGTTCAGGATTCAAGGGAAATTGAGCCAGAGGCAGCAGTCTTGAGGAGGTATCAAGGAGCTGCAGGGCCAGCGCTCCCCTCTGGACAGTATGCAAGGTACCTGAAACATCTGGAATATTGATCTCCTCATCAGGATGGTCAGCCAGTTCAAGGGCAAGTCTGACAAAAAGAGGCATATAGTTGCCGCAAAGACGCCTTGAGGTCTCATCAAGAAAGACCTTTGGGTTATTGAGGTTTCTGTAACGGTAAACATCAACAAGATTCCTGTGGAGTACCACCGGATCTACATAGCTCATCGGATCTGCGCTTTTCATCGGCACTACTTTATAAGCCAGTCCATCAAGACGAAGATAGTTTTCGATGCCGATCATGCTTTCAGCATCGACCGTCAAAGCAAAATAGATTGGCCTATTTGAAAAGTTATTCGTCACAATTTCATAAACAGCAATATCTTGCGGACGCAAGTACCCTTGACCATTGTAGGTTAATCCGGGTTTCAGCATCCATGTCATCGTGTCCTGCGGCACAGCCGGGAGCTGAAGACTATGAAGACAGGACTCTCTATAAAGCTGCTGCCGAGCAGTAGACGACGGAAGAACCGCTTCAACCGAATCAATTGGAACATAGGTAATATCGGCAATTTCTGCATCACTTAAGCTGAAGGCAATCGGTTTTGCACCCCGTGGGCTGGTATTTTTCAACTGATCGAGATACCATCCTGTATTGGCAAGACTGAGATTGACCACGCGCACATCGGTACGGATATGTTCGACCTCCTGAAGATACCAGAGGGGAAAGGTGTCATTGTCGCCATTGGTAAACAGAATTGCGTCTGTTTCACAACTCTGCAGCATATTCCAGGCCAAATCCCAAGGCACAAAGTTACCTGACCGGTCATGTGTACGGTAATTGGCATACAGCATCCGACCGTCAATCAAAAGAAAGCTTGCAGTAATCGTAACTGCTGCTAAAATAAGCTTGGTGCGCTGACCAGTACCTTTCAGCCGATTGCTCAGCAAGTACCAGATACTTTCAACCCCAATGCCAATCCAAAGGGCAAAAGCAAAAAAGCTTCCGACATAACTGTAATCACGCTCTCTTGGCTGAGGTTCAGTCTGGTTGAGATAGATAACAAGAGCCGCACCGGTAAGAACAAACAGCGCAGTGACGACAAGCCCCATCTTCCACTGCCGCCTGAAATGGGTCACTGCTCCGACAAGTCCGACAAGAAAAGGAATTCCCCAGAGTACCGGCCAGTCCACTCCTGCGCCTTCCATATCATGCTCCCGGCCGATAAACTGCCAACCCAGGTAGCGGAAGTACATCTTCTGCATCTGATAGGTGAGAAAATAGTCGAGATCACTTGAATACTGCTGGTAGAAATACTGATGCACCGGCTCGGACGACCACCGTCTCGGCCAGAGAGGCATCTCACCATACTGCTCTCTGTTAACATAAGAGAAAAAAGCCGCAGGAGTTGAAGGATTATTTTCGTTGATGGACGGCCCAGCCTGTGCACGAACATAGATCAAACCGTAAGAAGTATAACCGATAATAATGAGAAAAAACGACATCAGCAGTGTATTCAGAAGCGGCATCATCTTTTTATGCGAGTACCAGGTGCCATAGCCGAGTAAAGCGATAAGAAGAAAAAAACCTAACCAGGAGGTGAACTGAAGCAACATGGGAAGTCCCTTGATTATCCCGATATAGATCAGAAAAAACAATCCTAAAACGGCAATGGTGAAGAATGCAAAAGATTTGAATGTAATCTCATATTTTTTAATGTAGCAGACAAGAGCAACAGCAAAAACCGCAAGAAGACTGAGCAGATGCACGCCAATTGAAAGTCCTATCACATACATGACTACCATCAGCCACCGTTCGTGTCCTGGCTTTGGAGCTTCTTCATACCATCGAAGGCTGAGCCAGATAACGATGGCAGTAAAAGCCGATGAAGAAGACCACACCCCAGCCTCAACGGCGTTAAACCAGAAACTCTCTGACAAGGCAAGGCTCAGAGCTCCGATAACAGCTCCACCATAGGCTGATATTTTTTCAGCCGCGCTCCAACTGTCGGGATCAGTACGACGATACAGTACGACAAAACGCACAGTAATCAGATAAGTCAGCATCACGGTATTCGCACTTGCAATAGTACTAATCAGATTAATCCGTGCCGCGTGATCACTGAAAAAAGGAATCATGGAAAACAGGCGACCAAACAGAAGAAAAAGAGGCGCACCAGGAGGATGAGGAATTCCGAGGGTATAGGCTGCCGCGATTGATTCCCCACAATCCCAAAAAGAGAGTGTGGGGGCCATGGTTGCGAGATATAAAATTTCTGCTGACAGAAAAAGAACAACCGCAATGGTGCGGTTAATCGTCCGGTGTTTCATAAAAGAATCGTTGTCAATGGGTATCTGCTCGTCGCATGATCAAAAACTCACACCCGACATACTTTTACATCAATCTATTTCTTTGGCTTCAGCTACCTGATTCACAAACCAGAAGGGTATTTCGGTTTGTGAGCTTTTAATGAAACTGATGCTATCTGTTAGAGAAATCTTACTATGTCAAGATGTTTTACCAGCTGAATCTTCCTTTTCATTTTTTGACGTTGCAGTCTCAACTGACTTATTTTTTGGTGTTGGGGTCTCAACTGCTTTTTTGATCTCATCTTCAAAATCATCCTGTGCCTTTTTAAATTCTTTCATTCCTTTCCCCAAGCCTCTCATCAATTCCGGGAGTTTTTGCGGACCAAAGAATAACAGAACAACAAACAGGATTAGAAGCAACTCTTGTCCACCTAAGCCAAACATAGCGATTCTCCTTCAAGTTAGATATCATTACAATCCCCAATCACTAAAAATATAAATATGACACCAAAAAAAAACTAAAATAATAATGACATTTTTCGCGATGACTGAAAAAACTTTGGCGGAAGTCTCGCAAGGCGAATCAAGCGAATTGATGCATGATTTAATTCTCCTCAAAAGAGCATTATTTTTCTGGGCTATCTGTTTTCCCTGCTCAGGAACCCTCATCAGCAGGCTCTTCATCAATCTGAAATCGTCAGTCTTTTTGAACAATGGGAATTTTTGATATTATTTCCCATAAATGACGCTGGGCCTCTGCTTGTTGTTGCTTGAGTTTTTCAAGTTCATTGCCGGATAAGCCTACAGGATTATCCGGATCGATTAGGGAATCTTTCAGTGACTCTATTTCCAGGTTCTGCTCTGTTTTCATATAGCCGACAAACCTGGAAAGCAAAAAAAATACAAAAAAGGAAAAGCCTAAAAGTGTCACCCAGCTCATTGAATCCCACTTCATATAACTAAATCGTTATGTTGAATAAACATGGTTGATAGTAATTGCGAAAAAAAATCTCAGTTTACTGATGGTTTGCAGTTCAAGCCTGGGACATCATCCCGGCAATGGTGGTGATTACGATACCAGCAGTGATAACCGAAATCCTGCTTCATAGCAATATATGTCCGCATCTGCTGACGACTCAGAACGGCTGAAAGGTCATGAATATGATTACTTCGAAGTGATGCCAACTTTGCATGCACTTTTCCGATCTTGCTTCCAAGTATCGCAACATCTTTTGCATTAGGTGATTGCTTTATCGACTCATTAACGAGTTCGTGATTCAAGCGGAACAATTCCTTAAACTCAATGCGAGCTTTTTGAATAAAGCTTTTCCGCAATTCATTCACACTGGCTTTTTGGCTGTCACTCAGACCAAACGAATTCTCCTGCCATTGTCTTCCATCCTTATCAACTGAATCTATATGACGTGGATGGTCGTAAAACGCACTTGTAGCACTTGCTGGATGCAGATTCTCCCCTGCTGGCTTGAGTTCTTCTGCAAATGCTCTATGGCCGATTAAGAATAACCCTGGCATTAGGACTATCAACATACTCTTGTTCATGGGGTTATAATTTTAAATATTTACGATCAATCCTGACACTTCTACCATATATGACGTTAGTTCGTAACATTTCCAGCGGTAGAAATATGAAAAAAAACATTATGTCTCCGGTGCCCAGACTTGTGTCCACATCTTTTGCTGTTTTCTCATTTTTTGGATGTAGTTCGGCAAGTTTTTGTCAAAAAAAACGTTCTACCTATCAAACAAGGGTACTGATGTATTTTGCATCAGCGGCTCTATTTTTTTACGCCTCCGCAGTAAAAATTGTCAGTTTTATTCATTATAATCTTATGGACAATAAGGGCTTTGGGGGAGAACAAAAAGTGCGTCTTGAAGAGAATATCTGTGTTCATATTTTCACAGTCTCTGCGGCGATGGTGGGTGTATGTCTGACAGTAATTGGTATTATCCAGATTGTAATCACATCTCAGGGCCTTACAACTCTTGCGGATGATTTTATTGCACTTGACGCTTTATTCTTCCTTATTTCAAGCTTTTTATCTTATTGGGCAATGAGACGGAGAGGGTTCAACAGAATACGTCAAATAGAGCATATTTCTGATATAGTATTTATTTCGGCATTGGTAGTTATGGCCTTTATCTGTATTATTATCACGTATGAAATATCATTCCATAAAATTGTCGCCTGAGTTAATAGCCATCTACAAACGACGTTTAGTGCTTGAAGCTATTCCATGTAAGATTGTATTGGCCCGAACCCTGTTGACGGATACCATCGTAATGTTCTGTTTGTTGTCAGCTCCCGGCTTCAAAATTGCTTAACGCAGTAAGTCATCTGCCTTTTGTCGATACACTGGCCTGAGAGATACTCCGAGTTACCTCTGGGGGGCGCTGTTTACTTTTTCTTTCGCGTTCGGATCATTTGACCAACCCCCGCCCAGAGCGACGAAGAGTGCTGTGGTGTCCTGCAGTTGCTGGGCCTGGGCCTGCAGGTAGTTGATTTCAGCCTGATGAAACTGTATATCGGCGACCATGACCTGCAGGTAGTTAGCTGTTCCTGCCTGATAATTAGCATTCAGGAGATCCATTGCAAGCTTTGCATCTTTCGCTGCCTGAGCTTCAATCGCGGTGACTTCCGCATCGTGCTCCAAAGCACGAACAATATCAGCGACCTGTGCAAATGCCGAAAGAACCGTTTGCTTATAGCTGGCTAAACTCTGCTCGTAAGCGTCAATTGCCACCCTGCGTTGTGCTCTAAGTGAGCCTCCTTTAAATATCGGAGCCGTTACATTCGCGCCTAACCCCCACACATTACTGGCACTGTTAAAGAGGTTACTCGTCTTCTGACTGGTCTGCCCATAACTTCCATTCAGGATGAAACTTGGAAATAATGCTGCTGTAGCGACGCCAATCCCTGCGCTGGCAACATGTAACTGAGCTTCAAATGCAAGAATATCGGGGCGTTGGTGAACCAGTTCTGAAGGAAGAGATAAGGGTAACTGACGCGGCAGTGAAATATCCGTTAACAGAACTGTCGGTGGTTGGAATTCAGCCGGTGTTTTGCCTTCAAGCGTAGCGAGAAGATGTTCCGCCTGGCTTAACTTTTGGCGGAGAGGAGGCAGTGCCGCTTCAAGTGCTTTCAACTGGAGGCGTAACGTCAGTACTGCTCCATAGGTAGTAATACCAGCCTGGTATTGTTTTTCAGCAATGCTGATCTGGTCTTTTTCCAGATCAATCAACTGGCTGGTCTTGTCTATTTGTGCATGATATGCGGCTATTGCAATAGAGGTATTGACAATATTTCCCGTGAGCATCATGTAAGCGCCAAGGGTTAAAGCTTTTTGCTGGTCAACCTGCGCGGCCAGCCCTTCAACAGCTCTTCGTTGCCCTCCAAAAATATCGAGCGCATAACTTACCGACGAAGAGAGTGTTGTCAAATTGAAGATATTTGCCGATGATGAGCTGCCAATGGTTGCTGGTGAACTTTTTTCGCGGGTTTGACCAAACGTTGCGCTGAGTTGCGGATAAAAAATGCCAGAGCCACCGCGCAAGTTTTCCTGACTCTGCCTGAGACTGGCCTCGGCCGCCTGTAAGCCGGGATTCTCAGCTAACCCGATACTTACTGCGGCATCCAGTTGCTTTGAATTAAACGATTGCCACCAGTTGGCTGCCGGGCCTGCACCTTCATCAAAACGTTGCGAAACACCTGCCTGAGCCACGATCTCTTTGGGGTCTCCTCCCTGATTGTATTGGGTTACCTTCGGTGCTTCAGGACGAACAAAGTCCGGGCCAACGGCACAGCCTGATAAAAGAAGCAGCGATACCCCGAATGGAACGAGGAAAGCGCAGCCCTTGCGATAGCATTGAAAAGCTGCGCTATTTTTTCGAGGTATGATTTTTCTCACCAATGTAGACATCAACAAGTTGACCCGGATAGATTGACACGCCCTTCTGTTTTTCAAAACTGAAAATAACCGGCAGTACCCGCACATCAACACGCTCGGTTCTCTGGCTTGAAAGCTCGATCTTCGGCGAAACATTCGGTTGTATTCTCACAAATTTCAAAGGGACTTTGATATCTGTTCCCTGAATAGTCATTCTCGCCTCTATCGCGGACGGGTCAGGTATCCTGTTAATCAGGATCTCATCAACGTAACACCTCACAGCAAGATCGCCTTTCATGTTACCTAGTACCATAACTGGCTGAAACACTCCCGTATATGTATCATAAACGCCCTGGCTTGATATAAAGCTGCCTGTAGCAGTATTGATTGACAGAACCGTGCCGTCTGAAAGTGCCTTGATAACATACTTGTTCAAAAGTGCATTTGCTGCTTGATACTGCTTTTGAGCAAGCTCCAGAGTTGACTTTGCTGCTTTGGCTGCATTTTCGGCGGTATCAAGAGCATCCTTGCTGACTGAACGTGGATCAAGTACCCATGAGGCTTTCTGTTTGCTGTACTGATCCTGAATGCCTTTGAAATTTGCCTTTGCTACATCAATCTGCGCTTTCGCCGACTCAGTGGTGGAGCGCTGTACTGAATCTTCAAGCACAAGCAATGGAGTTCCTGCCTTTACATGCTGGCCTTCAGTAACCAATATCTTAACCACTGTTCCCGGGACTTCAGGATAGATGTTGATATTTTCGCCACTGCTCTGGGCTGTTTCAATAATACCATTGGCATAAATACCCTTTGCATAGGGATTCGATGCAGGTTTGAATGCCGGAGGCTGTGGTTTGGCCGGTATGCCTGAAATATAGGCACTCCCGATTGCGAGCAGGACACCAAGTATGGCAAATCCGATTAATAGTTTATTTCTCATGCGACATGTAATGTGTTCCGTTCAAAGCCTATTATTTTTCCATCTTCCATTTTCATGATTGAGTCTGCAAACTCATAGATGCGGCTGTCATGCGTCACAATAATGACGCATCGCTGTGGGTTGAGGATTTTTGTTTTGATGAAATCCACGATCTTTCTTCCTGTATCACCGTCAAGCGAGGCTGTCGGCTCATCAAAGATGAGGATATCGGGATGCCCTGCAATTGCCCGTGCTATTGCCACACGCTGCTGCTCACCACCACTTAGCTTGACCGGTTGCAGTTGGGCTCGATCTTTGAGTCCAACGATTTCAAGGTATTCCAGCGCTACTTTAATGGCTTCATTCCAATCCATTTTTTTCAGTATCAGAGGTATCGCAACGTTTTCAACGGTGGTCAGGCGCGGAAAAAGATGGTAGTCCTGAAACACAAAGCCGATTTTGTGCAAGCGAAGATCAGCAATATCGTCACTTTTCATTTGCCAGAGATTTTTTCCCTCGACCAGAACAGCGCCCTCGTTTGGTTTGAGTATGCCTGAAATCATGCTGAGCAAGGTTGTTTTACCGCTTCCTGACGGACCAACGATATAGAGCAGTTCACCAAAGTTAGCTTCAAAACTTGCGCTTTTCACCGCAGTGGTTTTAGTCTCTCCTTCGCCAAACCACTTCACCAAAGCATCTGCCTTTATGGCTACATTTCCCATGGTCAGCCCCTGAAAATATCAAATGGTTGTATCTGGAGAACTTTCCGCACCCCGATATAACTGGAAACTCCGGCCATAATAAGCACCATAATAAATGCAAAGGTGAGATTGTAATAGGTAACCTGCGCAGCATAGCTTGGCAAACGTAGCTTGGCAAGAATCATAAGGCCTGAGGCCAGCCCGACTCCGAGTCCATAACCCAGAAGCGCAGTAAATGATGCCTGAAACAGAATCATGGTGATAAGCTCGTGTCCTTTGGCTCCAATGGCTTTCAAGGCGCCAAACCGTTCGAGGTTTTCGAGGATAAAGGTATAGAAGGTCTGGCCGGAGATCGAAAGGCCAACAATAAAACTGATTGCCGTCATCATCAGAACATTCATTCCCATACCAGTCTGGTATGTATAAAAATCAGAGATTTTCCGAACAAACTGATCGCGGGTCAGTGCCTGATAGCCAAGTTTATTGATTTGCTGCTGAATAAAAGGGATATCGGCTTCACTTTTTGGTTCAATAAGAATATATGAGGTGGTAAAGCGCATCGAAGGGATGTAGGTGATTGCTCTATTATACGTCGTATAGACCGTAGGGATGCCAAAAAGCCCCCCTGAAGTAACTTTAGCCAAACCAACGACGAGACCCCGATGATCGTTTATTTCAAATTCAGTTCCAATTGTGGGACTTTCAAGCTTTTTGAATTCCGAATCCTTCACCACAATAAAGGCGGATTCCGCATATATATCTTCAATCTTTCCTTCGATCAATTCAGGTCTGCCATAGAGGGTTGCATCATCAAGACCAACAACAGATACTGCTTGATAAGCGCCGCTTTTGAGCTTTACCAGCGCGTTGCCAAAATAGACAGGAACAGCAAATTTAACACCATGAATACTTCGCGCATTCGAAAGGACATAATCAGGCATGGGGATACTGCTGGTGGCGTTGTTTACCGCTGGATCCATGACCCATATTTTTGCCCCGATATTATAAACAGATGAGGAGGAGCGAGCCAATATCCCCGAAAACATCGACATCATCATAATCATGAGAAATACAGCAAACGTAATACCGACCAAAAGAGCGATAAATTTGCTCTTGTCGTTGACAAGCAGCTTCAATGCTATTTTAAGAATTCCTGACACCGGTGCTTTCCTGATATTCTTGTTTGAAAAAAAACTGCAAAATAGCTTCAACAATATATTCAACTTCGATCGACTGTGTACAAGCTAATCAATTACATTAAACGAGCCAGAACTAATGTTGGTTCTGTGTCCAGTACCAACATTTGACTTTTCTCTTTATATCTCATCTTGCACTGGTTCCGACAGCCCGTCTCCAGTTCAAAGAACAGAAGCCTCTCATGATTTCAGGATAGCACAATACAGCGCACCTATTTCTGAGCATCACTATCATACCAACTGAAAAGTCATGCCTCATTTGTTAAGGGGTAGTTTGTGCATCGGAAAGGCCTCTTTCAATGCTTCTGCCACTAATTGCCTTGCCGGCTTATTCAACTCCTCAGGGTGCATGTCCAGCCATTTACCAACAACATCGCAAGCTTGACCTATCGTTACTCCGTCAGGTATGTTGAAAAGAGTATGCATATTTGCATCGCAAATGCCTGCAACATATCCAGTATAAAACCCGTCATCATTCTCATTGTATGAATTCCCGGCATTAGCTTTTGAATATTCCCTCCAGACCGTTAGCAGTCCATTTCCAGTTTTGAATTCAGCATGTGCCGACTGGAAGGCGAACGTAGAGACAGCAATGACTATAAGAATCTTTTTCATGATTTGACCTTTATGTTTGATGATATATTTTCAAAAACTGAACTTGTATTCCTTTGTAATTTCCTCTAAGAGGCACTTTACTTGACCGATCAAATGCCAACTTTTATACCAAGAAGCACACTGTTGCTATATAATCTGTTTTTTTCAAAGACGGTATCCACAGTGACGTTCGTTGTAAAGTAGCGGTAACGGGCATCAAGCTTAATGCTCTTGTTGAGAGGAATTGTAACGCCAAAGCCAACCTGGTAAGCCAATGCGGTTTCATTGATCGAGGGTAAGTCAGGCAGTCCATACGGCAAGGAAAGTGAGTTGGCATTGACGTTAGCTAAACCTATGCCAGCAGTTACATAAGGTTGAACAGCGCCAAATACAGGGATATCATAGTAACCATTGGCCAGAAAAGAGAGCACTGAAATATTCCGATTTGCATTTATCCTGTATTCATTATTACTGTCGTCCGTCTGATAGCCAACTTCTCCCTCAAGTCGAACGTTGTTTTTGAAGCCATAGCCGACAGCTCCAAGCATCGCAAAGCCTGAGTGAGAGTGTCGGAAATCGTTATAGCTGTCGAAATAATCAACATTATCTATTTCCGCATCACCAATATTTGCACTAACGTATCCACCTGAAGTTGATGACGCTGGAACTATCCACTTGCCTCGGCGAGTATAGACAACTGAAGGTGATGGTGACCATACGCTATTGCCTTCTTCTATAGCCGAATCCGGTACAGCCCTTCTGCTATCCCCAATATTTTCAGCGGAAGCTGGTCTTGTCCATAGAGCTACGCCAGCAACCAATAATGTCATTAATGTCTTTTTCATTGCTTTATTAGTTTATTCATTACATTTTATGCGATTATTATACACCGCCGCTACTGGACATATAGGCACAAAAAATCAGTTATCTTTTTTCTCGCTATCATTTAAACGACGATCACTATGAGTATCGTTTAGATTTTTGCTGCTATTTATATCGCCACGATGCCCCCTGTTTTCCTGATTGGCATTAGTGTGAAACTCAATATCACGGGTTTTCCTTATATCCTCTATGCGATGTTTTCTGATGATATCCGGCAGATTACTTTCCTGGATTACAGCCCACGGTCCGCGATAAAACGAAGAAGCATACCAGTCATTGTTATTATAGATATAGTAAAGATTGTCGTAATAGATTATCTCATAAGGAGTTCCTATAGAAACTGAAAATCCGTATTCCGGTAGAACTATAAAACTCGGCGGAGTATCAATCACCAAATACCCGCCATTCCATCCCCAATACGGACGGCCCCATTCCCAATATGATGCTCTCAATCTCAAAGATGGTCGTCCTCCCCATCCATGAACATGATTTCTACCGTCCGCCTGAACAACAGAGGATGCGGTGGCAAGAATTATTCCTGCAATTCCTGCTGCTAAACAAATATTTTTTTTCACCGGTTTTCTCCTGTTAAAGAAATCAGACCTACTTATCTCCTGATTTCTGTTGTTTTTCATCGAAATCGTATTGAATTAGCCTTCCTATATTTTGACGATCATTTTTATTCTTTCCAGCACATGAATATTTATTAAAACTTGTTAAGAAGTAGAATATCTAATTCCAATTTGCAATCAAGATAATCATAATATAAATTCTGTATGTACTGTTTTTGTCCGTAATTTGGCAAACAAGAAGCATACAGCATATGGCACGTCCAGCAATAGTCACTGATGATATGGTTTATCTGGCTCAACATATCGTAAAAGAAGCCGATAGCGCTCGTGAACTTCGAGAAGGTTTGAGTGTTCTTATTCCAAAAACATGTGATATCACCTATTCGGAGACAGCGAAAGTGCTCGGTGTCGGTGTGGCGACGGTGGTCCGTATGCAACGGAAGATTCGCGATCAAGTTGCAGGAAAGCCTATCACCAAAGGGACTTGGGGAGGACGACGAAGGCAAAACCTTACTCCGCAAGAGGAAGGCGAGTTTCTTCAGTCATGGATAGAAAAAGCAGCACAAGGAGGAGTACTCGTGGTTCCACCCATTCATGCAGCTTTGGAAAAACGCCTTGGAAGGTCAATTGCCGTCTCCACAGTCTATCGAATGCTGGCTCGTCATGGGTGGCGAAAAGTTGAACCCGATACCTGTCATCCGAAACACGATGTCGAGGCTCAGGAGGAGTTTAAAAAAAACTCCCGGAGATACTGGCAGAAGCTGCCAAACAAAATATCCTGAACCTGCCATTACGTTTAATGTTTCAGGATGAGGCACGATTCGGAAGAATAAGTGATCCGAGAAAATGCTGGGCACCAGTGCCTCTTCGCCCAATAGTGAAATTGGCCCTTGTTCGGCAGTATGTCTATGCCTATGCCGCAGCATCACCAAGAGATGGTGTTATTGACTGGATGTTGGGTGGCAAGATGGATACTCCGAGTATGGGAGCTTTTCTCAAGCTTGTCTCTTCAAGACATCCTGAAGAGTTTATCATGATGGTTGTCGATGGTGCGCCATCGCATCGTGCAGAACATTTACAGGTTCCCAAAAACATGGCATTGGTCCGGCTGCCACCATATTCACCGGAACTCAACCCAGTGGAACATCTTTGGGATGAACTGCGTGAAAAAGAGTTTGCCAATCAGGTATTTGATACGCTTGGCGCTGTCATCGCCCAAGCAGCGAGAGGATTGAAGAACATGGAGGACAGTCCTGATTCTGTTCAATCTATAACCGGTTGGGACTGGATATTAAGATCAATATGATCGCAAAATGGAATAAGGCTTTCTCCTTTTATTTGAACCTACAAAGCATGTTTTATACTGCAAAAGCACTTAAAGTGCAATACAGCAAGAATATCTCATGTTTGTCTGGCTCGTTTTTTTTGAAAGGGATCACTTGATAATGCAGGCACGATTTGTAATGAAGCAAGCTGCCGATTCAGGCTCTCTAAAGCTATTAGTGATCAAACACTATATGATGAATCATTTTTGTTCTTGGTATTGTTCTAATTCCTCACCTGTGCTCTCCTTTCTGGTAATGGTGTTGTTATCGGGCTTGGATTTCATTTCATGCGTTGTCGCTTTTGCGCGAACACATCACAGCAAATTTGCTATCCTTACCTTGAATATCCTTCTCGGATGGAGCGGTATTGGTTGGATCGTTGCTTTGGTATGGGCGCTGGCCTATCCCGGTCACGATTGAATGAAAACAACCATACTCTTTGAAAAACCGACTCACACTGATTAATTGCGCAGCCTTCTTTCCTGACTTCTGCCAACTTTGCAAAATTTCTTGAGCAAGATAAATAAATTATTGTTTTTCTGTTAGTTAGTATTTTCTGATTCGTCGGTTTCCGCACTAAATAGTATCTTTGCTTCATGCGTGGAGACTTGACAATCCGGAAGGTTAAGACTGCCTCGGGGGCAACCGCCGTTCAGGTGGTCCGCAATGAGGGAAAGAAGCGTGCCATTATCAAGCACGTAGGTAGTGCTCATAGCGAGAGCGATTGCGATCTGTTGATGGTAGAGGCTGTGAAGTATGCCGAAGCCCATCGCAGACAACCGTATTTGTTTCCCGAGATACCCAGCCAGACAAACTCTCCACAGCATCTGGATCTCTCTCATGCCGAACTTGTCGATGTAACGCATCAGTTTGCCCGCACTGCGCTGTTTGCTTGCGCCCGGATGTGTGGCTTGGGAGCCCTGCCAGAGCTGTATCTTGATTTTGCCATCATGCGCATCATTGAGCCTGTATCCAAGCTGCGGACTCTCGAGCTTCTGCAGCGGTATGTTCAATGTGCGTTATGCTGAACGGACCGTTTATCGCTTGCTGCCAAAGCTCCTTGAGTATCAAAAGGAGATCGAGACTGCCGCCATCAAGACAGCTCGCGATGTACTGCAGGAGACCTTCAGCCTTGTGTTGTACGATGTCACGACGCTGTACTTCGAGTCTTTCAAAGAATACGACTTTCAGAAACCTGGCTTCTCCAAGGACAACAAACCCCAGCAGCCGCAAATCGTCATTGGCCTCATCACCACCCGATTGGGTTTTCCGGTAATGCACGAAGTGTTTGAGGGCAACACCTTCGAAGGAAAAACGATGCTCGATATCGTACATCGTTTCCAAGAGCGGGTCGGCAACACCAAGCCGGTTATTGTGGCTGATGCGGGTATGCTCTCGAAAGCCAATATGCAGCAGTTGGAGGCTGACGGGTACAGCTACATCGTCGGAGCACGATTGGCAAGCACCGCAAGCTCCTTCATTGATACGATTCACAAAGAGCTACCCCGCACTGACCAGACATCAAGGCGCTTCAGCTATTCGAACGCTGTCAAGAACGCCTCGATCATCTGTGAGTTCTCCGAAGCACGCTACAAGAAAGACAAACGCGAGTTTGACAAGCAGATAAAGCGGGCCCGTCAACTGCTTGAACGGAATGAATCAGGGCGGCGGGCCAAGTTTGTCAAGAAGTCTGCAGAGAAAGACAAGCCGTTCATCTTTGATAATGCTTTGCAAGCAAAGGCAGAAAAGCTTTTGGGCATCAAGGGCTATGTCACCAACATCCCGGAGTTAGAGTTTTCCAGTGCTGACGTAGTTGCCTACTATCGAGATCTCTGGCATGTAGAACAGGCGTTTCGAATGAGCAAGTCAGACCTGAAAGCCAGACCCATCTTCCATTATACGCAGGATGCCATCAGAGCCCATATGCTCGTTTGCTTCTTGGCCTTGATGATGGGCAAATACCTTGAGATCAATACGGGGCGATCGTTACGTCAGATTCGAGACGAACTGTGGCAAGTTCAGGAGGCAAATATTCATGATCAGCGAACCGGAGAAGTACACTCTGTACGCATGAACACCGACAAATTGGCGAACAGCACACTCATTCAACTCTTGATCCCTGAGTTTCCGCACTAATTGGCAGAAGTCGGGATACTCTTTGAAAAACCGACTCACACTGATTAATTGCGCAGCCTTCTTTGAGTACCATGGCATGAATCCACCGCCCGATATTGGTATGATCCGTGACGCCTCATCCGTCAAGTTAACCGGGTCTTAATCTTTCATTCTTGGCACTGGGGCTTTTGGCGTTTTACACTGGCAAAATAGGCCACTCCCAGATATTCCAGGAACAACCAGACTCAGGCTACTGATTCGGTAGACCAATGGTAATTGCAAATGGCAGTCTGCACGTGAGTCGTCTCAACGCAGTCGAACCAATCCAGAATCTGTGCAAGTAAGCGTTGCTCAAGCCACGTCTCCAGTTTCTTTTCGAGCGAGACAAGTGCCTTGGTCTTTCCACAGAAACCATGATACCTGTCATACCAGCACTGCTGGACGCAATTGAAAGATGCCGAGCATCATGATCAAGAAACAAGCTGGGCGATCAAAGCAATATCCATAACACCTGTAACGGGCAAACCGGCTTTAGCCTGATACTCTTTAATGAGCTTGACCGAGGTGTTACCAAAGATTCCGTCGGCTTTGATGTTGATGCTACGTTCAGAGAGGCCGAGCTGTACAAGCCTGACATCAAGACCATGCTGCAAAGGTGAGGTCACTGTCAGAACACGACTACCGGGTTCCGAGCCATTGTAACATCCGGCAGGTGTGCCATTGAGGGCTGCATCAGAAATTTCAACCCCACGCACCACCAGTGTTAAGGGTAATCCCCAGTAATCCTGATCAACCAGTCGCTGCATGGCCTCCATCCGATAAGCTGTGGGCCGCAAGTCGGAGCGAGGATGCGTCGCCAGTCAAGCGTCAGATCACCATCAGCAAAACGAGCCAGATAGGGAGAGAGTTTTGCTGCGAAACGAGCTCCGGGATTATCGCAATAACTCTGCAACAACTTCAGCAGATTACCTGAACCAAGAGTGGTTTGGGAGCGTCCAAAAGTCAGATGGCCGGTATCACCCCGAATCACCGTAACATTGCCATAGTCACCGAGCACTGAGCCTGTCTCAAAAATATTAACAATTGCTTGTGCTGTTTTTTTCTGGGTTGTGGTCAACATAGCTGTTATCCTGAAAAATAAAGGTTATCGTTTGAATAGTCTTTCCACTGTAGACTGATAAATCCGTTCTGCAACGTTAACTTTTTTAAGCCTTGCCGCCAAGCCGATGCACAAACACGCTTCCGGCGAATTCTGCCTCCTCCGCAATGTCAACAATTTTCTGGTGGTGGGTAAAGAGAATCACCTGGCTTTTTTCAGCCAGATTGCTCAGTGCTTTAATGGTTGCCCGTGAACGAGCATCATCGAAGTTGATCAGAATATCATCAACAATAAAGGGCATGGGCTCGCTTGATTCTGAGCGCCATTCGAGTGTGGCAAGGCGCAGGGCAAGGTAGAGTTGATCGCGGGTTCCGGAGCTCATGGCATCAACATGCAGGCGAATACCGTTTGGTCGAAGGCCGATCAGGATTGGGTTGTCATGGTCATCACTGTCGGTACGCAGACTTGCAAATGAACCTATGGTCAATTGGCTGAAATAGCGTGAGGCCATTTTCAGAAGCGGAGCTTCGTTTTCGTTTCGGTAGCGCTCTGTCTCCTCACGAAGAATTTTTTCGGCGAGTTTGATACGGATATAGCGCTCGGTGAGACGACGGATTTTTGTGAGAGCGTTCTGGAGTGCATCTGCAAGTGTTGCAGCCTTGCCGCTGCCATCCATTCGTTCAAGTTCGCTTCTCTTTCTTCCTATTGTTTCGGACAATTGCTGTATCCCGGGATCAAGCAGGCTTGTTATCTCGTTGTTCAGGTTATCGATACGACCTGGCAGCTCATCAAAATCAACTGCGTCAGCCTGAGCTTCAAGGTTGGCAATGGTTGCTCCCTCTGCAATCCGGGTCAGTCGGCTTTCAATGTCGAACAACCTTTCATGAAGTTTTGTGTAATGCAAGGAACGTTGCTCAGCCTCAAGCAGCTCTTCGCGAGTATTGCAACAGGCTGACTGGCGCATGACCGCAAGATGCTCTTCGCAGTTTCGAACGTTGGTTTCAGCGATGATAACTGCTTTTTCAAGGCTCTCTCTCTCTTTCCTGTCTCGCAGCAGAATAGCCTGATCCTGACTGGCACGACCAAGACGCAGCTTGAGTTCCGTCACGGCAGCCTTGGCATCAAGTCCGGCAAGGTCAGGAGCAATCTTTGTTACAAGGATCATGACATCTTTCTCAAAAAGTGTTGTGTCACGGTCAATCCCCTCAATCCGTTTCCGAAATTCGTCAGCTTCTCTAAGACGTTCAAAACAGCTTTGTAGAGCCTCAAGAAAATCAAGCGCCTCTGAGGGAAGAATATTGCAGTCAAGACCAAGTGGAGAAACTGATTCAGCCCAGTCGGCTCGCCATTGGCGCAACTCTGATTCAGCAGCTAAACTCTTATCCCTTAAAATATAAACAGAATTGTTGATGTCTGAAAGTTTTGCCGACATCACGTCTCTTTTTTTTTGATGTGCTTGCAGGGTATTCAGCAAAGATCGGGCAACGTCAAGAAGTGTCTCAAGTTCCCCGCCCGGAAATTCCCCCGATCCACCATGTGCAACAACCTCTTTGAGGAGGCTGACCCTCAACTCTTTGCGACGTGACATCTTTTCAGTCAAATCGCTTGCAACTTTTTCCACATCTCTGACCTGAAGACGCAAACGATCAAACGAAGAAAGCCAGGCAATCATTTCACGGGGAGAGAGTGGCTCAATTCCGCAGAAAGCCCAAAGCTCCTGCCAGCGGCGGTCAAGGTTTTCAAAAGCTTCCCTGATACATCTCTCTCCTTCAAGAAGCACCGCCAGACGCTTCTCCATGTTTTGAGCTTCGGCCTTCATTGATGAGTATTGCTGAACTCGATCTGCCTCATGATAAAGGCGATCAGCAATCCGGTCAGAAAGCAGGACCATCTGCTCATAAGCCACGTGCAATGGCAATGCAGCATCAAAACGTTTACTCTCTTCAACAACATCTTCCTGTTGCAGCCATTGACGGCAAAGAAGCTGCCATCCCTCTTCGCGCCTGCTCCTGCTCGCTGTCAGCTCCTCTTCTACCGGCAAATCAGCAGCCAACTCCAGATTATGTAATTGTTCCACCCTCTTCGCAAAATCCTTTTCAAGCATATCTTTCTCGACCTGAAGCTGGCGTTGCAAGTCCGCCTGTTCACGAAGCTCTTCATCAAAGCGGCTCACGCTCTCGGGCAATGGCAACGCCAGATGAGGCACAAGCTCCAGCGCTCCCTTCCAAAGTTCGAGCCGATTCAATAAGGCATAACATTCACGCTCTCCCTTCTCCCGCTCCTTTTCCAGCATTGTGATTTCCCGGTCGAGATCAGCGCCCCTTTCTGCGGCAAGCAGAGCACGAGCCAGTTGACCGGTTTCAGCAACAGACGGAAGCATCTGCAATTCAGCACGAACTCTTTCCAGAGATGTTTCGGCGTCCTGCACCTGCACCTGCGCATTGCGACTCCCCTGCAAAAGAACCTCATAGCGCGAAGCAAGATGATGCACCGTCTTGCGCTTTGAAAGACCCGGACGAAGGGTTTCGACATTGTTGAGTGAAAACCCGGGCTTGATCTGGCTGAGAAGATCAGCCGCTGCCTTCCGGGCACCAAGACGCTGCCCTTCCCGCAGGGGACGGTCATTCTTTCCTTTCCGGTACTCTCCAAGCCGCTGATGCAACTCCTCTATGGTACCAGCCTCATCCAGCACATCTTGATTGAGGCAAAGAGCGTTCATCTTTTCACGAACCGCCTGAAGCTGTGCCTGCAGTTGCTCAAGCTGTAGCCGTGCTGCCCTCTCTTCCTGCTCAATGACCGTGCGTCTCTCGCTGAAATCAACCGGAAGAATGATAACATCTCCATATTCCTCAAGCTTTTGAAGCAGAATTTTACGCTCCGACAAATCAGGCATTGCCTGTATCAATCGTTCAAGACGACGTTTTTCCCTCTCCAGCTCTTGCTTTGTCTGCTGACTCTCTGCCAGCTTTTTCAACGCGTCATCCAGAGCCTGCTGATGCTCCTCCCACTCTCGGCCTGAGAGTGTCGCCTGTTTCAATTGGCTTTGCAGCTCCTTGTGGCGGGCAAGGGCTTCATTGAGCAACTGCCGTGATCCTTGCGGTTTGAAAAGACTCTCTCCCTCGGCTTCAAGCTCATCCATAAGCGGCTTCAACGACGCAAGACCGGCACCTGCCGCAAAAAGCGCCTTGCCCACCTCGCCCTGCTGATCAAGAATGCCTTCTCCGCCGCGAATGAGGGTTTCATGATTAATGCCATACAGAGCCGTAAAAAGATCCTTTTCAAGAGTATGCAGATAACGCGCCAACGCGGATGGATCTATCGGATGATCATCCTGGTCAAACAAATCTTTCGAATTTTTTTTCCGGCGGTAACAGGTCAGCTCCTCGCCATCGCTCCCTTGCAGGCATCCGCCGACAAGAAGCTGCTGATTCTGGTGTATGAAATTATCGCCGGTGCGTACGGGAAAACCAAAAAACCATGCGTACAGCGCTCGCATAGCACTGCTTTTGCCCGCTTCATTTGGGCCGTAGACAATGTGCAAACCCGGAAGAGGGGATGAAAAATCGAGCACCTGACCCGAAAAGGGGCCAAAGGCTTTCAGCTCCAGACGTTTGATCTTCATGACCGGCCTCCGATCCTGCCCATCAGCAGCTCTCTCACCTCATCCCGCAGGGCTGCAAGTTCTTCCTCATCCAGTCGAAACGGGTCACCATCATTCAGCAGATCAGAAGGAAGCTTGCTGCGAAGTTTCTCGAATTCCGGAACTAACCCTATGAGGGTTGACTTTTCAAACTGAAACGATTCAATGGAATGAAACAATGCACGGAGAGGAAATTCATCAGCAAAATCTGCCTGCAACTCATCCCGGCTCCTGCTCTTCAGGACGACCTTTTCAATCCAGACATCACCAAGAGCAGCCGCAACACCTCGAACCTCCTCACTCCACTGCATCGCTTTCTCATGCAATTGCCCATGAAGCGACGTTACACCATCCACAAGAAGACGAACAGCAAGTGAACGACCATCAGCCTTAGCCCGCTCCTCTTCCAGAAGATCACGAACGAGATCTGAAAGAGAGTCGATGGTATCGCATCCAGCAGGGTCAACGCGGCAGAGCACCCAGCGAAGAACATCAAGTTCCCGCTCTTCAACGGTGATAACCTGACCCTCCTCGACTGAGACAAGCGAACACCCTTTTGCGCCAATCTCACGAATATGACGTCCCTGAATATTGCCGGGAAAAACCACCCATGGGTCACGGCAAATCTCTTCGCGTTGATGAACATGGCCAAGCGCCCAGTACTGGTAACCTTTTGAAACGAGAGCATCAAGCGTACAGGGAGCATAAGGCTCATGACCCGGGCGCCCGTTCAAACTTGTATGAAGGAGTCCAATATTAAACAGCGCCGGATCGCCTTGCGGATAGTTCCGGACAAGATCATCCATCACCGAACGGGCAGAGAAACTCTGGCCGTGTATGGCAACTCCGTACTGTTCAAGGTGATGAGTTTCTGCCTTGCGATGCGGAAAGAGGATAACATTATCGGGAAGTTTCAGCGACCGGGTAATCTGGCTCGCGGCATCGTGGTTGCCGGAAACCATCATCACCGGAATACCTGCGTCACGCAGCCGACCCATACGGCTTACAAAATAGATACCGGTGTTATAGTCTTTCCAGTCGCCATCGTAGAGATCACCAGCAATCAAAACAAATGCAACCTTTTCGTCAACAGCCAATTGAACAAGATTGTCAAGTGCGCGACGGGCAGCAAGCCTGATCTGCTCAACTGGGGCATCCTGATATTCCTCAAGCCCTTTGAGAGGACTGTCGAGATGGATATCTGCCGCATGCAGAAAAGTAAACATGAAACAAAGTGAGCACAATAAAATAAATCAGGCGAAAAGCCTGTTCTGTAACGTCATGCTCAATATAGGGAGAAGCGTTGTTTTGCAGTCACGATTTTTTACTCTCTGGAGCAGTTTCAGCAACTTTTGGCGTCAACGGAGTAACTGGTTTATCTACAGGCTCTGAATCCTCTGCCACTTTGTTGAATTCATGCTCAAGATCAGCCTGAGCTTTCTTAAACTCTCTTATTCCTTTACCCAGCCCTCTGGCAAGTTCAGGAAGTTTTGAAGGGCCAAAAAATAACAGCACAATAAACATGATCAGCAACAGCTCCTGGCCTCCCAGTCCAAACATGGCAACTTCCTCCTCTTATACTGTTTAGAATGCTATAAGTGCAATTATAAAAATAATAAATAATCAGAAAAGCCCTTAAAAAAGGGCTTTTCTGAAAAGAAACTGAAAACCTTAACGCCTCACCTTATCATCACAAAGACATCTTTTTACTTATGGGCACTTAAGGCATCATGAAGAACACAGCTTACTTTGCCTCTTCTTTCTTGGTCTCTTCTTTCTTTACAGCAGCCTTTTTAGCAGCTTTTTTCTTTACAGCCTTCTTTTTTGCAACAGGAGCTGCAGCTTTAACCTCAGTTTTTACTTCAGGCTTTGCAGCAGGAGCTGTTTCTGCAAAAGAGACACCACCAAAAAAGCCGGTCATTGCAAGAGATAAAACAATACCTGAGATAAGATTCTTTTTCATAAGTTATTTTACTTTTATTATTAGTTATACCATCTGATAGAAACCGAAGCAATTTACTTCTCCCTTATTAGTACGCACTCCGCGAAAATTTCTTTCAAAAAATCTTTTCTCATTGTAATTTTTTTATCCGGCCACAAACGACAGCCATCGCCATGAACAAAACAGCATCGATCCACTCCCTTGGGCCGATTACTCTCGCTCCTTCTGTGCTCCCCCGTCATGGCATTGCCTATCTTTATTCTGCTTTTTTTTCTATCGGACTGATAACGTTTGTCTCAATAGGGCAGGCATACATTCTCAATGAGCACCTGAAGATTCCGACATCACAGCAAGGCGCTATCAGTGGCGATCTTGTCTTTTGGACAGAGGTTATCACCCTGATGTTTTTTATACCCGCCGGGGTTCTGATGGATCGGGTCGGACGAAAACCGATATACTCTGCCGGTTTTATTCTTCTTGCGCTGGCTTATGCACTGTATCCTTTCTCCCGTTCTCTCTCAGATTTAACACTCTGCCGGATAATCTATGCGTTTGGAATTGTTGCTGTCACCGGCGCACTCTCAACCGTCATGATTGACTATCCTGCCGAACGATCACGAGGCAAACTTATTGCCATAACAGGGTTTCTCAATGGTCTTGGCATTGTAGTGCTGAACAGCTTTTTTGGAGGATTGCCACAAAAGCTTGTCGCAAAAGGGTTCAGTGGCAATGATGCCGGAATTTACACCCACCTTGGCATTGCCGGAGTCGCACTTGTTTCCGCAATTGTGGTTGGCTTAGGGCTTAAGGGCGGCACTCCCGTCAGCAAGAAAGAGCGGCCTCCGCTTCGGGCACTCTTCACCAGTGGAATCAGTTGCGCGAAGAATCCAAGAATTCTGCTCTCTTACGCAGCAGCATTTGTGGCACGGGGAGATCAATCCATTATCGGCACCTTTCTTCCTCTTTGGGGAACAACCTCGGGTATTGCCATGGGGATGGCACCTGCTGAAGCTGTCAAAAAAGGCATGATGATTTTTATCATTTCACAAGCAGCAGCATTACTCTGGGCTCCGGTTATCGGGCCACTGATTGACCGCTGGAACCGGGTCACCGCACTTGCTCTCTGCATGTCTCTGGCCAGTATCGGGTATCTTTCGCTTGGCTTCATCGGCAATCCCCATGAACCGACTTCAATCATCTTTTTTGTGCTGCTCGGCATTGGCCAGATAAGCTCGTTTCTTGGTGCTCAGTCACTGATAGGTCAAGAGGCGCCAAAGGCTGAACGGGGATCCGTCATCGGTATGTTCAACATCAGTGGCGCCATAGGAATTCTGGTTATCACAACCATTGGAGGAAGATTGTTTGATTCCATCAGTCCAAAAGCGCCCTTCATTGTCGTTGGCACCATCAATGCACTCGTCATGCTGGCAGGTATCATGGTACGTCTCAAGGCCCCAGGAAAAAGCTTTCAGACTGAGCATGAACACGCCTGACTCTCAAGAGTTACCATAAAGCGAATCTCACTCATGCAAAAAACGATTACAAAAGCATTTTCTTTCAAAACACTGCTCAGCTTTCTCGGCCCCGGGTTTCTTGTTACCGTAGGTTTTGTCGATCCGGGCAACTGGGCCACCAATATTGAGGGAGGAGCAAAATTCGGCTACGAATTACTCTGGGTTGTTACTCTCGGCACCATCATGCTGATCATTATTCAGCATATTGCAGCCAAACTTGGCATAGCCACCGGAAAATCACTGGCCGTCAACATCCGCGACTCTTTTCCGAAACCGGTGACCGCATTTCTTGGTTTTACTGTCGTTCTGGCCTGTATTGCAACTGATGTTGCTGAGCTTCTTGGTGGAGGCATCGGGTTCAGTCTTCTGTTTGGCATACCCCTCTGGGCGGGATCACTGATAACCCTTCTTCTCAAGATTTTTCTGGTTATAAGTCAACGGTATCACCGAATTGAAACAATTATTGTCAGTTTTCTTGGCATAATCACCTTATGTTATCTGGCCGAGCTTTGGATGGTAAAACCGGACTGGACAGCAACAGCGACAGCACTCGTTGTACCAAAAGTGCGCAGCGAAAGTATTTATATAGCGCTCGCCATTCTTGGCGCACTGGTCATGCCTCACAACATATTTCTTCACTCCAACGTCATTCACAGCAGGAAATGGGGCATTTCTGAAGAAGAGAAGATGGATTTACTCCGATACGAAAAAATGGACACTCTTCTTGCCATGACTCTGGGCTGGATTGTCAACTCTTCAATGATCATCGTTGCTGCGGCAATCTTCTTTAAAAATAAGATCCCGGTCAACACTCTCGAACAAGCTTCGGCAACATTGATACCAATTGTGGGTCACTATGCCAGCCTGTTATTTGCCATAGCGCTTATTTTTTCAGGCGTTGGCTCATCGATGACATCTTCTATGGCTGAAGCCGATGTCATCACAGGATTTCTGGGCAAGCCAGAAGATCCCCAAACGCCATTATATCGGCTCTCCGTTTTTGTGACGGCTATTCCGGCATTCATGATTATTTTATTCAGCATCGAGAGCTATAAGATCCTGATTTTCAGTCAGGTCATTTTAAGTATCCAGCTCCCTTTTACCCTGCTGCCTCTTCTCATTCTCAGCCGAAATCAAAAACTTATGGGCAGCTTTCGAAGCCATAATGTCGAGTTTGCAGCAGCATTACTCATATCCGTGACAGTTATTGCCCTCAATATCTATTTTTTGTATACGACCGTAACCCAGGGAAACTGATATGCCTGTATATAAAAAGATCCTTGTTGCTATCGACTGCTCGCCAGTTGATGAGGCCATCATTGAACATGTATCATCACTTGCGCTTCAGCTTGGCGCTACCCTGCACCTGCTGCATGTCGTCCATTCGCACACACTCGACCAGGAGCGATATTTACGTGAACAGTCTGTGATGACCCTTGCCAGATTTGAGAAAATATTACGTGACGCAGGCATTGAAAGCCATGCTATTATCCGGAGCGGAGAACCGGAAAAAGAGATTCTCAGAGAAATTGAAGAAAACAGTTACGATCTTCTTGCAATGGCGATGCATGGCCACCGTCTTCCCGAAAGAATTCTTTTCGGGAGCGTATCAAGAACCCTTCGTCAAAAAGCCACGATTCCGTTACTGCTCATCAAACCGGTGAAGTAATGGCGGCAGTACACCATGAACAGAGCTTGCCTGCAACCCATTACTTCGATTAACCAGCTCGTTAATCCAAAGTCAGGCAATCATTACCGAATAAAGAGGTAAACGATCATTCCTGCCAATACAGCACCAACTCCAGCAAAAATGAGAGATTGACGAATGAGACCGATTCTATGCAGCTCCATCCGCTGCACCAACGACGTATTCTGTTCAGCCAGTGTCTTGAGCAATCCAGATGATGCCTGAAGTTGTTCCTCCAAACTATCCACTCTTTGTGCCAATAGATCCAACCTTCCTTTTAGGATATCACTCTCCGAAAGCTCGGTGCTATATGAGGAATAAACACTGCTCTCATCAACTGAAAGAGGCTTTTTTTTATTTTTAATGGTAGTCCAGAGAGTTCCCGCCCTCTCTGCCACGGTTGGCGCAAGCTCAATCACTTTATCCCATGGAATCTGAGAGGCAACTTTCAGTATTGTTCTTGCTAACATAATTTATTGATGTTATGAAGAGAGAAGAGATTTTTAGCCATTGAAATCACGAACAACATCTTGATCAAGGTAGAGATATTCTGTAAAAAAGATAATGCTTTTCTGGAGAAGCTTTAGGAGCAACCAGTCTCCATTGCAACAACAAACTCAGGCCGCAGGTTTCAATCCACGCGCCCGAAGGGGGCGCGACTAATGATGAAAATCTACCTTCTGACAAATCTTTGTTTCAATCCACGCGCCCGCAGAGGGCGCGACCAGATTTAACGCTTTTGTTGACGGAGATGATTGAGTTTCAATCCACGCGCCCGCAGGGGGCGCGACTCAGCCGGGGCTATCACCCCTGAAGAGGTGCGTGTTTCAATCCACGCGCCCGCAGGGGGCGCGACTATCCAGCCTTGATAATTTTTTCGTAGCATGCAAGTTTCAATCCACGCGCCCGCATGGGGCGCGACTTGCTCTCTTTCTCCTGATTCTCCACCTTTTATTGTTTCAATCCACGCGCCCGCATGGGGCGCGACCCGGCAAAGTCAGTGATCGAGTTGTGGTAGGCTTGTTTCAATCCACGCGCCCGCATGGGGCGCGACTTTGTTCCGATCCACGGCAAGGCGTCACCACCGGTTTCAATCCACGCGCCCGCATGGGGCGCGACCGAAAATGTTGACCGCTTTCCGCTCTTTTTTGCCGTTTCAATCCACGCGCCCGCATGGGGCGCGACTTTTTGTAGCTTGCTTCATGCTGGACTACTATGTTTCAATCCACGCGCCCGCATGGGGCGCGACTCACCGGGATTGATTTGCTCACCCATAAATTTCTGGTTTCAATCCACGCGCCCGCATGGGGCGCGACGGCCTCAGGTAAGCGTCCGTTATCATTTAATGCAAAGTTTCAATCCACGCGCCCGCATGGGGCGCGACCGTTCACTTTTTCTTTCTAAACTTCAAAAATTTGTTTCAATCCACGCGCCCGCATGGGGCGCGACTTAGTCTGGTTGAACTGGCGCGCTTTTCAAGGCGTTTCAATCCACGCGCCCGCATGGGGCGCGACATTTGTAGATTGATTTCGTGCACCGAGGGCAGAGTTTCAATCCACGCGCCCGCATGGGGCGCGACTTAAGAGTATCGCCAGGCAAGACCTCATCGACAGTTTCAATCCACGCGCCCGCATGGGGCGCGACTTCGAGAGTGCCGCCTATGTTGCTAGGTACATCATGTTTCAATCCACGCGCCCGCATGGGGCGCGACCATGGTCATGGATTCCATTCCCACTCTTTTTCTGTTTCAATCCACGCGCCCGCATGGGGCGCGACTGCTATGCAGACCTCGCAGATCTCCCAGCAGCTTAAGTTTCAATCCACGCGCCCGCATGGGGCGCGACCTGTCATTGCTCGACGACCCTACTCGCCGGAGCGTTTCAATCCACGCGCCCGCATGGGGCGCGACCAACAACACGAGCAACAGGTGTATTGCTCTCGATGTTTCAATCCACGCGCCCGCATGGGGCGCGACCAGAATTAAAGACGGCTTGTTCGCCAAGTGCCTGTTTCAATCCACGCGCCCGCATGGGGCGCGACTTATCTCTCCTCGACGATCCGTCTAGACGGAGCGTTTCAATCCACGCGCCCGCATGGGGCGCGACAATAGATTGCATAGCAATCTGGAAATCAGATACAGTTTCAATCCACGCGCCCGCATGGGGCGCGACTCAGGCCTCCCCAGCGGAGCCCCGGGGCTCCGCAGTTTCAATCCACGCGCCCGCATGGGGCGCGACAGGAGCGCTGAATATCAGCACTCGGGGTTATACCGTTTCAATCCACGCGCCCGCATGGGGCGCGACGAATAGCCTCACCGCGAGAAGTGGCAGTCCAAGGTTTCAATCCACGCGCCCGCATGGGGCGCGACCTCGACAAAAGACTTGTGGAATCCATGCCCATGTTTCAATCCACGCGCCCGCATGGGGCGCGACTTTGCAACTCACCAGCGTCCCTTAAAGTAATAGTTGTTTCAATCCACGCGCCCGCATGGGGCGCGACTTGGGTATCAGGAGCGGTATGCCGAGTATCGGTACGTTTCAATCCACGCGCCCGCATGGGGCGCGACGCGGGCATCCCTCTCGTATAAACGTTGGATCTGGTTTCAATCCACGCGCCCGCATGGGGCGCGACTTACCACCAATAAGACCCATAACACCGGTAGCAACAGTTTCAATCCACGCGCCCGCATGGGGCGCGACCTCACGCTGATGACTTGTGCTGGACATGCGCTCCTGGTTTCAATCCACGCGCCCGCATGGGGCGCGACTTAACACCAGTACGCTTGCGCAGACGTTTGAGGTTTCAATCCACGCGCCCGCATGGGGCGCGACTGTCTAACTGTAATATCAGGCATTTCGTGGTTTTAACGTGGCCTTAACGCGAACCACTTCGTATGCCAAAAAACATTTTACGAAATCCTGATAATAAAAACTATAACCACAAAAATATTAAGCGAATAGGGATATCGCGAACATACCGGGAAAAGAGGTACAGCTTGACGTTCGCGCTACACAATCAATATGCCTTCAAGATCCCGGGGCTCTTTGGCACCTTCGTGCTCAATACGATTTTCCCAGTTTGATCCGAGAAAATAAAAACGCAAACTGTCATGTTTGTGATCCATCTCATGAACAAGCTTACCTCGTAATTTTACCCATTGCGCAGGATCGACATTGCACTCAAACACAGAAAACTGAACACGCTGCCCATAATTCTGACAAGTCTTGGCAATACGGCGCAACCTCCTTTTTCCTGCGGGAGTTTCGGTATTAACATCATAAGTGACCAGAACCAACATGGTTTATCTCCAGACAAATGGCGGATAGGTATCAATATCGCCCCGGATATGACGAGCAAGCAGCATTGCCTGCATATGCCAGAGTAAACCGATGGCCATTTTCTCTTTGACAAACGGGTGCTCAATCTCCTCCTGCTTCCGATTTTGATAAGCGGTTAAAAGCGTTTTACGGGCATCGTCTTTCAAAAGCACTGCTCCTGTTTCAGAGACAGTAAAATCATTGGACTGAATCTGGCCCCGATTGATCAACGACAGAGCCAACCGATCAGCAATGTAGGAACGGAACTCTTCAATCATGTCAAGCGCAAGGCTTGGCCGCCCCGGCCTGTCTTTATGAAGAAATCCTGCAGCGGGATCAAGCCCACACGACTCAAGCGCAGAACGAATATCGTGAGTAAGCAGCGTATAGAGAAAAGAGAGCAGGCAATTTATTCGATCAAGCGGCGGGCGACGGTTACGTCCGGTAAAACGGAATAATGGGTCAGAAGAGGTAATACACTCATCGAAAACATCAAAATAAACTTTGGCAGCCTCCCCTTCAATCCCCCTGATACGCTCTTGATTGGTTTCATCCCGCAAGCGCTTCACGCAACCAGCAAGGACATGCTGAGCATTTTTCAACCTGACTGCGTTCACTTTTTCTGGATGATCTCTTACCGTCCTTGCAAGAGTTATCCGGGCATTACCAATTTTTCCAATAACAAATGAGCGTGCAAGACAGGCTGTCTGCAAGTCATTATCAGCCATCCGATACTGTGCTCTCCGCAACAAAATATTACCCCGTGTAGCTCCCTGAACCTGACAAAGATATTTTCCGTATTGACTTAAAAAAGTTACTGTTACACCGGTTTCAGCACAATGACCAAGCAGAAACGGACTGCACGTCACCGCTCCAAAACAGACAATTACATCAAGCATGTGAAGAGGAATACGCGTTTTAACCTCTTTTTCTATTTTGATAACAGCACACTCCCCCTCTTTTGAAAGATAAGCTCCCTGCGTGGTGACAAAAAGGGTATTGAGATATTTTTTCACATCTCCTCCTCCGAGAGTGTTTGAAGCAATTTTTGAAGGTACACTTTCGCCGATTTTCCCTGGGCAATCACCTCCGGCAGACACTCCTCTTTCAGGGAGCAGAGTTTGCATTTTGGCCCTGGGTCAGGTGGCGGCGTTACTCCATTCCGAAAAAGATCATGCACTCCTTTGGCGGCAAGGCTTGTGCTTTCACGCAAAGCGTCATCGAAATCAACATCAAACCGATGTTTTGTCTGACCATAAAAAAGGGCACCTGCCGGAATCTGAATGTCGAGCATCTCCTCAAGGCAGATTGCCTGGGCACAAAGCTGGATTTTATCGGCATCATGTTTTTTCGGCTTGCCCCGCTTGTATTCAACCGGAAACGGCTCTTCATGATTCTCCAGTTTATGCCATTCCACAACATCAGCCACACCGGAAACCCCAAGCAGAACGCTTCGCAATGCCGCACTCCTTGTTACCCGAACACCACTGCGATACGATGTTTTGCCATCATCAACCCGCTCATGCATCTCCCGGCCCTCAGCAGTATAACTATTCTCGCTCCATATCTGTTCGAGATGGATCAAGGCGCACTGCCGGGGACAATAGACAAAATGCTGCAGTGCAGAGAGGGCGATGAAATCGGATTCGGGGTACATGGCATCTGTGTTATCTTTGTTAGCCAAGTTTTCTAATCAAATTGACCTCACCAAGATCATTGTCATTCACAGTTACGGCATAGTCCTCAAATGAACGAGCGGGGCCAGAAAGAGCGTTCTTCCGTTCTATTGTAATCCGGTCAAACAGGGCATAAGCCGGTGCATTGCCAAGTGCTGTGCTGTGCTCAAAGACATACAACCCCCTTGTTGCCATCATTCCCCTTGCTGCCGAACGGTCATGCTCGAACATGTTCAGCAATGAGTCCCAGAACAGGTTGAGATCCTCTTCGGAAAAACCAGTCTGATTTGCGAGATGAGCTGAAACAAAACCGGATGCCCGATAAAGGCCATAAGGCACCGTATATTTGCGACCCATTGTCCGATTATCTCCGCTTTGTTTTTCAGCTTCAGCTTCTGTAGCAACTGCCATTCTGGTAATACTGTGCTCCAGTGCCACAATCGGTTCAATAGAACGAGCAAAAGTTAACTGGACAGGCCCGCGAACCTGACCTGCATTTGCACCAGTTGACATAACAGCACCAAATGTCCGAATATCATAATACTGCTTACACATTTGCGCACGGCCTTTCTCGACCTCGCCACCTTGCGCCGTACCATCCTTATTTCTCTTCTTCCCATCTTTTTGATCTGACGGCTCTTTAGTCAAATCAATTTTTAGATCTTCATACGCTTTATCGATCAAAAGATTGAGAACACCTTTTTCTTTGATGAAAATGTTTTGCCCAGAAAGCTGGACATAGTTCCGTACCTTTCGTTTCAGACAAACATCAGTCACCAGCCCCATTCCCGTCTCAGCATCTATGCGGGGAAGATTGCCAGCATCAGGATCACCATTAGGATTGCCATCTTTCACATCAAACAACAGGACGAAATCATACCGTTTTTCGAGATTACTCATTGTGTTCACCCCTCATTTTTGTTTTCATTGTTTGAAGAACTTGTAAATAATGCCTGCCTCTGGTGGTAATATCCAATGGCAAAACGGGACTGATCTTCCATAGCCAGATGAGATGGCATTTCCGAGCCAATACCGTCAAAAATTTCAGTCAACATTCGCTCAAAGTTGATCTTTCTACCAACATTTTCAAGCTTGGCAAGATGATGGTTTTTAAGCTTCAACAACTGCGGAAAAACTGTTACCGGTGACGATGACGCTGCACCATAGAACCTGTCACGAATTGTTGCATTCAAACCGGGATTTGCCTCTTCCTGGATTTTTTCAAGTACAGCAAAAAGACGCCCGAGACGATAACCCGGATTATTATTGGCAGTATCAAGAGCCACAGTGATCTCCTTTTCTTTGGTTGAGTGAATTCTGTAATATCGATTGAGATAAGCCTTCAGGATACCTGCCTGCATTCTGGTAACATCCCTCGTAGCCCGGATTCGACGAATGGTTTGCTGAAGCATTGTTGCCGGATAGAGCGAACCTGTCAGTACAGCCTGAACAATTTGGCCAGAAAGATTTGGCGGAACATTATCAACCTTGTTTTCCAAAGCCATAGCAGAAAGAATCCAGAACAAAGCATAACGCCCCGTATCCTTTGGAGAACGAACAATTTTAAGGTCATCAAAATGCTGCCTGATTTTTTTGGCAAAGTCTTGAACTACTCCCTCATGCCAGAATCTTACTGAAAGACGTGCTGCATTAGGAGCAAGCCCAAGAACATAAAATCTCGTTTGAGAATCGCCGCCAGTATAACCAGTAAAGACCCCTTCGTAAAGAGCGTTGACTGCGCGAACGTCAGCATCAGGATCATCTTTTGGGGGAAGAGCAAAAAAGGATGGGAAAAAATCTTCAAACGCTGTAGGCTTTTGTGCCCAAAAGATGGTCGTGGCATCGCCAGCTTGAACTTTATTTTTAGAATCCTTACCAAGCAGCATATTCAGCACAGTGGTGTAAGCAAAAGCTGCAGATTCACCAATCGGCGCATTGTAATTCTGAGTTTTACCATAAGATTCAAAAGCTTTCAAATTAAACGATACCAAAGCAGCGCCTGATGATTGAGCACCACGAACTCCCTTTATGGATGCATTAAGCCTGGCAATTGGTTCTTGAGCACCTGATACAAGGCAAATTCCAGTGCCTTCAACTTCTTGATGCTTCAGGATATAGGGTTTCATCGTATCGCACAGGCTTGCGCTCTTTGATCCCAAAACCCTGAAGATCACATTAGCATTATTTTCATGTGCTTCTTTCCAGAGCTTATTTTCTGACTCTTGGGAGGTAATCTGTGCAATGGGATTGTGCTGAAGAAACTCAACCAATGGTGCTACAAGTGACGTTGATGTCTCTTCTGGGAATGTTTCTTGTAATCGGTTAAGAAATGCATTCTTCCGAGCATCAATGTCATTACGATCACGGGGATTTGCTCCCAGTGCATATTCAACATTGTCCCACAGCAAGTTTGCTTTAACTCCGACTGTTTTTTTCTCAGCAGCAGGCACTAAAAATACTTTTGCCCGTTTCTTTTTCCCATCCCCTTCACGAGTATCTTCAAGCGCCACAAAATTACCATCGTTATCAATAACAATCACAAAGGGGATTTCCTTCCACTCAAATCCTTCTGGCGCAATGCCACTATCAGAATCAGCCGCCTTGCGCTGATAATAGTCGTAGAGTGCCTGTAAAATCATTTTTTCACCTCCTCACTTTCCCAAGCTGGAATTTCAATGACCCCATTTTTTAACTGGGCTCTAAAAAAAGCTGGGGCTGGACTATCTGGTTTTATTACAAAGTCGAGATCGTACAACATGAAACCGAGATCGCGAGTCTCATCAATGGCTTTTTGCTCTTGAGCTATATCATCAATCAGCCGAAAATCACAACTGAATTCGCGACAACCGAGATAGGGTTGGTTGAAACATTGCCCTTTGCTGGCCCGTCGCTCAAACATAGCGTTGTATTTACCTGGATTCTCATCTTTTTGCCACTCATCCTTTTCGCTGTTCTCAAGCAAAGCCTCCATTACCGGACGAATAACTTTTGGTCTTGCCGGAGGAGGAATAAACTCCAGCTCAGCATGGAGTCGATAGGCCACATCTTGCAAAAAAAGTCCCGCTCGTTGTTGACGGTTATCTTCTATAAAAATACTGCGGCTTCGTTCACTGGCCGTAGTCCCGACCTCATTGCGCCGTACCGAAACCCATTTGATTGGTTTTAAAATCTCAATTTTTAGGATATGCCATTTGATGGCCGGTTTCCAGAAAATGGCCTCAAAAATCCCTCGTGCGGCTGACGGAGTAATCACGTCGTAGCTGACACGCTCAACTTTCATCTCCGGTCTTGTGAAACAGGCATAATCTCCCTTGACTTCGAGACAGAATATTTTGTTGCAGTATTCCATAGCACGCTGCTTTTTTTGTTCAGTTACCAGTACAAATTTGGGGTTGCTTTGACATCAAGACCGAATACCGGGTCATACAAATTTTTGTCAGTCTGTACCCAGATACCATTAACCTCTTCAATCATTCCGTTTTTATGCATTTCCTGCAGATCACGATCGTAAACGTTGACTGAAAAGCGTTGCAATTTCCTCATCAAATTTCTGCTTGGGCCGATAAAACGCAATTGATTTATCAATTTTTCATTATCAGTCGTCTCCGATTGATACCGGACAATCAAGCCGTGCTGCTGTGCGTCATCAATAAGCTTGAACCGAAGCGCTGCCGTACGGAACTGAATCTTGAACTGCCGTGCATCAGGCCCGGCAAGGAGATCCATGATCTGCTTTTTATCAAAATCATTCAGTCGGTTGAAATACAAGTAGAAGTATTGTCTGAAAGCTTCCGGCATCAGTGATGCAGCAAGTTCAGGATAAACGCGAAACATCTCCTGCCCTGCCTGCTCTGCTTTCAGCATCACTCCTGCGGGTGGAGGCTTTGGTGGATTAAAAACAAAAACTTCCCCCTTTTCCAATTTCCCTTCACGATTGCAGCGACCGGCGGCCTGCGCAATACTGTCAAGTCCGGTAAATGCCCTGAAAACAACAGAAAAATCAATATCGACACCCGCTTCAAGCAGTTGTGTGCTGATCACTCGCACAACAATATTTTCTTTCAGCATTGATTTAATTCCAGTAATAACCTCACTGCGGTGTTCGGGGCACATCAGGGCTGAAAGGTGAACAGTCCCTTCGGGCATAATACCATGCAGGTCCCGACAATCGTTTCGAGTATTAACGATACACAACACTTGTTGATATTTACGGAGCTGTTCAGCAACAGCTTGCCACTCCTGACGTTCATCTGAAGCGCCAAACATCTGAATATTCACACGCTGAAAAATCCTGAACAGATTTTCAGGGTCGGACATCAATTCCCGAACACTACCTTCGCTGAATCCTTTCAGAACATTCTGCCCTGAACCAATTCTGCCTGACAATACCGGCTGTGTTGCCGTACAAAGCACAACAGAGGTTTTAAAATATTCTGCCAACACGTTTATAACCGAAACGATCGGTTGCAGATATTCAGTAGGCAGCATTTGCGCTTCATCAAGCACAATCACTGAGTTGACGATGTTGTGCAGTTTTCTGCAAGCCGAGCTTTTAGAAGCAAAAAGCGACTCGAACAACTGGACATTCGTTGTGACAATAATCGGTGCATCCCAGTTTTCCGTTGCAAGTCGTGATTTTGAATCTTCTTTTTCCGAATCGAAATTACTGTGATGTTCAAGCACGGCATCATTGCCAAACACTTTTCGATAAACATCTGCCGTCTGCTCAATAATGCTGGTATAAGGAATGGCAATGATAATCCTCTTTTTGCCATGTCTGATGGCATGATTAAGGGCAAAAGCCATTGATGAGAGGGTTTTTCCTCCACCGGTCGGCACGGTCAGCGAAAATAACCCGGATGCCAGCCCGGCGTTGTTTCTGCAATCATCCAGAATGGTTTTTCTTGCTTCATTAACCGGACTCTTTCGAGCCTCATCCTGTTTTTTATCCATGAACGAATCAAAAACAACCTTCAATTCCGCAAGGTTACATACACTTGTGCGAAGGTCAGCCTTTTCCGGACTCATAAACGACTCCGTATCAAGAAAATCGGCATCAACCAGACAGGAATAGAGCATTCTCACCCAGATATGCACGGCATCATTATCCTTGAAAACCATTTTGCAGGGCGGTGTAGAAGGCAACGAAACATCCAGAATATCCTGTGGAGGATTACCTGACAAAGCTTTCTGTAAATTTTCAGCAACCATTAACCGACCAGAAAGAGCCCCTCCAACACCCTGCTCATGTTCCCAATCAGGTAATCCTGCATGATGCCCAGCGATGAGGTAGGCAAGTATTCGACCAATGCTTTCATTTTTGTGAACCGCGTAAAGCGCACCAGCAGAAGAATGATCAATCTTGCCCATTATCCTCCTCGGAATAATCACCGTTGCTTCTGCGGATATATTCCTGCCACTGAGGATTGTATTTTCCAAGATCGTGTAACACACCGGCAGCTTTCGCCCAGTCTCCATTACCAAATTCATCGGCAAACAGGGCTGCTTTTTCAGCAACATGGATAAGATGATCTTTCAGGTCATGGACTTCCCATAAGCCATCAGAATTTTCCCGAAGATGGGCGACTGGTTGTATAGATTGTGCTGCCATAAAGAAAATCAAAAAAGAAGTCAGAAATATCAATATCGCCCCAACATGATGAGCCAAAACATTAATTTTACACAATTTATTCAGAAAGCAAAGTATTTTTCTTACAGGATTTACGTATCAAGATCACATTACTGGAATATTAGCCCAAAACGACATCATATTCAGTAATCAAAAAACAGAAGAAAACAATTAAAAGCGTAGCTCGTTTTGTACATTATTAATGCTCAAAGTTGGTTTGCTTCGACTGATGCTATTACACCAATTGAGAACCATTAAGTACTTTTTTTTCATCTATACCATTAACAACGGCTTGTTACTTTACATGCAACGTCTTGTCGGTATTTTTAATAACTCCCGGAGAAGTAACCTGTGGATAAACTGTTTCGCCTTGTTGATGTATCGTTGGTAACAACAATCATTTCAGGATTGCTGTACGTTTTGGGATATAACTACTATCTCTACTATTTTTCATACTTTGGCATAAACCTCCTGGTAAGGGACCCTGAAGTGGCATACATCTTTAAAAAGGGATTTGACTTCAGTGGCTATCTCTTGATGATTATTTTTCTGACTCTTCTTGTCTATATGGTTATTGATCACAGCTTTCTTTGGATCAATAAAAAAATTTCCTCTATCACTATTCAGCAAGGCAAGTCAATGGCGTTGGCGCTCTCTTTATGCGTTTTTATGTTTGCATTTACGACCTTGCTTGATTACGTTCAGAGCTATGCCGAAGGCAATGCAAGGGTATTTGCCACAAACAGGCAAACAACCGGGCAAGCCGTCATATTTCTTCAGGATGGGAAAAAACTGCCTGGATCGTTCAGTTTTTTCTTTCTGAATAAAAGCAATGTTGTTCTTTTCAATACAGGGACGCCAATTGGAAAGAAACCAAAGCTGACCATTATTCCTTCTGCTAATGTCAGTTACCTTGAGGTCAACTAACAGAAAAGCAAGCTGCTTGCTTCGATGTTTACAAAAAAGCATGGCAACAGGTACAACTCAATCGAAATGAAGTATGGGAACTATTGAAGCGGTCTGTATCAGTACCGACAAAGGAATCGTAAAAACAGCCGTTGGCGAGATTACTCTCAGAACTAACTGGGGTATAGAGAATGATGCCCACGCGGGCAATTGGCATCGGCAGGTTTCGATTCTTGCTGGAGAGAGTATTGACAGAATGCGTGAAAAATTGCCGGAGCTTGACCATGGCATGTTTGCTGAAAATATTGTCACCCGAGGCATTGATCTTTCGGGCCTATCTCTTGGTGACTCATTGTTCATTGGAGATGAAGTTGTGCTTGAGATTACCCAGATTGGCAAGGAGTGCCATAATGGAGGATGTGCCATACAGATGGCAACTGGGGAATGCATCATGCCGAAGGAAGGGCTTTTCTGCCGGGTAATTCAGGGTGGAATAGTCAAACCAGGAATGGCTGTCAGAAGAGTAACCGCAGTAAGTCTTCAGTGAGCGCTTTAAATCCATTTGGAATTGATCATGACAAAATGTTAAAATAAGTTTCTTGTTTGATTCTTGTAATCCACACTACCCATAAACTCTTAACTATAAGGAACATCTATTATGTCTCGGTTTATTTCAGCAGCCTTTTGTGCTCTCTTTATTTTTTCAATAAGCTCAGTCGAAGCCAGTGCTGCGTATAATCCCGCTGCTGGCAAATCTGTGTACGAGACCAGTTGCACGACCTGCCACAAGGACGGTATTATGGGCGCTCCAAAAGTTGGCGATAAAGCGGTATGGGCTCCTCGCATCGCTCAAGGTGAGGCTATGCTGGTCAGCAAATCAATCAAAGGATTCACGGGTAAAAAAGGGATGATGCCAGCAAAAGGTGGAAATCCTAAACTTACCGATACGCAGGTTGGCAATGCTGTTGCATATATGGTTAAACTGAGCAAGTAAGATCCTCTTTTTCCTGAACATAAAAGGCGGGAGACTATCCCGCCATTATGTTGCCTCTGCTGGTTGTTTTCCGCTATGGATTGCTTGGCCCACGTCCCTGTCCGCCAAAACCTCTCCCCATGCCCATCGCCGGGTTGTACTGATCCCAGACCCATGCTGCGACAACGTTCAACTCTGCCGCTGAAAGCGCTACCGGGGGCATAAGACCAAATCTTGTGATTGCTTGAGGATCGATAGAATCTTCTTTTTTCGGTAATTTCAGGTATGCTGCAAGATGATTGACCCCATCTTTTTTTGTCTTGAAACTCAGATGGTACCGAGATGCCAACGGAGTAATAGGTGGTGCCAATTTTGGAGGCGGGTTGACTGAATGGCAAGCGCTGCAGTTTTTGTTAAAAATGGTTTGGCCATCCAATGCTTTGGTCGCCGCATCTCCTGTGGAGTTAAAGATCAACCCCATGCCTATAATAATAAAGATATTTTTCATAGCTGACATTACTTTATTTTTTTTAATAAGTTAAAAAATGACGTTCCACTCCTAACATCCAATTGAGTCATGACCTCTTTCCGCCTTGCAGACTTGATCCAGTAATAAAACCTCCTCGGAAACCTCTTTCTCCTTCTGATTAAGATTTAAAAAACAATAACCATAAAAGCAGAAATATCGGCAGAAGAATCGGGATTGAATATTTATAGGCATACTGCAAAAAATCCGGCATATCAACACCTGCCTGCAGGGCAATATTTTTAACCATAAAGTTAGGCGCATTGCCGATGTAGGTCATAGCTCCAAAAAAGACCGATGCAAGAGAGATGGCCATCAGATAAATATCTGAGGAAACATCACCCTGAACGGAGGAATCCAGACCATCGACAAACATTTTTATGTCTGAAGGTGAAGAAATTTTAAGTCCGAACTTTCCTAATGCGCCTGCAAAAAAATTCATGTAGGTAGGCGCGTTATCAAGAACACCTGAAAGAAGTCCGGTCATCCAGTAAAACCTTGATACAGAAAATGCGGCCGCATGAGTATGAGCGTAGGCTCCGATAAGCTCCAATGCCGGAATCATGGTTGCAAAAATACCGATAAAAAGAAAGGCAACCTCCCTGAGCGGCTCAAAATTGAATTCATTACCCTTGAGCGCCTTGTGATCAGCAGTTTTATGAGCTGCCAAAACAATACTGAACATGATCAGTTCACGAAAACCGAATGGCAGACGGAACATCTCCTGCAGACTTGGAAAACCTTCAATAACGGCCGGGTCAAGAAAAACAGCCAGAATGATCATTGCGAGATAAAAAAAGTTTTTTGCCCCTGTAATGCTGACTCCGCCTTTTATCTCAGCGCTTTGATTTGTACCGTTCCCTGCTCTTGCGTCAAGCACCAAAAATAGCAAAATGATGAGTGTTACAGTCGCTATCCAGGGAAACCAAACTTTTGAGAGTACCCAGAAAAAAGGCACCCCTTTCAAAAATCCCAGAAAAAGCGGAGGATCTCCAACGGGAGTCAGGCCCCCACCGATATTGCTGACAATAAAAATAAAAAAGACAATATGAAACGGCTTGAGACGTCCTTGATTGATGCGCATGTAAGGTCGTATCAGCAGCATAGACGCACCAGTTGTTCCGATCAGATTGGAAAGAACCGCTCCGGTAAAAAGCAGAAGAGCGTTAATCGACGGCTTTCCTCGTCGCTCGATTGTTATCAGAATACCGCCGGATACAACAAACAGTGATGACACCAGGGCAATAAATGACAGGTACTCTTCAAGAGTCCGCTCAAGCATTTGTGTTCCATTCTCAATAAACAAGCCATAGTAAGCTGCCACAACAATCCCGAGGCCTATGGCAATCACTGGATAGTGTCGTTCCCAGAATCGGTGAAAAAGCAGAGGCCCAAGAGCAATCATCACCAGAAGAATGACAAAAGGAGCTATGAGCCAAACCGGAGGAAGATGATCTGATAGTATCATAGCATGGTTTCAGTGACGCGATACTGTTCTTGCAGAAAAGCTGGCATCATGGCGGCCTTGAGGATCATTGATGTTCTTGAGTGCGCCGCCATTCTGGAGCGCAAGCTCCTCAATACGGGACTCGTCGAGAAACGATAAGAGCGAATTGTTTCTCTCAATATGACGAAGGATGAGTCTGCTGCGGGATTTTGGCTCATAACAGGCACAGAGAGGCTCAAGACGACCAGATTGAGGGTTCCTGAACGCTGTTGCGAAACGCAATGGATTTCGCTGGATAGAGAGCTGCTGGATGATCGACTCATCAAGAAAAGGCAGATCACAGGCTGCAACCACCCATGCCGCTTCTGGTCTGGCCTGCTGGGCAGAAAGCAGGCCACCCATGGGTCCGATGCCAAGGTATGAGTCGGTGATCAGTGGAATCCCGAAATGGCGGTATGTTTCAGCCTGTTCTTCACGGCAGGAGATGAACACTTCGCGGCAGTGCTGCTGAAGAAGCGCGGCGGTATGCACCAGTTGGTTTTCGGCATGATATGCAAAAAGCGCTTTGTCACTTCCCATGCGGGAGCTGCGCCCACCGGCCAATACCAAACCGTTCAGCGGATGCTCTTTTAATGAAGAGGTGAGCAAAAAGGTTTCAATACATGCGGCAATATCACCAATACAGTCACGATGCAGAACCGGGTAACCATATTCTGCATAAGCATCGGACTCATCAGGGACAACCAGTCCAATGATATTGGTCAAGGCTCCTGTGCTGACAAGATCAAGTATCCTGCGTTCACTATCAACCAGCAGCAATTTTGGCAGGGGAAGTTCCTTGAGACCTTCAACCAGCAACAGATCCTCATCAGCAAAAACATGGCGTTCAAGGAGTTGAGAAGCTGAACTCTTCTCATGGCTTGTGATAACAGCTTTTGTTGCGGGATCAGAAATCATGACCGTGTGGACCCCTGCCTGACGTATAACCCAGGAGTCTTTGCCCTCACGGTCAAGATCAAACCGATGGCAGCCATGCTTGTAATATGCAAGCGTAAATTTTGCTGACAGATGACGAACAACCCCTGCGATAAGTGTTGTTTTTCCGGAACCGGAATAGCCGCAAAAAGCTATTTCAAAAGGGTGAAAAAGCATGGCTTTTATGATACCAGACTTGCCCAGGGCAGCAACGTACAGGTCACCTCCGTTCCCGCAGAACGAGGAACAGAAGAAGCTTCCGCTTCAACCAGACAGTTCGAACCAACAACCGACGTTATCATGTGAGATTCAACTTTTGGAGATACCCTGCACAGCAACTTGCCGCCTTCAATCCATACCGTTCCAAATAAAAAACGGTGACGCTTTTTATCTGTCGGAAATGGTTCAGCAAGAATGGCCTGAAAAGTATCAGGTTTATTATTTCCCTGCAACATGCCAAGCGCAGGAATACAATACTTCACAAAGCATACAAGTGCAGAAACCGGGTTCCCGGGAAGGGAAAAAACAGCTTTTCCCTCGGAAGTGGTACCAAAATAAAGGGGTTTTCCTGGTTTTTGAGCAACATTCCAGAACTTTTTTTTCACGCCAAGCGCAGACAGCTCTTGTTGGACAAAATCATACTCTCCTGTTGAGATGCCACCTGCCGTAATGAGAATATCTGATTTATCAAGCCCTGACGCCAATGCTTCCCGTAACAATTTCCGGTCATCCGGAGCATAATAAAGTGCGACCGGCTCAACGGCAAGTGCCCGGCAGGCGGCATCAAGCATAAAGCGATTGCAGTTATAGATCTGGGCTCCTGTCACCTCTTCACCGGGCATTCGTATCTCATCGCCAACAGTAACAATTGATACTTTGGGAGTTCTCTGTACAGCCACGGATGCAAAACCAAATGAGGCAAGAACTGCTATTTCGGACGGTTTGAGGGCATTTCCCTTACGGAGAAGTATTTCGCCCACGGCGACTTCTTCGCCACCATAACGAACGTTTCCACCTCGTTTTGGAGCACTGTAAATGTCGACATATTCTGAACCAAAACCACTGCTCTCTTCAAAAGCCACAACAGTATCAGCTCCTTCAGGCATAGGTGCGCCTGTCATAATCTCAGCACAACACCTGGAGACAACAGGAAAAGTCGAGAAGGTACCGGCAGGAATTTTCTGGGAAACATACAATCGAACCGGAGAGTCTTCGGATGCATGACGAACATCGTCCCATTTGAGGGCAAAACCGTCCATCGCAGCATTGGTAAATCGCGGCAGTGAAAAAGGGGCTGTAATGTCCTGGGCAAGAACCCTGCCCTGAACTCCATCAAGCGGCAGCTCTTCAATGCCCAGTAGCGTCATCGACTGACTGATGAGGCTTTGTGCCTCGCGAACAGTTGTTATCATGCGTGTCCCTCCCCTTTTATCATGGCAAATGCGTGAAATATTGCAGGCACAAGCACCTCAAGCGCATCGCTCACTGCTCCGGAACTTCCAGGTAAACAGATGACCATCGTCGATCCGACCATTCCTGCGGCAAGTCTTGAAAGCATGGCTGTCTTGATTTTCCCCTGCCCCCAATGAAAAAGCGCCTGTTCTATGCCCGGCAGTTTTCGTGAAAATCTGGGCAGAAGCGCCTCAACAGTAACATCACGCGGACCGAGACCTGTTCCCCCTGTCGTAATAATAAGTTCAACGCCTCCAGCAGTCCATTCATCAATAACTGAAAGAATCTCTTCTTGATTATCTGCAATAACCCGCAACTCTCCGATGGGGCATCCTGCGGCCTCAAACCCTTCTCGCAGCAATTTGCCAGAGCGGTCTTGCCCACGACCCGCAGAGATCGAATCGGACATCACAAGAATTGATGTTTTCGGCCGATAGCCATTAAATTCATAAGATTTTCCGCCGGTTTTCTTGTCCAGCCTTATTGATCCTATCTCCATGGATTTGTCGACCGCCTTGCACATATCGTAAATAGTCAGCGCAGCCACCGAGACCGCTGTCAAGGCCTCCATCTCTACCCCGGTTGACTCTTGTGTTTTTACGGTGGCCACAATCTCAATCCGGTCTTGCTGAACATCAAAAACGATGTCGGCCCATGAGAGATTAAGCTGATGACAAAGAGGAATCAGATGAGCGGTATTTTTTGCCGCCATGATACCGGCAAGCTTGGCTGTGGTCAGAACATTGCCTTTTGGAAGAGCCGCGTGAGAGAGCAGTTCTAAAGTGGCAGGCTGCATCAGGATATATCCGGAAGCCCGGGCAACCCGGAGCGTACCGGGCTTTCCCGAAACATCAACCATGGAGATATTCCCGGTGTTGTCAAGGTGTGTAAACTCCATCTCTATCGATACCCTTGTTTATGAAGGCAATTTATTACATCGAAGCTGACATTTAATCCAGCCGGGGCTTGACGCCCTTGATATCATGAAAAGAGACCACACCTAGCAGATAATCACTTTCATCAGTAATAGGAATCGCCCTGAAAGAGTAACGGAAAAACATGTCAACAGCATCATGCAGCGTATCATCCGGGTTCAGGGTAATAAGACTGTCCGTCATGATGTCCCCAAGCGTCTGCTCAGGCTCAGCCGCAATCAACTCCCGGATATCAACCACTCCCTGCAAGATGTTTTCTGCACTCACAACATAGACATACATAATGACGTCCATATCACCGGCTACTTCCCGAAAATTATCGATCACCTCTTTAACCATCGTATCAACAGGGCGTTTGATCACCTGCTGCGTCGAATAGAGCATGATATTTTCATCATTCTGATCAATGATCTGCTGCACTCTCTGCTTGTTTTCACTATCGACAAACTCGATAATCTCATCGGCTTCAGAGGCCGGCAACACTGAAAGAATTCCGGCCACCTGTGCAGGACTCATCTCATTGATCAAGCCGGCAGCCTTCTCTTTTTCCATGGATCTGATCAGTTCCCTCTGTACCCTTGGCTCAACCTCTTCGAGTGTATCAGAAGCCAGTTCAGGTTCAAGCTCGTTGAAAACCGCTATGCGCTGATTGCCTTCAAGCTCTTCGAGAATATCGGCAAGATCAACCGGATGAATGTCGTTAATATTTTCCTTGAGGACATTAAGCTTGACATTGCCTTCAAAACTTCCAATAGTGTCCGGCAAAGGCTGAACGTAAAGCCATGAGATACTGGAGTCTTCTTTGTGCCGCGCAAGATAGTTTGCAAGCTTTTTAAAGCCCATCCGACGAAGGATTCGAAAGCGATTGAAATCAACCTCGGTGACAAAAAGTTTTTCGTTCTGGAATAACAACTTGACATCATAGACCACCTCAACCTCATGACCATCCATATCAAGAATCTTCTTGTCAAGGATATAGTCTTTGAGAAAGATGTGGTTGTCAATCGGATTCAGTTCATACCCTTCTGTGGCAGTGATTTCTGAAACAATCTCGGTATTTGAAATCAGGGTAATTTTATCCCAGGGAATCAACAGACGAGGATCACCATAAGGGCGATGAACAAGAATATGAGTCACTTCCGGAATTTTACCCGCATTTTCCTGAATGACAAGATCCTTCAGTTTGCCAATTGAGTTCGATTTCAGATAGATTCGTCGTCCAACAATTTCACTCAGATAAAATTCACGATCAAGTACGGTAACCATTTTTGATTTTAGGTTTTATACAACTTTTAATACCGTGATGAATTTGTAAACCATCAGTACAACAAGCAGAAAGAGATAAACCCGAAGTAACGCCAGTGAAAATTTCACACCTCGGGACATTTCGACCGTTGGTTTGGCATAGCGCTGGTTGATCTCGCGGATCTTGCTGAAAAATTGATTGATTGTCCTCATTATCTGATACCCTCAATTATTGGAAAATATTGGGAAAGAGTGCACTGACGCCATACATGGTGGAGAGAATGATGATCGATCCAACAATAACGCTGCTGATAATATTCTGTAATCGTGTATTGGCATACTCCCCCATAGTTTTTTTATCGTTGAGCAGCAGAATGAGAAAAACAAGCGCCGCAGGAAGAAGTGTTACCGCTACAACCTGGACAAAAAGTGTGATGAGTACAAGCGGCGCGCCCGGAATCAAGGGAACAACTCCGGCCGTTATCAGGGTAAAGAGAAAAGAGATATAAAACCAGGGGGCTTCTTTTACCTTGGTGTTGAGTGAGTGCGCCCATCCAAAGATCTCTCCGAATGCCCATGAGCTTGCGAGAGAAATACAGATCGCCCCGAGCAAACCGGCATCAAACAAACCAATCGCCATGAACGCTCCGACATAATGATTTGTTTTCATCAACAATTTTGCTGCGGTAGCTGCATCATCAATTGGCGCACCATTCAGAAGCGTGCCGGTTACAATGACAATGAAAATCGCAATGGCAACAGTGATAATCGCGCCGATAAAGGTATCGATTTTGCCCATTTTGATATCTTTTTCCTGCAAGCCTTTGTCAACCACCGAGCTTTGCTGAAAAAAAAGCATCCAGGGAGCGATTGTCGTACCGATATTGGCCATCAGCAGAAAAAAGAGCTCATTGGTAAGACCTCCCGGAAGATTTGGAATCAATCCATGACTTGCAATATCGGCAATTGACGGGTTAACCATAAATGCCGCTGGAATATAAATCAGGTTCAAAAGACAAAACCCAAGGGCGATTTTTTCCCAGGTCCAGTACCGGCCATTCAGCACGATAATGCTCATGAGCAGGACCACAAGAATGACGGTCAACCATGCCGGAACACCAAAAATGCTTAACGCTGCTGTCATGCCGACAAATTCAGTCACGAGTGTCAACCAGTCCACAATCATGAGATCAAGCAGCGAAAACCACCCCCAGAAAGCACCAAAACTTTCAAAAATAGCTTCGGCATGTCCACGTTTGGTCACTGCCCCCAACCTCACGGTCATCTCCTGTACATAATAGGCCACCGGGATAAGAAGAAGCAAAAACCATATAAGGTGATAACCATATTTGGCGCCGGTAGCGGCATAAGTAGTAATGCCCCCGGCGTCATTATCAGCAATCATCACAACAAGACCCGGACCTGCAATGACAAGGTAGAGGCGAACAGCTTTCCAGACTTTTTTAAACCGGTAGTAGAGAAGAGAAAAAAAATCCATATCCGTCGAATTGGACGTTGACGAGACCCGGCATTGTGATTGAAAGAGAGAGGAGAAGCATTTCACTCAGAGAGAGTCGTTCAGACTTACCTGTCAATCAGGCGCAAATTTACAATTCTTTGGTAACTTTACAAAGCAGGATATCTTATATAAAGCCCGCTATTTGCGCATTAACAATAGAGAAATGGGAGTTATACTTTTGAGGCAATCATTCATCTATTTGTTTTCGCGAGTAAATACACAAAATCACCAACGTCCCTTTAACCAGGGGATGATTTTTTCTATTATATTGATGCTCAAATTATCTATATGTTTACTTGCAGAATTTCTTTATGGAACGTGGCGCGGGAAGAAAACCGGAGTGGTTGAAAATCAGGATGGTTTCGGGAGCATCGTTTGCAGCGACTCGGAAGTTACTTGGACGACATAGTCTGCACACGGTCTGTCGTTCGGCAATGTGCCCCAATTTGCAGGATTGCTGGTCGAGGGGCACCGCCACTTTTCTTCTGCTCGGTAATGTCTGTACTCGAACATGCAGGTTCTGTGCGGTAGGCAAGGTGGCAAACCCTCCAGCACCTGATTTGCTTGAGCCCAATAATATTGCGCTGGCAGTGAAGTCTATGGAATTGAAGCATGCTGTCCTGACCAGTGTCACTCGTGATGACCTTTCCGATGGAGGTGCAGCACATTGGGTGAAAACGATAAAGGCTATCCGGAACCAGACTCCTTTGGTTACTCTTGAATGCCTTATTCCCGATTTTCAGGGTAATGAAAATACCTTCGATCTGGTTATGGCAGAGGCTCCTGAGGTACTGAATCATAATATTGAAACCGTACCATCCCTGTACACCAAGGTACGCCCCCAGGCAAATTACAAGGCATCGCTACAGCTTCTGCTTCGGGCTAAAGAGAAACATGGCCTTATCACTAAGTCAGGCCTGATGGTTGGAATGGGTGAAACGGCTGAAGAGATTACAGCGTCGCTGCACGACCTTGCAAGCCATGGATGCGATATGGTTACCATTGGCCAGTACCTTCAGCCATCTGCAAATCACCTTCCGGTTGAACGTTACATTCCGCCTGCGGAGTTTGAGCAGTACAGAATCATCGCCGAAGCTGCCGGTTTTCGCCATGTACAATCAGCTCCATTTGTCAGAAGCTCCTGGCACGCAGAGGCTTATGCACAGAACACTGAGATACTTTCCTAAACAAAAACCTTACCCTGCCATGTCGGTACCAATGATGATCTATGCTTACTGGGCCTTCGCCTTTCTTGTCGGCATTCTCTTTTTCAGGAAAGACATCATGACCTTTAACCGTGAGTTCGATCTCAGAAGAGTTGCGCTGATTGTCGCCTCTGTGATAATCATTGCCATCAATGCCTGGGTCTATTCACACTCAACGACGGACGGTGGACGACTTCTTGATCTCATGACGGTTCTGGTTTTCAGCATCGGAAATGGCATTGCTGAAACCTTTATGTTTTATGCTGTTTTTCGTCTTGGAACTTTTCTTGCTGGCCGCATGACACAAAACCCATGGCTGCTTTTTGTTGCGGGTTTTATCTGTTTTATGGTCTACAGTGGTTTGATCCATGGGCTTTTCTGGATTAACATTCTTCCTGAACACGTCGTGCAGACAAGCCCTTACAAGCCCTTTTTCATGCCTGTCCAGTTGTTGATTGCTGGAAGCTGGGCCTTGAATTTTTTCTGGTATCGCGATATCAGAACAGTTATTCTGCTGCATGCACTGGTTGATCTGACGATGGTATGCAATGTCAAATTCACCATGTTTTAAGCCTGAGATCTTCTTCCTGCACATTGGGCAACCATAAGTGTTGCCCATGCAATCTTCTCTCCTTTCTTTCACGGCTTCCGACTACTCTTCGATATCTCTCCTCTTTTGACCTTGTCAACAATCAACAATTTGTAACCTTTTCCATCTGTAATCTATCAGGAACATCAAACAAAATATTTTTGTATTCTGTAACAATGAAGACTGGAATCGGTAAACCCAACAAGAAAGCGGTTCGAAATCATCACCATGAAGTCATTCAAAGGTACTGTACTGGTTGCCGGAGCTACCGGCAGAACGGGAGCATGGATCATTAAACGCCTGCAAAGTCATCACCTTGACTATCATCTGTTTGTGCGAACCGGTAAAAAGGCACTTGAGCTTTTTGGGCCCGAAATCATTGATAAGCTGACCATTGGATCTATTGAAAATCCACAAGAGATCATTGCGGCACTTCATCATGCAGATGCCGTTATTTGCGCTATAGGCGGCAATGTCACTGACCCTTCATCAGCGCCACCTTCAGCTATCGACCGGGATGGCGTCATAAGATTGGCAACACTGGCCAAAGCACAAGGTGTTAAAAAATTTATTCTTATAAGTTCTCTTGCCGTTACCAGAGAAAACCACCCCTTGAACAAATACGGCCAGGTGCTTACCATGAAGCTTGAAGGTGAAAATGAGGTACGAAAACTCTTTTCAGATCAGGGATTTTCCTATACTATTCTCCGTCCAGGCGGTCTGATCGAAGGCCCACCACTCCAGCACTCACTGATTTTTGATACCGGAGACAAAATCGAAACCGGTTCCATCCCGCGAAGCGATCTGGCTGAGATCGCTGTTCTCTCTCTCTTTACTCCAGAAGCCCATAATATCACTTTCGAACTTATTATGGGCGAACCCGCCAATCAATCTTCACTTATAAAATTTTTCAAAAAGATTACTGACTGAAATATAATCCTGACTATACCAATAATCAGAGCAGAAAATCAAACAATATCACACATTAAAAATTATATCAATTCATCAAACCTATACGTTATTCCAAAAATGAATAGGTGTGATGAACACATTTATTTATAATAATAAAAAATATTTATACGCATTAATAATAAAGAATACTACAAATTATTAACACAATTAATTAAAAGTTTTTTATAAACACCATCCTATTTATTGATGCAATAACACTATAAACCAAAAAAGAATTAATGACCATTTAATCATTATTATAAAAATTAATTTTATAATAATGATTATAAGATTATTTTATAAATTTCAATAGAATGAAATTACTTATAATAATTAATAAATTTAAATAATTAAAGAGCAAAATTATTATTAACAACAATTAACCTTAATCAGACTGAAATAATATAATTATTAATGCCATTAATAAATTAATTAATAATAAATTAATAAAGATTTTTTTAAATAAAATATTTTTATACAGAGTAATTTAAGATATTTAATTTTAAGTACTTAGATTTATCAATCTAACAAAACCTCTTAACATCAATAGCCGTTATTTTTGCTCAAAAAACTAAAAATTATTATGGATTTATATTCACATATAATTAAATTAAAATCGGCTGTAGATGTAAAGGAATCTTTATTTAGTGGTCAGTCATTTTTGTGGGATAACTATGAAAATAGAAATGATTATTATATGACTGTAATCAAAAGAATACCAATTATAATACGGCAATTAACTGATAATAAAGTTGAAGTAATATCAGATTCAATAACTGTTGACTCTATTTTAATAAGTGATTTTATAAATAATTACTTTTCTGTTAATGTTGATATAAATAAAATTTATGCAGAGAATTTCATGGAATTATATCCTGATATCTATAGCATGTTAAATGGATATTATTCTTTACGAATACTGAGGCAGGAGCCATTTGAAACCATGATTTCATTTATGTGTGCTCAAGGAATTGGAATGCATATCATAAGAAAACAGGTCTCCATGCTTAAAAAATTTTATGGTGAAAAATTTTCAATAACCTTTAATGGTGATGAGATTATTTTATATTCTTTCCCAACTCCACAACAGCTTGCAAACGCTGATTTATCTCAACTCTCACTTTGTACAAACAACAATAAACTTCGGGCTGCAAACATTATACTTGCGGCAAAGAGTGTTGTTGAAGGAAAATTGGATCTCAATATTTTGGGGGCATCAGAGATTCCTCTTGCTCAACTGCGTAACACGCTTTGCCAGATTCGAGGTATAGGATTTAAAATTGCTGACTGTATCGCTCTCTTCGGACTTGGTCGTTTTGATGCATTCCCTATCGATACTCATGTCAAACAATATCTTGGAACATGGTTCAAGAGTACCACGGCTCTTCGTTCTTTAACTCCGGCGAATTATCTTATCCTTGATGCAGAGGCGCGCACGTTCTTAAACCCGGATTTTGCAGGATATGCGGGACATATTCTCTTTCACTGTTGGCGTAAAGAGATAAAAAAGCTTCACTCGTTCTGACTATAGTAATAATACAACCCTTGACGAACTACTCATGACAAAGATAAAGCAAGTGCTGGTTGCTGGAGCTTCAGGCTATCTCGGCAGATATGTTGTACAGGAGTTTAAGGAGAGAGGATATTATGTTCGTGCACTGGTAAGAAATCAGGATAAAATCAAAACGCCTGGACCATACGGAGAGCCTGCGATATATGACATAGTCGATGACATCGTTACTGGTGATATAACCTCGCCACAAAGTCTCAAGGAGATATGCAGGGATATCGATCTTGTTTTTTCAGCACTCGGCCTGACAGCTCCACATCCCGAGCAGACCAGCCATGATGTCGATTACCTGGGTAATAAATGGATCCTTGAACAGGCTCTTGCGGAAAATGTATCAAGGTTTATCTACGTATCGGTCTTCAATCAGGAAAAAATGGCTGAAATTCCCACCATCAAGGCACACGAACTTTTTGTTGATGAACTGAAAAAATCTGCTCTCTCATGGACGGTCATACGACCAAACGGATATTTTTCTGATATGGGACGATTTTTCTCAATGGCTGAAAGTGGCCATATCTTCATGATTGGAGAGGGAGAGAAAAAAATTAATCCTATTCACGGAGCCGATCTTGCAACGGTTTGTGTTAATGCGGCATCGGAGAAAGAGCCTCGGGAAATTGCCGTTGGTGGGCCTGATATTTATTCATTCAGAGAGATTATGGAAATGGCATTTCAGGCGTGCGGAAAAACACCATGGATAACGTCACTTCCGTTGTGGCTTGCAGAAGGAGGGCTCATAGTAACAGCTCTTTTCAACAGAAATCTGGCTGACCTTTTGTCGTTCGCTGTTGAAGCTCTTAAATTCGATCATGTAGCTCCCCCTTATGGCACAAAACATCTGAAAGATTTTTTTGCTGAACTTGCCAAAAAGAGAGAATAGTCGACGAGAGTCTTAATGTTGTAATACCATCAGGGTAAAAGAACGGCCTTTGCTTCTTGCATCCTCTTTTTTTCAGGGCTTCCCGCTTTTTTCTCACTATCTAATTCAATACCTTGGGAATCGATTGGAAAGCACTTGATAAATGGCGCCGCTTTTTCCAAAAAACTGAAATTTTAGAGTTTACACGTTCCCATGTTGAAAATTTTTGAAAAGATCTTTGGCTCAAAACACGAAAAGGATATTAAAAAAATCCAGCCCATTATCCAGCGTATCAATGAGTTGCAGGCAGCCCTCTCATCGGTCAGTGATGACCAGTTGAGACAAAAGGGAGATGAGCTGAAACAAAAGGTCCGCAATACCCTGAAACCGTTTGAGGAAGAGAAAAAAAATCTTTCTCTGAAACTTGATAAGCCGGATATCAATCTTGAAGAGGCCGAAACCATAAACACTCGCCTTGATGCCCTGGCGGAAGAGTATGATAAGGTAACCGCCGACATTCTGGAAGAACTACTTCCTGAGGCGTTTGCTCTTGTCAAAGAGACCTGCGTACGTCTTAAGGGACATACCTATCTGGTGATGGGAAGAGAGATGGTATGGAATATGGTGCCCTATAATGTTCAGCTTATCGGTGGTATTGTGCTTCATTCAGGTAAAATATCTGAAATGGCCACTGGTGAAGGAAAAACCCTTGTCTCAACTCTTCCCGTTTTTCTCAATGCCTTGACTGGAAGAGGTGTACATGTTGTAACGGTTAATGACTACCTGGCCCAGAGAGACAAAGAGTGGATGAATCCCGTCTTTGCTTTTCACAACTTTTCGGTTGGTGTCATTCTCAACACCATGAGGCCTGAGGAACGCAGAGAACAATATTTGTGCGACATTACCTATGGCACCAATAATGAACTTGGCTTTGACTATCTGCGAGACAATATGGCCGGAACGCCGGAAGAGATGGTACAACGTGAATTCTATTACGCCATCGTCGATGAGGTAGACAGCGTCCTGATTGATGAAGCCCGAACACCACTTATTATTTCAGGTCCGGTCCCCAACGCCGACAACAGCAAATTTCAGGAAATCAAACCATGGATTGAGCTGTTGGTTCGAGCCCAGCAGCAACTGGTGGCAACTTACCTTGGTGAGGCAGAAACAATCCTGAAAACCAAACCTAATGATGTTGATGCCGGTCTTGCATTGCTTCGAGTCAAACGCGGTCAGCCAAAAAACAGCCGCTATATAAAGATGCTGTCTCAGGTTGGTGTAGCCAAACTGGTTCAGGGAACTGAAAACGAGTATTTGAAAGACAACTCGAGCAGGATGCATGAAGTTGATGATGCTCTCTATTTTGCTGTAGACGAAAAAGGTGGCACTATCGATTTGACCGACAAGGGCAGAGAGTTTCTCAGCAAGCTCAGCCATCAGGACAGTGATATTTTTATGCTTCCTGATGTTGGTTCTGAGGTAGCGATTCTTGAAAGTGATACATCAATAGCTGTTGCTGATAAAATTCAGAAAAAAGATCAGATTTACCGCCTTTTTGCTGATCGTTCGGAGCGTCTGCACAATATCAGTCAGTTACTGAAAGCTTACTCACTTTTCCAGCGTGATGATGAATATGTCGTTCAGAATGGACAGGTGATGATTGTTGATGAGTTTACCGGTCGCATTCTTGCGGGGCGGCGTTACAGCGACGGACTGCACCAGGCCATTGAAGCCAAGGAAAATGTCAAGATAGAGGGTGAGACGCAGACTATGGCCACCATCACTATCCAGAACTTTTTCCGTCTTTATAAAAAGCTTGCCGGCATGACCGGTACTGCAGAGACTGAAGCATCAGAATTTTATGAGATATACAAGCTTGATGTTGTCGTCATTCCCACCAATGCAAGCATTATCAGGGAAGACCGGGAAGATCAGGTGTATAAAACCCGACGCGAAAAGTACAACGCCATTATCCAGAAAATTGAGGAGCTGCAGAAAAAAGGACAACCAGTACTTGTTGGAACCACAAGTGTTGAAGTCTCGGAAACTCTTTCGAGAATGCTTCGTGGTAAAAAAATTATTCACAATGTATTGAACGCCAAGCAGAACGATCGTGAAGCGGACATTGTTGCTGAAGCAGGTCAGAGTGGCGCTGTAACCATTGCCACCAACATGGCTGGACGCGGAACAGATATCAAGCTTGGCCCTGGTGTCCGTGAACTTGGAGGGCTTTTTATTCTTGGCTCCGAACGTCATGAATCCCGTCGAATAGATCGCCAGCTTCGCGGACGTGCCGGACGGCAGGGTGACCCCGGTGAATCGGTCTTTTTTGTTTCGCTTGAAGATGAATTGATGCGCCTTTTTGGCTCTGATCGTGTTATTTCTGTGATGGATCGTCTTGGCCATGAAGAGGGAGACGTCATTGAACATTCGATGATCACCAAATCGATAGAACGTGCTCAGAAAAAAGTTGAGGAACAGAACTTTGCTATCCGTAAACGTCTGCTTGAATACGACGATGTGCTGAACCAGCAGCGGGAGGTTATCTATTCACGCCGCAGAAACGGTCTCATCAAGGAACGTCTCACCAGTGATATTCTTGATCTCCTGAAAGATTACAGTGATACCATCATCAAGAAATATCACAAGGACTTTGATGTGGACGGTATTGAAGAGCAGTTGATGCGTGAACTCTCGATTGAGTTCAAACCTGACAGACAGACCTTTGAGCGCGAAGGAGTTGATGTCACGGCTGAAAAACTTTACGACACGGCACTTGCCTTTTATCGCAGAAAAGAGGATGCCGTTCCCGAAGAGATCATGGGTCAGATCGAAAAATATGCGGTATTGAGCGTTATCGATCTTCGCTGGAGGGAGCATCTCCGTGAAATCGACTCACTTCGTGAAGGAATCAATCTTCGTGCCTATGGCCAGAAAGACCCGCTGCTTGAGTACAAGCAGGAGGCATTCCGTCTCTTTATTGAGCTGCTTCGCGATATAGAACTTGAGACGCTGTCGCTTGCTTTTAAACTTTTCCCGGTAGATCCTGAAGAGGCAAGGGAAATGGAGGAGCGTCAGAGAAAAGCTGCTGTCAAGCAGGAAAAGCTTGTGGCGCAGCACTCCCCTGCAAACAGTGTTTACACCATTGTCGAAGAGAATGATGGGGATGACAATAAAGAAGTCCCGCAACAGCCGGTTATCGCTGATAAAAGACCAGGACGTAATGATCTGTGCCCCTGCGGAAGTGGAAAAAAATATAAAAATTGTCACGGCCAACAGCCCTGATTCATCGAACCATTGAGTGGTAACGCTATGAAACATACTGAAGTGGAAGTCAACGTTGCCCTTGCGGCAGAACATGGCCTGAGTGCTGAAGAGTACGGCAAGATATGCGCCATTCTCGGAAGAACCCCATCATTTACAGAACTCGGTGTATTCTCGGTCATGTGGTCGGAACATTGCAGTTATAAAAATTCGATAGCCGTGCTTAAAACCCTCCCAAGGGAAGGGGCTGCCCTGCTTACCTCCGCAGGAGAAGAGAATGCTGGCCTTGTAGATATTGGTGATAACCTTGCTGTTGCTTTCAAGATTGAATCACACAACCACCCCTCAGCCGTTGAGCCATATCAGGGTGCTGCGACAGGAGTAGGCGGCATTCACCGCGATATTTTTACAATGGGTGCCCGTCCGGTTGCATCGCTCAACTCGCTTCGTTTCGGTTCGCCAAAAGATCCGCATGTTCGATATCTCGTTGACGGCGTGGTGCGTGGTATCGGTGATTACGGAAACTCTTTCGGAGTCCCGACTGTCGGTGGTGAAATCTACTTTGAAGAGGGATACACCGGTAATCCGCTGGTCAACGCCATGTCCGTCGGCATTGTTGAACACCACAAAACCGTCAGTGCCACAGCGCTCGGCAAAGGCAATCCTGTGCTGATTGTCGGCTCATCAACAGGAAGAGACGGCATTCATGGCGCAACATTCGCATCAGAAGATTTGAGCGAAGCCTCTGAAGACAAACGTCCCAGCGTACAGGTTGGTGACCCCTTTGCGGAAAAGCTGCTGCTCGAAGCCACCCTTGAAGCCATTGCCACTGGGTATGTGGTTGGCTTGCAGGATATGGGCGCTGCTGGCATCACCAGCTCAACCTCAGAAATGAGCGCCAGAGGAATTGAGAAAACCGGATCAGGCGGCATCGAAATTGACCTTGATCTCGTGCCGATCCGTGAAGCTGGCATGAGCGCCTACGAAATCATGCTCTCCGAATCGCAGGAGCGGATGCTTATTGTCGCCAAAAAGGGATTTGAAGGGAAAATTATTGAGGTGTATGAAAAATGGGATGTTCAGGCAGTAACCATAGGGCGCGTCACTGACGATAACCACCTGAGAGTCTATCACAACGGCGCTGTTGTTGCTGAAATCCCGGCAGAATCTCTTGTGCTTGGAGGAGGTGCACCGGTTTATATTCGTGAAGCTGTCGAAAAGAAACCTGTAACTCCATTGGCAGAGCTTGCTGACGACAACACCCTTGACTTTAACGCTCTCTGCCTTGAACTCCTTTCACGTCCTAATATTGCAAGCAAACAGTGGGTTTATCGTCAATATGATTCGATGGTGCAGACCAATACCCTTACTCCTGCTGGCCACACCGATGCTGCTGTGATCCGCATCAAAGGCACCAGGAAAGGACTTGCCATGAAAACTGACTGTAATGCACGTTACGTCTATCTCAACCCACTTGCTGGCGGCAAAATTGCGGTTGCTGAATGTGCCAGAAATATTGCCTGCTCAGGTGCCAAACCATTGGCCATCACCAACTGTCTGAATTTTGGCAATCCCCTCAAACCGGAGGTTTATTTTCAGTTCAAGGAGTCTGTCAGAGGAATGGGCGAAGCATGCAGAGCCTTCAATACTCCGGTCACTGGCGGCAATGTCAGCTTTTACAATGAAACCTTCATCGGAGGCCTCCGAACTGCCATCTATCCAACACCAACGATTGGGATGATTGGTCTTATTGATGATATTGACAATCTTGTTGGTTCAACGTTTACTGATGCAGGTGATCTCATAGTTCTGGCAGGTAATCCTGCATTGGCTCTGGATGGATCAGAGTATCTGGTCATGCAGTACGGCACGCCCGGTCAGGACTCTCCTTCTGTTGATCTTGAACATGAAGGAAATCTTCAGAAGTTCCTTGTGGAGCTGGCGGAAAATAAACTTCTTCACTCTGCTCACGATATTTCCGATGGGGGTTTATTTGTGGCACTGGCAGAAAAATCGATAATGAATTCAGAAGCTCCGCTTGGATTCATTGTCAACATGAAAGATAATGAAACCGCCTCTATTCGAATTCAGCAACAACTCTTTTCAGAAGCTCAGGGAAGAGTTGTTCTGAGCCTCTCACCCGACAACATCCAGGAAGTAGTTGATATGGCGGTTCGGCACAACATACCCGTCAAGGTTATTGGAACCGTTGTTGAGCGAGCAGCTTCTCTCTCTGTAAATGGCAAGGAGATCCTTGACTTTACCATTGATGAACTTTCGGATGCCTATTACAACTCACTTGAACAGTCACTTCACCTTGATGAACTTTAAACCTTTTTAATAAAGGTCGAAAGGAGAGTAATCATGCTCCCTGTTGTCACTGCAAAAGAGATGCAAAAAGCCGACAATGCGGCTATTGAGCGGCTTCATATTAGTGAAACTCGTCTCATGGAGCTCGCCGGTCGTGAATGCCTTCGAATTATCTTTGAAGTTTTGCAGACAGATTCGCTGCGCAGGAGCAACTTCCTTATCATCTGCGGGAAGGGCAACAATGGAGGAGACGGTTTTGTTCTTGCACGCCACCTCCTGAATAATGGCGCTTCGGTTGATCTTGTGCTGCTCTACCCGGAAAGCTTCCTGAATGGGATTAATCGGGAAGGATTTGCAATTCTTCAGGCTTACGAAAAACATCTGGATACACTGCGGATTTTTACCACACTGGATGAGGCGCTCCCTTTTATAGAAAAGACAAATTACAACATTGTTGTAGATGCTATTACCGGTACTGGACTGCGACTGAGTGAACCCGAAATGGCACTTCCCTCTCCCCTTGCTGATGGCATTGATCTTCTCAATACCCTCCACTCAGAGACTGAGGCAATAACTCTTGCGATTGATATTCCATCCGGACTTGATGCTACCACCGGCTTTTCCGCAAATCCCGTCATAGAGGCTGACCTCACAGTGACTATGGCCTTTCTGAAAAGAGGATTTTACCTGAATGACGGGCCAGAGTGCTGCGGAGAGGTCCATATCGCAGAGATCTCCATTCCACGGTTTCTGGTTGAACCCTGCTCATGCCTCTTGGTTGACCATGAGTTTGCCGCTGAACATTTCACCCTGCGAGAGAGGAATAGCGCAAAACATACCAACGGAAAAGTATTAATTATTGCTGGCTCTCAAACTGAGGAATCCTCAATGCTTGGAGCGGCTATACTTGCTGCAAAGGCCGCTCTTAAAACAGGAGCTGGCTACGTTTGTGTCTCCCTTCCATTCGTTCTTGCAAACGCAATGCATCTTGCTGTTCCGGAAGCTGTGGTTATCGGAAGAGATTCCAACACTCTTGTCGAAAAGATACGGTGGGCTGATGTAATTCTCATTGGATGCGGCCTTGGGCGTGACCAGTCGGCTATTGAGCTGGTCAGAGAACTGTTGGAATACTCCGGCCTCAGCGAAAAAAAGCTGATTCTTGATGCTGACGCCCTTTATGCACTCTCATCTCTTGGCGTTTCAGCATTGTCAAAATGCAAAAATGTTTTGATAACTCCGCACTATGGTGAGTTCAGTCGTCTCAGTAATATTCTGATTGAGACCATTGCTGCAGAGCCAATTCAGACCGCCCGGCAATTTGCCAATGACTATGATATAACAGTTCTGCTGAAAGGAAGCCCTACAGTTATTGTCACAAAAGATGCGCCGGTACTCCTCAACACGAGCGGCACTGAGGCTCTTGCAACAGCAGGTTCAGGAGACGTGCTCTCTGGCATCATTAGTGCCCTGGCGGCCAAAGGTGCCAGTCTCTTCAATGCAGCAGCTTCAGCAGCATGGTTTCATGGCAGGGCTGGCGACCTTGCCAGTGATGTTGCAAGCCTCGTATCCTCCGGAATGGTTATCGATGCTCTCCCTTTGGCAATTGAGGAAATTTTTACACGTGAAGAATAGGATACAACTATGATGAGAGCGGTCCTATTGGCATATTAGCGCAGAAATTTTTTGATATTCCTCGCCGCTTGACGGATTCGCTCTTCGTTTTCTATCATCGCAATACGCACACAGTCATCACCATAGGCGCCAAACCCAACACCGGGGCTGACAGCAACCTTTGCCTCGCTCAATAATTTCTTGCTGAACTCAAGACTGCCAAGGTGACGGAACTGTTCCGGGATTTTAGCCCAGACAAACATACTGGCACGGGGAGAAATAACCGGCCATCCTGCATTCGAAAAGCTCTTTACCAAAACGTCACGCCGTTTACGATAGACCTCACAAATTTCATCCACACAACCCTGATCTTCTGTCAACGCGATTGTTGAAGCCACCTGTATCGGCGTAAATGTTCCATAATCAAGCCAGCTCTTTATTTTTTCAAGAGCGCCAATCAGTTTCGCGTTACCAACCATAAACCCGACTCGCCAACCTGCCATATTGTAGGTTTTTGAGAGGGTATAACTCTCTACGGCAACATCCTTTGCCCCAGGTATCTGCAAAATTGAAGGGGTTACATATCCGTCAAAAGTTATTTCAGCATAAGCAATGTCACTGATAATGTAAAAGCGCTCCTGACGGGCAATATCAACAAGCTTTTGATAGAAAGGCAGTTCAACAGTCGCCGTCGTGGGATTGTTGGGAAAATTGACCACCAGATACTTTGGCTTTGGGGAAGATTCTCGCAATGCTTTTTCAATATTGCTGAAGAAACCATCTTCGTCAAGGGTAAAATCGTCGTTCATCTCCAGTTTCAGACGATGAACATTACCTCCGGCAAGAATGAATGCCTGAGAATGAATAGGATAACAGGGATCCGGCACCATGGCAAGATCTCCAGGATTTGTAATGGCCTGGACGAGGTGTACATATCCCTCTTTCGAACCCATAGTAGCCACCACCTCACGATCAAGATCAAGATCGACGTTGTACTTGCGCTTGTACCATGTACCAACTGCACCACGCAGTTTGTATATCCCTTTAGAGACCGAATAACCGTGGGTTCTCGGTTTATTGATACTTTCTATCAGTTTATCGACAATATGCTGGGGTGTAGGACCATCAGGATTACCCATGGAAAAATCGATAACATCCTCTCCTGCACGCCTTTCAGCCATTTTCAGTTCATTAACTGCTGCAAAAACATACTTCGGCAGGCGCTTGATCTTGTCAAACTCTATTTCATCAAACATAGTCAGGTAAAAAAATCATTGAGCATAAAAGAAAAGAAGAGGTGGTATCATAAGAAAAAAGAGCATCATATCAATGGCCTTAACCACTTTTTGAACATAAGCCTTTTTGCAGGTATGAAATAAAAATCAAACAGATAAAATCTGAAGATGCTCATAAATACCAATCCTGTGGAAACAATAGAAAGAAAATCTGTGTTAGTACTTAAGATCATGCAAAAGGGGCGATGATGTTTTCAGAGTAAATTAAGTACTTATAATATATTGATTTAAATAACAATATACTGTCGTTTTAATCACCACACATCAGTTACAAAACAATCCTGAAGATGATAAGGAATCCTGAATGAAGAATTTGACATTAACAATTTTTTAATTAACATATTTGTAGAATCCATTTCGCTTCCCGCTTCAAGTAAAAGCATATACCACGTGTCAATAATCAAGATTACAGAAACTGATGCTCTCAAGCATCGGCTTGAGGATTTAACCGGCAATGACTATAACTGCTGCTATCAGTGTGGTAAATGTACGGCCGGTTGCCCTGCGGGTGCATTCATGGACAATCCTCCGACCCGTATCATGCGTCTTGTACAGGCCGGATATGTTGAAGATGCGCTGAAAAGTGAAGCGCTCTGGTTTTGTGTCGGCTGCATGACCTGTACTGCGCGATGTCCGCAGAACATAGATATTGCAGGCACCATGGATGCTCTAAGAGCTCTTGCGCTTGAAAAAGGCCTTGTATCAGAAACCAGAGCTAAAAAACTGGTCAACGCCTTTCACGTTTCGTTCCTTAAAAACGTGCGCAAGCATGGTCGTCTGGAGGAACTTTCACTTGTCAACAGCTATAAGCTACGAACCAGATCTTTTTTACAGGATGCTGAATCAGGCGTCAAAATGATCATGAGTGGAAAGGTCAAACCTTTACACTCTATCACTGGAAAAGGTGGCATTAAAGGAAAGGATCAGATTGCAAAAATTTTTGAAGCTTCTGAAAAAGAGTTTCATCATTCAGCGCCGAAACGCCGTCCGATAAAAAAGCAGTTTATTGCCAAAACTCCTTTTTCAATAAAACCTGGTATGACCATTGGATACTATCCGGGATGCTCTCTGAGTGGAACTGCCCGTGAATATGATATCTCTGTAAAAAAAATGTGTTCTCTCCTTGACTTGAAACTTCAGGAAATAGAGGACTGGAACTGTTGCGGAGCAACATCAGCTCATGCCACCAACCCCAAACTGGCCGTTCTTCTGCCTGCAAGAAATCAGGCTCTTGCCGATGCACAGGGATTGAGCCTGGTTCTGGCACCCTGTGCAGCCTGCCAGAATCGACAGGTAACCACCAGAAAAGCCCTGATGGATTCACCTGAACTTTGTGAAGAGGTTTATTCAATTACCGGAATAAAGCCAACCTGTAACGCGGAATTTATCGGCGTTACCCAGCTTCTTGAAGCAATGGATCCGGCAGAAATTCAAAAAAGAGTAAAAAAACCTCTCACAGGTCTTTCTTTAGCCTGTTATTATGGCTGTCTTCTGGTTCGCCCGATGGATGAGATGAGTTTTGATGATCCTGAAAATCCGCTCAAGATGGAGGCAATCATGACCGCTATTGGAGCGACTCCGGTCGACTGGGCATTCAAGATTGAATGCTGCGGAGCGGGTCTGACACTTGCTCAGCAGCCCCTTGTTGAAGAACTCACACATTCAATTGCGAAAAATGCTGCCAGCAATGGAGCTGATGCCTTTGTTGTTGCATGCCCACTTTGTCAGGCTAATCTTGATATGCGTCAGGGAAGTATGAGAAAACGGTTTGGTGACATTAAAGCAATGCCTGTCTACTATATTTCGGAGCTTGTAGCTCTTGCATGCGGCGCAGACCCTGCTGAAGTAGCAATAGGTGAGCATTTTGTTCCTGCACTTGACCTTGTATCGAAACTTTAGAGTACAACTTTTTGAAAAATATAACCGTGGGTGGTTTCTACAGAATTTTGGATACCATTCAGGCTTGTAGTTTCAGACCAAACGATTGAATCATGGCGAAAATAGGCGTATTTATATGTCACTGCGGTGAAAATATTGCATCAAAAGTTGATTGTACCAAACTCGCGGCTGCTATAGGTGAACACCCTGGTGTTGAGGTCTCTGTTGAATACAAATATTTTTGCTCAGACCCTGGACAGGAGAGCGTCAAAAAAGCGATTCGTGACAACAATCTTACCGGCATTGTTATTGCTGCCTGTTCCCCGAGAATGCATGAAGCCACTTTTCGCAAAGCCTGCGCCGAAGCTGGCCTGAATCCTTATCTTTGTGAAATAGCCAACATTCGAGAACAGTGTTCATGGGTTCATACCGATAAAGATATGGCTACCGAAAAGGCCATGGACATTACACGCTCGATGATTGAAAAGGTAAAGCGCAACAACAAGTTACAGCCTATTGAGGTACCAGTAACGCGCAGGGCTCTCGTTATCGGTGGAGGTATTGCCGGAATACAGGCTGCACTTGATATTGCCAATGCTGGCCAGGAAGTTGTCCTTGTTGAGCGTGAACCCTCTCTTGGCGGTCACATGGCCCAATTATCGGAGACATTTCCTACGCTTGATTGTTCACAGTGCATTATGACTCCGAGAATGGTTGAGGCTGCTCAACATCCAAAGATCAGATTGCTCACGTATGCTGAAGTTGAACATGTTGACGGCTACATTGGCAATTTCAAGGTCCGGATTCGTATGAAATCGAGATATGTGGACATTGATACCTGTACTGGTTGTGGTGACTGCATGACGAAATGTCCGGTAAAAAAAATCCCGAACGAGTTTGACTGCGGCCTCGGTAAACGGACTGCTATTTACACCCCATTTGCACAGTCAGTACCAAATATACCGGTAATCGACAAGACAAGCTGCATTTACTTCAAAAACGGCAAGTGCAAAACATGCATGAAATCTTGTCAGATCAATGCTATCAATTTCGATATAAAGGACGAATTTATTGAGCTTGAAGTGGGAGCGATTGTTGTTGCTACCGGATTTCAGGTTCAGAATACTGCCGGGTATGGAGAATATGGGTATGGGAAATATCCGGACGTGATCACAGGTCTGCAATTCGAGCGCCTTGCTTCGGCAAGTGGCCCAACGGCTGGCAAAATCCTGCGATCTTCCGACGGCAAAGTTCCTGAAACTGTTGTGTTTATCCAGTGCGCCGGATCACGCGATCCCTCAAAAGGAGTGCGTTACTGTTCAAAAATTTGCTGTATGTACACAGCCAAACATGCCATGCTCTACTCTCATAAGGTTCATGGCGGGAAGACCCATATTTTTTATATGGATATTCGCGCAGCAGGCAAGGGATATGATGAATTTACCCGAAGAGCCATTGAAGAAGATGAGGCATCATATCTCCGTGGCAGAGTCAGCAAAGTATGGGAAGAAAATGGCAAGCTGATGGTAAGGGGGGTAGACACCCTTCTTGGAAAACCTGTTGTCATCGAAGCTGATATGGTTGTGCTTGCTACAGCGATGGTTCCACAGCCGAATGCAAAAGAATTTGCAAAAATCATCGGAATCGCTTATGATGAATACGGTTACTACAACGAGGCACACCTGAAGCTCAGGCCTGTAGAATCATCGACAGCAGGAGTCTTTCTTGCTGGTGCATGCCAGTCACCCAAAGATATTCCGGACTCTGTCGCCCAGGCTTCGGCCTCGGCAAGCAAGGTCCTTGCTCTTTTCAGCAAGGAGAAACTGGAACGGGAACCGGTTGTTGCCGCAACGAATGAAATAACCTGTGCTGGATGCTGGGGTTGCGTTCTTGCCTGTCCTTATAACGCCATTGAGAAAAAAGATATTTTTGACCGCTCAGGACGGCTTGTCAAACGGGTGGCTTCTGTTAATCCAGGACTTTGCCAGGGATGTGGCACATGTGTTACCTTCTGTCGTTCGAACAGTATTGATCTGGCAGGCTTTACCGAAAAACAAATTTTTGCAGAGGTGATGGGCCTCTGAAGCGCAGCACCTTATTAATAATTGTGAACACACAGAACCTTGCTACAGGAATAAGCTGATGAGTGAACCTTTTGAACCGAAAATCATTGCTTTTGTCTGCACATACTGCACATACGCAGGAGCTGATCTTGCAGGAACGAGCAGATTGAAGTATGCCCCGAATGTGCGCATTGTCCGGCTTCCCTGTACTGGCAGAATCAGCCCTATGTTTCTCCTGAAAGCTCTTCAAAAAGGCGCTGACGGTGTATTGGTAAGTGGATGCCATCCTGGTGATTGCCATTTTACGCATGGCAACTACCATGCACGACGCAGATGGATGGTTTTTCGAAGCCTCCTTGATTTTTTGGGTATATCTCCCGAAAGGGTAAAGTTCTCATGGATCAGTGCCGCCGAAGGAGGTAAATTTGCCGATCTTATTAACAGCGTCACTGAAGATATTCGCAAGCTTGGCCCTTTTGATCAATACAAAGAATTGATCAGAGAAACTGAAACACCGGCGACACTTTAAAAAAATCGGGCAATGATTACACAGGAAAAATACAGAACCAGAGTCAAAGAACTTCTTGCAAGCAACTCGGTTAAAATGGTCATTGGCTATAAACAGGGATCTACTGCCGACCGACGCCGACCACTTTTTGTTCGTTCATTTGAAGAAGCTGATGAGCTGGTCCTTGACAGCAACTGCATAGGAAACCTTGCGGGCTATCTGGTTACCGAAGGACTTCTGAGTGATGAAAAACGTGTCGGTATCTTTCTCAGACCTGAAGGAATTCGATCAATCAATATTCTTGCAGCCGAGTCCCAGCTCAATCCTGAGCAGATTATCATTTTCGGATTTGATACTTCAGGCAGAGAAGTCAAAGCCTTGCAGGGTGAACAAGCCGAAGACTTTTCAGGGCTTATTGACTCACTCAAAGAGAAACCTCCTGAAAAATCGAGTGATGCTCTTCTGTATCGAATCGATCAGATGAACACTGAAGAACGATTTGCTTTCTGGAAAGATGAGTTTTCCCGCTGTATCAAATGCTATGCCTGTCGTCAGGCGTGCCCAATGTGTTATTGTCGAAGATGTATTGTTGACAGCAATCAACCACAATGGATCAATACTTCATCGCATACACTGGGAAATTTTGAATGGAATATTGTTCGGGCATTTCACCTTGCAGGACGATGCGTCGGATGTGGTAACTGCGACCGTGCCTGTCCCGTCAATATCCCGCTCCGTTTTATCAACGCCAGGATGGCGCAGGAGGTGTTTGAGTCATTCGATCATTATGCCGGTACAAGCCAAACCCAGGAACCGGTTCTGGCAAGCTTTAATAAGGACGATTCCGAGACATTCATTCTCTAAGTAACTCACTTGTAATGACAAGAATCCTTTTCAGCGATAAACTTGACAATTGTATCGCACGATGGCGGGCAGCGGGATTAACGGTGTTCGGCCCAGTAAAAACAGACACTCTTTCGAGTTATGCAGCAATTGAACATGCATCCGACTTTGATTTTGAAAGTGTCTTGCCCGATCGTTCTATCAAGGATCTTTTTTTCCCACAGACCGAACCGATGCTGCGTTATACCATTAAAAAGCGTGCAATTGACACAGAAGATTTTGCCCCGCCCAATGATAAACGAATTATTTTCGGCGCCAGACCATGCGACGCATCAGGATTGGCTATTGATGATTCCCTTTTTGGATGGGATTACAAGGATGAATACTGGATTCAACGACGCAATGAATCGGTGATCGTTTCGATTGCATGTACCAAAGCGGACGATTTCTGTTTATGCTCATCTCTCAATTTGGCACCTGATAGCTCAACAGGTTCTGATGTGCTTCTTCGACCTCTTGAAAACAACAAAGGCTGGGTTGTTGAAGAGCTTACAGACCGGGGCCATGAAGCATTTCTTGCTATTGCAGAATTACTGCAGGATGGCTCTGACCCTATAGCACCAATTGCTGCCGTACCAGAAAAATTTGATCTCGACACTTGTGTTGCATGGTTGCAAAACCATGATAACTTTGAAAGCAAATTCTGGAAAGAGATTTCAATGCGTTGTATCGGTTGTGGCTCCTGCACCTATCTCTGCCCCACCTGCCATTGTTTCGACATACAGGACGAAGGTGACACCTACAGTGGTATCAGGAGAAAAAACTGGGATAGCTGCTCATTTGCACTCTTTACCATGCATACATCAGGCCATAACCCCCGTGCGACGCAGTCTGCGAGGTGGCGGCAGCGCATCATGCACAAATTCAACTATTTTCCGGGGAAGTTCAACGTGAACAGTTGCAGTGGATGTGGGCGATGCTCACGCCAGTGTCCGGTTGACATGGGTATTACAGAAACGTTACAAAAAATATCAACTTTACAGCCTTGACAGACAATATCCAAAGCACACAGCACAACATCTATAAGCCGGCTATCATGAAAATCGTAGATCGTCACGACGAGGCGCCTGGCGTAAGAACCATGAAGCTTGAGTTTCAGGAACAGGCCGATCATGAGCTGTTCAAAAAAACTTTTCGGACCGGCATGTTTGGACTGTATGGTATATACGGTGAAGGAGAAAGTACATTTTGTGTGGCAAGTCCAGAAACCAGAACGGATTATATCGAGTGCACCTTCCGGCAGTCCGGCAGGGTAACATCAGCTCTTGCAAACAATGATGTTGGCGACCTTATCACCTTTCGGGGGCCTTACGGAAATCGATTTCCAATTGAGGATTTCTACGGCAAAAACCTTCTCTTTGTTTCAGGAGGTATAGCCCTGCCCCCCACACGAAGCGTTATCTGGTCATGTCTTGACCAGCGTGAAAAATTCGGACGGGTCACTATTGTTTACGGTGCCCGTAGTGTCGCTGACCTGGTTTACAAGCATGAACTTGATGAGTGGCAGAAGCGTGATGATGTCGAACTTGTCCTTACCGTCGATCCGGGCGGAGAATCCCCCGACTGGAAAGACAAGGTTGGATTCGTACCGACTGTTCTTGAAGAGGCTGCTCCCTCTCCTGATAATTGCATTGCGGTCATCTGTGGACCGCCGATCATGATCAAATTCACTCTGATCTCGCTTAAAAAACTCGGTTTTGACGAAAATAACGTCTATACCACACTTGAAAACCGTATGAAATGCGGTGTTGGAAAATGTGGACGCTGTAATGTCGGCTCAGTCTACGTCTGCAAGGAGGGGCCGGTTTTTACTGCTGCTGAGGTTGCACGTATGCCAGCCGCCGACTTGTAACGAAAGATCGACTCCGTTGAAGTGAAAATAAATTGATGTTGTAATGGCATTGCGGAATAGCGATATTGTATTTATGCTAACCAATTTAATGGATAGTAATAGTATGATTACCAAAACCGAAACGGTTCGCTTTAACAAATGAAAACATTTTTGTTTCTTTTTACTCTTTTCTTTCTTGTTGCTCCAGTTACTCAGGCTTCCGAAGAAATCAAAATTGCAGACACTTCCCTTTCAGAACATAAGGGTCGCATTATTGTCCACGTCAAGGAGCTGAAAAAAGTTGAAGGCCTGCTTGGTGTGTCAATCTATAACTCTAAAAAGGGGTTTCCTGAAGAACATGAACTGGCATACGCGAACAGGATCAAAAAAATAACCGCCACAGAGGAAGATGTTGTTTTTGAAAATCTTCCTTGGGGGCAATACGCTGTAAGCATCATGCACGATGAAAACAGTAATGGAAAACTGGATAAAAAATCTTTTATTTTTTTTGCAATTCCCAAAGAGGGAGTCGGCGTTTCAAACAACCCTAAAATTGGAAAAGGCGGGCCAAAGTACGAGGATTCCGTTTTTACTCTCAACACCAGTGAGCTTGATGTGAATATAGCTATGAAGTATTTATTTCAATAGGATGACCCATAAAACAAGGAAATGTTAAGAGGAAGAAAATTATGAAAAAACAAGCTTTCAGTATGCTGATGCTTCTTTTGCTCACAGCCAGTGCTCTTGTCACCGGATGCAGTCCGACCGTGAAAATAGAAGCTTCCGATAAACCAATAGTGATCAACATGAACATAAAAATTGATCATGAAATAAGAATCAAGGTAGACCGTGAACTTGATACCTTGCTTGACAGCAAAAAAGGTTTATTCTAACCAGGAGAAATGAACAATGAAAACCATACAGAAAATTCTTGTAACAATCAGTATCGCTATGATGATACTGACCGGCATTACAGCTCCTTTGTTTGCACTGGATCTTGAAACAGCACGCGCAACTGGAGTAGCTGGTGAAGTTGACAACGGACTCCTTGCTCAACCTCCGGGAGCATCGAATGACGGCAAAGAACTGATTACCAAAATTAACAATGAGCGTCGTGCTGAGTATGCAAAAGTTGCTGCTGCAAACAATGTTACGCTTGATGCCGTTGGAACAATGATGTCACAGAAAATTTATGCCCGTCTTCCAGCGGGAACATGGGTACAGATTCAAGGCAAATGGATAAAAAAATCCAGGTAAGCAAAAGAAAAAAGAGTGACCGTGAAATTGCTGCTCCGCATCCTGGTGAGCGTATTTCTATTTGTGGTGATTATATTGCCAACAGGTGCATGGTTTTTTTTCCCTTGGTACGCACAATCTCTGCTTGACAAAGCCCTTGAAGGGAAACCGATTCGTATTGAAATTTCAGACATTTGTCAACCTGATTTTTCAGGGATCAGATTTGGCTCGGTGAGGGTTGTCTTTATCACACCTCCTGATGGATGCAACCCTGAAGCAACCTCGTACACTATCTTATTAACCAACGCTTTTGTTTCTTTTCGTTCGGGTGGCGACGAAAAAAAGGAATTTTGGCGCCTTGCACAAAATCCTTTAACAGCAACAATATTGCTTGTTTCTGATTCCCTTAAAATCATCCCTTCCTCTCAACAATTTACCTTCAATGATGAAAATCCTCTTATATCTTTTGATATTAATATATTAGCACAAAAAAATCTTTCCCTCTCTCTCAAGCCTGTTTCAGTAAAATACAGAATCAACAATGCTGCTGTTATAAAAGAAAATCTTGGGTTTGACGGAATAAGTTACAACATCAAAATGAGTACGGCTGAAAACTGGAAACAGCCTTTAGATACAATCCGGGTTGCAAGGTTCTCAAATGACAGGAAACCATTGCCGGTATCAAATTTTACCGCACTCTTTGGATCTGAAAGAGATCTGATAAACCCATGTACTCTCACCCTGAAACATTGTTCAATAGAACTGTTTCAGCAAAAGGCTTCAGCAGATCGTATTGATTATAATCTTAAAACCAGGCAGAGTCGCTTCATTCTCAACTTTGCAGAAATCCCTTTGAACAAGTTCCCGGGATTGTCTTTTGGCAGCAGCAATAAACCCTTTGCTAAAGGACAAATCAGCGGTTCTATTCCTGTTGTATTTCAGGATTCATCAATAATAGTAAGGCACGCTATAGTTGTGGGTCAAAAGGGGTCAAAAATTTTCTCTTATACCAAAGAAAACAAACCATTGCTTTCACTTGATCTGGGTTTGACAAAAGGAGGAGGAGACTTCCTGAAAAACCTGAATGGCACTATAACAATCCATAAGAGGAATAACCAATTTGCCGGGGTAACTGTTGGCGATATTTCTGCAAACCTTTGTGACGGGAAAATCACATCAACACCTGTCAACGCTGATGCTGAAATGAAATTAAAGCCGTTTACTGTGAAATTATCCAATATCAATATTTTTGACCGTTTAAGACTGTTGGGCGATTTCAAAGGATCTCTGCATGGAGAGATAAACGGAACCATTCCAGTGTCCATTACTAAAACAAGCTTTATCACACAAAATGCCCAGCTTCATTCAACAGGAGGAGGTACGATTAGCATTGCTCCGCCATCAATCAAACAAACCACAAGTGAACGTCTTTTGGGGCCTGAAAGATCAGAAGCCAGCTACTCCTTTAGTGAACCGAGCTTTATTCTTAGCCGAGAAGAAAATGGGAGGACAACAATCAATTTTAGACTAAAACACCTGCAAAAGAAAACACAAGGCGGTGAAATGACGCTTTTGTCTCCCAGCGGCAACCTCTCTCTTGGGAATAACCACCTTAATCCAAACCTGATTTCACTTTATAACTTCAGTACAGGATTTCTTGATGGTAATGTTGCTATCAGCCAGATGAATTATGACATTGCAAAATATGAGGGTGAGACGACTCTTCAGCTTAACAATATTCCCTTGCAGAAAATACTTGATCTGCAGGGAACAAAAAAAATCTTTGCTACCGGTACCATTAAAGGAGATATACCTATAAAACTTAACAAAGAACGTTTTGAAATATTAGACGGGGGAATGAAAGCTGAACAATCAGGGCAAATAATCTATGCAACCACACCTGAAGAACGAGCTGCCGCAAACCAGGGCTTGCGAACAACCTACGAGGCTCTTTCTAACTTTCTTTACGTTCAACTGATCTCCTCAATCAGCATGGCGCCTGATGGCCAATCCACTATTGCAATTCATCTCAAAGGAACAAACCCTGAATTCCAGGGCGGGCGTCCTATTGAACTGAATCTCAACATCCAACAAAACCTGCTTGACCTCATGCGTGCCCTCTCAATCTCATCAAACGTCGAACAGATCATTTCGGACAAGTCACTGCAACTGCAAAAAAAATAGTCATAAACAGATTACAGGAAATGTATACCAAAGTGTTGTTATTATCTCTTTTTCTACATAAAGGAAGGTAATTTTTAATGTAACAAAAGATAAACAGTCACGCATATGACTAAAAAATAACATTTAAGAAAATCATTGTTATTTGGCATGGTTATTGCAATTAAATTGTTGGGATATGGATCCATAAACTTTTTAATTTCAATAATCATGACAACCATCAGCACACTCTATGGCGATCTTTCCGGAGTGGAGTTCCGAACACTTTATTCAAATGGCAAGATGGACGGATGTCTTGTCACACAACCGAACACACTTACAACACCTTACGGCTCTTTTGTCCCTCAATACGAGGCCGAAGACATGGGTAGACGTTCTGTCAAACCTGTCTACTTTTACAAGGATGGATCGCTGAAATCAATCGCCCTGCAGTCGCAAACTATCCTTGCAACTCCTGTCGGCGACATACCTGCGGAATTGGTTACGTTTCACCAAAACGGGAACATTAAAAGAGTATTTCCTCTCGATGGGAAACTCAGCGGTTTCTGGTCATGGAAAAATGAGTTCGCGCTTGCTGACGCACTCACCATCAATTCACCGTTAGGAACATTAAACGCCAAGATGATTGGCCTTCAATTTTACGAAAGTGGGGCACTGAAAAGCATAACACTCTGGCCTGGTCAAACGCTTGCAGTTAAAACACCTGTGGGAGAAGTCACCATACGAAAGGGGTTGGCGTTCTATGAATCTGGTGCAATCCGATCTTTTGAGCCACTAAAAAAAATTGATATAAAGACTCCAATAGGCACCATAACATCTTACGATAACGAACCGAACGGCATTCACGGAGATATCAACTCTGTACAACTCACGGAAGACGGAGCAATTGAAGCACTATGTACTGTAGACAATGCCGTGCAAGTCTCAGTAGATGAAAAGCAGGATAAACTCTTTCAGCCGGGAATAAAAAACAACGTCTGTGGTGACGAACGAAAAGTAAGTGTACCCATGAAGATACGATTCGACAAAAGACGAGTAATGTTTAACGATAACCAAAAGTTCTCGTTTGATCTGGAAACATGCTTGTTTGAAGTCAAAAAAATGGAGGCAATAGCAATGAAACCACTATTTTCATGCTCAGATTAAATCGCATTACTTCCGGCTAACCATCCGGTGGAAAAAGCGGCTTGCAGATTATAGCCCCCAATTTCACCGGCATAATCAAGCAATTCACCACAGAAAAAAAGATTAGGAACTAAACGAGACTCCATCGTTTTTGGGTTCACTTCATCAAGTAAAACCCCGCCTGCAGAGATTTCGCCCTGATCAAGCGGAACATCAAGAACGTTGCCAAGGGGAAAGTGTTTAAGAGCATGAAGCAATAACTGCCTTTTTTCCCTGAGAAGCCCACTCCATGTGACATCGTTATCAAGGCTTGCCTGACTCATCAAATAAGGAACTAATGGAGATGGTATAATTCCAACGATTTTGTTATTTATTCCTGTATGTGTGCCTTGGAGATATTTCCGTACCATTTGAGTACCACTTTTTCGGGCCTGAGTCAGAAGTTTCTCTTCAAGTTCGACTTTAGTTAGTTCGGGAAATAGATCAGCAAAAAGTAAAATATTAGCATAAATGGCCCTTAGTTCAGCAATATCACGCGATAATGATAAAACAACAGGACCGCTGAAACCGTGATGAGTAAAAAGCAGATCCCCACGACGCACAACACTCCGATCATCGCCAGCCTGGGCGAGAAAATCAATCGAACAGAGAGAAACGCCTGCAAGTGGAAAAGGCTTTTTAGTATAAACTGGCGCTAAGGCTGGAGAAGTATCTTTAAATGAGTGGCCAAATGCTCGGGCAATCTGCAATCCATCTCCTGTCGTGCCTGTTCGGGAATAAGATACACCGCCAGTTGCAACAATAACAACATCTGCAATAAATGATGATCTGTTTGTAGTAACTAAAAATTGGCCCTTGTGCTGTTCAACAGAGAGGACACGATTGGAAAAAAAAGAATTGACTGCGGATTCACGCAATAATTTCTCGAGAAGTAAAACAACTGATAAACCATTCCCATTCACCGGAAAAACTTTACCGTCATCACGCTGAAATGTTAAAACACCACCACGAAAAAGTAATTCAACGAGATTGTTGCTTGTAAAACTATAAAAAGCGTGGCGTAAAAACCTTTGCTCTTTTTGACGTAAAAAACCAATCCTTAATAACTCATCAGGAGTGCCCTGATGAGTTACATTACATTTACCCCCACCCGATATCTTGATCTTGGAGCCTGGATGGACGTTCCGTTCGAGCAATACAATGGAACAACCCTTTTTTGTACGTTCAGCAGCTTTTCTGCATGCAATTGCTGCTAACATCCCTGAAGCGCCACCACCAATAACAACTACAGACCTATTTCCACATTCTGACCCATTTGTATGTATCACAGTTGTTTTACATTGATTCATCCCAACACAGTATCATACCAGACGTCAGAAAAATAAATCACTGTAGAATAACTACTGGACAAACAAAATCACCTTGTTTTACAAGAACCGTAAGTGGTAGCTCTCCAATGGGCACCTCATTAGCTGTAAAAACTTTGGCTTTTACATCATACGTTAACCAGCTCGGGAGCGAAGTTCCATCCATAAGAAAAACTTGCTCTGCATCTATTGACTTTGAAAGCTGCTTCCGAATTTTTTCCGGCAGCGGGAAAAAGAACGATGAACGCGAACTGACAAATTTTTCCGGGATATATACTTTGAGTACTTGATCTTCAATCAACCCTCGCTCGTCCCCAGATGTATCGTCCAAACTTCTCGCTGTGATTATTGAACGCATATCAGCGCCCATGTCAACCGACATTAACGTAGCCAATTGAGTAGATGGCAAATTTGGATCATACCATTCCGGTGGTTCAGGTGCCGTTGCCTCAACAATCTGTAGGTAGCCCCTTACAGGCGTGATGACATAGTTATTCGACGTATATCCCGTTGGAATAATTTCATACTGATCCGGGACCGTATTAATGTCAATAGCACCCTGGGATGAACCGGTATACCCAAGTGTACCGGAAAGATTTGAAGCATTTTCACCATGTACAAAACCAGTAAATATAACTCCATTACCCCCACTATAAGGAACTCCGTCAAAACGCTTTATCTCTCCAATAGCGGTAACAGTCAGAGGTGCACGTGTGATGGTAAGGTTCGCACCTGTAAAACTTATATTGTAATTTGTATTCATTGAGCTACCCAATGTAATGGCATAACCAGCTACACTCTCTCCTGGATTTCTTGAAAGAGTACCCAAGCTTTCACCAAGTATCAAGCCGTTACCCGGAGTTTCAGGTGTCGCTACATAAGTCAGTGTCGGATCTGCTTCGCCATACACCT
>SZXV01000008.1 GCA_005862225.1 Chlorobium sp.
TGGACGCGCTGTTATCGTTAGCTCATTAGTACTAGTTATTTTATCAGTAAATCCATACCCAAAACCACTTACAAGTCCACCGGTATAACGTACATTATGAGGACCTGCAATGTAATTAAAAGAAGCCGATTGATCGCCGTCTACACCCCAACTGGCATTGGCACTTGTCAATATGGGATCGGTGTCTCCATTCACATAGCCCTCATATAAAGCAACAGTAAACAACGGGAGTGAATCCCCATAAAACATTGTGTGTGAACTTGGAGTAACATTAAGCACAGGTTGCTCGCGATAGATTCCATACAAACCAGATGCCAGTGGGGTATCTAAGGAAGAATATGTCGTTAGCTCATCTCTATTATAACGAAATCGGCCAGTTCCACTTAAAGAAATATAACTCGCCAATGCCGAACTTCCAGATATACTCCCGGTATAAAGAGTGGCACGTCCTCCTAAACCGACACTGATTGTTCCACCATCCAGAATAATATCACCACCTGTCTTTGTTCCTGCAATCTCATTCTTCCCGGCATTCAATATAAGAGCTGTTGCAGTTGCATTAGAAGTCATAATAAGACCGCTTACTGTAAGATCATTTGTCAGCGTAGCGATATCAATTGTCCCACTACCATCGATATTTGAAAGAGTAAGTGCATTTTTGTCAATCAATCTCACATTGTTTACATACGTAGCACTAACTGTTGAGAAGTCATTTAATGGATTTATAAAATCTACATTGACTCCTTGGCCTGGTATGCCTTCAAACGTCAATGTTTGATTATTTGCCACAGTAATAACACCAAGACCAGTGAAATTGCCCAATTGAGCTATACGAAGCGTTGTAAGTGAACCTGATGTAGCATCAAAAGTCGTTGGCCCATTATAGGTCTGTGAGCCATGTGTATTAACCACACCTCCTTTTATGGTCAATGTCGTACCAGCTGAACCTGTGAATGAATTTAAATAAGAACCAGAACCTATTGATCCATTGAAAATTACACCCCCAGTTCCTGAAACAGTAAGTCCGCCTGATCCATATACTCCCTCTGCTGTATTAGTCAATGTGAGCGTTCCACCTGTAGCTGTTATCAGCGATGCTGTTTGAAGTTGTATCGCACCGCTAAAGGTATAATTGCCACCGTTAATAACTAACGCTCCTCCATTATTTACACCATTCCCGTTAAGTTGCAGAAATTCCTGGTTTGCAATATCACTCCCAATTTCCAACGTAGCTCCATTTTCAACTCGGGTACCATTCAATTTTGTCCCTAACGCATTGGTATTAGTTGCTTTGAGTGTACCTGCAAGAATATCAGTAAGGCCTGTATATGAATTGTTTCCAGCAAGTATCAGTGTGCCTTGCCCTAATTTATCCAGCGACGTTCTGTCAGTGATATTTCCAGAATAAGTACCACTGACATTACCGCCAACATTAAAAGTCATTGCACCGTTACCATTACCTGTAATGTCTCCTATACCACTAATACTACCTGTACCACTCTTCAAGTTAATGTTAAGAGTCCCGACTGTGTTAATAATTTGAGCATTAATAATTATACTTCCTGCAGCATCAAGATTTAGCGTAGCATCCGATGAACCTAATGTTTTGCGAATAGGTGCTGAAACTGTAATGTTACCTGGCTCGGCAGCAGTACCACCTGTAGTAGTAACTGTAACAACATAATTCTTGTCAAGCTTATCAGAAATATCAGTATTCAGGATATGCGAACCTGAGGCACTTGGTGTCCAAATATAAGGATCGAGAAGAGCGCCAGTACCTGAATAGCTACCTGCACCTTCAGGAGAAACATTATCAATAGTGACATTATAAGGATCAAACAACCACAATCCACCCTGCCCGAGCGTCGCAGAAGCCCCACCCTGTGAACCTGCCACATCCAACCAGTGACCCGATGTCTCGATCCGGCCGCCATCACCTCCCTTCGGCCCGCCCATTGCCTCAAACGTTCCGTAAGCTCTGGTAACCGAAAGTGGATTCGTTACGTCCGACCAAGCCACTACTGTGCCACCGTTACCAGTATCAGTCGAATTGGCTTCAAGCAGTGCACCTGATTCAACAATAGTGCCAGTAGCCTGGTGAATGGAGGTATCCTTGCCCTGCCAGTTGCCGCCAACAAGCACTTCACCGCCACCTGTTAATCCGGAGGCTGTCAGGTGTGCTCCACTTTTCACAAGAACACGGTCACCGGTAGCAACCACTTGTCCGCCCTTGCCATCAGGGGATGAGGCGTCAAGCGTTCCTGATACGGTCGTCATTCCGCCAACGGCATCAAGCATAATATGCCCATCTTTCTGCTGAAGACTCCGCGCCTGAATAATACCGCTGTTGTTTACGGCAGATTGTGTCAGTGCGTCCGCTGCCTTGGCGGTCATTATAACCAAGCCTCCGTCCGCTTTAAGAAGACCTTTGTTTTGGGCCAATGCATCAACAGTACCTTCGTCAACTGCCAGGGTGATCAAACCGTCTCCCTTGAGATCAAGCGAAACCTGGTTGCCAGCAGCAAGCGCAACGCTACCCGATCCGACATTAACAACGCCTTCGTTGGTAACTTTCGTACCAATCAAAGCAACAACGCCTCCTGGAATAATGTTTATGCTGCCCTGATTAATAATCTCCCCTGCATTCCCGCCATTGCTGAATTTATACCTTGAGGCAAGAAAATCACTGTCGGACATATCCAAGGACGATGCCACAAGACCACCGACATCCACACGTGCATTTTTGCCAAAAATAATACCAGATGGGTTTAGCAGAAAAACCTGTCCGTTTGCGGAAAGAGAACCGAAAATCTGGGTTGGGTTCTGATCGGCAATGCGGTTAAGTGCCGTTGATGAAACATTGGGCTGTACAAAATGCACACTCGCATCCTGTCCAATGTTGAAGCTGTTCCAGTTGGCTATCATCTGCTGGGATGACTGATTTACTGTCATGCTGTTACCACTTGTGGCAACACTACCTGCTCCAGCGGTTATCTGAACTCCCTCCGGCAATGCACCGGGATCAAGGGCATAAGCAGCCGCACTTGCCGCAAATATTGCAGAAAAAACAGCAATACTTAATAGAGAGGATTTTGGAACCTTTCCGTTGGATTTAACTTTTTCGGAGACAACAACCCACTTCTCCTTGGTAACTGACCAGATAATGTTGAATATCCTGTTCATTTTTTTTCTCGGCAAATAGTTGTGAATGAGTCATTGATGGTGACAAAGGCACCAGTATCAAATATCAAATGATTAAAAGAACATCATCCCCTGTAACCAGACACGGCTCTTGTCGTTGCGTCCATCAGAGTTATTACCGAAGACGCTTCTACCTGGGTTGTCTCCTATCACTTGTGCCCAACTACCTTGAATCACAAATTTCCTGGAAATATCATAACGAATTTCTATACCAGCACCCTGAAGCCAATAGTCATTACGATTTGTAGCGGTATAAACATCTCCACTGTAACGTTCTTTATTAAGAGTAATATGACCAGCATCAAAAAATACACCTGCTTTTAATTCGCCCCATTTTGCCGGTGTTGGAATTTTGTAAAGAAGATCAGCTTTTATAAGGCTTCCCTCATCACCAGAACCTTCACCCAAAGGATAGGCGCGAACACTGTTTGGCCCGCCAAGAAAGAATTTCTCGCTACTGTCAAGATTTTTGAAAGCTGTCTGTGATGTCAGACTGAGATCCATTGACAGACGGTCATAAAAGCGCTGCAGACGAGAAACTCTGAGATTAATCCTGGTATAACCTCCCTCAGCATTATTTAAACGTCTATCTTTAATTGCTTCATGAAGATTACCAAAGGTAACGCCAGTACTCAATGTGGTGTAGCCACCACGAAGAAATACATCCTGATAATCACCCTTTATTCCCAAGGTCATGCTGTTTATCGACCTGTCGCGAAGATTTATATCAAAAGATTTGTCGGTAAGGTTTTTATAGCCATACTCTGCTTCTGTCGTAAGATTTATCTTGCGACTGCGGATAACCTTATAGCTAAGGCCAGCTCCAAAGTTATAACTGTTGCCTTCATATCCAAGGTTAGAAAATTCTTCAAGAAGCTTATAATGCATTCCTGAGAATTTCAGCGTACCGGTAAGGCCTGGATTGGGGCAAAATGGGGAAGTGTACTCTATGCCTCCCTGCAATAACCCTTCTGAACGATTCAACGTCAGAGAAACTTGCTCACCACGACGAAATGGATCGTTGACCAAAAGGTTTGCCCCGCCAACAATACTTCCGGTATAACGATTACCATGATTGTCAACCCATGCAACCCCTGAAAGTAATGGGCCTTCTTTAACAAAATACTTCAACTCGGAACTTCCTGAAATAGTGCCAGGTGCAAGAGTGGCTTGTGCTGAAATACCTGGAAGGTCGTTCATCAAAAGAACTGAACGCTCAAGACGCCTTTCATTAAGTGGATAACCGTTACGATAGGATTTAACGGCAATGCGACGAAGTACCTTGTTACAAATTCGTACAGAATTATCTCGCATTATAGAAAGATTGCCGTCACTTTTACCCTGGTTAATGTGAACTTCAATGATTCCTGATGTTGCGTCCTGGGTTGGAAGATAGACACTGGCCAATAACCAGCCTTGTGATTTCAGATAGGCTGTGATGTTTCCGGCAATCTCATCCAAATCTCCAAATGTGAGATTTTTCCCAATTGAACCCGAAACAAGAGGCTGCAGTTCACTGTCAGTAGCCATTCCTTCAAATCCAACAAACTTGAACCCCTTGACAAATACCTTTACCACAAGATCGGCAGGCAAAGATTGTTGACTTGACTCATCAGGCTTTAACAACTCCTGCACCTGAGCCTCTTGAGTTTCAGGCTTCATAAGTTCCTGTACCTGAGCAGCCTGTTGCTGCTGTTGCTGCTGAAGAATACTACCAGCATCTGGAACCGGATCTGCTTTAAGACTACCACCCCAAAGCAAAGCAGCAGCAACAATCAATGTTATTATCTTTGGAAACATGCCGTTTTTTCTCCCTTTCGAGTTAATTCGTCAAAATCCAATAAGGATATAACTACAAAAAAACACAAACCGTTCAATTTTAGGAACAGACTTATTAGCCCTTCTTATATGGAAGATAGTTATAATATTATATAAGTGATGAACAAGAAGGTAATCATGCTCCAAACTTAAATATTTTTCCCCACATAAATCAGATTTAATATACTTCATTTACTGTCATCAAAAGAAATGCCTGGCTTTAATTTGTCTCTTTTTTTTGATTTTTTTCAACCGTGACAAGCTACATTTAATTAGAATACGTTTTTTCTCACCTCCACAAGTGCAACATTCACAAGAGAAGGACATTACAGGCTTGATGTTTCCATCATAATTATTTATAATACTTTAAGTGTTTGGATATTTTTAACTTTTAACTATAGAACGTTATCTGTGCAACCTGATTTATCGGAAAGCCGGAGAATTATAGCCATAGGAGATGTTCACGGCTGTATACTCCCTCTGAAAAAACTTATTCGACTGCTTAAACCTGAAGCTGGGGATCAGTTGGTTTTTTTAGGTGACCTGATTGATCGGGGAGATCATTCAAAAGAGGTAATTGATTATTTGATAGAACTCAGTTCCAGATTTTCATGCCATTTTATTATGGGTAATCATGAACTGATGTACCTTGAATATCTTGAAAACCAAAATACCGAGCAATGGCTTTACTGTGGTGGCAGAGCCACTTTGAAATCCTATAATATCTTAAATGGTAATGACTTGCCTGACAGTCACCGTGTTTTTATACGTAGCTTCCAATACTATATTCAGACAGAAAACTATTTCTTTACCCATGGTGGACTTGATCCCGAACTTTCAATAATTGACAATCTTCGATATTACAAACCCGAAGAGTTCTGTTGGCAAAAGGTACACATGCGCCAGGTTTTTCTGGAAAGCAATAACTACAACTGGAACAAAACTGTTGTGTGTGCCCATACACCTGTTCCAGAACCAGTTATGCTCGACCATCTTATCGCCATCGACACTGGTTGCGTTTACAATGAAAACCCGCTTATGGGAAAGCTGACCGCCGTGGTACTCCCTGAAAGACGTATCATTAACATCAAAAACCCCGTCATAAGCCTATAGTCGGCAATATATTGCACCCACAATCCAGACAAACAATTCTGTCACTTCGCTTCCTGCTCCAAGCACATCACCTGTAACACCACCAACTTTCCGATAACTCAACATTCCACTCATGATGCCTGCGATAACAGCAGCGGAAAAAACAACAACGATCTTGTAGAGATTGACGCCTGGATAAAAAAGTAACAACAAGAGAAAAAAAGTCAATAATGTGGCAACAACTATGTGTAAGTTTCCGGCTCCATTGACAAAAGATTGTGCAGTTCCACCTTCATTTCGAGCATAAGGCATTACTGATGCAAGCAGAACCTGCACCCAGCGCGCAAGCAAAACACCGGCAGCTATAACTTCAAATGCGCCGAACTCGATAAGTTTAAGCACAGCAATCCATTTAAGCAGCATCATACCAGAAAGAGCAATGACTCCAAAAGAACCAACATTCGGATCCTTCATAATCCTCAATACAGCATCTTTCGTTTGTCCTCCCCAAAATCCATCGGCCATATCGGCTAAACCATCTGCATGCATTCCTCTGGTTAAGGCAATACCTCCAAGTACAACAAAGCCTGCTGCAAGCTCATTCCAGCCTGACAAAGAAACGAAATAACCAAGTGCTGCCTGCATCATTCCAAGGAGAATCCCGACCACAGGAAACCAGAAAAGAGCATCACTGAAATTTTCAGTATCCTTACCCCAAATTGGAAATATCGTCAAGGTTCTTGCTGCTGTAATAAATGCGCCAAGCATCAGTTGTCCTTCGCTTTTTCACTCACCCGTGCCTCGCTGAAAGTGGACATTTCATTGAAGATTTTCAATGAGCCCTCAATAACCTGCATGGCAAGTGCCGCTCCCGTTCCCTCACCAAGACGAAGATCAAGATCAAGAATGGGTCGGGCTCCAAGCTTTTCCATGACCACCCTGTGCCCCTGCTCACTGGAACAGTGGCTGAAAAAAATATAATCTTCAACGGCAGGACAAAGTCTGAGAGCTACAACTGCTCCAGATGAAGAAATAAACCCGTCAACAACCACAGGAGTCCTGTTGGCAGCAGCTCCAAGGATAAAACCTGTTATCGCAGCAATTTCATAGCCGCCAAGAGCAGCCAGTGTACCAAAAACTGTAGTACACCGCGAAGAGTTTACGCCAACAGATTTGTTTATTATATCTATCTTATGTTTCAAGCGATTATCATCAATCCCGGTACCCCGGCCAGTAATGCACTCAACAGACAGATCAAGCAAAACAGAATAAATGGCTGTTGCCGGGGTGGTATTGGCAATCCCCATCTCCCCAGTTCCGAGAAGATGATAACCTGCCTTATGCGCTGCATCTGCAAGTTCTTCGCCATGAAGCAGGGCCTTAAGTGCATCCTCCTCGCTCATTGCAGGACCTTTCGCCATATTGGCACTTCCGGGCTGTACCTTTCTTTTTACCAGACCTGGTAAATCAGGAAAATCATGGTTCACCCCAACATCCACAACATCAAGATCAGCGCCCGCATGACGCGCAAGAACGTTTATGGCAGCTCCACCACCGAGCATGTTGTAAACCATCTGAGGTGTAACCTCTGCCGGAAAAGCCGAGACCCCTTCAGCAGCAACCCCATGGTCAGCCGCAAAACAACAGATTTTCATTTTTTTCAGCACTGGATTCAACTTGCCAGTCGCCAGAACATATTTCAGTGCAATCTCTTCAAGACGTCCAAGACTCCCCTGTGGCTTGGTCAGATCATCAAGGTGATCTTGAGCTGCATCAATCATGGAACGATCTGCAGGTAGAACGCGATTCAAAAGATGTTGTAGCCTATCATTCATAATATGCCATAAAATAAATAAAATTAATCACCAAACACTATTGTTTGCATTTTTTCCAACATTAAAACACAGAGTGTTCACCGAGTTCCTGCCCAGCCAACCCCTCTTTCAGAACACGCTTGAAGAAATCACGCAAAGTATCGCTGCCAAAAGAAGGAGTACGGTCGGCATCATATTTTCCGGTTTCCGGATTAAGCACCAGCATAGATTCAGAGCAGTAATATTTACCAATACGGGCAAATTCAGCCTTGTCCTCAAGTTTCGGAAAGACTTTTGCAAGAAGAGCCAATACAGGAATAATCACATCAAACAAAAAAATCGGAACTTTTTTGAACTTTGGCGTGCGACCAAGAAGCTCAAAAAGTATTTCCCCCTGTTCAATGGGCGTAATCGCCTTGCCGGGCCCCCCTATGGGCAGAATTTTATTTTGCAGCTTTGGATCTTCAAGGCAATTAACGATATAACGCGCAAGATCAGATTCACTGATAGGCTTGCATGCCGTCAGTCTGCCATCGCCAAACATAACATAAGGCTTTCCTTTTTTAACAGACTCAACCTGACCTGCAATAGACTTGAAAAACGCGGTAGGGCGCACAATTGACCAGATCAGACCGGATTCTTTCAGCTCTTTTTCAAATTGCAGCTTTGCTCTCTGAAACTCCAGCAAAGGCTTCTGAACACAAATCGCGGAAAGCAGTACAAATTGGGTCGCACCTGCGGACTTTCCAGCATCGAGCGCATTACGCGTAGCCCGATAGTCGATATTCCATGAATCCTTCACACCTCCATTCCGGGAGGTAAGACAGGAAACCACAACATCAAAACGCTCTCCCTTGATACCATTTTGCACAATGGAATCGATACTCCTCACATCACCAAACCTTACCTCTGACCCCGTCAACTGAGAACGAACTTCATCAGTTGTGGCCGACGAGCCAACACCAGAGCGTTCACGTGCAAAACTCACGACATCATATCCTCTGGCAACCAGTTCACGGACAACAAATTTCCCGATATATCCGGTAGCTCCAACAACAAAAACTCGTTTCTTCACAGAAGTAATAGTTACACAATTTCAATACAAAAGAGCTTCATCTCCATCCACGGGAAATTGACAACAGGAATAATTATATCTCTGGCATAAATAAGAAACAGCGGAAAATAAAGCATAATGTTACGGTTATCAAATTTCTCACCAAATCGGTCGCGCCTTGATTCGCTCAAGGCAGTTCCTTTCATGACAAGCTATTTGTGTTTTTTTTCTAAATTCTTTTTTGTTGAGTTGAGTTGAGAACAAATAATCCCCTGAACATTATACTGGAACTTGTCTTATTATTGAATTGTTTGATAGTTCAGATCATGTAAAGACACTCTTTGAGTCACCGATTAACGACAATTACTTCAGTAATGTATTTTGATTGCATATATTTAGTGTTTGTCCTGCCACCGATGCTTCTTGGTCTGTGGGCACAATTCAATTTAAAATAAGCTTTTAAAAAGTATTCACAGCTTCGGACACAGACTTGAATGACTGGCGCTGAGGCTGCTCAGGCGATTATGCAGTTGGTCTATTTTCTTTCCATCATGAATCGAAGGGATTCTTAGCATGAAAAACAGCTTTCGAAAAAAACCGCTCTCGCTTCTCTTAAAAGAGATCAATAGTGAACATCGCCTGAACAGGGTTCTTGGTCCTGTCGCGCTGACCAGTCTTGGTGTTGGTGCTATTATTGGAACGGGAATTTTTGTCCTTATCGGAGTGGCTGCGCATGACAAGGCTGGACCGGCGGTAACACTTTCTTTTGCTGTTGCTGGTATGGCCTGTATTTTTGCTGCGCTTTGTTATTCTGAGTTTGCTTCCATGGTACCGGTTGCCGGTTCAGCCTATACTTATGCTTATGCCACGCTGGGTGAGTTGATGGCATGGATTATTGGCTGGGATCTGATTCTTGAGTATGGTGTAGCTTCGGCGACGGTTGCACATGGTTGGTCAAAATATTTTCAGGATTTAATAGGCATTTTCGGGCTCGGGGTTCCAGCTCTTTTTGCAAATGCTCCATTTGACTTCGATCCTGCAAGCGGGATTTTAAGACCTACCGGTTCATGGTTTGATCTTCCAGCAATTCTTATCACGTTTGCGGTTACCGTGGTGCTTGTCAAGGGCATTAAAGAGAGTGCGAACTTTAATGCTGGTATGGTCATTGTCAAGGTTGCTATTGTGCTGCTGGTCATTGTGCTTGGCGCAATGTATGTCAAACCTGAGAATTGGATACCTTTTGCTCCTTTTGGATTTTCTGGATTCAGTATTTTTGGACACACGGTTCTCGGACAACCTGGTGCTGGTGGTACGCCCGTTGGAGTACTTGCCGGTGCTGCAATGATTTTCTTTGCCTATATCGGGTTTGATTCTATTTCTACTCATGCTGAAGAGGCAAAAAATCCCCAGCGGGATATCCCGATTGCCCTTATCAGTTCTCTGGTGGTATGCACTATTCTCTACATTGCCGTCGCAGCAGTGATCACTGGCATGGTTCCCTACGACAAGATCAATATTGATGCGCCAGTCTCCAATGCGTTCATGCAGGTTGGGATCGGCTGGGCACAGTTGGTAATTTCACTTGGAGCGATTACGGGTATCACGTCAGTCTTGCTGGTCATGATGCTGAGCCAACCGAGGGTTTTTCTGGCCATGGCGCGTGATGGTCTGTTGCCGAAATCTTTTTTTGGAGCAATTCATGAAAAGTTCAGAACTCCCTGGAAATCGACCATTCTGACGGGTATTTTTGTTGCTGTTCTTGGAGGAATGCTTCCTTTGCGTCTGCTGGCAGAACTTGTTAATATCGGAACGCTATTTGCTTTTGTTGTGGTCTGCGGCGCTGTGCTGATCATGAGAAAAACACACCCTGACGCCAATCGTCCTTTTAGAGCGCCACTGGTGCCTTTTGTGCCGATTGCCGGCATCCTTACCTGTCTCATGCTGATGTTTTCGCTACCTGTTGAAAACTGGATTCGGCTTTTTGGATGGCTTTTTATAGGCCTGGTGATCTATTTCTTCTATGGGCGCAAGCATAGCGCGCTCAATACCTTAGAACCATAATCAACAACTACATGAATAAGAAGGTATTTCTTATTACTGGAGCGTCAACAGGGATTGGGGAAGCAACAGCAAGGCGAGCGATAGAGGCCGGGTACAAGGTTGCCCTGGCTGCACGATCAACTCAAAAGCTTGAGCAGTTAGTCGCTTCATTTGGTTGTGATAAAGCACTTGCCATAACCTGCAATGTTGCTGAGTGGCAATCGCAGAAGGAGATGGTGGAGAAAACCCTGAACCATTTCGGCAAAATTGATGTCGTCTTTGCCAATGCAGGATTTTCGAAAGGCTCATCGTTTTACGGTGGAGAAGATAAACCTGACGAATGGCGAGAGATGGTTATGGTCAATGTGTTTGGGGCGGCAGTAACAGCTCGACTGACATTGCCTGAACTGGTAAAAAATGGAGGGCATTTTCTGGTGACAGGTTCTGTTGTTGGACGTGTTACCTCTATCCGAAATCTTTACTCAGCAACGAAATGGGCCGTAACCGGAATGGCACAGGCGATCCGGAATGAAATGGTGGGAACGGGAATCCGTGTTACACTGATTGAGCCTGGTATTGTTGACACTCCATTCTGGGATCAACTTCAAAAACCGGCGTCAACAGAACTGCTTCCGGATGATATTGCGCGTGCTGTCATGTTTGCTGTCAGTCAACCACCTCACGTTGATGTCAATGATATCCTGATACGACCGACTGGGCAACCGCACTGATAGGTCGCTCTTTGTAATCTTTTCCGGAACCTCTTCCAATATATTGAATTAATGCTGATTACTTTTGAAGGAATTGACGGCGCAGGAAAATCTACCCAGATCATACAGCTTGTCAACTTCATGACCAATCAGGGTATAGATGTTATAACCCTGAGGGAACCTGGTGGCACAGATTCAGCAGAAAAAATTCGCACGATCCTTCTCGACAACTCTCATAAGATCAGTCCGGTTGGTGAACTGCTCCTTTTTTCAGCAAGCAGGGCTGAGCTGGTTCAGGATATTATCATTCCCGCACTTGGAGCAGGAAAAACAGTTATTCTTGATAGATTTTTTGATTCTACAACCGCCTATCAAGGTTATGGGAGAGGCATTGACCTTGAGTTACTCAAGTCAATTATCTCTCTGTCAACCTGCGGCATAATTCCGGATATTACCTTTTATCTTGATATTGACCCGGCTGAGGCGATGAAAAGAAAATTTGCAAAGAGCTCTATTCCACTTGCATTTGAGGATGAGGAGCTCGACCGTATGGAACGTTCCGGCATTGAATTTTACCGAAAGGTACAGCAAGGATACAGGGAAATAATAAAACAAAACAGCAATCGCCTTGTCGTTCTCAACGCCATGGAACCAGTTGGTGATATCCACCACCATATCATAACTGTTCTGAAAGATCGATTACCAATAATATGATCGAGTCTGTGGAACACTTTGTAATCACAGAGAAAAAGAGCATAAAATAATTTGTTCCTTTGTTAAAGTTTTCTAACTGTTTTTGAAAGATTTTCATTAGATTAGGGAACAAAAATACACCGTCTTCACTTCCTTACCTGTAAAGCATGCACGAGAGTATCCTTAAAGAGCGCAAGCTGAATACATGCTCCAATTCGATCACGTTGCAGGATATTCGTACCCTGAAAGAACTCTACCAACTGAAGGCAGAAACACGTGAACTGAGAGAACCAGTAGTCAAAAACATCATCAAGCAAAGAGTTGTTGGGGGATCATGCGTTGAATCGCTCAAAAACGCCCTCTATTCATTGGAAACTATTTATATTGATGACGATACCGGACAGAGACTCCTGCGCCTTGATGGCATGAAACAGATTGAGGTTGATCTCACATACGAAATCCGTGAGCTGCAGAAGGACATTTATTACCTTGAATACGGTGAAGACAAGTTTATCGATTACCTCGCTAAATTTATTCCTGATTTTCGTTTTTATGTCAACAACGGGGTTTCCAGGCTCTCCGGGAAGAAATTCAACGCATTTATTACCGATCGTGACGGAACGACAAACAACTATTGCGGACGTTACCGATCATCTGTACAGCCAATCTATAATTCAGTATTTCTTACCCGTTTTGCCCGAAATTGCTGTGAGCACCCTATTATCATCACCTCTGCCCCATTGAAAGATTTTGGTATTCTGAACGTTTCAATCAATCCAAGCCACACCTTTATCTACGCAGGGTCAAAAGGAAGAGAGTTTATCGATATAAACGGTGAGTTCAACAGTTTTCCTATTGAAGAAAACAAGCAGAAGCTCATTCAGCTTTTAAACGAAAAAATGCTGGGACTTCTTCAGGAACAGGATTTTGAAAAATTTAATTTTATCGGCTCCGCTCTTCAAATAAAGTTTGGTCAAACTACTGTTGCCCGACAGGATATCAGTCACTCTATCAAGGATGATGAATCAGCAGCTTTTCTCGAAAAGGTAAAAAGCCTTGTCCGTGAAATAGACCCGAGTGGGAGAAACTTCAGAATAGAAGATACCGGCCTTGATATTGAGATAATTTTAACGATTGATGGGGCTTATCAAGACTCTCCAATCAAGGATTTTGACAAGGGTGACGGACTTGCCTTTATATTCAATAAATTAGCAATTAATGGATCGCAAGGTTCAACTCTTGTGTGCGGCGATACTCCTTCCGACATTCCTATGCTGAAAAAGGCAATGGACATGTGTAATGATGTCTGGGCGTTTTTTGTAACAAGGGACGAGGATCTTAAAAAGCAGGTTAATGAAATCTGCCCGAACAATTTTACCGTGCCTTACCCGGACGTACTCTTGACCATTCTTGGCCTGCTTTCGCTGTAACAACGATTTTGCATTATGACTAACATTTAAATACCAGTATGGGGAACATCTTTAAAGGGGCAATTTTTGATCTCGACGGAGTCATCACCGGCACGGCAAAAGTACATAGCCTTGCGTGGGAGTCAATGTTTAATTCCTTCCTTAAAAATTATGCGGAAATCAATAACGAACCTTACGTTCCGTTTGACCCCGCTCACGACTATCATAAGTATGTGGATGGGAAACCACGTATGGAAGGAGTGAAAAGTTTTCTTTTGTCACGTGATATTGAGCTTCCTTTTGGTGAACTGGATGACATTCCCGAAAAAGAGACCGTTTGCGGCCTTGGAAACCGAAAAAACAGCCTTTTTACCGAGATACTGATCAAGGAAGGTCCGGAGATCTATTTATCATCGGTTAATCTCATTAACCAACTCATCGAAAAGGGCATCAGAATAGGAATCGCTTCTTCAAGTTGTAACTGCAAGCTTATTCTGAAACTTGCCAAGCTTGAACATCTTTTTGAAACTCGGGTTGACGGTGAGGTTTCCATCGAACTTGGACTTAAGGGAAAGCCAAATCCCGATATCTTTATCATGGCCGCCCGAAATCTCGGACTTGACCCTCACGAATGTATTGTTGTCGAAGATGCGATATCCGGAGTTCAGGCAGGTGTTCGAGGCAACTTCGGTATGGTGCTCGGTATTGCCCGTGACATCAAAGGTTCGAAACTGAGAGAACAAGGAGCTGATATTGTTGTCAGTGACCTTGGAGAAATTACGATTAAAGAGATAGAAGAGTGGTTCAGCAAAGGCCTTGATTATGAAGGATGGAATCTGACCTATACCAATTTTTCTGCGAAAGATGAAAAAGTACGCGAAACACTGACATCTGCCGGTAACGGTTACCTTGGCATAAGAGGTGCTTTTGAGGGTTGCTCCAGTTCACAGCACCATTATCCTGGCACATATATTGCAGGAATTTTCAACAGGGTTCCTTCAGAGGTTCACGGCCAAACCGTGTTCAACAATGATTTTGTCAATACGCCAAACTGGCTGCCTGTCGAATTCAGAATTGGGGGCGGAGAATTCATTAATCCTCTTGGGCAGAAAATACTCAGCTATCGCCAGAACCTTAATATTTATAACGGTCTTATGGACCGTGAAATCGTCATTCAGGACAATCTCGGAAGGATAACCAGTATTTGCAGCAGCAGATTTGCAAGTATGGACGATCCTCATCGCTGTGCGATGAAATTTACCCTGAAACCAGTCAATTACAGCGCTGAAGTCGAGTTTCGATCTTCAATTGATGGCAGAATTCAAAACAAAAATGTAGCTCGTTACAGCGAACTGTCAAGCGATCATCTGGAACATGTTGACTCATTTAGCGAGAAAGAGATCAGTCTGCTTCATGTACGTACGAATGTTTCGAATTACGACATTGTCACTGGAACAAAAACAAGGATTTTGTCTCATGGAAAACCGGTCGTTGTTGAACGTTCACCGGTAACTGCCAATCGCTATATCGGTGAATCATTTTCTCTTACACTGAGTCCGAAAAAAAGCTGCACCATTGAAAAGCTGGTATCCATTCATACTTCACTTGACGCAAAACGCAGTAACCCTGTCAAGGCAGCAAAAGTTTCGCTGAAAAACGATGATTCTTTTGATTCGCTTTTCACGGCACATGCAAACGCATGGGAAAAAATATGGAAAAAAGCTGATTTGATTGTAGAAGGCGACCGATTCAGCCAGAAACTGTTAAGGCTGCACACGTATCACATGATGTGCACCGCATCACCGCACAATCCATCTATTGATGCAGGAATGCCGGCTCGTGGCCTGAACGGTGAGGCGTACCGTGGGCATATCTTCTGGGATGAAATTTTTATTCTTCCTTTTTTCAACCGCCATTTTCCGGAAATCTCAAAGGCCCTGCTCATGTACCGCTACCGCAGGCTTGATGCAGCAAAAAATTATGCACGTGAACATGGATACAAAGGTGCCATGTACCCCTGGCAAACTGCTGATGATGGTCGCGAAGATACGCAAGTCGTCCACTTTAATCCTAAAAGCGGCACCTGGGGCCCGGATCTCAGCAGTTTGCAGCGTCATGTTTCAATAGCAGTTTTCTATAATACATGGCGCTATATCTACGACACTGATGACACCCAGTTCCTTAATGAGTATGGCGCGGAACTGATGTTTGAAATTGCAAGGTTCTGGGCTTCAATCGCAACATTCTCGCCCAATACAAACAAATATCACATTGAAGGTGTGATGGGACCCGACGAATTTCATGAAACACTTCCAGGAAGTGGAAAGGAGGGGCTCAGAGATAATGCCTACACAAACATCATGGCTATCTGGTTGTTTGATAAAGCTGCTGAAATAGGTGAAACAATGGATCCTGTTGTTTTCAAACGCCTTATGTCGAAACTGAATCTGGATGTTGATGAACTCAGGCAATGGCGGGATATCAGTAACCATATGAATATCCTCATCGATAACGAAGGCATTCTCGAACAGTTTGACGGATACAAGAGCTTGAAGGAACTTGACTGGAAACATTACCGCACGATGTACGGCAATATTCATCGGATGGACAGAATTCTGAAGGCTGAGGATGATTCTCCGGATATGTACAAGGTTGCCAAACAACCGGATGTTCTGATGACTTTTTATACCCTCTCACCAGGGGAGGTTGCGGAGTTGTTGTCAAAAATCGGATATCATGTCCCTGATGCACTCACTTTGGTGAGAAACAATTATGCCTACTACGAACCAAGAACAAGTCATGGTTCAACCTTGAGCAAGGTAGTGCACAGTATCATTTCAAGTTACCTGCATGACGGTCATGATATGGCATGGAACTGGTTTTCAGAAGCACTGAAAAGCGATATTCAGGATACCCAGGGAGGTACGACTCAGGAAGGTATTCATTGTGGAGTCATGGCGGGAACACTTGATACGGTTATCCGATATTTTGCCGGTATTTCGTTCTACAATGAAAAACTTAATGTCCATCCTAACCTGCCATCTCAATGGAAGAAACTTTCTTTGAGCGTCTGTTTCAGAAATAACCGTTATGCGATTACCATTGAAAAGAACGACATTACTGTAACTCTTATTGAATCAGTGGAAGATAACGCACCAGCATGCATTGCGGGACACCATGTTACCATTAACAAAGATATTGCGTATCACTCGGCTTTGAACTGAACATTTTCTTGTGGGACAGGAACTAACGCACTATAAAGCTCCTGTCTCACGTTTTTTCTTAAATTCTTTTCTCTTGCATCTTTTTTTTTGTTGATCTATTGAATTTCTTATGCGCCTGTCAAATTTTCGATATACTTTACCCAAAACCAAAATAGCGGATGAGCCGACATCCCCCCGGGACAAGTGCAGAATGATGGTACTTAACCGTCGGAAAAAGGATATTGAGCATAAAGTATTCGAAGAGATTATCTCCTACTTTAAAAAAGGAGATTTACTTGTTTTAAATAACAGTCGGGTATTTCCTGCTAAAATATTTGGGCAGAAAGAAAAAACAGACGCAAAAATCGAAGTTTTTCTTTTGAGAGTACTCAATAAAGAAGCTGGATTGTGGGATGTTCTGGTTGATCCTGCACGTAAGGTCAGGGTCGGGAACAAGATTTATTTTGAAGAGGATGTGGTTGCTGAAGTTGTTGACAACACCACCTCACGGGGCAGAACCATCAGGTTTCTCAACCCTGATATTGATGTATTCAGCCTTGTCGAAAGAATTGGCAATATTCCTCTTCCGCCCTATTTCACTCGTCCCAACCGTGATTCAGACAGGGAAAACTATCAGACAGTCTATGCAACAGAGACTGGAGCCGTTGTCGCTCCAATGGCTGGCTTACATTTCACCATGCCTGTTTTGCAGAAAATCCAGAAAATAGGAGTAAAAATTCTGCCGATTACTCTGCACCCAAGCCTCAGTACCTTTAATGCCATTGAAGTTGAAGATGTCTCAAAGCATAAAATGGATTCGGAATATTTCAATATTCCTTACCAGACTGCCATGGCAATCAATGAAACCAAAGTCAACAAAACTGGCAGAGTTTTTGCCGTCGGCACAACGACCCTTCGAGTGCTGGAAGCCAATGCCACCGTTGATGGAAAAATCAAGTTTGGACGAGGCTGGACTGACAAGTTTATCTACCCGCCATATCAATTCAAGGTTGTGGACGCTCTCCTGACCAATTTCCAGCAACCGGAAACGACACTCCTTATGGCTGTAAGCGCCTTTGCGGAACACCGCCTGCTTATGGAAGCCTATAAAATCGCACTGAAAGAGGATTATCAGTTTCTATCGTATGGGGATGCCATGTTTATTCATTAACACCCGCAGTTTATGAAAACCATAGCTATTATTGCCGCAAGCGGGATTGGAAAACGAATGCGGCTTGGGGATGGAATAAGCAAGCAGATGCTTCAAATCGGCGGTTCTCCGGTTATCTCCCATACTCTAAAAGCTTTTCAAGCAGCAACAACTGTCAGCGCAATCTATATTGCAACCAAGCTTGAAAACAGGGCAACGCTTGAGGAAATGGCTTCTTCGGCAGGTATCAGCAAGCTCAAAGCCATTGTTGAAGGAGGAAAAGAGCGACAGGATTCAGTGAACAACTGCATTAAGGAGATTGAACAGGAAAGACGACTGACTGGTAATGTGTCAGATACGATTCTCGTCCATGATGGGGCCCGCCCATTTATTCTGCCGGAAGAAATTGATGAAATATCGCATCTGTCATTGCTTTTTGGCGCTTGTGTCCCGGCAAACAGACCCAAGGATACGATCAAATATGTCGGCAGTGACCCGGCTTTTTTTGGTGAGACTCTTGATCGAAACAAGCTTCTCCAGGTACAAACACCTCAGGGCTTTCGCAGTGAACTTTTGATCCAGGCGCATGAACAGGCTGAACTTGAAGGCTGGTATGCCACCGATGATGCTGCACTGGTCGAACGTTTTTTCCCCGAACAGCTTATCAGGATTTTTGAAACCGGGTATCACAATATCAAGATCACAACTCCTGAAGATATCCCCGTTGCTGAAGCAATGTATCAACAGAGAGTATCGCTGAAAAGGTAAAGCCGGAAATAAACTTGAAGTTTGTTTATTGCTGAAGCCTGTCGTATATTCTCAACCAATAAAATGGTGAGGTAGCTCAGTTGGTTAGAGCACAGGATTCATAACCCTGAGGTCGAGGGTTCAACTCCCTCTCTCACCACCATTGAAAAGCGGGTGTAACTCAGTTGGTAGAGTGTTTGCTTCCCAAGCAAAATGTCGCGAGTTCGAATCTCGTCACCCGCTCCACTTCAGTGGATAAATCACAATCAATTATGGAACAATCCTCAGTTTTTTTTGGCCCGGTCTCACTTGAGGAAATCAATATTTCACAGATTATTGACGGCCAGATGGCTCGTCACCTCGGTATTGAAATGACCGAAATCGGCCAGGACTACATGACAGCAAAAATGCCAGTTGACCATCGTACCATTCAGCGTATTGGTATTCTGCATGGTGGCGCATCACTGGCTCTTGCTGAAACAGTGGGAAGTATTGCTGCATCCTACTGTGTTGACCGTGATTCCTTCTATATTGTCGGGCAGGAGATTAATGCCAATCACATCCGGCCTGTAAACAGTGGTTTTGTCCACGCAACGGCAACTCCCCTTCATCTCGGAAAAAGCTCCCAGGTTTGGGATATCAGAATAAAAAATGATGCCGGGAAACTTACTTGCATTAGCCGCTTTACTGTGGCTGTTCTTAAAAAAACTTCCGTTTTATGATATAACATGACGTTGAGTTTTTTAAGGATGGCCAGCCAATTTTTATAAAAACTTTTCATACCTTATTCCTTTCGCAGCACAGCAACAGTTTTTTACACTTATTGCACATTTCAGGGCATGCAGACTTCACAATCCAACTCCGTCATTTCTCCACTTGGTTCCCCTTCCGACATTTCAGAGGAAATTCTTCATCAACTGGCCGCTCAGCAGAAATCACGCAAGAAATGGCTTCTTATTCAGCCAATAAGCAATACCAGTATGATGGTGGATTCGGGTACGGTAAGTATGCCATTAAACCTGATTATGGTTGCTACTCTGGTCGGAAAGTTGTTTGATGTTGCCTTTCTTGATGAACGGCTTGGCGACAAGGTTCCTGAAGATTTTTCAGGATTTGATGTCATAGCAGTCACTTCCAGGACACTCAATGCCTCAAAGGCATATCAGATTGGTGATCGCGCCCTGAAACAGGGAAAAACAGTTATTCTTGGTGGCGTGCATCCGACCATGCTTTATGAAGAAGCATCCTGTCACTGTACCAGTGTGGTGTACGGCGAAATAGAGTCTATCTGGACTGAACTCGCCACCGATGTCTTGAAAGGAAAAATGCAGCAGGTCTATCGGGCAAAAGAGCTGAAGCCAATGAGTACCATGCACAGGCCTGACTTCAGCTATGCTTTATCTTCGAAAAGTTCAAAAAAATACAGTTCACGTATCCCTCTTCTTGCTACAAAAGGGTGTCCGGTAGGATGCAACTTCTGTACCACACCAACCATTTACGGAAAAAACTACCGATACCGGGAGCTTGACCTGGTACTCGAAGAGATGCGCTATCATCAGCAAAGGCTCGGAAAACAGAATGTCAATTTTTCCTTCATGGACGACAATATCAGTTTTCGTCCAAAGTATTTTATGACCTTGCTGGAGGAGATGGCCAAACTCGGAGTACACTGGAATGCCAATATCTCCATGAACTTTCTCGACAAACCAGAAGTGGCAGAACTGGCTGGCCGATCCGGTTGCGACCTCCTCAGCATAGGCTTTGAATCGCTCAATCCGGAAACTCTCAAAACATTGCACAAAGGGTCAAACCGGCTTGGCAACTATGAACAAGTTGTGGGCAACCTTCATAAAAACGGCGTTGCCATCCAGGGCTACTTCATGTTCGGGTTCGACAACGACACAGAAGAGAGCTTCCAGCTCACTTATGACTTCATTATGAAGAACAAGATCGAGTTTCCGGTTTTTTCACTGGTCACCCCCTTTCCCGGAACACCCTACTTTGATGAAATGAAGCCCCGTATTCGCCATTTTGACTGGGACAAATACGATACCTATCACTATATGTTTGAGCCGACCAACATGAGTGGCGAAAGATTGCTCGAAAAATTTGTCAAACTGCAGAAAGAGGTTTATAAAGGACGGGCAATTATGCAGAGAATGGCTGGCAAACCGCTGAACTGGGTATGGCTGGCAAACTACGCCATGAACCGCTTTACCAGCAAGCTCTCACCGGAATATTATTATTGACACAAAAAGAGGCTGACGATGTCAGCCTCTTTTTGTAGTAAATCACCTCTTCTCTTCCTGTTTTTTAGGCAACTCAACCTTCAAAGAGAGCTCTCGAAGCTGTGCAGGGGTCACCTCTGAAGGAGAGCACATCATCAAATCCTGCGCCTGCTGGTTCATTGGGAAGGCAATGACCTCACGAATGTTCTGTTCGTCACAGAGAATCATGACAAGACGGTCAAGGCCGGGAGCAATGCCACCGTGCGGTGGAGCACCGAGTTTAAATGCTTCGATCATGTGACCAAAGCGACGGTCAACCTCTTCGCGAGAGTAGCCGGCAATGCCGAAAGCCTTATACATGATATCAGGCTTGTGGTTCCGAATAGCGCCGCTTGAGAGTTCGATACCGTTACAGACAATATCGTACTGGTAGGCAAGAATATCGAGTGGAGGCATGGTTTCAAGCGCTTCCATCTCTCCCTGAGGCATAGAGAAGGGGTTGTGTGAGAAGTCAATCTTTTTGGCCTCCTCATTAAACTCGAACATCGGAAAATCGACAATCCAGCAAAAGGAAAGCTCATCCTGATCAAGCGAAAAGAGATCACCAAACCAGGTTCTCATCCCGCCCATGATCTTGCAGGTTTTTTCCCACTTCCCTGCTCCGAAAAAGACCACATCACCTGTCTCAAGCTTCAGGTGGCTTTTGAGGGTTGAGAGATCATCTTCGCTGAGAAACTTGACAACAGGGCCTTTCGGACCCTCTTCCTTGAACTGTATATAGGCAAGGCCACCGGAACCAAGCTCCTTGGCCCGTTTTTCTGCCTTGTCATAGAAAAGTCTCGATTCGTTTCCACGTCCCTTGAGAACCAGCGCCTTGACGCAAGAACCATCGACAGTATTACTGGCAAACACCTTGAACCCGGAACCGACAAAGAGCGGAGTGACGTCACAAATCTCAAGCGGTATTCTTAAGTCTGGTTTATCGGTACCAAAACGGTTCATAACCTCTTTGTAGCTGATCCTTGGAAAAGGAAACTGAGCAATGCGCTTGTGCGACATGGTGCGAGTCAAATGCTCAATCATTCCCTCAAGAATGTCGAAGAGATCATCCTGCTCAATAAAAGCCATCTCCATATCAAGCTGATAAAACTCACCAGGGCTTCGGTCAGCACGGGCATCTTCATCGCGGAAACAGGGCGCTATCTGGAAATAACGCGGAAATCCTGAAACCATCAGAAGCTGCTTGAACTGCTGGGGAGCCTGGGGCAAAGCATAGAATTTGCCGGGATGCAGGCGGCTTGGCACAAGAAAGTCACGAGCCCCTTCCGGAGAGCTGGAGGTAAGAATAGGTGTCTGTATCTCGATAAACTCTTTCTCTTCGAGGTAATGGCGGATTGCAGCAGTCAGACGACTGCGAAAAATTATATTCTCGTGAATTTTCTCTCGACGAAGATCAATAAAACGATATTTCAGCCGAAGCTCTTCTGAAGTCTGCACTTCATCCGCCACCGGAAACGGCAATGGATGGGCATGACTCTCAACAAGGAGCTTACTGACGACCACCTCAATTTCACCAGATGCCAATCGAGGATTAACAGCTCCTTCAGCCCGACGCACAACAACACCTTCAATACAGATAACTGATTCTATATGCAATTGCTCGGCATTGGCAAACAGCTCCTGTTCTTCCGGCTGAATAACAAGCTGACTAATACCGGTATGATCTCGCAGATCTATAAAAATCAGTCCGCCATGATCCCTTTTTCTATGAATCCAGCCGGCCAGCCTGACTGGGGTGTGTTCAAATTCAGGGTTTAAAAAACCGCAATAGTGAGAGCGAAACCGGTTATGGAGCATCTGCCTGCTATCTGCATTACTCATAGAGTGCTAAAGTCCTTTGGCATTAACAAATTGAAATAAACCTAAAACCCTGAATATGATGAATTTTTAATAATTTGTAAAACTTTGGCATGAACCGGTCAATAGACAAGTTCTCCCCCAAATTCCGTAACAAGAAATCTGACGACCTCATTGTTCTGTGACAGTTCCTGAAAAAGAGTAAAGACTGTCTTCTCCCTGGTACAGGCATCTTTTTCAGCATCATAATGAAGACGAAGCTGAATTGGAAGGGTATAAAACTCTGACATTTCCCGCTGAAGCGTTGCTCGTTCCTGTAAAAGCTCCTCGAAAGAGAACTTTCGGCAGCAGGAAATTTCAAGCCCTCCAGACGGACTGCATGAGACCAGTTCACAGGATTCCAGATGAGTTGCCATGAGATTGTGGGATTTCCGTACCAGATGATCAAGAAACTGGTGCCACTCCACTTTCAGTGCGGCAAGATTCACAATTTTTTCAAATCCGGCTGAAGCTTCTTCAGAATGAACTTCCGTTGCAGAATGAACACGAAACTGCTTCGACGCAGGATTGGAGGCAAAATTGGACAGTTTTTTCTGCCATGAACCAAGATCAAAATCTCCCGGGCTTGCAGACGGCTTTTCAGGAGGCAAAGGCGCCCCGGAAACTGGAGCTGACAAACCAGACGTTCCCTTCAGTGGCTGCTCAGGTGCTTTTTTTTTTGAGGCGAGGGTACGACCGGCGATAGAGCAACATGCACAAGATCAATCAGTTTCAGGAGCGCAAGCTCAAACCGAAACTGGTACTCAAACTGAAACTTCAGCTCTTTCTGGGTCTGCAGGATAAACTCAACCATCTGCATGACGGCAGCAGATGAAAAATTCCCGGCATCCCGCTGATAGCGTTCGCGGACGGCATCCGGGCGCTCGACAAGTCGGGTAGAAGAGAGGTTCTGCACCACCAGAAAATTCCGAAGATGCTCGACAAGCTTTTCAAGAAAATCCTGCTCATCATATCCGTTCCTTATCACAAACTGGGCAACATCAAGCATTTTTGAAGGGTCTTGTGCCATAACTGCATCCGTGACATCGAACATGGTGTCATCATCAATATAGTTCAGCAGTTCGGCAACTCCCTGATAACTGATAGCTCCTTCATGATCATTTTCTGCTGAAAATGCGATAACCTGATCAAGGATGCTCTGCGCGTCACGCATTGAGCCCTGAGCCTTGCGACCAATAAGCTGAAGGGCATCACCCTCAACAGCAATATGTTCCGCATCACAGATTGACTGAAGCTGCTTCTGAATATCATCAAGCGGAATCCGCTTGAAGTTGAAGCGCTGGCAGCGCGAAGAGATGGTTGCCGGAATCTTGTGAAGCTCGGTCGTGGCAAAAATGAAAATAGCGTGAGGCGGTGGCTCCTCAAGTGTTTTCAGAAAAGCGTTAAATGCGGCAATGGAAAGCATGTGAACCTCATCAATGATATAGACCCTGTACTTCCCTTTCTGAGGCCCATATCGAACATTCTCCCGAAGTGTACGAATATCGTCCACACTGTTATTGGATGCAGCGTCAAACTCTGAAATATTGAGACTTGTGCCAGCATCAAAGTCTCTGCAACTTTCGCACTCACCACAAGGCTCAGTAACCTGTTGCATATATTCCGCATCATCCATCAGCTTCTGGCAGTTCAGTGCCTTTGCAAAAATCCTCGCCGCCGTGGTCTTGCCAACACCGCGCAATCCGGAGAAAATATAACCATGCCCAACCCGACCCATGCGAAGCGAATTCTGGATGGTGCGCGTCACATGCTCCTGAGCAGTGATATCAGCAAATTTTGCCGGTCTGTATTTTCTGGCTATAACCTGATAACTCATGAATGCTGTTTATGACTATCCTCTAACATAACCGCGAGGGAGATATCCATACTGCTTTTCAGGCACTCTGTAACCCCCTTGCTTATTGTGCTTAAATGTACGTTTTTACTCTCTGAAATCAGCAAATCGTTTTGAAGTCCGAGAACTTCGGTGGGCATTATCGTGTAGAGATCAAAAAGTGTCAACGCGTAAAGATCGCGACTGACTGCGAGATCACCATTTGCGGTAACATGAATCAGATCGTTTTGCAAGAGAATATCAACAATTTTTCTTAACCCGGAAGGATCAACAGAAGGAACCGACTTCACAATTTTCCTCATATTCATGGGAAGAGCATTATTCTGACCATGCCAGATAGAGTCAAGAACCAAAAGAATGAGAGACATTCCCCGCAAGGGATTAAACTCTTCGATAACTCTGTCTGAAGGCGCCAGTGCTCCAAGACAAAAGACAAATTCCGCCCCGGTCAGCAGAACGACCCATCCAAGATAAATCCAGAAAAAAAGCATCGGAATAACCGATAATGCTCCATAAATATGCTCAAACGTTGAAATATGCGTGACATAAAAAGCAAACCATTTTTTGGAGATCTCAAGAAGCAGCGCTGCTAACAAAGCCCCCGAAAAAGCATGGACAAGTCTCACCTTGCGGTTTGGCACAAGCATGTACAGCAAAAAAAATGCCAGAATCGAATTGATAAATGGGAAGAAAGAGAGAAGAATTGTTTTTACCTCAAGCAAAGGGCCTTCAGTGAAGACCGTGTACCAGACATAAGAACTTGCCGCAAGACTGCTTGCGATAAGCACAGGTCCAAGCGTCAGGACTGTCCAGTACAGTGTAAATCCCTGAAGTATCTTTCGGGGAGCATGCACCTCCCAGATTTCATTCAGGGTATGATCCACCGTTGAAATAAGAGAAAGTGCGATAATAAACAGGAACACTCCGCCGACCAATGGAACGGTGGCTGTCTTGCCAATAAAATCTGACAGATAATGATTGAGCACTGTGCCCACACCTGGCATAAAGTTCTGAACAAGGAAATCCTCAAGAAAACGCTTGAAGGGTGCGAAAACAACAAAAACATTCAGTATGGAAATAACAACGGCAAGCACCGGCACAATTGAAAGCAAGGTCTGAAAAGCCAGAGATGCCGCACCAAGAAAAATTCTGTCATGAATAAAATTTTTCCAGAAAAACGGCATAAATGCCCTTATATACTCAGTAAGTTTTTCGTTTTTTACCATCACTTCTTTTTTTTCGCATATAAATACGAGATAACAATAATCATTTGGGAGAAACACTCTCTTTATTTTAGAGGTGAATATCCGACACCCACCGATTTCACCCTGGTCATGAGCAGTAACCCGATAATAAAAAACAACAACAGCGATGCCAGTGCCACTTTTTGGCTCCCGGCCTGCGAAGATACCAATCCAAACACAAACGGACCTGCAATAGCCGAAGCCTTACCAAACGTCCCATCATAAAAACCAAAAAACTCAGTGACATGTTCTGTTGGTGTCAGGCGAGTCATCATTGACCGGGAGGCAGCCTGCGATGAGCCCATAGACATCCCGGCAAGCATCCCTGTGTAAAAAAACAGCTCTTTACTATCCGCAAAAATTGCAGCAATAACAACAACAAGCCAGATCATGAGCGTAATCACGATGGTTCTCTTTGGACCAATCTTATCGGTCACAAAACCAAATAGAATCGAACCTGCTATGGCCGTCGTCTGCACAAGCATGAAAAAAAAGATTAACTCTTCAGTTGTAAAACCAAGAGTGTTCTGTGCATAAATCGAGGAAAATGCTATAACCGTCAAAATAGCGTCATTATAGAAAAAACAGGCAAGGAGAAAACGCGCAAGATCAGGATAGTGCATAATATGCTGCACCGTAAACTTTACTTCCCGGATAGAACGACCGAGTAAAACAAACGAGATTGGAGCTCTCTTCTCTTTTTTTTCATCCCGCAGCACAAGGAACAGGGGTGTTGCAAAAATTGCAAAAAAAAGTGCCGCGACCACAAAACTTGACTGGACATTCGAGACATTGGAAAGAACAATCCCCTTGCTCAACAGCGGCTGTACAAGAAGCAAAATAGAGAGTGCGCCAAGATACCCCATGGCAAAACCATAACCGGAAACCCTGCCGATACTTTTATCGGAAGCAAGTACCTTGAGATATGCATCATAAAAAACAATGCCTCCCTCAAAACCAATATTGGCAAGAATAAAAAGCATAATAGCCTGAACCACCATTCCAGGACCTGAAAAGGAGAGGAGAGCAGTAGCGACAACAGACATCAGGGTAAAAAAAAACAGAAACCGTTTCCGTTTGCCCGAATAATCAGCAGCAGCACCAAGCACAGGGGATATAACAGCTACAAGAAACATGGAGAGGCTGACGCTGAAGCCCCACCAGGCATCACCTGAAGGTTCACCGTAACAGATAACATTTTTAAAGAAAAGCGGAAAAGTAAATGTGACCATCATCACACTGAAAGAGGTATTGGCAAAATCAAAAAGCAGCCATGAGAAAACGCTGTATGTTTGCCTTGAGCGCAACAACCCCTTATACCTCTGCAAGATGAAGGAAGAGCGACTCAAAAAGCCCCCTGCCATCAAGGGAGCCAAGTTGCTTTTCACTTGCCCTCTCAGGATGGGGCATCAGTCCAAGCACATTCCCCTGCCGATTGACAATTCCGGCAATATTCTTCAATGAACCATTTGGATTGGCTTCGTCTGTAACCCTTCCCTCGGCATCTGTATACTTGAAAACAATCTGATCGTGCTCTTCAAGACTTTCGATCACGTCATCAGGAGCAAAGTAGTTCCCTTCGCCATGCGCAATAGGGATGCGAAGAACTTCATCTTCCGGGTAGAGACTTGTAAAGATCGTCGAGCCGTTCACCGCCCTGATGGTGGTCTGGCAACAAAGAAACTTTTTATCACGATTGCGCGAAAGTGCACCCTCAAGCAATCCGCTTTCAAGCAACACCTGAAAGCCGTTACAGATTCCAAGCACCGGGAACCCTTTCCCTGCAAACTCTATAACCTCTTTCATAATAGGAGAAAAACGTGCAATTGAGCCTGCACGCAGATAATCGCCGTAAGAAAAACCACCGGGCAGAATGATTGCCTTCGCCCCCTGAAGATCATGGTCATTATGCCAGAGCATCACCGGCTTGAAGCCAGCAAATGAAGCAACTGCATGTTCAGTATCATGATCACAGTTTGATCCAGGAAATACAACGACCCCAACGGTTATATCAGACATAAATGCACTTCTGTTTAATTTGTCAGTGAGCAATTCGGGTTATAGAGCCCTCAAAATGAGGCGACATAAAGCACTTAACTATTTGATCAGCTCAAGCTCAAGAGAATAATTTTCCATGACCGGATTGGATAACAACTTACGGGAAATTTCGTTACCGATTCGTTCAGCCTCGGCAAGCTCCCCCTCATTGATAGTCACCTCGATATATTTGCCGATTCTTGCCGATTCAACAGTACGGTACCCCAAGTTTTTCAGGGCATGGTCGACCGCTTTGCCCTGAACATCAAGAATGGACTGGCGAAGGGTGACCTTAATTTTTGCGATATATGGCATGATCACGAATGGTGGGTGAATAAAAAATATCAGGTCTGCCACTGCCGACGCAACAGCAGGGTGATTGACCTCACAATACCGACCAGAATATACAACAACATGGCAAGAAAAAAAGCCTTGGAATGAAAGAGAAGTACGCAGAACATAGCGACAACATAGAGACTCATTTGAATCGGCTGCTGCCTGAATGAGTCCATCGTCGGCTTGGGCAGGGCATCATAGTTCACTTTGCTGACCATGAGCAGGGCCAGAGAGGTTGAAAGCACCCCAAGCACAATCTGCATCAATTTTACAGGGAAAACCTGAGAAACACTCATCCATAGCACAAATCCGGTAATAGTCAAAGCCTGGGCTGGAGTGGGAAGGCCGGAAAATGACTCTTTTTCATATCCGATCATGCTGATATTAAAGCGGGCAAGCCTCAGACCACTCCCGATCATCAGCAAAGAGCTGACACAAATTCCGGTAATGCCCGGTAAACCTTCAAGCCCAAACTTGTAAACAAGATATGCGGGAGCAGCACCGAATGAAACAAGATCAGAGAGGGAGTCAAGCTCAACACCAAAATCTGAGGTGCCGTTGGTCACCCTCGCCACAAAACCGTCGATAGTATCAAAAAAAGAGGCAAGAATAATAAACCAGCAGGCTGCAACAAAACTCCCTTCTCCCGACATGATAATTGAAATATAGCCGGACAGCATATTCATGACCGTGAAAACGGAGGGAACAAAAGAGCGGGAAACCACTGGAAAGCGAGATCCTCGCTCTTTTGGACTGTTTTTCAGAAAGGGCGGATAGAGTTTCTGATGCCTTTTTTTACCAGTTTCATCCATATAAAAAAATATCCATCATCAGGGAAATTAATTATCCTTGCGGTCAGGGAATCTGACTTAAAAGTACAACCTTTCAGGAAGCTTTTAAAAGATTAAAACAGGAGAAAGATATCCCCAGCTCAATAACTCTCATCCGCTGAAGGAAAGCTTCCCGCTCTTACATCTTCGACATATTGCCGAGCTGCCTTTGAGATAACAGAATGCAGATCTGCATACTGCCTCACAAAACGAGGATGAAACTCTCTGTTGAGACCAAGAATATCATTGACAACAAGCACCTGTCCATCACATGCTACTCCGGCTCCTATACCAATAGTTGGAATCGTGAGCGAAGAGGTAACATTTGATGCAAGTGCAGAAGGAATTTTTTCGAGCACAACGGCAAATGCTCCTGCCTGTTCGATAATTCTCGCGTCTTCAAGAAGTTGTTCGGCTTCTCGCTCCTCCTGTGCACGAACTCTGTAGCTGCCATACTTGTATATGGATTGAGGCATCAGGCCAAGATGACCCATGACCGGAATGCCTACATCAGTAATTCTCTTTATCGTATCAGCAATAACCCTTCCTCCCTCAAGCTTTACCGCGTCACACTCATGCTCTTTCATGATTTTTCCGGCATTGCGAAGCGCCTCTTCTCCAGAGAGCTGATAGCTCATAAACGGCATGTCAATGACCACCATTGCACGGCCACTCTCGTCGTGAACCCCTCTGACGACAGCTTTTGCATGGTAGATCATCTCCTCAATCGTGATCGGCAAAGTTGTACTGTGACCAGAAAAAACATTGCTTGCAGAATCCCCTACAAGAAGCACATCAACACCGGCGCGATCAAGAATTCTCGCCATGTTATAGTCATAGGCCGTAAGCATTGATATTTTCTCGCCGTTCTGCTTCATGTCAAGCAACCTTCTGGTTGTGACATGCGCAGCTTTCTGCTGACCACTACTGTTCATGTTGTTCGTGCTTTATGGATTGACATGTTCATACTTTTCAAAAATTTCTTCCAATGCACCGGAATGCAGCTCCAGTGCTTTAATTCCATAAATTTTTCCCAAAGCACTCCTCATACATTCAACAAGAAGAGAGTATTGGGGAATGTATCCAAGAATTTCTTCAAGAGAGGAGGTTTTTCGCTCCATCTCATCCTTGATCTCACCTGAATTCTCACCATCTGAAAAAGCAATAAATCTGCACAGCTCCTTGTGCCTTTCAGAGAGAGGCAAAGAACCATGTTGTAACAAAACATTGCGGGTTCTGCGCTGGGCAGAACCAACAATTTTTTTTCCGCCTACTTGCAGCTCGTACTTTGCTGACGCAGTAAAACAACTCACCGTACCGGAATGGCTTACCCCTGACTGGCTGGCAAGGGTTGAACGACAGAACTCAGCATGAACTCCAAGATCTTCCAAAGCAAGCTTGATCACCTCATGCACCATCCGATAAAGCTCAGAATTCGGTACCAATGACTCAGCAAAAAAACTGTAGGTAAATTCGTCTGCATGAAACACTGCTCTGCCACCCGTAGGCCTTCTGACGACGTCAATGCCAGCAGAACGACATTTTTCAGCATCTATACCAGAGACATCCTGATTATACCCCAGCGTCACAGCAAATGGATGCCAGCCATAAAATCTCCAGAGACAACTGTTGTGACCAAAACGCTCCTGAAACCGCCCGTCAAGAAACGACGCCATCAGGCGCCGGTCAAATTCCATATTTTCTTCACCGGTATGCAAGCCGGAATCAAAACAATAAACTTTGGGAAAAAGTGTGTTCATTACTAATAATTTGAAACAAGATAGCTGAAAAGGATATTGCATCAAAAAAAGTGTACGGAAATGTTCTTCCAGACGGGTATTTTCCTGAAAAACACACTCCTTCGTCAATAGTCACCTGAACAACTTATGCCACTTCTTACTGTTGCTCTCATTTTTGGAGGCAGATCAGCAGAACATGAAATATCGATCATCTCTGCTCAATCAATTGCGGCGAACATCAATCCGGAGCGCTACAGGCTTCTTCCAATCTACATAACCCATGACGGGCTGTGGTTTTGTGATGGTATTGCCCGGGAGATTCTTGATCTTAATCTCTCGTTCCTCTTGAGAAGCGCTTCACTTGAAGCCGCAACAGCAACTCTTCACCAAATGGTTACAGATGCAAATCAAAAGCCCTTTGACCTGGACTTCAGGGCGGCATCAATTGATGTGGCATTTCTTGCACTTCATGGCAGCTATGGCGAAGATGGCCGGATTCAGGGTTTTCTTGATACTTGCGGCATTCCATATACAGGATGCGGCGTCCTTGCCTCTGCCCTGACTATGGACAAGGCGCTTACCAAACTCTGTGTTGCCGATGCGGGAATTTCGGTGGCACCATCTCTGACACTTTTAAGCTCCGATTATCAGGCCGACCCTGCCACAGCACACTCCCTGATTGCAAATCAGTTTGACTATCCGTTGTTTGTCAAACCTGCGAATCTTGGCTCTTCGATAGGAATCGCGAAAGTCCATCATGCCGAAGAACTGGCTGCCGCACTCCAAAACGCATGTTTGCTTGATTCAAAGGTGCTGATTGAAAAGGCGATACATGGCCGGGAAATTGAGGTTGCCGTCCTTGGCAATGAAGAACCGGTCGCATCTCTGTGTGGCGAAATTCAACCCGGTAAAGAATTTTATGATTATCAGGATAAATACATTTTCAATACAGCGCAGTTTTTTATTCCTGCACGTATTCCCTCTGATTTACAGGATAAAGTCAGAGCTTCTGCCCTAAAGGCCTATAAGGCGCTGGGGTGCCGAGGCATGTCAAGAATTGATTTTTTTGTTGACGAGCAGAATGGATCAGTTATTCTGAACGAAGTCAATACCATTCCTGGCTTTACCGATATCAGTATGTATCCAAGACTTATGGAGTCAATTGGGATCTCTTTTCCTGAACTTGCAGAGCGCCTTATTCAGCTCGCGCTTGAGACGATACGCCCATGATCACGAACCCGCACTTTTTTTTTGCAGAAGTTTCGCTTGATATTTCAAAAAGAGAGTTTCAGTCAGCAATAGACAAGCTTGAGTCTGTTTCTGAGATGTTTTCGAACTCATATCTTTTTCATTTAATTTATGCAAGAGCGCTTAAAGGTCTTCACCATATCTCTCTGGCTCGGGAATCTTTGCAAAAATCCTGTACCATCGCCCCTGGGAACCAGATTGCATGGAAAGAGCTTGCTGATCTTCAGACGTCAAGCATTGCCGAGAAAACAGAGAGTCCCTCAGTCATTTTTGATGCTGTTACCGATGAACTGGAACAACTTTCTGCTGCGCTCATGAAATTTGAACCAGTAAAAACATCGGAAAATGCTGATCCAACCTCGATTCTCGAACAAAAACAGCCATTTTCAGACGATACGGCTATTGCGGTTCCCACAGAAAGCCTGGCCAATCTTTTCACAGCACAGGGTGCCTATAAAAAAGCAATCAAAATTTATACCCTTCTCATTCAGCTCAAACCTGAAAATGCTGATCAATACCAGGGAGAAATTGATTCGTTGCTTGAACAGCTATAAAAGTACAACAGAAACACACATCAGCACTGCAACTATTTAACTTGCACAAAGATTTACAGTACATTAGCTGAGCAATAAATACAGAAGCATTTGACATTTTTAACGGTAAACAGAGGAATATTGGTTTTCAGATTATTTTTATCTCTTTGCATCGTTGGCCTTTTGTTTGCCTCTCCCTCTTTCGGCAAGGATTCTGAAGCGCCTGAAAAACAACTTTCTCTTGCAAACTGCATTGAGATTGCTCTGAAGAATGCCTCATCAGCAAAAAAGGCAGAGAATAACTTCAAACTTCAGGGCGCTGATGTCCTCAGAAGTTATGGCAGCTTTCTTCCCCGAATTTCAGCATCGGCTGGTTATTCACCATACACCCTCAGCCGCACCTACAGCGCAGTTAATAACCCTGTCAGTGATATCAATAAAACAACACTGAGAACGGTTGACCTGACACTTTCGACGTCGCTCAATCTTTTCAACGGCTTCAGCGACTATGCTTCCCTTCAATCATCGCTCAGTAAAGAACATGCCGCTGAATACAACCTTGGAAGGGCACTGCAAAGTATTGTTTATGATGTAACCCAATCCTATTTCCAGGTTCTTCTTGACCGGGAACTCTATGAGATTTCACGCGAAAATTTATTGCTGGCTCAAGATCAACTGACACTCACAGAACGACAGTTTAATGTTGGACTGAAATCGATGACTGATCGTTTTCAGCAACAGGCCGATACAGAACAAAGTCGACTCTCGGTTATAAAGGCTGAAACCCGAATGAACAGAAGCCTGCTTGAACTGATTCGCCGATTGCGGATTGATCCACAGACAAAGATCACCATTATCCCGGATCCTGATGAGTTGAAAGTCCCTGTTGTCGCGAAACCTGATATTGATTCCCTTCTCACTGTTGCTCTTCAACAACGTCTCGACCTGAAAAGCAAGAGTCTGGAAACCAATGCCGCGCAATGGCAGATCAGATCTGCGCGAGCAGCATGGTATCCAAGCATTGACCTGAATTTCAGTCTCAGTTCAGGAGGTTTGGAGTACCTGAATCATGAATACTTGTATCCTCCCCTTTCTGAGCAACTTCGTAATACCGTCGGATACTCTGCCGGAATAAACCTCAGTTGGACTATTTTTGACAGGTTTCAGACCCGATATTCGGTATCCGCTGCCAAAATAAACCATTTGAATCAGCAACTCGATTATGAAGATCTGAAAAATAATATCGCCATTGATCTGCGTCAGGCAGCAGGAGAATACGCCTCAGCATTTGACCAAATTGCAACGGCTACCGTCAGTTTTACAGCGGCACGCTCAGCTTTTGACGCTGTAAAAAGGAAATATGAACTCGGGGCTGCAAGCTTTGTCGAACTCAGCGCCGCAAGGGCAACGCTGTTCAATGCACACTCTAATCTTTCACAGGCTACCTATAATCTTGCGTTGCAGAAAAATATTCTTGATTTTACAACGGGCAAAATAGCCACACAACCGTAACCAGAATCAGGTTTACCATCCGATGAGCAAACAAAAATCTCTGCTGAAACGAAAATCATTTTTGATCACCCTTGCTGTTCTCCTCTTCACTGGAGGGCTGTTGTTTACATGGCTCAAACTGCGGGAAAAACCAGTGGAGGTCTCGACAGAAAAGGCCTCCATCAAAGAGGTTGTCCATATTGTGACTGCAACCGGCAAAATTGAGCCGGAACTTGTCGTTGCCATGTCGCCTGATGTCTCCGGAGAGATTATCGAACTACCTATCAGTGATGGAATGAACGTCAGGAAAGGAGATCTTCTGTTTAAAATTCAGCCAGATCTCTACATCAACCAGGTAGAACAGAGCCTTGCACAGCTTAACTCTTCCAAATCACAAAGCCTTGAAGCTGCCTCAAAAAAGCGCAAGGCGGATGATGATTTTCGCAAAGCTGCGCTTCTGTATCAGGAAAAGCTGATCTCTGAATCTGATTACCTCGTCTCAAAAACAAATGCTGAAGCTGCAAGAGCTTCATTTCAGGCATCACTTCACGCCATTGAACAAAACAAAAGCCTTCTCGTACAAAATCAGGACAGGATGAAAAAAACTATTGTCCGTGCGCCGATAGATGGTTCAATCATTGCCCTGAACAGCAAGCAGGGAGAGCGTGTTGTTGGCACAGGACAGTTCCCTGGCACTGAAGTGCTGCGTCTGGCAAATCTGGACAGTATGCAGGTTGAAGTTGAGGTTAATGAAAATGACATTGTGAATGTCAATGTCGGCAACCCTGTTTCAATTACTGTTGATGCTTATGGCGATCGAGTTTTCAGGGGAACCGTTCATGAAATTTCCAATTCGGCAATTGTCAAGGCCGCTGGAACCCAGGAAGAGGTGACCAATTTTTCGGTAAAAATCCGAATTTTCAACCACGAGCGCCTGCTGAAACCCGGCATGAGTGCAACTGCGGATATCGAATCGATACGGGTAAAGAATGCGCTTGTTGTGCCCATTCAAAGTGTAACCGTCAGAGGTGGATCGGAGCCTGAAAAGAGCGAGAAAAACTCGATAACCATTGCGACTAAAAGCAAGGCTCCAGCCAGCCAGCAGGGTGTTTTTGTTGTCAAATCAGGAAGAGCATGGTTCCGACCTGTTTCAACAGGCACAACCGACAACACGCATATTATTGTCACCGCAGGAGTAAAAAAAGGAGAAGAGGTTGTTTCAGGAAGCTACACCGCCATTACCAGCCAACTCAAGAATGGCTGTCTGGTCAAACAACAACAATAGCGCCGTGAAGCAGAACCCATTGGTCATTACAATGCAGTCGCTCTGTAAATTCTATGAAATGGGCGATCAGGTTGTTCGGGCGCTTGACTCCATCAACCTTGATTTCAGACTGAACGACTATACCGCAATCATGGGGCCATCCGGCAGCGGAAAATCGACGCTCATGAATATTATTGGCTGTCTTGATACGCCCACCTCTGGCATTTATGAACTGAATGGCCAGAATGTTGCCGAAATGGATGACGATGAGCTGGCTCGGATAAGAAACAAAGAGATCGGTTTTGTGTTTCAGACTTTCAACCTGCTTCCTCGCCTCAACTGCCTGCGTAATGTTGAATTGCCGCTGATTTATGCCGGAGTGGCACCTGAGGAGCGTGAGGAGCGTGCGGCAGCGGCACTTGTCAAGGTTGGGCTTGGTGACAGGATAACTCATAAGCCATCAGAGCTTTCCGGCGGCCAGATTCAGCGGGTCGCCATTGCAAGAGCGCTTATCAACAGACCCTCAATTATCCTTGCTGACGAACCTACCGGTAACCTTGATACCGCAACCAGTCGAGAGATCATGAATATTTTCGGTGCCCTTTCCGACGCGGGCAATACCATCATCCTGATCACCCATGAAGAGGATATCGCCAGCTACACCCATCGTGTCATCCGCCTCCGGGACGGAAAAATCGAAAGCGACACTAAGCAATGAGGCTGACCCGCAAACAATTCCGGTATGAAACGGCAGAAAGTCTCAAAATGGCTCTGTTTCAGATCAGGGCAAATAAAATCCGATCGTTCCTTACTGCGCTTGGGGTCATTATCGGCATTGTTGCCATTACCATGATGGGTACTGCCATCAACGGCATCGACAGAGGATTCGACAAAAGCCTTGCCATGCTTGGATACGATGTCATCTATGTCCAGAAATCTTCCTGGAGCACCATGGGACAGTGGTGGCGATACCGGAACCGTCCAGACCTTAAAACAGAGTATGCCGATCAGCTTAACAGGATTATTGCCGATAATCCCCGTTCGGAATTGAGCATCGTCGTGCCGCAGATGTCCACCTATCAGGCATCAGCAAAATACAGGGAGCGAAACCTTGAACAGGTTTTTTCGCTGGGAACTACCCATGACTACCTGCAAACAGCATCAGGGAATCTCTCCGCAGGCCGCTTCTTTACGCCCGGAGAATCAGCCGCCAGCGCAATGGTCTGTGTCATCGGCGATGATATTGCTGTCGGTCTTTTTCCAAATGAACCGGCTATCGGGAAATCAATACAGATAAAAAACCGCAAGTTCAGGATTATCGGAATTTTCAGAAAACAGGGAAAATTTCTGGGTCTCTTCAGCTTTGACAACCAGATCATCATGCCACTTGGGGCCTTTGAACGCGTTTATGGAAAAAATATGTTCATAACCATGAGAGTCAAAATCAGGAATCAGGAACATATTGAAGGGGCAAAAGAGGAGCTGCTTGGATTGATGAGAAGAATACGAAGGATTGCACCTGGAAAAGAGGAAGATTTTTCGATCAACGAACAGAAAGCCTTTAAAAGTCAGCTTGACCCTATAAAAAACGGTATTGCCATTGCCGGTATCTTCATAACCGGCATGTCTCTCTTTGTTGGTGCTATCGGCATCATGAACATCACCTTTGTCAGCGTTAAAGAACGAACACGGGAAATTGGACTGCGCAAGGCACTTGGCGCCAGACGACAAACGATACTGCTGCAGTTTCTCATCGAATCGGTCATGATATGCCTTATCGGCGGGGTTATCGGTTTGGCAACAGCACTCTTTATCACTTTTGCCATTGGAAAAATCGTACCTGATTTTCCGATACAGTTTTCACCTGATCTTGTTTTGGCAAGTCTTGCGGTGTCAGTTATTACCGGGATTGTCTCAGGCCTTGCACCGGCTGTTAGCGCCTCAAAACTCGATCCGGCAGACTCACTGCGTTATGAATAGGAGGAGTGCTTATGCTGATGCGTGAAACCATCACCCAGGCGATTTATTCTCTCGCCGTCAACAAGCTCAGATCATGGCTCACCATCATGGGCGTCGCTGTTGGGGTTTTTTCAATCATTGCGGTCATGACTGCCCTCGATGCCATTGACAAAAGTGTCGAGTCCGGCCTGACAAGCCTTGGTGCCAACACGTTCCAGATACAGAAGAATCCTGCGACCACTTTTGGAAGTGGCCATAGCCGAAACCTCTATGCAAATCGAAAAGATATCTCCTGGCAGCAGGCTCTCCTGTTTAAAAAAGAGATGGCCAGTCAAGCCCGCACCATTGGCTTCATTATTACAAGCATGGCGAATCAGGCAAAATATGCCAATCTTACCACCAACCCCGATGTCACCATAACAGGCGGGGATGAAAATTTTTCCGCCTCAAGCGGTTTTACCGTACTCTACGGACGCAACCTTTCAGAGACAGATATCCGATCTGCAAGAAACTCGATAGTTCTTGGATACGAAGTTGCAACCACACTTTTTCCTTCAGGAGAAAATCCACAGAACAAATCCATAAAAGTTAATGGGGAAGTCTATACTATAGCAGGTGTCTTCAATAAAAAAGGAGCCGCCTTCGGACAAAGCCAGGATAACTTTGTCCTTATTCCGATTACCCGATATCTGAACCATATCAACGAAAAAAGCAGCCTGAGCATCACAGTAGAGGCTTTCTCACGAAAAGATTATCCACTTGCTATCGACAGGGCAATAGGGTCCATGAGACTTGCCAGAGGCCTTACCATTAAAGATCCAAATGATTTTGAAATCAGAACCAACGAGTCACTTATAGATTCGTTCAGAGATATTCAGCGAGCTATCAGTACCGGCGCTTTCATCATCAGTTTTATGGCACTTCTGACTGCCGGAGTGGGAATCATGAATATCATGCTGGTCAGCGTCACCGAAAGAACTCGTGAAATCGGAATCAGAAAATCGGTAGGGGCTCCTCGCGCAACCATTCTTCGCCAGTTCCTTTTCGAATCACTTTTTCTCTCCTTTGCTGGCGGACTGATAGGCATGACAGCGGGCATCATTATTGGCAATGTCGTTGCCTTGCAATTTAATTTACCCCCGATATTTCCCTGGGTGTGGGTCATTGTTTCCATGATCGTCTGCTCGGGTATCGGCATGATTTTTGGCCTCTTTCCTGCATGGAAAGCAGCAAATCTCAATCCGGTTGAAGCTCTGAGACCTAAATAAGTGCCCTTACCAGAATTGCGCCTGTTGGATACGGCGAAACACGACCTGTTGCAACCAACGAAACAAACGCAGGACGAAGGCTTAACCGTCGTGCAGAAATGTTGATTTATCCAAACAATGATCTGAATCCGTTGAGCTGACACTCTGATTTTTTCGACAGGAAAAACCAAATCTCATCAAGCCTGAACGCAACACATTCAGGCTTTTAAATTATTGACTGGAGAAAAAAAAATTGTTTACCTTTCCATCCTCACATGCCGGTTCTCATGGCTTGTTGTACCGGTAAAGTACTGAATGGAAAACAAAACGTGTATACCATGATGTCTTTTAAATCTGCCGAAGAGGTTCTGTTTCAATGGGTTTCAAGAGTCTGCAGCGGAAATGCAGACGACATTACCGCTCTTTACAGTGAATCAGCCGTCCTGATTCCAACTTTTTCTCCCCACACCGTTATAACTACTGAAGGTATAAGACACTATTTTGGACAGCTCGCCTCAAGAGACGGACTCGGAGTGCGCCTGCACAGCAAGGCACTCAGAAAACATTCTCAAAGCGAAATTCTCCATACCCTGAGCGGAATCTATTCCTTTGAATTTGAAGTGGACCAGGTGCTGCTCTCCTTTCCTTCCCGTTTTACTTTTGTGATGGACATATCCCTTGATAAACCCATTCTGCACCATCACTCCTCACAGGTGCCAAGAAATCTTTCATAACTCCATACCTGTATTACCGGTACAATGTCATCAATAGTCGCCATTGTACCGGTAATCGAAAGAAAGCCCTGATTTAATCAGATTTACAACCTCAGGCAGTTTGATTCCGCCCAGAGAACATGATAACCTAAAAAAATAAGGAGCTCAAGAAAAGAAACTATTCCTGAAGCAGAATTGTTAAGTTTTAAGTGATTAGACTTTGATACAAGATGTAAATGGAGTTGCTAATGTCACAGGCTGAAGCGAAGTTATTTATTGATAAACTCAAGTCAGATGAGGCTTTAAGGGATCGTCTTCTTGAATTTATACGAAGTGAAGGTTTTTCATGCACCCTTAGTGAGATTCGGTTTGTCGAGTGGGATGCTGTGATGAAGCATTTTAACATTGAAGGCAATAATCCTTATTGCAGAATCTCAGGTTATGAGCACTGGACAGGTTAATGATTCTGAACAAAGAGAATTACTCTATATTTTCCTGTTTTTTCTTCAGCTCTTTCATTTCGCTGTCGATGCGATCAATTTTATCCTTCATTGGCCCAAGGTTACGTAACATAGCCTCATACTTTAATTGATCGCGCATGGGTTGAGCCGGGTAACCACGAAGAGCAATGCCAGGCTGAAGAAATGATTTGGAAATACCTGCCTGTGCGGCAACATGAATACGGTCTGCAAGTTCAAGGTGACCGGCAAAACCTGCCTGTCCACCGATCACGCACTTATTGCCAATTGTTACGCTTCCAGATATACCGGCCTGAGCAGCAATAACAGTATCTTCCCCTATCCTGCAATTATGGGCAATTTGAACAAGATTATCAATCTTGGCTCCCCTGCTGATCACCGTACTCCCCATTGTGGCCCGATCAATGGTTACATTTGCGCCAATTTCCACATCATCACCAATTTCAACAATACCCATCTGGGGGATTTTAACATAAGAGCCATCCTTCTGTGGAGCAAAACCAAACCCATCTGCTCCAATAACACTTCCCGAATGAACCACAACCCTTTTGCCAAGAACAACACCATCGTAAAGGGAAACACCAGGAAAAAGAACAGACCCCTCACCAACGGAAACATCGTGCAGAAGAACTACATGAGGACCAATAACGCTGTTGCTTCCGATCGAACATCGATCACCAATCACAGCATAAGCCCCAATCGAAACACCATCTCCTATAAGAACATTTTCACCGATCTGCGCCGTCGGTGAGATACCTTTTGCTGCAATAGTTCGGGGAGTCGCAAACTTCTGCAAGAGAAAAACAAATGCGGTATAGGGGTCATCAACTTTAAGAAAAGATCTCTTTTGCACAAAATCATCGATACAAACCGAACGATGAACAATAACCAGAGAAGCTTCGGTGGAAACCAGAAACTTTATATACTTCTCATTGGCAATAAAACTGACCTGCCCTTTTTGTGCTGTTTCTATCTTTGCCGGTGCGGAAATCAGCTCATCGCCATTTCCCGCCAGTTCAACAAAATCAAAAAATCGCCCAAGGTAATCCCTGATCTCCTTAATAGTCATATTTTAACAGCAGATAAATCCAATTGAGAAAGAGGAAAAAATTAGTTAATTTTTCAGCCTTTTTATTTATATTTGAGTTCCCATGAATGTATATCACCTCCGGCACAACGATTTGAAATACACTCGGGAGTTGAATGTACTGCCATAATATAATCCCTTTCATTTGAAAATGCAGGACACAATGGCAAAACCTATTAAAATTTTCGCAGGGCGCAGTAATCCTGCCCTCGCTGAAAAAATTGCCGCATACCTCGACATGCCCCTTTGTAACGCAAAAGTGGAAAACTTTTCGGACGGGGAAATATCGGTCAACTATTTTGAATCGGTCAGAGGATCAGACCTTTTCATCATCCAATCAACTAATCCGCCTGCCGACAACCTTCTGGAACTGCTGATCATGATTGATGCTGCCAGAAGATCATCTGCGGCAAGGATTACAGCAGTCATGCCTTATTACGGCTATGCCCGCCAAGACAGAAAAGATCGGCCGCGCGTTGCCATTACAGCCAAGCTTGTTGCCAACCTGCTCACTCAGGCTGGAGCTAACCGTATTCTCACCATGGATCTCCATGCCCCGCAGATCCAGGGGTTCTTTGATATACCGTTTGATCATCTTTACTCCAGTGTGGTACTGATAAACGATATCCGTCACAGAGAATTTCGAGACAACCTCGTTGTAGCTTCACCAGACGTTGGTGGCGTCAAGCTTGCAAGAAAATTTGCTGAGGAACTCGGAACTGATCTGGTTATTGTCGACAAACGCAGACCGGCTGCAAACGTTGCAGAGGTGATGAATATTATCGGTGATGTCAAAGGCAAAAACGTTCTTCTTGTTGACGACATGATAGACACTGCCGGAACCATTGTCAATGCGGCAAAAGCCATTCGTGAAGCGGGAGGGCTCAAAATTTATGCGGCGGCAACACACCCGATTCTTTCAGGCCCGGCCATTGAACGAATCAACGCTTCTGTCCTTGAAAAGCTTATCGTTACAGATTCAGTGATTACAAGTCACGCATTCTCGACGAAAATTGAGACGGTATCAGTCAGCAACCTTATCGGTGAGGCCATAAAACGTATTTATGAAGATGATTCTGTCAGTTGCCTGTTCGACAGTAAAAATATCATTGAAAAACTTACGAACCTTCATTAAAACACAAGCGAAAAAGATATAAAAGGAAGAGCATGGAAACTATTGTATTGGGGGTAGAGCCTCGCATTATCAAAAAGAAAGAAGCTGAAAAACTCCGCCAGAGCGGTGTTGTCCCTGCTGTTGTCTATCATAAAGGTGAACAGACTCTTGCGGTAAGTGTCAACGAACTGGCACTCAAGAAAATTGTGCATTCTGCAGAATCACATATTATCGATCTTCAGTTTCCGGATGGAAAAATCAAACGTTCATTTATCAAGGACGTGCAATTTCACCCGGTAACCGACAAAATCATTCATACCGATTTTCAGCTCTTTTCTGCTGATGAGATCATTGAACTTGAAGTTCCGGTTGCTGTTTCCGGCGACAGTGCAGGTGTTGAAAAAGGTGGTAAACTCCAGATTATCCTCCATGCTCTCACGATCAAGGGGAAACCTGAGAATATGCCTGATCATATCGTCATTGATGTTACAGCGCTTCAAATCGGCCATTCACTTCATGTCAAGGAGATTCCGATGGGCGCCTATTCTGACTTGACGATTATGGATGATCCTGATACTCCTGTCATTACCATACTGGCGTCGAAAAAAGAGGCAGAAGCTACAACAGAGGAAGCAACTCCTGCAAGCTGACAGATGTTCAGCATCTGTTGACGAACCCGGTTTTTTACCATGCAAAGCTGCTTTTCTTAAGGGAAAGGCAGCTTTTTCACCGATAGCTCCACCAAAGCTTGAACACAGAAAGCAGCAAACGATCAGCCATGGCCAACAGAACAACCGGCACAGGATCAACACAAACACAGAATAAAGGAACACGCTTTTTTCTGCTCGTCTCTTTTTTTGCTTTTCTGCTCGTACTGCTCTTCAGGGCAAAGCTTGTGCTTATCAGCTTTCACTCTCTTTTTATATCGATTGCGCTGTTTCTTTTATCGCCCTCCGCATTCAAAGAAATATTTTCATCCGAGATTATCGAATTCTGGACCGGAGCAATTTACCTTGTCACTATCCCGATAATTCTTGCGTTCATTGCCCGAAAATCTCTCCGGAAAAAGAGTGATCAAGCACAAAATAAAGAACTGAGTCTTGGCAAAATAAGCCTTCGGGCTTTTATGCGCCATACCATTGCACTGTACGCTTCCGCCGTGATTTTTATCCTTTATTCAACAGCATTTCTTGCTCCGTTTATCGCCCCCTTCAGCCCTTATGACCAGCAGGACTTTCTTGTCACTGCCTATCAGCCGCCGTTTTCAAGACTCGATGCTCTGGTGCTCAAACAACCAAAAAACCTGGACATACCCTTGCAGAAGGGCTCAGGAACAACAATCAATCTTGCAAACAGCCTGATCGGTGATTTCCAGAAACTGAAAACACGCAACGAACCTAACGCCATCAGGTTTGTCAACGAATACCACATCGACGGTGACAAGGTCATCTACCGACAGGGCATGCGCACAAAATCCATGCCTGTGGAAGAGCTGGCAGGAACAAGAGAAAACAAGATTGCCATTACCCGAACCTTCATTCTCGGAACGGATCAGTACGGCCGCGACATTCTCAGTCGTGTGATCTACGGTTCAAAAATCTCGCTCTCAATCGGTTTTCTTGTCGTCCTGATTTCAGTTACTCTTGGCACCGTCATCGGAGTCACCTCCGGCTATTTCGGCGGCTGGATTGACGCTGTCATGATGAGAATCGTTGATGTCCTGATCGCCTTCCCTGCACTTTTTCTTATTCTCATCATCATAGCCACTTTTGGCAACTCAATTTACCTCATTGTCATCACCCTCTCTTTTACCGGATGGATGGGAGTAGCAAGAATTGTCAGAAGCCAGGTACTCTCCCTGAAAGAACAGGAATTTATTCTTGCAGCGAAGTCTCTCGGACTTTCAAACTTGAGAATCATTTTTCGCCATCTTGCTCCCAATACCCTTACTCCGGTCATTATTGCTGCGACCCTGAGAATCGGGAGCATTATCCTTACCGAAGCTGGCCTCTCTTTTCTCGGCCTCGGCGTTCAGCCACCGACACCAAGCTGGGGAAACATTATCAATGAAGGACGCGACAGCCTTTTGAACTACTGGTGGATTTCAACCTTTCCCGGTATTGCAATTTTGACAACCGTTGTCTGTTTCAACCTGATCGGCGATGGGGTTCGCGATGCGCTTGACCCGAGAATGCGGGGATAAGCAGCCAAACAGGCCACTGGAGACAAAGTCTCATGACAAAAAAAGCACAACTCAGCCTGCTTGAAACAGCCATAAAAGAGCTTGGCTATACATTGCGTTACGAAAAAGGCAACTTTCTTGGAGGAGACTGCCGCCTGAGGGAGGATAACGTGGTTGTGGTCAATAAATTTCTTCCCCTTGAAGGAAAAATCTACACCCTTGCTTTTGTCATCAACAAAATCAACCCACAGGGTCTTTCACCCAACGTTCATAACATCGTCAACTCTCTTGTCAAAAACAACCTTTTCAGTAAAGAGAGATCGTAGTCTGAATTTCACTGAAACCAGCACCAGAACGTTGGCATATCGAAGACTACCCGCCTCTATTTATCGCGTCTGCCCGCCTGTTGCATAACCCTGATAAAGTAATAAGCACGTTCTTTGTCATTTGACTTCAACTCATTGTTTAGTAAACAACCCCGTCGCAAGCAGCGCGGTCTTTTGAAGACAACTCTATTATATTTACGCCTGAAGAGGCGGGAAATATGGCCCATAGAGATTTAAAGATGAACTAACTTTTTTGCCGCTATCTTCAGGCTGACGACGGTACCTCCAATACGCTGCAGCTCACTCATCGGTATGTTCATTTTTGTAACAAGTTCCTTCAAAAGAGGCTGTTCAGCAATCAACTCCGCAGGAAAATGACTCTCTCCGATAACAGATATTTCCTCAAATCCAGCTTGTTTGATCGATTCAAGATACTCATCCTTGCGAATGGCTCCGGCAATGCACCTGACATAACCTTCGACCGAACCTTTCAGATAATCAGGCAGATCTTCGAGAAGAGCCATATCCGAAACCAGCATGGTGCCACCCGGCTTCAGAACGCGATAAGCTTCCTGAAAGACCCTTGGCTTGTCTGTAGAAAGGTTAATAACACAGTTTGAGATAATGACATCAACTGAAGCACTTTCAACAGGAAGGGCTTCAATCTCACCCTGGCGAAATTCAACATTCCTGTACCCGTTATTCTTTGCGTTCTCTCTTGCACGTTCGACCATCTCGGTCGTCATATCCACTCCGATAACAAGCCCCTTGTCACCAACAATGTTTGAAGCAAGAAAACAGTCCACTCCGGCACCTGAGCCAAGATCAAGCACCACATCACCCTCTTTGATCAACGAGAGAGCCACAGGATTGCCACAGCCCAGCCCAAGATTAGCGCCATCCGGAATGCTCTTTAACTCCTCATCAGAATACCCTGCAACTTTCCCCGCCGACTGAATAAAGTCAGAATCAAGATAGTTTGCTTTTGAGAACACCCACACGATCTGCTTTGTTTTACGGTTAAGGCGTACTGCTCTTTAACCGCCTCCCTGATACCTTTCTCTTTCATAATATGTTTCTCCTTTATAAAATATTTAAAGAATATGCTATTCGATAATGAACATTGTGTTCGATAAAATAATAACTATATTTCATCGTTCAGTCAACAATCAATATGATCCAGATTGTTCACTACCGAACAAAAGCGCCAGTTCTGTCAGACAAAAATGTCGATTTATGAAAGAAAAAAAGGAAGACCGTCGGATAAGCCGCACGCGCAAGTTGATGCACGAGGCGCTCATGTCTTTGATCATGGAAAAAGGATACGAGGATATCACCGTGCAAGATATTCTGGATCGGGCTGACGCAGGAAGATCGACATTTTACGCACACTATCGGGATAAAGATGAACTGCTTCTCTCCAGTTTTGAACACCTGCGCGACCTGTTCGAACAGCAGCAGCAAGCGCTCTTTGCATCACGGAATACCGGGCAGGATCCTGAAGTCAATATCATTCTTGAACTTTTTCGCCACACCGGAGAGCATCACAAATTATACAAGGCGATAGCAGGCAAAAAAAGCGGAGAAATGATTCTGAAATACCTTCACCGATATCTCAAGAATCTTCTGATCGTGCCAGTTGCCAAACTCATGAAGAGCCGAAAATCTCCACCCGTACCCATAGAGATAACGACTCACTATCTTGTCAGTTCGCTTATCTCCCTTATAACATGGTGGCTTGACAACAATATGCCTTACTCTGCGGAAAAAATGGATGAAATATTCAGGATACTGACAACAAGCTCAATTGAAGCGGCATTTGGAAACAACAAAGAGATAAATGGATATGATATTTTTTCAAACCGACATCCTGAAGGAAGCGTGAAAGCATTTTACAGCAATTTTATTGATCGCAATTGCTGTCCCGAACAGTGAAAGTTTTTCGAACAGAAATCTTTGCTTTCGACCCTTAACAATTGTTTGGACGTTCAGGACGCAACATCTCCCACAACCACCTGCCTTGTCTTGACACGCACTTCAACGCCGGGATGCAACATGGCAAATCGTTGCAGCTCAAAAAGCTGCTCATGCGACAAAAATGAACCCGGCACAAGAATACAACGCCCGGGATGAGCATAGTTTAGCCAGGTACCAATCTCATTCTGCTGTTTGTCAGCAAAACGATAGACCCACAGAACAGCAAGATCAGCTTTATAGAGTTCCTCATTTTTCAGGCAGCTTGTGCCTGAAGCCATAAGCATTGAGCGCTTGCGACTCCATATCTTGACGACCTTCTCTTCAGGCCTTACAATAACAACTGATGGCAGGATGAGTGACGTATCTGCCCGAAGCAAGTGTTTGCGCGCTGGCACCTGCGCAATAAGAGAGTCTGGAGTATAAAACTGCACCACCGCAGTTGGAGCATCAAGTCCGTACTCGTCAATTTGTCGGGCAATACGCTTTCGGTCACTCGGCGCCTTGCCAGCATCAATCAGAACACTTTCACTGCCTGTTGAAAAAAGGATAGCAAGATTTTTGCCAAGATTCACGGTCAGCAAAGCGGGAACAACAGGCTGAGGTTGAAAGAAAAAGGAGTACCAGAAAAGAATGTTGGCACCGAGAAGCATGGCCACAACCACCTTTCCCCACTTTTTTCGATGAATAAAAAAGAGGATGACTGCTACCATGACATAGTACATCCAGACCTCGACGGCATCAGGCTTTATAGAAATTGAGGCAAAGGGAATTCGACTGAACCAGAGAGCCGACTGAAGGGTCAGCTCTGCAAAGAAAAATGAGCTTGCAGCAAAAAAAGAGGCCGCATAACCCGAGACAAGGTTAACCAGCAGCATCGGCACGAGGGCATACATCAGCAGAGTGGAAAAAAGGACAACCGGAATATTTGCAAGAAGACTGATCACCGAAAAGGTTCCAAAATAGTAGGCAATTACCGGCGACACCCCAATGATAGCAGCAATAGTGATCATGACGCTGCTGAACAAGGCATTAATGATACCCCACAAAAACCCGGCCCTCTTTTCTCGGGAAGGAACCAAAACAGGATAAACCAGAAAGATTGCCAGAACCGCGCCATTCGTCATTAAAAACCCGGGATTCAGCAGATCAAGTGGATCAAACAGAAGAATCAAGAAATCGGCAAGGGCCAGTGAATTGACAGGATACGTTTTTCGGCCAAGTGTCTCTCCCCCGAAAAGCACCAGCGCCATAAATGCCGCACGTTTGACAGAGGCAGAATTGCCAGTCACCGAACAGTAAACAATCAGTATAAAGACAAACAGGAGAAAAGAGAGCCAGCGTCCAATGGTTGTAATTTTCATTCGCTGGAGAAAAATCTGGATGACAAGGGCCAGAAGACCTACATTCATCCCTGAGACCGCAAGGATATGGGCGGTACCAGTCGTCTTGAACGCTTCAAAAACCTCCTCGGACATGGTCTCCCGTTCGCCAGTCAGCACACCGGAAGAGAGTTTGCGCTCCTGACCTTCAGGAATCAGTTCATCAAGACTCTTCATGATGTAGTCGTATGTTGGCTGCACAATGAAACGCTCAAAACCGTTAAGCCTCGACTCCCCTTCAAACTGCACCTGCCAGGGCCCTGAACACCAAAGTTGAACCGAGAGCTGTTTCATACGTCCAGCTTTGCGGGGGTCATATTCATTCCTGTTTGCGGCGTCAGGAATAAGATCAAGCTTTCCCTTCACCCGCACCATATCACCATTCCGTAGACGAGCGCCCGGCTGCCCTCCGTTGCGCATGAAAATCTTTGCCCGGTCATGCAGCTTCACCGTTCTGCCATTCTCAAAAACCTCCTCGACCTCCATAATCCAGCCAGCACCAGATTCTGAGAAAGTTGGCCGACCATCTATCCGTCCGAAAACAAGCACATTTTTACCACAAAAAGGCAACAGCCCGTCACGAGGCGTATAATCCTGCCGATAAGCGCTGAACGCTGCAAAGCAGAAAATCACAAAAAGCGAGTAACTGAAAGCACTGAAAAAAAGCGGAAATGGTGAGCCTCTCCTTAACTTTGCATAAAGAAGAGTTGCCAGAAGAGATAACAGGGCAACCGCACTCAATAAAAGCCATACCTCAAGTGAAAGAGGAAGATTCACCCCGGCAAGAATTCCAGGAACAACTGCAACAAGCAATCGCACCGCTGGATAGGGCGCCATGGAAAACTGCCCGGGCAAGCGCAGCTCCTTTCTGTTTTTTACGTTAGGCACAGCATTGTTTTTGTATATTCATTTTTTTTATTCAAGACTCTAAACCTGAACCTCTGCATGCTTGTCAAAGAAATACTGGCCTCTGCCTCAAAACCTGTCTTCAGCTTCGAGTTTTTTCCGCCGAAAAAAGATGACGATTGGGAAACACTCTTTGAAACGATTGCCGCCCTGTCACCGCTCAACCCCTCCTACGTCAGCGTAACATACGGAGCAGGCGGCTCAACCCGTTCACGCACGCATACCCTGGTAACAAAAATTCAGCAAGAGACAGGGCTGACTGTTGTGTCACACCTCACCTGCATCTGTTCTGATACTGAAGAAACAGGAACCATTCTTCAGAATTATCAGGAGAACGGCATCAACAACGTGCTTGCCCTGAGAGGCGACAAGCCTTCAGGAATGGCAACAATTGAGGAGGCCATCAAGGACTTTCCATACGCCAGAGATCTTGTCCGTTTTATCAAGTGCAATTACCCTGATATCGGTGTCGGTGTTGCAGGGTTCCCCGAAGGACACCCCGAAACACCCAATCGAATAAAAGAGATTGAGTATCTGAAAGAGAAGGTGGATGCAGGAGCCGACTATATTGTCACACAGCTCTTTTTCGACAATCGCGACTTCTTTGACTTTGTGGAACGCTGCCAGATTGCCGGTATTAATGTGCCCGTTATTCCGGGAATCATGCCCATAAGCACAAAAAAAGGGATGATCAGAATGTCAGAGCTGGCGCTTGGAGCAAGAATACCTGCTCCACTGCTGAAAAGAGTGCTGGACGCAGAGAGTGATGCGGATGTTGCTTCAATTGGAATTGAATGGGCGACAGCTCAGGTTCAGGAGCTGATCGACCATCACATCAAGGGAGTTCATTTCTACACCCTGAACATGGCCGATGCAACTCTCAGAATCTTCAGAAATCTGCACCCATAACCTTATCAATGCTCAGAACAGCTCATTCTGAACGAGCTGTTCGAGAGTTTCGCGTTTGCGCACCAGTTTGACCTCACTTCCGTTCACCATAACTTCCGCTGGTCGAAGCCTGCCATTATAATTGCTGCTCATGACCGCCGCATAAGCGCCGCATGACATGACGGCAAGAAGTTCACCCTCTTCAGCAGCATCAATTTCCCTCTGGCGAGCAAAAAAGTCGCTTGATTCGCATATTGGCCCAACCACATCAGCAATAACGGTTTTTTTGTGCCTGCTCACCGCCTGAACTTCATGATGCGACTGATAGAGAGCAGGACGAATCAACTCAGTCATACCAGCATCAACCACAAAAAACTCCTTCCCGACATGATTGCGCTTCTTGTAAAGAATTTTTGTCAGCAGAACTGAAGCGTTTGCGACAAGACACCGTCCGGGCTCAAAAATCACGGTAACTCCTGCCGGCACCAGCATCGGAATCAGCTTTTCAGCAAACCGCTCAATCGGTGTGGCCGGTTTGGATGGATCGTAAGTCACCGGAAAACCCCCGCCGATATCAAGGAACTGTATCTCAAATCCCTTCGTTTTCGACAAATTGAAAAGAGCAAGAAGTTTCTCAGTCGCCGCCACATAGTATTCCGGATCAAAAATCTGTGACCCGATGTGCATATCAAGACCAACCAGCAGAAGATTCGGCAACTGATCAAAAAGGGCAAAAATCTCAGGAAGCTCCGCCTCATCAATTCCAAATTTCTCCTTGCTGTCACCCGTCGTAATGTATGGATGAGTTTCCGCAGTCACATTTGGATTGATTCTTAAGGCAACAGAAGCAATTTTACCAACTTCACCCGCAATCCGATCAATGGCCCGAAGCTCCGACAACGACTCCGCCTTGAGCATGAGCACTCCACATTCGAGAGCATACGCAATTTCTTCGTATTTTTTACCAACTCCGGCAAAAATAATTTTTTCAGGAGCGACCCCTGCCTGCATTGCCCGATAAAGCTCTCCCCCGGAATTGACATCACACCCGCACCCAAGATCCGCAAGGGTTCGTATCACAGAAAGATTGAAGTTTGCCTTGACCGAGTAGCAGGTAAAATGAGGTAACGTCTCAAAAGCCTTCTCGAAAGCCCTGTAACTGTCGACGATACTCTTTGAAGAAGTCACATACAGAGGAGTTCCAAAAGTTTTGCCAAGCTCTTCAAGCATGACATCATCGCAGTTGAGCCCTTTTGCGGTATAGTGGAAATAATTACTGTCAAGCACGGTTCCGTTACCTTTTAAAGTGTTATAAAGAGATGAAAAATAGCTTTTCTCCTGTAATGAGAGAAAGAAAAAACCATAACTTGCAAAATTACCTTATTGACCTTATATTGAAAGCTCTTTAGAATTTTACACACCCGATCGAAGTTATCATGGCAAAAGGAAAAGAAAATAGAATCGTTATCACTCTTGAGTGCACTGAAGCCAAAAAAGAGGGGAAAACGGTATCAAGATATACGACAACCAAAAATAAAAAGAACACAACAGAACGTCTGATCCTCAAAAAATATAACCCTAACATGCAGCGTCATACCCTGCACAAGGAAATCAAGTAGGCTCCCGGTATCTGGTTCAGGAATAAAGCAAGGCCCGAATGGCGGAATTGGTAGACGCACGCGTTTCAGGGACGCGCGCCGCAAGGTGTAGGAGTTCGAGTCTCCTTTCGGGCACAAACAATATTCAAAATCGAGATGCGGATCATGAGGTTTGACAATACAGTCGAAGTCGAATCAGCTCAGACCAGGTTCTTCACATACAACAACACAGGTATGCACCTCATCTGAAGAAGGTGCTTTTTTTTTGCTTTAATAATTCAAAACTTCTTGCAGTAGTGGATCATACCAAAATAAACCTCCTTGTCAAGCTTCAGCACCTTGACAACCAGATAGAAAGCATTGTGAGCCTTCAGAAAGGACTACCTGAAGAGATAGATGCTCTCGACGAAGATTTGATCTTTACAACCCGCCAGATTGAATCACGCAAGAAAATTGCTGACGATCAGTTGAAGCAGCGCTCACACCTGCACGACACGATCAACGAGTGTAAAAACAAAATTCTGAACTTTAAGGAAAAACAGACACTCGCCCGCAACAACAAAGAATATGATGCTCTCTCCAAGCAGATTGAATATGAAGAGAAGGAGATCGCCCAGGCAGAGATCCAGCTTCAGGATATTGTTCATGCTGTCCAGCGGATACAGGAAATCCAGAAAAAAGGTCGGCAACTGATCACCGAAAATCGCTATGATGAGATTACAGAGGAGATGATGCCCGACGACGTGCTGCACCAACAGCTTGAAGACCTGAAAAAACAGGTTGACCAGAAAAGAGAGGAGCTGGAAAGCATCGTCATTGAAACAGCAGAGGATGTTGATTCACTGAAAAAAAAGATTGACACCCAGCGGGCGCTCATTGACAGTGAAGCAAAAAGGCTGCTCGACAAATATGATCACCTCAGAAGCGGCTCCTTGCGCAATGCGGTCGTCAAACTGAACCGCAACGCCTGTTCGGGCTGCAACACAAGAGTTCCAACCAATCGTCACACCATGATTGTGCAGGGCGGATTTTACCTCTGCGAATCATGCGGACGCATTGTTGTTCATGAAAGGCTTTTTGAAGAGGCCGAAGGCTAAGCCGTTATTATCGTTCTTTGTAAAGCTGAAATCGCAAGTGTGCAGTCGCCGTGCAACGTCAAGGTTGCGCAGAGGAAAGTCCGAACTTCACAGGGCAGGGTGCCGGTCGAGAGCCGCAAGGCTCAAGCCCGGGGATGTCGGCGCAAGCCGGATATCACAGACAGTGCAGCAGAAAACAGACCGCCCCGAGTTACCAATGGTAAAGCGGAGTAAGGGTGAAACGGCGGTGTAAGAGACCACCAGACAGTACAGTAATGTATTGTGCTTGGCAAACCTCCCCGAAGCAAGGCTAAATAGGAAAGCTTTCCCCTCAAAGGGAAAAGAGCGGCCCGTTCAATTCCGCAAGGAGAGTTTTCGGGTAAGCCGCATTAGATAAATGGCTGCAGCTTTACCCGGTTTTCCGGGTAATCCACAGAATTCGGCTTATAGCTTTCGGTTTCAGCTTTTTTATCTAAAAACTCACCGCCACCGCACCTGCTGTCTGCTTCCGCATCAGCTCCATCCAGCCGGAACCAGAAATTTTTTCCGCCAGCGCAACCACAAGATGCTGAGGCACAATACCAAGATCAAGATTTCTTCCAAGCCCCTGCACACAAGAGGGACAATTGGTCAGTATGACAGCTTTCGATTGCCCATGCATCGCCTCTGTGATTGCATCACGTTTTCGATGAAGCATCGAGTCGGTAATATCAGGTCGAGAAAGGGCCAGCGTTCCCGCCTCGGAACAGCAGTGCGAAACAGCGCTCACACGTCCAAAACCTCCAAGAGTGCGCAACGTATCGTGAGCCTTGCCGGAGAGTGAATCGTGACAGGGCGCATGATAAAGATAATCGCCACTGCCATCAAGCTTCAACCCTTTTCCAAGAGCATAGGATGAAATATCCTTGATCTTTCCTCCAAACAGCTTGCCAGTCTCAATAGCATCAAGCCCCTCCATACAGGTGCCGCAGGTGACTACACACGCATCAAAATCGAGGTAAGAGAACATCTCCCTGATCTGGCTGAAGAGCACGGTATTACGCAATACAATGCTCGAATACTGATACGTTTTAGCGTTGACATGTGCAGGAAAACCACAACAGAGAAAAGGAGGCGGGAGCACCACTCTTGTACCAAGCTCAAGCAGCACATGAATCGCCGCCATGGAAATCGGTGAATTCAAACGCTCGGAACCACATCCAGGAAAATAGAACACATTACCTGTAACCACTCGCGAAGGCTCAAAGAGAAGCACCTGATCAGGACCACACTCCGGCAGCACATCTCGCAACGTCTCTTCAGGCACTGGTGGCACCGGAGAGCGCAACAACTGAAGCGGATAAAGTCGCGGAGTATGATTTGATGGCTGCAGAGGCACCGAAAGTTTGCTGCCTGCCCGCTGAGCAGCCCCACCCATCCTGAGTACCGCCTTTCGAAACAAGGCATTGAAGAGAGGCGAACGGCTGTCAAGATAGCGCAGCGTCAGCTCCGTAACCGGCGACGAGTGCTTGAACCCCCACTCCGAAAGAATTTCACGCTCCAGCACTGAAACCTCTCCGGTATCAATATCAACCGGGCAGGGTTTGAGACATTTATGACAGATGGTACAGTGGTCGGCCACCTCCTCAAGCCACTGCAACAGAGCAAAATCAGTCGAGCGCTCACGCTGGGCATCAAAAAGAAGCGCCTCAATCAGCGACCCGATAGCGAGGTTCTTGTTCCGGGGATGATAGAACATTCCTCTCGCAGGATAGTAAACACAGCAGTCTGTCTTGCACTTGCCACACCGGATACAGTAGTCAACCTTTTTCGAAAGCTCCTCAATCTGGGCCCGTTTGAGAATATGCGCCTCAAGTTCAAGCAAATTGAAGGATGGTGTAAAAATATGATTGAGCGCATTATAATCATCAAGCTTGCCGGGGTTCATAATCCCCTTCGGATCAACCCTGTGGCGATATCGGTTAAGCTCTGCAACAATAGCCGGATCAAGGTATTTCAGCTTCGTGACGCCAATGCCGTGTTCGCCAGAGACCACACCGCCGAGAGAGACCACCTTCTCCATGACATGGTCAATCACCTTGTCAGCACGCTCAAGCATCGGGCGGTCATTCGAAAGAACCGGCACATTGACATGGACGTTGCCATCCCCGGCATGCATGTGCGTCGCAAGCACAATACGCCGATCACGAACATAATGATAAGCGGCCTCCAAAGCAGCCTCCATCTGGGGATAGCCCTGAACCAGCTCACCCAGCTCTCTGGCCAGCTCCTGCACCACCGCAAGAGAACGAAGAGACTCGTCAGACTCTGCAACAATTCTCTCATCAAAGCGAGTGCACAGCTCAAGCCCTGCTGGAATCTTGGAGGCAAACTGACCACCATCCCCTTTCACCTTCGCCGTCGAAAAAATATCCCTTACTCGTTCCACAAAACGACGCTGCGCGTACCGCTCCTCATCAATATTCAGCTTGTCAATAAACCGGGAAAACTCGGCAAGCGCCTCAAGCGGAATCACAATATCCTCATTCAGCTTGAACGCATTGGTTCTCCGGGCAATGGCGCCAAGCTTTTTACGGTCAGCCCAGAAACGAACGCCTTCCGCATTATCTCTGGCCAGAAACATCAGAGTGTTTGGATGCGGTTCAAGCAGACGCTCCACCCGATCCACCCCGCTCTGCACCTCAGCCTTGCTGTTTCCAGCAATATCAATAAGCAGCACCGCTTTCGGCGTCTGCGCACGGGGCGCCTTTACCTTATAATCAATAGCCCGTATATACTCATCATCAAAATGCTCAAGCGCAAGCAGCGCCTCGCGATTTTCCGACTGGAGAGGAAAAATTTTAGACAGCTCAAGAATCACACGGCTTGCCTCATCCATATCGGGCCCGAAAAACTCAAGACAGAGCGTCCGCTTTTCGGGATACTTCGGATAGAGCACAAAAAGCGCCGAGGTAATCACCCCGTCGGTTCCCTCCTTCTGAAGTCCGGGCACTCCCCCAAGCGCCTTGTTGGTAATATCCTTCCAGAGTCCCTTTTTACGAATATCGGTACCGAGCAGCTCAATCCGATCAATCCTCTTGCCCGACTCACTCCACACCTCAAACGTGACCGTATCTTCATGCAGAATTTTCCGCAACCGGTGATCAACACGCTTCACAATCCAGTTCTCCCCGGAGGGCATCGCCATACGCCATTCAACCAGATTATCAATACAGGTTCCCCAACGAACGGCCATCTTTCCACCGGCATTTTCAGCAATATTGCCCCCCACCGTGCAGGACCATTCACTGGTCGGATCAGTGGCAAACACAAGACCATGCTCGTCTGCCTCCTCCATCGCACTCTCCGTCACCACACCAGCCTCAACAGCAATCACCGAGGCTTTCGATATCTGACCATTATCAAGCTGAAATTCACACTCCGAAATACCATGAATGCGGTTCAGCTTCTCCATATTGATAATCACACACTTCGATTTGAGTGGCACCACCCCGCCAGTCAAGCCGGTACCAGCTCCACGGGGAATCACATGAAGCCCAAGCGCCGCAATAGCCGTAATAAGAGGAGCCACCTGCGACTCCTCGTCAGGTGTCACCACAGCCGAAGGGAGATGAAGCCGCCAGTCAGTGGCATCAGTAGCATGAGCTGCCAGAGAAAATGGATCAAAAAGCACATTTTTAGCCCCCACCACCGCACCCAGCTCCCGCTTCAAGCGACGGCGCAGTTCAGGTGTCTTCTCAACAGCCAAACGAAAACGCTCAAGCTGCTCACGAACAGCCGCAACAATCACCAAAATCCTGCTTTCACCATTTCCCATATCGGCAATAGTGTCGAGCTCATGAAAAGCCCTCTCAAACAAGCGGCGACGACGTGGAAAAGAGCTCACCAACTCCTCAAACAGATAGGGATTGCGCCGGTGAATAAGAATTTCGCCGATAATGCCCATAAGCAGCCGCGACGACCTTCCGGTAACCCGCAAATCGCGCAGCTCATCAAGCATCCCCACAATATCCGGCCCCAGCAGGAACGATATTGCCTGCCTGTCGCCAGCAGAGGTATAGTTAAAAGGAATCTCACGCGGAGCAATCGTCGCTGGTTTCACAGTATTCTGGACTATTCGTTATGCAATGCTTTGTTACTATGGAGACAAAGTAACAAACCATAAGCAAAGGTTGAAGATTTTGGGGGAAAAAGGGATGAAGGAGCTGATGGAAATTCCCAATGCATCAGCAATCTGCTTTGATATATTAAGGCATTCGATGTATAATCAAGCAATTATTTTTTACGAACAAAAACACGATCTTATGATGCAGCGGAGTATCTCACCACTGGGGAGGAGATGGCCGTACATCTTGAAGCCGCACTTGAGGAAGGTGAACCAGCGCTTGTTGTTCAAGCATTAGGAACAATAGCTAAAGCAAGGGGCATGTCTCAAATAGCTCGTGAAACAGGTCTTGGTCGTGAAAGTTTGTACAAGACACTTTCTCTGGGAGGGAACCCTGAATTTGCTACTGTTATTAAAGTAATTCGAGCATTAGGTATCCGTTTACACGCCGAAACCGTCAATAAGTAATGCGGCAGGATGTGGTTTTGAACAATATCCTGCCTTATGATGATTGAAGACCGTCACCATGACCAGAAATAACACATGAGTATTCCGGCGTTTCCTCTTGTGAGACTGCCCGAAAGAATAAACATTACACACCATTCAATCCAATGACCTTCCAGACACTCCTGACCAAATACCGCCAACACTCCTTCTCCGAACGCGACAAGGGCGACCGCTTTGAGCGGCTCATGCAGGCATATCTCAAAACCGACCCAAAATATGCTTACCGCTTCAGGCATGTCTGGCTCTGGAATGAATTTTCAGGCCGCAAGGATTTGGGGGGAACCGATACCGGCATTGACCTCGTGGCCCTGACCCGGGAAGGCGACTACTGGGCAATTCAGTGCAAATGTTTTGATGCTGCCGCCACCATCGACAAACAGGCGGTCGACTCCTTTCTCTCCACCTCAAGCCGGGAGTTCAAAAACGACAACCAGCAAACCGCCGCCTTTTCCCAGCGGCTCTGGATATCAACCACCAACAAGTGGGGCCCGAACGCCAATGAGGCTATCAAGAACCAGAACCCTCCGGTTACAAGAATCAATCTCTACGACCTGGAGCACTCCCCTGTTGACTGGGCAAGCCTTGAGCAGGGAATCACCGGTGAACAGGCTCGAACGGCAAAAAAGGAGATTCGCCCCCATCAGCAGACCGCTATCGACAATGCGCATGAGCATTTCACCACTGCCGACCGGGGCAAACTCATCATGGCGTGCGGCACCGGCAAAACATTCACCTCCCTGCGGATTGCCGAAAACGAGACGGAGGGCAAGGGGCTGATTCTCTTTCTTGTTCCCTCAATTGCCCTGCTTGGCCAGACGCTCAGGGAGTGGACGGCTGATGCACGAGAGCCGATCAACCCCCTCTGCATCTGCTCAGATCCAAAAATCACCCGCAAGCACGCCCGCAATGACGACAACGACTCCACCAGTGTGCTCGACCTTGCCCTGCCTGCAACGACCGACGTAGCAACCATTGTCCGCCAGTTCCGGCAACTGCACGAAGCTGAAAAAGCCGGGATGACCGTTGTTTTCTCGACCTATCAATCCATAGAGGTTATTGCGCAGGCACAACAAGAGCTGCTCACTGCAGCGGAGCCGACATACGGCATCTTCGACCTTATTATTTGTGACGAAGCACACAGAACCACCGGCGTCACCCTCACCGATGAGGACTCCTCCGCCTTCATCAAAGTGCACGACAACAGCTTCATCAAGGCGAAAAAACGGCTCTACATGACCGCCACGCCGCGCCTCTACAGCGACGATTCCAAAGCAAAGGCCGCGCAGTCGGACGCCCTCCTCTGCTCCATGGATGACCCCTCGCTGTATGGTGATGAGATCTACCGGATAGGTTTTGGCGAAGCGGTAGAACGGGATCTGCTGGCCGACTACAAAGTGCTCATCCTCACCCTTAGCGACGCCGATATTACGCCAGCCGTGCAGAACGCGATCTCCAATCAGGAGCATGAAATCAATGCTGATGACGCGTCGAAGCTTATCGGCTGCATCAACGCCCTCTCCAAGCAGATTCTCGGTGACGCCGGTGTGCTGAAGAGCAGTGACCCGGAACCGATGCGGAGAGCAGTGGCCTTCTGCCAGACCATCAAGGTTTCCCAAAAAATCACCAGCAACTTCAACTCCACCACGGAGCTCTATCTGAACTCACTCCCCGAAGAGAAGCGGGAGCAGATGGTCTCCCTCTCGTCGAAACATATCGATGGCACCATGTCAGCCCCTGAGCGCGATGAACTCCTCGGCTGGCTGCAGGCGCCTTCCGAAGCCAACGAATGCCGGGTACTCACCAATGTCCGCTGCCTCAGCGAAGGGGTTGATGTGCCAACGCTCGATGCAGTCCTCTTCCTCTCGGCCCGCAACTCCTCGGTTGATGTTGTGCAGTCTGTTGGCAGAGTGATGCGCAAAGCTCCCGGCAAAAAGTACGGCTATATCATTATTCCCATTGTTGTTCCATCGGATATCGACCCGGCAAGGGCACTTGACGACAATGAGCGCTACAAGGTGGTCTGGTCAGTACTCAACGCCCTGCGTGCCCATGACGACCGCTTCAACGCCACCGTCAACAAGATTGAGCTGAACAGACATCGGCCGGAGCAGATTCTGGTTGGCCGACCCGATCACGGCAACTATGGCGATGGCGGAGCTGAAGGGCTGGTAAGCAGCGGAGATGGAGCAAACGATCCTGCAACGGCTTACGGAAATGCTACAGAGAACAGTCGGCAACAGTTGGCCATGCAGTTCCAGCAACTCCAGAGCGTCTTCTTTGCCCGTCTGGTGCAAAAGGTTGGCGACCGCCGCTACTGGGAGCAGTGGGCGAAGAATGTTGCGGAGATTGCACAGCGGCAGGCCGAAAGAATCAACCGCCTCATCAAGGCTGACGGGGAGCACAAAAGAGCTTTTCAGGAGTTTCTCGGCGGCCTGCGGCAGAACATCAACCCCTCCATCACCGAACAGGAGGCCGTTGAAATGCTCTCGCAGCACGTTATCACCAAACCGGTTTTTGAGGCGCTCTTCAAAGGCTACTCCTTCGTGCAGAATAACCCCATCTCTGTCTCAATGCAGAAGATGCTCGACCTGCTCGAAGCGCAGACCATCCAGGAAGATTTCGATACCCTGCAAAAATTTTATGAATCCGTCAGAATGCGGGCTGCCGACATCGACAACGCCGCAGGCAAACAGCGCATCATCATTGAGCTCTACGACAAGTTCTTCAAAACCGCCTTCCCCAAGATGGTCGAAAAGCTCGGCATCGTTTACACGCCGGTTGAGGTGGTTGACTTCATCATCCACTCCGTCAACGACCTGCTCAAAAAGGAGTTTGGCCGCACCCTCGCCGATGAAAACGTCCATATTCTCGACCCCTTTACTGGCACAGGCACCTTCATCACCCGCCTGCTGCAAAGTGGCCTGATTGGGCCTGATGAGCTTGAGCACAAGTACCAGAAGGAGATACACGCCAACGAAATTGTGCTGCTCGCCTACTACATCGCAGCAGTCAACATCGAGAACGCCTTTCACGACATGATGGGCGATGCCACACACTACAAAGCCTTCGACGGAATTTGCCTCACCGACACCTTTCAGCTCGGCGAAACCGATGCCAGCACCGTCCTCTTTTCAGAGATGTTCCCGCAGAACTCCGAGCGGGTATCAGCGCAGAAGAAGACCCCCTTGCGGGTCATTATCGGCAACCCGCCCTACTCCGTCGGCCAGAAATCCGCCAACGACAATGCGCAGAATCAGAGCTATACAACGCTTGATGGGCGGATTGCGGCCACCTACGCCGCCGCATCAAATGCAACATTACAGAACTCGCTCTACGACTCCTACATCAAGGCATTCCGCTGGTCAACCGACCGGCTTGACCCCAAGAATGGCGGCATTATCGCCTTTGTCTCAAACGGTGCTTGGCTTGATGGCAACAGCACTGACGGACTCCGTCAATGCCTGCAAAAAGAGTTCTCCAGCATCTGGGTTTTCAACCTGAGAGGCAACCAGCGCACCAGTGGAGAACTTTCCCGAAAAGAGGGCGGCAAGATCTTTGGTTCCGGCTCCCGTACACCCATAGCCATTACCCTGCTGGTGAAGAATCCCGGCAAGCCCGCAGGCAAAGCCACCATCCACTATGTCGATATCGGCGACTACCTCAACCGCGATGAGAAGCTTGCCACCATCAGCAAATACCGTTCAATTGGCAATCCCGAAATGCCCTGGCAGACCCTGCAGCCCAATGAACATGGGGATTGGCTAAACCAGCGTAATGATCTCTTTGAGACTTTTATTCCGATTGGAGACAAGGATGACAAAAAAGCGAAAACCTTCTTTGTCCCGTTATATTCCAATGGAGTAAAAACACAGCGGGATGCCTGGTGCTATAATTCATCGAGATATCAACTTGAACGCAATATTCGTTCAACAATAGACTTTTACAACGAGCAACAAGAGACATTTCAGCAAGCAAAACGATCACAGCCGCATCTTACGGCAAAAGATTTTCTCTCCTATGACTCAACAAAAATAAGCTGGACACGGGCACTGGAACGAAATGCTGAGAAAGGGAATCGACACAATTATACAACCGGTGAAATTGTGACGGCTTACTATCGGCCATATTTCAAGCGAAATCTTTATTACTCCCGTTTTCTAAATGAAGAAATTGGATTGATTCCCAAGCTTTTTCCAACAGCCAATAGTAAAAATCTGGTGATTTGTGTTTCAGGAATCGGAGCGAGCAAGGATTTCTCTTTACTTATCACAGATTGTATCCCTGATTTACAGCTTCAATTTAACGGACAATGCTTCCCTCTCCACTACTACGAAGAGCGCCAGAAATCCAGCCCGACACTCTTTGACGCAGCCACAGAAAACGAGCAGATCCGCCGCGACGGCCTCTCAGGCTTCATCCTCGAACGCGCACAAAGCATGTACGGCAGCCGCGTCACCAAAGAGGATCTCTTCTACTACGTTTACGGCCTCCTCCACAGCCCCGAATACCGCACCCGCTTTGCCAACGACCTGAAAAAGATGCTTCCTCGCATTCCTCTTGTCGAAGAGCCCCGTGACTTCTGGGGCTTCAGTAAAGCAGGCCGCCAGCTCGCCCACCCCACCTCAACTACGAAATCGTCCCACCCTCCCAGGAGGTCACCGTCACCGGCGCCGAAACAGGCCACTTCACCGTCGAAAAAATGCGCTTCCCCAAAAAAGGAGAGAAAGACACCATCATCTACAACAGCTCCATCACCATCCAGAACATCCCCGCCAAAGCCTACGACTACACCGTCAACGGCAAAAGCGCCATCGAATGGATCATGGAACGCTACCAATTCACCACCCACAAAGAAAGCAATATCACCAACAACCCCAACGACTGGTCAAAAGAGGTTGGAAATCCCCGCTATATTCTTGATTTGCTACTGAGCGTCATCAATGTGAGCGTGAAGACGGTGGAGATTGTTGAGGGGTTGCCGGAGTTGAGGTTTGAATAGGATAATATTGTGCTATCGAATAATAACATAAATAGTTATAGGAATGGCAAATCAAGAGCATCTCCATATATTGAAACAAGGCGTTGAAGTCTGGAATAAGTGGCGAGAAAACAATCCTTTGATTATTCCTGATCTTACATATGCATATCTAAGAAAAGCTAATCTTGTAAAAGTCAACTTCGAAAGAGCTAATCTTTTAGAAATGAATCTTTCAGAATCGGATCTTAGTAATGCAAATCTTTATGAAGCTAATCTTTCAATTGCTAATCTAAATAGAATAAATCTTTCAGATGCTGACTGCTATGGAGTGAATTTTTATAAAACAAACCTTTCAGATGCAGACTTTAGTGGATCAAATCTCGAAAGAGCCAATTTTTTAGATACTAAACTTTTTAACGCTACTCTATATAAATCGAACCTTTCAGATGCTCACTTCGAAAGAGCTAAGCTTAAAAAAACCGATTTTTTTCAAGCAATACTTTCTGGTACCACATTTGAAGATATTGATCTAAGTACAGTTGTAGGATTAGATTCAATTATTCATTATGGCCCATCCACAATAGGAGTAGATACGATTTATAAGTCCAACGGAAATATCCCAGAAGTATTTCTTCGTGGCTGCGGTCTGCCAGATGAATTTATTGAATATATCCCCTCCCTAACCGGCAAAGGCATCGAATACTATTCCTGCTTCATCAGTTACAGCCACAGGGATGAAGAATTTGCAAAGCGAGTGCATAACGACTTGCAGGCAAAAGGTGTCCGCTGCTGGTTTGCCCCGCATGACATGAAAATCGGCGACAAAATACGAGCAACCATCGACGACTCAATCCGCCTTCATGACAAGCTGCTCCTGATTCTATCGGAACACTCAGTACAAAGCGACTGGGTTGAACATGAAGTCGAGCATGCCCTCGACCTCGAAAGAGAACGTAAAAAAACCAGTCTCTTTCCAGTACGAATTGATGACGCAATCATGGACAGCACAACCGGATGGTCCGGAAACGTGAAACGCCAGCGGCACATAGGCGACTTCACCCAGTGGAAACAGCACGACACCTACCAGGGAGCATTCGACCGCCTCTTGCGGGATTTGAAAGCCTGACGCTCTGATATTTGTGCCGAGGGAACGCTCATAACGACGTAAACTTTGGAGAGTGGTTCACTGAGTCCCAGCTTTATTCAGTATCCTTGTTTTATGCCGAGCTGGAGCTCGGCGTTCCCAGGGGGGATGCGGGATTTTATGGCTTGAATGCTTATAATTGAAACATTGGATATTGATGCCTTGAAAAAAGCCCTTGTAGCCAAAAACTGACATCATCAGCTTCCCGAATCACAGCAACTCAATATTTCAATATCAGATATGACGATTGAGCGTTCTGGTTCCTTTTCTTGTCACCGATTTTTGGATGAAGCCGGAGACACCACGTTTTACGGAAAAGGGAAAATCCCTGTTATTGGAAATGCCGGTGCTTCGTATTGCTTTATGCTCGGCATGCTCAAAATTAATGAGCCGCTTGATGCTGTACGAAAAAAAGTTGTTGAACTCCAACAATCAATCGCTGCCGATGCATATTTTGCCGGAATTCCGAGCATCGAAAAGAAAAAATCATCATACGGCTATTTTCTTCATGCAAAAGATGACCTGCCTGAAGTCAGAAAACTGGCGTTCGACCTCATTAAAGGAATTGACTGTAGTTTTGAAGCTGTCATCGGCAGAAAAATTCCGCACTTGTATGAAAGCAAACATAATGGCAAAGAGGCTGAATTCTATGCTGATCTGCTTTCACATTTACTCAAACACAATCTGAATGAACACGATAAGCTTATATTAAATCTATCACATAGAAGCAAGTGCACCAGCCATACCAATCTTCAGAAAGGGCTGGATAAAGCCATAAAACGGGCTGGCATACAAGCCCCTCATCAAGCAAATAATTGTAAAGTGGTTTTTAATGTTCAACAGCCGACAACTGAGCCATTATTAAATATATCTGACTATTTCTGCTGGACGATTCAGCGGGTATTTGAACGGGGCGAAATGAGATTCTACGAATACATCAGCGATCAGGTCACGTTGGTGCAGGACTTGTACGACTTTGAAAAGGGAGAGACGAATAGTCGTCAATACGGAAAAAGCAGGAAACTGTCAAAGGAGAATTGCATGCATTCGCACAAATAAAAAAAGCCCATCTTTGCACTAAGAAGGATACCCTTCAACGGCATGGAGCCGACCTTCATGCAACACAGGCTACCCCAGTATAGAAAAATTAAAATAAAAAAACAAAACCTGCTCGTGAATACTGATAACACCTATAACCCCATACGCCTGAACCCTGCTGAAGAGGTCGCTGAAAAACGCGCCAATGACCCCGAATTCAGGATAGCCTATGATGCGCTGGAAGATGAATTTGCAGTACTGGCCGCTCTGTTGGATGTGCGGTTACAGGCAGGGCTCACGCAAGCACAAGTGGCATCAAGAATGGGAGTGTCGCAGCCTGTTCTTGCCCGCATTGAGTCGAACCTCGGCAAGCAGGATCATTCCCCCTCACTCAATACCTTGCGCAGGTATGCAAGCGCCTGCGGGATGAAACTGGTCATCCAAATGGTTAAACCCAACGTGCAGTCATCATTTTTGTAAAACCATTTTCAATGGCACAAAAAAACAAACTTTCAAGTTCCTGAAATCTGGTGAAATTGCATACAGAAACAGGAATCCTGGCCACAGCCCTATATTTCCCAGTCTTCAAGATGTAAGCCTGCTAATCTTGAAAACTCTCTTGTATTGTGTGTTACCAGAGTAAGACCGCGACTCAACGCAATAGCTGCAATCTGGAGATCGTAAGGACCAATCGGAGTACCCGCCATGGCAAGTTCAGCACGGATTCTACCAAACTGGCGAGCTGCGTTACCATCAAATGGAAGTGATAAAAAAACCTTTACTCAGCTCATCAAGCAGAGCAAGATTTTCGTCACGACGCGTACTTTTGTATGCTCCGAAATACAGTTCCGCTTTGACAACATCACACAGAAATATTCTATCGACGGAATACCTTAAAAAACAGGATTTAACCGGGGATGATTGAGGATTTAAATATCGAATCCAGACGTTGGTATCGGGTATCCACATTATTCCAGGTTCAAACGTTGTTCCGGTTCGCCCTGTGGTGCACGTTCAAGCGGCTCCCCTTTCCATGCTCCCGCAGTGTGCTCAAAAAGCTCTGATGCCCGCCCTTCTCCATAACGCCCACGCACAAACAACAAGAAATCCAATACCTCTTGAGCTAATGGTTCCGTAAGAAGATCGGCTTCGAGTTTCAGTTTTTCGATAACGGTCATAACACCCCTCAACAATCATCATGAAAAAGCTTTGTTTACACCTGTCACGTGTTCCTCCGAAACGGAAATTAAAAAACAAGCCTGACTAATCTTTGGATAAATCTGCATCCATGCTCACCCAGCAGTTGATCATACAGGATGGAATAGAGAGAAATTTATCGAACAGTGCTGTCAGTCAGCAAAAAGAAAGGCCGCTGATTCGCCACGCTGGTACAGCAGGCTGAGACCTCAACAGATACAAAACCGCCAAACCATGAATTCGCTTATAATTTAAAGGATTTTTTTTAAAGATTTCAAGAGGGAAATGACTCTCTTTATTGTCAATAATGGCATGCTTTTGGCCAGGAAACGTGAAAAGCCAGCGGCACAACGGATGACTTCACCCACTGGAAACTGCACTGTGCCGAGCTGGATCTCGGCGTTCCCATGGTGTGCGGGATTTGAAAGCAGACAACCATATGCCGTCAGGCATGATATTTCCTTTGGCTGCGCTGGTTTTTTGTTTAGCCAAATTATCGATACCTTTTTCGTACTTTTCATGGTCAGTTAACCTCGCAAGTGTTCCACAAAAAGAAGAACACCTTATCCAATATGAGCACAATTTCTATTGCCGACATTCTTGAGCTTCCGGTGTAGGAGCGCATTCGTCTCGTTGAGCTTATCCGGGATAGCGTTGCAGCACTGCCTGAAACCGTGGAGATTTTGCCTGCGCTCAAGGCTGAGCTTGAAACACGCCTTGCGGAGTTCGAAACAAACCCTGAACCTGGCTACGGCTGGGATCAAGTGAAATCATATCTTCAAAGCAACAACTTACCACAGAGAGCACAATACAAGCCTGCAGGTAGCGCCAAAAATTTGACAATGCGTACTAAAAGACGTACGTTTCATAAAAAAAAGGAAACACTATGACTACCACGACTATAAGTGTAACGGGTGCCCGAGCAAAACTTTACCGGCTTGTTGACGAAACGGTGAGTTCACACAAACCTGTTGTCATCAAAGGGAAGAGAGGGAATGCAGTTCTTTTGTCGGAAAGTGACTGGAATGCGATTTCAGAAACACTGCATCTTGTTTCCATTCCGGGCATGCGCGAATCAATTCAGGAAGGGCTCAATGAGAAGATTACTGAATGTTCAAAAGATCTTGACTGGTGACTTGGCAGCTTGTTTATACGAAGCAGGCTCAAAAGGATGCAAAAAAACTTGCATCTGCCGGATTGAAGCCCAAAGCACTGGAACTGCTTGAAATTCTGCAAAAAAATCCATTTCAGACTCCTCCTCCTTTTGAGAAACTTGTCGGTGATCTTTTCGGAGCCTATTCAAGAAGAGTGAATATCCAGCATCGTCTTGTCTATCAGATCTATGAAACCGAGCGCATCGTCAAAATCATTCGTCTCTGGACTCATTATGAATAGGCAATGCACCATCCCCAAACACGAGGTAATAATGATGAAAAACCGCTTTTTTCACGCAAAGAGGTTCTCTCTTTTTCTGCTTGTATCGTACCTGTTTACCGCTTGTGCGGCTCAGAACCCGACATTGTATCAAGCTGACCTTGAAAAGGCATACCATAGCGCTGTAGTGGATGCAGAACAAGCTGATCCATCAGAGATATCCAAAAATCTTGTCGCTATCGTCCCCTCAAATTATTCGCTGATATGGAAAAACAAGGATGATGCACAGAATGCAAGAATATTGGTTGTCACCTGGACAAATTATGATGGTTATGACAATAAAATCGGCCAGTCTCTCCGGCTCTCAAGAGAGGTTTGGGTAACAACCGCACCCGAAGTCAAGAACTTTTGTAAAAATCTGAAAGAAAACAGATCACTGCGGCTTGAACAGCTTTTGGGACTTCCCCCAAATGCCGGAAAAACAAAGTTTGTGGAAATGTGGGTCAAACCTGGCGATCTCTTCAGGCCAAGTGCGGATCCGGAAATCAGTGACAGCGAGGCAGAAACAGATTTTCGGGCAGCCAACGCCTTTATTATGGTAAGCGCAGACTATATCAAGTGGTATAATGAGTTGAAGATGAAATCGTATGGGCCGAATGGATATCCGTGGACCAGACTGGGTTATACTTATGACTGGGGAAATAACCCTCGTCATATCGGGCTGAGTGAATTTGTTATTATGCCAGGGGCAACTGTGGAAATCAATGCTATTTCATCAACACTTGAGTATTAAGTTTTTTGAAGAGGTGGGCAGAGATAATTTTTACCGCTGATTATCTCAGAACATTTTGATATTTTTTTTCAACCAGGGTAAAATGGTAATGAACCAAACTATTTTCAAATGAACATTGCTCAACGAATCATCGCTGTTCTTCTTTTCTTCTGTATGAGCAGCACAGCAAAGGCCGAAGAGTACCGGAATGTCGAGGTGACAAAATTGATGACGTCAACAACATCAAGCAACGGGCAGCCATTAACTTATCTTCGTACAGATCACCCTGAAGTAACTGCTCTTGTGGTGCGTATTGCTCCAGGAAACTCAACCGGTTGGCACAAACATCCTGTCCCCGTCTACGCATATATGCTCGAAGGGGCACTTACCGTTGAACTGAAGGATGGCAATAAATATGCCTTCAAAAAAGGAGATGCCATTCTTGAGGTCATGAACACCCTGCACAACGGTTATAACTCTGGAAGTGAGCCAGCCACTCTTGTTGTTTTTTATACCGGAGCTGTCGGTACGCCTAATGTGATCAAAGAAGAGAGCGTGAAAACCACTTCGGGGCATTAAGAGTATCTCAGTAGAGCCCTTGGTTTCAGCCGAATTCGAATATTCTGATTTAAAAACACTCCCGGAAAAATCTGAATTTTCCGGGAGAAATAATCAAACTGCTATTGCAAACCACGTGATGATTTGCCCGCATAATCGATATAACTTCCATCGCTGAAAGGCACAAGATCGAGTGAACCGTATGGATTTTTACGGTTCAGCCAGTTTATGCAATCGCTGTTGATCCAGTCTGAGAAGTTCCCTTTAAAACCACCGTCAGAATAAATACCGATAAACTTTTTGATGAGTTCAGCAGTAAAGCGGCTTTCTTCTCCTCCTGCATTATAGATTGTTGGATCAACTTTTTTCGCCTCATCATCCGCAAGACTGCACAGGTCACTCTCTTCAGTCAGATAGCCACTATGGCTTCCTTTGGCAACATTGGCTACGACTGCCCAGGAATCGCTTCCCGCAGGTGCAAGCTGTGAAAACTCACTCTCCTTTGAAGCATCCGGCGACCAAGCTACCGGATTGGATTGCGACAGACAAGCGTTGTCGCTGTCGCCAACAACCATAATGATCGGTATCTGCTTATCTGCAAGCGCTTGACGATATGGCTCCATACCTGGAGCAATAATGGGGGCCTTCTGGTCGACAGGTGAAAGCTGCAACAGACCTACTGGATTTGCCAGATCTTCCTCCTGCCAGTGGGCCATCCGTTTTGCCCGAATCGGAATAATTTCGCGATCATACATCACGGGATTGAAATGGCAATTTGTTTTTTCGCCAATCTCCTGTAGCGTCTCAAATCCGCACGCAGCAGCCTGGGCATGTGCTCCACCCACCGAGTGACCGGCAAAAATCACATTATTGTGACCCGGCTTCATGAAACGGGCTTGCTTAACAACCTCTTCATCAAAGAAAATGGTGTCACGATTGTGCTCATCTCCCGTAAAAAAATAGTCAGTAGCGCCGTACTTGATAAGATAACAGGCCGCAGCATAGGCCGCCTGGCCAACTCTCGGATTTCCTCCAATATCTGTCCAGGGAAGACCTGGTTGTACTTGTGAGGTCGCCACAAAAGCCATCGCCCAGTTTTTCTCAACAATAGCCGATGTATAGTTATAGTAGTAAGAGGGATTTATGGCAAAGAGCGGATTATCATCCAGCAAGGTGCTGGCAATTTTTTTTGGGAAATAAAGCAAATCATAGCCAATCATAAATCCGTGATTAAACATCACAAGACCCTCAGCATCGCCGTTGACCGGATAAAATACCTCGATAACCACCTCCACATACTGCGGAATACGCAAGTCATACTGTATCCAGGTATGGATACGATCAAAACAATAGTTATTGAAGCGAATGGGCTGCATGATAAACCAGATTTACGTTAATGAAAACGACACGATAAAGAGATAATACATATAAAATTCACAAAAGGAACACCAACCATACACTTCATTTAAAGTCTTGCACCACCGGATATTTCGATAATCTGGCCGGTAATAAACGCTGCATCATCAGAGGCAAGAAAAAGTGCGCAACGGGCAACATCATCGGGTGTCGCTACCCGGCCAAGCGGATAACGCTGCGCGCACTCTTTGCGAAGCATCTCCCATCGTTCAGGGCCAAGAGCACTGACAAAGGCTGGAACCTCTACAAGAGCTGGCGCAAGAGCGTTGACTGTTATACCATAACGACCGAGCGACATGGCAAGCGAACGGGTAAACGCGTAAATGCCTCCTTTGGCGGCAGAGTATGAAAACTGGTTCGGACTTCCCCGATAGACCAGAGAGCTCATATTCACAATTTTTCCAGACCCCTGCGGCTTCATCATCCTGGCTGCTTCACGGCAGGAAATAATGCATGATTTAAGGTTAAGATCAAGATTGGTGCTCATTTTCAGGTAGTCAATCTGCTCGACATCGGCTGCCGGTTCGACGTCTCCCCCTGCAATGTTCGCCACAATATCAAGTTTTCCATACCGATCGGCTATCTGATGATAAAGCGACTTGATCTCATTCTCCTGCGTCACATCGGCCTGCACTGACATCCCGCTGCCACCCAGCCCTTCAAGCAGCTCAAGAGTCGCGGCACATCCGGCAGCATTGATATCACTGACAATGACTGACGCGCCTTCCTTTGCGAAACAGAGTGCCACTGCTCTGCCGATTCCACCAGCCGCTCCAGTAACGAGCGCAATTTTTTCAAAAAGTCGCATGGTCTTTAACTGTTTACCATGATTTGAATTATCCGATAACTCCTCTTCTCTTCAATTCCCAGAAACATTTCGCGGTGGCCTGAATATCGTTGGCCGCATTATGCATTTCATCAAATCCGGTATCAAACAATGTCTGATAAAGTTCCGACAGCTTTGGCCATTTGTTGCCATAAGGGCCTTTAAGGGCGCAATAATCAGTGCTGCTTTCCATGGTGCATATTCTCTTTTTGGACGGGAGAATATTATCCATTCCTGCCCTGATCAATTCGCTGCCCACAATCTTTTCATCAAAGCTCAGATTGTGCGCCACAAGTACCTGCGATTCAATGGCAAGTTCCTGAAAAAGCTGAAGTACCTTCCTTAACAAATGCCCTTCGGTATTGGCTCTTTCTGTTGAAATCCCATGAATGCGAGAAGCGCCTGATGGTATCACAAAGCCTTCCGGTTTAATGATATAGTCGCCGGATGATATGATCTTTCCATCATCACCAAAGTATAAAAATGCCAACTGCACAAGCCTTGGCCAGTTATCGACATCAGTCACCGTCGCACGCCAGTTCCGGGGCAACCCTGTGGTTTCGGTATCAAAAAAGAGGTACATACTGAAAGAGAAAAAACTGCCTGGTAAAAACCTCAGAATGGACAATCATCATTTGCAATGACGCTCTCGCTCTGACGCTCAAAAGCTGGTGGCTCCCATGAACCTGGCTCTTCGGAATAGGATGTCGCTGGCTGACTGGTTCCTTCGATCTTCCATGCCTTGACATCGGTGTACCATTTCCCGTTGAATTCCCTGCTTTCAATATCAAACGAAATGGTGAGCTTTGATCCCGTCTTCAGCAAATTTTTGTCGAACTTGTCGCCCCACAGAGAAATACAAACTTTTTTGGGGTACTGTCCCTCGGTTTCAACAACGATATCCTGCTTTTTCCATACACCATTTTTTCCTGTACCGCTCTGTTCAGGAAGAATTGTCGCAAGCTTTGCCGTGAGTTGCATATAATTTTCTAATGTTTTTAATGCGTTGGATAAAAAATCTCTGTTTTTCTGAAACACCATGCCTTTTGACCGGAGTGCTAAAGCTGCTGTGAGCTGTTCATTTCTTTATCTTTGCCGACAGAATTTGATGAGGCAAAAAGCTTGAACCCCATAAGGCTGGTCATAGACTGTACGGCACAATTGATTTTTCCGATAAACAGGTCGAGGTCAGTCACGCCATGGCTTTCATCGGCTGAGGCCTGCTCCATAAACTCCATAAACTGCTGATAACGAAGATCACCAATTCTTGACGACAAGGAAAAGTCGGAGATACGGAACGCGCACAATGATTCATCAATAACAAAAAGGTCGCCATGCTTGAGTATCTGGATCCAGAAATCGAGATCAATGGTGTAAGGCACAACTTCACTATAGCCGCTGATTTTGGTAATCAAATCGGCCGGATAAAGGCCGCAAACCGGCTCGCCGATAATATTGGTACCCATACGAACCATTTTCCTGATCACATCAACTGGTTCCTTGCGACCTCCATCAACAAAATTCACCTTTTTGATGAGTGTTTTTCCGGCAGGATCAATAATGGTTCTTTGACTGCTGACAAGGCTTACTCCTGCATTTTGGGGCTCGTCAAAAACCTTTACCTGTTTTTCAAGACATTCCGGAAAAAGAAGGTCATCACCGCAGACAAGCTTGACATACTTTCCTCTCACCTTGCTGATTGCCCTGTTCCAGTTTCCCGCCGGGCCAAGGTTTTCTGAATTTCTGAAGAGCTTGATGCGCGGATCGGTCAATGAAGCGGCTATATCATAAGAGTCATCAGTCGAATGATCGTCATAGATCAAAAGCTCAAAATCGGTAAAGGTCTGCGCAAGCACTGACTTGATAGTCTCAGCGATAAACAGGGCATTATTGTACATCGGTATTGCAACCGTCACATAGGGTCTATTCAGGGAGCCCATAACGTTATCCTCCGCAAAGACATTATTTCATTTCCTGCTGAAGATTCACAGACACATAAAAGACAGAACATCCATAGCAAAAACCCGCAACTCCAAGTAAAAGGTTATTGTCAAGAAAAAAACCAAGCAAAATAGCTGTCGCAGAAAGGAGCATCACGGTAAGCTGCTTGAAGGCTCTCTTCATTGCAGTATCGCCAAGAAGCTCTGAGAGCGCAGACTCGCTTTTAAGCGTATCAAGGGAGTTTGAACGGACAATTGATGGAATGACGATATATATCATACCGATAAAGGAAAAGCTGATCCATCCGAGTAACGCGGCATGGGTATGGGAATGATAAATCCACATCCTGTTGAACGGCAGGGGTGGCACTGTACCGAAATGAATCCCCTTCAGGAAGTAAATGTTCATAATGCCGTATCCGCTTGTCGCAAAAAGAAGGGCAAGGCCGCTTAACAGAAAAGCAAGCGCTGGATGACAAAACTTGTTCTTGAAAAAGTTATAGAGATAAAGAGTGAAACTGCCGAGCAGCCCCATCACACCGAACAACAATACATGGCTGATGAGCATCATCCCCAGATAGTATTCTGCAAGAATTACAATCAGAAACAAGAGAACGCCGCCGACAAAAATATAAAACCAGAGACTGAAAAGCCGCTTTGCAAGCTCCTTTTTTGATGACCTGCTCCAGGCGAAGGTATAGAGAAAACCCATGACACTGATACTGAGAGGAAATGAAGAACCAAGAAAGTAGGAGGATTGTGTCACAAAAAAGGGAATAACCTCCTGCTCAGGAAATGCCTCTTTAAGACCCAGTGTAAACAGTCCCAGATTGGCAACAAGCAGAAATAGCACATCAAAAATATAGAAGCGCACTGACACCTGATTCCAGATTTTCGGAATCGACAGCGTGGTAAAGATCTCTTTGAGAGGCCCGGCAACCAGAAGCATGAGGAGCAAGCCTGTAAAAGCCTTTAACAGTGGCCAGTCCATGGCAACCGCCACAGTAATCATGACAAGAGAGAGGAGAACAAGAGAGATATACCGTAACTGCCTTGATGGATCAATTTTCAGTTCAGGATAAATGGCGGCAGTCAGGTAGCGATTAAGAATGAGTATCGCAAGGTTGCCGAAACCAATAAAAAAGATATAGGGATGAAGCTTCAGTAAAAAATAGTTGCCACTCAACACTCCTGTCGCCCCCAGAAAAGAGGCAAGAGCAACAACTGCAACTGAAACAGCAAGAAAAAGTCTTGCGAGACTGTTCAAATCCTTGTCAAAACGAGATAAAGTCATTCGGTCAGATCTTGTGCTTTTGATTTTTTCAATTCCAGGACGGCAATCACAGAAAGAGCTATCAATGAAACATTCAGCGTCAAAGGGTTAAATGGCAAGGAATACATTGTTGGCTCAAACAGAGCGACAAATAAAAGAAGTCCGGCCAAAGTCACGACGTTAAGCCAGAATACCCAGCGCCATCTGGCAACAAGCAGGAAAAGTCCAAACACTATTTCTGCAACCCCGATCCAGAAAACGGCTTCACACGCCCACTGATAGACCGGGATAACATGGCCAAGCAGGTCGATTTCACCACTGCTCTGACAGGCTATTTTAGGAACCGCACCTTGATAAATCCAGGAAAACGCAAGTGCGAAACGGCACAACAACAGCGCTGGAGTCTGCTTTAAGAAAAAGCCCATTGCCTCTCTTTTGTTCATGAAATTGCAAAAAAGCCTACACCGCTCGCGTTTTTTTCAGCCTTGAAAACTTGCCGCGCACTTTATCAAACCAGACGTAAACCACCGGAATAACCAGCAATGTCAGAAACATTGAACTGAAGAGACCTCCAACAAGAGCGACAGAAAGACCGGATTTCCATTCAGATCCTGAGCTTTGGGAAAGAGCTATAGGAAGAAGTCCAAAAATCAGTGTCAATGTGGTCATAAGAATAGGACGCAACCGCTCTTTTGCTGCTTCAAGAATAGCGGCAGTGAGTTCCATCCCCTCATCGCGGAACTTGTTGATAAAATCAACCAAAAGAATAGCGTTTTTTCCTACAAGCCCTACAAGCATGATAATTCCGAGAATAGTGAAAATACTCAATGACTTGCCGGTAAGGGCAAGAGCAAAAAGAGCGCCGATGATGGCCAGTGGAATAGAAAACATAACGACCATAGGCCATACCCATGAGTCATACAACGCTACCATTATAAGATAAACAAAGATAATGGCAACAAGAAAAGAGAGCAGAAGCGTTGAATTTGACTCCCCCTGCCTTTTGAGATCAGACTCATAGGCATAACTTACAGTGGAAGGCATGAGACCATTTTTTTTCATGTTCGCCATGACCCTCTCAATCTCTTTTCCGATACTCCCGACAGGACGACCAACAACCTGGGCCTTGACCCACACGGCATTATTTCTGTCTTTCCGCTGCAACTGAGTATAGCCTCGATCCTGTTCAAACGTGACAAACTGACCAAGCCGAACCATATCGCCCTGCGGAGTGCGGAAAGTAATCTCGGAAAGTGTCGAGGTATCCTGACGGTAGTACTTGTCGAGCATGACCCTTATATCGTATTCATCACTTCCATCCCGATATTTTCCAGCTTCATCTCCAGCATAAGCAGTGCGCAGAGCTGCTCCAACATCGTTAATGGAGAGGCCGAACGATGCCATTTTTTCCCGATCGACCACAACGCGCATTTCGGGGCTCCCAACCTGGGAGGTCAATTTGATGTCGGCTGTTCCTGAAATGGTTTTAATGCTGTCTCTCAATGCTTCGGCGACCCGGGTCACCTGACTTCTCAGTGGGCCGCTGATAATCACTGCAACCGGAGTTTCATTTGCTGTTCCAAAAATTCCAATAGGATTTATGCTTGCCTTAAGACCTGCAATATCCTGCAGATTGACCCTAATTGCCTGCATAATGGTGTCTGTCGATCGGGTACGCTCATCTTTGGGGGTAAGCCTGACGTTCAGTTCTGAAATATTATCTGCGCTCTGGTTGAAAAAGCCCTCAGTTGAAGCGCCAACATTAACCATCACTTTTTTCACTTCAGCCATTGAGCTGAGCCGCCGTTCAACACTGCGGGTAAGCCGGTTGGTCTCTTGAAGCGTGGTGCCGGGCTCCAGTTCCAGCTTGACGGCAAACTCGCCACGGTCGGAAACGGAGATAAACTCTCCACCGATAAAGCCAAAAAACGGAAGAAGGAAAGAGAGAAACAGCAGAAGAATTGCACTGAAAAAAACTTTTCTGGGGTTGCGAAGACTCCATTGAAGGAGCTCAATATAACCCTGACGCATGCGCTGAAAATTGTCTTCAAAAGCAATGGCAAACTTTTCAACGGCATTTTTACCGGAAAACTTTTCGACTTTGGAAAAGCGCGACGCAAGCAGGGGCGTCAAGGTGAATGATACAAAAAGGCTGACCAGAGTCGAGATGACCATAACAACAGAAAACTCTCGAAGAATATTGCCTACAATTCCACTGACAAGTGAGAGCGGGAGAAAAACAACCACATCAACCATGGTAATGGAGAGCGCTGTAAAGCCAATCTCGTTTCTGCCGGCAAGAGCGGCAGTTCGGGGCTCTTCACCACGTTCGAGATGCCGATAAATATTTTCAAGGACGACAATGGAATCATCAACCAGAACACCGACAACAAGCGAAAGAGAGAGGAGCGTCATGAGGTTCAGGGAAAACCCGAAAAGGTACATCCCGATAAAAGTCGTCACAAGAGAGGTCGGGATAGAAACAAGCACAATCAGGGAGTTGCGCAAGCTATGCAGGAAGAGCATCATAACGAGAGCAACAAGCAGTATGGCAAGCAGAAGATCATGCTGCACTGCTGTGACGGCTTCCAGCGTAAAAGTCGAGGCGTCCTGGGCAATATCAAAGTGGAGGTGACTTGTACTGTAGAGTTTTTCAAGCTTTAAGAGCGCAACTCTGGCAAGACGACTGACATCGACAGTATTGGCATCACTCTGCTTCATGATCATAATGCCTACGGCACTTTGACCATTTACCCTCGTCAGTGTTGTAATCTCTTTGAAACCGTCCTCAACTTCAGCAACATCCCGCAGAGCAACGTTGCCGGAAGAGGTTGAGCGCAAGACAAGATTTTTCAACTCCTCAAGGCTGGTAAACTTGCCAGCAAGCCTTACAACAAACTGTCGGTCACTATCGTCAATTTTCCCGGTCGGAAAATCATTGTTAGCCTTTCCCACCTCCTTGAAGACATCCGAAACAGTTAGACCATAGCTCTGAAGTCTTGCCAAATCAACATTAACCCTGATTTCTCTCTCACGTCCTCCAAGCAGATAGACTTGCCCTACCCCGCCAACACTTGCAAGCAAGGGCTTGATATTGTCCTTGAGCAGTTGGTAAAACTCTGCGTCCGGAAGTGATGAGGTTGCCCCGATACGCAGCACAGGGACTTCATCAAGGGCAAAACGGGTTATGACAGGAGCTTTTGCCTCAGTGGGAAAACGATCGCGCACCTCATTGATCTTGCGCTGGGCATCCTGAAGAGCTTTTTCGATATTGGCTGAATTGGAAAACTCAATGGCGACAACTGACAACCCTTCGGTTGAAGTAGAGGTGATTGAGGAAATTTTTTCAATTGCCGAAACAGCTTCCTCAACTGGTTTGGTCAGCGATGTTTCAACCTCTGCAGGAGAGGCGCCGGGATATCGAATGGAAACAGAAACAACGGGCGGTGTCATTTTCGGCAACAGCTCATACTGTAACTGCTGGTAGCTGAAAAACCCAAGGATACCCAGGACGGTAAAAATCACGACAATAAGCGTCGGCCGTTTTATGGCGAGCTCGGTGAGCGTCATGGTTGTACAGAATTTTTCTGCTGGCTGATAACGATAACTGCCGCCCCATTATAAAGCTCGTTCTGGCCACTGATCACAACACTGTCTCCAGGAGCAAGTCCACTGAGTACCTCAAGGTGCTTTTGCTGCTCAATACCTGCAATAAATGGCGTCAACAAAGCTTGACCATGACGCACAAGAAACAGCTCTGGTTTTTTTATGCCTGAAACAAGTGCGACACGAGGAACAAGAATGGCCTGCCGGCTCCCTTCGACTGAAGAGAGTACCCTGGCAAACATTCCCGACCTGAAACTGGCTTTACCGATATTCTGCATCATGACTTCGACCCTGAAGGTATGATCACGACCTGATTTCTCACTCACTGAAATAACCTTTCCGCTAAAGCTTTCTCCCGGATAGAGATCGCTTGTCACCATCAGGACTGTTCCTTCAGAAAACCTCTTCATCTCTCTTTCAGGAACAAAAATGATCACCTTTACTCTCGACATATCAACGATATGCGCAACCTTCATGCCCTCATGAACAAGCTCTCCCTGCTCGACAAGTCGCGAGGTTATAACCCCGGAAAACGGGGCCTTAACTTTGGTATCACTCTGTTTTCGAACTGCCGCAATGTATTCCGCTTCAGCCTCATCACGCTGCAACTGCACTGTTTCATACGCTGAAAGAGCCACCGCCCCTTCATTGTAGAGGTTCCTGTAGCGATCAACATCCCGTTTTGCCTGTCTGTAGTGCGCATCAGCCTTTTTCTGCCGGGAAGTGGCAAGTTCATTATCAAGAATCAGCAACGCTTCTCCCGCAATTTTGTGCTCTCCGGGTTCGGCAGAAACTTTGCGAACCAGACCAGAAGACTCAGAAAAAATATCCGCCTCCCTGAAGGCTTCAACCGTACCCACGATGCTGAAACTGTCGCGAACAGCGGCCTGGGAAACACGAGCAACCGACACAGGAATACGATCGATAACCCTGGCCCCGGCGGTTTTGTTCGTTTGACGATGCTGGGTCTGCCAAAACAATCCCGCAAGAAGCAGCATCAAAAGCGCGAGAACAATAAATTTCTGTTTTATCTTCATTATCAGGCAATTCGACAATACCAATAAGAGCTAACTGTACTATAAAAAAAAGCGAACAGACGCTCGCTTTTTTTATCATATAAGAACCAGAGCTGTCTCAGCAAAAATTACTTGCAATCGAACAGGAAATATCGGCTGAAGCCTTGACGTGTTCAATAATCGAAAGGATACCGGTAAGATTGATAATATTCTGATCGTTGACCGATGCCTTGATCTTTGCAACTGCAGCATCATAAAGGGCCTGGATCTCATTCATCATAACCAGTGTCTCACTGGCATGTTTTGAGTTGCCGCTCACAAAAGCCTCAACCGCTTTTTTGATCATTTCAGCCGTTATATCACCCATCGGCTTCAATCCGTATTCGTCCTTGTGCAGATCTTCAACATTGGCAAACTTGACATACTCTGCCTTGTCTGCAATATTGAGCGCCAACTGGGCAAGCCTTTCAAGATCCTTAAGAATCATCCTGGCATGTTTGATCGCCTTGAGATCCTCTTCGCCAAGATTCTGAAACGACGCGTATGCAAGAGTAAGATATTCAACCTCAAACTTTCCTTTCCTGATATACGCTTCATCAAACTTGAATGCAGAAGAAGCCAACTCAATGTTTCCCTTTGTTGATGCCCGAATGCTCAGCATCAGGTTGTTTTCAACATTCGATGAGAGTTTGGTAAGCTTCTGCTTGAGTGATTCAAGCTGAACAAAGACTGTTCCCTGGGGTTTCGTGGAAAGAGCAAATTTTGCGGGGTCAATCTTGATAGTAAAAGCTTGCGGAGTTTCTGCAGTTTTCGGTGAATCACCGAAAATTTTTCCTAACAGGTTAGCCATAGAGTTCAAACACCATGCTTATGATTTAAAAGATACAAAGTGACCTTAATTTAGCAGACCTGCAAGGTTAAATGCAAGAAAAAAACAAAAAACAATGCCGGGATTCCCCAGTCGACGTTATTCCGCTAAAAAGATTCCTTTTATCTTGAATGCCGATCGAACTTGTTCTTCAGTAAAAGGCAAGGCATTATCTGCACAGATAAAATCTCCGCCAACTTTCTTCAGCCCACACTCCAGTGTTGTCAGTTGATTACCGGAGCAATTAAAATGCCCTTTTACTTTTTTAGGCACGCCCTTCAGAGACGTTATCTGATTCATTGAGCAGTCAAAATCACCCTTAACTTTTTCAGGAGCACCTTTCAGAGATGAAAGCTGATTATTTGAACAATCAAATGCCTTGACTTTTTCAGGAGCACCTTTGAGTGAGGTTAACTCGTTACCCGAACAATTAAAATCCCCGTTAACCATCTCCAGGTCTCCCATGAGGTTGGCAAGTTTATTCTTTGAACAATCAAAGTTACCATCAACATGTCGAGGAGCGCCATCAAGCGATACAAGTTGGTTTCCGGAACATGAAAAATCTCCGGAAATAATAACAGCACACTTTTCAAGAGAGGTTAATTGATTGTTTGAACAATCATAATCTCCACCCACAATATCCGGAGAACCCTCAAGGGTTTGCAACTGGTTTCCGGAACAATTGAAATCTCCCTCAACTATTTCCAGACACCTTGCTTGTTTGATACCTTTACTTGAATAGATATCTCCTTGAAGGGTCGTCAGATAGTTTCCAGCGCAAGAAAAATCACCACTCACAAAAACCGGAGAATACTCGAGAGTTTTCAGTTCATTGCTTGAACAGTCATAATCACCGTTAACTTCCTCCGGGCCTCCTTCAAGGGTTGTCAGCAGATTGAACGAACAATTGAAATCCCCTTTTATCTTTTTAGGTGCTCCTCCAAGAGTTGTGAGTTTATTCCCTGAACAATTGAAATTTCCTTTAACTTTCTCCGGACAACCCTCAAGCGATGTCAAGCCCTTATTGGAACAATCAATATCAGCCTTTCCAAAAGCCGCAATATCCATGACATCGGTAAAGGTTACTGCCTTAACTGGTTTAGTCATTATTACCTCCTCAGATAATTTATCCCCTATATGTTCTTAACAAGTTAACTTACTGATGATTGTTCACTGTGGATCCATTTATATGAAATCATGATGGGTACCCTGGCGTTTGACAAGTTCACCAGTCACAAGATAAATAACCTCTTGCGCAATTTTTGATGCATGGTCAGCTACACGCTCAATATTCCTCGAAACACTTAACGCATTGATAAGCTGGTTCACATCAGCATCTGCAGTTTTCATTAAAGCAGTCACTTTGTTAACGGCTGTATGATGCATCGCATCAACCTCATCATCTTGAGCACAAACCTGATCAGCAAGATTACGATCCTGCAAAACAAAAGCATCAATAGATTTTTTAACCATATCACTGGCCAACGTAAACATCAGCTCAAACTCCAGCAACTCCAGTATGGCAGGCGTTATTGCAAGCATAGAATCAATGATGTGAAGCGATATTTCACCAATACGTTCAAGTTCTTCACTAATCATCATGATAGCAAGAATAGTGCGCAGATCCTTTGCAACCGGATGCTGAAGTGCGATAAACTGAATACATCGCTCCTCAATGTCAATCTCCTCCATTTCCAGCTCATTTTCAACATCTTTAATACGCAGTAGACTAGCCTCGTCCTGGTATTTAACCGCATATAATACGTCAGACAAATTCTCAACTACTTTGGCAGAAAGGTCAACAAGGACCTGCGAAAGCTCTTGTATGTGTACATGAATCGGTCGATTTGGCATAAATATAGAGTTATTTCGTTACATGAATAGTTAGCGTTCCACATCAAGGCAAAAGAATAGCGCAGGAAATTACTGTGGTCCAGAGTCCATTTTCGCCCTCGGCAGACTGGGTAATATTGTAAGAATTGATAATCTTTTGACTCATCTTATAGATACCTTCACGCTCGTCCCAGTCTTTGTTGGGATCAAACTCAATGCCAAGAGTTGTTGCCAGCATCGTTGCAGCAAGATCCTCTGCATACTCACCTGACTGTTCGGCAGATTCTCCGTAAGGCTGGTGTTCCGACAGATAACCGTACTGTGTTTCATCCGCCGGGATGGCAACGCCAACCGAAGCCGCAATAAGACGATTATATTCATTGGTAGAATTTCGAGCCATGACTGCAAAGGTGATTTGCCCTGGAGTGAGATGCTTCAAACCCTGATCAACGCTTATGCGCTCACAGTGAGGCGGAAAAATACTTGATACTGTAACAAGGTTACATTTCTCAATTTTTGCATCCCTCAACGCAAGCTGAAACGACGATAAATATTCCTTATGCCTTCCCACACCTTTGGTGAAAAATACTTTTGATGGAATAAATGACAATGTTGTGTCTCCAGATTAATTCGTGCAACAATTTATTATACACATGTAATAATAAGTATAAATAACCCCACGACATATTACTGAAGTTAATTTCACAAACCTTCTTCTTGAAGCCGTATAACTTGTTTTTTGTTTTTTTGAATCGATATATACTTCTAAAGTATTTTTATATTGTGTCTTAAAAATAGTTGTATTCACAAGAAGCAATCCTTGTGAGCTGTTTACTCAAATAAGCGCTATCAGATTTCACATATATTCAACACAGTTTCTCTTGTCATGAGCTTGAGAAATTGGTACAATGTGTTGTTATGCATTATGACGTTGTGTGTTCAACGACTTGCTCATTCTGACCCGCGATCTCAAGCCGGATCGCCCGCCAACCTACGACAAGCGTGGAAAACTTCTAACCACTGCTGTTATCGGGTGCACAATTCCAGAAGTATTCGATGACGTCAAGGCGGAGAAGCTGATATGGTTCGACGATGGCAAGAGCGGGGGTGTCGTTGAGAAGGTGGAAAATGCTCGGGAACTCGTTCGTATCACTCAAGATCATCGGAAGGCCATGAAGCTGCGAGCCAACAAGGGGTATCAACCTTCCTGAGAGTGGCCTTCATCTTCCGTCGATGACCGCCAAGGACATCGACAACCTGCCGGATATGCTGTTGACTGCCATGCGTGCACCATGTTTCGGAATGATGATTGCTCGGGGTGATTTAGCCGTCGAATGTGGATTTGAGCGCGTAGCGGAAGTTCAGGTTCTGCGAAGCTGCGCATGTCCAAGTGATTTTGGCCACCAAGGTACTGGCAACTCTTGCCCTAAAGTAGGCGCCGTCGCGCATCAAGATCACGGATACGGCTATGGGACTTAGTGCAGAGTGTTTCATGCCCAACAAGGGGCCTTACGTGTTAAGCGTTTTGCGGGTACTGATACAATATTCTGCGACGAATGCAGGCGCATTATGCTAAAAAGTGCTCCATGCTTCGGGAGTTACATTTGGCTCACCTTTTCTAATACAGTTTTGGATGTTAGGCTTGTACGTTTTTTGCTCTGACCCCGGCGCTAGGAATTTACATAGATGTAACTGAATCCCACTTGCCTTTATAGGGAGAAATCGACATAATTACCTTTATTAAACTTTCAGGAAAACCAATTAACCGAGAGCACCTGTGGCAAAAAAATCAAAAAAAGAGGAAGTAACTGCACCGGACTGTTACGAAGCCACAATATCACCGGAACAACAGGAAGAAGATATTAGACTCACTGCGTATTACATTTGGGAATCAAAAGGAAGGCGCAACGGATGGAATATAGAAGAATGGCTTGAAGCAGAAAAATTTGTCAACGACTGATTTCTGTTAAATAATTGCAAACAAAGCGGCACCAAAAACAACATTAGGCTGCCTATCGGTATATTATAAAAATTGTTTTTTACTATTTACTATTCAACCATAAACAAGGTTCAGCTTATGCCATTCGAACTGTAATTCATTGGATTCATTGTGTGTGAGCATCAGCGGCAAAATCGCGAATTACAGTAAATGTTCACTGCATAGCTTTTTCTGGAACATTTCGGATATAGGGCTTCGTGGTCAGAGGTTAATAATAGATGTACTTTGAGCCGGAGCTTATCGATATGCTATAATCACCGCAATAAAGCCTATCTCAGAAAAGTCGGGAAACAGTGGAGCATTGTTAAGCTACCGTCCCCTAAGAACCTGGCGTACAACTTTCGCCGTACCGGACTGAAGCCTTGCAAAGGCACATTGCTGGAAGCGATTTTCCTGAAGCTACCCCAAGATAACGTTGTGTGGTGACATTAAAGTTAAATATTTCTGCCAGATTGAATAGCGAGTATGAATCATCTACATTCTTTCTTCCAAATTATAATATTACTGATCAGACGTTAACAAGGCTCTTCTGTATCGATGCCAGTCTTTTCAGTTTCAATATATCAATGTCGGGCTTCGTCAACGTACAATTCGACGGATATGGATTTTTTTTCTCTTCTCTACTACCGGTTTAAAAAAGTCTGGAAAGCAATTCGCCTCTACCTTGTTATTGCTGGCCCTGGTCTTGTCGTGATGATAGCTGATAATGATGCTGGCGGCATTACTACCTACGCAGCTACAGGAGCTAAATACGGTTATCACCTGATATGGTTTTTGCTGCTTCTTATCCCTGTAGCATATTATGTGCAGGAGATGACGGTTCGACTTGGCGCAGTAACCAAACGAGGGCATGCCGAGGCCATTTTTGAGAGTTTTGGCGCATTCTGGGGATGGTTCTCGCTCATTGACCTCATGTTCGTAGACTGGTTGACGCTGGTCACTGAATTTGTCGGTATGACGGCAGCGTTAAGCATCTTCGGTGTTCCTGCATGGATAACAGTGGTTCTGGTTGTTCTCCTCATGAGCATTATTATTCTCAACGGACGATACTGGACATGGGAAAAGATTGCCTTGGGCTTTTGCCTGCTGAACCTGATTTATATTCCAGCTGCCTTTATGGTCAACCCTTCAGTGTCCAGCATTTTAGGTCAGGGGTTGATTCCCAATCTGCCCGGTGGATTCAATAATGAGCTGTTTTTTTTGCTCATGGCTAATATCGGCACGACTATTGCCCCATGGATGCTATTTTTCCAGCAGAGCTCAGTTGTTGATAAAGGATTACAGGAAAAGGATATCAACATGGGCAAACTCGATACCCTTATAGGCTCCATCATTACTGTTGTCGTTGCCATTTTCATCGTGATTGTAACCGGGACACTCCTGAATGGAGCCCCAATCGATGACGCCGCCACTGCAGCCAGAATGCTGATGAAGACGAACCATTATGTTGGGGCATTCATGGCTATTGGATTGTTTGATGCCGGTCTCTTGGGGGCAATCTGTATTTCACTGGCAAGTTCGTGGGCCTTTGGAGAGATTTTCGGATGGGCACACTCTCTGAACACGAAGGTTAAGGAAGCTCCCTGGTTCTATATTTCATTTTTTCTTACCCTTGCGACGGCAGGTATTGTTCCTCTCATACCGGGAGCCCCACTTGTGCTTATCACGCTTTTTGTTCAGGTTGTTGCAGTGACTCTGTTGCCTGCAGCACTGGTTTTTTTGATATTGCTGCTCAACGATAAAAAGACAATGGGTGAGTATGCCAATACCCCTTTGCAGAATACGGTCAGTGTTATCATTGTTGTTTTAATTATCGTACTCTCGACGTTGTACGGTGTCAGTGCACTTTTCCCTAATCTTTTCCAGTAATCCGAGAGGAACCGGCAAAATGAGGATGCTCAAACAGTTTAGAAGCAAGATTCGTGAGATAAACCAGCGTTATGGAAAACCAAAGATTGAAATGTCGAAAGGCGTTAAATTCTCTCTGGCGGTTCTCAGGATATATCTCTTTGTGCTTGTGCTTTTGATGATTTATAAATTCATCACGGTTTTATAAAACCCCAAACACGCAAATGGTTACAATACTGGATTGTGAATTTTATCTGACTGAGATTGTCGGACGACGAATCTATCTGAAAACACTTTCAATCGGCAAGCTTAAAGATTTTGTTATACAGGAGAACGCTGGTAAAGTCCCGGAAGTGACTCACCTGCTGGTTCACCAGCCTTATGGCGACCCGCTTCTGCTGCTGCCATGGGATAAAATCACCCTGATTTCAAACACTGAAATTGTTTCGGAAATCACCAGCGCTGATGGCTATGAGCTCAACCCCCTCGATAACCATATTTTTCTGAAAGACTATATTCTTGACAAGAAGATCCTTGATATGGATGGCCATGAGGTTGAAATAGTCTATGATGTCAAGCTTTTGTTTCAGAATGAACGGCTTTTTGTTACTGATGTAGATTTCAACCGGTTCCGTATTCTGAGACGCATGGGGTTTAAAAAACTTGCAAATCATCTTGCCAAATACAAAGAGGGCTCCAGTATCTCCTGGCTCTATGTGCAGCCGTTACCGGAAACTCTTGGCAGTTTTGAAGGCAATGTCAAGCTCAATGTCCTCAAGGAAAACATCAACGACATCCACCCTGTCGATCTGGCAGATATTCTCGAGGAGCTGGACGGCAGCCAGCGTATGGCCGTATTCAATCAAATAGAACCTGAACTTGCTTCAGATACTCTTGAAGAAGTCGAGCCGAGAGTTCAGCGTGAGCTTATCCGCTCAATGGAAAAAGAGCGGGCTGCCGAACTGATCAACGACATGAGTCCTGCACAGGTTGCCGGAATACTTTCAGTTTTGCCAGCCTCTGAAGCTGATGAGATTATCGAGTTTGTCGATAGTGAAAACAAGCAGAGAGTGCAGCAGATCATTGATCAGAATGATGAAAATATCATGCTCTATTCGACGCAGCAGGTGATCAAACGCCCTGTTGATACGATGGTTAAAGAGGTGATCGATAATTTTCGGGAAGTAGCCGGTGATATGGACGTCATTATGTATGTCTATGTTGTGAGTGCAGAAAATATCTTGCAGGGAGTTGTTGATATCAGGGAGTTGATTGCCGCTGAACCTGAGCAGACACTTGGCGAGATTATGACCGACAACCTCATCACCCTCAGTGCGAATGAAACCCTGCAGGATGGATTTAATATGTTTGAGCGTTACTCCTTCCGTGCTATCCCCATAATCGATGAGAGTGATCAATTGCTTGGTGTTGTTTCTTACCATGATATCAAGGGAATCAAACCTCGATTGGATTAATTCTGAAGTTTTTATTTCAACCATCTTAAGAGCGCGCTGGCAATGGGAAAAAAGCTTCCTTCTTGATAACCAATAGCAACTATTTTATAGGGCTTAACACTCCTGATATTGATGAAACGGATCCTTGGCAGTTCAAGAACTCTGGACAGAACCTGCTGAAATCAGTAATATTTGAATGATATATGATAGGACAAAACATGAACATAGAGTGCAATGATGTCATGCAATAATGAAGTTTTTCTGGCATGCAAACCAATTAAGCGAAAGTGCCCATAGCAAAAAAATCAAAAAATGAGGAAGTATCAGCACCGGAGTAAGGCGAAACCGCTACATTACCTGAACAGCAAGAAAAAAATATCAGGGTCGAGGTTATTCGTATACTGAACGCTAATAACTGGAACGCGATGTATCTGGATCGTGTATAGCGTAACCACCTAAAGACAAATCGGAGCACTTCAGAGCACTCAGACATTTACCGTTTCCTTAGCGTACGATTTTTTCCATTTTCTGAAGTGCCCACCACTTGGCACAATCACTCTTTGAGCGATTGTATAAGCTTTTCATAAAACCCACTCTTATGGCGAACTATTTCACCTGTCACGAGATAAATGACTTCATGGGCAATTCTTGAAGCATGGTCAGCCATACGTTCAATATATCTTGAGATACTCAATGCCGCGATGAGCTGCTCAACATCAGAATCAGGGCTTTTCATTAAAGTGGTCACCTTTTTAAAGACTGAACGATGCATCACATCAATCTCTTCATCAAGGGCACATACCTGATCGGCGAGCATACGGTCTTTTAAGGTAAATGCCTCAATCGACTTTTTAATCATCTCGGCAGCATGCATACCCATGTCCTCAAAGGCAAAAAAGTCGAGAGTATCTGAACTAATATCCGGCATGCGTTCGATAATATGAACCACCAAATCGCCAATACGCTCCAAGTCATCATTGATCTTGATAATAGTGACAATTGTTCGTAGATCCCTTGCTACGGGTTGCTGAAGAGCAAGAAATGCCAGACAGCGCTCTTCAAGATTAACCTCAGCCATATCAATTTCACGATCGACAAATCTGATCTGGCGAGCACTTTGCTCATTCTGAAACTTCACCGCATGAAGGGCATTAAACAAATTTTCAACGACTTTGTCGGAGAGTTGGATAAGAACCTGCGAAAGTTCTTGTATAAGCACATGAACCGGACGTGATGACATATTGTTGCTGTAGTTTCGTTAGCTGAATCTTCCGGTGATATAATCTTCTGTTATCGAGTCTTTCGGATTGGTGAAAAGCTGCGCAGTCGGCGCCTGTTCAACCAAAATTCCTTCATAAAAAAACATGGTAGAGTCAGATACACGTGATGCCTGCTGCATATTGTGCGTAACAATCATGATAGTATAACTTCCTCTCAAATCCTGAATAAGATCTTCAATTTTTGCGGTGGCTTTGGGATCAAGAGCGGAGGTGGGCTCGTCAAGCAGGAGAACCTCAGGCTCAACCGCAAGGGTCCGGGCAACACAGAGCCTCTGCTGCTGCCCTCCACTTAAACCAAGTGCATTCTTGTCAAGACGGTCACAGACTTCATCCCATATTGCAGCTTTTCTCAAGCTGCGCTCAACAATTTCCATCAGTTTTTTCTTGTCGTTCACACCGTGCAGACGGGGCCCGTAGGCAATATTGTCAAAAATGGATTTTGGAAACGGGTTTGGTTTCTGAAAGACCATGCCGACTTTCTTGCGAAGCAGCACTTCGTCAGTAAATTTCCCATAGATGTCTTCCCCGTCAAACAGCAGTGCGCCAGTTGTATGACAGCTTGGAATAAGGTCATTCATTCGATTTATTGCACGTAAAAAAGTACTCTTGCCACAGCCGCTCGGACCAATAATAGCGGTAACATATTTTGAGAGAATATCGGCGCTGACCTTCTTTACAGCTTCGAATTCACCATAGTAGATGGAAAACTCCTTGGCAGCGATATGAGCGTTTCCTCCTCCGGTTATTGTGCTGCGTTGAGGCGGAAGATAGATTTCACGTGTTGATTTCTGTCCTGGCACACTCTCTGAAGTTTTTCTCATATCAGTTGTCATGAGCATTAGTTGTTAGCATTTTAATTTTTTCGATATACGAGCCCGCAGAACAATTGCTGACAAGTTCAGCAACAGCACAATCGTGACAAGAGCAAGCACCATACCATATTGAACATGGCGAAGTTGAGCTGCCGCTTCATGTTCGCTGGCAAGATTATAAATGTTCCATGAAAGAGCTGGCGTCGGAGAGGAAAAAACATCAGCAAGACCTATAGCTGAACCGACGCTGACCGCCGCTGTGAAGATAATCGGAGCTGTTTCGCCTGCAGCCCTGCCAAGACTTATAACTCCTCCTGTCAGGATCCCGGGAAGCGCTGCAGGAAGAATAACGGTCGCAATAGTATTCCATTTGCTGGAACCAAGGCTGAGCGATGCCTCTCTGTAGGTTTTAGGCACAGCAAGAATGGCCTCTTCGGCTGCACGGATAATGGTCGGAAGAATCATAATAGCCAGCGTCAGTGCACCGGCAATAACACTTTTTGATTCAGAAACTTTCATGGTATTGATAAAAAAAGCAAGTCCAAACATACCAAAAACAATACTCGGAACACCAGCAAGAGTGCTGTTGGCACTGCGCAGCATACTGTTTAAAAACCCCGGCTTGGCATATTCTGTAAAATAAACCGCAGCAACAACACCGAGAGGAAAAGCAAAAAGCATTGCACCAATAGCAAGAAAAAAGGTACCCTGAATTTCAGGCCATATTCCCCCGAAAAAGTGCGAATCAACAGAACTGTCGGTGATAAATCCCCAATAGAAGGTAAACTCGGGATGGAGCATGTTCTCAAGATTTTCCTTGACATAAGGAAAAAGCCTGGCAAGAGAGGTGCCCTCAAAGCTAATGGCACGGCTTACAAAGAACTCCTTGCTCATCACACTGGAATTGGAATTATCCCACTTTGACTCATAGAGCAGGTCATGCAACTTTTCCTCCGCTTTCTCCCATCGGGTCTGCCCGTATTTAAACCTTGTCAGCATCGGCTCAGGATCACCCGGAAGGGGACCAAGCAGTGCCCTCAGTGCGGATTGTACTTGAGCATATTTCGCCGTGTATTCCGTTTTTTTTTCTGGCGCCATCGTTTCAAGTTCCGCCTCAAAACCGGTAAGCATATCGTATACTTTCGCCCGGTATCGATCTGTTGATGCAACCTCACTGTCAAGATTCTGACTGTCTCCCCTCTTGAATTCAGCATGTAACATTTTGCGGTGTTCAACCGTACCGGTAAAAAATACAGCTCCAATACCATTGTAAACTATCGGAACCACAACAATCATCAGGGCCAAAGCCATGACAACGATAGAGCCAATACCAACAGCGGTAAATGAACGATCAAGTATCTTTCTGGTTCCGATATTCATAACAAAGTATTTTATGGGGAGATATTACTGCCCGGACAGAATTTTACGTTGGCGAACCACAATTCTCTCACTGACAAGATTGCTGATAAAGCTGATAATCAAGAGCAGCAGACCCATGGCAAACAGCACATGAAAACGGGCAGATCCAGTCACTTGGTCGGCTTCGCCCATATCACCGGCAATGGTAGCCGTCAGGGTACGGATTGCCTCAAGGTAGTTGAACCATGGCTCGGGAATATGAGAAGAGTTGCCCGAAGCCATCCAGACCACCATCGTTTCACCGAGAGCCCGCATAATACCAAGAATAACCGCCGCAAGAATGCCGCTGCTTGCTGCAGGAAGAATTGTTTTAATAATCGTTTCTGCTCTTGTGGCTCCAAGCGCATAACTGCCCTCACGAATGTCGCGCCCGACAGCCTGAAGAGCATCTTCAGAAACACTGACAATAGTCGGCAGTGCCATAAAGCTCAGTATAATAGAAACATTCAGTGCGTTGGTACCGGTCAGAATCTGGATACCATTCAGCACAGCACCAACCTTGAACAAGAGAAAAATCGAGAAGAAGCCCAGAACAATCAACCACATCCAGTGCCGTTTCTCACGACGCTTCTCATCCTTGATATTCGCTGTCAAGAGATCAGAAATGACAATCACAGAAAGCAGCAGAAAAGGTGAGACGAGAATCCACCAGGCCCACATCAGCAATGGACCACCATGATCCTGCATAAGTGGAGCCAGCACAACAAGTGCAAAAAAACCAAATGCCACTGAAGGAATTGCTGCAAGCATTTCAATGACCGGTTTTGCATACTGTCGAATCGAAAAAGGGAGGATATCGCTGAGGCAGATTGCGGCGGCAACCCCCATGGGCACAGCAATCATCGCAGAACCGAGTGTCACCATCAAACTGCCGTAGATAATGGCAAGAGCACCAAACTCACCCGGCTCATCGGCTGGATACCAGTTCGTGCTGGTAAAAAATTCGCTGAATCCGCGGATCTGGAAAAAAGGAATAGCATCGCGTGCCACGAAATAGAAGATAAAAAGGACAACCACGGCCACAAAAAATGCTACCGAAAAGAGCATCCCTTCTCCGGTTGTTTTGGCAACCTTCTGCAAGGTGCGTTTGCGAGCGCTTACCACAAAGGCATTTGAACGGTTGCGCTCCCCTTCACTCTCTCCAGTCATAGTTTTGAATGATTTCTTTAATCAATTACCAGCTTCCTTCAGCATCACCGTGACTTAATTTTATGATGCTAATCTATGGGCTTTCAGAATAGAAACCAACAACGCTTATGTTACAAGTATGAAACATTTGATAATAAAATAGAAAAACAAAAACCAGCACATTGGTCAACCAGTTTTGTAAATATATCATGGCTTTAAGGGAAAAATCTCAACGGCTCACTAAACCAAGCTCCGTGATCATCCCTTTCCCTTCCGGAGTATTCGGCAAATCAATAAACTGCTTGACGAGCCCTGACGGCTGGCCATTGGTATACAAATAGAGCGGTCTCGTTACCTTGTAGGCGCCATTTTTCACAGTCTTCTCATTTGGCACAACACCGTTAACGGCAATCACTTTAACCGAACTATCCACAAATCCAAGACTAAGAAAGCCGATCGAAGAAAGAGTTGTACTTACGCGGTTTTTTACAGCGCCATTGCTTGACTGCGTTTCCGAATTTCCTGTGATACGCATCCTTTTGCCTGTAACCAGCTCCTTGAAAGACTCCTGCGTGCCGCTGTTTGATTCGCGCTGAATAACAACAATTCGGGCATTGGCTCCACCAACCTCTTTCCAGTTCCTTATCGTACCCTGGTAGATACTTCTGATCTGGGATATTGAAAGGGAGCGAACAGGGTTTGCCGGATGAATGACCATAGCAAGACCGTCAAAAGCGATAACATGCGCAACAGGATTGACTCCCTTTTTTCTGGCTGCTGCTATTTCAGCCTCTTTCATGGCACGCGACATGGTTGCAATCGTGCATGAACTGTTAATCAGACTTTTGGCGCCATTACCACTTCCCGACTCGCTCACCGTCACACGGACGCCATATTTTTTGGTGAAATAGATAGCGAAAGACTTGGCGACAGGACCAACGGTCGTAGACCCGTCCAATACAATTGTCTTCACCGCCGCATCTGCCGTTTCTGAGACGGCAAAAACAATAAGAAATAACAGCAAAAGAAGTCTTTGTATCATGGTTGAGCCCATTTTTTTGTATTTCAAGCAAGATAAGCAGCTATCGGATAACTTTGAAATACAATCCCCTTTGATTGTTCTAACAACGTTTTCTGTTGGTATCTATAACTTTATTTTATTAATTTACTTTAAATTTGGCGAGTAATGGAGGCCAGAGGTTATTTGGCGATTGTTCGCTACTCTGAACAATGCAGCAATCAACTGTGACAACATTATATTTTTCCATAACCCTAAATAATAAGAACCATGGCAAACGAAACAAATGATTTCTCTTGCGCTCTCAATAACCTTCTTGATACTGCTGGTAAACTTGCCCAGCAGCAGCTTGATCTTGTCAGCAGCGGAGTCAAGGCAGCTACTTCTATTGTTGAGCCACTTGCAAAAACAGCTATCGATCTTGTAGGAAGTGCATCTAACACTCTTGGACAAGTATTGCAGAGCGTTTCATCAGCAATTGCTCCAAAAAAGTAAGCTCCTGACCTGTAAAGTCAAAAGCACCCTATGCTCCTTGCATGGGGTGCTTTTTTTATGCCGCCGTCATCGGTGAACAAGTTCCCAATTCAAAACCAGAGAATGACCCTCATGACCTGCAATGCTGTTATCTTCGACCTTGACGGAACCCTGCTTGACACTCTCCAGGATGTTGCAAATACAATGAATACCGTGCTGGCGGAGCACAATTATCCCACCCATACGATTGATGAGTGCCGTTTTCTTGTAGGGCACGGTATGAGAGAACTGGTCAGACAAGCACTTCCTGAAGGAGTGGGTACACCTGAAACCATTGACCGTCTCATGCCAGAATTTATTGCTCACTACGCCGACAACTGGAACATTAATTCACGACCATATCCCGGCATCAGCTCAATGCTCGACAGTCTTGCAGAAAAGAGAATAAAAATGGCTATTCTCTCGAACAAAGCTGATCAGTTCACCCAACTCTGTGCAGAATATCTGCTTAAGGAATGGAAATTTGACGTTGTCATGGGTCATCACAGCGGCATAGCCCACAAACCAGACCCGGAAGGAGCCCTGCTTGTCGCTCAGATGCTCGGAGAAAAACCATCTTCTATTCTTTACGTCGGAGACAGTGGCATAGACATGCTGACAGCAACAAGAGCAGGGATGTTCCCACTCGGAGTACTCTGGGGATTCAGACCAGAATGCGAACTTGTTGAGTTTGGAGCAAAAGCGCTGGTTCAGCACCCTGAAGAGATTATCAAAAAGTACTTCGTATCATCATTGAAAAGAGCAGGTTTTTGATGCGGAATTTATGACTCAACCGATCATGTTAAATTTTTAGTATTTGCACAAAAACCCACAGTTAGAAGAGATCGTTTTCAAGATCTGTGTAATTGATGATGATCTTAAGAGTTGTTTTGGAAAATTTAAAACAAGGTTTACATGAGTGTATTTCATAATACCCAGCAGAACCGTATGATTCACGGGCAGACAGCACCGGATTTTCTTGATCCTTCGTTAGAATGGCGTCGGATTTTTGCGGAACTCTGGGGAACATTTCTTCTTGTTCTCACCGCAGCAGGCGGCGGGGTTGTTGCAGCAGTGAGTTCTGGTGAAGTCACTCATGCCATGACAGTTGTTGCACCGGGACTTATGGTCATGGCCATAATCTATTTTATGGGAACAGTAAGCGGGGCTCACCTGAATCCAGCAGTAACTCTTGCATTTGCCGTGCGACGTAACTTTCCGTGGAAAAGGGTGCCTGCATATCTTGCCGCACAAATCGCTGGATCCATAATGGCTGTTTATTTTCTTAAATCACTTTTCGGTACTGCAGGTCATCTTGGTGCGACGATTCCGGGTGCGGGATTTGGTGACTTGAAGGCGTTCGCCATAGAAATTGTACTGACGGCAGGACTGGTAAATACGATTCTTGGTACGGCCTCT
>SZXV01000007.1 GCA_005862225.1 Chlorobium sp.
TTATTTTTTTCAGCAACCTCTTAACCCAATTATCCTTAACCATCAACAGCAACAACACCTATTATTGTTCATTGAACATTTATCATTAATCATTGCTTTTCCCTCCCAACTTCTTCTGCGCCCGTTTTTCCAGTTTCCTGAGGTTTTCAGCCGGTTTCGGCAAATCTTCCGGCATGGTACCGCCCAGTTCCTTGATGGTCTGGCGTACTTTTTTACCGACATCAAAATGAGTCTTGTTGGCTCTGGTCTTGCCCTGAACATTTTCCCTGCGGAGTTTTTCATCTGTCTGCGTAGCACGAAAGAGATTGGCAGCCAACTCTGTGCTGCCCATATTATCGAGGATATGCTGACTTTTTTTCAACCCTTTTCGTTGGTGAATGCCCTTGGCATCAAGTCCGCCATAAAGCCCTTGGTAGCCATGATTCTGAAAAATAGCAAAATCGAGAGTGGTTTCCACCCCCGCCTGATGAGCAGTTTCCACTAATTGTTTGTTGTGAACGCGCATTTCGTTACGAAGAAAGAGTCGTTTTTCCTCCTCCTTGAGTCGTTTGAAAGCCTCATCGTCAGCCAATTCCTGTCTGCGGGTCTGAATAGCAAAATATGTCTGGCCATTGGCAATAACCGGTTTTGAAGGATCACCGTTCTGGACAATCAGATAACAGGCATAACGAGAAAGCTGGAAATCCTCGACTTCACGCTGACTCCCAGAACCGATATTGACCATTTTCCCCACTTGGGAAAAATGGTTTACGGATGGTTGATTAGAGTTTTCACATGCCGAGACAGCTTTTTGAATAACCCGTTTGAATTTATCCCAACTTGAATAATCAAGGGCAATTTGCAGATCACGGGCATACCAGAATTCTGCATGATCCACCGTAAAATGTTTGAGTTCTTCGAAAGTGGCGTGATATCGTTTTTCTATATCTTTATTACTCATGACATTTCTCAGTATTTCATTGTTAATCAGTCTTAAATGAAAGGCGTTGGGTAGAAAACCAATCCTCTTTTTGCCTTCATCTCACAATCTCCTTGAGCTTTTCGGCCATTTTCACCCGCACCTCTGCCAGCTCTTGTTCCAGTTGGTCAATCTCCACCTGGACGGCATCAATATCAATCTCCTCTTCTTCTTCAAAGGTATCTACGTAGCGAGGGATATTGAGGTTGAAGTCGTTTTCCCTGATCTCGGCAAACTCGGCCACATGGGCATATTTATCGACCTCTTTGCGCTCTTTGTAGGTACCTATAATCTTGTCGAGATGCTCTGCGCTGAGCGTATTCTGATTCTTGCTAGAAACAAACTCACGACTCGCATCAATGAAGAGTACATTGCCGGGCTGGGGCTCGGCGTTCCCTGGTCGCTCCCGGCGTCTGTCAAAGACCAGAATCGCCACAGGAATGTTGGTGGTTGGAAAGAGATTGCCCGGTAGCCCGATGACCGCATCAAGCAGGTTTTCTTCGATCATTTTCTGGCGGATACGCCCCTCAGCAGCTCCTCTGAACAGCACACCATGCGGAACAACTACGGCAACACGTCCCTCTTTTTCAAGCGCTGTTTCAATCATGTGGCTGATAAAGGCCCAGTCTCCCTTCCCTTTGGGAGGAACCCCGCGCCAGAACCGGTTAAATTGATCACTTTCAGCATCTTCAGCTCCCCATTTGTCGAGCGAGAATGGTGGATTGGCAACAACGCAATTGAATTTCATCAGGCGGTCATTTTCCACCAGAAGAGGGCTGTTAAGGGTGTCGCACCACTCGATGCGGGCACTGTCGAAACTGTGAAGAAACATATTCATGCGGCATAACGCCCAGGTACTGCCGTTGGACTCCTGACCAAACAGTGCAAAGTTGCGGTCACCGACCACTTTGGCTGCCTGTACCAGAAGACCGCCGGAACCGCAGGCTGGATCACAAATACGGTCACCGGGTTTGGGACTGGCGAGTTTGGCCACGAGCTCGGTCACTTTAAGCGGGGTAAAAAACTCTCCGGCCTTTTTCCCTGAATCCGAGGCGAAGCGCTCAATCAGATAGATATAGGTGTTGCCAATGACATCCTCTGATACAAGGCTTGGCTTCATATTCAACTGTGGCTTGTAAAAGTCTTCCAGCAGTTGTTTAAGGCGTCGGTTACGATCTTTGGTTTTGCCGAGGTTTGCTTCACTGTTAAAGTCAATATTGCGGAAAACTCCTTCCAGCTTGGCTTTGTTGGATTCTTCAATGTGATCAAAAACAATATTGATCAGCTCACCGATATTGGCAGCCGCCCTGCGTTCATAAAGGCTGTAGTAGGTTGCCGGAAACTCGTCCAGAACAGTCTCTTCACCGCTCTCCCTGTTTTTTTCGGTCAGTCGTATAACCGGCAGAACAAAGCGCTCACGCTCCATTTTGCGGAGAATTCGGGCATCATCATCCCCATACTGTTTCTGGTACGTGTCGTAATGATCCTGCCACACGTCTGAGATATATTTTAAAAACAGCATCACAAGGATGTAGTCTTTGTACTGTGCCGGATCAACAACACCCCTGAAGGTGTCGCACGCTGCCCATGCCGCATTATTGATATCCTTCTGATCGATCTTGCTACTCATCCTTCATTCTCCTTTTGCACAACGCATTAATGCCATTGAAATATATCGTTTCCGTTTGTCAGCAAGTACACCAAGCAACCTCTGCTCACGAGCGGAGAGCGAAGCCAGCTCAACAATAGTTTTTTGACTCGCCAATGAAGGCAAGACAACCTCCAGATCTTCAAGTACCTCCTTGCTGATCATTTTCTGGGCAGTCCCAATTGCCCTGCTTGTCAAAAACACCTGCGCTTCCCGCTGACTGAGATACCAGTTCAGATACTCCGGTAAAACCCTGTCAGGTTTTGTAATCCTGATTCTTATCAACGGAGCAGCAACAACGGCCATACCCGGATCTTCAAGAAGAATCGCCGCATTACTTACAAGACCACGTGACCTGAATATAAGATCTCCTTTACAGACAAGGTGGTGATCTTTGACGGCATCCATATCGATTTTGATCAGTTCATCGCAACCAACTGTGTTGTCATCAAGCAGATCCTTCATCTGAATAACCGCCACCCCACCATCTTTCGAGACCTCAAGACGAGACCTGAATGAATACCCCATCTGCACTGTTGCTATTTTTTTTATTTCTACAGACACACCGCCTCCATAATTCTCTGAAATGTTATTTCTGCATAATATGCTATTTATAAATAATTTCAAAATATTGATTTACAATAATATCGTTTCTGTATTTTAATTTACGGATCCTCAACCGATTTTACTGTTCGTGACAATCGAAACACAGGTTGTCATGTTTTCTCTTCTCAGCGAACGATGAAATGATTTTGCCTGTTTGTTTATGATGCAAAGTATTTCAGGTCTTTTGGTGCCGGTTAAAAAAACGGGTATTTATGTTAAAAAAACTGTTTATGAATAAGGTGTGGACAGTGTCCGCGCTCTTTGCTATCTCGCTGGCTCTTTATGGTATTGACTTCAGTTTTTTCGGCAATTTGAAGGAAATATCAGCCAGCTTTATCGGTAATCTCGCTTTCCTGCCCATTTATATCATCGTCGTCACGCTCCTTTTTGAAAGGGTACTCAGGGAAAGGGAGCGCCAGTCGGTCATGAGAAAACTGAACATGGTCATCGGCGTCTTTTTCAGTGAATTCGGCAACCGCCTGCTGAAAGAGTTGTCGGAACACGTGGTCGGAAGTGAGGAGCTGAAAAACCACATGCGTATGACTGGATCATGGAAAAAAGAGGATTTTGACAGGGCGCTCGATTATCTGCGCCGAAGCAACGTCAGGATCAGCATTGATAGTGACGCACTCCCCGGGCTGAAGCAGTTCATGGTCGGAAAACGGAGCTTCCTCCTGACCCTCCTGGAAAACCAGAATCTGCTTGAGCATGAAAATTTTACTGACCTTCTCTGGGCAGCGTTTCATACCATTGAAGAACTTGGGGCCCGGGAGTCGTTCGATGGTATTCCGCCGAGCGACAAAGAACACATCAATGGCGACATAAAGCGGGTTTTCGGTCATCTCATCAGGGAGTGGGTACTCTATATGCAGCATCTCAAGGAGGATTACCCCTATCTTTTCTCTCTGGCGGTTCGTCTCAATCCCATGAACGACTCACCGGATCCGGTGGTATATCAGGAGTGAGAATAGTAGATGACGCTGGTTGGGGTCATCTTCAAGTGAGAAAGAGGAGACTTTCAGTTGACTTACTGCAGGGATATTATCATTTCACCTCAACCAATGCAATTAACCTCTCGCAGGCTTTCAAAGCTGCTGCATAGGAAATCAGCTCGTCATCACGGGCGAAGGTCATATCCTGAACAAACGATTGATAAGCCGTTTCCCATTCAGCGGTTTGTAATTGTGGCATAACCTTCTGAAGGCGTTGTTCTGGAGCGACATTGGTACGATTGTAATCACAAGCAACAGATTGACGAACAAGGGTTGTAAACTCAGCTCTTGATGTGACAAATGGTTCCAGTGCAGCAAGATCATGAACATGACGAATGAGTGTTTTATCCTGACATTCATCCATGTCTTGCAACCGCCATGCAAGAGCGCTTAATTTGTCAGCAGCAATCTCAACAGGATTGATAAATGGCATCGAAGCAATTTCAGGCGGCAATTTTTCACCTGTTGCAAAAAGGGATTGAACCGGCATTAAAACAACAGGCAGTTGCGTTGATCCAAAACGAACCTCGATGCGAATATGTGTTCTCAATCGTGAGTGTTTCGCAAAAGTTGATCCATAATCGATTTCAATCGAAAAAAATCGGCTTTCATCATAAACTTTTGGGTCTGCAACAAGAACAAACCCTTCAGCGACAATGGTAGCGATGATTTTCTTGCGAGCTTCCCGATAATACCTATGCCCAAAAGGGTGAATGGCAACTTTGAAATCTATATCCTCAGAAAAACGCTTGATAATTCCTGCCTTTGCCAACGATGTGCCGCCACCAAAAGCAATCTGAATATTATGCGTCTGCATATTGCTCAGCAATCGTAGTACTTGTACCACATACCAATCCTTTTCGATATACGCTTCGTCTACAGTGACAAGCAAACCAGCAACCCGTTCAATCGCTGATTTTTTTGGCAAAAATGTTTTCATGAGGTACGTTCAAATCTCAAGCTATAGCCATTAAATCCGATGACCCGGCGAACTCGTTTGCAGACACCAATAACTCTGCCAGCAGGAATCTGGGTCGTTCTGCCTTCGTTATAGCTGCGCTCCATACTCGTTGGCGCAGTTGGTATATCAAGTCGTTTCAGAGCTTCCTCGGCAAGAGTATTAAGACTTTTAGGAAGAGCCGGGCGATTATCGAGAGAAGAGACTACAGCTCGGACATATATCCCCTGCCCTATTTTGACAAGAGTTCCCTCTCTTACCAGAACAAGCAAACAACGGCCAACCTGATCATAATCACCAAGATCCTTAAAATCAGAACGTAAAATGACATTACCACGTTTACGCCTGACACGTGTTTTTATTCTCGCCAGAAGGGTGTTCCGCTTCTTTTTCATAATGTCAATATACGACAAATCGAGAAGAATAACGGGCATCTTGTTTTTGCCTCGGAGAGCATACTAAAAATAACAGAATACAGGTAAATGCTCTTTTTGGTGTCCGCTTTGCTCCTCAGTTGACAGAAATCTTTGCAAGGCAACGAATTAGAGACGGTCTTGAAGAGCGTGTAAGACTGACCGATTTCCTTCCTTTTTTATTAATCAGCGCTATGGAAACGGCGCCGTACGACTGGCTGCGGAGAACTCGGATAGCTGGAAGCCCCATCAGGAGCGGCTTTCGGCCCGATACACGACTTTGATGAGATGATATTATGAAGGTGGACTCACAATGAACAAAGCCATTTTTTCCAGCGACACATCAATCATGAAACTGATGTACCGGGCAATACACGAAAAAGCGGGTCACTCCAATCAGGAATTGTGGCGCGGTGATCTATCAGCTTTTCATTAAGTTTCAGGAAACAGTTCTGCAGTGACAACGACCGTTCAGGCAATGTTCCGAACGCTTCGAATGGAACACAGATTGCCGCGCCAGCAAATCGTCAGCCAGTCGATGACACTCGAAAAAAAATTGAAATAATCAGGAGAGAAGTTTATGGCCACTTGCATCAATAATCATTTGAGTCGTTACGGAGGTCTGGCTGTCGGGCGTGAAGAGGAGCAGAAACGATATTTTGAGCAGAAAAGGCTCTATGCCCTGCAAATTGAGACCACCGATGCCTGTCAACAGGGTTGCGTCTATTGTTATGCAGGTTCCACAGCCCGGGAGAGTCGCGGACTCACCTCGGATGAAATCCGCAGTTTGCTCCGCGATGCGGCAGCGCTGGAGATTCGGGCTATCGACTGGCTGGGAGGCGACCCGCTTGCCAGGCCTGACTGGTATGAGTTAATGCAGTATGCCCGGTCGCTGGGCATGATCAATAATGTCTGGACCAGTGGGCTGCCCTTGAAAAACAAGCAGATTGCGGCTCAGGTCTATGAGGTGAGCGAAGGAGGCTTTGTGTCGGTTCACGTCGATTCCATCACGCCTGAAGTCTATGCAAAACTTCATCGTGGGGGGAATCATCACTTCATCGATGCCATAGTGGAAGGCGTAACGAATATGCTCGAGCTGGGCAAACCCGCTGAAGAGATGATCAATTGCATCACCTACACTGGACTGCAAGGCCCGGAAGATGCCATCCGCACAATGCGCTGGTGGTTTAAAGAGAAGGGACTCCGCACCTGCCTGACCATGTTCAATCCCGCAGGAATGGGAGCCGAGTGGAGAGCCTTAGAACCCAATCTTGGTGAAGTGCAGCAAGTTTATACGGAGCGCGACCGTATCAATTACGGTGGCGACAACATCTCAATAGCCGCTATGGACACCGATAAATATTACTGCGGTACGATGGCAACGGTGACCTTCACTGGCGACGTGACACCTTGCTCGGTGATCCGCGAAGGCGTAGGCAATATCCGCTCAACGCCATTCAGGGAAATCATCGCCCAACATGGCAATACCCTTGTCCATGGAGCTCTGCACGATGTCTGTAACCTGCCCGATCCCTGTAACACCTGCACCAACAACCCGCATTGCTGGGGATGCCGGGCAAGTGCCTACCACTATAATGGCGATGCGGACGGGCTTGATCCAAAATGCTGGTTGATTCGGGAAAAGCAGCAGGAAGAGTAACTTGTACTACCATCAACGACTCGGCAAGATCAGAAATTCTGTCAACAAGCGAAGCTTCGGGAAGTATATTCTGGAGCAACTCAACAAGGAAACAAGGAGATATTCAAATGAGTGGAAACAGACTTGATGTCACGATTGAAAACGTCAATGAGGTCTATGACGGCCCGGGTGGTATTCTTTGGGAGATGCTGATGGGCGAACAAATTCATGTCGGCGGTGAACAAGAGACCGACATTCTGGCGCAAAAAGCCGGAGTCAATGCGGAGAGCCACCTGCTCGATGTGTGCAGCGCGCTGGGTGGTCCGGCCCGTCATTTGGCTCAAACGTATAGCTGCCGCGTCACTGGCCTTGATGCAACTCAACGAATGCACGCCGAGGCCATCTCCCGCACAAGGCAAGCCGGGCTGGATAACAAGGTCGAATACAAACTGGGAAACGCGCTCGACATGCCTTTTCGGGCAAAGACGTTCGATGTGGTCTGGGGACAGGATGCATGGTGCTACATCACTGATAAACAGCGGCTCATTGAGGAGTGTGCCCGTGTCCTGAAACCGGGTGGCATCCTTGCGTTTACCGACTGGCTGGAGACCGGCTCAATGACCAGCGATGAATTGCAGGCTCTCTATACGTTTATGGTTTTTCCCTCTATGGAGACACTGGATGGTTATGCGACACTGGCCAAAACTGCCGGGCTGACGCTGATTGAGCAGGAAGACCTCTCTCCCGATTTTGCGCAACATATTCAACTCTACCTTGATAAGGTGCAAAACAAGTTTTGTCAAGGGATTGTGGACAACTATGGCCAGGAGATGTATGATGAAGTAGTACGCGGCATTACCCTCTGGCGCGATGCCTCGGCGGCTGGCAAGGTGGGCAGAGGCCGAATTATCGCCCGCAAAGAGTAACATTTATTTTTCTGCCCATCGCATAGCGGCGAGCGACGCCAGGCTGAGCATGAAAAAACCTGCTGTGAGAGGCAAGACTGTTCCGTTGTAGCTCTGACCGATGGTAGTTCCTGCAATGAGTGAGATGAAGGTTGACAGCGAGCCTATAACACCAGATCCGATACCGGCGATTTTTCCGAGAGACTCCATGGCCAGTGCGTTGAGATTCCCGAAAAGTATTCCAGTGCCGAAAAATGTTGCAAAAAGATATGCCATGAGCGTCCAGAGAGGCGGTTGCCCATGACACCAAAGCGCGAGCAGAAAAAATCCGGATGAGAGAGCGCTGATAGAAACAAGTGCACGTTGTGAAAGTGACTGCATGGTATGGTGGAGCACCAATCGCGCATTGAATAATGATGCGCCGCCGATTGAGAGTGCAAGAAAGGCGAAATAGAGAGGAAATTTTGCCCCAAGCGCATACTCCTCCTGAAAAATCTGCTGCGCTGAATTCAGGTAACCAAGAAAAAAGCCGAAGACAAGGCCGGCAGTTACCGTATAGCCCATTGCGCTGCGATTGCTGAAAATGATCATCACGGTACCGATGAGCCGTTTAAAGGAGAACGGGACTCTCTTTTCTTTCGACAGGGTTTCAGGCTGACGGAGAATGAACCAGACAAGCGTAAGTAAAGCCAGAATGAGAAATGAAGCAAAAATGGCACGCCATCCTGCAAGCAACAGCATACCCTGTCCAAGTGCCGGGGCGATAATGGGGATGATGATAAAAACCGTCATCACAAAGGACATGACACGGGCCATGGCACTTCCCTCGTAACGGTCGCGAACGATGGCAATCGAGACAATGCGGGGACCCGCCGTTCCGAATCCCTGAAGGAACCTCCCTGCCAGCATAACGGGCAGGGTTGTGGCAAAGAGTGAGAGCAGACAGCCTGCTATAAAGAGTCCGTAACCCACATAAATTGACGGTTTGCGTCCAGCATAATCCGAAAACGGACCGTACAGGAGTTGACCGGAAGCCATTCCAAGAAAAAACAGGGAGATGATGAGCTGTGAGCTGTTGTTGTCGATGACTCCGAGATCCCTGCCTATCTCTGAGAGAGCGGGCAGCATGGTATCAACGGAGAGGGCGACCAGCGACATCATCATCGCCGTCAGTGATATGAATTCGGCAAATCCCAATTGTGGAATTTCACCTTTTTTCAGGGAATGGTTCACAGTTTGCATTAAAGGGTTTACAACAAAAGAGCAATATGTCTTTATCCGGTTGTAAGTTGCATCTTCTCTGCCGCAAGCGGCATGGACGCAGAATCGTATGACAATTATGTTAGTTGGGTGCTCTGTGATTTGACTATATTCTGTTCAAAGGAAGGCATAGATATGGTGTCTAATTTATCAATTTTAAATGTTTATGATATAAGCAATGGTGATATCCTTTGCGCTTTTTTTTATGAATAATTCAGGCTAAAATAGAGAAGACATAATGACCAAAAAAGATAATTCACAAGCTTCCCAGAACCCCCCTGCAACAGTAAAAGCACCCGATGATTCAAAATCCCCCGCGACTTCTTCATTAAAAACGCGTGATCTTGAGCCAACACAAGGAACCACCGGAACTGCCAACTCTTCATCGACCGGTGGAGCGGCGACCGTAGCACAACCCCCTCAAAAGAGTGCTGAAAATAAAGCTGACGCTCAGGCAGCAAACGTAAAACCGAGTGTAAATCCGCCAGCTTCAACTCCAGCCGCACCAGTTCCCACTGCCGTTGCCTGGTTGCGGAAAAATGGTGCAAACGACACTGCCATAAAGGCATTTAATGATCTGAACTATCAGGATATCGAGGATCTTACGCTCGATGTGATCCGGGAGGTACTGAATGGCAAAGTGGAAAGAGGAATAATCGACCGCCTGGTACGGATTCGTACACAGGAGCTTGCAAAACCCCAGCTTCTTCCAGCACCCGCATTGAAGCCGGGTACGGAGATCAATATGTCTGCCCCTACCCTCAAGGGTACCGATGGCGTCTCGATGAAGCTGCCTGATCTTGGTTTCGCTACTAACTCCGGTATCCAGGCAGCGGTGATTTCTGCTGCGGAACTGACTCCCGAACAATGGGTTGCACTTGCGAAAAATTCCGATATGCTCATGGGTATCGACTTGGCTGCCTTCTATGAAGGGCGGTCGAGCATGCCGGAGGAGAGTTTTTCTCCTGTCCTGAACTGGGTTGTGCCCGGAAATGACGACTTCTTCAACTGTGAACATCTCTCCTCTCGCATCAATACCGAGATCACCTATTCAGCCAAACAGGCTTCGATGGTTGCCGCCGGATTTACCTCCGTTGATGCCAGTGTCAGCACACCTTATGTCAGCGCATCTGTTTCCGTTCAAGAGAGCCACAAAAAAGCCGAGTCAAGTCAGAGCAGCAAGCTCTACATTGTCGGCACGTATGATTTCGATCGTGTCAGAGTTGACCTTGATCAATGCACTGTTGTGTCTCAACAATTTGTCGACGCCGTCACAGCGGCATTGCATGAAAATGATCCAAAGAGCGCCCTTACACGGGTTTTCGAGAAATACGGGCAGGTTATCGGCCAACAGGTAACGCTTGGCGCCCGGCTGTATTTTGTTCATGTCAAGGAATCGTCGGAAGTTGCCAATATGGAGTCGGAAAAAGTGACGGTTTCGGCTTCAGTTGCCGGTGCCTATGCGGGCTTTGGAGGTTCAGTAGGGGTAAGCTCAGGCTCTTCCACTGAGAAGCAGCAATCCAGCCAGAGCATGCATGAAAGTATTTCGTTCCAGGCAATCGGGGGTGATGTGACACTGGTCAATGAACCGGAGAAATGGAAAAATACCATCAAGGTACCAGCCTTATGGGAAGTCATTCGTTATGACAAGCTACGGTATACCTATGAGCTGTTGCCATCAGCCCTGAAAGAAGAGGTGCTTGATGTATGGAACGGCCCGGAATATCTTGAGGGGGCTGTGTTTACATTTCCTGGCATGAAGGTTACAGCACAGCTTTCCGATGCGATCGAAAAGGTATCCTGGAATGGAGAATTTGTCGGCATGGACGAAGGAAAAACAGGCAATCTATCTGGATTCAGCATCGCTTTAGATCGAAAAGTAACCGGCCTGTCGGTTAAGTATTGGGGAAGGTTTTCTGCACAGGGTGCAGTCAGTGAATGGTGTGAAGATGGCAGGATGTGTTCTTCGACCGAAAAGGGAGCTGCATTGCAGGGGTTCCTGGTCGAACTTACAGGGTCGCGTGCCAAAAAATGCGATTTGCACTACCGGGCCAGGGTGGCAGGAAAAGGCTGGACTGACTGGGTGCGAAGTGGTGAAAGCTGCGGGCTGGCCGGGCTGGCCATTGAGGCGATACAGGTGCTGCTGACTCCAGCCGGAGCCGGTACCATCAGGATTCCAGCAGCATCCTATGTGCCGGAGGAGAGCGCTAATTATTTTAACAATGGAGTCCATGGGCCCGGGGTTATCATGGGAACCAGCGGAGAGATGGTGCTGACCTACAAGGTTTACTATGGTGGGGCAAAGCCCGTAAGGCGTCGTCTTGAGGCACTGTTTACAGCACAAGATGTACGTCAAGTCAACGTTGAATTCAATCAAAAGGTTGTTGCCGAGGCTGCTCTGGATTTTGCTACGGGTGGCTGGAACCCTGACCGTCAACGTGTTGGAAGAATGGGCGTTGTCGATCTCCTGCCAGGCTGGAATGTCCTCAAGATAAAGCGGAAAGACTGCTCACCGCATTTTCAGGAGTTTCGCCTGGTGGCCGAGGTGATTGATATTCCTGCGCTCAACTACAACCGTTCGACTTGCCATAGTAGCATTACTACGGGTGCATATGGCAACGGTGTCATTTATGTAATGGGGGATCTTCCGGTTATTGCAGAGTATGAATTTGATTTTAACGGGAAAAAACCAACGAAGCTTTCGCTTGAGTGTGTCTACGCTGCTCTGGAGAGCCGCCCCCTCAGTATTGAGCTTAACAAGCTTGTCTTTAATTCGGCACTGAACAAGACGACGGGGGGGTGGCAAAAGGGTGACGGCCAAGCATTTGTGGTTGGACCGGTTGAAGTTAATCCCGGCAAGAATATTCTCCGCGTTACAAGTAATACGGCAACGCCTCACATCAGGGAGTTTCGTCTGGTGCCTGATCAACCGTTCTTCGACTTGGTATTAGAATAAGGCTCAATAAGTTTTATTGACTTTGCGTTCGGAAACCCCAAGGCTTTGTGCACATTGCGCTTGGGGAGTCCGGCTCGTCAATTAGCTCAAACTTGTGACTGACGTTCATTGAGAAGGATGAACTTTCTCCCGATTTTGCCGGAATTCAAACAGTACACTCATTTTTCTTCTTCTCTCTGCCCTTGCGTCCCAATAAATTAACAGACGGTATCAGAGTCTGTGAGAACCTCCTTCATCGACCCGAGCAGCTCAACCGCAAGAGAGCAGAACTCCTCATCAAAGGGCTCACCGGCACCAAAACAACGCTGAATGGCCGGATCAGAACCTTCGCCAGGACGGTTGTTGAAGGTGTCGTCACGCCACTCTTTTCGGGCGGCTTCGAGCGTTCCCTGGGTGGCAAAAGCATAGGAGGAGCGCGGGAAAAAGCGCAGGGGCATTGAAAGGCCCTGCCAGTAGTGGTTGAGCAGATTCTCCAGATGAGCGATGGCGCCATCAAGAGGCGCAAAGGTTCTGGCCTCATTTTCCATCACCAGGAGTGTCTGCTTCGGGTAGCCCGGCTGGGCAACTGCGTTGAGGACGAGATGCTCAATCCAGCTTCTCATGATGTCCTTCATTTTCAATCTGGCGTATCGGTAATGCAACAAAGAGTGAGGCCAGAGGCGGTCAAGCCGTCCGGTAAGGCGAAAAGCGCCAAGCTGAAGATCGACCTCCAGCGGCTCAAGCATACCCCTGCCGCCAATGCTCTCCTGCACTGTGGCGGCAAACTCCTGAACCTCGCCAAGAATTCTGGTGAAAAGCTGTTCACCATGACGCGCTGGTGGAAGCATTCCCCGGCTACGGAAAAGCGGAAGCAGCTCGCTTGTCTCCCCTCCCCCAATCACCACCTCAAGCAGCTCCTGTTTGAGGCTGTAGAGTTCAAGCCCTTCAACCGCGAAAGGCTCCCGATCCTCAAGCGGCAGTGCGGTGCCCTCAAGCCGGATGCCGAGGCGCTGTTCAAGGAAAAATCCTGCCGGATTATCGTAAAAGCGCAAGAGCCGATCCAGCGAGAGGGTTTTCCACTCCTCCGGCGGTTCAGCAAGGGGGGCGCTCATAAAGGGGGGCGAGCGGGTTGCCGCGCTCTCCTTCTCAACAAGCGCCCGGTAGTTCTCGGCAGAGTAGCTGAAGAGCGGAGAGCATGCGGTAAAATACTCCCGATTAAAGGCTTGCAGGCGATGGCGCACCACGAGATGCTCTTCTATCGAACAGCCATTAGGAAGCGAGAAGCTGCGCCGCACAGCGTCAAGCAGTTCGCTTACCAGTACCGATGGCGGTAGTTCGCTGTTGTCGCGGATGCTCTGACCAACATAACTGATGTAGAGCAGATCACGTGCCGAGAGGAGCGACTCCAGAAAAAGGTAGCGATCTTCGTTGCGAAGTGAGCGGTCGCCCTTCTGCGGTTCACGGGCAATGAAGTCAAAACCGGGAGCACGGCTCTGGCGGGGAAAGGCGTTGTCGTTCATGCCGATGAGAACGACAACCCGGAAGGGAATGCTCCGCATGGGCAGCATGGCGCAAAAAGTGATGCCGCCGGTCATAAAGCCGAGCCCCTGCTCCTGATGCTCAAGGCGTGCACGAAGCCAGGAGAGCATCACCGCAGGCGAAACATCGCTGGTAAACTCCGCCGTTGTGACAATGTTGCCAAGCTGTTCGGAAAGCTCGGCAATGGCCGCAAACTCCCGCTCGGAGCTGTCGGAGGGGGCAATGAAGTCGGCCAGCAGCGCCTGAAACTGAACGCGCCACTCGGCAAGCGTGCGGGAGCGCTCAAAGCTCCGGACAAAGCGGTCAACCCTCTCAACAAACTCGGCAAACTTGCCCAAGCTCTCCGCAACCGAGCCCGACATATCATCATAAGGGAGAATACCGTTAAAGAGCTGATTCTCGTCCGGCATGGCGTAGCCGAGCAGCAGCCGGTCGAGCCCCGCCCTCCAGGAGTTGTCGCGATAGGCGGGAAGGTGCCGCGAAGTGCGGTCGCCTTCATCCATTCCCCAGCGAATGCCGCTCTTTTCAATCCAGCCACGGATCAGCTCAAGCTCACCGAGGTCGAGCGAAAAGCGACGACTTACAGGCGGTGAGGCAAGCAGGTCAAACATCTCTGAGGCGGCAAGACGGCTGCCCGGAAGAGCCAGCAGCTTCAGCAACGCCGAGGCAATCTCCCCCTCGTTCATCATCCGCCGGTCGGCAATGGAGTAGTGAAGCGCCACGGCACCATCCCCGCCAGCTCCAAAGACACTGGAGATGTAGGGTGAATAGCTCTCAATATCCGGTGTCATCACCACAATATCACGCGGGCTCAGGTCGGGGAACTCCTCAAACATGGCGAGAATGTTGTCGTAAAGCACCTCAATTTCACGAAGCGGACTGTGGCAGGAGTGAATCCGGAGCGAACGGTCATAAGGGTCAAGCGGGCGCAACTCCCCCTCCTCGCCCGTGCCCGAGAGGTTCAAAATATCGGACTGCAGGGCATGGAGCAGGCACTCCTCCCCCGGATCGTCATAGCGCTCCTCCTGGTGCAACGCGCTGTCGCTCAGGTCGATAATCATCTCGGAAAAATCGCGCCCGATGCGCCCAAGCGACGCGAGCAGCGGGTTACCCTCACTGCGCAGTGCTCGCTCCTCCTCCGACAGCAGGGCGCTTGCCTTTTTGGAGAGAATATCGCCCCAATATTCACGGGTCGGACTCAAAAGAAAGAGGTTCACCTCCGTCACCCTAGCAACCGCCGAGAGCATATCGAGATGGAACTTCGGCAGGTATGAGATGCCGAAAAGGGTGATTCTCTCGGGAATCTCCTTTACCCCCGGCGACGCAGCGTTCAACTGTCGGCAAAAGAGATCCTTCAGCTTTCCCCGATGCACGCCCTCTCCCTCAGCAAGTTTTCGCCAGAGGATGGACTGCCACTCCTCGCCCGATTGCTCCGTCTCCCCCGCCTCCCAGCCAGCCAGCATCTCCGAACGGAAGAGGGTGTATTGGTCGAAGGTATCAGCAATTTTTTCCGACAACTGGAAGAGCTTGAGACCATCAGGATCATCAGCCAGATAGTGCCGCAACGTGCCGAAGGGCTCCGTGCTGAGCAGCTCCGGCAGCAGCCGCATGATCTTCCAGCTCATCACCTCCGGCGCAAAGGCAGAGGTATCGGGCATATCGCGCAAGATCTTGCGGAACAGCTCCTGCACCATCGCGTTCGGAAAGGGGTAGTGCCCGTTAGCCCAGACGCCAAAACGCGCAGCCAGCTCCATCGAAAGCCAGCGCTGCATCCCCCGGCTCTGCACCACAATCACCTCCTTGGTGAACGCCGAGGCGAGCGGCTGGCGGAGTGTGGTTGCGAGGGTATCAACCAGAACTTCCATCCGGTTGCTGGTGTAGAGGTTAAGTGGCATGGATAAGCTGTAAACCCTTTTTTAATCGAACGTCAGCCCTTTTTCAATATCACGGTCTTGCTAAAAAGAACCTTTGGTCTTTCAACAATTTTAAACCCGGCACTTTCTGCTTTTCTCATAGTTTCTTCAAACGCTGATTTTGAAACATGAAATGGAGGCTCTACTATCAGCACTTGTCCGTTTGGCTTGAGTATTGTTCGTATTTCACTCAAGAGATCTTCCTGATTGGGAACTTCGTGAACCATGTAGAACAACAGAACAAAATCAACATGCTCCGAGACACCTATTTTGTTCTCTCCGCACTTGTGCAATACAAATCGCTCCTCAAGCTCTGTTCCCTTAATCTTCTCTTTTACTCTCTGAAGCATTCCTTCCTGAACATCAGACGCGATTACCCTGCCGGATTTACCTACCATCTGAGCCATGTCAAGAGAGAAAAAGCCCGGACCACATCCCACATCCAGAACCGTCATCCCTTCAGCAATATAAGGTCTCAATATTTTTTGAGGGTTTTGCAGCCATCTTCGAATTCCATTATCGAGCCCTCCAGCACTTTCAACCGGGCATATACGCTTATTGTTCTTACTCATTTCAGTATTCTCCCTATAAAGTGACCTCATTCGGAAAAAGCAGAATATTTCTTTCTGAATCACAAAACCGTAGAGCAATGCAAGAATATGAAAGGAGTAGAGATAAATCCACAATTAGAGAGATATACAAACCAGTCATTACATCAAGCCGATGCAGAAACACGTCCTGACAGATACTTCTTGAGGGTTACGAAGGTGATCTGATACTTCATATTTTGTTGTAATGGTTTTGACATAGTTATATCGAGACCAACAAAACTATCCCTCCCCCACAAGCAACAATGCCTTGTTGATCAGGCTGTCGCCCAGGAAATATCCAGATTGAGTGAGTTGTTCCAGCAAGGGTTTTAGTGCGGGTATAAGTCGCTTCTGTTTAGCCAGTACCAAAACGCCCACCGTACCTATGGTTGCAATACCAAGATTTTTTGCCATGCTGCGCCCAGCTTTGTCGTCCATGAGAACGCCATAGCCCAACTCAAGAGCAACAGCGATAGCACTTGCCTCGCCAACATCCACACAGAGTGCCAACTCAAAATGCAAAGTCGGGGTGTCGCATCGCTGTAACTGCTTGTTATGGAATGCCTCACAGATAACTTTAGTCTCGGGGAAATCAGTTCGCATGGTGCACTCATTGAAGACCTCATCGGTCACCAACACGCCCTCAAACACCTGCGTTAACAGGCCCAACTGATTGATGCGTGCAAACGCGATAAGCGGCCCTGCATCAGCGATAACGATCTTACGCAAAGGAGGCAACCTCTTTGGCCAACTCATCGGCTCCATAACGAGCGATCGGGATTTTTAACGCCCCAAGATGGTTCATGAATTCGTTTTGAGAAACGCCAGCAAGTTTAGCGGCCTTGCCTAGGCTGATGACCTCTTCATCAAATAATTTAACAGCCAATGCAACGCAAACACCCGATGTCAGCAGTACCTCGTCAAAGGGCACCGCTACAAAAACAGCCTGTCCATGCTTGGTGATAACGGAGAGTTTTCCTGCCTCGGCATCGCGCACCAGTTCTCCAGTGCGTTCTCGTAAATCCCGAATTGTAAACGTTTCCATAGGGTTTCTCCAGAAAGAATAGAACGGTAAAGTTGGCGACTATGGCATAATCACTTGCGACACAAAATCCGGATTTCATGAATCCCGATTAAGCAATGTTTTTTCAATAACACAATCTACGCAACACCAAGCCTCAATGTAAAATGTTTCAGCAAATAACCCATAGCATACACTGCACAACCGAGGCAGAAACCGTGCGGCCTGTCACACGTTATCCAGCTCCTCCATCAATGCTTTTCGCTGACGATATTCTCTCCTGAAAAACGATATCAATTCATTAGCCTTCTCTCGTGCACCAAGCTTGATCATCCTCCGGAGATATCGGCACGCCTCTTTGTAGTGGCTCCTTCCCATATTGGTTTTCATATAGTCAAGAAGAGCATTGACATACAGCTCAACAACTTCAGGAGTATATTTTTCAGCAAGATGTGGTTCGTACTGCCCGATAGTCTGCAAGTCGGGAAACCTGCGTACCAGCTCCAAAAGCCTCTCCATCCACCCTTCTTTGATGAAAATTCCGGCGACCTGTTCTTTGTTAAACCATCTCTTTTTTGCAGCAATCTCCTGTATAACCCTCTCCACAAACACAACCCAGGTATCGGGCGGTACATGCTGTTTCAAGATGGCGTAATAATCCTGCTCAGGCTTGAAATTCTCAATAAACAAGTGGCGAGCATAGGCTATAATCTTCTCTTTCTCGCCTTGAGCCTGAGCTATTTTCAATAACCAGTTATACCACTCTATCACCAGTCCCGGCTTCTTGTTTTTATCATAATCCACCCCGCCTTGCGCTACCAAACCAGCTTTGGTGTAATTCCCTCGCTCCATGGCAGTCTGAAGTACCTTTCTCCGTAATTCCGGGTTGGCTATATGTGCTTCCAGAAAGTCTTCAGCCTCTTTTTCGCCCTTCGTTTTAAGGATAACTTCATAGTTGATGCTTTGCGCCTCTTCTCTTTCGTGCTCTGACCTTTGCGATCTATCAAGCTGCTTGCCAAGAGACTCAATTTCCTCTTCGGTTTTCAGAAGCTTGGCGGCAATTCGTAACATGCCAACATGCCAGTCCCATTCGGCATATACTCTTTTATCAACCACTGAAAAAGCATAATCAATGATCATCTTCCGGATATCTTCATCGGGTTGAGAGGCTGCAAGAGTGTACAGCATTTCATAAGCCGCTTCGATGGCGTAGCCTATATCGCCATTGCTGTCATCGACATACTCAAGTGCACCGACCATCTGTTCCATAATGGCGGTACAGATAAAAACCGCGCTTTTGTTGTTCCGGTTATCAATCTGTTTTTTCGCCGATTCCAACAGATGTTCTACGGCATTGCCCGCCTGACTTGCTGAGTATCAGCTAATAAAACCATCCCGGTCTTTGGCACTGCGAAGAATTGCTTTAATCTGCTTTTCATAGAACTCCTTCGATTCATCGGCATTATGTCGGGCAAACGATGACAACAACAGATTTCTGAACGTCACATTCAGGCGTGCCTGTTCCCGCACGAATTGTTGAAGCTCATCGTGAGGAACGTTCTCAAGCAATTCATCAATCTGCTCGGCAACAGTTTTACGCTTCTTCTTTTTTTGGGCCGCAACAGGCTTCGTCCGCACAGGTTTCTGCTTCAGTTCAAGCTCATCCTGCAGCAAATCCTTCTGCAAATAAAAGATAACTGCCACCACATGTTTACAAATTGGACCCATATCGTAAGGACAATTGCAGACATGCTCGGTAATGTCTCCATTGTTAATAGTCATTCGTACCGTATAATCCTCGGTACCCTCTACAATCGCTTCATACTCACCTGTGCGTATCTCTTCCGGCTCGTGCACCTGCCCGTTTTTAAAATACGATAACCCTCTCCGCAAAATGGTTTCGTCTATGAAGTCCTCAAAATGGCGTAATGGAATATGCATTTTTATAACCGGTTACATGATTTTTTGCATTACATGGATTCATACATCACAGACTATCCGATCAATCTGGTTGACCAGATAAAACGGCAGGTGGATCAGCCTGAACGGTTTTGCTGTTTTATTCACCTTTGCCACAAGTTCCTGAAGTTCAATCAGCCATACAGGAACTGAATGGTAATTCCTGCGACAGTGCTGATGGCAACGAGCAGAAGCAGAATTCTGATGGTGTCGCGACTGTCGTGGTTCTCCCTGAACAGCACCAAACCACCAAGTCCCGCACTGCTGCATAACCCTGCTATTGCAGAGCCATAACTCAGTCCGCCTTTCAGAAACAATTCAGCGATCGCAACTGAAGCCGCACAGTTGGGAATGAGTCCAATCAATGCCGCCAGGAATGGCTGCAAGAGATTCTGTTTGAGTAAAACTCTGCCGAGATTCTCTTCCCCCACAAACGCAATCAGCAGATTGATGGCAAAGGTAACTGCCGTGATAAAGAGGAATATCTTTGCCGTGTGGATGAGTGGATGCTTGAGCCACTGCCACTTGCCGATTGTGCCTGAAAGATCATGGTTGCAACAACCAGCATCAAGGGGTGCTTCGACATGGTGTTGGTGGCCATGATCCTCTTTTTTCTGTGACAAACTCCCAACAGCCAGATCAATCGCATATCCGGCGACAAGTCCGATGATCAGTTTCGTAAACAGAAGAGTCACAACAAACTTACCCTTGCCTGGTTGCGCGAGAATCACAGGAATTGCCTCGTCCGAGGTTGCCAGAAACACGGCCAGCAAGCTCCCTTGGGTAATCAGTCGGCGAGCATACAGCGCACTGGCTACCACCGAAAAGCCGCACTGGGGAATGCAACCAAAGACCGCACCCAGTGCCGGGCCAGCTTTCGCGGTCTTCTCCAATAAGTGCGTTATTCTTCCATTAAATCGCCGTTCAAACAATTCAACAAGAAGATAAATGAGCAACAGAAAAGGGATCATAGCTGCGCTATCAGCAAGCGCATCAAGAAAAAGTCCTCTCATGGCTTTTCTCCATTGGTGCCTGAATGCACGGCATCAATGGTTACACACAACGGAGTCGACTGCTTGTTTAACATCTCAATCACCCCTCCGTGTAGGTCTGTATATACGAATCATCAAGATCATCATGAAATCCCCAGCCAATACCTCGTGTTTCATGAACAATCTGTACCGCTCGTTCTGCAAATTTTGGCAGAAGATGCTCCTGTTTGATTAATTGCATGGCATGGTCATACACACTGGCAACACTGTTGTAAAAGGGCATATCAATATCACCATATTCGTTGGTGTAGTCTACCCCCTTCTCTGCGTAGAAAAGCATGAGGTCGGCCAGCAATTCGCCATTTGATGAACATTTTTTAAAATCCGCAATGGCTTTTTTCCCTTCGGCAAGCCGTAGTTTATAGCCACGTTTCGGAAAAAACGCATGTAAAATCCTCTCCCGGCATTTCCTGTGCATCGCCTCTTCATCGGGGTTCACATAAAAATCAAGAAACTCCCGCGTTGCTTTGTCTTTGCTGTACAACTCGGCCAGTAACTTGATAAGCCCCTCCTTGTCCAGACGGGCAAGCTCTTTTTTTACGGATCCAATCCCCATAGTTGTTTAGTGGTCAATTGTGGCAAAATTGCCGGGCCAGCCGAAATACTGTCGCCGATCAAGTTAATTTGATTGGTTATCGACCATATTTAGCCGTAAAGCTCGCTTTGTCCAAGGTATTCGCATGGATCATGAAGCCGATTAATGCCGCAGAGGCTTCTGCTGGAGCATCAATTTTGTCAATTTTCAAGGCATAGAGAGTAAAAATATAACGATGGGGTTTGTCGCCTTTTGGTGGACATGCACCGCCAAACGCATGAGTGCCATAATCAGTACGACCTTGAAGAGCTCCTGAAGGCAGCAACTTCCCTGTTGCATCTCCTGCGCCATAAGCCAATTCAGTCACAGTCGCCGGGATATTGTAAACAACCCAATGCCACCAGCCTGAACCTGTAGGCGCATCGGGATCATACACCGTGATTGCATAGCTTTTTGTGCCTGTCGGACCTGGTGTCCATTTCAGCGCAGGTGATTGATTTTGCCCCGTACAACCAAAGCCATCAAATACCTGCTCCTCAGTGAGAGTAGCACCAGCTTTAATAGTTAGGCTTGTAAGCTTAAAGTTACCGGCAAGCGCTACAGTTGCTGTACAACAAAGAGCAACAACGACCAAAAACAATTTTCTGAACATAACAATTCTCCTTTTTTTTATTGAGATGTTTACCCTCCTCTAACATTGAGTAAAGTGATCTGCAAAATTATGCAAAACGCAAATCAATATGCCGCCCATTGATCGCTTTATCGAAAAAAGGAGCAAGAAAGGCTGCCTCTTCCTCTTTGCTCATATTTTCCCGATTGGCGTCCACCCCGCTTTGGTTTTGTTTCTGCTGGCAGACCACAGGCCTTTATAAAACGCCTCCACAATTGACAGGCCCAACTCTTTGAAATACACAAAACAGCGGGACACTTGGTCAATAGAAAAACTGGCTTCAGGAATGGGGCTGTTAACGTTTTTCATGTAATCTGACGTTAAATCGGTTCAATAACCAAAAACATCCTTGAGCGTCAGTTCCTTGACGGTTCCATATTTTCTAAGGGTTTTTATGTCAAGACTGCCTTTATTGCCCAGCACCAGCATGACATGGTGTCTCTGTCCAAAATGTTTCCTGTGAAATTTCTGGACATCGTCGAGGCTCATTGCAGGAATATCTTTATAAATGTCTTTTCGGATGTCATAGCTGTGACCAAGCCTGACTGCATCTTCATAATTGAAAAGGATTTTGGATTTTGTCAGCCGGTCGCTTGAAATCTTCTGCAGAATACCGTTACGGGTTGCAGTAAACAGTTCGGGTGATTTCGGCAGATCCATCATCAGATTATTAATCCCTTCAAGTGCTTCTGGCAGCTTGTCGGCCTGGGTGCCAATATAAGTGATAATATAGTTGTGCCTGCCTTTCTGTTTCGGGGCCTTGTAGACTGAAAAAACCGAATAGGCAAGAGCTTTGGCTTCTCTCAGTTCCTGGAAAACGACAGAAGACATTCCACCTCCATAATATTCATTAAAAAGGGTGGCCAACGGCACCATCGAGGGATCGTAGACTTCATCTCTCGTCAGCATAATTACCTCTGCCTGGGTCATTTCATGGTCCACGATATAGACAAGATTGTCAGGCTGTTCCAGTTCCGGAAAAGGATTGGAGAGGGGCGGTATATTGAACGATTCCGGATAGTGCCGTACCGAATGCAGCTCGCTGAGCAACTCTGTCGATGAAGCGGGCCCATAGTAGAGTACCCGGTGCTGATAGTGCAGAAGATGATGTACTTCCTCAAGCAGCTCCTCGGGAGTCACTTTTTGCAGTTCTTTATTGCTGAGTACATTGGTAAATGGAGATAACTGACCGTATTTACCATAATTGGTCATGGCCTCGAACAGTATTTTCTCCTTCGAAAGTTTGTCGTCAGCTCGCTGTTTCAGGACGCTGGCCTTGAGCTTTTCAAGAGCATCTGCATCAGGTTTGGCGTCGGTCAACAGATTTTCAAGCATTCTGATGGCGGCCGGAGCGTTTTTGCCGAGACCAGAAAGCTGCAGGTAAAGGTAATTCTCGGAGGTAAAAACTGAAAAGTTTGCCCCGATCTTGTAAAGTACCTGGCTGAACTCTTTAGGGGTGAGTTTTGAAGTACCTAAATAAGAAAGATAATCAAGCGCAAGATCGATTTTTCGGCTGTTGTTTTTCCCTATATCGAAGACGTAATAAAGCGAGAAAAGCTCGTTTTCCCGGTTTTGCAGATAATGCAGCTTGACCGAAGGGTTGACATCGAGAAAGATGATATCCTTGCTGTAATCGACAAAAGATGGCTCTATTTTTTTTGATTTCTTGGCTAAAAGCTTTTTTGCAAAAGTAGATGAGGTGTTCCTGTTCATCTTGATCGGTGTGATCGGTGGCTTCTGTATTTTTTTCTCACTCTCTGCAATACCGTGCTCCTTGTAGACTGCGACATAATTCGAACTGTAGTGTTTTCGCGCAAACGTCACGAGTTCTTCCTTGGTGATCTTCCCAAGTCGTTCGAACTGGTGTACCTGATTCGGCCACGGCATACCCCAGATGAAAGTATCAACATAAGCGTCGACTCGGCCCTGATTACTTTCATACCGTTTCAACTCCTCTATTTTCAGATCGTTGATTGCCGCTTCGATCAGCCAGTCAGGAAACTGTCCTGCCTTCAGTAGTTCGAGCTGGTCAAGTAAAAGTGTTCTGACCTGGTTAAGGCTCTGTCCTTCCCTCGGCTTTGCGCTCAGAATATGGACTGAGTAATCTTTCATCATAACCAGCATCGAACCAGCATCCAGCACTTTCTGCTGCTGGTTCAGGTTGAGGTCGATCAGACCGGCCCTTTGGTTGAACAGAATTTTGTCGATCAGTGTCAGGTAATCTGCATCAGCGGCGTTGACGCCGTTAAAACGGAATCCTATAACGATTTCCTCAGCTTCCGGACCCTTTGCCTTGATGACGGTTGGCATGGTAATGGCCTCTTCGACGGCAGGTGTAAAATGCGGTACCTCTTTAGGTTGAAAAACGCAAAACTTCTCGTCGATCAGTTTTATGGTGGCATCAGGATCGAAATCTCCCGCAATACAGAGTGCCACGTTGTTTGGCACATAGTAGGCGCGGTAATAGTTGATGACATTTTTTATCGAGGGATTTTTCAGATGCTCTGCCTTGCCGATGGTGGTTTGGGTTCCGTAAGTGTTTGTTTTAAAAAGTCCAGCAAACAAGTTTTCCCATATTTTGCGTTGATCACTGTCCATACCCATGTTCTTCTCTTCATAGACGGTTTCAAGTTCCGTATGAAAGAGCCTCATGACCGGATTACGGAACCGTTCGGCTTCGATGGTCAGCCACTGATCGAGCTTGTTGGAGGGGATATCATTGACAAAGACGGTCTCCTCCGCTCCGGTGTGGGCATTGGTACTGCGGGCTCCGATTGAGTTCAGCAGTTTGCTATACTCGTTGGGAATGGAAAAGCGGGCGGCAACATTCGAAATACTGTCGATATCCTTGTAGATTGCCGCTCTTTTTTTGATGTCAGAAGTCGAACGATACTGCTCGTAAAGCTCAGCGATCTTGTCGAGTTCAACGCGTTCTTTTGAATAGTCAAGCGAGCCAAGTGAATCCGTCCCCTTGAAAAGCATGTGTTCAAGATAGTGTGCAAGCCCGGTTGTTTCGGCAGGGTCATTCTTGCTTCCTGCACGGACAGCAATGGATGTGTAGATTCTCGGCTCATCCTTGTATGGACTCATATAGACAGTAAGTCCGTTTTTCAGCGTATAGATTCTTGTATGGAGAGAGTCTCCCGGAACGGTGAGGTATGAATACTGTTTGTTTTCTTTGATCAGGGGCGTACAAGACATTAAATGCAAAATGAGTATGCCGATGGCGAGCATTGGAAGACTCATTTTCCTGAATACCTGAAAATTATACCGCATTATAAAAATTTTAATGATGGTGTTTAATACGGATAAGATAAGTATTTATGCTGGCCAGCCATGATGATGATGAAAAAATTTCACCGTCGGAGGCTTGTTTGTTGTTGTTCAATGTCTGGAACATTTTAATTGTCTTTTAAGTCTCTTTTCATCTTCTTTTAAGCAACACTGTTTATTTTTTGGGGAAAAATGATATTACCTATTAATACTGAACGATGTGGAAATCACTCCTTGTACAACGCACCCTGCCTCTTTCGATATCCTATCTGCTGCTGATCATTGCCGGAATTGCACTTGACTACATTCTTCATATTGCGCATCTCGTCTGGATAGGGCGATATTTTGGCATTGTCGGTACCGTTTTTCTTGCTTTGTCTTTTGGATATTCAGCCCGCAAAAACAAAATTATCAAGAATGGCGCCATCAAGTTCTTTCTCAAGTTTCACTGTTATACTGGATGGATTGGAACCCTGATGATTCTTGTTCATTCGGGTATTCATTTCAACGCAATTCTACCCTGGGCTGCAACACTGCTCATGATGGTAGTAACCGCAAGCGGACATGTCGGGCAATACCTGATAAAAAAACTCAAAGAGGAGATGAAGCTGAAGCTGAAACAGCTTGGAATCAATGCAACAGTAGATGATGAACTGGAGCTGCAACACTATTGGGACAGCTTGACCGTCAAAACTCTTGATCAATGGAGAAGCGTGCATAAGCCGATGGTCTCATTTTTAATCGCATTAACGACAACCCATATTTTTGCCATATTTTTCTTCTGGAACTGGAGGTAACCTGTTGAAACCAATTTTTGTTTTTTTAGCTTCTGCAATTATTCTTGCGGCCTTGGCCATAGCATATCCAGATGTGCTTTTGAACCCCGGAAAGCTCACGAAAGGCCATCAGGCGCTGAGCAAAGATTGTCTGGCTTGCCACACACCATTTCGAAGCATCACGTCAGTCCAGTGTATCAGTTGTCATAAACAGGGAGAAATTGGCCTGAAAACTGTCGCAGGTGTTACGATCATAAAGAATAACAGCAAGGCTCTTTTTCATAAAGGCCTTGCCGAAAACTCATGTATTGATTGCCATACTGATCACAAAGGTACGGTCACCAATGATCCTGCCAAACCTTTCCGGCATGCATCGCTTTCTGCTCAACTCAGGAACGACTGCATTGCCTGTCATAACAATCAAAAACCGGCAGATACCCTGCATCAATTTGCAAAAGGGAATTGTTCTGAATGCCATCAAACCACAAAATGGAAACCTGCAACATTTGATCACAAGAATCTTGCTGCTTCCGATCGAAAGCAGTGCATCACCTGCCACAAAACCGACCGGCCAAATGACCAACTGCATCAGAGCGTCTCGACAAACTGCGGAGAATGCCATCGCACCAGCACATGGAAACCGGCAACGTTTGATCACAAAAATCTTTCTGCTTTACGCGGAAAACAATGCGTCAGTTGCCACAAGAGCGACCGGCCAAATGACCGACTGCACCAGAGCCTCTCTGCAAGCTGCTCTGAATGCCATCTGACCAGCAAATGGAAACCGGCAACATTCGATCATAAAAAGTATACCGCTTCAAGCGGAAAACAATGTATCAGTTGCCACAAGGCTGATCAGCCCGCTGACGATCTGCACCGTCAGTCGCAGGCGAGCTGCGGAACATGCCATAGCACTTCCCGTTGGGAACCCGCTACGTTTAATCATAGCCGGTATTTCAGACTCGACGGTGATCACAGGGCCAGTTGCAAAACATGCCACACCGATCCCGGCAATTACAAAAAATATACCTGTTACAACTGCCATGAACACTCTCAATCCAATATTGCCGCCGAGCATCGTGAAGAGGGAATCTACAATTACCAGAACTGCATGAAATGCCATCGCAACGGCAGGGCGGAGGAGGAAAATGATTAGTCTTTCCCTGATGAAGAGACGCTGAAACGAAGAGAGTGTGCGTGACAAGTCATGGTTTCAACAGTAATTGATTTCCAATACTTCCGGGGTGAAGGTTCATTTATTGCAGAGTGATGCTTATATTGTGCCGTTCAGATCGTGGCTATGTGTGCAGATCTGTTTTTGCCCCACTCTTAATCCCTGGCCATTATGCCTGAAGATCATTCGCTACCGCCTCAGAAACCAATAACCCTCCCAGAACTACCCTCAGGTTCTGCATTACTGGCACCGGTCCTTGGCATCCCTCTTGTTATGCATGCCCTGACAGGTGCTGCTTTTGGTGCGTTAACCTTTGGAGTGGGAGCTCTCGTTGTTGGACTGGCCAAAAAAAAACTTCTCAAAACTCCCGTTCAGCCGCCCTCCAAAAGCCCTGAAGCTCCTGAAACACCGATATGAGACACCTTGGCGCCAGTATCATTTTTTATAACCGTTCTGAACAGGTCTTGCTGGTTCTGAGAGATAACATTCCAACCATTCCCTACCCAAACCTCTGGAACTTACCTGGTGGACATATTGAAGAAGATGAAGCCGCTGAAGAGTGTATTGTCAGAGAGATGTTTGAGGAAATCGAAATCAATGTGGTGGGATGCAAACTTTTCCGTGTTTATGAATTTTCAGATCGCACGGAGTATGTCTTTGTGAAAGAGGAAAATTTTGACCTCAAAAACATTACCCTGCATGAGGGACAGAGACTCCAGTGGTTTACCAGGAATGAAGCCGGGCAAGCGGAACTTGCACACGGCTTCAAAGAGGTTCTTGATGACTATTTCAAGAGTCTCCCTGGAAAATAAGGGCATGAGCCGCTGCTCAACGTATCGTTTCAAGAAAACGCTCAGCATCAACGGCCGCCATACAACCTGTACCAACTGCTGTAACGGCCTGACGGTAAGAAAAGTCCTGAACATCTCCGCAGGCAAAAACTCCAGGAACATTGGTTTCTGTTGATGATTTTTTGGTTTTAATATAGCCATAGTCATCAAGGTCAAGCTGATCCTTGAACAAGCCGGCATTTGGCGCATGACCGATAGCCAGAAAAACACCATCACAGGCATGTTCTGAAACTTCACCCGTCAACACATTCTTCAACCTTATTCCCGTTACCTTTTGGCCATCACCAAGAATTTCGTCAATAACCTCATTCAGCATCATACTGATTTTCGGATTTTTTCTGGTTCGAAGGCTCATGATTTTTGACGACCGAAACTCTTCTCGACGATGCACAAGGGTCACATGAGAAGCAAATTTGGTCAGATAAAGAGCCTCCTCCATTGCAGTATCACCCCCACCAACAACAAAAACATGGCAGTCACGGAAGAAAAAACCGTCACAGGTTGCACAAGCCGAAACTCCTTTGCCACGATAACGTGCTTCTGACTCAATACCAAGCCATTTGGCATTTGCACCGGTTGCCACAATAAGAGCATGAGTTAAAAATTCACGACCATCATCAAGCGTCAGGCAGAACGGTCTTCTTGAAAGATCAACTTCTGTCACACTCCCACTGACAAACTCAGCATCAAATTTGGCAGCCTGATCACGCATTTTAGCCATCAGCTCCGGTCCGCGTATCCCTTCAGGAAAACCTGGAAAATTCTCGATCTCCGTCGTGATCATAAGCTGACCACCTGGCTGAAAACCCTCAATAACAAGAGGTTTGAGATTTGCCCGCCCCGTGTAAATGGCCGCCGTATAACCAGCCGGGCCGGTCCCCATAATAACGATGTCACGTACGTTACTCTCCATGATGATTGCCGGGATGAGATTAAAAAAAAATAAAGGAAAGTTTATCCCGACACAGAGAGGTCGGGATAACAGGATTGGTGATACTACACTATCAGATGTACTGGTCTATTTTCTTTGCGATTGCATTCTTCGGCTGGGCGCCAACAATCTGATCAACAACCTGACCATTCTTGAAAATGAGCAGCGAAGGAATACTTCTGATACCATACTGGGCAGCAGTATTCGGGTTCTCGTCAACATTAACTTTTGCTATAACAGCCTTGCCTTCATAATCACCGGCAAGTTCATCGATAACAGGGCCAAGCATCATGCACGGGCCACACCAGGCTGCCCAGAAATCAACCAGAGCCACCTTATCAGATTCAAGAATCTCAGCCTTGAAATTCTTGTCAGTTGCCACAAGATATGCACTCATTGTATTATATACCAGTTTAAATTAATGAATAGTATCAACGGGAAATTATATTTAGCCAGCTTATAAAGTAATAAAAAAATCAATAAATCAATCGAACAGCCAAGAAATCCTCATTATAAACAAGCTTTTTCAGGGCTGCTTCGTAAAGCGAAACGACGCTTTTTATATTTTGGATCGGTCATCCGTTCAAGAGCGCTAATAAACTGCATGAGAAGCCACGACAGAAGAAAATAGAGCATTGCCACCATCACCAGCGGAAAAAAGGCGTCAAACGTACGACTTCGAATAATATCGCTCGCCTTGGTCAAATCCTGAACCGCGATGTAACCAACGATTGACGTCATTTTAACCAGCGAGATAAATTCTCCCTTATAAACCGGAAGAATACGTTGGACTGTCTGTGGCAAAACAATATAAAGAAATGTCTTAACCTTGCTGAATCCCATGGCAATTCCAGCCTCACTCTGCCCCTTGTCTATGCTTTCAACCCCGCTTCTGAAGATTTCGGCCACATAGGCAGCAAAGTTCATCCCAAAAGCAACAACAGCAACCAGCACCGGATCAATATTGACTGAGGCAAAAACAACATAAAAGATAAGCATCAAAAAGACCAGCACCGGAGTGCCCCGCAAAAGAGAGATATAGAGTTTAGCCGGCATATTCAGGAGGAGGCTTTGCGACATCCTCATAAAACAGACAACTCCGCCAAGCAGCGTTCCGAAAATTGTGGAGAGCACAGAGATGAGGAGGGTTGTTTTAAGTCCATCCAGAATCAAAAGATACCGATTTTCCTGTATAAGGTTGCTCTGAAAACTGCTGGCAAGCCCCTTCAAAAAAAGCGAAACACCACCATTGCCGTCGCCCCCTGAACCCGCTGCTGCATGACGAGCTTTTTTAACCAGCATCACCTGGGGGTTGACGAAGTAAGGCTGTGAAAAATTAACCGATTTTCTGCGCTCCGGCGTCGCAGACATACCGGAAACAATCACGTCAATCTTGCCGGATTTAAGAGCCGGAATGAGCGCCATGAACTTCATATTGTAAAATTCGACCGGTCGATTGAGTCCGGCGCCAAGAAGACGAGCCAGCTCTCCATCAAATCCGGTTACCCTCCCATGTTTATCAACAAAACTTATCGGCTCACGTGTTGCGCACACGCCCACTTTTAAAGGATCACCAACGCTTGACAGCTCAATCGTTCTCTCCTCATAAGGGCTCAAATCCGATTTCAACCAGCGCATCTTCATCTCCTTCAACGCACCATCAGCCTTGAGTTCTCCGATAATGGCATTGATCTTTGCAAGCAACGCATCATCACCCTTTCTTGCGACCGCACAAGTCTCCTCATCTTTGAGTGACTCCGGAAGAGACCACAACTCCTGATTCTTCTTCGACACCTGAATCGCCGTTGTGGAAAGTGTGACAATCGCATCAAGTTGACCGGCTTTAAGAGCCGCAACGGCATCCATGACATCATCAAAACGCTGTATCTTCGCCTGGGGAAATCTGGCAACAGCAAGAGCTTCGCCGGTCGTCCCTGTCATCACGCCGATTTTTGCATCTCGTGCATCATCAAGGGTTGTAATGACCGTGTCGGACTTGCCACAACCGACAAACAGCGTCACAAGCATCAATAACGCAACAACCAACAGTCGATTTTGTCTCATCTGCCTTCAGTTTTGTGCAAGAAAACGTTTTACCCGGAAATCCTCACATTGTCAGGCCCAAGAATTTCTTCAAGCTTTGCAATCGTACTCTCACCGGCATCAATTGGAGTGCTGCGCGCAAAAATCGTTATTGTTTCAATATTTTCTCCTGACTGCGCTTTGACCTCAAATTCAACCGGAGTGCCACCCTTGTTTGAGTCAAATACTTTTTTGACCTTGCCAAGCTTTTCCATCTGAACCTGATCATCCGCATCCACTTTAAGAATAATTTTTTTGACAAGGTTCTGTCTGACCTTTTTTATCGGCACCACATCCCGCACAAGCAGTTTCAGCATTCCGCCGCTGACCTCTCCTTCCGCAACCAGCATCAACACCTCCTCAGGCTTTATAAGATGGCCGCACTGTTCGTACAGGCTGGCAAATACCGTAAAATCAGCCTTGCCCGTAAAGTCCTCAATACAACCAAAAAGCATCTGCTTGCCTTTCTTGTCCTGATGATGCTTCACAGACACAATAACACCGATAACCTTATACTGCTTGGCGGCAACCACCTCCTTTGCATTGAGCTGAAGCGTCGTAAAGGCCTGCCAGTCGCGACGCCATGACTCAAGCGGATGATGGCTCAAATAAAATCCAACCAGTTTCTTTTCATGGAGAAGCTTTTCAGCTTCAGGCATCATTTCAGCAGCATCCATATCCGGATAGTGAGACTCTTCAAACTCCGCTCCATCTTCAGCAGAAAAAAAGCCGCACTGCCCAAGTGTCACCGAACGGTTCTGCATCTGTCCAAACTTGATGGCCTTGTCAACATTGGCCAGCAGTTTTGCCCGATGGCGGTCAATTTCGTCGAATGCCCCTGAAAGAATCAGACACTCAAGCGCCTTGCGATTCATCACCCTCAGATCGACCGACACGGCAAGATCAAAAAGATTGACAAAATCACGCTTTCTGCGAAGTCTTGACGTAACCACTGCTCTTGCTGCTCCACCAACCTGCTTGATGGCACTCAGCCCCACGCGGATATATGATCGACCTTTAAAATCCTCAACAGAAAACAGCGCGTCACTTTTGTTGATTGAGGGCGGCAAGGTTGCTATACCAAAACTTTTTGCCTCGTCGGTCAAATGCTTCATCCGTTCAATATCACCAATTTCACTGTTCAGTACCGCCGTCACAAACTCAATGGTGTAATGAGCCTTGAGATAGCCCGTCCAATAGGCAAGTACCCCGTAAGCCGCCGAGTGACTTTTGTTGAAACCATAACCGGCAAACTCAGCCATAAGCTCAAAAACTCGTGTTGCAAGCGTATCGTGAACACTCTGCTGAACAGCTCCCTTAACAAAATCAGCCTTGTATTTCTCCATAATCTCAGGCTTCTTTTTGCCCATGGCCTTGCGCAGATTATCCGCCTTGGCCAGCGAAAATCCGCCCATCACCTGAGATATCTGCATCACCTGCTCCTGATAGACTATTACGCCATAGGTCTCCTTCAGAATCTCTTCAAGCATCGGATGCATATAGTCAATTGCCTCCCGGCCATGCTTGCGGTCAACAAAAAGATCCACAGCATTGCGCCGCTCATCAATCTTTGCATTGAGCGCCCCCGGACGATAGAGTGCGCTCATGGCAATGATATCGCCGATCTGTGTCGGTTGCAGGCGGGTCATATAACTCTGCATACCAGACGATTCAAACTGGAAAATACCGGCCATCTTGCCTTCCTGAAAAATTTTGAAGGTCTTCCGGTCATTCATGGGGACTTTTTCAAGCTCAATATCAACATCATGCCGACGCTTGATCATCTTGAGCGTCTCATCAATAACAGCAAGGGTTTCAAGACCGAGATAGTCAATCTTGAGCAGGCCGGCAGTTTCGATCCAGTTCTTGTCAAACTGGGTTACAACCTGCTTTTCATCATTTCCATCGGCACTCTTTGCCTTGACGTGCTCAGGTTCATCAAGATCAAACTCATCAGCAAATTTTCGAACCTCAGTTTCAATCTTGTTGGAAACATAAAGTGGAACCTGCTCTTCAAGCGGCCCGTCAGTAATAACCACTGCACCGGCGTGCATTGAGACGTTTCGCGCCCGTCCCTCCAGAGCCTGGGCAGAGACCATCAGCTCACGAAGCTCGGGCGAACTTTCAGCAAACTGTTTCAGCTCCCTTGACTCACTAAGCGCTTTTTCAAGCGTAATGCCTGCCTTTACCGGCACAAGCTTGGCAAGTTTGTCCACCAGTGAAAGCGGAACCTCAAGCACCCGACCAGCATCACGAATTGCCGCCTTGGCGCCAAACGTACCAATAGCAATAACTTTCGCAACACTCTCGGTGCCATACTTTTCAACCGTATATTCAAGAACCTTCTGCTTGCCGACCGGAGTAAAATCGATATCAATATCAGGCATGGAGGAGCGCTCCGGATTAAGAAAACGCTCAAAAAGCAGTTTATACTTCAGTGGATCAATTCTTGTGATTCCGGTAAGATAGGCGACAATGCTTCCTGCCGCCGATCCACGGCCAGGGCCAACCGAATAGCCCAGACGCCGGGACGCCGCAATAAGATCACTGACAATAAGAAAATAGGAGCTGAACCCCATCTTTTCGATCACTCCAAGCTCAAGCTCTATTCTCGACCTCACATCCTCGGCACTAATCCCGTCAGAGGCAGAATCAGCATACCGCTCCTTCACCCCCTCCCATGTCAGATGACGGAGATAGGAAAACTCGTTGTCAAACCCCTCCGGAAGAGGAAAGTGTGGAAGAACCGGCTCTTTATCGCCAAAACTGTAGGAACATTTTTCTGCGATAAGCAGCGTGTTGCTCAACTCTCCATTTGCATCAGTGAAAAGCGCACTCATCTCCTCAGATGACTTCAGATAATGATCGCTTCCGCCAAGCGCCAGCAAATGCTGATTGGAGAGTTTTTCCTTGGTTCGGTTGGCAACCATGGCCCGATAGCAACCGGCATCCTTTCGTTCAAGATAATGGACGTTATTGGTGGCAACCAGTTCAATCGAAAATTTTTCTGCCAGAGCAATAATCTGCTCATTCAGCTTGTCATCAAACGGGGTAGAGTGCCGTTGCAGTTCCAGATAAAAGTTATCGCCAAAAATCTCCTGATAGTAAGCTGTGAAGGTTTCAGCCTCATCAATGGATCCAGCAAGAAGCGCCCTGCCGATTCTCCCCGACGAGTACGCTGAAAGACAAACAAGACCATCATGACAGCTTTCAAGCAGACGACTTTCAATATGCGGCATTCCATTGACAAACCCCTCCCTGGCAGCCCTCGACAAAAGAATACAGAGATTGCGATATCCCGCTTCATTTTGAACAAGCACTACCAGCGAAGGCGACACCGGAACACGACTGTGCTGGTGCGTATCATTTTCAAGCAGCAGCAGCTCACTGCCGATAACCAGCTTGATGCCAGCATGTTTTGCCTCACTGAACAGCTCCGGCATGTTGAACATTGCGCAATAATCAGTGACGGCAATACTCTTCATGCCAAACCGAACTGCCGCAGAAAACAACTCATGAGGAAAAATCGGACTACTCTGCATCGAATAGTGCGTATGAGTATGTAAATGTATAAAATCCATATCGATAGAAAACCTTCATCCTTTAAAAAAACAGCAGCGTCATACCATGCGCCAAGAACATAGCCAGCAAATCAGCAGCGATTTCTGAATTTGAAAATAGTACATTTTTTGCGGATCAAGGGCCGGTATCTCCAATAATGTCAGCCCGCTTTTATGGCAGTAACACTTTTTTTCTTTATTATTTAAATAAATTATATTTACGGGGCATTTTTTCAATGAATCAACCTGCATTACAATTTTGGAGCAAAATACCTACAATCAATGCCCGGTCTGCGGCTATCCACTCTCTCACAACAGTGCGATATGCCCTCGGTGCGGAAACGACATTCTTGAAGATATATCCTCCTTTGACCAGCAATCCCAGGAACTTCACCATCAAAGCTTAGAGGGTAAAAAAGCAGCGTGGTATACCCGCTGCCTTACTGAAAAGCTTAATGTCAGCACAAACGATCTGATTCCTCCGTCAGGAGAGCACGCCCATCAGGAAAGTCCACGCCAGATATTCAATCGATCTGATGAAATTGACTACCTTCGCCGTGTCTCAAGAGCTGAACTGCTTCAGGAAAGTGGCGCACGAAAAAAGTGGTGGAACTCACTGACCTCTGACTGGAAAGAGGTGGTTAAAACAACCCTGAAAGTGCTCAAGGATCCATCAGATCAGGAGCTGCTTGACTTTTTTGAAACAACACATCTCCGGTGTGACAACCGCAGAATTCATAATCTTCTCCCTGTACGGGTTCTTGAAAAGCTCCAGCAACTCCGTTGCGATGAGTCCCCTGTCGAAGATCTCGAACCACTGCAGCACCTGAAGATGCTGCAACGCCTTTACGCATTTGACTGCGACTTTGCATCGCTCGAACCTCTGCGCAATATTACAAGCCTGAAGCTTCTCTGGATCTCAAGCACCCAGGTCAGCTCCCTTGAGCCGATCAGCCAGCTTTTCAAGCTTGAAGAGCTTTATTGCTCCGAAACCATGATCACCGACCTCTCTCCTCTGAAAGATCTCGTCAATCTTGAAAAACTGAGCTGTTACAAGACCGGCATCACCTCTCTTGAACCAATCGCTCATCTCGAAAATCTTATTGAGCTCGGCATAGACAATTCAAAGATTACTGATCTCACTCCGCTGGCGGGCCTCAACAGTCTCGAATATCTCCGCTGCAACAAAACCGGCATCAGAAATATCGACGCATTAAGCGCTCTGACCGAACTTCGGGAGCTGAGTCTGGCAAATACCCGCCTTACCTCTATTGAGCCACTGGAGGAGCTTGTCAACCTTGAAGAACTTGATCTATCAAACACGCTCATCGAATCGATCGGCCCGATCATGAGCCTTCAGCATCTTGAAAAAATCCAACTCCCGGCCGACAGGATTCCAGAAGAAGAGATTGAACGCTTTCTTGAGCTTCACCCGGATTGCGAAGTAGATCTCAAAGCATAGATTAAAACACACTGATTCTTCGTGTCGCTCACGTTTTTCCATTAGAAGATTTTGGCTTGAAGGACAGATTTACTATCATTACTTCAGGGTTTTTTCACGTCAACGAACACCGCAGAAGCAAAAAACCGAATTTAACCCTGCGGCTCTTTTCACAATATTAAATAACGGAGTAGTGCTCATGGCAAAAAAAGCTTTTCTTGTCGGGGTCAATGATTATGCCCCAATTGGCGCCGGAGGACCTGATCTGCGTGGATGCGTGAACGATGTTCAGGATATGGCAAATACACTTTCTGTTCTTGGGATTATCCCGGCAAACCCGACGAACATGAAAATTCTTACCGATTCACGGGCAACCAGGGCTGCAATTATGGCCGGACTGAAGTGGTTGATCACAGGAGCACAGGCTGGCGACGTTTTGGTTTTTCACTACTCTGGCCACGGCTCACAAGTTGTGGATGTTGACGGCGACGAACCTGATGGAAAAGACGAAACCATTTGTCCGCACGACTTTGCAACCGCAGGCATGATAAAAGATGATGATTTACGTGCCGTATTTTCAACGCTGCCAGCAGGGGTAAATTTGGACGTCATTCTCGATTCCTGCCATTCCGGCAGCGGCACCAGAGAGCTGTCTGCCCTCGCCGCAACACCCGAAGAGTTATCGGTCTCCTATCGCTTCGTTGAACCGCCCATTGATGTAAGCTTCTTCCTTGATTCCAATCCTTCACTCCCGGTCCGTGGTATACTCAAAAAGAAAAAGGGAGCGAAAGATGTAAGCCTGGCGCCAGGATTGAACCACGTCCTGTGGGCAGGATGCCGCGATAACCAGACCTCAGCCGAAGCCTCAATTGGGGGCGTTTACCGGGGATTGTTCACCCTGAACTTCTGCAAAATTCTGAGAGCTGCGGGTGTCACCATCACAAGAAAAAACCTCGACATCCAGATTTGCAGAAATATTAAAGCTCTGGGTTATGCGCAGGTTCCACAACTTGAAGGCGTAGCAGCATCACTTGGTGAAAAAGTCTTTACCTGAGTTTGTTTGAAACATCTCTGCTGCCCCTCCCATTTTCGGGCGGGGCGACAGATTTACACCTCCCGCTCAAGATCCAGCAACATCTTCTTCAATACCAAACCTCCACGATACCCGGTCAGCTTGCCATTGCTGCCGATTACCCTGTGGCATGGAATAAAAATCGGCAAAGGATTTCGATGATTTGCCATCCCCACCGCCCTGACCGCACGAGGATTTCCGATGGAAACCGCAACATCACGATAGCTTGCCGTCGTCCCGCAGGGTATTGTGGCGAGAAACTGCCAGACCGCCTGCATAAATGGAGTTCCCGCAGAAGCGAGCGGCAGTGAAAACGTTCTGAGATCACCCTCAAGGTACCAGTTCAACTGCCGGAAAGCCTCATGAAGCAAAGCCGTTTCTCCTTGTTCAACACCAACAGGGAGCGAGTCCTGCTCAAAATAGAGATTGGTTATGCACTCGTTATGTTCGGCTATGCCTACAGTGCCGATCAGGGTGGTTTGAATATGGAGCTTCATTGTCTCTTCTGTTTACCGTCCTCAAGCATCCGCCCCACATAACTCTCTCCATCCTCCTCCTGAAACAGGATATTGCGCCGCTGCATCTCCGGCTTTAAATCGAGGTTAGACTGGTCGAGCCGAAACAGCTCAATCAACAGGGTCTTCAGCTTGTCATAGTTCCGGGTCATAACATATTTTCTGCTTTGTTCTCCCCTGTTGGGAGATTATTTTACGGCACATCGGGTGGTAAAAAAATTTTCCAGCCTCCCAATGTCAGTTTTTCCTGGTCGAGTGAGTTTCTTTTTTCAGGGTTCCAGATATCAGGGGATCAGATTTTCAGGAAGAGGGACTGGAACGCACCACTCGAATACCCACAACGCTGCCCCCGAAGCCCGGGTTGCAGTAGTAGTCCCGGGAGGAGCAGCGCAGGGCATCAGCATTACTGCTATAATACGATCCGCCCCGTTGTGAACGCCAGTCTTCACCTTTTTTATACAAATCCTCCGTCCACTCCCACACATTGCCCGCCATATCATGTAACCCTTCTGGTGTAGCGCCTTCAGGGTAACGACCTGTCGGTGTTGTGGAACCCTCATTTTGATTATAATTGGCAAGTGTTGGCGAGGGCTCTTTATCGCCCCACGGATACAGTCTGCTCTCTTTTCCACCTGCGGCATATTCCCACTCTTTTTCAGTTGGCAGACGATACAGATTGGTCTTTGCGCTATCACTCTCCAGCAATGAGAGCCACAGGCAATATGCCCGGGCGGCATACCAGGTTGGACGAAGCACCGGCTGATCATCCTTGTTAAACTGTTTGTCATCATCAAAAGGAGAACGAAATCGTGTTGCCAGCGATATTTCTTTCTTTATAAAGTCGCTGAAGCCCTTGATACTCTCAGCAAGGGCACGCAGGCTTTTTTTGTAAGTTTCAAACGGCAGTATGGCGGAATAACCGGCCTCTTTTGAATCCAGATAGTTGATAAACTGACGGTAGTGCTTGTTGGTCACCGTGTATTTTGCAACGTAGATATCATCCACTGTTTCCTGCTTTTTCGTCAATGAGGAGGTGAAGGTTCCCCCCTTGATAAGAATATAGTGAGCACCCAACTTGTCCATTATGATCGAGGCATTTGCTCCACAACTCTCACGATTGCTGACTCCACCTGGCCGCTCTGCAACAGTCACAATATCACATGCAACATCCAGCGCTTCGGTTTTTTTCTCAAAGGGAGCATCAAGAAACTTTCGAACAGCATCGAGGGCATCCTGATTGCCGATGGCTTTCAGGCATTGCATAATGTAGCGCTGCCGGTTTGTTGTGGTCGCCGAATCAAGCAACTTCTTCTGAAATGCATCCGTCTTTGTCTGCCGTGCCTCTTTGATAAGCGTGACCAGTAAATCCTGCTGCTTTTGATTCAACGTGGCGCTGACCTCTGTATCGAACAGCTTCCCCATAAAGGCATCAAAGGCGTTGGCATCAACCTCGGCGATATAAAAACGGAGGGGCTCTTCCCACCAGTCTTTGCCGAAATTGCTCACCAGCTTGTCGAGATGGCCCGTGCTGCTGTGCATTTTTTTCTCAAGCTGCAAGCCTGCCATGTACTCACGGAACGATTTGTGCCGGAACCGATACTCCTTATCACCATAGGCCACCAGTAAAGCCGCGCGATCAATCAGGTTCTCACAGAACTTCTCGACTGAAGGGGGATCATGAAGCGTTTTCAGGTGTTTCTGCATCTCCGCCTGCATCAGCGCCTTGTCAGCCTCATCCTTTTCGAGATCCTCCTGCATCCAGAGCGATACCGGTGTCAGGACTCGCCGGGCATCTTCAGCGCCGAGCAGGGGATAGATCTCTTTTTGGCGGTCGCGATAGTCAAGAATATAGTTCACTGCGGCATTGTATAACTCTGAACGGGTTTTCGGCAGGTACTGGCGATCTTTCCAGAGAATCGCCATAATCTGCAACAGCATGGGAACTGCGGCCAACATGCGCAAACTCTGGTTCTCTTCCCTCTCCAGAAACTCAATAATGGTAGCGGCTTTCGTTGCGGCTGTTTTTGCCTGCTCCTCTCTCCACTCCTGAAGCGTTTTTGTTGAAGGACGAAGTTCACGGCACAAGACCGAGCTGAACCACTTCTCCAGAAACTCTTTCTGCTGATCCGGTGAAAAATCCATGATATCAGCACGCACATGGCGGGATCGAAGCTCTATCCCGTCCCCTTTCCGGTAGCCGGTATAACGGGAGGTGACCACCACCTTTGCTTTTTCAAAACCGCTGACAATCCGGTCAATCCAGTCGCAAGCCTTGATGCGCTGCTGCGGGTCGCTGATTTCGTCAAGGCCATCAAGCAGAAGGAGGGTTTGACGGTTATGCAGCCACTCAAAGAAAACAGTTTCCGCTATACCAAGAGAGTGCTTTTCACTCCATGCAAAGAGGTTGGCTGAAAGGGTATCAATATCTGCGCCTTTTTTGACCAGCTCGCGCAAGGGGAGATAAAAAACCAGAACAGGCTCCTTGAACCCAAGTGTGGTGTAGTGCTCATTTTCGAGGCATGAAAGAGCATAGTGTTTGAGCAGGGTTGTTTTGCCGGAACCGGGATCGCCGATAACCAGCAGGAGAGGACAGGTTTCAAAGACAAGGCTGACCACCTCTACAGGGTTACGAATCCGCTCATCCTGTTGCGATTCGTCACTGACTTTAGGGCTCCACCGCATATCGCTGCGCCAGGTATCGGAAATACGCAGAGAGACAAAAGTGTCGGTCAGGGTTACCGGAATGTTCTCAAGCGCATGAGTGCCCAGCAGGCTGATGGTGCCAAGTTCGGTTTTGAGCGCCCCCTGATAACGGCGCAACTCTTCGGCATTGTTTGACAGCTCCGCAGTCGGGTGAGTTATATCAACGGAAAGAATATCGGCGATGGCAATCCGAACCTTTTCGCGAACAATGGTTTTGAGATGCTCACTATCCTCATAAAGCGGGCAGGGTGTTACTGAAGATGAGTCGGGGTTTGTCCACTCCGTCGTCAGCTCTTCCTGGCGCTCCAGTAATGTCGTCCAATCGCGTGCCGCCTGCAGTTTTGCCTGGGCATTTGGAAACTTTGCCTGAAGTGGAGATGTCTCAGGGAAAAACGCAAAAACATGGGACTGTACTGCTTTGCTCCCCTTTCTGGCCTTCTCAAGCTCTTGCCAGGTCACCTTTCCAACCCGCTCCCTGAAAACAAAAATGGCTATCTGTGCTTTGTCAAGCGCGGGAGTAACTGCCCTCTCCTGGCCTCCGGGTAGCGCCAGAGCATCGAGTGTCCACTCCCACAGCCTGAGACGCTTGAAAATTGAACGATGACCGTTAGATTTCAGTAGTAGCCGGAAGTCCTTTTCGATCTCCGATTGCAGCTCAAGAATGGCATTTGCTTCCGCAGAAGCGTCGTCGCTGTGCCCGATGAAAATCAGCAGCTCATCGGGCGGGAATTCATGGGATTCAGGCAACATGAATTTGGTATCTGATTGCATGAGATCGAATAAATTGACTTGTTGACTTTCGGGCTTTTATCTGCTCATTACAGCAAATTCAGCGGGAGTTCTTTTCTCTTGGGAACTGTTTGACAATGGATGATCTGTCATACTGCATCAATATCAGGAATAACCCTACTCATAAATTCGTCGAAAAGAGGCACTGTGAAGGCCATCACACCATGCGAGGGACTGTAGATCATTCCTTTTTTGATGAGCCCTGAACGCACGGAGCTGAGCGCTGTAATTTCAACACCAAGCGCATTGGCAATTTCAGCGGTACGATAGGGGCCTGGCCCCAACACTGCCATTGCGCGCAGAAATGTTTTTTCGCGGTCGGGAAGACGGTTAAAGCGCACCCGAAAGAAATTTTCATCCAGACGGTTGATGACAAGCTTGGTTGTTTTCTCGACAACCGACAAGGTAATGGGTGAACTTTCTGCCTGGTTCCACACCTGATACCCCCACTCCTGAAGAAAATAGGGATAGCCTTTGGTCAGGCGGAATATTTCGTGGAGGGCTTCAGCGTCAAATGAGACTTCGGCCTCTGCAACTGGTTCCTGAAGTGCTTTGGCGGCATCCTGCTCATTGAGCGCACCGATGTCGGGAAAATTAAAGAGCCGCTCTGCATAGGACTTTGCCTCACCGGCAAGCCCCGGCAGAATTGGCAGACCTGCGGCAACCAGCACAACGGGCAGTTGGCGCTGCTGCATTTTGTGCATGGCCATAATGATGGCATTCAGTTCTGATGAAGAGAGGTACTGAATTTCGTCAATCAGAATGGCCACAGCGCTCTTGCGCTCCTCGGCCGCTTCACCCACAGCAACAAACAGGCTCGAAAGATCGACCTCCAGGTCTCCACTGTCAGCACTCCCCTTTTCAGGATCAATATCCAGACCAATCTCAACATCGCCCAGCGATACCTTTACGCCTCCAATGAAGCTTTTCAGCACAGCAAGAGCCCTGCGAACCTTCTCCCCACCGCCTGCAAGCCTGTCCAAATCGAAAAGAAGCTTGCGCAACTGCGGCACAAGGAGCAACACCAATGACTTGCTCTCCTGCGCTTCAAGAAAAAGAGTACGATATCCGTCATGCAGAGCCATCCGCTCCATTTCATTCAGGAGAACTGTTTTGCCTACACCACGCAGTCCTGTCATCATCATGCTCTTTTCGGATCGTTTCAGGCGCACCCGTCCGAAAAGCACATTGGCAAGCTCCAGAATGGCATCACGTCCTGCCAGTTCGGGAGGAGGAGAGCCAGCGCCGGGAGAGAAGGGATTTCTGATATTGTCCATCGATAATCCTGATTTATTGGAATTTATATTCGATTATACAAGTTTATACATAATTATACAACAATACCAGTATAATTATCCCTCTGCCCGATCATGCGACAGTCCGTTCAACACTGATACAGAACTAATGTGGTTGCGGGGTTAAGCAGATTTTTGCAGAGAGCCGCGAATTGAGGTGTCGGGAGCACCATTGCAGATGCAATCGCTTTCTGTGTATATTCGCTGGAGATATTCAGCAAACCGATCCATTGATGAAAAATCAAAATCGATATTCATGATGGTTAACGTTTCACATCGAGGTTGAGTGCCATGAAAAAGCTGCCAGTAGGAATACAGACCTTCAGGACAATCATCGAGGGTGATTATCTCTACATCGACAAAACGGAGATTGCCCGTGTTTTGATTGAGAATTATCGCTATGTCTTTCTGTCGCGACCACGCCGTTTCGGCAAAAGCCTGTTTCTTGATACGCTGAAAAATATTTTCGAGGGAAAACGGGAGCTTTTCCGTGGACTTTTGATTGAGGAGCAATGGAATTGGGAGGTAACCTGCCCGGTCATCAAGATAAGTTTCAGTGGCGGAGTTCACTCAACAGCCGATCTTGAGGAGGATTTGCTGCACATACTCAAATCCAACGAGGAGCGACTTGGGCTGAAGTGTGAAAACAAGTCAAAAGCACAATACTATTTTGCGGAATTAATCAAAAAAGCATCCGAGAAATATCAGCAGAAGGTTGTTGTTCTTGTTGATGAGTACGACAAGCCAATTTTGGACAATATTGAAAATATCCCTGAGGCGCTCTCCATCCGGGATGGAATGCGCGACTTTTATACAAAAATCAAGGAGAACGACGAGTATCTGCGCTTTACCTTTCTCACCGGTGTGAGCAAGTTCTCAAAAGTGTCGCTCTTCAGCGGTCTGAACAATCTCGAAGATATCAGCCTCAATCCCGATTATGGCGCCATCTGCGGCTACACCCAGCTTGATGTGGAGACCGCTTTTGCTCCTTATCTTGAGGGTGTGGACATGGAAAAGGTCAAGCGGTGGTACAACGGGTATAACTTTTTGGGCGAAAAAGTCTATAACCCTTATGACATTCTGCTCTTCATCAAGAACCAAAAGATGTTTAAAAACTATTGGTTCGAGACAGGAACACCCCGGATTCTGATTGAACTCATAAAAAAGAACAACTATTTTATTCCCAATTTTAATGGATTGAAGGCTGATGACTCTCTGGTCAACAGCTTTGACATTGAAGCGCTCAATCTGGAAACGATTATGTTTCAGACCGGATATTTGACCATCACGCGCCTGATGGATTCGGGCATGGGAGTTGGCTACGAGTTGGGATTTCCGAACAAAGAGGTACAGATCAGTTTTAACAACTCTATTTTGCAGTCGATGATGGCCAGCGGTTCACAAAAGGAGCCAATCCGCCATGAGCTGCTCAATTTGATCAACGCCGGGGATGTTGAGAGTCTGGAACCCGTTATCCGTCGCCTTTTTTCGAGCATCGCCTACAATAATTTCACCAACAACGATATCGAGAGGTATGAGGGCTTTTACGCCAGCGTGCTCTATGCCTATTTTGCCAGTCTCGGCCTCGACATTATCGCCGAAGATGTGAGCAACAAGGGCAGGATTGACCTGACACTGAAGGCCGAAGGGAGAGCCTTGCTGTTTGAGTTCAAGGTGACCGACACTGAGCCGCTTGAGCAGATCAAAACAATGAAATATTACGAGAAATACAGCGGTGAACGCTACCTGATTGGTATCGTTTTTGATCCCAAAGCAAGAAACATCAGCAAGTTTGAGTGGGAGAAGATCTGAACTCATCAAACGTGGATAAACGAGATTTCACCACCATGCTGCCCCGCACGGTATCACGGGGCAGAAGTGAGCAAACGTGTTTACTCGATGGTCATCATAATTTCACCCATGCCAACGGGATCACCTTTGGCTACGGTGATGGAGAGGATTCTTCCTGAACAAGGGGCTTTGACGGGGGTCTCCATCTTCATGGCCTCGATAACGGCAACCTCTTCTCCCTCTTTGACCTCATCACCAACCTTGACGGAAATTGAGAAAACATTACCCGGCATCACTGCGGGTACAGGAATGCCGGCGTGTATCTGGGGTGCAGGAGCAGCATCAGCCTCTGCCACTGGTGCAGCAGCAACTGACTGTGGATTGATCGCGGAACCTTCGGCAAAGGAGACGGTATAAGGGGCGCCATCAACAAAAACGGTAAAGTTGCCGGCCATCGAAATGACTTTTGATGCCGATTGCACTGGAACCGGCGTTGCGGATGGAAGCTTTGAAAAAAGCTCCTCAAGCCGGTGGTTCACCTCTTTCTGGTGAATATCATGCTTGTGTGCTTCATGGTAAGCTGCCACCACCTCGGCTCTTGGTGTTGCCTTAATTTCAACGGCGATATCAGCCTTGTAGCGAATGCCGGTTGCGCAATCTCCCTGAAGGAAAGCAATACCTTTGGCGCCACAGGTTGCCGCAATAAATATGTTTTCGTCAGTCTGCGGAATATGAGCTTTCTGAAGCAGCGACTTGTTGTAGGCGACGCCAAGTTCAGGGTTACGGTCGTTGATATCGTGCACATCTTCAACTGTTGGGGCAAGGCCAAGTTGTTCTGACGCAAGCCTCACAACCTCTTCGTCCGGGCGGGCAGGTGTTTTGCCAAAGTAACCAAGCACCATTTTGCCGTATCCATCGGTGATTTTTTTCCAGTGACCCTGAACGGTATTGGCAAATGCCTGCTGGAAATAGAATTGTGAAACAGGCGTAACCGAGGCTCCAAAACCGCCCTTGACCACAACCTCCCGCATATTATTGATCACTTGCGGAAAGAGGTGAAGTGTGTTGTTGTCGCGCATCATCTGGGTATTGGCCGTGAGTGCGCCACCTGGCATAGGTGAAAATGAGATCACCGGATTGACCGCCGTCGCTTCGGGCGGCATGTAGTATTTGTACATCTGGTCAATAAAGAGCGCCTCCACCTCAAGGTATTTTTCCTGATCGATGTCAAGAGTGTATTCGGTGCCCCTGAGCCGCTGCCACATGGTAAGGATATCAACTTCAGCGGTTCCTCCGCTGACGGGAGCCATGGAGAGATCAATAATGTCGGCGCCCCCGGTGATGGCTGCAAAGTTGCAGGCTACGCCCATTCCGGCAGTGTCGTGCGTATGGAACTGGATGATTGTCCCTTCAGGCAGCATTTTTCTTGCGCCCTTGATGGTTTCATGAACAACCGCCGGAGTGGTTGTGCCTGAGGCGTCCTTGAAGGCGACACTGTCGAAAGGAATTTCGGCATCAAGAATCTCTTGCAGTTTGTCGAGGTAAAACTGCGGAGTATGGCAGTAGGTCTCGGTCAATCCGGGAGGCAGCCCCATCAGTGCAACCACAACCTGGTGCTTGAGCCCTGCGTCATGAATACACTGCCCTGAAAAGGCGAGGTTGCGAACATCCATCAGTGCATCAAAGTTTCTGATGGTCGTGATGCCATGTTTTTTGAAAAGACGGGCATGAAGATCGATAATATCACGAGACTGCGACACAAGACCAACAACATTGGCGCCTCGTGACAGTGTCTGAAGGTTGATATCGGGCCCCACAATCTTGCGGGCAGTATCCATCATGGTAAAGGCATCCTCTTCGCAATAGAAGTAGAGGCTCTGAAAACGGGCTCCGCCTCCTATTTCAAAGTTGTCGGTGCCTGCGTGAACGGCGGCCTCCAGGGCTGGCAGAAAATCTTCTGTTTTTACCCTGGCACCAAAACATGACTGAAAACCGTCCCGGAAAGAGACGTCCATAAATCTTATCTTTTTCATAAACTTTCTCTTTTCATTTAAATGAGCATGACGAACCGCTCGAAAACGGATTAGTGCGTATCGCTGGCGAAAGTGCCAAGTTGACGGAACGACTCCTCTTCTACCAAACTGTGGAGACTGTTGCCATGTGCATCCATGGTGACAATAGCCGGGAATGAGCTGACCTCCAGATGCCACATGGCTTCGGGCACGCCCATCTCTTCAAGAAAATCGACACCGGTCACCTTTGTAATGCAACGGGCATAATACTGCGCTGCGCCACCAATGGCGTTGAGATACACCGCCCCGTGCTCCTGCAACCCCTTGAGGGTTTTCGGGCCCATGCCTCCTTTACCGATAATGGCTCTCAAGCCAAGTTTTTTGATGACATCAGCCTGGAATGGCTCTTCACGAATCGACGTGGTCGGGCCTGCAGCAGTCACCCGATAGCTGCCGTCCTCGTTTTTCATGATAACCGGTCCGCAATGAAAGAGAACTCCGCCTGTTGTATCAAGACCTTCCGGCAGATCGTGGTGCATGATGTAGTGGTGGAAGGCGTCCCTGCCGGTGTGCATAGTTCCGTTGACAAGCACTACATCACCAACCTTCAGGCTGCGTACCTGCTCCTCGGTAACCGGCGCCTGCAGAACCACCTCTTTTCCGGTCAGCGGCATCCCTTCGCCTTTGGCCATTCGTTTGATCTCGTCGGCATCCCTGTAATACCAGCGCTCAATTGAGCCTGTAGCCGGATCAATCAAAACGCCAAGCCTGCGGTATGCCCAGCAGTTGTAGGCTACCGAAACAAAAAAGCTTGCAGGTACACGGTGTGATTTGCCGATTTTACATCCAAACAGGGTGGTTTTTCCGCCAAACCCCATTGGGCCGATATCCATGGTATTTGCTTTTTCAAGCACCTCCTGTTCGAGCGCATCAAGTTCGCTGTCGGGGTTGCGGTCGTCAATGGTACGGAAAAGCTGCTGTTTGGCAAGGTCAAAACCGCTGGTACGGTCGCCGCCGATGCCCACGCCAATAACTCCGGGGCTGCATCCCTGGCCCTGTGCCTGATAGACAGCATGAAGCAGACATTTGCGCACGCCGTCAAGGTCACGCGAAGCGCTGCCGAGCCCGGGAATGACATCGGGCAGTGAGTACTGGATGTTTTTGTTTTCGCATCCTCCGCCTTTCAGAATCAGCTTCACCTCAATCTCATCCTTTTCCCAGGGCTCAAAATGGATAACCGGAAAGTGGCATCCGAGATTATTGCCGGAGTTTTTGCCGCTGATGGCGTCAACTGCATTGGGACGAAGTTTGCCCGTTTTCGATGCTTCGGCAACTGCGGCTTCTATCTCCTTTTTCATGAGAAGCTGATCAGCGCCACGAGGAGTATGAATGAAAAAGGTTGGCATACCGGTATCCTGACAGACCGGTGAAATATTGTCAACAGCCATATCAATATTAACCGAGATGGTAGACATGGCAAGGCCTGCCTGGGATGCAGGATCTTCACGATCAATCGCGGCAGCAAGTGCACAACGAACGTCACTCGGAAGATTGGCCGATGTTTCCGTAATAAGCGCAAGGACTGATTCCCTGAAATGTTCCATAGCAAGAAAAAAATATAATTGAAAGAAACCTGGTGTGCAGTAATGGTTATTCCACCACAATTTTTGCCGCCGCCTGCTCCTTGACCAGGAGTACCGGAATATCGGAACAACGAAAGACCTCTTCAGCAACGCTCCCCATCATGATCCTCTGCAGGCCGGTCCGACCATGTGAACCCATAATGATAAGATCAGCGCCCCATGAACTTGCCTGTTCAGCGATAACCTTGGGAGCTTCACCCTTGAGAATGCGGAAATCGGCATTTAAGCCTTTCTTTTTCTCGGCCATAAGGACTTGCGAAAAATTGTCGGGAAGAGCATCTCCATCATCTTCTGGAGGAAGAGCACCTTCTGTAATGGTTGTTGAACCTTCTGAAGTAACTGTTGTTTGTGCGGGAACAGCTCCGGGAGAAAGGATGTGCACAAACCGGACATGAGCGCCGACTTTTCGGGCAAATTCAACCGCATAACGGACGGCATTATCCGATGTGGGCGAGTAATCGGTAGGGCAAAGTATCCTTGTAAGATGTATCATAGCGGTTAGTTGAGTACATGAATGTGATGAAGCGGCATATCTCGGCAATGAAAAAGCAATTTACATTTTTTTTAAAGTAATCCATTCGACTGTACGATTCTTGGCCACGTCACTTTCTGCCTGTATATTGAAGAAAAGACCGTTTTTCAGCTTTTTCACCGGCAACGATATGGAACCCCTGGTTGAAGCATTAAGTCATCCGGAAGCTTATTCCCATGCGACAGGAACCATCGAGGTTGTTGAGACCCATATTTCGTGGATTTTCCTTACCGAGTCTCTGGCCTACAAAATAAAAAAGCCGGTCAACCTGGGATTTCTGGATTTTTCAACCCTTGAAAAACGCCATTACTACTGCAATGAGGAGCTTCGCCTCAACCGGAGACTCTGCCCCGACCTCTACCTCTCTGTGGTGCCGATTGTTCGAAGTGGAGCAACTTTTCGTGTTGACACCGAGGGAGAGATTGTCGATTACGCGGTTACCATGGTACGATTTGACCGGACAATGGAGCTTGACAGAATGCTTGCGCACAAGCTTCTCACTGAAGAACATATTGATCATCTTGCCATTCTCGTTGCCTCGTTTCACCGCTCACAGCCTCCTGCGCCTCTGGAAAGCGGCTTTGGCCTTCCGGATAATCTGGTCAAGCCAATGCTGCACAATTTTACCGCCATGGAGTCGATCACCTCAAACCCTCTGGAAATCGATCGGCTTGAAGCATTGAAAACATGGACCATTCAGGAGCACCGGCGTCTTTATCCTCTTTTTCTCCAGCGAAAGAGCGAGGGGTTTATCCGCCAATGCCATGGAGATATGCATACCGGTAATATGGTTTTGTGGCAAAACAGGATTTTTCTTTTTGACTGTATTGAGTTTAACGAAACGCTCAGCATTATTGATGTCATCAGCGATCTGGCGTTTCTCTTTATGGATCTTGACCATGGAGGGGAACCGGGGCTGGCCTGGAGACTCCTGAACAGCTACCTGATGGAGACGGGCGATTACGGCGCTCTCCCGCTTCTTCACTTTTATGCTCTCTACCGCGCAATGGTGCGGGCAAAAGTAACCGCCATCCGCTATTCGCAGACTACTGACCTGGGGCTGGCTCAACAGATTCTTGAAGAACATTGCTCATACATCAGGATTGCACAGCACTACACCAGCAAAAAAACACCAATTCTTGTGTTGACTTGCGGGGTTTCAGGAAGCGGAAAATCAACTGTTTCAAGTACTCTCGCCGAGATGCTGGCCTGCGTGCATGTCCGTTCGGATATTGAGCGGAAAAGACTGGCGGGGCTCAAGCCGCTTGAACGACACAGAGAAGACTCCTCACTCTATTCTGAAGAGATCAGCAATCAAACCTACCAACGGCTTTTCGAGGTCGCAGAGCTTTGCCTTAAAGCCGGAATAACCGTCATTGTGGATGCAACCTTTCTCAGGACTGACAAGCGGAAACGCTTCATTGACCTTGCTGAAACACTCAACACTCCTTGCAGGATTCTTCACTTCTCTGCACCTGAACAGGTGCTCATGGAAAGAGTGCGGCAACGCATTCTGAGGGATAACGATGCTTCAGATGCCGATACAGCCGTACTTGCATCACAGTTCACAAAACAGGAGGAGTTTTCTGGAGAAGAGAAGAGAATTACTCTGGACATTGACACGCAACAGAAGGTCGATACAGCAGCTCTTGCCGAGCTGCTGCAATCGGCGACAACCTTGTGAGCGTTACATCATCATATCGGGAAAGAGTGCATGGATACCATATCCGGCAAGAAAACTCAACGCCGCAACGGTAAAACTTAACCCGACCATTTCAAAAAAGCGACTTTTGAAGGGCAGATCACGAGCCACAGAGATGTAGTAGTTGAAAAACCCGATAATACAGACGGCAATAAAAAACGAAAGCCCGAGGGAGACATAGCGATCTTCAAAAACAAGATAGGGGGTAATCAGTGCCAGAACAGTGAGAATATAGGCAACCCCTGTATAAAATGAGGCCATGAAAGGGTTTTTGCCACCCGGATCAGATTTTGTTGAGAGATAACCGGATGCAGCCATGGAGAGGGCTGCGGCAATACCGGTAATCGAAGCGGTCAAGGCAACAACAGTAGTGTTGTGCAAGGCGAAGGTCAGACCAGCAAGGACACCCATCAGCTCAACAAGCGCATCGTTCAGGCCAAGCACGATGGAGCCAGTGTATTTCAGGCGATCCTCGTCAAGGAGCGTCAGCAATGCCTGTTCATGCTCCTCCTCATCACTGATGATACCGTTAATCTCCTTGAAGGAACCCGGAATACGGCTATAGACGGCATGAGCCCCCTTTTCGCCTTTTTCCATCAACTTGATACCAAAAGTAAAGCCAAACAGCATGCTGACCATGGTGTAAAACCATACCTTGAAACGATCAGGGTTGACATCCCTTCCGGTATAGCCTTTCCAGATGTTGTAGTGACGCAACTCATCATCAGCAATCTGGGAAAGTATGCGGCGATTTTTCACTCCGCCCACCTTTCCGGAAAGATGTTTATAAATATGATGCTCGGTTATCTCGTTCTTCTGAAAAACCGATAGCTCCCTTGCATCGAAATCTCTTCCCTTTTTCACGAATTCACTGTTTAAAGTTGTTGAATCCTCTTATCTGGAAAGCGTTGCCGCCTCAATCAATTCATTCATTCTCGACAAAAACCCTGTGGTCGAATCAAGACCGCCCTCAAGAAAGAGCGCACCTTCATAAAGCTGCCTGATAACAGTTTTGATCAGCGGATTATTTGCATTGGCAATGACCATCCCTGAAAGATTGCGAATAATCGGATGTGAGGTATTAACCTCCAGAATCCTTTTGGCCGCAGGCATATTACTCTGCATCATCTTCATCATCTTCTCCATCTGGCTGTCGAGCCCATCTTTGCCGCTCACCAGGGTTACCGGAGAGTTGACAAGCCGTTGTGACTCAATGACATCCTCAATCTCCTCACCCAATGTTTCACGGAAAAGCTGGAGCACAGGAGTAAGCAGATTCTCTGGCAGGGGTTCCGCCTTTTCTTTCTTCTGCTTCGAAAAATCAATATCCGCCTTTTCAATTGATTTGAGAGGCTTTTTATCGTATTCATGGATCGAAGGAATAACAAAAACATCAACAGGATCACTGAGCAGCAGAACCTCAATGCCCATATCCTGGAAGTACTCAAGATTTGGGTGAGCAAGAAGCTGACTGCGACTGCTTCCAGAATGATAGTAAACCTCTTTCTGGTCGGCGCCCATTCTTTCTGTGTACTCTTTGAGGGTCACATACTCATTTTCTTCAGTCTTTGTGCTTTCAAAACGAAGCAGTTCGATAAGCTTGTCGCGATTGGTAAAGTCTGTATTCAGGCCAATCTTGATAATAGGACCAAATGCCTTGTAAAACGTTCTGAACTTTTCAGGCTGTTCTTTGGCAAGAGATTCAAACCATCCAAGAATTTTGCCAGTAAGAATCTGGCGAATCTTGGCCATGACCGGGCTGGATTGCACCACCTCTCGCGAAACATTGAGCGAAAGATCTTCGGTATCAACAACACCGGAAATAAAACGGAGGTATTCAGGCAGAAGGTCACGGCACTCATTCTGGATCAGCACTTTTTTGACATAAAGCTGCGGGCCACGATTTTCAAGTTCACTCTGCCTGTACAGCATCTCCGGCGGGGCCTCTTTAGGCAGAAAGAGAAGCGCCTTGAAGGAGACCATCCCCTCAACGGAAACAGGAAGGTAATCAAGTGGATCGTTGTAATCGTTGGCAATGAACTTGTAGAACTCATTGACCTCTTCATCTTTCAATTCACTCTTTGACCGCTGCCAGAGCGCCGTAACGCTGTTGACCTGCTTTTCACCAAGGTAGATAGGGAAATCAACAAAGTTGGAATATTTTTTGATGATCTGCTCAACACGATACTCTTCAGCAAACTCTTTGTGTTCCTCCTTGAGTTTGAAGGATATACGAGTTCCCCGTGAAGCCTTGTCAATTTTTTCAATAGTGTAGGTGCCCTGACCACCCGAGCGCCAGCGGTATCCCTGCGAATCAGGGCGAGCGCTTCGTGTCTCTACCGTCACCTCTTCAGTGACCATAAACACCGAGTAGAAGCCTACACCGAACTGTCCGATAAGGTTTCCGTCGAGCTGTTTCTGCTGCTCTTTGAGTGACTGCATAAAGCTGAGTGTTCCCGACTTGGCAACCGTTCCGAGATTGGCAATCAGCTCCTCTTCCGTCATGCCAAGACCGCTGTCTTCGATGACAAAGGTCATCTCTTTGGAATCGATGCTGATTCTGATGGCAAGATCGGCTTCTTTGTCAAGAATGTCCTGATCCGTCAGCGCATTGAAACGCACCTTGCTCAACGCATCGGAAGCATTAGAAATGAGCTCCCGAAGAAATATTTCGGGATGAGTATAGAGTGAATGGACAATAAGATCCAGAAGCTGCTTCATCTCAGCCTTGTATTCAAACTCCTGAACAGGCATAGTGCCATTATTACTGGTGTTGCTCATAATTAACTACTTTATTTAACAGATTTTTACATCAAAAACTATTTCAGCGGCTCTTTTTTTCAGAAAATCATCCTTCACAGGCTCAGGAACGACGTAATTTTTTTCTCGCTGCCGCTTCACCATCATAAACACGCTTGACACCGTCACCCAGCGCTTTCTCAATATCGCGAATATTTGAAACAAGCCTTGACATACCTGAAAGTTCGACTGATGCCGCCTGGTCAGAGCCCCACATGGCTCGATCAAGAGTCACATGACGCTCAACAAAGGTTGCACCAAGAGCCACAGCCGCCCACGTGGTTGAGAGACCAACTTCATGGCCGGAGTACCCGATCGGCACTGTGGGATAAAGAGCTTTAAGCGTTGTAATCATTCGAAGATTCAGCTCATCAATCGGAGAGGGATAGGTTGAATTGGTATGTGCAATCAAAAGCTTCTCCGTTCCAAGCACCTCGACTGTTTTCTCAACCTCTTCCATGGTAGACATGCCGGTTGAAATAATCAGCGGCCTGCCGGTTGCAGCCGTTTTCTTCAGCAATCCAAGATCAGTCAGTGAAGCAGAGGCTGCCTTGTAACAGGGCGGATCAAACTGCTCCATAAAATCAACAGAATCCTCATCCCAGCAGGATGCAAACCACAAAATACCGTGTTCTTTGCTGAAACGGTCTATTTCCTGATATTCTTCGCGCCCGAACTCAACCTTGTAACGGTAATCAATATACTTCATGCGACCCCACGGGGTATCACGTTCGATATCGCGCTGATCCTTCGGCACACAAAGCTCCGGAGTACGCTTCTGAAACTTGACGGCATCACAACCAGCCAGAGCCGCGCCCTCAATAAGTTTTTTGGCAGCCTCAATTGAGCCGTTATGATTGATACCGATTTCAGCAATTACAAATACGGGATGCCCATCCCCAACTTTCCTGTTCCCTATGGAAATTTCCGCCATTACGTTACACTGGATAAAACGAACCGCACTTTCCTTTTACTGGAAATGTCCGGAAACGATGTTAATAAAAACAAAAAAACAGACTCAGGAATTTCTGAGCCTGAGAAGCCACTCGGCAAAATCCCTGAATGCCCCGTATCCGCCATCTGCATGAGCTCGATAGTGACACCAGGGTTCCACAAAAACAGTTGCATCACGGGGAGAGGCCGTCAATCCCTCTTTGGCTATCTCCTCCATAATCTCGACGTCATTGACATCATCACCAATATATGCCAGCTCATACCGTTGAAGTCCGGTCTCCGCAAGCACTGTTTCCAGCATGGAGAGCTTGTCTTTTACGCCAAGGTAAAGCCGCTTCATACCAAGTTTTTCGGCACGCTTCTTCAGATTTGGCGAAACCTCACCTGTCATGATGCTGGTCTCAATGCCACTGTTCCTCAAACGCTCAACCCCCATGCCATCCCTGACGGAATAGCGCTTCATCTCCTCGCCCCGCTCTGAATAATAAACTCCGTTATCCGTAAAAACTCCGTCATTATCGGATATAACAAGTTTTATCTTTTCAGCCCGTTTTGCAAGCTCATCAATGGTTAAAGACAGCATAAAAAGTAAAGCTTTTCGGCAAAATACAATGGTTTTGACCGCCAATATATGACTTTTATTACAAAATCATTACATGCTCAATGTGCGTTCATGCAGGAGCCCGACAATCTCAGAAAAGGCTGGCAGATATTTACACTCCCCTTTTTCACACTTTATGTTTATCTTATGGCTGCAAAGCCTTTTCCAGCTTTCTCAATTGACTATAACCATGCGATCATATTTTGATTTTGACACGCACCAGACCGGTTACCGTCAGGAAACAGTTGCCGGCATCACCACCTTTTTTACCCTCGCTTATATTATAGTAGTCAACCCGGCGATTCTTGCAGCAGCAGGTATCCCGAAAGGCCCCTCAATGACAGCGACCATTCTGACCTCTATCTTCGGAACACTGCTGATGGGAGTCTATGCCAAACGCCCGTTTGCCGTAGCGCCATATATGGGCGAAAATGCCTTTGTCGCCTATACCGTAGTACAAACGCTTGGCTACTCATGGCAGACCGCAATGGCCGCGATCTTTATCAGTGGCATTCTTTTTACCCTTATTACCATCGGCGGTCTGCGTCAATGGCTGGCTGAGGCAATTCCCTCTTCGCTCAAACACAGCTTTTCGGTTGGCATAGGCCTTTTCCTTGCTTTTCTTGGGCTAAATGATATGGGTATTGTGTCGCTTGGCGTGCCCGGCGCTCCGGTACAACTTGCCAATATAGCCAAACTTCCTGTTCTCATGAGCCTTGGAGGGCTCTTTATTACAGCCATCCTGTTGATCAAACGCGTCACTGGCGCTCTTCTTGCTGGTATGGCTGTCACCACTGCTGCATTTCTTCTGACCGGACTTGTTGCGCTTCCCGCATCGATCTTCAGTATGCCGCCCTCCATTGAACCCATCTTCATGAAAATCAACATGCAGGGTGCATTGACCTGGGGATTTGTCGGCGTCATCATCAGCGTTCTGGTGATGGATTTTGTTGATACCATGGGAACTCTCTTCGGATTATCATCCAGAGCCAACCTGCTTGATGAAAACGATAACCTTCCTGAAATTGAAAAGCCGATGCTGGTTGATGCACTCTCAACTATTGCCGCTTCGCTCTTTGGAACTACTACGGCGGGCGTCTATATCGAATCTGCTGCCGGTATTGAACAGGGAGGAAAAACCGGGTTTACCGCAATTGTGGTTGCCGCTCTTTTTGCTCTGGCCCTTTTCTTCTCTCCCCTGCTCACGATTGTTCCGCCCTTCGCCTACGGCCCGGCAATGCTCGTTGTCGGCATGTTCATGATGCAATCCGTAAAAAAAATGGATTTCAGCGATTACAGTGAGCTGCTGCCCGCATTTCTGACCATTGTGCTCATGATTTTTACCTTTAATATCGGCGTCGGCATCACAGCAGGATTTATCGCCTATGTTCTATTGAAACTCTTTACCGGAAAGGTCAGTGAAATACGCGCAGGCATGTGGATTCTTGCCTTGCTGTCGTTTACCTTCTATATGTTTTACCCTTACCACTAAATTTCAGGCAACGATGCTCAATGCAAAACTGCGAATAGCCCAGATTGATTGCACCCTGGCCAATTTTGATACTAATCTTGCCAGCCACTGCACCCTTGCGGAACAGGCAATTCGTGATGGCATGGATGCCATCGCCTTTCCCGAACTGTCTCTGACTGGCTACAATGTGCAGGATGCCGCACAGGATATTGCCATGCACATTGAGGATGGCCGGTTTGCCCCCCTGCGTGAACTGAGCCGGAAAATCTGTATTATCTGCGGAGGCATTGAGCTGAGCGACGACTACGGCGTCTATAACTCGGCCTTCATGTTTGAAGAGGGAGCTGGACGAAGCATTCACCGCAAAATATATCTGCCAACCTACGGAATGTTTGAAGAGCTGCGCTATTTTTCTGCCGGTCAGCAGATCAAGGCCGTCACCTCAAAACGGCTCGGCAGAATCGGCGTGGCCATCTGTGAGGATTTCTGGCATGTCTCGGTGCCCTACCTGCTTGCCCACCAGGGCGCGAAATTGCTTTTTGTGCTGATGTCGAGCCCCCTGCGCATGACTCCCGGCAGCGGCAATCCGGCCATTGTCACCCAATGGCAGACCATTGCCTCCACCTACTCTTTTCTGTTCAGCTCCTATGTCGCCTGCGTCAACCGAGTGGGAAATGAGGACAGCTTCACCTACTGGGGCAACTCTTCACTCAACGGGCCAGAGGGAAATGTAATCTGCGCCGCTCCCCTGTTCAAGCCTCATGTTATGGATGCGGTGCTTGATGTTACAGAGGTCAAACGTGCCCGCTTGCACTCATCCCATTTTCTGGATGAGGATCTGCGTCTGATCGGGGCAGAGCTGAACGAAATTATTGCGCAGGGGCGACGGGGATAAGCAATCACTGTTCCATAGCAAAACCCGGAGGCGTCAAACTCATCCTGTATGATTCTGGCACACGCTTCATGGCTGCCAGCGCATCATCTTCACGTTCAAACAATCCAAAAACGGCTGAACCGCTGCCGGATAGAGATGCAAACACACTCCCAGCGTCAAGCAAAGTGTTTTTGACTCGGCAAACGGCTGGAAAGTGATCAAACACTGCGGGCTCGAAATCATTTTCAAAGGCAGGAAAGCCCTTGGTTTTCCCGAAACGGCAAAGTTCAGACGCAAGTAACTTCAGGTAGGGAAGCTCACGGTCAAAACGGGGATAAAAATTCTTGTAGGCCCAAACTGTTGAAATGTGCTCCTCCGGAAAGACGGTGACTATATAATAAGGAAGAGTCAAACCAAGATCTTCAAGCTGATCGCCAATACCTGTCGCATAGGCAAGCCCTTTCATGGCAAGAAAGTATGGCACATCGGCCCCGAGCTTCACTGCAAGGGCATGAAGCTCCTTTGTGGAGGCGTTGACCTGCCAGAGATCATTGAGTACTCTCAGTACGGTCGCCGCATCACTGCTTCCTCCTCCAAGTCCTGCGCCAAAAGGCACCTCTTTGTGCAGCGTCATAGCCACACCTTTCTTGACAGAGGCAAACTGCTGCAAGGATTTGGCCGCCTTGATACAGAGGTTGTTGTCGTCAACCGGAAGGTCAATATTGGAGCAGCTCATCGAAATCAACTCTGAATCGGCAAATTCGATGGTGTCATACCAGTTGATCGGGGCAAAAATGGTCTCAAGGGTATGGTATCCATCAGGACGTTTTGCGGTAATTAAAAGACCAAGATTGATCTTCGCAAAAGCTTTGACTGTGAGAAGATGCATGGAATGCAATTAATTTTATATGAAAATATTTGGCATATTGAATAGAATGAAAATCTTTCCGCAAAACAGTAAAAAAAATATACGCAAGCCCATGTTTTCAGACAAGATACAATTGCTTATCCTTAAAAGCGTTGCGCCAATCTGCGTTACAGTCTCTCTTGCTCTTTTCTCTCCACCCGCTCTGCACGCAGCCGTTGAACGATCATTCTCCAAAGAAATCGTGCAGTATGTCGCTGAAGATAAGGTTTATTTGTTAGAAAATATCCGTCAAAAAGTCACCCGACCTTCTGAAAAAACTGTGGTTGAAGCCCTTCTGACCGAAGATGCCCCAAAAGCGGTTTCACTTTATCAGAAACAGTTATCACTCTATCCGGATCCGGCGCTTGACCAAATCAGCAGAGCCCGAATAGCCGCCTACACCCTGATGATGGAGAGCACGGCAGCTTCTCTCCAACCACTTCCGTCAAGTCTACAGGACTCCACAAAACAGCAGCGAGCTGCTCAAACAACAAAGATCGCTGCGAAAGCGCCCAGCACGCCCATAATAACGACCAAAACTCAACCACCCGCAGCAGAGCTTCCAAAACAGAAAATGGCCGTCACCCCAAAAAATTACGTAACCATTCGGTTCGGAAGTTTTCAAAACAGGGAAAATGCTGATGCTCTTGCACAGAAAATCTCCTCTTATGCTCCTGTAGAGACAATGCAGCAGGGAGATTTTTACCGGGTGCAACTGAAAAAGAAATATGAATCGAGAACCGAGGCGGAGGCAGAAGGAAAAAAGATCCCATTTGCGGGAGTTGTTTTTTCAGTACAATAACGGCGCCTTACCCTGAATCGAAATCAGAAATCCCCGATGAAGCGAAAGCCTGAAATAATTGGACAATCCCTGTTGATCTCTCAGCTCAAGCAACTTGCTCTACAGGTTGCGGAAACTGACATTACTGTGCTGATCATTGGAGAGACCGGATCCGGAAAAGAGGTTTTAGCGCGCTTTATCCATAATAACAGCCTTCGGGCCGACAAAAGCTTTATTCCAGTCAATTGCGGCGCCATACCGGCTGGTATTCTTGAGTCCGAATTGTTCGGTCATGAAAAAGGGGCTTTTACCGGAGCGATACAAAGCAGAAAGGGGTACTTTGAAACCGCTGACAGGGGAACGATTTTTCTTGATGAAATCGGGGAAATGCCGCTTGAAACCCAGGTGAAATTTCTCAGGGTGATTGAAACCGGAGAGTTTCAGCGGGTAGGATCATCGGAGACCATCTATTCTGATGCGCGCATTATTGCGGCCACAAACAAAAACATGTACCAGGCGGTCGCAGAAAAAAACTTTCGGGAAGATCTCTTTTACCGGCTTCGCAGTGTTGAACTCCAGATTCCGCCACTCAGGGAACGGGGACGAGACATTCTTCTGCTTGCAGAAAATTTTGTTCATGAGTTTGAACAGAAACACAAAATTGTTTTTGAAGGGTTCAGTCCTGATGCCGGAGAAATGCTGATGCGCTATCCCTGGCCAGGAAATGTCAGAGAACTCAGAAATCTTATAGAATCGCTGCTTGTGCTTGAAAAAGGCAAATACATCACGCCGGAAATTCTTGAAAAACATCTGGTTCAGCGAAACAGGTACAAAAGCCTGGTGCATGATCCGGCACGATCCGAAAAAAACGAGCTTCAGGTCATTTACAGCAATATTATACAGCTTCGCCAGGAGGTCAGTGAAATACGGCTGTTGCTACAGCATCTTGTTCAAACCAAACCTTTGATACCGCTGCTGCTTCCTGACGCGCCTGCAGCAATTCAGCCATCCAGCGAAAACAGCCATGACAATGAAGCCCAACCTTTACGCTCCCTGGACGACATAGAAAAAAAGTCAATCACTGAAGCGCTTGAAACATACCAGGGCAACAAACGGAAAACGGCGCTCGCACTTGGCATCACCGAACGAACCCTCTACAGAAAATTAAAGGCTTACGGACTGTAGCAGTTCAACTGGTTTTATTCACCCCCGCACGCCATAACCCCTGTCAATGAAAATCCCTTGTTTTTTTCTTGAAAAAAGCTGCCAAAAATAATACCGCTGATATTACCGATGCTGATTTCGGAAGCAGATCGGGATAGCGAGTATAAAAAGTAAGGCTGTTTTCAAGTGGCACATCCGCCGTTAACGTCTCAGCCTTCCACCATGGAATTTCAGCAATTGTACGTCCAAACTTGTCGAGCACAACGGTAAGCCCGGTATTGGCACATCGAGCTATCGCCCGACGGTTTTCAATACAACGCAACCTGCCAATAGCCAGATGCTGATAAGGACCATAAGAGGTGAAATACCAGCCATCGTTGGTTACAAGGGTCAGAACCCTTGCGCCCTTACGTACAAACTCTGCCACATGCGCTGGAAAAATGGATTCATAACAGATAAAATCTGCAACAACTACTTTCTTCCCCGATGCAGAAAGCTTCATGATCGCAGTATCAGCTCCCCGTTCCCATCCACTGAGGCCCGAAAGCGAAAAGGTTGCATAACCAAGCCATGGAAAATAATCGATATACGGCACCCGCTCCGCAAACGGCACAAGGTGCATTTTGCGATAAATCCGGGGCGCCTCATTGCCAGGCTCTAGCAGCATCGAAGCATTATAGATACCGGTTGAACGGTTCCTGTTATGCAGAACATCAATAAACCCGGTCAGCAAGGCAGCATTCCACTGCCGCAACGATAGTCGCAAAGTCCTCAGATCATCAGCAAAAGGTGGTTCAAGAATTGAAAAAAGAATTGCTGTTTCAGGCCATATTACCAGATCAGGGCGGTTTTCACGAACCGCCTTGTCTGTTATGCGGTAATATCTCTCCATAATATCCGCACTGCTGTTCGGTTCCCATTTGCCGTGTGGGTCAACATTCGGCTGAACAAGCGTCACCCGCAGTGTATCTCTTGATGATGGCGTCTCCACACCCTGACGCAAAAACATCACCGAAGCATAGATGAGCGGCGCCAGAATCATGAGCATCATGATAACGATATAACGGAGCCTCTCTTTTTTATTTCCTTCCAGAGCCATCACAACACAGATATTAAACCACAGAAGCCAGAAACTGATTCCCCATACGCCAGTAAGATCCGCATATTGAATCATGTAATTCAGATTGGCCTGTGAATTACCAAAAGTCAGCCATCCGAGCGAAAGATCCTGCTGCATGTAGGCCCACTCCCAGGCAACCCAGAGAAAAGGAAGAGAGAAAAGAGCAAAGCGATAACCTGCCATTTTTTTTATCGCATAAAAAGCCAAAAAAGGCACTGTCAAAAAGCATGCCTGTGTGAGCATGGTAAGAATTCCCCCAGGGAGAGTCGCAAGACTGACCCACCAGAGACTGATCAAACAATAAAGAAGCATTGAGAGATAGACTCGCCGAAACAACTCCCCTGCGCTCTCAACAGTCCGAAGAGAGAGAAGAAGCGGTACCAGGGCGACCCAGGCAAGAAGTTCAAAACGGATAAAAGGATAGGACGGAAATGATATCCCAAGAAAAAGACCACTTAAAAGAGGGGCCGCATAACGGGATTGACTCAACTGGTTTATTGTCCGGGATAATGACGTCATAGGACAAAAAAAAGAAAAAAATCCTCATGAAACAGAAATGCGCCGAAAGTAAACGATAATTCCGGAAAAAAGATAATCACAGAAAACACATTTTACTTTAATTATTGATTTTTATTCTTTAAATTTGTTACAATCTGTTACTTAACAGGAATAGTCTCCATGAATTTTTTCCTGAAAATATCCCATTTCAACGCCATCAGAAAAAGGAGAACTCATTATGGCTCTTTTCGGCACTAAAGACACCACAACCGCTCACTCAGATTATGAGATCGTACTCGAGGGCGGTTCAAGCTCGTGGGGCAAGGTAAAATGTCGGGCAAAGGTTAATGTGCCCCCGGCACTTCCCTTGTTACCGGCTGACTGTAACATCAAGATCAATGTGAAACCTCTCGATCCCGCAAAAGGGTTTGTCAGGTTTTCGGCTGTGATTGAGTCAATTGTTGACAGCACAAAAAGCAAGTTGGTTGTTGAGGCTGATATTGCCAATGAAACCAAGGAAAGAAGAATCTGCGTCGGAGAGGGCTCTGTTTCTGTGGGCGACTTCTCTCATGCATTCTCTTTTGAAGGCTCCGTTGTCAACCTCTTCTACTACCGCTCAGACGCAGTAAAAAGAAATGTCCCGAATCCAATCTACATGCAGGGGCGCCAGTTCCATGACATCATCATGAAGGTGCCGCTTGACAACCCTGATGTTATTGACACTTGGGAAAACACACTTCGCGCAATGCAGTCAACTGGCGCATTCAACGACTGGATTCGTGAATTCTGGTTTATCGGTCCTGCCTTTACAGCTCTGAACGAAGGTGGTCAGAGAATTTCAAAAATCGAAGTCAACAGCATTGGCACCCAGAGTGGTGAAAAAGGGCCTGTCGGCGTTACCAGATGGCGTTTCTCTCATGGCGGCTCAGGTATTGTTGATTCGATTGCACGCTGGGCAGAACTTTTCCCTGCTGTGAATCAGAACGGAAACCAGCATCAGTTGAAGCCGGTTTCCGTTCTGATTCACAGGGCATTGAAGTCAAGGTTGATGGCGAGTTCCCTGGCGTTTCGGTTGATGCCGGCGGTGGACTTCGCAGAATTCTGAACCATCCTCTCATCCCGCTGGTACACCACGGTATGGTCGGAAAGTTCAACGACTTCACCGTTGATGCACAGTTGAAGATTGTTCTTCCAAAAGGATTCAAAGTGCGCTATGCAGCACCTCAGTTCCGTTCCCAGAACCTTGAAGAATATCGCTGGAGCGGTGGCGCTTATGGCCGCTGGGTAGAGCATGTCTGCAAGGGCGGTACCGGGCAGTTTGAAGTACTGTACGCTCAATAAGGAGCAGATTGAAGCAAACAAAAAAACCGGCCAAAAGCCGGTTTTTTTGTTTCACCTCTTTTTATTTTTATCCCAGCATCTGAAGAATATCCTCAATCTCTCCCTTTATCTCCTTTAACAGCAACGTACGCCTTTCATCAACGGCGCTGTGACGATTTTTTTCATGGCCAATCTGTTTCTGCAACTTGAGAATCTCGGTGGTCTTATGATCATCTTCGCTGTTGCGCAGGTTGCCCTTGACCATTTCACTGGCCTTGCCCAGCTTATAACCCTTCTCATAGACCAGATCCTTGATATTAAGCACCATGGCAATATCACGGTTGGTGTACCGTCTGTTTCCCCGAGTATCCCTGGCCGGAGTCAGTTCATTAAAAAAACTCTCCCAGTACCGGAGCAGATAAGCAGGAACACCAGCAATTCTGGTCACCTCACCGATCGAGTAATAGTTTTTTGTTGAATCAAATGCCATTTTGTTTTCTCTATTCTTGTTTTACATTACTAACGTCACTTCACAAACCTATGATGAATGAAAAACCTTCTCAGCCTTAAGCCTTATTTGTTAAGGTATAAAAAAAATCTCTGGTCTGGATTCCTCTTCATCATTCTGACCAACCTCTTCGCCGTCATAGCACCAAAATATATCGGGCTTGCCATCGATACCATGAACCGGAAGTTTGAGTTGTGGGACGTTCTTCGCGACACTGGTCTTTACTTTCTCTTCGCACTGCTGAGCGGCTACTTTCTCTTTCTGGTTCGCCAGAACATTATTGTTGCCTCACGACACATAGAGTTCGACCTGAAAAATGACTATTACAAACATTTGCAGACCCTGCCGAGACGGTTTTACAATACCACAAGCACGGGCGAACTCATTTCAAGAGGCACCAACGACCTGAATGCCATCAGAGAGTTCCTCGGCCCCGGCATCATGTACTCCCTCAACACCTTTTTCCGCCTCGTTTTTGCACTTGTAGCCATGATTGCCATCTCCCCAAAACTGACCCTTTTTGCCCTGCTGCCAGCCCCAATTCTGAGTTATTCAGTTTATAAAATTGGCAGCTCAATGCAAAAACGATCAAAAAGCATTCAGGAGAGCTACGCCGCCATAACCAATCTGGTACAGGAAAACCTCTCCGGTATCAGGGTCGTAAAGAGCTACACCCGTGAATCCTTTGAAATCGACAGATTTGCAACGCTTAATAAAGAATACTACCACAAAAACCTCTCTCTCGGAAAACTGCAAGCGCTCTTTTTCGCATTTCTCACCTCCATGACCGCATTCTCGCTGCTGCCTGTCGTCTGGGTCGGTGGAATCAATGTTATAAACGGAAGCATGACCGTCGGAGGCATTGCCGAATTTATCGTCTATGTGTCAATGCTGAGCTGGCCAATCATCTCCATCGGCTGGGTTACCAGCATCATCCAGAGAGCCTCTTCCGCACAGATACGGCTGAATGAGATTTTCAGTATCAAACCAGATATTACTGAAAGCAAGGAAAGCTTCAGTGAACATATCAATTTCACCGGCACACTCTCGTTCCGGAACATACGGTTTCACTACCCCGGTCAGGAGAAGCATCCCATCCTGAAAAACATCACTTTCGACCTTGCTGCTGGCTCAAAAGTGGCAATCGTTGGCGCAACCGGTTCTGGTAAAACAACACTGGTCAACCTGATACCAAGACTTTACGAACCTGTCGAAGGCTCAATACTCCTTGATGGCCGCGACATCCGAAGCTTTCCGATCACCACGTTGAGAGAACAGATCGGTTTTGTTCCCCAGGTCAATTTTCTCTTTTCCGACACCATCGCGCACAACATCAACTGGGGCAGCAAGGAAAATGATGCCGATGCCGTTATTGAGGCAAGCAAAATAGCCATGCTTCATGACGACGTTGAGGATTTCCCGGATGAATTCGAGACCATGCTTGGCGAAAAAGGGATCAACCTCTCCGGCGGACAAAAACAGAGAGCATGCATTGCCAGAGCCATTGCCTGGAAACCGCAACTTCTTGTGCTTGACGACGCGCTCTCAGCCGTTGACACCGACACTGAAGCACGCATCTTTGAAGCCCTGCTTCAGAAACTCCCCGACACCTCGATCCTGCTGATCAGCCACCGGATTTCAACGGTGAAAAACTGCGACCGGATTCTTGTGCTTAAAGAGGGCGCTATTGTGGAGAGCGGTACCCACCAGGAACTCCTGGCCCAGCAGCACCTCTACGCTGAGCTATATAACCAGCAGTTGCTGGAAGAGGAGATTCTTTCAATTTCGTAAGTGACACTACTCGCTGACCACCCTCACCTTCCTGGCATTGGCAATCGCTTTCTCTTTTATAGCTTTCACATCGCTCCCCAACTGGTCTGAAGCAAACGCCACGGCCATTCTCCGGTAAGGGCGTGTTGTGGGTTTTCCGAAGATGCGTATGTCGGTGCAAGGTTCTTTCAAAGCCTCTTCGACGCCGATGTACTGGGGATTTGTCCCTGCTGTTTCAGCTAACACCACAGCGCTGGCGCCAACTCGCAGCAATTCTATACCTGGAATTGGAAGCCCAAGCACCGCCCGTGCATGAAGCTCAAACTCTGAAAGGTTTTGCGTTCCTGCCAGCGTCACCATGCCGGTATCGTGAGGACGAGGAGAGAGTTCTGAAAAATAAAGCCCGTCATCAGCAAGGAAAAATTCTACACCCCAGATACCCGCGCCGGTCAGCGACCGGGTCACTTTTTCAGCAATCTCCCGAGCCTCCTGCAACTGCTCATCGCGGATAAGACAAGGCTGCCAGCTCTCCTGATAATCGCCCCGCTCCTGACGATGGCCAATGGGAGGGCAGAAGAGCGTCGTACCGTTTTTTTGTGTCACGGTAAGCAGGGTAATTTCGGTATGGAAGTTGACAAACGACTCCACAATCACCTCAGCAATATCCCCACGCTTGCCACTCTGCGAATAGCTCCAGGCTTTTTCTATATCAGCTTCACTTTTCACCGTTGACTGCCCCTTGCCCGATGAACTCATCAGCGGTTTAACCACGCAGGGAATACCGATCACCCCTACCGCTACCCGTAACTCATCAAGCGATGCCGCATAACGATAGTTGGCCGTGCGAAGACCAAGCTCTTTCGAGGCCAGATCGCGAATGGCCTTGCGGTTCATGGTAAAGTTGGCGGCACGAGCCGAAGGCACCACCTGTATACCCTGCTTTTCGTAATCGTAAAAACGCTCAGTGCGAATGGCTTCAATTTCAGGCACAATGATATCCGGCTGATGCCTGGCCACAATGGCATCAAGCGCCTTGCCATCAAGCATGTCAATCACTTCACGCTCATCAGCCACCTGCTGCGCTGGCGCCTCGTTGTAGCTGTCAACGGCTATCACGTAGTGACCAAGACGTTTGACGGCAATGACAAATTCCTTGCCCAGTTCTCCGCTGCCGAGCAGCATGATTTTTTTTGGTCTCACGGGTATAAAATTTTCTTTAGAAAATGAGATAAAGATAAAATTCAGAAAAATGCGTTCTACTTCTGGAAAACTTCTTCAATGGGAATATCCTCAACACGCCTCGCCCGATACGCTTTGAGACGCTTCTCTGCTTCAACAGCCAAGAGTTCATCAGTTTTTTGATCTGACTCATCAAGGCTCCGCAATAATTCACACAGCCTGTACTCTTCCCTCATTTGAGGATTCATCTTCTTTTTCATTGAGACCATGAACAGAACACTGTCATATAGTAAATTCTTGATCCGAAGCCTCATCCCCCTTTTTTTTCTGCTCCTGAGACTTGGAAGTCGGTGCCACCTGATAATTCGGGGGTGGGGAACGTTTAGTTATAACACGTGGAAGATTCATATTTCTCACCGTGCCGATCTTTATGGCGATAGGCTGACCTTTGAAAGGAGTCTGAGGTTGAGTTATTGCAGTTGCATTTAAGGTTAACAATAACTACGGAACACATCTGAATTCCAAAACAGCATTTTTTCGATCAAGGCCAAGATACAAAACAGGAATTGTATTAACCTGCACCAACCCCTCATGACCTGAGTCATCAAGATGAGCCGGTGACGAAATAAATCCATGACAAAGCAATTAGCCCATAGGTAAAAATTCATTTTTTAACACTTTTTAAGAATCTCTTAATGATTGTTTAAGATGCCATTTCTTAAGATTGAACAGTAACTGATGACTTGGCATTTTAGCTGAATCTTGTCAGATGCCTATTTGAATTATGACAATTATCTAACCAAAAAGAGGTACACCATGAAAAAACTATTCAGATTTCTTTTTTTACCTTTGGTCATTTTATTGCTGGCTGGAAATGCTGCTTATGCTGGCAATCATGAAGCAAACTATTTTTTGTCAAATGGTGAGGCAAAGTTGAAAGCAGGGAATTATAACGAAGCGATAGCCGTTTTTACCAAAGCTATTGAATATGAGCCGAAACTCTCCCGAAGCAACCTTTCAGAAGCATATTTCAAGCGAGGATTTGCAAAATCATCTCTTGGAGATATCGAAGGAGCAAAAAGTGATTATAAAATTTCAATAGAACTTGACCGAACCCCTAAAAATGCGGAAGCATACTATAATCGAGGAATAGCAAAAAAAACACTTGGGGATAACGAGGGCGCAAAAGCAGATTTCAGGCTAGCTTCAATGCATGGTTATACCAATGCAAAAATAATGCTGCAGAACAATAATGCCAAGGAAAAATCTTTTGATGCAAATACCGATGCAAAGAGTTTTCTTTCCAGTGGCAAATCAAAGCTTGAATCGGGTAATCACAACGGCGCTATAGCTGACTTCACAAAATCGATTGAGCTTGACCAGAAATTGGCCGCAGCCTACTTTAATCGTGGAATTGCAAGACACCTGACAGGAGACAAGCAGGGCAGTCTGGATGACTTCAGAAAAACAATAGACGTTGATCGGACACCCAATAATGCTGAAGCCTATGACAATCGAGGAACGGCAAAATCATTTACTGGAGATAACAACGGTGCCTTAGCCGACTATTCAAAAGCAATAGATCTTAACCCGGCGTACGGTGACGCATACGCTCATAGAGGAAAAATAAAAGAAGCTATGGGTGATAAACAGGGGGCCACATTGGACTATAAATCCGCCGACAAATTTCATGGTACTTTACAGTAAACAATAACACCCTATCCCTGAGAATCAGACGACAAAAAATACTCTTAAACATTTCAGAATTTTTAAGAGTATTTTTTTGTCTTGCACCAAACCCATCTAAAATATTCAGTTATTCTTATAAAAAATCACCTCCCTCATTTTTTGGCAATCCTTGTCAGAATCGGCGTTAATTTTTTTATCTTTGTGGCTTTAGCGGAACAAAACAGTTTGCAGTCATGAAGCGATCTCCTCTGGTCATTTTACTCCTGACAGTTTTACTTGATCTGATCGGATTCGGTATTGTGCTTCCATTGCTGCCAACATACGCCAAGGCGCTTGGTGCAAATCCTTTCATGATCGGACTGATTGCGGCGATTTTCTCGATCATGCAGTTTATTTTCTCCCCGATATGGGGCAAGTTGAGTGACAAGATTGGCCGTCGTCCCGTCATGCTGATCAGCATTTTCATTACCGCCATATCCTATCTGATGCTGGCACAGGCAGCCACCATTCCACTGCTCATTTTCGCCCGAGGCCTTTCGGGTACAGGCTCGGCAAACATTGCGGCCGCACAAGCGTACATCACTGATGTTACTGACAGCAAAAGCCGATCTGGAGCGATGGGTATGATTGGCGCGGCATTTGGTATTGGCTTTATCATTGGACCACTTGTTGGCGGTATGCTCAAGCACAATTATGGCATTGAAATGGTGGGCTATGTCGCTGCAACACTGATTTTTATCGACTTTGTGCTGGCTATCTTTTTACTTCCCGAATCAAACAAGAGTGCCAGGAAAATCTCCACTTTTTTTGTGGAAAAGTCTAAAGATAATACTGCTCCCAAGCAATCGATGCATGGATATCTTGCGCAAAAAACACAAGAGTATGGCGAAGGGCTGAAGCTGGTTTTCAGCTCGCGTCCACTGGCATTGCTGATGATTGCCAACTTCATCTACACCGTTGCCATTGTGAATATGCAGCTCGCCTCGATTCTGCTCTGGAAAGAGTATTTTGCAGCTTCAGACCAGCAGATTGGTTACATTTTTGCTTATGTCGGCGTCTGGTCAGTAGTGGTACAAGGTGGCCTTATCGGTAAACTCATCAAAAAATTTGGTGAACATCAACTCTTTTTATGGGGACATATTTTCACCTTTATCGGTGTCTTTTTTGTCCCGTTTGCTCCACAGAGTGCGCTCTTTTCCATTGGCCTCGTTATCCTCTTCTTTTTTGCCATCGGCACCAGCCTTGTTGCTCCAATCAACCTCTCCATGATATCACTCTACAGCTATAAACAGCAGCAGGGACAGATTATGGGGCTGTCTCAATCAGTGAACTCATTTGCCCGGATTATGGGGCCATTCAGCGGCAGCATCCTTTACGGCATGAATTTTCACGCTCCTTATGTTGTGGCAGGGGCATTAACCATTGTGGGTGCAATCATTGCCACGAATCTCTTCAAATACAACATTGACGCACTTGATTCATCAAAAAGCTGAGTCACCCATTTTATCGATAGAGGAGAGTAACGCATGAATATTGGAGTTATTGGTGTAGGCAAGCTGGGAGAGTTTCATACGAAGTTGCTCGCCGACATAGCAAATGATCAGCCTGATGTTCATCTTTCGGGCATTTATGATCTCAACACCCAGCGAGCTGAAGAGATGGCCACAAAATACAGTACTCCCTGCTTCAGCTCACTTGAACAGCTTGCCTCCACCTGTGACGCTGCCATTATAGCCACAACAACAAGCTCACATTTCGTGATTGCAAAAAGACTGCTTGCCGAAGGCCTTCATCTCTTTATTGAAAAGCCGATAACAACCACGGTTGAAGAGGCTGATGAATTGATCCGGCTCGAAACTGAAAATAAGGTTCAAATACAGGTCGGCCACATAGAACGCTTCAACCCTGCGTTGCGTGCCGTTGAAGCTAAAATCGGTCGCCCAATGTATATTCAGGCTGAACGACTGACGGGCTTCTCAAAACGTGTAACCGATGTCTCTGTTGTGCTCGACCTGATGATTCACGATATTGATCTGGTGCTCTCCCTGATCAAGTCGGATATCAAACATATCGCTGCATCAGGAGTAAAGGTCTTTTCCAACGAGCTCGATATGGCGACTGCCAGAATCGATTTTGTCAACGGAGCAACAGCAAATGTTACGGCGAGCAGACTCAGCCGCAGCCGAATGCGAAAGCTTCGTTTTTTTTGCAGCAATCCAAAAAGCTACGCATCACTCGATTTAACCACCGGCAAATCGGAGGTCTTCCGGCTGGTCAAGCACGATGAAGTAACATCAAAAAGCCGCCTGAAATCGTTTGCTGCACGAAAAATTCTCGAACAGTTCGGCGAAATCCATGAGACTATGGAGGGGATGGCGCTCGATTATATCCATCCCGAAGTGCCAAAAATTAATGCACTGCACGATGAACTTGAACATTTCATCAATGCTGTCCGAAATAACACTCCAGTTGCCGTCAGCTCGGCTGATGGGCGCCGTGCCATCATGGTTGCTGGTAAAATTGCAGACGAAATAGCAGCCAACCCCGCTTCGATTGAATGACTGACAATTGCAATGGCCAACTCGTCATGACACCACGCTCACTGGACGCCATACCAGAACTCCTGTACCGGATAGGTGATCTTGCCGACAAATGCGACATGGCCTGTTACCTTGTGGGGGGTTACGTACGCGACATGCTCATGCAGAGACCCTGCACCGACATCGATATTATGGTGATTGGCGATTCCGTTGCTTTTGCAAAAATGGTGCATGATGAGCTGAACGGCAGAAATTTTGTGCTTTTTGAACGATTCCGCACGGCCCAGCTTGAACTCTCTGACCCCATTTATGGCAGTTTCAAGGTTGAATTTGTCGGTGCCCGCAAAGAGTCCTATAACAGCGCTTCAAGAAAACCGGTAACCCTTATCGGAACTCTCGACGACGATCTTTCACGACGTGATTTCACCATCAACGCACTGGCACTCACGCTCAACCTGGAGGGACGAAACCAGATTATCGACCGTTTTCATGGAGTTCAGGATATCGAGGCCAGAATACTCAGAACGCCGCTTGATCCGGAAAAGACCTTTTCTGATGACCCGCTCCGCATGATGCGAACCGCTCGTTTTGCAGCACAGCTCAACTTCAAACCGCTTCCTGAAGTGCTGGACGCAATGAAGTCAATGTGCGAACGAATCAAGATTGTTTCGATGGAGAGAGTCAGTCAAGAGTTCCTCAAAATCATGCTCTCCCCGCGCCCGTCACTCGGACTGACGATTCTGTACGAAACAGGATTACTGAAAGAGTTGATGCCTGAGGTGGCTGCCATGGCAGGAATTGAGCAGGTGGATGGCATGGGGCACAAGGATACTCTCTTCCACACATTCCAGGTTATTGATAATGTTGCTGCACACTCCGACAATCTCTGGCTCAGGGTTGCCGCGCTTCTGCACGATATTGCCAAACCGGTCACAAAACGCTTCACAAAAAGCACAGGCTGGACATTTCATGGCCATGATGCCGTCGGCATAAAATTTGTTTCAAAAATTTTCAGATACATGCGGTGGCCTCACGATCCGCTCGACTATGTTCAGAAAATGGTACGTCTTCACCACCGTCCCATTCCCCTGTCGAAAGATGAGATCAGCGATTCGGCCATCCGGCGACTCATGTTTGATGCAGGAGAGGATCTGCAAGATCTTATGTGCCTCTGCAAGGCAGATGTGACCAGCAAAAATCCGAAAAAGGTCATGCGAATCATGAGCAATTTCAACCTTGTCGAGGCAAAAATTGCTGAGGTTGGAGAAAAAGATCAGCTCGCAAAATGGCGGCCCCCGGTAAGTGGCGAAGATATCATGCAGCTCCTTGGACTTCCTGAAGGAAAAACAGTAGGGATCATCAAAAAAAGGATGGAAAATGCCGTGATCGACGGGCTCATCCCCTACGATCGGAATGCTGCTCTCGAATACATCCGTGAAATATATCAGGAGATGACAAATTCAGAAAAACCGTAAACCACACCCGACAGGAGCGGTGGTTTTTCACGATTCAGGTCGTTATATTGAACAAAGTTTTGACAACACACTAAACAGACCCAGCAAGTGATACCACGTTATTCACCGAAAGATATTTCTGCAATCTGGACAGAAGAGGCCAAATTCCAGCGCTGGCTCCAGCTTGAAATTGCCGCTGTTGAAGCACGAATGGAAGCAGGGGTTGTGCCTGCTGAGGCACTTGCAGTCATAAAAGAAAAGGCGACGTTCAATGTTGCTGAAATTCTTGAAATTGAAAAGGAGACGAAGCACGATGTCATAGCCTTTTTGACCAACGTTGCCAACAATGTTGGCCCGGAATCACGTTACATTCATGAAGGACTCACGTCGTCAGATGTTGGTGATACATCGCTTGCTATGCAGATGCGCGATGCCGGCATAATTCTTGTCGCCGATATTGAGCGCCTTATTGAGGTGCTTGCAAAACGGGCTGTGGAGTTTAAATACACCCTTGAAATGGGCAGAACCCACGGAATTCATGCCGAGCCAACCACCTTCGGCCTGAAGCTGCTGCTCTGGCATCAGGAGATGCTCCGCAATCTCGACCGGATGAAGAGAGCTGTTGCAAATATCTCTGTCGGCAAGATTTCCGGCGCTGTCGGCACCTACCAGCACCTCTCCCCCGACATCGAAGCTGCGGTATGCGAAAAACTTGGCCTGACCCCATCGTCAATTTCAACGCAGATTCTCCAGCGTGACCGACATGCTGAATATGCAACAACGCTTGCTATCATCGCCTCATCCATCGAAAAGTTCTCTGTTGAACTGCGCCACCTGCAACGCACTGAAGTTCGTGAAGCCGAAGAGTTTTTCAGCAAGGGGCAGAAAGGAAGCTCTGCCATGCCGCACAAACGCAACCCTATCACCTTTGAACGCCTCACCGGCCTTGCCCGCGTTGTCCGATCCAACTCTCTGGCCGCCATGGAAAATGTGGCGCTCTGGCATGAACGAGATATCTCACACTCCTCGGTTGAGCGTATCATCATGCCCGATTCGACAACTGCCCTCTGCTACATGCTGCGCACCTTCAGCGAAGCCCTGGATACCCTGCTGGTTTATCCGGAAAGAATGGAAGAGAACTTCAACTCATCATACGGCCTGACCACCTCTCAAACCGTCCTGCTTGCCCTTACCGCGAAAGGATTGACCCGAGAAGTTGCCTACAAGCTTGTGCAGCGCAACGCCATGGAGAGCTGGTCAAGCAAGGTACACCTTCGTGACCTGCTGCTGAAAGATGAAGAGTTGCTGAACTATCTTGATGCCGACGATATCGCCAGACTTTTCAGCACAGAAACAATTCTTGGGAAGTTGAAAAACAGTGTTGATATTATCTTCAAAAGAAACGGGCTATGAGTGACGTAACAAAAAACCATCTTCTCAGAAAGACAGGAATCATTCTTTTTCTGTTTGGCAGATATTTTTTTGCATCGTTTTTTATCTACGGCTTCTGGCACAAGCTGGTGAAGGGCTGGTTGTGGAGCGACCTCATGCAACACTATTTCATCCAAAGGCTGGGTGAACTTCCCGCTGATTCATTTCAGGCCAACTATCTGGAGCATTTTGCAATACCAAATGCCTTGACCATTGCCTGGATTGTGACCATTGGTGAGCTTATCATAGCCATTTCGCTTATTTTTGGACTTACCGTCAGGGCAAATGCTGCATTTGCCCTTTTTCTGCTGCTCAATTTTGCGGCTGGCGGATATTACAACCTCACTTTGCCCCCATTAATTCTTTTTGCCATTCTGATGATCATATTTCCGTCAGGCCATTGGTTTGGTTTTGACAAACAACTCCACCGCAAGTACCCGGATTCAATCTGGTTCAGATAACATAATGACTAAAGCTCAACATCGAGTTCTCTGCAACAATCTCATCCTTTTCGCTATTCTTGCCTTTTCGCTGACAACTCTTGGCCTCGCTCATCCGACCAATACTGCTGAAAAAAAGCATATTCATACTCTGATGAATCTTGCTGACCAGGAGTTAAGGAAAATGAACTACCCGAAGGCCGATTCTCTCTACACACTGATCCTTCACAAACATCCTGATAATCCAGAGCTTTACTGGAAACTGGCACGGTTGCAGATAAGCCTTGGCGAATCAATTCCTTATGAAAAAAACGATATCCGAGAGCAACATTATCTCAAAGCAGAGGAGTATGCCCGCACCTGCATAAGCCTCGACAGCACCAACGGAAAAGGACACACATGGTTTGCAGCGTCACTCGGAATGATAGCAGATAATAGCGGAACCAAAGAGAAGCTGAAGCGTGCTGCAAAAATAAAACAGGAGCTTGATATTGCCCTGCGATTAAACCCGAACGACGAAACCGCCCTCTCCATGCTGGGCTCTTATTATCGTGAAGCTGCCGGTATCGGATGGTTCAAGAGAATGATCGGCAACACCTTCGTCGGAGATGTTCCTGTGGGAAATTATGAGCTTGCCGAAAAAGCATTCCGAAAAGCAATCAGTATTGATCCGGAAATTATCCGGAACTACCACGAACTTGCACTGATCTGTATCAAGAACGATAATTTTCCGGAAGCCATAAGTCTGATAAAAACCGCCCTCAACCAGCCAGTCCTTATAGAAAGTGACAGAAAACGTCTTGAAGAGATGCGAAAACTCCTGAAAAAATATTCCGAAGAGTAGTAATAACCAGACTACAACTGATTATTGCGGACAATATCCATAAGAGCCCTGACACCAAGATGATAACTGTTTGCTCCGAAGCCGCTTATGACACCAACACAAACCGCTGAAATCACTGATTTGTGACGAAACTCCTCACGGGCATAAATGTTTGAGAGGTGAACCTCAACCACAGGAAGAGTAATGGCGCTGATAGCATCACGCAGCGCAACAGAGTAATGGGTAAGAGCACCGGCGTTCAACACAACACCATTGTACCCACCTTTATCTTCGATATGAAAGAGTTTTTCAAGCAAGAGGCCCTCATCCTCTGACTGAAAAAACTCAAACGACACCGCAGGAAAACTCTCCGCCAGTTCACGATTGATATCGTCAAGAGTACGGTCACCGTATACCTCTGGTTCTCGTTTTCCGAGCCGGGAGAGGTTCGGCCCGTTGAGCACAAGTATTGACATCACGCCCATCATCTCTTTTTTTATTGCAAAAATTAAAGAATATACTGGCTGAGATCCCGGTCTGCCACCACATGGTTCAATTTTTCCTTAACCATTGTCTCATCAATCTCTACGCGGTCATCAGAAAAGTTTTCAGGAATATTGAACATCAGCTCCTCAAGAAGATTGGTCATAATGGTGTGTAGTCTTCTTGCCCCTATATTTTCAACGCTTTCATTGACTTTTGCCGCAATTCTTGCAATTTCGCGGATAGCTCCCTCGCTGAAGGTCAAGTCAACCCCTTCTGTCGCCAGAAGCGCTGAATATTGCTTGATCAGTGCATTATCCGGTTGGGTGAGAATCAGGTAAAAATCCTCTTCAGTCAAACTTTTCAGCTCAACCCTGATAGGAAAACGACCTTGAAGCTCAGGAATAAGATCCGAAGGCTTCGCAACGTGAAAAGCGCCTGAAGCGATAAAGAGCACATGGTCAGTCTTCACCATACCATGCTTGGTCGCAACATTTGAACCTTCAACAATAGGGAGAAGATCACGCTGCACACCCTCACGGCTGACATCCGGCCCCTTGCCGCCAGCACCAGAAGATGGAGATGCAATTTTATCAATTTCATCAATAAAGACAATTCCTGACTGCTCCACCTTGTTGATGGCCTCCTTGACAACACTGTCCATATCAATAAGCTTCTGAACCTCTTCCTGTTCAAGAAGCTTGCGGGCCTCGGCAATAGAGACTCTTCTTTTCTTGCGTTTGCGGGGCAGACCGCTCATCAGATCCTGCATGATTCCCCCTATCTCCTCCATCTGACCGAGAGGACCAAACACCTGCATCATACCGCCGGGTGAATCACCTGACGTATCCATTTCAATCTGACGATCTTCAAGCTTGCCATTGCGAAGACGCTCAAGCATCTTCTTGCGACTACGGCGATTTACCTCAACCGACTTGTCGTGCCCATCATTAGCGGTGCTCTCACTACCTTCTTCCTCGCCATTTTCTTCATCAGCGGTCTCATGCGAAGGGGTAACGGGCGGAAGAAGAATATCAAGCAGACGATCTTCAACAAGCAGCGCTGCCTTTTCACGAACCTCCTCTGAGCGCTCGCTTCGCACCATCGCTACCGACTGATCAACAAGGTCGCGGATCATCGACTCTACATCGCGCCCGACATAGCCAACTTCCGTAAATTTTGAAGCCTCAACCTTGACAAACGGAGCCCTTGCCAGTTTTGCCAGCCTCCGGGCAATTTCCGTTTTGCCAACACCTGTAGGTCCAATCATGATAATGTTGTTGGGCATGATCTCGTCGCGAAGATCATCACTCACATTCTGACGGCGAAGCCTGTTGCGCAAGGCTATGGCAACCGATTTTTTTGCATCCTTCTGGCCAATAATATATTTATCAAGCTGCGAAACAATCTGGTTGGGAGTCAGATTACTCTCTGCGATAGAACTTTGCCTCCCAACATCCACTCCACTCTTCGTACTCATATCCATTCAATAAATTGTAAATTTCAAAAAAACACACTGTGCCTGCAACCCGCTGATCCTGAATGCAAGAGCATCAAACTTCTTCAACAATAATATGGTCGTTGGTGTAGATACAGATATCGGAGGCTATCTTCAAACTTTCAAACACGATCTCCTTTGCAGAAAGAGAGGTGTGTTTCATGAGTGAGCGTGCTGCCGCAAGCGCATACATGCTTCCACTTCCTATAGCGACAATACCATCCTCCGGTTCAATCACATCACCAGTTCCCGATATAATCAGCGCCTTGTCGTTGCTCACGATGGCAAGCATTGCTTCAAGACGACGAAGATATTTATCAGTTCTCCAGTCACGCGCAAGCTCCACCGCCGCACGATCAAGCTTTCCATTATATGCCTCAAGCTTCTCTTCAAAACGGTCGAGCAGTGTCACGGCATCAGCAGTGGCTCCGGCAAAACCGGCAACAAGTTTGCCATGAAACAATCTTCTTATTTTCCGGGTTGAATGTTTGATGACCGTATTTCCAAGGGTCATCTGGCCATCGCTTCCGAGCGCAGCCTTGCCGTCACGGATAACACCGATAACCGTCGTCGAACGAATCTCTGGCCTCTCTGTATTCTTCATCAATTAAAATATTTTTTTTCTTAATCTTGCCACTGGAATTTGCATTTGTTCACGGTATTTTGCAACCGTTCTGCGTGCAATATGTATTCCTCTTTTCACCAGCATTTCAGCCAGACTGTCATCACTCAACGGATGAGCAGCATCTTCGTCCCTTATCATATCTGCAATATACTGACGGATAATCTTGCTCGACAGATCATCGCCATCCTCTCTGGAGAGTCCAACGCTGAAAAAGTATTTCAGTTCAAACAGACCAAAACGGGTCTGCACATATTTGCCATTGACCGCCCTGCTGATGGTTGAGATATCAAGACCCGTCTCTGCAGCGATAGTTTTCATACCAAGCGGCATAACGTGCTCCGGGCCGGAAATAAAAAAAACGTACTGGTGCTTCATCAAGGCTTCAATGACCTTCAAAAGGGTCTGGCGCCTCGTTGCAAGAGCATTGGTAAACTCATTGGCCCGTTGAATATTCTGGCGTATAAACTGTTTTTCCTCTTTTGGAGCTTTCCTGTTTTTGAGAAGCTCCTGATATCGGTCAGTAACCTTGACAGAAAGAGAACTCCTGTCGTTCAGGGCCGCTGTCAACTCACCATTTTCATAAGTGACCACAAAGTCGGGAGTGATGTAATGACCACCCATGTCCTGAAAAATACCAGGGTGAGGATCAAGAGCAATAATGGCTGAAACCGCCGACTCAACCCTCTCCTTCGCCACCCCCAGCTTCTTAATCAGCAGTTCAAACCGCCGATGAAGAAAATCATCAAAATGATCATTGAGAAGACGATTTGCAAGCTCAACAGTTCTGGCATCATAACGACTGGAGGCAACCTGCAACTGCACCAAAAGACGCTCCTGCAAATTACAAGCCGCAACACCCGGCGGATCAAGAAAGAGGATTTTGCGTCGAATCGCCTCCAGCTCCCCTTCCCTGACATCCAGTTCCTGAAAATGCAGACTGTCAATAATCACCCCATGCCCTTCGGTGAAGTACCCATCGCCATCAAGATTGCCAAGAATTTCAATGGCAATCTTCACCTCACGCTCTTTGATATCTTCATGCAAAGCCAGTTGCTTGAGAAGGATATCATGAAAACTGTCGTGCTGTACCGCCTGGAAAAACCTCTCTTTTGAAGGGCTTTCATGAGTATAATTGAGACGACCTTCTGAAGTTTCACCCGAAGGAAAAACCTCTGAGTGCTCCTTGAGAGAACTTTTGCTGAACCGTTCAACCGAATCAAACATATCGTCACCGATCTGGCGGTCACTCTCTCCGTTACCTTCACTCGCACTTTCTCTTTGCTCATCGACAAGCTCCAGGAGCGGATTCTCCTGTAACTCCTCATAGATCCGCTGTTCAAGATTCTGCATCGGGAGCTGGAGAAGCTGGCTGCTGAGTATCTGCTGTGCAGAGAACTGTAATTGCTGCTTCTGTTGAAGCCTGATTTCAGCCATTATTGAAAGGAAGACGCATCGACATAGGATTTCAGATCTGCCACCCACTCACAACCATACCGCAACTCAAGAGCAGACGAGAGATAATCAATAAGTTGTACCTTGCACTCCCGGCCTGCCTTTCTGGCAGCGCGACACATAGGGTGCTGTTCATAAACAAGATAATCCAAACCAAACTTTTTTCTTACCCTGATTGGAAACAATCGGCATGATATCGGCTTGTCAAACTGAAGAATACCCTCGCGAAAAGCAATTTCAATGGCACAGAAGGTGATACCATCACGAATGCAGGTAAAAACACACTCCTCCGTCTCAACTGTTCTGGTGTACTGAACGCCCTGATACACCTCTACCGGGCCATGCTTCTGGAGATAGCGCAACCCTTTTTGGGGAAGCATTCGGAGCAGCTCCCCAGGCAACTCCTGAAGCTGCTCGGCCTCGGCCGGGGATAACGGAGCGCCAAGCTCCCCTTCAACGCAGCACGCTCCCCTGCATTCATTGAGATCGCATGAAAAAAAGGCCTTTAGAACATCTTTTTCTATCAGAACACTACCAATGGAAACCAGCGACATAACGAGCTATCATTTCATCACAACATTCATGAAAAACTTCTCTTACGCTCCAACGCAGTTATTTTCTTTACTTACAATACTATCCATCAGTTTCCCCTTTTATTTATGAAAATAACGATATATACTTTTTTCAAACCAATATTTTTGAAGACAGTACGCAATTCCAGTTCCGTTGTTCTTTTCCATGATATCTGTATATCCCGGTAAACTGCCGTACAATATAACCGAGTTAATCATGAGCACAAGTCTCAAGCGAAAAGGTGCGAAAGAGGCTGCGGGACTAAACAAAAAACTCAATACGTCAACAAGTACCTCTTCGACATGCTGAACTTTCCGCCCGACCACCCCGCCCGCGACATGCAGGATACCTTTTTCGTCACCAGCGGCAACCCCGGCTCCGACGTGCTCCTCAGAACCCACACCTCCCCGGTGCAGGTGAGAGTCATGCTCGACCAGAAACCGCCGATACGGGTGATCTGCCCCGGAAAGGTCTACCGCAACGAAGCGATCAGCTCCCGAAGCTACTGCGTCTTCCACCAGCTCGAAGGGCTCTACATCGACAAGAAGGTCTCCTTCGCCGATCTCAAAGCCACCATCTACTCCTTCGCCAAACAGATGTTCGGCACCGACGTCAAACTCCGGTTCCGCCCAAGCTTTTTCCCCTTCACCGAACCATCAGCCGAGGTCGACGTCACCTGCTACCTCTGCGGCGGCAAGGGATGTAAAGTCTGCAAAAAATCAGGCTGGCTCGAAATCATGGGCTGCGGCATGGTACACCCCAACGTCATGCGCAACTGCGGCATAGACCCCGAAGAGTGGTCAGGCTACGCCTTTGGTATGGGCGTTGACCGCACGGTGCTGCTGAGGTACAAGATTGATGATATACGGTTGCTGTTTGAGAATGATTTGCGGATGTTGAGGCAGTTTGGGGCGTAGAGAACTGGTGTGAACGGTTGACTTAAAAGATTGGACTATCGTGACTTTTGACGGTTTATCATCCAATAAATAATAAGTGCAAATATCTATAATAAGACTATACCCGATTATCTTAGCGCGAGATGGATTGTTTTATATAATCATTGTTAATATAGTAATTTCCAACGACTAGGACGGGTCGACTAAAATCTGATTTCTTTAGGGAAAGTGACAGCTACAGTGAATCACCCTTGGCACTTAATGGATAGAAATCATGTAGTCAATTCCGCAACGAGAGATTCTAACTCGGTCATGCCGCTTTGCTCAGCAAGCCAGCGCAAGTCAGCAAGGATGGTAATGGGCAAAGCTACCAGTTGAGATTTGAAGCCAAGTTGAGATTTCATAGATTCTTTTAAAGCGTTACTAAGCCCCGGGATTTTTGATTTTAACTTAAGAATTCTGGCGATGCCCAGCAATACAAAAAATGAACTGACGTTATTTCCAATCAGCTTACGTAGATGGTCTGAGTTGTATATGCGTTCAATGGACTTTGAACCGATGTCCTGTCCGTCGAACTGATCGAAATGATGGGCTCCGACAAGTTCCATTAGGAATCGGAGGTATGCCAGCTCCTTTTCCG
>SZXV01000013.1 GCA_005862225.1 Chlorobium sp.
TATTTTTTATTCACTATTTTATCGTACGACCAGCAATACCCACCAGCCTTGGCTTTTTGTCCTTTACATACCATTGAAATATTTGAACTATTAATTTTCATTTTCCTTGATGCATCTGAAATCGAAATAAACTTTGATACAACTTCACCTGTATTAGGGTCAATCATATTCACTTGTTTACGTTTTACTTTTGTTACTTTTTCAATTGCACATTTTGGGCATCCAGTACCATATGTTCTATGTCCAATGGTTGATTCATAACTATAACCGCAACTAAAGCATTTCCACCAGATTTTGTGATCTGATCTAGGCTTAAACATACCAGGTTTCAAATTTCCATTTTTGGTTGGGTGCCATTCTTCTGCAATTTGAGGAAATTTATCTAAAAAAGATTCATTTTCCAGAGTAAATCTGTAATTCTGTATCTTATATTTATCACGCTCTATGTTTACATCTATGGGGCATTTAGTCAACCAGGTATTGGAAAAATTTATTCGTCTAAGAATTTCTTTAATTATATGTTCAAGGTTTTTAGGCTCATATAGTTTATTCGTTCCAAACTGATAATCAGCAACTATTGAACCCAGTTCAGGGAATTTTTCTCGCAATCTTATTAGTTTTATGCCTTTTTCTTGGCACTTTGAATACTTTAATTGTTCTCGCTTAATTGTATCTTTTTTATGCCATGCTTCGCCGTCATACTCGATTGCATACCTTATTGAAGGTATAAAAATATCCAGCTCCATTCTACCAAGGAAACTTGACTTATAACGGCTTATAGCATCAGGGTATAGTTTTTTGATATAAAAAAATGTTGCTTGTTCTGCAAATGATGTCTGCCTTCCTGAGTTACAAATTGGACAATTAGTTCCTGATGTCCTATGAAGTATGGTTGCTGGATAATCATGTCCAAGTGGGCAAAGCCACAAAACTTTCTTACCACTTCCATGTGTAACATTTTTAGGAGTTAAATCACCATTTTTGGTTGGATGCCATTCATTTGCGAGTAATTGGTGAGTTGTTCCTAAGTCATTTACTCCTTCAACGACAACTCTATTTGCGCAGAGAGGACACCCTCTTTCTAGAACTGAACGATTACTAATTTTTGCCTTCCACGTATATCTACATTTGGAGCATATCCATGAGACATTTTTATTGCTAGCCCTAGTTAGTTTACTGGGATCGAAGATTTGATTCGCTTCATAGTCCCATTCATTCATAAGCGAAGCATCATCAACGATATACAGTTTTTTAACCATAATTATAAAATAGCATAACAACTATAATCAGCCGTCCGGCCACTGCCCGTGCTATTTGGACATCGCGTGTTCCGGGTCAGCTGGATTAGATTGTTATGACAAACTTGCAAATGTCTAATCTTGTTTGAAATAACGGCTGATATCATTTACCTTTTTCATTTCCTCTTGAATATGGGCGGCACTGCAACCCTCGGCTTTTAACCAATTTTCGATTTCGGCAAGATACTTTTTAAATCCAACATTGGCTTTAATTGCTGCCTCCAGAAGCTCTGCAGCTCTCTCGGAATCAAGAGAATGGCCAGCAAACTTTTTATCAACAGATCCAAAACTACCCGGAATTTTGTCTTTCCAACTCATCTCTCTATATTCTCCTTATTTATTTCGTTATAACGCTGTAAATCAGCTGCGCGTCTTTTTGCATCGGCTGTATTTGCCTTGTTATATGCGAACCAGCTAGTTCTCAATCTGATCATCAACAAAGCCATCCCAGTTAAATGGGACACGCAGCAACTCATGATTACTCATATATACAACTCTTGGTAATTCAGGCTTGACCGAAGCATCAAATAATAGCCTTACTTCGTCTTCTCCAGAAAATTGTGTACGGACAACAGCTGCGCTCGCGGCAAGCATGGAACCGGTGCTCTCCATGTGATTTAAAACTACAGTTGGATTTTTCATTGCTCGGATCAAAATTGGTTCTTGTATTCAACATTTATTAGCCAAGCCCTATGCATATATAGACGGTCACTATTCGACATCAAACGATCTAATAGCTTACCTACCGTAGTGGATATTCTTACCGCTTTTTTCCCATGTGAGAAGCTCACCCAATCGGCGGCGTTTGGACTTGAGCGATCAGTCCAGCAAAGTGCGTAAAATGATCTGACAAGAGAACCATAGTCAATTGCCCCCCCCGTTACCGTATCGATACCGGTTACATTTTCTAACGGGTTCTCAAGAGGATCTTTCCAGACAGTTGAAGATGCAACTGGTAGCGTCAGATATCCTTCTGAAACATCTTTTTCATAATAATCTCTTTGGAAAATCCTATGTATTTTTTTAAATGGATCTAAACCAAAAGAGTTTCTTAACTTGTATTGCTCAAGCATCTCACCGCAATAAAGATCTTTTCCTTGAAAGTCTAACTCTCTGATTTTACTTTGAGCCTTTTCAAATTCTTCAAATTTATTCATTTCTGAGACCGAGTAATTTGGAGATATAACGCTCCGGTTCAGCGGCGGCGCGTGAGCGCCCCGTCCGCTGCAACCGGTTGTTAGGACACGTTGCGCTGATGGCTGATTTGAGGGCTTTCTCAAACTGCTTCATTCCTCGGGGTGTATACTCATATTCAATGTAGCGGATTGCTCTGAGGTCAAACGGAATGTCATCCTTGTTCTGGGTGATTAGTATGACCGGTTTGCCAAGCGTGTGAGCGATGCCAATCTCATAGAAGACATTTGGATTGCGGCCTGTACACTCTGCGATGACCGCAGTAGCCCCTAGCAGCGAACGCCAGATGTCTTTCATGATCTCATGTGCGCCAAAGAAGTCGTCGGCCCGCCCGATTGCCAGCGACATCCCCGATACGACCTTCTGAATGTGATCTTGGTAGACCGGCAGAAGATCGTTCGAGAATGGCATCAGCATGAACAGGTCTAGGCAATCATCAACTTGAATGTCGGGTACACCGAAGAATGGCTCGACGACAATCGAACGTCCACGTTTCATCTTCGCAGCTTCAGGAAGACTAACGCCAAGCGCATGCTGTGTCTGAGCGGCTCGCGGCGTGAGTCGAATCTCGCCAGTCGGGAACCGGAAACTTCCAGGATCGAGGGGACCATCGACTTCTAAGAGACCAGCGACGACGAGTTCCTGAAGCGCTTCCGCAATCCAGAACGTGAGCGAATTCCTCTCGGTTGGGTCACGCCCCAAAGCGCGACACAGCGATGCCCAGTTTGTGGCCTGTCCTCCACGTATCAGGAGAAGGATTTGGGCACCGGTTGGCTTGTCCATCGCGTGTTACCTTTCGTGTCCTAACAATAATTAGACTGATCCGCCTAAACCGCAGATTTTTGAATAGTAACCCATATAAGAGGCAAATTACAAACTACTCGAAATACCGTTAATCGTTTTAATAAAAAATACTTAACCATTGTATTACGTTTTATTTTAGCGTCTTATACGGATCGGCATAACAACGTTGCTTACAAGCCATCAACAGGACTTTTTACTCCATGGCCACCTTTGTTCAAAACATGGGTATAAATCATCGTGGTGCTTACATCTTTATGGCCCATTAATTCCTGAATAGTGCGAATATCATACCCAGCCTCAAGTAAATGTGTTGCAAAAGAGTGCCTAAATGTATGGCAAGTGGCTCGTTTTATCAATTGTGCATGAAAGTTTCGGTGAACGACACAATACCTGAGGATATACAGGTACTCGTAAATCTGCATGGAGATCCGCAATCATCTTGTCAGTCCATTATTTGCTTTCTCACAAAAAAATCACAGCGATATTATAACAAAAATAATACTCCCCATCAAAAAAACAGGCAACCACAACATCGGCATTTTCCGCATGAACCTTGTGTAAATTTCAACTTTAGTAATATCTTGAGCAGCATAACAAACCCTTACCATGCCACTATGAGCGAGCTTCTCTTGATCAACATTACAGGCCCCGACAAACCTGGCCTGACCTCGAAAATAACCTCAATCCTTGCTGGCTATAAAGTGCCGGTGCTTGATATTGGTCAGGCGGTTATTCACAATCATCTGTCGCTGGGGATGTTGGTGGAGGTGCCGAAAGAGTCGGCCTCTTCGCCGGTGCTGAAGGATCTGCTTTTCTGCGCTCATACGATCGGCATTCAGATCACCTTTACGCCGGTTACCGATACCGAATACAACGACTGGGTGCATGAGCAGGGCAAGCACCGTTATCTGCTCTCGCTGCTTGCGCGAAAGATTACCGCTGAGCAACTGGAGCGGGTGTCGTCGATCATCACCGGGCACAACCTCAATATTGAGACCATCAATCGCCTCTCGGGTCGTATTCCTCTTGAAAACGAGAATGCTGGACACACAAAGGCCTGCGTGGAGTTTTCGATACGGGGCACGCTGCTGAGCGAAAACAGCTTCCGCGAACAGATGCTTGCCATTACCGATACGCTTGGCGTTGATATCGCGTTTCAGGAGGACAACATTTTCCGGCGCAATCGTCGTCTGGTGGTGTTTGATATGGACTCTACCGTGATTACCTCTGAAGTGATTGATGAGCTTGCCATCGAGGCTGGCGTCGGCGCTGAGGTGGCGGCAATTACTGAACAGGCGATGCGTGGGGAAATCGACTTTACCGGCAGCCTTCAGCGGAGGGTCTCCCTGCTGAAAGGGCTTGATGAACATGTTCTCGAAAAAATTGCTCAACGCCTTCAATTGACTGAAGGAGCTGAAACGCTTTTTCATAACCTCCACAACCTTGGCTTCAAGACCGCTATTCTCTCTGGTGGCTTTACCTATTTCGGCCACTATCTCCAGAAAAAGCTGAATATCGATTACATCTATGCCAACACGCTTGAAATTGACAATCACCGGTTAACCGGCAAGGTGATCGGGCCCATTGTTGATGGCAAAAGAAAGGCTGAACTGCTGGAGATTATTGCGAAAAAGGAGAACATCCGGCTGGAACAGACCATTGCCGTTGGTGATGGCGCCAATGACCTCCCGATGCTGGGCAAAGCGGGACTCGGCATCGCTTTCAGGGCAAAGCCCATTGTGAGGGAGAGCGCAAAGCAGGCTATCTCAACCCTCGGGCTTGATGCCATTCTCTATCTGATGGGATTCAGGGATCGCGACGACCTTTCGGTCAGTCAACATACTCCACAAACTGCTCAAAATCCTCCTGACGTGGCATGATGATTGCCCCGGAGGTACAAATCGGCACACATCTGGTGCAGAGCACGAGGCACTTGTAGGGATGCGCGACAATCAGTTTCGGGCGGTGGATACCTGTGGGATCTGGCTCGCCCAACTCAAAGACACCGGGTTTGCAAAGAACCTTGCAGTCGCCGCAGCCGTTGCACAGCTCCGGCTTGATGACAGGATACCACGCAATCTCCTCCCTCGGAGCGAGCAGCCGTTTCCTTTTTTTCGTCGTATCCGGTTTGTGGATCGTTGGCTTATGGTGCAACGTCGCTGTCTCAGGTGGCTCCCACGAACCGACCGGAGCGACGGAGGACTCTTCTTTCTTCTGCATCGCGCGTGACTTCAGGGCGAGGCGCAGTGAACGAACGAGCCCCAGGGCGCAACCATCGCATGAGGGTTTTGAGCATCGCCCGAAAAAGCAGTCAAGAACCAGCATAACCATTTATTTGTTGTTCCTTCATCCCTGCACAAGTAACGTATTTATCGATGCGGTATAGGCTTCAAGCGCTTTTGCTATGCCGTCGATATTCTTCCCTCCCGCCGTGGCGAATTCAGGCTTGCCGCCGCCACCGCCCTGCACCTGTTTGGCGGCTTCACGAATCAGTTTCCCGGCATCGATACCGCATGCACGAACCGCTTTATCGGAAGCAAAACTCACCAGCGAGACCTTGCCGTCGTCAACCGTGCAGAGCAGACCTGCCGCACAAGGCACCTTCTCTCGCAGGGCAAGAGCCGCCTGGCGCAACGTCTCGGCATCCACCCCTTCAACAATCTTCGTTATCACCCGGCAGCCATTGATGTCAGGGGACATGTCAAGTTCACCGGTCAACGTGTTGAGAAGAGCGGTGATCTTGCCCTCAAGGAGCTGCTTTTCCAGCTCTTTTTTAGCCTCCATCAGTTCAGCAACTCTCTCCGTCACAGGCTCATCCCCTTTTGCTTTGAGCAGATGGCGCACCTGCTGAAGTTCGCGATATTCGTGCCATAACAGCTTTTCGGCAGCGCTGCCGGTCACCGCCTCAAGACGCCGAACGCCGGATGCTACCGACGATTCACTGACAATTTTGAAGAGACCGATTCGGCCAATATTATCAACGTGGGTGCCGCCACACAGTTCAACTGAAATGCCCGGCACTTCGACCACCCTCACAAGGTCGGCATATTTATCACCGAAAAAGGCAAGGGCGCCTTTGGCAATCGCCTCATCGTAAGGAACATCGGCGTGCTTGATAACCTGCTCAGCCCTTCGTATCTGTTCGTTCACTTCGGCTTCGACGGCCTCAATCTCTGCATCAGAGAGTTTTGAAAAATGGCTGAAATCAAAACGAAGTCGTTCGGCGCTCACGAATGAACCTTTCTGCTGCACATGCTGCCCGAGAACCCTGCGGAGCGAGGCATGCATAAGGTGCGTTGCGGTATGATTGCGCTCGGCATCCTGACGCACACCGCAATCGACAGCGGCTTGCGCTGACAGCTCAGGCTCGTCAAGTGAAAGATCATCGAGCATGGCGGAAGCATTAAGAGTCTTGTCGAAGGCATTTGCAATAACATGAATAATCGTGTCGCCATCCTTGACGGTATCGGCAACCTGAAAACGGTAACGGGGCGTCTCTATCACTCCTTTGTCACCAGTCTGACCACCGCTTTCTGCATAGAATGGCGTCTGGTCAAGCGCGAGGAGCAGCTTCTCCCTGGCGTGTTTGATACCGGTAATCACGACAGGCATATCGAGCTGGTTGTAACCGGCAAACACCGAGGCGTGACAATCGCTGAACCATTGCCACTCCGTTCCATCATCACCAACCTGCTGCTTCCCCTTGCGGTCGCTTCTTGCGCGACTCTTCTGTTCGAGCATACAGCGTTCAAAGCCCTCTCCATCAACCTGAAAGCCAACATCCGCAGCCATCAGGCTGGTCAGATCAAAAGGAAATCCGTAGGTATCATAAAGCTTGAAGGCATCCTGACCATCGATAATTGTTCCTTTTGCAAAACGGACTTTATCGACCACATCATTAAAAATCTCCATGCCACGATCAAGGGTGACAATAAAACTCTCCTCCTCGGCCTTGATGATATTGGTGACCGTCTGCTGCTGTTTTTGCAGTTCAGGAAAAACATCGCCCATCGACGTGGCAAGGGTTCCAACAAGCTGATGCAGTATCGGTTCGTTATAGCCAAGATTTTTGGAATAGCGCAAGGCCCGCCGAAGAATGCGGCGAAGCACGTAACCGCGCCCCTCATTTGAAGGCATGGCGCCATCAGAAAGGGCAAAAGTGAGCGTACGGGCATGATCGGCAATAACCCTCATCGCTATATCGAGGGGATCATCGATTGATGCCCCATAGCGGACGCCGGTAATTTCGGTGATGCGATCGAACAGCGGCTGAAAAACGTCACTGTCATAATTGGATCCTTTCCCCTGCATCACCGCCACAACACGTTCAAATCCCATGCCGGTATCGACATGTTTCATGGGCAGCGGCTCAAGAGATCCATCACTCTTTCGGTTATACTGGATAAAGACAAGGTTCCACAGTTCGATAACCCGATAATCACCAACATTGACCAGCTCCTTGCCGGAACCATCTGGCGTCAAATCGATATGAATTTCGGAACAGGGGCCACAGGGGCCGCTCTCTCCCATCTCCCAGAAATTATCCTTGTCACCAAACCGGAGGATATGCTCTGGATTGATGTCCGTCTGGCTCTTCCATATCTCAAAACTCTCGTCGTCATCCTGATAGACTGTTGCGTAAAGGCGATCTTTTGGCAATTTCCAGAGATCGGTCAGTAATTCCCAGGCCCAGGTGATTGCCTCCTTTTTATAATAATCTCCAAACGACCAGTTGCCGAGCATCTCAAAAAAGGTGTGATGATAGGTATCGCGACCAACATCCTCCAGATCGTTATGCTTGCCTGATGCCCTGATACATTTCTGAGTATCAGCCGCTCGCAGATATGGCCTTGTTCCCTTTGCAAGGAACACATCCTTGAACTGGTTCATGCCGGCATTGGTAAACAGTAAGGTTGGATCATCGGCTGGAATCACCGGAGCAGAACGAACTATTGTATGACCTTTTTGAGCAAAATAATCCAGAAAGGATTGTCTGATGTCTCGGGATTTCATAGAAATTGTAATCTTGTTGCAAGGTATTGCATCATGCCAATCCACACTCTGGACGGCTCTTTCTCATGGCTTCAAAGTTACTCTTTTTTGAGGCTTGTTGCCAACTTAATTTTAATCTGTTTCCCGGCAATCAGTTAACCATGATCGATGCTCTCCGTGTTGCATCCTTCAACGCCTCTGCCCGTCTTGATTGCTCTTTCATTGTATAAAAAATCCCGATCCTTTTTCTTGTTGTCAATGCGGGCCGGGGTCGCATAGCAAAAGGAGTTTTTAAGAAAAGAATTTATATTATCAACAAGACGGGTTCTCGCTTTTCTATCCCGTTATATTTTTCTGATAAACAACAGGAGCGCTGCTATGAGTTGGGGAGTAGAACATCAGCAAAAGAGAAAAGATATTCTGGAACTCATGGATATTGCTTCCAGGATAATGAAGGAAAATCCCAATCACGTCAATGAGGTATCCAAAAGCAACAACGATTGCTGGATGGAACAGATGTACCTTATACAGCGCTGTGATTTCTGTGACCTCTCTCCCGATTGCCCGACAAGGGAGGAGCAGGAGTGGCAGGATTATCTGACAAAAAACAACATCGTCATTGAAAAAAACTCTTAGGGTATAAGAGTTGGCCTCTTGTTTTAATCCGGCAGAACGCTTATAATACTATTTATAGCAGATGACTGCGGGGTAGGGCTTTGCCTTCTCTTTACCCACCAATAATACACTTACCAGACAACAATATCAAATGGCCTTTGTGCCGCGATGTTTTATTAACACGGGGATTTTCTTGCTGTGCCCTCATTTTGAATAACAATAAAAAGTAATGAACAGGGACAATGACTGATACAAAACAGAAAACCAGACAGGTCAATGTGACCTCCAAAACCAGTGTCTCCGTGCTTTTTGCTGGAGATTCGGGAGACGGTATGCAATTGACCGGCACTCAATTTGCCAATACTGTTGCAATTCATGGCTCAGAACTTAATACGTTTCCAAATTTTCCTTCTGAAATAAGAGCCCCGGCAGGCACCATTGCCGGTGTTTCAGGGTTTCAGCTCCAGTTCAGCAGCAAGCCGGTCTATACGCCGGGTGCGCGATTTGATGTTATGGTCGCCATGAATTCCGCCGCACTGAAAGCAAATCTCAAAGACCTGCATCGTGGCGGCATCATAATTGCCGGCACTGAAGGATTTGATGAAAAAAACCTCAAGCTTGCAGGCTATCCCGAAGGAGTGAATCCACTCGAAGACGGCTCTCTGAGCAACTATATTCTTTTTCCTGTCCCGATTCTGCAGCTTACCCGTGAAGCGCTGAAAGAGAGCGGCCTCAGCAGCAAGGAAATTGACCGCTGCAAAAACATGTTTGTTCTTGGCTTGCTCTATTGGCTCTATACACTTCCGCTTGAAGGAACGTTTGAAACGCTTCGCGCCAAATTCCAGAAAAATGTTCACATGGCCGAAGCGAACATCCGGGCTGTAAAGGCGGGCTATTTCTTTGGTGATGAAACTGAGCTTTTTGCAAACCTTGGCCGTTTTGATATTGCTCCGCAAAAACAGCATGGTGTCTATCGCAGGGTCACCGGAAATGAAGCGTGTGCCATAGCGCTGACCGCCGCATCGAAAAAGGCCGGTCTGAAACTGTTCCTTGGCTCATACCCTATCACACCGGCAACGGAGATTCTTCAGACACTGGCCAAAAAGAAAAAATATGGCGTCAAAACGTTTCAGGCTGAAGATGAAATTGCCGGCATTGTGAGCAGCATTGGCGCAGCTTACGGTGGCGCACTTGCCGCAACAAATACCTCTGGCCCCGGGCTTGCGTTGAAAACCGAAGCCCTTGGTCTGGCGGTTATTCTTGAACTGCCGCTGGTAGTGATCAATGTTCAGCGCGGTGGCCCGTCAACCGGTCTTCCAACAAAACCCGAGCAGTCTGATCTTTTCATGGCCATGTACGGCAGACATGGAGACGCCCCTCTCCCGGTTATTGCGGCCAGCTCTCCTGTTGATTGCTTCTATGCGACCTATGAAGCTGCAAGAATTGCTATTGAGCACATGACACCGGTGATCTGTTTAACTGACGGTTATCTGGCGCTCAGTTCAGAACCATGGAAAGTCGAAAGTCCGGATAACCTTGCAGACATCACGCCGCATTTTCACGCTCCAAGGCAACCTGAAGATCCGCCTTTCCTCCCTTACAAACGCGACGATCGTCAGGTTCGCGCATGGGCAATCCCCGGAACGAAAGGGCTTGAACACCGTATCGGCGGTCTCGAAAAGCAGAATGAAACCGGCAACGTCTCTCATGATCCGGATAATCATGAGCTGATGACCAGGCTTCGTGCACAGAAAATTAATCAGATTGCTGACAGCATTCCTCTTCAGACTATTGATAATGGTTCGGAAAAAGGAGATTTACTTGTTCTTGGGTGGGGCTCTTCTTATGGCGCCATTAAAACCGCTGTTGAACAAGCCATTGAACAGGGTTACAATGTCGCTCATGCTCACTTGCGCTATATTCACCCGTTTCCGAAAAATCTCGGAGAAATTCTCGGCAATTATAAAAAAATCCTTATCCCCGAACTCAACAGCGGGCAGCTTATCCATATTATCCGCGACACTTTCCTGATTGCACCCGAGGGATTCTCCAAGGTACAGGGAGTACCATTCAATGAAATGGAAATACTGATAAAAATCACTGACATCATAAAGGAGCTTCAATCATGACCGATAATACAACAGTACCAGTCCTTCCAATCCTGATTGCCAAGGATTTTGCTTCGGATCAGGAGCCAAAATGGTGTCCCGGCTGTGGTGATCATGCCGTGCTGCAGCAAATAAAAAATGTTTTACCTGAACTGGGTATTGCACCTGAAAACATTGTGTTTGTTTCGGGTATAGGCTGCTCGTCCCGTCTCCCCTATTATCTTGCCACTTATGGTGTTCACGGTATTCACGGCAGAGCGCTGCCGATGGCAACCGGGCTGAAAACTGCACGACCGGATCTGAGTGTATGGGTTGGAACAGGAGATGGCGACGCACTCTCAATTGGTGGAAACCACTTTATTCATACCCTGAGAAGAAATCCGGACCTGAATGTAGTGCTCTTCAACAATGAAATTTACGGTCTCACCAAGGGCCAGTATTCACCAACCTCAAAAGTCGGGTTGCGAACTGTTACCTCGCCGTCTGGAGTTATTGATCAGCCATTTAATACGGCGGCCCTCACTATTGGCTCAGGTGGATCATTCTTTGCCAGGGCTTTTGATCGCGACGGCAAATTCCTTCGCTCAATACTGAAAAGCGCCGCGCTTCATAAGGGAACGTCTCTGGTCGAAATTTATCAGAACTGCCCTATTTTTAATAATGGCGCTTTTGAAGCATTCGCCACTCCAGATAATAAAGCCAATAACACGGTTTATCTGGAACAGGCGAAACCACTTGTTTTTGCAAGAGGAAAACGTGGCATTCTGCTGGACGGATTCCAGCCCGTTGTTGTTGATCTTGACAAGGATGGAATTTCAACCAGTGACCTCTGGATTCATGATGAAACCGATATCAACAAAGCATCCATTCTTGCTCATTTTGCTGACGATCATTCTGAACTGGAAGAGCCACTGCCACGGCCTTTCGGTGTCTTTTATGCCAAAACACGGATAACGTACGAAGAGGCTCTGATCGCACAAATCAATGACGCCCAGAAAGATGGAGTTGGCACCCTCGAACAACTGCTCAAGGGCGATCAATCTTACGAAATCAAGTAACAAGAAAAGATGTTATAACAAAAAGCCTGCACTTTATCATGCAGGCTTTTTGCTTATGTCTTCTTAAACCTCTTCTTTCCAGACACCCATCGATGAAAACTTTTCGATCCGGTCATGGACAAGCAGCGCTGAATCCTTTGTCAGAAGCTCTTTCAGCTCCTCAACAAGCATACTTTTCAACGTTGCAGCCATAGCATCAGGATCTGTATGGGCTCCGCCAATCGGCTCAGGAATGATGCGGTCAATAATACCCTGCTCGAGGAGATCCGGGGCGGTAAGCTGCAATGCTTCTGCTGCCTGCTCTTTATAGTTCCAGCTTCTCCACAGAATCGAAGAGCAGCTTTCGGGCGAGATCACTGAATACCAGCTATTTTCAGCCATAAGAATGCGATCGCCGACTCCGATCCCAATTGCTCCGCCACTGGCGCCTTCTCCGATAATAACACAGATAACAGGAACAGTCAACTTCGCCATTTCAAACAGATTGCGTGCGATGGCCTCAGCCTGGCCGCGCTCCTCGGCTTCGATTCCGGGAAAAGCACCCGGGGTATCAATCAAAGTAATGACCGGTTTTCGAAACTTCTCGGCCAGTTTCATCAAACGAAGCGCCTTGCGGTACCCTTCAGGCTGAGCCATACCAAAATTCCTGTAAAGATTGGACTTGGTATCACGACCTTTCTGATGACCGATCATCATGACTGATTGCGAAAAACCTGATGAACGCTCTTCAAGACGTGCAAAACCTCCGACAATAGCTTTATCATCGCTGAAATGCCTGTCACCGGCAAGTTCAGCAAAGTCTTTCGTCATCATATATATATAATCAAGCGTATAGGGCCTTTCAGGATGGCGGGCAAGCTGGACCTTCTGCCAGCGAGTAAGATTTTTATAGATCGAACGACGGAGTGTGTCAATTTTCAGTTCAAAGGCCTCGATGTCGCGATTAAGGGCCTCAGTCTGTGGCTGGGTCTGATCTCTCGCACTACTCCGGAGGCACTGTCGCATTTCTTCGAGCTTTGCTTGCAGCTCATAGAGTGGCTTTTCAAAATCAAGAATAACCTTCGTTGCCATTATGCTGGAATAAATGATAAAAAAAGCCCATCAGGCAGTAGCTCAAGATGGGCTGAAAAAAGCAGAGACAAAAACATCAAAATCAGCTACAAACCTCGTCCTTGAGCGCTTTCCCGGGTTTGAACTTTACAACTTTTTTAGCGGATATGGTAATAGCCTCACCTGTCTGGGGATTTCGCCCTTGTCTTTCAGCTCTGTCACCAACGGTAAACGTCCCGAAACCGACGAGAGCAACATCCTGACCGGCTTTCAATGATGTTGTCACAACATTGAGCACAGCATTGAGAGCACGCTCGGCATCAACTTTCGTCAGTTTAGCCTGCTCGGCGATTTTCTCTACTAATTCAGCTTTTGACATATGACTTAAATATTATTAATGTTTGAAGTAAAATGAACTTTTTTTCATCACCTCCCCTTTGAGATTGAATTTAAACAGTAGAATACTAACATGCAATGGCTTTTTAGCAATAATCAATGATTGCCCGGTAATTGGTATTCGTCTTGGACTGTGTTATATTTCGGTTTCTTTTTAAAGAAAACTGGCATTGTAACAAGATAATTTTTTAACCGGCTTATGATTTCAATCAGTAACGTCTCCAAAGGATCAATTATTCGTTTCAAGGGAGAGCCCCACAGTATCGAAAGCCTTATGCACCGTACCCCTGGTAATCTTCGGGCATTTTATCAGGCAAACATGAGAAATCTGAAATCCGGCAGAAATGTCGAATATCGATTCAGTGCCACAGAATCTGTTGATTTGATTGTCACAGAGAGAAAACAGTATCAGTATCTGTACCGCGATGGTTCTGACTTTGTGATGATGGACAATGATACCTTTGAGCAGATTAATGTTGCTGAATATTTAATTGGTTCTTCAGCACGTTTTGTGAAGGATGGTATCACGGTGACGATTTTATTTTCTGATGATGGCTCTATTCTTGGAGTTGAACTCCCCACGTTTGTTGAAGTTGAGGTGACTGAAACCAGCCCGGCGCTGAAAGACGACAGGGCAACCAGCGGAACGAAACCAGCAATTGTAGAAACCGGGGCTGAAGTCAATGTCCCCATGTTTATACAGACTGGAAGTATTATTCGTGTGGATACCCGAACGGGTGATTATATTGAAAGAGTTAAAAAGTAACTATCTTACGGCGATTCACCAGTACTTGTGTTTATAACCTAAGTAATATCATCATGAACCTTAACGAAATCAAACAGCTTATTGACATTGTCAATAGCTCAGATCTTCAGGAAACCATCATTGAGGAGGGAAACTTTAAAATTATCCTTCGGCGTTCTTCCGCAGCGATAATTTCACAGGCAGCTCCAGTAACAACGACAGTCACCCTGCCAGCTCCCTCCGCATCAACCAGTACTGCGCCTTCAGTGGCCAACGCTGAGCCAACATCTGATCTTATTGAATCCCGATCGCCAATTGTAGGAACATTTTATCAATCATCATCACCTGACTCCCCACCTTTTGTTGCCATTAACGACACAGTGAAAAAAGGTGACGTCCTCTGTATTATCGAAGCCATGAAGCTGATGAATGAGATCGAAGCTGAGGTGTCTGGAACTATTGTTGAAATTCTTGTTGAAAACGGACAAGCGGTCGAGTATGATCAGCCACTGTTCCGGATTAAACCATAATCAATTCATCACAAAAAGCCTTGTTCAAGAAAATACTTGTTGCAAATCGCGGCGAAATTGCTTTGCGTATTATGCAGACCTGCCGCGAAATGGGGATCAGTACAGTAGCTGTTTATTCAACAGTTGACGCTGAATCTATCCATGTTAAATACGCTGACGAAGCTGTCTGCATAGGACCTGCTTTATCAAGAGAGAGCTACCTCAACATCCCGCGCATCATTGCTGCCGCCGAGGTAACCGGTGCCGATGCCATTCATCCCGGATATGGATTTCTTGCTGAAAACGCTGATTTTGCTGAGGTATGTGACTCGGCAAACATCAAGTTTATTGGCCCTACAGCAAGAATGATCAACCAGATGGGTGACAAAAACACCGCAAAGGCAACCATGATTACGGCTGGTGTACCGGTCGTCCCGGGAAGCCCCGGCTTGGTGACTGATCTGAAGCAGGCCATTGAGACTGCCAAAAAAACTGGTTATCCGGTTATTATCAAACCGACCGCCGGTGGTGGTGGAAAGGGCATGAGGGTTGTCACAGAGGAAAGCCAGCTTGAAAAAGCGCTGAATACTGCTCGCAGTGAAGCGGAGCAGGCTTTTGGCAACAGTGGAGTCTATATTGAAAAGTATCTCGAAAACCCTCGTCACGTTGAGATTCAGATTCTTTCTGATCAACACGGCAACACCATACATCTCGGAGAGCGCGACTGTACTGTCCAGAGACGTCACCAGAAGCTGATTGAAGAGACACCCTCCCCTGTTGTTGATGATGCTTTGAGGAAAAAGATGGGTGATGCCGCTGTCGCTGCTGCTCGGGCTATTAACTACGAAGGCGCCGGTACTATTGAGTTCCTGCTTGATATACACCGCGATTTCTACTTCATGGAGATGAATACCCGTATTCAGGTGGAGCATCCTGTGACTGAAGAGCGTTACAATGTTGATATTGTCAAAGAGCAGATTCTCATTGCAAGTGGTGAATCAATTGAAAACAGAACGTTCACCCCACAAGGTCACTCCCTTGAGTGCCGTATCAATGCTGAGGATCCGGAACACATGTTCCGCCCTTCACCCGGACAGCTTCAGGTATTCCACACGCCTGGGGGCCACGGTGTCAGAGTCGATTCTCATGCCTATGCGAGCTACGTGGTACCATCCAACTACGATTCCATGATCGCAAAGCTGATCGTCACCGCTCACACCAGAGAAGAGGCTATAGCAAGAATGTCAAGGGCGCTTGATGAGTTTATTGTTGTCGGAGTAAAAACAACCATTCCTTTCCATAAACAGGTCATGCACTCACCGGTCTTTCAGAGTGGGGATTTTGATACCAGTTTTCTGGAAACGTTCAGGTTTGAAAAGAAGTAAACAACTTGCTGAACAATAGTTGTCGTATCTGAATAAACTGATGTACACTTCTCTTTATAAACACTTAAGTTTGCTGTGGCTCTATTACAGCAAACTTAAGTGTTTATAATTTATAATGCCTGCGATTCTCTCAGAATCAAAACCAATAGATATATAAGGGCGCCTTTATAAATTTATTCCTTGATCCGGTTGCTTCATTCATTTTGCCATCAATTCAAATCGCTCACTGAGATTTAAATATCTGCCCATAATTCTTGACTGCATATTCTTATTTCCATCGACGCAGCAAGTCAGCTTTGATTCCTGAACTGGCAGCAGTCTCTATGATTGATTAATGACATTATTATTTTACTTGACTCACATTACACAGATTCTTAAATTAAAATTGTAATAGAAAGTATTTTTTTTAGCGGCTGCTCCTTAAGTGAGCTATTATTCTCCAGAACATCTGCATTTATCGCGCTAAGCGTTTTACGACATTTTCATTACAGACAAAGGTATAAACTCTAACTTTTTGAGTTGGGTTAACGTTTTGTCAGAAGACTTTTATTGGGATTAAGGTTTTCTATTCTGGCGCTTTAACAATCGTTAATAATGACTTGCCAAGCCAAGCCTAGAGTATTATTATATAATAATATATTCGCTTTTTCCATGCTATAGAATCCTTGAAGTAAAGCTTAGAGGATGCTATACCTTAAAGACTTGAGTGTCGGTGTTTTATTCGTATCAATCTGATTATTTTTAGCTTCCATAAATAAAACAGAGAGGAGAAATTGACTATGGCAGTCAACATCAACATTCCGATATTGCGGATAAATAATAAGATCCTCGGGCAAATTCGCGTCACGCCGCCGAATCCCAAGGTTGGAGAAAGCGTTTGCATTGAAGTCTTGTCACCCGATGGCACGCTCTGCAACGAAAGCGGTACCGATATTTATCTCAATCGGGCACCGGGAGTGCGACATTGGCGGCAATGGCGTCGACCTGGCACCCATCGGCTGCGCGCCGTTGCCCGCCATGCCGACGGTTCGATTGAAATGATTAACACCAACGTCACTGTTGCGACGGCAGCTCCAGGCAATGAGCCGCCTCGCTTGGCGGTGTCCGGGCATCCACACCGCCACACCGAATTCCAGATGAGTGTCGTCCATACCGAAGCGGAGGGAGTCAGGGTAGGTCTGCCGAAAACGCCCACATTTGCCGGTTTGTTTCCAAGGCGCGCCGCTGCAAGCCAGGTTGCACCGAAGCAAATCCGCATCGTCATGGCACAACAACCATTGCCGACCAAAGTTCCGCCCCGCACAGTTGCTGCCGGTTTCCATCTGGCCGATTCCCCGATCGCTTATGCCTGGGATTTTGGCGACGGAACCACACTGCAAACCACCGAGCCATGGATAGACCACGATTTTGTCGCAGCACTGGACACCAGCACCGAACAGATGGTGTTCCATATCCAAGTGCGTATGACCGCACCGGGGCAACCACCTCAAGACGTGCGGCGTAGCGTCACCGTCGCCAATCACTATGCGATGGCCAAACGACGCGGGTTGATCCAGCCCTTGGTGGTTAATGCTGCCGCCAATGCGCAATTCACTCAGGACGGATACCGTGGGTCGTTCACCGTACGCAACCTGGAACCAGTAGCGCTGGCATTTACCAGCCGCCGTATTGAGCTGATGTTCAGCGACCACCGCCCGGCGGTCATGCTTGATCTTGAGGCGCTAAACGTGGCGCTGCCGCCCAAGGCTGAAACCATCATCCATGTGCTGAGCACCAAAATTCCCGTCGACGCGATAGGTTTCGCGGTACATTATTCTGGCCTGGACAGCGCTAGGCGACCTGTACGGGCTTCGGCCTATTTCGATTTACCTGCCCATATAGCTCGCATAACCCCTCATTTGCTGGCGAATCCCGCCCTGAACGCCCAGCTCAATAATCTGGTCGCGCAAAGGCAGGTGCAGAACCCGACCTCCATCAAGGCTCTGGATATTTTGCAAGTGGTGCAACGCGGCGGGTTGGTATCGCTGCCCAAAGCCCCGCCTAACCCGCCAGGACCGCCCAAGCCAAACATCGTCGAGGGCGGGGTGTGCGACCCCTGGAACCTGCCCGCCAACATACCAGAAGGTTTTGTCTGCCAAGCTTCCACCGATCCGAACGATACAAGCTGGCTGCCGATGCCGGGACGGTTCATGAACGCACGCAAAGGCGATATGATTATCACTGCCGCAACCCCGGGCGATATGATCGCAGATTTGCTGCTCAGCATCGGCCAGGTCTATTCGCATTCCGGTATGATGACCACCAACCGTGAACAAATAACACATTCGACTGCCTCCAAAGACCGCTTGCTGGACTATCCGAATGGGTCACTGCTTGGCACACCCGCCCCCTCTGACGGCTTCAAGGTCGATGAGTTACGCTATCTTTGGCCTGGCGTCATCACTCAGACGGTAGAAAACTCGGTCAATGGTCAAGACTTTGTCGATCCGGAAAGCTCCACTGGCAAGACATTCAACATCGGCGGGTTTGGCACGATCAACTCCATGATCGATACCCAAGGCGACTATGAGCCGAAACTGGTGCAATCTCTGGTCATCAAGCCTGATCCAACGCAGGAAACCCCGGCCATCCGCAGCCAGTTGCACGCCATCGCCGACTGGGCCGCTGCACAAGCGGGCAAGAGCTACTACAGTTTCTATTGCTACACCAACCCGGCCACAGACAAAATTGCCCCCAACCCGGCATCACCCTTGCCCTCGCCCTGGTGGCACGGCACTTACCCGACCGTGTGCGCCTCATTCGTATGGCGTGCCGTGCACCAAAGCGGAGCCGTAGTCGAGAACCAGAAAGACCCCAAGGACGCTGGCGCAAACTCCAAGGACGGCTTGTACCTGTATACCGCCGCCGAGCGTCTGGTGGCTGGCAACGAGTTGTTTGACGCGCTGGAGCAACTGGTAGATGACAGCGTGGCCCCGAATGGCGTGCTCGCCGAGCTTGCATCGTCGATCGCCGACATGGAAGACGATGTCGCAAACCAGGTCTGCAACGCTTTTAACTCGGACTGGTGCGAAACTGAATCCAAAGATTCCGACCAGTGGAGGCAACAGCAAGCGGCCTACGCCATTAGCCCTGAAAACCTCCTGCGTTGGAATGCGCCGCTATACGGTTATTCCGAACCACTGGTCTACGCCACGCCGCGCTATGAGCAAGTGACCATCTACCGCTGGAAAAAAGTCCCGACACAAGGTAGCCTGGCTGGCAAAGTGATGTTCAACGGCGCACCAGTGAGCGGGGCATGGGTACAACTATACGACGGTAAGGGCGTCGGCACAAAGAGCGATGGCAGCTTCAGTCTCGACAAGATCCCTGCCGGTAATTATATCGCTGATGTCGGCAAGACACGTAATGACGGCATGTATATCCAGGCCAAAGTGCCAGTGTCTATCACTGCTGGCAAGACCACCCAGGTCAATGTTGTGCTGCAACTGTCATCGGATCTCTATCGCGCCCTGGAAATTGATGGCTGGGTGCAAACAACCGACCACGAATGCAACGCTGCAGTGGATCCCACAAAAACCTCTAACATGTATCGAGTACTGTTGGTCGGCCCTTACAATACCCATGCCGCTGCCACCTTCCAGGCCATCGCTGACCAGGACGTGCTGGGCGAGGCGATTTTTGAAGCTGACTGGCAACTGGACAAATCGGTAAAAATCAAAGTAACCTTGCGAGTCCATGACGGCACAAAAACCAGCGATTCCTATTATGAATACGCGCATAACTTTACTGTCGCAGCCGGCAAATCCCTGTCAAAATGGATGTACGCCAATGACGGCGACAAAGTGTTCGCCCGGTTCACGCTGAAAAACAAACAGGCCGCAGTGTAACCCGAGCTGGATGCAATTAATATCCTGTGCGTGCCCTGTGAAAAAGGTGGTTCGCACAGGTTTATTCGTCGATTGCCTTGTACAGTCTCAACGGAGGAACAGGTGGTGGAGACCAACATCGTCGCGTGTCGGAATAGGGCCAACGGAAGCTTCGATCAGTTATGTCGATGCAGAATATAGGTCAATTCAAATGTCGTATTACGGCCCATTCGCTCATCCATGGCACTCTTGATCTCACCAACAATCAAAATATGCCGCTGTGAGCCGCTTGATCAAAAAAAGATGCAAGACAGTCAGCTTTCTCCTCTTTGCGCATACAAAGAAGGGAGACGCGAGTCTCCCTTTTTTGTTTTGTTACTGTTGTCCGTCGAGGCTACCGCTCATTGGCAAAACCTTCGCGAGTTTCGATGACCACCTCTTCAACTTCCCTGGCAGAAGACGATTCCTGACCATCACCTGTCAGTTTGATTGACTTGTATCTCTTAAGGCCTGTGCCTGCGGGAATCAGTTTACCAACAATCACATTTTCCTTCAAACCTGCAAGAAAATCTACCTTCCCGGCAACGGCAGCATCAGTCAACACCTTGGTCGTCTCCTGGAACGATGCCGCTGATATCACACTCTCGGTCTGAAGAGCCGCGCTTGTAATACCAAGCAACACGGGATGTGAGGTTGCCTGAAGAGCTGGCTCAAAAGCAATCATACTTTTATTGTTTTTGCGCAGCTCACGATTCAGTTTGGTAATCTCACGGTTCTTGTGAAGCTGACTGTCCTGAATCCTGGCTGGTGCATCACCCTTTTCGGTAATGCGTACCTTTTCGGAAATAGCTCTATTTGACTCAACAAAGGCGCTTCTGTCAATAAGATCACCTGGCAGAAGTTCGGTGTCGCCCGGCTCTTCAACGCGAACTTTCTGAAGCATCTGACGCACGATAACCTCAAGATGCTTGTCATTGATTTCAACGCCCGCATTAATCTGATACACTTTCTGTATTTCGTTCACCAGATACTGCTGCACAGCATTGGGGCCCTGAATACGCAAAATATCTTGCGGCGACACAGCGCCATCTGTCAGCGCATCTCCGGCCTTGACCTCATCGCCCTCGTTGGCAAGCACATGTTTTCCAACCTGGACATAATAGACCTTCTCTTCACCAAAGTCATTTTTAACCTTGATCTCCTTGCTGCTTCTGCGCTGTGAACCAAAGCTCACATAACCGTCGATTTCAGAAACAATAGCCGGATCGGTTGGAATGCGTGCTTCAAACAGTTCCGTAACTTTTGGAAGACCGGCAGTAATATCACCACCGACACGGTCAAGGTTTCTTGGCACCTTGGCCATGATATCACCCGGATTGACCTTCTGCCCATCTTCAACATAAAGATTTGACTTGATCGGCACAGGATAGGTTTTTCTGACCTCGCCACTTGCATCAATAATCATCAGCCTCGGCTCCCTTGTTTCGGTAGCTCTGAGCTTGGTACGCCAGTTGATAATGGTATGCTGTGAAAAACCGGTCTGGGGATCAACCTCTTCCTTGTAGGTGACACCTTTTTCGATATCGGCAAATTTAATGGTGCCGGGAATCTCGGCAATAATCTGTGTACTGTTTGGTTCACTGCTGAACATCACCTGATCTTTCTTGACCAGCGAGCCATTTTTGCAATGAAGATGCGCACCATGAGGCACGATATAGCGTTTCAGAATCTTCCCGGTTTCAGGATCTGCAATATTTATTTTACCATTTTTCTGAATAACAATGATCCGGAAATCTTCGACTCCATCCTCGTTGATAGCGGTATGCTCCACCGTTTTGATATCCTCAAACTGAACCTGCCCATCATAAAATGCCTTGGTCTCGGTTTCAGAAATACCACCCTGAGCCGTTCCGCCCTGGTGAAAGGTACGAAGCGTAAGCTGGGTTCCTGGTTCACCAATCGACTGAGCAGCAATAACACCTACCGCCTCACCAATTTCAACAAGTTCGTGAACCGAAAGGTTTGTGCCATAGCATTTCGAACAAATACCGATTTTAGACTCACAGGTGAGCACCGAACGAATTTCTGCCTCCTCAACACCGGCTGTCTCCTGAATAAGCTCAGCAAGTTCTTCGGTAATAATTTCCCCGGACTCTACAATAACAGTGTTGTTCAGGGTATCAACAATATCTCGGGCCGCAACACGTCCCTTGATTTTTTCACGGAATTTGATCTGCCCGCTGGTCTCTTCCTCAATGTTGCGGTGAACATAGAGGCCTCGTGTAGTGCCGCAGTCATCAATGGTCACAATAACATCCTGTGCCACATCATGAAGTCTTCTGGTCAGATAACCGGCATCGGCGGTTTTCAGCGATGTATCGGAAAGACCTTTACGCGCACCGTGTGTTGAAATGAAGTACTCAAGAACGGTAAGTCCCTCCTTGAGGTTCGAGATAATCGGGTTTTCAATAATTTCACCCGGCTGGCCCGACATGGATTTTTGTGGACGGGCAATAAGACCCCTCATACCGGTCAACTGACGCACCTGCTCCCTGGAGCCACGGGCTCCGGAATCAAGCATCATATAGAGCGGATTAAAGCCATCCCGATCTTTTTTAAGCTTCTGGTAAGACTCTTCTGCAACAATATTTGAGGTCTTCTGCCAGACATCAACAATCTGGTTATACCGTTCGTTGTCCGTCAGCGTACCACGGTTATACTCTTTGACAACCTTGGTGCTGTCGCGCTGCGCACTCTTGATATGTCGTGCCTTGGTTTCTGGAACAATGGCATCGGAAAGCCCTACCGAGAGACCGCCTTTCATGGCATAATGGAATCCAACTTCCTTGATATTGTCAAGAAATTTGGCGGTTTCAACATTGCCAACCTCGCTGCTCAAGCGGCCAATCAGCTCTTTTGCAACCTTTTTGTCAATAACCCTGTTAATAAAGCCAATTTGGGAAGGCACGTGCTGGTTGAAAATCACACGACCAACCGTGGTCAAGAGAATTGATTTTTTTTCAATCTGTGATTTCAGCCACAGAGACTTCTCCGATGTTGCGTCAACTAGGGTATCAAGAACACGCAGTGAATCGAATTTCTGATCAATCTCTCCATCATACTGCACGAAAACCTGTGCATGAAGACCCACACGCTCTTCGTTATAGGCGATAAGAACATCTTCTGGACTGTAAAATATCCGACCCTCGCCAAGATCTCCCGAACGCGACTTTGTCAGATAATACATGCCGAGTACCATGTCCTGTGAAGGAACTGTAACCGGCTTGCCGGACTGTGGTAAAATGAGATTATGCGACGAGAGCATAAGCAGAGATGCTTCAAGCTGCGCTTCCTGCGACAGAGGAATATGAACGGCCATCTGGTCACCGTCAAAGTCAGCGTTGAACGCTGTACAGACAAGAGGATGAATCTGAATAGCCTTGCCTTCTATCAGTAATGGCTGGAAAGCCTGAATACCGAGACGATGAAGGGTCGGCGCCCTGTTCAGCAGCACTGGTCTGCCATCAATAACCTTTTCCAGCACATCCCATACAATCGGGTCTTTTTTGTCAATAAGTTTCTTGGCAGATTTAACCGATTTTGCAATGCCACGATCGACCAGCCTGCGAATAACAAAAGGCTGGAACAGCTCAATGGCCATACTTTTCGGCAGTCCACACTCATGCAGCTTCAATTCCGGACCAACCACAATCACGGAACGACCAGAGTAATCGACCCTCTTTCCAAGAAGATTCTGACGGAAACGGCCCTGCTTGCCTTTCAGTGCATCGGAGAGTGATTTAAGCGGCCTGTTTGATTCACCGGTTTTAACGGCATTCGCTTTGCGGGAATTATCAAACAAAGCATCAACAGCTTCCTGAAGCATTCTCTTTTCATTTCGAAGAATCACCTCTGGGGCACGAATATCGATGAGTTTTTTCAACCGGTTGTTCCGGATGATAACGCGGCGATAGAGATCATTAAGATCGGAAGTTGCAAACCGGCCTCCTTCAAGAGGCACAAGCGGACGCAGTTCGGGCGGAATAACCGGAACCACCTCCATAACCATATATTCGGGCTTATTACCCTCATAGACATAAGGTTCCGGAAGGTCGTCTTCGGGGAAAAGCCCATGTGACTTTTTCCGGACTTTCTTCTGGGGTTCATAACTTTTTCTGAACGCCTCGACAACTTTCAGCCTTTTCAGGGCATCAGCTCTTTTCTGTTCTGAATTACTCTCTTTGAGCACCTTGCGAAGATGTGTCGCCGATTCATCAAGGTCAATATTCTTGAGCAGCAGATGAATGGCTTCGCCGCCCATTTTGGCAACGAACTTGTCAGGATCTGAATCCTCAAGATCCTGGTTATCCTCATACTCAGTAATAATCTGGAAATACTGCTCTTCAGTCAGGCGGTCAAGCTTTTTGATGCCCTGCTTCTCTCCTGGTTCCCCAGGATTGATAACAACATAGACCTCATAATAGATAATCCGTTCAAGTTCCTTGGTGGAAAGATCAAGCAGTGCGCCAATCTTGCTTGGAACTGATCGGAAAAACCAGGTATGCACAACAGGAACCGCAAGGGAAATATGACCCATACGCTCCCTGCGGACACTTTTTGTTGTAACTTCAACACCACAGCGATCGCAGATAATTCCTTTATAGCGGACTCGCTTGTATTTGCCGCAGTAACATTCCCAGTCTTTTGTTGGTCCAAATATTTTTTCGCACATCAATCCGTCACGTTCAGGCTTGAAAGTGCGATAGTTGATCGTCTCAGGCTTCAGTACCTCTCCCCTTGAATGGGCAAGAATACTTTCAGGTGATGCAATACTAAATTTTATCCTTGAAAAATCACCTTTTAAGGGCGATGCTCCCTGTGCAAAAATCATAGTCAATATCCTTGTTAAACGACTCTTGTTAACGTCCGTTAATGATGTCCACGCTAATTACCACATTACTAAGGAACCTTGTCGTCAATACGAATCTCAAGACCTAAACCCTGCAACTCTCTGACAAGAACGTTGAAGGATTCGGGTATACCCGGCTCCGGCAGATTCTGGCCTTTAACAATTGCTTCATAGGTTTTGTTCCGCCCAATCACATCGTCCGATTTGACTGTAAGCATTTCGCGCAAAATATTCGCTGCGCCATAAGCTTCAAGTGCCCAGACTTCCATTTCACCAAACCGCTGTCCACCAAACTGCGCCTTACCGCCGAGTGGCTGCTGAGTGATCAGTGAGTATGGGCCAGTTGAACGGGCATGAATCTTGTCATCAACAAGATGACTGAGCTTGAGCATGTAAATATAGCCAATCGTTACTTCGTCATCAAAGCGTTCACCGGTACGTCCATCAAAAAGGCTGACCTTTCCGTGAGCTGGAAGACCGGCCCGTTCAAGCTCATGCTGAACTTCCTGATAGGTGGCACCATTAAAAATCGGAGTTTTAAACTTTACCCCCAACGTTTTTGCCGCCCAGCCAAGTGATGTTTCGTAAAGCTGGCCAATATTCATACGGCTCGGCACACCAAGCGGGTTAAGAACGATGTCAACAGGAGTGCCATTTTCCATGAAGGGCATATCCTCAATCGGCAGAATCTTGCCCACAACACCTTTGTTACCATGTCGTCCAGCCATTTTGTCGCCTACCTGAATTTTTCTTTTCTGGGCGATATAGACCTTGGCCAGCTCCTCAATACCTGGAGGAAGCTCATCGCCAACATTAATCTTGTATTTTTCGTTATCACGCTCATCGGCAATATCTTTCAGCATGAAACGGAACTCCTTGACAAGGCGCACAACATTGTCGTTGAGCTTTTTGGAGTCAGTCACACCTTTTGAAAAATCAATCGATTCCAGGAAAGGCATTGAACTGAATTTTGCAATCACACTATCATCATACAGCGCGCCTTCAGCAACAAGCAATTTACCTTTATCACTGTACAGACCAGTAGAGCTCTTGCCTTCAAGAAGTTGCTTTACCCACTTTGCAAACCGCTTCCGAAGATCGTACTCTTTGGCATCATATTTCTTGTCAACAACCTCAAGTTTTTCCTTGACATCCATCCCAACCTTTTTCTTCCGGCTGAACAGCTTTGTCTTGATCACAATGCCCTTCATTCCAGCAGGCACATGCATCGAAGCATCCTTGACATCACTTGATTTGTCACCAAAAATTGCCCGGAGCAGCTTCTCTTCAGGTGTTGGATCACTCTCTCCTTTCGGCGTTATCTTGCCTACCAGAATATCCCGTTCCTTAACTTCCGCGCCGTTACGAACAATACCGTTCTCGTCAAGATTTCTAAGTGCCTCATCGCTGACGTTATAAATATCACGGGTAAACTGCTCTTCGCCACGCTTGGTGTCACGAACATTGGCCTCAAACTCGTGAATATGAATTGAGGTAAACACATCGTCATAGACGAGTCGCTCACTGAGAATAATGGCATCTTCAAAGTTATAGCCTCGCCATGGCATAAACGCTACCAGAACATTTTTTCCAAGCGCAAGTTCACCGTTATCTGTTGATGAACTGTCAGCAAGAATTGCACCTTTTTCAACGCGCTGGCCAATCTGCACCAGAGGTTTCTGTGAAATACAGGTATCCTGGTTGGAACGCTTGAACTTGATCAATTTGTAGGTTTTAAGACCTTCATCAGGATCAAGCATTGACAAGCGAACATCATTGTCAAGGTCAATATCATAGCGAATCGTAATATATTCTGCTGTAACATCTTCAAGCACTCCGGAACCTTCCGCCACAATAACTGAACGGGAATCCCTTGCAACTTTTGACTCCATGCCGGTTCCGACAACGGGAGCCTCTGAAGTCAGCAGTGGAACTGCCTGACGCTGCATGTTCGCACCCATAAGGGCACGGTTTCCATCATCATGCTCAAGAAAAGGAATCAGTGCCGCTGCTGCGCTGACAATCTGAACCGGCGAGACATCCATAAAATTGACATCTTCGGAAGCCACCACAGGATAGTCACCCTTTGTCCTTGCCTGAACCGTCTCAATGGCAATTTTATTATTCTCATCGAGGGGAACACTGACCGGCACGGTCACCTTGTTTTCCTCGTCCTCTGCAGAGAGCATCAGAACATTGTCAGTCACCTGACCCTTGTCGACAATCCTGTAGGGTGTCTGAATAAATCCCTTGTCGTTAATTTCAGCATAGACTGAAAGAGAGGAAATAAGACCAATATTCGGGCCTTCAGGTGTCTCAATCGGGCACAAGCGGCCATAATGCGTATAGTGAACGTCACGAACCTCGAAACCTGCACGCTCTCTGGTCAGACCACCTGGTCCAAGGGCAGAAACCCTTCTCTTGTTGGTCATTTCGGCCAAAGGGTTCGTCTGGTCCATGAACTGTGAGAGCTGACTGGTCGCAAAAAAGCTTGAGACCACGCTTGAGACTGTACGCGCATTGATCAGGTCAGCAGGCGCTATCTTGTCAGAATCTCGGGAGTTGAGCTTTTCACGGACGTTCTTGCCCATTCGTGCGAGGCCAATGACAAACTGTGCTGCAAGCTGTTCGCCGACTGACCGAACACGCCGGTTCGCAAGATGGTCGACATCATCCACATCAGCCAGACCGTTGACCAGTTTGATCAGATAGTAGATGACAGAAATAATATCGTAATGCGTGAGCACCAGAATATCTTCACCCGTCGGCTCGTCAGAAAAAGACTGGATAGTCTGGAGAATTTTTTCGTAGATGGTATCTGAAAGCTGTTTCAGCTCCGGCGTTTGAGAAAGGTAGGTTTCAAGCTCATCAAACTCTTTGGCAAGCTTTTTCTTTATTCTGTATCGGCCTACCTCACCAAGATCATATTTCTTCTGGTTAAAGAAGGTTCGCTCAAGGAAACTTCTCGCAGCATCAATGTCAGGCGCCTCGTTAGCCCTCAATTCCTCATAGACAATCTCAAGCGCCTCTTCTTCAGTCGCTGAACTGTCATTCAGAATAGTATTAATAATAATAGATTTGTCAGGGCCCTTGTCTCCACCTGAAAAGGTCTTCATCACCTTGACGCTTTTGTAACCAGCGGCAAGAATCTGCTCAAAAATATCTTCAGTAATAGCCGTCCTTGCGCTGACTACCTCACCGGTCTGCATGTCAACAATATCGGAAGCGAGATACTGGCCGACAAGCTGCTCCTTTTTACTTGATTTAAGAGGCACCTCTTCAACAAGATCAAAAAGGCCAAGAATATCTTCATCTCTGGCAAATCCGATAGCACGCAGAAGTGCACTGACCAGAAAATTCTTTTTCTGGTCGATGTAAACAAAAATCTGGTTATTGATATCGGTCTGAAATTCAATCCACGAGCCTCTGGTCGGGACTATTTTGGCTGAATACATTTTCTTGCCATTCGGATGTATGGCTTCACTGAAGACCACACCAGGCGAACGGTGAAGCTGTGCGACCACAACCCGTTCGGCACCGTTGACAATAAAGGTACCACGATCCGTCATATAAGGAATCCTGCCAAGATAAACCTCCTGCTGTATCGTCTCCTTCCAGTCAGTCTCATCAGCCTCATCCTTGTAGGAGAGTTTGAGCTTGACTTTCAGGGAAACATCATAGGTCAGCCCGCGTTCAATACAATCTTCAACGGTGTACTTTGGTTTATCAAAGCCATAGGAAATATACTCAAGCAGATAAAGTCCTCTCGTATCAGTAATAGGAAAAGCACCACGAAGAACTCTCTCAAGTCCCTGGTCTTTTCTTTTGGCAAGAGGTACACTGTCCTGTATAAAATTATGAAATGAATCTAACTGAACTTTTAATAAGTCGGGAGGCTCTATAATACTTTGGATTTTGGAAAAGTCTATACAGGGTGTTGTTGTTGTATCAGCCACTTTCACATGCACCTCACTTTTATCAATTGCATGAATTACTTACACAGGTTAAGTCATCACAAATATCTCACATAAACGTCCACGGACATGCAAAAGCGTCCGGTAGAACCTTAATCGTATCATCACAGGCACTGCTATCAAAACTGTATCTTATACAAACAGATAAAGCTCCGTCTCATATCGAGACGGAGCTTGCTTTAGTAATGACTCTTTTCAAAGATCACTTCACCTCTACTGATGCTCCAGCGTCTTTCAGCTCTTTGGCAATCTTTTCTGCTTCGTCCTTGGAAATAGCTTCTTTAACTGTTTTAGGTGCGCCGTCCACAAGATCCTTGGCCTCTTTCAGCCCAAGACCAGTAATGGCACGAACTGCCTTGATAACATTGATTTTGCTTTCACCAGCGGCTGTAAGCACAACGTCAAACTCGGTTTGTTCTTCAACGACAGCGACATCACCAGATGCAACTGCTGCGACACCGGCAACAGCAACAGGAGCGGCACTCACACCAAACTTCTCTTCAAGTGCCTTTACTAAAGCAGACGCTTCAGTAAGAGTCAACTTACCAATTTCCTCTACAAGTGTTTCGATAGACATTATTCCCCTCTCTTGTTTAATTTAAAATGTATAATAATCTCTTGAGTGCGTAATAGTTTTGTATAGTCTATTGTTTCTGCCTGGCTATTTGATCAAGGGCACAGACCAGATTTCTCATAACCGCATTAACAACCATCGGGACAGAGCTGACCACATTATTGATCACGCCAGCAGTACGTCCGATATTTTCAGTCCTGGTCAGCATTTCCGAAAGCAAAGGAAGTGAATCCGCTCCGAAAACAACTCCATCAATTGAAGCCATCTTGAATTTCAGCGCATCATTGGTTTTGCTGAACTTCCTGATCACTTTTGCCGGAGCGACCGGATCATCGAATCCAAATGCTACGGCTGTTGTACTTTTCAGCCCCGGAGCAAGTTTGTCGACACAGGCAAGATCCTTGAGCGCTTTTTTGATGAGTGTGTTTTTAACAACACGAAACTCAACGCCAACTTTCCTGAACTCATTGCGAAGCTCCGACATCTTGGCCACGCTCAACCCCTGGAATTCTGTCAGATATATACCCTGTGACCTTTGGATCTTTTCAGCAACTTCCTGAACGATCTGCTCTTTTGTATCTCGCTTCATCGTATAAACCGTTTTTTATTAGGCGACAAATTTTTCCATTTTAACCTTTACGCTCGGAGACATTGTGCTTGAGAGCGCAATACCCTGCACATACTGGCCCTTGGCTGCCGATGGCTTCAATCGGACAACTTCTTTCAGAAAACTGGTAATATTGGCAACCAGGTGCTCAGGCTGAAACGAAACCTTGCCAACAGGAGCATGAACATTTCCTGCTTTATCAACCCTGAACTCTATTTTTCCGGCTTTAACTTCCTTGACCGCCTTGGCAACATCCATGGTGACCGTTCCGGACTTCGGATTAGGCATTAAACCACGGGGTCCAAGAATCTTTGCAACTTTACCGAGTTGACCCATAACATCTGGAGTGGCTATAATCACATCAACACCGGTCCAGCCTTCCTGAATTTTTTCGATATACTCCTCAAAACCAACCATATCAGCGCCGGCTTCCCTTGCTTCATCGGCCTTGGCCTCTTTGCAGACAACAAGCACAGTCACTGTTTTGCCGGTTCCATGCGGCAGCATGACGGTGCCACGCACAACCTGATCCGCATGACGGGGATCAACGCCAAGCTTCACAGCAATATCAACTGTAGCATCGAATTTCGACACTGTAATTTCCCGGATCTTCGCTACGGCATCAACCAGATCGTACTCATGAAAACGCTCAATCTTTGATGCTGCCTCTCTGTATTTTTTCCCAGCCATTATTTATTCTTGTATAAGTGGTTAAAAAAACGGCTTTTCAGCCTCCCACAGCCTGCAAACCAAAAAACTATTTTCAGCCCTGAACGACAATACCCATACTTCTGGCAGTGCCCCTGATCATCTCCTCTGCGCCCTTACTGTCGAAAGCATTGAGATCAGGCCTTTTCAACTCAGCAATTCTGCTAATCTGCTCACTGGTAACAGTACCCACCTTATTGCGATTCGGCTCGCCTGAACCCTTCTTCAGGTTCGCTTCCTTGAGAAGCAACACTGCTGCCGGAGGAGTTTTGGTGATAAAGGTGAATGACTTGTCAGAAAAAACAGTAATCACTACAGGAATAATCATCCCCGCTTCGGCCTGGGTTTTTGCATTGAACTGCTTGCAAAACTCCATGATATTAACACCCTTCTGCCCAAGCGCCGGACCTACAGGAGGGGCTGGATTAGCTGCGCCAGCCGGTATCTGAAGCTTGATAAAACCAATTACCTTTTTTGCCATAAACTATTTCAATTCAGAAGCTTGCATTACTCAAGCCACTATTATTGGGAAACTGACTTAACTTGTGAAAAATCAAGCTCTGTCGGCGTACCACGGCCAAAAAAGCTTATCATAACCTTTACCTTCATCTTTTCGGTGCACACCTCATGAACGACACCAGTCAAAGAGCTGAAGGGACCATCAATGACTTTAACTGAATCACCGAGTTTGAACGGCGCCTCTACGACAGCGCGATGCTCAATATCTCTCTCCGGCTCAAGAATTTTTTCTACCTCATCCGGCCTTAACGGGGTAGGAACATCATCAACACCAAGAAAACCAATAACAGAAGGAATGTCAAGAATCAGATTCCTTGTCTGTTTGTCAAGCACGGCTTCAATAAGCACATAACCCGGAAAAGCGTTCTTGGTTAAACTTCTTTTTTTGCCATTCTTCACCTCGACAAAACGCTCGTAAGGAACGTAAATCTGCAATATCTTCTCGGAAAGAGCACAGCGAAGAACCTCCGCATCGAGTGTCTCTTTTACCTTGCGCTCATGGCCTGAATAAATCCTGAGTGCATACCAGCGTGCAACCGGAACACCCTGAACATCAACATCCTTTTTTTTTGCGCTCATCAATTCAACCTTAACACTGTTATCTTACAATAACTTTCCCATTACAAAATTTATGACCCAATCAACAAGAAAGGTAAACAAGGCCAAAATACCCGACACAGTCAGCACAACAACGGTCAAATCCTTGATTTCATCCTTGGACGGCCACATGACCTTCCTCATCTCACTGATTACATCACGATAATACTGCCCCGCTTTGCCGATATATTTATTCATGAATAAAAAGTGCGGAATAAACTACAGTGAAAAATTGTTTCTGGTGCACGTCAGGAGGGAATCGAACCCCCAACCTGCGGTTTTGGAGACCGCTGCTCTACCAATTAAGCTACTGACGTATCAATCAATACCTCCAAAACCTGAGCTGATGATCGGACTTGAACCGATGACCTCTTCCTTACCAAGGAAGTGCTCTACCGACTGAGCTACATCAGCCTGAAACAAAAAGACTGTGGGTAGGGGAGGATTCGAACCTCCGAAGACAGAGTCGACAGATTTACAGTCTGTTGCGTTTAACCACTTCGCTACCTACCCGTTACATTTTGAGCTGGTGATGGGACTCGAACCCGCAACCTGCTGATTACAAATCAGCTGCTCTACCAATTGAGCTACACCAGCAGCCCGCATTTACAACTCAAAAAACAGGGCTGGTAATATAATGAGAGCTTTTCAAAATACAAAGGAAAAAAGATTAATTCATCAGTCATCTTTTACAGCAGCAAAAAATCCTGCAAGCCGCACGACCGTTTTCCTCGAAACTGCTCGCTGGGAAAACGCCAGAACCTTGTCAATCAGCGTTGGAAATACCCAAATACGGTTTTTCTCCAACCCTTTCAGTGCCGCCTTGACAACCACATCAACTCCAGACATCGGCAGACGAAGGTTCGTTTTATTGTGGCCGGCCCGCTCAAAAAAGCCCGTATCAACAAAACCTGGACAAACAGCAAAAATCTTGACCCCCTTGCCTTTCAACTCTTCATAGAGCGCCTCACTGAGCGTCATCTCAAATGACTTTGTGGCCGAATAGAGACCCAGACCAGGCACACCCTGCAGGCCACCGATTGAGGCTATATTAATAATGGTTCCTTTTTTCCTCTCGACCATATCAGGCAAAAAGAGACGGGTAAGACGGGCCATTGCCATCATATTAACCATCATAATCTCTTCGAGCCGGGAAAGCGGGATTTCTTCGAAGTCGCCTGCATGAGACAATCCAGCACAATTGACCAGAAAATCTACTGTTCCATGCAATGTATGGCAGAACTCATACACCCTGGCCGGACTGTCTGCATCACTGAGATCCTCAACACAGATTTCAACTTCAACCCCCTTTTCCTTTCGAAGCTCTTGGGCCAAATCTTTCAATTTGTCACCTGAACGGGCCACAAGCACAAGATGATGACCCCTGCCGGCAAGTTCACGGGCAAAAGCAGCTCCTATACCCATGGATGCTCCGGTGATGAGGGTAAACATCATACAGGATCAACCCATTTGCCCTGCTCTCTTATCAATGAAATCAGTCTCTCGACGGCATTCAGTTCTGTAATATTCTCTTCAACACACTCCTTTCCGACATACAGACTGATGCGATTTTTTCCCGCGCCGACATAACCAAAATCAGCATCCGCCATCTCGCCAGGGCCGTTAACAATACAACCCATAACGCCGATCTTCAGCCCCTTGAGGTGACCCATCCTCTGTTTGATTTCCGCAACAGCCGTTTCCAGATCAAAGTATGTTCTCCCGCAACCCGGACAAGAGATAAATTCGGTTTTCGACATCCTGATTCTGGCGCCCTGCAGAATATTGAACGCCAGATGCACTTCATCATCCAGTGACAGGCTTGTCTGAAGCGAGAGCATATCACCGATACCGTCACAAAAAAGAGCTCCCGCTTGTATCGAACTTTTGATGATCGTCTCAAGTCGGTCAGAAGCGTCTCCCCTGAAGCGGACAAGAAGTGGATAATCAAGCGAACGACTTTTAAACGCCTGCACAAGCCGTCGATAGACAAAAACAACATGATCGGATAACACTGAAAAGAGAAGTTGCTGCGTCTTCCGCTTGCTGAGCTTTTCGGCAAGATGAACAAGCACCCTTGCAGGAACGGAGTCGCCGGACTCTTCATGAAGAAAACATAACTCGACAACTGCGCGTCGGTCATTGTCGAGAAGCTGAAAAAAGTCGTTGTCAAACCGCTCCCCTTCAATAATATCAAACCGTACTTTCGAGACGGTATTGAGCAAACGGGAAAAGAGTGCGAAATCGCTTGTCGAGGCCACCACAAAATGAGCCATCTCCCCCAGCTTCTCCAGAAGTTCATCAAGCGCGTCAAGATCCTCCTCACTGTTGACACGAACCGAGACAAACTCTGAACGAATGGCATCCTGAGGCTTTTCTGGTGCAAGCCGTTTCACTATTTCTTCAAACACAGCATCCCGATCAGAGAGTAACGCACGCGCCTCAGTCTCAACCCTCGGCACAGCATCTCCTCCAATCGCCAATCCGGCAAGCATGAGCTGGCTGGAAACCCGGCGTTGATAACTGAACGGATTAAATGGTGGCTGTTCATCTGAAAAAGGGGTATTAATTGCCAGCTTGTTGCGACTCTCAATGACGTGCCGCAGAGGAACATGACCCCGGTCACCGTTGACCAGATGAAAATCATTGTACTTTTTGACAAGAGCAAAACCAACAGGAACTTCGTTCACTGGATCTTCCGTCAATGAGACCCTTATAGTATCACCAAGTCCATCCTCAAGCAGCGCGCCAATACCCATGGCCGATTTGACACGACCTTCGTCACCATCTCCAGCTTCGGTGACACCAAGATGCAAAGGATAAGCATAAAGCAGCTCAGCATCAGCCTTTTGTACCAGAAGCCGGTATGACTGAATCATGACCCGGACATTGGAAGATTTCATCGAAAAAAGAATCTCATGATAGCCAACGTCTTCACAAAACCTTGCAAATTCAAGTGCGGCTTCAACCATACCTTCCGGAGAGTTCCCGTAACGGCTGACAATCCTGTCAGACAAAGAGCCATGATTTGTGCCGATTCGCATCGAAACGCCGTACTGGCGGGCTTTTTCTACCAAAGGGATAAATTCCTTGCGGACATGCTCAATTTCCTTCAGGTATTCCTCTTCGGTATACTCATTCGTTGAAAATTTTTGACTGGTCGCATAGTTCCCTGGATTGATGCGAATATTTTCAACAAATTCAACCGCCTTGAGTGCGGCACGAGCTGAAAAATGGATATCCGCAACCAGTGGAGTATCAATGTTGTCACGGCGAAGCTGCTCCCTGATATTGCCAAGATTTTCGGCATCTTTCTCGGTCGGCACAGTCAGCCGGATAATTTCACAGCCTGCTTCATACAACCGTCTGCACTGCTCAACCGTTGCAGCGGTATCCATGGTATGGGTATTGGTCATGGACTCAACCCTGATCGGCTGATACCCCCCCAGAGCGATGGTTCCAAAAGCGACTTCACGGGTAACACGGCGACGATACTGATACATTGGTTTGCCTAAGGGTTGAATAATAAATTTATTTCTCTCTGATGATAAAAAGGGTTTCATCAGGTTTGCGGAAATTATACCTCTCCCGAGCCGCTTTTTCTATGCTGTCAGGATCTTTGGCATGCCTGATACGCAATTCGTTTTCTATAATCTTTTGTTGCTCGGTTTTCTGTCTTTCAAGAAGCATCCTGTGTTCAACTTCCATGCGAATTCTTTTCACAATACCGTAATCATCGAAAAAAAACCAGACAATGAAATAAAGAAGAAAAGCCCAAAAAAGAATTTTTTTAGGGTGCGAACGACTATAATGCCAAATGGTATTGAATAACTTTTTCACGCCTTTAAACACTTTTATTTGCCTGGTCGTGCTGGAATCGCTGCAGGGGTGAAACGCACAAAGAACCCTTGCCATTCAGACAAGGGTTCTCTGCAAAGCTTCTGATTATACCCGGAAAGCATTTCTGCCGGGATAACGAGCCTGAACACCAAGCTCCTCTTCAATGCGGAGCAGTTCGTTGTATTTCGCCATACGATCTGAACGTGAGAGGCTTCCTGTCTTGATCTGGCCAGCATTGGTTGCAACCGCTATCTGGGCAATCGTGCTATCCTCGGTTTCTCCGCTGCGATGGCTGATGACCGACGTATAACCGTTGGTTTTTGCAAGATCAATTGCCTGAAGCGTCTCGGTCAAGGTACCGATCTGGTTAACCTTGATCAGAATTGAGTTCGCTACGCCCTGCTTGATACCTTCGGCAAGTCTTTTGCTGTTCGTCACAAAAAGATCGTCACCAACAAGCTGTACCCGTGAACCAATCTTGTCTGTCAACAGTTTCCAGCCTTCCCAGTCATCTTCAGCCATACCGTCTTCAATCGAGATGATCGGATAATTCGTCGCCCACTTTTCCCAGTATTCAGCCATCTCAAGAGAGGTCAATTCCTGTTTGGAAGATTTCTTGAAGACATAGCGTTTTTTTGCAGAATCATAGAACTCGGAGCTTGCAGGGTCAAGCGCAATCATCACCTGTGCATCTCCAAGCCCGCCTTTATCCGTCGGAAGACCTGCCTTGTAGCCAGCTTTGCCGATAGCCTCAATAACCAGTTCAATAGCCTCTTCGTTGGAACTCAGGTTCGGAGCAAAACCACCCTCATCACCAACCGCAGTGCTCAACCCTTTGCTTTTCAGGAGGGCCTTGAGAGCATGAAAAATTTCGGCGCCACAACGGAGAGCATCAGAGAAGGAATCAAATCCTGCTGGCATGATCATGAACTCCTGAAAATCAACCGTATTGTCGGCATGGGCACCACCATTGAGAACATTCATCATCGGCACTGGCAGTGTGTTGGCCATGGTACCTCCGATATACCGATAAAGCGGAAGGCCGGTATATTCAGCGCCTGCCTTTGCACAGGCCATTGACACACCGAGAAGTGCGTTTGCGCCAAGCCTCGATTTGTTCGTCGTTCCGTCAAGAGCAAGCAGTAACTCGTCGATCTCCTCCTGTTCAGTGACAATCATGCCGGTCAAGGCATCATTAATAACGGTATTGACATTTTCAACCGCCTGAAGCACACCCTTTCCAAGATAGACATCCGGATCGCCATCCCTGAGCTCAACTGCTTCATGAACACCGGTCGATGCACCACTTGGTACCGCCGCACGCCCGAATGAACTTTCAGTATAAACATCAACTTCAACCGTTGGATTTCCCCTTGAATCAAGGATCTGACGGGCATGGACTTCAGTGATAATAGGCATAACGAAATATATTTATGGTTGTTACATGTTTTTTATGCGCAAAGGAGTATCCCAGATGATTTCTCATGAATATGAGTTGAAAATATATCTTTTTTTCCTGACCTTTTCATTGTTGTCACAGCAGCAAATAAGGCTTTTTTTGTTTATTATTTGTGATGCTGTTTTCTTAAACGCCTGCTATTTTGTTATCAGTCAAAAAAGGAGCCCCGCCATGCAAGCCGTACAACCGGATCAATTGCGAAACATTGTCATAACAGGTCATGCCGGAAGCGGCAAAACCATACTTGCTGAATCTCTTGCCCTGACGATGGGTGTCATCAACCGACTCGGCAGTATTGAAGAGGGTAACACCCTTTCCGACTACTCCGCTGATGAAATTGAAAGGAAACACAGCCTGAACACCAGCCTTATCAACGGCTTCTGGAATGAGCGTAAAATCAATATTATCGATACACCCGGCCTGCTGGACTTTCACGGAGATGTAAAATCCGCCATGAGAGTTGCTGATACAGTACTGATTACCGTCAATGCGGCATCTGGTGTTGAGGTGGGCACAGATACAATATGGGAGTATACCAAGGAGTATTACAAGCCCACTATGTTTATTATGACAAAGCTGGATGCAGACCGCTCCAGCTTTAACAATACCATACAGGCGCTTCAGGATCATTTCGGTCATCTTGTTACACCAATACAGTTTCCTGGTGATGAAGGACTCGGGCACCATACCCTCATCGATGTTCTGCTGATGAAGCAGCTTGAGTTCAACCCCGACAAACCCGGCGGCGCCATTATTTCAGACATTCCGGATCTCTACCTGAAACGTGCGGAGGATCTCCATCAGCAGCTTGTTGAAGCTGTTGCCGAGACTGATGAAGCGCTGATGAACAAATTTTTTGAAGAAGGTAATCTGACAGAAGAGGAGCTGAGAATGGGAATCAAGTCAGCCCTGGTTACCAGAACTTTTTTCCCTGTTTTCTGCACCTCCCCGCTTCACCTGATCGGCACAGAACGGCTGTTGAACGCCATCGTCAATCTCTGCCCGTCACCGATTGAACGTGGCCCGGAACATGCCCTCTGTACGGTCGATGAAACCAAAAGTCTGATCCAGCCAAATCCTGACGGACCAACGATTGCCTTTATCTTCAAAACAATGTCCGAGCCACGCGTCGGAGAAATCTCCTATATCAGGGTTTATTCAGGCCATATCGAAACCGGGCACGAACTGATTGATGTGCAGACCGGGCAACTCGAAAAGCTTGGACAGGTCTACACCATCCTTGGCCAAAAGAAAAATCCTGTTGAAAAGTTGCTGGCCGGAGATATCGGCATGGTGGTCAAGCTGAAAGATGCTCATACCAACGACACTCTTGCCGACAAAGGGACAAGTTGCCGGATCAGCCCGATTATTTTCCCCGTCCCTGTTCTCTCCACGGCGATCGTGCCCATTACACAGGGCGACGAAGAGAAAATCTCTGCCGGCCTGCATCATCTGCATGAAGAAGACCCAAGCTTTGCCATTGAACACGATGTCGAGTTTAACCAGACCATCCTCAAAACCCTTGGTGAGACTCACCTTGATACCATCATCAGCCGACTGCAGGTAAAATTCAATGTCAAGGTTGATATCGCTCCAATTAAAATACCTTACCGCGAAACCATCCGGATAGCATCTTCGGCACAGGGAAAGTACAAAAAACAGTCCGGAGGGAAGGGTCAATATGGAGATGTCTGGGTAAGGCTTGAACCTATGGCACGTGATACCGGATTTGAGTTTGCCAGCGAGGTCGTCGGTGGCGTTGTCCCCACAAGATACCTGCCCGCTGTTGAAAAGGGAGTCAGAGAAACTATTACCAATGGAATCCTTGCAGGTTACCCGATTGTTGATCTTAAAGTCGTTGCTTATGACGGATCGTTTCACCCCGTAGACAGCTCAGAATTTGCCTTTAAAATAGCCGGAAGCATGGCATTAAAGAACGCCTTCGAAAAAGCAAGACCATTTTTGCTGGAACCTGTTTACGCACTGGATGTTTACGCACCAGAGCAGTATACCGGAGAAATCGTTGGTGATATTTCAAGTAAACGCGGCAAAATTCTTGGCATGGAATCCGACGTCAAGATGCAGATCATACACGCCCTGATTCCACAGGCTGCGCTCACCACATTCCATCACGCATTGACAAGACTGACCCAGAGCAGAGCCCGGTACTCCTACCGTTTCAATCACTACGAAGAGGCACCGCCCGATATCGCACAGCAGATCATTGCTGAAAAGAATACTTGACAACGTCAGAATCTGCTATGAAAAACCCCTTGGAAAAGGGGTTTTTCATGTTTATGCACCACCCCTGCTTCCCTAAAGAAAGCCAAAAAGCGACTTTATTTTAAGCCACCATACCATCCAGATTGCCTCACGAATATTCTTTTTGCTCATTTTCGATTTTCCAACCGAACGATCGACAAAAACAATTGGAATCTCCCTGACAGCAAACCCCTTTTTCCAGACCCTGAAGTTCATCTCAATCTGAAATGAATAGCCCTGGGAGTTTATCCGGTCAAGATCAAGCGACCGCAACACCTCTGCGCTGAAACATTTAAAGCCGCTTGTCGGATCAGCGACCGGCATTCCAGTAATCATGCGGGTATACACACTTGCCATTTTTGAAAGAACCAGCCTCCCGAGCGGCCAATTGACGACATTGACGGTATTATTCATATAGCGTGATCCAATCACCAGATGAGCATCGCCTTGAGCATCCAGAAAGCCTTGTATCACAGCAGGATCATGCGAATAATCAGCATCCATCTCAACGATATATCGATAACCCTTCAGCAAGGCGTATTTAAAACCGGCAATGTAAGCGGTGCCCAGCCCTAACTTGCGTTCCCGTGTCATCAACTGAAGCCCTCTCGTCCTACCCAGCATTGAGCGGACAATATCAGCCGTCCCATCTGGAGAGTTATCGTCAATAACAAGAAGATCAACCGTACTTGGATAACGTGTTGCAAGTTCGCCCAGCAGCCTGCCGATATTATCAGCCTCGTTGTAGGTTGGAATAATGACAAGAGTCTGATCCGTAAAAACTTGCTCACCGAAGCTCTTGACGTCAGATTGTTCAGGGATAATTTGGGTTTGTTGCAACATGAAGGTTAATAATCATTCAAAATCGGAACAGGGCGGGTTGCGCCTTTACACGTCTGGAACCGGTTTGATACTGCCGTATATGACCGGTCCCGGATCATCAGGATATCTGGCTCACTTCGGTTTTTCCCATTTGATCTGATTGGAAGTTTTGCCCGATGCTGGAAGTTTAACCTGAGTTGAAAGCTTGCTGTATAAAGTGCCATACATTCCGTCGTCGAAATTCCGAGATTCCGTGCAAGACGTGCTATCTCGAAAGGGTTAACCTGAATTTTTTTTGATCGACAGCAATGCAAGCAGCATCTGCATGAAAAACTGAACGATGCCTGACTGTCAAGCTGTGTACGGCGTAATGGTATCATGCTGATTCTTCCGTCTCATGATAGTGACGTGCGCCCAATTAGATTGTGAAGAATGATACAGCATTTTTTCTGATCTTGCACAAGAAATTTTGGCCAGCATGGATTGAGACCTTGGCAACGCCGTACTTTTACTAAAGCCATTCACCGCGATTTATCTATAAATTATTTCTGATATTGCGATTAGCTTACAATCTCAGTCGCAATCATCTCTGCCTGTTTGAGAACCGTTTCGGTGGCGAGGAGTTGCATGTCGGGCGGGTAGCCGAATTGGCGCAAGGTGCGTTTTACTATTACTTTCAGTTTGGCTTTGACGCTCTCCTTGATGGTCCAGTCTATCGATGCGTTTTCTCGAACTCGCTGGGTCAGGACAACGGCCAGTTCACGCAGTTTGTCCTGCTGCATGAGTTCCCGGGCACTGTCATTGCTGGCAACGGCAGTATAAAAGGCATATTCGAAATCGCTGAGGCCCAGATGTTCGGCCTCATTGTCTGAAGCAATAATCTCTTTGCTGATTTTGATCAGCTCATCCATCACTTCGGCAGCGGAGAGAATTTTGTTCTGGTATTTCTTGATGGCTTTTTCGAGCATCTCAAGCAAGCTTTTGCTCTGAACGAGGTTCTTTTTGGCGCGAACTTTGAGCTCGTCATTGAGCAGTTTTTTCAGCACCTCAAGGGCTACATTCTTGTGCTTGTGCCCTTTCAGTTCAGCCAGAAACTCTTCAGAGAGAATGGAGATATCCGGTTTTTTGATTCCTGCTGCATCAAAAACATCAATCACCTTTTCGGAGACCAGCGCCTTGTCGATTACCTGGCGAATGGTGGTTTCGATATCGTCGTTGCTGCAGCCGTTACCGGTGCTATCAAATTTTGCAAGACGTGCCTTGACTGCCTGAAAAAAGCCTACCTCATCTTTTACACCCATTGCCTGCTCATGAGGAATAGCAATGGCAAAGCTCTGTGAAAGCAGGGCGACTTCATTGCTATAGCGCTTCCGACCATCATCAAGGCCGAGAATATGTTCTTCGGCGGCAAGAATGAGCGAGAGCTTTTTTGCGGTATCGGCATCGAAATACTCTTCGTAGGGGAAGCCGTGGTACATCGCTGATACCACTTCAATCTTTTCAAGCATCAACGTCACAGCCTTTTCCTGCAAGAGTGTGGGATCGCCTTTTCCGCCTGAATCGGAATAGAAAGAGAGCGCCTCTTTCAGGTCGGCTGCAATTCCCAGATAGTCCACCACAAGACCGCCGGGTTTGTCTTTGTAAACCCGGTTCACGCGAGCAATTGCCTGCATCAGGTTGTGCCCTTTCATCGGCTTGTCGATGTAGATGGTATGCAACGAAGGGGCGTCAAAACCGGTGAGCCACATATCGCAGACAATCACCAGTTTCAGCGGATCGTCATCATCTTTCATGCGTTCGGCCAGCAGTTTGCGCTGTTCCTTGGTGGTATTATGTTTGGACAACAATGGGCCATCACTCGAAGCGGAGGTCATCACCACCTTGATGACACCCTTGTTTATCTCGTCGGAATGCCATGCAGAACGGAGATTGATGATCTCTGCATACAACTCGGCGGCAATGCGACGCGACATACAGACAATCATCCCCTTTCCGGCAAAAACCTCCTGTCGGGCCTCGAAGTGCGTGACAATATCATTCGCAACATTTTTAATGCGGTTGGCACTGCCAATCAGCGCCTCCATTCTGGTCCATCTGGCCTTGCTTTTTTGCGTGTCGCTCAGTTGCTTCTGGTCAAGCTCTTCATCAAGCTCGGCAATAAGTTTTTTGCCCTCCTCTTCAAGCTCAACCTTGGCTAACCGACTTTCATAGAAAATCCGCACGGTGGCACCATCTTCAACAGCCTGTGCTATATCGTAGATATCGACATAGTTGCCGAAAACTGCCGGAGTATTCACGTCGGTTTTCTCAATCGGTGTACCGGTAAAACCGAGATAGGTGGCATTCGGCAGGGCATCACGCAGATACTTGGCAAAGCCATAGACTACCTTTTTGCCAATCACCATACCATCACCATTTTTCTCATCAATGGTTTTGGCGGTGAAACCATACTGGGTACGGTGGGCTTCGTCGGCAATAACCACAATATTTCGGCGAGAGGATAACTGCTCATAAACATTACCCTCTGAGGGCTGAAACTTCTGGATGGTTGAAAAGATCACCCCGCCGGAAGCGACTTTCAACAGCTCTTTCAACTGCTCCCGGTTCTCAGCCTGCACCGGTTCCTGCCGCAACAACTGTTTTGATGCCGCAAAGGTATCGAACAACTGATCGTCGAGATCGTTGCGGTCGGTTATGACAAGAATGGTAGGATTATCGAGTACCAGTACAATCTTGCCGGTATAAAAGACCATCGAAAGCGATTTGCCTGAGCCTTGGGTATGCCAAACCACACCAGCCTTCATGTCGCCCCTTGGCTGGCCGGCTACTCCAGGAAGGCCATAACTCAATGGATTTTCACGAGCTTGCAGGTGTGCATCCAGGTCAACCGCCCGCAGGGTTGACACTACAGCGGCATTGACGGCATAGTATTGGTGATAGGCTGCCAGTTTTTTCACTGACGTGATGGTGACGATACCGGTAACCGGATCTTCCCTTTTACTTTTCTCAAAAACAATAAAATGACGCACAAGGTCAAGCAGCGTTGCCTTGTTCAACATGCCCGTAATCAGCGTTTCAAGCTGACTGACCAGATGCGAGGCTTCAGCTTTGCCATCAGCACTTTTCCATGCCATGAACCGCGAGAAGCCTGCGGAAAGAGAACCTGCCCTTGCCTCAAGCCCATCGGAGATGACGATAATTGCGTTTGAAGTAAAGAGTGCAGGTACTGCCTGCTTATAGGTTTCAATCTGCCGGAATGCCGACTTGATGGTTGCATTTTCATCAGCAGCATTTTTCAGTTCGAGCACAACGAGCGGAATGCCGTTAACAAAGAGCACAAGGTCGGGGCGTTTGTTCTGGTGGTTCTCAATAACCGTAAACTGATTTGCCACCACAAACTCATTGTTTTCGGGAGTATCAAAATCAATCAGCCTCACCAGATCGCCACGCTCATTGCCATTTTGCTGATAGCTCACCCCCACACCTTCGGTAAGCAGGCGATGAAAGGCTTCATTGTTGGCCAGAAGGTCAGGCGAATGGATACGCTGTACCTCTTTCAGCGCAGTCTGAAGCACCGATGGCGAATGCCGGGGGTTAATGCGGCGAAGTGCCGCTTCAAGCCGACCTGTCAGCAGCACCTCATCGTAATGACGGCGCTCGGGCCTCTCACCATCAGGCGAAATATCCGGCCCATAGAGAGAGCTGTATCCCTGCCGCTCAAACAGATGAATAGCAAACTCTTCTATGGCGGATTCGGTAAGCTTTTGTGTCATGCTTTCGTTGTCACGTTCATCATCCTGCACAGGTGTCATTACTGTTCACCTGTATTATTTACTCTTAATACAACTCTTGATGCCACTCAATTGGATCGCTTTTAATTGATTATTTTGTAAAGAGTTATTGCCATCTCTTCTCTTAATTCTTCTCTTAAACTTACACTTAAATTTGTCTCTTCACTGACATTTAAGAGAAGAGTTGCAACAATATCGCCCCCCTCGACAGGTCTGGTGCAAGATGTCAGTAAACACAAACAGCAGAAAAATTGGAAAACTCGCCTTCGTGTCTCGTAAAACTTTTTATAAAACAAAATTTACGAGATACTAACCTGTTAATTTTAATAAGGTTAAATAAATAACGTTAAGTTTTCTTTACGTAAATTTTCTCTTTGCGATCTATTTTACGAGAACCCATTGAGTACCGGTTATGTTCTCGTTTTTGTCAATCAAATGATTTTTGCGCACCCTTGAAGCCGCAATCATTTCCTTTCCCCACACAGATCAGCAATAGCAGCTTGCAATACTTGCCAACTGATTTTGGCTGTATGTTGATCCGGATTAAAGCCTTGAACTGCTTGCTGGCGTGGGTGAATATAATTGCGAAAGTCTTTTAATGCGTGAGCGTGTTTTTTGATATCGAGTGATAGCAGACCAACTTCATGGGCAACATTAATCAGGTTATCGAGCGACCAATCCTGAAGTGGTTTCACTTTGCTCTCTCTATCTTTCGGTGACGCGCTGGAAGTATTAAACTGTTTAGCCTGTTTACTGGCAGCATCTAACAGCAAACCTTCCAGAGTACTTCCGCACAAAAAAACAGTAGCCAAGGCGGCTTCAGCCTTTAACGATTTATGAATTTCATTGATACGCTGCTCTATAACCGATTGAAAGGGAGGATCAATATTTAACTTCCGCAAATCAAGCTGGGTGAATTCCTGTTTAAGAAAATCATTTTCAGATAAACCTGACTCTACATGACTCGATGTTTTTCCTGTTAAACGATTAATAATCTCTATAGCAGCTTCTTTATCCTTCTGGTTAACCTCTTCAACTACGCAAGCATACACCAATAAAGCGTCCAGAAGGTTACCAACCACTTGATCAGGTTCCAACTCCCAAAAAGCCCGAAGACGCTTCATCTTTGAAGCGCCATTTATTTTATATTTATCTGCATCAATATTCAGGCCATGTTCACGAAAGAATTCTGCAAATGTTCGATCATTAAAAGTCAGCACATAGCCACCCCGATCAAATAATCGTTCAAAAACAACTTTTTCATGAGCTTTGAGTTGTGACATTTTAAACCTCCACCCTCGCATTACCGCTCATCAGTTTTGGGAGAAGGGTATCTCGAAGTTTTTCAAGTGTCCTGAGTTGTAAATTGTTCAAGCCTTTCTTTTTCCACCAGGCCATAACCATTCCTGAAAACTGAACAACTTTTTCTTTGGGAGGTAATTTAAACTTAGGTCTTTGTAAACCGTCTATTGCAAGCATATTCACAGTTGAACCATTTGTTGCAGATATGATTTGTTCTCTGATATTAGGCGTCATGAGGAGGTAATAAAGGAATGCTGTCGTTAGATAGCTGTTTTCCTTTAAAATTACCCTGTAAATATGTTGGCTGAACAATCCTTTTTCTCCATAAAAAGACGGAACAACTGCGGGGTATCCAATTAACCTAAAGTCATGTCCCTGCTCAGTGTTTGCAACAATAATATCTCCATGTCTGACGAGATGGCGTTCTTTGAATTCGCCCGTATAATACTTAATTCCGACTTCTTTATATCCGCCACCTTCATAGATAGAATTCAAATTGTGCATTGGTATGCCCATAGCTGAATCTGATAACCCACTGCCTTTATAGCTAAGTCCTCTCATGACTTCACTGTGACAATCAAGTGTTGTGTCTGCCCAGTCATCCCACGCCTCCTCAATAAACCACTGGCGAAAGAGGGTTTCTGCCATGGATTCAAGGGTTTTGTTCTGGCGATGCAGCAGGTCGATTTTTAAGGATATATTGAAGTACTGATCACCAATATATTTTTGCAAAACTGGAACAATAATAGGTATTTGCAGGTCATCAAAATCGCCCTTTTTGAAATGTGGAATTAATGAGCCAACGTGCAAACCTTCAATTTCTTGTTGGATCGTTTTCGAACGCAAAACCGCAAATAAATACTTCGAATAAATCTTACTCTCGTCTGCTCTAATTGCAACCATGTCTTGAGCGATACAAAACCCTACAGGATTTGGCACCCAAGCAACTCGACCGGGAGTTCCTTTCAACACAAAAATTATATCCCCTGGAAGCGGATGTCCACGAAACCATTTTTTGTAAACATCCTCACTTATATATCTAACCTTTTCAAATTGAGGATATAGGAGGCTATTTGAAATACAATTGGTAGCTATTAATGGGATGCCGCTGGCATCTATAACGGGACACGTCTTCCCTCGGTTATCAACAACATTTTTAAGTAAACTTCCAAATGTTCGGTACTCATCAATAATACTCAAACCCTCACTCATCTCCACCTCCCAACTCCGCTTCAATCTGTTCGATACTCGGCAGGGATGACTGGAATTCAATGGGCAACTGTTTCATTAACTGGTATTCACTGATGCCTATTGGCTTGTCAATACCTTTCAATGCGTATTCTGCAACAAGTTCATTTTTATCCTGGCATAAAATCAAACCAATGGTTGGCTGGTCATCAACATGCTTGAGCGTACCATCCACAACATTGCAATAAAAATTCAGCTTTCCGGCATATTCCGGTTTGAACTTCCCTTTTTTCAGCTCTATGACTATAAAGCAACGCAACTTGAGATGATAAAACAGGAGGTCAATATAAAAATCATCCTTTCCGATGCTCAAAGGGTATTGCCTGCCTACAAACGCAAAGCCCACTCCAAGCTCAAGTAGAAATTTTTCCATATGCCTGAGCAGCGTTGTTTCCAGTTCCCGTTCATGATAGGGTTCGGTGAGCGTCAAAAAATCAAATACATAAGGATCTTTTAATGCCTGCCGAACCATATCCGACTGCTCAGGAGGCAGCAATTCACTAAAATTTGACAGCTTGCACCCATCTCTTGCATGCAGTTGACTTTCGTACATCATAGCAAGAACATTTCGGCTCCAACCATGAAGCAACGCCTGCTGCATGTAAAACAACCGGTGTTGACGATCTTTGATCTTTTCCAGGAGCAGGATGTTATGACCCCAGGGCAGAGAAAAAATCAGAGACTCAATTTTTGCCTCAGGCTGTGGCAAATTTGAGGGTTGCTTATTTTTTGCCACAGGCTGTGGCAAAAACAGATCGGCATCAGGGTATTCGCGATAAAAAGCAATCATACGCCCGATGTTGCGGATCGAATAGCCTTTGATTTCAGGTAATAAATTGTTGATATCACGACTCAGCCGTGGAATAATGGCGCTTCCCCACCCTTCCTGCTGTTGGCGCTGGGCAATAAGTTTTCCCGTTTCCCAGTAAAGAATGAGTAACTCACGGTTAATGGAAAAAACTGCCTTCTGTTGTGCCTGTCTGATTTTTATCTGAACCAGCTCCAGCAACTCATTATATAACCGGTTATTTCCGTTCATATTTTCACCCTCGCTAAATTCTCGGCAATTGCCTTGTTCAGCTCAGCTTCTTCCACCAATTGCGATTCAAACTCAGCTTTCAGTGAGGCAAAGCGTGAGGCAAAATCAAAGTCATCCTCTTCTTCAGCGAGACCAACATAGCGCCCCGGTGTGAGCACGTAGTCGAGTTCGTGCACTCGTTCCAACGGGACGGAGGCACAAAAGCCTTTGATATCTTCATACTCGCCTTCGCTGGTTCGCCAGTCGTGATAGGTTTCGGCAATGAGATCAATGTCATCACCCGAGAGTTCACGGGTACGACGGTTGATGAGGTGGCCTAGGTTACGCGCATCAATGAAAAGGATTTCATTCTTTCGCGGGTGCCCGTTGTTCCGTGCCCGGTTCAGAAACCAGAGAGCGGCAGGAATCTGGGTGTTCAAAAAGAGTTTGGCGGGCAGGTTGACAACGCAGTCAATCAGGTTGCCGTCGGCTATCATGGATTTACGGATATCGCCTTCTCCACTGCTTTTGCTGGTGAGGGCTCCTTTGGCAAGTACCACTCCGGCAATGCCGTTCGGTGCAAGGTGAAAGATGAAGTGCTGCAACCATGCAAAGTTGGCATTGCCTGCTGGTGGAATACCGTATTTCCAGCGGCCATCACCACGCAGTTGTTCACCGCTCCAGTCGCTGTCGTTGAAGGGGGGATTGGCTATAACGTAATCGGCTTTGAGGTCTTTATGGGCATCGTGGAGAAAGGAGCCTTCGTTGTTCCATTTGACCTGGGAGCTGTCGATACCTCGAATGGCAAGGTTGATCTTTGCCAGACGCCAGGTGGTCTGGTTGCTCTCCTGACCGTAAATTGAGATATCCTTCACTCGGCCCTGATGCTCGGTGATAAATCGTTCCGACTGCACAAACATACCACCGGAACCACAGCAGGGATCCAAAACCCGGCCTTTGTAGGGCTCAAGCATGGAGACAAGCAGTTCAACAATGCTGCGCGGTGTGTAGAACTGCCCACCCTGCTTGCCTTCGGCGAGAGCGAATTCACCCAAGAAGTATTCGAAGACATGACCGAGCACGTCACGGCTCCGTGACCTGGCATCACCGAGAGCGATATTGCTCATGAGGTCAATCAAGCCTCCAAGACTTGCTGGATCGAGGTTTTGGCGTGCATAGACCTTAGGCAGGACACCCTTGAGCATGGGGTTCTCTTTTTCAATAATATCCATCGCCTCATCGACAAGGATGCCAATATCCGACTGGCGGGCACTCGTCAGCAGATAAGACCATCGAGCTTGCTGAGGTACAAAGAAAATGTTTTCTCCTTTGTACTCATCCTTGTCTTCTGGATCGGCTCCGGCATATTCACCTTTGCCATCCTGAAGTTTGGCGTACATCTCCTCGAAAGAGTCGGAGATGTATTTGAGGAACATCAGACCGAGCACCACATGCTTGTATTCGGCAGCGTCAATGTTTTTGCGCAGCTTGTCGGCGGCTTTCCAGAGCTGCTTTTCTATGGGCTCTTCTTTTATCTCTTTTACTGATCGGGTTTTTGCCATAGAATAGAGTCCTGTTCAATGCTTAGTCAAGAAGAGTCTGATACGTCAAATACTTAACCCTGTAAGCGGAATCAAACAGGTTTGTCAACAGGCTGCATTTCAGCCAGCAGGGGTTTCAGGAGCAATATCCTGCTGGTGCGGCCAGGTCACCGAACCATTTTTTACCCCTGCCTGATTAAAATAGTTGATGTCACGCAGCTCCCTGAAAACTCCGAAATCAAGATAGGGCTTGACATCAAAGATACCTTTTCGCCCCGCCACGGTTTCAACGTAGATTTTATAATCGGGCAGTGGCTTTACTTTTTTAATATCCCAATACATGGCATGTTATAATGGGTTGATGTTACTTTCTGCTTAGCCTAAACTACCGAAAATTTATCAAAAAGTCATTATAGAGAGCAGAGGAATCGGGCAAGACATTGCTCAATCCTTCAGCACCCGATCCAGCACTGCCACAATTCTCCCGGCAGCGGCACCATCCCATTTCTCGGGAATTTTTGAACGGCTTGTCAGGTGTGTATGCGCACCCGGATGGAGAATGTCGTGAATCCGGCTTTTGATATCATCCTCATCAAGGCTGACAAGCACGTTGGTGCCGATTTCGATGGTGGCGGGGCGCGATGAACTCTCCATAATGGTAAGGCAGGGAACATTCATGACGGTGGCTTCCGACTGCATCTCTTCGATGTCTGTGAGCAGCAGCATGGAATCCCTGAGCAGCTTCAGGAGCGAAGAGTGTGGCGGGGGCGCAATGAGCTTTACTTCATCAATTGCGCTGAACGACTCCCCTGTGTTGTGCTGCTGCATTACTGCATCAAGCTCGGAGCCCAGCGGCATGACGACGGTGATTGTACCGGAAATCTCCTGAAGAAGTCGGTGCATCATTGCAAGCGACGCTTTATCAGAGAAACGGCCCGACGGATTCAGGATCACAAGCGCATATTTTTTCGGTTTGACTTCCTGAACCACGGATATTTCAGCATTGTTCGCCTGTTCCATCAATGCGACAAGGCTGTCGATGATCAGGTTGCCTGTAAAAAAGACCTTCTCGTCAGCAACACCTTCATTGATAAGGTTATACTCGCCGCTATGCTCGCTGACAAAGTGAAGATCGGCCATGGCATCGATGACAACGCGGTGAACTTCTTCAGCGCTTGAACGTTCGTAGCTCCGCAGCCCGGCATCGACGGCGGCAACGGGCAAACCAAGCTTTGCCGCAGTAATGGCAGCGCCAAACGCGGCATCGTCGCAACCGCAGACCAGAACGAGATCGGGTTGTTCTCTCCGCATGATTTTTTCCATGCCGGTCATGGCTGCCGCAAGTTGTTCAACCGGTGTGCCTTTTGGAAGCCTGATGGCATAATCCGCCTCGCCAATATTGAAACTGGCGGCAAGCTCGGCGCTGATCGGTTCGGCGCCTTCCGGAACGGCAAGCAGCACCACCGGCTCAAAGCTGGCCTTGTTTTTCAATGCTTTATAGAGCGGCGCAAGCAAAAGAGTGCCTGGTCTGCCACCAGCGGCCAAGAGTAATTTTTTCACAGTAAAAACAAAGCTTTGTTACATTATAGAAAATCAATCTCCGGGACGACTATCAATATCATTATCTGCTATGCGAAGAGTTTTTTCAGCCATATTTCTGACCGCTTCTCTCGTTTTGTTTCAGACTCTCCTGATCCCGGCTCTGAACTATAATAAACTCCATGCGGAAAAAAAGAAAATTATTCTCCAGCACGCAGATACTATTGAAGGTGGAGAGACGGCCGCAGGGAGTTATCGGTCGGTCATCGGCAATGTGGTTTTTCTGCATGATTCGTTGACACTGAAGTGCGACAGTGCCACAGATTATGAACAGGACAATAAAATTGTGCTGAAGGGAAATGTTTTTTTTACTGACAATTCGGTTGAAATTTATGGCGAAAACGGGGTCTATTATCCTGATCGGGGAATTGGTGAGTTAACCGGTAATGTGCGGGGGCGGATGGCGGAGAATTCGCTTGTCAGCAAAGCGCGAAAAGCTTTGGTCAACAGGGTTACCAGTCAGATTACGCTCAACGATGATGTCATTGCCTGGCATGAGCAGCAGCAGATCAGCGGCGACACTATTCTGCTGCATTTCAAGGAATCCGGCGACGGCAAAAAGCACAAAAGAATTGATGAAATCGAGGTGCTGGGCAATGCGTTTATTGCCGCCCGTGATACGCTCTCCACTTCGCCGGTTGTGTACGACCAGTTCAGTGGAAAAAACATGCGTATGCAATTCAACGATGCCTCAAAAATAACAGGGATCACCCTCACCACTCAGGCAGAGAGTCTTTACCATCTTTACGATGACAAGAGGAACCCCTCCGGTATCAACTATTCGAGCGGAGATATCATACAAATGTTCTTTAAAAATGGCATTCTGAACAAGGTGAAGGTCGTTGGCAGTGTCGAAGGGAGGCAATATCCCGAAAGTTTCAGGGGAAACAAGAGCATCAATCTTTCAAAGTTTTCCTGGAGAGAAGGAGAAAATCCATTCAGACAGAAGAAAAGCCTCCCTTGATGGCGAGGCTTTTCAAAAAGCTGTTCTGTGGTTCGATAACGACATCAGGGGCGCTCCTGAGAAGCTGAGGTGTTTTACTTTGCCAGTGGGCAGGCACCGCCAGAACAGCCGGCAGTGGCACAAGGGCTTGGGGCGGCAGGAGCTGCCGATGGCTTTGCGTTTGCATAATCTGTTTTATAAAAGCCTGAACCCTTCAGCACAAATCCACCTTCAGCCGTGATGACCCGTTCAAACGTCTCTTTTTCACATTTTGGGCAGAGCGTCAAAGAATCATCGCTCATTTTCTGGACTATTTCAAGCTCATTTCCACAAGTGGCACAACGGTACTGGTACGTGGGCATATCTATTTTTCTCCTTGATTAATCGCGTTCTTACTGTTTTCAATTTCAGATTGCAGTGTTGATGCTGCGTTTTCGTATATAATTATATTTCGTAACATATAAAAGTTCAAGCCGTGATTGTCAAAACCCGCGCCATCATCCTGCGGGAAACAAAATACCGTGATCAATCCAGAATCTGCTCGATCTACACCCGCGAGTTCGGTAAAATGACGGTTATCATTAAAGGTGCCCGAAACCCGAAAAACAGGCTGTCGGGAATGTTCAGCATTGGAAATGTTGTCGATATAGTCCTCTATAAAAAAAACGCCCGCGAGATTCAACTCGTCAGTGATGGGAACCTTGTTTTAAGCCCAATGGTTCCCGAACCGGATATGGAGCGCTTTGCCATTCTTTATCGAATCATTGATCTGGTCAGACAAACGACGGAGAACGGTGAAAAAAGCCTCCCGCTGTTCACTCTTTTGCACGGCACTCTTGAGCATCTCTACCGGACCGGGGTCAATTTTCGACAGCTCTATGCCTGGTTTCTCCTGCGATTTGTCTCAGTGCTTGGTTTTCAGCCCTCCCTGCAAAGATGCGTTTTCAGTGGAGAGGAGCTGGCAGAGGCCATCAGTACCCTGAAGCTGACGGAGCTTTATTTTGTGATGAATCCCGGTGGTCTGGCGCTACCCGGAGCTGCTGGAGACAACTTTTCCGGGAAAAAGCTTGTTCCTGTGCGGCTTGCCATGCAGTTGCGCACTCTTGCCGCAACATCCTTGCCTTCCGGGAACGCTCTCAATGCTGATGCTGCCGATATTGACATGCTGTGCGATCTGCTGCACGAATACTGTGGAGTGCATCTGGAGCATGTCCGCTCGCGCAACAACATCGCAATCGTCTCGCAAATGCTTGGGCAATAGCGCTTCCTTCATTTTTTGTGGTTTTATATCTTCTGGAGTATTTCTATCTTGACCGGACATTTTATTTCCTTTTGTAACCTCTTGTTCAATCCTAAACTGCATTTTCCGACATGCCTCAACTCACCAAATCCATTGAACTCTTTGAAAAAGCAAAGAAGTTTATCCCAGGCGGCGTAAACTCTCCGGTACGAGCATTCAAATCCGTTGGCGGAACTCCAGTCTACATGGCCAAAGGGTCGGGAGCATACATGACCGACGTTGATGGCAACAGCTACCTTGACTACGTTGGTTCATGGGGACCCTTTATTCTTGGCAGCATGCACCCCAGAATCACCGCAGCGCTTGAGTATACCCTGAAAAATATCGGCACCAGTTTCGGCACCCCGATTGAAATGGAAATCGAAATTGCCGAGCTTCTCTGCAACATTGTTCCATCGCTTGAAATGGTGCGTATGGTCAACAGCGGCACTGAAGCAACCATGTCGGCTGTGCGTCTTGCGCGTGGCTACACTGGTCGCGATAAAATCATCAAGTTTGAAGGCTGCTACCATGGCCACGGCGACAGCTTCCTTATCAAGGCAGGTTCTGGCGCCCTGACCCTCGGCGCTCCCGACAGCCCCGGCGTCACCAAAGGCACCGCGATGGATACGCTCAATGCAACCTACAACGATATTGAGTCGGTAAAACTGCTTGTCAATGAGAACAAGGGCAATATTGCCGCTATTATCATTGAGCCTGTTGCCGGAAACACGGGCGTTATCCCGGCAAAACCCGGATTCCTTGCCGCACTTCGCGAGCTGTGCGATCAGGAAGGTATTGTGCTGATTTTCGACGAAGTGATGTGTGGATTCCGCGTGGCACTTGGCGGAGCACAGAGCCTCTACGGCGTCACGCCTGATTTGACCACCATGGGAAAGATTATCGGCGGCGGCCTTCCGGTCGGAGCATTCGGCGGCAAACGTCAGATCATGGAGCGTGTTGCTCCGCTTGGCGACGTCTATCAGGCTGGCACTCTTTCAGGCAACCCGCTGGCACTGACGGCAGGTCTTGAAACCCTGAAAATACTGATTGAAGAGAATCCCTATCCCGAGCTTGAAAGAAAAGCGGGCATCATTGAAGAGGGCTTCAGCGACAACCTGAAAAAGCTTGGCCTGAACTACGTACAGAACCGTGTCGGCTCCATGTCCTGCCTCTTCTTTACCGGAACTCCGGTCGTTGACTATTCGACGGCAATCACTGCTGATGTCAAAAGACACGGCAAATACTTCCACTCCATGCTTGATCAGGGCATTTACCTTGCTCCGTCACAGTTCGAGGCGATGTTCATCAGCTCGATGCACACCGATGCGGATCTGGAAAAAACCATCAAGGCAAACTACAATGCTCTTGTAGAGTCCGGGAAATAAACGGCCGGGACAAGGAAACAATAAAAAAAGGGAAGCTTCGTGGCTTCCCTTTTTCGTTATTCAATAATTCCGGCGCGAACCAGCTCTCTGGTAATCATCACCCGAGCTGATGAGTCCCTGACCATCTGCTGAATGATCGGCAGAAAACTGTCAAGTTTCTCTGGAGAGTCGACAAGCTCGATAACCATGGGAAGGTTCGTCCCCAACTCCATGATTTTAGATGTTTTGATGTGCATGTCGTGACCGTAGGAGAGCACCCCTTTCAGCACCGTGGCGCCTGCCATCTCCAGTAAGCGGGCTTCACGGACAATCTCTTCATAGAGAGGCCGATGACCGTACCGTGCCTGTTCGCCCACAAAAATCCGCAGCATTTCAGAACTCTGTAATTCCATGATTGACTCCGTTATGTCCAAAGTTTTGCAAAAAGCGTTCCTGTATAGAGTGCGATAAATCCACCGGCGATACTGCCGGCAAGATAGAGCGTTGCATAAAAAAGCTGGCCATCCCTGAGAAGCGCTGCATCCTCAAACATGTAGGAAGAAAAGGTGGTAAACCCCCCGCAAAAGCCGGTGACCAGAAAAAGTCTTGCTTCAGGAGAAACAAGAGTGGTCGAGATTGCCAGTTCACTCAGAAAACCGATCAGAAAACAGCCGAGGATGTTGACCGTCAAGGTGGCAAACGGAAACCACGGCGCCACAGGAGAGAGCATGAGTGAGACCACATAGCGCGCCACAGAGCCGAGAAACCCGCCAACACCAACCAGTGCTATGGCTCCGGCATGTTTCATAACCAGATACTCCCCAAAAACTCCCGGCCGGAAGGCATCAGCCTAACGATCATGGCTGCAGGTTGCATCCTCAATACGCTTGTGTGCACAACACATCTCATCAAGAATACCGAGCAGTGTGTTAAAAATACCAAGACAGATAATTGTCGGCGCCCATAACCCTACAAAAATGGCAATCAGCTCATGGTTTACTCCCGTCCCAAAAATAAAAAGGTAGATGGAAAGGAGTATCGAAAAGGTTGCCCCAACGAAATAGTAATGTGGCTTCATACCCTGAGTTTGATTAAGTGACCCATATTTTTATAAAATGTAAGAATAATAACTCCACTAAAAAATCTGCACACCGCCACCTTGACGTTCAACCCTTACTCAATATCAATATGCACCTCGTTGCGGCGTAAAAACGGGAGAGTCCAGGGAGGATCGTAACTTGCTGCTCGCGGTTGCGAGCAAACACGGTGCCCCTTCTTTTCAAGCCACACGGTCAACTTCTCCGCATAGTTCCGCAAGTTACTTTCGGAATGCAGGCCCGAATAGCGAAGAACGGCAACCTTTTTTCCCGGCACCGAACGCAGTGTTACGGCCGGATCGAGCGGCACGGGCAGCGTTTCAAGCCTTGATCCTTCAGGCATCACAAAGGCCATCACCCAGGCGCTACCCTTCTTTTCCTGAAGCACCGGGGCCGTCATGGAGATTTTTTCACTGACCGGCTCCTGAAGAACAGGGGCTGTCATCGACAATTTCTCTTTTGAGCGGTTCTTGCCAAAGATATATCCGGCAAGGCGACTGAACCCCGGCGCTCCTGTCTGCCCGTAGGCCCCCTCAATAACCGTTTCAGCAACAATCATCTCGCCATATTGCCTGACCTCAATATCCCCATCCTCCTCAAGCACCCTGTATGGCGGCTCAGATGCTGTACGCTTTCCCAAAACCGAACAACCGGCAAGCATCAAGCTTGTCATCAGCAACAACGACACTGCTCCCATCATATTCTCCTGTGATAAATTCATTGTTTTTAAACCTGCATCTACAAAAGAGAACAATCATAACAGGAAAAAGGTTTGGAAAAGCATGACACGGTTTTCTTTGTCGAAGAGGAAACGACATTGGCGAGCAAAAAACACTGTTCCCCTTGATAAAGTTGCTATATTTTGTTGGCGCAGAGAGCGCTTCGCACAAAGATATTTTGCAACTTCAGCATTGACGGAAAGGTTCTGCCATGAGTCTGACTCCAAAAAAAAGGGTGGTCGCCATCGACTTCGGAACAAAGCGCATTGGCGTGGCCCAGAGCGATCCACTTTGGCTTTTTGCCCAACCTGTAGGTACCTTTGACCGGGCCGGGCTTTCAGGAGCCCTTTCGACAATGGTGAAGCAGGATGATATTGCGTTGGTTCTTGTTGGATACCCACTGAGTGACGGCGATGAAACCAATGCCATGACCGGAGTGGTTGACCGATTTATTGAAGAACTTCGTGCAGAGTTTCCGCAACTGGTCATAGAGACTGTTGATGAACATCACTCGTCGAGGAGTGCACGCCAGATTCTGATTGCTTCAGGACGTTCAAGAAAGGAACGACAGCAGAAGGGGCGGCTCGACAGCGCTGCGGCATGTGTCCTGCTCAGTGAATATCTTGAACGTTGCAACAGGAGTGTGCAGAAAAAAGCGTAACTATTACTAAATTAACATGCATGACTTCGGTATGTCAGTGATAATTCAACACTCTCTACGGATATAATTAAAAGGAGGTATCTCTATGGAATCAACTATACCACAAGGGAAATATGTTATTAATACTCAAGGGAAAAAGACAGGTGTACTGTTATCCTTGAAACAATACCAGCAATTATTAGAGGATTTACATGATTTAACGATACTTGCATCTCGTCGGGATGAAAGCCCGGTGACGCTTGAAGAGATGAAACGCAGATTACAATTCCATGAGCGTGTATAACGTCATCCTCAAGCCATCTGTTGAAAAAGATTTACGAAAAATACCAGCGGTGATAGTTGATCGTCTTTTTCAGCGAATAGAGGGGCTACAATCAGATCCATTTCCTCCACAATCTCTAAAACTTGCTGGAGGAGAGCTGTTTTATCGAATTCGGGTTGGTGATTATCGCATTGTCTATCAAGTCGAAACAGAGGAAAAGCAGATTGTCATCCAGTATATCCGTCATCGCCGTGATGTCTATCGAGATTTGTAGCGTAAAATTATCTATCTGCTTCATGCCACTGGTTATGGGAAGTTTTCCTTTAGCTTTTGGGAGCCGCTTCTTTATCTTTACCATTATAAACGACAACATTCACCAGCAACAGGCTTTTTATGAGTACTTCAACAATGCTTGACGTTTTCAAAGCAACCGGCGCTTTGCTTGATGGCCATTTCAGACTCACTTCAGGCCGCCACAGCAACGCCTATTTTCAGTGCGCCAAAGTGCTGCAACATCCGGAACACCTGACAGCGGTTTGCAGCAGGATTGCTGAACATTTTGCCGGAGGCGGCATAGAAACGGTAATCTCTCCGGCTATCGGTGGCATTGTGGTTGGAACCGAGGTGGGACGGCAGCTTGCTGTAAAAACCATTTTTGCTGAGCGCAAGGATGGGGCGATGACCATCCGCAGGGGCTTCAGCCTTGAACCAAATGAGCGTGTTCTTGTGATTGAGGATGTGATAACCACCGGTGGTTCAGTCGCTGAAGTGATTTCGCTGATCAAAGCGGCAGCTGCAGTCGTCGTTGGCGTCGGCTCTGTCGTTGACCGCAGCAATGGTCGCGTCAAGCTTGCTGATGATCAATTTTCGGTGCTTTCGATGGAGGTCATCAGCTATGCGCCAGAAGAGTGCCCGCTCTGCAAAGCAGGCTTGCCGATTGATGCGCCCGGAAGCCGGTCAAACATACAAAACTGAAGGGCATGACGGTGAAGTCACCTATCAGAAGCATCTCATTTATCGGCCTCGGGTTGATCGGCATGTCACTGTTGCAGGCCATGAAACGTTCACCGCTTGCGACCGAGAGTGCTATCATCTTTCAGGGATTTGACCCCAACTTTACCGAAAGCGACCAGCAATGCGTCAAAGAACTGGGATTGGACGCTTTTATGACCGATAAAAAAGCCCTGTACAGCGCGGATCTGCTTATCCTTTCAGCTCCGGTTGAAGTCAATATTGCTCTTTTGGAGGAGATTAAACAATTCGCCCCTCCCACGACGCTGGTGAGCGACGTATCGAGCACCAAGGCGCTCATTGCACGTAAAGCAAGGGAGCTTGCTCTCCCTTTTATCGGTATGCACCCCATGGCAGGCAAGGAGCAGAAAGGATACCGTGAAAGCCACGAAGAGCTTCTGCGCGACCGTCGGGTTATTTTTTGTGATGATCATGGCCTGCTTGCCAGTGAGAAGGGCGTTTTTCTTGTCCGGTTGCTCGAATCGGCGGGGTGCACAACGATCTCCATGACCCCTGATGAACATGACCGTATCGTCGCAAGAATAAGCCATCTTCCGCAACTCCTTTCGACACTGCTGATGGGCTACTGCGGTGAGTCAATCAGTACATCCGGCCCAGGGTTCGCAACCTTTACCAGACTTGCCGGCAGTTCATGGGAGATCTGGCGTGATATTATTGCCACCAACAGCGATAACATTGCAGAGGAACTTGACAAGTTTTCCAAAGAATTATCCCTGCTTGCCTGTAACGTAAGAGAACAGAACCTGCAACAGCTTGAATCGCGCTTCAGTGAGGCCAATCGGCTTTATCAAACCCTTAAAGAGATGAACCGATCATGAAATTTGGGATTGTTGTCAATGTTTTACGGGAAAACGCACTTGTTCTGGCACGAAAGCTCGCCACATGGCTTGAAGAACGGAAAGTCGATTATGTTTTTGAAGCTCTCTCCGCAGAAAAGCTGAATATCGAGCTTTCGGCTCCAATTGAGGAACTCAGCAAGCAGTGCGACGCCTTTATCTCACTTGGCGGCGATGGCACGCTCCTTTTTACCTCACACTACGCCGTCACAAAGCCGGTTATCGGTGTCAATGTCGGGTTCCTCGGTTTTCTGACCGAGTTTACGCAGGCAGAGATGTTCACGGCTATAGAACGGATGCTGAACGGCACGAATACCATCCATACCCGTTCGCAACTTGAAGCAACGGTGACTATCGATAATGAGATGCGACACTTCAGAGCCCTGAATGACGTCGTCATCGAAAAGGGAGCCTATCCCCGCATTCCGACCTTTATCATAAAGCTGGACGGCGAACTCCTCAGTTCGTACCGGGCTGATGGCATCATTATTGCGACATCAACCGGTTCAACAGCATACTCCATGTCTGCCGGTGGGCCGATCATCGCTCCGAAATCAAGCGTGTTTGTCATTACCCCGATATGCCCGCACATGCTGACGGTAAGACCTATTGTGATCAGCGACGAAAAGGTGATTGAGGTGTCTGTCGATGCTCCTGATGGCTCTTTCCCCTTGAACTGTGATGGCAACCTGAAGAAAATGCTCACGTCGCAGGAGAGTATAACCGTTAAAAAATCATCCGTTGTTATCAATCTTGTCGCTAATGAGAGCAGGAATTACAGTGAGATTCTGCGCACAAAACTCCTCTGGGGACGTGAGCATAATTTCGGCCAGTAACCAGCCAATGAGGTCTCCAATAAAATCTGCCAGCACATCTGCATGAGTAACTGTATCAGTTCCGGCTCACTCCACGATCTGCTCGGCATTCCTCTCGATACTCCGCTGTCCATCGATGAGATGTGTGCCAGGATGAAACCGGTCATCTATCCCGCGCCTCAGCTCTCGCTTCGACTGGAGCAGTTCTGCCATGCGCTTGTTTCGGCAATGCAGTCGCTCGGCATAACAGCGCTTTCAAAAGAGGAGGCATCGGAAAGTGACGGACGGTTTGTTCCTGGAACAGTTATTCTCGCACCGGGTTATTTTCCTGACAACCTTCTGGCAATCAACCGCGTCACAACGCTTTACAACAATATCATTGTCGGCATATACGATGAACCACCACCGCTCTCCTCCGAGTCGCTCCCCCAGGAGCGCCTTGACGCCATAGTCGGCAGGCTGGCCCGCGATATGGTTCATATCCTCATTTTTGTGACCGACCATTCATGGACGATCTGCACCATGAACGGCGGGGTTGTGACGTTTAAGACACCTTATCCTGCTGTTGAGGATGTTCGTGGCACGCTTGTACCAAAACTCACGGCACAGGTCGTACCACCAAGAGCTGAAGATCTCGATATGGAATATGGTACATTGATGACGGGAACTCCGGAGTTTGAAGCTGTTGCGGCAGATTTCATGCAGTGCAGCGCACTCTGGAGCAACAACGCCTCTCTGTTAACACACACCTCTACCGCTGGGCTCGACTACCGCAACGCATTTTACAAAAAAATTGTTGCACGCTATCTCGACCATCGAAGCGGAATGAGTTATGGCTTTTTTGCCCGTCAGTTGCCGGTTGCCGTTCGAGCAGCGCTCGTTGACCAAGAAAATGAATTGCTTCCCGTCCGTATAAAGGAGAGGCTTTTTTTTGTTCCTGTGCCTGAGATCAGCGTTATAACAACCAGGTCGGGATGCAGAAAAAATAATCTTGACCCGAAAAAAGATCTTGTGGAAATCGGGCTCAGGCTATGTCAGGGAAAAGGACGCGCCTACATGAAAACCCCGGCAGGACTTTCTCGGGAAAGTGTAGCCAAACCATCATTTGACACCCTGACCATTCTGGCTCACGCTCTGGGTAATGCCCTGACGGCAAGCATCCTGATGACCCTCAGGCCGGAAGCACGCTTTCCTTACCATCTGGCGCATTCCGGAGCATCGATCACGCACTGGCATGATTACCCTGACATCGAACAACTGCCCAAAGGATACCATCTCCACGGAGAAGACAATCCGCCCGTCGCCTGCTCAACACCCCAATCAGCGGCATACAGCCTCTTTGGCAAAATTACTGCGCTTGAACGTGCGCTCGACGAGGAAGTTGAATACTGCGGAGATGTCCATATTGAACCAAACCACGGCACCAATATTGTCGGGATACTTTCACTTGAAGAAACCGCAAAGCTTCTGAACCCTCTCTTCATCCCGGAGTTCATTGCTGAAGAGTAATTCTTTCTGTGCGGACGAAGGAATTATTCCTCCACTTCAGCACGTTCAATATAAGGCCATTTCCCCTGTCGCAGCAGAATCATCTCTACCATCTCCCTGATACACCCTTTTCCGCCTTCATACCCTGCAATATAGCCAACCCGGTTTCTGAGATAATCAGCTCCGTCAATGGCGGTTGCAGGTAAGCCTACTCGTGCAAGCACCTCAACATCTCCGATATCATCGCCAATATAGGCGCACTCATCATCGGCAAGATCGTGCCGCTGACAGAAGGCTTCATAAGAGTAGAGCAGATTTTCTCCATTGAGATAAAGGTCATGCACGCCGAGCGCTTCAAGCAAAGGACGGTACCCTTCTGCATCCCTTGCCGACACAACAGCAACAAGAATACCCTGTTTCAGGGCCTCTTTTATGGCGACGGCATCTCTGACCGAAATTGAACACATTTCTCCGCCGTTGCAGTCAAAGGTAATCCTGCTGCCATTCAGCACACCGTCAACCGGAAACACAAGCGCACGAACCACCTGAAGCGCCTGATCAATTCGTGATGATGGATCAGCCTGCGAAGGCTGCATTCCGAAATATTGAAACCCTTCCAAGAGCGTATATTGTTTTAGAGTGAATGAAGAGCGTGCACACACCGGTAAAGATGGAGCAGTTGCTTGACCATTATCCTGAAATCCGGCAGCGCCACCTGAGTGGCGGCATCCGACAGGGCTGTTGACGGATTGGGATGGATCTCAAAAAAAAGTCCATCAACACCGGCAGCAACTGCTGCGCGGGCAAGTGGCATTACATACTGGCGTTCCCCGCCGGAAATTCCCTGATCGGCCCCGGGAAGCTGGAGACTGTGCGTGGCATCATAGAGCACCGGATATCCCGATTCAGCCATTTTGGCAAGCCCCCTGAAATCGACAACAAGATTATGATAGCCAAAACTTGAGCCCCGCTCAGTCAGCATAACCCGGCTGTTACCGGTTCGGGCAACTTTGGCGGCAGCAAGCACCATATCTTCAGGAGCCATGAACTGCCCTTTCTTGATATTGACCGCCAGACCGCTCTCTCCGGCGGCAACCAGCAACTCCGTTTGACGACAGAGAAATGCGGGTATCTGCAACACGTCCACATAACGGGCAGCAAGAGTCACCTCTTTTGTTTCGTGTACATCGGTAATAACCGGCATATTAAACGTCTGGCGAATCTCGGCAAGCACTTCGAGCGCCTCAACGTCACCGATGCCAGTAAACGAGGAGGCCGAAGTGCGATTGGCTTTGCGATAGGAACCTTTGAAAATAAAACGAACTCCCTCCTGCTGACTGATGCTCTGCAGCTCTTCGGCAGTTTCAAAGGCCATGGCGCGACTTTCGATCAGACAGGGTCCCGCAATAAAAAGCGGAGTGGTGTCATCAGGAACTGAGAGTGGACCAATTGAGAACTTTTGCACGTTATTGTACGTTCCTTTTTTGTAGTTTCAGTTATAGAGGACAAAATTGTCTTTTCCTCTGTTCGACCCTGAATTTACAACAATATTTCTTATTCACACTCCGCAATCAAACCTTAAAAACCATGAGTTCCGCTGACACAAAACAACGGTTGGACGAGATAGAAAAACAGCTCGCAAATCTCATCGAGGAACAGACCGTGATCAAGGCTAAATGGGATAGTGAAAAGGAGTTGATACAGTCGTCACGAGACCTCAAATCGCAGATTGAACAACTGCGGGTGCAGGCTGAAGAGTTCGAGCGCCAGGGTGACTACGGCAAAGTTGCCGAGATTCGCTACGGAAAAACGGTGGCGATTGAGCGTGAGCTGGAAGAGAACCGAAAAAAAATAGAAGAAAAAAAAGTTTCAGGCGACCTGATCATGAAAGAGGAGATTGATGCGGAGGACATTGCCGATATCGTCTCGAAATGGACAGGGATACCACTCAGCAAGATGCTGCAATCAGAGCGGCAGAAACTGCTGCTGATTGAAGAGGAGCTGCATAAACGGGTTATCGGACAGGAAGAGGCGGTTACCGCCGTCAGCGAGGCAGTCAAGCGCTCCCGCGCAGGCATGGGCGACGACAGGCGTCCGATAGGCTCCTTTATCTTTCTTGGACCTACCGGCGTGGGAAAAACCGAGCTGGCACGCACGCTGGCCGATTATCTGTTTGATGACGAAGAGGCGATGATACGCATCGACATGAGCGAATACATGGAAGCACATAACGTCAGCCGTCTTGTTGGCGCTCCTCCGGGCTATGTTGGCTACGAAGAGGGCGGCCAACTCACCGAAGCAGTAAGACGCAAGCCATTTTCGGTGGTACTGCTTGACGAAATCGAAAAAGCGCATCCTGATGTCTTCAACATTCTCTTGCAGATTCTTGACGATGGCCGCCTGACCGACAGCAAAGGGCGGACGGTTAACTTCAAGAACACCATCATCATTATGACGAGCAACATTGGCGCCCAGCTCATCCAGTCTGAAATGGAGAGGCTTGAGGGGACAAACCGTGAATCGGTGCTTTCCGGCCTTCAGGAAAAGCTCTTCCAGTTACTGAAGCAGAAAGTTCGGCCTGAGTTTCTCAACCGGATTGACGAGGTGATTCTCTTTACGCCATTGACAAGAGAAGACCTGAAAAAAATTGTCCTGATCCAGTTTGACCACATCAAGGCTGCCGCAATGCGGCAACGTATCAGCTTCGCCATTTCCGATGTAGCTATTGCCTGGCTCTCCAATGCCGGTTTTGATCCGGCTTTTGGCGCACGCCCACTCAAGCGGGTCATGCAGCGCAAGATCACCAACAAAGTCTCGGAACTGATTCTTTCTGGAAAAGCGCAGGAGGGTGACGAAGTGATGGTCGATATGGCGGGAGATGAACTGACCGTGATGAAGGTCTCATGAAAAGGGTAACACTCATTGGCGGGATGCTGCTGCTGCTTTTTGGCCTTCTTGCTTCGCCATGTTACGCCAAGAGCAAATCGGCAAGCCTGTCTGTAAAAATCGGTCAGATGCTGATGATTGGTTTCCGGGGGCTCAGCGTTGCCGACGCTCCGGAAATAGCATCAGATATCACAGAACGGCGGATAGGAGGTGTCGTGCTTTTTGACTATGACGTCACCTCCCAATCCCATGGAAGAAACATCAGCAGCCCTGAGCAACTTTCCCGCCTGACGCTTGAGTTACAGAAGCTGTCGAGGATTCCGCTCTTTATTGCCATCGATCAGGAGGGCGGAAAAGTCAAGCGGCTGAAACCTGCCTGTGGCTTTCCTGAAAGTGTATCGGCGGAACATCTTGGTCAGCTCGATAATGCCGACAGCACCAGGGCGGCTGCATTACTGACCGCCAAAACGCTGAAAGCCATGCATATCGGGATGAATCTTGCGCCTGTGGCGGATCTCAATACGAATCCTGACAACCCGGTGATTGGCAAACTCCAGAGAAGTTTTTCTGCTGATCCGGCAGTGGTGACCAGAAATATTAAACTGATCACCAACACCTACCGAGCTGAAGGCATTATTCCAACGCTGAAACATTTCCCCGGTCACGGCAGTTCAACAACTGATACCCATCGCGATTTTACCGATATAACAGCAAGCTGGTCAGAGAAAGAGCTTGAACCTTATCGTCTTCTCATCGCCTCAGGGTATCGTGATGCCATCATGACGGCACATGTCTTCAATGAAAAACTTGACCCACTCTACCCCGCGACTCTTTCACGGGCAACTCTTGACGGACTGCTGAGGGGCAAGCTCGGCTTCAAGGGAGTGATTCTGAGTGATGACATGCAGATGAAAGCCATCGCTGACCACTATGGTCTTGAAACGGCAATACAACTGGCTCTGGATGCTGGTGTTGATATTCTTGTTTTTGGAAACAACGCAGCCTACGACCCGACTATTGCGTCAAAAGCAACGGACATCATCAAGTCACTGGTTGCTCAAAAGATCATCACTCCAGAACGCATTGACCGCTCGTATCGCCGGATCATGAGACTTAAAAACCGTTATCACCTCAACTGCAGATGAAAACCATCTATCTTGTCCGTCACGCAAAATCTGACTGGGGAAGTGCACATACCAGCGATTTCAACCGAACGCTCAACGAAAGGGGCATGAAAGCGGCGCCATTTATGGCCTCCCTGCTCAAAGCACAGCAGGTACTTCCTGATCTTGTTATTTCAAGCCCTGCCATCCGGGCTATCACCACTGCGGAGATTTTCTGCGATATCCTCGGCTATCCGAAGGAGCACATCGAGAAGAGAATGGAAATCTATGAAGGAGGAGCCGGACGTCTTCTGGCTATTGTTCAGCACATCACTGACATAAGCACGACAGCGATGATCTTTGGACATAACCCGACCATGACCGCATTTTCAAATCTGCTGGCTGGAAGCGGTATCGACTGCCTGACAACCTGCGGTGTCGTCCGCATTGATCTGGACATAAAGACCTGGAGTGAAGCAGATGCCGAGACTGGCAAGCTGGCATGGTACGACTTTCCGAAAAAGCATCAGGAGCAAGGCTAATCTTTTTCCTGTTTTGGATCGCGTGTCATCAAATCAAAGATCGCCTGCTGTACCGGCTTTGCCTCAAAAAGCATCTCATAAACAGCCTTGGTAATTGGCATGTCAACCCCTGCTGCCCGGCTCAACTCATAGACCGCTTTTGAACTGTGCACTCCTTCGGCAACCATGTTCATCGAGCTGATCACCTCTTCAAGTGAACGACCGCGACCAATCTCCTCTCCAACATAACGATTTCTGCTGTGACGGCTTAAACAGGTCACAACAAGATCACCAATACCCGAAAGGCCGGAAATAGTGACCGCATCTCCCCCAAGCTTGATACAAAGTCTCGATATTTCAGCAAGTCCACGGGTAATGATGGCAGCCTTGGCATTATCACCAAAGCCTATACCATCCGAAATTCCTGCTGCAATGGCAATGATGTTCTTGACCGAACCGGCAATTTCAACGCCGATAATATCGGTATTGACGTAAACACGGAACGTGCTGGTATGAAAAACCTCCTGAACTTTTTTAGCGGTAGTCAGTGACGGGGAGGAAGCAACAACCGTGGTCGGCTGCTCTTTTGAAACCTCCTCGGCATGGCTTGGGCCATACAGCGCGGTGACCTGTGAGGGTTGGAGACCCGGAAGCACCTCAAGCAGCACCTCCGACATGCGTTTTCCTGTACCTATCTCGATTCCCTTCGCAACATTGACCAGAATTTTACCGTCAAGCGGAAGATCATGAAACCCGAGAAGTGTCTCCCGAAGAGCCTGGGATGGAACTGCCGTGACAATCATCTCAGCCCATGAAACAAGATCGCGCAAATGGCCAACGATTTGTAACGTTTCAGGGAAATGGACACCCTTGAGGTAGCGGCTATTTTCGCGTTCGGCTTCAAGCTTTGCGGCAAATTCAGGGCGGTGTGCCCAGAGGCGTACCGAATAACCCTTTTTTGCAAGAAGTACTGCGAGGGTTGTCCCCCAGCTTCCGGCTCCCAGGACAGCAATATTCATAAGGGCACTCAGTGCTTCATGACTTTTTGCCAAATGTCACCCGGTTTTCCGTACCAGAAATCAGTCTTCTGATATTGGCCCGGTGCGTATAGAGAATGGCAAGCGCCACGATAAGCCCAAAAATAATGAGGTGATAATCGAGACTGTCGTGAATAAATACTTTTGATCCAAATAACTTGATATAGTAGTCCAAACCGCTGCCAAGCTCAAAAATATATTTGCGTATCACAATAATCAGCGGAAAGGCAATTGCCGCGAGCATTGAGGCAACGGAGACGTGCCGGGAGATATAGACGGTCAGAAGAAAAATACCAACAACCATCAACATGCTGACAGGAGCAATGCCGATAAGCATACCGGCCGCAGTGCTGACCCCCTTGCCGCCCTTGAAACCGGCAAAAAGCGTAAAGACGTGGCCAATGACGGCGCTCATGCCTGCAAGAAGCCGCAAGGCAACCTCATTGATATCAGGAAATTCCCCAATCGGATGATACTGAAAAAAAGCAACCACACCGACTGCCGCAAGAATACCCTTGAAAATATCGATGAGGGTAACAATCAAACCGGGCTTCCAGCCAAGCACCCTGAAAGCATTGGTTCCTCCGGCATTACCACTGCCGAACTTCCGGATATCTATCCCCTTGAGCATCTTTCCCGCCATAAGACTGGTCGGAATAGAACCGATGAGGTAGCTCACGACCAATATGACCAGCAACGTCGTCATAAAACTTTTTGATTATCAGATTCTGGATACTTTTCCAATAATGTACGCATTTTCCCCCTGAGATTTCAAGCTGGCGAGCACCTTCTCGACGGCATTTTTTTCAATAATCATCACCAGCCCCACACCAAGATTGAAAGTTCTTCTCATATCCTCTTCGGGTACCTGACCCTCTTTGCGAATGATATCAAAAATGACCGGCTCAGGCCACGAATTCCACTCAACATCAAGCTTCAAACCATCTGGCACAATACGCATTGTGTTGCCCATGAGGCCGCCACCGGTAATGTGAGAGAGGCCCCTGACCTCTGGTGAACCAAAAAACGGCTCAATAACAGAGAGGTAGGAGCGATGGATGTTCATCAGCGCCTCACCCACTGTCCCCTCAAGACCAGAAAAAGTTTCGTGCATCCTGCCATCAAGCACTTTCCTTGCAAGAGAATAGCCGTTGGTGTGCAGTCCGGTCGAGGGCAGCCCGATCAGCACATCACCCTCTCTGACAGCAGAACCATTAATGATTTTTTCATGATCGACAACCCCGACAATAGAACCGGCAAGGTCAAAATCCCTCTCCTGATAGAGACCGGGCATTTCGGCAGTCTCACCACCGATCAACGCACAGCCGTTTTCACGGCAGGCATTGACCATTCCCGTCACAACAGCAGCGGCAATCCCGGGCGTCAGCTTGCCGCAGGCATAGTAATCAAGGAAGAAGAGCGGCTTTGCCCCACAGACAAGAATATCGTTCACACAATGGTTGACCAGGCATGAACCCACAGTGTCGTACTGCCCAAGCTCAATGGCAATCTTGAGTTTGGTGCCGACACCATCAATGCTGCTGACCAGCACCGGCTTTTTATAGTGAGAGAAATCCGGCTGAAAAAATCCTCCGAAAGCCCCGATATCAGTAATCACACCGGGCGTAAAGGTCTGACGCACCTGAGGCTTGATCATGCGGACAAACTCTTCACCTGCACTGATATCAACTCCGGCCTTTTTATAATCCATGCTGCAGTACCTCTTGTTTTATCGGCTTCCGGCCGGTGTTTCAAAAATTGCATGATCCTCGGGAGCAGAAAAAAACTCCTTGTGGAGATTGTTGACGGCAATTGCAACCTCTGGCTCCTCAACCACAAAGCCGACATTGATCTCCGATGCACCCTGGGAGATCATCCTGAGATTGACATCCTTCAACGCGCTGAAAATTCTTCCGGCAACGCCTCGCGACATGCGGAGGTTATCGCCGACAACACTGATGGTGGCTACGTTATGCTCAATCTCCACCTCGCCAAAACTCTTCAGATCCTGAATCAGTTCGTTACTGAAGCTTTTATCATCAACGGTGAGCGACACTGAAACCTCACTTGTCGAAATCATCTCCACCGAGACACTATAACGAGCAAAGACATCGAAGAGTTCATTCATAAATCCATGTCGGCCCATCATCCGGTTTGAGCGGATATTGATGATGCACTGCCCCTTTTTCACCGCAATCGACTTGACAAGGCCTTCATAACTCATGCCTGAAAGCCGCTCAGGATCATTGGTAATGATGGTGCCCTTGGCATCGGGGTGCAGCGAGTTCAGCACATAGACCGGAATATTTTTCTGCACTGCCGGAGCAATAGTGTCGGGATGAAGCACTTTGGCTCCGAGATAGGCCAGCTCAGCCGCCTCCGAAAAGGTCATCACCCTGATGCTCCTTGCTTCCGGTACAAGCCGTGGATCACAGGTCATCACACCGTCAACATCAGTCCATATCTGTATCGAATTGTCGTTCAGCCAGGCACCAAGCAAGGCTGCCGAGAAGTCGGAACCACCACGACCAAGCGTCGTTGTCCGGCCATCTTTTGTCGCGCCGATGTAGCCCTGGGTCACAACAGTCGTTCCCTTTGCAAGCAGAGGAACAATAATCTGGTTGACATTTGCCTCACACAACTCATCAAGCGGACGGGCAAAGCCGAAATTGTCGTCGGTCATCATCACCGTGCGAACATCAAGCCATACAGCGTTATGGCCAAGCTCCTTCATTGCCGCTGCAAAAACAGTCGTTGAAAAGAGTTCACCGAATGAGCAGAACATATCCCGCGAACGCTCGGTCAGCTCGCCAACAATATCGACACCCTTGATCAGCATTTCAAGACGACCGGCAAGCTCCTCGACCGTCATGTTCAGCTCGGCCTTCAGCTCCGATCCCTTGATCAGTTCATCGACAAGCTTGAGATGGAAACTGCGCACCTCGCCAGCAAGCGCCATCGCCTCATCAAGAGCACTGCGCCCGGCAGCGTCGGCAATATGAACAAGTTTATTCGTGATCCCGCTGCACGCACTTAACACCACAAGAGGAGCGCCTCTCTCCTCTTCCCTCGCAACAATAGAAATAGCCTGCTGCATGGCCCGGGCCGTCCCTACGGAGGTCCCGCCGAATTTCATCACCGCCATATATTTTCAAAAACGTTAGTTAACCGTTATCTTTTCCTCATGAAAAGAGTCTCATCTATTCCGTTACCGCAAATCCGGATGCCCTTCAAAAAAGCAATGCTCCTCTGCACCGTTGTCGGCACAATGTTCGGGATGAGCAGTTGCCAGAGTTTCCGGACAGGATCAGGAGATAATTTTGCATCCAAATATAGTTTAAAAAAGAGAAAAACGCATATCTCCTGTACGGTGGAAAGAGGAGGCCCCGCTGTTATCAAACCCCTTCCGCTCAAGGTCTCTGCACAGGCATTTGATCGCCTTTTGCCATCTGTTGATGAACTCCTCGGCACCTCTTATCGCATCGGCGGGAGCACCCCTGACGGCTTTGACTGTTCGGGATTTGTACTCTATCTCTACAAACAGCAGTTTCGGATGATCCTCCCTCGCACCACAGGAGAGCTTGCCCTGCTCGGCATTGTGGTGCCAGAACATAACCTGAAACCAGGCGATCTTGTTTTTTTCAGCATTGACGGCAACAACATCGACCATGTCGGCATTGTGATTGACCACAACCACTTCGCTCATGCCGCAAACAGTGGCGTCAGAGTTGATACCCTGCTTCACCCCTATTACCGCGCCCGTTACGCCTTTGGCGAACGTATCATAACGACAGAGTGATCTGTTTTGCATCGAGAAATGGCTATATTCAAGACCTTCTGCTGGAAAGCCTCGCAGAGGCGACATGCTGGTAGCGAAGGGCGCGAGCCATGCGACATAAAAATCTTGAAAATAACTACATTAATCATCGCCATTCACCTCTGACTTTTTCATCTTATATGCCGCAACCCGGATTGAACAACTACTTTGAACTGGCCTTTGACCTTGATGCCGACCTTCACGAACTCTGCATTGCCCTGCTTGCTGGTGAGGGGATAGAATCTTTTCTTGAAGAGGATCACCGACTGCTCGCCTACTTGCCTGAAGCCGACTGGAATTCAGAAAAAGAGCAGGCCATACGCACCATGCTGCAGGAGAGACTGGGGAGTGTTCCTGACTATCAGGCAACCCTGATTGCCGACAGGAACTGGAATAAGGAGTGGGAGGCAACCCTTGAACCGATCGAGATATCCGACCGCCTGCTGATTGTGCAGAAAAACAAGGGCACCCAGGCGAAACCAGGACAGATCGTCATCGAAATCAACCCGAAGATGTCATTCGGTACTGGCTACCATGCAACAACGCGCCTGATGCTGCGTCAGATGGAGCAGCTCGATCTTCAGGATAAAAAAATCATGGACATCGGCACCGGCACCGGCGTTCTTGCCATTGCCGCCCGCAAGCTCGGCAACAATCTGCCCATTCTCGCCTTCGACAACAACTCATGGGCGGCAGAAAACGCGGCAGAAAATATTGAAGAGAACAACGCGCCGGATATTCACATCAAGCTTCTTGATGCTGAAGAGGATCTTGTCGCCAATCTGAAAGAGGGCTACGACCTGATTCTGGCCAACATCAATAAAAATGTTCTTGACCGAATTCTTCCGGCAATCCGCAAATACGCTCCTGCCGCTCCGGCGCTCCTCTCCGGCGTGCTTGTCTATGACGAACCATGGCTGAAAAAACTTTGCAAACAGCTTGGCTACGAGATGGTGAAGACTATATACGAAGATGAGTGGCTTTCAGCTTATATCCGTCCGTTATGAAAAAAAGAGTCTCCTGTATTGATATCGGCACCAATACCGCATTGCTGCTGATAGCCGACCTTGAACCGGAGAGTGGCTCCATTCTGCCGGTTTTCCACAAACAGACCATTCTGCGGCTGGGAAAAAATGTTGATGCAGAGAAAATTATTGATCAGGCCGCCCTCCAGCGACTCATCGACTGCATGGCTGATTATCGCCGGATAAGCGATGCGCATGGTTCCGAAACCATCATTGCCGCAGGTACCAGCGCACTGAGAGACGCAAAAAACCGCATGGAGGTTATTGAGGCTGTTGAACGCACCACAGGAGTAACAATCCAATGTATCGCAGGCCACGAGGAGGCAGAACTCACCTTTTGCGGCGCCGTTGCGGGAATGAGCGATCTGCCTGAGCTTTTCACCGTTATCGATATCGGTGGCGGCAGTACCGAAATATCCATGGGCTCGCTTGAAGCTCTCGATGAGAGCGTCAGTATTGATATCGGATCAGTGCGGCTGACTGAACGATTCTTTTCCACACTTCCCCCATCGCAAGAGGAGTTTGCTACGGCCAAAGCGCACATCAATCAGCTATTTACCTCGAATATTATCCCCTTCTTTGCCGGACGTGAAAGGGTGTACGGTGTTGCCGGAACCGTGACCACCATTGCGCAGGTGAGCCAGGGGCTGAAACACTTCGATGCCTTGAAGGTGCATAACTATCCGCTCCAGTATCAGGATGTGCACGCCTTTCTCGAAAAGCTTACAGTGAGCACCCTTGATGAGATCATCGAACTCGGCATTCCCGACGGACGCGCCGATGTTATCACCATGGGAACCCTGATTCTGCACCAGTTCATGCGCCTGCTTGGTGTCGGAGAGATCCTGGTCAGTATTCAGGGACTGCGCTTTGGCCTGGCACAAAAGGAGCTGCTTCGTCTCCAGGGGAACATCTGAGCGAGGGTTGACTCATTGCCCCTTTTGTCAGCCCTCTGGTTGCGAACAAGTCTCCCCAGAAGTACAAATTTTTTTGATTTTTTCTCCGCCTTTTGCAAAAGCAAAGTCGAGCTTTACTTTTGCAAATCATGATTGAGCTATAACCAAACATAGCTTTTCATACACCTCCTATCAAATTGCCTTGTATTTATATATCATAAAAATATAAATTGCCTTGTAAATCAAAATATTCGATATAAGACTACTTGAACCAAGGCTTATGCTTCGATTTATTGACAAGGATCTTCGGCGCTGGCAGAAGAGTACACGCCGTAAACCGCTTATTCTCCGGGGCGCTCGTCAGGTCGGCAAAACCTGGTCAATCAAAGAGTTGGGAAAAACCCGGTTTGAATCTCTTGCTCTCGTTGATCTTGAGCGAAATCAGCCCCTCCGAAAACTCTTCGATGGCGACCTGAAGGTAACGCGCATCTGCTCCGACCTTGAAGTCCTCGTCCAGCAAAAGATCACACCGGGAAAAACGCTGCTCTTTTTTGATGAGATACAAGCCTGCCCCCGAGCCATAACCGCCCTGCGCTATTTTTATGAGGAGATGCCGGAACTGCATGTTGTGGCGGCCGGTTCGCTTCTTGAATTTGCGCTTGAAGAGAGTTCCTTTCCTGTTGGCAGGGTTCAGTTTCTCAATCTCTATCCACTCTGTTTTGCTGAATATCTGGAGGCCATCGGCAACGGCGCTGCGGCAACGGCTGTGCTGGGTAATCCGGCTGAAATATCACCCTCAGTGCATGAACTGCTGCGCGATGAACTGAAACGCTATTTCTTTATCGGGGGAATGCCCGCAGCAGTCAAGGCATACCTCGACAACAACTCATTGCGTGATGCCTTTGATGTACAACAGGAGATTGCCGAATCTTACAGAATGGACTTTGCCAAATACACTCCGAGGGTTGACCGCTTCTGTCTCGACTCAGTCTTTACCTCCCTGTCGCAGCATATCGGACAACAGATCAAATATGCTCGCCTCGGCGAAGGGTACAGCAACCCGACGCTGAAAAAAGCATTCGATGCCTTGTGCCTCGCTCAGGTAGCCCGAAGAATTCCCTCGGTCGATCCCTCAGCGCTTCCATTAGGAGCAACGGCCTCGGCCAAAGTATTCAAGGCGCTCATGCTCGATATTGGACTCATGCGCTACCTTTCCGGTATGCCGAATGATATTGAGTATGCTAAAAGTGACCTGCTCGCCATCTACCGGGGAGCCATGGCAGAACAGTTTGTCGGGCAAGAGATGCTGGTATCCCAACAAAGCGCTCTTTACTATTGGGAGCGACAGGCCAAAAGCAGTTCGGCTGAAGTTGACTATCTGGCTGTTCTGAACGGCAAGATTCATCCGGTTGAGGTAAAAAGCGGTGCCACCGGCAGTTTGAGAAGCCTGCACCTCTTTCTTGCTTCATACCCGGAGTGTGGCAACGCACTGGTCTTGTCCGATCGTCCCTACGCAGATCTTCCAGAGCAAAAGATCACCTTCCTGCCGCTGTACAGCGCTTTTGCTGCCACGAGAGGTAAGTAGCGGGAGAACTTTTCCCTCCGCCTTGGGTACTTCGGCAATACAGAAGAGCCCGGAGCATGGATACAACGTCTAAAAAAGACGACAGACGACGATTCGCTCATCCCCTATGCTCAACTCAATAAAGCTCAGGTACAATCGGCACATCAGACCCTTGGTTGCGAACAAGTCTCTCCATAAGAACAAATTTTTTTGATTCTTCCCCTGTTTTATGCAATATTAAAATTAAACTTTACTATTGCATATCATGATTGCGCGTCATCTCATCTCGACACTGCAACGTCGGGCTTCACAATATCCTGTTGTAACGCTGACCGGGCCAAGGCAATCAGGTAAAACCACTCTTTGCAGAACAGCTTTTCCTGAAAAACCTTACAGCAATCTGGAGCGGCCAGATATCCGTAATTTTGCACAGCAGGATCCGGCAGGATATTTGGCCCAGTTTCCGAAGGGCGCCATTCTTGATGAAGTACAGCGTGTGCCTGAGTTGCTTTCATGGATTCAGGTTCGTGTTGATGAACATAATACCGCTGGCGAATTTATTTTGACGGGAAGTCATCAATTTGAGCTGAACCGTCATATCAGTCAGTCACTTGCAGGACGAACCGCATTACTGAAGTTGTTGCCCTTATCTGTTGCAGAACTGTCCGATGCAGGGCAACCAACCGGTGTTGATCATCTTTTGCACACTGGTGGTTATCCGCGTATTTATGCAGATCACCTTGATCCGGCAGTCATGCTCGGAGATTACTTTGCCACATACGTGGAACGCGATTTACGGGAGTTGCTGCAATTACGCCACATACGCGAATTTGAACACTTTGTCCGCCTGGCGGCAGGAAGAGTGGGACAACTGCTCAACCTGCACTCTCTTGCTGCTGATGCCGGGATTTCGAGCGTGACAGCAAAAAACTGGCTTACCCTGCTTGAGGCCTCTTTCGTTGTGTTTTTACTTCCACCATGGTTTGCCAATATTGGTAAACGATTGACAAAGTCACCAAAACTCTATTTTTACGATGTGGGTTTAGCCTCCTGGCTGATTGGAATAACGCAGGAATCACACCTGCAAGCTCATCCCTTGCGAGGATCGCTGTTTGAAAATCTGGTGGTTCTTGAAATGCTCAAGGCTCGCATCAATGCAGGGCTACAGACAAACCTCCATTTTTATCGCGACAGCAGTGGCCTGGAAGTTGATGTTCTGCTGGAAGAGGGCAATATGATAAGGCTCTTCGAAATCAAGTCATCGCAGACGATCAGTCAGGAATCTTTCGCCCAAGTGAATAAAGTTGCGGCTATTTTTGGTGACCATGTTGCAAAAAAAATGGTGCTGTACGCTGGCCACGAACAACAACAACGCAGTAATGCAGAGGTTATAAGCTATTTGTATGCCGGTGATGCCGCAACCAGCGAAGGCATCATCGGTAGTTTCGACTAATACTGAATCCCAATCTTGAGTGAGGCTATAAGTGGCAGTATAAAAAGAGAAATATCTTTTATACACCTGCTCAGTGTCGGCATTCAGAGGCTTCGCCAGCCTTAACCAGAAAGAGCTGCTTCGTCTCCAGGGAAACATCTGAGCGCATAGATGCAGAGCGGATGACCAGCGGCATCCCTGGTAAAAAAGAGAAAAGCCCGCTCACTCTCAAGAAGGCGGTATTTTTTCCGAAGCTCTTCCGCTGCAAGAGGAAAGTCGCGTCGCTGGATGCTGGCCCCTGCAATGGCATGCCGCTCCAGAAAAGCCCTGAAACTTTTCGGCTTGTATGGAACACACTCAACCACGCGGAACGTCCTGCCAGGAAAAGCCTTAATTTTGCAGTCAGCGGTGAGATAATCAACGCTCTTGTTCACAAACTGGAGGCCGGAATCCCGCGCAAGCACCACCGAAAGCCTCGCCTTGATAATGGCCGGATCAGGCTCATAGAGATACTCCTTCACCGCAGTCCCAACCACTCGCGGCGCCTCACCTCCCCCGACAACCTCAGTTATCTCCTCTGAATCAGCGTTCAGACAGACCGCTTTTACCTGCACAGGCCCATCCGAGGGGTATGCGCGCTCAAGCAGCAGCAGAATCTCCTTGCATTCACGGTCAACCGACACCACAACAATCGTGTGCAAGGCTGGCAACAGCTTTTTCAACCCGCTGATTTCGAGAGCCGGAGAGGCTTTGATGCACACTTTCGGTGCTTTTTTGAGCAGCAAATCATGGCTGGCCACAACATCCGGACTTGCAGCCTCCAGCGCTATTGAGCGTTGCCCCTGTTCACGGCGTGCAGGATCAACGTAAATCCAGTCGAAAGAGTTGTCCGGATACTTTGCAAGCATACTGATGCTGTCGCCGTTCTTTATCGCGACATTGGTAATTCCGCTCACCGTCAGGTTATGCTCGACCAAAGCACAAAGCAGCGGATCACGCTCGAAGTAAACCACCTGCTGAAACGCTCTTGCAAGGAACATTGTATCGATACCAAGGCCGCCACTCAAATCTATCGCCCTCTTGCCCGACATAAACGATGCCTTATATAAAGCGGTGCGCTCCCCGGAGGATTGCTCAAGCGCCAACGGGGTATAGAGCAGATTGTTCTGCGAAAGCGTTGGCAGTTTTTTTACAGCCTTCTGACGGCAGGCAAGCTGTTCCGCCATTGCGCGAATTGGCAACTCTTTGCGGCCATGAAACTGCAAGGCAAAAACTGTCGGGTCGGCGGAGCTGTGCTGAACCAGTAGTGCTTGAATATCCGGGTACAGCAAGTCATTAAGTTCTCTAAGAACCTTAGAATATTGGGTATGATTTTTTATCTTCTTTAGCATATACTAGGATAACCGTAGGTATAGCTTATGTACATTCGCCCTTCATTACACATCTACTGCTGCTTTTTTTAAACCTTGACATCAAGAAATGAACTCACCAGTTCACTTAAGCTATACGCGCTCTGTAAAAAATCGTTCCGCAATATTGAGTCCGTTTGTACTGTTTCCTTAGCGTCCGACCTTGTTTTACTTTGGCGTCAATGCCTGTGAAGCACTTAGGATTTTTGGGAGTGGGAACCCCCGCAAAAAAATCGCTTGTTTCGGTAACAATTACCGATTGATTTGTTGTTGAGAGATTACAACAGATAAAGAACACTGAATTGTAATGGTAAACTGTTCACAGGAAACAATTATGGAGTAAAACAGTATCGCATACCAAGAGGTTATGTAATTATCGAAAAAAATTATACGCTTTTTTAGCATTTAACGAAAAACCAAATTTTGTTATTTATTATAATAAAAAGTGTATTGACTACAAATAATAAAAGCGAATTAATAAAATTATCAAAAATTTAATAATTTTAAAATGGATAAATTAAAAAATAACCTCTCTGACCCTTACACGATAACTTATTGTGATTCTATACGTAAATCGATTAAAAATGAAACTGATATAAATCATATTAGAATAAATTTGGTAATAATTTTAGAGGGATTGCTATTTTCTGGCTTAACGCAAATCAAGGAGAATAAAATATACCTTTTGATATGTGGCGTCGGGATGTTACTAAGTATTTCATATCTTTTTACGTATTGGCAGTCATCTATCGCCATTAAATTTATTTTACAAAGATGGGATATATTCTTGGCTGAAAATGGATATATCTGGGAAACATTTCCTCCTGTTTTTGCTGGCCACATGTCTACTTCTAATATTTTTTCCGAGCAACTCAAATATCTCCTTATCTCAGTCTTCTCACTGTACCGCTTTATACCTATTGTTTTTCTATTTTTTTGGACAATCTTATTTTATTATAAATTATAAGCAATGACACAACTACTCAGTTATACTTCATCTCGAACTCTTATTCTAATCACTTCTAACTAAGTGAAAAAACAAAGAGCAACTACTGTATGAATCCTGCCGAAAAAAGGATACTGTTCTCTTCTGAAAAGAATGAGTTTAGTATAGATTTTAAAAAAATTCCGAAAGGATGGTTTTTAATGGGCTCTCCAAAATCCGAAAAAACACAAAGAGCTAATGAATATCCAGTACATGATATATATATCTCTGATGATTTTTATATTTCTATATACCCTATAACTCAAAAGCAATATTTTGATGTGATGGGATATAATAACAGTTACTTTAGCAAAAATGGCAAAGGAGTGGATTCTGTAACCGACTTGGTTACAGATGACTTTCCTGTTGAATCTGTAAGTTGGTATGAGGCTTGCTTATTTTGTGAAAAGCTTAATCTTAATAACGCTTCGAATATATATAAATATCGCTTGCCGACAGAAGCAGAATGGGAATATTGTTGTCGCGCAAACAAATTTACCGCATTTAATACCGGGGATAAATTCAATTCGAATATGGGAAATATCCATCCATTATACCCATACAATTCTAGCATAGTTGGCAATTTTTTTGGAATGACATGTAATGTTGGAAGTTATAAACCAAATGATTTTGGCTTGCATGATATGCATGGAAATATATGGGAGTGGTGTCTTGATTATTATTCAAGCTCTTATTATAGTACTTCTTCACATAAAAATCCTTTTGGGCCAGAAAAAGGATTTGCAAAAACATATCGCGGAGGAGCTTGGAATTGTTATTCCAGGTTTTGCCGATCAGGGTATAGGGGGTTTGGTGACCCAAATATTGGGTTTTACGATTTAGGTTTTAGAATTGTTTCAGAAATTATCAGATAGTCAAAATATGAATATTTATAGTTATCCTTTTTTTGAAAAGTATTCTTTTTTATATAAAAAAACTTCATGGGCTATCGATATAAGGCACTTAATGGTATTGCATAATTTATTGATGAACTTAGATTTTAAAAAAGTATTGGAAATTGGTTGCCATTATGGCGTATCATCCACAGCATTTATAGAAACACTAAATTACAAGAATATTGAAATCCATTTTTGTGATAAACGGTTAACAAAATCAATAAAAGTAATTGCTAAACAAGGAATGTTAAATGGAAATATTTTTTTGCATCAAGAAGATTCTTTATCGTTTTTAGAAAATCAAATAAATTTTGATTTTTCGTTTATTGATGGATTCCATATATCTGAACAATTGATGAGTGAATTTGAGTTGTTGACGGCTGTTGGTATAAAAAATATTTTATTGCATGACACTAATACCTATCTCATAGAAAATATTAATAATTCTATTTTTTTTGATGGCCCACCTTTAATTGCAAAGCGTTTGTTAAGCTCAAAAAATTGGTACTGTATCGAGGATAAGCAATATAGAGAAAAAGAAGAAACGGATAGAGGCCTATTTTTTGCCACACAAAACGCTCAAATATTTGATATGGCATGTGAAATATTTGAGTATTGGGGGAAGATCAATTTAACGCAGTTGATTTGATGAAAATTTATCCGGGAAAGTGCCGCGATCTGCTTCCGTGCTAAACCATATATGCCAATCCGGAGATTATGCGTCTGGCGCTGAAACTTGCTACGGGTGGGGGCAAAACGACAGTGATGGCGATGCTGATTGCTTGGCAGGCGGTTAATGCTGCACGACAGGCGCAGAGCAAAAAGTTTACCCCCGC
>SZXV01000010.1 GCA_005862225.1 Chlorobium sp.
GCTGATAATTTCATTTGATAAAGCCTGATTATATGCCAAGAAAAGCACTAAGACACGCCTTGTAGCGTAACAAGGCGTCGTGGCCTTTCTCCGTTATACGATAAATGGATTGCGGCTTGCTTTCACGCACATCCTTATCGCAACTGATATACTCCGCAGACTCAAGCATCCGAAGGTGAACGCTTAAATTACCGTCTGTCGTCCTGATCTGCTTTTTGATTTCCACAAAACTTGCCTGTTCAACAGCAAAAAGGTAAGAAAGAGCAGCAAATCGTATTCTTGCATGAATAACTTTATCCAGCAACTGATGGTTAAAGTTGCGAAGAGCACTGTCACTGGATGCCCCGATGGACTCTGCCCTTCTGGCCTGAATCAATCGGTCAAGAAGCGCTTTATTCTCGCGCTCAATCTGCTTTTGCATACTGATGTCAGAAAGGACTACATGACACTCCTGTCCATCATTGCTGACGACAGCATCAATGCGAACCGTATGGCTGTGCAACACTGAGATATTGCTGGATAAGAAAGGATCTTCAGATGATGATGACACTCCATCACGCTGGAGCATCGCCTCGCAGGCGCCATGCTCTCTGGTGCTGAACGCTCGCTCCAGCATCGCATTAAACCCTGCAAGAGATTCTACCGATATAAACCGGCCTAATCGATCGCCCTTCAAGCGGGATCTATTGACACCAAGAAGCTTTGAACCGGCCAGATTTGCTTTGCGTATCGTTCCCTCACGGTCAAGCGTCAGGTAACCAAGTGGTGCAAAATCATAAAGCTCGGTGTAGCAATCAAGACTCTCCTCCAGCTCAGCCCTTGCCTGAAGCAGCTCATCCTGCTGCATCTCAAGTTCAATCTGGTAAACCGCCAGCTCATGAAGAATCCGTTGCACGTCAGCAGGAGAGGAGGAAAATGCTGGATTGTTCTGCTGTGTTACACTGAGATGCTCTTCAGCCTGGTGGCGAAGAAAGGCGAAATCGGCTGAAGATGTTCTTTTCTTTATCATGAAGGTTTCTTCTGGGTTATATAAGTACCTGAATAAGCAGGTAAAGATTTGCTTTCAACAAAGGTCATGCAAAGCTGAGACGGTGTAGCCATTTCTTGCCTAAACCATTGCAGCACCATAATAAAACTCTAATATATTGCCATGCTTTGCTGACATTCCGCTGTGCATCAGGTAGTCGGCATGAAATTGAAACGGATTATTATCGGAAAGCGAAAATGCCAGCGCAGCATCAATCGCAGTGGTATTATCCACCCAATATTTCATACTTGCACCAGTTGGTTCACCAACAATAATTCCAAGCCCAACCCCATCCCTTGCGTGTGCATCAGGTATGGCACACAAGCATAACACAGACAAACCACTAACGATGGTTTTGAGTTTGGCAAAACTTCTTTTGCTGTCCATAATACTCCTTTTTTATCTATTAAAATCAAAAATGCTTATCAAAAAATACAGCGTAATTCGAACAGAAACCTCTTTTTACTTCAATAAACTTTCCTTCCCTTTAATTATCAATTTATCAAATAACTTTAAAATATAAAGCAATAAAAAAGAAATCTTATTAGTCAAGATATTTTTTAGGGGAAAATCACATTTATTCTTATTTCCTTTCTAATAAGGCAACAAAAAATTATTTCTTTAAAAAATAAAGCTTATATTCAATAAAGGCTATTATTTCTTTTTGATTCTCATCAATTCAGAAACAATATTGAGGGGGAAATGAAGCTTGATTATATCATTCATTCTGGAATGGATCAAATCCGCCTGCAAGTTGTCAGTTATGGTGAGGAAAGACCATTTGCCACCGGCAGCACTTAGGAGGCATGGGTTCAGAACAGAAGAGCTCTCTTTGTTGCGGAATAAAAAGGATGATTTGTTGAAAGCAAAGTGAGGAGGTCTTATTTTTCAACCCTTTCCTCAGGAAGACACTGCCCCGGCACTCCCCCGGGGCTTTGTGCATTATGACGCTTTTTAACAGCTACTGGCGGCTTGCGTATAGTATACCACCTTTAAATGTTCTATTGAAACCGACGAGTGCCGCAAGTATCAGAAAAATAAACACATAAATGTTCATAATCTGCTCCCATTTTGTTCATTGATAAAAAAGCGGTCAATCTCTTTTTCCACTATTTTTCTGGTTATCGTTGCTTTTCGCATTCTTTTTCGACTTTTCCTCAACTTTCTGATTGTGCACATTCCTTGTCTGCTGATCTTCGACTCGCCTGAAGTTAGTATCCCTTGTCTGCTGATCGTGGACTCTTCTGGTGTTAGCGTCACTCTTCTGCTGAGCCTCGCCTTTTTTGTTGTGAGGCTCATTACGCTGATCCAGGAGGCGTCGTCTGTTATCGTCATTACGCTGATATCGGTTATTCTCGTGGTCAGATCTGCGAGCCTCAACGTCACGGTATTTTCTGATATCTTCGAAGCGATGCCTTCTTATTTGATAAGGAAGCCTCTTGTTCAAAATGACCATCCACGGACCGTGATAGTTCGAAGAACGATACCAGTTACCGTTGTTAATTATGTAATAATAATTCCGGTAGTAAATAATATCATAAGGGCTACCGACAGATACCGAAAAACCCTGGGTACGCAGATAGACAAAACTTGGTGCGGAATTAATCACAAAAGAGGGTCGGCTCCCTGTGCTGATTTGCACACTGATTTCCGCTCGCGTATCTGCAGTTGGGTTGCCTAACAGCATTCCTGCAAGTCCGGCAGTCAGCCAGATATTTTTATTCATTGTATTTTTCCCTTGTTTAAGTTATTCACAGCGGGAAGGAGTGAACAATGCTCTGCCTTCCCTGTTTTTTGAGCCCCTCACGCTCATCAGCATCCGTTTTACCTGGGGTTATCGCCAGAAAACATTAATCTTTAAGCTTTTCCGCAATCTCATGCAGAGTCTTACTTGATGAGCGCAACGCACTCTCCACACCATCTTTAAGCTTCTCCCAGGCATCTTCGCCAGCCTCACCCAGCTCCTTCAGCTTGCCCTTCGCGGTAGTAATTCCATGCTCAAAATCATCAAGACGTTTAGCATAGTGGAGATTTGCTTCTGCACTAAAATTCTTTGACTTAGCCCTGAACTCAACTAATCTGGCCTGTGCCAGCTCCAGCTCAGCTTCTGCTTTCTTTTTGTAGGCTTCTCTTAAATTCATAGCGAATCTCCTATTGTGCATGAAATGCTAAATTGCCACTCTATTGGTGGAAAACCTTCGAACTTTAACAGGAATAGAATCTGAGTATACAAGCTTTTCTTTATAATAAGATAGCAAAAAAATTCCCCATGTCTGATAACGCTTTAAAAAACAATGCTATATAATTAAAAGAAATTAATCCAATAGCTTTTTTATATAAAAAGCACATCTGCAACACTTATAATAATACAATAATATTTAATAGCTTTAACAAATAAAGTTATTAAACACAAAGAAGTATTTACAGAAACAGCGATTTAGTGGAACTCAGTTCGCCGTGGGAAGTTTCAGCACACTTTTCTTTAACGCAGCTTCGCAAACCTCATACTCTCCCAGATGGAGGCGCATCAGGCTTTTCCAGAGCTTGCCGTGGTTGGGCACAAAGAAATGCAGCAGTTCATGGACAATCACGTAATCCCAGACCTTTTCGTCCATCTCCATCAATTCCACATTGAAATTCAGGTGTCCCTCTGTGGAGCAGGATGCCCACTTGTTCTGCATGGGTCGAACGCCGAGCCACACAACCTGCACGTCAAGTTTAGCGGCCCAATCGCGAACGCGCTGTTTGAATCGAATCTTTGAGCTCGTGTCGGTCATGGCTTACATCCGGCTTGCTTTTTGCAGCAGGTGGAACAGATAGTCCACGATGCCCGTGATCCGGTCGAGCTCCTCTGATTGGGCGTAGAGGGCAAAGGTGATCTTTTTGCGAAGCTCCCGCAGTGCGGCATCGCTCTTCTGCCAGTTTGGAAACTCCAGGAACGCCCCCTTGATCTGGCGGCTAACCTCTTCAGCATTACCGATCTTCTCGTCGAGCAGTGTGCGGTAGACGAAGAATGTCAGTCCGTCGAACCCCTTTTCGGCTTGCTCTCTTTTTCGTGCTTCGTTGGCTTCGACCTCCTGCATCAGCTTTTCAAGGGCTTCGGCGGTGGTCGTCTGGCGGCTTTCAAAACTCTCCTGCACCGCTTGCGCTCTTTCGGCCATGGCGATGAGAAACGGATCGTCACTCTCGTCCGCAGCGATTTTTTCAATGCTTTTTATGAGATTAATCACCTTTGTTGCCTCGCCTCCGGTCTGGGCATTGATGATGTCGATAGCCTCTGCGTCTATCCTGACCACGCGCTCCACCTCACCGATGCCGTAGCTGCCGATCTGATCCTGCACCAGCTTGTTGGTCTTTCGCTGGAACTCGCGATCGACCTGGATGCGCCTTGTATAGGCCTTGCGGACGACAACGTAGATGCATACTCCTCAATGAAGGGGCGCAGAAAGGCATCCGGCGAGATGATTTCGTAGAGCATCTCGATCTTGCTTGTGATCCAAGGAATCTCTCCCTTCCAGTAATCAGCCCGTGAGGTAGTTGGAGTTCCTCCACTGAGAAATCCTGTGGCAACCTTACCAAATGTGGTTTTCTGCCAATCGCTCATACCCTATCTCCTTCCTTGTCCAATTGCTCCAGCAATCTGCGGCCTTTTTCCGTGAGCAGGTATTTCTGGAGGCGACTGGTGGGTTTTTCCGGGATGGTGCGCTCCACCAGTCCATCGCTGATGATCTGATCGAGGTAGTTGCGCTGGAAGGTTTCTCGGTGGCGGAGGCCGGTCGATTCCTGGATTTCCCGACTGCTGAGTGGTTTGACCGAACAGGCGGTCAAGGCTCGGATGAGCCAGGGATCGACTTGTCCGGTGACTTGTCCGGTGACTTGTCCGGTGACTTGTCCCAGACTTGGTTCCGACTGCCCCCCCGACTCAGACTTTTTTCTTCTGATCGTCAACACAAAACAGCCGCCATCAAGCCGGATTTCAGGTTCAGGGAGCCCGGCATTTTTGCATCGCCGGATCATATCGCGGATACCGGTTCCCATGCGTTCGATGTACTTGGTCAGATACATGGGCTCGGCAATAAGCGGATTATGAGGAACGGAGGCATGCGGTCCGCGCAGTTTTTCAAGAGTCAGGGTTGGAGGCAGAGTGCCGGGATTCCAGACCTCAAGCCGATCTTTGAAGAGCATGACCTGTACGCTGGCATTGCTGGTGTAGTCGCGATGCACAACGGCATTGACGATGGCTTCAGCGACAACTTCCTGCGGGATTTCGTATTTCGTCGGCACCTGGGTGCTTTCCGCTCTTGTTCCTACCCAGAGGTCTATCTTGGAGAGCACGAAATCTTTGGCCTGATCCACGAGTTGAAAGACCGTCCCTTTGTACACCTGATAAGAGGGAATGGGTTTTTCAACTTCATAGCCGTGGAAATGGGCGCATTTCACCTCGGAGGTGATCAAAAAACGCTGCGGCTGTTTGCCGAATAACAATATAGCCGCATTGGTCGGCCGTCCTTTGTCGAGCAGGTTGAGATGCTCCAGTACCTCATGCGGTGGCGTATCCCCTGCCAATGGGAAATTGCGGCCGCGCCGGGCAAGCACAAGAAAACGGGTGATCTTCTCTTCGTCAAGGTTGTCGAGCGAAGCGCTTCGACAGAACGTGGCGTCAAAGGGTCCAAAACGGAGCAGTTCGCGCTCTTCGAGAATTCTGACGAGACTTGCATAGACTGCGGTGACGAGCTCCTCGGAGGAGTTGATCCGACGACGGATAAGGGTGCTTGCGGCATCATGTATCAGGGCTCTCATTTTCGGATGCCGAGCGTTGTCATCGGTTCCCTTGACATAGATCAGACGGCTCTTGCCTTTTTCGTTGGCCCGATTGAACTCTCTGTGTGTCGGTGAAAGCCCCTCGGCATCTTCCCAACCATAATCATTGCCGAAAATACCGAGATAGATATCACAACTATCCACCTCATCAAGATAGCACTGGTCAGGCCGCTGATCGGCCGCTGGCTGATCTTCGAACAGAAAGTATTCAAAAAAACGGTGCAGCATCGGGTCGCCGGAAAGGTACTCGGCCAGAGCTTTGCGCTCCATGGCAAACTCCTTCTGCACGCAGCTGATAAAGATCTTCATACCCCCACTCCCAGTTGCTTGAGAATTCTCCGCAGGGCTTCGTCGGTCTCCCTGGCCTCCAGCTCAATCGCGTTCAGCTCCTCGACAATCTCGGCAATGGGCCGGTAGGTTTCGGCATCGCTGGTGCGGCTTGTGAATTTGTATGGGTTGCTTGTCGCAGCACCTGCTCAGCCCATCGATTAAGACTTTGTCCGGTATGTGCGGCTGCTTTGAGCGCTGCAGCATGAACGACAGGATTAACGCGCAGCATGAGACGTCCGGATGCGGGCTTTTCAGGAGCCTGACCCAATTTTTTACAGGCTGATACGTAATCATCCACCGCTTCATGGAATGCCTCGGTAAACTCAGCCACCGAATCTCCATGAAAGCTTATCAGGTCGTCTATGCCGAGCACGCGCCCGACCAGAATATTATCATCAGGATCAAATTCAAGGCTGGCCGTATAACCAGCATAGGTCATCGTGTTTTTCATGGGATAATCTGCAATTTTATCAAGAACTCACGTGCCACCTTGACGCGGTATTTAAGCGCCTCGCGTTGCGGATGCGGCCGATGAAAATAGGCACGGCGGCCATTTTTCTCAAAAGTCACCGACGAGCCACTTCCTTCCACAACATTGCAACCAACAGCTACTAGTAGCGCTTCGATATCAGACCACGGCAGATTGCCACCTATCGGATCCGAGAATATCTTATCGAGAGTTTTACGATGTTTATTATTCACAACAGTAATGAAAGCAATTTACAATAAATGTGCAAGCACTTCATATCTCATTGGTTGGTCTGACTTGCTTGTGTCATCCTCGCGAGTACCGTAGTTGCCGTTGTGAGAGGCCCACTCTTCTTGGCTTGTTCCAGCGGGATCAATCGATCCAATTGTCGCCGCAGTAAGGCGACAATCCGTTGACCGTCTGCCTGCTTTTTATGCCCGTCGAATTCGACGGGATTATAACCGCAATAATACAGATGCGCACGGTCGTCCTTCATCCCCCCACTCCCAGTTGCCTGAGAATGCTCCGCAGAGCTTCGTCGGCCTCCCTGGCCTCCAGCTCAATTGCATTCAGCTCCTCGACGATCTCGGCAATAGGCCGGTAGGTTTCGGCATCGCTGGTGTGGATATAGCGGCTGGGGGAGATGTTGTAGTCGTTCTTTTTCAGCTCGGCGTGATCGATGATGCGGCTTAGTTTCTCCTCCTCCTTCCAGCACGTGAGGGTCTCGGCAATGCGCTGGATGCCTTCGTCCGGGATGAAGTTTTTGGGGTCGCCCTTTGCGAAAATCTGGCTGGCGTTGACGAGCAGCACGCGGCGCTCCCTCTCTTTTGCCTTCGCCTTGTTCAGGAACAACACAATGCCCGGGGCGGTGCTGTTGTAAAAGAGGTTTTCGGGCAGATAGAGCACCATGAGTTCAGAAGAAATCAAGCTGATCAACATTGTGGCTGATACTTTTTTGATAGCCGCCATTCAATCGTGACCGGGATAGGCCAGCGCCCATACCAGCGCAACGATCCAACCAATACCGCTCCATCCCAGCAGGATATTCAGGGTAAGTATCGCCACCTTGCTGTGATGTGCTCTCCAGAAAGCCAATGCGGATGGAATGAAATACACTATCGAGAACAATACCATTACCAGAAAGGATACTACCGGTGAGGAGTCGGACCAATACCAGGAATAACATTGATTCATCATCATAAAGCGTTTTAATTTTTACAACATCTTGAAATTCAATCGTCTGCCTGCAACATTACAGAATCGCTTCAGCATTATCAATCATTTTTTCATCCAGATAAGTTGCCATTCTTCATGATATTTTGTATTATATACCCTTACCCGGTATAGGTATATTGCTGATTTATTTATTTCAACTCATAATAAACGGGTAGTCCTTTTTAATCCAACATGTTATCAAATAAACCTTTGGAAGTTGATAACGATGGCCTATGCAAAGACAGGGATCTGAACAGGATAAACTGAAAGCCTTAAACACACGGATAAAAATATTATGAACAATACTCAAGAAGTCAGCCCAATGACGGCCTTTTCCATGATTCAAAAAGGGGCAATGCTTGTCGATGTCCGTGAAGCAAATGAAGTTGCAAGAAAATCATTTGATGTTTCGGATGTCATGCTGATTCCTTTAAGCGAAATAAAAAAACGCTTTCAGGAAATACCTGTAGACCGTGAGGTAATTATTGCCTGTAACCTTGGTAATCGCAGCATGATGGCCCTCCGTTTTCTGATGAGCCAGGGATATAGTAAGGCTGTCAATATGCAGCACGGAATTGTGCGTTGGGAAAAGGATGGGCTTCCGCTCAAAAAACAGCCGAAACAAAATGCTGGTTCATGGCTGTTGCAGAAGTTGCAGAGACAGGGTTAATACTATTTTTTTCGGGAGCTGGTCAGTCGGAAAGCAACCCTCTTCGACTGACCGAAGAGGGCTTATGCTGTCTTATTGAGATCAGCCTCTGCCCGAGCTTTCAACGCCTCATTCATCGTCTGATATCCCTCTCTGAACCTCCCTTCAAGCAGAAAAAGAACTGGCGAAGTCAGTATTCCGCTGAACGTTTCTGAATGAAGAAAGCGACATTGCCCAAGATTCACCACTTCGATAGCAAAGGAGTGATAAGCCTCAAAAATACCTTTGATGAATATGGCCTGCCATCCAAGCGTCAGTGGGGGTTCGCATCGCATGACAGTCGCATGAAAAATAATTTCAGGAAAACCATCAAGCTTGGCCGTCAATTTTAGCCGCTCACCTGCTGAAACTTTGCCAATAATCGAACGGATAAATGGGTTCCACTCTGGATAAAAAGGAAATGCTGCCAAAACAGCCCAAACCTTTTCTGCCGGTGCGTTAATGATGATCTCATGCTGAAAAGTTTTCATTGTACTGTTTTCCGCAGAATTTAAACCATCCTCAAGAGAACCAACAGCGAGAGGCCAATAACTCGCACCGCCCCAACCAGTGGGGCATTCAACCCGGAGAGATTCAATCGATATAACGAAACAACCTTTTTGGCTTTAGTTGAAAAATATAACTCCCTCCTTGTAGGCATTCCACAACCTGGACACAAACCCGCTCCAATGATGCATGAAAATGTTATAAAAAGGGATAAGCCCCAATAACAGGACTAATAACAAAAGAACGAGCAGAAGACGAAAAGCCCACTCAAGCCGTGGATTGCCAGTTATTTTATGGATATGAGTTTCAAGAAGTCTCCTGACCACCAACACGACAATATCAATCGCCAGCAATGTACCGCCAAAGAACGTGACATTCTCAATATTGAAGAAAAAGCCTAATCCAATCATGGCTATTGATGCCAGCATAATGAGCTGTAACCAGTATCCTGACAGGGCTCCAACAATGGTTTTTGGTGTTGAAAAATCGAGCATGCCGAGCAAAATCCAGTTCAGTGTTTTCAGGTAACCACCAACTTTATTGAGCATCCCTTTGCCAGAATCAAGCCGTTCAACCATAGACGAAAACACTCCCGCTCCCCGTCCAAGACGCCTTAACCCTTGCTCAGGTTCAAGCTCTCTCTCAACATCATAGTTTTCCAGAAACGTTTTTTTCCATAATGGTTCATCGTTTCCATTAACGGTTGAGGTTGAGGCCGATGTCATGCTTGACTTGATTTTACAGAGAACTTTGCATTGTTGCTGATCTTTCTCCGAAGAAAATCGAGGAGATTCCAGCTCAGCAATCCACTCATCCAGAGTCTCGCTGATAATGATTTCCTGGACTTCAGTAATAAATTCTTTTCTCTTTTTCCTTCTCTCTTCGGTGCGTAACAGAGTCTGGCGTTCTTCTTCGCTGGTGAGCTGCTTGTCTTTTTCAACAAGCAAATCAGGAAGCAATGCGTTGATAATTATTTCAGCGGCATCAAGCCTTCCCCACATGATATCATTTCGACGCCACTTCCTGTCGAGAAAGCCTCCAAATCCGCCAAGCGCAATTCCGGCAAGTTTCGGCTTCTGTGTTTCAGCTTCATTCCAGAGCGTGGTGGCATCCGCAGAGCTGATCCTGTAAATATCAACAACGTTGCCTTCACCATAATCATTGCCCGCAAAAAGCTGAAACGTGGTTGCATCATAAAGATCGTAACCGTAGTCATACATTAATCGCAGCCGTCCGGCTATTTCAGGATAATCATTGCTGAGCTTGCTGATTGCCAAAGCTATTGATTCACTGGCCTTAAGTGTCGCATGGTGAAGAACATTGTTCCCGTCTTTGATAAACGTCCCCAGACGCTCCATAAGCCTTTTAAAGGCAATTCCGGATTCACTGTTACTCTTATATTCCTGTGCAAAAAAACTTGTTATCTTTTCTTTTGAAAAATCTCCTGACAAGAGAGGCCATTCAGAAAAAAGATAATTCTCATCTCCAGAAGCAAGAAGTCTCTCTTTAAGAATGTAGTACGACTTCAGGTTTTCTTTGACAATGTCATCATAAAATATCCTGATTGAACGAATAAAATTATCGTTCCAATCGAATTCAGTAGCATAATCCGTCTGATTATTTTTATCGAAACAGAGATAAACTATTTTTTGTTCTGATATTGCTTTTTCAAGATTTTTCCTGAAAAAGCTTAATCTGCGAATTCTGAAATCGATATCAAACTCTCGAAAAAAGTTCTTTTCTGCCATCATCATCGTGGATTTTGGATTACTGCTCATAAAAGCATTGCAATAATCTATTCTCCACATCTTGACATACTCACGAATAGTATTGAAAATGTCGAAATCTTCATCAACCATACATGCTTTGGCAATCATCAAGGCCAACTGGTCAGTCAAGAGATTTAATCGGGTATAATGATAGGCCGTATATGCTCCTCCCAACTCATTGAGCATACTGTTAAAATCTTTCTTCTCTTCTCTTTTTTCATTTATTGGATTGGCGATATATCGCCAGAAATCTTTTATTGCTTCATATTTTTCATCCCGCACAAATGAAAAAAGATTTTTTGACAGCTCTTCCTTGTTGTATGCGGAATTTTTTAATGCAAAAATTTTAAACTCATTTTTTATATGTTTTTCAAGCTCATCTTTATTCTGATCGAACATCTTTTCATCAAGAATATGCTGAACTTTTTTTATCCAGTCATTTCTTTGCTTTAAAGAATTCAGCTCCTCCCTGATGGTCTCATATCTCGGCATTGAGAATGCCAGCAAGCCGTTTTTTACAAATGAAATCTCTTTATTGGTCTCCTGGCCATCTTTCATTTCGGGAGATGGATCAATAAAAAGAAGCTTTCGTTCAATCGGGCAGGATGCCTGACGTGCATGAATCGCATTAATGGCGTGACCAAAAGGCTTGTTGTCGAGGTATCCTCCATCAGAAAACTCCCTTTCCTCAAGCTCCACAACATCTTTTTCAGCTTCAGTCCCGGCATCAATATGTTCGTATTTTTTGAAAAACAGAGGCCTCCAGTCACTTTTAATGGATTTGAGCGTTTCATTGATCTTTACCGGTTCAAAGGCTGGCGGAATAGAGGAGGTACAGCGTGAAGCAAAGGCCAGCATGGGATCGAACTCTTTGGTAAAATGATTGGGCGTTTTTGCCCAACCGGATGATTTTTCGCGATACCTGAAGGGGAAAACATGCTTGTAAATATGCTCATAAGCAGTTCCACCACTTAATGACAGGGGTACCTGGATGCCACGCAGATCGGTTGCCGTAACAAAAAGATCCATTGATTCGATATGGGGAAAATCTGTTCCCTTTTCCTCCATTTTTGTGAATGCTTCGAACAATTTCGCAAACATTCTCTGGCTGTTAAACAGAGATGTTTTCGGCTCTTTTGATGGAAAAAGATGGGGTTGTGACAGTGAGTCGTTGAGAAGTTTATCGATATCCCCTTCGTCAAGCCAGATATTTTCAAGAGCATCCAGATTATCAAGCCCTCGAACAAGACTTTTTGCCAGAAAAACACCGTTTATGCCCCCTGCAGAAGTGCCGGAAATAATATCAACGACAAATTTATGTCTGAATGCGGAGGGAATTTCATTCGAGAGATAGTCTGCAATCTTCCTATACACTGAAGAGGTCTCTTTCTTGCCGGATAATGCTTGCTGTTCTGTTCGTGATGCCTGGCCGGTTGCCTCTTTCCCGGCATGTGGTGCTGTAGCCTTGACCATACCCAGCAGCTCCTGAGCAATACCATTCATATAAATGGCAAGCGAGATGCCTCCATACATCACTACAGCAAAACGAATCTCTTTGGTAATTTCTTTATTGCTGTCTGTGGAAGAGCATGAAACTGGATTGTTCATAATTCGTGAAATTCAGGAGTTAAAAAATAGATATCCAGAGAGTGCTTTTTGCATTATCGCTAAAATATCAAGAACAGTCACTGACCGACAAGCTCTGGCAAAGTCCTCTCCCCAATGATCTGATCGAAATCGACCGGAAACGATGGCTCAATATTGTTATGGCGATCCACTCCTTCCGGCATGGCATGAATGCCCGTCGGAAACGACCCTTCGGCAAGAAGGTATTCAAGCAGATAGTTTGAGAGACGGTAATACCCGCTTGGCTTTCCTGTTGATGCAAGGGGTGGTTTTCCAATGGCCCAACCCTCAACAATCTCCTTGATGACTGGCAGATACAGCGCTTTTTTCAGTTCCTGTATCTGTTGCTGTTCTTGTGACATCAGATTCACGCGTTATCGTTGAAAATGCCAATTGTTATCTTCCTGAATGCTTCAGGTTGTTCTATAATGACATTTTTTCAAGAGAAACATACCCTATTTCTTGTCATTTTATGGAAAAAGAAGCTTTTCTAAAAACTTTTGCAGAGTCCTCCTGCAACCTTTCAAAATTTGCTATACTCTTTTAAACATTTTTCCTTATGCAGAAACCACTTCTGATTGTAAAAAATATCACCCATGAAGGGCCGGGACTTCTTGAGGAGCTGCTTCAGAATGAAGGTATTGCATCGCGAATTGAGGATCTTTCACGGGGTGGAACATTTCCTGACCCGCGCGATTATCGGGCTGTCATAGTGCTTGGTGGGCCCCAGAGTGCGAACGATGAAACACCAGCCATGCAACTTCAGCTTCAGCAAATCAACACCGCATTGAACGAAAACATTCCTTACCTCGGAATTTGCCTTGGAATGCAGACACTTGTCAAAGCTGGAGGGGGAAGAGTCATGAAATGCCCTGAGAAAGAGATTGGATTTACGGACAACAATGGCAATCCTTATGGCATTGAACTGACCGCAGCCGGGCAACACGATCCTCTTTTTGCCGGGCTGAAAAATAGGCTCACTGTCTTTCAGCTTCATGGAGAAACTGTAGAACTTGCTCCATCCGGCATGGAACTCCTTGCTTCAGGCCATCTCTGCCACAATCAGGCAGTGAAAGTGGGCACAAACGCCTACGGGCTGCAATGCCATTTTGAAATGACCTCATCTATGTTTCTGAAGTGGATGACCATTGACGGTGATCTGAAAAGAATGAACCATAAGACACTCATTGATCAGTTCGAGGCTTGCCGTGAGGAATACACTGCAACAGGAACAAAACTGATGAATAACTTTCTGGGCATTGCCTCCTTTATCTGAAGAAAATTATCTGGCAGCAAACAAAGTTCCTCCATCACCGCTTTATGAGAAGAAGCGGTCACAATGTTTTTTCCTGAAAAGTGTACTCCATCACCTACTGTGGCTCAACAAAATAACCTCTTGCCTTGACACTATTTGAATGCTTCACCAGGCTGAAGACCTGCCGCCTTCAGAATTTTGGCAAGAGGGCAAAACCCTGTAAATGCCGCCTGAAAAAGGTTTGCTCCCACAAAACCGGTAAACCAGAGCCAGTTCGGGTTATGGTAGACTGAGAGTAAAACACTTGAAAGCACAAAACAACCGGCAACAGCAAACACGACGCGATCGATATTCATTGTCAAAGCATTTAAATGATAAATGAAGCTCCCCACAGCAAGCAGCGGGGTATCTGGTTATAAAAGAAGATTAACAAACTTCACCGCAAAAGGTGGGGAATTCAAGCCTGAGAGATTAACAAACGCTACCCCGCTGCAGTGTTACAGTCTATGAGTTCATATTTAATCGATTCGTTCACAAAACAAAGCTTGGGGAAACAGAGCCCTTCGTGATTAAACTTGCTCAAGACATTGCTCTGGTGGCTGTCACTAAAAAAACCGGATAAGAAGCACTGACACCAGGACTATTAACTTTTTCAAGCGTGTAAATAGTTTCAAACGAGATGTGATCCAAACCCGCTGCTTGCAGTTGAACGGCAAGGGCTGTTCGATCAAACCCGTGATGCACCTTTTCAAGCGGGTCATCATGAAAAGAGCCATCTTCCTGATCAAGATCCGCCAGGGCAATCAAACCACCTGGAGAAAGCAAATTCGATATTTTGTCCAGAAATCCTGCGGTATCATCAATATGATGCAAAGTCATGCTGCTGTAAATCAGCTCAAAGCTTCTCTCATGTTGTGCAGTAAAATTGGGCGACTGTGAAAGATCAAGACAGGTTGTCTCAATCGTTGCTCCTGGGGCATTGTGAATTTTTTGACTGAGCACCGCAAGCATCTCCGAAGAGGTATCAATTGCTGACACACTCTTTACCAGTGGAGCAACTTCAAGAGTGACAAGGCCGGTACCACATCCAAATTCCAGGGCTCGCATGGTTTTTGCAGGCTGTACCGCAGCAATAATTGCTTGTGCAACCGCCTGCGCAAGAGCCCTGCGTCGAGGGTTCTCATCCCACTGCAAAGCCTCTCGATTAAATTTTTCTGGACTGTTCCAGGTATCAGTCATGATATCAATAAGTAAAAATGAGAATATTATGACACATCAGGCTTGCGGTTCAGAAAGACACCCTCCCTTGCGGTGTAACCCTGCGCCACAAGAAGGACAGACATTTTCCCTGCATGGCTCACCCTTACGATGCGGAAGCTCAAGGCCACATTCAGGACACACGCATATATCGGGACAATTAGAGGCAATACTATCACAAACAGCTCTGAACACTCCCCCCTGGATACAAAGCTGCTTGCCGTCAACAAGAGCTTCAGCCACTTTTTTTCGGGCAGTTTCGAGAATACGACCAAAGGTAGGACGGGATACATTCATCTGCATTGCCGCATCCGCCTGATACAAACCCTCCTTGTCCGCAAGCCTGATCGCTTCCAGCTCGTCAATGGTTAACTGAACACTTTTTAACACTTCAGAGTTTACTCCATCCGGCTTGAAACAGGTAACCTTGGGAAGATCCTGAATACTGCGGCAGTGTAAAGGCCTGCCAGCCCTCATTTTTTTCATCCGTTACCCATCAGGAATCTGTGTATTTACCGGGTAACTGTTTTAACAACAAATTCCGGCGGTTCCATGATATGACGTTTCACCGCACAGAGATTGGCCGCACTGATAACAGCATCTTTGTATTTTTCAGGAAAACTCTCCGGCAGTTCAATGGCAATCTCAATCTTTCCTATACCACGCCCACTCTCTTTGGCATAATGAGTCTGAACAATTCTGATATCATCGGTCGGGATACCCCTGCTCTGGCAAAATGACAAAACAAAAACTCCCGCGCATGTGCCTATTGAGGCAAGAAACAGGGAAAAAGGCTCAGGAGCAGAATCTTCCCCCCCGGCATAGGAGGATTGATCGGTTTCAATCGTAAACCCATTAAAATCGGCATTAACCTTCTTTCCGCCAGCAAACGTTACAATCATTTCGCTTTTCATGATAAACAACTCTCTAAATTGTATAAAAGATTTTGAGTTAATTATAATCATAGGCTCATAATAAAGCAAGCAGTTTCTGCTCAAATAAATTTGGCGCTCAGTTTCAAGCCTGCAAAGAAAAGCCTCATCAACAGTTGTCAGCATTATTGCTCTTGGATATCCTTTTTGAAGACTTATTTTCGAGCTACTGAACATTTCAGGGAGATAATATCCTTATGGAGACCAACCTCATCATCATCATGTCGCTTGTGCTGGCTGCCGGAATTGGCGCTGGTATGGTGATTGGTATCTTCGTTGCAAAAGGAGTGTTGGGTAAAATAAACAAACGTGTAAAGATCGGGGCTTCAACGGTCAGCGGACGTGGCGCTTTTGCCCTGAAAAAATTTCGGGAAGGTGATATTATCGAGCAATGCCCTGCTCTTGAAGTGACCGATCAGGACATTGGTGGTGAATTGCTGAATTACGTTTTTTACGGCAGCAGTGAATCTGCCCGTCTGGTGGTTATGGGTAACGGGATGCTCTTTAACCACTCATCAACCCCCAATGTTGCCTATTATCGCGAGAACACAGCTCTTGGGCCGGAGCTTATTCTTTATGCCTTGCGCAATATCCAAAAAGGTGAGGAGCTTTTCTACAGTTACGGAGATGAGTGGTGGTCAACCCGGCAATGATCTGCACATCTCTGAAATTACCTGCGACTGGATAAAATCCGCTGCATGGCTGCATCATCCAGTTGAACCGCGTTGCTTTTGCTGCGAGTAACCGAAACAATATGGCCAATATCTTCAGAGCGCAGACCGAACTGTTGCAGCCGGGGAAAACAAAGTCGTTCCTGCCAGTTATTGAGTGTTTCAAGCAACAGATCACATCCTGCAGCATTATCGCTTGTGCAAGCCCCGGAAAGTATTGAACCTGCCCTTGCATATTTTTTCAACAAAGGATGATCACCGTCAACGAAACGCAAACAGGCGATATTCTCCCTTGTCGCTTCGACAAGCAGAGTGGCGCAGAGCGTTCCGTGGGGGATATCGATGAATCCTCCAACCGAAGAGGCGAAACCGTGGACAATACCAAGACCGGCGTTGGCAAGCGCTATCCCCGACAGCAGTGCCGCGTATGCAATATCAGCCCGAACAGCGCTGTTATCACCCCTGTCGGTGCAGGCCGCAAGAAAGGAACGGCTGAAATATTCAAGCCCGCTGCAGGAAAGTGCGTCGGTATAAGGCGAGGCATAAGGTGAGGTATATGCCTCAAGAAGCTGAGTACAGGCATCCATCCCTGATGCTGCCGTCATTTCCGGCGAAACGGTTATCATGAGTTCTGGATCGATCAAGGCAATATCTGGCAAAAAGGCGACATGCCGCAGTGAGCGTTTATAACCATTCTCCCCAACCCGACTGATCACCGCATTATTGGTTACTTCGCTTCCGGTACCAGAGGTTGTCGGCACAGCAATAAACGGCACCTTGCGCCCATCATGCTGCATGACATCTTTCTGACCCTCAATAAATCGCTCAACCGGAAGATCATAACGCAGCATCGCTGAAATTGCCTTTCCGGCATCGAGTACACTTCCGCCGCCAACCGCAAGAACTACATCAATGGATTGATCACGATACATTGAGACCGCATTGTCCACAATTTCAGGAGAAGGCTCACGATCAACAGCACAATGAAACGCTTGCATTCCGACACCTTGCAGGGAAGCCATCAAAGCAGAAAGACGTCCAGAGTGTTGAAGGGCATGGCTCCCTGTCACGACAAGAACCGTCCTGCCAAAAGTGCCGGCAACATCTGCAAGAGAAGAAAACCGGCCAACTCCGAAATGAATCACCGGCAGCGGAAGAAGGGAAAAAGCATCCATCGCAGTTACTTTAATTTGAGTGGCAAGCCACTGCAGAGCAGCCAGGCCTCGGTGGCTATAGAGGCAACCTTCTGGTTGATGATGCCTGCCCTGTCACGAAACCTTCTTGCCATGGCATTTTCCGGCACAATACCCATACCCACTTCGTTGGAAACGAGAATAATATCACACGGAGGATGACGCAACACATCAAGAAAACATTCAATCACCCTGTCAATCTCCCCCTCGCCCTTCTCCTCAAAATAATGCATAAGGTTACCGGCCCAGACCGTCAGACAGTCGAGCAGCACCACCCCGGTTCCTGTTGGTAGTTTACGCAACGCCTGATCAAGATAGAGCGGCTCCTCAACCGTTGTAAACTGCTCACCCCGCTCCTCCTGGTGCTTTCCGATACGCCACTGCATTTCGTTGTCAAACGGCTCTGCCGTCGCTAAAAACACCCTTTTATCATAGCGGGCAGAAAGCTGCAAGGCAAACGTGCTTTTGCCACTTCGCGCGCCACCGGTTACATAGATAACGTTAGGCATAACATCTCTTTTCCAATCAACACACCCCTTAAACTTTCTTAAACACCATCACAAGACCGGAATCACGCTCCCGGTTGAACGGTGATTTATCAAAACCGGCATACAAGCCTGCCAGAGAAAATCCGGCTTCGCTATGTCGTTGAATAAAACTGTCTGCGGTAAGCGGGTAAAGGGTTACCTGCTCATGAAAAACTTTCTGACCACCTGAAACCAGCTCAACGTCAAAAACAACCCGTTCCTGAGAAATAAGCGGATAGCGGCGATAAAAGGAAACCGAACCATCACCAACGGTTTTGACGGGAAAACTGTACTCCTTCAGTCCAAGAATATAGTCCCAGTTCACCACCTGAAAGATCCAGCACCCCCCTAGCTCAAGAGAAGTATAGACATCCTGAAGAAATGCTGAAAACCGGGCTGGTGAAAGATGGGCCACAACATTGCCGGTGGAATAGATCAAACGGAACGAACGATGCAGAGAGGCAAGCTCGCCAATATCCATGCAGTGGAAATTCGACTCGGGAGAAGAGGCCGCTGCCTCATCAATCATTTTCGAATCAAGATCAATACCTGTTGAGGGAAAACCATCCCGTTGAAACCTCCTGCAATAGTGACCCGGCCCGCATCCGGCATCAAGAACACAACTTCCCTGAGTACCGGCGTATGCACGAAGAAAAAAATAAACCTCTTCGCGGAAAGGAAAAAGCTGCTCATACCAGGGGGCAAATTCAGAATACAATGACATGGCTTTTTAAGGATAATCCTGACGGGTAGGACGCACAACAATATCGCTGATATGCACATGAGGGGGCTGACTGACGACGAAGTGGATGGCATTTGCCACATCTTCCCCAATCAGCAACGGCCCGAAACGCTCCTCAAAGTTATGCACCAGCTCGTCGCTGTAGCCAGCCACCGACTGAAATCCGCTGAGAACAATGCCCGGCTCAACCAGTGACACACGAACCCCTTTTGTGCCAACTTCACGACGCAAACCCTCAGCCAGAGAATGCACTGCAAATTTTGTGGCGCCATAAACAGCACTGAAGGGTGATATATGACGCCCAACCACCGACCCGACAATCACAATATCGGCAGCGGAACAGGGGAAAGCATTCTCCTGCATATCCACCATCTTGCGGGCAGCTTTCTGCAACAGTGCAAGCGCACCGGTGACATTGATTTTCAGAACATCCTCAAACTCTGACAAATCGGCATCTTTCACCGAACCGCCCAGCCCCCTGCCAGCATTGGCGACAACAATATCCGCCTGCCTGCCAAAACGCTCTTCTGCCACAGCAAAAAGCCTGTCAAGCACCATCTCGTCTGAGGCATCACCCTCAACACCGGCAAAAGCCTCCCCAAGCTCCTGTTCAAGCGCCGCAAGCTTCTCACCATTGCGACCATTGCCAACCACACCAAATCCGGCTTCAGCAAATTTTTTTGCCGTTGCCTCACCAATACCGGAGGTCGCTCCGGTGACAATTGCTATGCGTGTATATCGTTCACTCATGGTACTTCAATTATTGTTATATCTTTTATTGTAGTACTGTACAAGATCCCGCAAAATGTAATGAGAAACAAAAGAATTAAAAAATTACTCACGAACAACCTGCTCAGATAGTTTCAGCTCCGAAGGTGCCCTCATGCCCGAGCGGAGCCTGGCTACTGGATCGGTGTCGAAAACCGGGGAAAGGGATTGTGCACAGAAGCGGTTTTGCGCCTGATTCAGTTTGCATCCGAGAAGCTTGGGATCACCCGCTTCACCGCACTATGCCTGGCCCGAAATCCCGCCTCCGCAAGAGTTATGGAAAAGGCCGGCATGAAACGCGAAGGGTATCTGGTTAAGTACATTTTCAAAAACGGCCAGTATGAGGATCTGCTGCTTTATGGGCTGGTGCTGCAGGGAAGGCAGGAATCAGTACCGCCATTAATAACGTGAACTACACCTTATAGTGATGAAATAAAACAGAATCGTTCTATAGCGCTTGCTTTTTCCAATTTTCAATTCGTAAACCAGGAATTTTTTCCAAAATGGCGTTCATTGTTTGTAGCAAGAGTCATATCATTCTCAATCGCTATACCTGCAATCAATAAATCAATATCATCAACTATATTACCATTTTGTCTCAACGAGGAATACAATTCAGCAGATATCTTTGCGGATATATCAGTAAGTGGCACTACAATATTTTCAGCCACGAAATCCTCAAATATAACTAATTGCTTTAAAGCACTTTTTACCAATAAGCCACCGATAATCGCGTAATAGGTTATCAAACTTATCTCAAGCAAATCATAGTTTTTCAAATATTTCTCAAAATGCCCAATAACGTCTTCATCACCTTTGAAATAGTAAGACAATATATCAGTATCAATAAGAACCCTGCTCATCAATTCTCCGTCTGTTTTTCTGGCGATTGTTAATCAAGTCATTCGTGAAGTCATTAAATACAACATCGTCAATATCTCGCCATGCTCCAGCAAATGACAGGTTTTTTGAAGTATGAATAACACCTTGCTCAAGTGAAGAAACAAAGTCATCCAACTCCTTTAATTTATCAGCAGGAATACGATTGATTTTCATTAAAATCAGATTTTTTCTCTGTATATCAGTAATCATATCACATGAATTTTCTCAATATTGGTTCTCAGGTCAGAATGGACTTCACCTTCAGAGTGTCTTTTTTATAAACAACCTTGAAGTATAGTCAAATGTAATATTTTGATAAGAGTAAAAAAATCACCTCTCTCGCCTTTCGAATTCTTGCTGAAGCACTTCACTCATCTCCTCATATTAAAAAACTCTTCTATACGGGTCATGCAACTTACCAAAAACCTCATCAACCTTTGTAACCGTTGGTGACACAAACCTCTCCATCACCCCGCACGACGAATCAAAATCAGCTTTAGAAAAGATCTCCATGGTAAAGACACGACTGGCCAATGGCTGAAGCGCAAGTTCACTCATAAGCAGCTCAAGCGCCTCGGGTTTCAGATAGCTCAGGGAGTTGTGATCCTTCCCGTCAACAGTGCCGTGAACATGCAGCACTTTGGCTTTGGACAGGTAACGCTTGAGATAGTCGGCTGTCGGGAATCCGTAGTATTCGAGGTGGCCCACATCAAGCGTTAAGGAGAGGCCAAACTCCTCCACTACCGGCCAGACAAGCTCAAAGGGGTAGTTGAGATTTTCGGCACAGAAGAATGACGCAGGTTCATCGGTACCTTTCAGCAACATCGCCAGAGAATCGCGCAGGGCATCGGTAAAGCGTTGCAGCTCATTCGCAGAAAATGCGTTGATATCAACACCCGGCCCTGCCTCAAAGTGCATCACGTAGGCTGATTTCGGCAGTTCACGGGTCAGCTCAATAATCCGCAGGCATTTGCCGACAGAGCGCTCCCGCTCTGCGCGGTCGGGATTACCAAGATAGACGTCAAGCGGCAGGTGAACGGAATAGGTGAGCGACCACTCATTGGCCAACTCCTTGAGCCTCTGAATGTCCGCTTGTGAGGGCAAGTTGCTGAATTCATCGGACTCAAACAGCACCAGCTCAATGTCATCAACCTTGTCCTTGAGATACTCTGCATTGGGAATGATGTCGGCAGGGATGATGTAGGAACTTGTCCCGAAGCGAAAAGGAAAGCGCTGCTTGAGGATGGTTGTCATTGGAATGGTTGTTGTGAAAATCCTGTAAAATTTCAAGCAAAGTAAAAAGCTCAGAGTTTGCTGCTTTCTTGTCAAAAGTCAAAACCTTGTCACACCCTGACAAGGCTGCATCACTGGCAATCAAAAGATCCGACAGATCAAGGTTATTATTTCGAGCCTCAGCAATAAACCTCCTTACAGCGGGCTGGCCATCAAAGCTTATTATTGGCAGAAGCAAAAACTCTTCAATGGAATTAAGGATATCGTGCCGCGCTATTCCGTACACCGAATCAAGCACCCATGTCAGTTCAAGAAGAACAGGAATTGAGACAAAAAAGAGAGTTTTCTCTGCTTCTGCTGCTTTAAAAAGACGATAAACACGATCTGCCTGTTCCTGATCGTCACGAACAAGAAAGCGAACAAGTATATTGGTATCAAGCGCCTTCACTGCCCGTCATGTTGAAATTTTTGGCGAAGAGCGTCATTGATTGCTTCGATAGAGAGCGCAGCCCTGTCGGGCTTAAACAGTCTGCCAAAAAGATCGTCAACGTTTTTTTTTACTGGCGTAACAACAAGTCGTCCCCCTTTTTCAAAAGTAAACTCAAGCCTGTCGCCGGAATGCAATTCAAGAATATCACGAATCTCTTTCGGAATGGTGACCTGTCCTTTGCTTGTCATGGTTGAAATGGGCATCTGCGGCTTCCTTACGTTATTGATGAAATCTTACCATAAGTAAGGAAAAATAGAAAAAATTTTTACCATATTAAAAAAGGAGTCACACATAAATCATCAATAATGCTTGCAGATCACTTTAAAAAAGTCAGTTATAGAAATAGCAAAAAAGATTGGCAACTGAGAAACTGGTCTCAAAGCTCTACGGCTTAATTTGGTTCGCACCTTCAAACTACGAACTATGGGTGTTTTTTACGCTAACCCTGGGTGATTCTTATTTTCCGATCACATCCGTCGCCAAGGTAGCAACTGTTCGATATGCTCCTGATGCAATGCTGAAAGAGGAACCATCTCTGCGGCGGCGTTGAGCAGATCCTCCGTTTCCAGTTCCCTTCGGTTGTCGCGAAATGCGGGAAACATGGCATCGTTGACCAGCGCCTGCAGTTCGGCACCGACGAACCCCTCGGTTGCCGATGCGACACCGCCAAGGTTGAACCGTTGCGAGAGCATGGTATAGCCGCGCTCTCTGAGATCAACTTCAAGTATTTTTATCCGCTCGCCGTGGGTGGGAAGATCGAGGAAAAAGACGTCATCAAACCGGCCTTTGCGCAGAAGTTCGGGGAGAAGGCGCCGGACGTTGTTGGCCGTGGCAAAGACCCGGCTTGCCGTGCCGCTGTCGCCCATGGAGCCGGCAAAGGCTTTTTCGATCTCGTCAACCCAGAGCACGCAGGGCGCGATAACGCAATGGTGAAAAGTGATGGGTGATGGGTGATGGGTGATGGGTGAAAAAATAAATTTTGATGTGGCTGTATTATGGAAAAACTGAAAATGCACTCTTTGAATTATCGATGAACTGGAATGAGGGCTTCATCCCGCAGCCATTGCTATTCTTGCGGAGTTGATTCAGGTGGCCTCAAAACGGACAAGCCCAGAAAGGTAACCATTGGATCGAAATCCCTGTCGTCATGTAATAACAGGAGGTGATGATGAATGCAAAAAGTTCCAATAATGACATCTATGGTCTTTCTCACCGTCACACCTTTTTTCCGGAGGAATCGATAGTTCATGGCGCTTTCCAACGCCAATTCCCGCCCTCCCATTAGCATAAATGGGAGCCCTAAAAGAAGTTCCCTTGCTGTTTTGAAGTCTTTATCGCTTTGAAACCCCTGTAGCACTTCGGTCAGGATCAGATCGCCCATGATGATGGGTGTACTGCCAAATGAAGCATCCAGCAAGTCCGTCTGTGCTGTTTTGTTTCCGTTGAAGTAGTCAATCCAGACTGATGAATCAACAAGAATCACTTGTCCAACCTCATCTCATCAAGATTACCGGACCATTTCAGTTTTCCTCGAAATTTCCTGATTTCTTTTTGGCTGTGCACTTGCACCAACAGTTTCAGCCCCTCTTCAATGGCATCTTTTTTTGTCCTGAGTTCGGATACCTTGAGAGCGGCTTCCATCAGAGCGTCATCTATCACGACATTCGTTCTCATTTCTTGCCTCCTGTGTGTATGTTTTTCGATATTATACACATTAATTGGACTCTGTAAAAGATTTATTATTTCTGGCACATAACGAGTTCGTGCCACAGCTTGTAAAGGTTTTCTTGTAACTTCTTTTTGGATTGTTTCAGCTCACTCAAAGTACCTTCAAAAGTCAATACCAATATGGTCACGGCTTATTGGCTGATTGGCCGGGAAATCGTTGTTGAGATACAGGGCGGCGAAGAGCGTGCAAATATTTCAGAAAGTTTTATCAAACATGGCCGGGTAGGCTCTCAATTCAGCACCTGGCGGGTGCTGAATTGGACGAAAAGCCAATTCCCCACCTGCCGGGTGGAGAATTGGGAGAGCAACCAAAATGCCACCAGACGGGTGACCAATTCTTTTCAGGTTTTTCCCCACAACTTTCATGGTCGCATTATCGAGCTTTGATGAGAGTATCGAGACCTGTGGCTCGGGAATTTTATGAGCGTGAAGCCATTGAGTGTGGCTGGCGTAAAACGCAACTGGAACGGCAGATACAGACATCATACTATGAGCGGATTATTGCTCATCATGGAGAAGAAGGGCTGCTGACGACTAATCATGAACGGTTGGCTGGTGAAAAACTCACTCCGATTGACGTGCTGAAATCACCCATGGTGCTTGAGTTTCTTAATCTGCCTGATGATCCAAATCTGCATGAAAACAAACAGATATTTGCCTCGAAATATCTCAAATTCCTCCCGACGGAAGAGGAACTCCGACTGGAAATTTAAAAAGAACGGAGAATGATTGAGGCGAATCTGGCTGACCGGAAAGGGCTCTTGTCATTCGATGAAAACAGTACGCCGAATGCAGAATAAATGCAGAAAGAACTTCAAAGCTAAAGGGAAATCGCAGCTTGTGACATATCTTTCTGGCGTGGAAGCTACTTGTGAGTCATACCTGCAAGTGAAGCGGAGAGGGCTAATCTTCTTTTGCTACTTTTGAGATAATTTGTTATCACTCTTTATGTGAACCGGACGCGACGGTTTATGAATATCAATACTCTCGTCATGATGAAAAGAATAGCGGTGATACTGGTTGCCCATGGAGAAGCTGAAACTGACAGCTTTTTTGAGAATTTCTCCATGATCCGCCACACCCTCGCCCATGCGGCTGAGGTGATGAAGCTGCCCCGTCCATTGCAGCTCGTGGCATCGCTGGTTGGAGGGGTGAGAAACAGAGTGACCTTTCGTGCACAACAATACTGTTCACCACAGAACAGGATCACCAGACAACAGGCCTCGCTCCTCCAGGAGAAGCTCAACAGGATTATGATACCTCGCCAAAATAACGTTGAGGTCTATTCGGCATTCCATGCAACACCACCATTTGTCAGCGATATCGTCAAACAGACAAGTGGTCACGACCTGCAGCTCCTGGTCTCCATGTCCCCCATCGACAATCGGCTCACCTCCGGAAACCTGCAGCAGCTCTCCGCCCGATGCTCGCCTGTCAACGGTCAGCGATGCCCTGTCGTGGTACACGGTTTCTGGAAAGATGCGAAACTCCGAAAAGTCTATCTCGACTACCTTTTTGGCCGGGAAAAAAATAGCAACGGATCGGCTTTGGTTCTGACGTTTCATGGCACTCTGGTCAAGGATACGAAAGGAGGAATACCGACGTTTCATACGGGTTTGAAAGAGATGCAAGAGATGGGTAGTACTCTTCGTCATGCTATCCTTATGGATCCTCGCAACAGTTATGAAGCTGTCGAAATAGCATACCTCAACCATGATGTGGGAGGAACCTGGACAAAGCCATCCCTTGCCGAGTCCTTAAAAGCACTCTCGTCCCGGGAAATCGGAGATGTCGATATTTTCAGTTGTGGTTATTTTTCTGATGGAACAGAAACAATTCTGCACGCACAGAAAGAGGCCGCTGCAAGTTCTGTCAAAACGATCCGGGTTCTCCCGTGTATCAATGATTCGGAGGCTTTCGCCGACTTTCTTGCCGAAAAGGTTGCTGCAGTTGTAGCTTCCGAATCTCTATAAAGTCACTGAACCCTGAATATCTTTTTCAGGTGATAATTGATAGTCCGCACGTCCACGTCATAGAGCACCCCCATACTGAACACTATCGAACGCGAGAAGAGGCACGACACAGCCTTTTTGAATACATTGAAGTATTTTACAATCGGAAACGCAAACATTCAACATTAGGGTATAAATCGCCCGTTCAATTTTTACGTTATAAACAACAATCAATCGCTATGGCTTCTTAGGGTGTCCATTTTTTTGTTGCAAGTTCAGATGACGGCACTCACGTATTATGCAGTTGTGGAAAAGCAGGGCCAGTCATGGGAGGATTAGTCATCAACCCCTTTTTGCAGAATAATAATCTTTTCTTTTGTCTTCTGCCATGCATCCCCCGGTATTAAAGGTGCGAGAGAATCCAGAACATACCGTGCCGCAGCCTTGGGATCCCATGATCTCCCTATTGTCAGCAGTGGTGAGATATCATCAAGGAAACGAGAGTCATCAAGCTTTTCGAACAGATTCATCTCAAATTCAGCCCTGGATATCTGATGTTCTTCATACTCCATGTACTGCAAAAAACAGGAGACAACCGTTTCAGGATTAACAGCAAGGGTTTTGGCTGTTTGCCACAAGTCGAACAAATCCCGCCCTTTTTTTCGCTGATAGAGCGCCCGCAGTTTGGTACCGAGCAATTCATCGATGCGATAGCTTGAGATTAATGCTGAGCCAGTATACCAGCGGGATGCCATTCTGAATTCAAACTGCTGATATCCAAGTACCGTGAAGTGTTCCCTTGAGTTTATTTCCACTTTGAGACGTAACGGCAATCCTTCTTCTGATTCCACACGCCAGATCAGCGTTACCCTTCCTTCTGACTGTTTCCGCTTAGGAATACCCAACCAGGGATTGATCTTTTCTTGTACAGCATCTATGATCGGACCGATTGGCCCCGCTTGCATTTGCACCAGATCAATATTCTCTGAATATCTTGCAGGCAGAAGATGAAGCTTGAACAACGCAGTTCCACCACGAAAAGCCAGATTTTTCGCTACAACCGAATGGGAGTAAAGTTCGACCAGGGCACGACAGATAATCAGATCCTGTTCAATCTGAGATAACTGTGGCCATGGAGCATTGACCCGCCATGCGGTTATATAATCAAGAGGTATCATATTTCCGGTTCGACCTTTTCATTTGGCAGCAGCCTCCAGCGGGCCACCATTCGAACGCCGCTATAAGGTTGTGACGGCGAGAGCGGGGTCGGCACAGGATTGCGACTTGCAACATATTCAGCCAATCCATCTACTAATCCGGCTTCACCAATCACATCAAGCAAATAACCCAATCGCTGAGACCACGCTATGGGAGAGAGTGCAGCTATTTCAGCCAACTTCCCGCCGTCAATATATTCTGCAAGTTCAGATAAAACAGTCGCCGTATTGTCCAGACCCCCTGCATGATGCGGATAGCCAGTTAAATCAAATGCTGTGACCTCAGGGGTCGATACCTTTACATAACCGCGAGGCGTCTTGAAATCCTTTACAGGCATAAGCGCTGCGTTCTTACGTATGATAAAATCAATCCTCACATCCCCACAAATAATAGCTGGTCGAGCATGTTGCAACAGAACCTGAAACGCCTGAGGGCGTTGATGAGCTGCACCGTAGTGTTCGGCTGCGGTAAGCATGCCTGCATAATAGGGCTCTTTCAGGTGATCCATCAGTAAAGGAATAAACTGGTTTGCGGGCAAGCATCCCATCTTCCGGTATTCCGGAGGAACGATAACATAAAATCCCCGGTACGGCATGGCAACTTCACCCTTATGCCGCAGACGACGCAAGGCCGCACGGGTGGCGATAACGCCTGATCCAAGCGCGTCAGAAGCTTCAGCACCTCTGAAACAGAAGACGCCTTTGGCTAGCAAAGCATCAATGTAGTCCGAAATAAACATACCGGTAATTATATGAATCAATCGAATAAAGCAACATAATTCGTTACTTAATACAATTATAGAATTGGATTATCGTGAATCGTATCGCGAAAGGATGGAGAATGTTCTTGCTGCTTTTGGTTACAACCTAAATTCCCGGAAAATTATAACGATGCCTGTTCAACCAGTCAGCTCAACTTTCCGGTAAAATCCTCAGTGGTTGCCAAGCTAATGCCCGGCAATTTCCCTTTTCGCAAACCGTCCGGTAACGATGGCCGGAGGGGTTTGACAGGTACCTCCCTCCTACTCATCGGCCCGGTTATTCGGCGGCAGTTATCCAAAAATTTCGGATAACTGAATCTTCCTGCAATTCACTGTCACTGAATATCTTTTTCAGGTGATAGTTGATAGTGCGCACGTCCACGTCATAGAGCACCCCCATCATCTTCTGGGTAAGCCAGATATTCTCATCGGCATAAACCGCATCGATGCCGCCAGTGCCGCTGGCAGAGATAAAGGTCAGGTATTCAGCCGCCGAGGAGCGGATAAGAGAGACCTTCTTACCTGATTTTTTTCTCCCGCTCATACTTTCACCCCAAGACTTATTTTCACTGTATGGTCATTATTTCCGGAATGCCCCAAAACTTTTTTTACCGTCTTTCATTAGACATTTTCTTCATAGTAATATGAGTAGTCGATACCTTTCATAAACATTTCGCGGTCGTTTATTTTGGTGGTAAGCGCTTTTTCCAAAAGTGTTTTTAAAACACTACTTTTGGTTGGACTTAACATCATCGCATTCATGTAATCTCGTTTGCTTATTTTACTCCAATCAACGCATTTTTTAAGGCGTTTTTTAAGTATCAAATCCAACCATATTCTGGTGCTTCTTCCATTACCTTCCATAAAAGGGTGGGCAATGTTCATTTCTACATATTTGTTTACGATTTCGTCAAATGTAGTTTCGGGCATTGCTTCGATTTGCTTTAATGTGCTACCTAAAAAACGTGATACGGCAAATTGAAACCCGCCTTTTGAAATGTTTTTTTTTCTGATCTGCCCTGCAAAATCATATAATCCGCCAAATAAATAAGCATGTATTTGTTGTAAACCTTTGGTTGAACCAATTTCCAGGCTATTGATAAAAGTACTTTCAAACAATGCATACGCTTTTGTCTTGCTTTTTCCGTCTATGCTTTCATCACTATAGGTAAACCATTCAATAAACCGATTTGCCTTTTTGCCCGGAAATTCTTTGCCTAAGGCAATAATGCCGCTGTAATCCAACATATCAGCAAAACGTCTTTTTCCGTCTGGAGCAAGAAACTTCAACTGGGTAGTAGCACTAACCACTTGGCTATTTTCTTTCTTTAACTTTGCTTTAAGGTATTTCCAATAATTGCGATTTTTTGAATAGTCATCTTGGTCGGTAAGCACTGCAACAATATCCAACACAGAAAACCACCACTTGGCATTTTCTTCATCCCAAATAGCGCGTACTTCGCGGTCGTCAAAGAAACGAATGGATATTTTTGCGTTACGCATAGTTAAATTTCTTTTATTTCGATGTTATTTTTTTGAAGTTATGATATTTTTTTTGAAGCAGAAGTCTGCGGTCTTTTTACAATGAGACATAACGGTTGAGGCTATGGCAAGTGCGGGATTAGATTGCTGCTCAACTGTCAGCCAGCACAAATGCATGTAAAGATTTCAAATGTTTCAACGTAGAAGCAAACCCGCATTTGCTATAGCGTTTGTTATGCACTGGGCTTTGTTGAATTCTCCAGTTTCTTCTTCCTGAAATACTCAACAATCTCTTCTTTTGTCATTTTGGAGAGCTTTTCACTCAATTTCTCTCGCTGATCACGCATGAATTTTACTGCGTCAAATGTTTTCTTAGCTGTTGTCTTCATAGGTCATAAAGTCTCTGGGTGAACGAATTTCTAATTCTTTGTAGTGTCATGTCATGCTTCAATTGTCGAATAAAGGCGTAACAACTTGATTCTTGCTTTTTCGGTAGTAAAACGCCAATTTATCTTGGCATCAATATTGTTCCGTTCCTTCTCCCATGCTTCAACTTCCGACCTAACTTCTGTAATCGTATCAATGCGACGGTCCAAGCACTGAGTCGTCAAAACGTTCAATTCTATCTCTGCCATATTCAGCCAGCTTCCATGTTTAGGGGTATACACAAATTCAAACCTATCCAATAACTCCTTTGCTTTCTGTGGATTAAATGCATGATATAATGATCCTGGTTCATGAGTATTAAGATTGTCCATCACCAGTGTAATCCGCTCTGCATGCTGGTACTGATTGGCTATTTCTTCAAGGAATCTGGCCCAATCAACTCTTTTTCTGTTGGTGGTTATTCGAACCATCCGTTTTCCGACCAACGGCTCATTGGCCATGAAAATATTACAGGTACCTTTCCTGCTGTACTCATAATCATATCTGCCCAACTGTCCAGCAGTTGCAGGTATTGGTGTTCTTGTTTCAGCAATCAACTGCTTTGGTGATTCATCCATGCAAACAACCGGGTATAGTGGGTCGTAGGGTTGCTTATAAACGTCAAGCACCATCTCCATGTGTGCCACAAAATTCCCATCACTGAGCGGCGGAATTATCCATCCCTTCCTCTTCCAAGGCTTAATGACGTTTTTTTTAAAACCCTTCGGACGGTCTCATAGGAAATATTGTCCACATAGTTCAGTTCGACTACCTTATCTGCCAATAATCTAAGGGTCCAGCGTTTATGCCCTTCAGGTGCGGCTGAGCAGCTCAGGGCGACCAAATGAGCTTCAAAGTCCCCATCCGCTTTGCGGCGATACACTCGTGTTGAAGGTTTACCGGTGAGAGCCACATCAAAACCCTCTTCTACAAATCGCTTTTTTACTCTATCTATTGTCTTCATGCTGATATTCAGAATGCAAGCAATGGTCTCATTTATTGAGCGTTTGGTCTGGTATTCCCCTTCATCACAGGCCAGTAAAATCAAGGCATTCATGATGGTTTGAGCGGCGTGCTTTCCTTTGCTGCTGAGTGCATCCAGTTCCTTTCGCTCTTCTTGGGTCAGGGTCACTTTGTACTTCTTCATAGTCAAATCTTGGTTGGTTGATTATGAAGAATAAGTTAACGTTTTTAGTGCGATTTTTAATGCATGACACGACAGTAGCCATTCTTGATGTTAATTGCATTATAGCCGCGAATTCTCTGGACATTCACAATATGTTTGAAATTCCAGCTAATCAAATAGTCCGCACGGTTTATTGTTGCCAGGGCAATGTGTAGGCAGTCTGCAAAACTGGTCTGGCCGACAACTTTCTCTGCAATGTACTGAGTTGCTAATTCAACCGCTTCGTCGTTGGTTTCCATAAATTCGGTGTTCTCAGCCCTTAAACTTGTAACAAGTTTCTTAACTCTCTCAGGAGCAGAACTTAGCTCGTCTTGAGTAACAGCAGAGAATAAAAGTCTAAATTCTCCATTCTGAAGTCTCTCAAAAAGCGGTCTCGTGAATTCGGAAAATTCCTCGTCGAAATAGCCGCCAAAAACTGAAGTGTCGATATAAAGTCTTTGTTTCATGCTATAAAGGTAGTAAAAATCTCTGAAATTTTGTCTGATTTTCGAGGCCGAGCATTTTTTTTAGCCTTGTTGTTAACGAATAGCAACAGCCGCCGTGCCAGCCCTTGTGCGTCAGCGTGTGCGTTGGGAAAAAAGGGCTGGCATGGTCGGTCTGTTGCATGTTAGCGGTTTTATTCATTTATTATCAATATCTTAATTCATGTGTTTGCATGGTAAAGTAAATGAGTAATTTTTACACAATTCTTTGCAAAAACGACAACCATTATCAAAATTAGTAAGTAAACTATTTGAATTGCAAGTAGATAAAGCCTCTTCTACCAATAAATTTGAAGTATAATTTAAGTTACTATCGTGATGATATAGGTCAATTGCAAATAATTTTGAAATATAATGCTCTAATGCCAATTGAATCATATTATCGTTTTCAAACTTTTCCTGATGTATAATATTTCTGTCTATCTGAATTTCAAACTTACTGTTTAATAACTCTTTATTGTTCGGATAATCTATAATGATGTTTCTATTATTAGTGTCAATAATAAAAATTTTACGAATACAAATATCTGAAAATAAACAAGAAAAATGATATGAATTAACACTATTATTATGGTTTAAATTTATAAAACCAAATCCATGATCTTTGTAGATATTATGTCCAATAACCATATTTTGAGTATAAGTAGATACTAACTTTGCAGAACCTAATAACTCTGTTGCCAAATATAATTGATGCGGTATTTCAATCGTGAAAATATGTGGCGGTATAGTTTCTGTAAAACCTCTCATTTCAAGTGTATCTTGTGTTCTATTTTTACAAAAGAAACTAAACATCAGTTTTGGAATTATTTCATTTTGCCTAATTAATTCAATCATTTTCTTTGTGGCTTGGGAAAATAAGTAATTTTGCATTACCTCAATATAGATATTTAAAGATTTTAACCATTCAATATCTTTGAGTTTGGTAACTAATGGCTTTTCTACTATGAAATATTTGAAACCTCTACTCACCATTTCTTGAATAACGTTTTTATGTGTTTCTGTTGGTGTGCAAATATCTATTAATGAACAAGATACATGGTTGTATTTTAAGTCATAAATCGTGATAAAAGAAATAAATTGCGAATATTGCATTACAAGTTCCTTTATTTCTTTTTCAACAAAATTTCCTGTAATAATTAATATATTAAACAACTGCTTATTTCTTATTTCTAAATAAGCATTCAGATGTAATAAAGTGGCTTTCCCAGAACCAACTATTATAATGTTTTGTAAATGGTTTTTCATACAAATTGCTTAAATGACAACGAAAGTCCATTTTCCATAACTAACATCGGATAATGTATTTTCCCGTCTGGTGCAACTAATTGTATATAGCCCTCTTTATTATCATAAAATTTTATTGTGTCATAAATACTATTTGTTAGTTCTTGTATCCATCGTTCAATTATTGCCATAAAATACTGACAACGCAAATTATCCCATTCATTTAAAGCATCATTAGAAATAAATAAGTAACGTTGTACACTTCCTCTACATATGGTTCTTGCAAAACAATCTTTACATTGCATTTGATAATTATCTAAATATCTTTTGCTTAATAATTCATTTTTGTTTTTATTAAAAAGAATGTTATCGTTATCTAAATGACCAATTTGTAAATTATCAAAATCCTGATGTAAATGATGAATTATTGCATTTGATACAACAATCTCACCATTGGACAAAATATTAAGAAAATTCATTTTGTTGTTAGGTCCCCCTGCCCTTAAATGATCCAAAGGCAATACTTTAACATGAATTCCTTTTGCCTCTGCTATTGGTATTAAGTTAAATACAAGATTTACATAATCTTCTACTGATGGTGCAACATCTTTTAAAGAAACCGCTCTTCCATTAAAAGTATGTAGATGTTCTAACATTAAACGATTTGTATATTGACTTACAGTTGGTAATAAGCAAGTATTTAATTCGTGAACATTATTCTTGGTTACAGTTGCACGTAACGCAACTCTCCGTGAAACCAAAGAAATTGTTTCCATAGAATTAAGCATACTGCTTAGTGAGTTAGATTCTGTTAATAATGGCTTTTGTTTGTTGTGGTTTATTAGACCATCAAATGAAATCTGAAATACTAAATTCTTAAATTTAAGTAATTTATTAAGCAAAGTGGAATCCATTACACCATTAGTAACTAAACATACTTTAATATAAGGGTACTTTTGAGCCTCTTCAAGCATTGCAATTAAAGCCACTGGATTTTGTGTAGGTTCGCCACCCCACCCGAAAATTATTAATTCTTTTTCCGTTTGTTTAGCAAGTGCTTTAACAGCATTACGTACCATTTCGACACTCATAACACCCAAACCACCAGCCGGTTTTACATAACAATATGGACACTCCATATTACATTTAGTAGTCAGAGTAACTGCAGCTGCATTTGCCTCGCATATAAAATCTGGTTCAGGAATTATATTTATTGCTTTTAATTTTGATTCAATTATTTTATCTAAATTTTCCTGTGGTTTGAAAACAGCAAATTCTTTATCTACTGCATTGTAGAAATAATAAATTCCTTGTCTTTCAGTACCAAGCCATCCATTTTTAACATGAAAATTATTAATCATAAATCACAGATTATCTTGTTTTTTGCAAATACAATTCATTGAATTGATTGGCTACATCTTGCCAATTATAATATTTTGCACGCTCAAATGCGTTTTGTCCCATCTGTTTTGTTTCGTTGGGATTGTTTAACATCCATTCAATGGCTGATGCTATCGATTCTGGTGTTGAATCTACAATAAAACCAAAATCATTTATACCAATCTTGTTAGTTTGTAAAATATCCTTAGCACCATCTGTTAAAGTTGTAATAATTGGTTTGGCTCGTGCCATTATTTCGGGTATCACCATTCCAAAAGGTTCGTACAAAGATGGTATTACACCAAATAATGATTTGTCAATCATTTTTAGTTTTTCAATTCCTGTAATACCCTCATTTGTGGCAAGAATTTCTATATTAGGAAGTTCGTTAATACTACTCAATAATCGTTGCACATAAATTCGCCTTGATTCAATTGTAATATCAGTATTACCAAATATTATGAATTTTAATAATTCGTTTTCATCAAAATTCTTCTTTTTATAGAGTATTTTTATTGCTGATAATAATAAATCAAATCCTTTCTCATTAGAAATACGTCCGTACGAAATTATTATTCTTTGGTTTGAATCTATTGAATGAAATGGGATTGTAAAATGTTCATTTCCAATTCCATTTTTAACACAATGAATAATCCCTTTATAATCTGGTGCTATTGCAAGTAACTCATCTTTCATACTTAAAGATGGAACTGTGATTATTGAGTTTTCATTTATTGCTGCTTTTTCTAATTCCGTTAAATTATTGACATTATCATGGGGATTTATTGATTTACTTCTTGTGGAAAGTAACATATGAAAAGTTGAAATAACATGAAACCCTAAATTTCTCAAACCTATTGAACGTCTTGGTATTTCAATAAAACCATGAAGATGAATTACACTGTTTTCAGGACTGAAATTATTTTTAATAAAATCAACAACATCGTCTCCAAACTTTATTCTTTGCTTATGAACCTCAAAATCATTTGCAAAAAGAGTATTTACAGTTTCATCTGTAAATTTAATTTTGATAACTCTTAATAATCCATTTTCATATAGGTATTCACCATTTTGTTCGTTTTTGATACATGGTGAAATCCAATATACAACTTCGTCTTGCTTTATCTGTTCTTTGCACAAATTATAAACAGCCCAACCTATTCCCCCTATTAAATGTTCAGGGTCTTGATACGAAACATGTACAATTGTTTTACTTATACTATTTTTTTGAGTAATTGAAGAAATGTTTAATTTCTTTTGCTCAAAATGAATTTCTTTTGATTTCAGTCCATAAAATACAGAACTCGGACGACAACCATTTTTACAATTTAGCGGTGGGAATGAAAATATATTTTCTCTACTTTTCTGTAATTCCTTCTTTGACAAATTTATATGTCCAATTTGTGTTGTATTGAAGTTAGAGCAAGTTGTAAAACAAGGATATATTTTGCGATCTGCTCCAATAAGTAAATAATTAGTTACATTCCAGCATTTATCTGCAAAACAAATACTTAAATCATCATTAAATATATTCACTAAATTTGTATTCTTTTCTAAAAAATGATAAAATTCTGGTATTTCTTTTTCAATCGCTATTAATTTTTTGAACCAAGTTTCTTTTTGTGAAGTACTTATATAAGATAAAGTATAAGGTGAATGAACATTTTTGTCATTCGCCATTGGAAAAATCGAAAATTTGAAAAACCTTTTTTTTGCATAATAATTTGGTATAACATTCCAAAGTGAAAACAGATTTTCTGCTAAACTAATGCTTTTAAAAATATTCTGATTATTGTATATCATGGTAACTCGCAAAAATGATACGGAACTTTCATAAAGGTATATTTTTATGTTATTCAAAACATTATCAAATAGGTTTGCACCTTTATCAATGTTAAAAGAATCTGAACATTCACTGTCTAACGAAATACTAATTTCATCTATTTTGCTTATCCAATCACCGTTTGGAATTATAGTACCATTAGTTATTAATCTGATTCTTGTTCCACTAAGGTTATATCGTAAATAATCAATAACTTCGTTAAATTCAAATTGATTTTCTTTGAATAGTGTTGGTTCTCCACCTCCTGCAATAAGAATTTCCATTGGTTTAATTTCAACAATATATTTCAAATCATCAAATTGAATTGATTGATTATTATGAATTGAATCATAAGTACACCATTTACAATTCAAATTACATTTATTAGTAAGATGCAATTCAAGAAGAGTAATATTTTCTGAATGAAACAAACCAGAATTAAGTATTTGTTCACAAGCCTGTTTTGCTATAATAACAGGTTGTTCAGGTTCAAGAGTACTGCAATGAAAGAATTTTTTTACTCTATCAAAATAGGTTTCATAAAATATTTCCAAATTAGGATATTTATTAGACTTATATAAATCAAAAAAACTATTTTGAACGGCATACCTTATTAAATCAGGCTTATTAATGTTACCTTCTAAAATTTTTTCTAAATATTCGAAAACTTTGTCAGTCATCCATAAACTTTCTAATTCTACTTTTTTGTGTTCTTGTGCAGAATATTGTAGTTTCTCTTCATTTGCAAAATTTAACATAAACAGCATTTCATCAAGCATAGTATGGGGGCTATGTTTTTGACGCTCTAATATTTTATTTCTTAATTCATACTTTATTTCAATTGGAATATCTCTCCGTAATGCAATATTTTTCCATAATTCCAATTTGTTTGTTTCAATTAGTGGGATTAATTCGGAAGATTTTTTTAAGACTCGTGAAAGTACTCCTTCATGGTTAGGATAATCATGAAGCATTGCATTTTGTGCTTTATAAAACAATGATTGTATTTTGTTTATGTGATTATCGTAATTGATTGTTATTTCTTTCGCTGTTTGTTCCCATAACTCTACTATTTTATTGATATTCGTAGAATATAGCATATTATTACCTTCCAAACATATATCTTTGGCGGTAAGTAAAAAATCAAGTGCGCTATTTAATATTTCAATATCATCTGACGAATAAATATTTTTTTCTACCAAAACATTAATATCTGTATCCGATAAAAATCTTTTATTAGAATACAACATTGCTATTGCTATTATTTGCTGTATCCATCTCAAACCTCCTGTAAAATATTTTACATCTCCATAACTGATTCCGATTGGAAATTCTTTTGTCGGATGATATGTTCTCACAAGTGGCGAAAAATAATCAGATGCCATAAATTCTAAATGCAAATCAACACCAGCAAGTGTTGAAATTAAAATGTGTCCATTATTTGTGTTAATAATAAACGGATCATTAAGAACTTGTTCTTCAAATATTTTTCGATTTCCACAAACAAAACGAATACTTAACAAATCCATTGGATTTACTCTTACTCTTTTCCATGATTTTATCGCAATAGTCCAAGTATATTTTGAGAAAACATTATAAATTATCTCTTGAAAATCCAATAATTTATCCAAAGGTAAATTGCCATCGTCAATTATAGTAAAATCAGTATCAGATATACTTACCATAGTTCTTCCGCCAGCACTACCATAAGTTAAAATAGCAACATTATCTTGTAAACCAGATTCTTTTAAGATTGATTCTGAAAGATTTACAAGCAGGTCAAAATTATTTTTCGCAATTTCTCTTCCTTGTATTGATTTTTGCAGAATTTTACTATTTTTTATATTTTCCTTTTCAGTAATATTTTCCATATTATCAATTAGTTATAATTATAAAACTGTATTTGGGCATTTAATCAAAATTAAAATTATCAGGATTTGCACCAATACGATAGTTGCAATTTAATTGGTCAATAGTTATTATTTCTTCACAGTCCAATTCAAAATCAAAAATATTTGCATTACTCTCAATTCGACTTTTATTAATTGATTTTGGAATTGTGACAATGTTTTTTTGTAAATTCCAACGTAATACAATTTGAGCAACATCTTTGTTATATTTTAAACAAATGGATTGTAATTCATTAATATTGAATATTTTACCCTTCATCAATGGACTCCATGATTCTAATTGTATTTTATTATCAATGCAAAATTCAAGTAACGGTTGCTGCACTAAATATGGATGAAATTCTATTTGATTTACCATCGGTATAATTTCAGTACTATAAATCAAATCTTTCAAGTGGTGAATTAAAAAATTGCTAACTCCAATAGCCCTAATACATTTTTGTTTATAAAGAGTTTCTAATGCTCGCCAAGTATCTTTATACTTGTCTTTAACAGCCCAATGGATTAAATATAAATCAAGGTAATCTAATTTCAAATTTTTCATTGTCATTTCAAATGCTCTTAGAGTAGAATCATATCCCTGAAAAGAATTACTAACTTTGCTTGTTATAAAAATTTCTGTTCTGGGTATATTACTTATTCTAACCGCATTGCCAATGCTTTTTTCATTTCCATATACATATGCTGTATCTATAAGTCGATAACCATATTGCAGTGCAAAAATTACTGCATTAAAAACTTCATATCCCTCTTTGGCATTAGATGTTCCAAGTCCAAAATAAGGCATTGCAATTCCATTATGCAATTTGACAGTTCCATTTAAATCTGTGATATTCATTAAAAATGATTGTATTAAAAAATCTAATTGTGTATTGCGATTTTTGATAACCGCTAACTCCTTTATATATGCACCGCATCACACTCAAAGGTGCATAAAGCCAGCTATTCTGGCATGCTTTATACACTTTTAGGTGTACATAATATTTTTGCAAATTGTCAAATGGACTGGAAATTTTTAGTAAACTCTGTTCGCATACGTGGGTATAGATTTCCGTCGTCTTACTGCTCTTATGCCCTAAGAGCTCTTGTATGTATCGTAGATCCGTTCCTGCTTCCAGTAAATGTGTTGCATAAGAGTGCCGCAACCAATGAAGCGTTACTGGTTTTTTGATTTTTACATGATCGAGTGCATGTTTTAAGACTTTTTGCAAGCTGGTTTCGCTGTACTGTGTACCAGGTCCCTGACCCTCAAACAACCAAATCCTGGGGCGATATATTTTATAATATTCCCGCAACATTACAATCACTTTGTCCGATATGGGAATGACTCTGTCTTTCTTTCCTTTTGCATTGACTATTATCAGTAAATGCCTTTTTGCATCAACATTCTCAGGTTTGAGATTCAACAACTCTCCCCGTCGAAGACCACAGGCATAAATCAAGCTCAACATCGTACGGTGTTTGAGGTTCTGTGATGCCTGAAGTATAGCTGCAACGTCCTCCTTGCTCAGCACGTTGGGCAGCTTATGTTCTGGTCTTGGCCGATCGATCTGTTCTGTTATGAACATTGAACCTTGAACTGTCTCGAAAAACAATTTTGCTGCGTTAACAGCCTGATTTTGATATGATTGGCTTAGCTTCTTCGGTAGCATATACTGGTGAACGAACCGCACCATATCATCATTGGTCGCTTCAGTACTCCTTTTGGGTTTAATAAACCTCAAAAAAGTTGTAATGGCTTGTATATAGGTCTTTATCGTAGATTCACTGTATCGCTTGTGCTCCATCCACTGTTTGAAGGCGGCAATTTCATCATCGTTGACTTCGTCCAACGACGGCAAAACGGTAATAAATTCAGTTGCCGCGTAGTTCAATGCAGGATTTGGCGATAACGCAATTATGGTTTTTATATTTGTGATACGTTGACCAAAGTAATTCTTTAACAAGTCAATGTTTTTGCCGTAATTAGGTATGGCCCAGCAAAATTTATTGCTGTTCCACCTCACATATTTGAAGGTACGGATGAACTGTATATCCGTCTCATTCTTAGGCATTTTAACGGTAATTTGTTTCGGGGATATTTCGATAGCGATTCCGTTGTGTTGCGTTACATTTTGCAGATCTGCTTTTGCTGCAATTTTCCCTTCAGGTCGTGTCATTGCTGAAGGTGGTGGCACCGGTGGTTCATTGGTAGCTTTCGTTAGCTCTTCGGTACCTGACATGGTTTCTGAACCTGCAGGGTCTGGTACGACTATATCCGGAAACAGCTTCTTAAATTCGCCCAAAGCTTCCTAGGTGAACGGGATATGCCATGCTCTGAGTGTCTTACTCCAAGCAGCACCTTCAATATGCTTTATCTTATTTATAATAAAATCATTATAGGCGAAAACGAGTTTCAGCCTATCCTCGCCCAGTTGATTTATTTTGCTGGTCTGAATCATAGTTTTACAACTCCTTCCAACGAAAAAAAACCCTTCAAAACAGCGTCGCTTCGTCAGTCACAGTACAGGGTGAACGGCGCCAACTTTTCAAGCTGTAAAGTACAGATTTATTTCAAAAATATTTATCTCAATCTTTTGCTTATGCACGCTCAGGTGGCGCAGAATCACGATCCGTTTCGCCTGGCATGTACGAAAGTCTCCTGCACGGGAACAGGGAAATGCGCTGGCCACACCGGCAACACAAGCCTGAATCCCCGGAAATCGTTAACAGCTTTCGAAACCACAAACGAGCGCTGCGAACAGCGAAAAGCGAACTTGTCGGGATAACGCCAGCAGCCGCCCCGCTCCTGTCGGAGAGCATCTTCACCGGATGACGCGTTACCCGAATCTGTTTCTTCGAGCCAGACGGAACACCACTCCATAACGTTGCCGCTCTGGTTCCAGGTGCCATAGCCCGAAACGCCTTCGGGATAAGCGTAAACCGGAGCGACCGAGTCCGCGCCCCGGTTGTTCCGGTTCCGGCAGTTGTTTTCATCCCAACGATCTCCCCAAGGGTAGATCAATCCTTCCGGACCGCGTGCCGCCTTTTCCCACTCAGCTTCCGTGGGCAAACGGCATCCCGCCCACCGGGCGTAGGCCTCCGCATCGTCCCAGTTGATCAGCACGACCGGGTAATCGTTGAACTCTTCGGGACAGCCGTCTTCGTGCCAGACCGAAAGCGAGTCTATCCGTGCGCCGATGTTGGGAGGCCGATGGCCCGTTGCCTGCACAAAAGCCCGGTACTGGCGATTGGTGACGGCATAGACCGAAATATAAAACGCATCGAGAGTGACGGTGCGCTGCGGGCTCTCCTTGTCGAGGTCGTCTCCCATCGTGAAACTGCCTGCGGGAACAAGCACCATAGGGGAGCCGTCCTGCTCGTTGACGACGACCGGAGAAAGCTCGCTGCCGGATGGACGGAGCGCGAGAGTTCTGAGGCCGGTAAGGATTTCGTTATGTGTTGGCGTATTCATAGTGCCCTTTAATCTTCGGTTTTGTTTGACGTGGCCAAAGCATTCCGGTCGTCGGAGGCGTTGCGCGCCTGTCCGTTTGTGACCATCGTCCTCAACTGTTCGATATGCTCCTGATGCGATGCCGAGAGGGGAACCATCTCTCCGGCTGCGTTGAGCAGATCCTCCGTTTCCAGTTCCCGTCGGTTGTCGCGGAATGCGGGAAACATGGCATCGTTGACCAGCGCCTGAAGTTCGGCGCCGACGAACCCCTCGGTTGCCGATGCGACGGCACCAAGGTTGAACCGTTGCGAGAGCATGGTATAGCCGCGCTCTCTGAGATGGACTTCAAGTATCTTTATCCGCTCGCTATGGGTAGGAAGATCGAGAAAAAAGACCTCATCAAACCGGCCTTTGCGCAGAAGTTCGGGAGGAAGGCGGCGAACGTTGTTGGCCGTGGCGAAAACGAATACCGGTGCGGTTTTTTCCTGCATCCAGGTAAGAAAGGTGGCAAACACCCGGCTTGCCGTGCCGCTGTCGCCCATTGATCCGGCAAAGGCTTTTTCAATCTCGTCAACCCAGAGCACGCAGGGCGCGATAACCTCGGCAATCCGGATGGCTTCGCGAATATTCTGTTCGCTGGAACCGAGCAGACCGCTGAAGATGGCGCCGACATCCATTCTCAGCAGCGTCATCCCCCAGTGGCCTGCGGTTACTTTTGCACAGAGGCTTTTTCCGGTTCCGGGAATCCCGATGAGACCCACCCCTTTGGGCATGCTGAGGCCATACTCGCGTGCATCCTGGCTGAACGCCTCATGGCGCTCGTCGAGCCACGCTTTCAGTGCCCCAAGTCCGCCGACGTTGTTCATGGATCCCGTATAGGGGTAGAGTTCGAGAGCGCCGCTTTCACGGATGATGTGCCGTTTTTCGTTCAGCACCTGCCGGACGCTCCGTTCGTCGAGCCCATGGCCTCCGGCAACGACGATGGCTTTGCGAAACGCCCTTCCCGCTTCGACGATGGAAAGACCGAGTGCGCTTTCGACCAGACGTTCGCGCAAGCCATGCGTGGCGTTGTCGAGTGCCCGCGTCGAGCGGGTTTCCCGATCGAGCAGTTCCAGCATCTGTTTGCCGTCGGGCTTGCCGACATCGATGGTTGGAATGTCGTGACGAAGTTCGACGGGAAGCGCAAACTGGGGGCTGGTGATGATAATGTTCACCGTTTCGCTGCGGAAAGGAAGACGCGATGCGAGGTTCCGCAACATGCGTGAAACCTTGCGGCTATGTTCCCAGAAATGGTGAAAGTCTTTGAGCACGAATGTTGCGGAGCCCTTGTAGTCGTCGATAATGTCAAGCACCGTTTCCGGGGTGGCCGCGAGTTTACTGAAGGTTGCCGCAGGTTCGCGCAGATGGCGGAACTGGTCGCCGATATCCCAGGTGATGAGCCCCATGCCTTCAGGCCACTCGCTTGATTGCGACCAGCCGGCAAGCGTGCGCATGGCCTCCTCTTCATCGATGGTTGCGAGGTGTATGACGGCTACCCGCGCGTCAATATTCAGTTTGAGTTCGTCGAGCCAGGCCATACTGCATTAAGTTATTGGGTTGTAACGTTACAGTTTCACTACCGGAAGATCGGTCACAGGCAACGGGAGTCGCGAGCCGTCGCGTAACAGGATATAGGAACTATTGTTCTCCTCCGTATCCCGCAGCCAGAGCGTGAGACGGCGGTTGCCGTCGACCCCGAATCCTGCGATAAAGCGCCGCTCTCCCGAACGGCAGGGCGGCACCGCATGGATGAACTCGCTGTCTTCGGGATTGAGGGGCTTTTGCCGAGACTCCTGCCGCTCCCCTTCCCGTACCGGACGCAAGCCGTCTGCCCCGTTGACATAGGCAATCAGTGGGCGACTCATTGAGGAACGCTCATAAATGACCAGTCCGAGCGTCTCCTGGTTGTCCGAAGCGGCCTTGATATATTTGCTGCATACCGGTTTCCCGGTCGGGTAAGGGGTCCCGCGTGGAACGACGGGAACCAGTTCGAAATCCCGAAGTTCCCGGTTCCAGCTCCGCAGACAGTAATCGTGGGTAAGCGTCTGGTCGAAAATACCGCCGGAGTATCGGCATGCCCCTCTGGCGATAGCTTCGAAGGGATTACCGGCATGAACGTCGCTGAGGGGAAAGAACTCACGGATTTTCTCCTCAATGCCCGGCAGCAGGCTGCTTCCCCCGACAAGAAAAATCCCCTTGAGTTCCTCCTTGCGGATGCCCGCCCTGTCGCGTGCCTGATCGAGCGCACGGTCGAGCGTGCGGATGATGTGCTGATAGAGGTTGTTGCGGCCCGGTTCCCGTTTTTTTTCAAGCGCCTCCTTCAGGGTGGCGGAGGTGAGCGTGACCTGGATGAGGCGACCGGTAACATCGTTATACCGGGTGAAGGATGCTTTCTCGCTGCCGTTCGAGATGGCAATTTTCGCCCCCTCAATCGCTTCGAGCAGTGATGGGCCGATCGAGGCAATATCGTCATCTGTGAGCCCCTCCTCTTCCTGAATATGTTCCAGCAGCCAGTTATCAATCATAATCCCGCCGATCTCCTCGCCAGCCCGGCCCAGTATTCTGCATTTCGCATGTCCGGCACGCAGCAGATCGGTACGAACGACCGAAACATCGAGGGTGCCTCCTCCGAAATCCACGATGCAGTATGCTTCGCGGTCGAGAACATGATCGATGTAACCGAGCATACAGGCGGTTGCTTCGTCGATGAAGGTGATCCCGCCCGGAAAGCGTTTTATCGCCGCTTCGCGAAGCCAGTCGATATAGTGATCGAAGGCTTCCACAGGAACAGTCAGCACAATCTCCTCGTCGATGTCGCCAAAATATCCGCGCACAAACATCAGGATGCGATCGACGAGTTCGTCTGCTGCATGGCGGGGGTAAATAACCCTGCCATTGACGCGCCGTCCGCGATTGGCCCCGCCATTGCGAAGCATATCCATTTTCAGCCACCTGAATGTTCCCGGATGATTGACAACTCCTGCTGCGTCAACCTGGCTGCCGACAAGCAGGGCGCTCTCTTCCGCGAAATGAATGACGGACGGAATGACCCGCGCAGGCTCAGATCCCGGTTGCGGATAGAAGATTCCAAGATTGGGCAGGTCGGGAGTCTCTATGTCGTTCAGGGCTTCGTTCCAGCGTGCGACCACGCTGTTGCAAGTCCCGAAATCAAAAGCGAGAGCCATTTCTCAAACGGTTATCCTGGTTTACCACTCCACACCCATCAGCTCTTCGGTCTCCACGGCATTTTTTTCTGTTGCGTCGTCATTACTGTCAACGGTGATCAGACCGCGAAGAAAATAGCCCTGCAGGAGTCTGAGCAACTGCAGAAGTTTACGCTGGAGCTCTGCCGACTGATCAGCCGCTCCGGCACCAGCATAAACTCTCTCGTCCAACAAACTGCTCTCTTCAAGCGAACCGGGCAGGCGTGTCGTCAGTATGGCGGCCACAATATTCTCCTGTGGCTGGAGCCAGCAGACGTGCTCCTGCCGGGAGCTTGCGTCCGGCACGGTAAAGAGGTACTGCAGCGCGAGTTTTTCAGGCCACGTACCGTTCAGGGAGATCTCCTGCATCCTGTTGCGGGGAACCAGCCCTCGCTGCGCCGCTGAAAAGAGCGCACCAGCCCGCCTGAAAGGGTCCGGGCTTGAGAGATCCTGCTGCAGCAGTTCGTCAGATCGATGCCGCTGCGTCCAGAAAGAGAAAATATCCCTCGTGCCGGGCGTAGCGGAAGATCGGGACTGCGGAAGAAGTTCGGCCAGTTCACGATAGAGAGCCACAGACTGCTCGACAACGGCTTTTTTTGAGGGACTTTTTGGCCTTCCGCCGCTCTCTTCCCAGAAGGCGACAACCTCGAGCGCAGAGGTGAAGGGCAAACCATGCAGCCTGTCGAGCAATGCGTCGTGATCTGCGCAGAGTTTCAACGCCTCGATGACCAGTTGCGGGTCATGCCCCTCCTTGACGGCATGATCGTAAGCTGCGACAAGCCGGGGATCCTGACTTTTGAGAACTGTTGTGCTGATACGCTGCCTCTGGGCGCCGGAAGCGGCAAGCCAGGCTTTTTCAAAGATGGAGTAATCAGGATCTTCAAGATCGAGGTAGCGCCCCGGATTGCCTCGCACAAGCCCGAAAAGGGCATCCATTTCAAGAGCGGGGGCATGGCGACCGCTCGCTTCGATCTTTTCGGCGATGTCGTCCCGGTCAAGGAGAGTCCAGAGCATGAAAAGCAGGCCGTTGCCCCAGTCGTTTTCCGGCATGGCCTCAAGCGCCTGGAGCAGATCCGGCTGAAGCGTTGCAGAGGCGTGCATCCTCTTCAGCAGCTCTTCGAAGCGGGATGCTTTCCAGTAGTTCCATACTGCGCTGTGCATGACAGGCTGGCTGCTGTGCCGCAAAAGCAGAAGACGGTGGAATATTGCATCGGCTTCTGGATGACCCTCTTCTACCGCGCCCGCCAGCTTAACCGCAGCTTCCCGGCTATTGCTCGAAAAAAGGCGCTCCACCGCCCTCTTCCTGAGGATGCTGCCGAGGAGGGGGGTTGTGGCGAAAAGATGTTTTTCAGCTTGCATCAGGATCCGGCATCAATGAATGATCGATTCACAGGAGTATACATATATCACTCTTAATTAAGCAAATCAGAGTGATATATGTTGACAGGCTTCCCAACGGAATCTGTTTGCATGAACTTCATTCTATCATCATCTTTACCCTCCTGGCTCAGATCGCTCTCAACTCTCCGTTTTTTTCAAGCAGCTTTCCTTCAACACTCTCAATAACTTCACCAAGAGATTCCTGCCCATTGACAATTTTCATGAGAGCAAAGACCTCACGTGACTCCCATTCACTGTGCGCACTGCGACCAATCCCTTTTGCGCTTTTAAATCGTTCACAGAGTGCCTAAAATCTCTTCTACTTTTTTTCTTCTGAACAGAAAAACCTCTTCAAGCCTGCGGCTGACAATCAGGAAATCAACAAGGTCGCCGAAAATCGCCATCGGCATGACATAGTCAATCCGGTCGGTCATTTCAACACCCCCCGGAATTTCACAAAACTGATGACGATGATGCCAGCTCTCGTAAGGCCCCGATTTCTGGCGATCCTCAAACAAAAATGGTTTGTCAACTTTTGTGATTTCAGTCTCCCAATGCACCGGCAGCATCATGAAGGGATAGATCGTATAACTGATCAGCATTCCCTCATAAATCTTCTGCCCGCTGATGCCATTGGTGATCCTGAACATCATTTCAGGAGGAGTTATCCGTGCCAGGTTCGTCGGAGAAGAAAAAAAATCCCACGCCTCCACGATTGACACTGGAATGTGTTGTTTGTAGGTCAGGGAGTGTGATCCCATGATGCCAGGCGGTTTACATCTTTTTCGGGAATACTTTCAATCTGTAACGATTTTTTTGGTTAAAACGTATCCGCAACCATACCTGTATACCATCTTTTTTTGCCATCTTCTCCAGACGAATCCGTTTCAACAAACCAAGCAAGGGGACAGCATGACAAAAACTACCGTTGCAGCGATCATCACACCGGATGAAGATAGAGGCGATATCATCCGGCTGATGAAGCCAGAGCGTGATCAATGCAATAAATTTTTTTTGGATTTGTATTGGCACGGGCCAGTGAAGCATCGAAAATGCGGACAGTGAAAAAGAGATAAGCATCCACTATAGTAATCATATTTCAGTTATATTGATGTGGAAGTCTGTTCGATTGAGTGCGGATGGGAATGTGCTGGTTTATGGAAATGCTCCTGTCCGAAAATGCGTCAATGAAAAATGGTACAACTCATCCACTTATTTTCAGTAAAGATACAGGAGGTCTGGAAAACATGGCTCATAAAGAAACAGCAAAACAAGTGATTGATTCGTTGCCGAATGATGTTTCAATGGATGAAATTATTCATGCCCTTTATGTGAATATCAAGTTTTCACACGGAGAACAAGAGATTCGGGAAGGTAAGGGAATATCCCAGGTCGAAGCGAAGAAGAAATTGGAAAAATGGCTGAAATGACTGTGATGTGGGCTCCATCTGCTTTGGATGATGTTGAGTCGATAGCGGAGTATATTGCCAAAGATTCCGTTGAGATTGCCTCTGTGTTTGTTGGCAAAATATTTGATGCAACAGATCGTTTACAGAAATTCCCTTTTTCTGGCAGGGTAATTCCCGAAATAATGGATTCTGATCGTCGTGAAGTCATATATGGCGCTTATCGCATTATGTATCGTATCGAACATGAGGAGGTGTGGATCACAGGGATTATGCATGGTGCTCGTGATTGGAATACAAAGTAGCTCACAAGGCCCCCCATTTCTCGAATCAAAATATTAGTGGCATTCTCATTCACAAAAGGCATAGGTTTAATTTCGACCTTCATAAGACAACCTCCATTATTCGCTCAAGCGGGGTGTTTCTCTGCTTGCCTGATAAAAAAACTTCTTGATGGAGCATACCCGTTGCGGCATGCAAGAATACCGGAACGCACTCCATGAGCTTGCCAAATGAGTTGGCGCTGGCTTCTTGATGAGGTAGTCATTGCCACCCGCCTCCGAGGGCTTTGTACAGATCAATCAGGTTGGCAAGAGTCTGTTGATGGATAAGAATTTCGTTCTGCTGAGCCTCGAAGAGGGAGCGTTGGGCATCCAGCAGGGCGAAATGGCTGTCGATGCCATAGTCGTAACGCGCTTTTGTGATGGTGAAGGCTTGATCGCTCTCTTTGACCAGAGCACGCTGGGCATGCAATTGTTCGGTGTACGTTGCACGGGCGACCAGTGCATCGGCGACCTCCCGGAACGCAGTCTGGACAGCTTTTTCGTATCGGGTAACGGCAATATCCCGGTTGGTTTCAGCCAGTTTGAGGTTGGAGCGCAACCGGCCTCCCTGGAAGATCGGGAGCGTTACCTGTGGGGCGAAGCTCCAGACACCGCTCGACCCGGTCACGAAGAGATCCGACAAGCTGGCGCTGGCAAACCCGGCAGAACCGGTAAGGCTTATGCTGGGGAAAAATGAAGCCCGTGCTGCTCCGATGTTGGCGTTTTCTGCCTTCAGTGCGTATTCCGCCTGCCGTATGTCGGGACGATCGAGCAGAACGACGGAGGGAATGCCCACGGGGAGCGTGTCGAGCATCTCAACATTGGCCAGAGGTTGGGGTTCGAGGAGCTTCGGATCGATCTCTTTTCCGACCAGCAAGGTCAGGGAGTTCTTGTTCTGTTCCACCCGACGTTGATATTGCGCCCGGTTGGCCCGGGCCGATTCGACCAGCATTGCGGACTGAGCAACATCAAGTCGGGACTTTGCCCCGAGATCGAAGCTGCGTTTGATAAGATCATACGACTCCTGCCTCGTTTTGAGCGTGCTTTCGGTCAGTCGCAGGAGCTCGATATCGGCAAGGCAGGTGAGATAGGCGTTGGCAACTGCAGCGACAAGGCTTGTCTGGGCGGCTTTGCGTCCCTCTTCGGTAGCGAGATACTTGTTTATGGCGCTATTGTTGAGACTGCGTACTCTACCGAAAAGATCCAGTTCATAAGCCGTCGTGCCGATCCCTGCGGTATAGGTCGAGGTGATTTCCGCTTGTCCGGTGCCGCTCCTGCTTTTTGACACCTCCTGGCGAGTGAAGCTTCCCGAGGCGTTTATCGATGGAAGAAGAGCCGAACGCTGGATGCGCCAGGTGTTGCGGGCCGCCTCGATGTTGAGGGTGGCAATCCTCAGGTCGCGGTTGTTGGCAAGGGATGCTTCGATAAGGCTTTGCAATTTTGGCGACCTGAACATGCTCCGCCATCCGATATCGGTAGTACGAGGCTGTTCCCCCTCCTTTGCAGTGGAAGCGACCGGCCATTGCGAGGAGACGGGTGCGGTCGGGCGTACATAAGCTGGCGCAAGCGAACAGGCCGTCAGGGTGGTTGCCGCCAGGCATAAAGGAAGCAGAAGCTTAGTGTTCATGGTTCAATCCCTTATCATTTTGGTTTATTGCGGTGTCGGTTACCGTTTTTCGGGCAAACCGGGATTGCACGAGGATGAAGAAGAGCGGCACAAAGAAGATCGTCAGCACCGTACCGGACAACATTCCTCCAATCACGCCGATGCCGATGGCGTGCTGGCTTGCCGATCCTGCTCCTGATGAGAACGCGAGCGGCGTGACGCCGAGGATGAATGCCATGGAGGTCATGATAATCGGTCGAAGTCGCTGACTTGCGGCAGAGAGGACTGCCTCCTTCAGGGTCATACCGTTTTCGTAGAGGGTTTTGGCGAACTCCACAATAAGGATGGCGTTTTTCGCCGTCAGGCCAACGGTTGTCAACAGGCCAACCTTGAAATAGACGTCGTTTGAAAGACCAGAGAAGAATGTCGCCAGAACTGTGCCCAAGACACCAAGCGGAACAACCAGAATGACAGCCATCGGCACGCTCCAGCTTTCGTAAAGGGCGGCCAGGCAAAGAAAAACGAAAAGCAGGGAGAGCGTGTAGAGCAGCAACGTTTGCTGGCCTGCGGCACGCTCTTCATAGGAGAGGCCAGTCCATTCGACACCAAAACCTTCAGGGAGTTTTCCTGCCAGTTTCGCCATGATGGCCATGGCATCGCCCGAGCTTACGCCAGGCGCCGGGGCTCCCTGGATATTGACCGAGGATATGCCGTTGAACCGTTCGAGTTTGGGCGAACCGAAGCTCCACCGCCCAGAGGAAAACGATGAGAAGGGAACCATGTCGCCATTCGAGTTTCGGACGTGCCAGATATCTATGTCCGCCGGGTTCATGCGGTACGGTGCGTCTCCCTGCATGAACACTTTCTTGATGCGGCCCTCATGCACGAAGTCGTTCACATAGCTCGAACCCCAGGCGGTCTGCAGCGTTGCGTTGATATCAGCAATCGATACCCCAAAGGCGCTTGCCTTTTCGTGGTCGATATCGATTTTGAATTGTGGCACATCTTCAAGACCATTGGGACGCACGCCGATCAGGGAGGGATTTTGCGCAGCCATTCCCAGCAGTTGGTTTCGAGCGGCCATGAGCGCTTCATGACCTTTGCCGGTCCGGTCTAAAAGCTGAAGGTCAAAACCGGAGGCGTTGCCGAGTTCCATGACGGCCGGCGGGTAAAACGCAAAGATCATGGCGTCCTTCACGCTCGACAGGGCGCCCATGGTTCTTCCGGCGATTGAGGCAACATCCTGACCCTTTTTCGTGCGTTTTGACCAGTCCTTGAGCTGGACGAACCCCATGGCCGAGTTCTGCCCCTGCCCCGCAAAGCTGAAACCGGTCACGCTGAAGATGCTTTCGATGTTCTCTTTTTCCTGAGTGAGGAAATAACGTTCCATCCTCTTCACGCTTTCGAGCGTCCGCTCCTTGGTTGCTCCGGATGGGGTGGAAAGCTGAACAAAGAGGAACCCCTGATCTTCGTCCGGCAGGAACGAAGTAGGAATGCGCGTCAGGACGATGCCAAGCAGCACCACGACCAGCATGAAGCCCAGCAGCGATCGCCTGACATTACCCGTCATGAAACGGGCTCCGCCGACATAGCGTTCCCGGTTGCTGTTGAACATGCCGTTGAACCAGGCGAAAAAGCGCCCGAGGGGACCGGAGCCATACAAATGTCCATCCGCTCTGACCGGCCTGAGGAGGCTGGCGCAGAGAGCCGGGGTCAGGATCAGCGCAACCAGAACCGAGAGCAGCATCGCTGAGACAATGGTGATCGAGAACTGACGGTAGATCGTCCCCGTGGAGCCTTTGAAAAAAGCCATCGGCACGAAGACGGCCGAGAGCACAAGGGCGATGCCGATCAGCGCGCTGGAGATTTGCTTCATTGATTTCCTGGTCGCCTCCAGCGGAGAGAGTCGCTCCTCTTCCATGATGCGTTCGACGTTCTCGACCACGACAATGGCATCATCAACAAGCAAACCGATGGCGAGCACCATGGCGAACATGCTGAGAGTGTTGATGGAAAAGCCGAAGACCGACATTACCCCAAAAGTACCGAGAAGCACGACAGGAACCGCGATGGTGGGAATCAGTGTGGCCCGGAAGTTCTGGAGAAACAGAAACATGACAAAGAAGACAAGAATGACCGCCTCAATCAGGGTATGGACAACCCCCTCGATTGAGGTCTTGACAAATGGTGTCGTGTCGAATGGGTAAACGACCTGCACTCCCGGTGGGAGCAGCGGCTTAAGGGCACTCATTTTCGCTTTGACCAGATTGGCGGTGTTCAGGGCGTTTGCCCCGGTGGCCAGGGTGATGGCCATGCCGGCAGCCGGTTTGCCTTTGAAGCGCGTGGTCATGTCGTAATTCTGCACGCCAAGTTCAATGCGGGCGACATCCCTGAGGCGAACCTGCGAGCCGTCGGTATTGACCTTCAGCATGATCTTTTCGAAATCCCCAATGCTTTTCAGGCGTGACTGTGCTGTAATGGTGGCGTTCAGTTGCTGGCCCGGAACCGACGGCGTTCCTCCCAACTGGCCGGCAGAGATGTCGGCATTCTGTGCCATGATAGCGGCCTGCACCTCGGTGGTGGTGAGGTTGAAGCTCGCCATGCGGTGGGGATCAAGCCAGATACGCATCGAATAGGGCTGCCCGAACACCTGGATGTTCCCGACACCGGGTACACGGCTCAGTGGATCGAGGAGCTTCGAGTTGATGAAATCGTTCATTGCATAGTCATCGACCCGGGCATCATCCGAATAGACGCCCACGACCATCAGAAACCCGGTATCTCCCTTGGTGACCTTTATGCCCTGCTGCTGAACCTGTTGGGGCAGGTTCGACATGATTGACTGCAACTTGTTCTGCACCTGCACCTGGGCAATATCGGGGTTGGCTTCGGGTTCGAAGGTCACCGTGATGGTGACGTTGCCGTTCGAATCGCTCCCGGCGCTGAAGTAGCGGAGATGGTCGATACCGGTGAGAGCCTGTTCGATGACCTGCGTCACGCTGTTTTCAACCGCTTCAGCAGATGCGCCGGGATAAGTGGCGCTGATGTTGATGGTCGGCGCCGCTATGCGCGGATATTGCTCGACCGGCAGGGTATTGATGGCGATGATTCCGCCGAGCATGATGCAGATGGAGATCACCCATGCAAAAACTGGTCGCTCAATAAAAAATCCGGACATGGTAGTGGTGCGTTGAAATGTAATGGATTATTTTGCCGGAACGGGTGACAGTGCAGCCTCGACGGTTTTGACCGCCATCCCGGGCTGGATTTTCATGATGCCTTCGTACACGACCTTCTCGCCTGCTTTAAGTCCGCTGCTGACGAGCCACTTGTCTCCGACTACCTCCGTAACAATGATCGGTCGAGGGTTTACTTTGCCGTCCTGTCCGACAACCCAGACAGAAACCGACCCGTCCGCATTCCTGCTGACCGATTTTTGCGGCACGAGGATGGCATGGTCGTCTCTCCACTGTTCAAGACGTGCATGGACGAACATGCCGGGGAGGATCTCATTGCCGGGGTTGGCGAACAATATTCGCAACAGGACCGTCCCGGTGCTCGGATTGACCGTTACATCGGAGAACTTCAAGGTACCAGGCTGTCCTTTGGGTTTTCCATCCAGCAGAAGCTGGACAGGAGTGCTCCGGGCACCGGAATCGCCCACCTGACCTTGATGGCGCTGCCGCAGTTGTATCAACTCCTCGCTCGACTGGGAAACATCCACATAGATATGGTCGAGCTGTTGTACCACAGCAAGGGGTGTAGCCTGATTGGCATTGACCAGAGCCCCCTCAGTCACCTTCGATTGGCCGATTCGCCCGGAAATCGGAGACATCACCCTGGTGTAGTCGAGGTTGATACCAGCCGTGGAAACTTCGGATCTGGCGATGGCAACATCTGCCGCAGCCTGGGCAAGGCTCGCTTTCGCATCGTCATACTCCTGCTGGCTGACGCCACCGATTTTGACCAGCTCTTCGTAGCGGCCTGCTTTGGCCTGGAGCGATTTCAGGTTGGCCTCGGCTTTGCTGAGGTTGGCTTTTGCGCTGTTACAGGCGGCTTGATAGGTCGCGGGATCAATCTGGTAGAGTTGCTGACCCTGTTGAACAAGGCTTCCTTCCACGAAAAAGCGCTTCGTCACAATGCCGCTGACCTGCGGACGGATCTCGGCCATACGTAGTGCCGAAGTCCGGCCCGGCAGATCTTTCGTCAATATAAGGGGTTCCGGTTGCATGGTCACGACACTGACCTCCGGTTTCAAGTTCGAACCCTGAAGGTGGTCTGACGATCCCTTCTGCCACAGGTACCAGCCGGCAATCAGGGTGACAAGCAAACCGGCGATGATATAAGACCTTTTCATGATTGATAATTTATCCTTTTTGTGGGTTTGGTCTGGTTGTCGGAACGCTTTCAGGATAACCGACATACATTTTCCGGATCTGTTCCAGGAATACCACGGCCCATGCCAACATTTGAGTGAGATATCATCGGCGTGGTTGTTGTTGAAGATTAGTCATCAGCTCTGGAATGGAGTGCCACGCTTCGGCGCCACTCTGCATCAGGCGGGTAATGAATGCAAGGGCCGCTTTGCCGTCGGTGTAATCACGAGTGGCAATACCATCGGCAAGAAAAACCGGTATGCCACGCTTGAGCGCCGCTTCGGCAAGCGTCAGGTTGACAAGGTTGCCTGAGCCAAACGGCACCTGACTGAGAATGACAGCATCTGCCTCCCCTACCATCTTCAGTACCTGTGCTATAACGTCAGAACCGACCGGCGAAAAGGGCTGCTCCAGCACCGCCGGAATGTTGAGCGCCCTTGCCGCTTCAGCATCAGAGTCAAGACGATTGAGGACGCCGGTGGTCACCTCATACCCCTCAATCAGGAGTCTGCGATAGAGTTCAATCCCGCTTCCACCTCCGGCAATGACATGCACACTCCGGTTCAGCTTCTGGCGTCGCCGCAGGCTGTCAATCGCCCCTGTCACCTGCAAATAGCCAGTATAGGGATCCTGCTGTACATGAAGATCGCAGTTATAGACGCGGCTCAGCACCTCTGGCTCCAGCACTTCAACCGGCGTTCCCGCCTTTACCAGTGTACCCGCCTCCATCAGCAAAAAACGGTCGGAGATACCTGCCGAGAGGGTGAGGTCGTGGCTCACCAGCAGAATGGTCATCTGTTTTTCGCGGTTGAGGTTCATCAGAATCTGAAGCACCTCCTGGCGGTGGTTGATATCAAGATGGGAAATCGATTCGTCGAGCATGATGATTTTCGGATCCTGCGCAAGCACCATCGCAAGGGCAACCCGCTGCTGCTCGCCGCCGCTCAACTCCGTAAAAAATCGCTCCCGCAAATCGAGCACATCAGTGTAGATCATGGAGCGTTCAACAAGATCGTGGTCAACCGAAGAGGGTGTTCCCCAACGCCCCATCGAGCTTATTCGGCCATTCATCACAATCTGATCGACGGTAAAAGCCATCGGCGACTCGATTTTCTGCGGCACCACGCCCAGCAGAGATGCACGCAGAGCCGGTTTGATATGCTGCACATCCTGACCAAAAAGCTCCACTGTGCCGGAGAGTGGCTTCAGAAGAGCGGCGGCAGTTTTCAGCAAAGTGCTTTTTCCGCAGCCATTCGGACCAATAAGGGAGACAAACTCCCCCTCTTTGACGGTAAAGCTGACGTTGTCGAGCACCTTTCGCTGCTTGTACCCGGCAGAGACGTTCCTGAAGGTCATTGCATCGTGCTGCATCATGCTATCCATGCCTGTTTCATTCTCCGCTGAAGAATAATGAGAAAAAATGGCCCGCCAGCAAGGGCGGTCACCACACCGACCGGTATCTCAACCGGCGCAAGCAGGGTTCTGGCCACAGCATCACAGACAACAAGAAAAACACCCCCTCCAAGCGCGGCAAGAGGGACAAGCTTTCTATGGTCAGGCCCAAAGATGGCACGCATGACGTGAGGCACAATGAGCCCGACAAAGCCGATCATCCCTGAAAGGGAGACCGCGATGGCGGCAAGAAGCGTCGCAAAAAGCAGCCCGACAACAATCACCAGATCGGCATGAAGCCCCTGATAATGGGCCATCTCACGCCCAAGCGCCAGCGCATTGAGACGTGGAGAGAGAAGCCATATTCCGGCAAGCGCCCCGAAGAGCAGCGCAGCAGAGAGGAGCTGCTGGCCTGCCGAGACTGGCTGAAGACTGCCAAGCATCCACCAAATCACATTATGCATCCCCTCAACACTGGCGGTCGAGACCAGAAACATAATAATGCTTGAGCAGATTGAGCTGACAATAACGCCGCTGAGAATAAGACTATAGACGGATGGCTGACCACTTGACCCCTGACTGGCGATGCCATACACCACCATCAACGTCACCACCGCCGAAAGAAAGGCCACAACCGGCAGGCTGAACGAGGCAAGCACTCCCGTCCCGGCAAGTATCGTCAGGGTAGCACCAAGACCGGCCCCGCCACTCACTCCGAGCACATAAGGTTCAGCCAGCGGATTACGCAGCAGCGCCTGAAAAACCACCCCGGACGCAGAAAGCGCCGCACCGGTCATCATCCCCATCAGGAGACGACTGAACCGAAGCGAGAGAATGGCGCTGCCCGAAGGCGATTCCATATCAGGAATACCGATTCCCGAAGGGCCAAGAAGCATCGAGAGAGCAAGCAGCGCCATAAGGGCCACAAAAAAGAGCAGCATCCTCATCGCCGCCCTGCTGCGGCTTTGCATGGTAAAACTGTTATCGGCACAAACCGCTGAACGCTTGACAGGCTTCATACTCATCAATCCTCAACACCCTTCTGCGCAGGAATCCCCTGCTGATAACCATGTTTAATCATCGTCATCTCCGTCACCGTATCAGCAACAGCCACAAGTGCTTCGGGCGCATTGCGGCCCGTCATTACCACAATCTTGCCATCCTCAGCCGAGCGAAGCGCTTCAAGCAGCGGCTCGATTGGGACAAGATTCTGGCCAAGCGCAAAACAGAGCTCATCAAGCAGCACAACGTCGTAATCAGGAGAGGCAAGGGCAGCAAGCGCCGCAGCAAGCCCTGCCCGTGCCGCAGCTCTATGCTCCTCCATCTTCAAGCTCTCGCGATCGCGAGGCAGAAATCCCTTGCCGAACTGCTCCCACTCAACCCCATCGAGCTGACTGAAAAAGCGCTGTTCGCCAACGGCATCATCAGATTTTACAAACTGGATCACTCTGGCTTTCATGCCGTGACCCAGTGCTCTTGCCAGCATTCCGAAGGCCGCTGTGCTTTTGCCTTTACCGTTGCCGGTGAAGAGGAGGATACGTCGTTGAGTTTTGATGGTTGTGTTCAAGTTCATATCAATTGTGAAGAGAATTAAGGAGTTGAATCGTATTCAAATTAGCAATATCCCAACCAGATATTCTATCAATGAGCATCAATACACCACCACTGCCGGTCACTGAGTAGCGCGAAGCGCGTATCGAAGTGGCCCATCGCCAGTTTGCGCCTCGATACGGCCTTTGGCCTACTCGGCGACCGAAAATAGCTAATTAACAACAGGTTCTTTCTTCCATATCTTTTTCGAAAGCTCCGGCAAATCAGAATATTTACCTTCAATCAATGCTTCTTTCTTTTTCCTGCTCCAATGCTGCACCTGCTTTTCTCTGTAAAAAGCTTCATCTATTCGCGAATACTCTTCAAAATAAATCAACTCTACCGGCAGTCTCTTTTTCGTATAATGTGCACCCTCGCCATGCTGATGTTGATGGAAACGGACCTCCAAATTGACGGTACTGCCGGTATAATAGCTTCCATCAGAACATTTTAAGATATACATAAAACCCATTACTGCCTTAGATCACTGGTTGCTGATAAGGTCATTTCGATACGCCTTGGACACTGAGTAGGCCGCAGGCCGTATCGAAGTGTACTCAATTACCGGCCGCCGAGTAGGGCACAGCCCGTATCGAGGCGCAACTCTGCGACAGGACGACAATTACTCAAGCCGTCGGTCACTGAGTAGCGCGAAGCGCGTATCGAGGTGACCAGCTCGCAAGATGAACATATTCACTCTTTTCTCTGAGGCAATTGCCCTTTTTCAGAAGGAGGCAGAAAATTCTCACCTGTGATAACCGATTTTCCGGTTTTTGCTTCCAATTCTTTGCGGGCATTCTTGGCTACAGAACCACCTTTTTTACTTGCCTTTGCATTCTGGGTTAAGCCCTTTGCCTTTTCACTATCTGCAATTTGACGGGTCGAAAGCTCTGCCAAAGCAGTAAAAATCAATTCCGCTTCACTCATGTGGTCACGAAGATTCTGACTTTCCAACCCTTTTAACTGTTTATGCTCCTTTACCGTTAAATCAGTCCATTCTTTATGGATGATGTTGGTAAGCATTGCGAACTCATCCTGTTCTGTTATACCGGCATCCTTCCAATAATCAGTAAGTTTATTTCTGGTTTCCTGGCCAGTCATGCGTTGCTGAATCCATTTTTCGCTACGCCCCATTTTTTGCCAGTTTGTACGAGCTCTATCCATACCTAATGATGGATCATGTATCTCCTGCATCCGCTCATAACCTACCTTCGCCAGCCATTGTTTAAAGGGTTCTGCTTTTGGCGAAGGAATGGATTGTATGATCCGAAGCAATGTCGCAGTATCAGCTACATCTGTTTCCCGCATTTTTCCGTCTTCTGCCTGCATTTTCAACTGTCCCAATTTTTGGGACGTTTCATTTCCTTCTGCTTTTAGTTTAGTTTTCAGAGCATTCCAATATTTTCTTGGTCTGGGACTGTCAGTTAATATTTCAACAACATCAATTACGGAAAAGTACCAAACCTCTGTTTCGGCATCCCAATGGCTTCGCACTTTTTTTTCTTCAAACAGTTTGATAGTGCTCATTCTAAAATATGTTAAGAAAGTACAACTGGTGTCCCATGAAGCATTTCTGTTTATAATCTTTGGTAGATACAAGTCGTTTCGATACGGGCTTCGCCCTACTCAACGACCGATCTAAACCTACCTAAGCCATCTCCGGTCACTGAGTAGCGCGAAGCGCGTATCGAAGTGACCATCGCCAACCTGCGCCTCGATACGGCCTCCGGCCTACTCGGCGACCGGGGATAGTTACTCAACGTCCGGTTCGTGCTTCCCTCTTCCATATCTTTTTCGCATAATGTGCTCCCTCGCCATGCTGATGTTGATGGAAACGGATTTCCACATTGACGGTACTGCCGGTATAATAGCTTCCATCATAACATCTTAAGATATACATAAAACTATACATAAAACCCATTATTACCTTGGATCACTGGTTGTTGATAGGGTCATTTCGATACGCGCTACGCGCTACTCAATGACCGGTCGCCGAGTAGGGCAAAACCCGTATCGAGACGCATTCAACGACCGGTCGCCGAGTAGGGCAAAGCCCGTATCGAGGCGCATTCAATGACCGGTCGCCGAATAGGGCAAAACCCGTATCGAGACGCATTCAACGACTGGTCGAAAATTACCCATGCCATCGGTCATTGAGTACACTTCGATACGGCCTTCGGCCTACTCAGTGTCCGGTTTGAAAAATGAACATAATTCAATCTTTTATCAGAGGCAATTTCCCCTCTTGAGAAGGTGGCAGAAAATTCTCACCTGTTATTGTAATGATTCTGAAAATATCTTTTACGTATCCCGCGAATGTTTTACGCTTCTTGCCATGAGTAAGCATTTCTTCCTGGGGACAATCTTGTCCCTATGCATAGGCCTAACTCAGTAGATTGCACAAGCAGCCTCAACCCTGGTCAAGACGCAGCAGAAGGAGGAGTCTGAATGAGTAAACCTATGGAGCTTGCAAATTGACGCTGATAATGCAACTCGCCCAACCCCGGCCAAGGGTAAAATTGCGGAAAAAATCAAATAGAACACATTATTCTCATCCTGATTCATTATATTCGCCAATTCATCGAGGCCTATTTTTAAGGCCCTAAAAAAAAAGGGATTTACCGGAAAAGTTAACGTCGATTTAACAGAATTTTTAAATAAACTTGTTGAATTCGTAATGGCTGAATCTACCTGATTTATAAGGTTGAGCCACCTGTATTCCGAAACCAGAACTAATTGTACATCAAACATCATCAAAAAGAGTGACCACAAATAGAATTATTGATATTACCGAGCTAGCCCTCCGGGACGCTCACCAGAGTCTGATTGCCACCAGGCTTGGAATTGAAGATATGACCGGAGCTTGCAGAGACCTCGACAATGCTGGCTACTGGTCAATTGAGTGCTGGGGTGGCGCCACCTACGACTCATGCATCCGCTTTCTGAACGAGGATCCGTGGGAGCGGTTACGCACTTTCAAAAGGCTTATGCCAAAAACACCGCTGCAGATGCTGTTGCGCGGTCAGAATCTGCTGGGGTATCGTCACTACCAGGACGAGGTGGTAGAGCGCTTCTGCAACAAGTCGGCAGAGAACGGTATGGACGTCTTCCGCATTTTTGACGCACTCAATGACCTTAGAAATATAGAGACCTCGGTTCGGGCAGTCAAAAAGGCGGGCGGGCACGCTCAGGGCACAATCTGCTACACGGTCAGTCCCATCCACACCACGTCACTCTTTGTTGACCAGGCCAAGAGATTGCAGGATATGGGCGTAGATTCACTCTGCATCAAGGATATGGCGGCTCTCATCAAGCCTCAGGCTGCTTATGACATTGTAAAAGGGATAAAAGAGGCCTGCGGCAACGATCTGCGGGTTCATATCCATGCCCATGCCACCACCGGCGTGACGCTGGTAAGCCTGATGAAGGCTGTTGAAGCAGGTGCTGATTGCGTTGATACCGCCATCAGTTCAATGAGTCTGGGACCAGGGCACAACCCGACGGAAAGCTTCATCGAAATGCTTGAAGGCACAGGGTACACCACCCGTGTTGATCCTGAAAAAGTGTATAAGGTCAAAAATCATTTCATGACGATGCTTGGCCGATACAGTGAGTTCCTCTCCAAGGTAACCGGAGTGGAGACTGAGATCTTCAAGAGCCAGATTCCCGGCGGTATGCTCTCGAACATGGAGAGCCAGCTCAAGCAACAGGGCGCTGGCGATCGGATGAAAGAGGTTCTCGAAGAGATCCCCCGTGTCCGCAAGGATACCGGCTATGTTCCCCTCGTTACCCCAAGCAGCCAGATTGTGGGCACCCAGGCCGTTTTGAATGTGCTCATGGGAAGATACAAGGTTCTGACCGGTGAATTTGCCGACCTCATGCTTGGATACTACGGCGCCGTATCAGGCGAGAAAAATCCCGATGTGGTGAAAATGGCGCAAGAACATGCCCACAAGAAGCCCATCCATTGCAGACCGGCAAATCTGCTGAAGCCAGAGTGGGACAAGCTCCGCCGGGAGGCCCTTGCTTTGACCGGATGCAACGGTACAGATGAAGATGTGCTGACCTACGCCATGTTCCCTCAGGTTGCGGCAAAGTTTTTTGCCGAACGCCACGAAGGGCCTCGCAACCTTGGGCGGGATCCTGAAACCGGAGAGTCGGAAACTCAACCAGCAGAGGGCCATCAGGGTGCAATCACTGGCCCCATCACCTACTCTGTGACCCTGAGCGGGCGGCAGCATAAGGTGACGGTAACGCCATACCAATAATTATATATAACGATAATCAGTGCATAGTCAGGACACCATGAATATTGATGAGATAATACAGGATCTTAACCAACGAAAAGAGACGTTACAATTGGGTGGCGGCCAGGAGAAGCTCGACCGCCAGCACGAGGCAGGCAGTCTCACCGCACGTGAACGCATCAGCGCCCTCCTCGATCAGGACAGTTTTCAGGAAACTGGACTTTTTGCCAAACACCGCTGCACCAATTTTGGCATGACGGACAAGGAGATGCCTGCCGATGGCGTTGTGACAGGAGCTGGCAGCATCAACGGCCGGCTGGTTCATATTGCAAGCCAGGATTTCACCGTGGTCGGTGGATCAGCCGGTGAAGCCCATTGCACCAAAATCGTGCAGATGATGCAGTCGTCACTGAAGACCGGCTCACCCTTTGTCATGATCAACGACTCCGGCGGCGCCCGTATTCAGGAGGGTATTGACAGCCTCTCAGGCTACGGCAAGGTCTTCTACAACAACGTCATGCTCTCCGGAGTGGTGCCGCAGGTCTCCATCATCTGTGGCCCTTGTGCCGGTGGAGCCGCCTACAGTCCGGCTTTGACCGACTTCATCATCCAGACCAGAGCGGCACGGATGTTTATTACCGGCCCATCGGTCATCAAGGCCGTCACCGGCGAAGTTGTTACCGCCGAAGAGCTTGGAGGACCGATCGCCCAGATGAATAACTCGGGGGTCGTACACTTTATCGCCGAGGATGATCTGGACGCTGTGGCTATATGCAAACGCCTCTTGTCATTCCTTCCCTCCAACAATCTGGAAGACTCGCCCCAGGGAGAGGCCGACGATGTTATTATTCCGAACAAACATCTCAACACTATCATCCCTCTGGATCCGAAGCAACGATACGACATTCGTGAGGTCATCGGCAATATTGTTGACAACGCCGATTTCATGGAGGTGCAATCCTCTTTTGCGCCCAACATTGTCATAGGTTTTGCCCGGCTTCAGGGCCGTGCGATAGGGATTGTCGCAAACCAGCCCAATGTTCTTGCTGGCGTGCTTGATATCAACGCATCAGACAAGGCTGCCCGATTCATAAGGTTCTGCAATGCCTTCAACATACCACTCGTCACCTTTGTCGATGTTCCAGGCTTTTTGCCCGGTGTCGAGCAGGAGTATGGCGGGATCATCCGGCATGGCGCCAAGATGCTTTTTGCCTATTCCGCTGCCACGGTTCCAAAAATTACGGTGGTACTTCGCAAAGCGTATGGCGGAGCCTATCTGGCCATGTGCAGCAAGGATCTTGATGCCGACAGAGTCGTCTCATGGCCTTCGGCAGAAATTGCCGTCATGGGAGCTGATGGAGCCGTTGACATTATTTTCAGGAACGAGCTTAAAAACGCTGACGACCCCGCAGAGCGCCGCCAGGAGCTGGTCAAGGAGTACCGTGAAACCTTTGCCACCCCTTACGCAGCGGCCGCACATTTTCAGGTTGATGACATCATTGAACCGTCTGAAACTCGCCGCTATCTGGCCATGTCACTCGATTTTCTCCATTCAAAACGGGAATTCAGGCCCCAGAAAAAACATGGCCTGATTCCACTTTAACCGTATTCCAATGGAAGCAACCATACCTGAGCCCATACAGAGTGAGCCACAAATAACCGAAGAGCTGCTGGTCATTATGTCGTCGGCCATCGCCGCATATCTCGGAAAAAACGTCAGGATACGCAGAGCCCGCTTCATCAGCAACCAGGGGCCAAGCTCCTGGTCTCAACAGGGGCGCGTCTCCATACAGTCATCCCATACCTTCAGCACCACAAAATAAGGAATATTACCGTGCAGTTGATTTTAACCATAGACGGAAAAAAATATGTAGTTGACGTTGATGTCCTGGAAGGAGAGGAGATCCGTACCCCGGACTCTTTCCAGGAACAGACCTCAACCATTCAGTCGAGACAGATCGTCGCGCCATCGCCTCAACCTCTTGCAATGCAGCCCGTTGCGGACGGTTTGCCGGACGAAAAAGTTTGCCGGAGTCCTATCGCCGGGATTGTGCAGCGAGTCAATGTTCAGGTGGGTCAAAAGCTCCAGATAGATGACCTGCTGGTCGTGCTGGAGGCCATGAAGATGGAGACAAATATCACAGCCCATTCGGCTGGTACCGTCAAAAAGATCATGGCATCACCGGGAGAGGCAGTAAAAAGCGGTCAGGCTTTGATAGAATTCGAGTAAAAATTTTCATCCCAACTCATCGAAAGGCGCTTGTTATCAAGCGCCTCCGTGCCGAAATTGATGCACGCACCAGCATACTGATGATAAAAAAGCGAGTTCAGAAGGGCAAATAAGAAAAACGGTGACGCTTCGATACGCGCTCCCGGGCTACTCAACGTCCTTAATCACGCCAACAAGTTGAAACAGGGTTTTGAGATCGAGGTGCTGACGAAAGTGATCGGCAAGCAGTTCATAGCTCTCCTGACGCCCCTTTTCTGCTCTTTGGGGCTTCCATGATGGCTCCAACAGATTGAGAAACCACGCTTTGACCGCAGGCTCATCGAAAATGCCGTGAAAGTAGGTGCCAATCACCTTTCCGTCACTGCTCACCACACCATCCGCATCACACTCTGCGCGATTATTCCTGGCGGAGACGCTGATAAAGGGATGGCAATCAGCGCCGACGCTGCTTCGTCCGTTATGAATTTCGTAGCCATAAGCCTCAACAGTGGTGCCGTGGATGGTGCCCACAGTATTGGCAAGGCACTTCTCCGGCTCCAGCGCCGTCTCAATATCAAGCATCCCAAGCGTCTCTGTAACGCCCGCTTCCCCCTCAATACCATGCGGGTCAGAAATAGAGCGTCCCAGAATCTGATAGCCTCCACAGATACCCATGATGATGCCACCCTGCTCCCTGAAGGCCCGTATTTCATCCTCCCAGCCAAGCTTCTGCATCCAATCAAAATCACCCCGCACATTTTTTGAACCCGGCAGAATGAGCGCCTTGTACCCTTTCAGCGACTTTGGATGATGAAGATAGTGCAGCGCAACCGAGGGGTCATGCTCAAGTGGCGAGAGATCGGTAAAATTTGCAATATGGGGATAATAGATGACGGCAACCCCTATCTTTCCCGCTTCTGGTTCACCGGCAGGGTCAACCTTCGCCGAAAGCGGCACCGCATCTTCCGCATCAATGACGAAGCCCCTGAAATAAGGGATAACCCCAAGCACCGGCACACCGGTCATGGACTCAAGCATGGTGACGCCGTCACGGAAGAGGTCGATATCGCCTCGAAAACGGTTGATAATGACACCTTTCACCAGTGCTCGATCTTCGGGTGGCAGCACGGCAAGCGTGCCAACCACCTGCGCAAAGACACCGCCACGATCAATATCAGCCACCAGAATCACCGCAGCATCAGCAGCCCTGGCGGTTCGCATGTTGACAAAATCGCGATCGTAAAGGTTCATCTCGGCACATGAGCCCGCCCCTTCGATAACCACCAGCTCGTGGCGCTGCATGAGCCGGTCGAGACTCTCGCGGGCAGCCTCGGCCCAGAGGGTGGTATCCATAAAATAACCTTTGGCTGTCTCGTTGCTGCACGCCTTTCCCTGAAGCACCACCTGCGCTCCAGTGTCGGAGTTGGGCTTCAGAAGCACCGGATTCATGTCGGCATTGGGCATCACCCGTGCCGCCTCGGCCTGGGCAATCTGCGCCCGGCCGATTTCAAGGCCATCAGGGGTGACGCCGGAGTTGTTCGACATGTTCTGCGCCTTGTAGGGCGCTACGTCAATTCCTGCATTGCTGAATATCCGGCAGAGCGCCGTGGCAACAATACTTTTACCAACGTCGGAGGCTGTGCCGAAGATGGCAAGCGAACGATACTTTTGAGCGGGCTCTACCATGTTTCGTGGTGGACAAGAGAGTTGAGCAGCATAGTAATAACAGAGCCTTTAAAAAAATTATATATCACCCCTTATACCAAAGGTAACCGTACGTCCGGGCATGGGATACCCTTTTGCGTACTGATAATCACGATCAAAAAGATTATTGACTTCACATGATATTGTTAACCCTTTGCCGTTTTTTCGAGACTCATCAATAGTAAATTTTTTTGAAACAGTCATATTGGCAACCACAAATCCCCCCTTGGTGATAACATCTACAGGATTTGGATAGATATTGTCCTCATAGTTCTCAATCTGGGTAACACCGGTGTAGGCAATGTTAAAAACTCCGTTAAAACCCCGTTGATTAAGGCATCTTAATCCGGCAGTGGCATTCCATTCAGGGGTATAGAGAAGAAGTGCGTTTGTGGACTCATCCCGATACTTTGTCAAATATGTATAATTGACATAAGGGGTGAGTGTCCATTCCGCACCAAAAGGGTGAAGTGATTTCGAACATTCAGCTTCAATACCTGAAATCGTTGCGCCCCCCAAATTAACCCAGGTTGCATTTCCTCCAATACTTGCTGATTGTATTTTATCCTTAAAATCTGTTGTAAAAACAGTGAAGGAGGATGCTAACCCGTTGCATGCAATATCAATACCTGCTTCATAAGTTTTGCTGGTTTCGGGCCTGAGAGCTGCATTACCAACGTAATGCGTCCCCCACGGTGACACAAAGTTAGCGGCAAGTTCATCAGTGGCCGGCATTCTGAAACCTTCTCCATAAGATGCCCGAAGCTTCATCGAATCCTTTAAATTCCATGCAACACCAAATTGTTTGGTGAAACTGTCAGAACCCTGCTTTTGCTGAGCGGAAGATTCAAGCCTCTGATACATGAGATTATAAGAATCATAACGACACCCGGCCGACAGCACCAGTCGTTCATCCATCAAAAATCCTTTAAGCAGCAAAAAATAAGCGGGATTATCGTACCGTGACTTAAACGGAGCATAAGGCGTCGAGACCTCTTCATACTTGACCCAATCGATACCGGTCGTCGTTCTGATAACATCGTGATTGTATGTTAACTGAGCCTGAGCACCCTTGTGATCAACATTTTTACTATAAGGAATACCATCATCCCAATAATCAGGATTACTGAACAGCGGATTGAAAAAGGTATACTTGTCCTGACCGGTAAAATAACGGGTCATCCATGTCAAGCGCTTATCGGCTGTTGATCCGTCATAGATGAAATCCAGAGAATGGTTTTTCTGCACGGTATAGTCATCAAAATCATTCTGACTCAGATAAGATGGCGCACCTGTCTTTCCAACTTCAAAATGGTTATAGACAATACCGATCCTGTTCCCCGGCAGAAACTCATATCCTATATTGAAACTTCCTGTTTTTTCATCGTCATAACCAGTATTTACATACTTCGTCCCATTCCCGGTTTTATAGTCTCCCATCTTTGATTGAGAAACAACAAGGGAAAAGTCCAACTTGCCTGCGCTCCCGCTTGTCCCTGCCGTTGTTTTTATAAAGTCATAACTGCCCGCTTTCTGTTCCATAAAGAAAGATGGAGTTCCTTTGCCTTTAGTGGTAATGACATTAATAATGCCACCGATAGCAGCAGAACCGTACTGTACTGCTGCCGGACCACGAATAATTTCAATACGTTCAATATTTCCAGTAGCAATCTTTGCCAGATTACCTGTACCAATGCGCCGCCCATTAAGCAGAACAAGAACCTTCCCTCTTAGATCAATACCGTGTGTTTCTGAACGGAATCCTCTGATTCCAACAGTAGTTGACGTACCCGGATATTTCTGGACATGACCAAGACTTTTTTCAGCAAGCAGTTCGCCAAGATCCTGTGCTGAAGATTGCGCAATCTCATCTTTGTCAATAATTGAAATATTTGAAGTCACATTTTTTTTCTGTTCTGCAACACGACTGGAAGTCACCACCAGTTCCTCTCCTAAAAAGCTCCTCGACTGCTCTTCAGCCAGAAGCCCTTTGCCGCACAGCAAGCCTGCCATGACAACAAGAAATACTTTTCTGTTCATTGAAATAACCTGTTTTCAGTTTGAGAAATAGATCAACTGACAGGGGTAAGCAAAAGGCATAGGTAACGACATGAGCATCAACAAGGTAATGCAAAAAGAGGTACAGCTTTGCCCCGACTATATCCCGTAGTCCGATTGTATTCATGCAAAAATAACTGGCAGGTCTCCTGACTATCACGGCTTGGTTCCGTTTCGGCCTTCCCGCAGTTTTCCAGAGGCGGAAAACATTGCAGTGACCTGAAACGACCAGCAAAATCAATGCATTATGGCAATGCGAAGCTTTTCTGGTATACCGTTGTACAGTTGCGGGTACAGTGTACGATTCTCACGTACTTCCCTATTCTCCGGCTTTTAAGCCGGCACCAGCTACGACGAAAGAACAATTATCGAGCCTTAAATACCAAATAATTTTCTGAAATCCAACAGCAAGCTCCCCATCATTCCCGGAAAAAATTATGCCAATCCTGAAATCAGTTTAACCAGGCTTCAAGAGATATCATCTTTTTTTACCATCTTTGCGGGTAAAGCAAAAAATGCGGTTAACAACCATATCATCCGTCCTATGACCAAAGCCACCGTCGCAGCAATTGTTACGCAAAGTGATGACAAACCCGATATCATTCTGCTTACCAAACGCCATGTTCGCCCTTTTCAGGGGTGCTGGTGTCTTCCGGGAGGACATATCGATGTCGGTGAAACTGCTCTTGCTGCGGTTATTCGTGAAGTTGCCGAAGAGACCGGGCTCTCTTTCAGCAACCCGCACTTTCTTGACTACAGCGATGAAATTTTTCCTGAATACAATTTTCATGCTGTGGCACTGGCCTTTAGCGGTTTCGGAACCGGCAAGCCTGAATTAATGCCCGATGAGGTAGAAGAGATTGCCTGGTTCTCGTTGGAAGAGGCCCTTGCCTTGCCTCTTGCTTTCAATCATTTGCAGATACTTCAACGATATGCAGAACATCGTGCGCACTAAAATTTCTATACCATTTTTTTTACTGTCGTTTCTGTTGCTGCTTGCTTCAGGATGTACTCAAAAGCCAATCAATATGGCCGGAAAAGCACCAGCAAAACCACGCATTGTAAGCCTTGCGCCGAGCCTGACGGAAATGATTTTTGCTATCGGAGCGGGTGATCAGCTTGTGGGAAGAACAAGCGCCTGCGACTGGCCCGCCGCTGCGGCAAAGGTTCCTGTCATAGGCTCATTTGGACAACCTTCACTTGAGCTGCTTGCAGCCATTCGCCCGGATATAGTTGTTGATGTTGATCTTGCTGATGAAGAGACTGGCAAAAAAATATCCGCCCTTGGCTTGCAGAGAGAGACTTTTAGCTGCAAGTCTCCAGATGATATTCCGGTGGTCTTGCGTAAACTTGGCAAACTGACTGGCCACACCAGAGTGGCCGACAGTCTGGCACTTTCAATCACCAATGGTCTTGAGGAATTCAAAGAAAAGGCACAGCATCTAACGAAAAAAACAGTTTATCTGGAAATCTGGGACGACCCTTTCTGGACTGGAGGAGAAAAAAGCTATACCTCGGCTTTAATTGCTTATGCTGGCGGCAAGAATATCGGTGACATCGTAAATAAAGATTATTTCGAGATTTCGCAGGAGTGGGTCATCCAGAAGAACCCTGATATCATTGCATGCATGTACATGTCAAAAGAGTCTTCTGCTGCCAACAAGGTCATCACACGGCCTGGATGGGAATCTATTCGTGCTGTGAAAAACCATCAAGTGTACGACAGCTTCGACAACAACCTCTTTCTGCGTCCCGGCCCACGAGTTCTGGAAGGAATTGCGCAGTTATATCGAACGATTTATTCTGATGAGACACCTGCTCGCTGATTGTTATTCTCGTTGAAAGAGCCTACAATGAGCTCCCTTTTTTCACTGAGAGCAAAAATTTCCTGACGACGCCAACTGACGATCATAGCCTTGACAAGTCCTCCAATAAATTCATTGGAAAGCGGCGTTGCAGAAAATCCGTCAGTGAAGTGGCCGGACAAAGTCATTCAAAAAAAAAGTTTTTCCGTGTACTGAACACATATACTTTTACAAAATTACCCCTCATAAACCCAATAAAGTTCCATCACCAACCATTGTTGCTGCACTGAACAGCGGGAAAACCCTTTTGGTTACAGGTGTTAAGCTACCTCGATGCTCTTGCAGCGAAGGATAGAATGTATTGCTTCTCTCTTGATCTGCATCCCCTCCTCAAGGTCATAATCATCTTGCAGACCCAGCCAGAACTTGGCGGAATTGCCGAAATATTGTGACAGGCGCAATGCCGTGTCGGCGGTGACACGTCGCTTCCCTTTCAATATCCCGGATATCCGGGTCTGAGGAATCCCGATATCTTTGGACAGTCTGTACGCCGAGATCTCCAGTGGAATTAAAAATTCATCCATCAGAACCTCTCCCGGGTGAATATTTCTTAATTCGTTCATTTCAGTGATAGTCAATAATTTCTGCTTCGGAGGCATTTCCATCTGGCCATCTGCATAGTGGTTGGTTGAAAAGATCATTGCAGTGACACCTGAAGCTTTTTGCCAAGCGCCTCAGCATAATGAAACAGCGTTGAAAGCTTAATATCCTCTGAATGGTTTTCCATACGTGAAATTGCTGATTTTTTGGTCTTCAATTTGCCAGCAAGCTCTTCTTGCGTTAAACCTGCCTTTTCTCTTGCATAGCGCAGCAGCTCACCAATTTTGAACTGCTCATACCCATCGTCAAAAGTTTTCGCAAACTCCAGATCAACCTCTTTTCGCTGTTGAATATAGCGTTGTACATCATCCATGATATTTCCTCCTGAAATATTCTTCCTTTCGTTGTTCTGCCAGTGTAATTTCCGATTGAGGTGTTTTTTGACTTTTCTTTGCAAATCCATTGGTTAGAACAATCAGCGCTCCAACATCAAAAAAGCCTAACAATCTGAATGCGTTATTCCCATGCTTTACCCGAACTTCCCAGATGTCCTTCGTGTTTCGCAACTTTTTCAAATATTCACTGGATATGGCGGGCAATTCCTTAACCAGATTGAGTACCCATAACACCTTTTGAGCCTCTTTTGCAGAAAGAGAGTCCAAAAACTCCTCTACCGGCTTTTTGCCTGAAGAGGATATGAAAAACATTATGGTACGCATGGCTAAAGGTAACATTAAGGTTAACTTCTTACAATACAAGAAAGCTTAATTTGCTCAATAGTATTTCAATTTCGTTGTATTAACATAAAAAAAGAGTAATTGTTCAAAAAAAAGGGGGCTGCATGGGAGAAATGGACGCGAGGGTACAGAAGCACAGAACAAAGTTGCGCAATGAAGGAATGAGTCCGGTGCAACTTTGGGTACCAGATACAAGGCGTGCGGGGTTTCCAGAGGAGTGGCTGCGACAATCAGCGCTGCTTTTTCAAGTCTGGATGATGCGACAATGATGGCGGCAAATCTCGCAGTTGCCCTCTGCTGAAATCCGCACAAAACATTCGTTATCTCTTCCCTCTCCGTTCCAGCCCCAGAGCATCTGCAGCAAGCATGGCATCAAGTACCTTTTCGGGCGTAATGGCAACCGCTTCGTGATGGATGGACTGCTCAGGTGCACAGGCTTTTTCAGCCGCCAGCATCAGTTTTTGGCGATCGGCGTTGCCAAGCCCAATATCAGCAAGCGTTGTCGGCAAGCCAACATCTTCACAAAAAGAAAAAACTGTTGCTGATTCGTCAGGCGGAGCATCCGTAAGCTGGAGACCAGCAAGAACACCAAAGGCGACCTTTTCTCCATGATAGAATGAATGAGTCTCCTCCAATGCGGTAAGGCCGTTATGGATAGCATGGGCTGCCGCCAGCCCGGCGCTCTCAAACCCGATGCCGCTCAACAGGATATTCGCCTCGATAATGCGCTCCAAAGCCGGTGTCTCCAGATGCCTCTCACTGGCAACTTTTGCGGCAACCCCATAGGTCAGCAGTGTCTCATAACAGAGTTTGGCAATGCCGAGTCCCACCATGGTGCCATACCCGCCGCACTCATTGGGCGAATGGGTGCGCTCGCATGAGCGTGCCTCAAACCAAGTGGAGAGCGCGTCTCCCATCCCGGCCACAAGAAAACGTGTCGGCGCCGCAGCGATGATGCCAACATCCACAAGCACCACTGCCGGGTTTGTTTTTTGATAGCTCACGGATTCGAAAATTCCCTCTTTCGAATACACCACGGCACACCCGCTGCATGGCGCATCGCTCGAAGCAATCGTGGGAATAATGATCACCGGAATCCCGGCACGGTCGGCAACAATTTTTGCCGTATCAATGGTTTTGCCTCCGCCCATCCCGACAAGCACGTCCACCCTTTTTTGCGTAACAATGTCAGAGAGCCGGGTTAACTCCTCCTGACAACACTCTCCCCGAAAGAGTTCAACCGGGATTGAGGAGGCGCTCCAGTCAACACCACATCCGGGAAGCACCTTGCTATGAACAGAGGGCGATGCCAGAATCAAACCCTGTTGGCCAAGCAACTGTATCAATGCCGGCAGCTCGCGAACGGCTCCAACGCCCTGAATATATTTTCCGGGAAAAACTGCTTTCTTGAACATGTGTACCCCCTGTATTTGTGGCAGATGATGTAAATAACGATGACTCGAACTCAATCTGAGGATGAAATAAGCTTACCGCTGAGTCAAACTACAAAAAATACAGCTCATTTCATGGATGGCAACAGTCTGATGAATGGAGTAAGCGCCGATTGTTCAGAATTCCGCAGGCATCAATCAGGGATAAAATCACTATAATTTTGTTGCAAGTAGCGACGTTTCTGTATATGATTAATGAAGATGGAATACAACGAATGGACAGAAAGGATATGCAAAAAGGTATAACAAAAAGTGACAGGCTTCGGTCAACGGATGTGAGTTTCTGGACACTCAAGCCTGAAGATGCGCTCCTGAACCTTGACAGTAACGTTAAGGGTTTGTCGGAAAAAACTGCCCAGGAACGATTGAAGCTATACGGCCCAAACTCCCTGAAGGGGGGTTCCAGAACTTCAGCTCTCATGCTTTTTCTGCTGCAATTCAAAAGCCCGGTGACGTTACTGCTGATCTTTGCTGCCGGGCTCTCGTTTGCCCTGCATGACAAAACTGACGCATCAATTATTCTGCTTATTGTTCTGGTGAGTGGCTTGCTCGGCTGGTGGCAGGAGAAGGGGGCGGCCAGCGCGGTCGATCAATTGATGAAAATGGTACAGATCAAATGTCAGGTACTGCGTGAGGGAGAGGAAAAAGAGATTCACATCGAAGAGGTGGTGCCGGGCGATGTTGTGCTGCTCTCTGCCGGAGATATGATCCCCGGCGACAGTCTTCTCCTTGAATCAAAAGAGCTGTTTGTGGACGAAGCTGCCTTCACAGGCGAAACCTATCCGGTTGAGAAAAACAGCGGCGTTCTCCCCGCCGATACCCCGTTGTCCAAGAGAAGCAACACCCTGTATATGGGCGCCCATGTCATCAGTGGAAAAGCAAAAGCTCTGGTTATGGTGACGGCAAAGCAGAGTGAATTCGGAAAAATTTCCGACTCGCTTCGCTTGAAAGCTCCGGAAACGGATTTTGAACGTGGGGTACGCCGGTTCGGCTATATGCTGATGGAGATCACCATGGTGCTGGTGGTCATTATTTTTGCCGTCAATGTACTTCTACATAAACCAATTCTTGACTCCTTCCTCTTCTCCATGGCGCTGGCCGTCGGTCTTACTCCACAGTTGCTGCCAGCCATTATCAGCGTCAACCTTGCCTCTGGAGCCCGCAACATGGCGAAGCAGCAGGTTATTGTGAAGCGCCTCTCGTCTATCGAAAACTTTGGAAGCATGAACATCCTCTGTTCAGACAAGACGGGCACAATCACCGAGGGTAAGGTAAAATTGCACAAGGCATTATCCGTTTCGGGCGATCCGTCGGACAAGGTGCTGCAATACGCCTGGCTGAATGCCTCACTGCAAAAGGGGTTTCAAAATCCCATTGATGAAGCAATTTCCAACTACAGCCGGACTACCAGCAAACCTCTTTTTGAGGTGCAAAGTGAAGTGCCTTATGATTTTATCCGAAAACGCCTGACCGTTCAGCTCCGTCATGCCTCTGAAAATATTGTGATCACAAAAGGCGCGCTTAATCAGGTGCTGGAGGTGTGCAGCATGGCGGAAAACGAAGATGGAACTCTTGTTGCGCTGGATGAAAAACGCCCTCAGATTATGGAGCGATACAAGCAGCTTAGTTCTGAAGGGTACCGCACGCTTGGTGTGGCATGGAAAGCCGGAAACCCTCAGCAGAATTTTACCCGCAAGGATGAATCCGGGATGATCTTTCTCGGCTTTGTCACCTTTTTTGATCCTCCCAAGGAACATGTTCAGGCAACAATTCAAAACCTCGAAAAGCTCGGGGTTGCCCTGAAAATCATTACCGGCGACAACGCTCTGGTGGCGGCAAGTCTTGGACGACAGATCGGCATCGCCAATCCGGTCGTCCTCTCTGGTCCGGAAATCCGCAAAATGAGTGATCTGGCACTGATGCAGCAAGCCGTGCGAACCAATATTTTTGCTGAAGTGGAGCCGAATCAAAAAGAGCGCATTATCCTGTCGCTGAAAAAGAGTGGGAACGTCGTCGGCTTTATGGGTGACGGGATTAACGACGCCTCGGCGCTACATGCCGCTGACGTGGGAATTTCGGTTGATTCTGCTGTGGATGTTGCCAAGGAGGCTGCCGAAATTGTGCTGCTCAACCATGATCTCAAGGTTCTGGAGCAGGGCATAATTGAAGGGCGAAAAACCTTCACGAACACCATGAAGTATGTCTTTATGGCGACAAGCGCCAATTTCGGCAACATGTTCAGCATGGCCGGAGCTTCCCTGTTTCTGCCGTTTCTGCCGCTTCTTCCAAAGCAGATACTGCTCACCAACCTGCTGACCGACTTCCCGGAGATCACCATCTCCAGTGACCGCGTGGATGCCATCAACATTGCCCAGCCGCACCGCTGGGATATCAGCTTTATCCAGCGCTACATGATCACCTTCGGCATTCTCAGCTCGCTCTTCGACTTTTTTACCTTTGGCGTCCTTCATTATGTGCTGCACGCCGGTGAAGCTCAGTTTCAGACCGGCTGGTTTGTTGAATCGGTCATTTCAGCATCGCTCATTGTGCTGGTAATTCGCACTCGCCTGCCCTTTTTCAAAAGTCCTCCCGGCAGGTATCTGTTGACTGCGACACTGCTTGTGGTCATGGCTGTGCTGGCACTGCCTTTTACTCCTTTGGCAGTGATGTTTGGCTTTGCACAGTTGCCATTAATCTTTTACGGCTGGATGCTGCTGATTGTGGTGCTGTATATTATTTCAGCCGAGGTGACGAAGCACTTTTTCTACAAGAGACTGGAAAATATGGGGTGAGTGAGAGTCAGTTGGGTGCGCCGAGCTGGAGCTCGGCGTTCCCCTGCTTCATCGTTGCGAAATATCCCTTCGATATTATTTCGCGACTGGACGCTGCTGCGCCGCCAGGTATCTCGACATTTCCGGCCAGAAGGTCAGCATCTGCCTGCGGTCAAGTTGCTCAATCTCCTTGCCATAACGATCTTGCACAAGTTTCCTGAATGCAGGTGACGCCTTTGCTGCCTGGAGGTCGCGGTTGCGAATGATTGCGGAGAGTGCAGCAAAATTTGATCTTTTCGCTTTATCAATCGTGGCAATCCTGGAGAGCAATCCTGTGTTGACCTTACTGCCGCTGGTAGTGGTGGCATTACCCGGATTTGCTTTGTCAGCCGGAGAGCTTTGAACAACTTGCGCAGGGCTGCTCTTTTCTTTATCGGAACTGGATGGCCCATACCAGCCGAGAACAACAGGAAGCACTGCGGCAATAATAGTGACAACTCCTCCAATAAGCGCTAATTTGATTTCTGTTTTCATGACGAGCCATTTTTGAGGTGAAGGTGAGAAAACAAAATGTTTTCATCAAAGATAATACGGGTATCCAGGAAAAGCAATAAGATAGAGAGTCAAGAGGCGAGAAGCAGAAATTCGCGAAACATTATTTTTTTGCGTACACTTTCCTTGCCAAATGCCAAAAGAACAAACTGGTAACTGACTCTTACGATTACATCCATGCTGATTTCACGAAAAATCGAGATCGATTACGGCCATACCCTTCCGAACAGCTTTTCGTTCTGTAATCAACTACACGGCCACCGAGGGGTAGTTGTTGCTACCGTTGAAGGTGAACTGATTGAGCGAAATGGTGATGCGGAGGAGGGAATGGTGATGGATTTCAAGTTTTTGAAGGAAATTATGCGGCTCCACATTCACGACAAACTTGATCACGGCTTTGCAGTCTGGAAAGATGATCATGAAGATCTGGAGTTTATCCTGAAGCGCAATTCCCGGGTATTGGTGACTGATCAACCACCAACTGCCGAATGCCTGGCGAAATGGGCATTTCACCAGATTCAACCCCATCTGCCTCAAGGGGTAACACTGAAGCAGCTTCGCTGGTATGAGACTCCAAACAATTGGGCAGAATATGATGGCATATAACCTGAAAGTCGGGTAAAGCTTACATTATTTGCAGGGCACTCCCTAATATTCCAGGAACAACCTGTCTCCGGTTTTGAAAACACTGAAACAACCGATCGGGCAAGAATGCATCATCTCGCTTGCCTCCATGTATGTCCCGATCACGTCGCCACATCCCCGTTCATGTATCAGGATAAGAAAACGCTACACTCAGTACCCGTTCAGAGCCGGTACTGTTATTGATAGTTGCATGACAGTGAGACTGACCGGGTTGCTAAAGGTTATATTAATTGTTACCTTGTATCAAAAGGAGATTTGATTATGTCACAGACAAAAGGTGTCAAGTTAGGCGATAATACACAACAACGACTTGTGGCTCTCGGTCGTATTCGAGACAGATCACCCCACTGGCTTATGTGCAGGGCAATCGAAACGTACCTGGATCGCGAAGAAAAATACGAGCAGGAAAAGCGGGAGGATATGGAGCGGTGGGATCAGTATCAATTGACCGGCGTTGCAGTGCCCCATGAACAAGCGGCTGAGTGGCTTGAAAATCTGGCGCAAGGGAAGGTGACGACGTGCCCCGGATAAAATGGCTTCCGGATGCATTGGCCGATGTCGATCGGCTTCATGCGTTCCTGCATGAAAAAAGCCCCGAGGTGGCAGCACGAGCGGCAAGGGTCATTCTTGACGGTGCAGGACTACTGGAATCGATACCGGAGATTGGCCGCCCCATGGACGATGACACCGGCAGACGCGAACTGGTTCTCTCTTTCGGTGCGGGTGCTTTTGTGCTTCGTTATATGTGGGACAGAGGCGATACTGTTGTTATTATCCGTGTCTGGCACAGCAAAGAAAGCAGAATGTAGAACCTTAAAAGCCAGTCACCATCCTTTGAATCCATCGGGCGAAATGGCCAAATTCTGATTCTTTCACAAAAGTTTACGTAGTTGCGAGCGACCCGTCATCTGTCACCAGCACAAGCGAATCAGCGCGAAGCGTCCTTATACAGCGCATTGTCAGGCATAGTTTCAACCGGCACCATCTCTTCAATCTATAATAAAATCAGCCGAGTCATGCCTTACAAAACAAGAACACTTGAGATCTTTTTTCTGCAAGCAAGTTAAAAATTCTCCGTCATGCTGCTGACAGTACCTCGCCAAACCGGAAAAACAACATTCTGGAATTACAGGGCATGATCCTTGGTTGAACCAACTCAGCATCCTGCCGGCCAGTTCAGCAAGCTTGTTTCTCTGAAGCGGAACTCCGACGTTAATCAATCACGTCATCGAGACGGCTTTCGATAGCGACTATCTGTAATTCAATTATCGGCCAATTGCAAAATTCTGCTCGTCTGATTGTCGAGGATGATGCGTCCCGTCCATGTTGACTTCCGGGTTAGGCGTTTTAAGTTGCTTCGCCAATGTAAAGCCTATTTTTTCTGCCAGTAATACAGGAACGGCGTTTCCAATTTGACGCATAGCCTCACCCCAGGCACCTTTGATGACGAAATCATCAGGGAACGTTTGAATTCGTTTTGCTTCAAAGGTCGTCAGGCACTGCTTGTCCAACTTTTGCCGCCAGGAAAACACAATCCACGAAGTGTTCTACAAAGCATGGTAAAGCTATCAAATCAATTCTTGAGGATACGAGCCTCACCACCTCAAGCTTCTGATTGTGAAAGTCTCGGGGATAAGCGGATATCAAATCACCTATATGGTCGCTGACATATTTAGGGTCATACTGGGCAACGATTCTCATTGCACGATAATCCGGAAAGCACTTTTTAACTACCTCAATGGACTCTGGCAGTAGAGCTTCTGCAACCTTGATTCTATAGCTAAAATCATTTATTCCGTCGGATGACACGAGGAAATCAAGTGCTTTCTGAAGCTCCTCATTCGTGGCTCACCACAATGCAGCCTCCTGTTTTCTGGACTTTCACGATTCTTGGGAAGAATCGACTTCAAGATGTATGAAAAATATTCTTGACCAATCGGTAAACGGTTGTGCCGGTTTCCTTTGGCCAGTTGTCGCACTGGTTGTTATCCCGTTGTTCTGCTCTTCGGATGGCTGCGGTAATCATTTCGACAGTAATCTTGCGGGAGTCTATTTCTTTGTCATATTCGGGCAGATATCGCTTTAACCGTTCTGAACACTCGCGGGATGAAGAAATTCCTGAAGCTTCTTCAAAATGAAGTAAAAGCCAGTACTCAAACTTTGGGTTACTCAGTGCAAAACCAATGTTTTTCTGAGTGGTTGACCAGGCATAAAGCTGATCGAGTTGACTTTCATCCCACTGGTCACGGTCGGCAACTAACCATGCTTCGTCTGAACTTTTCAGGCTCTCTTTTTTGAGATATTGCTCCATTTTTTTCAAGAGAGCCAAGGGGGCCAGACCTTCTTTTGTTTTGAGACAGTGTACCTTGATGACTGAGTGATTGTTTTGTAACAGATCGAAATATTCTGGCTCCGTTTTATTTCCTTCAGTGGCGAGAACAAAGAGTTTCCGGTATCTTCGCACACCGATGCGCCGTTGAAAGTCTCTTCTTGGTGTGGCCATTACTCTCCCACTGTAGTTTTATTTTCGCAGTAGGGGTTCATCATCATAGGGATAACGCTGGTACGCATTCTTGGTATGCCTCCGAGTCTGCCCTGGAGATAACTTTTCCGGATATCTTTGTCGTAGCGGACATCTTTATAGTCGCTGAATGACAACAGGCAGGATGAGCCTGACGCATTGCGTTCAGCAACCCACATTTCATCACGCCGGAACAGTTGCTGATCCATCAGCAGCACGTCATGGGTGGTGAACAAGAGCTGGCAACGACTCTCCTGCGAACAGTTTTCAAGATAGCCTTCCAGAAGTGAGCGGGTCAGCAGGGTGTGCAGACTGCGATCAAGTTCATCAATGATATAGACTTTTTTTGATGAAGGGGCGGAGAGTTCCAGAAAAGCCGGCAAGAGATCAATCACCCGTCGGGAGCCATCTGATTCCTGTTGTAACTCAAATTTTGCCTCCGTTCCGTCTGTTTTTTGATGAAAGGTTACCAGCTTCCAGGCAATGAGTTCACCCTCTTTTCGTGTGACCACATAGCGGTCAAGATCGGGCTCCAGCCGTATCGCTTTTCCCTCTTTGACCTCTTCCTGTATCAGGTTTTTAATGGCATCAGGGAATGGGAGATTATCAAACGGGATTTTCTCGCCTCCGAGATGAGTGATTCCGGTGTCAAGTTTTGGCAGCATGCTATTCATGGTCGCATACAATGGATGCCCTTCATCAAGAAACTGCTCGAATGGTTCAAATCTTGAATCGGGAGCGACCAGTTCCAGAATATTCCTGAACCAGTTGTAGACCGGACGGAAGGTTTCAACTTTTTGTGAAACCGAGTTGGTGAGAAACAACTGATTATCGCGTGTTCCCTGAAAGGCAAACTCAAGGAATGGGCGCTGTTCAAGGCCAGCGCCAAAAGCTATCGCCCCATGGTGCCGGTGGTAGAGTGTTTTTTCACTGCTCGATGTAATTTCGATCAGTTTCTCTTCCAGAACAGCTTTTCGGGTAAGGGTAAAACCGAATTCGTAAATCGATTCATCAATGAGGAGTTCAAATGAAAAACGGGAAGGCTTTGACGCGCATTGCGTATTGAGGCGAAAGGTCTCGACGGGAATGAGGGCATCGGGCAGGGTTCCCCTGACCACCAGATTTTTGGCAAAACTCAGCGCCTTGAAAAAGTTTGTCTTTCCCGAGGCATTGCCGCCATAAATGGCAGCGATCGGCAGTATCCGTGTCGAGTATTTTGCCACTTTTGGAACGCGCTCGCTATGTTGCCGTTCGCGGCTGGCAATCATGGAGAAGGAGACCGGCTCCATGAAGGATGCCCAGTTTTCAAGAGAGAAATTGATTAACACAATAAGGCTGTTTTATGAGATAAAATCACTTTCTGATGCCTTAAAATATTCTTTTCAGAAGATTATTCCTCTTTGAAAGAGAAAATTTCTCATAATATTGCATAATTTCACCATCAAGAGCTATGAGACTTTCCCGAATACATTCTAACCCTGTGCTGGATTTTTACACGGCTAATCTGGCGACCGTGCTGGAGTTGCCGCTGTTTGCGACGGGGGTGTCGGCTGGGCTCCCCTCCCCCTGCTGAGGATTATGTGGAGATCGCGCTCGACCTGAACAGGGAGCTGGTGAAGCATCCGGCGGCTATGTTTTACGCACGGGTAAAGGGTAGGACGATGATTGATGCGGGAATTGAGTGAGGGCGACCTGCTTGTGATTGACAAGGCGCTTGAGGCGAAGGATGGGGATATTGCGGTCTGTTTTCTTAACGGGGAGTTTACGGTGAAGCGGCTTTCGGTGCGGGATGACGGGGTCTATCTTGTCCCGGCCAATGCGGAGTTCAAGCCGATACGCATTACTGAGGAGAATGACTTTCTGGTGTGGGGAGTTGTCGCCTGCATTATCCACAAACCGCGATAAACTGACCGGAGATTTGCGTTATGTTTGCTCTGGTTGACTGCAATAACTTTTATGCTTCGTGTGAGCGGGTGTTTAACCCTGCTCTGCGCACCCGTCCGGTGGTGGTGCTCTCCAATAATGATGGCTGGATTATTGCCCGGTCGGAGGAGGCCAAGGCGCTTGGCATTCAGATGGGAATATGTCAACAAAGATGTCGCGTTTTTTTAAAAAAATCAATCTTTTTTATCCGGGTTCAGAACGACTTCCCGGAGAACTTTCCAATGTTTGACTGGTCGTGAACCCCAGCGTTCAGGATGTGTAGCCTGAGCATGTCTCATTGTTCTGTTTCTCTGTTCAAAAATTGCTTCTGCCTGACCAGAGCGCATCTGTTCCGGTGTTACGTAACCAAGAGATGAATGCAAATGTTCAGTATTGTACCAATGGACAAATGCGGCCATCCATAATCTTGCTTCGTTCAGGTCTTCGAATCGTCCAGGATAATTAACCCGGGAGTGGACTTCACCAGAAACGCTGGAAGCGGGAGCGATGTCAGGAGCCATTCTTGAAAGCTGGGTAGTATCGGAGATCATCAAAAGCTGGTGGCACAACGGCAAGCGAGCCCCCATTTTCTACTATCGCGACAAGGATGCCAAAGAGATTGATCTGCTCATTCATCAGAACGGCACACTCTATCCGGTAGAAATAAAAAAATCGGCAAGTCCGGGAAAAGAGGCCATTCACCATTTCGAGGTACTTTAAACCCTGAAACAACCGATCGGCCAAGGAGGCATCATCTCGCTTGCCCCCATGTATCTCCCGATCACATCAACCATCGATAACGTACCAGTGGGAATGGTGTAAACCCGGGTTCAGGAATACAGTGCATGATCCCGGGTTGAACCGACTCAGCATTATGCCTGTCAGTTTGGCAAGTTTGTTTCTCTGAAGCGGATCTCCGAAGTCAATAAATCACGTCATAGAGACTGCTTTCGATAGCGGCTATCTGTAATTTTCACGACACTGATGGAGTGCGTTGTCAGATGAGTGGGCTTGTCTCCATCCTTTGGGAACGGCTTTGCCAACGTAGATAGGATAGCTATATGAATGGCGGTTTAGCTCGTCAGATCGTTTGTACAGAGGATTACTCCCTGTGTAATAGAGTGCGTACACCCCTGTTCCTTGAAATGATTCTGGCGGAGGGAGCGTGTGAACAGGTGTGCCATTAAAGAATCTGACCGCATCTTTGACCAGTTCGGCAAAGGCATCGTTTCTATAGTCGTAGGGTATGGGTTCACAAAGTTTTGCACGATAATGGAGCGCCTCAACTCCAAAATTACTGCTCGCTTTGCAATCTCGAACCTCGCCGAAGCTTCATAGGGAAAATCATCAGCGCCTGATTTGGTCCTCTTTTGCTGCTCCATCCACCAGTGTTCCGTTAATGAACTTGTGAATAATACTTGAGATATAACTCTGATACGGCAACCCTTCCTTGACGGCCTTTCTTTGCAACTCAGTGAGGTCTCTTTCAGAAATCCGAATATTCAGCCTCCTGTCCTTTCTCAAAGTATTACAGGCATACTCCGTCAATTCTTTTCTTCTTTTTGGAAGGTCGGCGACAGGAACCCATTCACCTTTTTCAAAGCTATCCAGTATTTCCTTCTCTTCTTTGGTCAGTTTAGCCGTCATGTTTTTCTCCAAAATATTGCTGAGTGGCCTTCCTGCTCGGGATAATGGTTTTCAGAAACAACTCTTCCTCATTCTCAACATAAGGTACAAGATATGCGTAATTGGTCACGCTCAGTACCATGATTCGTTGTCCAAGGTATACCTTCTGGTTGGGATGAAGATAATCGTCCAATATCTCACCCCTTTCAATAAAGAAAACCACATCCTCGAAACAGATTCCCCGTGACGCTTTGAGTGCCACGCTCTTTTCCGTGCTCCAATTGATGCGTTTCATTCCATCAATTTATCATAATGTGTGCAGTTTGGCAACGGCAAACTACTTGTTTTTGCGTGTGGTCTAACGCCTAAATAACCCGCAAAACCGAAGGTTTTGACAGGTTGATCTATATGTTAGCTTACTCCTTCCTCCATCTATGACCACTTTCAGAACTCATTAGCTTGCTTTGAGTTTTCGAGATACTGCAACTCTTTGCTGTAGTATTCTACAATGTGACCAATATCGAAGTCCTTCCCGGAAAGAGATAAATAGATTTCAGTTGTATTCGTTTCCCATGAAGTTACGAAGGTAACATTTCCAGAACTGATCTGCTGTCCCCAATGGGTTGGTTCTTTCTTCCAAATGCTGTTATCATCTTTCCAGACTTGCTTAGAACTACTACTCTTGCCATATTTGCCTTCAAGAATTGTCTTAGCATTGTTGTAGTCATCAATATAGTCGTTATAGTTAGTATGTCGCGACTGAAAAATATACCTACCTCGAACGAGACGATCGTCAACATAGTAGTAGGCGACAAAGCAGTCGATGCCAGCAACTTTGGTTTGGAATGCTATGACATTATCCTTATCATAATCTGGCTTCTTCCCTTCGGAGGAAATAGCTGCCGCTCTTGGTGTACCCCAAAGCACGTTTCTAAAATCCGAAGAATTTGCTGACTTGTCCTGAACGACCTTCCATGTTCCATTGTCGTAAAGAACAGCTACTCGCCCGTCGTAAAGTATAATCTTTTCGTCTCCAATCGCTGTCGCTGTCGACACAACGAGAAACAAGAAAAAGAGCGATAGATGAATACTGCTTTGAATCCTCATTTTTTCCTCCTATTGGCTCAATGCCATCTATTTTCTCCGTTTTTCTTCCGCGCCCGCAGGGTCAACCTAACAATAATTAGATGGATCCGCCTATACTGCGGATTTTTGAGTTAAAGTACATATAAGACGTCATTTTCAAACCAAAAAAATAGTTCTAACCGTTTTTTTATAAATAAGTTAAATCTTTTATTGCTTTTTATTTCAGCGTTTTATATGGATCGGCATAAAAACGATACTTACAAGCCGTCAACAGGCCTTTTTACTCCATAACCACCTTTTTTATAACTTGCGTGTAAATTATTGTAGCACTTATATCTTTATACTCCAAAAATCAGATCGTCTTTACTAAACTGTGTTCATGGACTCCATCCTGGAAGGAAAAAAATATAACGATAGCAAAGATGAGCCTCTCATAGTTCACTCACCTATCGCCTCACTCAACCTCTCGCGGACAAAATGGCTGAGACGGGCTATGCCGAGGTTTCGGGCCAGTTCAACCTGGTCGCCATTGGTTGCAAGCAGTTTGTCTATGGCACCGAGGATCCCCAAGGCACTGACCTCTTCCTGGAAGATGGATTCGACCATGTGCATGACGCGCCGAACCTTTTCCCCACCTGCATCACTCTCAGAGGTACTATCTTTTTTACCTGTTGCACTCTTTCATTTTTTCGGCTATTTTTATACTCTATAATAAAATTAGCCGAATCATGCCATACAAGACCAGAACACTTGAGATCTTTTTCCTGCAAGCGAGTCAACAATTCCCCGTCATGCTGCTGACCGGACCTCGCCAAACCGGAAAAACAACATTCCTTCGCCACCTGGCAGGAGAAGAGCGGTCGTATGCCTCTCTTGACGACCCGATGCTCCGGGCACTCGCCAGGGAAGAACCCGCGCTTTTCCTGCAACGCTTTACCTCACCGGTTCTCATCGACGAAATCCAGTACGCACCCCAGCTTCTGCCCTACATCAAAATGGCGGTCGACAACGAACAGCAAGCCGGAAAATTCTGGCTCACCGGCTCACAGCAATTCCATTTGATGAAAGGGGTCAGTGAATCGCTCGCTGGTCGTGTCGGGGTGGTCAACCTGCTTGGATTCTCGCAGAGAGAGCTTTTTGACACTCCTTCTGCAGAGCCGTTTCTGCCGATTCCAGAAATCATGAAACAACGTGCAGAAAGCCGGCAATTGCTTCTGCCGGAACTCTACCGGAAAATCTGGCTTGGATCGTTTCCCGCTCTTCATCAGGAGAATCCTGCCGATCATGACCTGTTCTACAGTTCATACGTCCAGACCTATCTGCAACGTGATGTGCGGGATCTGGCCAATGTCGGCGACGAAAGTGCATTCCTGAGTTTTCTCCGCTCCTGTGCAGCACGAACCGGCCAGATGCTCAATATCCTGGATCTTTGCCGCAACAGCGACATCAACCATGCGACCGGAAAACGATGGCTCTCGATTCTTGAAAATTCAGGCATCGTCTACCTGCTCGAACCATGGCACACCAATATCAACAAAAGAGTGGTGAAAACCCCGAAACTGTACTTCCTCGATACGGGACTTGCAGCCTGGCTGACCGAGTGGACATCACCCGAAACGCTGGAAGCGGGAGCGATGTCAGGAGCCATTCTTGAAAGCTGGGTGGTATCGGAGATCATCAAAAGCTGGTGGCACAACGGCAAACGAGCCCCCATTTATTACTATCGCGACAAGGATGCAAAAGAGATTGATCTGCTCATTCATCAGAACGGCACACTCTATCCGGTAGAAATAAAAAAATCGGCAAGTCCGGGAAAAGAGGCCACTGGCCATTTCGAGGTGCTTCAAACCCTGAAACAACCGATCGGGCAGGGGTGCGTCATCTCGCTTGCCCCCATGTATCTCCCGATCACATCTACCATCAATAACGTACCAGTGGGAATGGTGTAACCCGGGATCAGGAATACAGTGCATGATCACTGGTTGAACCGACTCAGCATTTTGTCGGTCAGTTTGGCAAGCTTGTTTCTCTGAAGCGGAACTCCGACGTTAATCAATCACGTCATCGAGACGGCTTTCGATAGCGACTATCTGTAATTCAATTATCGGCCAATTGCAAAATTCTGCTCGTCTGATTGTCGAGGATGATGCGTCCCGTCCATGTTGACTTCCGGGTTAGGCGTTTTAAGTTGCTTCGCCAATGTAAAGCCTATTTTTTCTGCCAGTAATACAGGAACGGCGTTTCCAATTTGACGCATAGCCTCACCCCAGGCACCTTTGATGACGAAATCATCAGGGAACGTTTGAATTCGTTTTGCTTCAAAGGTTGTCAGGTATCGAACGCGGCCATCATTGAAACGGATCATGTTTTCCCCTCCTGGCACTCCGTGTCCGCCTGCTTTGATTGTTTTTGACGGCCAATCAAAATCACTACCTGTATGCCCTTGGTAGGCACGCGCACCATCCCGAAAGATGTGGTCGATTATTCCATGATCTGATTTTGGGTCTGGCGTATCACATAATGCATCCCGCATGGTTTGCCAGGGCAATAATTCTGGTTCAAACATTCCGTACTTGTCTCTTAGTCGAGATATTCTCTCTCTCAGAGATGCATCTACATCAGGTTGCAAGAGTTTCGGTACTCTATGGCGCGACCAGTATTCGCCCGTTACGTACATGTCCCAGAGAAGCCTCTCTTCTGAGTGTGTTTCAACAGGGAATGACCAGGGCAATGAGATGTCTGCTCTTGTTCCAACAATTACAACCCGCTCTCGTGTTTGTGGCACGCCATAATCTGCGGCATTTATCAGTTTGAACTGCACATTGTACTTTTTCCCTGTATAGTAAAGTCTACCAATATTGCGTAGTTCATCGAGGTGCCTTTTCCAGTTGGAGTCATTGCCCGAAATAAAATCCGGGTAACGTAATCTGAGAATTATGTATTCAAAATACTCGGAAAAAGTTGGGCGAAGCAGGCCTTTAACATTTTCAAATATAAATGCTTTTGGAGCAAGTTTTTCGATTGCGCGTATGGCATACGGAAACATATCCCGGTTGTCCAGGTCGGCTTTGTGCTTGCCGCCCAGTGAAAATGGCTGGCACGGCGGGCCTCCTGCAACAATATCAATATTCGCAAGGCTGTTTAAATCAAAATCTTTTATGTCACCAAAGAAGACTCGCGCAGGATCAAAATTCTCAGAAAGCGACTCACACGCATGCCGATTAAACTCAACAAAGGCGGTGTGCTCAAATCCGGACAACTCCAGGCCCTTTGCCAGACCGCCTGCACCTGAAAAAATTTCAAGAGTCTTCATTGCGATGGCCCCAACTTCTCAAGGTGAAGGCGAATATTTGTAATTATTGTGTTTTTCTCGGCATGTTTCCCATTGCATTTATTCGCCCAAGTCCGGCCTTCATGAATAACATCCCAATCTGATTTAGCTTGTTCGTATCGCCCTCTTCCAGGGTCGTGATTGCCAAATCCATCACAATGTATTGGATTACTTCTTCGGCAACTCAGGTAGGCTATCAAGTTTTAAAAGCTGGTTTCTGCCACAATACATTGCAATTATAAAAAACAAAAAAACAGCCACAAACCAGAGCCACTCATAATAAAGAACGATTCCTCTCGTTTTCCATAGTAGGGCAATGGCTGCAACAAAGGAAAGTATAGTAAAGCCACGTGATCCCATAACGAAGAAGCGATCTCTATTTTGGCTAACAAAGGACTCATAATCTTGTTCAGTTTTATCACTACTGGGATGAAGGCGGAGAAAAGCACCAACACGACGTATTGAGAAATGCTCACCCATTACGAGAAAGTCTAGAAATACAGCTACAAGAGGGGCAAAGTACAATGTTTGGTAGAATGCCGTAATATCATTGATCTTGATAGCACCGAAACCTAAGAGGGCTGATACGAAGGTAATTTTTAGAACATCAAGCCTGTTTCGACGATGCTGGGTTTCACTAATTTCCTTGTAAAGCCTATTGAAGGTTGGATTCATTTTCTTCTCCTTTATGCCAACGCCGCGCTCTGCGGCAAATTTGGAGCGCAGCGGAAAATTTGTCCGACAGAAGCGCCTTGTTAGGTGCTTTAAATACCATTTCTCGCTGACTTAATATCAAGAAGATTAATTTTATCAATCTTGCTCTTGTGGATGACAATCGTTAGCTTCGCCGGGTACTTGAACCGCATTTCACTAATGCGGAATGTCCACAACATTATTTTCAAAAGATCTTCATCACTTATAGTTTTATGCCCTTGAATTCGTGTAATCCCAGAACCAAAAATCGGCGTAGTTACGCTCTGCTGACCATACACATTGTTGACCTTGTCCCAAAAATTAATTAGAAATTCAAGGTACTCAGGAATAGTGAGCACTGCTTTATTGTTATTATCGAACTTCGAAAAAGCGGCCAAAAGAAAATCTTTATATACGCAAATAGAGCCGATCTGATACCGCCACTTTTTACCCACGACTCGCTCGGCGTTGCTCCCAAGTTTTTCACTTTCATCGAAGGGATAGTTATCGATATGGCTATCAAGTTCTGAAACTTGATCACCACAATGATGTTTTATAAAAATTCCGTTCAGTGAATTTTCAGAAATTATTTTGTTATCTACGATTGTGTCAAAGTACTCATTGAAAGCAATGGCCTTTAAGCCGGGTTCGGAAAAAATGTCGCCTACTTTTATCGTGACCTCACTTCCTTCAATATTGATATCAATTTTATTGAGATTGTTAGACCAAATCCAAATTGCCAAATAAATCAACGCCAACAGCCCAATAAATATCCATCCATAGGTGCTTTTGCAATTTGTTGGAATATCGACAAACAATACAACTAAAGAAAGAGTCGCGCTTATGGCTGAGGTAATCTTGAGAAAGTTCTCAATCACCCTCCTGTCAATGAAACTAACCTTTGTCATATTTTGTACCAGTAATAATCTGGACTCGTTTTGGTGGCAACCATAAAATCGCTGTCTTTGAGCGCTGCCTCAATGATGTCCTTCTTGTTGGGGATGTGAAGTGACGGAACCTTACTCATTGAATCTCTAAAAATAGGTAAGTTACCCCACAGATTCTTTACAGACTGTCTCAGTGAACCATTAATCAGCAGGCTGGCCTTAGAGTCATACTCTGGATATACAACAATAACAGGCAGTCCTTGATTATTTATTCCGTAGTCAATTTCTTCACGTAGAGCTCTTGAGCTTACTGTGCTGGAGCTAAGAAAAAGTACAACATTTTTAGAACTCCTAAGACGCTCTTGAAGTCTTGGCTTTAGTGTTTTTTCCCAATCGCTGCCGTCACGGACGTTGTATGTCTTATCATGCGAATCATTAAATGGAAATGATGCTTCTTTTCCTTTCCATGCCCGCAACATGTTGTAATAGCAGAAATCTTTTGTTGCATTTGCGCCGAGAGCGCTTGCGTTGAAAGGTTCTGCAACATAAAAGGCTGCGTAATTGCCGTTTTTATATACCATTTTTTTCTCCAAATTTTAATTTTCCAGTAGCCAAGCTTGGCCCCTAACAATAATTAGATGGATCAGCCAATACCGCAGATTTTTTAATTCTAACCCATATAAGCCGCAAATTCAAAATCATATAAAACGCTGTTAATTTCCTTATTCTCAGCAATTTATACCATAATCACTTTTTATTTGAGCGTCTTATATTGATCAGCATAAGACCGCTGCTAAAACCCCATAGTTCCAGAAGTTCCTACCACCAGCTCGAGCATCGGGAAATATACGTCATATTCAGCAAAATTATATCCTCAGAATCAACCAGTATTGTTGCTGACAGCCTGATGCAGTTCATCTTCATCGGCTATGGCATCCTGCACCAGATCATCAACGAAACCGATGGAGCCCATTATGAGTTGGAAGTCTTTACTATGAGAGTAAGATCGATAATAAATTCACCGAGGTGAAATGTGGATGCTCAGGAAAATGTCAACAAGTTTTTCAAACGTTTCCTCGTAAGGCGTTGAGTAAAGAGAGTAGGCGAACGTCGCTTTTGCAATTTGAGAGAATACCGAATGTCAAAGCTGTTTCTATTGCACAGCCTCATAGCGGATTCCGAGTGCAAATGTGTTTCGGCCGTTACAGCTTGGACATATCCAACTCTTCCCGACTTCCAGCTCATGGAGCCAAACGACTATTTTGTGAGTACAATCACCATTCGCGCACTCAACTTCATATTGTTGCGGTTGCCATTCGACATTGTTATTCCCTTTGTCGACAATGAGGTATGAAGCATGGCACTCGTAGCATTCGACCTCCACTATTTCTTGCCCGTAGGGTATGCGCTTACGAACTGGTTTCCTGCATTCCACACACTCCATCGTCGCAAAACTACCCAATGTAACATTGAAGACTGGGGATACAAGAACTGCTCTGACAAACGCTGCAATTTCCTCACAACGGAATCGTATCTTGCCAAAGTCCAGCGACTTTCCTGCTCTGACCTGTTTCATCGACTGGACATGGAGATAGTTGCCTAAGGCGTCATAATGTTTCCGCAAGGTGGCCATATTGAGAACTTTCTCTGAACCCAAAGACCTCATCACCTGGGCCGGAACGCCGTACTCTTCTTCTTCGCCAAATGCGAAGGAGCTATCCTTGTCGGCTGTGGGATCTATATCCAGAAGCACCGTCATCACCTTGCGCGGTTGCCAAGTCTCGTATTCTGCTGGTGGAAATTCGTCCTTGTACGCAAGGGCACGGTCGTAAGTAAGTGCCTCCATTGACATCCGGAGTTCAAGGGCGGCGTATTTCAACCGTTCATCATCGCCGTTCCCAAGCTCTTCTTCGTACCGTTTAAGACATTTTCGCGCGTAATTGCGATAATTCATGTTTTTATCTCATATGCTTTTTTGGAGTGCATAACAATAATTAGATGGATCCGCCTATACTGCAGATTTTTGAGTTGCCGTACATATATGACGTCATTTTCAAACCAAAAAAAAATAGCTTTAACCTTTTTTTTATAAATAAATTAACCCTTTTATTGCTTTTTATTTCAGCATCTTATACGGATCGGCATAAAATACGATGTTTACAAGCCGTCAGCAGGCCTTTTTACTCCATGACCACTCTTTTTATAACCTGCGTATAAGCCATTGTAGCACTTATATCATTATGCTCCAAAAATCAGATCGTCGTTACTAAACAGTGCTCATAGACTCCATCCCGATAGGGAAAAAACAGGGCGATGGCAAAGATGAGCCTCTTACTCTATAATAAAATCAGCCGAGTCGCACCTTACAAAACAAGAACACCCGAGTTCTTTTTCCTGCCAGCGAGTCAACAACTCCCCCTCACAAAAGACATTGTTCTCGTTACGCTCTTTTTTTGGTATGTTCAGTAATACGCATTTATTACGTATTACCAATTTTAGCTCACCCAGAACAATTTAACCTGAACTTATGCGACTTCATGATTTTGATCCTGAAAACCGACCGAGAGAGCGTTTCCTCAGCAGCGGACCTGCCTCCCTCAGTCCGGCTGAACTGTTGGCAATTATCCTGCGCTTCGGCTCAAAACAGCTCAACATTGTTGATACCTGTAATGAAATTATAGCCCGCTTCACCCTTGAAAAACTGGTTAATGTCACGATTGGAGAACTTCAGGAGATCAAGGGAATCGGAGAAACAAAAGCCATGCAGATTGTCGCTATTTTCGAATTGAACAAGCGGTTGCACTATAGCAGGAACAACAGGAAAAAAATCCAGGCTGCAAGGGATATTTTTGAATTCATGGCTGGTCGTATCCCGGATGAAACAAAAGAGCATCTTTACGTTCTGCACCTGAACACCAAAAACCAGATTATCAAGACGGAACTGGTCTCTGTCGGAACCCTGAACGCTGCCCTCATTCACCCAAGAGAGGTCTTCAAGGCGGCCATCAGGGAGAGCTCACACGCCATCATTCTTGTGCATAACCACCCTTCCGGCGATGTTGAACCGAGCAATGCTGATAAACAGATTACCGAACTCCTGAAAAAGGCAAGCGCCGTCATTCAGATTGAATTGCTTGACCATGTTATCATCGGAAAAACTGATTGGTTCAGCTTTCGCGAAAGTGGTCTTCTCTGATAAAAAATTGCAATAAAACTTTTTAACTTTCGGACAACTTTTTCCCCCCTGAACTATGAAACATATCATCCTCATAACTGGCGCAGGCAAGGGTATCGGCAAAGCCATTGCCCTTGATTTTGCAAAAGCCTCAACAACATATCCCGATTTTGAGCCTCACCTGATCCTTGTATCAAGAACCGTATCGGATCTTGAAGCTGTTGCGGAGAAATGCCGTGCCTGTGGTGCGGCAGCGGAGATCGTTAAGGCCGATATTTCCGATATGGCACAGATCGACCAGCTTGTCAGCAGCACGCTGGAGCGATACGGAACCATTGACTGCCTGGTGAACAATGCCGGTGTTGGCCGTTTCAAGCCATTCACTGAATTGACCGTGGATGACTATGAGGACACGATGGGTACAAACCTGAAGGGCACTTTTTTCCTTACGCAAAAAGTGTTCCCTGTCATGGAAGAGAAAAAGTCGGGGCACATCTTCTTTATCACCTCAATTGCCGCCGAGACAGCGTTTAAAAGCTCTGCTCTCTACTCAATGTCCAAGTTCGGACAGAAGGGATTTATTGAAGCTGTCCGGCTCTATGCCAAAACCTGTAATGTCAAGATTACCAATGTGATGCCGGGCGCGGTCTATACGCCAATGTGGGGAGAGGTGACGGATGAGATGAAAGCGATCATGATGATGCCTGAAGATATTTCGGGCCCTCTTGTCAACGCCTATCTCCTGCCGCAACGCACGTCAGTGGAAGAGCTGGTGTTAAGGCCGGTTTCCGGCGACCTCGGTGAATGAGGACGGCAAAAACTCGTGAGCTGTGGGAAAGCAGGCTTTTTTCCTGTATTTTCTGGTTCATCTTAAAAAAATAATTTTTGATTCTACACCATCATGAGCCTGAAGGAAAAAATAGACCTTGATCTTAAAAATTCGATGAAAAGCGGTGATAAAACCCGCCTGAACGCCATTCGCTCAATCCGCGCCGCCCTGCTTGAAAAAGAGGTTTCGATTCGCGTTGCGGGAAAGGCTGTGCTCACTGAGGAGCAGGAACTTGAGGTGCTGGTCAGCCTTGCAAAAAAACGCCGCGATGCCATTGAGCAGTTCACAGCCGGAAACCGTCTTGACCTGGCTGAAACAGAGCAGTCGGAGTTAGCCGTGCTTGAGGAGTATCTGCCGGCTCCGGTCTCTGACGAGGAAGTAACCGCAGTCATACGGGATATTATCACGCAAACAGGCGCTGCATCCATGAAAGAGATGGGCAAAGTGATGGCTGAAGCGATGAAAGCGCTCAAAGGAAAAGCTGACGGCACCAAGGTTCAGCAGATCGTCAAGTCACTGCTTTCAGCATAACCCATTCTATCTCTTACTATGCTTGACATCAACTATATCCGTCAGAATCCAGATGAAATTTTGGCAATGCTGCACAACCGGCAGCTCTCCGCAGAGGAGCCAAAACTGCATAGGGTGCTCGAATGCGACAAAGAGCGTAAAGGACTGGTGCAGCGTTCGGATGCACTAAATGCAGAGCGCAACAAACGCTCAAAAGAAATTGCCGAAAAGAAAAAAAAAGGCATTCCCCCCTCTGAATATGAAATGATCTATGAAATAGTTCAAGATGAAAATCGACAAATTGCTGAAATAAATACAAAACTAAGACCACTTGAAGAGGAGATTGAGAATATTCTTCTGGCGCTGCCCAATAAACTGGACTCTTCAGTTCCAGCCGGCCGAAGCGCTGCTGATAATGAGATTTTCGGTGAACCGGTCAGCTTTGTGCACGACCTTGACTTTCCGGTGAAAAACCACCTTGAGTTGGGTAAATCTCTCGGCATTCTTGATTTTGAACGTGGCGCAAAGATAAGCGGAGCCGGGTTTCCTGCCTACATTGGCAAAGGCGCCCGTCTGGAACGCGCATTGATCAACTTCATGCTTGATACGCACACCGAGCGTCATGGCTACACTGAAGTCTTCCCTCCCTTTCTTGTCAATCAGGAGTCACTCAGGGGAACGGGTCAGTGGCCAAAATTTGCTGACCAGGTCTACCACATCGGCGAAGATGACCTCTATGCCATTCCGACCGCTGAGGTACCGGTCACCAACCTGCACCGGGGAGAAATGCTCGAAACAAAAAGTCTCCCGATCTCTTATGCCGCCTATTCAGCCTGTTTCCGTCGTGAAGCGGGAAGTTATGGCAAGGATACACGAGGGTTCCTCAGGGTGCACCAGTTCAACAAGGTTGAGATGGTAAAGTTTACCCGACCTGAAGAGTCTTACGCCGCGCTTGAACAGATTCGCTCTCATGCTGAAGCAATTCTTGTGGCTCTGAAAATCCCTTACCGGGTACTCCTGCTCTGCAGCGGCGACATCAGCGCCAACGCAACAAAATGTTACGATATTGAGGTCTGGTCACCTGCTGAACAAAAATATCTCGAGGCATCAAGCTGCTCAAATTTTGAGGATTACCAGGCAAGAAGATCAAATATCCGTTTCAAACCCGACAGCAAGTCAAAACCGGAATTTGTACACACCCTGAACGGCTCGGGTCTGGCAACTTCACGGCTGATGGTCTCATTGCTTGAGCACTACCAGACGCCGGAGGGGCATATCAGGGTGCCGGAGGCATTGCAGCGCTATACCGGATTTGAGGAGATATAAAACCTGGGGGCGCCGAGCTGGGGTTCGGCCTTCCCACTCCTGCCTCCATCATGGTTCAAGACGATCAAGAAAACTCCTCACCATGCCGCTGACTGTTGCAACATCAATAAGAAAAGCGTCATGGCCATAAGGTTCGTCCAGGTAGAGAATGCTCGAATTCGGCATGAATCGGGCAAGCTCTTCCTGCTCCTCTTTCGGATAGAGAATGTCTGAATTGATGGAGAGAATTTCCACAGGGATCTGTATCGAACGCAAGACCTCTTCATACTCTCCCCTGCCTCGTGAAAGGTCATGCATATCCATCGCCCTGGTGAGCGTTATATAGGTGTTGGCATCAAAACGCTCCACCAGTTTCCGCCCCTGATGGTGGAGGTAGCTCTCGACCTTGAAGGTTTTTCCCGCCTGCTGATAGTCGCGGCCAAAGCGCGACTGAAAGTTTTCAAAGCTCCGGTAGGTGCACATCGCCATCATCCTTGCCGCCGCAAGACCTTTTGCCGGAGGATGACCCTCGTCATACCAGCCATTGTTCCAGTCACGATCAGCATAAATCGCCTGCCGCTGCGCTTCGCTCTGACCGATACACCACGAAGAGTGACGCCCTGAAGCGCCCATCGGCATCAGTGCCTGAACAACGTCAGGATAGAGAAATCCCCACTCAAGCACCTGCATCCCGCCAAGAGAGGCTCCCACAACAAGCTTGACCCGATCAATACCCAGACCGGAAAGCAGGAGGCGCTGGACATGAACCATATCCCTGATCGTAATCAGTGGGAAATCGGGGCCGTAATGACTACCGGTAACTGGATTAATGGAACCTGGGCCGGTTGTACCGTAACAGCTCCCAAGCACATTGGAGCAGATAATAAAATCTGAGGTGTCATCAAACGCCCCCCCTTTGGAAAACATGCCAGCCCACCAGGCGTCAGCATCGGCTGAACCGGTTAAAGCCTGACAGACCAGGATCACATTATCTTTTGCAGCATTCAGGGTTCCCCAAGTTCTATAGGCAACCCGCACCGAAGGAAGGACGTCACCAAGCTCGGTCGTAAAGAGTTTGTTCGAATCGAAATAGTGCGTTTTTTCTGAAATAATCTCAGTATATGCTCTCATGCGCTTCATATCAATTTGCAAAGCTTGTTCAAAAACCACCTTATGGGCAGCGCTATCACTCCCGGAATGCGCAAACAACCCTGATACAACGGGTTACAGGAAAATGTCTGAAGAGCGGTATGAACCTGCAAGGAAAGGCATACATACCATCATCATTCCCGGTTCTCTTGTCCGGGATGGAATTGGCACCGATCATCGTGCAATGACGGTTGCCAAGGCTTCTCAGGGCCAGTCCCTCCACCTTTCTGGATGATAGCTTGAAATCTTTAATAGAACATTTAGTCTGATTAATCTACAACAGGGATTAGTATTTTACAAACAGCCTGAAGAAACGAAGGTACTTTAAATGATATTTAATTATTTCCCATGACCACCGCACGAGAACTGGCTTTGAATGTTTTGCAGTCACTTGAAACCGGAAAACAGCGATCTGACCAGATTCTGCACCGCACGCTGCAACATTGTGAACTGAACCGCGTTGATCGGGCGCTTTCAACAGGATTGGTTAACGGAGTTTTGCGTTACCGTCTTCAGATAGATTTTATTATCGGGCGCTTCTATCATCACAATTTTGAAAAGGCGGCTTCTGTCCTGAAGAACATTCTTCGCCTCGGTGTCTATCAGATTCTTTTCCTCAACAAGGTGCCAGACTGGGCGGCCGTGAACGAATGCGTGAAACTGGCCAGAAAGTACAAGGGTGAACGTCTGTCGAAATTAGTCAACGGGGTGTTGAGAAAAATTACGCCTGAGAGCGTCACACTTGACGAGTGGCTGAAGAATAAAACCATTGAGGAACAGCTTTCAATACAATACTCACACCCGCAATGGCTGGTTGAACGCTGGATCGAGGCTTTCGGAAGAGAAAAAACAGAATCTATCCTTTCCTATAACAATCAGTTCCCGCTGTTTGGATTCAGAATAAACCGCCTGAAAACGTCGGAAGAGAAGCTGTTTGCTGATCCGGCACTTGCGGTTGCGCATGAACCGTGCAGTGTGGATCCGTTCTTTCTTTCAAAAGATTTTAACTCTTTTGAACCGGCCGTGACTGATGGTCGTCTTACTGTTCAGAACCCGACACAGGGACTTGCCTGCCTGCTGCTTAATCCCGCTCCCGGCATGACGGTGGTTGACTTGTGCGCAGCACCTGGAGGCAAGGCTACCTTTATAGGGGAGTTGATGCAAAACCGTGGCCGGATTATCGCTGTCGACCGTTATGAAAAAAAACTTTCAAGAATAGAGGCTCATGCTGAGGCGCTCGGTATTACCATCATAAAAACTGTTGCGGAAGATGCACGGAGTTTTGTGCCTGAATTCCGCCCCGATGCCATCCTGCTTGATGCTCCCTGTTCGGGTACCGGGGTTCTTGGCCGACGCGCAGAATTACGCTGGAAACTAAGCCCTGAAATGCTTCTGGAGCTCCGAACGCTGCAAGCCGAACTCCTTGATCATGCTGCGGAGCTGCTGGATGAAGGGGGAAAGCTTATCTATGCCACCTGTTCAATTGAAGCCGAAGAAAATAACCTGCTGATTGAGGCATTTCTTCAGAGACATTCTGATTTTATTGCGGGCCCCGAAGGCGCTCTGCTCACGCTGCCGGGTGAGCAGCCGGGTTTTGACGGCGGGTTCTGCCAGAGGTTGCTTAAACAGGGCAAAGAGAGAGATGGAGAGTCTGGATAATCACTTCAAAAGAGTGCTGGAAAGTTTCCTGAACTATATGCTTGTCGAACGCAACTTTTCGGGAAATACCAGGGATTCATATAACAACGATCTCAGTCGCTATCTGCTTTTCATGCATCGCCATTCGAGACCGATTGAGGCTATTACGACCGCCCATATCAATGAATTCATCACTGAACTTTACTCCATCGGCCTTGAGGCAAGTTCAATGGCTCGAAATATTTCTGCAATCCGTTCGTTTCATAAATTCCTTGTGATCGAACGAACACTCGACAACAACCCGGCTGAGAGTCTCCGGCAACCCAAGCAGGCAAAATACCTCCCGAACGTCCTCACCATTGACGAAACCATGCGACTGCTTGATGCGCCAATGACTCTCGTGCCTCCCGGAAAATATCTGCTGCGAGACAAGGCGATGCTTGAACTCCTCTACGCAACAGGGGTCAGAGTCAGTGAACTCATTACTATCCAGCAGCAGAGTCTCTATCTCGATGCTGGATTTATAAGAATTTTCGGGAAAGGATCGAAGGAGAGGCTTGTGCCGGTTGGAAGCTCAGCCATTGAATGGGTGAAGCGATACCAGAGTGGACTTCGAGTCACTCTGGTTAAGCACAATTCCGATGATTACCTGTTTCTCAATGCTCGCGGAATAAAACTGTCGCGCATGGCACTTTTTACCATGATTCAAAAATATGCTGCGATGGCAGGAATAGAAAAACATATCAGCCCGCACACCTTCCGCCATACTTTTGCCACCCATCTGCTCGAAGGCGGAGCCGATCTTCGCGCAGTCCAGGAGATGCTTGGCCACAGCTCAATTGTCACCACCCAAATCTACACGCACATCGACCGCTCATTTATCAAGGAGGTGCATAAAACCTTTCATCCAAGAGGATAAGAGGGGCTTATTTGTATCCCATTGTCTCAATAATGAGTCTTTTCTTGTCGTGGCTCTCCATTTCGATCTTAAAGGCCGACAGAGTCATATTGACATCAATGAAGAAAAAGAGCAACGAAAAGCTAAGGCAGAGCATACTGAAAATGAAAATCCCCGACAAGAGCATCGGCAGATCAAGATTGATCAGCGCACTCAGAAACAGCAGGATAATCAGCCAGCTCGCGCCAATACAGGTCAGACATGCCAATAAAATTGATATACGAATATAGCGAGCGCGCTTCCAGAGAATGGCGACCTCCTTATTGATTCTGAGGATATAGGATTCGGGATAGGATTCCAGATCATCAAGAAGCGAACGTGAACGATCAATAACCCGACCAAGTCTGTTGGTCATCGTAAGAAACAGAAGACCGAGGCCCGATATGAGAATCATCGGGCCAATTGCGGTTTGAAGAATAGGGACAAGCTCCCTGAATGAAGTAACTGACATAATGTTCGGGCAATTCCTTAACCCTTTCTTTTCTTTTTATTGCCAGTAAAGAAAGTTGTCTCTTTTCCGGCTGGTTTATATGGCTTTTTAAAACTCTTTTTTATCCCGTATGGCGACTCTCGTTCCTGATCTTCCATTTTGGAGAGCCTCAACTGACGGCCGCAGACCCTGACCTTTCTCAGCTCATGAAACACATTATCCGGCATTCCCTGTGGCAGTTCAACCGTGCTGTAGGAATCGTTAATCGAAATATGGCCGACCGACTCGGGATCAAGTCCAACCTCATTTAAAATCGCGCCGAGAATATTTCCGGCCTTCACCCCATGCTCGCTGCCAACCTCAAGACGGTAGCGTTCTTTGCCTTCATCTCCATAGCTTTCTCCCTTCCCTCTCCTTTTGACGGGCCCACGATCCCGGTCAAAACTACGCTCTCTGCCCGATCCTTCTCTCTCATCATGAAACTTTGTTTTCTCAGGCTTATTCGATAAAAGAAGCGGGGTTTCCCCCTGAACAATCGATGCAAGGGCTGCCGCAGCTTCGAGTTCCGCGACATCATGCTCGTGACAGTACTGTTCGATAAGCTTGGTAAAAAATCCAAGATCTTCAGCGGCAATCGTATCAGTAATGCGCTGGTTGAATTTTGCAATCCTCTTGTTGTTGATGACTTCCGTTGTTGGCAGTTCCATCAGCTCAATACGGCTGTGTGTTGCACGCTCTATAGAGTACAGCATGTTTTTCTCTCTTGGAGAGACAAACAAAATGGCATCACCAGCACGTCCGGCACGCCCGGTACGCCCGATACGGTGTACGTATGATTCGGTGTCGGAAGGGATATCGTAGTTGATGACATGGCTGATACGATCAACATCAAGTCCACGTGCAGCCACATCGGTAGCAATCACAATACTCAACACGCCGCTCTTCAGTTGTTCGACGGTGCGTTCACGCTGACTCTGGGGCATATCACCGTTAAGTGCGGCTGCGCCAAATCCCCTGGCCTGAAGTTTTTCAGCAAGTTCAATGGTCATGGTTTTGGTGCGCACAAAAATGAGCATCCCGTCAAACGGTTCGACTTCAAGAATTCTGGTCAGAATGTCAATTTTGTGGCTTCCACCAACAATCCAGTAACGCTGACGAGTGGTATCAACTGTTGTCGTTTTTGACTGTATGGTAATCTCTGCTGGATTATTCAGATGCTTTTGGGCAATACGGCGGATCACCGAAGGCATGGTGGCAGAGAAGAGGGCGATCTGACGGTCTTTGGGTGTCTGGTCAAGAATCCAGTCGACATCATCAATAAATCCCATGCGAAGCATTTCATCTGCTTCGTCAAGCACCAGACATTTGAGAGCATTGAGATTAAGTGAACCACGACGAATATGATCCATGACACGGCCGGGAGTTCCGACAACGACATGCACGCCGCGTCTCAACATGCGAAGCTGAATACCATAATCCTGTCCTCCATAAATGGGAACGACATGAAAACCCTTGAGATATTCTGCATAACGCTGAAATGCCTCTGCTACCTGAATGGCAAGCTCCCGTGTAGGGGCAAGCACAAGCGCCTGGGGTTCGGCCTGTTCAAGATTGATATTAGAGAGTATCGGGAGAGCAAAGGCTGCGGTTTTTCCTGTCCCGGTCTGCGCCTGGCCAAGAACATCACGTCCTTCAAGAATAAGTGGAATTGTCTGAGCCTGAATTGGTGTTGGGGTTTCGTACCCAACCTCTTGAAGTGCTCTCATCAAGGGTTCCGCGAGCTGGAGGACGCTAAAATCCATCGGCAATAATTGCTGTTCTTTCATTTGTAATTTTTTCCTTTCCAAATCATTGATAAAAAAATGCCTCGTTCGAGGCGAGAATGGCAGCAATGCAGGAAAGAACAAAATGAAGAAAAGTTCTCATCAACCGAAAACATCAGGGCTGTTCTCTTTGAAAAAACAAGCACCATCGAATCGTCACAAACACATAAAACTTTCCGGTCAGTACGACCATATTTTTTTATGTATTCTTTCTTAGCATATTCACCACGCATTAAAAACGGTAGCATAGTACCATTTTTTTTTGTAAACGACGAATTTATTTTTTATGCGCGGTTATTGAGTTTTCGCAACACAGCTAACCATACCTGCGACTTTTTTGTTACTTTCAAATGTCATCAAGCTTTTTTGTACAAGGCAATAAGTCGTTATGAACAGTCCCGCTATCGTATTCTATACCATTTTTTCCCCTGTTTTTCTCGGGATTGCAAAACTTTTCAGTGTTTTTCATACCAAGCTTCAGACTTTTTTCAGGGTGCGGAAAAATCTATTCCAGGAACTGGAACAAAAAATCAGCACACTCGCTCCTTCTTCTTTCAGATTATGGGTTCATGCTGCATCGGTCGGTGAATTCGAGCAGGCGCGACCGGTCATTGCTGACCTGAAAAAAAAACATCCTGAGTTCACTCTTTTTGTCTCCTTTCTTTCAGATTCAGGCTATAACGCCAGAAAAAATTTTCCTGATGCTTCCGCCGTCTTTTACCTGCCAACAGACACTCATGCCAACGCAAGAAAGCTCCTTGCGCTGCTCAGGCCGGATGTGCTTGTACTGATGCGCTACGACTTCTGGCCAAATCATCTCATCGAAGCAAAAAAATGCGGCACAAAGCTGATTCTTGCCGCAGCGGTACTGCAAGAGAACGCACCATATTTCAAACCCCTTCTGAAAGGCTTTTACCAAAGCATTTTCCACCTGTTTGATCATATTTATACCGTTTCATCAAAAGATACCCTTGCTTTCAGTCAGGTATTCAATTGCCGGCAGGCAAAAACTGCGGGCGACCCGAGGTTTGACCAGGTCTTGCTGCGCAGCCAGAACTGTGCAAAAATTGATCACCTCAAACCTTTCTTTGAAAACCGCACCGTTCTTGTTGCAGGAAGCGTATGGGAGCAGGACGAGATGCTGCTCTTGCCTGCATTGCTGGGGCTTGAGGAAAGGCCGGCGCTGATTCTGGTGCCGCATGAAGTCAACCCCGAAAACATGGAACGCCTTTACCAGAAGCTGCAAAACCAGTCTCTCCCTTATGTGCCAGTATCACGCATCAAGAGCGCATTCAATCCTGAACAGGAAATTCTGGTTATCGACCAAACCGGTTATCTTGTTGAACTCTATTCTCTCGCCTCAATAGCTTATGTCGGTGGAGGGTTCGGAGTGAATGTGCATAATACGCTCGAACCGGCAGTTTACAGCATTCCGGTGATGTTTGGCCCCAGATATCATAACTCGCCCGAGGCAGAAGGAATTGTCGCCGCTGGAGGCGCTACCGTCATTCATGATGAAAAGGAACTTGCCGCTGCACTGAAAACATTGACAGCCGATCCCGCTCAAAGAAAAATAAACGGGATGGCGGCTGGAAAGTTTGTACAACAAAGCACTGGCGCGACGGCAATCATTTCTGACGGCATTGAACAATACATGTGACTGAACGATGATGATAAAAAATCATCTCACTGGGACAGTCATAAATACACAATATCACCTACGTCCCCTGTTTCGCTCCCCGGTTTTTACTGGCGGGAGAAGTAGTCTTTTGTTTCTGCTGCTACGACTGGACTGAGCACAATCAGGGAGACAAGGTTTGGCAAGGCCATAAGAGCGTTGGCGATATCAGCAAAGCTCCATACTACCTGGAGGGAAGCTACTGAGCCGACCATGACTGCTGCTACCCATGCCCATCGGTAGGATTTTATAAATTTTTTGCCAACAAGGTATTCGACTGCTTTTTCTCCGTAATAGGACCAGCCAAGAATGGTCGAAAAGACAAAGGTCAGGAGACCGATGGTGAGAACGGTATTACCAATATAGGGGACTGCCTCAAAGGCCGCGCTGGTAAGCTCTGCGCCTTTCAGGCCGTTTTGCCACATACCGGAGTTGACAACGACAATTCCGGTTGCAAGGCAGACGACGACGGTATCCCAGAAGGTGCCTGTTGATGAAATAAGCGCCTGTTTGACGGGATGTTTGGTCTGTGCGGCAGCAGCGACAATCGGAGCACTGCCAAGCCCTGATTCGTTGGAAAAGAGGCCTCGGGCAATACCGAAGCGCATCGCCTCCTTGACTCCCGCACCGGCAAAGCCTCCAAGAGCCGCCTGACCGGTAAATGCTGATGAAAGAATAAGCTGAAAGGTATCAAGCAGAGTTTCGTGTTTCAAGACAAGCAGTACAAGACATCCTGCCACATAAAAAATGGCCATAAAGGGCACAAGATATTCACACACTTTTGCAATAGAGGTAATACCGCCAATAATGACAACTGCGGTAAAAATGGTCAAGACCACACCAGTTATCCAGGGTGAGATGTGAAAATTGTTCTCTACCATCACCGCAATGGAATTGGCCTGAACCATATTGCCGATACCAAATGCTGCAATAGAGGTAAAAACAGCGAAAAGAACCGCGAGCCATTTCATGTTCATCGCTTTTTCCAGTACATACATGGGGCCGCCCGAAATTGTGCCGTCTTCTCCAACCGTTCGGTATTTCACAGAGAGCACAGCCTCGGCATATTTGGTGGCAATACCAAACACCCCGGTCAGCCACATCCAGAGAACTGCTCCGGGACCACCTGCTGCAACGGCAGTCGAAACACCGACAATGTTACCTGTTCCTATGGTTGCGGCGAGAGCGGTTACAAGCGCTCCAAAATGGCTTATCTCCCCTTCTCCCTCCTTTGTCCTTGTGAAAGACATCTTTATTGCCCGGAAGGTATATTTCTGAATAAAACCAAGCCTGAATGTCAAAAAAAGATGCGTTCCAAAAAGAAGCACCAACAGAGGAATCCCCCAGACATAGCCGCTGATCTGATCCAGTACTTTTTCAAGAGTCTCCACGAAACCTCCCTGAGTTTGAAGATGATGATGTTTGGTAATAGAAGAGAACATACGCTATCTGAAGGAAAATCCCGAAGGAGAAAACTGCCTGTTAAAGAGAGTGCCTGTTTATTAGCAGGGTTCTTTGTATCTTTTCCGGAAAAGTCAAGTTTACGTCATTTTTTTTACCCCAAGCAACAGTAATAAACTGAAAGCAGAGAGCCGATTCTAAATCATGGATTTAATAAAAGAGACAGCGAGAAGAAAGACGTTTGCCATTATCAGTCACCCTGATGCCGGAAAAACAACCCTGACAGAAAAATTTCTGCTTTTTGGCGGAGCAATTCAAACCGCCGGAGCCGTTAAAAGCAACAAGATCCGCAAGACAGCGACCAGCGACTTTATGGAGATCGAAAAACAGCGCGGAATCTCTGTTGCCACCTCGGTCATGGGGTTTGAGTATGCCGGAAAACGGGTCAATATTCTTGACACTCCGGGTCACAAGGATTTCGCCGAGGATACCTACCGGACGCTGACCGCCGTTGACAGTGTCATTCTTGTAGTCGATTGCGTCAAAGGAGTTGAGGAACAGACTGAAAAGCTGATGGAGGTGTGCCGTATGCGCAACACTCCTGTCATCATCTTCATCAACAAGATGGATCGTGAAGGGAGAAACCCTTTTGAACTGCTTGATGAGCTTGAACACAAGCTCCAAATCAGTGTCCGGCCCCTCACCTGGCCGATCAGTCAGGGGCAGACCTTCAAGGGAGTCTACAACCTCTACAACAAAGAACTCAACCTTTTTGAAGCCAATACCACCCGCATCAGCGAAAGCAATATCCGGGTCAATGACCTGAACGATCCTGAACTGGATAAATGGATTCCGGAAAGTTTCGGCAAAAAACTCCGGGAAGACGTTGCCCTGATTGAAGGTGTCTATGAACCTTTTCATGTTGAGACCTATCGTGCCGGACATCTTGCTCCAGTATTTTTTGGAAGCGCTATCAATAACTTTGGCGTCAGAGAGCTTCTTGAAACATTTCTCACCGTCGCACCAAGCCCGGATGAGCGGGAAGCAACTGAACGGATCGTTAAAGCTTCGGAAGAGGCTATGAGCGGATTTGTCTTTAAAATCCATGCCAATCTCGATCCGAACCATCGCGACCGCACCGCTTTTTTCCGGATCTGCTCCGGCAGTTTCGAGCGCAACAAGTTCTACTACCACACCCGACTGAAGAAAAAAATACGCTTTTCAAGCCCGACGCAATTCATGGCCAATGAAAAAAGTGTTGTTGATGAGTCATGGCCTGGCGACGTGATCGGTCTCTACGACAACGGATCCCTGAAAATTGGCGACAGCCTGACTGAAGGCGAGGATCTTCATTTCCGTGGGATACCAAGCTTTTCACCTGAAATCTTCAAGGCGCTGGAAAATCGCGACCCAATGAAAGCCAAACAGCTCGACAAGGGGGTGCGCCAGCTCACCGAAGAGGGGGTCGCCCAGCTTTTCATCCAGCATGGCACGCGCAAAATTATCGGCACCGTCGGAGAGTTACAGTTTGACGTCATCAAGTTCCGCCTGGAACACGAATACGGGGCACAGTGCGACTTCACCCCCCTGCGCTTTCACAAGGCATTCTGGATTACCGGAAACAACAAAGAGATGCTTGAGGAGTTTTTGCGCCGCAAATGGAACGCCGTGGCCCGCGACAAAGAGGAGCATCCCGTTTTCTTTGCAGAAAGCGAATGGATGCTCAAAATTGCCAAAGATGACTACCCTGAGCTGGAGTTCCATACCACCTCTGAGTTCAAAACCGAAGGTTAAAAAACGGAGACTATGCAGGTTCTCGGCAGGGCAGTGAACTTATTGTGAAAATTTATGTTATGTGTTCAATAAACTTTTTGTTTTGGACTGACATGAAAAGATTTGCTGCGCTTGCGTTACTGATGCTCTGCCTTCTGTGGCCTGAGCTGACAACAGCGGAAGAGGTGAAAGGACAACCGGAAAATCTGACCTCGCTTGTTGCCGCAGGATTGGCCAATAATCCTGAACTGAAAGCTTCCGAGTCACGCTGGCAGATGTTTTCAAGCAAGGTAAAGCAGGCCGGAGCGCTTGACGATCCAATGGTCATGCTGAAGGTACAGAACACCCCGGCCAGGGAACCATTGGTGTTTAACAAGGATCCCCAGTCCGCCAGGGTCATCGGCATATCCCAACTCCTCCCCTTTTGGGGCAAGCGGGGCCTTCGCCGTGATATTGCAAGCTACGAAGCCGATTCTTACCGCTGGGCCTTTGAAGAGCGCAAACTTGAGCTGACACGCATGATCAAGGAGAACTACTACCAGCTCTGGGCGGTTGACAAGGAACTTGAAGTCGTCAGCAAAAACCTCAGGATTCTGACAGATTTTGTTACGATTACCGAGTTAAAATACTCTGTCGGACAGGGTGTGCAACAGGATATCTTCAAGGCTGGCCTGGAAAAATCAAAAATGCTTGAGATGCAGATTACCTTGCAGCAGCAGCGCAAGAGTCTGGAAGCCACCCTCAACTATCTTCTCTCTCGCCCAGGGAAGACCCCGGTTGGCCCGGTCGCTGATTTCTCCCTGCCGTTTATCACCGTCTCTCAGGAACACCTGAACAATACGGCTATGGATCAGCGGCCACAGGTCAAAAGTCTCTTCAGTCTTGAAAAAAAGGCAGAAGCATCCCGACGACTGGCAAAAAAGGAGTTTTATCCCGATTTTAACCTTTCTGCGGAGTATATGATCCGTGACCCTGTATCAACAGAGATGGCATCGGATCCGGGCGACAACATGGTGAGCATTGGAGTGACGTTCAACCTCCCTCTGCAGCAGGGTAAACGACGGGCAATGCTGGCCGAATCAACCTATGAGGCTGCAATGGCGACTGAAGAGCTTCATTCCCTGAAAAACAACATCTCTTATACCATTAACGAAAGCCTTGTTCAACTGGAACGACGCCGTAAACTTGTTGAACTCTACAAGGGAGGCCTTATTCCCCAGGCATCGCAATCCCTTCAATCAGCACTTATCGGCTACCGGGTTGGCAATGTGGATTTTCTGACTCTCCTCGACAGCAGAATGACCCTGTTCAACTATGAGCGCGAACTCTATGAATCGCAGGCCGAGTATATGATGAAACTTGCGCAACTCGAAGCGGCAGTCGGAACTGATCTCACAACAGCATCAGAGACCTCTCTGCATCATGACAACTAACGACATAACTGTATAAGCATGGCCCTCAACAAAAAAATCGCACTCCCTCTGCTGGTTTTTCTTCTCGCTTGTGCTGCGGTTGGCGGCTGGTTTCTCTGGCAAAATCAACTCTCCGACAAATCCGCTGCCGAAAAAACGACCCGGGTAAAGCAGCTCTACACCTGTTCAATGCATCCATTCATCATCAGGGAGAAGCCTGGCCTCTGCCCTGTCTGCGGTATGGAACTTATCAGAAAAATTGATAACTCCGCAAGCAGCGCAGCGCAGACACCAGCAGATATGCCTGCTCACGTCTCTCTCTCCCCTGCTCAGCGGGTCATGGCCAATGTTGCTACCGTTGAAGCAAAACAAGAGATCCTGAACAAGGAGATCAACGCTGTTGGGATTGTGCAGTACGATCAGTCGCGACAGGCCAGGGTCACCGCATGGGCGACAGGCCGTATCGACAAATTGCAGGTCAACAGTGTCGGAGCTTTTGTCAGCAAGGATATGCCTGTAGCAGAGCTTTACTCCCCCGATCTGGTTGCTGCACAGCAGGAGTATCTGCTTGCCATCAGGAGCCGAGAACAGTTGAAAGACTCATCATTCCCCTCAATCTCACAGAATGGCGAGGGACTGGTTACGTCGGCCAGAGAGCGACTGAAACTTCTCGGAGTACGGGAGAACCAGATTGCGACGCTGAAAAAAACCGGCAGGCCTGATATCCGCCTTGCCATCTACTCCCCTTTCTCTGGCATCGTTATTGAAAAAATGGTGCAGCAGGGGCAGTACGTCAACACTGGTGAGGTGCTTTTCAATATTGCCGATCTTTCAGCGGTGTGGGTTGAGCTTGAGCTCTATGAAAACGAATTCCCGAATATCCACATCGGCCAGCAGGTTGACATTCGCTCCCGCTCGTTTCCCGAAAACGTGTTCACTGGCCGGATTGCCTTCATCTATCCTTTTCTCGATCCAAAAACAAGAACTCTCAAGGCTCGGGTGGAATTGCGTAATCCCGGCTTGAAGCTGAAGCCCGACATGTTTGTCAACGCCAGTATCAGGGTGCCCCTTGAATCGACAATTGTTGTTCCTCTCACCGCCGTCATTGATACCGGAAAACGACAGGTCGTATGGGTGGAAAGCTCTCCGGGGATGTTTGAACCACGTGACGTTCAGGTTGGAGAGAAGAATACCGACAATATCCAGATTTTGTCAGGTATAAATCCGGGTGACAAGGTGGCGGTCTCAGGAGCCTACCTTATTGACTCTGAATCTCAGTTGAAAGGCAACAGCAGTGAACCTGACAAGAAAACCAGATAACATGAACGATTTCCGACAAGAACTGCTGCCATGATAGAAAAGATCATTGAATACTCCGCCCGCAACAGGGTGATCATCCTGATGGTCTTCGGCCTTGTCATAACCTGGGGTATCTGGTCAATCTACAAGACTCCGGTTGATGCCATTCCTGACTTGTCCGACAATCAGGTCATCGTTTTTACCGACTATCCGGGCCGTTCGCCGCAAGTGGTGGAAGACCAGGTTACTTACCCGCTTGCCGTCAACCTGCAGGGGCTTCCCCAGGTTCGTGCCGTGCGCGCATCGAGCGCTTTCGGCTTTTCAATGATCTATGTCATTTTCGACGACAAGGCAGACATCTACTGGGCCAGAACCCGCGTTCTTGAGCGCCTGAACTACGCGGCATCACTCCTGCCTCCGGGCGTCGTTCCTGCCCTCGGCCCAGACGGTACCGGTGTAGGCCATGTTTTCTGGTACACCATTGAGGGAAACGGGTACGATCTGGAACAACTCAGAACCCTGCAGGACTGGTTTGTGCGCTACCAGCTCAATACCGTTCAGGGAGTTGCCGAGGTGGCCTCTATCGGCGGTTTTGTGCGGGAATATCAGATTGATCTTGATCCCAACAAGCTTTTTGCCTACAACATCAAGGTCGGCAAAGTGATGGAGGCCATCAAAGCCTCAAACAAGGATGTGGGAGGAAAGCTGATCGAACAGGCTGACGCCGAATATCTGATTCGTGGAAGTGGCTATGTGAAGTCGAAAGCTGATCTGGAGGATATCGTTGTCGGAGCCGATATGCGCGGTATTCCCGTCTACCTCAAGAACCTTGGCACTGTTCAGATTGGAGGCGCCATTCGACGCGGTTTGCTGGAGATCAACGGCAAGGGAGAGGCGGTGGGCGGCATCGTCGTCATGCGGTATGGTGAAAATGCCAAGGAGGTGATTGACAGGGTCAAGCAAAAGATTACAGAGCTGGAAAAGGGATTGCCGCCCGGAGTCAAGATAAAAGTCTCCTATGACCGCTCCGACCTGATCATGCGGGCCATCGATACACTGAAAAAAAATCTGCTTGAGGAGTCAGTGGTTGTCTCTCTGGTCATTCTTGTTTTTCTGCTTCACTTCCGCAGCGCTCTGGTGATTGTGCTCACCTTGCCGATTGCCGTCCTTATCGCCTTTATCACCATGAAGCTGATGGGAGTCACCTCAAATATCATGTCGCTTGGCGGTATTGCCATTGCTATTGGTGTGCTGGTGGATGCAGGTGTGATCATGGTGGAAAACTGCTACCGCCACCTCTCGGAGATCCCGCCTGAAGAACGGGATGCAAAACGACTGGAGATTGTCATCAGTTCAGCCAGGCAGGTCGGACGGGCAATCTTCTTCTCACTGGCGATCATCATCCTCTCCTTTGTGCCTGTCTTTATGCTGGAAGGACAGGAGGGCAAACTTTTCCATCCCCTGGCCTTCACCAAGACCTTCTCCATGATGGGTTCGGCCATGATTGCCATCACGCTGGTTCCTGTGCTGATGTACTACTTTATGCGAGGCAGGATGCGCCCAGAAAGCGCCAATCCGGTCTCCACCTTTTTCATCAAGCTCTATTCGCCGGTTATACGTCTGGTGCTGCGCTGGAAAAAGAGAACCATTGTCCTTAATCTGGTGGCCCTCGCCATTGCCGTGCCGATGTTCATGAATCTCGGCTCCGAATTTATGCCGCCCCTCGACGAAGGATCGCTGCTCTATATGCCTGTAACGCTGCCCAACGTCTCCATCACCGAGGCCAAACGCATTATCCAGATACAGGACAGTATCATCAAAAGCGTTCCAGAAGTCGAGCATGTTCTGGGAAAGGTCGGACGGGCTGAAACCTCCACTGATCCTGCACCGGTCTCCATGTTTGAGAGTATCATCATCCTGAAACCCAAAGAGCAATGGCGTGCGGGAATAAAGAAAGCTGACATTGTGGCTGAACTGGACTCCAAATTGCAACAGATCGGCGTGCGCAACGGATGGACCCAGCCAATCATCAACCGCATCAACATGCTCTCAACCGGTGTGCGCACCGACCTTGGCGTCAAAATTTTCGGCAATGAGCTGAATGTGCTGAAAAGTCTGGCGCTTCAGGCTGAAACCATTCTCAAGCCAATCAATGGCGCGGCTGACGTCGTGGCTGAACGGGTTACCGGTGGCAACTACCTCGACATCAACATCGACCGGGAAGCTGCCGCCCGTTATGGGGTGAGTGTCGGCGATATTCAGGATGTCATTGAGACCGCCCTCGGAGGTGAGATGCTCTCAACCGCCGTTGACGGACGCAACCGCTTTCCCATCCGCCTCCGATACCTGCGCGACTACCGCGACAATATCCCGGCAATCGGACGTATTCTTGTCGGCAGCATGGATGGCGCGCAGGTGCCCCTCTCGCTCGTCACAACCATGAAAATCAACACAGGAGCGCCTGAGATCAACAGCGAAGGCGGCCTTCTGCGCTCGCTGGTCTATCTGAACGTCCGGGGGCGCGACATGGGAAGTTTTGTGACAGAAGCAAAGCAGGTGCTGGAACAAAAGCTCAAGCTGCCTGCCGGTTATTACGTTGCCTGGTCAGGACAGTGGGAAAACCAGATTCGCGCCAAAGAACGCCTGCAAGTGCTGATCCCGCTCGGAATGGTCATCATCTTTATCCTGCTTTATTTTACCTTCAAGTCGCTGCTTGAGGCTTCAATGGTGATGCTTTCAGTGCCTTTCGCCCTTGTTGGCGGGGTCTATCTGGTTTCAGCTTTGAGTTATAACCTCTCTGTGGCGGTCTGGGTAGGCTTTATCGCCCTCTACGGCATAGCCGTTGAAACTGGAGTGGTCATGGTCATCTACCTGCACGAAGCGCTCGACAAAAAACTGATCAACGGGCCCTGCACCGAGCAGGATATTTATGACGCGGCCTTTGAAGGAGCCGTTCTCCGACTGCGCCCAAAACTGATGACCGTTGCCGTAGCCCTTTTGGGTCTGATTCCAATCATGTGCTCAACGGGAACAGGTGCCGATGTGATGAAACCAATAGCCGCCCCGATGATTGGAGGAATGATTTCGTCGGCAATTCATGTTCTTATCATGACACCAGTTATCTTTGTCATGATGAAAACAAGGGATCTGAAGAGAGGCCGTTTGCGTCATTCGGGCTTGAAGCACTAAAAATACTTTGTGCCAGGGACTCTTTTTTCGAATCCCCCCTGAACGATAACATCGAAATGAATGTTACGATGCTTTTGGATGGTACACACACAAACATATTGCTATAAGGATGAAACGATGAAAAGAATTGATCTGAAAAGAGTAACAATAGTTGCGACAACACTTTTAAGTTTTGCCTCGGCGCCATTCTCTTTGGCTTCCACAGTTGCGAAAACATTTACTGTCAACTATACAAAAGCCCAGGATATTACCCCCAAGGCATTTACTGTAAAAACCGGTGAGAAAGTACGTCTTGAAGTCAATGCCTCAGAGACTGGCTCAGGATGTATGAGCAGCATTATGGTTCCAGGACTCTGGAACCAGGCTCAACCTCTGGTGAAAGGCAAAAAAATTGTCATGGAGTTCACACCCCAAAAACCCGGAGTTTACAAAATAACCTGTGCGATGGGTTTGTCGCGTGGTGTGATCAACGTCCGATAAATTTTTGTAATGGCCAGCCAAACCTACAGCGTCAAAGGGATGCACTGCGCAAGCTGCGCTGCAATCATCACCAAAAAGCTCTCAAAGGTTGAAGGCATCAAAGAGGTCAATGTCAATCTGGCTACTGAAACCGCGAAACTCGAGTTTGACGATAAGGGTCTGACGGACGATGTGCTCAATGAGATTGTCAGCAAATATGGCTACTCTCTTGAGATCGAAAAACCTCCTGTTGCAGTAGCCAATGCTGATGTCACAAAAACGGGCTCTAAAAAAGAGCAGGAGTTGCGCGCTCAGCTCAAAACGTTACAGTTTGCCCTGCCGGTTGCCCTGCTGGTTTTTATCCTGATGATGTGGGATATCAGTTCGATGTTCTTCCACATTATTCCGCACATCCCTCTTTCCATGGAGCATCTGAACATCTTCTTAATGCTCCTTTCCACCTGGATGGTTTTCCGTACCGGAGCGCCATTTCTGCATGGAATCGTCATATTTTTAAGGAGCGGAGCCGCAAGTATGGATACACTTATCGGCATCGGCACCCTGAGCGCATATCTCTACAGCGCTGTCATCACGCTTATTCCTGCTGTTAAAGCGTTTCTGCGGGCGCCTGATGCTACCTATTTCGATGTTACCATCGTTGTCATCGGCTTTGTGCTGCTGGGAAAATATCTGGAAGCCCGCTCCAGAATAAAGACCGGTGAGGCTATTGAAAAATTAATGGGTCTTCAGGCAAAGTCAGCGCTTGTGATGAGAATGGGCAAAGAGATTGAGATTCCCGTGCAGCAGGTGAGAAAAGGCGATGTTGTGATGATGAAACCCGGGGCTAAAATTCCTGTTGATGGCACCATCAATGAAGGATATTCCACCATTGACGAATCCATGGTGACCGGAGAATCGGTACCTGTGGATAAAAAGAGTGGAGATCCTGTTGTCGGCGGTACCATCAACAAACAGGGTTCCTTCACCTTTACGGCTTCTCATGTTGGTGGAGATACCCTCCTTGCCCGCATCATCAGGATGGTCGAAGAGGCTCAGGGTTCAAAAGCTCCGATTCAGAACATTGCCGACAAGATCTCCGGAGTATTTGTCCCGCTTGTTCTGGCGCTTGCTGCACTAACCCTCATTATCTGGCTGACCGTTGGGTCATCACTGCTTGGCTTCCCCGTCGCTCTTTCATACGGCATCATGGGTATGGTCGGCATTCTCGTTATCGCCTGCCCCTGTGCGCTTGGACTCGCAACTCCTACCGCTATTATTGTCGGCATTGGCAAGGGGGCTGAGTACGGTATCCTGATACGAAATGCTGAAAGTCTCGAAAAGCTCAGCTCGATTGATACTGTTGTCTTCGACAAAACGGGCACCATTACCACTGGAAACCCGCAGGTGAGTGATATCATTTCTCTTGACAAGGAGAGAAGCATCAGCTCATTGCTGCAAGTCGCTGCCACCATTGAAAACCGTTCTGAACATCCTTTGGCACAGGCCATTGTTGAGGCAGCCAAAAAGCAACAGCTCACCCTTGGCGAAATTACCGATTTTATGGCCCTTGAAGGTATCGGAGTTTCGGGAAGAATTTCAAAGACTCCGTTTACTGTTCGCAAACCGCTGGAGAGTGAAAAAGCAATGCCCGAGATTAAAAAACTTCAGGAAGAGGGCAAAACGGTGGTTTTGATTGATGAGGATGGTACATGCAGAGGGTTGATTGCCCTGAGTGACACCGTCAAAGAGCAGGCCCGAGAAGCCGTTGCCGCGCTTCACCGCAAAGGGCTCAAGGTGATCATGCTCACCGGCGACAACCTGCCAGCGGCAAACTATATGGCCTCGCAGGTCAGCATTGACGAGGTGATGGCTGAAGTGCTGCCACAGGAAAAAGCTGAGAAAATAAAAAAATTACAAAAAGAGGGAAGAAAAGTTGTGATGGCCGGAGATGGCATCAACGATGCTCCCGCTCTCGCCCAGGCCGATGTTGGCATTGCTATGGCGACCGGAACAGATGTTGCTATAGAATCAGCCGGTATCACCCTGCTCAAGGGCGACATCAACAAGGTTGCACAAGCTATTACCTTGTCACGCGCCACGATGCGGGTTATTCGTCAGAACCTTTTCTGGGCCTTTATCTATAACATTATCGGTATTCCCCTTGCCGCCGGGGCACTTTTTCCTCTCTGGGGCATCTTCCTGAACCCGGTCTTTTCAGGCCTTGCAATGGCTGGCAGCAGTGTGTCAGTGGTCAGCAATTCATTACGGTTGAAGGGGAAAAAACTCTGATACATGACCATATCCTGATCGAAAAAAGCAGCCCCCCCTGTCTAATTATAAAAGGGGACGTAGGTGATATTGTGTATTTACGTTACTCGTTTCATATTCTGCGTACATCAAGCTTAAACGATAGTTAAAATACAGCGTGCAGTTGAGCAACCGAAAATGATGTTTCTGCTGAAATGAAAATCCTTTATAAATTGCCCGATCTCTCTTCCAATCAAAAAAAACATGCAGAGCAGTTTCACAGAAAACAGAATTTTTGAAAAAATCGATTTCAGGGATGGCTCACTGGCCATAGGAACGTACGAAGATTGCAGATTTCTCAACTGCAACTTCAACAGCGTCAATCTCTCCGACAGAACATTCATCAACTGTATCATTGATGGCTGTGACGCAAGCCTGGTAAAACTCAAAAATACAAGTTTGCAGAAGGTGAAATTTATAAACTCAAAGTTACTGGGTGTGCAGTTCAGTGAATGCAGACAATTTCTGCTTGAACTTGATTTTGCAAACTGCATGATCAAGCTCTCTCTCTTTTCACAGATGAAGCTTAAAAATATCCAATTCAAAAATTGTAACTTGCAGGAAGCTGATTTCAGTGAAGCAGACTTGACCAGAGCTCTCTTTGAAAACTGTGACCTGCAGCAGACGACCTTTTTCCACACCAACCTTGAACATGCAAATTTTACTTCGGCGCTCAATTACTCTATCAATCCCGAAATAAACCGCCTCCGACATGCCAGATTCTCAATTCCCGGTGTTCTTGGACTATTGGATCCTTACGGAATCGAGATCGAGTGAAACTATTTGCATTAAAACGGCCGTTGTGTTTGTATCAGATGATAATTGAAAAAAGCTGTTTAAAAGCTGACGCCGTATTTCTTTGATCAATTATGTTATATTTACCCTGATCAATGCATTATTGAAAGAACAAAGACTTTTTATTAATGCATCTCAAAAAACTCGCAGCAGATTTTTATAAAAATAACTTTCCCTCATAACATAAACACACATCCGGCTATGGCAAACGAAAACAGCGGCGTCTTTTCCGACCTCTTCAATGCGGTCGGTGTTCCAATCCAGAATCTTGCTGACACCTTGGGTAGCGGCGTCAATTCAGCCCTTTCGATCGTACAGTCCTGCCTCACGCTCTGTACAACAATCGTCACGAACACGGCAAACACTGCCATCGAGATCATTCAGTGCGTTGCTACAGGCATCACATCCGCCATCACCCCGAAAAAGTAAGCACCCGCTTGTATTGAAAATCCTGCACCTTACCATTCCGGCTCAAGGTGCAGGGATTCTTCCCTCGAATTATAAAACGGTTCCGAATAGCCTGCCAACACCCGCTGTAAGACCCATGGCAAGTGCTCCCCAGAAAGCAACACGCATTGCGCCCTGCACAAGAGATGCGCCGCCTGCATACGCAGCAGTTCCACCTAAAACAAGTAACACTGCAAGTGCCGTTGCAGAGGTGACCTCAGCAACATAGGCTGAAGGTGCCAGCAAGGCTGCCGCAATCGGAATAACCGCGCCAGCAATGAAAGAGATTGCAGAAGAAAATGCCGCCTGGATGGGCCGTGCACGCAAAGTCTCAGTAATACCAAGTTCATCGCGGGCATGTGCCCCGAGCGCATCTTTCGACATAAGACTTTCTGCGACAAGCCGTGCCAGCGGTTGATCAAGACCCCGACTTACATAAATAGCGGTCAGCTCCTCCAGCTCATGTACCGGATCCTCTTCTAATTCTCTCTTTTCCCTGGCGATATCCGCCTCTTCGGTATCCGCCTGCGACTGAACCGATACATACTCCCCGGCCGCCATAGACATGGCGCCAGCAACAAGACCTGCCACACCTGTTATCAGAATATTGCTATGAGAGGCTCCGGCAGCAGCAACACCAATAACAAGACTTGCGATAGAGATGGTTCCATCATTCGCGCCAAGCACAGCAGCACGAAGCCAGCCGATCCGATCTGATCTGTGGGACTCTTTGTGAATGAAAGGCATAAGCAAAATCTCCTTTTTGAACAACAATTTGAAAGATGACAAACACTGGTCGAAAAACCAGGCGACCACCAACAAGAAAGCCGCATTGCTGCGGCTCTCTTGTGAATAAATCGTGCAAATCAAAACAAGATTTAATGCTCGTCTACTTTGATCCTCATGGAGAAGAAGGAGCGATGCACAAACACAAGTGAAAGCACAAAGAATACTGCGGCCAAAGTCAGCGCAACCTGAGGAGCAAGCTCAATGGCAAGCTCGATGGCAAGAAGACCAAACAGAGTGGTGAATTTGATGATCGGGTTCAAGGCAACCGAAGAGGTATCCTTGAAAGGATCGCCAACGGTATCACCAACAATCGAGGCATCATGCAGATCGGTGCCTTTGGCATTGAGTTCGGTTTCAACAAGCTTCTTGGCATTGTCCCACGCACCACCGGCATTGGCCATGAAGATAGCCTGGTAGAGACCAAAGAGTGCGATGGAGATCAGGTAGCCAATAAAGAAGAATGAATCGAGACAGGCAAAAGCAAGTGTCGTGAAGAATACGGTAAGAAAAATATTGATCATACCTTTCTGTGCGAACTTCGTACAGATTTCCACAACCTTTTTGCTGTCCTCAATCGATGCTTTTTCAACCGAGCTGTCGAGCTTGATATTCTTTTTGATGAATTCAACAGCAAAGTAGGCACCTGTGGTCACGGCATTGATTGATGCGCCGGTAAACCAGTAGATCACCGCGCCGCCCATCATGAGCCCAAGCAGGAATGGAGGCGACAGAATCGAGAGCTTTGCAATGGCAGAGGTATCGGCAAGACCATTGGTCAGGATCATGATAATCGAGAAGATCATCGTTGTGGATCCTACCACGGCGGTACCGATAAGCACTGGTTTGGCCGTTGCCTTAAAAGTATTGCCAGCGCCATCGTTTGCTTCAAGATATCTTTTTGCATTGGTAAAGTCAGGCTGAAAACCAAACTCGCTCTGGATGTTCTGCTTGATGTTCGGAAGAGTTTCGATAAGCGAAAGTTCGTAAACGGACTGTGCATTATCAGTAACAGGACCATAAGAGTCAACCGCGATTGTCACTGGGCCCATGCTCAGGAAGCCGAAAGCGACAAGACCGAAAGCAAACACAGAAGGAGCCAGCATGATGACTTTATCAAGTCCGACAGTCGCAAGTCCTTGAGCGCTTATCAGGTCAGGGGTCAAACCGAGAGTGGTTATGCCAAGAGTACTGAGGCCATAAGCCGCGCCCATAAGGCCAACAATAGCAAGTCCCATCCAGTATGCGCTGAAGTTACCGGCAACAAGACCCGCAAGAATGTTCAGGGCTGCTCCACCCTCTTTGGTACACTGAACGACGTTGCGGACATGGGCACACTCTGTGGAGGTAAAACGGTTCACCAGTTCAGGAATAAGAGCACCGGCAATCGTTCCGCAGGTGATAATCGAAGCAAGCTTCCACCACATGGTACCGTCACCAAGGTTGCTGATCAAGTAGAAGGATGCAATGTAGGTAAGGATGATCGATACAATTGAGGTCAACCAGACAAGCGTGATCAACGGCTTCTCAAAGTTCATTTCGTCAGCATTGCTGTACTTCATCTTGGCCAAAGCAGCATTCGCCCAATATGAGAATGCACTGGCAAGAATCATGACAAGACGCATGGCAAAAATCCAGACAAGCAGCATAATCTGCACTTCAGGTGCCTTGATGGCAAGCAGGATAAAGGAGATCAGCGCAACACCGGTAACGCCGTAAGTCTCAAAACCGTCAGCGGTAGGACCGACAGAGTCGCCAGCATTGTCACCGGCACAGTCGGCAATAACGCCAGGGTTGCGTGCATCATCTTCCTTGATCTTGAAGACGATCTTCATAAGATCGGAACCAATGTCAGCAATTTTGGTAAAGATACCACCAGCAATACGAAGCACCGAAGCGCCGAGAGACTCACCGATAGCGAAGCCGATAAAACATGGGCCCGCAAAATCTTTAGGCACAAAAAGCAGAATACAGAGCATAACAAAAAGCTCAATGCTGATAAGCAGCATACCGATGCTCATACCTGCTCTGAGCGGAATGGCATAGGTCGGGAAAGGTTTTCCACCAAGACTTGCGAATGCCGTTCTTGAGTTGGCAAAAGTGTTGATCCTCATACCAAACCATGCAACAGTATAGCTTCCGAGAATACCGATAAGACTTGCAAGCAGAATGGACAGCACCTTTATTGTTTCCAAATGACGAAGCCAGCCGAAATAAGCAACAATAATTGCGCCAATGAGAACCCAAAGAACAAGAATGAATTTACCCTGCGTTACAAGGTAAGTCTTACATGTTTCATAGATCAGTTCGCTGATCTCGCGCATGGCGTTATGAACCGGAAGATTGCGTATACCCATGTACTGTACGATACCAAAAATCATGCCAAACAGGCAGATGGCAAGACCCCACAACAAGAGCGTATCACCAGGTATTCCGCCCAGAAATGATACCGAGTGTAAATTTGGCAATACCAAATCGGCCTCGCTTGCCAGCGCATTGGGCGCTTGTAACAAAACTCCAAGGCCTCCCAGAACTGAGACAGCTCTGGCCCACCATGTTACGTTAAACGGTTTTTTCATTGTTCCTTTTTTTTCACTGTTTTTTCTGACTAAAAAAAAACTTGTTACAAACAAAAATTAAAAAAAGCTTCGATCCTGCAACCAACTTGCAAGTCTTAATTTGCAACTTTTTTCATGAATCTCAATACCTTTTTAAAGAAGTTAGCAAAGGTATCCCACTATTTCATACCAAGATGTTATATATTCAGTCCATTCTGACACCACTTTTAAGAATAGCGAGAAACCAACTTCTCAGGATTTATTTGTTCGAACTATGAAACTTATTGTTGGCCTTGGAAATCCAGAATCTGTCCATGTTGGCACACGACACAACATTGGCTTTAGTGCTGTTGAAACAATCGCCACCTCTTTTGGTGCAAGATTCAGCAAGGGAAAAGGAAAATTTCTTCGGGCATCAATCTCCCATAACGGAGTGCCTGTCATCATCATCAAACCCATGACCTATATGAACCTTTCAGGTCATGCTGTGGTTGCTGCAATGAATTTCCACAAAATCAGGCGCAGCGATATTCTTGTTGTTTGCGATGACCTCAATCTTCTTTCGGGCACTATCCGCATCCGTTCAAAAGGGTCCGCCGGTGGTCAGAATGGACTTAAACATATTATTGAATGCCTTGGAAGTGATGAATTCGCCCGTCTGAGAATCGGAATAAGACCTGAAGAGCAGCCGTTGAACTCTTTTTCATCTTTCGTGCTCGGAAAATTCAATGAAGATGAGAAAAAAGTGATGGAGAAGGTTTTGCCAGCATGCAGAGAAGCCGCACTTGATTTCGCAATCAATGGTATTGATCACGCCATGAACCATTACAACAAGCCTCTCGTTTAGCAGTGTGCGAGATGAGCTGAATTATCAAATGAACAGGGTGCTGAGTACTTTTTCAAAAAGAGTATTGCCTTGGTGTTGAACTCTTTGGGTTGATCGACATTACAGACATGTCCTGAATTTTTTATCACCTCAAGCCATGAATTAGTATGTCTGGTCACGATATAACGTACAGCAGGAAGAAACATGTGATCTTCATCACCCATAAGGTAAAGGGTAGGAATTGCGGTATCTTTTTCTTCAAAATATTTTAACAGCGGAGTAATTTCGTACGTCAGCGTGAACCACCGCATAAACTCTTTCTGAGCAACCTTTTTAGCTTCATTCACAAAAAGAAGCCTTGACTTTTTATGGCGCTCGCTGGGCATGATGATCCAGGCAAAAAAGCTGTAGAGCCACATATATGGCACCACCCGTTTAAACATGTTTCCAAGTGTAACAAGAACCTTCGCCCGAATGTTCAGCCTTATGATAGCGCCTCCCATAATCATGGAACTGACCCTCTCTGGAGCAATTTCACTGAGATTGCGAATAAGAATTGTCCCGAGTGAAATACCTATGAAGTGCGCTTTCTCGATGTTGAGTGTATCAAGGACCTCAAGAACATCACGAGTAATATCCTCAAAATCGTAATGACGCACCCCTTTGGGAATGGCCACTCCTTTTGACTTGCCATGCCCTCTGAGATCAACAAGCAGAACATTGAAATGCTTGATGAACTCTTTTATCTGAAGAAACCAGATCGAAGAACTACCGCCTGCTCCATGCACGAATACAACCCAGGGAGCTGTGGAGTTATCCAACTCATACGTTTTGTAATGAAGCATTGTAACGAAACAGTTATTTACATTCGAATTGTATGTAAGCAAAACAACATCAAAAACCAAAAAGTTACATACCACTTCGAATAACTCGTACCATTTCAAATATGGCAATTCCCGCAGCAACAGCTACATTCAGGGAATGCTTGGTACCATACTGAGTAATTTCGAGCACATCATCACAGTATTTCAGCAGATCATTTTCAAGACCGTCAACCTCGTTGCCAACGACAAGGCAGAGTGGAAAATCACCGGAATGCAGAGCTGTGTAAGGACGACTTCCTGCAGCGATCTCAAGTCCACAGATTCTCACTCCCTCTTGCTTCATACTTCCAAGAACCTCAAGAGGATCTGCATGATACTCCCACAAAACAGTCTCCTCTGCCCCCAAAGCTGTTTTGGAAATCTCTTTTCTTGGCGGGGTTGCCGTATAACCGGAAAGTATCATTTTTTCAATCCCGGCAGCATCTGCCGTGCGAAACATGGCGCCAACATTCCACATACTGCGAATATTATGCAACATCAGCATAATCGGGTGTTTCGGTGCTGCCACATACTGTTCCGCACTCAGCCGATTCATCTCTGTACCATGTAACTTTCTGAACTCAGGCATACACGTCTATAAGGCGCAGAGTTTTTCAATGAGGCGTTGATTTTCCTCGACAAGCCCCACATTGAACCTCAGACAGTTCTCCATAAGATGATAACCGGAAACATTTCGCACCAGAATACCCTCATTACAGAGGTGTTGAAAAACAGCACTGGCATCGCTGACTCTGATGATAAGAAAATTGGTGTCACTTTCCATCAACTGAATACCTTGTATGGATGAGAGCGCTGCAGAGAGCTTCTCCCGTTCATGAAGAATGAACGAAACGGCATCTGTAACCAGCGAGTAGTTTGCCAACACCCTGGTGAGCGTTATCTCTGCCAGCCTGCTGGAGGCAAAGGGTATTTTCGGCTTTGCAAGCTCAGCCATCAACAGAGGATTCGAAAGAGCAAAACCAATCCGGATCCCGGCGAGGGCAAGTGCTTTGGACATGGTACGAAGCACAACAAGGTTGGGAAGAGTATCAATAAGCTCGAGAATTGAACGCTGCCTTGAAAACTCAATATAGGCTTCATCAACAAGAACAATCGCATCAGATGATTCCGCAATCAAACGTACCTCTTCAAAAGAGAGGGATTTCGATGTCGGATTGTTTGGTGTCGAAATGACGATAATATCAACCTCCTCGTCATGCGCCGTTCGAAGAATTGCCTCCGTATCAAACTCAAGATCCGGAAGCATAGGAACACGGACAATCCGGGACTGTAAGAGCAATGCTATTTTTTCGTAGAGCGAAAATGAAGGATCAGGAATAAGGATTTTTCGACCTGGACCGAGACTTGCCAGAAATATCGTATAGAGCATTTCGTTGGAACCGTTGCTCATCATGACTGAATCAGGCGAAATACCCAGAAATTCAGCATAAGCTTTCATTCCGCGATACGGCAGAATATCGGGATAACGGTTCCACGACTCCTTGATAAACTCTTCTATAATTTCCTCTTTGAGCCACATCGGCACATCAAAGGGACTCTCATTCTGATTCAGCTTTATCTCTGCGTACTGACCGCCCTCAACCTTGTACGTCGCAATATTTTGTAATGCGGGATTCAGAAGGCTTTTCATATCTCTTTTCATTCTACGCCTGTCAATGTTACGATGAAACGCTTATTCCGGAAAAATTCCCCGGTAAGAGCTGCAATTTTTTATTAAAAAAGCATCTTTTTCTGACAATTCATGAAAATATTCTGGACAATCCTCAATTTTTTTATAAATTAAAACAGGACAAAATAAATCCAATATTGCGGAGGCAAAATGAAAAGTAACAATAAAACACCTCTTGATCTTCTCGATGATATATTCAGCCTTGCCTGGTGGATGACTGGAAATGAGGCTGTTTCTCAAGAAATTGTCAACAAAACTTACCTTTCTGCAAAAACTATAACAAGAGAAACAGAACTGCTGAAATCTTTCAGAAGATGCTACGTTGAACAATTTGGACAATACTCTGATTTCTGTATCAGCGAAAAAGAATGCGACCGAGAAATTGAACCGATGAATTCAATGAAGCAATGGACTGCAGATATAAAGTTATCTGTATTATTGAGCGAAATATCCGGCCTGCAACACCACCAGATTTCGGAGATTGTCGGCAAACCGCTTGACACAATAAGAACTTGGCTGTTCTGGGGGAGAAAACTATTAGTCAATACCAACCCGCTCAAAGCATCTGCCTGAAAAAGTATCTTTTTTTGAAAGGCCACTTATAGTCAACAGTGGCCTTTTGATTTTATACACTCCTCTTTATATTGAGCTCTTCGATGCTTTGACGGCTAACTTTACTCTTATTTATTCCATGATTATTATCACCGGCGGTGCTGGATTTATTGGCAGCGCAATGCTTTGGGAGCTTAACCGCAAGGGTGAAAATGATGTCATCATTGTTGATGATCTCGGCTCAACAACAACAGAAAAGTGGCGTAATCTCTCTGGACTGAAGTTTGCTGACATTATTCCTATTGACCTTTTTCCCGACATCCTTGAGAAAGGGGCTCTCGGGAAGATTTCGGCGATCTTCCATATTGGGGCAAACAGTTCAACCACTGAAACTGATGCCGATCACCTTCTGACCAACAATTATGGCTACTCAAAAAGAGTCGCCTCATTCTGTATGGCTCATGCTATCCGACTTGTTTACGCATCAAGCGCAGCTACATACGGCAATGGATCGAATGGGTACAGCGATGACATGACTGACCTTCATATCCTTCGTCCTCTCAATATGTATGGATATTCAAAGCATCTTTTCGATCTCTGGGCTGTAAAAAATCATCTTCTTGACCATGCGGCCGGCCTGAAATTCTTTAACGTTTACGGCCCGAACGAATATCACAAGGGAGATATGAGCAGTGTTGTCCTGAAGGCATTTCATCAGATTCAGGATAACGGATCAGTAAAACTCTTTCAGTCGCACAGACCTGACTTCAGGGATGGCGAGCAACTCAGAGATTTTGTTTTTGTCAGGGATTGCACCAGAATCATGGCATGGCTTCTTGAGAACCCTTCTGTTGCCGGGCTTTTTAATATCGGGAGTGGAACAGCAAGGAGCTTTAAGGATTTGGCCACAGCAACTTTTGATGCTCTTGGAAAGCAACCAGTTATCAACTACGTCCCAATGCCTGAAACCCTTCGCGACAAGTATCAATATTACACCTGCGCAGATATTACCAAACTAAGGAAAGCAGGATTCAGCGAACAACTGACCTCGATCGAGGATGGTGTACAAGAGTATGTACAACAATATCTCGCTTCTGACAATCGGTATTTTAATCACAGCGGCACATCCTTATCATCCTGAAGATCATGGGAAACGACATCAAGCTGTTCCTGCAAATGATTGAAAACGCAATGATGAGAAAAATTCTGAAAAACTGCATCCATCAGAACTACTGCTTGATGAACTGATGGCTATTCTGCTCAAAATAAAACCTTAAGTGATTCAACGTTTTTTTTGAGCTAAAAAAAAATCATATATTTACCCGAGTTCACCCGAATAGTTCTTTCTATCTTTTTTTACAACTTTTAAGCGAGGAAATTGAATATGGCACTCTTCATTACCGACGAATGCACTTACTGTGGAGCCTGTGAACCAGAATGTCCGGTTACCGCAATTTCTGCTGGCGACGATGCGTATATCATTGATGCGGGTAGCTGCACTGAATGCGAAGGATATGCTGACGCACCAGCTTGCGTTGCCGTTTGCCCTGCAGAGTGCATCGTTCAGGGATAACTCTCAATAAAACTCAGTGAAACAAAAAAAGCGGAAGGCTGAAAACCTCTCCGCTTTTTTTTGTTGAACAACTAAACCTTGACAAAAAAACCTGTTGCAGCATTAACCGACTTCGTAATCCACAATCCGTCGTTCTTGAATTGCCTCTCCGATAAATGGCTTCAGTGCTTCATGCTCTGGATTAATCTGATATTGTGCAAGAGCATTTCGGTCGATAAACTCGCTATATAAAATTACATCGCATGAGCTGTCGGTACGGCTGAAATCCAATCCAACTTCAATCGTCATCATCCCGGGAATTCGCCCATCAAGTTTCAACAACTTTTCCCTGATTAGCGCAGCATTGGTTTGTTTATCATTGCCATGAGCAACATCCTTAAGCCGCCACATTACGATATGCTTGATCATTATGACTGCAGATTTGGTTAAATCGAATCGAACGATGATAGGACAGGGTCGCTTTCTTTTTGTTTTTCCTGACCGGTTTCGAGGCTACAAGTTCATGTTTTTTCAAATTCCTGCTGTTCTTCAGCACAGCTATCATCTCTTTCTTTGACTTCCGACTGCCCTTCAGGCTCGCTATCGCCTCTTTCTTCGACTTCCGGTTGCTCTTCAGGCTCGCTATAACCTCCTTCTTTGACTTCCGGTTGCTCTTCAGGCTCGCTATAACCTCCTTCTTTGACTTCCGGTTGGCCTTCAGACTGGCTACAAGCTCTTTCTTCGACTTTCTGCTGTGCTTCAGGCTGGCTGTCATTTGCTTTTTGGACTTATGCCCCTTATTGACATGACCTGTTCTCGAATGTTCGTTAACAACAATATTGGCTGAACTGCGAGAATCATCTCTGGATACTGTGTTGAACCAGGACGCTGAAGCAGGGCTGTCTGCCAAAAATGCCCTGTCGAACATGTTTGAAGCCACATTCCAACGATCAGTTTTAGCGTTCAGCATGACCAGCAGAATATCCTTATTATCCTTGATAGCCCTGGCAATCAAACACCCGCCTGCTTTGGTGGTATAACCGGTCTTGATACCTACCGCATAGGGATATTTATCAAGAAGCTTGTTGTGAGTTCTCAGAACATAAACCTTGTGGGTCGTCTGTTCCATGAATATAGCTTTCTCAAGACGTGCAACATGGTTAAACATCGGATTCCTGACAGCGTATTCTGTAAGACGCAACAAATCTCCTGCTGTAGATATATTCCCAGTATAGATACCTTTATCAAAACCGGCAGGATTGGTAAACCATGAATTTTTCATGCCGATCATTTTGGCCTTGTAGTTCATGGAAGCAACAAATGAATCAACACTACCAGAAAGATAAATCGCTATGGCAAATGCTGCATCATTGCTTGAATTCACCATAGCAGCCTTAACCAGATCAAGAAGCTTGATTTTATCACCTTGCCTGAAACCTGCTTTAGACGGCTCAACCATGGTCGATTCTTTGGTAATAAGGACGTCCTGATCAAGTCTGCCACTTTCGATGGCAATAATACAGGTCAGTATCTTTGTGAGGCTGGCCGGAGAAACTGGTCTGTCGACATCCTTGGCCATCAAGACTTTAGAACTCCCAATCTCCTTAAGAATGTAGGAGTTTATGCAGCCTTGAGAGAAGAGTGAATCATCTATTTTTTGAGCTCTCAATGAAAGAGGCATGGTCATGACCGTGATAACGATAACAAAAAAGGCAACAAGGTATTGCAGTATCAAGAAAGAAAGCCTCCTCTGTGTACGGAAAGACTGTTTCCATGAAAGAAACATCGGGAATTTCAGGAGCTGAAATAGCATTGATGGAATAAATTGTTCTTTTTTAATGCGAATGCGAGAAGGTAATAACATATTTCACCCTCAATAAAGTAAAGCAAAGGGATAAAATGCAAACGGGTTAATACCTTTTTTTAAAAAAAATTGCTCCCCGGGTTATAATGCGGAAATTTATCTATTAGCGTTCCGAAACAGCAAGTTTTACAGCAAGACTGACAAACACTACGGCAGCGATCCTGTTGAGAGCTTTCTGAGCGAGCACGGAGTTGCGAAACCTCTCTCCAAGACTACCTGCAAAATAACTGATAAGACCAAAAACAAGTAACGTCGCCGTAAGGAAAACACCACCAAGCTGAAAAAACTGCAAAATCATGGAGCCACGATGCGGATCAGCGAATTGCGGCAAAAATGCCATAAAAAAAAATGAAACTTTGGGATTGGTCAGATTCATTACAATACCCCTCAGATACAGGCGCCCGTTGGAGAGCGCCTGAACGGGTGTTTGTTGATGTGTGATAGCTGTTGCCTTAAGTGCCTGCCAGGCAAGATAGACAAGATATGCGGCACCAATAAATTTCAAGGTACCAAAAGCAAGAGATGATGAGCGCAAAAGAGCGGAAAGTCCAAACGCAACAGCAGCAGTATGTCCAAAAAGACCTGTGGCAAGGCCAAGTGTCACATAGATTCCTGCTTTCCGTCCGTTCTGGGCTGACTGCGCCAGGACAAAAAGGTTGTCAGGGCCGGGAGACAATGCAAGAATAAGTGATGTCGAAAAAAATGCAAGCAGCACATTACTGTCAATCATAACCGCATGTTGTCTTCGTTATATTTTATTGACCGCATCGAAAACCTGCCTTCAGATTCAAGCGTGTATTCTCTTAACAATAACAATAATCATTAGATTCCGAACAATCAAATATCACTTGGCTGAGGTACCCATTATTGATATATTTGTTTATTATGATAAAGTTATGGACTACAATAGCAATCTTTGCCACTTTGGATTTCACCTGTTTAACGGGATGTATCATGGCTGTTGAGAAAAATTCATTATCACGGCCACAAACTTTTGTGTTGTGTGGAAAAATCGTAACCGGCGGGGTGATTTGTCCACTTTTACTTTGTGAAGACGGAGAAACAATTGCACTTGATGGGGTAAGGCCTGGGCAGTTTGAAACAGACACCCGACTCAAACTTGAAGGCATTAAAGTAAATTATTCCCCATGCCAACAAGGAAAAGAAGCGTTTCGCGTTGATCGGATTCTGTCTGTAAATGGTCTATCGCAATGACGCGTCACACATGCTTTCGCATGCGACAAGCATTATGAAATTTAAGCAGAGAATAAGATCATGCCAAATTCATTCAAACCAGACGATCCGCTGTACTCAAGCCAATGGCATCTCGGGATGATTGGCCAATTGGGTTATGGCGCAGACAGCTCGGCCTTTTCAGGGCTTGAACGGGTCTGGGCTGACTACCGGGGGCAAGGGGTAACCGTTGGTATATGGGATACAGGTGTACAGCAAACCCACTGGGATCTGGATGCCAATTACAATGCGAGCCGTCAGGTAACAATTTCCGGAACACTCAATAACGGCCAGCCATTAACCTCGTCAGACGGCCATGGAACATCCGTTGCGGGGCTTATTGCTGCTGAAAATAACGGACTTGGCGGTATTGGCATTGCTTTTAAGTCTCAGATTACCGCAATCCGGATCTTTGGTGGACAGGATGACATCAACTCTGCGTGGGCGCGATATCTCCTCACACTTGACAGCCTTGGCAATTTTGATGTTACGAATCACAGTTACGGTAAATACCCCAACTTCACTGTAGCCGGTGATGTTGCCAAGTTTGCCAATGCTTCGGCTTACGGCCGTCATGGACTTGGCACTATCAATATAAAATCAGCAGGCAATAACAATATTGATGGTAACGGAGATGCTCTGGATGCCTCCCGTCATACGATTACGGTGGCGGCCATTGATTCCACTGGCATAGTAGCCCAATATTCAACATACGGAGCACATATTCTTGTTTCCGCACCAGCAGGTGCAGTGACTACCGACCTGCTTGGCACAGGAACTGGCTATGACGGCCTTTTGAATGGTGATTACACCAATCAGTTCGGTGGAACCTCTGCTGCAGGGCCTGTGACCGTTGGCGTCGTAACATTGATGCTCAGCGCCAACAAATCTCTCGGCTGGCGCGATGTGCAAAATATTCTTGCATACTCATCACTCGGTGCCGGAAGCCTTTACGGAGGAGCTAAAACAAACGAAAACTTGTCATGGAAGTGGAACGGCGCCGACAACTGGAACGGTGGCGGACTGCATTACAGTGAAGACTACGGATACGGAATAGTTAACGCATTTAACGCCGTCAGAATGGCTGAGGTGTGGAGCATCATGTATCCGACTGCCGCAACATCGCTCACTGAGGCTGTTGCAACAACAGGTACTATCACTTTCCCTGCAAAGACCATTGCCGACCTGGCAACGTCAACCTTTACATTCAACGTATCTGAAATTGTCAGCCTTGAGCACGTTGACCTCACGATTAATCTGACACATTCAAATTTCACCAACCTCCGGATAAGCCTGATATCGCCTGAAGGCACGACAATGAGTCTTTATAACGGCAGCACCGGAAATGCTTCAACCAGTGATTATGGATTGACGTATACTTTTGGAATAGATGGTCTGCGAGGAGAGTCAAGCCTGGGCGACTGGAAGTTGCTGATTCGGGATGCCGTAAAAAATGATTCTGGAACATTGAATTCTATTGCTTTTACAGGTTATGGTTCAACGGCGAACACCAACGATGTTTATCACTACACTGATGAAGTCCTTACCGCACTTGCGGCCACAGGACAATCAGCGCGTCTGACACTTTCCGACACTGATGGGGGAACCGACTGGATTGATGCCGCAGCAATGTATCGTGATCTTGAGCTTGATCTGAGAGAAAATTCAACCTCTACACTGGCAGGCAATAATTTTCTCACCATTGCAGCAGGTTCAAAAATTGAGAACGCCATCGCTGGCGATGGCAACGATAAACTGACTGGCAATGCTTTAGACAATGTGCTTTACGGGATGAGAGGGAACGACTCCATCTATGGACTGGCGGGTAACGATACCATGGACGGAGGCAGCGGCACTGACACTGCCTGTTTTTCGGGAAATTACTCATCCTACATCATCACTCATGAAAACGGTGTGACAACGGTATCAGGGCCAGAGGGTACTGACACACTGATCAACTTTGAATACCTGCAATTCGCCGATCATACAATTTCCGACCCATCTGCAGTGCCAAACGACACAATTCATCCTTTACTCCTGAGCTCCTCACCAACTGACAATGCAACTGCCGTTGCTTCAGGCGCGAACATTGTTTTAACCTTCAACGAGTCAGTGCAAGCAGGTACAGGCTCATTTGTTATCTACAACGCAGGAGGAACGGTATGGAAATCGATCAGCGCTACAGACTCCTCACAGGTTTATATATCTTTTGAAACAGTCACGATTAACCCTGTTGACAATCTTGCTCCCGGCAGCAAATACTATGTACTGATCGAAAATACTGCTCTGAAGGATTTTGCGGGCAACAATTTCGATGGAATATCTGTTTCAACGGTATTCAATTTTGAGACCGATTTGAACTACAACACCATTACGGGAACAAACGCTGCAAATATTTTGAATGGAACTGACGGTGATGACCGTATTTTCGGCCTGCTTGGCAATGACTCGCTCTACGGAAACGCAGGAAATGACCTGCTCGATGGAGGAGGGGGCAGCGACCGAATGGCTGGCGGCTCAGGAAATGATATCTATATTGTTGATAATTCAGGTGATACTGTTATTGAAAACGCAAACGCTGGAACCGATACGGTACGTACATCACTGCCCTCTTATACGCTCGGGTCAAATGTTGAGAACCTTGAATACACTGGCACCCAAGTTTTTACTGGAACAGGCAATACTCTCGCTAACTCTATCACGGGAAATACGGGAAACGACCTGTTAAACGGAAAAGAAGGTAACGACAGGCTCACCGGTGGGAGTGGTTCCGATATTTTCCGTTTTGACACTCTCCTGAATGCCTCAACAAATGTTGATACTCTTGTTGATTTCACATCGAACCTCGATAAAATTCAACTTGAAAACTCGATTTTCAAAAAACTAATCGCAACTGGTGCGCTGTTACCTGCTAACCTGGTATCAAGTTCCGACGGGAAAGCTCTTGATGCAAACGACTATATCCTTTTCAACTCCACAACCCACGCTCTCTCTTATGATGCCGACGGAAGCGGTAGTGGTGCGGCTATACAGTTTGCGACATTGATTGGAGTCACATCGGTTACAGCATCAGATTTTGTCGTAACCTGACGCAGAGGTTATTCAACATAAGCAAATAAGGGTGAGTGATTTTCGTTTCATCAAGGATTCAGAACAACTTCCTGATAATGGAGAGTTCAAAACTCCATTAAATGTCCGTAAGCTTGTTCATGCCAGACCGATGCCACCCGAAAATCTCTCAAGGCTGGCACTGGTTATAAGATTTCTCAAACCGGTTACCTGGATTCCGGTGATATGGAGTTTTCTTTGTGGAGCCGTGGCCAGTGGTGCGTTTGGATGGAGTGATGTGTTGGGGGTAAAATTTATTCTTGGCCTGATGCTTACCGGCCCCCTTGCAAGTGGAACCTGCCAGATGCTGAACGACTATTTTGACCGCGATCTTGATGAGATCAATGAGCCGAACCGACCAATACCCGGTGGTGCAATATCATTAAAAAATGCTACTATCCTGATTGCACTCTGGTCTGTTCTCTCAGTCATCGCCGGCTATCTGATTCATCCTCTGATCGGCTTTTACGTTGTCATCGGCATTGTCAATGCCCACCTCTACAGTGCCAACCCCATCAAGTTAAAAAAACGACTCTGGGCCGGAAATATCATTGTTGCTGTCTCCTACCTTGTGATTCCATGGATTGCTGGTGAAATTGCCTATAACCCAAGCTTTACGATCTTGTCATTGCAACCCTCACTGATTGTTGCCGCTCTTTTTACCCTTTCCAGCACTGGCACAATGACTATTAATGACTTTAAATCAATTGAGGGGGACCGACAGGTTGGCATCAGAACCCTCCCTGTGGTATTCGGAGAGACCAATGCGGCCAAAATTGCTGCGGCACTGATCAATATTGGCCAGATTCTTGCTGCTGTTTATATGTTTATGATCGGTCAATACACTTATGGCATTGTTGTTGCCGCTCTTGTTATCCCTCAATTCATATTGCAGTTTTATCTGGTGAAGTCACCATCGACAATGGACGTCCGCTACAATGCCATTGCTCAAAACTTTCTGGTTGCAGGAATGCTTGTCTGTGCTTTCGCCATCAGAGCCGCAAGACCATGAGATTCAGCTACAACCCTGATATTTCAGTCATCATGGCTACATTTAACAGGGAACATTATCTTGAAAAAGCTGTGAAAAGCGTTATCTCCCAGTCGTTCACAAACTGGGAACTTCTTATTGTTGATGACGGAAGCAAAGACAACACCTTCAAAACACTGGACCCGTTCCTGTGCGATTTCCCGAACATCCGCTACATGAAACACCGGAACCGTAAAGCGGCTCTCTCCCGCAACGCGGGCATTCAGGCATCGTTTGGCCGATATATCACCTTTCTTGACAGTGACGACCATTATCTGGACAACCATCTTGAAAGCAGAATAACACAGATCGAAGAACTGCGAGAAGTCGCGCTGCTTTCAGGAGGATTTCAGTGCGATAAAAACACCATGGTCAAAGACTTTTACAACACCGACAAGCTTATCAACGTCCGGGAATGTATTCTTGGCGGAACCTTTTTTGGAAAAAGAGAGCTGTTTTTCGACATCAACGGGTTCAGAGACATGGAATACGGCGAGGATACCGATCTTTGGGAACGGGCATCCAAACTTTTTGCCGTTAAAAAGATAGAGAATCCTGAAACCTATGTCTACGAACGGGCCAAAGACAGTATCTCACTCAATTATTCAGCGGGGTGAAGCTGATTTCAACTTTTCGACCCAAAACATAATCAGCCGCATTCGTCTCTTTTTCTTTCGGGCATAGGGAAACGCTTCCTGAAGGGCCTGAATGACAAGAAGCATTGCCGGTTCATGCCATCTCCCCGGATGATCCTCAAGCCACTTACCAACGACAGCACAAACCTGTCCCTGCGTTGTTCCCTCAGGAGTTGTAAATAACCAGAGGTTACACACATCACACACCCCTGCCACATATCCCCTGTAATCACCAACATTAAGATCCGATACCGCCTGCCCTGTCTCCAGCTTCCTGTACTCACGCCAAACAGCAACTAAATCATATCCGCTTATCATAATAAAACGTCAGAGGGACTCAGGATTTGTTGCACTGACACAACAGAACATATCCAAATCTGTATTAAGCCAAGCACCCTTAACACAGCCATGACTTACATTTTTCCCTGTTAAAACAATATCCTTGAGCATCAGCTTCATCGAAAACTAAAACCTCTTTTGATAGATATGGCAGTATGGCTGATGACCTGTTTTTTGGTAATAGTCCTGATGATAATCCTCGGCAGCCCAGAACGTACCTGCTTTCTCAAGAGTTGTCACAACATGATATCCTTTACGCTTCAACTCTCCAATCAGCTTTTCGGCGACCCTCTTCTGCTCTTCATCGGTATAAAAAATGGCAGAACGATACTGTGTGCCCATATCAGGCCCCTGCCGGTTCATCTGTGTGGGATCATGTATCTCAAAAAATAGCTTGGCAAGCGTCTCATAGCTGACAAGAGAAGCATCGAACTCGATCTCAACCGCTTCAGCATGTCCTGTCTTGCCAGTGCAAACCTGCTTGTAGGTTGGATGCTCAACGAGCCCTCCCGTATAACCCGATGTAGCGGAGAGCACACCCTTTATTTTATTGAAATGGTACTCAACTCCCCAGAAACATCCGCCTGCAAAAATCGCCTTTTGCGTCACGGCGGGAGACTTCTTCTGCGGCAAAAAACTCAGCGAGAGTGAATTAACACAATGACGAACATTCTTTTCCGTCAGTCCTTCCCTGAAAAACACATGACCAAGATGAGCACCACACTTGGCACAAACAATCTCCGTCCTCCGTCCATCGGCATCAGGAATCTGCCTGACAGCCCCATCAATGGCGTCATCAAAGCTTGGCCAGCCAGAACCTGAATCGAATTTATCAGAAGAGCTGAAAAGAGGTGCATCGCACTGACGACAGAGATAGAGGCCAGCTTCCTTATTGAGATAATATTTACCACTACCGGGCATTTCAGTGCCTTTATGCAGAATTACCCTCTTTTCGTCAGGTGTCAATTGATTATATCCCATAGCATTACATGATAAAATGAGAAACAGCACAGCGCAATGCAACATGCTTGCAAAAAGTGGCTGAAAAAAAATACTGCCATACATGTGAAAAAGTCATCCCGTACAATGAAGTGGCAACTTCGGGTTGCATAAGCCAATCATTATACTGCTTTGTGAAAAATTACCGCACACGCAACCACATCCCAAGTATAGTGTCGTTTGGATTCTTCCCGGCTCTATCCTGCAAATGAAGCCGCAACATAAGCATGAAAACCATAATTCCATCCATAACGTTCACGGATTTTCCACATCCACAATATCACTCAATATTAAAAAATAACGCTGGCAAACTTTGCAAAAATGGCTCTCAAATCCTATACTATGGCTGAAAATTATGGACAATTAGCTCAGTTGGTTAGAGCGTTCGCTTCACACGCGAAAGGTCATCGGTTCGAATCCGCTATTGTCCACACCACACCACAACCCAAGCCTGTTGCCCCTAAATCAACACGATTACACAGCAACTGAGCTGGCCTGTATCAGAACTCCTCGACATACAGCTCTCCCGGCTCATCAGGATGATGACGTGTATAACCAAAACCAAGGAGCCACTCTGAAACATGACTGACCATTTCCGGTTTTCCACTGACAAAAAAGTGGGTGCGTTCAGGATCAGGTGAGATGTTGAACTCGTTTTGCAGGGTATCATTTCTCAACAAATCCTCGATACATAATCGATACCCGTCCCAGCGCTCATCCGCATCTGTCAGTGTCGGTACGTAAAAAAAGTTTGCATAGGTTTTTTCGAGAAAGGTCAACTCACTGGAATAGCCAAGATCCCAACGATGGGCCGCGCCCTGTATGACGACCATTTTACTTTCAGGCCTCTCAACAATATGGGAGCGTAAAAAACTGATATAGGGCGCGATACCGGTTCCAGTTGCCACCATGACGATATCAGTTCCATCCGGTGTTTCATCAAGACGAAAAAGTCCGCTTATCCTGGTGCCGACATACAATCTGTCTCCAGTATCAAGATTGAACAACCTGGAGGTTAACTGACCTGACTTGACCTGTGAAATATAAAACTCCATCTGCCTGGTCTCACTCTTTGCCGAAGCAATCGAGTACGGCCTCTGGATAAGTTTGTTTGCTTCAGCAGGTACCAACTCTGGTTCTGAATTGGAAGATCGCGTCTCATAGCCGAAAAGGCCAAGTAATATATTCTGCCCGGCTTCAAATTCTGCTCTTGCCTCATCAGTATTGATTTTGAAGATCATGATGTCGGGTGTAACCATGATTTTATCGATCACAGTAGCATTATATTGAGTATCCATAAATGATCCGGCTTTTTTGCGCTGCGATTACAACAGGCGATTATAGGGGAAGAAAATAATAATTGGTATCAATACAAGATGTTATGGAAAAAATAGTGGTGCCATGAATATTTTCAATGCAGATACCCGATTTTTTCACAAAACCTGACGCCACCCGCCACCCAATGAACGGTAAAGTTCTGCCATAGAAGCAAGATGTTGACGACGTATATCAGCAAGATTGAGTTCCGCAGAAAGCTCATTGTTCTGCACAACAATAACCTCAAGATAAGTGGCCATTCCACTTTGAAAAAGCATTCCTGCATTCGACACCGCTTTTTTTAATGTTACAACACGCCCTTCAGCAATAACTTCCTGCTCTTTTATCTTTTCAAGTCGTACAAGCGCATCAGAAACTTCCGCTACGGCTTTCAGGACAGCCTGCTTAAAGGCAAGTTCGGCCTGATCCCTTTTGATTGTTGACTTCTCATAGTCGGCCTTCAACTGACCACGTTGAAACAATGGCTGCAAGAGCGTTCCCTGTACCATGCCAAAAATGGAGCCGGGAAATAAAAACCAGTCACTTGCATGCAGCGCACTGACACCTCCCTGAGCCGTCACCGTCAACGAGGGATAGAACGCGGCCCCGGCTTGATCCACATCGGCATTTGCCCCTCGGACTGCAAGTTCAGCAGCACGAACGTCAGGTCTGTTCTGAAGCATGGCAGCAGGAATACCTACAGGAAGATTATCAGCCACTTTTGCATTAAAAAAAGACTGGCTTCTCAAAACAGGGCCTGGCATCCTTCCACAAAGAATACTTAATGCGTTTTCCTGCACAACAATATTTTGCTCAATAAGAGGAATTGACCCGGCTATCGACTGTTTTGACGCCTCCTGCTGCTTTACAGCAAGATCATTGACCTGACCAGCCGCATACTGAATCTGGATCATCTTCAGCGTCGTATCAGCAAGAGCGAGGCTTTTTCTTGACGTTGCAAGCTGCGCATCAAGCATCTGGAGATTATAATAGCCCTCTGCGACATCTGCCACAAGTCTTGTACGTACAGCATTAGCAGCTTCGTGCGTTTTCAGATATGAAGCAAGTTCAGATTTTTTTTTGCTTCGAATTTTTCCCCAGATATCAACTTCCCAGGAGGCAGAGAGTGACGCAATATACTCTTGAGGGGTTTTTCTTGCGCCATTATCAGAGGAATAATTTCGAATATCATCAACTTTGACATTCAGGGCTGGTAATATTCCAAGCTTTGAGGCATCAAGCGTTTGCCGCGCATAATCAATATTTTTAAGCGCGACCTGCAAGTCAATATTTTTAACAATAGCACTGTCAATCAGCACACACAAGGTCTGATCTGCAAAAAAACGTCTATACGGAAGCTTTGCAATAACCGTATCAGCAGCCACACCTGAAACAGCCGGAACCGAACCCCGATAATTCGCGGGAAATAATCCATCCATTGATGTTGATTCACGAGTGCCGCTGCACGCAATCATTCCGCAACCGACCAGGGTGAGCATTATGGCCTGTAACAAACCATGTATCCGTATTTTCATAAACACTTTATTTCACATCATGATAATTGACGAGAGCGCTCTTTCTCTTTTTTCACGACCTCATCAAGAAGCTCCCCTGCTTCAACTATTGGAGAAGCAACCCCGGTAATGCGTTCCTGCAAATGTTGAAAGGTGATAAAAAGCACAGGCACAATAAAGATACCAAGCACCATACCAACAAACATTCCGCCAATAGCTGCCGCTCCAATAGAGTGATTTCCCTGAGCTGCTGGTCCCGAGACAAAAAGAAGAGGCAGAAGACCGGCAATAAAGGCAAGCGATGTCATAAGAATAGGCCGGAGCCTTGCTTTTGCGCCTTCAAGAGCAGCCGCAGAGAGTGTACTTCCGGCAACCCTGCGCTGAAGTGCAAATTCGACAATAAGAATCGCATTTTTAGCCAACAGCCCGATGAGCATAATCACTGCAACCTGTACATAGATATTATTCTCAATCCCGGCAAGTTTGATACCAAGAAAAACGCCAAGCAGACCTGTCGGAATGGAGAGCATCACTGCAAGAGGGAGCAAATAGCTTTCGTAAAGTGCCGCAAGAAGAAAATAGACAAACAACACCGAGAGCATAAAAATAAAGAGCAATCCACCTGTCGATTCAATCTCTTCACGGCTTTGACCCTTCCAGTCATAAGTGTAACCCGCTGGAAGGCTGCCCTGCGAAACCTCCTCAACGGCTTTAATTGCCTGACCTGTACTGAACCCGGGCTTAACAACGGCATTAATCGAAATGGCATTGAAAAGATTGAAATGGTCTACCGATTCTGTGCCATAAACCCTCTTCAGGGTGATCACCGACGAAACAGGCACCATATCTCCATTGGAGTTTTTGACAAAAATCCCGTTCAGTGACGAAGGCTCAGTGCGATCCAAAGGCTCTGCCTGCATCACCACACGATAATATTTACCAAAGCGGTTGAAATCCGAGGCTTGCATACTGCCATAATAAGCCTGCAAAACGGTCAGAAGCTCTTTGACGTTCACCCCAAGCTGGGCAGCCTTGATATTATCCACCTCAAGCTCATACTGCGGATAGGTGGCTTTGAAGTTGGTAAAGGCAAACCCTATTTCAGGGCGCTTCATCAATGCGTCAAGAAACCCCTTTGATATCCCGCTGAACTTGTCGATCGAGCCCCCACTGCGATCCTGCAGCACAAATTCAAGACCACCAACCGTACTGAAGCCTGGCACTGTGGGCTGCGCAAGGGCAAAGAATGAGCCATCCCTGTTGCTCAACTTCTTCGACATCGTACCAAGAATCTTCTTGATATCCCCTTCGGCACCCCGATCCTGATGATCTCGAAGTTGCACAAAAAGCAGACCGGAGGAGGGAGAAGAGCTTCTGGTAAGAATATTAATGCCAGCCACAGCAATCACCTTGCGCACAGATGGCATGGAGTGCAGCGTCGTAGTGGCGTTGTCGAGCGTCTTCTGGGTACGCTGCAACGAAGCGCCCGGCGGCATGGTGACGGAGACAATCACAAAGCCGTTATCTTCATCAGGAATAAATCCTGTCGGCATAATTTTGAAGAGCCAGAACGAAAGTGCAATCACCACGCCAAGAGCGCCAAAAGTGATGCGCTTGTTGCGGATGAGAAAAACAAGAGCGCCAAGATATTTACGCTTCATCGCCTCAAAACTGACGTTAAAGCTGGTGAAAAAGCGCTGTCCGAAGCCGCCAAATCTTTTGAGATTGTTATGGTAGCCAGCACCACGATCAAAATCGTGCAGATTGGTCAAAAAGAGGGCGCAAAGCGCGGGACTCAGCGTCAGGGCGTTGACGGCTGAGATCAGAATGGCGATGGCCAGCGTAAAGGCAAACTGCCGATAAAAGACACCTGTCGAGCCTTCGAGAAAACCGACCGGTAAAAACACGGACGACATCACCAGCGTAATGGTGACAATGGCTTTCGTAATCTCGCGCATCGCCGAGACTGTGGCAACTTTGGCGGGGTAACGCTTCTGTTCCATTTTGGCATGAACCGCCTCAACAACCACAATCGCATCATCCACCACAATCCCGATTGCCAGCACAAGACCGAAAAGAGTCAGGACGTTGATGGAAAAACCAAAAAGGTTCATAAAGAAAAAGGTGCCAATAATGGCGACCGGAACAGCAATAGCTGGTATAAGAGTAGAACGCAAATCCTGCAGGAAGATAAATACCACCAGAAAGACCAGTAAAAAAGCTTCAATGAGCGTATGAATCACCTGATTAATTGACTCATCAACCACCTTTTTGGAACTATAAGGAATGGAATATGTGATGCCTGCCGGGAAGGAGACTGAGACCTTCTCAAGCGCCTTGCGAAGACCGATTTCAACCTTGTTGGCATTTGAACCCGGAGCCTGAAAAACCGCAAGAACCACTGCAGGATCGCCATTGGCTTTGGTGTTGACCGTATAGCGGTATGCGCCAAACTCTACACGGGCAATATCGCCAAGTTTGAGCAGTGAACCGTCAGGATTTGAGCGAATCACCATATTTTCATACTCGCCGGGATAGCGATTTTTCCCCTTGTACTTCATCACATACTGCAAGGCCTGGCTGCTGTTCTCGCCAAATGATCCGGGAGCAGCCTCAAGATTCTGGCTCTGAATAGCCGCTGCAACCTCTTGCGGAGTCACCTTGTAGGCCGCCATCTGGTTCGGTCTCAGCCAGATACGCATGGAATAGTCAAGATTGCCATAGACCGAAACCTGTCCAACGCCCGGCACCCTCGACAAATCATCAACAATATTGATTTTGGCATAGTTCTGCAGGAATATTGTATCGTACTGCGGAATCTTGCTCGCCAGATTGATGAGCATAATCTGACTGTTCTGGCGCTTGACGGTCGTCACGCCAATCTGGTTCACCTCGGCGGGCAAGCGGCTGGTCGCCTGCGACACCCGGTTCTGCACATTTACCGCAGCCTGGTCGGGGTTGGTGCCCTGCTTGAAAAAGACAGTAATAGAGAGAGAACCATCATTGGCGGAGGTGGAGGTCATGTAGGTCATGTTTTCAACCCCATTGATCGCCTCTTCGAGAGGAGGAGCAACAGAACGACCAACAGTTTCAGCGCTGGCACCGGGGTAACTGGCCGTAACCGAGACACTCGGAGGTGCAATGTCAGGAAATCGGGTGATTGACAACTGATTCATGCCAACCACGCCAAGAATAACCAGAATCACCGAGATAACTGTAGCAAGGACTGGTCTTGAAATAAATCTTTCAAACATGAATAAATACGTTTAGCTCACCCAATCGTTGCACGAACAGACTCAACCACATGACCATCATTGCCCAGTATTCGATGCCGCAGGAACGTTCCTGACTGGAGTAATAACAGCGCCATCCTGCAATTTATCGACTCCAACCACCACAATGGTATCGCCCTGCTGCAATCCTGAATTCACGAGATAATTATTACCACTTTTTGCAAGCACTGAAATAACCTGTTTTTTGACCTTGTTACCCTTCTTGAGGAGAAAAACAAAAACCTTGTCCTGCAACTCAACTGTCGATGCCTGTGGAACCAGCAAAACATCATGATAGACGGATTCAATCTCCACCTGGCCACTATTTCCGGCACGTAACACGCCCTGATGATTCGGAAAGAGCGCCCTTAACCTGACGGAGCCGGTTGACTGATCAAACTGACCACTTATTGTCGCCAGACGGCCTTTTTCACTAAACCTGCTGCCATCAGCCATAATCAGTGAAACCGGAGCGACACGCTGAAGCATTAGCTGCATGGATGCTCCTGCATATTGCTGCCTGAAAAGGATATAATCCAGTTCACTCATACTGAAACTGGCACACACCTCGCTGACATCACTCAGCAGTGTCAGCCATTGACTCTGATTTTTACTGACAAGACTTCCAAGGCGCAACGGTATTTTTCCAATATAGCCACTGACCGGAGCCTTGATGACGGTATAACCAAGACTAACACGCGCGGAGTTTGCGCCAGCGGTCCCCTGCTCAACAGACGCGAGAGTCGCATTATAATTAGCCTGAGCTATTTTAAGCTGGATATCAGAAACAACGTTGTTCTGCACCAGCGGAACAAGCTTGTCCACATCAAGTTTAGCTACAGCTAACCTCGCCTCTGCCGCATGTTGAGCCGCCAATGCACTGTGATACTGCTCTCGATACATCCTGTCGTCAATTTTAAAAAGCGGCTGCCCTGCCTTGACAAAAGAGCCCTCTTCAACATAAATTTTCTGGAGTGTTCCATCAACCTGTGGACGAATTTCCACATTGACTTTTCCCTCAAGCAGAGCCGAATACTCTGAAGTAACCCTGGCATCTGAGCGAGTAACTGTCATCACCGATAAAACTGGCTGCTCCTTTTTTTGAGCATTTTTACTTCCCGCTCCAACGCCACAACCAGTGAAAAGCAACAGGAACAACATTCCGATAACAACCGGAATCCTGAAAAAAATATGTTTCAAATTTTGCATGGAAATATGGGAGGGGGACGTTGGTGACTATTGACACGTTCTTCTTTTATACAAAAAACAAGTTCATTCGCTGCGCTTGCTCAAAACAACACCGTCTGTTCTGTTCTATTTCGGCTAGTTGCCATGAATTTAATCAGTCTCGGTATGAATGTCAAACCCGAGGAACCTTACACCGCCACAGTACCATATTAAAGGGTTTTGACTGGCGTAACGGTTGGCGGCAAAGGCTTCCGTTTGTGATACTTCTTTTCCCAGGCCTGAATGGAATGCGCCTCAAAAGTCCGTCGGCCAGTTTTTATCCCGGTAATTTTCAGATACCTGCCTGGCACGAGCTGTGTTTTCTGTCGCACCTCTGCATTTTTGATGTCAACACGCCATAGCCCTTTCCTGAAATCTCTCAGCACAAGCGAATGGTTAATAGTGTCTGTCTGAATGACCTTTCCTCCAAGCAAACCATGTTGTGAATTGGTCCAGCGCTGTTCATTGGCTATGATCAAATTATTATAAACATGAACGTTTTCAATAAGATAACGATGAATATAACCGCCAACATCAACAGTATTCAGACCAACACTGAGGAAAAGACTTGCAAAAATGGAGGCTGCAATAACCTTCGTCGCAGAGTATCGGTAACCTTTTTTTGTGTGCCGAAACCCAAAAAATGCAACCAGTGTAAACAGGCCAAGAGCTGCAAGCCAAATATAGGGGATACTTGATATGACATCAGCAACGAAGGGTCGTTCAATAAAAAAACGGTTGATATAATCTTGATCCTCTATAAAATCGTTGTCAAGAAAAACATAAAGAGCCGTTGCCATCGATAACCCGCCGGTTAAAACCGAAATTGAGGCAAGCAACCAAAAACCGAACCGCTTCAGAAGAAAACGCCACCGTGGAATCTGCTCCACATGCCTTTTTTCAATTTCTTCCAGAATACATTCTGATCTGTTCTTTTGCATAAGACCACACCACTAAACCTTTTCTAATAAATATTTGATTTTTTTCTTGGCACGATTAACCAGTGTCGCAACTGTCCCTTGAGGTATCTGTAAAATATCAGATATCTCTTCATAGCTTTTTTCTTCAAAAAATTTCAGCACAATGACCTCTCGATACCTTGTCTCGATCCGGTTCACCGCTTCCTGAATTTCCTTTACGGTGTGCCTTTGACCTGCAAACTCAGTCAAGCCTGCGTCTGCTGCAATATTTTCAAAAAAGCCATCACTCTCCCCCTTTATTAAAACGCTTGGGCGACTCCGTTCCTTTCGAAAATAACTTACTATTTCGTTATGGGCGATTCTGTAGATCCAGGATGAAAACTGGAGTGAAGAATCGTAATCATTAAGATGAACAAACGTTTTGATGAATACTTCCTGAAGCAAATCCTCGGCTGCGGAATAATCCTTACACCCCAAACGGACGATATATCTCAAAAGAGGTGCCTCATAGCGATGAACAATGGCGGCAAAAGCCCGTTTATTTTCAATCGCTCTGGCAACCAGCTCCTGATCAGTGTCGTGTAACTGTTCTCGACGTGTGGAAGTATGGGCCATATATTGTGAAAACTCTTGAAGTCTCTTCTGTTATTGTCTTTCAAACGTTACCACATCTCCCGGCATGACTGTGTCCAACGTGAATTCGGTGTGCTTAATATATGACATAAGGAAATGTTCCGCCAAATATTATCAGCACGGGGTTTTCCCTTCGCTCATTATGCCTCCTGAATCCTGTGACCTGATGCTGCAAGAAGTGCACTTCCAACATCTTCCAGCAGAGTTATTGCGCCACGATAACCAACCGTGCAACGGTTCAGTACCACCCTCTCTACCAAAGGAAATGAAAGCTCTAAAAACGGCACCCCCATCTCAAAAGCCACCTCTTTTTCAAGAGCACTGCCAAGCACCAGCTCAGCGCTGCTGGAACGCAGCCGATCAGTAATCTCACCGTGATCTTCGCTGAAAAACAGCTCAGTACCATAACCTTCCACAAAACTTGTCACGTATGAATAAAGCGTCTCTCTTGCATGATCAGGCGGATTATCCGTCATAATTAACAGACGAGGAATCATACCGAGAGTTCCGGCTAAAAACTCACTGAAGCCAGCCACCTGGGCGCTCTCTCCAACAAGAGCAAATTCACGCTGAAACCCTGAGCGATAATAAGTATCAGCAAGAGCTGCAAGATGATTTGTTAAACGATTCTCTTCGTCCTGAATAACTCTTTCAGCTCTTCTGGTGTCGAGATGAAGCCGTTCAGTGACAGCTTGCAGCATTCTTCCACTTGCACGACCTACAGGAAGAGCATCGAGCACAAGAGCCGGGGTTCCATAACGCTCTTCCAGAAGCTGAGCTGGAGTTTCACCCCAAACAGAAACAACAAGGTTCAGAACCGCCTCCGGAACCTGCTGCCACGCAGCAAGGCCCTGTCCATTGCCAAAAAGAAGATTTGGTTTAAGACCGACAGTTTCCAGCAAACGACCAATCTCCTCCAGATTTCCAAACCAGAATGGATCCTGTTGAGGAACAATTCCCCAGATATTGACGATACTGTCCGATACCGGTTCTGCGACCTTCCCAAGTTTTGGTAATTGTTCAATCAGTGCCTTTATGGTCAACTGATATCCTTGATGAACATCTCCCCGAAAACCGGGAGTATTGGCATAGATCACCGGGAAATCCTGTTCACGACCTTCTTTTGTCATGGCAGGGATATCGTCACCCACCATTTCAGTCGAGCACCCGGTTACAATGACATAGAGTTCTCCCTGAATAATTTTGACCGTGTTTTTGAGCTGTTCACGTAAACGGGATCCTCCACCGAAAACGATGTGCTTTTGACTGATATTACTCGATGAAACCGATGGGCCACCGAAAGTATCGTTGCCCGCATTCAAACGGGTAATGCCCAGATGATGCTGCATCCCACATCCCGCAGTGCTGTGTATAACTGGAACCGCCCCTTCAATTGCGCCGATAACCTGAAGTGCACCATGCAGGGCACAGGAATTGCGTGATCCCTCAATATGATGGGCCATGCTACTTTACCTCCATTTTGATATGCCAATTGGCACTGCGTCGAAGCCAGGCATTCTGATAGACTGAAGGTGAACGGGCAATTGCTGACGCAAAGGAGCGGTTGCGCAATGCAGCGGCAAATCGTCGTGCTGCAAAGATTAATCCGTTGTATCCAAGAATCGGACTCTCCTCAAGTGAAACGACCGGAATACCGAGGCGTCCAATCTGACTGAGGTGCGCTGCGTCGCCAAGATAAAGATCCGGAGATAATCGTTTTATAATATTCACCTCCTCAAATGGCTGACCATCTGCAACATGTATCGGCAACGCTGGATGCATCAGGGCAAGTTCATGCAGCCGGTGCTTATACCGGTGGTCAATGTAGCGGAACGTTATACCAATAACTTCGCCTCCCAGTTCCTCAACAAGATCCAGCACACTGAACAGTGTTGCTGCTGAAAGACCAAGATAAACCCGTACTCCCTTGAGAGTAAAATTCCCCAGTGATTGTTTGACTTTTTTACACTCCTGTTCATGAAACGTTTGAGCGGCTTCTTCAAGACCAAGTTCCTTGCCTGCGGCTGCAAGCCAGCGTCCTGTGGCGCCAAGACCAATCGGCCGTGGTGCTTCAACATAGGGCACTCCATACTCGTCATGCAGGCAGATTCCTATATAATTACTGCTGTCATCATCAAGTGAGATGGATAGCCTGGCTCTCTGAGCCTGACGGAATGTTTTTGCTGAGGCTCCATCTGGAAGAGTGTTCAACTCAAGACCAAACACAGACAGAAGACGTTCAGCCTCCCGTTGATCATCGTTGTGCCCGGCAACCGAAAGCAAATTGATCCTGTTCTCGTGTTGATGTTCATCACTTCGTTTTCCGCCAAGATACTTAAGCAATGCGTGCAGCGCTATATCATAACCGGTCACAGCATGGTGAGAGGCAAAACCAGTAACATAGAGCGGAATAATATCCACGTCAAGCGCTTCGTGCAACTCGTCAACAACAGACTGGATATCATCATTATTAATCGCCACAACAGGAGTAGCCACAATAAAGATCAATTCCGGCTTATAACGCTTATATGCCTCAGTGACGGCTTTGCGCAGCTTCAGGTCAGCCCCCATAATGGTATCTCTTTCGTCGAGATTGGTTACAATCCAGCACCCGGCAGCAACGGTCAAATGATAAAAAAGACCGGCAGCAGCACATCCCCGTGAACCATGGATGACGATGACACTCTCCCGGATACTTGCCAGAAGCCGAAGAGCATGAAGAAGATCATCATGGCTGCTTTGTGAAAAAGTACGAGTTCGCTTGACGGGCTCTTTTGTGGAAAATTCTCTCTCAAGAGAGTCCACCGTTCCCTGCAACGCATTCAAGGTGTCAAGCCGCTTCTCTCGTGTAAGGGAGGATTTGGCTTTCAAAAGAGACATAGGCTAAAATCTATTATGTTAACATTTACGTTTAAATTGACGCCATATTATGAACAACCCCGGACTCAACTTCAAATATTCTGTCGCCCCATGACCTTGCCCAGCGCTTTAATTCCGGAGCATTGAGAGGCTTTGGAATAACCGACTCCTCATTTTCATCAATATATCGAGCAAGATTGCGATAGACCTGAGCCTGCCCGGATTCAGGAAGCGCCTCAATGACCGTCTTGCCATAAAGTTCACTTTGTGCAACAGTGATGGATCTTGGCACATACCCCACGACGGTCGTCCCTGTTTGATCGGTAAAATCATCGATCAATGATTTGGCATAGGCCGCCTGAATACTGTTTGCTATTACTCCTCCCAGTCGTGCGCCTCCCGATGGAGCGTATTTGTTTACGGCCTTGAAAAGATTGTTTGCTGCAAAAACCGCCATAAAATCCGATGACGTCACCACAAAAACCCTGTCCGCAATACCATCCCGGATTGGAACCGCAAAACCCCCGCACACCACATCTCCCAAAACATCATAAAGCACAAAATCAGGCTTGTATTCTTCGAAGAGCTTCAATTCCTGCAAGAGTTCAACAGCCGCATTGATACCTCTTCCAGCACAACCAACTCCTGGAACAGGCCCCCCTGCTTCAATGCAAAGCACACCACCAAAACCAACGGCGGAGACATCCTCGATCCTGACTTTACTCTGTTCACGCAGTGTGTCGAGTACGGTAGGCAGGTCATTTCCTCCACGCAGAATCGTCGTTGAATCGCTTTTAGGATCGCATCCTATCTGAATAACCCTGTAACCTGCCTCGGCAAGCGCAGCACTGATATTGGAAGTCGTCGTGGATTTACCGATTCCCCCTTTGCCGTAAATCGCAACATGCTTGCCTTGTTTTTTTTCACTCATCTCAATACTCCTTTTTCTTGATTCTATATTGTCAGGCAATCCCCGCTTGACGCAGACCCGGCCAGGCTGATCCGCCGAGAGTGAACCCACCGCCCGAGATATCCAGCCGTGCACCTGAAATAAAAGATGCCTCATCAGAAAGAAGCCAGATGATGGGTTTGGCTATCTCTTCAACAAAGCCAGGACGACCTATCGGAATGGTTGAGGAGATCTCTTCAAGGATTTGCTGATCGGCCGCATAGACAGCAGTCATCTCTGTAAGGGTAAAACCGGGTCGCACAGACACTGCTCGTATTCCCTCTGAAGCTACTTCCTTCGCCAGGCCAACAGTAAAAGCATCAACCGCACCTTTGGTGGCGGCATAAAAAGAGGCGCCCGGACGCCCTCCTATGGTTGAAGCCATCGACGAGATATTGATGATGACCCCACCCTGCCCCCCATGAACCGTAGACATCCGACGCACGGCCTCCTTTGTTGAAAGAATCAGGCCGACGACATTGATTTGAAACAGATGCTGCAGCCGGGCAGCATCAGCAGCATCAACACGCGTGGGACCAGTACCCATACCAGCGCTGTTGACAAGCGCCGTAACCGTTCCAAGTTTTTCATCAACCTCCCTGTAGAGCCGCTCAATATCCTCTGGCCTTGCAATGTCTGCATATACCGCTATTGCTCGAACACCTCTCTCTTTCAATTTTTCAACAAGACGATTGGCCTCCTGTTCTCTGGTACGATAGTTGACAGCTATCGAGTATCCTTTTTCCGCAGCGAGTCTGGCTGTTGCCGCACCAATCCCGCTGGCCCCTCCTGTAATGACCAATACTTTCGACATATACTCTTTTCGTATAAACTCCCTTTGAAAATGCCACACAAGCCCCCTTATACAATAATTAAAAGAGGGGGCTTGCCTTTTTCTTTGCTGCCAACATGCCGCCCCTCCGGGGCTTGAATTCAAAATATGACGTTGCCACCCCCTTATTTCTTCAATGCCGTAAGCATGACATATTGGTAGAATGCAGCGTAACCCGTCGCCACCCTTCGGGGCTTGAAATCAATGTCATGCCACCAGGCCCTTGAAAACCGGCAGCATTTCATCTTCAATCCGATAAATATCATGGATTATCGTTATTGGGGCTGCATAGCAATCATAGATCTCCTCGTAGGTAAAACCGTACTTTCTGTAGATAGCCGCTATTTTCTTGTAAAGATCAAAATGCCAGGCTGGTTCTGGTGAACGATGTCCCTCAAAAGCAGAGCCCGGATTCGGATTCCAGCTTGTCGCAAAACAGATAACACCCTTGGATGCCAGATATTCAATACCTTCAAGTGTTGACTCCTTCGGTTCAAGGCCTGCCACGATGTTTGAACGCACCTTGCCCCGGCCAAAGACCTCCACTTCATACTCCAAAGCCTTGACCCAATGCTCCCAGCCACCACACTGCAGCTCCTTTCCGGGGCAGATCGCCTTAAACATATTTCTGTCCCAGACCTCAATATTGGTCGCAATGGTGCGATACCCGGCTTCCTTGTACTTGTCAATGATATTCAGGTCATGAGGAGCACCGACACAGGCCGTGCCGTTAAAATCATCCAGTCCGGTATGTTCCTTGATGGCATCTGCCACATCCAGGTAATACTCCACTTCACGACGCTCAGCCACAAAACCGCCTGTTATGGTGAGATGACGCGCCCCATCCCGGTATGCCGCACCAACCGTTTCTCCGATCTGCTTTGGATATTTCCAGCCGATACCCTCTGCTTCGCCATAGGTATCTTTCGTCGCATTGATGTTGCAGAATTTGCAGTCCTGGCCTTTATCTTTCAGGGCACATTCGTTGCTGTAAGGAATAAGCAGCACTCCATCCTGAACATAGAGCGCCAGATTGGCCATGCTTGTTCCATCCGAAGTTTTCAGTTTGTAATAGTTTGGCCGCTCAAGAAATTCAACCGGAAATATGATTTCTCCATGATGGGCCAGATAGTAGGTCCCCTTTTCATAGATAAATGAGTATGAAGAGCGGCGATCCCACTTGACGGTATAGACCAGACCGTGTGGAGAGCGGTAACCTGCCGGAAACTTGATTCCAACATGAGTCTCATGGTCTCCCTCGAAAAGACAGTGAACTTCCTCCTGAAAGCGTCCACCAAGGTCAAGGTGTTTAAAAATATGAGGATCAAAGTTGATGCCTTCAACCCCTGTTAATATTTTTAATTCCAGTTCCCGATACAATGTTTCTTTAAGATTACTCATACGTCTTTTCTCCCTGATTTTGAATTTATTGAGACTATTGAACTACTCTTTAATTATATCGTATAGGTGAAATGAGGCTCGGTGTGCAGCATAAACTCCTCAAGCACTTTTTCTTTCATTTCAGCAAACTCAACACTTGCCCGATCCCGTGGCCGTGCAAGTGGAACAGGAATAATTTTCTGTAATTTTCCTGGCCGTGCAGACATCACAACAATTTTATCCGAAAGATAAAGGGCCTCTTCAACATCATGAGTGACCATGATCATGGTTATATTTTCTTTCTTCCATATCCGCTCAAGCTCCTTGTGCATATACATTCTTGTTAAAGCATCAAGCGCACCAAGCGGCTCATCCAAAAGCAATATTTCAGGTTGATTGACAAGAGACCTTGCTATTGCAGCTCGTTGTGACATTCCGCCGGACAATTGATATGGATAACTTTTTTCAAAGCCTTTCAATCCTACCAGTTCAATATGGTTGTTGACTATTTCCTTTTTCTCTGTGTCACTTTTACCGACAATGCCAAGCCCTATATTTTTTTCAACCGTCAGCCATGGAAAAAGGCGATGATCCTGAAACACAATTCCCCTGTCAAGACTTGGTCCGTTAAGTTTTCGCCCATCAAGAAGAATATCACCTTCATAGTCAGATTCTAACCCGACAATAAGTCGCAAAAGTGTTGTTTTTCCGCAACCGCTCAAACCAATAATGCTTATAAACTCTCCTGCCTTGACTGATAAGTTGATATTATCGAGAACATGAATTTCATTATTATTAACACGAAATTTTTTACTCACATTCGTTACTGAAAGTGTTCCTGTACTTTTCATTGATTTATCTTGATTGTTTCAATGTCAGTCTCCAGAAAGAGAAAAACATTTCCATTTTTTGCATAAAAAAATTCATTGTAAATCCAACTAATGCGATTGCAATAATACAGACAACAACCAGATCCATTCTGGAATATTCTCTGCACGCCCACATCATTTCACCAATACCGCCTCCAGAGGTCATAAATATTTCAGCAGCAACAACCAGCATCCACGAAATACTCAAACTGAGTCGTAGTCCGGTCAGCGTTGAAGGAAAACTTGACGGCAGAATAATTTTAAAAAAACGTTGAACTCTGTTGAACTTGAATACCTTTCCAACTTCGACATAATCGTTTCTGACATTTTTTACCCCTTCGAACGTATTCAGAACAACAGGATAACAGGCTCCAATTGCGATAAAAAGCACACGGGACATTTCACCAAGACTGACCAGAACCAATAACGGAGCCCATGCGGGCAAGGGCACCTGCCGGATTGCATTAAAAATCGGAGTTATCAATTTTTCCAGAAACCTCGACATTCCGAGAGTTATTCCTATAACAAACCCGACTGTCGAACCAAGAAGAAAACCTTTCAATACCCTGATGACACTCATACCAAGATTATCAAGAAAACTTCCATCATTCAGGACTTCATGAAAGCCATTCACGACATCTCCAGGAGAGGGAAAAAAATCTTTTGATAGAATATTGAGCCTTGAACAGATCAGCCAGATAACAAAAATCGTTCCCGGAAGAAGAGTGCCTTCAAGCACTTTAATGGGCAAATATTTATTCCCCCTCACAGACAAAAAACTCATGATTTTATTTTTTTGAGAGTGGACGATGCCAGCTAATAAGAGAAACTTCGAGAGCATTAAGTGTCAGAAACATCAGATATCCGATAGATCCAACGACTGCAATCCCCACAAAAACAATATCCATTTGAAACAACTGTCGCCCCCAGACAATAAGGTATCCGACTCCCTCACCTGCCGCAACAAGTTCAGCTCCGACAACAAGCATCCACGACATGCCAAGTGCCAGTTTGATTCCTGTAAAAAGAGAAGGCAAGGCCGCAGGCAAAAGCACTTTATGAAGCAGCTTGGCTGAACTGAATTCAAAAGCACGGGCGACCTCAAGGTATGATCTGGGAACCCCGTGGATTCCTTCAAAGGTGTTGATCAACATCGGGAAAAAAGCCCCAAATGCTATAAAAACAACTTTGAAGGTCTCTCCTATTCCAAACCAGAGCATCAACAGAGGAATCCAGCCGAAAAGCGGCACCTGACTCAAGGCGCTGAGCAACGGCGCTATAATACGTTCCGACCTTGGTGAAAGAGCCATCACCGTGCCAAAAATAAAACCAAGGGTGGCACCGAGAACAAATCCAGTCAACACCCGATACATGCTGATCCGAAGATGCTCCAGCAATTCTCCTGTACTGATCAAGTCAAAAAAAGTAATCAGTACCTTGTGCGGAGCCACAACAATCTGTGATGGGAAAATTTCAAGCTTGCAGATTATTTCCAGGCCAATAACGAGCAGAACAGGAACGATAAACCCGATAAGAATTGTCTTGACCTGTGTTTCTCCCTTAGTGTTCATTGCTATACTCCTTGTTGAATGGCTGAACCAATAACGCGTCATCCACAACAGCGGCAGGGGCATTGTGACGCAGATAAAGTCTGACCGAGAGTGCCAGATAAAGAGGTATAAAAATCAGAAACACAGACCTTGCTCCGAAGAGCTCTCCTGCAAATCCTCCAACGACCGGTCCAATAATTGAACCGGCTATAGTAAACATGGCAAACATACCCGCAGTCCTTCCTTTATCAACATTGGCGTATGCGATACGAGTCACATTAACCAGATTGAACATGCCAAGTCCGATTCCGACAAATACAGTGCCGATAACAAGGAAGAGTGGATGCCATAAACTGGAGAGAAATATCAGACCTGTAACGACAAAGGCAATACTTGTCAGATAAAAGCGACGTTCCCCGAGCCTGTCAAGCAGACGCCAGAGGGTAAACAGTGTTGCAATAAAAACCAGACCCTCTAATGACACAAACAATGACGCGACCTGTGCCGAGATATGAAAAACACGAATCGCAAGAACAATGATAAAAGCATTGAAACATGAGAAGGTAGCCAGCGCCAACGCTTCTGCACTGGATGCCTCAAGGATATTGTGATCATGAAAAAGCTCCTTGACATGCCTCCATCTTTCAACAAGCGTACTTGCTCCGGAAGCTTTGGCATTAGGGAAAATGGCAAGCGCACCAACGATCAGAAGAAGGACAGATACACTGACAGCATAAAAAGTGGCATTAAACCCCCAGTATTTACTCATGAACGCTCCGGACAATGGGCCAAGAAATACCATCCCGAATGAATGTGATCCCCTCTGCCAACCAGCCTTGTCACTGCCAATTGTCTTCACAAACTCCAGAAAAACGCTGCTCATCGGAATAAACCTGAATGCAGAAAAAAAACCGACGATCGCAACGAAGTAGCAAAGAGTCTGTGATGAGTTCGCAAAGGGAAAAAGGAGATACAGAAGTGCCGTTGCCACAGCTCCAAAAATAAACACTTTCCTTGGGCCAACATGATCAACCAGAAAACCAATCGGCAACACCGTCAAAAGCAGACCAATTCCCTGCGCACCGCCGATCAATCCAATCTGGGAGCTTGTCGCTCCAAGCTGTACGGCATAAAGTGTTATTGCAATCTGTGCAATCCCCATCCCCATTCCACCAAGAACAGAGAGAAACATAAACTGCACAAGCAGCTTGTTTTGACTTATTGACTCTGTCATGACTATTGCCTCAATAAATCCAGATGGCTGTGAAACAAGCCTCTCTCTTCCTTTGCAAGAGAGCTTCGGTAGGCAGGAGATTCGTTTCGAATCTCTTCAGGCGTAATGACCCAGACACCCGCAATATCAGCCTCGGGGCCTCTTCTTTCCCGAGCCCGTTCAAGCATCTGCCTGAAAATGGCACCAGTAATCAAGTATTTGTAGGGATAACCCTTTATTTGATAACTGATAAGGCCCTTTGTAATATTAATGGCAACTTTTTTGTCGAACCAGATACTCCTGACCAGATTTTTATTACTGATCGAACTCTCGACCCCTTCCGCAAAAACAATTGTTTCATCATCAAGAGTGGTCAACGAGCCCTTGAAAACAACGTGAGGCACGCCATCACCATCAATGGTTGCGACCACTTTAACACTCCCCGTATCCTTAAGCAGACCAAGCAGCTCTTCCGGTAGTTTACTCATCAGCGTTCCTCTCTTTATTAGTTTAAGCGTTCCAGATCACTGTCGCCATGATTGCCGCAGTGTTTGAAATCATCGTTATCAGATGCAAGACCATAGCTTTTGCGAATCTCAACCAGTCCTTTAATCAATCGTACATAGTATTCGAGCGGTGGCTGCTCTTGCCCAGCCAACCCGGTGCTTTTCCAGGGCGTCCAGACAAGACTCAGATAGATCACGCCATTTTTTGCGAAATACTCGCAAGCCTCAAAGTTAGAATCAAGCGCCTGCTCAATGCTTGTGAACCCATGGGGCTTCGCAAATTCGACACCTGCCACGAAATTGGTATAGACATTGCCTTTGCCAAATATTTCAACCGCATCAAGAGCACTCTTGATCCAGTAATCGCGGCCAAACCACTTCTCCTTGCCACTGCAGATCCACTTAAAAAGATCCTTATCCCACACCTCAATATCCGGGCAGTAAGAAGAAAGACCCGTTTCATCATGAAGCCTTTTAACTTGCTGCTTTGTATATGCAGGAGCAATTAACTGGCTGGGAAATCTTCTTGTTTTGAAGTTTCTTCCGATCGCCTGAAGCACCTCGATGTATCGTTCCACCTCTTTATCGAATGGCACTTCGCCGGAATAATCCGTTCCTGCGGTCAAATTAATCTGGGAATATCGACCAGGCTCCTTCAGTGCTTCATGAACCGTCTCATAAATATCTTCGGGATGAATGACCTTCTCATAGTTGTCACCAGCCGCCTGTTTCTGCTGTTTCAAATCGGTAAAAAATGCGCAGAATTTGCATTGATCCCTTGTGTCCCAGTAATGGCAGTATCGGTATGGAATAATGTCAAGGCGCTGAGGGCGAGACCAGGCAATTGATTCCATTGGAACACCGCGACTTGTCAACTTCCCATAAAAATCCGGTCTTGGTGAAAAATCAACCTCGTCAATCACCTGGCCTTTATCAAGTACGTAAAATTTGCCATCAACATGATCAATGGTGTACGGATCAGAAAATTGGTTTTTCACCGGAGAAGCCAGCACGCTTGTGCCATCACGAAGAAGCAGTGGGCCGGGAAAAGGACGTTCCTGTTTTGCGCCTCCTGAAAATGCTGTCTGTGCCGGACCTCGATAGTAAGGAGCATAGGTGGCTTCTGTCGTCGCATCAGTAAACGCTATCCCCCGTCTTTGCAAATCAAGTTTCAGAATGACCGACTTTGGAACATCAGCATATTTTTCACTGAGGGCGGCAACACCAGGATTATTATTAATTGTCATTTTCATTCTCTGTTTGATAGTTTATAGCCAGGAACCCACTTCGTCAGATAGTGGATTCCTGACAAACGAGTTATTTCAGTTCCAGAAATTTTCAAGCTTCAGCTCTTTTAATGCTGCATCCAAATAACTTCTGTCGATCCATGTGTTGACGTCAAACGTATTTCTTATCAGTCCCTTTTCTTTTGCGAAGACAATGCCGCCTGCATAATGATTTACATAGTCTTTATCAAACAGAACATCATTAACATCCTTCAGGGTACGACCTTCGATTTCTTCAAGTGCTACAGCACGAGGCGTGCCTCCTTTGACAGCGATGTCCAGATATTCATTCCGATTTTTCTCATCAGATGCCCATTTAGCCGCCTCAACATACACTTTGACGATGCGCCTTGTTATATCAGGATATTCTTTTGCAAACTTTTCTGTCACATAGAATCCACCTGTATTGCGCCAGTCACGCGGGCTCTGTTTTGTTGAATAAATAATTTTTGCATTACCCTGACTGCGAAGCAGCAATAGATTTGTCCAGGAAACAGATGCATCAATATTTTTTGTTTTCAATGCTGCATCAAGATCTGCAATACCGAGATTGTAAATTTTCAGATCACTCTCTTTCAAATTATTTGCCTCAAGAATGCGGGATAATGTCAGATGCGCATTTGTTCCCTTGAAAAGACCAACCCTCTTGCCTTTCAGATCTTTTATCGAGGTTATTTTCGAATCGTTTGGCACGCCAACATAGACATTGGTATACTTGGAACCTCCTGCGATGAACTTTGTTTTCAGTCCGCCAGCTCTGCCAACAATTGCAGGAAGATCACCGATGTAAGCAAAATCAATTGCATGGTTTGCAAGCGATTCATTGGTTGCGGGCCCCGCACCTTTGAAAAAAGCCCAGTCAAATTTTATTCCGTCATTTTTAAACTCCTCTTCGAGAAGACCTTTGGCATGCACAATACCGATGATACCGGCGCCATACGGTTTTCCATAACCAGCAGAATATGCTGACCCGATACGAACAATATTTGGTTTGTTTTGAGCCGCCTGCGATGAAGTCCCGCCAAAAACAATGACAGTAATCAGGGCGACAATGATTGCGAATGTATGTTTCATGATGATACTCTCCAGAGAAATGAAATTGATTGATTAAAAGGTGTACTGAAGCTGAGCAAGAAACTCATTGTTGGCAACCTGGTTGCTCTCCTCAGTTATGATGTTGTAATTGATCTGCAGCTTGGTGGTCTGGGCAAAAAACCAGTTAAGTCCGATGGTGGTGATATCTTTCCGGTTGCCATTGACGCTCGTATCCGGATCCCAGCGATCAAACCTCACGAAAGGCTGAAAAGTGGTTGGATACCAGTCATCATAGCGATCCTGGGCTTTATAACCACTGACGAATTGTTCACCCTGGTTGTAAAAAACGGTAACCGTATGCCCACTCTTTTTGATCGTCCCATCCTCTCCTCTTGCATACTCAATGGTGAAGCCAACAGGAGTATTGACATAAGAGAGATCAAAACCGCTCCTGTTTTTTTCCACATTACCCAGGGAGCCACTCTTGCCAGAGTAATAAGAGGCTCCAAACGATAAGCCGCGAAAGACTGACGAATAGTCAACAGGAGCATTGAGCACAATCCTGCCCGAAATATCTTTATGTTTATTGTCGTCGGAAAGCGTGGAATAGCCATACGCGTCAGAACCTCTGCCGTTAAGAATGCCTACTGAGTATTCGATGGCAGGAACGCGATAGCGAAATCCGGGGTCAAATTGTGGAAATAAATCTCCTTTAATGACAATTCCGAGATCACGCGCATCAAGATCAATCCCTGTGCCAGCTCTTGCAGATTGTGCAAGTTTGATCGTCGGTTTTTTATCTTCTCCGGCAAGAGCTTCAAGACCAAAAGGTTTTTTCTGCTTTCCAGCAGTGATACTTAAAAGCGGATCTTCAGGATTCAGAGAAGGCAGAATAAAGGCCGTGATATAGGCATCAAGAGGACTTACCCTGAAATCCGTGGTGCCATCTGCATTTGCTCCACTTGGAGATGCAAGACTGAACAGATAGTTGACATTACGTCCCTGTTCGTAATCTCGCTTGAGACTTCCCTGAAAATTGAGCACAAGCGCATTCAGGTCAAAACCATTCCTGGTCGCATTGTGCTGTGTCGAGTATCTGAGTTGGGCGATGCCTGTAAAAATAAGAGAACGCTGCGTGCGCGCTGTATTGTTTTCAAGCGTCCTCTGCCACAACTCCTGTAATGTTGCAACCTCGCCCCTGACGCCCTCGAGTTCCTCTCTGGTAACCGGCGTCTCTGCCTTTACCGGTTCATCGACCGCAACAACTTCAGCATTACCCGGACGAGATGCAGCGACCTTCGTATCAACTGTACTCTTGTCAGCAGCTTGCAGATTGGCATTACCAATCAAAAAGCTTCCGATAAGAAATATTCCAATTTTAATTTTACTCATGATGATGTGATTCAAATTATTTAAAAAAAAAGCCGACACTTTGACATTAAGAATCGGCTTTCGTATAAACTTTTTTCTATAAAAAAGTATTATTCGATAGCAATAAATTTAATGCTCAGATATTGTTGTAACCAACAACAACAGCAAAAAAATAATACAGGAGTTATTTTCATAACATTGATTGAATTAAAATATTGTTCTTTATTTCTTGTCATCAAGATCAGCAATAAATAAAAACTTTCAAATCCCGTTTAAACGGGATATTGTATACCATAAACGAGTTATTTTTCAAGAAAATTATATACCATATAACATACCTCCGGATACATTGATATTGAATCTATGCTGAGTCGCCTTACAATCAACACCGTTTTAAACCTTAAATAATTTTATTGCCGACATGAGCTGACCGTAAATAATCATACAATGAAACCATATCTTTCATGCTAATATCTCACTTGTATTACTCTTGAAAAATCACATGAAAAAGGTATTTTTCATGCCCTAAAGAGGTGAGATGGGCCGCATATTTATCATAAGAGCATTTTTCCTTCAAGACTCTTTTCTCCTGATTGTGTATATTGTTGGCAACCGTTTCAATGAAATCTTAACCGCACAACAACCATGGTAGCCAGAATTCAAAATCTTTACCTGTTCCTTGCCGGTTTGCTTGCTCTCTTGAGCATGTTTTTCCCCTTCTGGAGTTTCAGCGCCGGAAACATCTTTCTCATCTCCGATGTTGGCTCTTCAACAATTCCTGATTTGGTCTTTTCTGTCGCAACTCATGCCGGGCTCATCTTTTCACCGCTGACTGCCTTAATTTCGGTTACTGCTATTTTTTTCTTTAAAAACCGGGCATTGCAGAGCAAGCTTATTTTGCTGGCCATCCTTCTCTTCCTTGGCGATCTCTTCTCGGGACTTACGGCTGCACACGTGATGAACCAACATTTACAAACCATTGGAGCTGCCATAACACACAAACCCGAAGCAGGATTTTTTATACTTCTGCCAGAACCAGTGCTGCTTCTGCTTGCTTTGAAAGGAGTTAAAACGGACGATAAAATCGCCAACGCATACAAAAGGCTCTGAAGATGCGCATTGTCTGGTCAATCGGTGATCCGCACGGCATCGGGCCGGAAATTATCCTGAAAAGCTTTCTGAAGCTGGCGCATTCAAACCATTCATTTCTTGTGGCAGGCTCTTTTACTGTGCTTGATTATTACAGAAAAGCGCTTGATCTGCCGATCAGGCTGGAGCTTGTCAAGAGCGCAACGACCAGAGTCGATGAAGGTGTACTGCCAGTCCTCAGTATCGCCGAACCCGAAACCATCAAGCCGGGCACGATTTCGAAAGAAGCCGGACGAATTGCCATTGAGTCCGTCAAGGCTGCGGCCGATCTCTGCGGCAACGGCCTGTGCGACGCTCTGGTTACTGCTCCAATCCACAAGGAAGCTATTGCAATGGCGGGATGTGATGATACTGGCCACACCGGTTTGCTTGGCCGAATCTTCGGGATACCTTCACCGATCATGATGTTTTTTGATCCCGTTCTGGAACTCAGGGTAGCACTGGCCACCATACATGAACCTCTTGCAAAAGTTCCAGGAATTATCCGTTCGATGAATCTTGACTCTTTTTTTTCTGCTCTCAACAGTTCGCTTAAAACTGATTTTGCCATTTCCTCTCCCCGCATAGCGGTTCTTGGAGTCAACCCTCACGCTTCCGACGGCGGGATCATGGGCAATGAGGAGCAGGAGATTATCCGTCCCTGTATCGACAGACTCTCATCGCGCCTCAAAGTCGAAGGACCATTTCCGGCAGACGGCTTTTTTGGCTCAAAAATGTACCGGAATTACGATATTGTCGTAGCAATGTATCACGACCAGGGGCTTTTGCCATTCAAGGTGCTCGCTTTCGACACCGGGGTAAACGTCACTCTCGGGCTCCCGATCGTGCGGACATCACCCGATCATGGCACCGGTTTTGATATAGCGGGAAAAGGCGTCGCCTCTGAAAGAAGTTGTTATGAAGCAACACTCCTTGCCATAACAATTGCAGAGCACAGAATCAAACAAACCAAACAAACATTATGATCTCATTTACCAACGTTGACCTTGAGCTTGATAAAAAAACAATTTTCACCAATCTGAACCTTACCATTCAGCCCGGTGAGCTTGTCTATATTGTCGGAAAAAGCGGCACGGGCAAATCAACGCTGCTCAAGTCGCTCTACATGGATGTGTTTCCGAAAAAAGGTGAGATAACAATTGCAGGTTACAGTTCGCGGACAATAAAAAAAGGACAGATACCGCTCCTGCGCAGAAAGCTCGGCATTGTCTTTCAGGATTTTCGACTTCTCGAAGACCGCAATGTGTATGAAAACCTGGCTTTTGTGCTGAAAGTGACTGGAACAAAAGAAGAACTCGTCAAAGAAAAGGTCATGCACGCGCTCGAAAGGGTGGGCCTTGAACATGCCGCAAAACTGATGCCCCTTCGTCTCTCAGGCGGGGAACAGCAGAGAATTTCCATTGCCCGTGCGCTGGTGCGCGAGCCGCTCGTCATCCTCGCCGACGAGCCAACCGGCAACCTTGACCCCGATACATCGCTTGAAATTCTTGACTATCTGAAGCGAATCAACCAGAAGGGAATCATCGTGGTCATAGGAACCCACGACTATGAGCTGGTGCGGCACTCCCCTTTCAGAACCCTGCAAATCAGTGGACAGAATCTTGTGGAGACCACCATGGAAACATCAGCGACCGGATTTCGGCCAGTGGCATCAGGCTCGCCAGGTTTGCTCTCCTGAACGCCACTCGTATGCTCTTCAGCCGATGCGAACAGATAACATGGAGAGCGAGCCGCCCTCAATTCCCTCAACCGGAAAACTCACCTGTTCATGCTCTCTCCGCAGGCCAAGCACATAGAGCAGGGGAAGAAAATGATCGGGCGAAGGCGCGGAAAGTCGTGCATCCTCTCCAAGAGTTCCGTATGCGACAAGTTCACGATCTTTTCCTTCAAGCATGAGTTTTTTTGCCGCAGATTCAAATCGAAGTGCCCAGTCGAATGGTGGTATATTGTCATTTCTCCAGGCATAGGCACGAAGGTTATGAACAATATTGCCGCTTCCAACGATCAGCACTCCCTCATCCCGAAGCGGCTGGAGAAGCCGACCAATCTCATAATGAAACTCAGGAGGCTTCCTGTCATCAATGCTGAGCTGAACGACTGGAATATCGGCGTTCGGAAAAACATGGCAAAGCACAGCCCATGTGCCGTGATCAAGACCTCGCTGTTTATCGAAACGAACGTCAAGCGGCTGAAGAAGTTTTTGTATCCGTTTTGCAAGTTCAGGACTCCCCGGAGCTGGCCAGGTAACCTCGAAAAGTTCTTGAGGAAACCCGTAGAAATCGTGTACTGTTTCTGGGAAGAGACTTCCCGATACCGCAGTTTCAGGCCCAAACCAGTGGGCTGATATGGCAAGTATCGCTTTTGGTCGCGGGATGCTTTGCCCAAACCTGCGCCAGCTTTCGGTGTATGCATTCGACTGAATCGCATTCATCGGATTACCATGCCCTAAAAAAACAGCCGGCATTACCTCTCCCATGACAGTGCTCATGTACAGATTTTCATTATTGTTGCTGCGACTTAACAAGTTCAACATCCAACGAAATAGTAACCTCTTCGCCAACAGCTACTCCGCCCGCTTCCAGCGCCTGGTTCCAGACAAGCCCATAATCCTTGCGGTTGATGGTTGCAGTTGCCGAGGTTCCGCGTCTTGTGTTACCCCATGGATCTTTGATTTCTTTGGAGAACGGTGCCACATTGAGCACGACCGTTTTGGTGATACCATGAATCGTAAGATCTCCCGTAACCTTCAGCCCTCCTTTACCGGCCTTTGTCCATTTTTTTGAGACAAAGGTCAAGGTCGGGTATTTGGTGACATCAAAAAAATCCGCGCTCCGCAGATGCTCATCCCGTTTCTCAACGTTCGTGTTGATGGATGCGGCATCAATAGTGACATTGACCGTAGATTTCGCGATCTCTTTGTCATTAATATCAACAACCCCTGCATATTTATTGAAGTTGCCCCTGACGTGTGACACCATAAGGTGACTGACACTGAATCCTACATTTGAATGATCGGAATCAATAGTCCATGGGGTTGCGGTAGCCCATGCCGGAACGGCCATGATTGCCACGGTGAGCATTGCCCTGGTGATGTTTTTTCTCATGATCGTTCTCTTTAATTTGTTAATGAATGCTATAGTTGCGTCTGAGTTGTCAGAGAGCGGCGCATCTGCCGATCGCTGAGTAGGCCGAAGGCCGTATCGAAGCGCCGAATCACGACTGTTTCGCCTGCCGCGAACGTTTTGGCTTTTGCTCCATCGCCTGCACGAGCGGCTGGGTGTAGCGGCTGTAAAGCTGAAAAAGAAACTCCAGACGTTCAAGCTCGTTTTGGAACGATGCCCGCCGGTAGCAACCGTCAACCGCCTCATCCAGTTCGCGGTGGGCAGTGAGCAACTCTTTCGGCATGGAAAGCGGATCGTAGAGATCGGCAAGCGTGGCACCCGGAAAGCGCTCACGTGCGGCAAGCACCGCCTGCGCCTTCTCCTCAACCTTTGTCCGCTGCTTGTCGGTCACGTCGTTTGGGAAAGGGAAGTTGTTGTACACCAAATTGTTAGAGTAACGGTAATCGCTTTTCAGCCTGCCACACACTGCCCGCATCCACGCCATGTGCATCGTGCTTGTCAATATTCCAAAATTATACCGCGTTGCGTTTGGAATAATCAAACAAAGATTGCTTGCAATCACATCCTTTGACATAAAACCAATTGGAATATATTTCCTCTTCTCAGATGAAACTGATGGAATAATTATATAATCAGTCTCGGGATGACTAATCCAACCAAACAGATAAGCTATTTGAGATAATTTTCTGGTCGCCTCACGTGAGCTTTCAAGTCTATATTTCTTTACAGCTTCAACACATTTCAATACTTCCGGCAAGCTTCTCCATTCACTTGGTGAAACATCTTTGAGCCATAAACACCATCGAATTTGACCATTGATAAACTCTTGCGCGCCGATAAACTTTCGGATAAACTTTGCCGATTTTGGTTCTTTTATTACAAACTGATTTTTTGCTTCGTCTGTGAATAAAAGGTTGCCTCCATCGTTTGGCTGATTACCAAACTTTATTTCCGGCACGTTGCACAGCGGCTTATTGCGTGATGGCACAACAACATCCGGCGCATCTATGAGATACGGATTGATCGTCGTGGCTCGAATCTCGTGCGCCTCGCTTTGCGGCGTGGCGTAATCGAAAAGCCGCTTCGCCTCGCTGCTGCTTTCGCAAGAAAAGCCAACAATCACGCAAAATACCTGCGCATTGCCTCGCGCCTCATTCGACCATTTGAAGGTGCGGTGCGCAAAGAAAATCTTGATCCCTCGCAACAGCAAAAACTGCCACAGCGCCGCAACCTGCTCGCCCTGGGTGATGCTGTTGGTTGACACAAACGCCACCTTGACGCTGCTTTTCTCTATAAACAACGCAGCCTTGATGTACCAGAGCGCCACATAATCGAGAATGCCGTAATTCGGAAGTCCTTTTGTTTTGAGCGGCTGGCAGACCGCATCCATATCAGCCATCTGCTGCGCATTGCGGTTTTGCTTGCCAATAAAGGGAGGATTGCCAAGAATGGAGAGCCTCTCTTTTGAGGGAACGAGATCCTCCCACGCCATACGCAGCGCGTTGCCGCAAACAATATTGGGCGAATGCTTCAGCGGCAGCCGCACAAAGGTTCGCCCGAATGCTTGCGACAGGCGCATGTTCATCTGGTGGTCGGTCAGCCAGAGCGCCACCTGCGCAATTCGCGCCGGAAACTCCTCAAGCTCAATGCCGTAGAGGTTATCAACATCGATTCGCGAAATGTCTGTCACATCAAAATCGAGCCAGGTTTTGCCGGTCAGCGTCTGCTGCTGAAGCAACACCTCAATCTCAAGCTGGCGAAGTTCGCGATAGGTGATAACCAGAAAGTTGCCGCAGCCACACGCCGGATCGAAAAAACGCATGGCAGCAAGCTTTTGATGGAACGCCGCAAGTTTGCGGGTGTCGTGCCGGATTGCCCCAAACTCGCGGTGCAGGTCGTCGAGAAAAAGGCCGTGAATAACCTTGAGAATATTCTTTTCGGAGGTGTAATGTGCACCAAGATTGCGCCGCCGAGTCTTGTCCATCACGCTCTGGAACAGCGAGCCGAAAATTGCGGGCGACACCTTGCTCCAGTCGAAGAGGCAGCACTCCAAGAGCAGCTCACGCATGGCACGGTCAAAGGTTGGAATGCGCAACGTTTCACGGAACAATTCGCCATTGACGTAGGGAAAGTGGACAAGATCGCCATCAACAATTCGCTGCCGTTTTTCAGGCGAAGTATCCAGCAACTGAAACATTTCAGCAATTGCACGACCTGTATCGGAGCCGTCATCGTTGGTCTTTTCGCGAAGAAAATACTCAAAATCACCTTTGGCATCGAAAATACCGGTATCATCCGCAAAAAGGCAATAGACAAGCCGGACAAGCAAAACCTCCAGATCGTGACCATCGTAGCCGGAGTTGAGCAGCGCATCATGAAGCAACCCCATCTTCTCCGCTACACGAATATTGACCTCATCCTCATCCTTGTAGGTGCGCTTCTGGTAGCCGGAGATAAAGCCAAAGAGATCAACATGTTGCGGCAACTCTTTGATCTTGAACTCATGCGTCGTCTGTTCGTCGAGATCATACAGGCGGAACCGAGCAAAATCCGACACCAGCACATACTTGGGCAGCTCCTCTTCCTTCAGGCCATGAAAATAGTCAACCGCCTGGCTGTACGCCATATCAAGATCGCGCCCTCGCGACTTTTGTTCCACCACCAGCGTCCCCTTCCAGAACAGGTCAATCGAACCCCGTTTGCTGCCCAGCTTTTTCACCGGCTCCTCAAACGACGCCACCCGCCGCCGAGAAATCCCGAAAATCATAAAAAACTCATTCCAGAACGACTGCGCCTCAGCACACTCTCGGACAACATCCGCCCACGAACAGGAAAACAGCAGGGCATTGTCACGTATCTCTTTCGGGCTTAATGGCATAGAAGGATATTGTTATTCGTGCATAGCCAACTGCTTGACGAACTCTTCAGGGTCAATGCCCCACGCCTTGAGAAGTTTGAAAGTTGATTCTGCATACGATTGTGTGTAAGGCAGTTTCTCAACCAAAGGCAGTATGATGCGTAAAGCCTCTGAAACACTTTCAAGCGATTTCTGCTTGTCAAGCACTGCGTCGTGGTAAAACCACCCAACATTAATGAGCGTCATGGCTACATCCGGCAGATAGGTCTGCGGGTTCGTTTTGGCAAGGTCGCGATAACTGTTTAGAGCTTTTTCATATAAACCAAATGCCTTTCCAATCTCACCAACATACTTGAACGCCTTGGCAAGAATCACAGCGTTTGCAGATTTTTCGAGATCAATGAACCCGTTATAGCGCTCCATCATCTGCCGTATCAACTGCACTGTCCCCGGAATCTGAGCATAGATCGACAGAAGATCAAGCACAATTTCATTGGCAATAACAACCGGATCACGATGCTGTTGCTCGGCCTCATCAAGCTGCTGCTGCAAGAGCTTCATGCGCGCTTCCAAGTAGCTGATGCTTACATTAGAGTGCACCGTATCCTGCGCCACATAACGAGAAACAGCGTTATCATGGTCGATAGTTTCAGCCGCTTGCTCAAAATAGAGATTCGCACCAACCCGCTGGTTATAGAGATCAATCGCTTCGTTGCTGATACGCTGCAAGGTGCGAGTACTAAGCCAAAAGAGTATGGGAAGACCGAGCTCAGAAAGTACCTCTCGACCAAAATTAAGCTGTACAAGAAGATAGGGGTTCTGAAAAAGAGCCGAATCAAGACCGGAAAGAATAAAACCACCAAGGTTATCAATGCTTTGTTTCAGACGGCGCAACTGTTCCAGCGGGGGAACATCCTTATCTGCCTTTTGAAAGATGTGGACATGCAATGTGTTGCCTTTTCCCTGCGACAGGAATTGCAGCGTACTGTTCACCTCTCTCTGAACAAGCTCATCATTGCACACTGCAAACAGAAAACCACTTCGAGAAGTCTTTAAAAAAAAACGCTCGGCAATTTTAAGGTTATCGGCATACTCATCAGAAGCAGAATCTATTCCGGTCATAATTATGCCTCCAACATCAGGAGCATTACCCTTGAGCAAAACGTTCACATAAAATGGTACGTGCAAATGAATTGACGTAATAGCGTTGCAGATCGTCGCCCTGCAGCGGTTCCGGCGACAAACGGTCATAGATTTCAGCTATGGAGACCATGGCATACTTGTTGGCTGATTCTCAAGAAGATCATATTCAGAACAAGTATAAGAAATCAAAGCCTTCTTTCAAGCCACAATACCGAAAAAGGGGTGAAGAGCTACGATGCTTTCGACTCAATCACCTCTTTTGCCAATTTCGATAACACCAAATCTGCGTTATAAATATCAACCATCACCACTTCCTCTTCACGAGCACCCCGTTGTCATGCCGCAATCATCGCACACTTTGCAGGTGCCATTCTGCTTCACGCGCATGGAACCGCAGTTTTCGCACTGCTCTCCGGTGTAACCCTGAACTTTAGCCTGATAAACCTGACTTTGGCGTGTTGCCGTGTGCGCAGGCTGCTCAACATGCACGGCCAGTGACGGTTCAACAACAGGAGCATGACCATTTTCACCATTGCTTTCCAGCAATTCGTCAACCGCCTTCACGTGCACAAAATCCTTGCGCCCGAGATAGTCGAAGCCGATAGAACGGAAAACGTAGTCAAGGATGGAGGTTGAATTCTTGATGGCGTTGTGGCCCTGCACTGCACCCGCTGGTTCAAACCGGGTAAAGGTAAAGCTGTCAACCAGCTCTTCAAGCGGCATACCGTATTGCAGCGCCTTGGATGCAAGCACTGCAAAACAGTTCAGCAGCCCCTTGAATGACGCGCCCTCCTTGTACATGTCGATAAAAACTTCACCGAGAGAACCATCTTCATACTCACCTGTTCTGAGAAACACCTTGTGGCCGCCAACATAGGCTTCGCGGATATAGCCTTTTCTCCGTTTCGGCAGCATCCTGCGCTCGGAACGATGATAGACCTTCTCGACAATCCGCTCCTGAACCTCTTTTGGCCCTTTGGTTTCATCAAGGTTCTCTTCTGTTCCAAGCATGATGACCTCATCAAGATCCTGATAGCTTGAAATATTGAGCGGCTGGGAGAGTTTTGAGCCATCCCGATAGATCGCGACCGCTTTGACCATCAGCAGCCATGCCGACTGGTACACCTCGCCAATGTCATGAGTCGTGGCGGTCCCTGGCATATTGACCGTTTTGGAAATCGCCCCTGAAATAAAGGGCTGAACCGCCGACATCATAGAAACATGGGCATGATGCCTGATGTAGCGAAGCCCTTTTCTGCCGCACTTGCTGGCACAGTCAAAAACCGGCAAATGTTCAATCTTCAGATGAGGAGCGCCCTCAATAGTCATGGTTCCACAGACATAGTCGTTGGTTGCCTCTGAATCTGCTTCCGTTGCGCCAAGAGCCTGTAGCATATCAAAGTCAGGGTCGTCAAGCTGCTCATTGGTAAACCCAAGGGTTGCACAAAAATCCTCACCAAGAATCCACTTGTTGAAAGCAAAGCGAATATCAAAAACCGTTTCAAGCTGCGATTCGACCACATCAATCTTCTCGTCGGTAAATCCACGGCTCTTCAGCCACTGCCGATTGATTGAGGGAGAACCGGCAAGCGTGCCATGACCCTTGCAGTAGTGTTCGATGGCATCAATCTGTACACTGCTATAACCGAGTCGTTCAAGGGCTTTATGCACCGACTGGTTGACAATCTTGAAATAGCCGCCCCCGGCAAGCTTCTTGAATTTCACAATCGCAAACTCCGGCTCAATACCAGTGGTATCGCAATCCATCACAAGCCCGATCGTGCCGGTTGGCGCAATAACGCTCACCTGGGCATTTCGGAAGCCATATTTTTCGCCCTTCTGTAACGCTTTATCCCAGACCTTTGCGGCTGCCTCAAACATCTCTTTCGGACAATACTCGGAATCAATTCCACGAGGCTTGACCGTCAATCCCTCATACTCATCTTCCGACAGGTTCCGCGCCGCCCTGCGATGGTTGCGAATCACTCGAAGCATCTCATTGGCATTTGCCGCATATCCGCTGAAAGCGCCAAGATCGTGGGCCATATCAGCCGAAGTGACGTAGGCCTGGCCTGTCATCACTGCCGAAATTGCTCCAGCAAGGGCAAGCGCCTTCGGTGAATCGTAAGGAATCCCGAGCACCATCAGCGCCGTGCCAAGGTTTGCAAAACCGAGACCAAGTGTTCGGAACTCATAGCTCAGGCGAGCAATATCTTTTGAAGGAAAATGGGCCATCAGCACCGATATTTCCAGCACCACCGTCCATAACGCTGAGGCGTGCTGCAGCTCCTTCACCTTCATGGTACCCGATGCCTCATCGACAAAATGGATCAGGTTGAGACTGGCAAGGTTACAGGCTGTATCGTCAAGAAACATGTACTCCGAGCAGGGGTTGCTGGCATTGATGCGGCCGCTCTTCGGGCAGGTGTGCCATTCGTTGATGGTGGTATCGAACTGCAATCCGGGATCGGCACACTTCCATGCGCTGAGCAGAATTTTTTCCCAAAGATCAAGAGCCTTGACAACTTTTGCCGTCTGGCCTGTTGTGCGCTGGCGAAGATGCCAGACATCATCATTCTCAACCGCCTTCATGAACTCGTTGGTCACCCGGACAGTATTGTTGGAGTTCTGCCCGCCTACCGTCGAGTAGGCTTCCGATTCATAATTGGAGTTGTACTCTGCAAAATCAAGTGTGGTGTACCCCTGCTCAACCAGAGCGAGAACACGAATAATGTAGCTCATCGGCACCGCCCTGCTCAGCGCATTCTGGATCAACTGATGCAGCCGGGGATTCGTCTTTCGATCCACGCCATTGGCAAGCGCCTCTTCAACAATCGCCTGGAGAAAACGGGAACAGATTCTCGAACCGGCCACCAGCGAGGCCACCTTGTCCTCCTCTTTCGCCTTCCACTCGATAAATTTCTCGACATCAGGATGGTTGATATCAACAATCACCATCTTGGCCGCACGACGTGTGGTGCCGCCCGATTTTATAGCGCCAGCCGCTGAATCAAAAATTTTCAGAAAGCTCATCAACCCCGAAGAGCTTCCCCCGCCACTCAGCTTTTCCCCGCCCGAACGAAGGTTTGAGTAGTTCGTGCCCGAGCCGCTGCCGAACTTGAAGACCCTCGCCTCACGCATCGCCAGATCAAAAATACCGCCATCGTTGACAAGGTCATCATTGACCGACTGGATAAAACAGGCATGGGCCTGCGGCCGGGAATAGGCATCCTCCGACTCTTTTACCTCGCCACTTGCAGGATCAACATAGTAATGACCCTGTGCAGGCCCGGTTGTCCCGTACGCAAAATTCAGCCCCGTATTGAACCACTGCGGTGAATTTGGAGCGCCCAACTGCCCGAGAATCATGAAAGCCACCTCATCATAAAAAGCCTGGGCGTCATCGGGCGTATCAAAATATCCGTTCTTTTCACCCCACTCGCGCCAGCAGCCCGCCATACGATGCACAACCTGCCGAATCGAATTTTCGCTGCCTGTCACCGGCTTACCGTCACTGTCAGTTATCACATTCCCCTGCTCATCGCGCTGGGGAATACCAGTTTTGCGAAAATACTTTTGCGCAAGAATATCGGCTGCAACCTGCGACCACTGTTTTGGCACCTCAATATTCGTCATTTCAAAAACCTTCGATCCATCAGGATTGCGAAGCACTGAGGTTCTGAGAGAATACTCGAAACAATCGTAAACATTTTCACCAGAAGTGGTGAACATACGGGAAATTTTCATGAGAACTCCGGAGTCAAATATGGAACAAGTTGTAACAATCTTCTGAAGCTGTTCGATACGCTTGCCCGGCTCTCTTCCCGAAGCCAATGGGCAACAATTTTTCGGCAGGTTTCCTGACTTTCAACGGTTAGCGTTCCCAAAAACGCCCTTTTTTGTGGCGGCATCCTTCCCTTGCCTTCCCCCGTGGTACTACATGAGGCGAACAAAGTGGCTGCAACCTGCCGGCACTAAAACGAAAAACAGAGCTGCCTTTCGTCATCACCGGCCATACCGTTACACAGTTGCGGGTACAGTGTACGCTTTTCACGTACTTCCCTATTATCCGGACGTTGAATGCCCGGCACCGAAAAAAACTTATGAAGTGTAACGATTTTTCCCAAACCTTTCAATAAAAAAACCGCACGATTTTTTAATCTCGTGCGGTTGCGCTTTTTTTACTGACATCACTTCAATAAGAAGCTGTGGTCAAATCCCCCAGACCGAAACTGAAGCATCAATCACGCATCGGATAAATACCTTGTACACAAATAATAGAACGAGGTTCATCCTCATTCCATGCACGTTTTTGACCATTTTCATCAACAGGACGCAAATCCGGAAGCTGGAAATTCTGCATGCCATCGCCACCATAAGTAGTTCCCAATAAGCTGAACAACGCCTCGTTTGCCCTGATTGGAAGAACACTGCCATCGCACGCCATAAAACCTTTTGGCACAAAATTACCGGCAAACTGCTTGATCATCGCCAAAAATTCATCCATAATCCACACTCCTTTATTTTTCTTTAGAAACCATCGAACACCGATAAAACCAAAAATCGTTGGACGTTTACCTTGTTGCAAACTGCCCGATTGTCACTCCAAACAATGTGAGAGAATCATCTATCTTGTCAGAACAGCGGGTATATTCGCAAGTACTTCAACAAGAAAATCCCAAAACTTCTGGACAGAAGCAATTTCAACCTTTTCAGCCGGAGAGTGAGGAAAACAAATGGAAGGACCAAAAGAGATCATCTCCAGACCGGGATAGGTGCCACCAAGAATCCCGCACTCAAGACCGGCATGAATAGCCTTTACCTCGGGATTTTTTCCAAATTTTGCAGCATATATCTCAATCATCTTTTGCAGCATCAGGGAGTCGGGATTGAGTTTCCAGCCCGGATAACCTTCATCAAATAGAGACTCTGCCCCAGCCAGATCAAAAACACTTTTTATCATGACCTGAAGATCAGCTTTGGCCGAATCAACAGAACTTCTCAGCAGACAGTCAACGGTAATAACCCCATTTCCCGATGTTACAATGGCCAGATTATTGGAAGTTTCCACAACATCATCCATTCCGTCACTCATACGCATCACGCCATTCGGACAGGCGTAGATGGCTTTCATCAAATGAGTAAAGGTCATTTGATCAATAAACGTTCCCGGCACGTCGGCGACAACTGCTTCGACTCTGAAGGCAGGCTCAACCAACGAGAGTTCTTGTTTTATGGTGCTGGTCAACAGAGAAAGATCGTCAAGAAAATCATGCGCCTTTGCGGATGGAATTGCTACATGAGCAGATGATTCCCTGGGAATGGCATTGCTGAGACTGCCTCCATCAATGGCGGCCAATCGCAGCCCGTATTGCAGGTGCCCTTGATAAAGGATCCTGTTCATGATTTTGTTGGCATTGCCGCGCCCCAAATGAATATCAAGACCACTGTGACCACCCTGCAATCCTGAGACATTGATCCTGAAACCCGCGCAATCATCCCACAGAGCTTCTTCCTTATAACGAAAGGTCATCTGCCCACTGGTACCACCAGCACATCCGATAAAAAGAGTCCCCTCATCTTCCGAATCAAGGTTGATGAGAATCTGACCCTTGAGCACACCTAGTTTCAATCCGGCAGCTCCCGTCATGCCTGCCTCCTCATTGCTGGTAAAGAGCGCTTCTATCGGGCCATGCTGCATCCTGTCCGATTCAAGCACGGCCATGGCGGCAGCCACACCCATACCATTATCGGCGCCAAGAGTGGTTCCATTTGCTCTCACCCACTCGCCATCTACAACAGTTTCGATCGGATCATTGTCAAAATCATGAACTTTGCCGCTGTTTTTCTGCGGCACCATATCGAGATGCGCTTGCAGGATAACTTTTTGACGATTCTCCATGCCGGAGGTGGCTGGCTTTCGGATGATCACATTGCCAACATCGTCAACAAGAGTTTCGAGGCCAAGGTTTTTGCCGAAATCAGAGATGAACGCCCTGATTTGCTCCTCTTTCCCGGATGGACGGGGAATGCGGGTCAGGCTGTAAAAATGTTTCCACACCGACGGTGGATTGAGCTGGAGAATATTCTTGATCATGCGTAATGCTTGTTATTTCTTGTTTTTTTCCGGAAGCGTTAACAGGTTTTGTTTACTGCCTGTCAGCAAAGGGTAAACCACAAAGAATGAGGCTTTGGACTATTTCCGAGGCTTTTTTTGCCGGTTATAGTAGTTCCCTCCATTTTTCAAAGTCGTAGAGATCCTGCACCAACGCAACCTTGTCGCTAATATAATCGTAATATCTGAGTTTGCCTTGCTTTTGCGCTTAACCACCCATGCCGAAGCAAGAGGCAGCAGACGGCACTGAGCAAAGTGATACTGCTCCACGCCCCGAAACTGTATGGCTAACGCTGGGGGCCCAACCGATATCACGCGCGGAGCGCTGCCATTTGTTTTAGCGAACTCTGCCCTTCAGGCTGGCGATACGGTAATGATAATGTTATTCCATGATGCGGTTACTATCGCGCTTGACGGTGCCCACCCCAAAATGATTCCGTTCGGCCCGCCTTCTCGATTTGAGGAGATTTTCTCTAACCCCAGAGCCCAAGTCATCGTATGCAAGCCCTGCGCCGAGATTCGAGGTATTGAGGAACACATGCTGGTAAAGAATGCCTCTTTCGGAGGCATGAACGATCTTCATGCGCATGCATCGCGCCCTGACGCAAAACTGATCAGTTTCTAACTGTAGGTGCAACAGACGTACTGTACGTTTTGCGAATCATTCCATTAATTGTTTGCTTTACCTGTAATGCCTTCTCAGGTAAATTTGACTCATAAAACAAGAAGGCTCAAAGGAAAATGATTAAATGGGAAATACAACGATAACGGAACGTGGTGTAAAAATTGATACCTCAAAATTAACTCCTGTTGTAACGGTTGAACTGTTTGGCCACGTTACACTCGTTGAGGGTTACGCACTGACAAACTTTTCCGGTTGCCACGCTCTTATTGCGTTGCGTGATCAACCAGGAAAGACAGTAGCTGTACTGACGACGCAACACGTATTGCAAACTCTTTTGGAGACGGCGCTGTCAACTGGCAATCTCATTGCGTTCTGGGGGCAGAAACTCACGAATCCACCAACACCAAGAGGGGGAACGTGGAGTGTGGATGTTTACAACACTGATGGTGTAATTCTTTATTCGATGAAGTAGATTTTTCCAAAACTTATTCTACAATACCATCCAGTAGTGTTTCTGCCTTTGCTTTGCTCCGGCAGAAGCACTGTTGGTCAAAAGCCAGGATTACTTAGCAAGTTATCCCCCTGAATCAGCATGTTACCGGTATTCGGGTCGCCATAACTGTATTCAGGCTGCTCTATGAGAATTCTCGGTTCCAGTTTTGGTTCTTGCCCTTTGCCTATCCAGGTCATCTCTAATTTTTGATTTGGTTTCATTACTCCCGGTTTCAACCCTTCAGCTCAACAACTTTATACAACTTTTTTATCAGTTACACTCAATACGACCACAACAACGCTTCGCGCTCTGACAACAGTGCTTCAATTAACTTACAATCCTTTGCCACAAATAGAGGAAATAGCAAAAGAGTAGATTATTTATTATCTAAAAGAGCAAGATAAGAGGTCAAAATGACCAAGACGTCAAAAAATTCTAAAATAATCAGATAGAAACCACTATCCTGCAAAAAAAATATCTTACTGAATAACGATTGTGATGAAACGCAAAGTTTACATTGAAACATCCGTTATCAGCTACCTGACGGCTCGTCCAAGCAAAACGATTCTCGGAGCGGCTCACCAACAGCTTACGCAGTCGTGGTGGGAAAAGCGCTTTGAATACGATCTTTGTGTTTCTCAATCCGTATGGCAAGAGTGCGCAGCAGGCAATCCTGATGCTGCGGAAAGACGACTGGCAGCACTTGAAGGGTTGGATATATTGATTGTAACTGAAGAGATGATTGCTCTTGCTGAAGCACTGATCAGCGAAAAACTCATTCCAGCTAAAGCAATTGAAGATTCTCTGCACATTGCTATTGCCACCTTGCACCATGTTGATTTTTTGCTTACATGGAATTGCCGGCATATAGCCAATCCGGTGATTCAGGAAGGAATTGCAGAATATCTTGAACAGCGGACATTATTTTTACCGATTATCTGTACACCAGAAGAACTTATAGGAGGAAGTAACGATGAATGATGAAATCATTGATGAAGTACGAGCTATCAAAGAGGCAATCGGCGCAAAGTTCAATTACGACCTTCGCGCACTCTTTGTAGAGATCAAGCGTGGTGAAGCTGAATGCCAAGCAAAAGGAATGAATTTGGTTCCACCATCAACCAATGCTGCGAGTTTATCGAGTTCGGCATTACAGCGGGGAAAAGTAAGGAGGATCAGCTCTCGTTACCACACTCCAGTTTGATGAGTTTGATGAGTCTGATGTGTTTTGAAGCTGCTGGCAGCGGAGACGATGAAGCAAGGCGGCTGATGCGGGCCAGTTGCGGCGACAGTGCGTGCCTGAGCGAAGGCGGTACTTCCGCTTTCGCGGAAATTCAACTATAACCGTATCTTACGTTAAGGTTGTATATGATGTTGCTCAGGATATGTTGAACAAGTGTTCAACAGAAAGAAACAATCTATTTTTTCTGTATTAGGCAGATCAGGCTAAACAATGTTTGAAATTGATGTTTTCACCGAACGTAGTTAAATTACTGAGGAGATTAAAGTGCATTACGTCATTCCCACAACCTGGGGCCCAACCGATATTACGCGCGGAGCGCTGCCATTTGTTTTCGCGAACTCTGCCCTTCAGGCTGGCGATACAGTAATGATAATGTTATTCCATGATGCGGTTACTATCGCGCTTGACGGTGCCCACCCCAAAATGATTCCGTTCGGCCCGCCTTCTCGATTTGAGGAGATTTTCTCTAACCCCAGAGCCCAAGTCATCGTATGCAAGCCCTGCGCCGAGATTCGAGGTATTGAGGAACACATGCTGGTAAAGAATGCCTCTTTCGGAGGCATGAACGATCTTCATGCGCATGCATCGCGCCCTGACGCAAAACTGATCAGTTTCTAACTGTAGGTGCAACAGACGTACTGTACGTTTTGCGAATCATTCCATTAATTGTTTGCTTTACCTGTAATGCCTTCTCAGGTAAATTTGACTCATAAAACAAGAAGGCTCAAAGGAAAATGATTAAATGGGAAATACAACGATAACGGAACGTGGTGTAAAAATTGATACCTCAAAATTAACTCCTGTTGTAACGGTTGAACTGTTTGGCCACGTTACACTCGTTGAGGGTTACGCACTGACAAACTTTTCCGGTTGCCACGCTCTTATTGCGTTGCGTGATCAACCAGGAAAGACAGTAGCTGTACTGACGACGCAACACGTATTGCAAACTCTTTTGGAGACGGCGCTGTCAACTGGCAATCTCATTGCGTTCTGGGGGCAGAAACTCACGAATCCACCAACACCAAGAGGGGGAACGTGGAGTGTGGATGTTTACAACACTGATGGTGTAATTCTCTATTCGATGAAGTAAATTTTTCCAAAACTTATTCTACAGTACCATCCAGTAGTGTTTCTGCCTTTGCTTTGCTCCGGCAGAAGCACGCTTGGTCAAAAGCCAGGATTACTCAAAAAATTACAGGGCGCGGCGCATCATCATGATAAAAACAACTCACGCTCGCCTGAACGACGTGCAGTCAATCCATCAAGTACTTTTCCCTGAGCCTTGTTCCATTTAAGGAACTCATCAGCCGCACCCTGTTTGTCATTTGCATTGAGTTTGGCAAGCAAGGTTGAACTTTTGAGAGAACCTGCCCCAAGATTAAAGGCAAAACAGACCAGTGCATCAAACATTCCCTGCGTCATCGGCACATCAACCAACTCATTGACCGATTTTTCAAACCGCTCTAAATCCTTGCGCAACAAAGCGTCTGCTTTATTTTCGTCAATTTTCATTCCCGACTTTACATCATCACCGGTATGACCATAACCGATAGTCAACTTTCCGCCAGGGCAAACATAAGCCACCAAACGTAATCCCTCATGTTTACGAATAAGATCAAGTCCATTTTCACCGATTTTCATCATCGAAGTAAAAGTTTATTATTAATGAGGCAAACAAAACAACATACACTCATGCCTGCCATCACGTACAAGAAAAAGCGGAATCAGCCAAGATTTCAACTGTTCATATAATAGTGATTTTAGTACCGTAAATGAAGTGTAACAACACGCAAGTGCAGAATATCACCTACGTCCCTCTTACACTCGTTCGGACCAGTCATCCATAGAGGTTAGTGCGCCATCTTCATAAGTCCAGGTAATTCTTTGATAGGTAAATGAGATATGCTCACGCTCTTTATGGTTCATGTTTTCAGGGTATGTGTTGTCCAGCATCTCCATCCTGATGTCAGAGATGTTCGCATTAATCAGTTGAATAGTAAAAAACTGTTTGTCAATACCGGAGGGTGTAGGGCGCCAGAACCGCAACTCCCATTTTTTCAGGTTCTCATTCGTCACCAGGGCGTTCATCAACAAAGGAGTTGAACGGTCAATTTCCTTCGTAATCGTCAAAACTTTATGCTGGCGCTGGCCTGTTGGCAAACCTGTTGAAGCATCTCTGGGTGATAACACTTCATGGTTAAAAGCAATCACCATGATTGAGTCCTCACGACCTTTCTGGACTACTGAGCCCTTTATTACTCCCTGTTTTTGACCTTCAAGCCTCAAATAAGCATTTAATGCCATAATAAGCCTCCGTAAAGATTAGAAATTTAAAATTGTCATGAGTACATAACCTTCAAGAGATTTGCCGCAACAGAAAATTTCTTTTTTTCGCCAGCTTCATGCAACTCTATAGATTAGTAAAATATACAGTATTTGAAGAGATTATCGCCATTCTATAAACAGGTGACCGGTTTATATCTTCAGCTTTATACCACAGTTCAACAAGTTCTTCTTGCATGAATTCTGAAAATATCTTATAATAGACAAAATTAATCCTGTTTAAAGAATATTACCTCATAACCAAAAAAGATAAAATACCATGAGTGTACTTGTAGGACGTAAAGCGCCTGATTTTGATGTTGCCGCCGTTGTTAACGGCTCGCAGTTTGTTGATTCATGCAAGCTTTCTGATTTCAGGGGAAAGTATGTGGTGCTGTTTTTTTATCCGCTTGATTTTACTTTTGTCTGCCCCACAGAGCTTCATGCGTTTCAGGAAAAACTTGAGGCTTTCCGTGAAAGAAATGTTGAGCTGATTGGCTGTTCGGTGGATTCAAAGTTTTCTCACTACGCATGGCTGCGCACTCCGAGAAGTCAGGGTGGTATCGAGGGTGTAACCTATACACTGCTGTCTGATCTCAACAAAACGGTTTCAGCCGATTATGATGTGCTGATTGAGGGTGCCGGAATTGCGCTGAGAGGATTGTTCCTGATTGACAAGGCGGGTGTTGTTCAACATCAGGTGGTTAATAACCTGCCGCTTGGCCGCAATGTTGATGAGGCGCTTCGTCTTGTTGATGCTCTTCAGTTTACCGAGGAGTTTGGGGAGGTGTGTCCGGCAAACTGGAACAAAGGCGACAAATCGATGAAGCCAGATGAAGAGGGCTTGAAAGAGTTTTTCAAAGAGACCTGATATCTCTCTTGCCAACAACATGCCCCTCCTTTATTTCCGGGAGGGGACATGGACTTTTACATCAGTAGGCTTTCGCAAACACCACTTTACGCGCCGCCGGTTTTCCTGAATAGATACAGGAACCGGGCTCATCAAGACGATACTGGGCAATATAGTCCGCCTCTTCAGGAATCACCCTGATGGTCGCCTTGGTCTCTTCCTTGATTTTCGCTTCTGTTTCTGCTGTACCATCCCAGTGGGCAATCACAAATCCCTTTTCAACAGCTTTTTTGAATTCTTCATAATTTGAAACTTCAACGGTGTTGTCATTACGGAACTGCAACGCCTTGTCGAACATGCTCTGCTGAATATCGTTGAGAATTTCACTGATGTGCTGCGCCAGCAAATCGTCAAGGGCAACCTCTGTTTTCTCCAGTGTGTCACGGCGTGCAGCAATGCAGATACTTTTTTCAATATCTCTTGGCCCAAGTTCAATTCGGATCGGAATGCCCTGGAGTTCATATTCGGCAAACTTCCATCCGGGAGAGTTCTGTTCGCTGCTGTCGACAAATGCGGAGATGCCACTCCGGTTGAGTGTTTCAGCAAGAGCATTGGCCCGTTCAATGACGGCGGCTTTATCACCCCTGAGGATCGGGATAATGACCACCTGACGAGTGGCAAGTTTCGGAGGAAGCACCAGACCGCGATCATCCGAGTGTGCCATAATGAGGGCGCCGATCAGCCTTGTCGAAACACCCCAGCTTGTTGCCCAGACATAGTCAAGTATTCCCTCTTTTGTCTGGAACTGGCAATCGAAAGCCTTCGCAAAATTCTGTCCGAGGTTGTGCGAGGTGCCAGCCTGAAGCGCTTTGGTATCCTGCATCATCGCCTCAATGCAGTAGGTTTCAACCGCGCCTGCAAACTTTTCACTGTCGCTCTTTTTGCCCATAATCACCGGCATGGCCATATACTCTTCGGCAAAGGTCTTGTAAACATTGATCATGCGAAGTACCTCCTCCTGCGACTCTTCAGGTGTCGCATGGGCAGTATGACCCTCCTGCCAGAGGAATTCAGTCGTTCTCAGAAAGAGACGGGTTCTCATCTCCCAGCGCACTACATTGGCCCACTGGTTGATCAGTAAAGGAAGATCCCTGTAAGATTGTATCCACTTTTTATAGGATGACCAGATAATGGTTTCCGACGTTGGCCGAACATAAAGCTTCTCGGCCAGCTCCTGCCCTCCACCGTGAGTCACCACGGCACATTCAGGAGCAAACCCTTCGATATGTTCAGCCTCCTTTGCAATAAAGCTTTCTGGAATAAAAAGCGGGAAATAGGCGTTGACATGGCCAGTCTCCTTGAACATGCGGTCGAGGGCAGCCTGCATCTTTTCCCATATTGCATAGCCGTTTGGACGGATGACCATGCAGCCCTTGACATCGGCATAATCGGCCAGTTTTGCCGAGCGCACGAGGTCAATGTACCACTGGGAATAGTCCTCGCTTCGTGAAGTTATCTTGTCTGCCACGTTACTTGTAAATTTAGATGGTGTTAGGAGGAGAGTTCTGTTTTATAATTGGTTACGGATTATCTGTCACAAAAAGATTACGGAAAGGCAGAAAAACCTGTCAACAAACATACAAAAAAAGCTCATTCATGGAGGCAAAAAAAGCTGGGAATAAACCAATATTGGCATTACGGTTGTTACTGGTGGCAAATGGCTGAGCTGGATTGAGTAGTTGCTGTTTTTGTCTGTTAGATAAGTCATCTTGCCATTGCTGCATGGTCATCTGGATTAATGCACATCTTTCTCCAGACAGTTCAAGAAATCCTGCTTCAAGGTCACTGCCACCACAGTACACCAGCTTCCCATCATTAAACGGCACCTTGTTGTCATGCCTCACCTTCTTTGCCCTCGCTGTTGAAGCATAAAATAAAGAGAGCATCCTTGCCACTATCTCGAAAAAATATAGAGCCATTACCTATATTATACTTTTGTTTTCGGTTATAGTCACGGTCATCTCGCACTGTGGAAGCAAACAGTACTGAGAATCGGGAGAGAGGTACTGCAATGAAGGGGAGTCACCACTCTTTCATTTTAGGTCAGCCGGTATCAAAGGAAGTGATTGCGCTGTTATCTGCTCTTAGAGCAAGAAGTAAGAGAGTCTCTGTGTAATGTTCCCAAAGGATTGAAAGCGTTACCCCGCCTTGATACTATTTTAATGAGTAGTAAGTGTTCATAATTTTATTAAATTATTGATGGACATTTCATTTAAGAGTAAAGATCTGAGGAAATACGCACATGATGATCGTTTGGCGGTACGTAAGCTTGGGTCGCGAAGGGCCGAGTTATTCAAGCAACGGCTCGATGATCTGAGAGCAGCAGAAACTCTTGAAGATGTCCGCCACCTCCCGGGGCATTACCATGAACTTATTGAGGATCGTAAAGGCCAATGGTCGTGTAATCTTGATCACCCTTATCGGCTGATTTTTGTGCCTCATGAGAACCCGATTCCCATGAACGAGCATGCTCAATACATCTGGCTTGAAATTAAGGGCGTAGAAATTGTTGAAATCGTGAACTATCACAAAGAGGGCTGAACATGACGAAGCGTAATGAATATATCCCGCAAACGATTAGCCATCCAGGTCTTACATTACGGGAAAAGCTGGTAGAACTGGGCATGAGCCAGAAAGAGTTTGCGGTGCGTACCGGCAAACCAGAGCAGACCATTGTTAAAGTGATCAATGGAGAAAGCTCCCTTACTCCCGATATGGCGGTGCAGTTTGAATCAGTACTTGGAATCCCAGCGAATTTCTGGCTGAAGAGGCAGCAGAACTACGATGAAGCAGTTGCTCGGGCAAAGCGCCGAGATGTATTGCTCTCTGGAAGAGATTGGGCACGTTCATTTCCCTGCGCAAAAATGACTCAACTGGGTTGGTTGCCAAAAACAGAAGACAGCGAGCAACAAGTTGAGGTACTCTTATGTTTCTTTGGAATTTCCGGCCATCAGGCTTGGGATGACTTTTATTGTGGCCTCAAGCTGAAGGTGAGCTTTCGAATATCATTGGCTCATTCTCGTGAGCCTTATGCCATTTCCGCATGGCTTCGTCAAGGTGAGTTGGAGGCCGCGAAGCTTGTTGCCCCTTCGTTTAGTGCAAAAACGTTTAAAACAAATCTTGAAGGCATCAAAAAAGTCATGGCAGGGCATCCTGAGGATTTTTTCCCGCTTATTCAGCAGTTATGTTTAGAGGCAGGGGTCAAGGTTGTCTCTACACCTTGTCTTCCGAAAGCTCCGATTCACGGTTCAACCCGCTGGATAAACGATAGCACACCGTTGATTCAACTGTCAGCTCGATATAAACAGAATGATCGCTTCTGGTTTACCTTTTTTCATGAAGCTGGTCATATTCTGCTTCATGGTAAAAAATATATATCATTGGAAGACGATTGTTTCGAGGCAGAGGACAAGGTTAAAGAGGCCGAAGCTGATGCTTTTGCAGTCCGATGGACTTTTTCGGAAGAGGAGGAACGGGCAGTCATTGAGTCTGGAGCATTGACGGAAAGCGATATCATCGATTTCGCTCAAAAATTCGGCACCCATCCAGCCATGATTATTGGACGATTCCATCATAAAAAACTGCTTCCTTACCATATTGGCCGTCAGTTTATTCAGCCTGTTCATTTTGACTGACAGTTTCAACGCCTCACTCGTCCACACCCCCGCGAAGTCTACAAAGGCGCACTCCTCGCCAACGCAAACTCCATCATGGTCGTCCACAACCAACTATCAGGCAACCCCGAACCAAGCAGAGCCGACAAAGAAGTAACCACCAAACTCATCGAAGCAGGCAATATCCTCGAAATCAACCTCCTCGATCACCTCATCATCGGCAACAACCAACACTTCAGCTTCTTCTCACACGGCCTCATTCCCAAATAACCAGCACACATAGGGGCACAACCCAAAAAGGGCATGGAATCATCTGTGCCCAAACCCTCCACCCCCGCCAATGACCCACACCCCCGCAAACCACTGCGCCCCCCATGACGCCCTCCGCTCCATCTTCGCTCACCAAATCCAACCCGCTCACTAACCAATAAAAAAATACGCTACCAACAGTGGAATACTCCGATTTCCTGAGTACATTAACTCTTTACGCACCCACTAACAGATGTGGAAATAAAATGTATTGCGGTTGTGCCTTATATTGGAGTTATAATTCAAGAATTCGTAGATTACGCGGATAACTCTAATTATTCTTAGTTTTTAGGATTGAATCGGAGGTGATTATTGAAAAAAATAGATAATAAATGGATCACATATTCCTATAGAAAAAGTGAAAATGCTGACCTTGAGGTATTGATCAATCTTTTTGAAAACTCTATCGGCGGTATAAGAAAACCCTATGGCATGAGGGCTGGTGCAATAGACCTCGTGACCATGTTCGAAATAGTTATTCCCTTCACAACTGGAATCGCTATCAATACCATATTAAAGAAGTATTTTGAGGGCTTACTTAATGCTGATGAACTTAAAAAGCTGGGGGAAAAACATCGTTCCGAAATAACTGATTTTTATAAAAAAGTCAGATCACATTTAAAAAAAATTATCTTCCCGATTGTAAATTCTCCAAAAAATATTTTCCCGTGTTATACATTTCAGGGCGCTGAAAAAGCCGCTGCTATTAGGGTTGAATTTGGCGCAGTAGAATGCTTTATTGTTTTAAATAATACTTCTATAAACAAGGAGTTAATAAATAAAATACCTGCAGCTTTAACATCATTAATTCATACTATTATAACTTATGGGCTTCCAGAAGAGACTCATGTGTTGCAATTGTATTATGATAAAGACGAATGGGATTGGAGATATCTATTTATGCCTACCGTAAATGGTTTTGGTAACTATATTGATAGGTATGTTGATTTGAAGACAGGAGAACTGGTATACTTAAATAGACCAGAGGATTTTTTCAATACCTTTTTACCTGATATACAAGATAGATATAAATTTTTAGTAGATCCTTATCGTCATACAGACAAAGATTGAAACTAATAATTAGTCATCGCAAAAAACTGCATGGCTGATTAGCAACGTTTCGGTTCGAAAAAGCAGGATCTATGTGGTTATCTGGGTCATCTTAAGTCATCACTTAAGTGGGGCGTTTGAAATAGAATCAATGACTCTTGCTCGTTTTATAGCTCATTTTTCTGAGGGCATTTGATGCCAAGCGTTCAACGGCAGATAAAGCTACGCATGGTTGTATATGTCATTCAATAGTGTAAAATCCCGAAATATCAAACCAACGCCCCTCACCCAATTACCACAACCTCATCCCTTTCCCGATCATCCGCCGGAGGAGCCTCACGCTTGCCCCAGCGCTCAGGATGCTTCCGCTTTAAAACCACGTCGACGCAAACCAGTTCTTCACCGAAACCGTCTCAATATTTTTCAGGTGAAACACTTCAGCCTTCGCCTCCGCCCGTTCCCTTGCTTATCCTTATCATTCGTTATCTTTCGGACTATTTGTTTGCTTTTATTCTCGAAATAAGATATAATTATCTATAAAAGGTAAGCAAAATAATGAATTAAATGTAAATATATGCCTGTATCAGGGGCGTACACCGACGAAGCAAAACGCCTCAAGGGAGAGATAAAGAAGAAATTCAAAACCCAGGTGGCACTCTGCCAGGCCATAGGAGCCAAAGACGCCTCCTACATCACCGCCTACGTCACCGGCAAAAACCGCATCGGCAACATCCTCCGTGAAAAACTCGAAGCCGTCGGCATTGACGTCAACTACATTCTCTACGGGAAAAAAGGAACCCCGGAACTACCACCACCGCCGCCCGATCCGGCCTTGAGCGTCATGCTTGCCGACTGCACCCAAAAAATCCAGCAGCTCCAAACTGCCGCCATCGACATGAGCAAAGAGCTTCTCGAACTCAACAAACTTGTCGACACCATCAAAAAAAGAGTTTTTACGCACTCATCATAGCAATTATCATGGTTCAATATTTTCCCGTTTTCCATAACATATCAAATCAGGAGTAGCTATCATGTCCGTAGATCAGGCAAAAGCATTCATTGAAAAAATGAAGTCAGACGTGGCTTTCAGAGAACGTCTCATGGCAATAAAGGATCTCAATGCGCGTATGGCGGCTGCTAACGGCGAAGGGTTTGCGTGTAGTGCTGACGAGATCAAGCGTGTGCAGGGAGAGTTATCTTTTGTGGAGAGACGAATCGGCCGGGGTGCAGGTATACGGGAGGAGGCAGGGGATAACATAGGGATCTGATTCCGACCATACCTCCACCCTCAAGGCTGTTGACAAGCATCAGGGAAGAGAACGTTGATAAAAGGCAACCTGCTATTCAAACTTCTTCATCTTCTCCATCAGGTTTTTCAGATGCTCCTTCTGCTGACTTCCAAGCGGTTTCTGATTGTTTGCAATTTTCTTGTAGCCAGCGGGCACACTAAACAGCGACGGGGAGACGGCTTTCTCTGAAATACCGGTGAGTTCCATAATGTAGGGGCCATTATCATCATGCTGAATAATTTTAACAGGAAACCCTTCAACTCCTGCTGCACTGAGCGTTTTGGCAAGTTGGGTATTTGAAAGCCGTGGATTCTGTGTCTGCAAAATTCTGAAGGTCGAGAAGTCCCCCAAATCGCGTGTTACCCAAAGCTCAAGTTTTTCGGTGGTACTGGTGAGAATGATATGTTCGCAGTTATAGCCTTTTATGGTTTGATTCTCTGCCCGGGCAAGAGTATAGTTACTGTCAAAATCGAGAAAAAGCGCATTTTCGGCTGCCGTTCTGAGATTGACAATGGTATAATTTTTAGCCTGGTGGTTAATGATATAGGCAACATCTGGCTGGGCTGCCTTCGTGATAACGGTGGTCTTGAACTGATCAGGAATTTTGTTTATCTGCATGATCATATCCATACGCTGGGTGTTCACTCCAAAAAAATAGGTGACTGCTGCCTTGCCATTTGGCATGACAAGTGACATATCCATGGTGCCGGTAAACTTTGATGCGGCTGCCGCACTGCTTGAGCCAGTGAGAGCGGTAAACAGCAGAAAAAGGAGAAGGAGAACGTTGTTCATTGTAAAAGAGATGGTATCGGGTTCTGTTTTTTTGGTGATAGATAGACGGCGCTTACAGTGAATGTACAATTTGCAAAGTTACTTGACCATGATCTTTTTAAAAAGGTTGATGGGGTGTATATTCGGTCTTATTGCTGCTGAATCAGTGCTATGTGAAAAATATATGCTTAATTTCTGTTATACCGGAGAGGGATGGAAGAGCTGAAGGAGTGGAATGTCGTCAGCCTCCTCAAAAAAACTGCCGAATATTTTATTGCAAAAAATGTTGATGAGCCTCGAATCAGCTCGGAACTTCTGCTGGGACATGTTCTTTCTCTTGGTCGGCTTCAGCTCTATCTGAATCATGACAGGGTGCTTTCCCAGGATGAGCTTGACCGCTTCAGAACTCTTTGCCGCCAGCGGCTTGGCGGCCGTCCAGTGCAGTATATCACTGGAGAGCAGTATTTTTACGGTTTGTCGTTTATGGTGGATGAACGAGTACTTATTCCCCGTCCGGAAACTGAACTTCTGGTTGAACATGCCCTTGCATCTCTCGGCATGACAGCGCGCGGTGGCCAGGCAAGGGCGAACGTTCTGGATATTGGAACAGGTAGCGGCTGTATTGCCGTAACTATTGCTAAACTCTGCCCGTCCCTCAAGGTAACTGCTGTCGATTGCTCGCTTGCTGCTCTGGCGGTTGCCCGTGAAAATGCGGCAAGGCATGGTGTGGAATCGCAGGTAACCTTCATTCAAGCCGACATGTTTGATGAAGAGTTTGCTGCCAGAGTACCAGAGAGCGCTTATGATCTGATTGTCTCCAATCCGCCTTATATTCCCCGTACCGAATGGGAAGGACTTCAGCGGGAGGTGCGAGAGTACGAACCAGAAATTGCGCTGACGACACAAGAGGGGTTCGAGTGCTACAAGGCAATTACAGAACTGGCTCCGTCACTGCTCGGCCCGGGAGGAAAACTCTGTCTGGAACTGCATGCTGATGGAGCCACAGCGGTTTCAGAACTCATCGCGCTTCACGGTTTTACCGGAATCACGCTCTCAAAGGACTATTCCGGCCTTGAAAGGATTATTTCAGGGAATCTTCCCTGAAAAGGGTGCGTTATATATCATTGGTACAGGGCAGAAACAATTTGTTTTTTTAAATTCCCCTGTGTTGAACTTTACGGTTTATGAAAATGAGATATTATGGAAATTGATGGATCCTCGTGAACTCAATGGAAGAGAAAGGCAGGTGCTGGGTATCATTATCCAGGCCTATGTGGTGACCGCTGCTCCTGTGGGCTCGAGATATATTGCCAAAAATTACAATCTTGGCCTCTCTGATGCAACGATTCGCAATGTCATGGCTGATCTTGAAGATGAAGGATATATCAGTCAACCGCACACCTCGGCGGGAAGAATCCCGACTGACAAGGGATATCGTTACTATGTTGATCTCATTATGACTTTTCAATGCCTCAATGACAGGGAAAAAAAGAGCATTGAGGCAAATATCGGTCAAATCAGTATTGATCGCAAGGGCACATCTTCGGATGTCCTCCTGTCGGCAGTCAAAGTTCTTGGCACCATTTCACGTCAATTGAGCGTTGTCCTCTCTCCGACCCTTTCAAATGCGATGTTTGAAAAACTCGATATGGTATTGCTGAGTTCAACCCGCATGATGGTTATTCTCTCAATTCAGTCGCTGTTTGTCAAGACTATTGTGATGGAACTTGATCTTGAGGTCTCCCGCCAAACCGTGAATGAGGTGGTTGATGTGCTCAATCAACGGCTTTCAGGACTGACACTTGCCGAAATCCGTCGTTCTATTAACCAACGGCTTTCAGGATGTGATTGCGATTCCGCATTGAAAAATCTTATTGTACGTTCAGCGGGAACTCTTTTTGATGAATCACCTGTTTTTGAACGCCTCTTTATATCAGGCGCAGAATACATTGTTGATCAGCCCGAATTCAAACAGCCTGAAAAAGTTCGGGAGCTTATCACCATGATCGAAGACAAATTCAGTATGGCCAAACTTGTTGAAAATATAGGGCCATCGCGTATGGATATTTCTATCACTATTGGAAAAGAGAATTGCGAACGACATGCCGAAGACCTGACAATTGTTTCAACACCCTATTATGTTGGCAACATGGTAGGAAAACTGGGAATTCTGGGACCAAAAAGAATGGATTATGAACACGCCGTTCGTGTTCTCAATTATATGGCAGACAGCCTTTCAGCAACGCTGTCTGGTGTTAACTAAAAAATTGTAATGTATTTATGACCAAGAATGAAACAGAGGTAAAGAAAATTCAGGATATTGAAGATGTGAACAACACAACATCACAGCAAGAAGAATGCTCGCAAGAAGAGACTTTTCAGGAAATAGACCCTTCTCTCGCAAGAATTGGTGAACTTGAAGCTGAACTGAACAAACAGAAAGAACAGAGCGACAAATATCGCGACGAGTTGTTGCGCAAAGCTGCCGATTTTGAGAATTTCCGCAAGCAGAAAGAGCGCGAGACCATGATGGCCTCATCAAGAGCGCTAGAAAATATCATCAGAGAACTGCTTCCAATTGTTGATGATGTCAAAAGACTGCTGCAGCACGCTCCACTCAGTGCTGAAATATCAAACGAAGCCAGACCGTATATTGAAGGAGTAGAACTGGTAAAGAAAAATCTTGAGAAGTGGCTTGGGGAAAAGGGAGTAAACGCAATCGAATCGAAAGGAATGACGCTTGATGTTAACTTTCATGAAGCCATTTCACAAGTCGATCATCCTGAAGCAGAACCGGACACTATTATTGAAGAGTATCAGACAGGCTATCTTCTGGGTGAAAAAGTCATCAGGCACGCAAAGGTTATTGTCGCAAGATAGCACAGAACTTTTTTCCATTGAATCGACATCAAAATATGAAGAAAGAGTACTATGAGGTTCTTGGCGTCAGCAAAACGGCGACCAAGGACGAGATAAAGAAGGCATACAGGAAGCTGGCCTTACAGTTCCATCCCGATAAAAATCCTGACAACAAGGATGCGGAAGAGCACTTCAAGGAGGTCAATGAAGCGTATGAAGTGCTGAGCAATGATGACAAGAGACGTCGCTATGACCAGTTTGGTCATGCCGGTGTAGGATCTTCGGCATCTTCCGGCGGTGGCGGTCAGTATGGAGGAGGCGCTGATATCAATGACATTTTCAGCGCTTTCAACGATATGTTTACTGGAGGCCGAAGGGGTGGATCTCCATTTGGTTTTGAAGAGGCCTTCGGTGGAGGTGGTTCCAGAAGAGGACGCACTCAGGGAGGAATTCCCGGAACAGATCTGAAAATCCGACTCAAACTGACCCTTGAAGAGATTGCCAAAGGGGTTGAAAAGACGCTGAAAATCAAAAAACAGGTCTCCTGCAAAGAGTGTAACGGCAGCGGTTCCAAGTCGGGAGCAACAGAGAACTGCCAGACCTGCCAGGGCAGCGGCGAGGTTCGGCAAGTATCAAAAACGATGTTTGGCCAGTTTGTCAATGTTGCCCCATGTCCGACATGCGGCGGTGAAGGGAGGGTTATCAAGGATCGCTGTCCATCCTGTTACGGCGAAGGAATCAAGCTTGGAGAGGTGACCGTCAAGGTTACGGTTCCTTCAGGTGTCGAAAACGGGAACTACCTGACCCTGCGCGGCCAGGGCAATGCCGGCCCAAGAGGCGGAACTGCCGGAGACCTGATTGTTGTGCTTGAGGAGATACCCCATGAACTCTTTTCACGGAAAGGAAACGATGTGGTCTATACCCTTGCCGTCAGTTTCCCGGATCTGGTTCTTGGCACAAAAGTTGAAGTTCCAACGCTGGATGGAGCGGTCAAGCTTACCATTCCTTCTTCGACGCAGCCGGAAACCATGCTCCGCATACCAGGTCATGGCATTGGGCATCTGAAAGGATCAGGACGCGGCGACCAGTATGTCAAAGTCAATGTTTATGTTCCAAAAGATATTTCGCACCAGGACAAAGAGCTTTTAAGGGAGATGCAGAAATCTTCCGGGCTTTCACCCTCTGCCCATAATGACAAGGATGCCAAAAGCTTTTTTGAAAAAGCCCGCGATATTTTCAGTTAAGATCCTGACAAAAGAAAAGGCCGGTTTGTTTCCGGCCTTTTTCTTTTTTTCCTGTTCAGTTGGCAATACCTGCCAGCAGCTCTGCCAGCTCACATGCATCCCCAGTGCAACCTGACTCCCCTTCCGTTTGTGCAATAACGTTGACGATATTGCGCACAACATCTTTCCTGACTTCGCCACATTTCGCTTAAATCGTACCCTCCGGAAAATAACTCATTATTTATCATAGGGTTCACTAACTGTATTTTTTCCCTATGCGTGGTGACTTGACAATCAGGAAGGTTAAAACCGCTTCAAGGGCAACCGCCGTTCAGGTTGTCCGCAATGAGGGAAAGAAGCGGGCCATCATCAGGCACTTAGGCAGCGCTCACAGCGAAAGTGAATGCGATCTCTTGCTGGCTGAGGCTGAATCCTATGCCGAAGCGCATAGCAGACAACCGAACATGTTTGCCGGGATATCGGCGCCGGCCATACCCTCATCGCCACTGGATCCATCCCACGCCAAGCTTGTCAGCGTAACGCACCAGTTTTCCCGAAACGTCCTGCTTGCCTGTGCCCGAAAATGCGGCCTTGGCGGCTTGCCGGAGTTGTATCTGGATCTGGCTCTCATGCGCATCATTGAACCGACTTCAACGATGCGCACCCTGGAGTTGCTATTAGCCCTGCAGTGCCACTACTATGTTTTTTTTTAAAAAAAATTATAAATTAACAGTGGAAGTATCTTACTCATGGCGTAACATGGTAACTTATGATACCAAAAACAAGTATTAAAGGTACTGATTTTTGGTACCGTAAAAGTCATGGTTTACGATTAGTTGTGAATGTGAGTTTTGGCTTGGCATTATTATCTGCCATTCCGCCAAGCTCGGCCACGACGCTTTTCGCACAAGAGAATCTGCCAGCATTAAGCCGCAATCTTCAGGATTTCTCGAAATCCATGACGGCTGAAGCATTATCCGATCGCCTTCCCGTATCGGGTTTACCCGGATCAGTTGCCAGCCTCCTTGCCAGTACAGCATCGGGAATGCAGAGAGCCGGAAACACCAGTGACGCATTGAATCAGCAGTTTCTGCCCAGTGTTGAAGGCATGCTGCCGTCACTTCCTTTGGCTTTTGCCGATGGGGCGGTTTCGGGCACAGTCAGTCCGGGCAGCACGTTACTGCGGTACCACGACAAAAAAGTCCTCGGGAGCATAAGCCTTGGTTCAGGGTATCTCAAGCAAGAAAACAGCAGAGCCGGAGTCACAGGAAGAGCTGAGCTTGCAGTGCTTCCACTCGATAATATTGCCATAGGCTCCACCTTGACCCTGACCGACACTATCCGCAAAGATCTTGTCCTGAACACCGTGTGGCAGCTTCCCGATACCGGAATCCGCATGAAGGCAACCGGCGGCCTGCTCAGGGGCAACCAGACCTTCACCTTCCCTTCAGGGCCGGCAAATATTGAACTCGAACAATTCAGCTACGTTGTTTCGACCCAGTACATTATTCCAAAAACAGATGCCGCCAGCGCTCTTCATTCTGTCGGTCTTTCAGTATGGGGAGCACGTGCCACGCAACTCTCCCATGCTGACGGCCCACGCTTTTTTGAAGTGGAGTCTGCAACCGACTATGCGATCTACAGCGATCCACTGTCGCTTTCGGAAGGCCGTCTGTTTGGCGCCTCAGCCGATGCGCAAATTGCCCTTCAGTCAAACATTGTTACCAAAGGCTCAATAGGTTACGAACAACTCCGCTATCCCTTTGCTGATGGCAGCAGCGAAACCAGCCGCTCAGCGTATTACAACCTAAGCATGCTGTGCGAAACACATGCCGGCATAACCATTGGTGCCGGATACAAGTCCGGCGCCGGAGAAAATCGTATAGACCTTTCTGCTCAAACAGGCAACTGGCAACTTTCGATGTACCAAAACAGCGGCCAGCACGGCGTTGCAGACAACAGGGGCGCTATGCTGACCTTTCAGCTCATGCTGTCGGGCCGCACCAAGCCACAAGGGCCGCTTGCCAGCCGTATGCAGCCACTCCAGAGTAACGACAGCATGACCCTGCTTGCCGCCGCCACAACGCGTCCGTCGCAGTTGCCCCAATCATTTCTTGCAAAAGTTGATGCAACAGCTATCAGCCAGGTGCTGACGGTCAATAAAGCAGGGCTGGCTCCCGGTGTCAGTATCAACCTTGAAGGGGACATTTTCATCACCGTCGGCACCGGAGCGCCGACTATCACGGGCATAACGCGCAATGGAGCGCCGGGTGACCCGACGCTTTTTGGCACCATGGGGACACAGGTTGTTCTGCATGGCAGCAAGTTCCCGGAGGCCGCCACTGGAGGCGACACGTATATCATCAGTGTGACCGACGGCACGAGCACACTCTACAACGTCACCATTACGACAGAGTAATCCGAGAGTAACAGAACAGACAAAGACAACCATGAAGTTCATGACAGCATCCCGTTATACCCTTATCGGTAAAGTGATTGCGTTCATTGTTCTTGCATGTGCAGCCATACCCGGCATGCTGTCAGCCTTGACGTTCCGAACGATCACAGTGACAGAAACAAACCCGTTGAGCGCGACGTTATCAACACTGACGCCCGGCGCAGCTTCCATCACAGCAAATGGCAGCAGCACACAGGTGCTGACCGTGACAGAACGAGGTCCCCAGGGTATCCGGCAGAGTTCCGGAGGTGCAGCGGTTACGATCACCAAACAGAGTGGGACGGGCAGCATCAGAGCTGTAACCGATAACCATAATGGCACATACACCGCTACAGTGACAGCTCCCACTGCAACTGGCAGCGGGAGCTTTGTTGCAACCCTCAATGGCGCTGAAGTCAAGAGTGGGACAGGCACACAGACGCAGGCTACGGTAACTTACGTTGCAGGCGCGGCGACGCAGATAGCGGTGAACGGTGGTGATGCCCAGTCGGCAAAAGTTGGAACGGCAGTAACAACAGCGCCGAGTGTGATTGTGAAGGATGCGAATAACAACCCTGTAAGCGGCGTGAGTGTGACGTTTGCCAACGGGACAGGCGGTTCAGTCAGTGGGACGCTGACGGCGACCACCGGAATTAATGGAATCGCTCTTTTTGAGGGTACATGGACGCTTAACACTGTCGACTCCAATACTCTCACTGCAACGAGCGGCACTTTGGGCGGTTCTCCTGTAACGTTCACCGCAAGTGGCACCGTCGCCATTGGCGACAGCTACGGCGGCGGCATAGTGGCGTACATCCTGCAATCTGGCGACCTGGGCTATGTAGCAGGCGAAACACACGGCCTCATCGCTGCCACTGCCGACCAGAGTACGGCCACTATACCATGGGCGTTAGACCAAAATTATTTCAGTTCAGTTCCCGGAGGCACCAGTGCAGCGATTGGGACAGGTTCGGCAAATACCGACAATATTATCGATCAGAATGGATCGGGACAAGACTACGCTGCCGGGTTGGCTCGTGCTTACAACGGAGGAGGTTACAGCGACTGGTACCTTCCGAGCAAGGATGAGCTGAACCAGCTCTATATCAACAGAAGTGCGGTTGGCGTTTTTTCTGGCCACGACTACTGGAGTTCTACGGAGAAAATTTTCGATCTCGCGTGGAACCAGAGCTTCTTCTATGGCAACAATTACCCCGAACACAAGCAAAATACGTGCAGTGTTCGGGCTGTGCGGGCTTTTTAACCATGTGCGACGTGAAGTCGAGTAACCGAATTGTTCTTTGCAGAACCAACTGTGTCGTCAGTTGGCCCCACCGACATACGCAGGGCGAGTAATCGCCTTGAGTGAAGCTGACGGAAAAGTACCCGCTTCAAAGCATCCGTTGATGAAAATATGTATCAACCCGAAATACATTACCCCTGAAGGCAGGAGCAAAAAGCTCACTCCTGACTTCGCCACATTGCGCCGAATTTTCTCACCACGAATAATAAGATGTTTTTTTTCATAGGGTTAATTTTTTCTGATTCTTCATTGTCCGCACTAACTGGCGAAGTCAGGAATACCTGCCAGAAGCTCTTCCAGCTCACATTCATCCCCGGTGCAACCGGACTTCCCTTCCGTTTCTGCAATAACGTTGACGATATTGCGCACAACATCTTTGTTAAAGGCAGTCGGCATAAGGTGGTCATGTGTCGGTTCGATGGAATAGGCAATTGAGGTCGCTACAGCCATTTTGATTTCCGGAGTAACCTTTTTAATGCCGCTTGTAAAGAGGCCCCGGAACAATCCGGGAAACACAAGCGCATTATTCACCTGGTTTGGCATATCGGACCGACCCGTTCCTACAATGCTTGCTCCTGCCTTGTAGGCAAGCTCAGGCATGATTTCCGGCTCAGGGTTTGCCATGGCAAAGATAAATGGCGAACTGTTCATCCCCTCAATCATGGCAGGAGTCACAATATTGCCGATAGAGACGCCAACAAAAACATCTGCGCCAATCAGCGTACTCGGCAAATCACCCTTGTGCTTCGCCTTGTTACTTATTTGAGCAATATTCTGTTTAATGGCATTCATACCCGGACGGCCATCATAAATTGCTCCCTGCGTATCAACCAGAACCACCTCTCTGACCTGAGCATGAATCAAGAGCCTTGCAATGGCAATCCCCGCAGCTCCGGCACCATTAATGACTATGGACAACTCTTTCAGCTCCCGTCCTGTTACCCGACAGGCATTGATGATGGCAGCCAGAGTAACAATAGCCGTTCCATCCTGGTCATCATGAAAAACCGGAATGGATAACTCTTTTTCAAGGCGCTCAAAAATTTCAAAACAACGCGGTGCTGAAATATCTTCAAGGTTTATGCCTGCAAAACTTGGCTCAATAAGTTTGCAGAATTTCACAATATCTTCAACATCGGTAGAGTTGATGCAGAGCGGAATAGCATCGATATCCGCAAACTCCTTAAATATTATGGATTTGCCCTCCATGACCGGCATCGCTGCTTCCGGGCCAAGGTCACCAAGACCCAGAATAGCCGTCCCGTCAGACACAATCGCAACCTGATTGGCCCGGTTGGTCAAGGTATAGGATTTTTGCTTGTCCAAGCCAATTTCCATGCAAACGGCAGCCACACCGGGTGTATACGCCAACGACATGTCGTTTTTGGTCATTAAATCAACCTTCGACTTTATTTCAATCTTTCCCCGTGTTTTGAGATGTAACTCTATTGATTTTTTAGAATAATCCTTATTCGTCAACACTGACTCCCCTGTCGTGATCTGATAGCATGATCTGATCGTGATATAAAATTAGCTTGTCATACTGAACTCTTCCTGTAAACATTTACAATCATTCAAAAAGGGATAAGGAGACAAGGTATTAGAGAACGGCTCAATATAGACTTTTCCTGATTTTTACAGCCCGAAGTATATAGTTTATGGTATTTTCCTGGGAACACCCTTTTCTCTTTCTTTCAGGCATGAAGAATCAATAACGAAATAGTTGCAGCGCCCTCCAGAGCTTGAATTATAAGGCTACTTGCTCTCTTTTTTCCAGGCTTCGTTCAGCTCATCAATATATTTTGCAATGACTGCTGGATCTGAACTCTGAGCCGGCGCAAAGATTTTTTCGGCAAGAATGGTGCTGCCGATAAGGTTCAGCTTCAACTGTGGAAGATAAAGAAGATTTGCCATCAGCTCTGGACTTCCGCAGGTTAAAAACAGTGCAATTTTTTTGCCTTGAAGACAGCTTTTCAGGTTGCTCTGCATCAGCGCTCCAAGAAGTTCTGACGATACAACCAGATAGTAAATCGGGGCTCCCATGATGACAACGTCAAAATCCTTGACGAAGCTGTAATCACCGGTACTCTTGCATTTTGCCTTTTCCACATACGCCCCTGTTTCTGCAAGTTTTTGACCAATAGAATCAATAAGTCGGTCGGTTGAACCACCTGAAGTCTTGCTGTCGAAGAGGATTATGGCTTTCATGGGTGTCGCGGCAGAGTGTGTCATAGGAAAAAAGGATGGTTGCGTTGAAACACTGAACTGGAATAGTTGAAAAGAAAGGTATAAAAAAAAGGCGCCCTGTGAGAGCGCCTTTTTGATAAATCCTGCTGAAGAGTTGCTTTTAGACAAACTTCGAGTAGATGTCAAGAAGATCAGTTACTCTTGTTGAGTATCCAAGCTCGTTGTCATACCAGCCGACAACTTTAACCATGTTGCCTGAGCTCATGGTCAGAAGCGAATCGAAGATACATGAGTGTGGGTTACCGACGATATCCTGCGAAACAATAGGATCTTCACAATATTCAAGGAAGCCTTTCATTGCGCCTTCTGAAGCAGCTTTCATTGCAGCATTGATCTCTGCTTTTGTTGCTGGCTTGGTGAGAATTGCAGTCACGTCTGTAACGGAACCGTCTGATACTGGAACTCTCATGGCAAAACCGTCAAGCTTGCCGACAAGTTCAGGAATGACCTCGCCGATAGCTTTTGCAGCGCCGGTGCTGGTCGGGATGATTGACATAGCGGCAGAACGGGCACGGCGAAGATCGGAGTGCGGAAGATCAAGAATGTTCTGGTCGTTGGTGTAGGCATGAACGGTGGTCATGAACCCTTTTTCGATGCCGAAATTATCCTGCAGCACCTTCATCATCGGAGCAAGACAGTTGGTGGTACAGCTTGCGTTTGAGACGATCTCCTCTTTACCGGTGATGGTGTCACCATTGACGCCGAGAACGATGGTTGCATCAATTTTATCTTTTGCCGGAGCAGAAATGATAACTTTTTTTGCTCCTGCTGCGAGATGCTTGGAAGCGCCTTCACGAGAGGTGAAGATACCGGTTGATTCAACAACCAGATCACATCCGAGCTCTTTCCATGGCAGAGCGGACGGATCACGCTGTGCTGTAATGGTGATAACCTTGCCGTTGACAACAAGATTGCTGCCATCAACACTTACGTCACCTTTGAATTTTTTGTGGGTAGAATCGTACTTGAGGAGATGAGCGAGGGTCTTGGGGTCACACAAATCGTTGATTGCAACAATTTCATAATTCGGGTTATTCAATGCCTGGCGAAAAACCAGACGACCGATGCGGCCAAATCCGTTAATGCCGACTTTCACTTTTGCCATAATGTCGTTCCGGTATTGTAATGAGTTAGTATTGATGACATAAAAAACTTTCGCGAATTGCTTGGTTCATTCATGAAAATACCACTTAAAAAGATAATATAAAACCGGAATTCTTTCACACAGCTTTAATACTCTGTTCAGTAATTTGATCTTCATGTTATTGCATAATAATCTCTCTGAATCAGGTATTAATGTTTAGTATTCGCCCTCAAACTGCGGATGCACCCACAAAAATTCCTGATGTTTGTTCATGACACGGATGAGGCCGCCGAAGCCGGGATCTTTGGCTTTGAGTAGAGCGTGGAATTTGCGAAGGGTTGCGCCATCGGCGCTGATAGCGATACCATGTTCAAGCATAGTTTTGTCGGGAGTGCCGATGAATTCGCCTATTTTGGTTACTTCGCCAATGGTTGCGTCAATGGCGCTTTTGCAGAAATCAAGTTGCTCTTCGATGGCTTTGTATGTGGTGTCATCTAACCCTAATTTTATCGCGGATGAGGCTACTGGCAGAACCAGACTCAAGGTGCTTGTCATCAATTTCAGATAAGGCGCCGCTTTTTTGAACCATTCACGTTCAAGTTCGATCTCATAAACGCCTTCCTTGCCCTCTTTGCCATTCAGTGCAGGAAGCGGTAGTTGTGAGTGTTCACACCAGAGCGTTAAGCGAAATGTTGCACTTTTCCATTTGCGTGGATTGACATTGCTAAGATCAACTGGCATAAGGCTGAAGAGACGAGGCCCCTCTTTTGCTTCATCAGTGAAAGCATGAATCAGATTGTTGAAAGAGGCATCGGCTTTGCTGAGAAGCTCTTTGTCTGTGGCATCAAGATTGTCAAAGCGCCCCATTGTTTCTTCGTTGTGCTGAATCAAAATGTTTCGAACACTATCCAGTTTTTCCAGTACCACTTTATTTGCAAGGGCATCAACTGTAATCACGGGTTGAGCAGCAGGTGCATTAAGTAACAGACTGTCTATGTTTTGCCACTCATTGCAAACAGAACAAGGTTGTTCAGGACGTCCTCTTTTTTTGTTTTCAATGAGTTTTCGGACTTCAAACAAGCCAATACATGGCTCTGGATTCAGACAAGGAACCATAATGTCACAGCGCAAACCTTCCCAGAAACTTTCGACCAGATATTTCACCTCCTCAGTCAACATAGCGAGAAAGCGTTCGGGGTAGGGAGCATGAACAGTGATATGCACATCGTTGCCTTTGTGTTCAAGAAGGGCTCGTCCATTGTAATCGTCGTCAAGCACCAGACCGCGCTGCCAGTGGATGCTTTCGTGATAATTTACACGACCAAGAGAGTATTTGTGCAGGCGGACAATCAATTGATAGAACAATCCTTCAGCAGAGGCGGAGTTCCCTTTCTCATCTACAATCCGGCAAATCTGAGTCTGCTGAAGCTCTCCTGCGGATGGACATGAAAGCCATTCACCAGCAAAACTATCGGGACGATTATCTGGCACAAGTTGTGCGATCAGACTCTGCGGATCTACTTCGCCTCGCAGTGTGGGATCGGCCACACGGTAGGAAAGATCGAAGCGCCCCATCAGGCGGAGAAAGATCGCGTGAAGCGTTGCCGGGTAATGTGTTTTTTCCGGTCTGGTTGGGTTATTCCATAACTCCGTCAAACGTGAAAATTTCACCAAGCCATGTGCCTTGCGTGTTTGCTCATCGTCAAGCACGTAACTGATTGCTGTAGCAAGCCAGTCAGGTTTCAGTATGACAATGTCGCGTAGAGTAGGATCATGCTGGTAATGGGTAAAATGACCGAGCCGGTGAGAAATGGTGATGAAGAGGTTTGCAACTTCATCATTCATCTTGTGCTCATGGCAGATGTCAAGTACCTCTTTCAATGGCAAATAGGGAACCGCGCGATCTTTCAACGCTTGGCGGACATCAGCAAAACTTTTCGGCACGGTTCTTCCCACTTCAGGCAATGTTGATGCGATACGGACAATGGCTAACTTGAGTTCATCAATCCCTCTACGCTTATCTTGCTCATCGGGCTTGCTATCCACAAATAAGAAATCGAGAACAGTTTCTTTGCCGAAGAGATCCCAGAGTTCTTGACGGTCGATATCTGGCTGTCGTTGCTGTGGGCCACCATGTGTTGCAACAACCAAAATCTTAGCCTCCGGTTCTCGGTGCTTTATGAGTTTGATCCACTCCTTCACATAACCTTGTTGGAGTCCTTCACGTGGTTTCCATACTACAAGATAAACAGCGGGCGCACTGAAGAATAACTGGTGTGTTGAGCGGTAAACACGCTGACCACTAAAGTCCCAGCCGTTGAGGGTGATTTCGGTTTTCGTCTTAGGATTGAGAAATTGAATGGGATTAATTTCAATACCGTGTGTTGAATCATGTTCCTGCCACTCGTTGCCAAGCAGTGCATCAACCAAACAGGTTTTGCCCACTTCGCCTTCACCAACGAGAATGAGCTTGGCTTCATTCAGGATGATGTGCGCTTCGGCTTTTGCGCGAAGATATGCTTTGACGGAATCAAGACCTTGTTTGTATGCTTCGGAAAGTTCTGGATTGAGATAGTTGCCATTGAGTTCAAGTATTTCTAAATGGTCAAGTTGCGATATAGAGGAGGGAAGATCAATACATTGGTTCTCAGTTAGATGCAGCTCTTGTAACTGTCTAAGTTCTCCGATCGACTCCGGTAGCTCCGTAAGTTGATTGTGCTCAAGATGCAGCGCATGTAACTGTGTGAGTTGCCCAATCCCTTCAGGTAGTGAAGTCAGTTGGTTGTTGTAAACACGCAACCATTTCAACTGAGTGAGTTTTCTGATCGACTCAGGCAGTATCTTTAATTGGTTGCCGTAAAGAACCAGTGACTGCAACTGCACAAGTTGTCCGATTGTCTCAGGTAGTATCGTCAGTTGGTTGTTGTATAATAATAGCCATTTCAACTGTTTGAGTTGCCCGATTGATTGTGGTAATTGAGTGAGTTCCATATCACTGAGGTCAAGTTCCCTTGTACCCGAGCATCGAGCTTTTTCGATTTCCTTTTCTGCTTTGAAATATGCTCTGTCATGCGCCATGATAGATGCCCCTTTTTGAAACGTGAATAGGCTGATGCCTTATTATGCACAGAAGTTACTCCCTATTTCACTTCTGGAAAAGCGTCATTGTAATTTATTGTGATGCTCTGGTGATTGCAAAAAACTGAGTGCGAGTAATCGACCACCGTGGATTCTGCAATGCGCCTCGATACGGCCTTCGGCCTACACAGCGACCAGCGTATAGATGTGTCACCCCAACCTCTCCACCATCAAATTCTTCAACCCACCGAAGCCGCCATTACTGAGCAGCACAACCACATCTCCTTCTTTCCATTGCGATTGAAGGTATTCAACAATGTCACTAGGATAGTTTGCAGGATCTTTTCCGGCAATAAAAACAGCTTTTCCCTGTTCTTGCAGTTCATGTTTCAGTTGAACAGTATCAAGAGACTTGTCTGGCGCATAGCGATCAGGCCGGTGAACCTTGCCCAGCACCACAACAGAGGCAGGCCCGAAACATTCTGAAAGTTCCTGCTGAAAAATGTTCCTGGTGGTCGTGTTTGAACGGGGTTCGAAACAGGTGATTATCCTGCGACCTGCATAGAGCTGGCTGAGCGCCTCAAGGGTGACCCTTATTGCGGTCGGGTGATGGGCAAAATCTTCGACGAGAGTGATGTTCCGGGAATAAGTTCCAACAATTTCCATCCGGCGTTTTGGGCGTTTGAAGCGCGGCATGGCGCGTGTAACAGCGTCAAGAGAGAGTCCGCTCCTCATTGCAGCAGCAATTGCGGCAATGGTATTCATGATATTGTGACTACCGAAAAGCGGAACATGCAGTGTCCCGATAATTTTGCCATGATGGAGCAGGTCAAAGGTTGATACCTCGCTGTCAGCCTTGATATTGGTGGCGCTCCATTCTGAATCGGTACTCAAACCGAACCGTTCTACTTTGCAGAAGGCACGTGCGGCAATGTCAACAGCAACCGGATCGTCACCGTTAACAAGAAGCAGGCCACTTCGGGGTATCAGATTGACAAAAAGACGGAAACTGCGCTTGATATCTTCAAGAGAATCAAAAATATCGGCATGATCAAATTCGATATTATTGATGATGGCGATATCGGGCCGGTAGAGCAGAAACTTGCTTCGTTTATCGAAAAAGGCGGTATCATACTCATCTCCTTCCGTCACAAAGAAACCCTCTTCAATGCGTCCTGAAGCCCGGCAACCGATAGAAAAGTTTTCTGGAATACCACCAACGAGAAATCCCGGTTTAAGGCCACCATCTTCAAGCAGCCAGGCAAGCAGCGAGGTGGTGGTTGTTTTGCCATGCGTACCAGCAACAACAAGAGAGGTGTTTTGCCCGATCAGGTGATGGCGAACAAGATCCGGCATGGAAATAAGTTCAAGATGGTGATCGAGGGCATACTCAAGTTCCAGATTTCCCCGACTTATTGCATTGCCCACAATAACGGCATCCGGCAAAACGCTTTGGAGGTTCTTGTCCGAAAAGCCGCTGAAATACCGAATGTTATGATCATCCAGAAAAGTGCTCATTGGAGGATAGAGCTGTGTATCAGAGCCGGTAACAGCATGACCTGCATGAGAAAGCGCAACGGCCACCGAGGCCATTGCCGTTCCGCCGATACCGAGAAAGTAAAAAGAGCTCATCGGTGTTGATCAATTAACTTCATATTATTAGGAGGCCGTGACACTGTAGTACACAATATATCAGGAAGAGCGCAAAATGCCAGAGATGGAGAATAACCGATTTGCGACATGTAACTAATCTCGAAAGAATCTGTATTTTGCAAAAAAATTTAAACGATTTCAAGGAAGAGACATTATGCAATTTATCGACCTGCTTTCTCAAAAAGAGCGTATACGCACATCACTGCTCAAGCGCATTGAAGGTATTCTCGACAGTGGCCAGTTTATTATGGGATCAGAAGTGACCGAACTTGAATCTCGACTTGCCGCTTATGTCGGGTCACGGCACTGCGTCTCCTGTTCGTCAGGAACCGATGCCCTGCTTATGCCTTTGCTTGCAAAAGGGGTTGGCCCGGGTGACGCCGTCTTGACCACACCATTTACCTTTGTTGCAACGGCTGAAGTGATCAGCCTTGCAGGAGCCACCCCATTTTTTGTTGATGTTTGCCCGGATACCTTCAATATCAATCCCGAGCTTGTCGGGCAAGCTGTTGATGAGGCGGTGCAGCGCGGATTGAAACCAAAAGCACTTATTCCTGTTGATCTGTTCGGTCTTCCTGCGGATTATGACCGCCTCACAACGGTTGCTGAAGATTACAGATTATGGATTCTTGAAGATGCCGCACAGAGTTTTGGCAGCAGTTTCCGTGGACACAAGGCGGGAAGTTTCGGACTTGTCGGTGCGACCTCATTTTTCCCCGCCAAACCACTTGGCTGCTATGGCGATGGAGGCGCAATATTCACCGATGATGACGAACTTGACCATCTGTTGAGATCGATAAGAGTTCATGGCAGTGGGGTTGATAAATACAGCAATGACCGTATCGGTATCAACGGACGGCTTGATTCAATCCAGGCGGCAGTTCTTCTTGAAAAGCTCACCATTTTTGATGATGAACTTGAAGCACGACAACGTATTGCCGACGCTTACAGCTCAGCATTACAGGAGAGGTTTGTTGTTCCCCGAATTCCGAAAAACTACAGGTCTGCATGGGCACAATACTCACTCCTTGCGGAGTCGGGTGAAGAGCGTGAACGACTCATACAAGCGATGCAGCAAGCTGGCATTCCTGCGATGATCTATTATAAAATTCCTCTCCATCTGCAGAAAGCCTATACATTCCTTGGGTATAACGCTGGTGATTTTCCGGTTTCTGAAGATTTGAGCAGCAGAATTTTTTCACTCCCGATGCACCCATATCTGAAAAATGAGGAGATTGAGCTGATCTGCTCCGTGCTGCTCACATAATTCCATCCGGTACAGCTATAATGAAAAAGCGGTCATTGATTGCAATAATCAATGACCGCCTCTCTTTTCAAATCTTCATGAAGGGATCGAAGGCACTCAACAGCCTACGCATAAACCTTTTTGTAGTTATCAATAGCATGAATAATGCTCTGGCGGGCAGTTTCAGCGCTCTGGAACTCCTCGACAAGAACAGTTTTCTGCTCAAGGGACTTGTACTCTTCAAAGAAGTGCTTCAGCTCCGACGCAAAATACGGAGGCAACTGATCGATATTCTGAATATTATTCATACTCACATCATCTTCAGCAACTGCAATAATCTTGTCGTCGCCCTCTCCATGGTCAACCATGCGCATAACACCGATAACCCTTGCCCTCACCATGCACATCGGCACAATATCACACTGTGAAATCACAAGAATATCAAGCGGATCGTGGTCATCTCCGAGAGTTTTCGGAATAAAACCGTAATTGGCCGGATAAAAAACCGCTGAAAAAAGGACGCGGTCAAGCTTCAACATTCCGGTCTTTTTATCGAGTTCGTATTTCGTTCTACTACCCTTTGAAATCTCGATAATGGCCGTAACAACACTTGGCTGACCTTCTCCTATCTCAACATCGTGCCATGGATTAAAATTCATAGTGTAAACACGCTATATTATTATTAAAAAAGCAGTCCAATAATAGCGATTTTTTTAACATCCGGCAATCAAATAAAGCGCGTCTGACTGAACATGAGCCTGATTCTGTAATACTTGAAAATATTGTTGTAGAGTTCAAACTTTATTGATTTCTTGTCATCAAGATTTTTTTAAATGAAATTCAGTTTTTTACGGTCATGTTAGCCAAACGGATCATCCCCTGCCTTGATGTGCGTGACGGGAGAGTGGTAAAAGGAATAAACTTTGAAGGGCTGAGAGATGCGGGCTCCATCCTTGAGCAGGCACGCTTCTATAATAACGAACTGGCTGACGAGCTTGTTTTTCTGGATATTTCGGCCTCGCTTGAATCCCGCAGAACGACACTCGAAGAGGTGTTGAAAGTTTCCGGTGAGATCTTTATCCCTCTTACCGTCGGCGGTGGAATCAGTTCCGTTGAACGCGCCAAAGAGGTTTTTCTGCATGGAGCCGACAAGGTGTCGGTCAATACTGCCGCAGTCAACGACCCGCACCTTATCACCCGCATTGCTGAAAAATATGGTTCTCAGGCGGTTGTCGTCGCTATCGATATTAAAAAAATCGGCAATGACTATATTGTTCATACCCACTCAGGAAAAAATCCAACCCGATTTGAAGCGCTTGAATGGGCACATATAGTTCAGGAACTTGGCGCAGGAGAACTTCTTGTGACCAGTATGGATCGTGACGGCACCAAAGAGGGATACGATAACAATATTCTGTGCAGGATATCGACATCAGTGCATATTCCAGTCATAGCATCCGGAGGTGCCGGCAACCTTGAGCATCTCTATGAAGGATTTACCAACGGTCACGCAGATGCTGCTCTTGCCGCCTCAATCTTTCACTTTCGCCAACACTCAATCCTTGAGGCAAAGGAGTACTTACGAGAACGAGGCATCCCCGTCAGGATATGACAACCCTATAATGAGAACAAGCCCATGCTTCAAAAATCACTGTTTGCTCTTGTCTCGCTGATGCTGTTCTGTGGAACAGCATATCCCGATTCCAGGGAAAAGCTTCAGGTAATACAGCTTGAAGCGGAAAAGGGTAACGCTCAGGCCCAGAATAAACTCGGAGTCTTCTACGAAATCGGCCTGAATGTCAATAAAGATGATGTTGAGGCTGTCAGGTGGTATCGCCTGGCTGCCGAACAAGAATATGCAGAGGCGCAGTTCAACCTCGGAGAAATGTATGAAGAAGGCCTAGGCGTTACAAAGGATGAGGCGATAGCAAAAGCATGGTACGAAAAAGCTTGCAAAAACGGATGGGAATGCGGATGCAAAAAGTACCGCCATTTGAGCGAAAATGGCTGTGAATAGTATTGATCCATAAACAGATCAATCAATCAGTCACTCTCTTCGGTCAGACGTTTGCGAATATCCGCCAACTCCCGGAGACGTTGCTGGCTTGCTTCAGGATATGACAACCCGAGAGCTGTCAGTGTATTGACAATTATTTGTGACACTATCAACCGGGCATTCTGTTTGTCATCAGCAGGAACAACATACCATGGCGCACGTTTCGTACTTGTTGCCATGAAACAGGCCTCATAAGCCTGCATATACTCTTTCCAGTACTTTCTCTCCTCAATATCAGCGGCACTGAATTTCCAGTTCTTTACTGGTGAGTCAATTCGTGCCAGAAATCGTTTCCGCTGCTCCTCTTTTGAGAGATGAAGAAAAAATTTAACAATTCTGGTACCATTGCGATAGAGATGATTTTCCATATCAACAATGGACTGATAACGGTGTTCCCAGACTTTGCCATCATTAATAAATTCATCAGGAATACCCTGTACGGCAAGTATCTCTGGATGCACACGAACAATAAGCACCTCCTCATAATAGGAGCGATTGAAAATACCGATACGACCACGCTCCGGCAGACATCGGTTGCTTCTCCAGAGAAAATCGTGGTCAAGCTCTTCGGCTGAAGGATGCTTGAAACTGAACACCTGGCACCCCTGTGGATTGACACCTGACATCACATGCCTGATGATACCGTCCTTTCCGGCTGCATCCATTGCCTGAAAAATGAGTATCAGAGAATAGCGGTCATCAGCATAATGAACCTGCTGTAATTTGCTCAATTGCTCAACTTGAGCAGCAAGCATCTCCTTGTACTCTTTTTTTGAACCGTACACCGGATCAACAAGCGTCGGACGTTTGGTGAGATTGACCCGCTCACCTTCACGGATCCTTAGTGCATCATGGTCAAAATGCATCAGTCACAGTATTAAGTGAATGATATGGAACACTCATGGTTTTAAGCTAAATTTAAGCTTCCCTTTGGACTTCTTTAAGAATACCGGCGATACATTGGTTACAGTTAAAACGTATAACAACTTTACAACATACTAAAATTCAAGTCGATCAACGACACTCCATGAGCACAACGATTAAAACCTTGGCAACCCCTCTTGCTGTTGGGGCATTTACCATTTCAGCAGTTACGGGTCTTTTGATTTTTTTTGATATCGAGATTGGATTGGTTGAACCTGTCCACAAGTGGCTGAGCTGGCTTCTTGTCAGCGGAGTAACCCTCCATATCGTTGCAAACTGGAAACAATTTACCAGCTACTTCTCTAAAAAACCTGCTATCGGCATTATTGGCACTGCACTCATTGTGACCATTGCATCGGTCCTTCCAATATTCGGCGAAAAAGCGGAAAACGAAAATCCCGCAAAAGTAGCCGCTTATGCTCTTGCATCATCGTCACTTGAAACCGTTGCCCTGGTGGTAAAAACCACACCGGCGATTCTTGTAGAACAACTTGGGAAAAAAGGCATCATAGTCAAGGATCCATCGGCCACTGTTGAACAAATAGCCAGTGCCAACGGCAAGCACCCAAAAGAAGTTCTTGGTGACATTTTAGCCCTTTCCAAAGGCACTGCAAAAAATGGGGATAAAGATTAATCTTTCAACACAAAACGCATGAGACTGCTTATTATTGAAGATGAGCCAGGAATAGCCGGTTTTCTTAAGGATGGACTCGAAGAAGAGTACTTTGCCGTTGATATTGCATACGATGGCAAAACTGGCCTTGATATGGCTTTGATCAATGAATATGACTTGATCATCGTTGACTGGATGATTCCCGCTCTGAGTGGTATTGAGGTATGCCGGCAGATTCGAAAATCCGGCAACCTCTTACCGATTCTTTTTCTGACTGCAAAAGATACCCTCGAAGACGTTGTATTCGGACTGGATGCCGGAGCTAATGACTACATCAAAAAACCTTTTGAGTTTGAAGAGTTGCTGGCGCGTATCAGAGTGCAGCTCAGAACGAAAAACAAGGCTGATGACTCGTTAAGTGCCGGAATAGTCAGTATCAATCCGGCAACCCATCAGGTATTTTCCGGTTCACAGGAAATAACCCTCACTCCCAAAGAGTTTGCCCTGCTTGAATACCTGATACGCAATAAAGACCGGGTATGCACCAGAAGTCGCATCATCGAGCATGTCTGGGATATCCATTTCGATTCAGACACGTCGGTGATTGACGTGTATATCACTTTTTTACGTAAAAAACTTGATGCCGCTGGTTCAGGGAACCTTATTCAAACCATTCGCGGGGTAGGATATATTGTCCGGGAACCAAGCGTCTCATGAGCATGAAACCAGCAAATCCTGTCAAAAAGCGAGACTTTTTCTTTACAGATTGGTCGGTCATGAGTTTGCGGAACCGGATTGCATTTTATTATACCAGTGCGACCGCAGTTTTAATTGCCCTGATGTTTACAAGCATCTATTTTATGGTTGAAAGTGTCGTCTACAGGCAATTTGATGATGAGATAAGAAATCAGATTTCAGCAATTCTTTCAGAGTCACATATTTCAGCTCATGATTTTAAAGGGTTTGATAACATTAAAGAGATTGATAATGAAAATAACGATAACGACAATGACAATGACATAGATTCAAAAAAGAAAAAAAAGGTAAATGTTGATACTGACTTTGTTCAACTGGTGAACAAAAATGGCGAAATAGTCAATAAATCCACAAACCTTTCATGGTGCTCTCTCGCATTTAATCCTAATGAATCCGGAGCGACGTTTTTCAACAGTCACTTTGAGGGCTCTATGGTCCGGCAGGCTCAGATTCCTCTCATCAATAGCCAAGGGATAACAGAGGGCTACCTTATCTTTGCTGTTCCTGTAAAAAATGCGATTATTGTCCTGAATGATCTACGAGCTATTTTTTTATTTTCGTTTCCCGTTATTATTCTGACTCTTTTTGTCCTTACCCGCCTCATCGCAGGCAAAAGCATCCGTCCTATTGAAAAGGTAATAGCAACGGCTGAAAAAATGTCACAGACAAATCTTGATCAGCGCATTCCGCTGCCCTATCATCATGATGAATTGTATCGTTTGTCGGCAACCATGAATGCGCTGCTCGACAGAATGGAGGATGCTTTTCAGCGCGAAAAAGATTTTACAGCAAATGCTTCGCACGAATTGAAGACACCCCTTTCGATTGTCAAGGGAACCCTTGAAGTACTGGTGCGCAAACCGAGAGAAAGAGAGCACTACGAAACAAGAATCCAGTTCTGCCTTAAAGAATTAAACCGTATGGCACGGTTAATCGACCAGTTACTTATGCTGGCGCGACATGAGAGCAACAAGATCAATCCTCGTATTGAGATGATAGCACTCTACCCACATCTTGAGAGTGTGATTGAAAGAATGCGTCTGTCAGCATCAGCTAAAGGTATTGCTATAACTGTTGATCACACAGAAAACGACAGAATTGCTGCAGATACCGGTATGCTTGAAATAATTATAGAAAATATTCTTTCAAATGCAATCAAGTACTCACCATCAGGCTCATCGATATCCATAGTCACAGAGCGCTCTGCCAATACACTTGTCTGTCGAATAACCGATCAGGGAATCGGTATCCCTGAAGAAAAACTGCTGGCTATTTTTGAGCGGTTTTACCGGGTTGATGAATCGAGAAACTCAGGTACCGGAGGGTTTGGCCTGGGATTATCGATCGTAAAAAAACTTGCAGACCTTCAGCAGATCAAGGTATCGGTGAGCAGCAAAGAAAACAGAGGAACAACATTTACCCTGATCTTTCCTGACGGGGTGACGAAGAGTTCGTAGGTTTTTGTTCCTGAAAAACCTTCAGCCAACACTATCCTTGATCACCCAGTATGGCTCACCATGATGCTCAACACGATTGAACCGCCCGGAGGCAAAGAACTCAACCATGAGATCATCTGTCTTTTTGGGTTCCTCGGGAAAACAGTCAGCAATCGCCTTATGCAGTTCACTCTGCTGAACCGGATGACGGGAGACAATGCCAGTAATCGCCTCAAGCATGTCGTGGGTATTACGAAGATCCATATTTCCCTTGAGAGGATGAACAACCATCGCCGCTTGTGAGAGAATGGCAATCGCCTTCTCAAGGCGTTCATCAGAGGGTAACCGAATCTCCTGCTCGGGAGCAGGTCTGGTGGGAAGCACAAGGTGCACCATATCAGGTTTGATCTCTTCAAGAACATGCACAAGATCATTGAGAGCTTCATCGGTGTCGTTTATTCCACCAAGCAGCATCACCTCAATCCAGAGGCGCCCTTTGTACTCCCGTCGAAAAGCTTTAAGCCCCTCTTTATGCTGAAGAAAGGTCAGCCCTGAGGCAGGACGATCAATCAGCTCATAGAGAACTTCTGATCCTGCATTGAGTGACGGAAGAACAGCATCAGCCTGAAACAGCTCCTCTCGGACTTCGGGAAGGTAAAGAAGCGAACCGTTGGTAATCACCGCGACAGGAATGGTGGTCAGCTTTTTTACCTCTGTAATCAGCCATCCGATTCCCTTGTACAGCAAGGTTTCACCAGAACCAACAAAGGTAATCCAGTCAAGACGGTCGTTGACCTTGAGTGACTCACGTATCTCCTCCAGAATATCTTCACGGGGAAAAAATTCCTGCCGATCAGTAACAAATTTCCTTGTTTTGCCCAACTGGCAATACATGCAGTTCCAGGTACAGCTTTTTGGAGGAAGCAAATCCACTCCCAGCGACTGCCCCAGGCGTTTTGATGATACCGGCCCGAAAACATATTTCATGTTTGGTGATTTCATTTTATCATCAACCGGCCTTCGCACCAACGGCGAATTCCGACATTTTCGCTTCGCTCTCGGCCTCGAAAGCCTCCTTTGAAATATGGGGCAACAAGAGACTCGATGACGTAAACGCAATGATCTCAATAACAAATATAACGGCATAGGCCAACATGTGGTTGCCGGAGAGTGTGTAGATCACATCACGGATCACCCCTGCTCCGGAATGACCGATAAAGATGGCAAGGCTCTGGGCGGTACCCCAGAGGCCGATATAGATACCGCTGCGACCCGCTGTCATGTTCATCATCATCGAGATGTTGGAAACACTTGCCGCACCGAGACCCATACCGGTCACCACAAGACCGATGCGAAGCAGTGACTGGTCGTGCATAAAACCTGCGGCAATGATGATGGCGAATCCGACAGCACTGAACGTATTACCGAAATACGCACCACGCTTGAACCCGATCCGTGAAAGAAGAAAGCCGGTAACAAGCATGAAAATGAGCTGCGTACCGCCCATCATCGGTTTGAACAGCTTGGTCGTTTCTGAAACCGGCATCCCGAACACTTCCGCACCAAAAGGATCCATGACAACTTCGTTGGCAAAGAGGGCAAAGATGGAGATAAAAATGTAGAAGGCGAACTGCAACGTCCTCGGAGAGGAGGAGAGCAGGCGCACCGACTGGGCAAAGCTGATGCTGTGCTTTCCCTTGCCCTGAGCGGTTCCCGTATTGCGGTTTTCCACTCCAAGAATGGCCACAAGCCCGAAACATAGGGTGATGAGACCGCCGATTTCAGCCACCTGTGTCAACCGTTCAGGAGTAAAAACCTTCAGATAATTGCCAATGTTCCAGTTAGAAATGATAGCGGTCAGAACCATGAGAGTCCAGCTCGCTCCGGTTATCTTGCCGATATGCTCTTCGGGCACGACATCGGCAATCAGTGCGTAATAGGCAGTGGTCGCGACCTGCAGACCAAAACCGAACAGGAGAAAAATAAGGGCAAGCTTCCAAAGACCGACATCGGTCAGAAGAGCCGGCAGCATCTCTGAAAATGCCGTACCGCCTATCTTTACTTCATAGGCCGCCGTGGGTGAAAGCACGAAGGCAACAACGCAGCTCAACAGCCCGAGAAGGACGTAGGGCGTCCTGTGGTAACCGAAAACGCTGTGCCGGTCCGACATGTTGCCAATCCATACCTTGACGCCGAAAATGGCCAGAAGCTCCTTAAGGCTTATAAGCCCGAGTGCGATAGTTGCCGGCAGCAAAAGCTCCTTGATCATGACCCGGTTCAGGATATCCTGAATAAAACCGAGCATAAGGCCGAAACCCATCTGGAACATACAGAGACGTACCAGATTAAATGTCTTCACGATCTTCATAAAACAGTGCTAATGATTTCGGAAATACCTGCCTGCTTGCACTCATAAGGAACAAATGGCACGTAATATAACAAAAAACCGGATGATTACTGACGCAGGTGATCGTCCGTTCCACCCGAAATCATGGCCGCAAGACCGGTCAGCCTTTGAGAAGAGCGTTTGTTGCCTACAGCCGTGGCAAGCGCTTTTGGATCACCAATGATCATCACCAGCTTTTTTGCTCTGGTTACGGCCGTATAGACAAGGTTGCGCTCAAGCATTGAAAAGTGCTGCATTGAGAGAGGTATCACCACCGCCGGATACTCCGAGCCCTGGCTTTTATGAATGGTGATCGCATAAGCAAGCGCAATCTCCTCCAGCTCCCCCGACTCATAGAGCACCTCCCGTCCGTCATAAAGCACACTGATGGTAATCTCATCCTCGTCAACAGTCGCAATCTGCCCGATATCGCCATTGAAGACCTCCTTGTCGTAATTGTTGACCATCTGTATCACCTTGTCGCCTTCAGCATAAGTGGTTTCATACCGGACAATTTTCCGGCGGGCATTCGGGTTCAGCCGCTCTTGCAGCAACATGTTCAGCGCCCTGGTTCCAAGCGGACCCTTGTTCATGGGAGTCAGCACCTGAATATCGTTAAGCCGATCCATCCCGAAACGCTCAGGAATACGTTCGGCCACCACAAGAAGAAGTCTGCGCTGAATATCCGCCGTACTCTCCGATGGGACGACGTAAAAATCAGAAAGCTCAGTTCCCGAGTTATGAGAAAGCGTACACTCTCCACGGTTGATACGGTGCGCATTGACAATAATCATTGAACTTTCAGCTTGCCGAAAAATTTCGGTCAAACGCACCACAGGAATGGCGCCCGAATTGATCATGTCGGCCAGCACAAATCCCGGCCCAACCGGTGGAAGCTGGTCAACATCACCCGCAAAAATCAGGGCTGAACGGCTTGAGATGGCCGCCAGAAGGCGGTTCATCAGCACCACATCAATCATCGATGCCTCATCAACAATCACCAGATCAGCTTCAAGAGGATTCGAGTAACCACGTCTGAAGTCGCGCAGAAAGGGATCAAACTCAAGCAGACGATGGATGGTTTTTGCCTCCATGCCGGTCGCCTCCGAAAGTCTCTTGGCCGCTCTGCCTGTTGGAGCACAAAGAAGCACCTTCAGCTCATCCCCTTCAAGAATATCAAGAATGGTGTTGATGATGGTGGTTTTACCGACACCAGGGCCGCCGGTAATGACGATAAACTTGCTCGACAGCGCAAGCGACACTGCACTGCGCTGCGAATCCGACAATTCAATGGATGACCTCTTTTCTGCCTGCGGAATCACTTTTTCCGAATCAAGGTCCTTCCATGGAAGCGGCCCCTGCATGATACGGCGGATGCTTTTGGCAACCCCTGTCTCGGCACGAAAAAGTGAAACCATGTAGTAACTTTTTTTGCCCTCCTCCTCGACAACAACGATGGTGCCAATGGAGAGTTCCTGCCGGAGCGCATCTTCCAGAACCGATTCAGGCATGGTCAACAGCCTCCGGCAGGCAGCAAGCAGCATTGCTTCAGGCACCTTGCAGTGCCCCTCAAGGGAAAGCTCCTGAAGCGTATAACCAATGCCCGCCCGAGCACGCAACGGCGAATCCATGGGTATGCCGATGTTCCGGGCAATCTGGTCGGCACTTTTAAAACCGATTCCGGGGATATCATGAATAAGGCGGTAGGGATTGGCGCTCACTATAGCCACCGCATCATCACCATAGACACGAAAAATTCTGGCGATTCGAGACGTGCTCACACCGTGTGAATGAAGGAAGAGCATAATCTTTTTAATCGCCTTCTGCTCCGCCCAGCCAGCAACAATCTGCTGCAACTTTTTTTTGCCAATGCCGGGAAGCGCAAGCAATTCGTCGGGATTATCCTCAATAACCGTGAAGACCTCCATTCCGTAAGCCTTCACCAGCACCTTCGCCAGATGTTGACCAATCCCCTTGACCATGCCGGAGGAGAGATATTTCGTGATGCCCTCAAGCGTATCAGGAGGAATAACGACGAGATGCGTTGCCTTGAACTGGATCCCCCAAGTCTTGTCGTTCTGCCAGCCGCCGACGGCTTCGATATGTTGACCCTCATTGACCGCAGCAATACAACCCACAACGGTTACTGACTCACGTTCACCTGTTCTGACAAGACGGAGTACCGAAAAGCCGGATGTTTCGCTGAAAAAGGTCACCTTCTCGATGACGCCGGTAATGCGCTCCTGACCGGGCGAGAGGGTGGGGCTTTCAGTCATGCACGAACATCTTTGGTTTTCCCTGAAAAAATCAAAACTTCTTTGGAACTTAACCCAAACATCGGAAAGTTCAAGGCCCCAGAAAGATGATCGCATCAGAAATAAACAATCAGCAAAATTCAGCATTTTCAGTTGAAGGGAAGCTGAAGCTCAAGCATGGAAACGCAAAATAGAGAAGACCATTCACATCAGGATTGCGATCTTGCTTTGACAGACCGCACGTGGGCATACGAAGGTGATCCATAAATTATGAGACCGGGAGTGATTCAAAAACATAGGGAGAGTCAGAACAATGATGCATGCCAGCATCTCGTAAACACTGCCATGCAGGAATGACAGCAATCCTCAGCAGCTCTTCCCTCTCGCTGCATCGCTGCATAGGATCCCGCCATATCCGGATCAGGAGAAAGCCGATTTTGGTTGCTCCAGAAAGAGAGTAAAACTTTTGCCCCCCGGCAATAATCAGGCGAGCGTCGCCAACAATCCCCTTGCTTTATCCAACCAAAATAAGTATCTACATTGTATAAATAAAATGGAGCACATATATGCTGACAAAGGTTCAAAAATGGGGTAACAGTCTGGCATTGAGAATACCAAAAACCTATGCACTTGAGGCCAAGCTGGAAAACGACTCTGATGTAGATATCTCAATGGTCGAGGGACAACTTGTTATCCGTCCAATCGTCACCATCAACCCGGATCTCGCTCATCTGCTTTCCGGCATTACTGAAAATAATCTGCATAACGAATTCGACACCGGTGAGGTTGTCGGCAACGAAAACTGGTGATCTTTATGGCTTACACTCCCGATCGTGGGGATCTGGTATGGATTGCATTTAATCCACAAGTTGGACATGAACAGGCTGGACGTCGTCCTGCGTTGGTACTCTCTCCGGCTGCATACAACTCCAAAGTTGGTTTGGCGCTTCTTTGCCCCATTACCACACGGATTAAAGGATATCCTTTTGAAGTGCTACTTCCTGAAGGGTTGAAAATCAATGGAGCGGTGTTATCTGACCAGATAAAAAGTCTTGACTGGAAAGTCAGGCAAGCTGAGTTTATTTGCCAGTTGCCAACAGCAGCATTTGATGAAGTGCTGCAAAAGCTCAATGCCTTATTGTGTTTATAGAACAATTTTGCCCTTTTTATGACCGGCCTTCTATCCAGGAACCAGCTCTCCCCATCCTGCAACAACCCTGCCAAACTCTTCCTGAAATGCCGGTCGGCGGATGTTATCACCCTTCACCTTACCAGCAAACGATTTCCATCTGGCTTCATCCTTGATGACATCAACCATCATAGAGCGAACTTTAACCATAACTCCAGCTTGCCTTGCATACTCCTTGCGTTGAGCATTACTGTTCAGATTACCGAGACCGGATTTATAGTAAGAGAGAATCTGTTCGGGAAAACGCTGTTCGAGTTGTTTCGCTGCCTGGAGTTCAGTGCCTGAATCGCCTGCATAAGAGGGATAATTGCACGTGGGCAATATTGCCAATGCCTCTTCGTATTCCTCTCGCTGCATCCGTATCTTGAGACGCTCCGAGCCTCTTCTTCAACCTCTGACTCCTCCAGTATTTCCTGGATCTCCTGCCATAATAATCATCAACTACCCGGCAGCAAAGCTGCGGAGTAAGAATTCATATTTAAGAATTCATTCACGAAGCACCGCTTTGCGTCATAGATGTTAACGCCAAACACCAGAACATTCAGACTTCCAGAAACACAATATCATCCGGAAGATCACTCAACCTCTGGCCTCCATCATCAGTAACAATAAAAGTATTTTCAATACCAATAACTCCTTTCCCCGGAATAACAAACTTTGGCTCAACGGCAATCACCTGACCAGCCTGCAATGGCGCTGTAAATCCTTTCGCAAGCACAGGCAGTTCATCGAGTTCCAGGCCCACGCCATGTCCGACAAATTTTGCCTGTTCACCCGGCATACCCATAAAGCATGAGCCCAATCCTGCCTTGTCAGCCATTGATGCGGCGGCAAGAAAGAGTTCTTCGCTGATTGCGCCGGGTTTCATCGCCTGACTCACCATCTCCTGGATATCGATGGCAACGTCAAACGCCCGTTGCAATTCAGCATCAAGCGAACCGATAACAAACATGCGGGTCATGTCGGCAATATATCCATTGAAGACCCCGGCGTAATCCAGAAGAATCGGTTTGTTGACGAGAATCTCATCATAGGAAGCCCCATGAGGCGAGGCGCTTGACAAGCCCTTGCCGGTTACCGGGCCATCAAAAAATCCACCATCTGCCCCTCCACTGGAAGAGACTGCCAGACCAAAGAAAAGTTCCTGGTTAAACGCCCGCATCCTTACATATCCCTCATGCCCTGCCTTGCGAAGACGATATTCCATTTCGGCAGAAAGATCAAGTTCTCGCATTCCTGCCTTTAAAAACTGAGGCACCTCGGCAAAAACCGAGGCAAGCTTGCCAGCACTCTTCCTTAGCTGCTCAAGCTCAAAGGGAGATTTAACCGATCTGAGTTCACGAATCATCATTGAGATATCCACAAAAGTACGCCCTGGCAGCGCCCGACTATAGTAGGTGTGCTGCTGAACCGGAATGGCGTCAAAGGTCATTCCAATAGTGAGATACGCCTCACTGAAAACAGAGGCAAATTCCTTGCTTGAGGGAAAAGGACGGATATCGGCAATCGGACTCTCCTCCCTTGCCCGAGAGAGGCTTTTGCGAACCAGGAGCAAAGGTTGGCCATCTGCCGGAATCCAGAGTATGGCATTCTGGCGGGTACCGGTGAAATAGTAGATATCAATCGGCAGAACAAGGAGAGCTGCCTGCACACCCTTGTTCCTGAGCATTTCCTGCAAACGGAATACCCGCTGTTGTGATTCTTTTTCTGTCAGCATGGTTGGTTCCTGGATTTAATTCTTTCAGTTTCGGAAAATCATCAAATATACCGTTTCCACAAGGCAGGCAAAAGAAATTTTGATGCTCTTATGTATATATTGGCTGTAGCACTTGCGCTGATCAATACATCGCAAGGGATGGTCAAATCTCATGCAGACAACCATCGAAACATCACCATGAATACACTTGCAAGTTTTATAGCAGGAATGCCAAAGGCGGAGCTGCATGTCCATATCGAGGGCACACTTGAGCCGGAGATGATGATTGCAACAGGCAAACGGAACAACATACCGCTTCCCTGGCCAGACGCTACCGCCGCACGCAAGGCCTATAATTTTAACAGCCTGCAGTCATTTCTCGATATCTATTATCAGGCAACTGCTGTACTGATAACCGAAGAGGATTTTTACGATCTGACCATTGCCTACCTTAAAAAGGCTGCATCGCAGAATGTCCGTCATGTCGAACTCTTTTTTGATCCACAGAGTCATACGGCAAGGGGTGTCGGGTTTGAAACGGTGCTTTGCGGAATTGAACGTGCTTTTGTTGAGGCAAACAACTCCCTCAATATTTCGACCAAACTTATTATGTGCATTCTGCGCCATCTGAGTGAAAAGGAGGGCATGGAGATACTCGAAAAAGCGCTTGCATGGAAACCGTGGATAGCAGGCATTGGACTTGACTCATCGGAAAAGGGCAACCCTCCAAAAAAGTTCAGAAAGCTTTTTGAATGGGCACATCAGGAGGGATTTTTTACGGTGGCTCATGCTGGAGAAGAAGGAGATGCCGCTTCGGTAAAGGAAGCTCTCGACACCCTGCATATCAGCCGTATTGATCATGGCGTGCACTGCATGGAAGATGAAAAGCTTGTCACTGAACTTGTCAACAAGCAGATTCCGCTGACCGTCTGTCCATTATCAAACGTCAAGCTGAAGGTCTTCAGAACCATGAGCGAACACAATCTTAAAACAATGCTGCAAAAAGGGTTGTGTGTCACCATCAATTCGGATGACCCTGCCTATTTCGGAGGGTATATCAACGAGAATTATCTGGAAGCCGCAGAAGCTCTTGACCTTGATCATCATGACATTATAAAGCTGGCACAAAATTCTTTTGCGGCTTCATCACTCAGCGCCGTTCACAAGCAGCTTTATCTTAAAGAAATAGAGCGTTACGCCAGGCAACAGATCAACTGAGCAAAGACCCTTTTTCCTATGAGCGACCTTCATTGCAACTCGGTTTCTCCTCTCTTTTCAGAGGAAACCATCAAACAACGTGTGAGAGAAATTGGCCAGCAGATTTCTGAAGATTATGCCGGTGTAACTTCAGACTCTCCTCTCTCTCTTATTGTCACTCTTAAAGGAGCGTTTATGTTTGCCGCCGATCTGGTACGCTCTATAACGGTGCCCTGCTGCATTGATTTTATCCACGCCTCAAGCTATGGCTCGGGAAAAACCTCTTCCGGAAACGTCAGTATCAGGCACAACCTGAACGTTACCGGACACCATCTGTTGCTGGTAGAGGATATCGTCGACACGGGACTTACCCTGCAGCAGATTTCTGCTGAACTGATGGCAATGCAACCTGCTTCACTCAACATCTGCACGTTGCTTGACAAGCCGGAAGCGCGGAAATACCCTGTAAACGTTGCCTACAGCGGATTTACGGTTCCGAATGCTTTCATTGTCGGTTACGGTATTGATTTCAACGAGCGCTACCGTGAACTTCCATTTATCGGGGTTCTCTGACCGGAATACCCCCCGCCGCAGGCGACGGGGGAAATTCATCCATGAAAAATTACCCCTCCGAAACATCAGAAGAAGTTCCCTCAAGCGCCCTGTAAATCAGCGCCGGGCCATGCTGTACTGTACGGGCATAATGCACCGCTGGCATCCCAAACACCATGGCATATCCAAACAGATGATCTTCCGGAATACCAAGGCGATGGCGTGTCTCCGGCAGGATGTCGTTCATCGCCCATTTTGCCAGACCGTTCCAGAGCGTGCCGACACCATTGGCCTGGGCAAAAAGGTCAAAGCTTGTCAGTGCAATCAGACAGTCCTGCATTGGCGAAGCAAGATGCTGCGGCGCTGAGGCAATGATCAGATGGGGGGCATCACGGAAAATAATGTCTACACGATGCTTCTCCCAGATCGACACAAAATTGGCAAAATAGCCAAGCCTGTCCGTCAGAGCATTGTTATTCACCAGCTTTTTCAAGCCAGTGATCACTTCATTGCGCAATTGCACAACCTTGTCGTGACTGTCGAGCACCGTAAAACGAACCTGGCGGGAGTTCACGCCTGTCGGAGCCTGCCAGGCAACATCAAGCAACTTCTGGAAAAGCGCTGGATCAAGGTTATCCTGCTTGAAACGGCGTACTGAACGACGCCCTCTGATGAGCGTCTCAAGCGCATCTGGATCAGGAAATGCACCCTTCAGCGGACGACAGTCGGAAGCGTGCTGCCCAAGAATGGAGACCGAGCCTGTCGGGCAAATTGCAAGACAGTGCTGACAGCGATAGCAGGTACTCTCTTTTTCAGGAACAATGGCTGGATATCCATCCTCCGCCAGAGTGATAATCCGTGCCGGGCAGTCGGCTACACACTCACCGCACATCGTGCATGTCTGCCTGTTAACGATAAAATCTATCATTGTGGGTTTTTATGTCTATGTTAGTTGCATTTATTTTTGCCGGGTGATTTGAAATAAACTCTTTTGCGTCCCTCGAATCGCCCCTCGAATACATTCCACAGCACAGGCGGCTTGTATAATACTATGAATTTAAGTATTGTGACGAATAGTTTCTCATCTTGGGGGTGCTGAATCTTTTCCGACAAAAAAGCAGGGGGAAGAGGAGGCTGAGAGTAAACCCTTGTAACTTGATGCAGGTAATGCTGACGCAAGAAAAGATGAAGCCGGCTCTGTGTTTCCCGATCGTCCCACTCTTCCCGCTTCTCCTGCATTGCCTGTCCGATTAATCGTATGCTATGACCAATCTGACTGAAAACAACTGTTGTCCCGAGCGTTCCCCGGCAGGGCTTTCATCGGAGAGAATCACCATAAAGGGCTCTCTTTATCCAATTGAAGTAGGTATGAGAAAACTCCAATTGAGCAGAACCTACCTCTGTAACGGTCAGGAGTTCTCTTCGCTTCCGCTGTATGATACCAGCGGCCCCTATTCAGACTATTCTGTCAGGATTGATCCGGAAAAAGGACTACCACAAATAAGGAACTCGTGGGGATTTCCCCGCAAGGTTCAGATGGGCTCTGCTGTCACCCAGATGTACTTTGCACGCAAGGGAGTTATCACGCCGGAAATGGAGTATGTTGCCATCCGTGAAAACCAGCAACTTGAGGAGTGGATTACCTCTTTTGCAAGAGGCAAGACCAGGGTTGATCCTATAACACCAGAGTTTGTCAGGAAGGAGATCGCCGAGGGGCGTGCCATAATTCCGGCTAACATCAACCACCCGGAACTTGAGCCGATGATTATCGGGCGCAACTTCCGGGTCAAAATTAACTCCAATATCGGTAACTCTGCTCTGGGCTCTTCCATTGATGAAGAGGTTGAAAAGGCGGTTTGGTCGTGCCGCTGGGGAGCAGATACGGTCATGGATCTCAGCACTGGCGCCAATATTCATCAGACCCGCCAGTGGATTCTGAGAAACTCGCCAGTACCTATTGGCACTGTGCCCATGTACCAGGCGCTGGAGAAAGCAGGCGGAAAAGCCGAAGATCTCACCTGGGAACTCTATCGCGACACGCTGATTGAGCAGGCTGAACAGGGCGTTGACTATTTTACTATTCACGCTGGTATCCTGCTTGAACATCTCCCTTATGCCGAGAAACGACTGACCGGCATTGTGTCGAGAGGTGGCTCCATCATGGCAAAATGGTGCAAGTTCCACAAAACAGAGAACTTTCTCTACACCCATTTTGAAGAGATCTGCGAAATATTGCAGGCTTACGATATTGCGGTCTCACTGGGTGATGCTCTCCGACCAGGTTCAATACTTGATGCTAATGATGAGGCACAATTCGGTGAACTCAAGGTTCTCGGCGAGCTGACTGAAGTTGCATGGACATACGATGTTCAGGTAATGATTGAGGGGCCGGGCCATGTTCCGCTTCACTTGATAGAGGAGAACATGCGGAAGCAGCTTGAGTACTGCCATGAGGCGCCTTTCTACACTCTTGGGCCTCTGATTACGGATATTGCGGCCGGGTATGACCACATCAATTCAGCAATCGGAGGGGCGATCATTGCAAGCTATGGTTGCTCCATGCTCTGCTATGTGACACCGAAAGAGCATCTTGGTCTTCCGGACAAAAATGATGTTCGTGAAGGAGTTATTGCCCACAAGGTTGCAGCCCATGGCGCTGATCTGGCGAAAGGAAGCCCTGTCGCCTGGCTGCGCGACGAACTGATGAGCCGGGCGAGATACGCTTTTGCCTGGGAAGATCAGTTCAATCTCTCGCTTGATCCGGAAAAGACACGCAGGGTACATTCACAAAGCATGGCGCAAAGCGGCCACACCGAAAAAAATCCTGATTTCTGCACCATGTGCGGACCAGATTTCTGTTCGATGAAGAAGTCGAAGGAGGCTGCTACGCAGGATTGAATGAAGTGATAATGGACAGTGGAAGGAATGACCACTGTCCGGATATCATATAAAATTAGTGCGATGCAGCTTTGACGATTGCAGCAAAATCGGCTGCATTCAGGCTTGCTCCACCAATCAACCCGCCGTCAATATTTGGCATGGCAAAAAGTTCTGCGGCATTGGATGGCTTGACACTTCCACCATACTGAATGCGAAGCGCTTGCGCTGCAGCATCACCATAGAGTTCGGTAATAAGCGTACGAATAAGGAGGTGAACCTCTTCTGCCTGTGCTGAAGATGCTGTTTTACCTGTACCAATAGCCCAGACAGGCTCGTAGGCAATAACGATAGCGCTGATATCGCTGATACCCTCCAACCCTTCTCTCACCTGGGATGAAATGATAGAGCCAGTAACACCACTTTCGCGCTCTGCAAGTGTCTCTCCAACACAGAAAATCACATTCAACGCTTCTGATAATGCCTTTTTAATTCTGAGGTTGACTGTGGCATTGGTTTCACCGAAGTACTGGCGACGTTCGGAGTGGCCAATAATAACTGAGGAACAACCGGCAGCATTAAGCATTCTTGCCGACACTTCACCCGTATATGCTCCATCATTTTCATAATGACAGTTCTGGGCAACAAGCTGAACCTCACTGCCCTCAATAATCCGTCCTGCGGACTCTAAAGCAAGAAAAGTTGGAGCAATACCAACTTCACAGCCTGAAAAGTTATCACCAAGAGCGGCAAGCACTTCGGCGGCAAGAGTCTCTGACTCGGCAATGGTATTGTTCATTTTCCAGTTACCGACAACAATTTTTCTACGCATTTGTTAATAGTCTGTTTTTACATCATAATAAATCCGGTCAATCTGATCTACAGTAAACCGGTGTTTTCCTGAGCGTGCATCTTTTACTTCAACATCGTTACTGCCAACAGCAATAACCCTGCCGTGCCATACTCTTGCCTCGGTGGTTACCAGGTTGATTTCACGATGGAGCAGCTCCTGATTGCCGCGAATACTCTCCTGACGATAGATAATCTGACGTTTCCCCATGGGATAGCTGGTTTAATTTGTCCCTTATTTAACGAAAATCTCCAATATCTCATAATGAAGTTCGCCTTTCGGCACCACGATCTGAACTTTTTCTCCGACTGCCTTTCCTATCAGAGCCCTTCCTACCGGTGAACGCACTGAAATTTTACCGGCATCGGTATCAGCCTCTTCGGAAGAGACCAGCGTATATTCAATGATCTCTTTTGGATCATCGAGATTACACAGTTTTACTGAGGTAAGAATGTAAACTTTATCAGTTTTGATATGTTTTGGATCAAGAATTGTCGCCGATGCAAGCTTGTTTTCAAGATCGGCAATTCGTGCTTCCGTGTGTGACTGCTCTTCTCTGGCAGCATCATATTCAGCATTTTCACTCAAATCACCATGAGCTCTTGCATCTGCAATTTTTTCAAGAACTTCCCTTCTGGTCTGATGAACCAGCACATAAAGCTCCTCTTTCAGCCGGTTATACCCATCACTTGTCAGGTAAATTCTGTCACTCATCTTTTGTGCTGTTTTGTTGAAAATAGAAAAAATCACTCCATAAACACGATGTGCGCAAACGAACAGGATAGCAAACAAAAAAAAGTAAAGTCAGCGGCTTAGCTGACTTTACTTCCATAAGCAATGTACAACTCTTAATCCTTCAGGCAAAAAAACTTTATAGATTAAACGCAAAATATATTTTATTTCCGGCCCGCTCAACAAGCAAGAACAACATGTCACCCTTTTTGGCTTTATTGACAATGGCACTATACTCCGCGATAGAATTTATCATTCGCTTGTTGACCGAAAAAATAATATCCCCAGGTCGCAACCCTGCGCGATAGGCACTGGAGGATTGAGACATCGCCGTGATGACCACTTTGCCCGAACCTGGCTTCAGTTTCATCTTCTGCGCTAACTCGGGAGTCAAATCTTCTGCCCTGAAACCAAGCGCCGTGCTTACTTCACCTGCTTCGGTTCTGGACGCATCCGCCACCCTGGCCACCTGCTCTTCAAGACGAACAGAAAGACTCTGGACGTTCCCATCACGGAGAAGTCTGAGCGTAACCATCGATCCGGGAGACTGGCTTGCAATGGCATTACGCAGAGAAACGCTGTTCGTAACCTTTGCACCATTAAATTCCAGAATAACATCACCTGTTTTCACGCCGACTTTTGCCGCAGGACTTCCCTCAATAACTGTTCCGACCAATGCTCCTTCTCCTGCCTTGAGATGCATGGCTTTTGCAAGATTTTCATCAATATCCTGAATGGTGACACCCAGATAAGACCTGGTAACTTTACCAGTGGCGATCAGCGAAGTCAAAACTTTTTTAGCCATATTCGAAGGCACAGCAAAGCCTATGCCTTCAAACCCGCCGGTACGACTTGCTATGGCTGTATTGATTCCAACAAGCTCACCATTGATGTTGACAAGTGGACCGCCGGAGTTTCCAGGATTAATGGCGGCATCAGTCTGGATGAAATCTTCATAATCGGCAAGTCCGACATTTGCCCGGCCTTTGGCGCTCACAATACCCTGGGTAACCGTTCTTGCAAGATTTTCACCAAGAGGGCTGCCAATAGCAATGACCCATTCGCCCACCCTGAGTTTGTCACTGTCGCCGATAACAATTGGCTTAAGGTCTTTAACGTTAACCTTGATGACCGCAATATCCGTTTTTGGATCAGTCCCAATAACCTTCGCATCAATTTTTTTGTTATCAGAGGTTCTGACATAGACCACATCAGCGCCATCAATAACATGATTATTGGTAAGAATATATCCATCAGCAGTCACAATAACCCCGGATCCGAGCCCACGCTGAACCTCTTTGCGACCATTCATTCCACCACCCTGCATTCCGAAAAAGTCTTCAAATGGACTTCCAAAAAAGTTGAACGGGGAGACAAACCGCTGATTCACGGTTTTTTCAGTGAAAATCGTTACCACTGACGGAGTTGCCGACTCGGCAATCTGGACAAATGCCTCGTTAAATCCTTTCAGTGACTGAATCGGATAGTTTTCAATGTTGCTTGTTGCTGTTGCAAAATTCGGCTTGCTTGAAAGACTCGTTCCGTTAAAGGAGAAATTAAACTCCACATTGGAAAATACAAGAGCTCCAACAGCCACACCTGCAAAAACCAGAAGCAGGTATTTCATGAATGATTGTTTGTTTTTCATCGATAGTTATCAGGTTAATCGTTCGCTAAAGCCTCAATCGTTTCCACCGCAGTTAAACCTGCCTTCATTTTATTCATCGTCTCATCATATTCCGCTTCAGGTCTTGAATCGGCGACAATACCTCCTGCAGCCTGAAAATAGATAGTCTTATCCTCAATAACCATAGTACGGATAGCAATAGCGGTCGTGAGATTCCCTTTGAAATCAAGAAATCCGACAGCGCCACCATACAAACCCCGTTTTTCTTTTTCAAGTTCATAAATAATCTCCATCGCACGAACTTTGGGAGCACCGGTCAGGGTACCAGCAGGAAAACATGACCAGAATGCATCCATGGTGCCAAGATCGTCCCGCAGCTCACCGCGCACATTACTGACAATATGCATCACATGAGAATATTTTTCAATAACCATCATCTCATTTGTCTCAACCGTGCCGATTTTTGCAATTCTGCCAATATCATTCCGGCTCAAGTCGATCAACATGAGATGTTCAGCCAGCTCCTTTTCATCGGCAAGCAACTCCCGAGCATTTTGCTCATCTTCTTCAAAACTGCTTCCACGATGTCTGGTTCCTGCGATAGGCCGGGTATCAACTATTCGTCGCCCTTTGCTGTCGCGCTCAACCTTGACCAGCAGCTCAGGTGATGAACCAACAATGTCGAACTCCTTCATGTCAAAATAGTATAAATAGGGCGAAGGGTTGATCGTGCGCAGCATCCGGTAGACATCGAAAGAGCGAGTATGCAGAGGACGACAAAGGCGCTGTGAAATCTGAACCTGAAAAATATCTCCGGCGAGAATATAATCTTTGGCCTTCTTCACTTTCAAAAGATACTCTTCTCGCGACGTATTGGAATTTACCGGTTCCGAATGTTCCGCCCGGAACGCAATCTCTTCACGACCCAGTGGTCGAAACATCTGTTCGGCAATTTTTTCAATCTTGCTCAACGCAGCAGGTTTGTCTGTCTCGTCAAGATAATTGGAGACAATAAAAACTTTTCGCATGACATTGTCGAAAACCACCAGTGTATCACAAAAGAGAAGAAAAATATCAGGAAGGCCCGCCGGGTCGGGCAGTTCAGGATTTGGAATCTTTTCTACAAGGTGCATGGCATCATACCCGAAATAGCCAAAAACACCTGAGGTAATCATCTGAGGAGAACCATTTTTTTTTCTTGGTATCTCTTCGGTATCAAAGGCAGCAAGACACCGGTCAATCTGGCGACGAAGATTCGGCTCACCCGCAGCAATATCACGAAGATTACTGAATTTTTTATCCAGAATCTCAAGATCAGCAGATCCGCCCACAGAGCCTTTCAGAATCGCGACAGGATCAATGGCAATGTAGGAAAAGCGGGCAAGAAGCTCTTCTCCCTCAACAGACTCAAGCAGACATGAAAAAGGACGCTGCAGTTTGAGATAAACAGAAACCGGCGTTTCTGTATCTGCATGAAGTTCTCTGAAAAGCGGCTTGAGTAAATAGGGCGCATGCCGTTGTTGTTCTGGCATAAAAAGAGAAAACTGAATTGATTATTAAACAAGAAGGTAATAAAGGGAAAAATTTTGTATCGTAAAAAAAGAGCCGTCAAAAAAAAGCCGGAAACTGACAAAACCGATAGTAAAATCATGGTATGCCGATTTCCTGAAAAAAAATTCCTGAAAAACTGGCTTAAAGCTCTCATGCTCTCTCCCGGAGTACTCTTTCCGGCAGGTTATCTTCTCGTCTATCTCTCCATTAATATATATCTGAATGTGGAGTTCAAAAAAAACCTTTCTCAATCCATCTCCCAGGCAACAGGGAATACCTGGCAGGTGAGCATTAAATCGCTGAAACCTGGCTTGATTCTTGATTCGGTCACACTCAATCATATTGAGTTAACACAAACAAGGGGTAGCGAACAAAACGTAAAAAGTCCCGCTCAAACCATTACCATTCAAACCCTCAATATACCCTGCCCTGACCTTGAGAGACTTCTTTTCAGCCAAACCGAAAGAGTCTCATCAACGAAAGCGTTCTGCGAAAAAATTCTGGCCGATGAGCATCTTTTTCAGTGAACCATCAACCCAGGACGCCGCCATCGAATAGAGGCAAGCTTGCCAATTGGATTGGTCAGTAAAGAAAGATCTGGATCCCATGACCAGTACACCATCAGCGCCTTGCCAACAAGATCTTTTTCCGGCAGAAACCCCCAGAAACGACTGTCAAGGCTGTTGTCGCGATTATCACCCATAGCAAAGTAGTAGTTTTCATGAACCGTATACTGCTGCGCTGGTGAACCATCAACAAACACCTCCCTCCCCTGTAAACTCACTTCATGTCCCTCATCGGCAATAAGAGCACTGTAGAGAGTGAAAGTTAACGCATTCAACCGAACAACATCACCTTTGCGAGGTATGCGTATCGGTCCGAAATTGTCTTTGTTAAAATTTGAAAACTGCGGAAAGATCATGTAATCAGGCTCTCCTGGCGGTACACGCTGTCCAATAAATTGTGCATGTTCTGGAAGAGGTACCGGTTTTCTGTTAATAGAGAGCTGCTGATTATGAATCTCAAGAGTATCTCCACTCAAGGCAACACAACGCTTGATGTAGTTCAGTTCACGATCTTTCGGAAACTTGAAAACGATAATATCACCATGCTTCACCTTGTCAATCCCCGGCAGCCGAATCTCGGTAAAGGGGATTTTGGGGCCGTAAACATATTTGTTGACAAAAAGAAAGTCGCCGGCAAGTAACGTATTTTCCATTGAGCCGGTTGGAATACGATATGATTCCACCACAAAAACTCGAAGAATCGTTGCAAATATCGCTGCAATAACAAGCGCTTCAAACCACTCCCGTGAATGTTTTTTTTCAGGTTTTCCCTTTTGCATGTCCAATGGTGTAGCGTTTTAATCGTTGAATAAAATCTGAAGAAACTAACCTATGTTATTCGTCAATATTCAATAATGCAAGGAAAGCCTCCTGTGGAACCTCAACCCTGCCAACCTGCTTCATCCTCTTTTTACCCTCTTTCTGCTTTTCAAGCAACTTGCGTTTGCGGCTGATATCACCGCCATAGCATTTAGCAAGCACGTTTTTACGCATAGCCGATATGGTTTCGCGCGAAATCACCTTGCTGCCAATCGCCGCCTGAATGGCAACTTCATACATCTGCTTCGGAATAATCCCCTTCAGCTTCAGGCAAAGCTTCTTGCCCCAATCATAAGCCTTTGAGCGGTGAACCACAATAGAGAGTGCATCAACCGTATCTCCATTCAAAAGCACATCAAGTTTGACAAGATCTGACTCGCGATAACCAACATACTCATAATCCATTGAGGCATAACCTTTCGAAATGGATTTGAGACGGTCGTGAAAATCAAAGACAATTTCAGCCAAGGGGAACTCAAAATGCATGATCACCCTCGTAACATCAAGATAATCGGTATTCTTGTACTCGCCCCGGCGTTCTATGCCGAGTTTCATGATATTTCCGATATAGTCGGCAAGCGTAATGATCTGCATGGTCACATAAGGCTCTTCAACAAGAGTGATGCGACTCGTTTCGGTCATTTTTGATGGGTTATCAACAATAACAACATCTCCGTTGGAAAGCACAACGCGATACTCCACATTGGGAACAGTCGTGATAATATTGACTCCATACTCCCGCTCAAGGCGCTCCTGGATAATCTCCATGTGAAGCAACCCAAGAAAACCGCAGCGAAAACCAAAGCCAAGAGCAACTGACGTTTCTGGAGTATAAACTAGCGACGCATCGTTCAGAGCAAGCTTTTCAAGAGACTCACGAAGATCCTCAAATTCGTTTGAATTGATCGGATAGAGTCCGCTGAATACCATCGGCTTGACATCTTTGTAACCCGAAAGGCGTTCGTTAGCCGGATTGTCGGCAAGAGTCACCGTATCACCAACTTTGGCATCCTTGACATCCTTGATTGAACAGATAAGGTAGCCGACATCTCCTGATTCAAGAGAGGCCTTCGGTTGCCGCTTCATGCTCATGGTGCCAATTTCATCAGCAAGAAAAATTTTGTTACTGGCAAAAAACCTGACCTTGTCGCCCTTTCTCAATGCACCTTCAACAATACGCAGGTAAACAACCGCTCCTCGATAAGAGTCAAAAACTGAATCAAAAATCAGCGCACGCAAGGGAAGGTGATTGTTATCTGCCGGAGCAGGAATACGTGCGACTATCGCCTCGATAAGCTCACTCACCCCAATGCCGGCCTTGGCCGATACCTGAAGAATCTCATCCCGTTTGACGCCCATCAGATCCATAATCTGACGTGAAACACCCTCTACATCGGATGAGGGAAGATCTATTTTATTGATCACCGGAATAATATCAAGACCGGCATCAAGAGCAAGATAAAGGTTGGCTATGGTCTGGGCTTCAACGCCCTGAGTAGCATCAACAATGAGCAGAGCGCCTTCACAGGCGGCAAGAGAACGTGAAACTTCATAGCTGAAATCGACATGACCGGGCGTGTCAATGAGATTCAACGTATAGTCCTTACCGTCAGCAGCTCGATATTTCATCTGGATGGCATGACTTTTGATGGTAATGCCGCGCTCCCGTTCCAAATCCATATCATCAAGAACCTGGGCAGAAGCCATCTGTGTACGATCAAGCGTATGCGTTATCTCCAGAAGGCGATCGGCCAGTGTGGATTTTCCGTGATCAATATGAGCGATAATGCAGAAGTTCCTGATACGACTGACTTCTGTACTGGGCAATGCCATAAAAAGAGCGTTTGATTCTTGTGAAAAGTCAAGGTGACGAATATAAGCAAATATTATAATTGTGACATTGCCGCGCTGTTATACAAAAATTGAAGGCTCTGAATCATGACGATAGCCCCTGAGAAATTCACCCGCCTCCATAGGTTTTCTGCCTTCAAGCTGCAACGACAACAACTCAATCCAGCCATCCCCGCCTTTTGCAAAAAGTTTTCCCTGACTGACCCGCACCATTCCCGGAGAAGCTGAAAAATTGTCGGAAGATACCTCTCCTGGTGCCGCTCGAAATATCTTCATTGTTTTTCCCTCGAACGTTGTCCATGCCGTTGGCTTAAGGGCAAGACCACGAATAAAATTATGGATCTCGGCAACCGGCAGCGCCCACTGTATGCGAGTATTATCACGAGTCAGTTTTGGAGCCCTTGAGGCAAGCGCCTCATCCTGAGCTGACACCGTAACTGATCCTGAAGCTATAAGATGCAGAGTCTTAACCACAACACCAGCACCGATCACCGACAGACGACGCGCAAGCTCCGCTGCATTTTCATCGGGCGCTATCAGCGTTTTTTCCTGGAGAATGACCGTGCCGGTATCAACTCGCTGCTGCAAAAAAAATGTTGTAACACCGGTTTCCTGCTCTCCCTTGATTAGCGTCCAGTTGATGGGCGCAGCACCGCGATAGGCTGGCAGAAGAGATGCGTGAAGATTGAATGCCCCTTGAGCTGCCTGCTCATAGACCGCAGGAGGCAGAATCCGGAAAGCGGCAACAACAATAACATCCGGACGACACTCTGCAACCGTGTGTGCAAAAACCGGATCCGTGACATCATCAACCTCATACAGGGGAAGACCGAGAGCTACCGCCGCCTCTTTAACCGCAGAAGGCTCAGCAACAGCATGTTTACTCTTGCGCGGCTTGTCTTTTCCCGTGACCACAAGCACAATGTCAAAATCACTCTTTTCAGCCGCAATTGCCTGCAACGAAGGAACCGCGAAATCAGGAGTTCCCATAAAAATAATCCGCATGAGACTCAAGAAAGTTTAGATGTCTGAACAACCGCAGGCACGACAACCGGATAGTCTGCATTGACAACTCCAGCAGCAAGCAGGTCAAGATCTTTCTGGATTTTTCGGCGATCCCGCTTTTCGAGCCTGTCAACAAAAAGCTTTCCGTCAAGATGGTCGATTTCATGCTGAATGACTCTGGCAATCATCCCGGAAAAATCACCAACACACTCCTCAAACTGCTCATTACGGTATTTCAGGGTCAGCGCAGCAGGACGAACCACATCACCCTGAACACCCGGAACACTCAAGCAGCCCTCCTCCATCTCATTATAGCCCCTGACCGAAAGAATGTGAGGATTAATCACCACCATCGGCTTCTCCTTCTCATAATTTTTAAGCGCAGAAACATCAAACACAAGCAGCCGCAGAGAATGCCCCACCTGTGGCGCAGCCAAACCGATCCCGGCCGCATTCCGCATCGACTCAAACATCGATTCAACGAGATCCTCAATCGCACCATCAACACCCTTCAACGGCTTCGCCTTCCGCCGAAGAACATCATCACTATAAATATTAATGGGTAATATCATAAGCCATAAGGGGACGTAGGTGATATTGTGTATTTATTTTTCACTGAACTTTTCATTGAAGCCAAACGTCGAAATATCTGATTAACCGCAGACGTTGAAATACCAAGTTGACGAGCCGTCTCGGCATAGGTCAACCCAAACTCCATGACTGATTTTACAGCAAACTCTTTTCTCAGGGCAGTACATTCACGTCTTTTACTGCCGGACTGTAATAAATGCAACGAAACTCCCAATGCCTCGCATCGTTTCAGAAGCTCCTCGGCGACCTCCTTCCGCAACCCGGCTGCCGGAACAAGACCTTTTACCGAATCATCCACCTGCTCAAGGATGTCCCGAACAAATTTCCCGCTTCCAAGAATTCTCTCGTCACTAAAATGTTTCTCGCCACGCTGTCTTAAAGACTTTACCTCCGACCACCCACCAACAGAACGAATCAAACCTCCACCAGTCAATTCAGGTTGATGGCCTTTTCTGCTTGCCTCCTCGACAAAAGAGAGATACGCTGCTTTGGTCTGAGCATAATTTTCACCAAAAAACTTCAGCACAGCACCAACATCCTGCCAGTCGTGCCTGGCATATCTCAAAATGACTGCATGACCGCTCCAGCGATAACGACTGAGTTCATCAAATGAACCAGCAAGTCCAGCCCTCAATGGATTAAGGTGAATATAGCTTACCAGTTTCAAAAAGTAGGGCTCTTCCTCACAGATTATTGATTTGTAACGGTTCTGGAACAGATGCCCATGCCTCTTGTGGCGCTGGTTATACCATGTCGCATAACCTGTCAGCAGCTTGCGCATAAAGGATGAAAGACCCATTTCACCACTTTTGAGCAAAATATGAGCGTGATTGGTCATCAGCGCCCAAGCGTAGATGTTTGTGTTAGTCTCTTCTGCTAATCGTCCGACTCGATAGACAAAGAACTCACGATCATCATCATCCATCACAATTTGGCATCCATCAATTCCGCGAACCATCACATGGTGCAGAGTCCCCGGAGTATCAAGTCGTGGCCCACGCGGCATATCAAACCTTCTTTGTTTGCAGAATAAATTACGCTAAAGATAATAAATTTATCAGAAGTGCTCAATATCACCTACGTCCCCTTTTTTTTCAGGAAAGCAAAAACCCCGAAATTCGGGGTTTTTGGGGCGGAGAGGGAGGGATTCGAACCCTCGATAGCCCTATAAGAACTATGACGGTTTAGCAAACCGTTGCCTTCAGCCGCTCGGCCACCTCTCCAGATGGTATGGCGGAGGATGAGGGACTCGAACCCCCATGGGCGTGAACCCGGCAGTTTTCAAGACTGCTGCCTTACCAATTAGGCAAATCCTCCAATGATTTTCTTAAGAACAGGGTCGAAAGATAGTGAATCCTCCTGAAAAATCCTGAAAAAAAAGCTTGCGAAACAGATTTTCCTGGCGGAGAGGGAGGGATTCGAACCCTCGAGGGCTGTAACACCCTACCCGCTTTCCAGGCGAGCGCACTAGACCAACTATGCGACCTCTCCGTAATCCTATAAATAAAAGGCACGCAATTTACATTCTATTTTAGATTTTCAAAAGTATTCTGTCAGCGCAATACCGCTTGATCAATATTTTTCACTTTGAATCCTTCTGTTGGTTGCATGTTATTAACCGTGATTATCATTGTCATTCTACGCTCAGTTTTTGTAAATTGCTGCAACTGATTTTGCCGCATTCAACGCAATCCATTAATTTTGCTTTGCCCATGACGAAGATTCTCTATGAAGCGCTGACGTTTGACGATGTTCTGCTTATTCCTGCATATTCGACTATCCTGCCAAAGGAGACAACAACTCAGAGTCGTCTCACCAAAACTATTATGTTAAAAATACCGCTGGTAAGCGCTGCAATGGACACGGTAACTGAGTCGGGGTTGGCTATTGCGCTGGCAAGGGCGGGAGGCATCGGCATTATTCACAAAAATCTGACCATTGAAGAGCAGGCTCGCGAAGTAGCGAAAGTCAAGCGATATGAGAGCGGGATCATCCGCAATCCATTTACTCTCTATGAAGATGCAACAATGCAGGATGCGCTCGATCTTATGCTGCGGCACTCCATTTCCGGCATCCCGGTTATCGGACGTCCAAAATTTGAGGGCGACCAGGAGATGAAACTCAAAGGCATTGTTACAAACCGGGATTTGCGCATTAAGCCGGAAGCTGATGCGAAAATCGCTCATATCATGACCAGCACGAACCTTATTACTGCCCGTGAGGATGTTGATCTTCAAAAAGCAGAGGAAATCCTGATTTCCAACAGGATTGAAAAACTGCTTATTACTGATAATAATGGCAACCTGAAGGGCCTGATTACATTTAAGGATATCCAGAAACGCAAACAGTTTCCCAATTCCTGCAAGGACAGCCAGGGACATCTGAGAGCTGGCGCCGCAGTTGGTATCAGCAGCAATACGCTTGAGAGGGTTCATGCTCTTGTTGAGGCTGGCGTCGATGTCATCGCAGTTGATACTGCTCACGGCCACAGCAGGGCTGTCATTGATATGGTTAAAAGTATCAAGCATATTTATCCTGACGTGCAGGTTATCGCCGGGAATGTCGCCACCCCTGATGCAGTCAGAGATCTAGTCGAAGCTGGAGCAGACTGCGTAAAAGTCGGTATCGGCCCTGGCAGCATCTGTACCACTCGTATCGTTGCCGGTGTTGGAATGCCTCAGTTGACCGCCATCATGAACTGTGCAGAAGAGGCCGCCAAAACCAATACCCCAATCATCGCCGATGGCGGCGTCAAATACAGTGGCGACATAGCCAAAGCTCTGGCCGCAGGCGCAGATTCGGTCATGATCGGCAGTATTTTTGCCGGAACCGATGAAAGTCCCGGGGAAATAATTCTCTATGAAGGCAGAAAATTCAAGACCTATCGTGGCATGGGATCACTTGGGGCCATGTCTGAACCCGAAGGAAGCAGTGACCGTTATTTCCAGGACGCATCCAGCGAGTCAAAAAAATATGTCCCCGAAGGAATTGAAGGGCGAATTCCGGCAAAAGGTTCTCTTGACGAAGTGGTCTACCAGTTAATCGGGGGCCTGAAATCAGCGATGGGCTACTGCGGAGTCGCTTCGATCGAAGAGCTGAAAAAGAAAACGAACTTTGTGCGGATAACCTCGGCTGGTCTCAGGGAAAGCCATCCACATGATGTTAAAATTACCAAAGAGGCTCCGAACTACTCTACCTCGATGTAATAATGACTGCCGTACCCTATTCGTGAACATGCGTCACTGAAAGTCTCGCATGCTCACGAATGCTGGAATGATCTCAGAATCGAAAACCCATGAGCCGAGAAACTCACGTTAACAGATCAGTAAAACCCCGGAAGGAACGCTATGGATTCAGGTTCGTGTGCAATGCATTACTAACCTGAATGAAGGCATCAACCTGGATGTCAACTCGTTTTTATGAAGACTCCCCGCCGCAAGCAGCGGGGTATCTGGTTTTAGAAGAAGCTTAACATACTTCACCGCAAGCGGTGGGGAATTCAACCCTGAGAGATTAAAGGTTTGGCGTTCCTCTACCCTTTGGTTTTACCAGATTATTTATGTCACCAAGTGCGCCTGCGGCTTTAACAACAAGCGAACCAACGGCAAAAATACCAAGCCCCACCACGGCAATGCCGGCAAGACCATGAAGAACAGGCAGAGCGACAGGGGCAACAACCGGAGCTGCTGGAGCAATTAACGCGGCACCTCCAGCAACTCCGACAGCAGTTTTCATCATATTTGCAGGATTAGAATCCATATCAGCACTCTCCTCACTTAATGTTCGTTAATGTTACTTTCTGCTTGTTCTTCAGTTGAGCTGATGCTCCCCATTACCCACCATTAATGTTTTCGCATATTTTTCACCAGCAACAAACCCCTCAATAAACACCATTTCAGCAAACTCTTCGAGAGTCATGCCCATATCAATCTTTTGACTGAGGTAGCTCTCTATTTTCTCTGAATCTATACAGTTATTCATTTTTCTTATGTATGAAATCCATGCCCCCCTTACAGCCTGCAGCCATAAAATTCTTATCATCATCAATGGTGTATAGTGGTTAATAAAGTTACCCGATTCATCACCCTTCATGCACAAGCTTCTGCGCAATCATTGTAAAAAGGCATCAGATCAAAAACGAAATCATCTTGAACTCCCTGACTTTCAGCAAAAGGGATGATGAGTGATGCAATTGCTGTCATGCCAACTCCGGTGAACATAACTCCGCTCACCGCATGAGAAAAATGGCAAACCCAACATGAAACTTAACGCACAAATATTACAAATTATGATCATGCAGCACTTCCCGACAGGGAAAATTCCGGCAGTAAATTCTGAGCTAAATGGATTTATAAAAATAAAATAAACGATTAATCACTTATACAACAACTCCGTATTCAACCTCCACGAGTAAAATCATGATGTTATCAATTTCAATTTGAAAGTTAGAAATTTTAATATTTACCCGCAAAAAATTATATAATATTTTTTAGATTAACGATAAATTACCTACTAAAACTTATTAAGTATTACAGTTTATTTGTGGCTTAAGAGGCCGCAATGTTATTTGATCTTGCAAAAAAAAGATACTGTAATTATGCCATTCTGTTGGTTGAAAAAAGAATCGAAAGGGCTGCCATTGAGCTCACATTTGTCGTTAACAATATCCACACAAGCAACATGTGACAGTGAATGGAAACACGCTACAAACACAAACATAACCAACAGCCCCGGATCTTCTGAACTCAATGCCAACAAGCTTGACAACAACGTCTTTATTCCGGAGTTCGACCAGGGACGCTGTGGATTTTCTACAATAACACAAGAAGAAGTCCAACGATTAAGCAATAAAAAAATGACAACAACAGAGACAAAGACCCTTCTTGAAAGTATTCATGCGGACAAACAATTTCGTGAAAAAGTGCTGAACGCTGACACCATGGCTGAACGCATGGAGATCATTTGGGCAAAAGGCTTCAGTTGCTCAACAAATGAGCTTTACATGATACTTGATACTTTAATCGAAAAAAAAAGCGATGAGGGCGGATGTCTTTTCAGTTTGTGGGGAAACAAGATTTCCTGAAAAAAACCTGGATAGTAATAGCTGTAACCCTGAAAAGGCTTAAAGACGTCACTATTAAATGATTAATAATAAAGGAGATGAAGGCTTTTGGACTTGTGCCCGCCTGCTTGAGGTCTTGCTTGAGAGCATATCTCGGAAGCTGATTATCTCCTGAGACATAAAATTGTAAAAATTTAAACTGAGCTTGCTGCTTATGTACAATACGGTAGTCCATTACACAACCATTATTGCGCCTGTTGCATTTTTTTTAGGGGGAATCGTTATGATCATCTTGTTAAACAAATTTATCGGTCAGGGCAAAAAAAAGCCAGACTGAGCAGCAGCCAATACGTAAGGAACAACATCACAAGTGCATCTCGCATCAAGGTTATAGAGAGGTTCTCCTTGACTGTATACACAACAAAGAAAATCATATCAGCAAGCTGATAAACTGACTTTCATTTCTTATTATTATTTGATAATGAGATTCAAAAAAAAGAGAGAGCAATAATCTCTTTATGGAGTGGATTGCCTTTTTTATGCTGCTACAGCGCAGCAATGAACAGCAACCCGGCTTTTCATCAGATGACATAACCTGATTTTCTTCTCTACCAATGCACACGAAAGATATTTCTTCTGAGAGTAATCTGATCAACGACCAGGTTTTTCAATTACTGGAATCCCTTCCCGATGCCACTTGTCTTATCGACAGGAGTGGTGTGATTCTCAATCTCAATACTCTGTTTGCCTCACTATTGCCAAAAGAACCTCAGCAGTGTATCGGCGAAAATATCTATTCCCTGATTGAAACGGTCCTGAAATTACCTGAACTTGCGGTGTGCCACCGAGAAAAAACTGAAGAAGTTCTTCACAGCGGAAAACGCTCCGCTTATGAGACAAAGCTGAACAACTGGAAAGTCACCATAAATCCTTTACTGTCACCAGAACAAGAGATTACCCGATTGTGCGTCTCCATTCAGGACAACTCTGAACAACAACGCCTCGAACATGAGTTACAGAACGAACGCTCGCTTAAAACGGCTCTTCTTCAGGCAATACCCGGTTTTGCCGTTATTATTGATTCAGAAGGACAGGTCATCGGGTGGAATCACTATACCCATGATATTATTTTTGGCAAACAGGAAAATGAGATGCGGAACATTGATTTTTCCGAGTTTGTCTATCCTGACGACATGAACTTTTTCCGTAAAAAATTTCTTGCTATTCTGAATTCAGGTGTTGAAACGAGCTGTGAAGCAAGAGTTCGGCCTCATGGAAAAGATTACTCTCTCTGGCTCCTGATCAATGCGAAACGGGTTATTATTGATGCCAGGCCCTGCGTCATCGCAATCGGCACAAATATCACTGAACGCAAACGTATTGAGACCGAGCTCATCGAAAGCAAGAAACGATTCAGTTATGCTCTGGACGCTGCACATTCAGGCATTTGGGAATGGAATGTAATAACTGATGAGTTGAGCTGGTCAGATCAGGTATGGACATTATGCGGTCTCGACGTTAAGAGCGCCCCGCTGAACCACCAACTGTGTGTCCAGATCGTTCATCCTGATGACCGGGAGGTGACATCCCGGATTATCCGTGACGCAGTCAGTAAAGAGACATCAGCATCACCAGAATATCGAGTCTGTTACCCGGACGGCTCCATTCACTGGCTTGTATCTCGCGGCATGCCCCTCCACGATACTGATGGAAAGTTAATGCGATATATCGGCACCATTATCGACATCACTGAACGCAAAAAAATAGAACTTGCGCTTCTTGAGAGCAAAGCACAGCTTAATCAGGCTCTTGAAGCTGCTCGTGCCGGAATGTGGGAATGGAATCTGGAAACCAACGATAATATCTGGTCGAACGAGATATGGACCCTCTACGGACTGGAACCAAGTAACGAAAAGCCATCATTCCAACTTTGGGTAAATTCCATTCACCCTGACGACAGGGAGATGGCCATCAAAACGGTAACCGAAGCCGCCAGAAACGGACTTGAGTTAAATGTCGAATATCGTGTCTGTCACCCTGATGGCTCAATTCACTGGCTCATGTCGCGCGGCAAACCCTTTACCGATGATAAAGGCCAAAAGATTCGCTACATCGGTACAGCTATTGATATCACTGAGCGAAAAGAAACAGAAATAGCGCTCAGAGAAAACAAAACAAGGTTTACGTTTGCATTAGAAGCCACGAACGCCGGTGTTTGGGAATGGGACGTTAAAGCCGATAAGGTTACCTGGTCAGATCAGATATGGGCATTATACGGTTTAGAATTAAATTGTATGCCACCATCCCACAAACTCTGTGCAAGCACTGTGCATCATGATGACTGGGATATGACTTTCCAAAAAATTATGGCCGCAGTCAACCATGGAGGCGAGGTCAATGTTGAATATCGTGTCTGTCACCGGGACGACTCAATTCACTGGCTCACCTGTCGCGGTATGCCCGTTTACGATACTGATGGCGAGATATCCTGTTATATCGGCACTGTTATGGATATTACTGATCGTAAAAACGCGGAGCAAAAAATTTCTGAAAGCAAGGCAAAATTGGAAGCGGCTTTAGCCAGCATGAGTGATGCTGTGTTTATTTCTGATCCGTCGGGAAACTTTAATGAGTTCAATAACGCTTTTGCAACATTTCACAGATTCCACAGTAAAGAGGAGTGTGCAAAAAACCTGGATGAATACCTCAAAATTCTTGATGTATTCATGCCTGACGGGACATTGGCTCCAAAAGAACAATGGGCCGTTTCAAGAGCTCTTCGAGGCGAAAGTGCCACGAATACCGAGTACTCCCTGCGTCGTAAAGATACGGGCGAAACATGGGTTGGAAGTTTCAGCTTTGCTCCGATTCGCGACAAAACAAGCAAGACTGTCGGTTCGGTAGTTTCAGGACGAGATATAACCGAACAAAAACTGGCAGAAACAGCAATTAAAGAGAGTGAATTGAAATTCAGGAGCATCTTCGACTATGCACCGTTTGCAATTGCCATCGCAGAAATCCAGAACGACAGACTGCTGGATGTCAATACCTCATGGCTGAAGCTCTTTGGATATACAAAAGCAGAGGTCTTGAATTGTGGAATCTCGGAGCTTAATCTTTATGAAGACAACAACGAACGGGAAAGGATAATCAGGACGCTCAATGAAAAAAGCAGAATAATCAACCAGCGTCTCAAGTTGCGGAAAAAAAACGGCGAGTTTATTGATGTCCTTTATTCCGGGAAATTTATTACTCTCGACAACCAATCCCTTCTTCTTGTCATGATGACAGATATCACCATACAAGAGTTACAACAGGAAAATATTATTAAACTGGAATCGATAGTAGCAGATCGCACTCAGCAACTGAAAGAGGAGGTTGAACGTCTGCATCGTTTTTTAAGCATGATTTCTCACGAATATCGTACTCCTCTGGCCATTCTTCGTGTCAACCTTGATCTCATTGAGTTAAAAAATAAAAACGGGATCTATGAGAATCACAAAGAGATAAATAAAATTCAGCGCGCCATTAACCGCCTGGTGGAGGTGATGGATGTCTCTATACAGGAGAGTCGCATTCTGGAATCCCAGCAAACCGACATGTTGATGTGTTTCAACATTGAGCCCATTATTGCCTCACAAATCGATGCTTTCCAGGCTTTATGGCCAGAATATTCAATTCGTTATTTCGAACCTGTGGATAAATGTGAAATTTTTGGCGACTCCTCCCAACTTAAATTGGCCATCTTTAACCTTCTGGATAATGCAAGAAAATACTCGATCCCGAATTTTCCGATAGATGTCGACTGCCGATGTGAATCGGAAGAGGTGGTCATCACCATACGCAACAAGGGAAAGAGTATAACACCGGAAGAAGGTGAACGGTATTTTGAAAAATACCTGCGCGGTAAACATGCTACCAATACAGCCGGTGCGGGACTCGGGTTGTGGCTCGTAAGGAATATCATCAACAGGCATAATGGTCAAGTCACCCTGACAGGCATACCCTCTGGTGTAGAAGCAACTATTCGCCTGCCTCTGGTCAAGAAGGAGCGCTGAATGGACAATTTGAGATCGTCTCCATCAAAAAGGTTGTCATGACGCCCGATTTATTGTATAATTTACATCAGGACGAGGCAAAAACACTGTTTATTACTATGGCCAGCAGCAAACAAATAATCATTGTTGAAGACGATAATGACTTTCTGGACAGTATGATGGAATATCTTTCCCTGTCAGGATTTGAAGTTACAGGAGTAAAATCAGCATTAGAGTTCTATTACAGCATCTCGTTACAGCAATATCAACTGGTGATTCTTGATATCGGCCTGCCAGATCAGAACGGCATTGTGTTAGCTGACTACGTTCGAAAAAATACCGACATGCGAATTATCATGCTCACTGCCCAATCATCTCTGGAAAGCAAAGTCGCTGCCTACCAGGCTGGCGCGGATGTCTATTTGGTCAAACCGATTGACTTTGCCGAATTGTCGGCCTCTCTCTACAGTCTTTTAGGTCGACTTGATACACAATTACAAACACTCCAGGATCCGAAGACGGCAAAAAAAAGAAAGCCTGCCCCTCTCACCACAAAACCTGTCTTGGGACAATGGACTCTTTCTCGCAGTAACTGGACACTCTGTACGCCCATGGAGGAAGAGATAAAACTGACTTCAAAAGAATTCAATTTACTTGAAAGTCTGGCATCAAACCCCAATGAGGTCATTGGGCGTCAAGAACTTTTAAATATCCTTGAGTATGAAAATGATGAATTCGGCAACAGCTCGCTGGATGCGTTAATTCATCGTTTACGCCATAAAAAGGGAGAATTCAACGACAAGATTCCTATTAAAACCGCACATGGTACCGGATATTGCTTTTCATCGCCCATTATCATCACATAAACAAACAGCGACAAAAACTCGCACAGAAAAAGCGGCGTGACTTGCAGACACCGCAAGTCACGCCACACTGGCTATTCATCATCAGTCATACCTTCCAGACGATCTTCAAGGTCAGCATAGATTTCCTGCAATTCATCAATCATACTCTGATCTGCTTTCCACATACCACGGCCGTGCGCTTCGAGCATACGACCAACAATGTTCTTGATTGCCTGCGGATTGACGGTCGCCAGCCTCTCCCTCATTGCAGGATCAAGCGCATAGGTTTCGGCAGTTTTTTTGTAGACCCAGTCATCAACGCTCTTGGTAACAGCATCCCAGCCAAGCATATAGGTTACGCGGTTGCTGATTTCGCCCGCGCCACTGTGACCATGCTTGAGCATGCCCTCAAACCATTTTGGATTGAGCAGCTTGGAACGATACTCAATACGTAACGATTTTTCAGCATCGTCAACCTTGATGTCGGAGGTAAAGGACTCAACATAGTTCAGCTTGATATCACCACCCTTCGTGTTCCTGCGGCGCGCTGCGAGCTGCAGCGACCCTGACGACGAGAAATAGTGGTCGATATCCGAAATACCAAACTCTGTAGAATCGACCTGATGAACAACCCGGTCGACCGAACCAAGCATTTTCTGAAGAATCGCGGACTCATTCTCCCCTTTCCGACCGCCACCGTAGGCACTGCTGTTTCTCCTGATAAAGAGATCATCAAGATCGTTTTCCGACTCCCATGCTGAATCCTCAATCATATCATCAACATAGGTACCATAAGCGCCCGGCGCCTGTGTAAACTGGCGGGCAGTCGCACTCTCAAACTCCATGCCGGAGGCAAGAGCTTCGTCAACATGTTTTTTGATATAGTTCATCTCTGCAGGCTCATCAGCCCCTGCCGCCTCCTTGACAAGCCGGTCAAGCTGATCCATCAGAAGACCAAAAGCATCCCGGAAAATCGGACTGAGCTGCATCAGCACATCAATGCGAGGACGCCCCAGCTTTTCAAGCGGCACCAGACTGTAATGGCTGATTTTTCCAAAAGCATCATAGGATGGCTCGCCACCGAGCAGCCTGATGACAACTGCGACCGCCTCTCCCTTGGTTTTAATAGTGTCGAGGCCCCAGAGCACCTGGGCAATCGTTTCAGGATACTGGCCTTCATTTTCATCAAGATGCTTTTTAACAATGCGGTCCGCAATCAGCGAACCGCGCTTGAATGCCAGTACCGACGGAATTCTCCACGGATCAATAGAGTGGATATTGCGACCCGACGGAAGAACATTGATGCCGTCACGCACCAGATCACCACCAGGCCCTGACGAGATATAACGCCCGTCAAGCACCTTCAGAAGAGCATCCATCTCACCAGTATTGTCACGAAGCGCTGTGAGAAGCTGGAAGCCCTCCCTGATCAGTTGATCAACAAAGGGGATATATTCAGACGGAAGCCGGGCGCCTTCGGTTATCGATGAAAATGCGGTCACAGCATTTATACTTTCAAAGAGCACCTGCTGGATAAACTCTCGACACGCCGTATCAACCCATTCACGAAGTTGAATAGCATCCTCCTCGCCTTTTCTTGAACGACTGGCCAGCTCCTCATAGCTCCTGAAATGACCATTTTTCCCCGACTGAGTCAGAAGCAGGGATGGAAGCGTTTTGGTATCCTCTGCCCTGTTTTTAAGCGTCTCAGTAATCGTGACAATCTGCGATGCCAAAGGACTTGCATCACCAAACACATGAAGGGAATTGGAAATAAGACGGTTTTCAAGCTCACTGACATACATGTAAAGCCTGCTGACATATTCGCCAAATCCTTCATTTTCCCGACGGGGGCAATCATCAGTCAAATTGAGCAACTCAGCCTTCTGCATAATAGCCTCTTCAAAGCCCGACCCATCGCCCTGAGCTTCACCAGAAGATGATGATGAAAAATTTCTCTCCCGGAAATCGACCAGCAACTCTTTCAATGCCGGCAGCTCCTTGTAGAGACCGGCACGCGACAGTGGAGGCACAACATGAGAAACCATGGTAGCAAGACCACGACGCTTTGCGATCGAAGACTCACTGGGGTTATTCACCGGATAAATATAGATATGAGGCACCTCGCCAAGAAGAGCGTCCGGCCAGCAGTCACCAGTGAGACCTGTCTGAAGTCCGGGCATCCACTCAACAGAGCCATGCATACCCACATGCACCATGGCGTGCGCCTGAAACTCGCGACTTATCCAGCGATAAAATGCGATATACTGGTGGTGCGGCGTATTTGACTTGTCGAACAACAACCGCATCGGATCACCCTGCACACCAATTCTCGGCTGTACACCAATAAAAATATTGCCAAACCGTATTCCACCGATAAAAAGCTCATGATCACCGATTGGTACAATTTCACCCGGAAACTGTCCCCACCGATCCTCAATACGTTCACGCTCTCTTGTCGCTGTCAGCCCCCTGAACTCATCATAACTGATCTTCAACGCGTCAGGTTTATTCTGCATGAGCTGATGATCTGTTGCATGGTCGAGGACCTTAAAGAGAGCTTCGGGAGATTCAGGCAATTGACCGACATTATATCCCTCTTTTTTCAGCCGCTGAAGGGCTGCAAAAAGAGTACCTGGAACATCAAGCAACGCAGCACTCGCCTTTTTGCCAAGTCCCGGAGGATAATCATAGACAATAAAGGCAACTTTCTTGTCGCGGTTAGCCGTTGCACGCAGACGGAGCCACTGCTTCACCAGAAGAGCCAGACGGTCAAGACGCTCCTGCACCGTCTCTATTTTGCCATCCTGCAGTGCGCCAAGAATAACCGGACAGATAGCGCCATCCATTTCCGGAATGGCGTAGGTGAAGGTAATCTGCATTGGAGAGACGCCAAGCTCATTCCATGACTCGAATCCCTGGGTCAAGAGAGGCTGGGCAACAATATACGGCACATCCAGCTTGGTCATGATTTCATGACGAGCTTCAGCCGCTGTTCCGGGCTTTGTCGATCCTGCTGGCCCCCCCACAAGACCAAAACCCATCATATTGACCAGAAGATCAATACTCTCCTTTGCCAGCCAGTCACGAACAAGAACATGACCTTCCACGCCCATCACAAAAGAGGGGAAAATATGAATCCCCTGCTTTTCAAGCACACGAATGGTGTTGTCGATATAGGTCTTCTCCTGCAATAGATGTTTGCGGAAAAACAAAAGCCCGATTTTCTGGCCTTTATCCATGTTGATTCCGCGTTTTTTCATCCAGTTTTTATAGCTCTTGACATCGGTAAAATATGCCGGAGCGTCAGGATGATACAGCCCCATGTTCGGGACATCAACAATTGCCCCCACATTGACTGGTTCATTAAAATATTCACGAAGAATCAACCGGAACATGTTGGCAATATTCTCCGCTGTCGGCTGCATCCAGTATGAGTATACCATCAGCCAGTTCTTGAAATCCTTTGCCTTTTTCGGCACAAGCGGCAGAATGGTGCGCATGATTTTCATGAGCTTCATATAGCCGTAAAGGGCATCCTCATCACGCCCTTTTACCAGCATTTTTGCCACCTTTTTAACCATATCCGGCATACCTGCCTTGCCGTCGCCGACTGAATAGTTGCCCACTTTGGTCAGCGCCATGGCCTCGGGCATAGACTCAAAAATAAAGATGGTCTTTTCGTTAGTACCCTGTTCAACCTGCTGTTTAAACCAGTCAATCTGCTCCTTGAAGTTGATCATGCTCATAAAGAGACAATCCGCCTCCTGAATGGCCCTGGCAGCGTCCGGATTCTTTTTTTCAAGATCAACATCACTCAACTGCGTCAGTTGAGCTTCAGCGGAAAGAAGCCCCTTGATTTTTTTCCAGAGACCTGCATTATATTGCTCAAGACCAACTACAGCAACAATTTTACGAAGTTCAGACATGGGATAAAAATTAGAGTGTCACGTTCTTAAGGAGATTAATGAACCTATATAGCTCTAATGTATAAAAGAAGGGGAATAATTCCGAAAAAGACCTTTCCAATAGATTTATCGGAAAGGTCTTCGGCAATCAAAAGCTCATTGCAGCCTCAACAATCTGCTCGGCCTTGGCGTTCGGCAGGTAAAAATAACGTCCTCCAAGCTTCTGGGCAAGCTTGGGTGCTTCACCCCTCGAAAGATAGTTCATCTGGGTATCAATGACGATAGCGGCAACACCATCAGCCTGGATAGAGAGTGAAAGTGCCTCCACCTCCTTTTCAAGCTCCTCCTTGGTTGCTTTTTCCGCAGTTGGATCAAACGTTGCCTGCAAGCCTATATTACCACGACCATCAGTGATCAACACAAACATCACCTGCGTAATTCCTTTGGTGCGAGCCTGCTTCGCAGTCTCCCAGCCAAGATAGAGCGCAGAAGCAAGAGGCGTGCCACCTCCCGTAGGGAGCACATCAAGCTCACGCTTTGCACGATCAACGCTCTGTGAAGGAGGAAGAAGAACCTGGGCCTGCTTTCCACGGAATGAAATCAGGGCAACCTGATCTCGGTGCACATAAGCATTCTGCAACAAACTTGCAACGGCACCCTTGGCCTGACGCATACGGTTAAGCGCCATTGAGCCTGATGCGTCCACCATAAAAATAAAGAGGGTGCCAGATTTATCGCGGAAACGCTTGATCTTGACATCATCCTTGGTAATAAGAAGTGCGGTTTTTGGTCTGCCAGCCATTTTGCTGTCACGACGACGAGTCTCCTGCCACGGAGCCGCTGAAATCAAGGTCGGAATCAAAGCCACTTTGCCACTGCGCATCTCACCCGGCTGGGCCCTTACAAAGCGACCACGCTTGAAATTGAGCGCTTCGCCACGGCTTCCTGTCGTTGTCTTTTTCTTCGAGGCAAGTGAAATATTGAGAATATTATCAGGAAGCTCCATCTGAACAGCATCCATCATCAACTCCTCAATCATGTCGGGAGTCTCCTTCTGCTCCTCCTCTGCTTCTGCATCAGGAGTGTCCGATGGGGCCTCTTCATCCTCAGATTCCGGCTCCTCCTCTTGCGGCTGCTCCTCCTGGGGAGGCGCTTCATTCGACTCGGCTTCCCTCTCAGGCATACGGGTAGCACGGGGAATAAGCACCAGCTTGATGGCCTGCTTCATATCCTCTTCCTCGACATCACTGCGCTGAGCAAGCGCCGCCGAAGCTATAGCCGCTCGAACCGTAAAGATATCAACACGATTTCCCTCAACTCCGAGACTGATTGCCGTCTGAATCAACGCCCGAATCTGCTCGTCAGTAATCGAAACATGCGGCAATTGCTCCCTGGCTGCCTGGATAAAACCGGCAAGCATATTCAGCTCATCACGGGTATCCTCTTCATCTCTCGTTCCGAGAACAATGTTGACAATTTTTTTGCGTGCCCGGTAATCGTTCTGGGCAGTAAAAGGCACAATAATGCCTATCCTGTCGAGCAGCCCCATGCGAACCTCTCCATCTGAGGGATCATAGGTGCCAACAAGCATGAACTTTGCAGGATGCACCTCGCTGAGGCCTTCGCGCTCAACAAGAACCTCGCCGCGCGAAATAGCATCCATAATATGCGAGACCGCTGAACTGTCGAGCAGACTGATGGAGTCGACATAAAGCACACCACCATGCGCCTTTGAAAGCACGCCATGTTGCACCACACGAACTCCTGTAGCAAGCGTTGCTTCAAGATCAACGCCGCCGATCAAACGATCTTCGGTCACGTTCAGGGGTAGCTCCACAAAAGGAGTGTCTTGTGGAAGAATATCAGCAAACGCCCTGGCAAGGGTTGATTTCCCCGACCCTACAGCCGAAGGGATAACAACGCCACCAAGTTCAGAATCAACGGCCAGCAGCATCAGCGCCTGCTTGGCCAGATCCATCCCTACAATATCGGTAAAAGCTATCATTATACTGCTTCCGCTTCTCCTAAAACTTTAGCGAGTTCACGATCAATTTTCTCACCAGCATCAAGGGTTTCAAGAGGATCCTTGCGCAGACGGTGACGCAGACAGAGACCGGCAATTTCCTTGACATGCTTCATGCTCACCACTGTTTCACCAAGGAAGGCTGCATGAGCATGAGCTGTACGGGTAATGGTGAGCTCACCACGGTGACCGTCAATACCAAGATTCATACAGAGCTTCGCAATATCGGTCAACACACTGTCATCCATGGTGACTGATGGCAGCAACTCTTTGGCTGTCTGAATCTTCTTCTGCAACTTCTGCTGTTCGCGGTTGTACTTTTTCATGAAAGCATCCGGATCTTCATCGAACTCACGACGACGCTTGACAATATCAACTCGTTTTGCAACATCAAGAATCGTAATGATGCGGGCATGAAGACCAAAACGGTCAAGAAGCTGGGGACGAAGTTCACCCTCCTCAGGGTTTCCTGAACCGACAAGCACAAAACGGGCCGGATGGCGAATACTGATACCTTCACGTTCAACCACATTCTGACCACTGGCAGCCACATCAAGCAGCACGTCAACAAGATGATCATCAAGAAGGTTGACTTCGTCAATATAGAGAAATCCACGGTTGGCCTGGGCCAGAAGACCCGGCTCAAAGGCTTTGACGCCGCTGGTGAGCGCCTGCTCAATATCAATTGTGCCGCAAACACGGTCTTCGGTAGCGCCAAGTGGAAGGTCAACAACCGGGACGGGAATTTTTTCAACTTTGAGAGATGCTGGCTCAATAGCCTTGCGACCTTTTTTGGCCTCTTCACCTTCAATATACTGGTCGATGGTACGATTGTAGGTATCACCCTCAACTCTTTCAATAAACGGAAGCACTTCAGCAAGCGCCCTGACAGTCGTACTTTTTCCGGTACCACGGTGGCCCATAACCAGCACGCCTCCAATTCGTGGATCAATGATATTGAGGATCAGACTGAGCTTCATTTCCTCCTGACCAACAATTGCTGTAAAAGGAAACGCCTGACCGGACTTTTTCTTTGCAGAAGGCTTTACTGCTTTTTTCAGTTCCGGAGTTGTTGCTACATCTGAACCCGCCTTCGCCTTTGCCGCAACCGGTTTTTTTGCTGCCGTTTTTTTTGCAGATGTTTCAGTCTGAGTCATAATTGATCATTTAGTTGATACCTTCACCCCGTGAACCGTGAACTTATTCACCGAAAAAGGCTTACTGTTTTTAGGATTAAATAATTGAAACTGAATTTATGCTTTTAGAAAGACAATAGAAAATGGTTTTCAAAAAGTCACGCCAAGAGAACATTTTCTTTACCCAATCTCAGACTTTCCTGTCCATGAACGATTACTTGTTAATGTACCCCTTACAGTGAGAAGCGCCACAACTACATTCGAATGGGGCTGCTATAGTGGACTCATTGAGCGAGTAATCGAAGGTGATCTCATCACCAATATTAATATCTCTAAGCGCAATCATAAGCTCTCGCGTTTTGTCAATGTAGCACGAAGGGTCACAATGATGGTTGACATATCTGCCAAAAGGATGGTCAATGTGTCGTGTCGATAGCTCAATAGTCCTGAGATCGCGAGTTGGACTTACATCACCCATGCTGAGATCCATTACGATTTCACCTTCTTTGTAATAATTGACAGCATAGACTCCCAAGAATCCCTTGCCTTTACCCACACCAATGCCAAAAACCTTCATTATAACCGGGTTAGATTTTGTTAAACATTTCTATAATATAGCTTAAAGCCATTATACGCCTTTTATCTCAGCTTCCCGCCATTGGACATGCAAAAAAACTGTCGTCTATACGCTTGTGCATGTCACATCTGATTCATCAAGTTTTTCGGAGTGATTCCAAAAGCGCATATACAAACCATTATTGTTTAAGAGTTGGGCATGGGTACCCTGTTCAACGATAGATCCTTTGTCTATAACAAAAGTCATATCCGCCTCAACTGCCAAATTAAGTTTATGGGTAATTGCCACTATCGTGCATTGGCTCCGGAGTTTCAGGATGGTTTTCAGGATTTCTTGCTCGGTCAGTGGATCAAGTGCGGATGTAGCTTCGTCGAGAAGCAGCATCAGGGGTTCACGCACCAAAGCGCGTGCCAGTGCAATACGCTGGCGCTGACCACCAGACAACAGCCCGCCTGATTCGCCGCAAAGTGTTTCGTATTGCTCAGGCAGTGAAATGATGAAGTCATGTATTTCTGCCAACTTTGCAGCCTTTTCTATAGCCTCCTGATCTGCATCCAGTTGGCCCATGCGGATATTTTGTGCAATAGAGAGATTAAAAAGATTGACTTCCTGGGCAACAATGCCAATGCAATCGCGCAGTAACCTGGGATTGAGCAGACTGCTTGCCATTTTATTTATAAGAATAACCCCTGTAGTGGGTTCATAAAAACGCAGCAGTAAATTGATGAGGGTGGTTTTGCCTGCTCCGCTTGGACCGACAAAAACCGTGAAGCTTTTTGGGTCGATTTGGAAACTGAGGTCATTCAAAACCGACTGGCCGTTGTTGTAGGAAAAACCAACATGGCGATATTCCACTGCCCCCGTAAAGCAAAACAATTCATTATCATAGTGCTGCTCTCCTGACGGAAGAGGTATCTCTAACACTTCCTGCAAACGTTGCATGGCGGCCTTTGCGGATGAAAGGTTCGGAATTATCCAGGTCATGTGGTTAATCGCGGCACTCAAGCTGACAAAAATAATCTGGTAGGAGACCAGGGAGCCAACAGACATCTTGCCCTGCATCACAAGCAACCCGGCTGCAAACAGAACAAGTATATTTAACAGCAAAAAAGCCAAATTTGGCATCCGCTGTGAGATGTAGGAAAAAAAATTAGCTCTGCTTGCAACTGACACGAATTGGTTAAGCTGTTCACGGTATTGCCCGGTGACATGGTTTTCCAATCCATAAGCACGGATCATTTTAAAGGCGCTCAGATGTTCTTGTAAAAACACTCCCAACTGCCCGTTATAACGGCACAATTCATAATTGGTACTGTTGGTTTGCCTGGCAAAGAGCCTGGGTGAAAAGAGGCACAAAACTATACCGAACAGGACGCCGGAAAATAAAAGTCGACTGAGCTGAAACAGCAGTGCTGAGGAAACCAGTAATTCACCTATGCTGAGGAAAGCGGCAGGCAGAACGATCACAAGGGCGTTATCAACAGTCGCTGCATCCGAGGAAAACCGCGACATCAGGTCACCAGTGCTTTGCCGCTCGTGGTATTCCAGTGGCAGCAACTGCAAATGGCGGAAGAGATCATGGCAAAGATCGCTGAAAATCCTGGAACCATATTTTGCCCAATAGTAATCACAAGTGACAGAAAAAAAGCTGTAAACCAGACCACCCAATCCAAACAGGGCGAAAAGCATCACAAAAATATCCAGCTTATTTTTCAGGATAACATCGTCAACCAGAAACTTGAGACTATAGCGCAACCCCGCCTCGTAACAAAACTCGACAGTTAATCCCAGCAGGATGAACAGGACGTACCAACGATAAGGGCGAATGTATTGCCACAGAGCAACTGCAAACTTAAGATTACTCATATCAGCCCAAGAGAAAGGATGTTATCGCGCTCACAACTCTATACTGATGTCAGGGAAAGTCCGGCAATCCGTGTTTTGACATAATCAGAAACATGCCCCCGGTAGCGCAACATAAAGGGAAGCATGGCATCATTGCCTGTAATGATGTGACGGCACTCAGTTTCCCCGCATGCACATTCAAATTCTTCCATCGTAGCATGGCAGAACGTGGCATAATCGATAGTGATTTGTTCTCCGGAAGCGATAAAACGACGGGCTACAAGATTCATGTTTTCAAGCCAGGCATCGGGATTACAGGAGTGGTTAATGGGCTTCCAGTCACGAGGATATTTGCTCCACATCACCCAGATTTCATCGGTGATCGGGTAAGCATATTGACGCAACCAACGCAACTGTTGAGCATTCCAATGTTTCTCGGCATAACTCAGCGATACCAGAACATGCCCTTGCTCTTCAAAGGGCTCGATAAGCTCACCCGGCTCAATATCCCGTGTTGCGTACATACCGTAAGCACCTCGCTGGCAATATTTTATCGCCCAGCTTTTCAGGCGGCTCCGACAGCGTTTCCATGCCGCTTCCTGCAACAAGCGAATAAATTCCTCGTGACCATCAGGGTAATTGAACAGGATAAAATCAGCACTTCCCGCATCTTCAGGGCTATAGAACACCCCGCAGTTGGGATTGATTTCCAGCATAAACAACTCTCCATCACCATTCATCCGAATATCGCATCGGCCATAGCCGGAACCATTCAAACCAGTAAACATTTGAGCAGATATGGTTCGCAGACGATTGTCAAGCTCGGGGTTGTCTACCGGAATGCAGTTCATGTCCTGGTAGTTGGACCATTTCAGATCAAAGTGCTTGAAAGATTCACCTTCCGGAAATACAAACTCAACAGCAGGGAAAACGACAGGGTTGGACGGGTCTGCGGCATTCTCTGCGACCAGTACCGTAAACTCTCTGCCTTCAACAAATTCTTCAATCAATGCCTCACCAAACTCCTTGATCATTCGGTTAGCTTCCTCGTGCAATGCCATTGGTGTTTCTACACGGGATGTACGGGTCATGCCAATACTTGCATAACTGTTTGGATGTTTGACAATAAGGGGAAATCTTAAATTTTGAGCAGCTTCCTCAATATCCGCCTCCGTTATCACAAAGCGATGCAGCGGTGTCTCTATACCATAAGAGCGGGCGACACGTTTCATGTCTTCACGGGTCGGATCGTAAAAATCAGAAGCCGCACCAGTAAAAGGCGCATTAAAATATTCAAGTGTCTGCACCACCTCTATACCTGCACAGTCTGAATCAAATGAGCCATCGCAGAGATTGATGAACAAATCGAAACCCTGCTGGATGAGTGTTCGTACCTGTTGAACGGCAGTAGCTTTATGAATGTCAGCCATGTCAACTTCATGATCCTTCAGATAGGGTTTTATACCCCTCAAAGGGTCATAATCTTTTGTCGGAGAATCAGAATATTCATAGGAAGAGTAGAGTACACATATTTTCATAGCAGTGTTATCAATTAGTGTCAGTGTTATCAACAAATCGTTGTTCCAATAGCTGCTCATGAAGTTTTTCCATGATATGTGGTGTGAATTTGTAACGAGGCAGCAAATTCCTGTTCAAATACATCGCCCCTTTAATTTCACCTAAACAGTTCGCACTTCTGCACGCACAATGAAAAACCTGCTCCATAGCCCATTCAGTCGAAGGATAAAAAAAGGTAACCTCTTCATTCGCATCGATATCACGAAGGCATATAATCTCATGACGAGTTACATCAACATAAACATTAGGGTCGCAACTGTGATTGAGATATTGAAGAAATTCTGGTTCGAGATGAATATGGCGATGATGGTCTATTTGCAGAGAAAGATAGGTTGGGTGAGCGACATACTCTCGAACAGAAAACTTATGTAACAAAGATCCCGCTGTATGCGTGCAGGTAGCGCGCAAATGATGTTGACCAGAAACAGGATCAATATAGAGGGCAAGTTTTTCAGTAAGTTCTGATAATTTTATCATTTATAAAAAAAATTTCATTCTTTGTTATCAATTAATAAACGGAAAATAACAAAAAAAAGACAGTAAAGCAGAAGAAGCACTCAATCTCTCCCTATTGATGACCTCATTCAGCCGCGTACCTCGGCAATTACAGTGACTATTACTGGAATACAAATTTCCTTGAAGCCCTTAGCGTAGCATCATAGCCTCCAGTACCAGAGTCTGTTACACAAGTGCAACTGCACAACCGGGCATCTTCGGTAACTGTTGAATGGAAAGCATAGAAGATCTGGGATGGTTTTGTTATAATGACTGCACAAGTGTTCTGGCGGTACTGTTCATACTCAAAAAAATGCAAACCCGGTTGCTAAAAAACGAATCCGAAGCAGAAGAAGTAACTTCTCTTGAACCCAAAAAACTTACCCTGCAGGTCAGCCGCGTGCAGACACCGATGCGTATCGACCAATACCTGACTCGCCAGGTCGAAAACGCCACACGCAACAAGGTGCAGGAAGCAATTGAGGAAGGACGGGTGCTGGTTAATGACAAAACCGTCAAGTCGAACTACCGCGTCAAATCCTGCGATGTCATCCAGATGACCTTTCTTCGGCCACCCGCACCGGAACTGGGGCCTGAAGATATTCCGATTGACATCATGTATGAGGACGACGATCTGATGGTGATCAATAAAAAGCCTGGCATGGTTGTCCACCCGGCATTCGGCAACTGGACTGGCACGCTGGCCAACGCCATTCTGCACCACCTCGGCAAGGATGCCGAGGAACTCGACAAGTCTGAACTGCGGCCCGGCATTGTTCACCGGCTCGACAAAAACACCTCCGGGCTAATCATCGTCGCAAAAAATCCCGTGGCTCTCCACCGTCTTGCCCGACAGTTCGCCGATCGCAAAGTGATAAAGATTTACAAAGCAATGGTTTGGGGAGTTCCCAACCCGCTCTCGGGCACCATAACAACCAACATCGGACGTTCAAAAAAAGACCGAAAGGTCATGGCAAATTTCCCCTATGAAGGGAAGGATGGAAAAACGGCCATTACCGACTACAGCATCACCGAAAACCTCCACTGGTTTTCACTCCTCTCGCTGACCCTGCATACCGGAAGAACTCACCAGATCAGGGCACACCTGCAACACCTTGGCCACCAGATCCTCGGCGACGAAACCTACGGAGGCGCATCACTGCGCACACTCCCCTTCAGCAAAAGCGAAGGCTTCGTCAGAAACCTGCTTGAGCTGCTGCCGCGCCAGGCGCTCCATGCCGAAACTCTCTCGTTTCAGCAGCCTACAAGCCGGGAGCCACTCTCTTTTACCGCACCACTACCTGAAGATATGCAGCTTGCGCTGGAGAAAATCCGTGGCATGGTAAGCTCTGTATAACGTCATCGACACTTTCCGTTGTCTTGCGTTCAACGTTGCCGATGAGTCTCAATCTGAAAAACAATATCATCCAGCGTAACGTTCAGCGCTTTGGCCACATGACAATAAGACATCCATCGTTCCAGTCCGTTTTCCAGTTTCGATTTGCGATAAATATGGTGTACTTATCTCCGCCACTTCCGCTAATTGCTGTTGAGGCTTTGCCATGGCTTCCGGCATCAGTTCGTGACATTCGCGCTTTCCGTGTCGAACAATGGTCAGATTTCACCAATCTGATAAAGTCGTAGATACTTTACTATGATAGTGATTAACCCTCTTATCTGGACAGAAAAATCCGGTTGCATTTTGTGAAAAGGAGGAATGACTATGAGCTTGACACAAATGATGCCAGACAAGGAGCTTACCAAAAAAGTCACCGAAATTCTTTTTAGAGAGCTGGGTTATAGCGATGCGATCCGGTTTTTATCTCTGCCAAAAGAGCAAAAAATGGAAAGTGTTGAACGACATCGCAACTGGCAGAACACCCTTGATAACGATAATTTTTACAACGACATTTTCACCCCAGACACCAAGCAGGGATAATAGCACGTTGATGAAATAGTCAAGGCAACACCGCCACCTCTGCCGGAAATCAGGGAAAGCTCAATACCTCCCAATGTCCACCCTTGGTTGGCCCAACATAGCGCAACCGCCCCTCTTTCACTAACTTTGCACTTGCTCGCTCCACTGCTCTCAAAGATTTATCGATTGCTTTAGCCACCTCAGCAAGTGTCAGTGCAGGGTTTGCCACAAGCAGTTCAAGAATCCGCTCCGGCGTTTTCACCGGCGTTCTGACCGGCGTTTTGACCGGCGTTTTGACCGGCGTTTTACCAATAACATGTTGAGATGAAACATGAACCCCGCTGACTTCCCCGGTGGGCAACGAAATATTCTCTTTTGCTGCACCAGACAAAGCGCTCTCCTTTCTCCAGATAGTAACTACAAACCCGTCCGTCAGGCTGAACTCCGGTTCACGCAGACCTGCGTTGCCGCAAAAAGTGATCATGTCACCCGTTCCCGTGCCCATACGTTCAATGTATTTGGCAAGATAGAGTGACTCCGCCATAAGCGGATTGGCAGGAAACGATCCGTGGGGTTTTCTGAGCTTTTCAAGGGTCAGTGATGGCGAAAGCGTACCGGGGTTCCACACCTCCAGTCGATCAGCAAACAACATAACCTGAACACTGCCGGTACTGGTATAATCGCGATGCGCAACAGCATTGACAATTGCCTCCCGCACCACTTCAGGAGGGATTTCGTAGGTGACAGGAACCTCAGCACTTTCGGCACGGGTGCCAACAGCAAGGTCGATTTTCGAGAGAACAAAGTCAACCGCCTGATCGACAAGCTCAAAGGCCCGACCCTTGTACACCTGATATGACGGGATCGGCTTGGCCACCCTTGTACCATGAAAATGGGCACACTTGATCTCCGAAGAGATAAGAAAACGCTGGGGATTGAGGCCGAACAACAGCACAGCAGCATGAGAAGGGCGGCCCTTGTTCAGCAAATTGAGATGGGTCAACAGCTCAAAAGCGGATGCATCTTCCTGAAGCGGAAAGCCGCGCAACAGTCGCGCCCTGCGGATAAAGCGAATCATCGCCTCTGCATCAAGGTCAGTCAGCGAAGCATCAGGACATACTGCCGCATCAAACGGCCCGGTACGAATCAGCTCCAAATCTTCAAGCGTCTGCACAAGAGCAGCATAAACACCAACAAGCAGTTCGGCACTCGTCACAAACCGCCTCCGTATCAGCTCACTGCCCGCCCGCTGAATCAGCTTCCGGATTTTGGGGTGCCGGGTCTCAGCCTCCCCGCCTTTCACAAAAATCAGCCTTGTTTTGTGGTGCAAGGTTGCCGCATCAAATTCTCGCTCCGTTGGTGAGAGACCATCAGCATCCTCATATCCATACTCGTTACCAAACAAGCCAAGATAGATGTCGCACTGTTCAACTTCAGCAAGATAGAGTTCATCAGCCCTGCGGTCAGCAGCAGGAACATCCTCAAACAAAAAAGGCTCAAAAAACCGGCGCATCAGGGCATCACCGCGCAAATAGTCACGCAGTACCGCCCGTTCAGTCGAGAACTCTTTTTGAACGCTGCTAATGAAAATACGGAGGGTTTTCATTGGGGTAGGAGCCTGATTGTGGTTGTTAATGCCTGCACTTATGATAAATGCTTTTCCAATAGTCGATGAAAAAAAACTATTGAGTTGGATTGGATTCACGTATGAATTCTATCAACTTTTTCATTCGCTGCTTCAAATCAAGAATGTTGAAATCTGGCTCATAATTTGACGTTATATACCTTGCTACTTCGACCTTAGGCGCTTGAGTTTCTTTGCCCGTTTGGCTCATTATTTTTAAGCAATTATCATACCGATCAAGATTTGTGAGCAACTTTGATTTCAGGCATTTAGTGGTGATAGCTGTTCTCAATTGATCTGGTGGAATGTAATTTTCTATTTCTCGGCCATCAGTAACCCATGCATGACCTGGACCATTATCAAACTCCATTTGGAGCCGCTTTTTTGTTTGGTTTAACTGTACATGAGGCTTTGCTTGATCGCTATCGAGAATTATGACACCACGTCGATTGAGACGCCGCAGAGATATAAAGTCATTAATCTCAATCTCATCAGGATAATCTTCGTTGGATAGATGCGATGCAAGTTTTCCACCATAAAACATGATGCTGTAGTGAATGCCTTCTATCAAATCTGCAGTAAGCCCTCGAAGCCAATAGTTGATATACACTCTGTCAGAGGGGCCTTCAACCCATATTACACAGTTTGCCTGCAATAAATCTGACGGGTGATATCCCAAATCTTCGCAAACCGTTGACCTTTGATGATCGGATGTTACCCTCTCCACAACCGAGACGGAGTCCTGAAGTCTTACGTGATAGATTTCGACCTCATTATTGTCCATCAGTGCTGCGGAATGCGTACTGATAAAATATTGGTTTGTTGTGTGTTCGGTCAGATATCTAATGAGTTTTCGCTGTAATATCGGATTGAGATGAAGTTCAGGTTCTTCAATACAAATGACGGTATCTGTGAGAACAGTGGCCGCAGAAGCAAGAATTAAAACTTCATGAATACCTGTCCCGAGTGACTCTATTGGCAGCACTTTGCCATCCATGTATACCAATATTGTGTCACGCTCAAACGGTATCTCAATTGTCGCATCTTGATTGCCAATTACCGTACGGAGAAACATAGTAATATCATAAAATCTGTTCCGGTCAGCTTGATTGTGTACATCAGGATTCTGTAATCGTGCAAGTCTTTCGATAATTCCTAAACCTTCAAACCCATCAGAGTTAGAACCCTTAGCTCCAATTTGGCGAATGGCAGGAATAACAACAACATTAGCATTTGGAATTGGAACTTGAAGTTTTTGTATTACTTCTGGCTCCCAGTGCTCTTTTCTACCTCCTCCTGAACGATGAGTCAAAAGGTGCCATAGGGTATTAACCTGATTATCATCCAACACTTTGATCGCTTCGAGCCAAGAATTTAAAACCGGTTGTTTATTGGGTAATACAATAAAACTCCAGCATAAATTACCACCATCTATGCGACGTTTTTCATTAAAAATTGCAGTTATTGCATTTTTTGCATATTCACGTTCGCGATAGTTTGAAATTTCAATTTCACTGAGTAGACGATAAGAATCTGGTAATACAAGCGCATCATCTTCCGAAACGATGTTATCGTCACAAGCTCCAATCAATAGAGGTGGGCGACTTGGGCGATGATATGCAAGTTCATCCAGAGTTTGCATCTTGCCATCAGCCATCTTCGCAACGATTTCACTCAAAAATCGAATGATATTCGATTTACCCGCATTATTTCTGCCAATAAAAAGATTGACTTTTGTGAAGTTATCAAAGTACTGCGGATCTTTTCCAAAGCTCCGATAGCCTGCAATAGCAAGGTTTTTGATTTTAATAGTCATATTGTAGCGTCAGTGAGCATTGGCTTACTGTTCAGGTAATCTCGTCTTAAAATTCTTATGACCAGTTTGAACATTATTTCGTATACAAGGGATTAAATAGTCCGATAAATACGTAGAAAAGGCAGTCATACTATCCGGATTTTGCCAGTTAACAGATTGTACATCATACCCTGCTTTAGCTGAAGAATTTTCTCAAGCTTTATTTCCAGCATATCAATCTCGTTATCCATGTCTGAAAGCACTTTGGCAATAGCTGTTTGTTCGGAAAAGGTTGGCAGGTTAATCTGAAAAGCCTGAACCATTGCTTTATTCAGATTTGACTGCGTACCCTGCTGCCCCATCGACTTGACGATAGTCTTGAGTGATGTCAGAAAATAATAAAGAAACTCGCTTTCAAGGGTTTCCTTTGGCCTGATACCAAGGATCGCTTGGCTTGAACACAGTGATATACCGGCAATACTGCATTCGCCAAGGGACGCATACATCGCGTAAAGCACTGTTCCTGCGGGAAACATTTGTGCTGCACTGTTAGCAAATCCCAATCCTGATAAATTACGATCTGTACTTTGAATAACCTTTCCGCCTTTTGTCATATCAGAAATAGAAACCCAAGGAATATCACCATCGTAATAATCAGGAAAAGAAGATGCAGGTGTTCCACCACTTCCCATTTCTGAAACATCCCCCAACTTCTTCCCCTCCCACTCCCCGCTGAAACCCGGCAGGCGTTTTTTGCCGGTGAGCAGTTCCTGCATGGCGCCTTGTTTGATCTGGCGTTTTTTGGTGATGAGTTGCTCAAGGGATTCAATGAGGGCATCCGCATCGCTCAAAGCTTCGGCAATGGCACGTTGTTCGAGGTAAGTTGGGCGTTGAACGGGAAGAGTCCGCAGTATCCCAAGATTGATATGAGGAATTCCGGTTTGAATAGTATTTTTCCGTATTAGCTCTTGCTGCCCCTTGCTGCTAAAGACGTAATAAAAAAAGTTTGGATCTGCAATTTTACGATTAAGGGTAAGCTTCATTTGGCTCTGCGAAACCAAGTAACGGTCAAATAGTTTTTCAGGAACTTGACTTACTTGTCCAAGTGTTCCGCGTTGTGTGAATATGAGATCGAATGGATGAGCGAGATTCGATTCCAATGAATCAGCCTTTGCATTTGATACAAAGACAAAGGCACCCGAAACCCAACGGGTGCCCATGTTCTGGCCACGAATGACCGGAACGCCATAACTTACATAATCATCTGAAACTAAATCCGAACCAAATGGCCCTCCCACAATTGCATTACGAACTGATGATGCTATTCCCTGAACTGTAGTACACTCCCAATCCTCAGGAATAACCCCAACCTCAGTCAGCTTGTAACCGGGTTTCACCTCTGCGTTCATGCCTGCCCCTCCTGGCCAGTGCCTGCCGGAAGTAAACGAACAGGCACAGCAGTAAGTGTCTGCATCTGACGAATAGCTATCTGGTTGAGCCGTTTCAGACGGTCGCCCTGCAGGAGGCTCATGCGAATAAATTCGGCATTCATCCCCTCAATGTTGGCAAGTACGAGCAACTGCTCTACTGTAGCATGGTCACGCATGTTACCGTCAAGCTTGGGATTGGCATCCCGCCACTGCTTCGCTGTAAGGCCGAAGAGGGCGATATTGAGGATGTCAGCTTCATTGGCATAGGTAATGGCTGCCTGCGCGAGTGTGATTTCCGGTGGTATAAGATAGTCGCGGATGGCATCGGTGTGAATGCGGTAATTGAGCTTTGAGAGGGTACGGTTAAGGTTCCAGGAGAGGGAGAGTCGCCGGTTTTCGTCATCCTTGAGACGCTGGAACTCCTTGATAAGGTAGAGCTTGAATTCAACTGAAATCCACGAGGCGAATTCAAAGGCAATATCTTTATGGGCATAGGTACCACCATAACGGCCAGATTTCGAAGTAACTCCAAGAGCATTAGTAGCTTCTATCCAGCGTTGAGGCGAGAGAACAAAGTAATTGCTGCCCGCTTCAGTTTTAAACCTCTCGAATTCGAGAGGTTTAAAACTTGGATTGCTCAATATTTCCCAAAGTCCGAGAAATTCAATCGTACTCCGGCTGCGCATCCAGTTATTGATGATGGCAAACGGTTCCCGTGCATTTCGATACCGGGCAATATCCGTTAAAGAGATGTAATCTTCATTACTTTGTGAAAGCACGGTAATGGCTACACCCTGTACTTCAATAATTGATTTTGTTGATTTACTCATACCTCCATCCCCATTCGTTTAAGATGCGCATTCACCTTCGCCTCCAGCTCAGCAACCTTGCTGTTCACTTCGGGCAGGGGCGTTTCGTAGCGCTCGGCAAGCTCCTTCACGCGGCGTGTCAGGGTCTGGCTGATGCGACCCATCTCACCGTGAATGGCGGCGGCAATAGTGGCAAGCCATTTGTCGTCAACAACCAGCGTTTTGACCTCCTCTTCGCTCAGTGAGGGATATTCGGCATAAGCGAGCTGGTCAAGGTTGGCCTCGGCCTCCTTGTGCGACTTCTTCAGGTCGGCTTCGTCGCCTGAAATTTTCAGCCACTCGCGGAGCAGATCGGCCTCCTCTTTGCTCTCCCTCTCCCCTTTAATCTCCTTCAACCGCGCCGTAACGTTGGCCTTGTTCACCTTGTCCAATCCTGAAAAAACTCCCTCCTCCCCGCCGTGCTCCTCTTCCATTTCAGTCATACGCGCCATGAGGCTTTCCAGTTCAGCCTCAAGCCGGGTAATGGCCTCCTGCTCTTTGGCAAAGTAGCGAGCGATAATGAGCGGCTTGGGCACAAGGTCGCAGGCCCAGCCTTTGTCCACCTCCTTCCCCTTGCTGTTCTTCACCAGAAGGCGAGAGGTTTCAGCTCTCCATCCATCAGCGGCGATGAGATAGCCGTCGTCCTGCATGGTCTCTCTCCAGTAATCCATCAGGTGCTGGTAGACGTGATAGTTGTCGATCAGCGGCTTGCCGGTGTAGTGCGTGAGCAGCCCTTCGGAGAGCTCCAGAATCAACGACTTCGGATGAAACGCGGGCTGAAGGTTTTTGAGCCTCAGGGCGGCGCTCTCCTGCCACTCGGCAAAGAGGCTGTTCATGCTCTCGATGAAAGTGACGAACTCCGGGTGGGTGTAGATGGCGCTCTTGATGGTGCCCTTGGGGATAGCAAGATCAAGGTAGCCGGGACGGTTGGCGGTAAAGAGTGTCTGGCGAAGCTCCGGGCAGACCTCCCAGTAAGGCTGAAGCCCGTCAACATCGGCGCACGGAATTCCTCCGCGAAGGTGGCCTTCGATATCCTGAATATCCTCAGCCACCTGGTTGTCGATGTAGCGCGGAAGGTTGAGGTTGAACTCGTTTTTCTCAATCTCCTCAATACCGACCATACGGGAGTATTTCGGGATCTCAAGCGGCCGGGTAAAGACATCAACAATTTTGTGGAGATCCATGTCTCGCAGGCGGTTCTTGGGGCCATCCTTCATGTACCCTGCGCTGGCATCAATCATGAAGATGCCTTTGCGGGCATGAGCATCTTTTTTGTCGATCACGATGATGCATGCGGGGATACCGGTGCCGTAAAAGAGGTTGGCCGGGAGTCCGATGATGCCCTTGATGTAGCCCATCCTGATAAGTTTGCGGCGAATATCGCCCTCGGCATTGCCCCGGAAGAGGACTCCGTGCGGCAGAATGCAGGCGCCCTTGCCGCTGCTTTTGAGTGACCGGATAATGTGGAGCAGGTAGGCGTAATCTCCCTGTTTGGCAGGCGGAACACCGAAATGTTTGAAGCGGCCATGCGTATCGTTCAAGGGGTCGATACCCTTGCTCCAGCTCTTGTCGCTGAAGGGGGGATTGGCGACGACATAGTCAAAGGTTTTGAGATCGCCCAGATCGGCATCAAGAAAGAGGGGATTGGCCAGCGTGTTACCCTGCTTGATTTCCGCTGTAGGGTTGTTGTGCAGAATCATGTTCATGCGGGCAAGACCGGAGGTGGCGGCATCCTTTTCCTGTCCGTAGAGCGTTACCCGGGCGGTTGCTTCATCACCCACTTTCAGAAGGAGCGATCCCGAGCCGCAGGTGGGATCGTACACCGTGGTGTTATTGGTTGTGGGGGCATCATGAATACCGACAATTCTGGCCATGATGCGGCTCACCTCGGCAGGGGTGTAGAACTGCCCTTTGCTTTTGCCGCTCTCGGTGGCAAAGTGGCGCATCAGATACTCGTAGGCATCGCCGAGAATATCGTCCCCCTCTGCCCGATTTTTGGAGAAATCAAGTGCCGGATTCTCAAAAATAGCGATGAGGTTGGTGAGCGTATCGACCTTGTCCTTGCCACTGCCAAGCTTGGTGTCGTCGTTGAAATCCGGCATGTCGGAGAGCTTGTTGGCGCTCGCCAGCGGCCCGAGAATACGCTTGTTGATCTGGTCGCCGATGTCGGTTTTGCCTTTGAGGGCAACCATATCCCTGAAGCTTGCCCCCTCGGGAATGGTTATGGGAGCATAGAGCACACCGGCATATTTGTCGCTGATATATTTGACAAAAAGCAGGACGAGCACATAGTCTTTATACTGGCTGGCATCCATGCCGCCGCGCAGTTCGTCACAGCTTTGCCACAGGGAGGAGTAGAGTTCAGATTTTTTGAGGGGCATGGGTTATCGCAAGTACTGTTATCATTTATCGACATCTTTATGGCAGAAGAGAATTTCAGGATAGAGGTGGATTTCACCTGGAATTGCCGTCATTGAGCAAATTCTGCCGATACTAAACCAGGCCAAACGTCCCGCCGGAGAAGGCTTCAATTTTGCGGTCACGTGATAGCCGAGAGTCCTTTCTGCTTCACCAGAGAAAGGAGTTTCAGTGTTGGACCAGCAGGCTTCTTGAGTCCCCGTTCCCATTGACTGACCGAATCTTTGCTCACATTCATGTACAGGGCAAAAACTCTCTGGCTCACCTCCTCACGCTCTCGCAAGGCTTTGATATCAGTAGCACTGAACGCATGAACGGGTGTCAGGCAAGCTTCGTCAAACTCGCGCATTGTCTTTTTGTCGATAACACCAGCATCATACATGCCTGCCATGGTTTCATGGATTGCTGCATAAGCGTCACTCTTGTATGTTTTAATCTTGTTCATGGTATTTTACGGGCCGGAAATCTCCAGCTTTAATGAGTTTTTCAAGCTGATCCTCCCCCATAATCCGCATCGATTAGTCCTCGGTTGGCATCTCGTACCGCCTCGCACAACTCTTTATCAAGGATTCCCTCCTCTCTGGCAAATTTTGAGAACCACTTGTTTTTGAAAATTTGCACAGTTTCGTTTCGATCAGTGAGAATACTTTGATTTATCGAATATATAGAACCAAGTCCTATATTGCAAAAGAGTTTCAATCACAGATATTTCAGACTATTTTACCATAAGGGTACGGATAATTACAGAGCAAACCAGAGTAATTTATGGCGCCAACTGATGTACCTGTTGCTTGTGTATCCGAAATCAAAAAATAATATCTTGACAGACAAGGTACTGCTATTTTGCCTGAATTTGTGAAAGAACTATTGTCAAAATATGGAAAAAACTCTATTTGAAGACTTGCTGCAAAGTCTGACAGAGGCTCCGGCATCGCGCCATTTCGAAATCCCTCCAGCGTCTGGCACTCCACTCAATACTCCCACTCCTCGTGCTTGACCGGCAAGCGATTGAGATCGTCCCGCAGTGAGCGCCATTTTGGCAACATGTCATCCATGAGTGCAATGAATCGTTCATTGTGGTGACGCTCCAGAAGGTGAACCATTTCATGCACAACAATGTATTCGAGGCACTCTTTCGGCTTTTTAGCGAGTTCGAGGTTGACCCATATTCGCCGGGCATCAGGGTTGCATGTGCCCCATTTCGTCTTCATCTTCTTGATGCCAAACTCATTGACCCGCACCCCGATCCTTTTCTCCCACAGCTCAATGAGATCAGGGAGAGCAACCTTCAACTGTTTCCGATACCATGCATCAAGCACCGACTGTTTTTTCTCAAAGGCTGACCCTGGTCTGACGTACAGAAGTATGGCGCTATGCTGCACGTCAACAGCCGAAGGCGCTTCCCGCTCAACAATTTTCAGCAGGTAACGCTTTCCCCAGAGATAATGGCTCTCCCGATTCAGGTACTCCCGTGGAGTTTCGCGCTCCTGCCCGCGCAACTTGTGCTGCTGCTTTTTTATCCAGCCCAACCGTGAAATGGCATAGAGGCGAAGGGTGTCGATATCCATGCCGACGGGGGCCGAAAGACGCACCCTGCCTGCTGGCGGGTGAACACTCAGATGGATATTCCTGATATCCTTCAGCACCACATCAACAGGAATATCTCCGATAACAACTCTTGCCGCCATCAGTACTCTTTTTGCCGTTCAATAACGAGAAAGAGCCGCTCCACCTCATCGGCGTCCTGCAACACTTCGAAAAGCGCGCCCTTGATAATATTCTCTTTCGGTTTGACTCCGCGCCAGCCATTCGGTCTGACTCGTCTGACCGTTTCATCAATCATCATCGCCAGACGCAATTTTTCATCCTGTAACCCTTTATAGCCGGTCTGCTCGTCGGACAGATCGAGGTCAACATGCCCAACCCGGTCAAGCTTCAGGTTGTTGTATAACGCCCGGCGACCGGGAGTGTTCAATTGTGCTGGAGTCTCTTCAGCATGGCCTGATGCCACCCGGTTTGCCAGTTCGGCAATCCTCTTGAGATAGGCTTCGTAATCAATGGCTTTCCGGCGGCGCGAAGCAATAAGCTCGTCAAGCAAGAGCGACATGCGGTCATAAAATGCAGGATCGTTCAGGTGATCTTTGATGATTTTGCTTCGGACATTGTTTTCAATGGTCTCAGCAATCGCATCCCTGCTGCCTTTGATCCCCTCGGGCAGGTTGTTGATCGCCTCTGAAATTCCGGATTTCACGATCAGCTCCAAAAGCGGCAGAGCATCGAACGGGGAGATCTTTCTCGGCTCATCGGCTTCGATATAGGTGTCGATAAGATGGCGCATATCCGCCTCATAAGCCTTCAGGTCAATGCTTTCACCGCTGGCATGACGGATGATTTCGCGCAACTTTACCGAGCGATCAAGTGCTCTTTTGATGCGCTGCACCTCAGTGGCGCTGTAGCCTGCGGCATCAAGCTCGTCGGCAATACCGCCGTAAGCCCTTACCAGCATTGCTGTTGCCTTGTAGAGGGCAGAACGGAGCGATTCTCTGGCGGCAAGCTCCTCGGGAATTTCACTGTTGCCGCAGAAAAAATGGATATGCTGAAGCTCACCTTTCGGAGGCTCAACCGGTTCGCAGATCAGAGCAAGCGCCTCAAGAGCATTGTCGAGCCGCTCTCGCCCCTTTGCCAGCCGGTCTTTCATCAGAATGTCAGACTCTCCTGCTCCGGTATCGCTCTTATCCAGCTCTGACGTATAGACGGTATAGACCTTCAGAGCATCATTGACCTTTTTGAAGAGATCCTTATAATCGACAATGTAGCCGAACTCCTTGTCGTCCCCATCGAGGCGATTGGTGCGGCAGATAGCCTGAAAGAGAGCATGATCCTGCATACTTTTGTCGATATAGAGGCAGGTACAGCTCGGTGCATCAAAGCCTGTCAGCAGTTTATCGACCACAATCAGCAGCTTCATCGTTGCCGGTTGCTCCCTGAAGAGCTTTTTGGCATTGTCTTCGTAGCTCTCTGTTTTTGACTTGCCCGGGATCGGATCGACACTCTGCAAAAGCGCCATATAGGTGTTGTAGATCGACTCCTTGTCCGTCTCCGTGTTGGCACCGGTATCCTCCGTTGTAATATCTCTCGTTTGGGGATTGTAGGAGGTAATCACCGCGCACTTGCCTTTAAAACCCGACTTCTGAAAGAGTTCAAAGTACTTGCACGCCTCGTAGATACTGGAAGCAACCAGAATGGCGTTACCGCTATGGTTACTGAGGCGGGGCTTGACACTGAAATCAAAGACAATATCGTTGACGACCCGGTTCATACGTGACCGGGAGCTGAGCAGATGCTGCATGGTTCCCCACTGCTCGCGAAGAGCAGCCTTCTGCCACTCATTCAACCCTCTCGTCTTGGCATCGAACCATGCGTCGATTTTCTCCTTCAAGCCAAGTTGCTGGTCAATATCCCGCGCCTCATACACCAGATCAAGCACCACCCTGTCTTCAACAGCTTCGTTAAACTTGTAGGTATGGATGTAGCTCCCGAACACTTCAAGGGTGGTTGCCGCATCTTTTTTCAACAGAGGCGTGCCGGTAAAGCCGACAAACACCGCATTGGGCATCAAGGCCTTCATGGTTCGATGGAGCTTGCCGCTCTGCGTCCGGTGGCACTCATCAACAAAGACAAAAACATCTCCAACCGTATGGCCGGGCTGTGATTCAAGCTCCCGAATGAACTCCTCAAAATTATCCACCCCTTTTCTGCCAAACTTGTGCACCAGTGAGCAGAGCAGACGAGGAGCAGGCTGGCCTGAGCTGCTTCATCAGGTCACTGCCGCTGGTGGTGCGCCTGATTGTTTCTCCCGCATCGGTAAAAACTCCTGCAATCTGCTTGTCGAGTTCATCGCGATCAGTCACAATAACCACACGGGCGGCTGGCTTGTTCTCCAGAATCCAGCGGGCCAGCAGCACCATCACCATGCTCTTGCCGCTCCCCTGCGTATGCCAGATAATGCCACCCCTGAAGGCCTCGGCAGAGCGCTGCGCCGCCTTGACTCCAAAATACTGATGTACCCGTGGGAGCTTCTTTACCCCGCCATCAAAGAGCACAAAATCGTGCAGCAGCTCGACCAGGCGGGATTTCCGGCAGATCTTGAGCAGATATTTGTCGAGCTTGAAACGGAAGTTATCCTCCTCATCCTCTTTCCATTGCAAAAAATACTTCTCCTCCGTACCGACCGTGCCATACTTCAGCCCCTCCGAATCGTTTCCGGCAAAGATGAACTGTACGGTTGAAAAGAACGGGGCAATAAACTCGGGGCGCTGATTGACAAGGCTTTGGCGGATGCCGTCACCGAGCGATACCCTGCTGTTCTTCAACTCCAGCACGCCAACCGCTATCCCGTTGAGGTAGAGCACAATATCGGGCCGTTTATCGTGCTGCCCATACACCGTCATCTCTTCGGCAACGGCAAAGTCGTTCAGCTCCGGGTGGTCGGTGTTGATCAGCTTGACGGTTTCACTGTTCTCCCCCGCCGCCGCTTTTACCGGAACACCGTAGTGAAGGAGGCTGTAGACCTTGCGGTTGTTTTCGTAGAGAGTTCGGTTGGGATTACCGGCCTCAATGCGCAGTTCATGGATCGCTTTGGTACTCTGCACCGGAGTGTAGCCGTTCCGCAAAAGATAGGCCGTGAGCAGAGGCTCTTCGATATTGCTGTTTCCTGCACGATCCTTCCAGTCGCCGAGAAAGCGATAGCCGAGTTCATTGGTGAACAAGGCGATGACGCGGTTCTGCGTCTCCCGTTCTGTGTTGCCGATGGTGGTCAAGCGGTGACCCAAAAACCGCACCGTCATGGGAAATTTTTATAAATGTCTTTCCTGTGCAAGATGCACGTAAAAATACATTCATCACCGACACATTCTATCCCTATTCTATAATCCCCTGCACGAATACGGTAAAAAGTGTCGTAACCTCGAAGCTTTTTCAGATTCCTGATCTCGGTCAAACTTTCAGCATCCTTGCACTCAATAATAATCGCTTTGATTTTTGCCAGCAACTTTTCATCACGAAGCTTTTGAAGCTCTTTTGCAAATCTCTGTTCAAAGATAATGTTCACCTGGAATTACCATCAAGAATGGAAAAAATTTCATCCTCTGCTACAAAATCATTTTTTCTGCCTTCTACGATAGCATTTGCCAGACCAACATCCTCTAAAGCCTCTATTATAACATCATACAACAAGTTTTTTTTTGTCTGTAAAAGCTCCACTACAACCTCTGAAAGAAGTTCTTTGGTCTTTTCATCACTTATATGAAGTTCCATTAAAATATCTCCCGCAAAAGGTTATCAAAAAAATGGTCTTCGTCCAAAATCCTCCATTAACTATGAGGTACGCCAATCAGAATGACGGACATACATACCCTTACCGATACCGGCAACGACAGTTCACTACCTCAGCCGCAACAATCAAGCTCCTCGATAGTGAGTAATTAATCGTCACTGCTCAAGAATATATTCATTTAGTCTCTCTCAATCACAGAGCAAAAAACTTTTCCAAAGTCCATTATCGTCGGTAATCAGTTTCTTCTGTGAGTTATACCGCGTGAGCATCACGGTCTTTCCCGCAAGAGATCGGCACGCCCAAGAATTCCGGAAGCAGCCACCAGTCTCAGACGCGCCGAGCGCCATTCTGCTACTGCATGAATCCGCTCCTGCTCAGCATCGGCCAATGCCGACTGGCTGTTGAGAAGTTCGAGGATATCGGCAACGTGACGATTATACCGACGCAGGGATGAGTGAAGGCTCTGTGTTGCTGCTTCCATAAGTCGTTCCGTAGCTTTGAGGGTTCCCAGCGAGGTCAAAGCATCCGCGTGGGCCTTCACCACTTCGGTCAGGATCTGATTCGTGACGTCTTGCAGTTGGGCCTCACTCTGTTCGACCTGAGCCTGCGCACCCCGAATTTTGTAGGTTCTCGCAAAACCATCGAATATCGGCAGGTTAAGCATAACGCCAGCAGTTATCACTGACTGGTTGACCGACGACAACCCCTGATTGGGGTAGCCGTTGCTGGAGAGTGAGCCGGTTGCATCCAGTGATGGCAGTCCCTCTGACCGCACTGCGGTTATTTTGGCCTTATCGGCAGCCAACTTTGCGCGAGCAACCCCGATCTCCGGATGTTTCTCTTCTGCCTGCCGCAACAAGCTGTTCAAATCTCTCACATCATCTACCCGGTAAAGCTCCAGCGTCTCCGGTAAACGAACCGGCGTACCCGGCGCCAATCCCATCGCCTGTACCAGCAGGCTCAGCGATTTGTTGAAGTCGCCCTGAGCGCGCGCTTCATTGAGTTGTGCCTTGGCCAGGGCAGTCGACGCCTGCAACGTATCGGACAACGGCACCATGCCCCGATCCTCTCGTCGTTTGGTTGCTGCAAGGATCCTCCCGGCAATGTCTGCCATTTTTTTTCTGGCAAGAAAACTTGACTGGGCCGTCATCGCATCAAAATATGCCTGGATGACCCCAGTCATCGTTTTTTGCAGCGAGGCCTCATGCGCAGCAAGTGCTGCCACAAGCAGTTGTGACGCTGCTGTATTGTTAGCGCTTCGACCTCCGAAATCGAGAAGTTTCCAGGTCAGGGTACCATAAAGCTGATTGCCTGTCTGACAGGAATCGTAAGAGCCCGAAGGGGAGGATGAACTGCTCCGGTTCGCCAGTCGGCTCATTGAAACGTTCATGGTCGGCAAATATGCGGCATGCGCTTCACCCAACACCCCTGACTGAACCTTGATTGCCGCCCAGGCTGAACGAATTTGCGGGTTGCTGCACAAAGCGACATCGATGGCGCTGCCGAGTTGCAGGGGTTGTGACAGATCTACAGGGGCTGAGCTGGCAATGAGACTCCCATCGGGAAGCACTGCGCCAGTTTTCAGGCGATCGGGTTGCACCCCCAGAGGGTCTTGCAATATATCAGGAATACCAACGGCTGTGGCTGGCAACGCCATCACCCAGAGGAGGGTTGCCATGACGACGCACCCCGATTTATCGTTGATTGAAACTCTCATGCACATGCTGGATCAGTGGGGAGAGAAAATACTCGATAATGCGTCGGCTGCCTGTCTTGATCTCGATCGAGACACTCATACCGGGCGTCAGCGCCATCTGGCGGCCATCAATGGTCATGGCGGATCTATCCAAAACCACCTTGATGGCATACACCGGCCCTTTGGACAAATTCTTTTTTGTTTCATCCTGATGAGTCTGCAGTGAGGCACCGCTTCCCGTCTGGGTATTCGACTCTATCGCATCACGGGAGACACGGAAAACCCGACCCGACACAGTACCGTATTTGGTGTAATCGAAGGTTTCGATCTTGGCTTGGGCTGGCTGGCCTTCCGTAACAAACCCGACATCCCTGTTTTCAATGAACGCCTCAACTTCGACCTGTTGCTGGCGGGGAACAATCACCATTATCGGCTGAGCCGACTGCACCACGCCACCAACCGTGTGAACCGTCAACTGCTGCACCGTGCCAGACACAGGAGTAGTCAAGCGCAAAAGGTCACTGTGCGCTGCGGCACGTTCGGCATCTTGCCCGGATGAGTGTGCCAACCTCAGTCCCTCATTCAATGTATCCTCTGCATTTTTACGCGTCTCGGCAATATGTGCACGGCGCTGGTTGGCCGCGTCCGCAAGATTGCCTTCCAGTTCCATCTGCTCCTGCTCCTTTTCCTGCCAGGCATGGAGCGCTACATCATGGTTCCGCGCCAGAACCCTGTAATCGTTCGCCCGCTCTGTGATGAGTGGCAACTGACGTTTATACCGTGCGATCGCGTCCTCCAAACGAGCCCGTTTCGCTTCAAAGTCCTGCCACTGACTTTCCAGATGATGCCGGGCATCATCCACACGTTCGAGAGATACCCCTTCCACACCAACCATTGGCACAAGCCGTTTAGCCTCAATGGAAGCTAACAGTGCACGGGAACGAGCTACCTGCAAAAGGGCGGTTTGCCGATCACCAGTGGCCTTGTCGCGCTCCCGGTCACTCATGCGGGTATCAAGTGCGATCAGGAGATCGCCAGCAACCACCGACTGCCCTTCTTCAACAAACAGCCCATTCACACGAGCTGTCTCAACAGAAGCAATGGTTTTGCTGCGTTCAGAGGGAATAATCTTGCCTGTCGCATTCACAATAATATCCATCTTGCCAAAAACCGACCACAACAGCAACGACAACAGCAAAGCCAGCAGAAGACGAGCTACCCAGCGTCCGGCTGGAGAAACCGGCGCCATCTGCAACGCCAGCGCTGAGGGTAAAAATTCCGATTCGTGCGCTTTGAGATCAGGTGGTGTTGCCTCATGGCGTTTTGACCAGAAATAAACGACATGTTGCTGGTAGCGCTCGGTCAGTTCCCGCAAGGCCAGCAGGCGGAATCTGAAATTCTCTGAACCGATTCGTCTCCCCGGATTTGACCACTCGGCCTTCATCCTCGCAGCATACCGATGGTATCTTGCAAGCCAAGTCACACCGCCCCCTCAGCCGATTGCATACCCTGCTGCAACCGATACAGATGAGCATAGATACCATCCTTTAAGCTCAGCAATGCCGCGTGAGTGCCCACCTCGGCAATCTGACCCCGTTCTATGACTATGATACGGTGCGCATCACGCACGGCTGACAAACGATGGGCAATGATCAATACCGTTCGTCCCGAACAAATGCGGCGCATATTGTCCTGAATGATCTTCTCGGACTCGTAATCGAGGGCACTGGTAGCCTCATCAAAAATCAAAATCCGTGGATTTGTTATCAGGGCCCGGGCAATGGCAATCCGCTGCCGCTGTCCTCCCGAGAGCCCCGTGCCATGTTCGCCGACCATCGTGTCATACCCTTCGGGCAGCTCACAGATAAACTCATGTGCACCCGCCAGTTTGGCAGCTTCAATAACCGTTTCCAGCGGCAACGCCGGAGTGACCAGAGCAATGTTGGCACGGATTGAACGGTTGAAGAGCGTGTTCTCCTGTAACACCACGCCGATCTGCTGGCGCAATGAGACAACATCCACCACAGCCAGATCGTGACCATCAACAAGGATGCGGCCTCGGTCAGGAACATAGAGCCGCTGAAGCAGCCGTGTGAGCGTGCTTTTTCCCGATCCGGATCTCCCTACGATACCGATCACTTCACCCTGCGCAATCTTCAGGTCAACCTGCCGTATAACGTCGGACACATCTGGACGGTAACGAAACGACACCTGATCAAATTCAATCGCTCCGGAAATTTTCGGTAACCGTGTTCTTTGGGAGGCAACTTCTGTGGGAGCATTCAGGATATCGCCCAGACGACTCATGGAAATTCCGACTTGCTGGAAATCATTCCAGAGTTGCGCCAGCCGCAGAATTGGACTTGAAACCTGTCCGGCCAGCATGTTGAATGCAATCAGGGCTCCAACCGTCAACTCATTATCCAGCACCAGACCTGCGCCTTTCCAGAGAATGGCGGCGGTAACCAGTTTGCTGACCAGCATGACGCCACCGTTGGCGATCGTCGAGACATTGGTTACCGACAGTCCTGACGTAACATAAGCGGCAAGTTGCTGATCCCATGTATGCGTCCAGCGGGGTTCAACCGCCATCGCCTTGAGAGTATCAACACCGCTTATGGTCTCGACGAGAAAAGAGTGGTTCTCGGCTGAGCGATTGAATTTTTCGTCAAGACGTGCACGAATCATTGGCGTAAAGAGTACCGATAAGGCAATGTAAACGGGTATGGTACCAATCACAATCAGCGTGAGTGCCGTGCTGTACCAGAACATCACCGCAAGAAAGAGAAACGAAAAAGCGATATCAAGCACTACCGTCAAAGCATTGCCCGTCAGAAATGAGCGGATATTCTCCAGTTCGCGAATACGGGCAACCGAATCGCCGACCCGACGACTCTGGAAGTATGCAAGCGGCAGGCCAAGCAAATGACGAAAAAGACGGGCACCCAGCTCCACATCAATCTTGCTGCTCGTGTGCGCAAAAACCCAGGTGCGTATGCCGGTCAATAAAGCTTCGAAAAGGGTCGCTGTTACCAGACCAATCGCAATGACATTGAGGGTTTTCATGGCGTGGTTTACCAGCACCTTATCCATCACAACCTGAAAAAACAGCGGTGTCACCAGACCAATAAACTGAAGACTGAGTGAAATCAGCACTATTTCACCAAGTAAACGGCGGTATTTGATAATCACCGGGATAAACCAGATGAAGTCAAATCGGGCAAGCTGCCCACTAAAGGTCGCCTTGCTCATGAAGAACATCAATTCACCGGTACTCTGAGCAATAAAATCCTCTACAGAGATAATTTCCGGCGGTGTCCCAGCATGCTGCACCAGCATCCGTGCCACTCCCGTCTGAACACCGTCGCCCTGCCCCCTGTCAAACCGGGCGACAACGAAATAACGACCGTCCGAATGGCGAGCAATAGCTGGCAATGGAGCCTTGTCGAGGCGAAGTGGATCCTGCCGGACAATCTTCGATGTCATGCCAAGTTCCCTGGCAGCAAGCAACAGAGCAGTGTTGCCAAATATCAGTTCACCCGTAGCTTCATCCTGTTCAAGTTCAGATGAAAGGCTATGTTTGAGGGTCATCTCATCCACCACAACCTGATGAAAAGCCCCAATAACCTGCAAACAAAAAAATCCTGAATCCATGATGGTCATTCACAGCTTAACCCCAACTGGCAGCCAACACCGGGGCAAGCTGTGACTGCATGGCCTGTGGCAATACCGTCTGACCAGTCGCCGGAGCATTCATGACCGACATAGCCTGAACCAGCGCATCAATATTGGCATCGGTCAAAACCTTGCCATCTCCTGCACGAATCTGCTCGATGTGATTGGCCGACCCCGAATACCAGTCACGTATTGCTACACTGTCTGTTCCACCGATGATGCTGACAACGAGATCATTGCCAACATGACGCAACCAGAGCTGCTCATAGGTGACATCACTGGCAAATGCAAGAACATCATTATTGCCTGCCGTAGCATCCGTATCGGCAATCACGTCCTGGCCACCACCGCGAGCAAAACGATAGAGATCATTGCCCCGACCGCCAGTTAAGTTATCATTACCAACTCCGCCATCGAGCACATCGTTTCCTGCGCCGCCATCCAGCGTGTCGTCTCCAGCGCCACCGACCAGCGTATCGTTGCCATCCGCCCCCTGCAGGAGGTCGTTACCAGCAAGCCCCGAGAGCACATTATCCCCCCGGTTCCCCACTACCGTGTTGTTTAGCTCGTTGCCGGTGGCATTGATATCCTCCTGCCAGAACTTGACCGGTGCAGTGGTATAGATGGCATAAGCACCCGTGATGTTCACGGCATTCCGGAACGTCTCGATATCGACAAACCGCGTCATATCGCTAACCAGACCTCGACCAGAATCCGCGATATAAAATCCCATGAGCGTGCCATCCGTCTCACGATAGACCGCTCCAGTCAAGGTAACTGCATGGTTGGCACTGCCGTTGCCATTGTAAGCTGAATCACCCCAGAGCTGTCCGGCATTCACCCCAAGTATAACGCCGCGACCGCTTCGCACCAGATTGGCAACTCCCGATTCGTTATACCCCATCACCACATCATTGCGAATGCCATAACTATCCAGAATCGCGCGTTGCTGAGTGACGTTCGACCCACCAAGCTGCCAAGCTGGCAGACTCGGGTTGTTCAACGCCCAGTTATTCTGAATTGCCAGATTGATGATTTGACTCTCACTCGTCGGACGGCCTGTCTGGGTAATAAGATTAGCAATAGAGGTGAGCGCGCAGGTGCCCTGATAGTTCTGAACAGCATCTCCCTGCATGTAATCGAGTTCGTTTCGTTTTGGATAGCCATAAACCAGAACGCTTTCTCCGTTGACAAGGCCGCTTTCAGGTTTCGCAAAATCCAGCAGCAGCAGATTCTCCACATTGCCGCCAAGCTGATAACTGATGCTGCTTTGCACCGTATCGGTGCCTTCACCAGCCAGTTCCGTCACCACATCGCCAATATTATCCACATAATAGATATCGTTGCCCTGCCCGCCGATCATGGTATCGGCACCAGTCACGCCATCAAGAATGTTATCTGAACTGTTGCCAACAATCAGGTTGTCAATCGCATTGCCCGTGCCGTTGATGGACAAACCCTCAATCAGCCGCAGCTCTTCGATATTTGCATTCAACAGGTAGTTCGTGTTCGTGATCACCGTGTCGTAGCCTTCCCCTGCGGCTTCATATATGGTGTCGTTGACACTGTTGACGATATAGGTGTCATTGCCCGTGCCGCCGACCATGATGTCCGAACCCGCTCCACCATCCAGGTAGTCATTACCAACGCCGCCGATAAGCGTATCGTGACCGGAACCACCATAGAGATAGTCGTCGTCGGTTTCTCCGACACCGAGCGTCTGCTTTGTTTCGTTGCTGGCCGTAAAGCCCATGAGCACATCATCGCCATCACCGCCATACAGGGTGTCATCCCCAACCTGTCCAAAGAGATTGTCGTTGCCGCCGTCGCCATACAGGATGTCACTACCGACACCACCCTGCAGTTCATCGCGGCCATCGCCCCCATAGAGCAGATCGCCCCCAAGGCCGCCAATCAGGATATCGTTTCCCGCCCCGCCAGATATTGTATCATCATCTGTTTCGCCAGCACTGAGCGTCTGCTTTGCTTCATTCGAACCGGTAAATCCCATCAACAGATCGTTGCCATCACCACCCCAGAGGGCGTCGTTGCCCACCTGACCAAACAGCTTGTCGTCGCCAGCCCCACCAACAAGCTGGTCGTTACCTTCGTTACCCTGCAGTTCATCGGCGCCATCGCCGCCAAAGAGCGTATCGGCTCCTTCACCTCCAAGCAGAATATCGTTACCGATACCGCCGTCCAGATAGTCATTGCCCAACCCGCCATAGATGTTGTCGTTGCCGCCTTCCCCATACACGGTGTCGTCGTCCGTTTCGCTGAGGTTCAACGTCTGCTTCGCTTCGTTCGAAGGCGTAAAGCCAACCAGAATGTCGTTACCATCCCCGCCCCAGAGAGTGTCGTTGCCAACCTGTCCGAATAGTTTGTCGTCGCCAGACCCACCAACAAGCTGGTCGTTGCCTTCGTTGCCCTGCAGTTCATCGGCACCGTCGCCACCAAAAAGCCGGTCATCACCTTGACCTCCCTTCAGCAGGTCGTTTTCTGTTCCACCATCCATATAATCGTTGCCCAGTCCTCCAAAGAGGCTGTCGACACCAGCTCCCCCATAAAGATAATCGTCGTCCGTTTCACCAGCACTGAGCGTCTGCTTTGCTTCATTCGTGCCGGTAAATCCCATCAAGAGATCGTTACCATCACCACCCCAGAGAGTATCGTTACCGACCTGTCCGAACAGTTTGTCGTCGCCCGTACCGCCTACAAGCTGATCGTTGCCTTCGTTGCCCTGCAATTCATCGGCCCCATCACCGCCAAAAAGGATATCGTTCCCCTGACCTCCGACGAGAACATCGTTGTCTGCGCCTCCATCCAGATAGTCATTACCCAGTCCGCCATAGACGCTGTCGATCCCGGCGCCTCCGTAGAGATAATCGTCGTCGGTTTCTCCTGCATTCAGAGTCTGCTTGGCATCGTTCGTCGGCGTAAAGCCCATCAGCAGGTCGTTGCCGTCTCCGCCATTGAGCGTGTCGCTACCGACATAGCCAAACAGCGAATCATCGCCCGCACCTCCATCCAGATAGTCGCTGCCATCCTGACCCAGCAGCGTATCGGTGCCCTCCTCGCCATAGAGCTTGTCGTTGCCGGCATAGCCATAGAGGGTATCGTTGCCCGTGCCGCCCCAGATGCTGTCATTACCAGCAGAGCCTCCAACCTGGTCATTGCCGCCACCAGCCATGAAGTTTGTCAATACAGTCGGGAACCACGACGCATAGGCTCTGTAGTAACCAGAGTCGAAGCTGTCGTTGCCGTCCGTGCCGATCAGGGTGTTCCGGGTGTTGTTTTTGATCTTGATCTGAGTTGACGACCAGTCTATCCACTGGATGGAGCTGATCCAGTAGCGGTTGTCGGTATCGCGCAGTGTCCGGTAGTTGCTGGCGGGTACTGGCTGCGTTTTATTACTTTGGAGAGGCTGAGTAAGCGTGACAACTGATGGCTGCTGCCTACTCGTCGCTGTCGGTGCCGCAACCTCATAGCCTGCCATCACCGCATTGCCGCGCGTTACATTGCTCCAGTTTACCGACCTGATCGCACTCTTCACCGCATTGAGCTCCCCGGCATCAAGGTGCCCGTTCTCGTTCAGATCCGTCAGCAGCTTCAGACTCGATGCCTCCGCCACACTCAACACTCCGTCGTGGTTCGCGTCCAAGCCCTGAAGCGTCGCCAAGCTCACCCGCCGCCCACTGCTATCAACCAGCACCCCCGTCTTGCCGGCGATTGAAAGGGCATTGTCGTAAGTAGTACTCTGGCTGTCGTAGAATGCCCCGATCGGGTCCAGAGTCAGGTTCTGCCAGGAGTATGAGCTCGTAGAGATATCCGATAACCACCACGAGGAAATTGAGGTTGTCAAATTCCAATAGGTATTCGAGTCTATCAAACCATTTACAAAGTCCTGACGAATCGAGTACTCTGTGTCCAGAACCTTCTCTGAAAGCTCGGCTTGTGCCAATACCACTATCTCGGGAGCACAATATCCTGATTCCGGGTCCCAATACACTGTTCCCTGACCACTGTTACCATCATAAGTGCTGCTCTGGTCAATACCTTGACTCAATTTATACTCGTAAGTATTTAAGGAATCATCGACACGTTCCGAATTAAATTGTGGTACAAGAGTACCTTGATATCCTCCCGGATTGATCCCGTTTCCCGGATTGAGTCCACCGACCTCCATAGCTTTCCATGTGTAATCAATACAGCTATTAAAAAAACCGTTATAGTGAAGCTGAAATGATTGATAATTCCCGTTTATGTCTTTGACTGCTACCCAACTGTCAGGCGCTGCGTTGGCAGTTGCTTCACCAAATGCTTTCATCGCATCATAACGGGCTTGGGATATCCAGACAGTTCGAGTATAGGGACGATCAAGATAGTTAGAACTGTCGGTTCTATTTACTTCTCCTGGGCCCCATGCTTTTGGCTCACCTTGCGGGCCAAAACCATAGCTATTCATATTTCCATTATCATCTGTAAGTTGGTACCACATATGTCCAGTTACTGAAGGCGTGCCGTCTGCCTTCAGTGTCAATATTGCTGCTTCATTGATCGTAAGCCATGGCATAGTTATCTTCTCCAATGATTTTAGTTTAGATTTATAACAACTTCATTAATGCTTTTTTACATCTGGATGGTGATATTTCATAACTAGCAAAATATCATCAAAGAAAAAAATAACACATTTTACTGTCCGTATTTTTTTTGAATAAAGTTGAATATTCCACGAATAAAAAGAACAAAAAACATAGGAAATGCGCAATGAAATAGAATAATAAATACATAATTAATAATAACACTAAAAACGACACCTTCGATAGGCATTCTATATACTTGATACTGCTCACTAAGCATATAGAATATTACCAGAGCCAGTACTGAAAGAAACACACACATCACAACCGACATACAGGCATAACGAAAGCTATCCGTAAAAAATGCGACAACTAATAAGCAAATAAAAACAATGTCAGATGTAAGTATGAAAGGATATGGTAAAAAATAGCTCCATTTAGGCCAAGGTGCCGATTTTGCAAAGAGAAACATATCCCGCCATATGACCATTACCAATGAAAGCATAATCAAGCTTGCAAAAAATGCTATTCTGTTCCGCCGCATAATCAATCGCTTTTTTATTTAAAAAAAACTTCCCTTATGACACCTCAATATTTCAGGATTTACATATAATAATACTTGCGTTCACGTATCTCAAATGAACGTAATTCGTGTCACACATTCCGATACAAAACAACACATCCACAAAATAAATAAGCAAGAAGCTACCGACATTTTTTTTGAACATAATCGACTACAGCACGTATAAGCACAACAAAAAATACTGGAAATGCTCAATGAAAAAGAATAATGAATAAGTAGTTACCTATACGATTAGACAAGGGATAACTTATAGTTGTCATCCAGGTGATGACAGGAACTAAAAGTGATAAAAGCACACATATCATAACTAATGCACAGGCAGAACGAAAGCTATCCGTAAAAAATGCAACTGGCAACACACAAACAATAAGAATATCAGATGCAAGTATAAAAGAATAGGGTAAAAAATAGCTCCACTTAGGCACCGGAGCCGATTTTGCAAAGAGAAACATATCCCTCCAGATGATCATCGCCACTGAAAGCATAATCAAGCTTGCAAAAAATGATATTCTGTTCCGCTGCATAATCAATCACTTTTTAACCGAGGCAGAATGAACAATGATCAAAAAAACATAACCACAGGTATAACGCAAGAGTAACAACAAACGACAACTGCCGGACAATAGCTCAATCAGGTGACTGAAAGGGGAAAAGTTGGACTTTTTTTGTTGGCAAAGCCCTTCATCTCCCTATTTATTTTAGTGTATAAATTAAGTATAATAAATCGAGCTGAACAATCAAAATATTTTTACGGGAAATTGTAATCTGTGAATAAAGCGCTGTGGCCGACAGCGCCGAAGCTATCATTGCCATCGGTGCCGGTCAGGGGGTTCCGGGTGCTGTTGTTGATTTTGATCCGTGTTGACAGATCAGTCAATTCACTTGAGGGAGCTGTTCGTATAAAGGTTGTCGGTGGTCGTACCGCGTCCGGCAGTTGCCTGCAAGCCTTGCCTGCGTTGTATTGCTCTGGATGGGCTGAGTCAACGTGATGACTGATGGCTGCTTGTCGCTTGCAGTGCCACAAGCTCATAGCCTATGATCACCGCATTGAGCACCCCGACATCAAGATGCCTGTTCTCGTTCAGATTCGTCAGTAGCTTGAAACTCAATGCCTCAGCCACATTCAAGCGTTACGCAAAAATGATTGATGTAAACTGGTTTTAGGACATCGGGAATACCTTTGAGTTCAGCCAGCATAATCATTGCCATTTTTCAGAACTATCAATATATTTTCCAAGGAGTTGTACTTGCTATGCATGCATCAAAATAATTACAATCAATGATACTATCCAGTTTTAATCTTTGACAAGGGAACCAAAAATGCAGAGTGTTGAACGACATCGCAACTGGAAACATGTTGAGTAAATTCAGCCTGCGGAAGTGGCCTCATCTATCCAGTTCAGATAATCACCAAAGCCGGCAGTGATCGAGAGTTGAACAATTTCCGGGATTTGATACGCATGATTTTTTCGGATAAAGTCTTCAAGTTCCGGGTATTGCGATTTTCTCGCTTTTATAAACAGCAAGCATTCCGGCTCATTGCAAGCCTCCCCTTTCCAGAGATAGTAACTTCGTATCTGCTGCACTTGTACACAGGCGGCAAGTTTCTCGACCACAATCTTCTTTGCCAAATCTTCCGCTTGTTCTGCGGTGGCTACGGTGGTCAACACGACACAATAGGCGGTATCTGCATTCATGACTGAAGCTTTAAATCTTTGAAGCAAGTTTACGCCAACCCCTTGAGATACATCAGCCGCCTCGCTTCCGGCAACCGTTCAATAGCATACCGAAGCATCACCCTCGGCATCCGGGGGTAATGGAGTTGCAGGAATGACTCAAGGGTTGGCAGGTCGCGCTTGCCTACCTCGCGGAGCATCCAGCCTGTCGCCTTGTGCAGCAGCTCCTCAGGGTCATCGAGCAAAAGCTCGGCAAGAGCAAGAGTGTCGTCAAACTCCCCTTTCCGGATAAAATGAAAGGTGGCAAGGATGGCTATCCTTCGCTCCCACATACTCTTCGATGCGGCAAGCTGGTACAACAACGTCCTGTCACGCAAGCGCAAAAAAGCGCCAACAAGATACTGTGCCGAAATATCTACCAGATCCCAATTGTTTATATACCGGGTATGCTCCAGATAGAGATCATGGATGTGCTGACGGACAGTATCATTGCCCTTCGCAAACCGACGCATAAGCAGCAGAAGGGCAAGCAGGCGATCCTCGTGAAAAGCGGACTCAAGCAGCCGGATAACCTCCGGCAACGGCGTGCCATCGAGCGAAGGAACCATTTTTCTCAGCACCGGTACTCGAATGCCGCGAAAAAGGTCTCCTTCAGCGTATTCGCCGGGGCCGGTCTTGAAAAACTTCTGGGCAAAGAGCGCTGCTTCCGGATTTGAGAGCGCTTCAAGTTCTTTGATGATCATGGATGCTGTAACACTCATGATAGTAAAGTTTTTAACGATTACGCCTGCTCGGCAAGTGCACTCCATCGGGCCATCTCCTTTTCGAGCTGCTGCTGGAGTACCTGTAGCTCGGCGCCAAGCTTCTGCTGCAAGGCAAAATCGCTGCCGGCGGAGGCCAGTTGCGCCGCTATTTCAGACTGACGACTCTCAGCCACCTGAATCGAGCGCTCAAGCTGCTCAAGTTCACGCTTCTCCTTGCTGGACAGTTTGCTCTGCTTCGGCAAAACGGGCGCCACTGGTTTCGGCGCTTCGGGCGCTTTTTTCAACGGTTTCTGCTCAGCCTTTCCCTCCGATGCCTTCAGTTCAAGATAGAGCGTGTAGTTGCCGGGATAGCGACGAATGGTGCCATTCTCCTCAAAGGCAAAAATATACTCAACCGTGCGGTCAAGAAAATAGCGGTCGTGGCTTACCACCATCAGGCAACCCTGATAACTGTCGAGATAGTCCTCAAGCACCCGAAGTGTCGGAATATCGAGATCGTTGGTCGGCTCATCAAGCAGAAGCACATTGGGAGAACCGATAAGCTGCCGCAAAAGGTAAAGGCGCCGACGCTCTCCACCCGAAAGGGTACGAACATAACTGTACTGGGTCGCCGGGGCAAAGAGAAACCGCTCAAGCATTTTCGAGGCAGAGAGCACTGTTCCATCCTTTGTGGTAATCTGTTCAGCCTCAGCCTGGATGCACTCAATCACACGCTTGTCATCGTCAAGGCCTCGGCTCTGCTGATCGTAATAGCCGATTTTCACCGTCTTGCCCATATCAATATGGCCACTGTCAGGCTTGACTCGCTCCGTAATCATCTCAAACAACGTGGTTTTACCCGAACCATTCGGCCCGATAATACCGATGCGATCGCCCTTCTGCAGATGATATTCAAAATCGCGAAGCAGCACCTTGTCGCCGTAAGACTTTGATACCTTATGAAATTCTATAATTTTATCGCCGAGACGTCCCGCGCCAAGGCCGATATCAAGCTCCTTTGTTTTCTCCTTTTTCGGAGCATAGACCAGACTTTCGGCCCGAAGCATACGCGCCTTCTGTTTGGTGGTTCTCGCTTTGCAGCCACTGCGCATCCAGTCAAGCTCCTGACGGACAAGCGCCTGGCGCTTGCGATCATCGCGTATCGCCTGCTCCTCCTGCTCCGCTTTCTGTTGCAGGTAGCTTGAGTATCCGCCCGTATAGGTCGTAGCCGTCCGACCATCCAGCTCAAGCATCCGCGTCGCCACACGGTCAAGAAAATATCGGTCATGCGTAATCAACAGCACCGCGCCCTGATAGCGCCGGATATACTGCTCGAGCCACTCAACGCTGTCGGCATCAAGATGGTTGGTCGGTTCATCAAGAATCAGTCCGTCACTCGGCACCACAAGCGCATGGGCGAGCGCAACCCGCTTGCGCTGGCCACCGGAGAGCGTCCCCATGATTGCCGTCAAATCGTAAAGGCCAAGCTTGCCAAGCACCGTTTTGGCATTCGACTCCAGCTCCCAGGCGCCAGTCACATCAAGCTCGTGAGCAAGCCTGCTCATCCGCTCCAGTAACGACGGATCATCGCTGTGCTTCGTTTCAAGCTCCTTGCAGACCACCTCATACTCATAGATGAGATCCATCACCTTGTCGCTCGACTTCAGAATAGCCTGAAGAACGGTATCCTCAGGATTATAGGGTGAATCCTGCGGCAGATAGGCAATCCGCTTCTGGTTGGCCACCATCACCTTCCCCTTGTCGGGGGTCTCAACACCCGCAAGAATTTTCAGCAGCGTACTTTTGCCACTCCCGTTCGCCCCGATAATACCAATCTTGTCGCGATCATCAATCCCGAACGACACATCCTCAAACAGATGTTTCAGACCATATTTTTTCTGTAACCCCTCAACCGTTAATAGCACCATACCTGTAATAATTATTCCGGACACCTTTCACCAGCGCCACCGGCGACTGGAAAGCGCCACACTTATGCAAAAATACCCTTTTTGTTCATGACCATGAAAAAGAGAAGAATATAGCGATTATAGCCCCTTCTCCCCTTCCTGTTTTCTATTCTCCTTTTTTTTGATAAACTTAGAGAGAAAGAAACCATAAGTGCAGGATACCCTGCAAGCCCGACAGTCATTCTATCCCACAAAGCAACAAAAGCCATGAGTGAATTGAACGAGTTGCTGGCATTGAGCCCCATGCCTGTGCCCGAGGCGCTGCACCAGTTGCCGCATCACCAGAAACAGGAGATAGTCTCCTGGGCCCAAAACCTTGTGAGCCATCACACCGAAGGACTTGACGATCTCTATAATGCCATCGGCATGATTGTCAAATTCATCCCGAACTTTATGGTTATTCCCCTGATGGTCGAGCACATCCGGCCCAGAATTGCCGCCGGAGTCTGCATGAAGATGGGGGTTGACCAGGCGACCGGGTACGCCAACGACCTTCCCCTTGAATATTTCAGCGAAGTTTCGCACCATCTTGACGTGGTGACGATGGCCAGAATTCTTGAAAAAATGAAAAAACAGCAGGCCGAAAAGTTTATCCAGTATGAGTTCAGGCAGAATCAGGCCCGTATGCTCGACATCGGCCAATACCTTGAAAAGATTTCGCTTCCTGAGCCAGACAACCGAACATCATGAATGATCTTCTGCAGAAACCAAGAACAGTCTATGTTTCAAGAACCATTGAGTTCAATGCGGCTCACCGTCTTTTCAACCCTTCCGCCACAGAGGAAGAAAACGTTGCAACGTACGGCAAATGCAGCAACCACAATGGGCACGGACACAACTATCGCCTCAACATCACCATCCGTGGCATCGTTGACCACAAAAGCGGCTTTCTTTTTGACCTGAAGGAGCTGAAGAACATCCTTAAAGAGGAGATTATGGAGAGGTTCGACCACAAACACCTGAACCATGATGTTCCTGAACTGCGCGACTGCGTGCCCACAACCGAAGTGCTGGCCGTCCTGATATGGGATATCCTTGAAGAACGACTGCGCACCCTCAATAACCCGGAGATTGCTCTCCATGAAGTCCACCTCCATGAAACAGGAAAAAATGCCGTCAGATATTTCGGAGAGTAACCTTCCCCTGCCATCCTCCGGCCAAAACTGCTGCTGCGATGATGACGAATGCTGTTCGGCGGCTCTCCAACATGAGCCTTTAACGGGCGGACTTTCAGGTGCGGTCTCTGCCATGCTTGAAGGAATCGGTGAAGACCCTCAGCGTGAAGGGCTCCTCAAAACACCCGAACGGGTAGCCCGCTCCCTGCGCTTTCTGACACGAGGGTACAGCGAAAATCCCGAAGAGCTTCTCAAAAACGCCGTCTTTACCGAAGCTTATGATGAAATGGTTGTTGTGAGGGATATCGACCTCTTTTCAATGTGCGAACACCATTTACTCCCCTTTTTTGGAAAAGCGCATATTGCCTACATTCCTGATGGCAAGATTGTCGGCCTTTCAAAAATTGCACGAGTCGTTGAAGTCTATGCCCGCCGCCTCCAGGTACAGGAGCGACTGACACAGCAGATCCGCGATGCTCTCCAGAATGTGCTCAACCCGAAAGGGGTCGGAGTCGTCATTGAGGCAAAGCACCTCTGCATGGTGATGCGCGGCGTTGAAAAGCTCAACTCCATCACCACAACATCGGCAATGTCGGGGCAATTCATCAGCTCACAGTCCACCAGAAGCGAATTCCTGCGGCTGATCAGGCCGTAGCTGCCGGGGAGGAAACCCACCCCTGCACAATCGTCTGCGCCTCCCGTACCGCTTCTGGAAGCAGCAGGGAAACCTCGGGACTGAGACCAATATTGAGTTCAAGTTCCTTGGGCGGGACACCGATAAGCACAATCTCCTTCGGCATTTTACCATGCAGTCTGGCAATGCCGAGGAGTTCGCTGAACCCCATCTGGTGCGAAGACATCTTGCGGTGAATAAAGGCGGGAAGTTCATCATTCCTGTAAACGTACACCCGACGTTCAAAGTCGAGAGGAATGAGCGCGTCAAAGACAATCACGGCATCGCAGGATTCAATGTAGTCAAGCAGATAGATCCCCTGGGTTCCGCCATCAATACATCGAACAGTTTCAGGAAAACTTGATGAATCCCTGAAACTGTTCAAAGCTGCCACACCAAACCCCTCATCACCATAAAGGAGGTTACCAAGACCAATGACATTGACTGAGCAATAGTTCATCCAGGCTCTTCCTCAACCTTATGCTTGAAGCCGGTAATAATGGACGAGGTAACACTGGTACGATCGACCACGTCATGGCGAAAAACCGCATAAAGGTGCATAATCACGTAGACCGGAAAAATCCATGCCATAAGATGATGAGCAAAATGGAGGGTATAACTGCCTCCAAACAGCGGTATCAGCCATCCAAACCAGTTTTCACTGAAGCCGCCGGGATTATTTTCGCCATACATCGCAAGCCCGGTAAAAATCATGAAACTTGAGCCGCAGAAAATGAAAATAAAGTGGGCCAAAGCTGCAACCGGGTTGTGACCAACATAGTTCGGCTCTTCCGATCTCAGAAAAAGATAGGACTCCACCTGCTCCATAAAAGGCTTGCCCCACCACGCCGGTGACCATGGCCTGAAACCGCCGAATCGCGCATAACGGTCGCCACTGAACAGCGCCCAATACATGCGGAAAAGAAAGTTGGCGATAAAAATAAAGGCTGATGCAAAATGGAGATACCGCCACCATGCCAGCCCCTTGTACCAGACCGCCTCACCCAGCGGAGGGTTCAGCACAGGAGCAGCGATATAGAGGCCTGTTACAAAAAGAACAACCGTGCACAGGGCATTGATCCAGTGATAATACCTGACCGGCAACCCCCAGACATAGATCTCTTCAATTATTCTCCCCATGTCGAACTCCGTTTAAACGATTGTGACCGATGTGATCTCCTTGCCGTTCATATCGAAGAGATGAGAGGCACAGGCAAGACACGGATCAAATGAGTGCACCGTTCTGAGAATCTCAAGCGGCTGTTCAGGATTGATCATGGGCGTCCCCTTCAGCGCCGACTCATACGCCCCGGAATTGCCATTGGCATCACGCGGAGAGGCATTCCAGGTCGAAGGCACCACAATCTGATACTCCTTGATCTTCTTGTCCTTGATCTGAATCCAGTGACCAAGTGAACCACGCGGAGCCTCAGTGTACCCAAATCCCTTGCACTCTTCAGGCCAGGAGGATGGATCCCACCGATCACTGTTGAAGGTACGGTAATCACCGGTCTTGATATTGGCAATCAATTGATCATAATAATGGCGCATAAATCCGGCAGTCTGCTTGCACTCAATACCACGGGCCGCAGTACGGCCAAGTGTTGAAAAGAGCGCCTCAGGGCCAACCTCAAGCTTCGACAACACCAGACCAACTGTCTCCTTGATCATTGGATCACCCTTGGCGTAGGCAACCAGGACACGGGCAAGCGGTCCAACCTCCATCGGGTTGTTCTTCCAGCGCGGCGTCTTCAGCCAACTGTACTTCTTGTCGGTATCAAGATGCTCGAACGGCGGTTTCGGGCCGGTATAGCTGGGGTTGGTCTCACCCTTCCAGGGATGAAGCCCCTTGCCATCTCCGCCGGAATAGGTGTACCAACTGTGGCTCACCTCTTCAGTCACCTGCGAAGCATCCCTTGGATCAACATCAATAACATTGGCAAGATCCTTGTTCAGAATCGCACCTCTCGGCCAGAGCAACGTCTTGAAATCAGCAAGAGAGGTCTCAGGGAAATCTCCATAACTGAGATAGTTGCCAAGACCACCGCCATGCAGCCATCCTTTGTAATATCCTGCTATAGCAATAAGGTCAGGAATATAAACCTGATCGATAAAGGTGGTGGTATCGTCAATAATCTTCTTGATCATCGACAGGCGCTCGATATTGATCGCCGTATCGCTGTTGGGATCGATGGCACAGGCCATGCCTCCAACCAGATAGTTCGGGTGAGGGTTCTTGCCGCCGAAAATAGTATGAATCTTGACAATCTCCTTCTGGAAATCAAGCGCCTCAAGATAGTGCGCCACCGCAATCAGGTTCACTTCCGGGGGAAGCTTGTAAGCCGGATGGCCCCAGTATCCATTGGAGAAAATGCCAAGCTGGCCGCTTTCAACAAACCCCACCAAGCGCTGCTGCAAATCCTTGAAGTAGCCCACCGACGATTTCGGCCACGAAGAGATACTCTGCGCAATAGCCGAAGCCTGTTTCGGATCAGCCTTCAGGGCGCTGACCACATCAACCCAGTCAAGCGCATGAAGATGATAAAAATGCACCAGATGATCCTGCGTCACCTGCGTCGCATTCATCAGGTTCCGGATAATGCGGGCATTGACGGGAATATCAATACCAAGCGCATCCTCGACACACCGCACCGAAGCAAGCGCGTGCACCGTGGTACACACCCCGCAGATTCGCTCAGTAAAAGCCCAGGCATCCCTCGGGTCACGCCCCTTGAGAATCACCTCAATACCGCGCCACATCGTACCGCTGGAGTACGCATCCTCAATCACATTACTCTCATTCAGCTTCGCCTCTATTCTCAGATGTCCCTCAATACGAGGAATCGGATCAACAACTATTTTTCTCGCCATGAGCTTGCTCCCTAGTTATGCTTTATCATTATCAAGCTTGTCTGATTTTGCCTTTTTCACCGCAGTAACGGCCGCATGAGCAGCAGCACCGGCAGCAGCCGCGCCAACCGCTATGACGCCAATCTTGTCAGCATTGCTGTCGCTGCCAAGGAACGGAACTTCGGCAAGTCTGCTGTAGAAAGGCCCCCTGTCCCAGAAATGAGGCTCGGAACAGCCAATGCAGGGGTGACCTGAACCAATCGGGAAACTCGTCCCGCCATTCCACTGAATTTTTGAACAGGCGTTGTAGGTTGTCGGCCCCTTGCATCCCATCTTGTAGAGACACCACCCTTTTCTTGTGGCATCATCATCAAAGCTTCTGACAAACATCCCCGCATCAAAAAAGGCTCGACGATAACACTTGTCGTGAATCCTCGTCTTGTAAAATGCTTTTGGACGACCGAGATTGTCAAGTTCAGGAAGCGTGCCAAACGTATGGAAATGGGCAATAACACCCGTCATCACCTCCGAAATAGGCGGACAGCCCGGCACCTTGACAATCGGCTTGTCCTTGATAATATCAGAGACCGGAGCCGCGCCGGTTGGGTTTGGGTCGGCATTCTGCACACAGCCGAATGAAGCACAAGTGCCCCATGCAATAATGGCCGCCGCATCCGCCGCAGTCTCTTTGAGAGTATTCAGAAATGAATCACCGCCAACCATACAGTAGACACCGTCATCTTTCGTGGAGGCATTCCCTTCAACGGCAAGAATATACTTCCCCTTGTACTCTTTCATGATCTTGCGACGCACATCCTCCAACTGATGGCCGGCAGTCGCGCTCAGCACATCATCATAATCAAGAGAGATCATGTTGAAGAGAATATCCTCAATCGTAGGATGAGAGGAACGAATAAACGACTCAGAGCAGCAGGTACACTCAAGACCATGAATCCAGAGAACCGGAGTTCGAGGCTTGTTTTCCATGGCCTGTACAATAGCGGGCACCATAGAGGGTGAAAGACCAAGATAGACTGACGTAAGCGAACAAAACTTGAGAAAGTCCCTGCGGCTTACACCCCTGGCCCTGAAGAGATCAGCAAAGGTCTGGTTGCTTTGCATTACTACCTCCGTTTTGAAATTAAAACCGTAAATGCTTTTTTTTCAGCGACCTGAAGATTTTGCAAACATCCCCGCAGGGCCTGCAAAAGAAAAAAGCTCGCTCAATGAGAACAACAGTGCAACAGATTGTTGCAATTGTTAAAATATATAATAATCACAGAAAATAACCATTCGACAATGACGCGAAAATTATTTTTGTTGCGAAAAAGAGAGGGGTAAATACACAATATCACCTACGTCCCCTAAAACTGTTCAGGATAGTAGCCACCGGTTTTAGGTGAGCCAATGAACACTATCTTGCCTGCTTCTCGTAGTTGTTTAAGCCAGCGTTCCAGTGTCCTCTTTGTTACCTTGAATGATGCAGCCATTTCGCCCGTTCTATGACCTGGATTTGCCTGAATGTATGCGAATAGAGCATTTACTCCGACATTTACTCCGACATTTACTCCGACATTTACTCCGACGCGCTGTTCTGGCAACTTAAAAGTCATCACAACACTGCCAGAATTTTCATGCAGCTCAGGCACTGGCAAGCCAGCCGACTGCATTAAACTGGCAATTCTGAGTGTGCCCCGCCCCCAGGTTTCGATCAGCCCCCGGCGGTAAAACACCCTGGCAATCCAGGGGTTCCATGGTTTTGATTCGTGAGGCTTGTAAAGCATTTCGGGGGTCAATCCAAAATGAAGTTCACCTGGGGAGATGATTTCCAGACGGTCGTCGTACAAGGCAACTGCAACAGATCCCGCGACACTGGTATAATCACGATGGATAAACGCGTTAGCAAGTGCTTCACGCACAGCTTCGGTAGGAAGCGCAGGGGTGTCGATACGCGACATTTGACCCGATACAATCTTGCTGGCCACCGGAAGCCAATCAATCAAGAAGCGTTCGGCCCGACGCATAAGTGCAAAAGCATTACCGCTATATTGCCGATTGTCGAGAAACTCATCGCGGCTGGTGCCTTTGAAGCGGGCAACACGGAGATTACATTGCGGAAATTCTGGTAAGGCAACTTCATCTTTGCAAAACAAGGCAACGGCTGCTCGTGAGAGTTGTGCTCCATTCACAAGCAAACCAAAGCCACGCAATACTTCCAGAGGTTCACGGGTACCCGGGTCAACGCTACGCCCTCGTCGAATGGATTCTTCGAGGGTAACAAAAATTTCATGGATGTCGAGATCTTCCTCACTGCACCCGACAGCGGGTTGCATTTCCCAGCGGTCAGTCGAGTGCATAGACTCGATCAACAGCCGTTGATAATTGGCCCGAGGCATAACGCGCGTTGTGTTCAGCACTCGTTCATAAGGTATTCCTCGAAAAGAAACCGGTGTGTATGTGGCACGTTCAACTTGTATCAGAAGAACTTCCAATCCTCGTTCATCATCTTCGGAAAGTGGTATACGCTTTAGTTGCAGGGATAGCGGTGGCTCGAATCCCTGAAACTCCTGTGCAAGTTCTTCCAATGTGTGATCAGTCACTTTTTACCCTACCACTTTTCCAGATGGAGCAACACCAAACACCACTTGCCCACCGTCCCCATTTGCCAGAGCACACAAACTACGACAAGCACGCTCTTTCTCCGCAGTGGACTTTTTAAGCTCAAGTGTTTGAGATTCGCCTGCTGCTATACTTTTTTGAAGTTCATTAAAATTCAACTACCGCCTTTTTTTGCTTTTCAATCCAAAATTCAGAATCAAGGGCATATCTATTGAATGTTTCTTGTATGACCAACTCCCTGCCAGAAAGCCTTGGCAGTTGGCTCATACTGCAACGAGCATTGTCTGAAAAGAATCATCGGGAACGGGCAACCCATCTCCCTCCAAAGCCAAAATGTAACCCTGAATTGCTTCCCGAATATTACTAATGGCTTCTTCTCTCGAACTCCCTTGGGAGATACAAGCTGGAAGGCTTGGACATTCTGCAATCCAATACCCATCTTCACCCGGAAATTACAGCTTCTCTCATGCTTACCCCCCTTACTGAAAAAAATTATACGGCTCATGTAACTATTTCTATTAGATAAAATATAGACGGGATGACTGTAAAATAAAAATACTTTGAAATCACAATTTCAAAAAAATTCCGATCGGAGTGAAAGAGAGAGGTGATGAGGTTCAGCGGAGTTCCTGCTACACTGAGTTTTGCGTCATGAAGACGACTATGATCCTGTCGCCCGATTTTGCTACTCTTTGCTCACTTCGATGTTGTAGCCGTTGGCTCGGAGGAAGGCGTGTTGTTTGGCGAGGTTGAGGTCGTGAGTTATCATTTCGGCAATCATTTCGTCGAGGGTTATTTCAGGAATCCAGCCAAGATCAGTTTTTGCTTTGGAGGGATCGCCGAGCAGGGTCTCTACCTCTGCGGGACGGAAATAACGGGGATCGATCCGGACAATGACTTGGTCAGTGCTCAGAGAGGCATAAGCATGAGAAGGATTGATCGCATCAATAATGCCAACTTCATCAAGACCAGTTCCCTCCCAGCGAATTGTTATGCCAAGCTGTTGAGCCGCTTTCTCAATGAATTGGCGCACCGTGTATTGCACACCTGTGGCAATCACATAATCTTTGGGTTCCTCCTGCTGGAGCATCATCCATTGCATTCGGACGTAATCTTTGGCATGACCCCAGTCACGAAGGGCATTCATATTGCCGATATAAAGAGACTCTTCAAGCCCTTGCGAAATGTTTGAAAGACTGCGGGTAATTTTTCGGGTCACAAACGTTTCGCCCCGCCGTGGCGATTCATGGTTAAACAGAATGCCGTTACAGGCGTACATGCCATAAGCTTCACGATAGTTTACGGTAATCCAGTAGGCGTACAATTTGGCAACAGCATAAGGACTGCGCGGATAAAAGGGGGTTGTCTCACGCTGAGGAATCTCCTGAACAAGCCCATAAAGCTCAGAGGTCGAGGCCTGATAAAATCTCGTTTTCTTTTCCAAACCAAGAAAACGAAGAGCTTCGAGCAGCCGCAGCGCGCCCATGCCATCAACATCAGCAGTATATTCGGGCGCCTCAAAACTGACCGCCACATGGCTTTGTGCTCCAAGATTGTACACTTCGTCAGGCTGAACTTCGGCAATAATCCGGGTGAGGTTACTACTATCGGTCAGGTCGCCATAATGAAGCACAAAGTTGCGATGGTTAACATGTGGATCCTGATAAAGATGATCGATGCGCTGAGTATTCAGACTACTGGCCCGGCGCTTTATTCCATGAACTTCATAGCCTTTTTCAAGAAGAAATTCAGCCAGATACGATCCATCCTGACCAGTAATGCCGGTAATAAGGGCAACTTTCATTGAAATTCAGGAATTATTGTTCAAAAAATCACGGTATGCCAGCCGCAGCCCCTCTTCAAGCGAGATCCTGGCGTGCCAGCCAAGGCTGTTGAGCCGGGTGCTGTCCATCAGTTTTCTTGGAGTACCATCAGGCTTTGTGGGGTCAAATGCTATGGCACCCTTATAATCAATCACCTTCGCAATAGTCTCAGCAAGCTCTTTAATGGTGATATCTTCTCCTGAACCCACATTAATATGACTCTGCATGGGTGTCGTGTGAGCGTCATAGGTGGCTTTGTCAAGATTCATCACATGAACACAAGCCGCAGCCATATCATCAACAGAGAGAAATTCCCGCCGGGGCGTACCAGTACCCCAGATGGTCACCACAGAAGCAGTGGTGATTTTTGCTTCATGAAAGCGACGTATCAGCGCCGGAATAACGTGACTGTTCTGCGGATGATAGTTATCCCCTGCTCCGTAAAGGTTTGTCGGCATGACACTGCGGTAATCAGTGCCATACTGGCGATTATAGCTCTCACAAAGTTTGATCCCCGCAATTTTAGCGATGGCATAAGGCTCATTGGTTGCTTCAAGTTGCCCGGTCAGCAGAGCACTTTCACTCATTGGCTGTGCGGCCAGTTTGGGGTAGATACAGCTCGACCCAAGAAACAACAGTTTTTTGACACCAGCTTGCCATGCCTCATGAATAACATTAGCCTCTACCATCAGGTTCTGGTAGATAAACTCGGCAGGATAGCTGTTATTGCCATGGATGCCGCCAACTTTAGCCGCTGCCAAATAAACCTGATCAGGCTTCTGTTGTTCAAAAAATGCACGAACCGCAGCCTGATTGGTCAAATCAAGCTCGTCATGCGTTCTGACAACGACCTGCTGAGTACCAACCCCTTTTGCCTGAAGATGGCGAAGAATCGCTGATCCCGCCATGCCCCGATGGCCTGCTATGTATATTGTACCAGTCAAAGGCGTTTGTCGACTTGGGATGGCGGAAAGGTGCTTTTGATGTCGTAGATACAGGTGGCGAGGGCTCTGATGGGAAGGGTTTTGAACTGGTCGTGGGCTACGGCGAGTATGGCGGCCTCGTAATGACGTGAAGGGTCGAACTCGGCATGGCACGTCAGGTTGTATTCGCGCATCACCTCTTCGGGATTGGCCCAGGGATCACAAATTTCGACTTCAGCGCCATACTGACGAAGCTCGTTGACAATATCCACCACTCTGGTGTTACGGATGTCGGGGCAATTCTCCTTGAAGGTGATACCAAGAATAAGGACGTTGGCGCCCTTGATTTTCAGATCCTGCGCAATCATAAGCTTGACAACTTCGGAAGCCACATATTTCCCCATGTTGTCGTTGAGCCTGCGACCTGCAAGAATAATTTCTGGATGATAACCATACTCCTGGGCTTTCTGGGCAAGATAGTAGGGATCAACCCCGATACAGTGCCCACCAACAAGGCCCGGTTTAAACGGCAGAAAGTTCCACTTTGTGCCTGCCGCAGCAAGCACTTCGTGCGTATCAATACCCATAAGGTTGAAAATCATGGCCAGCTCATTAACAAAAGCAATATTAATATCGCGCTGGGAATTCTCAATAACTTTAGCAGCCTCAGCAACCTTTATAGATGAGGCACGATGCGTTCCCGCTGTAATGATTGAACAATACAGGTCATCAACTTTTTTGGCAGCCTCAGGAGTTGAGCCTGAAGTAATCTTTTTAATCTTGGTGACCGTGTGCTCCTTGTCACCGGGGTTGATGCGCTCGGGTGAGTACCCCACAAAAAAATCACGGTTAAACCTGAGACCGGAACTCCTTTCAAGCACCGGAACACAATCCTCCTCAGTGGCGCCGGGATAGACCGTTGATTCATAAATAACTACAGCGCCCGGTTTGAGAACCCTCCCTATCGTTTCACTGGCTTTCAGAAGAGGCGTCAAAACCGGACGGTTGTTTTTATCCGTAGGAGTCGGCACCGTGACGATATAATAGTTCGCAGAGCCAAGGTCATCGCAGTTTGAAGTGATAAAGAGCCCCGGCGCATCACTATGCTTGCCGCGAAGCACAGCATTCAAATGCTCAGACGTTATTTCAAGCGTGGCATCGTGCCCCCGCTTCAGCTCATCGACCCGAGCCTGCTTGATATCAAACCCGATCACAGGGTACTTTCCGGCAAATTCAACCGCAAGAGGAAGACCAACATAACCAAGCCCAATAACTGCAATTTCGGGAACACTCATGAGTCATTATTACATTATTAATCAACTTAAGCCATACCAGTTCCAGCCTTCAGGCTCCGGAAGCCGTTCTCGACATCTCGTTCAACGTATCATCTTTCTTGGCGCTGCTCTTTGAACTTCCAAAATAGTAACTGAAAATCGTGGTAATCGTTGAAGAGAGCACACCGAGGATATAAAGAATAATATCCTTTACCACCCCACGCTGCTCTTTCGACTCCTCCAGAGCAGCCTTGGCATAAGCAACATTCTCTTGCAATACCTTGATCTCCTCATTGATACGCACCCTCTCTTCAATTTGCGTCGAGTCAACCTTCTGTAATTTTGACAATGCCGTATCATATTTTTCCTGCGCCGAATAGAGCTTGCCCGTCTCCCGCAAAGGCGTCTTCATCACCTGAATAAACCCCCAGAACATCATAAAGGTCATAATAACCGTCACCAAAGCAAGCAATGGCGACACATTTGCCCCAATCCAGCTATCCTCTTTTTTCCTGGTGACCTCTGGCTTTCCAGAGACCGGACCGTCCCCGTTAAGAGGCGCACCGCCATTCGTTGATTCTTGAGTTTCCATAAACAGCTCCAAAGGTTTCTTGAATAATCGGTACTCAATGGAAAATAGAAAAAAGGATTATGAGCACAAGGAGTTTTGCCTGTAGTCATTGCTGTTTTTTTCTGATCTCATCGACAGAAAATGCCATTCCAAGCGCTTTCAAGAAAAAAATCGGTATAAATTTCAACTAAAATACATCCTAAATATTAGCATATTTCACCATTAATACTTAATATCAGCCCTACAGCTATCAAAAAAAAATACTTTTCTTTTACTTTATTTTGGCATTTGCAACTGGAAAGGAATAATGATATAACCTTAATTTTTAAAGGAGGATAAGCTCAATGAAAAGCATTCTTACTGGAGTGATGGCATTGGTGATAGCAGTGATGAGTACCTCATTGCATGCGGAAGAACCACTGATTAACATCAAATTTGGTGGTGGAACTTATACTGGCGCTGCCGTTGCCGGTACTGCGGGAGATACGTGGAATCAATTTAATGACGATCTTTCCGTAATAAATCAACCTGTCTTGCTTTCAACAGGTACATCGGCAGGAAGCGCCCAATTCTCTTATACAGGTGGCGCTCTTGTAACTGGTCTCGCTGCAAACTGTTCCTTCGGAGCAACAGACAAAAATTTGATGCGGAGCTATATTTATACATCTGGCTCAGCAGGCACAATGAGCTTTACCGGATTACAAGCCAACAAGTCATACGACCTGTACGTCTATACCCAGAGTGAAAATACTTCAGGAAATAATTACGGCGACGGACAGATACTGAACCTGACCGTCAATGGCTCGGCGCTGAATCAGACAACTCCATCAGATGGCGGAGCAAGCACATTTCTTGCTGGCCAGAACTATCTCCATGGTACTTTTACAGCAGATAATTCAGGAAACCTGAATATTTCATACCTCTCCCCTGTCGGAGGAACTGGAGCGGCCAGTCGTGCAGTCATCAATGGCCTGCAGCTCAAGGGATCATCCCCAACCCCTGAGCCTGCAAGTCTTGTCCTTCTCGGTATTGGAGGTCTGCTTGCCTCAAGAAAGTTGAAGAAAAAGTCTGCTGAAACCTCCATTACTACACCGTGAAATCATTATCGGTTTTTCTTGCCCTTGCTTTTATCATTGCCGGATGTTCCCAACATGCTGGCAATGACAAAAGCGAACGTATCGCCGCCGTCGTTAATGGCGCTGAAATTACCAAGCGCGAAGTTGATTTTCTTTATCAGCGCGCTGCCAACCCAAAAGCCGACTCAACCACTGCAACCAATCAGCGGCGAAGCATTCTTGCTGGATTGGTACGATCAGAACTTCTTGCGCAACAGGCAACAAAAATGAAGATCGACCAATCGCCGGAATTCATTCTTGGCCTGCACGACGCCCGTCGCAGACTGCTTGCTGAATTGGCAGAGGAGAAAATTGCCTCAACGGCAAAACCGGTATCTCAAGAAACTGTCCAGCAGATTATTTCAGATAATCCAAACCTCTTTGCCGACAGAAAACTGCTGGTATACGAAGAGATTTTTGTTGCCTGTGTTGATGTGCCTTTTTTACAGTCACTGAATTCTTCAGCCAGAAAAGGCGTTTCACTGACAGAGTTACTTGAAGCTGTCAAAAGAAAAGCAGTGCCATTTCAACGAGGAACAAAGACGCTGACGACAGACCAGATCGACCAGAACCTCCTCAAGGTACTCATCACCCTCAAACCATATCAACCGGTTGTTGTGCAAGTTGAAGACAAGTTCTCCATGATCCTGATGCTCTATACAGCAGTACCCATACCGCTCGAAGGCAAAACCGCAGAACTTGCCGCAAGTAATCTGGCAAATACCCGGCAGCGAAGCATCGCAATTTCAGAAACAATGGGTGGGGTGCTTGACCATTCAACAATCACCTATGCCAGTGAATTCAAAACCAAAACAACAGCTAACAGTGAGAAAGAGCAAGCAGTTGCCATGCCTGTTCCTGATGCTGTCCGAGCTCACAACAAACTGAATCAACAAATAAAACTGACCGCATTACTCACGCTATCTTTTACTTCGGCAATGCTGCTGTTCTTTGGTTCAAAATCAATTCTGCTTGGAAAATTATGGCTCCCACGACTGTGGCCAGCACCAAAAGAAAATGCCCTCTCCGGGGCAATTCCATACGATTATGATGTTTACGAAGTCTCGCCTGCAGTTAAACTGACCCTGTTTTTTCTCGGAGTATCAACAGTTGTTGTTGTTGCCTGGCATCTTTTTCTGGTTTGGGATGCCATTCCTTTCTGGATGATGGTTTGCTCTTTGGGAACCGGAATACTTATGGCGACAGTCGCAAGCCATCTTTTTAACCTACATGCTCTGAACAAGTGGACCACAAAGATTCCTTGGTTTCACTGGATGCAGGTTGTGTTTTTTGTCATCATTTTAGGTACAAGTGTGTTTGTGACCATTCAAATTCTGATTTGAAGAGTTGACGACAAGCATACCTTGTCGTGTCCAGATGCATGCATGTAATAATAATTGGAAGAAAAAATCGACCTTCCGCACCTCAAAAAAAATTGTTGATTACAAAAAAAATTAGTATAATTATACTACATAAGCCTTTTATAAAAGCCCTAAATTGTTATAATGGCTGGTTAGCAATTCATTATTTTTAAATAAATAATAATATGAAGAAAATTATTTACTTGCTGATTGCTTTTGTGATGGCAGTGTCAAGTAAGCCGTTGCATGCTGCTGTGGGTGACCTTATAAATATTCAAGTTAATGGAAGTAGTTACAATGGAGAAGGCGCTGTAACCCTTGGAAGGGGGACTTTTTGGAACAGTATAAGTGGTACAAGTGAGGCCATTCCCACTCTGTTTACTGCTAATTATAGTAACGTTCTTAGTCCAGCAGTTATTACCTATTCGGCAGATGTAAGCACTGCAATGGCTTCAGGAGGTGTCAACGGCTTCAATGCAACGCCCTACAGTACCTTGATGGATGGTTATATGGCTTCTACTACGAGCAGAAATATCACATTTACAAACTTGGATGCAAACGCAACATATACGTTGTATGTATATTCTCAAAAAGAGAATACTGTACCTGATTCTCTGACAAAAACTTTGATAAATGGTACTGCCTTATTAAATACAGTGAATACATCGAATTCCTTTATTAGCGGGACAAACTACATTGCCACGACTGTTTACAGTAATGCATCAGGAGCTTTGACTTTTTCTTATGCTCCCCAAACTATTAATGGCACAAATGTCGGTGTAATAAACGCCTTGCAATTACATCAGACGGGTGGCTCAGGTTCAGCTCCAACCCCCGAACCAGCAAGCCTTGTCCTCCTCGGTGTCGGTGGACTTTTTGCCGCCAGAAAGAAATTCAGGAAAAAGTCGGCTTAACCCTCTTCATTCCTGCGCCTTGAAATCATTCTTTATTTATCTTTTCATCGCTTTTACCATTGCCGGATGTTCCCAACATACTGGCAATGATAAAAGTGGACGTGTTGCCGCTGTTGTAAATGGCGTTGAAATTACCCAGCGTGAAGTTGATTTCCTTTATCAGCGCACTGCCGCCCCAGGGGCCGATTCACTCTCCGCATTCAATCAGCGTCGAAGCATTCTTGCCGGTTTAGTTCGTGCTGAACTTCTTGCCCAGCAGGCAACAAAAATGAAGGTCGATCAATCACCGGAATTTGTGATTGCCCTGCACGATGCACGTCGCAGAGTACTGGCCGGGCTGGCCGAGGAAAAAATTGCCTCAACGGCAAAACCTGTATCTCCGGAAAATGTCCAGCAGATTATTTCGGATAACCCCACCTTTTTTGCCGACAGAAAACTGCTGGTATATGAAGAGATACTTGTTTCCGGCGTCGATGTACCTTTCTTACAGTCACTGAATGTTTCCGCCAGCAAAGGCGCATCTCTCTCACAGTTACTTGATGCCGTCAAAGCAAAAGCCATACCGTTTCAACGTGCGACAAGGACTCTCACAACTGATCAGATCGACCCTGGGCTCCTCAAAGTCTTGAATACCCTCAAGCCAAACGTGCCTGTTGTTGCCCGTGTTGAAAACAAGTTCTCCATGATACTGATGCTGCATACCGCTCTCCCTATTCCGCTGGAAGGCAAAACAGCAGAGCTGGCAGCAGCCAACCTCGCCAATACCCAGCAAAGGAATGTGGCATTTTCACAAAAAATGAGAGCTGTTCTTGATGGTTCAAAAATTACCTATTTTGGCGAATTCAAGCCTGACGCTGTCGCACCAAAATGGAAAAAACAGGTGGTTGCCCTGCCTGTTCCTGATGCTGTCCGCGCTCAAGAACAACTGATGCAACAAGCAAAACTTGCGGCATCGCTGGTAATATCATGTACTGCTGCAATGTTACTGTTCTTTACAGCAAAATGCATTCTTGTCGGCAAGCTGTGGCTTCCACGACTGTGGCCAGCACCCAAACTGAATATTACTTCCGGCAAATCATACGATTATAATGTTTATCCAGCTTCACGCAAAAATAAGTTGATTGTTTATTTTATCAGAGCATCAAGTTTTTTGCCTCTTTTTTATCATCTCAGCCTACTTTGGGATTCCATTCCTTTCTGGATGATTCCTCTTTCTCTCATCATCGGCATTCTTGTCGGCACAGGCGTCAGTTACCTTTTTTCCCTGCAATTGCTTAAAAAGTGGGCAAAAAAACTCCGCTGGTTTCGCTGGATACAAATTGTAATGTTTGACCTGCTTTTATTGACAGGAGTTTTCCTGGCCCAGCGACTTATCAGCCAATGAATCTCAAACCCCATGCCTCGTGGTTTCCGTGGCTGCTGTTTGCGTTGATGACGTTGCATTCAGCAATACGTTATACCATCTTCAACCCCTCTTTTGGCAACAGTGATGAACCCTTGCTGTTCGTTATTCTTGTTGTGGTCTTATGGATAGAGCGCAGCAGCGTCAAGGCATCACTGCGAGGCATGAAAAATGGCAACCTGATTTCAGGCTTGGCTCTTCTTGGGGCCGGATGGGCTCTTTATACCGCAGGCCGGCTTTACCCGGTCATGATTCTCGAAATCTGGGGACTGTTTTGCATAGCCGCCGGGTTAGTAGGGACTCTTGCCCCCACTCAATATCAGCGATCTTCATTTTTCATCGCACTTGCCGGAACAATTATTGTTCTCATAGGATGGGTAGCACCAGAACTTTTTTCATCAGAACTTGCACTGGCCATTGCTGACTCAGCCGCAAAAATCCTGACCGCAACCATTCTGCCGGTTGTTTCAAACGGGGTGACGCTCTATTTCGGTCCATACAGCGCTGAGGTAACCAAAGCCTGTTCAGGCATGAACTCGATTTTTTCCCTGACTGCTCTTTCAGTCCTCTATCTGCGCGAAAGTGCGCAACGCAAACCATGGCATCTCCTGCTGCTGGTTGCATGCGTTCTTCCTGTTGCTGTGCTCACCAACCTGTTTCGGGTCATTGTTCTGGTACTGGCAACAAATTATATCGGCGACGGCTTTGCCCAGGGATTCTTCCATGATGCCACAGGAATTTTTGTTTTTCTGGTGGCGCTGGCTACCCTTGCCCTGATTGACCATCTTTTATTCCATACCTACAGAGGCATCACGCAAACTGAACAAACTGCCCATGCAGATCAACAAATACAGCACGCTGGCCATAGCGACAGGCCTCTTGCTCGTTTCATCGCTGCTCTTGGTCGAAATAAGGGAACGTCTGATCTTTAACAAACCCCAGCCTGACCTTGAACGGATGATCAGCAACCACCCCGATGGCTGGACGGCTGTCTCCGGGCCTTTTGTCGATCCAAAATGGAGCAAATCACTCCAAAATGTATACGATAAAGTTGCGGCACGCACATACCAGAATGCTGAGGGAAAAACTGTTGGAATAGTGATGACATGGAGCCGTGATGGAATCCACCGTGACGGTCATTTACAGCATATATGCTATCAATGTAGTGGATTTACAGTCAGCCAGCCAAAGCATAATACAGTGTCAACCAAAGCTGGAAAGCTGAATGTAATTACATTTAAAGCATATAAAGACAACATGGTGGAAGATGTGATGTATTGGAGAGTAACAGGCGGGAATGCTGATAACGAGACTGGTGATATGCTTACGTTGCGTTTTCACAAGCTGATTCGCCTGGCGCACTATATACTTGGCAACACGCCATACAATTTCATGGTCAGGGTATCAAGTGTGCACTCTACCTCTTATGAGCCAGATACAGCTCATATTGATTACACCCGGAAGTATCTGGAGATTCTCCCGGATGAAGACCGAAAATTGATTATGGGGCAATAGCGGCTGCTTACGAGACTTCACGAAGTAATTGGCTGGGAACGGGCAACCCACATTACAGCTTCTCCCACTCAAACTTGCTGACGTTTCTTGCTTTCGGGTCACAAACGATACCAGTCAGGTATCGCTCGCCACTATTTTAATCAAAAGAATACGCTTGATCCCGCACTTGGACTATGAAATCCTGCATACCCAACACTTGCAGACCAGCCCAAAAGAGTAGCAAAAAAGTCCCTTCATCTGAGAAACTCAACAACAACTTTTGGAAGTAAATACACAATATCACCTACGTCCCCTATTTCTATTTTGGGGAGCGAAGGGCGGAAATAATCTGATTGACGGCAACTTTTGGAGAAAAAAGTCGGGCTGAGAGTGACTTGCAGCGAGAACTTATTTCAGAATCGACAGTAATAGTGTTGAGCAACTCTTCAGCTTGTTGCAGCAGGGTCTCGGCTGATGCATCACTACAAACTCGTCCTACTCTTTCAGTTTTAATAAGGGCTTCCAGATCATTACCGGGATTGATTGTTGCCAGGACAGGCAAACCATATTGCATGTATGAAAGGAACTTGCCGGGGATGTTGTGTGTTTTGTGCCTTGTATCAAGAGCAACTAAACCAATGTGACACTGAGCATAAAGCCCGGGGATTTCTGCAGGATCAATCTCATCATAAAATACCACATTATTGAGCCCTGACGTTTCAGCTTTGCTCCTCAGGCGCTCGGCATCATGACCTCGCCCAACAAACAAAAACCCTATATCTTTTCTGCCCTGCAAGTTCTCGGCCAGGTCAAGAAGAACATCCATTCCTTGTGCCACACCCATGTTCCCTGCGTAGACAAATATTTTTCGTCCGGCCAAAGGCCCTTCAGCAACAACGATACTGCACCCCGTATCTGGTTCATCAGCAAGCCAGTTCTGCAACACCTCAAGCCGTTGTTGATCACTCTGCATCCAATGATCAAAGTAGGAGAGATTTGCCAACGTCTGCACACCAATAACATCCGCGACTGAGTACTGATAGCTCTCGACAACTTTAAAAAAGCGGTAGGCTAACCCGCGACTGAGCAACCCCATATCAACCGCCCACTCCGGAAAAATATCACGAATGATCAAATAGCTTCGACACTTACTCGCCTTTTTCAAGACATTCACTATCGGACCAAGAAAAATGGTTGGCGAATACCAGACAACTCCATCCCAGCTTTCTTTCGCCAAGGGGCTTTTTTGCAGGTTGCGCAACATCATGAACGGCATCAAAAGCTCGCATGCTGTCCGCCGTACATAACCAATATCTTTTGTTTGTGGCGCTTTCAACCGCAAAACCTGCACCCCATTCATTTCTTCAAGCAGCCATGGCACATCCAACTCAGCAGAAGGAACCAGCACTGTCGTCAAAAACCCCTGCCGAAGAAACTCTTTAGAGAGATCACGCAACTGCACCGCCCCGGAAGAGCGCATGGGCGGATATGCATCGGCAATCAGTGCAAGACGCATCACTCAGTATTTCTTCCAGACAACCCGATTCACATAATCAGTATAACTGTGCATAATCCTGACCACCTTGTCCGAAACATTCGGCATTGAATAATCGGCAACCTTGCGCAAACAACGCTCCACGCCCCGTAGCTGGGTTTCAAGTATGGCAAGTGCCTGCATAATGCGATCAACGTCAAGGCCGACCATCATCACTGAAGCTTCTTCCATTCCCTCTGGCCGTTCATGAGCCTCTCGGATATTGAGCGCCGGAAAATTGAGAATTGAAGACTCCTCATTAATGGTACCGCTATCGGAGAGCACTGCCCTGGCCTGCATCTGGAGATGGACATAATCAAAAAAACCGAGCGGCTTTAACAACTTCACCCGTTCATGAAATACAGCACCGCTTCCCTCAACCCGCTTGCGAGTTCTTGGATGGGTAGAAACAATCACCCGTTTACCATACTGCTCAGCAAGGGTGTTCAGAAGAGCGACAAGCTTCTCAAAATTTCTGTCCGACTCAATATTCTCCTCACGATGAGCACTCACCAAAAAATAATCACCCGATGCAAGTTCAAGCCGCCGCAACACATCCGATCGATCAATCTTTTCACGATAATAAGAGAGCACCTCAAACATCGGACTTCCGGTCTTGATAATCCGGTCCGCCGGCAACCCTTCTCGCAGCAGGTATTCCCGCGCGATATCGCTGTAGGTCAGATTAATATCTGCCGTATGGTCAACAATTTTGCGGTTGATCTCCTCCGGCACCCGCTGATCAAAACAGCGGTTCCCCGCCTCCATGTGGAAGACCGGAATCTTCCGGCGCTTGGCCGGGTAAACGGCAAGGCAGGAGTTCGTATCACCAAGAATCAAAAGCGCATCCGGCTTTTCCATCTCCATCACCCCGTCCGCTTTAGCAATAATCAACCCCACCGTCTCAGCCGCAGTGGAGCCTGCCGCCTCAAGAAAATGGTCTGGCTTGCGAAGAGCGAGGTCGTCAAAAAATATCTGGTTCAGCTCATAATCATAATTTTGCCCCGTATGCACCAACACATGCTCTGTATGCTCATCAAGCTTTGCCAGCACCCGCGAAAGACGGATAATCTCCGGCCGGGTACCAACAATGGTCATCACCTTCAACTTTTTCATAACGTCACCTTCATTGGAATGGTATCCGGCTTGTTTTGATCAAATATCTCATTTGCCCACAACATGACCACCATCTCATCTTCACCAACATTGGTAATGTCATGCGCCCAACCCGGAACCGTCTCAACCACTTGAGGAAGCTCACCTGAAGTGAGAAGCTGATACATTTCATTCGTCACTAAGTGGCGAAAACAGAAGCGTGCAGAGCCCTTGATAACCAGAAATTTCTCACTTTTGGTGTGATGATAATGGCCGCCCCGCGTAACCCCGGGGTGAGCCGTAAAACAGGAAAACTGACCACAGTCAGGGGTTTTCAGCATCTCCACAAAGGCACCCCGTTCATCACCATGACGTGGCAAATTGTAAGCGAAACTGGAAGGAGGAAAATAACTGACGTAGGTGGCATAAAGGGCCCGCAACAAGCCACTGCCAACCCTTTCAGAAACCAACGTCGTGCGACTCATTCTGAACGCGTCAATTTGAGCAGCTAATTCGCCGAGAGTGATCGCATACTCCGGAGTCACTTCTCCCCAACGAACACCATCCGCAACAGAACCAATCGCAAGCAAAAATTCGGAGACAACATCGTCCACATAGACAAGCCGCAACCGGGTAGAGGGGTCATTAATCTGAAGAGGCAAACCAAACGCAGTGTTATAACAAAACGTAGCCACCACCGAGTTGTAGTTTGGCTTGCACCACTTGCCGAACACACCTGGCAAACGGTAAATCACCGAAGGATTCCCGGTTCTTGCAGCAAGCTCCTCAACAGCCTTTTCTCCGGCCCGCTTGCTCAGTCCATAAGGATTCGAGAGCTCAGCCTGAAGAGAAGAGGCAAAAACAAAAGGAAGCTTTCTTCCGGAGGACTGAATCGCATCACAAAGCACACGAGTCAATTCGGCATTGCCCTTTTCCAAATCAGCCTCATCCTTCGGACGATTTTCACCAGCCAAATGCACCACAGCATCTGCCTGCAAAACCTTGTCAGCCAGCGTAGCCAACCCGTCACCACGCTCAAAGCCTACAACGTCGAAATTCGGTAATTCGCCCAATCGCACAACCAGATTTTTACCTATAAACCCCTGCGAGCCCGTCACCAAAACGCGCATCTCAGGCCTCCGGTTGAGCATACTCTCCCTGAACAAGAGCCTGCATAAAGGATAACTTCATTAACAGCGCTTTCATACCATCAACATCCAATCTTTTTGTATTGTGAGAGTTATAATCCACTGCTCCAGATATTCTTACCTCTCCCTGTTCCACAAATTTACCATAGTTCAAATCTCTTAAATCAGGAGGAATACAGTAGTAGCCACCCAAATCTCTGGCACACACCATCTCCTCACGCGTCAGCAATGACTCGTACAACTTTTCCCCATGCCGTGTCCCAATCACCTGTATTTCATGATCAGGAACAGCCATCAACGCAACCAACGACTGTACCAGAGTCTCTATTGTTGCTGCGGGGGCCTTTTGCACAAAAATCTCACCAGGTGTGCCATGCTCAAAAGCATAAAGCACCAAGTCAACAGCATCATCAAGCGTCATCATAAATCGCGTCATATTCGGGTCAGTTATGCTCAGTGCCCTGCCCGCACGAATCTGATCAACAAAAAGTGGGATAACCGACCCACGGGATGCCATCACATTACCGTACCTTGTCGCACAAATAACGGTCGACTCGCTGCTGCGCGACTTGGCTACAATAACCTTCTCCATCATCGCCTTGGATATTCCCATCGCGTTGATTGGATAGACCGCCTTATCCGTACTGAGGCAGACTACCCTCTTCACCCCACAGGCAATCGCAACCTCAAGCACATTCTCCGTACCCAGCACATTGGTCTTCACCGCCTCAAGAGGATAAAATTCGCAGGAGGGAACCTGTTTGAGAGCCGCAGCATGAAAAATATAATCAACACCACGCACCGCATTCAAAACCGACTGATAATCACGCACATCACCAATGTAAAACTTCAGCTTCGAGTTGTTATAGCGCTTGCGCATATCGTCCTGCTTCTTTTCATCACGGCTGAAAATGCGAATCTCCTTGATGTCTGTCTCAAGAAAACGACGAAGCACGGCATTCCCAAAAGAACCCGTGCCACCAGAAATCAACAGCGTTTTATTCTTAAACATCTTTATTTCTCTTTCCACTCTTTTTTTGTTGAGCAATTTCAGCTAAAAATTTAAAGGTCTCGTCAGCACTAAACTTAGGAACTGCTGCCTAAGGCCAATAAAAACAAGTTGCGATTCTGTTCCAGCGCCGGACTTGTTGCTAAATAGGTATGCGCATAGCGCAATGCAGCCTCGCGCTGAGCTGCGTAGGCATGATCATTGAAACTCGCCCTATCATTAATCGCTGCTGTCCAATCATCAAGATGAACCAAAGCAAGCACCTCCACGGCACCATGCTGGTCAGACTGCCACGGAGTTTGATCACTCACAATCACCGCCGTACCTGCAGCAAGTGACTCGTATATCACATGCCCAAAGTTTTCACCACGAGTCGGAAAAAAAAACACATCATGTGCTGCAAATATTGCGGCAACTTGTTCATGCGTGACTCCACCCTTATAAGTCACCGTAATATGAGACGGCAAGGTCTGTATCAGACTCTGGCAAAGCGACCAATAGACTAAATCTTCAGCCGGACCATAGAGAGAGAGGTCTAAGGCGACAGTCACCTTATTGAGAGCCCGCAGCAAATAATCCAAATTCTTCATAGGGGAAATGCGCGACAGAAAAACAGCACGCAACGGTCCGGGCATGCGGGCAACATGATGAGCAAATGTCTGTTCCGCAATCGGATGAACTGGCACTGGTAATAAATCTGGCGCAACCATGATGTTGGGCGCAACCATGATGTTGGGCGCAACCATGATGTTGAACATCGTGCGACTAATATCTTCCGTTTCAAATTCACTCGACGCTTGCCAGATCAAATTGCGGTGTATTCCAGTTAACTTGGCAAAGGCGATATAGATCTTTTTCTTAATCGCTTTAAGAGCTAACGCCCCGACTGAAAACTCCCCTCGGGGTGCTATAATGACAGGCTTTTTTCCATATAGCCCGATGCGTCGAATGATAAGCGGTATAATAGTCGCAACTGGACTAAAAAAACTGTTTAAATACAATATATCATGCGGAGTCTCCCTCAACAGTCGCATCATCCCAAGAAATGAAAACGTCGATGGGCTCGCATAGAAGACCTTAGCCTGTCCGATCGTGTTCCATTTATCAATCAGAATATTTGGGTAAGGAACTGTATCTGACTGGTCCCGGTCTCTTGTCACAATCAAGAAATCAAATTCACCACTTAATTGTGAAATCATATTGGTGATTGTGCGAATCGGACCACCGGCTTTATAGCCTGGCAAGTACCAGCCCACAAAACATAAGACCTTTGGTCGAATAAATGGACTATAATTGGCCATTGGACTGAATCTGAGAAGATTTAATATGCAATATTTTTGCCGAAAAGAGTTTTTTCGATGCAGACCATCCTGCTTACAACTCTTTAATTTCGAAAAAATTCATCATCACCAGCATGGTGCCATAGGACCGTTAACAAATGTCGGAACAGGATACCCTGCCAACAATGAGGCACAAACAGTAACAAAACGTTCAGCCGCTATTGCTGGCGACCAGCATTCATTTATGGTGCGCTGTCCTTCTTCTGCAAGTTGACGACGCATGGTTTCATTGCGACTTAAGAGCTCCAAACATGCCGCGAGCGACCGCCAATCACCTGCGTTAAATAACAAGCCATTTTTTCCATGCACAATCATTGACTTGGCTGCACCTCCCTCTTTACTGGCAATAACAGCGCATCCTGCAGACATCGCTTCATTAATCACCGCACCCCAACCCTCATAGCCGTTACTCGGTAGTACATAAATATGGTGTTGTTTCATCAACTCAATAACCTGGTGCGCTGGCACTTGTGGAAGAAAACGATAAGTACCGTCAACAAGACATTTCTTTGCAAGTTTTTCGAGTCTAATACGTTCTGGCCCAAACCCAACAAGCGTCAGAGTCGCTACTCGGCACTCATGCTGTAATTGGGAAAAAGCACGAATCAACACTTTAACACGCTTCCATGCCAACATCCGGCCTGCCCAAAGAACGTGCAAACTGGGATCCTCTCTATCAATAGTTGGAAGCTGATTAGGTAACTCTGTAAAATATCCCCATTGCCACATTTTGCCATAAAAATCAGCAATATGCTTCATATCAGCCGCAGCATACAAACCCATCGGCAGATAATGAAAGTGAGGTGACTTAGCGATTTTCATAAAGTTTGCCTTCATCAAAGCAAAGCGCGGGTGCAACTGTCGCATCATGCCAATCGGTGGTTTCCACCAGCGCTCAGACATATAAAAAGTCAACTTCCCTTTTTCGAGTCGATCATTCATTCGGCTGAACCGCCGATCGCCGCAAATGACCACATCAGCCTCATCCCACCACTGTTCGAATTGTGAACAATAAGCATCATTTTCTCTGGCACGCAAGATCCATGTTTCATTTTCATCCGCATTCCAGCCTAATTTTACGCGTTCCTCTTTTGGTAGTTCAGTCGCAACAAAAAGAAAGTTATCAACTCCCACCAATTCAACGATTTGACGAGCTAACGGAATTTGATGTGGACTTATTATATTCGTTACATAAAGAACTTTCACGCTTTAACTACAGATTATTTCAAATATTTTTTTTTCTGCACACCATTTTTTAATCGGTCTACATGGATTCCCAACCGCAACACAATACTGCGGAATATCGGATACGACAACACTACCAGCACCGATAATTGATTTGCGTCCTATAGTAACACCCGGAGCTATAGTACTGTTAGCACCTATCCAAACGCCATCTTGAATACAAACAGAAGCGCCTTTCCCCACTCCTGCAGAATGATTTCCTCGCATATCTATTTCATGAGTTCCACTCAAGATCACAACGCGTGGAGCAAGATCTACATTACTTCCAATCGTTATTTTCGAACCAATGGCACCTGATATTAAAACTTGATGACCAATAAATGTATCCTTACCAATAGATACATTAAGTGTTACAATACGGCACGAAGCAACTATACGTGCACTCAAATCACAATTAACACCTGCAAACTTTAATAGCTTTGCCCGTAGCTTATACCAGCTAGTAAGAGGTGTAAGAGGAAATAATAAATTTACTAGTTGCAAAAGAAGCGTCTTTCCTTTCATCCAGAATACTCACGATAGGCTTTGGAAAAAGATAATCCTTCAATCAATCTTTGGGCGTTCACATCGCTTGTATGACATTTTAAACCAACTTCATAAGCTTTTTCAATAAGAGATTTTGATTTCTCTTTATTTTCTACTATGCATCGAATTGCTTCAATAAGCTCATTTGTATTCCTATTTGTAACAAGTTTCGCCCAGCCCATAGCCCTAGCATACCTCGCCACACCAGTTTCAGGATGTGAATATACAATAATCGGTCGCTGGCTGAACATGAAAAGATGAGCTTTTGAAGAGACCGAGAGTTTGATTGCTGAAACAAACCTAGAGTCGAAGCCTTCGGCAAGAAGCAAAATATCCGCTCCTTTCAAGTAGGATGGCAATAAATCATTGCCCGGATCAGGAAAAAGATCAATATATGGAGCCAAAGACAAAGCCGTAATGCCTTCTGGTTCTATAGAGGAAGAGAGAACAACAATGCGAATATTCATGCCTTGTGTATGCAATTCATGGCAAGCATCATTTACATCAAGCAAAAGCGGCCAACGATAGCGATTATAATTACCAATTACTATTATTGTTATTACCTCATGTGAGTAAATCCGATGCGGTTCAGCTTTTTTAAATCGTAATGGACTATCTAAATGATTAAGAACTATAAACTTTTTCCCATAACGTAAGGCATATTCATCAGCCATGGGCTGACAAAAAGCAAAAGGAGCATCGACTTCAGAAAAGAGACGATTGACAATGTTTTTAACTATAGGCCTCATGAGCCAACGAAATATTATTGGCTCCCCGAGTTGGCCAGAATAGAGATAGGTCGGCCAGTCATCTGTTGCAAAAAAAGATAGCTTAACTCCAATTTTTTGTTTTAGTAAAAGCGGCAACAATGTAAATGTAAGATTGTAACCTTGCGCGAGAATAATATCCGGGTTATAATTTTCAATCCATGAAATCATTTTTTTTGATATTTTTGGGCAAAATATAAGCTCATAAATCCCAGTATCTATAAATAATAATTTAACTATATTTTTTATCTTTCTTCTTATTCCGATATCAAAAAATTGCTTATTGCTATATGTAATGTCATTTTTTAATAAGTTTTCTTGGTTTATTTTAAAATTATAGAAGAATGAACCAAATCTTCTATCACATGCTCCAATACGATAATATGAGCTAAAATATCCCTTGTCGCCGTTATCAGCACTACTATAAATCTGGGCAATTTTATCACGCGGCCAACTACCGAAAAGATTCCGCAACAACAATCCATTATTATATGAATCTTGTGCATTAATACGTCCTAATGCGACAACAAGAACACGAGGTAAAACATCTCTACTAGTCATAAACCATAAAAAAACATATTAACAAATAACTCTATTAGTACTTTTCAATGTATATTTTATCAGAAAAATAAATCAATATAACCTCAATATGGAAAAAAGCAATAGGAATAAAAATTTAAGAGGGACAACACGTAAGTATCAATAACACTAAGTAATCGGGTATTAGCATGGTAATAAAATATATAACATGACTGCATCTAGCCCCTAAACTTGAATACTTCATTACAACCAAGCGTTGCACAATGCTCAAAGTTTTCTGCTAACAGAAGAGCTATTTTTTTACTCTCATCAAAATCATTATTAGATTCAAAACACACAAATTTTGTACGTTTCAAAGTATTTATCGCACCTAGTAAAACATTAAGATCAAACCCTTCAGTATCAATCGACAACAATGCAATTTCCTTATCTTTAAAGGGCTCTAATAATTCATCAATGGTCATAATAGGTAAATACTTGACGACAGCAAGATGTTTAACTTCTTGCTCAATAAACGATGAAAGAACAGGGGTGCGAGAAACATAAAACCGAAGGAGTGACGATTTATTTCCACAACCAACGTTCACTTGTATATCGCGCTTTCTAAATAACCTATGCAGTTTTAAAAGTGCAGCATTGGGCTCAACAGTAATACCACTCCACCCTTTTTTATACAATAGGTAGGTATTAGAAATTCTGGTAGGATGGTTTGCCCCAACATCTACATATATCGCATCATTTGCTGTTATGCCTTCTAACCCCTTTTCAATGAGGATATCCTCACCGTATTGAGAATAAGATTTGCGTAAAGGTGAATAAGTATCATAAAAAGCAATAAAAAAACGCTTAATGGGACCAATAAACGGTAAGAATTTGTCTAATAAAATGACTAATTTTAGATTGACTATCATAAAAAATTACTATTTGGAGAGAATTAAGTTTTATTATAAAACACGTAAAGAAATGCTCTCTAAATACAACTAATTAATTATTCCGTATATTAATGGTACGTCGATTTATTAAAATGAGATGCGTTTTTATTCCACTCAGCTGACTGCTGTTGCAGCAGTCAGCTTTTAATAATAAGCAAGAATAAAAGGATTGATTTTTTTCTTAAATACACAATCTCAAGAGACATATCATTCAATAATATAAAGAGCTGTACTTAATTATATATAAAGGTTTATTGAAAATTTTAGTGGGCCATGTTTTTTATCATTATAATATCTTTAAGTCTTGTCATAAATAATTCCGGAAGTTGTTCACCTATATCCCACTCAGCTTCAAAAATAGTTTTTTTTTCTTCATCAAATATATTGGCTGGACGTCTACCGCGACGCTAAATTACTAACGTATCACCGCCAAGATATACTCCAAATGTACTAAATGTAGAACATGAGCCAATAATAACTTTTGCTTGCGATAACGCCAAAATATCTGTTATTGATTCACGATAAGGCGAGCGACGTACATTAGGCTGGCAAATCAATTGTGATAGTTCTGAATCGAGACCATCAGAAAATACCATTGCTTTAAAATTAAAACCCAATATTTCACGTACGTGATCAAGTGCTGCGACATACCATTCAATAGGCAAACGGGAGAGCCAAGTTGGTGAAGTTTTATCCGGTATAGCATAATCACCAAACCTTACATGTATGCCAATAAATGGTTCCCTTGAAGGTTCCGGTAAATATTCAGGACGTGTAATATCAACGAGACCGCGCTTGACTTCTTCATGCCTGTTAACAAGCCTATCCATACACCCCATACTCGTAAATCTAACGACTGTATCTCTTTTCTGGGATTCCTTTCGGAATTCTTCATAATTTTGTTTGTGGACTGTTGCCAATACGAAAAGACGTTTAAAGCCACCAATATGGTTTTTATCCTTAAATAACCTTTGATAAGAACGTTTATCTTTTTCCCTTCTCAAATAAGGGCCTATGCGTAACTTTGCCCAAAATGGCGCAATCATAACAGCGTCATGATCCTTGCACCAAAGATAGCAGTGCGCCCATGGAAATAGCATATTCCCCAATCCAGCTTTCATGAGTACAGGATAACCATACAACTTATGCAAGGTTACATTTGACATCATAGACTCTTTCTTATCATTTTTACAAAAATACTACGAGTAATCTTCAGCTTTTCAAGTTTTAATTCTATTCTTTTGAAGATTGATCTTTTGATTTAGTGGAATTATTTTAACCATTATCGAAAAAATAATAACAAGCAATACTCCTTTTATAAGATCATTTGGATAAAACACTTCCCCTTTAATATTTGTTAACAATAAATAACATATAACCGAAAGATTTACGACTTTTTCAATTATATTTTTTTTGTTATATCTTGAAAACAAGAAAAGGTATGAACTATATAATATAATTGAGTATACAAGGCCGCCATAATACAAATCATTTACATACCCAATATCCGAACCCAATGGCCTTATGCTAGTACCAATTAATAAATCCATTCCGTCAGGCATCGACCACATTGAATCTGTCAGATATGATAAATTTCCAGTTGCCTCACCATTATAGTAATTTGAAATTTCTTGTATTCCAGAATTAACCCAAACCCAGCTATCAATTGATGTGCTATTTGTAGACTTAGTATCTACAAAATTAATTACCGCGATAATCAATAGCGATATAAATGCAAAACCAATAATATTTGAAAAAAATTTTCTTCTAAACTTTACTATAAAAATAATAACCGCTACTATGAATAGACTTATAAGTGCAATTCTTGCATTAACAGCGATCGATAGCAAATATAATGGAATTAAATAATAATACTTATAAGAACTGAATACCCCTAATACAAACGAAATAATAACACACAAACCAAGATATAATGGCATAGTATATGTGTAGCCTCCCGACAACCCATATATTCTAAACGATCCTACTTCTTGATATAGATCTGTTAAACCTATACTTCCCGAGCTACTAATCATCCAATTTCTTATATCCGGAAATATTATCGAGAAAACGACACAGAGTACTTGCAAAAATCCAACAATTAATATGACTCCATAAAATCTATTTAAATCATAACCTTTGTTAATAAATATAATTGAGAAAAATATTACGCATGGCAGAACTTCAAAAACTAGATTGAAAGACCAATATGTTTTTTCGAAATCTTTGGTCAACAAGAAATTTACACATAAGTTATAAATAATTAAAACGCAGTGAATCAATATAAATAAAAATAATTCCGGGCAACTTACTATATTTATGAATATTTTTCTATACTTAGTAAGTAAATAAATCCAAGAAACGATTGCCAATATATGCACAATACTGAATGGCATATACAATCGTGGCGTAAAAATTAAAAGGAATATGCCTGTATATGCAAGTATATTTATTAAGCTCCATTTTTCAGAAAAGTTTTTCTGCATATTATTTCCCTTTCAAGGAATTACATATCAGACGTTCATAAAGTAATGCTGTATTTTCGGTTGAATAGTTAATTATCTCTTGAAAATTTCTTTTAGATTCAAGCTCCCACATTACTTTTTTTCTTGTGTTGATTAAAGTCTTGAGAAACATTTCTATATCTTTTTCTTTTGGAAGAACAATTCCGGCTCCAGTGGTTTTTATGAGTCTACCCAAGGCTGTGGCATGATTGCAAATCGCTATGATTGGTCTTGTTGCTCCTAAATATGTTAGTACCTTTCCTGTCGTTACTGTTTCAGAAAATTTTCCATCCCAGCCAAATGCTAATAATAGATCTGCCTCACATTGCGCTTTGACAGCCTCAGAATGAGAGACGTAACCTTTATTTATCAAAATACTACTTTCAAGCCCAATAGCATCTGCATAATTTTTTAGTAATGAGTAACTTTTTCCATAATATGAAATATGAAAATTATCAAGTCTATTTTCACAAGATATTATATTTATGGCATCCAAAAAAATCCTATAGGAATTTTCCGTCCAAATATTTCCGGTATACACAACATTTATTTTATCGGTCTCAATCTTTGAATACTTAAACTCATCTGGGTCAAATGAATTTGGTATATAAACAATTTTATTTGGATCACATATAATTTTGCGTCCTAGCTCCGGACTTATCGTTACAACACGATGAGCGGTACTTAGCAACTTTAATTCATACTTTTTGATTAATTTATCGAGCAATGGCTTTTCGTTTATACCCCTTATAAAATCACCTGACCAACCATCACGCATATCAGCTATCCAAGGTATACTAGCTTTTTTTGATAACAGCATAGCAGCCTTCATACAACCTGCATAAGGATGCGTTGCAATTATGATTTCAATCCCGTTATTAATCACAACAGGCAAAGCTTTCTTATATACTTTATTTGCCCATGGCCATGACTTATGAGGAAATCCTAATAAAGTCAGCAAAATATTAGCTATTTCTTTCGCTTTACCCGACCTTGGAAGCATATTCCAAAGCTGTGCCAATGCCCTATAGATTTTATTATTATTATTATCTTTTTTTTCAATCCCCTTATTATTTTTAATAATCTCACCTAAAGCATCCTGACTTTTCAGAAACGGTGACCAAAAAACTGATTCATATCCAATACGTTGAACCATTTTGGGTATAAAATCAATGGTCATTGTCTGAGGGACTTCTGAACTGTTCTCTGCAGAAAACACAAATATTTTGTGACCGGCCATTGTGAGATATTTTGCAAGCCGAGCCCAGCGAACACATCCAATATGGTGATCTGGTGGAAAATATGATGTAATAAGTAAAATCTTCATACTTCGCGAAAAAAACTTATTATGGCATTGATAACATTATCTGCATCGGAATCTGTGACATGCTCACCCATTGGAAGACTTAATAATGTTGCGTCAATATTATTTGCAAAATTTATATCTTTTGAACCCAAATATTCGTAAGCAGCCAACTTTGGCAGAGCAATAGGATAGTGAATCCCTGTCTCAATGGCCCGCTCAGCCAGATAATCCTTCAAACTATTGCGATTATCAAGACGAACAACAAACAAATGAAATGCATGGCGCACATCACCGTCAATTACCGGTAGCACCAAGCCTTTAATACCACGCAATCCTGTATAATAACGCTGTGCAAGTGCATTACGGCGATCAATCCAACCATCCAAGTGTTTAAGCTTTACATTTAATATTGCGGCTTGCAAGCCATCCAAGCGACTGTTACGCCCTTCGATGAGATGATTATACTTATCGATACGCCCATGATTGGCAATCATTCGGCAACGGGTGGCAAGATTGTAATCATTTGTCATGATGGCTCCGCCATCACCGTATGCACCAAGATTTTTTCCCGGATAAAAACTGAAAGCACCAATATCACCAAGTGCACCAACCCGACGCCCTTTATATTCACCACCATGAGCCTGGGCACAGTCTTCAATCAATTTTAAATTATGCGCAGCAGCCATGACCTTCAATCCATCTATGTCACACGGATGCCCATAGAGATGTACAGCAATAATCGCTTTTGTATTGTTCGTTATACGCTTTTCAACATCTAAAAGATTGAGTGTATAAGTCGCCGGATTAATATCAGCAAATACTACTCGATGCCCGCAACGCGTTACTGCCTCTGCGCTTGAAATGAATGAATTGGCAGGAACAATGATCTCTGAACCTGAAGGAAATCCAAGGGCTTCGATAGCAATCTCCAAAGCATCAGTGCCATTAGCCACACCGACACAGTGAGCTGCCTGCTGATAATCAGCAAAAGCCGCCTCAAATGATTTGACAGAGGCTCCACCAATGAAAGCAGACTGTTCAATCGTAGTAAGAATAGCTCCATCTATCTCAGTCTTAATTGTCTGATACTGGTGATATAGATCTACAAATTTAATCATGATTTCCTGTTAAGTTTGCGTAGCAATTGGGCTGGGTTTCCGGCATAAATTCCTGGCTGGGAAATGTCGCGGGTTACTACCGCACCAGCACCAATCACAACATCATCACAAATACAGACGGGCAATATTGTAGCATTAGACCCTATAGAAACGCGATTGCCGATCTGCGTAGCACGCCAAAGGGTTTGATCTCCATTGGCGGGACCACCCGTTTGAAATAGATCGTTGATGAACATCACTCCATGAGCCACAACGCACTCTTCTCCAATACTGACCAGTTCACAGATAAAAGCATGTGACTGAATCTTGCTGCCCCGCCCGATCACAACACCTCGCTGAATTTCAACAAAAGGCCCAATAAAACAGTCAGCCCCAATGCTGCAACAATAAAGATTGGCTGGCTGAACAACGGTAACATCCTTACCAAAGTTCACATTTACGATACCAATCGATTTTATCTTTGGCTCAGCCATTCCGCTCCCCCAGACGACAATGTTTGGGTTCGAAACGCAACACAACTTCACGCCCTGTTTCGATAGATTCATAGATGGCCGAGATTAACTCCAAACTCTTTCGACCCTCCAAGCCATCTACCAATTGTTGCGTATTATTCAGGATGCAATCAACTACATGCTCGTAATAGGCTTGATGCCCAAAACCATAAGCATTGGGTGGGTTGACTGAATATTGTGTTAAAATGTCCTCGTCACCTGGCAGTGGTTCGACAAAATCCCAAGTTTTCATCTGGTTAACCGCAAAACCCTCGATCACCACGGAACCGCCTTCTCCAAGCAGAGAAATCGAACCCTCCAGATCTTTGGGTCTCACAGCAGTAGTCGCCTCAATGATCCCAAAAGCACCATCAGCAAAACGCAACAACACGGTTGCAGTATCCTCGGCCTCAATGTTTACCAGCGCCGTTTTTGCCATTGCAAAAACACTGACCGGCTGCCCAAGCATCCACTCCAATAGATCGACATGATGGCTTGCCTGATTGGCCAGTACACCTCCATCAAGGGCCCAAGTACCACGCCAAGCATCCTGGTCGTAATAGTTCTGGGGTCGTGACCAACGCACGCGCACGGTACCCATGACCATCTTACCAAATCGCCCCGTTTCGAGTGCCTCTCGCAATTTCAATACCGGTACATTAAAACGGTTCTGCTTTACCACGAACAATTTTACCCCAGCCCGGTCGCAAGCCACTATCATACGATCAGCATCCACGAGAGACAACGCCATAGGTTTTTCTACCACGATGTGCTTTCCGTATGGAGCTAACGCAACAACCTGCTCTGCGTGCAAACCGCTCTCGGTAAGCACGACAACAACATCAATCTTCTCATTTCGCATCATTTCGTGCATATCGGTATAATGCTGCACATGCATAACACTACCGATCGATGCTGCACGTTCTGGCTTTATGTCACAAACAGCAACCAAACGGGCATGAGATATCTCATTAAGGCCAAGAAGTTCCGAGTGCCGTTTGGCAATTCGACCACAGCCAACAAGAGCAAAATTAAGTTTATTCACAATAAAGCAGCCTTCTCTGTCAATTAAATTATTATTATCAAATCTTCTTCAGTTGTTCGCGTAAATACTTGGGTAACAATAACTTCCCAACTTTAAATATAAAAATATGCAAAGCCTTTTCTGATGGGTATTCATCATGAGGGATTCCTGGCCTCAGCAAATAACTCTCTAAATCGTTTCTCGACCATCCCATCTTTTTCAAAAAATAGCTAACATCCTCTTCTTGTTGCAGAGCCGTTGGGTAAGGAATGCTCTGTAAGCCTTTCATTGCGTCATCCCTTGACATTTGCCCTGAAGCAACCAGCGTTGCCAAATGAATCAAACGTTTATCGACGTTAAATTTCCTGGGAAGAATATAGCCTTGGTAGAACCGGGTAAAAACAGACTCGTAATGCTTGAAAGGATAACGTTTGTAACCGTAGCTTTCTTCAAGTTTATTAAGCACGTCAAACTTGTTGTATGGCAGATAATCGAGAAAGCTCATCCACTTGATTTTCTTGATGTACTCAAGATAAAACCAATCCAAAACACCGATTGACGGGAAAGTCCTGATTTTTGCCTTCCCAAATTGTTGCGCTAAACCGTAAATATTTCGCTTGTCTCGCTTAAACCAATTCCATCCTCGGGGCATCGCCATACCCTCTGTTGCCTGGTTATCGCCGGACAAAATATATTTGATCCCATATTTCTTCGCCTGCTGATAATTCACTGCCATCATCGCATTGTCATAAAGCAGTTCGACATCTATAACATCCGCATCAAAAAATGCCTGCATTAGCCCGCGATACTCCTCCCAATCAATAACATGGGTATGGAGATCGACACCCAACCCACGCACCAAATTGGCAATGTTGTTCTGAGCCAACTCGGAGTTCCAACCATTATCCATGTGAACCGCCAGCGGTCGCAGACCCAGACGCTTGGTTTGAACCAGTACCCATGAGCTGTCTACCCCGCCCGAGACACCAACAATACAGTCGTAAGGCTTGCCAAGGCCATCCGCCTTAACTCTTGCCACCAAGGCATTCAGTCGCCCCTCTTTGCCTGCAGGGTCTTCATGGATAATGTGGCTGGAACGCTCCAAAAACTCGGTGCAGTAGTTGCACACTCCTTTTTCATTAAAAGTGATATCAACGGCGGTGGTATCCATCACACAACGAGTGCATTGCTGGTATGGCCACACGCCTGCCGCAGTCAATTTTGTGCTTACTGTCATTCAGTTGCTTTCAATAGATTCTCTAATTCTTGATATTTTGGATAAGTAATCAACACTGCTCGGTGTGGGCCATGAAAAACGAAAAATGCTCCAGCAGCCACAGCACTTGCGCCAGCCTCGACTACAGCTTTGATGTCGACAAAACTTGATACACCACCAACCGCAATAAGAGGTACCGATATTGACGACGACGCCAAACGGATCAGCTCCAAGTCAGGCCCGGCAAGGGTACCATCCCGATCCACAGCGTTAAGCAATACTTCGCCAGCACCAGCATTGACTAGCCTTTGAGTATATTCCAACCAGGGCTCTGACCGTGCCTTACCTTCTGCTGCACCATAAAGTTGTATCTTACCCAACCAATTACGTTTTACATCTACAGAAACCATCACACTCTGACTGCCGAAACGTTCTACTAAACGGTTGACCAAACTCAAATCTTCAAGCGCTGCTGTTTGTAGGCAAATCTTCTCTACCCCCAAACCAAACAAGCGACCAGCTTGCTCGACATGAGTCACGCCACCACCGTAAGCCAAGGGCATAAAGCACTCTCCGGCAAACTCTTCAATCAATGAATAGTTAGGCTCGCGACGCTCTCTACTGGCAGTAATATCGAGCACCATGAGTTCATCCACCTCTTTCTCGTTGAAGATGCGGATTGCGTTAATAGGGTCACCAACATACTTTGGGTCCTTAAACTTCAAAGTCTTAACCAAACCGTTGTTACGTAGCAGGAGGGCCGGAATGACACGGTGTTTAAGCATTACAGATTAACAAAGCTTTTTAATAGTGCCATGCCAAAGCGATGACTTTTCTCAGGGTGGAACTGCACACCAAAGATATTTTTATTCTGAAATGCTGCACAAAATGCAACACCGTGGGTCGATGTGGCAATCACCATATCGGGCGCATTGGGAACAACATGGTAGGAATGCACAAAATAAAAACGCTGCTCCTCATTGGTGACGTTGATCAACGGATTGCTACGTGACACACGTATAGAGTTCCAACCCATGTGAGGAATTTTCAGGTTCTGACCAGGAAGCGTCTGAAACTTACGCACATCGGCATCCACAAATCCCAGCCCCGGCAATATCCCTTCTTCGCTACCAAAACAGAGCAATTGCATACCAAGGCAAATCCCCATCAACGGTATACGCTGTTCTATAACGCGCTCTCGTAGTGGCTCCAACAAACCTCGCTCAACAATCTGCGACATGCCACGATCAAAATGACCAACGCCTGGAAGTATGAGTTTCTCTGCTAGCAGAATCTCTTCGGGAGTTGAGATGCGCTTAGCCGAACCACCTACCTTCTCGATCATGCGGATGACAGAACCGAAATTGCCGAGGCCGTAGTCGAGAATATGAACTTCTGCACTGGTCATGTATAACGATTTACTAAAGGGTACCTCTATTTAATCTTGAATGATATATCTTTATAAATATTATAGTGTTAGCGTTATAAATCGAGGGTAATATTTCGTATATTAATGCGACAATATCAACTTACCCTTTGGAATGAAACACATCAACCCGTTAGGCATGTTTGACGAGCATTTGTTGCTTGAAAAACTCACCAAACTCAATGATCCTCTGCTCAAACTTGAGGCACATATCGATTGGAAAATATTCGAACCCCTCCTTGATATTGTCTTCAATAAGCCTCAGAAAAGTGGTCATACCGGTCGTCCCCCATTTGATCGAATTTTGATGTTTAAACTTCTTATTTTGCAGAGTCTGTATAACCTCTCTGATGACCAGATGGAATATCAGATCACTGACAGACTCACCTTCAAACGCTTTCTCGGCCTGAAATCAAGTGATAGAGTACCTGATAGCAAGACCATCTGGAAGTTTCGTGAAACCCTTATTCAGGAAGAGGTTATTACACCACTCTTCTATCGTTTCAATCAAGCGCTTGATGACCAAAGTATCTTTGCCAGCACAGGCCAGATTGTTGATGCCAGCTTTGTGGAGGCTCCACGGCAACGCAATACCCGTGAGGAAAACAAAGAGATAAAATCCGGAAAAACTCCTGAAGCCTGGAAAGAAAAACCCCATAAGCTACGGCAGAAAGATGTCGATGCACGCTGGGTGAAAAAGAACCACATCGTTTTTTATGGGTACAAAAATCATGTTAAAATCGACAGCGCAACAAAACTCATCACGACATACGCCGTAAGCAGTGCCTCACATCATGACTCCCAAGAACTTGAAACCTTGATAGATAAAGACGATGCCGGTCAGATACTGTACGGAGATAGTGCCTATATCGGTCAGGAAGAATGTATCGAATCATGTGGCATGACAGGCCAGATCAATGAAAAAGGTTTTAAAAACCACCCGCTAACGGATGAACAGAAAGCGTCCAATCGCCTGAAATCAAAGACAAGAGCTCTCGTTGAGCATGTTTTCGGTTTTATGACGAACAGTATGGATGCCATGCATGTTCGTACAATCGGTCTTTACAGAGCAGCAGCAAAAATCGGCTTGACCAATTTGACCTACAACATGATGCGTTGTGTACAGCTCAAGAAATCAGTCTATGCCGTCTTTTTACATGACCAGTATGCGAAGGTCATGGGATAACTGCGCCCAGTCGAAAAAAACAAGGCGTTTCTACATCAAAAATATGTCAAAGAGCAATGCTTTTGATACTATTGTGGAATAGTATTTTGGTGATACTCATTTTTCAACACGTATCAAAAGACACTTTTTAGAGGTTCCCTAAATACTTTTACAGCAAAGAAAAGATTGAATAACTTCAGATGCAAATGGATGTATTTTATCAATAGAATTATCGCTCTTGCTGGGCAGCTCAACGCCTTTATGTAAATTTAATATTTCTACTATTGCTCTGTCAATTTGTAAAGAATCAAGATCACATAAAACTAATAAGCCTTCGTTTCGAGCATTCTGGAACGAATACTCAAATAAGTTACCATTCTTAAGGGTAGGGCATAAGCCAATTGATGTACATCGAAATGTTGCTGCCTCAGTAATTGTTGAACTTGACATCGTTATATGCAAATCCACTAACGTCAAAAGTTGCATAATATCCTCATAGTGATAATGACGAGCATCGACATGAGAACATTTATTAAATAGTGAATCTAATATTATTTGAGTGTATAGCCAATCCTCTCTAGCTAATTGGACTGGATGTGCCTTTATGATCCAAAAATATTGACGATTACTCCTTATACTTTCTACCAACGATTCATGTATAACCCCATTTGCAATAATGTTAGCAAAATAATCACGAGTCCCCTCATAGCCGTGCTGCAGGGTAACAAGAATGACTTTAGTAACACATTTTTTATCGATTAAGTAACTTATTAATTCATTGTTTTCTACCCATTGATCCACGAATAACTTTCTTTCAAAATATGGGTGCTTACAACGAAATACCAGAAAATTTCTATATATATTCTCAGAAAGAGTCTCTGCTGTTTGATCATCAAAAGTTAAATATACATCTGGAGTGAACCTTATTTTAGATTTGACACCGAAATAATTGTCATTTCTATTTATGCCATAACTGTGTATTGGCTCAAGCGTTTTAATTCCAATTTTTTTAGCAGCACAAAAGAATCTGTCGTTCCAACCAATTGCGACAATTAGGCTAGGAGAACATAAATATCTAAAAAATAATACATATATCCAGTCAAATGGCATACTTATCAAACAATCAACATTGATATAGCGAAAAAGTTGTTGGTTAGGCCGTTGCTTGGATATTGGCCATGTTATTCTCTCAATACTATAGCCTTTTTGTTCAAGCGCAAAAGCCATCGGATCAAGAAACTGACTGTAAATTTTTCCATTTATCTTTGTTCCCCGATCTACGTCATCACAAACAAATAAAACATCAGGTTTTCGTTTTAAGGCTAACCATTCCAATGCCCACCTCAATGAAGGAAGTAATTTAAGGACACCTCTATTTAATCTTGAATGATATATCTTTATATATTTTATAGTGTTAGCGTTAAGAATTGAGGGTGATATTTCGTATATTAAGGGAATAATATCAACTTACCCTTTGTAATGAAACATATCAACCCGTTAGGCATGTTTGACGAGCATTTTTTGCTTGAAAAACTTACCAAACTCAATGATCCTCTACTCAAACTTGAGGCACATATCGATTGGAAAATATTCGAACCTCTCCTTGATATTGTCTTCAATAAGCCTCAGAAAAGCGGTCATACAGGTCGGCCCCCATTTGATCGAATTTTGATGTTTAAACTTCTTATTTTGCAGAGTCTGTATAACCTCTCTGATGACCAGATGGAATATCAGATCACTGACAGACTCACCTTCAAACGCTTTCTCGGCCTGAAATCAAGTGATAGAGTACCTGATAGCAAGACCATCTGGAAGTTTCGTGAAACCCTTATTCAGGAAGAGGTTATTACACCACTCTTCTATCGTTTCAATCAAGCGCTTGATGACCAAAGTATCTTTGCCAGCACAGGCCAGATTGTTGATGCCAGCTTTGTGGAGGCTCCACGGCAACGCAATACCCGTGAGGAAAACAAAGAGATAAAATCCGGAAAAACTCCTGAAGCCTGGAAAGAAAAACCCCATAAGCTACGGCAGAAAGATGTCGATGCACGCTGGGTGAAAAAGAACCACATCGTTTTTTATGGGTACAAAAATCATGTTAAAATCGACAGCGCAACAAAACTCATCACGACATACGCCGTAAGCAGTGCCTCACATCATGACTCCCAAGAACTTGAAACCTTGATAGATAAAGACGATGCCGGTCAGATACTGTACGGAGATAGTGCCTATATCGGTCAGGAAGAATGTATCGAATCATGTGGCATGACAGGCCAGATCAATGAAAAAGGTTTTAAAAACCACCCGCTAACGGATGAACAGAAAGCGTCCAATCGCCTGAAATCAAAGACAAGAGCTCTCGTTGAGCATGTTTTCGGTTTTATGACGAACAGTATGGATGCCATGCATGTTCGTACAATCGGTCTTTACAGAGCAGCAGCAAAAATCGGCTTGACCAATTTGACCTACAACATGATGCGTTGTGTACAGCTCAAGAAATCAGTCTATGCCGTCTTTTTACATGACCAGTATGCGAAGGTCATGGGATAACTGCGCCCAGTCGAAAACAAACGAGGTGTTTTTACATCAAAAATATGTCAAAGAGCAATACTATTGATACTATTGTGGAAAAGTATTCTGGTGATAATCATTTTTGAATATGTATCAAAAGACACTTTTTAGAGGTTCCCTTAAGGGTACCTCTAAAAAGTGTCTTTTGAAATGTAAGTTTCATCTGAGGCAAAACCAGGAGATCATTGACAATCCAGAAAATCCTTGTTCTTTGACATGTTTTTTGTGTAAAAGCGAGTAATCAGTACCTTTTGGAAGTAGTTACCGTATTCTTAAATGATGATTTTCTTGCCACAATATTCCATGATGCAAATTGATGATTATCTTTTGGTTCGTACCGTTTAAATATTTTTTCTTCCATGAATATGATTTCATATTTTGAGAACAAATCACGGAGATGAGGCTCATCTGAGAAGTGCACATTTCCAACACCTATAAATTGCCCTTTAATATGATTATTTCTTGTGAATTCATCTTCAGACTGTTCACCTCCGTTAAAGTCCGTATGGTTTTTTGAGAACCAATCTGTACCTATAAACACCCCCCCAGGCTTAAGGGAATCAAACGCAATTTGTAATGCACATCTTATCGCTTTTGTAGTGTTATGCGTTAATGCTGCGCGGTCTATAACTATATCATAATTGCATGGGAATTGTGGATTTCGCGTAAAATCGCCAATTCGAATTTTATCAGCCAAATCTGGATAGCGTTCATGTAACTGCCTTACAATTGTTGGACTTCCTTCGACTGCTGAATAATCCATTCCAAGTGCAAGAAAAAAAGGAATATTGGCCCCTGCTCCACATCCAAACTCATGTACTCGCCCCCCTCCTTTCGCTATCAGATTTTTGCAGTACCTGTTAACCAAGCTTACAATATCAGACCATGGCCATACTGAAAGCTGACTCTTGGCTTGATAACACTTATCCCATTCGCTGCTAAATCCCATATTACAAAAATGATGTTACGGTTTCAATATTCCCAGACATCACTTCGTTTAGTGATTCAGGTCCTACATTAAATAATAAATCAATTATTGACATATAAGGCTCAAATTCTCCATGGAGTTGAGGATATACTGGATGTTTATAATCCTGAAAATGCGGAGCAATACCACTTCTATGGAAAGAGGAGATGTCTGCATAATTGATTCCTTGAGCGCCAAAGATATAATCGTTAGCATTAAGAGTTTTACACATATCAAGTACTAAATCAGATTTAGCACCTTTAAAGTCGTATTTACTTGCAGTAACAATAGGAACATTTATACCCAACGACTTTAACCCAAATTCAAGTGTTGCAAAATTTAAATCCGCTAAATAGGTATATTTTTTTATGGCTAATATATTTTCAAGCTCACCAATATAATGTGTGTAATACGGGGCCTTACGGTACGCAAGGTCAATAGACTTAAAATGCTTCCTATTCCATCCGTTGTTGACTATTTTAATATCTGATAATTTTTTCTCATAATGATTATTTGATTCGACGGGTACAGATAACCATATCGGTCCAGTATTAGTTTTAATTTTATTTCTATTATTAAAATCTTTTGTCTGGTATTGAGCAATGTCGAAAACACAAAAACAATCAGCAAGTGCTATTTTATGAAATAACCCAAGCCACGGCAAATAAACAGGCTGATGTGCTGTTAATATCATAAAGATTCCTTAATGATAGTTCCTATATTTTTTGCGTCTAACGGTGATAGTTCCGGGTACACTGGGAGTGAAATTGAAGTCCACGAAAACATCTCTGCGTTGCTGTAGTCATGTGGATTATCAAGTAGTTCCCATCGTTCAAGCGGAATTATTGCCCTAATACCATTTTCAGACAATCTCTTAATCAAAACCATTGGTTCGGAACAGCGTACCACTGCACGGTAGCGCACAGGGATATGCGACGGTGTTGATGGTTCAAGAAGTTCTATACCGGCACTACTGTAGATTTCAAACAATTGCTCGCGTTTTTCGAGGAATTCAGGTAATCGCTTGAGTTGCACTCTGCCGATGGCTGCCTGCATGTCTGTCATCTGGAAGTTGAAGCGCAATTTTGAGTCGTCACGGCAGTCGAATTCCCTATAGTCCTTTATTTTATCGATTAATACCTTGTTCTTGCTGATAACTGCTCCACCTTGTCCCCCAGTGGTTATCAATTTAGTGGCATAAAAAGAACAAATGCCAACTTCTCCCCGCAACCCTATTCGTTCGCCTGAAACCATTGCTCCCAACGATTGCGCTATGTCTTCGATTACTTTGACGTTCATCGTCTCAGGCATACAAACTGGAATCCCAAACATTGATGGTGCAATCAGAATATCAATTCCTGCCTTACCTGCATCGTCTGTATTAATATTTGGACTCTCTTCCCCACAATCGAGATAGACCGGTATACCATCAACCAGACCAACAGCATTACGTAAAGCGGCGCATGAATAAACCGGAAGACCAATGCGCTTCTTTTTACCCTCCAATGCCCACAATGCCAGGTAAAGTGCTGCTGATCCGCTCGATACAGCTACGGCGTGACCATCTGGTATATTGAGGAATCGACATAACTCATTTTCGAATGCTTCGACTTCAGGGCCTTGAGCAACCCAATTTCTCTGAAGCACACGAATCGCAGCACCCTGCTCTTCTGCACCAAGCGTTGGGAGGTTATGAGGAATCAACTATTTTCCCTTATTTGCTGCAAGTAATAACCAGGCTTGACCACCATAGGGTTACCAATAATCAGGGAATAAGGTGGTACTTCGCATGGATCCACTATCGTGCCTGCTGCCACAACAGAGTGATGTCCAATTTGTGCTCCGCCTTTTATCACTGAATGAGAGCCAATAAAAACATGATGACCTATCGTGATGTCTCGTAACTCTGCCTTGTCAGTCAACCCGATACATTTACGATGTGAATCCGCACAATTAATTGCTACAAATGAAGCGATATCGCAATGCTCACCAATAACAACGCGAGCCCCTTTGGCATTAACTTCAGAGAGCCCGCCTATATAAACATTTTCTCCAATCTCTGGTTCACCATTTATCCACACAAGAGGATGAAAACGATTTCGCTTGAAATCGGTTAGACGACTGAACCAGCCCTGAAGTTCATCTTGTGTCGGGTTCATGAACGGATATCTTTAAGAGAAAGAAGTGAACCATGTTTGATATCATGAGAGGCCTTCACCCCTAAAATCTGCTCTATTATAATCGGTGGAAGACCACCACCAGGTCGACGAAGCCCTATATTTATCAGGTCAAAGCATTCCCCTTCAATTATATCACGTAATGCAACAACACTTCGACGCGCCAATTTACGCATATCTTGTTCTGCTTTTGTAGGCCTCACCAATGAACTTCCAAGCATCATATCTGCTTGGCGGATGGCCGTTATCCATTTAGCAAGACCTGCAGGGTTTTCGGCAAACCAGTGGTCTGGGCCTGGCAGATTATGATCCAAGGTAAAATGTTTTTCAAAAATACGTGCTCCCAAGGCAACGGCAAGAGTAGCCGCCAGTGAACTCTCGGTGTGATCGGAGAAACCTATCAGCAAACCCGGAAAAGCTTGTTGCAGCGTGGTCAATTTTTTGATATTGACATCTTGTGGTGGTGTGGGATACTGCGATGTACAGAGCAATAATGCTGCGGGATAACCATCAAACCAGCCAAGGATTTCGAGTGCCTGGTAAACCTCCGCTAAATCGCTCATACCACAGGAGACAATAATCGGTAACCCTGTCTCTGCATAGCTCTTTAATAACGGCAGGTTAGTGAAATCGTCAGAGCCCACTTTAATTGCGGGCACACCTATCTGCAACAGCAAATCAAGATCGGTTCGGTTCTGCGGGGTTGAAAAAAAGGTAATTCCAATCGCCTCGCAGTAAGCCTTAATTTCAAACCAATGCTCCGCTGAAAACTCATAACGGCGAAACATTTCAAGCATTGATTCTGTTACGGACAGCCCCTGTGATTGATAGGTAAAGGTCTGTTCCGGGTCGCCACAGAACTCCTCAGCTTTGAAGGTCTGGAACTTGACTGCGTCTGCTCCGGCCTCTTTTGCCACATCAATCATACGCATGGCAAGGGCGAGATCGCCATTGTGGTTGATACCGACTTCGGCTATACAGTAGGGGGGGGCATCAGTACCAATACTTCGTCCTGCGATATAAAAGGGTCTTGTTTGATGGGCCATGCTGTTAGCTCAATGTTGCTCTACTTTGTTGGTAACTGATTAGAAAAAAGCATTGCGGCTACCCGCTCAGCTCCATTCGCGTCAACAAGCCTGAAGGCTTTTTCAGACATCTCTGCAAGGTGCTGGCTGTTGATGTTCTTCAGTGCTTTCTCGTAATCAGAGGGTTGCAAGCCCGTGTTCCAGCCAAGATTATCTATGATTCCTGCCTGGTCAAGTGCATGGGCAATTGGAGCCTGGTTCTCAGCGAGTATTGTGACCAGTGCAGGGAGACCAAGAGCACACCGTTCCCAGTTGCTTGAGCCTCCCCCGCCGATAACAAGATCGGCCTCTGCGATGAGCTTTGGCATGTAATTCACCTGACAGTGATATTCCCAGTTTAGCTCGCGGCACTTTTTAATGATTTCCGGATTGTCCGGGTTTGACTGGCCTACAACTACATCAACACGCTTAGCTTGACCAAAGAGTTCAACCCCCTTCATCGCTTTGAGCGTTTCGCCTTGGTCATTGCCAGCAGTAAAAAAAACAAGCACTCTTTTTACCTGATGATTGCGCGGCTTGAGTTGCTGGCGTATCAAACGGAATTCTTTACGAAGAAGAGTGTAGTGTGGACCAAGCAGAAGTTTGCATGTTTCAGGCACAAACTGAGGATAGAGTTGTGCACCGTCTGGTGAATAGTTTTGGTCAAGCAGAAAATCGCAATCGTGACGACGGTTAGGAAAATCGTCGAGAACTATCAACTGTTTGACATGCGGACGTATCTGCTGTTCCCACTCAATACCGAGACTGTAATGATCAACTACGAGCCAATCGGGCATTTCCTTGTTGAGCGCGTTAATCGACTCTTTTGCATCCTGCTGCTGTGATGCACAAGAACATATCGTGGAGTCTGCGCTTCCTGATGTCTCAGTTCTAATAAAAGCTGGGATCACGGTGACATGAAAAGCTTTTTGCCTTAAAAGGTTAATGAGATTCCCCTTATGGTTGCGGCAAATAAAATGGAGCTGTACGCCACGTTCATGAAGGGCTTCTGCAAGGGTCAGACAACGTATAAGGTGACCTGACCCCATACATACAGAAGAATCGACGCGGAAAACGACCTTCATGCGAGTTGCCGTCCTAATATAAATGCTTCTGCGGCATCAACACCTACTGTTGCTCCGCGCCAATGTGCCAGATGCTCAACACCTTGCCTTGAACGCGGATGAGGCCAATCGCGCAGTTCTGCTGCGTAGGCTTCCAGGGCTGCCATCTTGCGATTGAGTGTTGCTGATATATCGACAAACCAGTTAGGCGTAAATGGAGGCGCACTGCCTGTAAGTTGCCATTCTGTGCTGGAAGGTACTTCAAAACTTAATAGCGTTTTTACTGGATAACCATTCTGCGGGCGACACGCCGTTACAACAGCTTCGTGCACTCTGCGATGATCAACATTAAGGTCTCCGGCATGATGAGTGAAAACTGTATCGACCTGGTGCTCAGTAATTAAAGATTCTACAGCTTTAGTAATGTCAAGAAGTGCTACTGTGTCCATCCGGTTATCAGGGAAATCTCCAAATGAGAGCGATTTAACACCTAAAAGAGTGCAAGCCTTTTGCGCTGCAGTGCGACGAATTTGCAGCTTTTCTTGAAGTATTGTTTGTTCATCTGATCTTGAAAAGATCCCGTCAGCGAGAAATGCCACATGAATGATTACGCCTTCGTCTGCCAGTTTGGCTATAGTGCCTCCACAACCGAGAACTTCATCATCGGGATGAGCGGCGAGGACGAGAATCGATTGCAACTTAAAATTCATTTCAAAATTCAGTTTTCCAAAAAAATATCATTTGTTTTATTATTTCTTCGCTACACGATTGAGTCACGTGTCACCAATTCAGGCGACCTTGAATCAAACTGATTTACCAGCAAGTCCAACCACCGTCAACAATAATATTTGCACCAGTTACAAATGACGAGGCAGAGGATGCTAGAAAAAGTATCGCTCCCTTTATTTCATCTGATTGAGCAATACGACCCAGAGGAACTTTATGCGCAAGTTTATTGATAAAATCGGGATTGCTTGCTTGTACTAAATCAGATGGAAATGGACCCGGTGAAACAGAGTTAACACGAATACCTTCAGGTCCAAACTCACATGCAGCATAACGAGACCACTGCAAGAGTGCAGCTTTTGCCGCACCATAGAAAGGTGGATTGACATCTTTAGCAGACTCATAAATACTTTGGTTCGGGCTTACCATCCCATACATTGATGATAAATTGATGACTGATGCATCACCATTATTTTGAACTGCTTTTCTCAAAAACGGCAGGGCCGCTTTAAAAAGATTGTGTGCAGCAATTACTGTGACCTCATAACTATCTGCAAAGTTTTCTGACATTGAGATTTCAATTTTTCCAGAACTACCAAAATACGCATTATTAATCAGTACATCTATAGATAACCTCTTATAGCTCGAAAAAAAAGCACGAATAGCATGCTCATCTGTTACATCAAAGACGGCTGGTTCTGCCGAGTTCCCTGAAGCTACCAAACTTTTTACTAATGAAACACTTTTACCCTCAGTGCGAGAATTAACTAAAACATGGGCGCCAGCTTCAGCAAGCACATAAGCCATCACAGAACCAAGATGACCCGTAGCACCAGTAATAAGTGCAATTTTTCCTTTCATGGAAAAGATCTGAACTCCTTTTTTCATGTATTTTCTTTTATCCAGAATGCTGGATTTAATGTTGTATTATTCAATTTTGGTCGTGTATTTTGTATCGCTTGAACTTCAACATTGCTTAGTTTTTTTTTTGTAAAATGATTGATATTCTCTTTAAGTTGGGCCATGTTTTCCATACCAACAACAATACCATCAACCCATGGCAAAGAGTTTACATAACTAATACATAGGTCCGTCACATTAGATCTCTGACAACTGTTAACTTGATTTTTCAACCAGTTTTTCACATGAATGGGATTTTCTACATTGGCCCGATGCCAATGATCGTCAACCTTACTAGGCAACAATCCTTGCAAAAGTGCGCTCCGCACATGAACAATCAACTTACGAGACGCTTTGGCTGCTACAACTTTAGGAATAATAGAATCCCATCGCCAGTCCAAAAGATTACATGGTAGCTGTATATAATGAATTTCGGAATAACTCAATGCCATTAACAGTTCTTCTGGATTTTGCACAGAAGTACCTAGTTCACCAATCACTCCATAAGATTGAAGCTTCAAAAGTCTTTGTAATACAGCATCATTCCAAGCAGACAGATGAGTATTCCGATGAAGCATTAACACATCAATTTTTTGTACTCGCAAGGCTGAACAGGATTTGAAAACACTTGCATCAACAAAAGCATGTACTGATGAAGTAGATGCATTAAAGGGACAGTCTACCATAGGAGATAATTTAGTAATGATTTTAGTTCTACCTCGCCAACCATTAATTAATGACTGACCGATAACATCTTCACTACTACCATAAGCACGTGCGGTATCAAGATAAGCAACACCATTAATTATCGCAGCCTTGAGTAATTCCTGGCTCTGTATTTGATCAGGCTGGCCGGTCTTATTTGCAATTCCGTATTGTTCTCCTAACTGCGCAGTCCCAAAAACAAGCTTTGAAACAGAGGAACTGGTTATTGGCTGGAAAGGAGCTTTTTCAAGTCTTTTTAACAAATCAAATGATGATTCATTAACTGGATCAAGAACATCAGAAAAAACTTTTTGAATACTGATATAATCATCAAAACAATCAATTGTACAACGAAAATGACCTTTTTTTAAATGTTTGTATTGCTGAAAATATGTGGCACCAAATTTCCTAACAATATAGGGAGTAACATGTTCAATATCATATTTACTGTTAGTCTTTTTTGCTGCTTCGCGCAAATGAACAAGTCGGGTAATTTCTACACTCATACCATAAGGCAACCCAGAATGTTCGCCATTACAGCATAAATAGTGAAGTTGTTTACCCACAAAATAATTTTCATTTTCATCAAGTAGTTCACCATCAGGAAAAACATTGTCTGCGGTAAGTCGGATAATAATGCTCTCATCATCATAGGCAGATAAAGCGCTTACAAATCGATCAAGAGTATTTTCAAGGCTACCACGAAAACATGACAAGCTATAACTCGAAAGTAGCGCTGCCAATCCGTCATCAGAGGGATCAGATGATGTTACAACAATAACTGAACGCCCTTTATTTGCTGCTCGCTTAGCCGCCAACACAACTAACGGAATTTCTTTTATTGGTAGTAAAACCTTTCCTGGAAGTCTTGAAGAATTTGTCCGTGCTTGAAGAACAACAATACTATTCATAACAACGCTTTTTTAAGAGCCTCAACTACTTGATTTTGCTGTGCTTCTGTCAAACCTGGGTGCATCGGTATGCTAATAACCTCAGAATAATACCTCTCGGCTTCAATACAGTAACCAGCTACAAATCCCATCTTCTCATAGTAAGGCTGACGATAAACGGGAATGTAATGCAAATTTACAAGTATGCCTGCATCACGCAGAACTTCGTAAACCTCGCGATGTGTTTTGTCGATCTCACCAAGTTTCAAGCAAATTACATAAAGATGACAACTGGAATAGCTGTCAGGATGCTGCCACGGAGTCACAACGGGCAAGCTTGACAACATTTGATCATATCTTGTTGCGATATCATGACGCTTTGTAACAAATTCGTCAAGCCGTTGCATTTGACTCAAGCCTAAGGCCGCTTGAATTTCGGTCATGCGATAGTTGTATCCGAGAGCTATCTGCTGGTAATTCCAGAGTTCTTCCAGTGGCCTTTGATGCATATCATCTGATGTGCTTGTAATGCCATGACTGCGCAACAACCTCATGTGCTTGGCTAATTTCTCATCATTCGTGAGCGCCATACCGCCCTCTCCGGTTGTAATAATCTTGACCGGGTGAAAACTGAAGACGGTAATGTCGCTGTATCGGCAGTTACCGATGGGTTCATTTTTATAACGCCCCCCAATTGCATGAGACGCATCTTCAATGATTTTGAAGCCATATTGCTGACTGAGTGAATGAATAGCTTCCATATCGCAGGGTTGGCCACACAAGTGCACAGGGATCAAAACCTTGGGCAGTTTGCCTCTCTTTTCTGCTATAGAAAGTTTTTCAGAGAGTCGTTCTACACTAAGGTTGTAGGTGCATGAATCAATATCGACAAAATCAACAGTTGCACCACAATACAATGCACAGTTAGCGCTGGCCACAAAGGTAATCGGTGTTGTCCAAACAATATCGGCTTTGCCTACGCCCAAAGCTATACAAGCTATATGTAGTGCACTGGTAGCGCTATTTACAGTAACAGCATATTGAGATCCGCAATAATGTGCAACTGTTTTTTCAAACTTAGGAACAACAGGGCCTTGCGTAAGAAAGTCAGATTGCAACACGTTAACTACAGCATCAATATCTTCCTGATTAATATCTTGACGACCGTAGGGTATCATCGGAAACTGTTTTATAATAAACGCGATTTTGTCCGAAATCGTAGAAATATAAGCGAATGAAGAGAAGAGTGTTGGTACTGTTCTGTGCCCATGCGGAAAAAACAGAATTAATTGAGAGAAAGAGGATGGGATGACCCCTCCCGTATATTGATGATTTCCTGGTATGTGCCAGTGCGCTTGATGCCGCCATCGGCCAGTTCCACGATTTGTGTGCAGTTTTTCAAGGTGGTGAGGCGGTGGGCGATGATAAGTATAGTAAGCTCATTGCCAAGGCTTTCGATGGCTTGCATTACCGCCTGTTCGGTTTCGTTATCGAGAGCGCTCGTGGCTTCGTCGAAGATGATGACATCGGCCTGCTTGTAGAGTGCGCGGGCGATGCCAATGCGCTGGCGCTGGCCACCGGAGAGGCGGATGCCACGTTCTCCGACGTAGGTTTGATACTTTTTTGGCCAGCTTTCAATGATATCAGCAATCTGTGCCTGACGGGAGGCTTGCTTGACCTGGTTGTGGTCGATCTTTCCTTTTGGTACACCAAAGGCGATGTTCTCTTCAAGGGTGCTGTCGGAGAGAAAGATGGCTTGCGGGACGTGGGCAATATGCGCCTGCCATGCACGGTTGTTGCCTGCAGCTAAAGGTTGTGCGTCAATCTCGATAACACCCTCTGTGGGTTGCAGAAGCCCCATAATGATGTCGAGCAGCGTGCTTTTGCCACTGCCGGTGACGCCGATGAAACCAATCCTGCTCCCTTTGGGTATCGTGAAGTTAAGGTTGCTGAGCACCAGAGGCGTTTGCTCGGTGTAACGAAAGGAGAGGTTGTTCAGTGCAATCTGGTGGCTAAACGGCAGAGGCTTGGCGGGTGGGTGATCGACATAATCGGGCAGAGGCTGGTCAAGCAGTTCGAGGGTATCGCGCAACGAAACCTGCCCTACTTGTATAGCTGACCAGGCCGCGTAACTCCCTTGCAAGACTGGAAGCAACCGCTGTGCACCAAGTGCCAATGCCCCGAGCACAGGAATTGCTTTGGCGATGCCGTCGGGTTGGTGCGCAAGTGCATAAGCCAGTGCAGCGATAAGCACCATACCGAGTGCCTCAATGCCAAATCGTGGGCTGGCACCGATAAAAGAGCTGTTTCCCTGCGCTTTTCGCAAAGAGTGATCCGCGTTTCGATAAATCTGGCAGTAGGCACCCTGGCTGCCATCGATCAGCACGTCACGTATACCACCCAAACCCTCCTGCAATGATTTGATGACCTGTGTGGATTCACGGGCGATGCACTGGCTGTTGATCAACTGCTGGTTTTGTGTAAGCTTGACAATACCTGCATAAATAAGGCCGAATCCTCCAAAGGCGGCCAATGCAATAAAGAGGTCGACCGACAAGAGTGCAAGAAGAATGGCAATCAACATGATGCTGGAGCTGATGAGGGTCAAAAGCGGCACAATGATGCTGTATATGACGCCATTGGCTTTTGTTGAGATGCCGTTGATCACCTCACTGCTATTACGGGCAACATGCACTGCGTAAGGCTGATAAAGTGTACGGCGATAAATGCTGATGCTGAGGTCGGCTCCTGTTGCAAATGAGAGGCGTGTGCTCGCCCAGAGGAGCAGAAGCCGCATGGCACCGGAGAGGAGTGCTGCAATGCCGAAGATGATAGTGAGCGGTAGCAGGAGGTGGCTGGCACTGCTTATTCCTGCTGCCCTGATGAATGGCTTGGCTGCGGGAAGCTGGAAAATCCTTTCCGGGTCAGTCAGGACAGCAAGAAAAGGAAGCACTGCACCTATACTGAGGATTTCGGCAAATGATGCGCCGACCATCAAAAGAAGAAGCAGGATAAATTGTCCCCTGCGTCGTGGGTTGATGTGGTGCCAGAGGCGTTTGAGAAGCGTTATTATTGACTGTATTGCTTTCACCCGAGTCCCAGAATAGCTTTTATTGTCTCAGGCGAATGCGTATCGGTAACGCTGTGGGTATAGATGCCGTTTTTTTTGAAATACATAGCATTGGCTTTTACTCTGCCGCCATACTGGCCATTGATGCTGCCGAGTTTGCCCTGAAACTGGCAATCAACGGAAGTGTTTTTTAGGGATCTCAATCATCAAACGATGGGATCTGTGTTGCTAACCGATATCAATACTTTTTCCTGACCGGAGACACCGGATCATATTTCAGAAAGAAATAGATGATGGCGTACACAATAAAACTGGAAAACCATGCTGCAACCAAAACATCTGTACGATTGTAATGCCAGACGGCCATTCCTGAAGCCAGTGCAGCATACCCCCAGCAGAACGGAGCGACAAGACTGCTACGCAAATACTGTGGCAATTGACTAAAATAAATACGAATAACCTTTATTTTAAAAAGACTGTGCAGATGCTCTCTGTCTGGCTGACCAACCGACACCTTGATGAAGGCACGGCGCAACATGGTAAAAAGAGCCTCATTAATGGGATAGGCACACACAAGCAGTGATGCCCATACTGACACCTCCGGATTGCGCATAGGCAGCATCACCGCTATCCATGCAAGAAAGAAACCCATAAGGTATGCTCCACCATCTCCCATAAATATTTTGCCAAACGGAAAATTAAAGACCAGAAACCCGCCAAGCACAACAATCAGCATAAGACACAACTGACTCAGGAGTACGTCACCAGCTTCCATTGCAATAAGCCCAAATGCAAAGAAAAGAATCATCAAGGTGCCGGAAGCCAGTCCGTTAAAGCCGTCAATCATGTTGATGGCATTGGTAAGCCCGGCTACAGCAAATGCCGTAAAGGCAACTGAGACATAAAGATGTGCAAGGAGACTATCGACACCCCATATCTCAAGGTGCATCAGATGGTAACCGGTAAACCACCATCCAAGAAAACCACTGACTATTGTGGCAACAAGTCGCAGTGTGGGACTCACCCGTTTAGAAATGTCTTCTGCAAAACCTGCCGCAAATGAGGGTAACACGGCAAGCAACATTGGAGCAAGAAGATTTCCCAAAAGTTGTGCAGAAAAAACAGAGGGCACAACAAGGGAAAAATACATTGCTACTCCACCAATACGGGGAGTTAAATCTGTATGAAACTTTTGTGGGCCTTCATCAGAGTCATGCGAATGCTTCCCGTGGAATTTCTGACTGATAACCAGCAAATAGGTAAACACAAGAGAAGCAACTCCGGAAATTACAACCGCTTGTGTAACTAAATCAAAAAAAAAAACTTTTTACTCAATTTTTATTCCGTTAATAATCAAAATTAAAGTACTCTTGGGCGATTGAAA
>SZXV01000009.1 GCA_005862225.1 Chlorobium sp.
AAGAAGCACAGCAAGGACAAACATCAGAATCGGTCCGATCACCCAGTTCTGTACCAGCGACAGGGCCAGAATTTTTGTATTGCGAAACACATCACCAAGCTCCTCATACTTTACCTTTGCCAGCGGTGGATACATCATGACGATGAGCCCTGCAGCAATAAGGATGTTGGTGGTGCCTGACTGAAAAAGATTCCAGAACCCGGAGATACCAGGGAATAACCAGCCCGACAGCACACCTGCCGCCATGGCAAGAAAAATCCAGAGCGTCAGGTAGCGGTCAAGAAATGACAATTGTTTTGTTGCCAGGCTCATAGCGTTACTTGCCGGTTAAATTATCGTTATAAAATTTTCGGAATCGCTGGTTGATCTCGTCGCGAACCCGCCGGAAAACGGCAAGCACCTCCTCCTGTGTTCCCTGAGCTTCAGCAGGATCATCAAACCCGATATGCAGCCGGTGCTCCACCTTGCCGGTAAAAAACGGGCATGACTCTTTTGCCGCATCGCAAACCGTTATGACATAGTCAAACGGCCTCTGGAGAAATTCATCAACGCTTTTCGGTTTGTGCAAACTGAGGTCGATCCACTCTTCATGCATCACCTTCACGGCAAGCGGATGAACGGACTGCGCCGGTTTCGTGCCAGCAGAAAACACTTCGAGCGAGCTGTCAAAGGAACGGAGAAAGCCTTCAGCCATCTGGCTTCGGCATGAGTTTCCGGTACAGAGAATAAGCACTGATTTCTTCATGGTAATCTTGGAATGGATGAGGGATTTATTTTATTTCTGATTGCGTGTCAATGGACTGCGGGCAAATTGATTGTGCACTGAAATCACCGCACTGGCCCGGATTACCATCACAGCATTCAGCCGTGAGATAGGCAATCAACTCCATCATTAACGGAAGATTGGCCCGGTAGCGCTGATAGCGGCCTTCCTGCTCCACGGTAAGGAGGCATGTATGAGCGAGTGTTTTCAGATGAAACGAAAGATTTGTTGGCGGTACATCGAGTGCCGAACCAATCTCGCCTGCGACCATGCCTTCGTGGCCTTTCTTGACGAGTAATCGATACACATCCAGCCTCACAGGGGATGAGAGCGATTCAAAAATTGTTGTTGCTGTTGATTTTTGCATAGACAACATTACAATCTTTATTGGAATGTTGAAACCATATCTTATCAACAGACTGTTACGTTTATGTTAAATCTCAAGAGGTGCGGATGATGGTCCTGTAAAGTTATCGGGATCAGCTCATGTTCAGATCATCCGATCAGGATTTCCTTTTCAGTGATGTGCAAGGGCGGGCTGCTCCGGTTTTTCAAGCCTGTTATAAGCCACGGTGATGATGATGGCGGACAACATGGCTCCTACCCCGAGTAAATACATTGAAATACAGCAGCGATGTCAGGACGATCCTGATAACTACTGTAGCGCTTGCAAAATCAGAACTCCAGAAAACAATCGGTTAGTTCGAGCTGTACCGCAGGAAAATGTGTGCAGGATATGTTACCTTTCAAAAGAGACAAATTATTCAGAGTTTCAAAAATACTATTCTCTATCTTTCCTTGTTTATCTTGGATTTCAGCAAAAGTCCTTAAATATACTGATCGTTCAAAAACTGGATTATTGAGAAATTTGTAACGCGCTTGTGAATTTCTCGTTGTTTTTGATACTTTTATTTTCGTATATAAAGCTATTTAATAAGCACTTATGAGCTTTTTGCGGATAAATATCCCTAAAACAGTATACTTCAAATTGGATGGGACCGTCGCTCTGGAGACATTGCCCGAGAGCATCCAGCATTCCCTTCCCGTTGAATGGAGTCTTAAACAATGTTCCTCATTGGAGGAGCGCCGTTATTTCTACGACACGTTTCAATGGCAAGCCTTCGACAAGGAAACCGTGATTGTAAAAAAAAAGAACCTTCTTTCTCTTGTCAACCTCAATACAGGCCATGAAATTACCTCTGCACCATTCAAAGAAAATCCTGCTTCATTTTTCCCGGAAGCTCTTCCAGATTGTAAACTGAAAGAAGAGCTTTATTCATACAGCACCCTCAGGGCGTTCATAAAACTTTGCTCAATTCATGTATTCACTCGATTATACCAGCTCCTTGACGAAAACAAAAAGACTATAGCCACTCTCTCTTTGGAATCCTTATACCCGGCAGGAAATTCAAAAGAGAAGGCGTTAATACATTTTTTTTCTATCACTCCGAACAGAGGATATGAGAAAGCAATAGCGACTTTTGAAGGGCTCTTAAAAGAAAACAGTTTGATCGGTAAACGATTTGACTACAAAGCACTCTTTTTATCGATTATAAATACTTCGGGGCATAACGTTGATGACTATTCACCGAAAATCCGTTTGCAGCTCGATCCGAATGCCTCTATCCATGAAAGCGCCATACGTCTGCTGAAATTTACTGTTTCTATCATGCGCAGGAATGAAGATGGCATTAGAAAAAATATAGACTCCGAATTTTTACACGATTATCGCGTTGCCATAAGACGAACCCGCTCCATTCTCAAGCAGCTTAAAGGAGTTTTTGATGCCGGAGAGACAGAATATTTTCTTAATGCCTTCAGGGATCTTGGGAAACGAACCAATGAATTGCGTGACAGCGATGTCTATCTGCTTCGCGAAGGAACCTATTTAAACTATCTGCCTCCGTTTCTTCGGCCCTCTCTGGGACTATTTTTCAATGAGATTGAAAATGTGCGAAGAAAAAGTCACAAACAATTCTGCTCTTACCTCTCTTCTCCCGAGTATCATTCATTTCTTCTGAAATGGGAAACATATCTTTGCAAACCGTCATATACAACATCTAAAGAGGCACCAAACGCATCTCGTGCTACCTTGAGTTTTGCGGTCGATACTCTTAAAAAAGCATGGAAAAAAGTAATCCGCCACGGACGCCTTATCAGCAAGGAGGCAACTGATGCTGAACTTCATGGATTGCGCATTGACTGCAAAAAACTGAGGTATCTGCTTGAATTCTTTGCCTCTGTGTTTCCGGATAAAACCATTACCCCTGTTATTCAGAAACTCAAAAAGCTGCAAGAACAGCTTGGTGATGTTGTTGATTACGGCGTTCAACTTAATTTTCTGCATCATCAGCTTACGGTAATGGCCGCAGACAAGTTACTTGCCGCCTCAACAGGAGGACTTATGGCAAGTCTTTTTCAACATCAGCAACAGGCCCGACTGAAGTTTCACAAAACCTTCTGCGCTTTTGACAATGAAGAGACAAATCAATTATTTCACGACCTTTTAACGGGCGCCGAGCTATGAAAACAATATCGCTTTACAGTATCAAGGGTGGGGTGGGAAAAACTGCGGCCGCAGTTAACCTCTCATATCTCTGTTCTTTGCCCTCCGCATCAACCTTGATCTGTGATCTTGATCCACAGGGAGCAAGCTCTTACTATTTCAGGATTACTGCGTCGAAAAAGTATAACAGTGAAAAATTCCTCAAAGGGAATAAAAAGATCTACCGCAATATCAAAGCCACAGACTATCAAAACCTTGACCTTCTTCCTTCCGATTTTTCTTACCGGAACCTTGATATTGAGCTTTCTGAAGAGAAAAAACCTCAGAAAAAACTGAAAAAAAATCTTGAAGAGCTGAATGAAAACTATCAGTTTGTGTTTTTCGACTGCCCACCAAACCTCACACTCCTTTCTGAAAGTGTTTTTGCGGCTTCTGATATAATTCTTGTACCATTGATTCCAACAACATTATCGATAAGAACATACTTTCAGTTGAGGGACTTTTTTGCCACGCAGAAACTCGATTGCTCAAAAATAATGCCGTTTTTCAGTATGGTGGAAAAACAGAAAAACCTGCACCGCGACATTATCAATGAATTCCGCCATACCTCGGAGTTGCTAACGCAAACCATTCCCTACAATTCCGAGGTTGAAAAAATGGGTATTTACAGGGCGCCACTGAATGCCGTCCATCCAAACGCTCCTGCTTCAAAAGCTTACCATAACCTTTGGGAAGAAGTTAAAACGCATTTGGGGAGCAACTCCTGACTGCCTCAATGTTGGATCTAATCGCACCCGCCGGGAAACTTTTGGAATTATTGCTCAATGAATTAAGAGCGAGTGCCAGCATCTTTTCCTTATCTCAGTCTTGAAAAATTCATATTATGATGATCAATCGTCTTGTGCAGTAATCATATCATCTACAGTTTCTTATGGCAAAATGGCAATGTGGGCTATGCTCGTATATCTACGATGAAAATAACGAATCCGTCGCCTGGGATGCCCTCCCGAATGAGTGGATATGCCCTGTCTGCGGCTCACCAAAATCCTCATTTACCCTGCTGACAGAAAAAGAACACGTAGCCCCGGCAGTCAAAAGCGAATCCATTAGCACAAACATCTATGAATGTGCTCTCTGCTCCTATGTCTATGATGAAGCAAAAGAGGGTACTCTGTGGCCTGCTCTTCGCAGCGACTGGAGATGCCCTGTCTGCGGCTCAGGCAAGGAGAGTTTCAGCCTTGCAGCTTCCATCCAGCCAGCCGCCGCCTCTATTGGCCCTGAAACAGATGCGGCAGAAGAGTATCTGGCGGAATGGCGACGACCGGCTGACGATTTTGAGGTCAACATGGCCGATATCCACCGCCTGGCCATGACGGGAAAGTCGATTATCGAACCTATGCGGAGCCGCATTCCCACCTTCTCCTGGGATGAAATTCTCATTAAGGGGGCGCAGCTTGCAAAAATGCCGCTCAACAAAACACAACCGATTGTCACAAAAACGGTTATCGGGCCCGCAGCCGCCTTGCCACTTATACTCGAAACACCGGTTTTTGTCTCCCATATCTCTTTTGGCGCCTTGTCGAGAGAAGCAAAGCTTGCTCTTGCCAAAGGCAGCGCGCAGGCTAAAACAGCCATGTGTTCCGGTGAAGGGGGCATCCTGCCCGAATCACTTGCAGCCTCATACCGTTATATTTTTGAATATGTTCCCAACAAATACAGTGTCACCGACGAAAACCTGAAGCTGGTCGATGCTGTGGAAATCAAAATCGGACAGTCCGCAAAACCGGGAATGGGGGGGCATCTTCCGGGAAGCAAGGTCACTCGTGAAATCGCGGCAATCCGGGGATGCCGGGAAGGAGAGGATATCATCAGCCCGTCGCACTTCCCCGACATCCGCTCAAAAGAGGATCTGAAAGCCACGGTCACGCATTTGCGACTGAAAACCGGCGGTAAACCGATTGGCATCAAGCTTGCTGCTGGCCATATCGAAGAAGATATTGATATAGCTCTCTATGCAGGTGTGGATTTCATAACGATCGACGGCCGTGCAGGCGGAACCGGCGCTTCTCCTAAAGTGGTGAAAAACGCTACATCAGTGCCAACCATTTTCGCTCTGGCAAAAGCAAGAAAAATACTTGATTCGAGAGGGGCCGATACCGTCTCCCTGATTATTACCGGCGGCCTGCGTATCTCTTCGGATTTCGCCAAGGCGCTGGCAATGGGGGCCGACGCCATAGCTGTCGGGACTGCGGCAATGATGGCGGCAGGCTGTCAGCAGTACCGTATCTGCAATACCGGCAAATGTCCCGTCGGCATCGCCACGCAGGATCCTGCACTTCGCTCCCGCCTGGATGTCGATCAATCCGCCATCCGCGTCGCAAACTTTTTCAAAGCCGTCACCGAAGAGCTTCGTGACTTTGCTCGCCTGACCGGCAATGATAATGTTCACCATCTCTCGCCCTCTGATTTATGTACCACCAATTCCGAAATTTCCAATCATACCTCAATTGAGCACGTCTAATCAACCGTAGTCTCCCGACAAGAACAAGGAGAGGCAAAAAACACCAAGGAGAAAAACACCATGTCAACAATGGATAATCTGCAGAACGCTTTTGCGGGAGAAAGTCAGGCAAACCGGAAATATCTCGCGTTTGCCAAAAAGGCGGAAGAAGAAGGAATGCATCAGGTAGCAAAGCTCTTTCGGGCTGCGGCTGAAGCGGAAACCGTCCACGCCCTTGCCCACCTTCGTGTCATGGGTGGAATAAAAAGCACCGCTGAAAACCTTCAGGAAGCCATAGAGGGTGAAGAATTTGAATTTACCGAGATGTATCCCAACTATCTGGCTGAAGCACAGCAGGAAGGCAACAAACCAGCCGAATTTTCCATCAAGAATGCGCTGGCTGTTGAAGAGATCCATCACGGCCTCTACTCGAAAGCACTTGAGTCCGTAAAAGGCGGCAAAGACCTGCCTGCCGGAAAGATTTATATCTGTCCAGTCTGCGGCAACACCGTTGAGAACACGATACCGGACACCTGTCCAATCTGCAATGTTCCGGGAAGCAAGTTCATTGAAATCGGCTAAACAGAACTCCAGGTCAACGCCGATATCATGCTGAAAAGCGGCCTGGAGCCGCCTGCTATATGTTCAGGTTGATATTATCTGCAGAACAACCTCTGCATGAAAAAAAATCAATGGTTATGGATAAAAATCATGAAGAAAACATCGAGGCAGTAACGAAAATGGCACTGCAGTTTCTTGCTGAAGCAATCGGACAATGCCCCGCTGGACTCGAAAGCAGCACGAACAGGGATATTATTTTTGCTGTGCTTGGGTTCCAGTATGGTGCCGTGCAGAGCGCCGCTTACGTTGCCGGTCTGGACGAAGCCGCCTCTGCCGGTATCGCCGAAGATATCGTCAGCCGAATCAACGGTATGGACAGGGAGATTGTATCCAAATTTCTTGCCCTGATGCCAATGCTTGCCGAAAAGGGGTATCCTCCGATTGGTATTGGCGGCAAAGCAATTATCGCTTTTTACCATTCCGTCACTGAGGAGGATAAGCTGTCAACGTCAGGTTCGCTGCTGGAAATTCTTCGTCAGATTGATGCGGCGTCAATCGGGAATTGACCGGTACTCACACCGCCACCTTCCGGTACCGGTTTACCGCCAGCGTCACCATCACCACAGCATAGCCGATCAACCAGAGCAATTGAGACCTGATCTCCATCAACCCTGACCCTTTCAGCATGACGCGGCGCATGATGTCAACAAAATGGCGGACAGGGTTGAGCAGTGTCATGGTTTGTGCCCAGTGGGGCATACTTTCGATGGCGGTGAAAAGGCCGCTCATCAGGGTGAAGATGACCATGAAGAACCAAGCCACAAACATGGCCTGCTGCTGGGTTTCGGTGATCGTGGAGATAAAGAGCCCCATCCCCAAGACAACAAGCATAAAGATCGCTGAGACGAGATAGATCAGCCAGTAACTGCCGAGCATTGGAACATGAAAGATGAGTCGGGCAATCAAGAGACCGATGCTCATTTCCGCAATGCCGATAATCCAGAAGGGGACAAGCTTGCCCGTAATGAACTGGTAGCGCTTGATCGGGGTGACGTTGATCTGGTCGATAGTGCCGATCTCACGCTCACGCACCACGTTCATACCTGAAAGAAAGAGGCCGATGAGAGTGACGAGAATGACGAGAATACCCGGCACCATGTAGTGTGTATACTCAAGTTCGGGATTGTACCACCCTGAAGAGATGATGCCGATCTCTGGAGGAGCCTGAACGGTAGCATTAACTCCTGATTTCGGAAGCTCCTCCCGATTGAAGGTTCCGATAATCTCACTGGCATAGGCCTGAATAACGCCTGCTGAAAAGCCGTCTTCGGCGTTGATCATCAGTTGCACTTTGGCGTGGCCGGTTATGGTAAGGTCGCGCTCAAAGTTGTGCGGAATAACAAGCACAAGGTCGGCGCTCCTCTTGAGCAACTCATCGACGCTCTCTCGATCAAAAAAGGAGTAGCCTGTCAGGCGAAAATAGTCAGCAGCGGTAAATCGCTCCACCAGCTTTTCTGATAGTGTAGAGCGATCCCGGTCTTGCAGATGCATCGGCACCTGTTTGATGTCGAAGGTGGCCGCATTCGAGAGAATCACCAGTTGGATAAAGGGCATGATAATGATGATCGGCAGCATCCCCCGGTTGCGGAATATCTGCAGGAACTCTTTCTGTACAAGAAACCATATCGTACGCATCTTTCCTCCCCCTGTTTACCGCCCTTAAAGCCTTGTCTTGAACTTTTTGATACTTGCCACCATCAGCACCGTCGTCATCACACCATGCACCAGCGTCTCTTTCCAGATATAGCCAAAACTTGTCCCTTTCAGCATGATTCCCCGGACAATGATCAAGTACCATTTTGCCGGAATGAAATTGCTGATCATTCGCAGAGGCAACGGCATGCTTGCCACAGGAAAGATAAAGCCTGAAAGAAGGATGGTCGGCAGCAACAGACCTGCGAGGGAGATCATCATGGCCACCTGCTGTGAGCTGGTAATGGTGGAGATGAAGATACCGAGCGAAAGCGCTGTGACAATAAAGAGCAGCGATTCGAGCATAAGCAGCGTTACACTTCCCCGGCAGGGCACCCCAAAGACAAACGAGGCGAGCGCAACCACCGTCACCACATTAACGAAAGAGAGCAGAAAATAGGGCACAACCTTGCCGATGATGATTTCCACCGGCCTGAGTGAAGAGACCAGCAGCACCTCCATGGTACCGCTCTCTTTCTCACGAGTAATGCTGATGGAGGTCATCAGCGCTGAAACCAGCATGAGAATAAGCGCCATAAGACCCGGGACAAAAAGGTTGACACTTTTCAGCTCAGGATTGAACATCATAAGCGGAACTGCCTCAACGCCCACCTCTGCCGCTCCGAATGCCGTATTCCGATAATCCTGCAACACCGATGCTGCATAGCCAGTAATAATTTTCGAGACATTGGGGTTCGATCCGTCGGTAAGCACCTGAACAGTTGCTCTCCCCTCCCGTATCATTTTTGCAGCAAAGTCCGGCTCAAAAACAATCGCTTCAGCAATGCTCCCCTCCGCAAAAGCATGCTCAATCTCCGCTGTGGAATGCAGCTCCTGCCTCATGACAAAGTAGCCCGAGGAGGCGAACTTGTCGGTAATCTCCCGGGTCACAGCATCATGCGACTGGTCGTATATTCCGAGATTGACCTCCTGAATCTCGTTGCGAATGGCAAAACCAAAAAGGAGCAACTGGATAAGCGGCATCCCGAAGAGTATGGCCGCCGTTCTCCGGTCACGGAAAATGTGATAAAACTCCTTGAGCAGAAAGCCTCTGAAACTGTGCATTCGCTTCACTCCATTTTATTCGGCCTTGCAAGCTGGATGAAAACTTCGTTCATGCTCTCCACCCCGAAATGGCGCTTCATCGCCTCCGGTCGGTCAAGCGCCGCCACTTTGCCGTCCACCATGATGCAGAGGCGGTCGCAATATTCGGCCTCGTCCATGTAATGGGTGGTAACAAAGATGGTTAATCCTCGCTCTGAAGCCTCATAGATCATATCCCAGAAGCGCCGTCTTGTCACCGGATCAACGCCACCTGTTGGCTCGTCAAGAAAGACAATCTTTGGCTCGTGGAGAATGGCGACGGAAAAGGCGAGCTTCTGTTTCCAGCCGAGGGGAAGGGAGGCAAGCCGCGTGTCAGCAACCTCCAACAGCTTGAGCGATTCAAGCAGTTGGCGACTTTTCTCCTTGATGGCCTGATTGTTGAGGCCGTAGATACCTGCAAAGAAGCGGATGTTCTCGCGCACTGTCAGGTCGTCGTAGAGGGAGAAGCGCTGACTCATGTAGCCGATGTTCAGTTTCACTCCCTCTGCGCCGGTGTAGAGGTCAAATCCTGCAACGGAGGCAGTACCTGACGTTGGGATAAGAAGGCCGGTCAGCATTCTGATGGCGGTGGTCTTGCCTGCCCCGTTCGCTCCAAGAAAACCGAAAATCTCTCCGCCGGAGATAGTGAGTGAGAGTGCATCAACCACCACAAAATCGCCAAATCGCTTGGTCAGTTTGTCGGTATGAATCACCGGTTCACTCATGGGGCTCACTCTTCAGGTCAAAAGCAAAGTCAAGTCGCAAGATAATCACCATTTCACTCATAGACAGCTCCCCTGCTTCTCTTCCATGAGCGCAATAAAGGTATCTTCAATACCCGGCTGAATCACCGACACCGAGACATCCGTAAACCCGTCAGCCTGAAGAGCAGCAAGCAGCTCATCGGCCCTGAGCGAAAGGCGGTTGTCGGTATAGTGCAAGGCGCTGCCGAAAGCATAGACGGATGCGGCATGAGGAGAGGCTCGCAAGGCGCAGAGCAACCGCCAGGTCTCCCGGGCGCGAATGGCAAAAAGCGGTTTTTGGAAAAGTTTGGTAATGCCCGACGGAGTATCGAGAGCGAGCATTCTCCCCTCCTGCATGAAGGCAATCCGGTCGCAGAGCACCGCTTCATCCATGTAGGGTGTCGAAACAAGAATGGTCATCCCCTGCTCCCTGAGGCGGCCGAGCATCTGCCAGAACTCCTTGCGCGATACGGCATCAACGCCCGTTGTCGGTTCATCAAGAAACAGCACCTCCGGCCGATGCACCAGCGCGCAGGAGAGGGCGAGCTTCTGCTTCATCCCGCCCGACAGCTTGCCTGCTCGTCTCGTTTTGAAGGGCTCAAGCTGACTGTAGATATCGCGGATCAGCTCATAGTTTTTTTCGACCGTCGTACCAAAAACCGAGGCAAAAAAGCGGAGATTCTCTTCGACGCTCAGATCGGGATAGAGTGAGAATTTTCCCGGCATGTAGCCTATGCGCTTGCGAATATCTCGGTAAAAGCGCACCACGTCCAGTCCGAGCACCTCTGCCCTCCCCTCATCGGGAAGCAGCAGTGTTACGAGAATCCGGAAAAGAGTGGTTTTCCCCGCCCCGTCAGCGCCGATAAAGCCGAACAGCTCCCCTTCGCCAACAGAAAGAGTCACCCACTGAAGCGCCTGAACAGCGCCAAAGCGCTTGCCAACACCGGCGATAAGCACCGCATCTTTCATGAGCCACGCTTCAGCAACCTCATCTCTCCGGGCATCCCGATTTTAAGGCTGCCATCCTGATTGTTGACCTGTACCTTCACGCCGTAGACCATGCTCACCCGATCTTCCCTTGTCTGAATAATCTTCGGGGTAAACTCTGCCTTTGAAGAGATCCAGGTGATTCTGCCTTTCCGGCTCTTGCTGCCATCAATCAGCACCTCTACCTCTTCGCCAATCTGCACCTGCGGCACCTGCGCGCCACTCAGGTAGACTCTCAAAAACATGGTCTGAAGATCGGCAATCTTGTAGAGCGGCTTGCCGTAGGAGGTCAGCTCACCCTTTTCGGCATACCTTGTCAAAACAACGCCATCAACGGGATTGCGGAGAACGCACTTTTTTATCTGATCGTCAAGCTGTGCTATTCGAGCCTCTTTAGCGCTGATCTCACCGGCAATTCCGGGATTTTCGGTTTCGAGAGAGCCAATCTGTTTGTCGATAACGCTGAGGCGGTTTTCAATATCCTCAAGCTGTTTTGAGGGAACAGCCCCCTCCTTCACCAGCCTGCGATAGCGGTCATTGTCGCGCCTGATATTCCGCCGCTCTTCAAGCAGCACCCCGATTCGGGCACCAAGGCTTGGCCGCTTTGCAACAAGTGACTCTCGTTCCGACTGAAGCTGACTGCGGCTGTAATGGAGTTGCGTGGTATCAACCACAGCAGCAATGCTGCCTGCCGCCATTCGCATCCCCTCTTCAACATCAAGCAGCTCCAGTTTCCCGTTCGCTTCGGATGAAACAATGATCTCCGTTGCCTCAAAATTGCCGTAGCCATCTGACTTGTCGTTTCTCTGGCAACCTGAGAAAACAAGGATGAAGAGAAAAACGACACCTCTGATTGCCCCGGAAACTTTTTCATGATTCATGTTCAAAGGCTATGGCAACTTTTTGGGAAGTCCATCATAATTCTTTTTATGAGTAATCGTTTGCGGATGATTTTTACCCAATGTTTTTTCATCGATCGCCAGCGCACGCCGATAAAGTGGTTCAGCTTCAGCATACCTGCCCTGCAAACGGAGCAATTCCGCAAGATTGTTCAGACTTTTTGCCACCCAGGGATGCTCACTTCCATACTGTTTCTCATAGAACGCCAGCACACGACGATAGAGCACATCGGCTTCGGCGTATTTTGCCTCTGATTTAAGCAAATTGGCAAGATTGTTCAGGTTCATCGCCACGACTGGATGCTCACTGCCAAACCGCTTTTCATTGATCTCCAGTGAACGACGGCCATGGATCTCTGCTTCTGCAAACTTTCCTTGCGCTCTAAGCAACTCCGACAGACTGTTCAGATTTGCTGCCACTTCAGAATGGTCAGGACCCAGCATTTTTTCACGGATCACAAGAGCACGGCGACAATATAACTCGGCTTCAGAGTACTTTCCCTGAGCTTGCAACAACCCCGCAAGATTGTTCAGACTTTTTGCAACTTCGACATGTTCTTCGCCTAATGTTTTTTCATTGATCTCAAGCGCACGACGAAACAGAGGCTCTGCCTCGGCATATTTCCCCTGGGCTTGCAACAACCCCGCAAGATTGTTCAGACTTGTGCCCACCAATGGATGCTCTCGCCCCAACTTTTTTTCAAGAATTGCCAAAGAGCGGCGATACAGAGCTTCGGCCTCGGCATACTTGCCCTGCGTTTTCAATAATAATCCCAAATTGTTAAGACTGGTGGCCACTGCGGGATGATCAAGGCCCATTGCTTTTTCGTTGATCACCAAAGCACGACGATAGAGGGGCTCGGCTTCGGCATATTTTGCCTGAATTTGCAACAAGCCCGCAAGATTGTTCAGACTTCTGGCCACAAGAGTATGCTCACTGCCTAACTGCTTTTCGCGAATCGCCAGCGAACGACGATAGAGAGGCTCTGCTTCAACGTACTTACCCTGCTCCTGCAACAAACCTGCAAGATTGTTCAGACTTGTCGTAACAGATGGATGATCAGGGCCCAGCGTGTTTTCGTTAATCACCAGCGCACGGCGATACAACGACTCGGCTTCAACATACTTGCCCTGCGTTTTCAGTAATGAAGCAATATTATTCAAGGTCTGGGCGACATCAGGATGGCCACTGCCCAATAGTTTTTCACGAATCGACAGTGAACGTCGATAAAGTGGCTCCGCTTCAGAATATTTACCCTGATCCTGAAGTAATTCACCAAGATTGTTTAAACTCTGTGCAACATCGGGATGCTCACTGCCCAATCGTTTTTCACGGATCGACAGTGAACGTCGATAAAGTGGCTCCGCCTCGGAATATTTGCACTGATCTTGTAACAAGGAAGCAAGATTGTTCAGACTTGTCGCCACATCTGGAGAATCGGTGCCCTGTACTGTTTCGTCTATTGCCAGTGCTCGACGAAAAAGAGGCTCTGCTTCAGCATACTTGCCCTGCATTTGCAGCAAATCCGCAAGATTATTGAGACTGGTGGCCACAAGGGGATGCTCTCGACCTTGCTGTGTTTCCCGGATCGCCAGTGAACGGCGATAAATCGGTTCGGCTTCAGCATACTTGCCCTGCGTTTTCAGCAATAACGCCAAATTGTTCAGACTCGTGGCCACCAGGGGATGTTCACTACCCACCTGCTTCTCCCGAATAGCCAGCGCACGACGAAAAACCAGCTCTGCTTCAGCATACTTCCCCTGCGCTTTCAATAATGAGCCTAAATTGTTGAGGGTATTTGAAACAAGCAGATGCTCACTCCCATATTTTTTTTCCTGACTTGCCAGCAGGCGTCGAGCAAGCACCTCCGCCTCAGCATACTTGCCTTGCTTTTGCAGCACATCGGCCTGATTGTCATTACTTCTTACCACAACGGGCGCTACATGCGCCAAAGAGGGACGGACTCTGCTCATGCGCTTTGTTTTGCGCACAACATGCACACTATGTTTCTTTTTGGCCTTAGCCTTGCGATGGGAGGATGAAGCACACCAGCCAAGATCAGGATTAAACGCCGACATCGTAATAAAAGCGATCAAGCCAATACGAATGATGCAGACGGCTATTTTCATGATTTGCCTTATTTTATGGTTGTGAGCACAAACAGATTGCTCGACAGCATCAGTGTTGCTGATTGAAAAATCATTTTTTCATCAAGAGCGAGGAAAAATTGAACTAGTATACATTCAATTTAAAAAAGATAATGCTGATATAATCCAATAACAAGAAAGTTGAGATGAACAGCAACGTTCAAATCATGCAGAGACAACTGGTATTTTCTTTCCCGGAGATGAATAATCGGCATATTGAGCTGCTAAAAATCAACTGGCCCCCTCATTGCCTTGACAGCTCCCCGCTTTACCTTGCTCTCAATGCGTCTCTCCTTCGAACTTTTTGTAGGTACAGTAGCCTTTCGTTTTTTGACCGGCTGAGCAGCTCGCTGCAGCAGCCCTTGCAGCCGCAGCATTGCATCGGCACGGTTCTTTTCCTGTGAACGGTAGCGTTGCGCCTTGATGATGATCACGCCATCTTTCGAGAGGCGGTGATCTTTCAGCATCAGCAACTTTTCACGGAAATCGTCAGGCAGAGATGATGCCCTGATATCAAAACGCAAATGCACAGCGGTCTCAACCTTGTTGACATTCTGCCCGCCAGCACCCTGCGCCCTCATGGTCTGGAGGTCAATCTCTTCATCAGGAAGAGCAATGGATCGGGTAATCTGCAACATGATCGCTTTTTATCGATTTCCAGCAAAATGATCTCGGCTGACACCTCAACATACTGTAACAGCAAAAAGCCTTTGACTTCACGAAGAGTTCAAAGGCTTTTTACCCTGAAAATTAAGCAAACTATCGAGTAATGCGTTAAAACTTCCAGGCGGCGGTCAAAGAGCCTGTATGAGCTGTAAAGTCATTACGTTTATCAAAATCGTACCGAACCTGAATACTCAATGTATTTTTTGTTGATACCGTCAAGGCTGCTCCCAAATTCCAGGTATTGGCATCTGAGCCAAAACATGGTGTTGTAAATGCTTCGCCTCCGCCGACAAATGATGAAACGATGTCTTTACTGAGCGAATTATTATCATGATACCAATGGAACGCCACTTCAGGACGATAAGAGACATCAGGGCCTGACCATTCAGTAGCAAGGCGTCCGCCCAACCCGAATCGAGTGCGGTTAATCAACTGCTCTCCAATGTTCAAGCTGATCGCACCCGCTCCCGTTTCCGTGTAGGCATCCTGTTTCAGTTGTTTGTAATCAACTGACACCATTGGGGTGAGTGTTGTTTTTTTACCAAGATTAAAGTTGTAACCAACCCCCAAATCAGCACCCAATTGACGACCATCAAAATTTGCATCGGCTTTACGTCCTATTGCAGCCGTACGCTGGCCATCATAACTGTTTAAGCCATAGCTGACCGCGCCATCCAAATAGAGTGACTCCGTCAAATCGTAAGTGAGGTAGCCGATAAGTTGATAGTTATTGATGTGCATCGTGTCCCCATCACGAAAATCCTGCTGGTCAACATCCACCGATCCATAACCACCAGCAAGACCAACGATCAGATCCCGATTAACACACCCGTCAAAACCAGCAACGACGCTATATTCTGTTGAATTGTAACCATCGTACTCGCCTTGCTGTTTTTGTTTGCCATAAGAACCAAGCGTTTTCACCCATAATCCGCTCTGTGGTAACGATGCCCTGGCAATATCGCTGGCTGAAACACAGCAGTTGCCACGTATAGCCGACAGACGCATGTCAAGAGCATCAAGCGACAACCTGAAGGCTGAAAATGCCGACTGTATAATGGAGCCATTTGCAATCGGGGCCAAACGCCTCATCTGTGTTGCCAGATTTGCCTGATTGTTGCCATAGCCATAATTATCAATATCAATTTTCTGGATTACTTCAACCATATCGCCAGACTGGCTGCCCGCTGCGGCAATTCCACCCAGCACGATCGCGGCATTGTTCGAGAAGCTGCCAACTGTGCCCGATTTTTGAATGTAGTTCTCACTTGCCGGATAGAGCCCGCCTCCGGTACGATTAGCAGTAACTATCAAATCGCCTCCAACTTGCGATACCGAAGAGTTAATACTGAAGCTGTTGTCAAAAACCTGACCATATGCATCGGTATCTGTACGAATAGCCCAACCAGACCCACTGGTGGTAGAATCAATCAGTGTGTAAGTACTGCCATTGGCCAAACTGCCAACATAGTTCACCTGCACTTTTTCAGTACCAGTCATGGTCAATGCTTCAGTTGAAGGTTCAGTCAACGTCAATAATGAAGAACCGTCTATTGTCGCCGCCGCATTGAGGCTGTTTACGGTGAAGCTCAATGCGCCACCATTAGTAGTGAACGTAGTAGCTGAAACATGCGCAACACCAAAGTTGATTGCATCGTGTTCATTATCAAGCACCAAATACCCACCAAGCTGAGTAACACCAGAACCAATATTAGCTACAGTGCCTCCTGTCCATCCACGCATAGAGCTTGCGCCAGCATAATCAAACGTTCCTGAAATATCCGCCAGTGCTGTAGCCTTCAACTCGCCATCACTGTTACCAATAGTCACTGTTGTAGCGTAAACGTTGTGACCAATGGTTGCGGTAAAGCCCGTTGTTGCACTCCCCGTTGAGGCTGAGTTGAACGTAACTGCATTCAGAGATGCACCGCTACCGCCAATTGTACCGCTGTAATTACTGCTGCCCATAAAATTCAGGAAGCCGGTACCATCCGTATTAGTCGTAATAGTACCAGTCACTGTTTTATTATGGGCAATATTAACAGTGCCATCATCAGCCCATACGCAGCTAACGACACCTCCGTCTCCATAAGTTGTGTATGCTGAACCTTCAACACTGACAGGGCCATTCCTGACAGGGGGCTTGTCCTCAGAGCCAATCACCAAATTGCCATGCAGATCGCCATTAAGGTTCACTATACCACTTCCAACATGCAGATATCCTGTATATCTATCCGTGCCAGACAGAGAGCCTGCTGTTGCAGCCGTCACTGAATTAACGCCAACGTAAATATCATTCTGGAAAGTATCAATTGCAGGGACGTGATCATTGTCATCCGATGCTGAACCTGCCCAAATGCGGTTGAAGGTGTTTGACGATGATGCTAATGTCCCAAGATTCCCACCGATTGTGCTTGAGCCAGCGATGACAAGCGTTGCATTATTTCCGTTCACAACATTGATACCAAGAGCGGGGTTGGTGCTGAATGTGACATTCACATTATCCCCAATTTCAAGAGTACCTTTCCCTTGCGTTCCTGTAGCCGGTACATTAATTGTTGTATTGTATGTACCAAAGTTCAGCGTACCAACCATACCTTTGGCTTCATATGGCAATGTTGGCAAAGTATATGCTCCTGATTCTGGAGTAGCAATACTCGAAGGCTGAAGCGGGGTAAAAGAAGTAATATCCATTAATTTAAGCTTGCTAAAATGCCCATCCATCGTCACAGCATTAGCACTCAGGAGACCACTTGTTGCAACAACCGCCTTGTCAGCCGTAATCGCAAGCGTATTGACTGAAGTCGTGCCAGATTCGGTATTCAGTTGTACAAGTGACTCACCACCCTTGACGTTAATAGATTTAATCGGTCCAACTGTACCGGAAACCTCACTACTGCCCTCAAACGTAAGTGTCCCGTTGTTAGTACCTGCACCAACGACATCGCCACCGCTCCCCGAAATGGGATATCCAGAGCCGTCTATGGAATAGGTTATATTGCTACCATTGCTCAAAGTAAGGGCCGCATCGTTTCCAGCATAAGAAACATTCCCTGTCAAATCGGAACCACCACCAAAATATGCTGTACCAGCACTGTTAAGAAAACTCAGTGCCCCAGTGACATTACCGTTGAATATGACATTTTGTCCAGAGACATGGACGTTATCCACAGTAACTGTACCATTGACGGTATTGTTACCCTGAAACTCAACAATTGTTGTGTTTGTATCACTACTTGGTGTTGATTCAGTGATATTACCGGCAATTGTTGACGCTGCTGTGGTGAAAATCGCTTTTGAATTAGTTCCAGGGGCTCCATTGCCTCCCATATACAGGTTGGCGTAGAGATCTCCGTTAAATGTGGTTGTGCCGGAAGTAAGATAGGCGTTGCCATCGGTTGGGAGAGAACCGGAAGTCGTGCCCAACTGCACGATACCATTAAACTGATTTGTCCCTGTCAAATTCAGGGTACTGCCAACACCAGTGTCCGTTTTGATCGCATACCCGGAACCATCCGCCGTAACCGTAGAACCACTTGCAGTCAAAACTGCATACCAGTTCGGTGCATAATAGGTCGTAACAGTCCAGGAAGTTGTTGTTGTTCCACTAATGTAACCATTCCCAAAAAAATCAGAGTAACTATTGGTAAAACTCCCAGACGAAGGAGAAGGAACAACGCGATTATTATTATCGTTACTTAAATTAATACCCTCTAATCCGAATGTATGTAAATAAACATCAGTTCCGTTTACCCCTGAAATAACAGTAGGCGGAACAGTTGGATAACTTAATATGGGATTATAACCTGAAAGATCAGGGGGAATTGTCCCGCTTCCATTAGTTATTGAGTTGACGTACCATGAGTAATTGATCACAGCCTGCTGATCTCGATACGATATATCAGCGGCAGTAACCGTCGTTTGAGCAGAAGCTCCACTGGAAAATATTATTCCAGTCATAGCATACGCAACAACTGCAGAGACCATACGAGGCCCCTGATGACTCCCTTTACTTACACGTTTTCGATAACTCACACTCACCTCACCGTTAAAAGTTAAGTAATCTTTCCAAGCAAAAATTATTTCAAAGTACTTTGTTTACCGTTAAATTGCAATCGGTTATTATGTATTTGCAAATGGTTCAAGACGTTTGATTGTTCATAACCAACAATAAATAATGTGGCCTCGGAATTTTTTGTCCAAACAAAACACTCCAGTGATTGTTTTCAAGCGCTTTAACTATTGGGCTGACACGCTCCTGATCCTCATGAGCATAGCTGATAAAAATATCGGTCATGCAATCCGTATCTATTTTTTCATGGTTGAGGCACCGTCGCCATGTTGCGCAGAATATACCCTCATTTTCTTGTCACATCACTCCATCCCCTTCAACTGCCGCATCAAATCCTTACGCGCCATACCGTACATGTGCACATACAGCAAATTAAACATCAGCACCGCCGACCGCAGCCGGGGCGCACGCATAGCCCGTTTCACGGCGTTCTGCACGGTAAAGACGCGGCTGGTGAGCGCCGTATAACTCGGAATGAACTCTTGCAAGGGAATGCGCAAGGGCTTGTAGAGCATCTCCTGCCCCCATGAAAACTTGAAAGCATCGTGGTCATCAGGCGAGTGGAGCAGGCGCCCCTCCTCGGCGAGCCGGTTGAAAACGCCTGTGCCGGGAATGGGGCGCAGCAGATTGATACCGGGCACATCAACGCCGGTCTCTTCGATAAAGGCTTCGAGTTGGGCGGGCAGTTCAAGGGTGTCTTCGTCGAGGCCGTAGATGAAGCTGCCATAGACACATATCCCTGCCTGGCGAATACGCTTGATGCACTCCACCTGGCGGTCGGCGGGGTTGTGGAACTTCTTGTGGGCATGGTTGCTGCCATCGGAGAGGCTTTCAATACCGATCAGGAGGGCGCCGCAACCGGAGCGGGCAAAGGCATCGAGAAGCCGGGGTTTTTCACCAAGAGCGGTGGTGGCCTGGCCTACCCATTTGATCCTGAAGGGCTCCAGTTGACGAAAAAGCTGTTCGGCATACTCTTCGTCGGCGTTGATGGTGTCGTCGAGAAAGAAGAAGATCCGCTTGTCCTCTTTCAGAAACGTTTCAACCTCCCTGAGAACGGCGGGAATGGTTCGGTGGCGCAGACGGTGGCCATTCATGACATGCACGTTGCAGAAGTCGCAACTGAAGGGGCAGCCACGGGTGGTCTGCACCACGTTGGTGGTGAAGTAACTCTGGATGTCGAGCGCACTCTTGTTGACAACGCGCTCAATCGAGAGGTCGGGGAAGGTGGCAACCTGGTACTCCGGCTTGAGTTCGCCAGCAAGCAGATCCTCCTGCACCTCGCGCCAGATATCGTCGGCCTCACCGATGACCAGTGCATCGGCATGGTCGCGGCACTGGTCGGGAAAAATGGAGACGTAGGGGCCTCCGAGCACCACCTTGATGCCTCTGGAACGGAGCGCCCGGGCAAGCTCAAAGGCTGGCCTGACAGCGCCAGTCTGGACGCTGATACCAGCCATATCCCAGTGCTGATCGAGAGGAAGCTTTTCAAAACGCAGGTCGCAGAATGTCTGGCTCACGCCCGCCACCTTCTGGGAGCTGAGAATCATCAGCGCCAGCGGCGGAATCGCGAACTGTGCCCGCCTGATGATGTTGCTCAGGGCGGTGTCTTTCAATGAGCTGAAGATGCTGCGCTTGGCTGAGGTGCTGTCGAGCGAAGCCGCTCCATCAACACCGCTATCAGCTTGAATAAAAATGAGTAGTACTTTTTTCTCAACAGCCATATATTACCTGTCAAAGGCACGGTTTGTGCCTTTATCTAACGTTTAATTTGTTCGTAGAGACAACGCTTACGTGATCCTCTACAATCCATAATCATTTATCATCCATCAATAGCCTCCCCCATTCCGGGCCAGTTCCTGAAGCTTTTTCAGCTCCAGCAGAGCATCGAGCGGGGTAAGCCTGTCGAGATCAAGCGACTCAACGGCTGTGCGAAGCTGGTTGTCTGCCTCTTCAAACAGGCTGATCTGCATACTCCTGATTTTAGGTGGCCGAATCAGGGGTATCTCAATGTCGCGTTTCTCCATACCAGCAAGAATCTCCTTTGCCCGCAAGATCACCTCCGCTGGCATTCCCGCCATTTTAGCCACCTCAATACCATAACTGTTGTCGGTAGAGCCACGAATAATCTTGCGCAGAAAAATCACCTTGTCGGCAGTCTCAACAACGGTGGCATTATAGTTCACCACTCCAGGCAGTCGGCTCTCCAGTTCGGCAAGTTCATGATAATGGGTTGCAAAAAGGGTTTTTGCACCGATTGATCGGCAGATATATTCGCTCATTGACCAGGCAATAGACATGCCGTCAAAGGTGCTGGTTCCCCTGCCTATCTCATCGAGCAGCAGCAGGCTTCTGGAGGTGGCATTGTTGAGAATGCTGGCCGCCTCATTCATCTCAACCAGAAAAGTGCTCTCACCGGAAGCAAGATTGTCTGAAGCTCCGACCCGTGTAAAGATGCGGTCAACGAGCCCGATCTCCGCCCGCTCCGCCGGAACAAAACTCCCCGCCTGTGCCAAAAGAACAATCAGGCCAATCTGGCGCAGAAAGGAGCTTTTGCCCGCCATGTTGGGGCCGGTAATCATCAGCATCTTCTGCTTCTCGTCGAAGTGGCAGTCATTCGGCACATAAGGCTCCTCAACGCTCATCATCCTTTCAAGTACGGGATGACGGCCACCAACAATGAAGAGCTTTTCATGCTCCATGATCTCCGGCTTGCAGTAGCCGTATTCGACCGCAGAGAGGGCAAAGGAGCAGAGCGAATCAATTTCAGCGATGAGAGATGCGTTTTCCTGTATTCCTGACGCTTGTTCTGCAATGAGAAGACAAAGGTCGTGAAAGAGCTGCGCTTCGAGCACCAGACTTTTCTCTTCAGCATTGAGAATCTTCTCCTCATACTCTTTTAAGGCAGGAATGATGTAGCGCTCGGCGTTGACAAGGGTCTGTTTCTTCTCGTAATAAGCTGGAACCTTGTCAGTGTTGGCGCGGCTGATTTCGATGTAGTAACCGAACACCTTGTTGAAACTCACCTTGAGCGACGAGATGGTAGTGGCGGCTCGCTCCTCCTGCTGAATCTGCAAGAGGCGGTCTTTAGCTGTTGAGGCAACGGAGCGGAGATCATCAAGCTCGGCGTTGTAGCCAGGGCGAATGTAACCGCCATCACGCATTGATGCGCCTGATTCGGGATCAATCGCCTCCTCAATTCGTGCTGCAAGCTCCGGCAGCGGCTGCAACGTAAAGGCAAGCGATCCCAGCCGGGCCGAACCAGCCTGATGCAGCAGCTCCTGAATCTTCGGAATGGCAGAGAGCGAGAGGCCAAGCTGGCGAACCTCCCGTGGAATGGTGCGAAACGTGGCAATTCGGGCAAGCGACCGCTCAAGATCGTTGATGGCCGACATCTGCTCGCTCAACCCCTCCCGCAACGCCCGGTTCTCGGTCAACTCCCCAACCGCATCGAGGCGCAGTCTGATCTCCTCAACCTTTTTCAGCGGTCGTTGAAGCCATCGCCGGATCAAGCGGGCTCCCATGGGGTTGCGCGTGCGATCCATCACCTGAAGCAGGCTCCCGTTCAGCGTGCCATCCTGCATGGAGGAGATAATCTCCAGATTGCGCTTGGTCTGCTGGTCAAGCGTCATGTACTCCGCGTTATGCAGCTCCCCAATGCGGGTAATGTAGTGCAGGCGATTCTGCCGGGTCTCCTCAAGATACTGGAGCACCACACCAGCGGCCACCCTGCCGGCACGGTTGCCCTCAATGCCGAACCCCTTCAGCGAGTGGGTCTTGAACTGCCGCGAGAGCACCTCCTGCGCCTGCTCTTCACTGAACATCCATGAATCAAGCTCGGTGACAAGCGTCTCCGCCGGTAACGCTTTTTTCAGAAGCTCGGCACGCTCTCTTTCAAAGGAAGAGACAAGAACTTCCGAGGGGTGCAGTGAAAGAAGAAAGTCTTTAAGCTCAACGGGCTGTAGAGAGGCAATCCTGAATTCAGCCGTTGTCACATCGATAAAGGCCACACCAACCAGCAGCGTTCTGCCCTCTTTGAGATAGGCAACTGCACAAAGGTAGTTATTGTGCCGATCGTCGAGCAGCTTGTCGCTGTAAATGACACCTGGAGTAATAATGTCGGTGATTTCACGGCGGACAATCCCTTTGGCATCGGCCGGATCTTCAACCTGGTCGCACACCGCCACCTTGAAGCCTTTTTTGACCAGTTTGGCTATGTATCCTTCACTGGCATGATGGGGAAAGCCCGCCATTGGTATATCGATGGTGCGTTTGGTCAGCACAATGTTCAGAGCGGTTGAGACCGTAACGGCATCGTCAAAAAAGGTTTCGTAAAAATCTCCAACCCTGAAGAGCAGCAGAAAATCAGGATATCGCTCCTTTACCTCCAGATACTGCCGCATCATTGGGGAGTGCTCTTTCTGCGTGGAACCCTCTGCTTTGCTCATGGTGTGATCATCAGTTAATGAAACTCCCCGCACCGCAAGCAGCGAGGTATCCGGTTGTAGAAGAAGCGTAACAAAATTCACCGCAAGGGGTGAAGAATTCTGCCCTGATATTAAATCACTTTAGAGCGCAACTATCCCGCTTCCTTTTGCGAAAAAGAAGCTACTTCAGCGCACCTTAATAAACAAGTGCGGGAATCTCTTGACAAGAGGTGCAAGAAAAAGTATGTTGAGGCAACAATAAGAGAACTCATCACCAGTTGAAACTATGGAAATTTTTCATACGCTTCTGCGTTTTCTGCACGTCACCGCTTTTGCCGCATGGTTCGGTTCAGTGCTTGCATCAATCTATTTTCTCAAAAGCATTGAAGAGAAGCTCACGGGGAACGCAATCAATACCAGCGAATATACCTCTCTCCTCCAACGTTACATCAAGCTCGAAACAAAAGTTGCCGACACCGGGTTCAAGACAGTCATCATAACGGGTATTCTGCTGGCGGCCTTGTACCATGGCTGGACGCTCTGGGTTTTTGTGAAAATTGGCCTTATTGTGCTTCAGGTTGCGTTGACGCTTGGCTACATCACCCGTTCCATACGCACACTCAGCTACCCTTGCTCCCCAGCCAATTACAAGCGCTGGTATCGGCTTTTCACTATTTCACTTACCATGTTTGCCCTGGTACTGACCATCAGCTTTTTTCTTCTTTGAAGGCCCAATATCCAAACAACAGCTACCCCTGTTATTGAAACAAGAAAGAGATTTCCCTGGATGCTTTTCCATTATTTGATAATCAGGGAATTATTACTATATTCAAGACCTTTATCACTAAAATATATCTGTAATGCAGGCGCTGATCAAGATTTCCGACAAACAATATCTGGTACAACAAGGGGACACACTCTTCGTTCCCAAACAAAGAACGGCAATTGGCGAAACCATGGAAATCAAAAGCATGGCATCGATTGACGGCGAAAATACTGTTCTGGCAGCAGGCAGCATTCAGGCAAAAGTTCTTGCTCATGTCAAGGATGAGAAGGTTATCGTGTTCAAGAAAAAACGGAGGAAACGTTATCAGGTAAGAAACGGACACCGTCAGCAGATGACCCAGATCGAAGTTGTTTCGCTTTAAAGATTCAGGATTTCTAACGTTAATTTTTTGCTATGGCTCATAAAAAAGGTGGCGGATCAACCAAAAACGGTCGCGACAGTAATCCGAAATATCTCGGAGTTAAAGCAGCCGGAGGCTCTACGGTAGCAGCAGGCACAATTATTCTTCGCCAGAGAGGCACCGTTATCAAACCTGGCATCAATGCCGGTCTTGGACGTGATCATACTATTTTTGCTCTTGTTGACGGTGTCGTGACATTTCGCAACGGACGCAATAATAAAAAGCAGGTCAACATACTTCCCTGCTGAACCATGTCTGTTACTCAATAAGTTTTGAATAAAAAAAAGCCGTCTTGTTTTAAGTCGGCTTTTTTTATTATATGCAACAGCGTTTTTCAAAAAAAATATATCTATAACATCTCCTCACTTTACACCTTTAAATCATTATCGAATTATGAAAATCACCGTTATTGGAGCGGGAAATGTCGGGGCTACAGCAGCTCTTCGTATTGCGGAAAAACAGCTTGCAAAAAATGTTGTTCTGATTGATATCGTCGAAGGCGTTCCCCAGGGCAAGGCTCTCGATATGTACGAATCAGGACCTGTTGGCCTGTTCGATACTTGTGTGTTTGGCTCCAATGACTATAAAGATTCCGCTGATTCTGATATTGTCTTGATTACTGCCGGACTTGCAAGAAAACCTGGCATGTCAAGAGAGGATCTTCTGATGAAAAATGCCACGATTATCAGGGATGTGACGAAAGAGGTGATGAAATATTCGGCCAATCCGATTATTGTCATGGTCTCCAACCCGCTTGATGTAATGACCTTTGTTGCTCAGCAGGCAAGTGGTCTTCCTAAAGAGAGAGTTATCGGCATGGCTGGCGTTCTTGACACAGCACGCTTCAAAAGCTTTATTGCCGAAGCACTCGATATTTCCATGCAGGATATCAGCGCACTGGTGCTTGGCGGACATGGTGATTCGATGGTACCGGTTGTCAATTATACCAATGTTGCTGGCATCCCGCTGACTGAGCTGCTGCCACAGGACAAAATTGATGAGCTTGTCACTCGCACAAGAAATGGTGGCATTGAAATTGTCAACTATCTGAAAACAGGCTCAGCATTTTATGCTCCTGCGGCTTCGGCAGTTGAGATGATTGAAGCTATCGTGAAAGACCGCAAGCGGATTATCCCATGCACAACCCTCCTTGAAGGCCAGTACGGAATTGACAACGTCTTTTGTGGCGTTCCGATCAAGCTTGGCAAAAACGGCGTTGAGCAGATTCTTGAAATCAATCTCTCTGGTTCGGAACTTGAAGCACTCCAGCAATCAGCGGCAATTGTCGAAGAAAACTGCAAGGCTCTTGCAGCACTGCTTGCCTGAATCTCCTGCATATAAGGACACTTCACAAAAAGCGGTCGAGAGACCGCTTTTTTGTTTCATACATGAGTTTTACAATGAGGGCTCTTCGTGTGTTATACAGTGTATAGCTCCAAGTCCCCAGACAAGATCAGTACAATCGATACCGACAACATTCCTCTCCGGGAAAAATTCCTGCAATATCTGAATGGCTCTCTGGTCTTGTTCGCACCGGTAGGTTGGGACAAGAACTACCGTGTTTGCAATATAGAAGTTTGCGTAACTGGCTGGCAAGCGACATTCATCATGCAAAAACGGCAAGGGCATAGGCAGTCTCACCACCTTGAGCGGATTGCCATCAAGATCCGTGTAACGTAGCAGTCTCCTGTAATTTTCCTGCAACGCCTCATAATTCTCATCTTCAGGATCATCCTCAACAGCAATCACAACGGTTGTTTCATTGACAAAACGCGCCATATCATCAACATGGCCATCCGTATCGTCGCCCACAATGCCGTCGCCAAGCCAGAGAACTTTTTCAATGCCAAGATATCGACCAAGCGCAAGCTCAATCTGCTCGCGACTCATTGACGGGTTGCGGTTAGGATTCAGCAGACAAGCCTCACTCGTCAGCAGAAGCCCTTTTCCGTTCACATCAATAGAACCTCCTTCAAGAATCATGCCGGGAGAAACAAGAGGTAACTGCTCCAGCGCAGCAATCATTTCTGGCACGGCATTGTCATGATGGAAGGAGGAATATTTTCCGCCCCACGCATTGTATTCCCAATTCATGATAATTTTTTCAATCATCCCGTTTTTCTGACGAAAAACATAGTTCGGCCCATGATCCCTGCACCAGGCATCATTGGTTGGAATGCGATGAAGAAAAATACATTCTCTTCGAAGCTGCTGATGATCAGAGTTGCGAAACAAGTCCAACACCTCTTGCTCCATTTCTGCATCAACCACATTGATATGGACCTCTTCTGAAGAACTCAGCCAGGCCGCAATGTTGAGAAACACATCAGGAATCGGCTTGAACTTGCCAGGCCATGTCTCAAGCCGATGTGGCCAGGAGAGCCAGGTCGCCTTGTGAGCAGCCCACTCAGGCGGCATAAAATAAGTCGATTCAGCCATAAAATGTTCATTTCAGGATTTGGCACGACCGGCAGCTAACGCTTTGATGCGTTTGATACGCTGTAAAACAGGCGGATGAGAATAGTTCAAAAAAACATAAAGGGGATGCGGTGTAAGATTTGACAGATTGTTGCGTGCCAACTTTTTCAGTGCGTCGCCCAGAGCCTGCCCATGCTCATAGGTCGAAACCGCATAAGCATCAGCTTCATACTCATGTTTTCTTGAAAGGGCATTCATGACAACAGAAAGGATCCATTCTATCGGCGTATAAAGAAGCATGAAAAAAATCAGACTCCCATAGACAGAGGTATCCGTCATGAGAAAAGCATCAAAAAGAGAGCGGTTATTCATAAAAAGAGAGAGAAGAAAAAAAATCACACCGAGATGACCGAGGCTCAGGAACATCGTCACGACAATATGCTTTTTCATGAAATGACCTATTTCGTGAGCAAGCACCGCAACCAGCTCATGAACGGTATGCGAGGCAATAAGCGTGTCAAAAAGGGCAATCCTCTTGTATTTACCAAATCCTGTAAAAAAAGCATTTGCTTTTTCTGAACGTTTTGATCCATCAAGAACATAAATATCGGAAAGAGGGAATTTAACCCTGGAAGCGTAGCGCATTATATCACTCTTCAGCTCTCCAGCACCAAGAGGAACAAATTTGTTAAAAAGAGGCATGATCAACGTTGGAGCAACATACTGGAGCAAAAGAGAGAAGAGCATCATTCCCCCCCACGCCCATAACCAGGCCATTGATCCGGCGACCTCAAAAAACCAGAGCACTCCGGCAAGCAGAGGCGTGCCAAGCAGAACAGCAAGCAATAGCGCTTTGAAGATATCCAGGACAAACACAGACGGGGTCGTTTTATTGAAGCCAAATTTCTCCTCAATAATAAAGGTCTCACAGGCGCTGAACGGAAGGGCGACAAGCGACTGCAGAAGCAGCAACGTCCCAATATAAAGCACCCCTGTCACAACCGGATTAAACCCATATCCCCTCAAAAACTGGTCGAGCAGATTAAAGCTTCCCGTAAACCAGAAAAGCAGAAGAATAAGCAGATCAATAGCCGCGCTGAACAAGGACAACGTGGTGGTGGCACCAAGATAGTCTCGCGACTTTTTGCAGGCATCCTTATCAAACAGTCTTGCAAACTCCTCAGGAAGCCCTGCCGCAGCAGCCCTGAGATTGAGCAATTCTGAAACCAGCCTGACCAGAAAAGTAATAATCAGCGTAAAAAATATTACCGCACCAAATATGTTCATAGTAAATGAGATCGTTTATTCATCAAGAAACCGTCTCTCCAAATCCTTGTAGGTGTCGATACGGCGATCGCGCAGAAACGGCCAGTGCGAACGATAAAAACCTATGCTGCTTCGGTCACACTCTGCCAGAACAATAGCTTCATCCTGATGAGCAGCATCGTTGATAATCTGACCGAATGGATTACAGATAAAACTGTTGCCCCAGAACTCCAGATCACCTTCTGTTCCAACCCTGTTGGCCGCCGCAACAAAGACTCCATTGGCAATCGCATGGCTGCGCTGTATGGTTATCCATGCCTCCTGTTGAGAACGACGCACATCGGTTGAACGTTCATGTGTTGCCCAGCCAATTGCTGTTGGATAAAAAAGAATCTCTGCGCCCTTGAGTGCAGTCAGACGTGCAGCTTCAGGGTACCACTGATCCCAGCATATCAAAACACCAATCGTTGCATAGCGGGTTTTAAAAACCTTGTAACCAAGATCACCGGGGGTAAAATAAAACTTTTCATAAAATCCCGGATCATCAGGAATGTGCATTTTACGATATTTGCCAAGACAGCTCCCGTCAGCATCAAGAACTACTGCTGTATTATGATACAATCCTCTTGCGCGCCGTTCAAAAAGAGAGGCGACAATAACCACCTCCAGCTCACGGGCAAGGAGTTGCATCACCTGCGTTGATGGCCCCGGAATTGACTCCGCATAATCAAACGACGCATAATCCTCCGTCTGGCAAAAATAGCGAGTGGTGAAAAGCTCCTGCAAACAGATAATTCTGGCTCCCAACGAGGCAGCTTCACGTATTTTCACGCACGCTTTGGCAAGATTTTCAGCCGGATCGCTCTGACACGATGTTTGAATGAGCGCTATGGCAACCTTTTCGGCATGCATAACTGATGATGTCATTATTGAACAAGAAGACCTGCGGCAAACAGAAGTCCATGAAGAGTCATCAGTTTGCCTGTGCCAGCCAGAACATTGTTTAACTCCCTCCCTTCGCTTGCATTGAGTTGCCTGATCAACCTGAACGCAAGAGGGGCCGAAAGCAACGAAAGCATTCCCCATTGAGAGTAACCATTCATCGAAAGCAATACGGGCACAAGAAATGCTGCAACAGTAAGGGCACTATAGAGCCTGCGAGCCCACTGAGCACCAATACGCGCCGGAAGCGTCATTTTGCCAACGGTACGATCAGTAGCAATATCGCGAATATTGTTCACCAGAAGAATATTGACAGAAAATGCCCCAGGCGCAACCGCAGCAAACAGTACCGGCAATGACAACGCATGAGCCTGCACATAATAGGTACCACCAACAGCCACAAGTCCAAAAAAGACAAAAACAAAAACATCACCAAGACCGGAATAGGCTATCGGATATGGCCCCCCGGTATAGGCCCAGGCAAAAAGAAGAGAAAGTAACCCGACAATGAAAATAGGCCAGCCTGCCGTGTAGACCAGATAGAGCCCGAGCAAGAAAACAGTGCCAATAAGTATCCCTGAAACCTTGATCATGGTTTTCTCACTGATAATGCCTGCGGCAACCGTTCTTGTGGGGCCAAGCCGTTCGGCAGTATCCGCTCCTTTGCGAAAATCGTAAATCTCGTTAATAAAATTAGTGGCGACCTGAATACCGAGAGCACAAATCAGCGCCACAAGGGCCGGGAAAAGACAAAATCGACCATCAGCCGCCGCAAGAGCAGAACCGAGAACCACCGGAACCGCACCAGCCGGCAGGGTTTTTGGACGAATTGCAAGCATCCACGCCTGCAATGACGAAGGTAATGGCAGACTCTGTTCAGCCATTTTTGGTCGCATCCCTCTTTTGCTTTGCCACTTTAAGACTGCTGAAGGTATGGCTGATCCTCTCTCCGGGTTTGATGTAATTTAAACTATGACGCACAGCCATAGCCGCGTCACTCAACCCAGTCTGTATAATCTTGAGTTTCCCCGGATAATAGGCAATATCGCCAGCGGCATAGAGACCATCAACCGAAGTTTTCATGTGGCTGTCAACAACAAGCGCGTTGTCTGCAAGTTCAAGATCCCACGCGGCAAGAGGACCAAGGTTCGATTTAAAACCGATCAGCAACAGAAGACAGTCCGCCTCGATATGAGCAATCTTTCCGTTTTTCGATTGAAGATGAACGACCGTCAGACGATCCCCTTCAGTATCAACCCCCTTGACTTCCGTATTCAAAAAAACAGTAGCCCTGCCACTTGCTTTGGCATCAAGCACCTCCCGTGCGGTCTTGCCGTGACCCTGAAATTCATGCATCCGGTGAACAAGCGTCACCTGAGCCGCCGTATTGAGCAAACCGACAGTCCAGTCAAGCGCTGAGTCTCCCCCACCGACAATCACCACCCGTTGACCGGCAAAATCACTGATATTCTTGACCGCATAAAAAACAGATCGCCCTTCCAGATGGTCAATATCGGTCAACTGGGGCAGTTTGCGCGGCGCAAAAGCACCAAGGCCAGCGGCAATCAGAAGCGCTCTTGAAAGAAAGATCCGCCCGGAACTGACAGTCACCTCAAACGATCCATCCTCAAGCTTGCGATATCGTGTAACCGTTTCTCCCAGAATAATTTCCGGATGATAGCGTTCAGTCTGCTTCCATAAACTATCCACCAATCCGGCAGCAGGCACTTCAGGAAAACCCGCGACATCATAAATATGTTTTTCAGGATAGAGAGCTGCAAGCTGCCCCCCAAGCTGGGGCATACTTTCAATAATCCGGCAGCTTATATTGTTCATGCCACACTGAAATGCCGCAAAAATCCCCGTCGGCCCACCACCAACAATCGTGAGATCACGAATCTCCTCCCCGCCATCGAAATAGAGTGTATTCAGGGTCATTGACTAATGAGGATACCAGATTACTCGATATTTTTTTGACTATACGTTTTTTCAGCCCCGGAGTTTTTCAGGTAGATTATTCCTTCAGGATCCACAATACCATAAAGAATCGTAATCAGGTGACCCTGCTCATCAAGCTCATGGATCTCCACATGAATAGCATCCCTCTTCATGACCTGATTTCCTTCATTATCCCTGAAATGAAAAAGTGCCCTCACCCCGCCATGAGGAGTAACACCTTCAAACTGGTAATTCCCATGTTCAATCTCATCAAGAGCGCATCCCGAAGAAGAGGCATCAATAGGACAACCAGCACACTGCGAATAAAATCCTTCCTCCGATTCCGCAAATTCACAAACAGGAAATTTCATTAATCGCCCCCTCATTTTTATCTTTTTCCACCAAGATATAATGCGCGCAAATATAACACATTTCCAACTTATCTAATAAAATAAAGGGGACGTAGGTGATATTGTGTACTTACGAGAAAAGCGAGCAGAACCTCCACCAGAATTGTCCAATAACGACTACCGACAACAACCAATAATTCAAGCTTATGAAAAGCAAAATCCATAATCACCGGATATGGAAGCTGCCTTGTGGTGGAAACTATTTCTTTATGTTGTAGACTTTCTGAAGCATTTTTCTAACCATCTCAAGACTGAACATAGTTTTTTTGAGCGGTTGAGCGGGAGTATCTTCACTGGTCTCATCGGGAATACCCGTCTGAACGGGATAAATCAGGATATAGCTGTTTTTATGAAAGTACCTGTTGAGATAAGCCGGAACCCTGGCCATCTTGGGATGATAAGAGTGATGATGTTTCCGGCTCATCACAATAATGAGATTATCATCATTTTTTATCTCACTGGATAAAAACAGAACATCATCCCACCCTCCGAACACTTTATACTCCGCATCCGGAATACTCCCCGCATAGACTTCTGTCAAAAGGGAAATCATGTGTTTTGATGCGTACACCACAAGTTTAGAACCGGTGTTTTTGATAATATTTGTCAGTCTCTGCCTCCAAAGCATAAATCCAATCTCATTTTCCGCGCCGTCAGGAATGACCATAATGGTTCGTCTGATCGTGGCGAGAGGTTGAGCTGGCTTATATATAAACGTTGTCACATTACACCGCCCAAGAATCTTTTCGGATGAACTACCAAGAAAACCCTCGGTAAGAGGACTCTTGTGGTGAATACCCAAAATCAGATCGGTAATTTTTTGCTCTCTGATAACACTTGCAATGCCGTTAGCGACATCACTGTCATAGCGAAGAAGGCCCATCAACTCGTTATCTGTCGATGACGCCGCAACTGCTGCTTTTTCGAGAAGTTTCCCGGCATTCTTTTCAGCCATTTCATCGGGCATGCTGTTATCAGCAACGTGCATGGCATAAATACCGCGTCGCGTTTTATCTGATGTTACCGTGACACTGAGATTAACCAACTCGTCAACCGTACTGATTTCGTCAGTATGAATCAGTATCCGTTCATCAATTGGCAGAAGTCCTGGCACAGGAACATCCTCTGCCGTTTCAGCAAGAGCAATATTATGAGCACCTTTTTCACCGACAACTGTTGCGAGCGTACAGGTGACAAGAATAAAGAGGATCGTACCGTTCAAAACACTTTCATCAAGCAGCCTTATGTGAGCTCCATTTGAAGTGGTGATAATAATATTGTACCCGATCAGTACCGTTGCAAGAGCCAATGCGGCATGTGCACTGATCAGCCCAAAAATCAACCGTCGCTGATCGAGAGAAAAACCAAAAAGTTTCTGGGTAATCCAGGCTGAGAGATATTTGGCGAACGTAGCTGCCAGCGTAATAACAAGAGCAACTTTAATCGTTTCATAACCCTTGAAGAACGCCTGAATATTAATCAGCATACCAACACCGATCAGAAAAAACGGAATAAAAATAGCATTGCCGACAAACTTGATCCTGTTCATGAGTGGCGATGTTCTTGGAATAAGGCGGTTGAGGGCAAGCCCCCCAAGGAATGCGCCGATAATCGCCTCAACTCCAGCAGCTTCAGCAAGAAATCCGCTGAAAAAGACCATGGCAAGCACAAAAAGGTACTGCAAAACACTGTCATCAAAGCGCTTGAAAAACCATCGTGCAATCACAGGAAAAACCAGAAGAACAACCAGTCCGAAAAGTGTTATCCCGATGACAAGGCGAATCCAGAACCCGCTTGTCAACTCCCCAGAAGAGATTCCGACTACAACAGCCAGCACCAGCAAGGCAAGGGTATCAGTAATAATGGTACCACCGATCGCCACATTGACCGCCTTGTTCTTGGCAATGCCAAGCTTGCTGACGACAGGATAGATAATAAGCGTATGCGAGGCGAAAATACTCCCGATGAGAATCGATGATAGCAGAGAAAACTGAAGAATATAGAGCGCTACAACAATGCCAAGCACAATAGAGATAAAAAAAGTATAAAGCCCAAATAGAATGCTTTTAGTACTGTTTTTTCGGAAATCGGCAACATCAATCTCGAGCCCGGCAAGAAACATGATGTAAAGCAGACCCACGGTACCAAACAGGATAATACTGCTGTCACGAAGCATCAGGTTTAACCCGTGCGGGCCAATCACCGCACCCGCAATAATCAGGCTGATCAAACTGGGAATTTTCAGGCGACCAAGCAGAAGCGGCGCAAACAGAATGATAAACAGTATCAGTGAAAACTGTAATACTGGATTTTTCAAAGGAAGAGATAGATCAAGCAGGCTCATCAACCGTAAGGCGTCTATATTCATTGAAAAAGCCAGCCAAGGCAAAACTCGATTCAGTTCTTTGGGAAATATGCATATCTTTTCAGTCGAACACAAACAGGATACCGTTACAGTTCCTCATCAAACCATTTAGCTTTTCATCCATGCACTGGCTCTATCTGATTATCGCTATCCTGCTTGAAGTCTCTGGCACAACCTGCATGAAATTTTCTGACGGCTTCAGCAAACTTGTGCCGTCGCTTTTTATCTTTATTTTCTACGGACTGAGCTTTACCTTTCTCTCGCTGGCACTCAAGGTACTGCCCATCGCATTGACGTATGCTATCTGGTCAGGGGTCGGAACAGCGGCAATTACCGTTATCGGCCTCCTCTGGTTCGGAGAGGGTATCAATGCCATCAAACTTATCTCCCTGCTGCTGATTATTATCGGCGTTGCAGGGTTACATTATGGTCAGGAACAGCTTCACTAACAAATGAAAAAGCAACCCATCTATAAAAAAATTGTCGTCAAGGTCGGCACCAATGTCATTACCGGAAAAAACGGAGAGCTTGACCTTGAAATTCTCAGCAGTCTCACATCTCAAATTGCAGCACTGCAAAAAAATGGAATTCAGGTTATTCTTGTCTCATCAGGCGCAGTAGGGGCCGGGCGATCAGTAGTCAAGCTCTCCGGCACCATCGCGCCGGTTGCGGCTCGACAGGTACTCTCCTCAACCGGACAGATCAAGCTGATCAGCACCTATAACGACCTCTTTCTGCAGCACGGACTTGTCACCGCACAAATTCTGGTCACCAAAAGTGATTTCAGCGACCGCCTGCACTACCTCAACATGCAGACCTGCTTCACCTCCTTGCTCCAGCAGAACATCATCCCCGTCGTCAATGAGAACGATGCGGTTTCAGTCACAGAGCTGATGTTTACCGATAATGATGAGCTCTCCGGCCTTATCGCCTCCATGATGGATGTTGAGGGTTACATTATTCTGTCGCATGTTGACGGGCTTTTCGACATGAAAACCGGCAACGGCGTCCTCATTCCGGTCATTGACCCATCGACCAAACATTTTCATCAATATATTAATCCAGGAAAATCAGAGTTTGGCAGAGGTGGTATGCTGACCAAATGCCACATCGCGCAAAAGCTTTCGCGGCTTGGCATTACGGTTCATATTGCCAACGGACGCAAACCGGATATTCTCCTCTCGATTCTTGAGGGAGAAAAGACCGGCACAACATTTCTGCCACAAAAACCGACGCACGGCCCAAAACGGTGGATTGCCAACAGTGAGGGTATGGAAAAAGGGGCGGTCACCGTCAATATGGGCGCTGAAATGGCGCTGGTGGCCGGAGAACGCGCCAACAGCCTGCTGCCTGTAGGAGTTGTATCTGTTGAAGGGCGCTTTCTGAAGGGCGATATTATCAAGGTGTGCGCCACCGACGGAACCATTATAGGATATGGCATGGCACAGTACAGCTCGGAAAAAACCCTGGCGATCATGGGGCAGAACGATCAGAAACCCCTGATTCATTACGATTATCTCTATATAACCACCTGAACTCCATTCGACATGAAGGAAACGATAACGAAACAGCTTGGAGCGGTCTTGCAGGCAAGCCGCGAGATCATCACCCTTACCGATGAGGCGATCAACCGTCTTCTCTGCGACCTTGCCGACAGAATACCTTCTCACCAGGAGGCCATTCTCTCCGCCAATAAAAAAGATGTGGAGCGGATGGATCCCGCCGACCCAATGGTTGACCGTCTGCTGTTGAACCCTGCAAGGCTCGAAGCCATTGCCGCCGATATCCGCAACGTCGCATCGCTCACCTCCCCGCTCGATGTGGTGCTTGAAGAGCGAGTACTCAAGAACGGGCTTGGCCTGAAAAAGGTGACTGTGCCCATCGGCGTCATTGGCATCATCTACGAAGCAAGGCCAAATGTCACCTTCGACGTCTTCGCCCTCTGCCTGAAATCGGGGAACGCCACCGTGCTGAAGGGTGGCAGCGATGCCATGTACTCCAACATCGCCATTGTCAAGCTTATCCATAGCGTTCTGAAAGAGCACGGCATCAACCCCGATGCCATCTATCTGCTTCCCGCAGAGCGTGAGGCCGCAGCGGTTATGCTGAACGCTGTTGGTTATATTGATATGATCATTCCAAGAGGAAGCCAGAAGCTGATTGATTTTGTGCGCGACAATTCCAGGGTGCCCGTTATCGAAACCGGCGCAGGCATTGTGCACACCTATTTCGACAAAAGCGGCGACCTTGCGCTGGGCAAACAGGTGATCTTCAACGCCAAAACCCGCCGACCCAGCGTCTGCAACGCGCTCGACACCCTCATTATCCACCGCGACCGCCTTGGTGACCTCCCTGCCCTTGTTGCGCCGCTTCTGGAAAAGCAGGTGCTGCTCTTTGCCGATGAAGCAGCTTTTGCCGCCTTGCACGGGCACTACCCTGATGCGCTCCTTCAGTTAGCAGAACCCGAACACTTCGGTACCGAATTTCTCTCCCTGAAGATGTCGGTGAAAACTGTTGCATCGCTTGAGGAGGCGCTGGAACACATCGCCCACTACAGCTCCCGCCACAGCGAAGCCATCATCTCTACCGATGCCGCCACAACCGCCACCTTCCTGAAGCGCGTTGATGCCGCAGTGGTCTATGCCAACACCTCAACCGCCTTCACCGACGGCGCACAATTCGGCCTTGGCGCCGAGATCGGCATCAGCACCCAGAAGCTCCACGCCCGGGGGCCCATGGCGCTGAAAGAGTTGACGACGTATAAATGGATTATTGAGGGGAGTGGGCAGGTGAGGCCGGTGTGATGAGGTGTGTTAGACCAGTGAGGCCAGCATAAATAGATCAGATTCACCAAGAACCAAGAACCTCATACAATGAATATAAAACGTATCACCATACAGAATTTCAGGAATATTGGTAGCGAAAAAACGTTTTATCTGAATCCTGATTTTACAGCATTCATTGGTGTCAATGGAAAAGGTAAATCAACAATTCTTCACGCTCTGAGAATTGCAAGCGGCTCTTACTTTCTGGCAATTCCTGATGTAAAATCACGTCACATTCAAAAAGACGAGATCAGGATTATTGAATCAGGCAAGTTGCTCCTCCAACAATTTCCTGTAAAAATAGAAACTGAAGGCTCTTTCCCTGATTTTGATAATACAATTACATGGCGGCGGCAGTGGCTTGAAGGCAGCAGCTCAACCACATCGACTAATGCTGATGTAGGCGCTATCAGAAGTATTGCTCTTGAAAAATATAATCGAGTGCAGAAAGAATCTGACGATAAGGTTGATTTACCAGTTATAGCCTTCTTTGGTATAACCCGTGCTGTAGGTGCCGGGCGAGTTACAAGGAAAAGCCGCATTCAGCGTTTGGGGAGGCAGCTTTTTAAGGAAGGTTATCAGGATTGGGAAGAGATGAAGGCGGTTAAATTCCATTATGAAGAGTGGCTGGGGACTTACGATCACTTGGTTGATAAAGGCAAAGAATATCCAACGACAAAAGAGGCATTTTTTGCAGCAGTTAAAATCGCGAACCCTTTTATAACACACATTGAGTTTATTAATGGTGAATTATGGGTAAAAATCGACATTGATGATGATGAAACTGGATTACTTCCACTGAGTCTTCATAGTGATGGCATTCATTATTTTACCGCAATGGTGGCCGAAATTGCATACCGCTGCGTGGTGCTGAATGGATACAAAAATGAAAAAGCAATTTCAGAAACGAAAGGTATTGTGATGATTGATGAAATAGACCTTCATCTTCACCCTAACTGGCAACGGCATGTGGTTCATGATTTAAAAACGGCTTTTCCTGAAATTCAATTTGTTGTTACGACACATTCGCCATTTATCGTTCAGTCCCTTAAATCAGAAGAGCTTATAATTCTTGATGAAGAGATCGAGAAAGATGGTGACCCGTTCAAAAAAAGTATTGAAGAAGTGGCTGCTCATGAAATGGGTGTTGAAGATATCCCAAGAAGCAGCGAATTTTTAGAGATGCAGAGTGTTGCTGAAGAGTATTATAAGCTTATCGAAGCTGGAAAAACGAGTGATACTGATGATAAAACACAACAACTCAGAAACAGGCTTAATGAACTTGAAGAGTTGTTTGGTGCAGATCCAGCTTTTGTTGCAGCATTAAAAATCGAAAGAGAGGCAAAAGGGCTATGAGACCAGTAATAAAATTAGATTGGCCTCAGGAGAATGGAAGCCAGAAATCATATAGACCTCATACCAAGGCTAATAATGACCTCGAGGAAAATCTTGGCCCCTATTGTAGTTACTGCGAGGTTTTCAGTTCTGACCTTGAAGTAGAACACGTTATATCTCAAGATCAAGATGCAACATTAGCTCACGATTGGAATAATTTTTTGCTGGCCTGTGGCAGATGCAATGGGAAATGTGGCAAATCAAACAAACACGTTGATTTCACAACGATACATTTCCCCCATTTGAACAACACCTTTCTGTCGTTTTCCTATAAAGAAGGTGGCCTTATTACAGTAAATCCTGCACTGACGGGCATTTCTCGTACACATGCAGAAAACATGCTTAACCTGATTGGCCTGGATAAGTATCCTGGCAATGCAAAGTATCCAACGCTGAATCAAAATGACTCCCGATGGAAACATAGAAGAATAGCATGGGAGTGGGCGAAAAGGTATTTACCTGAATATGAAGCAGACAATTTAACTGCAAAACAGATTGTCGATTTTGCTACTCAAAGAGGATTCTTTTCTGTCTGGTATACCGTTTTTGCAAATCATCCTCCTGTCAAACAATTACTGATACGTTCATTTGCAGGAACAGCGACAAATTGTTTCGACTCCACAAATAGCTATCAGCCCGTTCCCCGTAACCCCGAGAGTCTGGCTGACCCAATATAAAACCTTAAGCGCAGGATGAGCATGATGAATCATCCAAAAATCATAAGTGCCACCACAATCGATGATCATTCACTTCTCGTTGAATTCGATAATCATCAGAAGAAAACCTATGACATTAATCCCTTGCTTGAGAAGGAGATGTTTGCTCCGTTGAAAAACGCAGCACTGTTCAGAACTGTGAGAGTGGATGTGGGTGGCTACGCGGTTGTTTGGTATAAGGATATTGACATCAGTGAACATGAGTTGTGGGTTCATGGAAAGACAATATTGTAATTCGTCATGGGTACAAGTTTTGAGAACTAAAAATTTCATACACTACGCTGTTATTTCAATAATACAGAACGATTTACCCCAAAGAACAAGAGAGTATCATAGACTCGTTACGCTGAAAAGCACCAGCAGACAAAGGAAACACAGTATGACCACATTGCTCACCAAGGCATTTAAAACTGCAGAAAACCTTCCGGCGGTAGAGCAGAACGCATTGGCAAAATGGCTTTTTGACAAGCTCCATTCTGAAGCGACATGGCAAAAAACGTTTGCAGGATCGGAAGAGATTCTTGAGATGCTCGCCGATGAGGCTCTGGAAGAGAAACAAAAAGGCAAGACCGCTCCCCTTGACCATAGTCGCCTGTGAAATCGCTGACAAATGAACGCTTCTGAAGTACTATGCCAACCTGCCTCATGAAACCAGGCGACATCTACCCTGAAATCCGTTCCAGCAAAAAAACTTTTAGAACATTGAAAGCGGAAAGACCAAATAAATCTCTTCATTTTCTTCCCCCCACTTGTATCGTGATATTACATTTAGTATCATTCGTTTTGTGAGCAAAGCAGATAAAATTCTCCAGCAGATGCAAAACAATCCCCTTGATTGGCGGATTGATAGTCTGAAAACCGTTGCCAGCGCCTACAATATTGAATGGCGACAACGTGGTACAAGTCATGTCGTTTTTATACGCGCTGATGGTCGGACGTTACCTGTCCCCGCTCATAGGCCAATTAAACCGATATACATCAAGAAATTTGTTGATTTTATAATTGATTGAGCTATGAATGATTTAAGCAAATACCCATTTGAAATTCGTCCGCTCTCAAAAGAAGAGGGTGGTGGTTATATGATTTCATTTACTGACTTTTCTGAATGTATTTCAGATGGCGAAACCATAGCGACAACAATTGAAAATGGCATGGATGCTTTACAAGAAACAATAGCTGCCCTGGAAAGCTTGCACATGCCTGTTCCAGAACCAGGTAGTGGCGGCACGTATAGTGGCAAGTTTATTCAAAGGGTACCTAAAACTATTCATTCCCGTTTGGTTATGAGAGCAAAACAGGAGGGCGTCAGCATGAACTCTCTTGTAACATCCATGTTGGCAGAGAGCTTGGGCAAACGCGAATACGGTAGTTGAGAGTCACACATCATATCTCTTCAGTACGTTTAAGTGCGATGCTTGATTATCACAATAAAAGCAGTCAACACAGAAAAACCACAAATAAGGGAAAACAGCTATGCAAGCTACGTTCACCTCGATGGTTTTCACGTTTTCAGGAAATCATTGATGCTTATACAAGCTGAACCAATTTACAAGACGGCATTTGGGGCGTTGTTCTGCGCTGACAGCCTCGAATTCATGCGGCAAATTGCTGACGATTCTGTCGATCTGGTTCTTACCAGTCCCCCCTACGCTCTTCACTTTAAAAAAGAGTATGGCAACGCAAATCAGCAGGATTACATTGCCTGGCTTCTTCCTTTTGCCCGAGAAATCAAACAGATCATGAAGCCATCCGACTCCTTCGTTCTGAACCTCGGTGGCGCATGGCAGCCCGTTACCAATTCGCAGTTTGTACCATTATCGCGTCCTGCTTTCTCTTGTTGACGAAGTGGGTTTTGATTTGGCTCAAGAATTTTTCTGGTTCAATCCAGCAAAAATGCCTGCACCCGCCGAAAGGGTCAATGTCCGTCGTATCCGGGTAAAAGACAGCGTGGAGTATATTTTCTGGTTTGTCAAAGATCCAATGGCGAAGGCTGATAATCGAAAAGTTCTCCAGCCATACAGCGAGGACATGAAGCGACTGATCAAACGCGGAGTAAAGCAGACAATCCGACCAAGCGGTCATATCATCAACGGAACCTTTGCAAGCGACAGAGGAGGTTTAATTCCATCCAACCTTATCCAGTGTGGAAATAATGAATCGAACAGCGCCTATATAAAGAACAGTAAAATTGCTGGCAATAAAATACACCCGGCCCGTTTTCCGGCAGAGATCCCGAGATTCTTCATCGAATTTCTGACGAACCCCGGCGATTTGGTACTTGATCCATTTGCAGGAAGCAACACCACCGGATACGTCGCTGATGGCCTGAAGCGACAATGGGTTGGGGTGGAACTCAGAAGCGACTTAGCCGAGGAGAGCAAATTACGCTTTGAGGGTGTGCCGGAAGAGGTTATTTTGAGCCAAGACCAACAGTCTTTGCAATTTGAATGAATACCACTCTAAGGTACACTTTAGAATTTGTAGCAACCAATAAATTGAGGAGGAATAACAATGAGGTTCCGTCTAATTTTAGCCTGTTTGCTGTATATCCTTGCTTCGCCTTTTACCGGATATGGAGTAACTCCAAAGTATGACGAGATAAAGCTGGGGGCGCTTATACCTTTAACCGGCGACTGGGCGTCGAAAGGGAGTGGATTTAAAGCCGCGCTGTCTATTGCCAAGGATGACGTAAACAACTTTCAGGAACGCATCGGCTCCGGGCACAGGATTAGTATGACTATAATGGATACAGAGACAAGTCCGTCAACGGCGTTGGCAAAGATGAAGGAGTTCAGTAAGTTAGGAGTACGTCTGGTCATTGCCGCTACTTCAAGCGCTGAGCTGGCGGCAATAAAGGAGTATGCCGATACTAACGGCATCATCGTGATTGGAACGGCAAGCACCGCTGTCAACCTCGCTATTCCCGATAATATCATTCGCCTTGTTCCCAATGACGCCAATCAAGGGAGAGCTATGGCGGAGTTGCTGAAGATTGAGAAAATGAAAGTACTCGTTCCAATCGTCAGAGGTGACGTTTGGGGGAAGGGACTGCTCAAAGAAACAGGCAGGCGCTTCGGTGGGAAGGTGGTCAAAGGGATAGATTATAAGCCGGGTACGGATTTATCCTCCGCAGTCAGAACGCTCAGAGGCATCGTAAAGGAGAACATCGCCCGATATGGCTCTGACAGGGTCGGTGTATATCTGATCTCGTTTGACGAAGCGGTCTCTCTGATGGCCCAGGCTTCCAAAGACCCTGTGCTTTCATCGGTGAAATGGTTTGGTTCAGACGGGATAGCAAATTCCAAAACTCTCATTGATAACGCAGCAGGTGCAAATTTCGCTTTAAAAACAAAGCTGGTCTGTCCCGCCTATGGTGTTCTCCCTGGACTTTTCATAAGGAACATGGACGATTACGAGCGGGTTAACGTGATGATCACTCAGGAGACCGGGGCAAAGCCTGATGGCTATGCGCTGGCTTCGTATGACGCTCTCTGGATCGCAACCCAAGCCATGATCTTGGCAGGGACGGGAACACCCGATCAGCTCAAAGATGCCGTCAGCAATATTGCCAACAGATTCACAGGGATAACCGGGCCTCTCAGTGTAAACAGCGTCGGGGACAGAGAGTCTGTAACCTATCAGTTCTTATCTGTAAAGTTATTTGAAGGCACCCCGTCATGGAAGGTAACAGGGAGCTTCAGGTTAGGTTCCGGGGGTGGTGTGCTTGACTGGAAGGGGCAAACGGTGAAGATGGCAGCAGAACCACGATGAGGAGATGAGATCAGTTCCAGCGAAAAAAGTTGAGAGGAAGTTTAATGATCGGCATCAGTATCCAGAAGTTGTACTCAGGTACTCCAATGGCACTAATAAAAATAACAACGCATAAACACTTCGTCGAAGGAAACAGCCAAACCAGACCAGCTTCATAATGCTCACAGCAAAAAATATCAGCAAGTCATACACCATACCGGGCAAGCGCACCATACAGATCCTTCGCGGGGTTGATCTGACGGTCGGTGAAGGTGAGATGGTGACCATCATCGGCGCATCAGGAAGCGGCAAAACAACCTTGCTGAACCTTCTCGGCACCCTCGACACCCCCGATAGTGGCGAGATCATGTTCGATAAAGAGCTTTTGTTCAGGGACACAAAGTACACTCTCCACCAAAAGGCGCTTGCCAAATTCAGGAACCAGAAAATAGGCTTTGTCTTCCAGTTCCACCACCTCCTCTCGGACTTTACCGCCCTCGAAAATGTTGCGATGCCGGAATTCATCGCCACAAGCAAACTGCCGCCTGCCAAAAAACGGGCTGCCGAACTGCTTCAGAGCCTCGGCCTCTCGGAGCGATTTGACCATCTCCCTTCGGAGCTTTCCGGCGGCGAACAGCAACGGGTCGCCATTGCCCGCGCCCTGATGAACAATCCCAAGCTGGTGCTTGCCGACGAGCCAAGTGGCAACCTTGACAACCAGAACAGCCGCATCCTTTATGATCTGATGGCCAAACTGAGCAAAGAGCGCAGTACCTCCTTCATTATCGTTACCCATAATGAAGAGTATGCCGCGCTTGCTGATCGATGTTTGCGTATGGAGGGTGGCAAACTACAGCCATGCGGGAATAAAGACGAATCAATCTGAAACAAAACTTTAAATTCATGTATAGAGGATGTTACAAGTGAAAAGAGTGAAAACTATTCCTATTTTACGCTAAAGCAATTACGTTTCAAGTCATCCAATAACCTGCCAAAAATTCAGATATCCTATGGACGCACAAGAAGATTCAACACTCTACAACGTTTTGGTCAACGACGAGCACTACTCCTTCTGGCCATCTGACCGTGAGCTTCCCATTGGCTGGACTTATTTCGGAAAAAGTGGTACAAAAGAAGAGTGCATAGCCTGCATTCATGAGATCTGGACAAATACGCGTCCGCTCTCTGTTCAAGAAAATCTTTGACCTTATCTGCATCTCAGCATTGCAATGCATCAGTCAATAACTGAATTGACTATCGTTGTATCACAAGTATAAAAAGTGTATAACCCGCTCAAGAAATGACCGGACAAGAACAACAAAGTGACCCAAAAAGTGAAATAAATAAAAAGCAGCTCTCCGCTGACAGCAACTTTATTGAGGTGAATGGATTCAATGTTCATTACCGGATGACCGGTAGTGGCGAGCCACTCGTTGTGCTGCTGCATGGCAGTTTTCTGAGTATCCGGTCGTGGCGAAATGTGTTCGAGAGATTGGCGGAAACGACAACGGTCATGGCTTTCGACCGTCCGGCATTTGGCCTCACCTCACGCCCCCTGCCCTCAAAGGAAACCGGAGTCAGTTACACGCCTGAAGCCCAGAGCGACCTCATTATTGAGCTGATAAAAAAACTTGGGTTCAAGAAAGCTGTTCTGGTTGGCAATTCAACAGGCGGCACTCTGGCGCTGCTCACTGCCCTGCGCTCTCCTCAGCATGTTACAGGGCTGGTGCTTGCCGGAGCAATGATTTACAGCGGTTATGCAACCAGTGAAGTGCCTGCGCCCATGAAGCCTGCCATGAAAGTCCTCACACCACTTTTTTCGCGGTTGATGAAGTTTCTCATTACAAAACTGTACGATAAAAATATTCGTGGTTTCTGGCACAACAAGGAGCGACTTGGCGACGATGTTCTGGCAGCCTTTCGCAGTGACCTGATGGTTGGCGACTGGTCGAGAACATTCTGGGAGCTTTTTCTTGAAACTCATCATCTCAGGCTGGATAAACGACTAAAAACCATGTCGCTGCCGTCACTGGTCATTACTGGCGAACACGATCTTACGGTGAAAACAGAAGAGAGTATCAGGCTTGCGGATGAACTTCCCAATGCTGAGTTGGTTGTTGTTCCTGATTGCGGCCATCTGCCACAGGAAGAGCAGCCTGAAGCGTTTATTCTTGCTGTAAGGAAGTTTCTGAAAAACATCGAACCGTGAGATGCCCCGGTTGGTGGGAGTGCTCGTTTTCTCAGAATGCTTCAAGCCAGAAGATGCAGACGCGAAAAGACATAATCGAGAGAATCCTCGTTGAGAACAACCCGGGAAAAACCGGTTGTGCCAAGCTCCATTGGGCGATTATCCCGGTCGCTGGTAAACTTGCGGCTTTGCTTGCCATTGTACCAGTACACAAGCCTTATTTTGTTCCCCTCAATTTCAAGGGCAGTTATTCCTCGTTTTCCAATGGAACAACCTGAGTTAAAGATACTTGGAATGGTAATATTGTTGTAACGACCGCTCCGAAGACCAATTTTTTTCCCCCGCTTGTAACAGGCGTCAAGTTCTGTTTTCAGAGATGTTATTTTTTGCTGAATAATCACGCGTTTTTCAGTATCCGCAGAGGGATAAGCCCTGCAAAGCTCCTCAATTCTGTAGTTCAGAAAATCAACCTTTGAGAGTGATTCAAACAGAGGGCGATGGGTATGCCCAATGATAGAGACAATTTTCGCCTGGTTTGAAAACTCATAAATGGATTTTTCTATGGCGAATCTTCGGGGGCTGTTATAGGATTTTGAAAAATTCCGGATACCGACAGGCTTGGCGATGTAGCGAATAAAAAAAATAATGGCATGACTGACCATTGGATAGGTATCCCATAAAAGCTCCGAGGCCTGATGACCGTGAAAAAGCAGCATGGTTTCATTCCCATATTGAAATTTCAGCGAATTGACCATTGATGACGCAAGCTGATACTCCCTCTCATCAAGCAAGCTGGCATCATGGTTGCCATAGGTTTTCCAGAAAAAGCCGTTCTTCATAAACTTGAGAAACAGGTCGTACAAGCTACCCCACTCCGACGCAATGCTTTCAAGAGAAAACTTGAACAGCTCCTCAACATCTCCATTAAGCACAAGACTATATTTTTCAGGCAGATAATAGCTTTCGAGCATGGTTCGAACCAATTCAGCATTCCGCTTGAACTCGTCCCGCCTTCCGCCATTTCCCATGTGAAGGTCGCTCAGAATCAGAACCTTTGATGAAGAATTCAGAGTAACCGGTGTTGCTGTCTCGAGCAGGTGTTCAAGGTAGGGATGTTTTGTAGTAGGAAGCCTCATAATAATTACAGCCGCACGTATACCCTGTTTCCAATAATTTGCCGCTCCTGAGCGGCTACTGATATGGATATAGTTAAAAAAAGTAACCTCCGCAAGATTGAAACTCCCGCAAATCAAGAATGCATAATCTCATCAAGCTTTGACTGGAATTGACAAAAAGGGAAAAAATGGCTTTCTTGTTCTTCAAAACCTTGACGATATGATGATTTATCAACCTTCTGCCACCACATTTTGATCTCTCCTGAACGGTTCCTGAAAATACAATACATGCTGCGTCATCGACAGCCTGACCTGACGGTTGTCATGGATAATGTCAATAAGGCTCACAATCTCTCGGCTATTATCCGAAGCTGTGACAGTGTCGGCATCAATGAAATTCATGCAGTTTCTTACCGAAAATCAATTTATACCGAGCAGAATGCTGCTGCTGGAGCAAGTAAATGGATCACCATGAATTTGTATCCCGATATTGCGTCGGTGTACAAAAAGTTATCGACATGCGGCATGCAGATCCTTGTTGCGGCCAACAGGGAGGGTTCGCTGGATTTCAGAGACGTAGACTATTCAATTCCGACAGCACTTGTCGTTGGTGCAGAGTGGGATGGAATATCAGAAATGGCTATCGACGGGGCAACACATACTATTACCGTGCCAATGCTTGGAATGGGAGAATCCCTGAACGTCTCTGTAGCAACAGCAGTCATTCTCTTTGAAGCTCAACGCCAGAGAAGAGAAAAAGGGATGTATCACCAAACCCGTCTCAGACCGGAATGCTTTGACAAAATGCTCTTTGAGTTTGCCTATCCGCGCCTGAGCCGGGAACTCAGGGAAAAAGGAACCCCCTATCCATCTCTTGATGAACAGGGGGGCTTGCTTTCCCCCTGAAACACTGGGCTGTAATGAGTTCACAAACCAGGCAAAAGCAATATTCAGACCAGAACCTTGCGTGGCAGTTTTTTGGCTTGAGCTATCCACTCTTTTATCTGATCAACGGAAGGTGGCAGTTGAATCAGTTTTTTCTGTTTGATGATCGCCTGCATTTTTCCATAAAGATTTGACGGATTCCGCTGTGACAGATCAAACATTGTAGCAACCCCGGCCGCATCAAGCAGTTCAGCTACAGATGCGTTTATACCCTGAATCCTTGCAAGGTCTGCACGATGAACCAGCTTGAGTATCGTCGTCTCACCGATACCGGTTGTAACAGAAAGCTCCTTGCGTCCACTCTTGTCATGCCCTTTTTCAAGAAGCTGTTCAAGGCTTTTTACACCAGCAGCCGCCAGCTTCAGCGTAGTCACCTCATCAATACCTTCAAGAGTCACCGTCGGCGTATTACTCTCTTTGATCGCGACAGGAACAGGCGCCACAACCGGGGCACTCACCTTCATCACAACTGGCTGAAGCTCAACTGCTTCCGGCAAAGAAACCGCCACTGATTGCTGTGCAGGGCTGGCAACCATGAACAACACTTCCGAATCATCCTTGACGCTCACCTCTCCTCTGACTATCCTCCCTGCAAGATTGGCAATACCTGGCAAAATCCTCAACGCGGTGTCACTGGCCATGCTTGCACCATAGGGCAAAAGCGCCAGCGGATTGCTGAACAACAGCCGACGAATCTCTTCTGGACGAGAGAGAACATCGAGCGTTCCCTCATGTTCAAGAACAGCCTGACAGGCAAGGCGTCCTCCACTCTGGATCTGTCGCTCAGATAAAAATGCCTGTTCAATATCAGAAAGAGGAGAAAGACATTCATCTCCTTCCCTTACCGTTACATAGCAAGTCTGGCAAATCCCCCTGCCTCCGCACAGATGTCCGACATGACTGTGGCTCAACTGAGCCACCTTACCGATTGTCTGGCCAGGTGATGCGTCACAGGGGATATCGTTAATAACAAGTTTCATGGCAATACATTAGCTGATAATAAAAAAGAGGTAAAAACCTCGTAATTGCAAGAACAATTGTGTTCGATGAGAGAGTGACTAAAGCTCACCCCTTTTGTTCATTAATCGGGACTGGAGAGGGTATTGCTATACCAAAACTGGTGAGATAAAATGCCTCTTTTTCCTGCATCAGCGTTCGATCTTCCGCTGACTGATCATCATACCCGAGCAGATGAAGGGCTGAATGAAAGGTGACGCGCAAAAGCTCCTCCTGAACATCAACGTTGAACTTGGCCGCATTCTCCCTGACCACATCAAGTGAAATATAAAATTCCCCGTCCACCTCATTACCCTTGTTGTAACGGAAAGTAATGGTATCAGTAGGATAATCATGACCAAGAAACTCCCGGTTGATCCGTTGTATCATCTTGTTGCCACAGTAAACACAGACCACAGATTCAACCACATAACCCTCGTGTTCGAACACCGAAAGAACGGCCTTTTCGAGCAATTGCTCGGGTATTTGTTTTTTGGTAGAGTTGTAAATCTCAAGCGTCATGATGGTGACTGCTGGGGGGCGTTGATAAGAGCATCAATATGTTTAAGCTGATTGTTGCGGACCCTGATCGTCAACTCAACTTCTTCATCAACATATCGTTTGTCGATAACTTCAGTGTGCTCGTAAAGGTAACTGATCAGTTTATAGTTTGATACGTGCACACTGATATGGCGTTCCGTATATTCACGCGCAACCTGCTGACCAATCACTTCCTTCAGGAGCTGGATATTGGTTCCCTGTACAGCGGAGATAAAAACCGCATCAGGATATTTTTCGACAAGTTCGTGAAGAGCTGATGAATCTTCAAGGGCATCAATCTTGTTAAAAACCTCAATAATATTGTCGTGGCTGACACCAATCTCCTTCAGCGTTTCGCGCACCACAGTCATCTGCTCCTCAAAACCGGGATGACTGATATCAATCACATGAAGCAGAAAATCTGCCTGCAGCACCTCATCAAGAGTCGACTTAAAACTTTCGACAAGAGTATGAGGCAACTTGCGGATAAAACCAACCGTATCTGACAGCAGAACCAGCTTGTTGATGTTGAGCTCCAGACGTCGGGTTTTCGTGTCGAGCGTCGCAAAAAGCCTGTTTTCAGCAAAGGCCTCAGCCTCAGGGCAGAGGGCATTCATCAACGTGGACTTGCCCGCATTGGTGTAGCCCACAAGAGAGACCCGCTGCACGGTCTGGCGACTGCGAGTCTGTGTATCATGCTGCAGGGCAACCTCCTTCAGCTTTTTTTTCAGGAGGGAGATACGGTTTCGAACCAGACGCCGGTCAGTCTCAATCTGTGTCTCACCCGGCCCCTTGTTGCCAATGCCACCCTTCTGCTTTGAGAGGTGGGTCCATTTTCCGGAAAGGCGGGGCAGCATGTATTCAAGCTGGGCAAGCTCGACCTGCATTTTGGCTTGAGCTGATTGGGCCCGGATGGCAAAGATCTGGAGGATCAGGCCTGTACGATCAATCACCTTGCAATCCAGCGCCTGTTCGAGGTTTCTGGCCTGTGCAGGTGAAAGGTCATCATCAAAAATGACAAGGTCAATCTCCTTCTCTTTGACAAAGGCAACCAGTTCTTCAACTTTGCCTTTTCCGATGCAATATGAAGGATCACGAAGTTTTCTCTCCTGAATGAACGAGTCAATAACATCGGCACCGGCGGTATCCGTGAGAAAAGCAAGTTCATCAAGATACTCCTCGGCAAGTGAACGAGGTATTTCAGGAGGGGAACAGATACCTACAAGGAAAGCCTTTTCCCTTTTATTTTCAGAAGTAACAGTATTCAACAGAGCAATAATAATGTGCGTAAAAAATGAATGGCACTGATCTGTAATCTCGCATGTTGCTATATTACAACCATTGTTTTATCTTGGCGGTTTACTCCTTGATGAGTATACAAACCGTGTTAAAAGGTACACATTTTTGCTTTCACCCCCTACCACAGAAAGCTAATAAAGCTGTAATGAACCAAACAGGTCAATATAAAGCGGATATCAGATGAATCAGAACGATAACCGAAACTCTGCTGGACAGGAGACGGAAAAGCTGATAACGCTTGAAGAAGCTTATACATACTGCCGAAATATTTCAAAAAAACACGCAAAAACGTTCTATCTGGCAACTCTGTTTCTGCCCGAAAAACAGCAGAAACCTATTTTTGCTATTTACGCCCTGCTGCGGACGGTGGACGATGTCGTCGATATGGCTGAGGAGAAACTTGCCGACGGCCTCATCACCCGGGAAGAGATCAGCCAGATGCTTGAGAGCTGGAAAACAAAACTCAAGGCCTGCTATGATGGGAAGATTGAAAATGATCCGATCATGATGGCCTGGCAGGACACCCTGAAAAGCTATTCGATTCCCATAGAACTTCCTCTTGATCTGATGGATGGCGTCGCCATGGATATTGAGTTCAAACCCTTCGATACCTTTGATGAACTCTATGTCTACTGTTACAAGGTAGCCGCTGTTGTGGGATTGATGACCTCAGAGATCTTCGGTTACAGCGACAAACAGGCATTGCAACATGCCATCGAGCTGGGCATTGCCATGCAGTTGACCAACATCCTGCGTGATGTCGGTGAAGATGTCAATCGTGGAAGAGTCTATCTGCCCCTTGAGGATCTGCGCCGCTTCAACTATTCGAGCGAGGAACTGATGCAGAAAAAAATGAACAGCAACTTCATTGAGCTGATGAAGTTTCAGATCGACAGAGCAAGAAATTACTACAGCTTGTCCGATAAAGGGATTCCAATGCTGGAACGGCGGAGCCGCTTCGGGGTTGCCATCAGCAGCATCAACTATGGCAACATATTAAGCGCTATTGAAAAGAACCAGTACGATGTTTTTTCAAAACGGGCCTATCGTTCTTTTTTTCAGAAAATCAGTACAATTCCTTATGTCTGGCTCAAAACACGTTAAGAGTCAAGACCCCGAAGTTGTAACTCATATTACTATCAAACACAGAATATTCAGAGAGAGATAACCATCATGCAGAACGAGAACGAACAGAAAAAAAATAGCCCGGAACAGCCAACACAGATATCCCTGAATGACCAGATGCAGCGCCGTTTTGAGGAGCGCCAGCATCTGATGGATGCAGGAGTCAACCCCTATCCAACCCGGTTCGAGGTTACACACTCTTCTGCGGAGATCATTGCCAATTTTGAGGAAGAGGTTAAAACACCAGTCTCTGTCGCAGGCAGAATTATGACCATCAGAAAAATGGGAAAAGCATCATTTTTTCATCTTCAGGATTCGGCAGGCAGGATCCAGATTTACATGAAAAAGGCTGAAGTCGGCGAAGCAACCTACAACACCTTCAAGCTGCTCGACATCGGCGATATCGTTGGGGTCAAAGGGTACACCTTCAGAACCAAAACCGGCGAAATATCGGTTCACGCCGAAGCACTTGAACTCCTCACCAAATCGCTGCGACCAATTCCCGTAGCCAAGGAGAAAGATGTTGATGGAGAGAAGGTTATTTTTGACGCCTTCAGCGACAAAGAGATGCGCTACCGCCAGCGTTATGTTGACCTGATTGTCAACCCTGAGGTCAAGCAGACCTTTATCAAACGATCAGCCATTGTCTCTTTCATGCGGAACTTCTTTTCCGGACAGGGATGGCTTGAGGTCGAAACACCCATCCTGCAACCTATCTATGGCGGCGCGGCTGCCCGTCCATTTACCACGCACCACAATGCGCTCGATATGCAGCTCTATCTGCGCATTGCCAACGAGCTCTACCTCAAACGTCTTATTGTCGGCGGCTTTGATGGCGTTTTTGAATTTGCGAAAGATTTCCGCAACGAAGGGATTGACCGTTTCCACAACCCGGAGTTTACCCAGGTTGAGCTCTATGTTGCCTATAAAGATTACAACTGGATGATGAAAATGGTTGAAGAGTTGATCTGCCAGACAGCTCTTGCCGTCAACAAAAGCGACAGCACCATGTTTCTTGGCAACGAGATCAGCCTTAAGACTCCGTTCAGGCGTCTGAGCATTATCGACGCCATTGCCGAATACACCGGGAAAAATATTAGCGGACTATCCGAGGAGGAGCTTCGCTACACCGCCAAGGATCTCGGTCTTGAACTCGATCCAAAAATCAGCAGCGGCAAGATAATCGACGAAATTTTCGGTGAATTTGTCGAGTCAAAACTCATTCAGCCAACGTTTATTACCGACTACCCCACTGAAATGTCGCCCCTGGCCAAAGAGCACCCCTCTCAGCCGGGCATCGTCGAACGATTTGAACTGATTGTGGGAGGCAAAGAGGTCTGTAACTCATTCTCCGAGCTGAACGACCCCGTCATTCAGCGTGAAAGACTGGAATCGCAATCTCGGTTACGGCAACGAGGCGACGAAGAGGCGATGATTGTTGACGAAGATTTCCTCCGCGCCATCGAATACGGTATGCCGCCATGCGCTGGCCTTGGCATCGGAATCGACCGTTTGGTGATGATTCTGACCGGACAGGATTCAATCAGGGATGTGATTTTCTTCCCACATTTGAAACCCGAGTAAAGTCAAGATTTTTGACAGTAAAAGCGTACTTTTCAGGAAACGAAAAATGATCGGAACAAGTATCAGGTGAGACTCAATGAAAAGATATCTCAATCATGAATACCGCCACGTTTGAAAAGAGCAATGAATCGGAAGCCTCTGAATACGAAATCGAACTTTCAGCTCTCCATGACCACTCAACTGAGTTTCGTTCGGGGAAGGAACTCAGTTATTATTTGAGTCTGCAAAAGTTATGAAAACCTTTCAGTGTAGTCAGATATAGGTGGTAAACGTTGATCAGGATTTTGGACACGAATATCTCAAAAAGGAAAAATCACACATGGAATTATCTGCCATAATAACCCCCTCTGCTGAAGGTGGATACGTTGCATTCAATCCTGAAACAGGGACGACAACTCAAGGTGAAAGCATTGAAGAAGCCCTTGCAAATCTGCGCGAAGCGACTGAACTCTATCTGGAAGAGTTTCCTTTAACGCTTACAGGACGCTCTTTGCTGACAACATTCCAGGTTGCTACACATGCCTAAATTACCCATTGTTTCTGGTTCTGAAGTCATTCGGGCTTTGCAACGTCTCGGGTTTATTGTGCTTCGTCAACAAGGCAGTCATGTTATTCTCCGACGGGGTTCACAAGGTTGTGTTGTGCCTGACCACCGTGAAGTTAAAACAGGGACTTTGGCAGGGTTACTGAAACAGGCTGGCGTTTCAGTTGATGACTTTATTCGTGCTCTTCATGCTTGAAATCGTGGTTATTTGTTCATCCAGCCAGACAAAAGTATCGGGATAATTGCCGCAGTCCCGTTGACAGTGAGATCCATCTTCGATTTGCTCGGTTTATAAAAGTTTTTTTTACATTGAGCTGATACGATTTATTAACCCGGCGTATTTATAGTCGTCCATATCGATTACTGTTTTTTAACAAGGAAATCAGGAGATGGCCGTCCTCTCGATGACACAAGATTTCTTCGATACAGAGTTCAGCACATCAGGTCATTGCAGTTTTGCACAGCTTAGCGCCACAAAGCAGAACAAGCAGGTTCAGATTAGAATAAAGTACAATTAATAAATAACTTATAAACCAAAACAGCCAATGAAAAATCTTGCGCGACTTTTTTTGGTAGCGTTTTTTGCTCTCGTTTTTGTAATGCATTCAGCAGTTAGTTATGCGGTTACCGGTGGCACCGTGGATGTTGAATACCTGACAGATTCCGACGGCTATAATTATGGCGCTAATTTCTTCGTTAACAGCAGTGTTAATGTACCTATTTACGCATTCCCGTATATCACCTCTCAGGAAAATGTGAATGGAGACGTAACACATGGCCCGATTCCGCTGGCAGCCAATGAACAACATTTCCGCATAGGTTCATTCATCTCTGCTGATCGGAGCAAGGCGTGGTCAGTCAATGTCAATTGCAAGTTTGAGTATCAATAACCTGGGCGATGTACAATCAACCACTGATCTGTATCTGCAAAGAGTGATCAGCAGAAATGCAGGGAAACATTCCGATAAATTGCAGCCTGCATATGGATTCATGCAGGCTGCTTCTATGTAGTAACTCTCCGTACCAAGGGTTCTGTCTCGCCCAAATTCCTCCCCTTTTTTCAATCAGGCTACTCCGCCGGATTTTATACCGGAATGGCATAGTATTCGCGGTACCAGGCAACAAAGCGCCGGATGCCCTCCTGTACAGTTGTTTCTGGCTTGTACTGGACATCTTCCATCAGTTGATCAACGTCGGCGCAGGTATCGGGCACATCGCCGGGCTGCAGCGGCAGAAACTCTTTTACAGCAGTCCGGCCAAGCTGGCCTTCAAGAGCTTCAATGTAATCCATGAGCTCTACCGGACTGTTGTTGCCGATATTGTAAACTCTCCAGGGAGCCTTGCTCGTGCCGGGATCGGGATTGATACCTGACCATTCAGGGTTGGACTCGGCGACATGGTCGAGCGTCCTCAGAATTCCCTCAGTAATATCATCAATAAAGGTAAAATCCCTGCAATGCTTGCCGTAATTGAACACCTTGATCGGCTTGTTGTTCACGATGGCGTCAGTAAAAAGGAAGAGCGCCATATCCGGCCGGCCCCACGGTCCGTACACCGTAAAAAAGCGCAGGCCTGTGGTCGGCAAATTGTAGAGATTGCTGTAGGTATGCGCCATCAGCTCATTGGCCTTTTTGCTTGCAGCATAAAGCGAGAGCGGATGATCGACATTGTCGTGCACTGAAAAAGGCATGGTTTCATTAGCGCCATAAACCGAGCTTGACGAAGCATAAACGAGATGCTTCACATCGTTATTCCGGCACCCTTCAAGGATGTTGAGGAATCCGACAATATTGCTCTCAATATAGGCATGGGGATTCTGGATTGAATAGCGCACCCCTGCCTGGGCGGCAAGGTTAACCACCCGCTCAAACTCACCCGCTTTAAAAAGCTCCTCCATCGCACCCCTGTCGGACAGATCAGCTTTCACAAAGGTAAACCCCTCAAAAGGGGCAAGCATCGAAAGGCGGGCTTCCTTGAGTGAGACATCGTAATAATCATTCATGTTATCGATGCCTGTTACCCGCTCTCCCCTTTCGAGCAGACGTTTACAGACATGAAACCCTATAAAGCCAGCCGCACCGGTAACCAGTATTTTCATTTGATGTAATCATTAATGAGTTACAGCCGCATTCCGTGCAGCATTGAGTGAAGTATGTTCAAGATTCATAATAAAAACAATTCCCCGCCCTGACAAGACAAAAAATGCTTTAACCATTTTGCCGGATGCCACAGATATGTCGCCCCTGCGGGACTTCGACTTTGTCTTTGAATCTCTTTTCATCGGGCATACGGCATGAGCTGCCGATATGGTTACTCCCTGGCGTGGCGCCTACTGTTCATTCGAAACTTTTTTTCACGGGGTTTAAGGGACTCCTGTGTGCTACCGATAGGCTCACCAACACTTGGAGCTTCACCAGAACAAATAGAAGCTTTTTATGGAAATAACCGACAAAAATGTAAAATTCTTCTCTGAAGTTTAATTTATTTAGGTATATTCAGAAAATATCCGAAATAAATTAAGCTATAGCGCGGTAAGATAATGATTCTCTATAAACGTCAAGAATTGCCTCTATGAGTCGTTTTTTTGAGCGGTACAATCCTGAAACCAGTCAGTTTTTTGATGAGGTTATCGCAACAGAGGGAGTTCCCCGGCCTCATTACGACAAAATGCTTCAACGTTTTGCGCAGTTTTCGATAGATGATGTCAAAGCGCGCAGGGAGATCGTCAACATTTTTTTCCGAAATCAGGGAATCACCTTTACGGTTTATGGTGAGGACGAAGGCGTCGAACGACTTTTTCCATTTGATCTTATTCCGAGAGTAGTGCCAGCCAATGAATGGCAAACCATCGAAAAAGGCCTGATACAACGAATCACTGCGCTCAATGAGTTTCTGAATGATATTTATCATGGCCAGAAGATTCTTAAAGACAAGATCATTCCTGCTGAACTGATTCTTGGAAGCCAGCACTTCAGACGCGAGTTTGTAGGCGTGAATCCCCCGCTTGGCATCTACATTCATGTCACAGGAAGCGATATCATCCGTGACAGAAAAGGCAACTACCTTGTGCTCGAAGACAACCTCCGAACCCCGAGCGGTGTCTCCTACATGCTGCAAAACCGGCAGGCGATGAAACGCGCCTTTCCGGTACTCTTCGACAAATACAAGATTCGGCCAATTGAGAATTATCCTCAGGAGCTGCTCCGCACGCTGCAGGAGATCGGGCCCGTTTCGCGTCGCGAACCAAATGTTGTGGTCCTTACTCCGGGAATCTACAACTCTGCCTATTTCGAGCACAGTTTTCTTGCCCGCCAGATGGGCGTTGAGCTTACCGAAGGCAAAGATCTTGTGGTCAACAACAACAAGGTCTACACAAGAACCACAAGAGGACTTGAACAGGTTGATGTCATCTACCGCAGGGTTGATGATGCCTTTCTTGATCCACTTGTGTTTCGACCGGATTCAAAACTTGGAGTGGCCGGTCTCGTCAACGCATACCGTAAAGGGAATGTCACGCTTGCCAACGCTATTGGCTGCGGCGTGGCCGACGACAAGGTGATCTACAGCTTTGTTCCAAAAATCATCAAATATTATCTTGGAGAGGATCCGATTCTTGAGAATGTTCCTACCTGGCTGGCAAGCAATCCTGAAGACCTGAAATACATTCTTGCCAACCTTGATTCTCTGGTGGTAAAGGCCGCCAATGAATCCGGAGGGTACGGCATGTTGATCGGGCCGGAGTCAACCCTTGAAGAGCAGGAGACGTTTGCAGAAATGATTGTGGCTAATCCCCGCAACTACATCGCGCAACCAACGATTTCGCTTTCTCGCCACCCCAGCTTTTTCAATGACACTGAACTCTGGGGATGTCATATCGATCTTCGCCCTTATGTCTTGTATGGCAAAACTGTTACTATAGTTCCCGGAGGCTTGACGAGGGTAGCACTCAAGCGTGGTTCGCTGGTTGTCAACTCCTCCCAGGGCGGAGGAAGTAAAGATACGTGGGTTGTCGATGAATAAACCTAATATTGTACTATCATGTTAAGCCGTGTTGCCGAATCACTTTTTTGGATGAGTCGCTATTTTGAACGGGCAGAGAATACTGCAAGGTTTCTTGACGTTAATTTTAATCTGCTGCTTGACCTCAACAAAATTACCCATGTTGAGAACCCGAACTACTGGATAGCGCTGATTCTTGTCACCAGCGACAAAGAGCGCTTCAACGAACTCTACGAAGACTATTCGGCCCGTACCGTGACCGACTATCTGGTATTCAACAAGAATAATCCGAACTCCATCATCTCCTGTATCAGTCTGGCAAGAGAAAATGGGCGAAGCATTATTGAAAGCATCTCAAGCGAAATGTGGGAGCAGGTGAATAACCTCTACCACTACCTGCAGAGTGTGACGCCCCAGGTCGTGCATAACGACCCTTACAGTTTTTACAAAGAGATCAAAAATGCCTCTCACCTCTTCCAGGGCATTACCGACAACACCTTTTCCCACAACGAGGGGTGGGATTTTATACAGATCGCCAAATATCTTGAGCGCACCGACAATATCGCCAGGTTAATTGATGTGAAGTACCACATGCTGCTCTCCGAAGCTGAAAACCAGACTGAAATTGTAGCCGGATCTGAAGATATTATCCAGTGGATGGCCGTGCTCAAAAGCTGCAGCGCACTTGAGGCTTTTCGAAAGGTTTATCTTTCAAAAATTGACCCCGACAACATCCTGCGCTTTCTCATTCTCGACAGAACATTCCCTCGCAGTATCAATTTCTCGGTCTGTGCGGCTGAAGATGCCCTGTGGCGCATATCGGGCAGCTCACGCCATCGTTACGTCAACAACGCCGACAGGCTTATAGGAAAAATAGAGGCAGAGCTGAGCTATACTGCCATTGAAGACATCTATGCCAAAGGGTTGCATCACTACCTTGAAGATCTGGAACAACGGCTGGTAAAAGTTGGGGAACAGGTTCATTTGACCTATTTTGCCTATCACACTCCGGAAATAGAACCAGTGGATATTGAAGATGCCCTGCCTTTTACCGGAGTTGCCGGAGGAAGGGCCTACTGGAGTCAGGCACAACAACATCAGCAGCAGCAACAACAGCAATAACCCGATGTAAACACAAAGAGCATGATTCTGAAAGTTGAGCACGCAACCCTGTTTGAATATGACAATCCAATCTACGAAACAGCGACCGAAGTAAGACTCCACCCCGACAACAACCCTGCTGCTCCACAGCGTTGCGCAAGCTTCAAGCTTGAGGTCGATCCGCCGGCGACCATTTTTGAGTATACCGATTTCTATGGGAATCATGTCAACCACTTCAACTTGCTCCAGAGCCATAAAAGGGTCAAAATTGTTGCCACCTCTGTGGTCGAAACAGGTATGGGCACCTCTGCTGCCAGTGAGGATGAGGATATCTATCTTATGGACTTTTCGTGTCAAAGCCGGTACGTTCATTTCGATCAGGCAATACGCGATTTTACCGCTCGTTTTGCAACGGATCCCGACAGTTTTCAGCTTGCCGAATCAATCTGCCGCCACATTAACGACACATTCATCTACGAACCCGGAGTGACAGACGTTCACAGCACCAGTGCCGTTGTTATGGCTCTTGGACGAGGAGTTTGCCAGGATTTTGCCCACATCATGCTTGCCGCCTGCCGATACCTGAACATACCGGCTCGCTACGTCAGCGGATACCTTTTTGGAGGAAGTACACCGGACGGGCGGGATGAGGCAAGTCACGCCTGGTGCGAAGTCTATTGCGGCAAAGAGAAAGGGTGGATCGGTATGGATCCAACCCACAAAACCCTTTTTGTTGACGAACGCTACATCAAAATCGGCTCTGGCAGAGACTATGACGACGTGCCTCCTGTTCGCGGCACCTATAAAGGCAACGCCAAAGAAAAACTCAGCGTATCAGTGAAGGTAAGCTCGATGGAACAAATATATTAAGCAATAAATTTTTTCGGACTAATGTCAATGACACTTCGCCCGCAGAATGGTATTCGCAAATGGTGGTTATTTCTCTTGATCACCGGATTGATCATTTCGATTGTTTTTGCTCTCCTCACACCATGGGACATTTCACACCTCTCTTCTCACCCTCATCCGGCCCAGAGTTACAGCGAAGCCCTGCATCTTGTCGATATCTTTCGAGAAAAGGAAAAACAGAAGATGAATCCGGTCGGCCGGCTTCAGTTAATGAGCCACAACAGCAAAACAGAACGCGCCATTATTCTGGTTCATGGCTATACAAGCTGTCCTGAACAATTTCACGAATTGGGACAACGTTTTTATGATGCTGGATATAACGTGCTGATTGCACCCCTTCCGCATCACGGCCTGGCAGATCGTATGACTGATGAACAAGGAAAACTGACCGCAGGAGAACTTGCGGATTATGCTGACCGAACAGTTGATATTGCCCGGGGACTTGGCCAGGAGGTCGTAATGATTGGCCTTTCAGCCGGTGGGGTAACCACCGCCTGGGCAGCACAAAACCGGCACGATATCGACCAGGCCATTATCATTTCTCCAGCATTTGGATTCAAAAAAATCCCGACATTCCTGACCGGTGCCACAATGAATATCTATACCCTGTTGCCCGACGCTTTTGAATGGTGGGATCCAATACTGAAAGAAACGGTTCCGCCTGCATACTCTTATCCCCGTTATTCCCGTCATGCTCTGGTTGAAATCCTTCGCCTCGGTTTTGCAACCCGGGCGGGAGTCCTTCACAATCCTCCCGGAGCAAAAAGAATAACCGTGATACTCAACGCCAATGACACCACAGTCAATAACGAGTTAACAAAAGACGTAGTAAAAATCTGGCAGGCTCAAAAACCTCAACTGAGTACTTACGAGTTCGATGCCTCACTGAAACTTCCACATGACATTATTGATCCATCAAAATCAAACCAACGGGTTGATATCGTTTACCCTCGATTGATTGAGCTGGTCACACATCCCTGAATAATTTATAATAACGCAAACCCTATTTTTCCATTGATAAACGCGGCTCCAGCATTAAGAGCGGCATTGACCGTGCCTTGAGCCAAAACAAGTGTCATTCCTTCGGAGGCGGTAAGAACAGATGCCATCGCAAGCTTCTGCTGATTAAGCAATATCTTTGCCTCCGCCTGTGAAATTTCACCCGATGCAACTCCCTCGGTGATCATTCCAAGTGTAATGGCAAGTTTCTCACTTTCAGCCTTCAGGTACTGCTTGACAACCTCATACTTTGTTCCTGCGGCTATTTTTGCTTCCTCAAACATGCTGTCACCAAGATTACTCAACGTCATATCTTTTTTCGTCATAGCTTACCTCCTTAACACAGATTGTTGATCAATAATCTCATCACCGCCTTGCTTTTTCGACCTCCAGACTTTTGGCAGCAGAAATAACCTGATTAATATTCTTCTGATTAATCTCAAGTGTCATCAATGGTATCCCTTTTTTGACATTTTCTGGTAAGCCATGCAAATGTTTCATGCTCGTAACATCAGCATCTGTACCGTCACCAAGAATAGCTAAACGAATATTATGGACAAGATTTTCAGTCTTGACATTTTCAGGAGCGCCCTTGACCCTGGTTTCCAGGCGGAGCAAGTCCTGATCGATGTCGTCATAAAATCTTTTTGAACTCTTCAGAGACGCGGCATCAGTCCCAAAGTTTCTTTTCAGGGAGGCAATAAAAATATCGGTTTTTTTCTGAATGGTCGTCAATCCCTGATCGGTACCCTCATCATAACTGGATATCTGGGGGGTTACACTGCAAGCTGTAACAAAAGCCAGCATGATCAAATAAGACAGGTAAACCAAAAAACGACCACTGGGAGTTGATGACAAGCGTTTCATAGACGGCTCCTTGATAAAAAAATTAGTCTGTGACCATTGACCACTATTATTTTTCCGGGGTTTTTGAAGATGCGTTGCAGAAGATGCGGATTGACGCAGTGAAAGCAATAACCACCACGAATAACACCTTTTCAACTTTTTTTATAAACAATATGTGATTGCATTTCGTTCCCGTTTCACGACTATCGCGTCCACACAGCTTTGTAAAATGAATTAACTCATGATTCCTTTACGGTCAATACCGGGCACCGCAGCCTCTCCTTTCAAGAGTTATTGAAAGACAGTGGCTACAAAACCATCTTCACTTCTGGAGCGACTTACACTGCATAAAAAAATCACGCAAGCGGTGTATGCCATAAAGAGGGGCGACGAAGTCTACCCGGCTGAGCGTCGTCGCAAAGAGCGCCACATCGTGAATATCGCGATTGAAGAGACCAACTGCGGCGACCAACCCGTCAGCGGCCCAGAGTGGCAGCGGAAAAACAATTGGTTTGGTTTGAGCAAGTTCAATCGCCAGATCAACCATTTCAAGGTAGGTAAAAACCTCAGGACCACCGACTTCAACCTCTTTTGCTGAGCCATCGACCGCATCAACGCAGACTTTGGCAAGGTCAGCGCCATGAATAGGATTCGAGCGCTGAAAACCATCTCCAACCATCAGCATAAATCCACTGCGTGCCCTTGCAACAAACTGCCCAATCTCTGAATAATAGCCTGTCGGGCGAATAATGGCAGACTCTATACTGGCAGCTTTCAGCTCTCTGACAAACTTCTCATGAGCCTGGACGTTCGGAATATTCATCATCCGATGGGCATCGAAAACCGAGACGTAGACGAATTTTTTTACCTTGGCCTTCAACGCAACCTCAAGCAAATTCATGTTTGCCTGATAGTCCACCTCAAAAATCGTATGGACAAAATCAGGCTTGATCATGCCAAGGGATGAAAAAACCACATCAATTCCATCACATGCAGCAGCAATGGTTTCAGGCTTTGTTGCATCGCCAACGACAACCTCATCAACCAGATTTTCCAGAGCAGGCGCAAAATAGGGGCCGGGTTGCCTGACCTTGTTCGGATTACGCACCAGAGCGCGTACCCAATAACCACGGTTTTTGAACTCCTGCACTGCATAGCGACCGAGATAACCGGTTGAACCGGCCACAAGTACTTTCTTCATTATTTGGGTGATAAAATTGGGAAATATTCCTGGACTGTTTTGATCATCATTAAAATAATAAAATTTATTGCTGGCAGTAACCTGCTGTAATCAATGCCATTCTGCGCCAAGAGAGAGAGACTCCTGTTCTCCAGGAATCACCTACCCCGCAGCAGAGCTACGGGGTAGTAACTCATGTTTAAGAATTCCATGACGAAGCTGAGCTTCGAGGAATATGTACTATAGCGATTTAACGAGATCATGATTCAACCTTCTTTTGACTTCCTCAGAAGCTGAGGAACTCCCATAAGTATTCTGAAAAACATTTTTATCAGCGGCTCATACCTCAAGCGACTGTTTCGACTTTTTATCGCCCGTATTTTCGGCACCAGGATTGACGCAACCTTTACAGGCTCTTCTGCTATGACCTTTAAAAACCTGCCAGCCTCTTCTGTGGCATCTCGAAGCAGCAACTCGGTCAGCACAAGACCAGGACTCAGCTCATGGACACCAATACTTTTTACTCCGGCTTCTTTCAACTCCCGGAAAAGGAAATGCGTCAATTCAGCCACACCTCTTTTTGAGGCCTTGTGTGGTACCGCTGAACGTGAAAAAGATGCTCCAATCATCGAAAAGCCCATGTTGAAAATATGATAACATGTTTTTTCAGATGATGGTTGGCGCAGCATAACCCTGACAGCTTCGGAGCACATAATGATAGAGCCTGAAAGATTTGTCGTGCATGTTTCAAAAATATCACCGGGTTCAAGTTCCCATAACGGACGCTTCAACATGCCCGCTGTGCCAGCATTGTTAATCCAGCGATCCACCCTTCCCAGAGAGGAAACAGCAAAATCTGCCAGCAATTTCGCGGCAAAATGATCGCCGACATCACACCTGACACCATAAATCTCCCCATCCGGCACCGCCTGCCGAAGAGCATGCAATGCCTTCTCCAATCGCTCTGAATTTCTGCCACAGATAACCACGCGGTCACCTGCAGAAAGAAACTCCAATGCAAGAGCATACCCTAATCCTTTGCTTCCTCCGGTGATAACAACACCGAGAGAGTGGCCTCCATTCTTTTTTTTCACAATCTTATCGCAATTATAGAGCCTGTTCGTTGGCGATACCGGCAAAATCTCCTTATAAAATCAATATTTCCAATTGATTGCACACTGTTTCAGCATAATACGGAAGTGATGAAAGCCTTATATCCTCCGAATTATTGCAGAATATATCGCCCGAAACGCTTACTTTCAACCTGCTGTAGAAAACAACAACTCTCTCGACATTCATGAAATTCACCCTCACCACTCAAGATTCCAGAACGGCTGCGCGGTGCGGTGTTCTTCAGACAGACCACGGTGCCATCCCCACTCCAGTCTTTATGCCGGTAGGTACTCGTGCGAGTGTGAAGTCGATTGAACCTCATGAATTGAGGGAACTGCATGTCCATATTATTCTTGCCAATACCTATCATCTCTACCTTAGGCCTGGAAACGATATGCTGTTCAAAGCCGGTGGTGTACATCGATTCATGAACTGGCAGGGGCCACTTTTGACCGACAGCGGTGGCTATCAGGTCTATTCGCTTTCCGATTTGCGAAAAATCAGCGAGGAGGGAGTCATGTTCAAGTCGCATCTTGATGGCTCCAAACAGCACTTCACGCCTGAAAATGTGGTCGATACCGAGCGCATCATCGGCAGCGATATCATGATGCCGCTGGATGAGTGTCCTCCGTCAACCGCTGAAAAAGAGTATGTCCGCATCTCCGGTGAATTGACGATTCGTTGGGCTGAACGGGCACGAAAGCATTTCAGCATAACGGCACCGCGTTACGGCCATCAACAGTATCTTTTCGGCATTACGCAGGGCGGTATTCATGCGGACTTGAGAACCATCTCGACAAAGGCGCTGGTTGATCTTGATTTTGACGGATATGCTGTTGGTGGCATGGCCGTCGGAGAACCTGCTCCTGAAATGTACCGGATTCTTGAATTGTCGCACACGCTGCTGCCGGAAGAAAAGCCGCGCTACCTCATGGGCGTCGGGACACCCGAGAATATTCTGAATGCCATTGAACGAGGTATCGATATGTTCGACTGCGTCATACCGACGCGCGAAGGACGCAATGGCAGGGTCTATACCCGCCACGGCAAGATGAATCTTCGGTCAGCAAAGTATGCCGATGATTTCAGCTCAATCGATGAGGGGTTTGATAATGAGATCTGCCGAAACTATTCTCGCGGCTATATCCGCCACCTGCTGAATGTTGGCGAAATTCTTGGACTCAAGCTCTGCACCATGCAGAATATTTCATTTTTTATGTGGCTGACCGCTACCGCACGCAAGGAAATTCAGAATGGCTCATTTCCGGAATGGAAACAAGATTTTCTCGATCAATTCAAGAGCAACAATGACAACGCATAACGTCTTTCTTCTGAGCCTTGGCTGCTCAAAAAATACTGTGGATTCCGAGCGTCTCATGGCCCAGGCGGAGGCTTCCGGCATTACCTTTGCAGAACATGTTGATGAGGCCGACATTATTCTGATCAACTCCTGCGGCTTTATTGAAGATGCAAAGGAGGAGTCGATTGCCGAAACACTTGCCGCCATTGACAAAAAGGCAGAGGGGAAAATTCAGAAGGTCTTTGTGATGGGTTGCCTCAGCGAGCTTTACCGGCAGGAAATGAAGAAGGAGATGCCTGAAGTTGACGGCTTTTTCGGCACGCGTGAACTGCCTGAAGTACTTTCCGCTATAGGTGCCTCGTATCGTGAGGATCTGTTCGACCGTCGATCGCCGCTGACACCTTCCCACTACTCGTACCTCAAGATTGCCGAAGGGTGTAACAGAGGATGCTCCTTCTGCTCCATCCCGAAAATCAGGGGACGCTACCGGAGCCAGCCAATTGACCAGCTTTTGCGTGAAGCCGCGCTGTTGCAGCAATCCGGCGTCAAAGAGCTGAATGTGATAGCCCAGGACATAAGCATGTACGGCTTTGACTCGATGGGCAAATCGATGCTGAATGAGCTGGTTCTCAGCCTGTCGGACATGGATTTTGAATGGATAAGGCTGCTGTACGCCTACCCGGTAAACTTTCCGCTGGAGGTGATTGAAACAATGCGGAACCGAAAAAATATCTGCAACTATCTCGACCTGCCTTTGCAGCACTGTAATGACCGTATTCTTCGCTCAATGAACAGGGGAATCAACAAACAGGAGACAATCCGGCTTCTTGAGACAATACGGGAGAAAAACCCCGACATACGCCTGCGAACCACCATGATTGCCGGTTACCCCGGTGAAACCCGTGAGGAGTTTGAAGAGCTGCTGGCGTTTGTGGAGACGACCCGTTTTGACCGGCTCGGCTGTTTCCCCTACTGCCACGAAGAGTTTGCGCCTTCGTTCGCACTTGAAGATACCGTCACTCCAGAAGAGAAGCAGGAACGTGTAGCAGAACTTATGGAGGTACAGGAAGCAGTCGCTGATGAAAACAACCGCTTCTTTGAAGGCAAAACCATCAAGGTACTGATTGAGCAGGTTGAGGAGAACACTGCTTTCGGCAGAACAGAGTACGATGCTCCGGAGGTAGATAACGAGTGTATCCTCGCCATTGAAAACGCATCCGTCACAGTCGGTGCTTTTTGCATGGCAAACATCAGTGAAACATCAGCTTATGAACTGTTCGGAAAGATTATAAGCTAAGAGAAGACCATGAGCATCAGGTATCTGAAATCCCATCCTCACGTTTCAAGGGGGAGCTTCTCAGAAAAAATACTGACACAGATTCGGCGCGAATTCGGCGCGGAAGTTGAACCCTTTACCTTGCATCTGCCAGTTCCGGAACTGCTTGCAGGAGTATGGATGGCTTGCAGGGAAACGCTGCTTGCCGGAAACGGAGTCAGAGATGCCAAAGAGATTATTGCCACTGCGGTTTCGATGCTCAACCAATGCCCCTATTGTGTTGATGCGCACAGCATGATGCTGCTTGGAGCCTCTGGAGATGACTTCTCCCGGGCTCTTCAAAAACCAGAACTTTCACCGTTTGCTGCGTGGGGCGCTGCTACCCGTACTCCATCCTCTCCAATTCTGGCAACTCCGCCATTTTCTGCTGATGAAGCACCGGCATTTATTGGTACCGCAGTTGTATTCCACTACATCAACAGGATGGTCACCATTCTGTTGGGAACGTCTCCACTCCCGTTTACTAAGGGGCTCCCAAAAATGGTTGCAATGCGAATGGCCGCATGGTTTTTTGGAAAAGCTGTCAATCGACCAAAGCAACCCGGAACATCGATTGACCTGCTGCCGGAAGCCCCACTGCCTGAAGACTTGTTATGGGCTAAGCCATCACCCTCGATAGCAGAAGCCTTTGCCCGTTTTGCACAGGTTGTTGAAAACGCTGGTACTCTTGCCCTTCCGCAGGAGGTGAGAACAATTGTCAACCATGCGGTACAAGAGTGGCAAGGCAACGATCAAGAGCTGGATAACCGATGGTGTGAAGAGGCAATAGCTTGCCTGGATGACGCAAATAAGTGTGCCGGACGCCTTGCACTTTTGACCGCACTCGCTCCCTGGCGTGTCAGTGAAACAATCGTTCGTGACTTTTCTTCATACTTCGCCGGAGATAACCTCCTTGTTTCCGCGCTTGCATGGAGCAGCTTCTCTGCCGCGAGAAAAATTGGCACCTGGCTGACATTGCCAGACCCTGCCACCCGACCCTGAGCACATACCATATTTGCGGTATTTTTATGGCATAAGCTTGGAATCATCACCATCATTGTGTTTTATTAACGATTGTTAATCAAATAGTGACACAATGAGAGATAAAAAGTATACCCCAATCTTTTCCAAAAGCATCTGCTGTTGCAGCAGAAAAACATGTCTTGACAGAACAATTTTCTGTTTGTGTCCGTAGAACCTTACAGCTCTTTTGCTGCGACCGGTTCCTGACATACAGTGAACCGGTTTTTTTTTGCCTTGATCAACTTACAACATTATTTAAAAAGGAGATATCATGAATTTTGAATGGACTAAAAAAATTACACTTGCAGCAGCGCTTGTTCTGGCATCCGGCCTGCCGGGAAGTATTGCGGAGGCTGCTGGCGCTTCGACACTGCTCAATGTCTCTTATGACCCCACCAGGGAACTATATCAGAGTGAAAATGCTGCTTTTATTCAGTACTGGCAGAAAAAAACAGGACAAACAGTAAAAATCGACCAGTCTCACGGTGGTTCAGGAAAGCAGGCGCGGGCGGTCATTGATGGCCTTGAGGCCGATGTGGTAACACTGGCATTAGCATACGACATTGACGCCATCGCCGACAGCAAGCTGTTGGCCCCCAACTGGCAGAGCAGGCTTCCCAACAACAGCACTCCATACACATCCACCATCGTCTTCGTTGTCAGAAAAGGAAACCCCAAACAGATCAGAAGCTGGGACGATTTAGCCAAAACCGGTGTTTCAGTCATTACTCCAAATCCTAAAACTTCAGGAGGGGCCCGATGGAACTACCTCGCCGCCTGGGGATACAAACAAAAGCAGACGGGATCGGCACAAAAGGCAAAAGAATTTGTCAAATTGATTTATAGAAATGTTCCTGTCCTTGATACCGGCGCCCGTGGTTCTACATTGACTTTTGCACAGCGTGGCCTTGGTGATGTGCTCCTTGCATGGGAAAATGAGGCTCACCTTATTCTCAAAGAGTTCGGATCGGACAAATATGAAATTGTCTCTCCTGCAGTCAGTATACTTGCTGAGCCCCCGGTCGCTGTTGTCGATAAAAACGTGGCGAAACATGGCTCCCGTAAACTTGCCGAAGCTTATCTGAACTTCCTCTATACTCCACAAGCCCAGGATATCATTGCCCAGAATTCGTACCGCCCGAGAAATGCTGCTGCGCTGAAAAAATATGCGGCCAACTTCCCGAACATCAAACTTTTTACCCTGAACGAGGTATTCGGAAACTGGCGCACAGCCCAGAAGACCCACTTTAATGATGGTGGAGTGTTTGATCAGATCTACGTTCCTTGATCAAGAGAGATATTCACCACTGAAAGAGCAGAGACGAGCGATACTCTCTGCTCTTTTTATTAAGAGAAACAAAGACAATGGCACTATTTCAAACGAAAAGACGCAATATTCTTCCTGGTTTTGGATTGTCGATGGGATACACCGTCTTCTATCTCTCGGCAATCGTGATTGTGCCGCTGAGCATGATTTTTTTTAATACTGTTCCCATGGGCTGGGAACCATTTGTTCATGCTGTGACGGCACCCCGCGTCCTTGCATCGTACAGGCTGAGCTTTTCAACCGCTTTCTTTGCAGCGGTTTTTGATGCGGCTGCCGGACTGTTGACCGCATGGGTACTGGTCCGTTACCGATTTCCAGGCAAACAGTTTCTTGATGCGCTTGTTGATCTCCCGTTTGCACTGCCCACCGCTGTTGCGGGCATCTGTTTTGCAACACTCTATTCTCCAATGGGATGGCTTGGCGAGACGTTGATCAAATGGAATATTGAGATCATCAACTCGGCGACAGGCATCGTCGTGGCACTTGTGTTTATAGGCTTCCCTTTTGTTGTGCGCACCATTCAACCGGTTCTGGAAGAGGTTGAGCAGGAGATCGAAGAGGCCGCGCACTGTTTAGGTGCAACTCGATGGCAGACCTTCAGAAAAATCCTCCTGCCCCATCTTTTTCCGGCCCTGCTCACAGGTTCAACCCTCGCATTTGCGCGTGGAATCGGAGAGTATGGCTCAGTCATCTTCATTGCAGGGAACCTGCCCATGAAAACCGAAATCGCTCCGCTGATGATCATGTCGAAACTTGACCAGTTTGATTATGCCGGAGCATCAGCCGTTGCCCTGGTTCTTTTACTTATCTCTTTTTCCATGCTTCTGGTGCTGAACGCCGTGCAGGAGTGGCAACAGAAAGAATACCGTTAACCTGATATGCTGAAACCAACAACAACTGAAAGCGACCCCATTGTAAAAAAAAGAGTTTCGGATCCCTTGCCGATACAGATTTTGCTTATTGCTGCAATGCTGCTTTTTTTTACCGCATTTATCTTTCTGCCACTGGGCCTGGTCTTTGCGCAGGCATTTCAGAAAGGATGGGCCCTGTATCTGGAATCCATTACTGAACCTTATGCGCTTGAAGCTGTCAAACTGACACTGATCACAGTTGCCATCGTTGTGCCTCTGAACGCTTTTTTTGGTGTGACGGCAGCATGGGCCATCACAAAATTTAATTTCAGCGGAAAAGCGGCGTTAAAAACCCTTCTTGATCTTCCATTTGCGGTCTCTCCAGTTATCGCCGGCCTGATTTTTGTGTTGCTCGTCGGAAGCCGAACCCCTTTTGGAAGCTGGCTTGGTGAACATGGCATCAAAATTATTTTTTCAACACCGGGAATCGTTATTGCGACACTCTTTGTCACCTTTCCGTTTGTCGTACGAGAACTGATTCCCCTGATGGAAGCACAGGGAAGAGACGAAGAAGAAGCTGCACTGACGCTGGGCGCAAAAGGATGGCAGATATTTGGAAAAATCACTCTGCCCAATATCAGTTGGGGGCTTCTGTATGGCATGATCCTCTGCGGTGCCCGCTCTATCGGTGAATTCGGCGCAGTCTCGGTGGTCTCCGGCCATATTCGTGGCCAGACGAATACCATTCCGCTGCATGTCGAAATTCTCTACAGCGAATACAACTTCACTGCATCCTTCGCCGTGGCATCAATCCTTGTCTTTTTGGCCTTGCTCACCGTAGGAATCAAAGTGACAATGGAAAAACAATTTAAGAAAAACAGCATTCACCATTAAGATTTGACATGGGTATAGAACTTCAGAACATTACCAAGAAATTTACTGGCTACACCGCGCTTGACAATATCAGCCTCAGCGTGGCTTCGGGAGAGCTTCTGGCATTGCTTGGGCCATCAGGGTGCGGGAAAACTACTCTATTGCGCATTATTGCCGGCCTGGAACTGCCTGATCATGGCAAAATCATTCTTGAAAACAAGGACACAACAAACCTGCCTCCCCGAAAGAAAAATGTTGGCTTTGTCTTTCAGCATTACGCACTGTTCAGACGACTGACGGTATTTGAAAACATCGCGTTCGGGCTTAAGGTACTTCCGCGAAAAGAGCGTCCCTCGCGAGCTGAAATCCGTGACCGTGTTGAACATCTGCTCAAACTGGTGCAGATGGATTGGGCGGAAAAACGTTACCCTTCACAGCTTTCCGGTGGACAGCGGCAACGTGTCGCCCTTGCCCGGGCTCTTGCCGTCAATCCGAAGGTCTTGCTCCTTGATGAGCCATTTTCTGCACTTGATGCGAAGGTTCGCCAGGAGCTGCGACGCTGGCTCAGAAAGCTGCATGATGAAATTCATGTGACCAGTATTTTTGTCACTCATGATCAGGAAGAAGCCCTTGAGCTGGCAGACCGGATTGTTGTGATCAACAAAGGGAAAATTGAACAACAGGGCACTCCCCAGGAGGTCTACGACCATCCGGTAAACGCCTTCGTCTACAACTTTCTCGGGAATGTCAACGTCTTCCACGGTCGAGTCAACAATGGCAAGGTCTCGCTTGGGCCTCACCATGTCGATGCGCCGGATGAGCTGAAACACGCTGAAGAAAAACCGAGTCAGGCATTTGTAAGGCCCCATGAAATAGGAATCAGCAGAATCCGGAGCAGTGAAACCGATCTTACTGGGACTATCAGGGAGGTGCGGCTCATGGGTGGACAGATTGGGCTGAACCTTTACTGTGAGGGATTTGAACACACGGTTGATGCTGAAATACCGAGAGAGCTTTATATCAATCTGGAGCTTGCCAAAGGTGATACGGTGTTTGTCTCACTGAATCGGGTGAAGGTGTTTACGGGGGATTATGTGATTTGAGGCATTAACACCTCCCGACGAATCGGGAGGTCAGGCAAAAAACATGTCTGTAAGTGTTCTAAAAAATTACCCATGCAAGAACTCCCAACGCACCAACCCCTGCCAGCATGGCACCAGTACTGATACCGCCGCCATCACTATTTCCAGCATAAGGATCAGCCCCTGTTACCAAATCGTAATCATTTGCGCCAGCAAAGTTATCACCCAAAAGCCCTTTGATTGAACCGTCTTCAAAGGTGACATAGTAGTGCGTACTATGGGCCAGATTGCCTGTTGGGTTGATGACAAGTGTCTTGTCAGAAATAGACAGATTGGCACTGGTTTCAGCATGGTAACTTTCTACGACTGATCCGTTCACAGAATCACGATGAATTTCAATCAGGCCGTTTCCTCTTTGAATTGAATCAGAGAAGGTGAAGAGCAGGTCACTGTCCACCGCGACATTTGCAGCGCCATCAACAGGAGTTACTCCAGTGATGGTTGGCGCATGAGCAAGCGTTCCAACCTCCGGGGTTGCTGCTGATATCTCTGCATCAACCGTGCCACTGTTGATCGTAATCAGCGAACTGTTATTGCTGGCAACTGCCTGTAATGTCTGATGAGCAAGGGTATCCTGTGCAACAATCTGGGCAGCCGTCATACTGGTCATGCTGTCATGAAGATTAATTACACCACCGGAGTGAGCTGCTATTGAGACATCTGTCGAAACCGCAGCAATTTCACTATTCAACAACGCAGTGGCTTCAGCAATTTCTGGCATATTACTGATGATATTTGCTAATGCAGCGGGATCAGTGACAGAACCATTCACTGCCGAGAGAATAGCATTGGCAATAACAGTATTATCAGCAAGATTAACCGTTCCTGCACCGGCCGCAGCAAGCAATGAACTGGCAATAGCGTCTGCCATAAAGGCTATGTTCGCATTGGCAACACCAGCGCCATGGACAACACTCACTGCGATACTGATAATATTGGCAATCTGGAGTGACATACTCTGAGCTTTGACCGCCAATGCCTGGGCTGTGCTACTTGTACCTCCGGCAGAAAGAACAGCCAGAGGATCATAGGTGGTCAAATCCAATCCGGGCTCCAGACCAAGTGCCGAGTTAACCTGAGCCAAATTGCCTCCGGCAGCAACGAGAAGAGTCGTCAACGGATTCACAACCGTAGATCCTGCTGGAGCAGAAAAACTCCCTGTAAATTCTATGCCTGTGGAAATATCGGTTGTTCCTCCGGCAGGATTAGCTGTAATACGAAGTGTTCCAGTAACCTGAAGAGCGCTGAAGTGACCAGCATTATCGGTAAGAGTCCACGCTTCACCCTCTCCGTCGTCCCAGGCGCTATCCCCATTACCGTCAGTCCAGTCTCGCAATCCATTGTTGTTGCCATCAACCCAGAGCAAGGCGTTGGCCAGATAACCGTCCTGTGCTACACCAGACTCCAGAATGGCGACAGCTTTGGTCGGCAAACTCTCCACACTTTCAGGTGTTCCAGCGTCATCAGTATAACTGGCCACTACAGTAATAGTTTTGCCAATCTCTTCTTTACTCAACGCATAACTATTCTCTGTCGCCCCGTTAATATTTACATCGTCAGCCTGCCATTGATAGCTGATCACGCCCAATCCATCGGCATCCGCAAGAGTATGTGAGGCCGTAAGCGTTTCGCCCAATAATGGCGTACCTGTGATGGTGACAGAACCTGTGGGCGAATTGTTGATCGGAATACTCACCGCAAGGCTGATATCGACCAGTGGATTGCCAGCAATGTCACGCAGGGTGGCACCGTTCAGCAGCATGGCACTTCCAAGCGCTGTGCCGTCACTATTGCTCTCTCCGTCGGCAATGATGTGGCGGAAAATCAGGGTGTCGGTGCCGCTGCCGGATTGATAGGCGGCTTCAATGGCACAGCCCCCAATCGTCATGTTGATTACTGGTGGAAGAGCGGCGATATCAACGAATAACGATTCTGAGAAGCGAATGGTGAAGTCAAAGGAGTGACCTTCCGCATAGATGCCGTCAGTTGACAAGACCACTGCCTCAATTTGGGGCAGAAGAGTGTCGGTCAGCGTAGCGCCTGGGGATACCTGAATGGTCAAATCTTCCTGATCTGGTACAGCTTCCTTGTTGCCTGCGTTATCAGTAGCAACAGTGTAGAACGCGTATGTGTGGCCCGGTTGACCGGCATACGTGGCTTCGGTCAGTGTGGTGTTCTCCAGCCATGGGGTGTATGTTCCGCCGTTGTCGGAGAGATACACGGTATAACCGGCAATGGCTGAACCGACATCGCTGCCCGACCAGCGGACGAGAAATTGGGCTGACTCAACGGTAGCACTGGCCATGGCTTCGACTTTGCTTTCGGGTGCTTGGGTATCGAGTGTATTGGAGATGGCCGGGGTGTCGATAGGCTCCTGTGTGGTGAAGACGATGGTCGCTTTTGCGTCAATCACCGTGCCGGTTGGTGCATCAGCATTGGCACGAACCGTATAATTGACGAAACCCTCGCCCGTACCTTTTGTCACGTTAGTTGGCAGGAAGCCAATCGTTGGATCAACCGGAATTTCACCCGTCGTGGGGTCGATGGTGGTAAACATCCAATACGCCTCGTGTTTTGCAACATCTATACCAGCCATCACATCGACCATATAGCCTTTGGAGGAAGTCAGATTGATGCGATCAATATAAAATGACGTACCGTCAGGAACATCAATATAGATATCGCTCCAGCCGAAGTCACCGAGGCGGAAACTGCTGGCATTCAGGTCGCTATCAAGGGTTTGCGTGATCGTAACCTCTTGGGCTGGCGCTGTGGCACTCGCCTGGTTCTCATAGTGAATGGTGTAAGGCAGGACGTTCTGGCTACTGCTCCAGTGTTCGTCGCCGAAGCTTTGTGGGCCGACGATGTCGTTGGGGTCGCTGGGGCGAATGATGGGAATAGCACCACTAGCTTCTCCTAGCCCTAAGTTAGATCCATCTCCTCTTGGGCGCAGTGCTTGTTCAATTTTATCGCCCCAACTTTGCCCCCAATTTTGCCCAACTTTGCCTCCTAATTTTCCGCCAACTTCTCCGCCAATGTATCCACCCATGTATCCACCAATGTATGCCCCAACGTATCCGCCCGGTGGGCCTGCAAAGATTTCTCCAAGTGCTATTCCAAGTCCTATTCCAGCTTCTCTACCTATTGCTCTTCCGGCCGCTTCTCCAACGGCTGTCCCGGTTACTGCACCTGCAGCACCACCGATCGTTCCCCCAATTCCAGCACCAGAGTTAATCGAGGTATAAGCACCATCTCTAGCGGTTATAGCTGTTTGCAAAACGGCCATTGTGGATAAATTTCCAGATGGATCAATAAACGAATTGGGGTTATTAAAAGAATAAACATATAGATTAGTATCGCCACCATTAACCCCTAACGGATCAGTCAGGATAAACCTTCCATCCGCACCGCTATAATACCTGGCCCGCATAAAATCAAGCCCATTCCCTGCATCCATCACGCCCCACTGCCCGACATACTCGAACGAATTGGCAACAGTTTCGGCGGTTGTAAGGTTTTCGCCGAACGGCAAATACGAGTACTGGTTCAGATAACTTCCTGCCGATCCAGTCAGCCCTGCAGTAGAGCCGATGGCGTTATAGTCATAGTAGTAGGAGCCACCAACTGTAGTTGTTTGGCTTTCAAGACCAAGCCCATAGGTGTAAGCGGCAATCAGATTGCCATTGCCGTCATACTCCCCGGCTACATTGACCAAACCGGTCGGATCAAGCTGGTATTCGGTACGAGCACCATTATGCGCACTGGCTATGCGGTTACCGAGAGCATCGTATTCATAATTCCAGGTATCGGAAGGAGTGGTGACTGACAGGAGATGGTTTTCTGCATCATAAGCGTAGAGGGTCGCAACGCCATTCTCGCTCTTGCCAGTAAGGTTACCGTTAGCGTCGTAGCTGTAGATCGCATTGCCAACGCCGGTGTACTCGTTGAGATTATTGGTGGCATAATTGGTTGCAACACCACCATCATCCACAACCGTACGATTGCCAGCCGCATCGTAGTGGTAGGCAATGTGGCGTCCTGTCGAAAGCATGACACCGGTTAACTGACCAATGGCATCGTATTCGTAGCTCGTTTTGCCATCCAAAGTGGTTTCACTGGTACGATGACCGCCGACATCATAGGTGTAGTCGAAGCGGGAGTTGATGGTACTGTCCGCCTTATAATTTAGCAGATGGGTCAACTGCCCGGCAGCATCATACTCATAGGTGGTGTAAGTGCCGTTACCGTTATCCCCCCGGTTCAAATGGCCCGCTGCATCGTAGCTGTATGCAGCAATCAAGTTACCCGTCCCGTCGGTCACACGAGAGAGATGACCAAGAGTATCATAACTGTAGTTGGTGATGTGACCTGCCTGATCGGCCATCTGGGTACGGTGGCCAACGGCATCGTATTGGTAACTCAACCAGCGTCCATCTCCATCAGTAACCTTGGTCAGCCGGTCAGCCGTATCGTACTGAAAACTCGTTGAGCTGTCGGCGTCTACAGCGGTGACAAGGTTGCCGTGACCGTCGTACGTAAATTTCGCTGTTGTACCGTCAGCATAGTTCTTCTGAGTAATGTAGCCATTGGTGTCATAGGTGTAAGTAACACTTTGACCGTTACGGTTGACATCGGCAGTCAGATGACCTGTGGTATCGTAACTGTAACTCTCACTGTGGCCATCAGCGTAGGTGATCCTGTTCAGGTTACCTTGACTGTCGTAGCTATATTCGATTGGGTTACCACGCTGATCGGTAACTTGCGCAAGATGTGCGAACTGTGCATCATAGGAGTAGGAGACAGTTTGACCCAGGGCATCCTGCACGGAGATCGGATGACCCGCCGTGTCGTACTGAATGCTGGTGGAGGTGCCATCGGCATTGACGATGCCTGTCATGTTGCCGTTTGCATCGTAGCGCAACTGGCTGACATTACCCAGGGCATCCTCCACTTGGGCGATCTGGCCGCTCTCGTTCAGCCAGAGATGAGTGCTTGCTCCGGTCGCATCGGTAGCAACAACCTCATTGACTCCGATATAACTGTAGGTGACCGCCTCGGCTCCTGAGTTGACGCTCTCCTGAACCAGTCGCCCGCTCGAAGCATAATTGAAATGGTGTACCGTACCATCAGCAAGCGTCATGGTGCTGATTCGGTGCAGTGCCGCACCGGCACCAGTAACATAGCTGTACTCTGTCGTCCCGTCAAGTGTTGTGACGCTGGTCAGGAGCTGGTTGCTGCCGTCGTAGGCGAAAGTAACCGTCCGTCCGGCCTGATCGGTCTGCTGAATCAGACGCCCGGCATCGTTATAGGTGAAACTCAGCATGTCGCCATTGTCCGAGACCACTTGCGTCAGATGACCAGCATCATAGATGGCTTGAACAGTATAACCGTTACTGTCCCTGATTTCCGAAAAATTTCCGTCAAGGTTAAAGGAAATAGTTATACCATTCTGCTTATGGAGCACGAATGCACCACCGGTTTCAGTCAGGGTAGAGGTGCCCTGACCGACCAGTTTATAGCTGCCATCATACTGTAGTTTGAAGTCCACATGTTCACCTACGCTGTTTATTATCACACTGCCGTCCGACTGGCGGATAGCGGTGATATCCCATATAAAGGGGTGACTGTAACCGAGCACACCGAGAACGGAAGCGCTCTGCAGTGTACCACCATCGCTGGCTTTCTGATAATCCAGGCTGAAGAGTTTTGCGATATTGGCTGTGCGGCTTTCCAGTTGGTCAAGATAGGTAGCATTCGCCGCAAGGTTGTTCTGGTAGTCTGTCGTCGTTGCACCCAGCTCTGTAATCAGACTCGCCTTAATCGTTGACCAGGACTCCTGAGTGATGTTTTCGGGCTTGCTGGCCTCCAGAATGGTATTCCAGTCAATAACCTGATCACGTTTCAAACTGGACACACCTAGATTGACCGTGCCAACGCCAGCAAAGGCAGGCTTGAAGAACAACTGGAAGCTTCCATGTGCTCCGGGAGAGAGAATACCGGCCGGTCCATTATCATTGATGCCAAGCAGTTGCAGGCTGGTTCCGCCAAATCCGGCGTCGCCGGGCAGCTTCAAGAGGGCATTGCCGGAGATGGTCAACAAAGGCGCAACAGCGTCTGTTTCACCAAGATTCTGGTAGTAAACCCTGACCGATCCTACCTGTCCGGCACGCAGAGCTGAAGGGGTATCCATGCCGTACTCGACATGGCCGATTTCGCCACTATTTACCGTAAAGCTGTCGGCCATGAGCACCGTTTGGGTGCCGTCCTGCAGCTTGACATCATACTTGTTGGTGGTCAGTTCACGCAAATCAAAGGTTGCCCACACTTCCGTGTTGTCTTTCCAGTAGACCTTGCTCGCTTCGTGTTCAGCGCCGTCCGGTCCAACCAGCATAGCTGTGGTGTGGGTTGTCAACTCAGCCCCATTAATACAAACCGTAACATCTCCTTTGTTGCTGCCCGCCGTAGTTCCGATCTCCGTAATTGAAAAATGCAGTGTATCGGCAGTGACAGAATAAGTGTCGGTTGCACCCGATGCGTTGTATGCCATGACGTAATAGGTACCGCCCCTGGTGTTGGCAATAACAATGCTCTGGTCGGGTGAATCGGCTTGATTGTAACGATAATCGAAGTCGGAACGGCTTGGCATTGTGCCATAACTGACAAAGAGCTCGGTACGTCCGTCAGTGGCTGCCCGGTCAAAATTTAACCGCAACGTCTCTCCCGCAGCAACATCTACACGGTAATAGACCGCTCCACCCTGAGCGAAGGAGTCTGCATCCGGTGTGCCCAGAGTCAACGCTTCGACATCCATCCGGGTAGTATCGATTGATGCATTGAGGTTGTTGGCCTCGTTGGTTTAATTAATTTGGTTGAAAATGTCGCTGCGCACAATCACGTAATAATCGCCACCGATAAGGCCCGGCATTGTTCCGACTGCTGTCTGAGTGTAACTTTCGTTTCCATCCAGCCCTCCGCTGATGCCCACTTTGGTAAACAGTGCGTCGCCCACGTCCCAGACTGCATCGCGGGAGAGGTAGATGCTGTCGCTCCACTGCCCGGTAACAGCCTGTTCGCTCTGGTTTGTAACGGTATAATCAATGCTTGCCAGTGCACCAGTAATAGCGTTGACCGGTACAGTGATAACTCCGGCTACCAGATCAACAGGGGTTACAGGAGTTATCTGAATCGGTGTGGCATCCAGCGTACTATTGTTGCCTTCACCGCCACGCTCGTAAATCGCATTGTTACTATCAACAACAGCAAAGAGATAATATTTTCCGCTGATCCCGTAAGGTATCTTGAACAACTGACTGTACGTAGCATCCCCCTCGGCCGCTAATGGCATCTGGCTGTCAGCATACCCGAGGTAGATATCGGAGCCTCTGTCAAGAACTCCATCACGGGAGAGATAAAATACCTGTCGCCAACCGCCACTCGTCTCTGCACCGTTGTTATGAACCGTCCAGTCCACCTCCAGTGACTGCCCGCTGACTCCCTGATCGCGAGCCTGTAACGTGCTGATAAGCAGATCCGGAGTTGGGCTGAGGTTGATGGTGGTAGTACCTGCGGCAATACTCTGATTGTTGTTTTCTCCTTCCTGCTCGGATACTTGTGCCTCTGCATCCGTGCGCACCAGGACATGGTAATCGCCCTGCAGATCAATGGGCAACTTGAACGAACCCGACCCTTGGTAGCTCTCATTTGGAGCAAGCCGATTACTGTGATAAACACTTCCGAGATTCACATCATCAACATTACCAAGAGTCTCATCCTTGCTCAGAATCACTTCATCCCGCCAGGAATCAACATTGGTACGACCAACTCCTGTATTGGCAACAGTATAGTCAACCGTAAACCAGTCACCAGAAGCGGCACTTGCTGGTGCGGTCAGCGAAGTGACACGCAAATCGGCAGGAATCTGCACTTGTATCTGAATAACAGGTGGTGGTTGACCCTCCACACTGACACCCATCAAACGGGTGTTATTGTTTTCGTGATCAAATTCATAGACCTGATTAAAGGCATCTGTCTCCATAAAAAGCTGATAAGGCCCTGAGAACTCCTTCGGCAAGACAACCAACTCGTTACTCGAATAGGATTGGCCATTATTCAGCAACCCCGTATGGGTGAAATTGCCCAGCGTCAAATCATCGCTATTGCCAAATACTGCATCTCTGGAAAGCACGACACGATCCGTCCACTGTGTAATACCGCTATCACCAATGCCTTGATTTTTCACCGTCCAGGAGAGGCGCAGGCTATTTCCTGCTTGCACCGCTGTTGGGGCGGTCACTTCCGTCACAACCAGATCGGCAGGTCGGGAATCTATGGTAATTGCTTCAGCGATTGCAGCAATATTGTTTGCGTTGTCAAGTTCAAAAACATCATTATTGGTATCGGTCGAAGCAAGCAGATACCAACTGCCCTGCAATCCATTAGCCAGTCGAACCGTGACAGAATTTGTATAGTAACCTGATGCCAAACCTGAATTGTAGCGGAGAATTGCTTCACTCAATGGCAATTCATCTGTAGTGCTTGCAGGCTCCAGACTGCCTGAATGCCAGAGATTCGCCAATTTTATATCAGCAGAATCAAGGGCGGTGTCGCTGGAGAGATAGAGAGAGTCGTACCAGCCAGAATTTGGTGTTGTGGTTGACCCGCTGTTCGTAACACGGTATGTTATCGTTAAATCATGACCTGCAACGGCTGGCGATGACGCTGAAATATCTGATACCTTCAGGTCGGGAGGTGGAGTCAAACGCACAAGAGTCGGAGTGGGATCAAAAGCTACGTCATTGAACGTGAATGCGTTGGAAACAGGCCCAACGGGATTCACCGTCACAAAGAAGTAGAAATTCCCCTCAACTCCCACTGGCAAAATGACTTTTTCCGTAGCTGTAAAATGACTTTGACCATCAGGAAGCGGCAAGGCATCTGCGACAAAATCACGCCATTGAGTATCCAGCAACCGATCGCCACCATCCAGAATATTGTCGGATGACATGTAAATACGCTCTACCCAAACCGGAGAATTCTTCGCAATATCAGCTTGACCAGCATTGTCAATTGTATAAGTCAATGCCATGCTTTGGCCAGATAAAGCCTGCGAAGGCGCAGCAACTGATACCACGGCAGGGTCAGAGAGTTCGCTCAGCGGGATTGGCTGAATATCCAGCACCGTGCTTGCTGTCACATTATCGCCCTCACCCGCACCTTCCTGAATGTGCTGGTAAGCATCTGTCTTGACCAGAATATGGTAATTCCCTTCAAGTCCTGACGGCAGTGTAACCTTGGCCTTGTTGGTATAACCCTGACCGATATCAAGATAACTGGCGTTTTGTACTGCACCCAGCGCAATATCCTGACTGTCAAGTGTCGTATCAGATGAAAGGTAGAGCTGGTCATACCACCAGGGTACCGGTGTTGAAGCATTCCCCAGATTTTTGACCACCCACTGCACCTCAATCTCCCGTCCGGCAAAGCCCGATGCTGGAACAGTGACACTTTCAACCTGCAGGTTCGTGTTGAGAACATTGAAAAGTACCGAACCATAAGTCGTATTATTGGTTTCGCCCGTAGCACCTTCATTCACCGAATTACCAGCATCAGCCAGCACCACTACACGGAAAGTTCCCTGCATATCAAGAGGAACCTGAATTGTCTGGATGCGGTCAAGTCCATCAGACAGGGGCAGATGAGCACTGACCTGATAATCCCCAATCCATCGGTCAAGCCAGGGTGTATCAGGATTATCAAGATATATACGGTCATACCAGGTAGCGTTGGAGGCTTCAGAACCTTGCGTGGCAAGTGTCCAGAAAACCTCGATTGAGCTTCCGGCATCGACATCAACAACACCCTGAGGAGTATCTATTTCGCTTATGAACAGATCGGGACCGACATCCGTGAGGTTGATAGATATCTCCTTTTCGAAACTCAAGCCTCCCTGATCAGTCGAGCTGACACGAATGGTGTGGGAGGTAGCGGTTTCGAAATCAAGAACTGCACCGTCAGCAACCTGAATCTGGTTTCCAACCAGCACAAACCGACCGCCGGCATTATCGAGCAGTTGGTACTCATGGCCCGACCAGCCTTCGTCATCGGCACTGTAGAGTGTCCCGATAATCGTACCTGCCAGACTGTTCTCGGCAATTCTTGCATTGTCGAGATAAATATCGTTTGGTGCCCTGTTAACCGTCACGACTTTACTCCCCATGACGAAGACACCATCTTCATCGCTGGCGTTCACCGTGATCGTCCTTACCGTTTCAGCAGCACTGTTCGCAGTAAACGTGTGTGTGAACGTTTTTGCAATCACCTCCCAATCAGCAGGCGTGAACGCAATTGTTGTTCCATCGCCCCAATCGATACTATAGCCCGTTCGGGTATCCGGGCCAGGATCGACGACGGATCCGACACTCAACGTATAACTTGAACCTGTGTTCAATCTGTCAGCACCTGTCACTACGGCCGTTGGAGCAACATTGTTTACCGTAGCAAGGAAGCTGTCAGTTTCGACGCTGTTTGCCTGACTCTGCTGGTCATCAGCAGTAACCGTTATGGTGTAGTAACCGTTATCCGAAAAAGTATGACTGAGATTCAGTATATGCCGGGTGGTATCAATAATCTGAAGAGCGGTGCCATCACCCCAGTTCACCGTTACATGGTACGTATCCGGGTCGGGATCGCCCAACGTAATGGTATAATTCCATGAGGTGCATTCCCACGCTGTATCATTGCTCCATGCGTCAATCGCTGGTGGATCGTTAACCGGCACAACATCAATCGTGACCGATACAGGAACGATTGATTCTCCTCCGCTGTTATCTTCCGCAACAACGTCAAATGCATTTAAGGTACCATTAGCATTTGCTGCTGGTGTCCAGTATGCTTTGTGTGTTGCATCAATGGTGTTGTTGGTCGAAGCATTCCAGAGTGTGGCAGTTGCTGCATCGGCACCAATCCTGAGAGTACCATTTACCGACTTGACCACGAATGCTTCAACTGTGCCATCAGCATCCGATGCATCCCCACGGGTCTGGAGATCCGAAAAAGTAACTTCAACACCCCCCATATCTTCACTGATCGCTCCAAACACGCCACTAAATGTGGTCAGGGTGGGAATTATCGTAATCAGAGACGAGTATTCAATGATACCGTATTGCCTGTTAGTTCCAACCCAGTCATTCCACTTTCCCGTACTATCGCAATATATTTCGGAAGTATCTTCCGATCCATTATAATCGTTTGGCTCTCCAGAACTCCAATTGGTATAGGCAAGAGAACTTCTATCTGTCCATCTCCATACCCCTTCCTGTTGAATATCGTTAAGACCTATCCAAGCCTTATTACCTGCAAAAGAAGAGAGCAACCACTGATTTTCTTCCGCACTATTGATGCTAACCAAATGGCCACCATGAGCAATTGCTTCCGATTCTGCCTGCTCCCAAGACATCACACCACTGGTGAGCTGATAAGTGTGTCCATTATAGTTGTAAAACGGTTGATCATTGCTAACAACACTATTTGAAGCCGTAACAAAATCGAGGCTTGCAGTATCACTAATTCCGACATAAACATTGCCCGTTAAATCCTTGATCACCCCACTTGCGATGTGCACATTGTAGAGACTGTCTGCCCGCAAATCGTCTGTGGGGTTGATGGTGAGAGTACTCCCGCTGAAAATAACCTGACTACTATCGGTCACATCGATTGTACGAATGTCTCCACTGTCATCTGCAATAACAATGGCACCCTTTCCTGCCTGCACGGGTTTGTTGAAGGTCAGAACGATATTGCTATCAATAGGTACAGCTAATGCGTTATCTGATGGAGTGCTACTGGAAAGCGTCGGCGAAATCACGATACTTTCAACCAGTGTCGCTGAGGCAAGAGTGTTATCGGTTACGGTAAAGGTAATGCTCCGATCAGCGGTGCCAGGTGTAGAGCTGCTGTTATTAAAGATCAGAGCACGCGCCACATCCTGCACCAGCGCATTCGTGGCATTGGCATTAAAGCTGAAGCTCCAGACATCGCCATTACTTGCTGAAGCCGCGCTTGCCATGCCAATTTCAAGAGTGCCTGCCATCAATTTGTTACTTGCCGCAACATCCAGCCAGATACCGGTGCCGCCGGGATTGGCGGTCGCAAGGGAAAGACTGTCTGCGGCTTCTGCATTGGCTGTAATCTGCACGTTCAGTGCACCACCATTCCAGCTTGTGTCTCCATCTGGATCATTGATAATGATATCGCTGCTGATATGTACCGGAGTCAACTCGGTAAAAGCAGTCACCGCAGGGTGCGTGGTGTTGGTCAGCACTGAGACGCTACCGATGTTGTATTGTGAGTTGGCCACAATAAGATCAGCCTTGCCATCACTATTGACATCCGAGCTGCTTACAGAAAGTGGACTGTCTCCTGTCGCATAATCCACTTTAGTGGCAAAGGTACCATCACCATTGTTTTTCAACACTGATACACTATTACTGCTGGAGTTCGCAACGATCAGATCAGCCTTACCATCACCATTGACATCCACACTCGTCACTGAATAGGGATAGCTCCCTGTCGCATAATCCACTTTGGCTGCAAAGGTACCATCACCATTATTCGTCAACACTGATACGCTATTGCCTTCCCTGTTCGCAACAATCAGATCAGCCTTTTCATCGCCATTGACATCAGTACTTGTCACTGAATAGGGATAGCTCCCTGTTGCATAGTCAACTTTGGTGGTAAAGGTGCCATCACCTTTGTTCGTCAACACTGAAACACTATAGCTGCCTGAGTTAGCAACAATAAGGTCAGTCTTACCATCACCATTGACATCAGCAGTCGTAACTGATTGAGGATAGCTTCCTGTTCCATAATCTACCTTCCCTGCAAAGGTACCATCGCCATTGTTTTGAAACATAGAAACACTGTTGCCACCTACGTTCGCAACAATCAGATCGGCCTTGCCATCGCCATTGACTTCTGCTGTCGTAACAAATGAAGGAATATAACTTGTCGAGTAATCTACCTTGGTGGCAAAAGTGCCATCACCTTTGTTCGTCAGCACTGAAACACTCCTGCTGCTCCAATTCACAACAACCAGATCAGCCTTGCCATCGCCATTGACATCCGCGCTGGTTACAGAAAGTGGATAGCTTCCTGTTCCATAATCTACCTTCCCCGCAAAGGTGCCATCACCTTTATTCGTCAACACTGATACGCTATTGCTATCTGCGTTCGCTACAATTAGATCAGAGTTGCCATCACCATTGACATCCGCACTCGTCACTGAAAGGGAATGTGTGCCCGTAGCGTAATCAACTTTTTCAGAAAATGAGAGAGCACTTGGCTGGAAAATAACAGGAACATCCTTCACCGGTATGACCGATATGGCAGCTTGGACAGGTGTGAGCGATTCCTGACCGGTGTTATCCTTTGCTACGACAGCAAAAGCAGTTAAGGTACCGTTTGCATTGGCTGCCGGTGTCCAGTATGCTTTGTGCGTGGCATCAATGGTGTTGTTCTTCGAAGCATTCCAGGCAGTGGCAGTTGCGGCATCAGCTCCGATTCTGAGAGTACCGTTTACCGACTTGACTACAAATGCTTGAATGCTACCATCAGCATCAGCTTGATTACCCTGCACCTTTATATCCGCAAAGGTTACTTCAACCGCTGTATCTTCATCAGTAACACCAACCACGCCGCTGAACGCTGTCAGAGTCGGGATAAAACCATCGGCAAACCGGAAGTTCTCGACTGAAGTAACAACGTCCGTTCCATCGCGTCCCGCCACATGATCTGTAATGGTATATCTCGACAACGCTACTTCGCGAGCGATAGTGTACTCGGCATAATAACCACTGAACACAACCGTATCATTACCATCGCCACCGTCAATGGTGTCATTGCCCGATCCTCCACTGATGGTGTCGTCGCCACCATTACCGTAGATAGTATCATTCCCCGATCCGGCATTGATCAAGTCATTGCCACCATTACTGCTGATGTAATCGTTATAGCTGAAAACACCTTCTTTATCATAAGAAAATGAAATCCACCCTGTGGGAATAGTCGTTTGTGTTGCTGTACCAATCCAGTGCAGGGTATAGGCGCCACCAGTCTGGTTCATGATCTCAGAGGCGTTGACGGTAAAGCTGGTCAAAATTTTATCGGTACCATGCCAAAGTTCAAGCCCAAGATTGGTCAGACTTGCAAGTTCTTGGTCAGTAAATGTTACCGTACCAATCATTGAAAACTCATTTGCTCCGAGGGTATAAATTGGTTGGGATTGGAAATACACATAAGCCGATGAACTTCCCTTGTAGGGATTTGCCACAGCAAGTGCATCGGCATCAATCTGGTCATCAAATCCTGTACCGTCTATCCTGTTGGTTGAATAAGAAGAGGAAGTCGGAGTAAATCGTATGGCCAAATCCAGCGACTCATCATTAAAGGAGAGGCGCTCAATTCCGGTAAGGGTGTCAGTACCATCGGGCGAACCAGCACGGGTATCGGCAACTGTCCATACACCATCGTTATTGGTTATCGTGTAATCAGCCCTGTTGCCATTATAACTCGCAGTGTCATTTCCTGCTCCACCACTGATGGTGTCGTTACCTCCATTGCCAGAGATATAATCATTGTAGCTGTAACCGTCTTTATCGTAGGTGAAGTAAATCGTCCCTGTGGGAATGGTCGTCTGTGTTGCTGTACCAATCCAGTTCAGGGTATATGCGCCACCGGTCTGGTTAATGATATCATCAGCGTTGACGGTAAAAGTGGTTGTGACTTTATCGGGACCATGCCAGAGTTCAAGCCCCAGATTGGTCAGGTTTGCGAGTTCCTGTACGGTAAACGTTACCGTACCAATCATTGAAAACTCATTTGCTCCGAGGGTATAAATCGGTTGGGATCGGAAATACACATAAGCCGATGAACTTCCCTTGTAGGGATTTGCCACAGCAAGTGCATCAGCATCAATCTGGTCATCAAATCCTGTACCGTTTATGCTGTTGCTTGACCCCGAAGAAGAGGACGAGGTCGGGTAAAATTGGACAGCCAAAGCCATCCCTGCGTCAGAAAATGAGAGGTATTCAACTCCAATAAGGGTGTCAGTACCATCGGGCGAACCAGCGCGGGTATCGGCAACTGTCCATACACCATCGTTATTGGTTATCGTGTAATCAGCCTTGTTGCCATTATACCCCACAGTGTCATTACCAGCCCCCCCATTAATAGTGTCGTTACCAATGCTCTCATAAATATAGTCATCAGCAGTAGAGGCATTACTGGCCAAGCCGAGTGCATCAGCATTAATCGTGTCATCTTTGGCTGTACCATAAATCGAATTTTGATATAAACCACTCCAGAAAGATACTTCGGTAAACTTGGCTGGATCGATTTCATAGAGCGTCGTGCCAGAAACAAACTGGAAAACTTCGACGCTACCAATAGAGAATGTCTTGGCACTCTCCCCTGACCCTGTGGTCATATCTGCTTCGCCATGGGAAAAGAACTTGAGTGCTCCAAGCACGGTAACAGTGCCATCAACACCGACTGTCCCTTGTAGTACATAAACCGACCCACTTTTCACAAGCTCCAGTTTGCCGTAACCCGGGACACCAAAATCCATCACAAGGGTATCCCTGCCATCACCAGCCCACACATCCAACGAGTTTGCCGCAGTCAGATATATTTCGTCATTCCATGGCGTACCATGTATATAATTATTACCAGCAACACTCTCATCAATGAAGGTGTAAGGCGTAAGGTTGATGGATACCCAGCGATCCGTCGTTAACTTCTCGGCATTGCTGAGAGTCATGGTTGAGTCAACTGTCTCGCCATCAGCCTGCATCTTGTCAATACGAAATGACACATCCGTCAGTTTCGTGATCCGATAAGCATCAACCGTCGAAGATGATGAATACGAGTATGGCCAAAGATGCAGTACCTCCGCTGCATCCATTTGGTAAGAATAATACATGCCGCCGTCAGTCGAGAGGTGCACCATATCATAGCCAGCACCGGCATCTACCAAATCGTTACCGCCTTTCCACTCGATAAAGTCGTCGCCTGCCCCGGCATTGATGCTGTCGTCACCAATGGTTCCGGTCATCCAGTCAGCACCACTCGTCCCGGATCCATCCGTCACAACAGTCATCGGCGTAAGCAAATAGCTGGCATTACTGATATTTCCAACTTCCCATGCACGAGCCTGGGCATCCTGGCCAACAATAAAATTTTCCGGTATCTCAACAAACAGCTTACCACCAGAAAAGGGACTCAACTGATACGATTGTCCGCCTACATCCGTTCCAGACATCGGAATCATCAAATGCGAATCAATAACTGCAATCCGACTGACATCGAGAGTAACCGTCGTCAGATAGCCGTATGAATCTGCGGCCATAACAGTAATCTGACCTAAGGCCGCAAGCACCGGTGACTGGACACCAAAATCAAAACTTAGCACATCGTTTGAGAGGCTGTCAGAGTCAGTCGCCATAATTTCAATAAGTTAAACCAATACAGTTTTGGCCTGAGCACAACTGCGAGGCAAAAACCCTGCAGCAGCAAGCCAAGAGACCGAAATGATTGTGGAGAGAAAAAACGAATGGAAAAGCACTTGCTCCTGGAAGAAGCGAAACCATCGGGCGCCAGGGAAAAGGCGATCATGGGGATATTGTCTGTCCAAGGCATACTGTAGAATGGTTATATCAGTAAAGAGAATAACCTGTAGAACTACCTCTTTACCCAACAACAACACCTGTGAAATTACTACAAATACCCGAACATCCAGATTGGAATCATGTTTTTATACGGATAATTTTGCCAATACCGAGGGCATCCATCAGATTCGGGTTATGAAGACAAATTTTATCGGGTTTGTTGAGTAAGCTAATTCCTCGCATTTCGGCATACAGCCGCAACAGTAAATCGGCCTTCGACAAAAGATAAAGATATTTGAGCAGTGTCTCGCGGTGCTCAAGGGCTCAGCAACGATGGATCGATCCCGGCCACCGCTGTGGCCTCTCCAGCACTCATTCCTTTCTCCACCAATCGTTTGGCAACTTCAAGTTTTCCTATCTCAATCCCTTCCTCCTTGCCTTCAATGCGCCCCTCCTCCTTGCCCTCCATACGACCAAGACCATAGTTTGACTCTACCAGACTGGCCTCATACCGCAGGTTGTCCTGGTAACGGGCATAAGCCAACTGCTCTTCTTCAGGCAGACTCAGAAGGGAAAAGGACTGTTTTGCTTTCTGAATCCCTTTTGCCTTGAACTCATCCTTGATCTCTTCGTTTTTGAGGAAGTATATCCACTCGTCAAGCGATGTTGTTGCGAGACCGTTAAAGTTGTTGATCCTGATCAGGTAGTATTCAGGGAAAATATTGTGTATCTGAATCTTGCCGTACAGCTTCTGTTGCCGGGTATCGAGTTCCAGTTTGTCATGGTCATGAATTCCTGTGAAGGTTGTGGTGCCATGATAGATATAGTCGGTTCCGTGGCCAAGATCAAAGTAAAGGATATTGACTGAGATAACCTTCACCAGGGTTCCATACGCCTGGCTCTCTTTCTGATGCTCGGTGATGACTTGCGATGTGCCGTAAAGTATCCGTTGCAGGTAATCAAGCTCCCGATCAAACTGCACTTCGATAATGACAAGCTCACCCTTGCTGTTTTTCACCTTGAGATCAACACGATTGGATTTGTCGCGTTTACTCTCTTTGTTGCTTTCACTCTCCAGAATTTCAAGGATGAAAATGTCTTCGCCCAACAGTTCGCTTAAAAAACCTTCAAGTATCTCAAAGTTGGCTTTACTGCGCAATAACCGCTTCATTGCCCAGTCAAAGGTGATCAGTTTTCGGGGTGATCGGGTGCTCATAGCGTTATACTCAAGGTTACAGAGGAGAGAAGATGCCGCGTACAGCATAAGAATCCATACGTTTCAACAACATATCGGAAGATCATAACTTACTCCTACTCCCTTCTTTGCCAGTGTTTCGGGTCTCGTTTCGTATGAAATACAGCAACTATCATAATCTCTTCGGCTCCAACTGCGTAATAAATGATATAGGGAAACTTTCTCACAAGGGTTTTCCGCGTCTTTTTTAACGACAAGGGAAAAAGAAAAGGGTTCTGCACTATTCTCGAAAGAGCTTCATCGATACAGTGCATGAATTCAGCATCAAGCCCTTCTTTTTTGTGAGCATACCATTGCAGTGCGTCTGTTAGTTCCAATTCCGCATCGGGATAAAACCGTACTCTCTTCATCAGCTATTTGGTGCTCTTCCAATACTCACTCTTGATGTCACTCCACAGTCTTCCCTGAGATGGGTTTGCATGATATGAATTCATTCTTCTGTTCAGCTCTGCAGACTGCGGCTCTGTTAATTCAGGATATTCTCCATCTTTCACAATAGTATCCCAGATCTCTTCAACGAGTGAGATTTTTTCTGAGAGTGCCATTTTTGATATTTCAGCAAGAGTCGATTGATAGATACTCATGTACATCCTCCTCTTCTATAACTCCTTTTCAAATCTCTTCCGATTTTCCTTCACCATCGATCCATCCGCGTAACCACGAGCTGCCTGTGCTCAACCCTTTGGGCAAATATGGTTTTCCCGCATCATGAAGCGTGATGGTGTGCATCTTCTGTATCATTATTGTCATTCCTGTTCAATTACTTGCCTCAATATACTCGAAGCCTGATGGTCGCACATTCAGTACATCAAGAATAAAATTCAATCAGTGCCCAGACCACACATTATTTTACAAAATTTTTCTCATCTCACAAACAAAACCTTTTCACTCAAAAGCTATTGGAATACCCCTAACTTTGGTAGGGTTCTTGTATTTCGAGAAAGTGAGCCTTCTCATATCTGGTAATCCTGAATAATTTCTCGCGATTTCAGCAGCTCAGCGACCTGATTCACAGCCTCAGCAACAACCCTACCATCAGGCACCTGCAAATCAGGATGATATCGTGAAAAGGCGTTCTCGCCCATATTGACCACAAGAATATCATTCGGTTCATTGAGTACCTTCAGTGTCTCAATATCGTAGTCGTCAGCATCATCAATGGTGGTGATAAAAATCAGCCCTGCATCGGTGAGAATACGGGCAAGCTCGCCGATCCTCCTCAACCGTTCGCCACTGCTGTCGGTATGCGAACGAAGATCTGTATCAAGACCACGATCAATGTTTGCCACTCCGAGATAATAAACATTCATGCGATTGAGGAAAAGCCTTTGCTCAAGCGCTTTTGCCACCGCCCGTTTGCCAGTGCCAGGCGCTCCGGTAAAAACGATAAATTTGGCCCGGTGATGATTCACCTCTGCGCGCTCTTCCTCACGAACAAGACCGGTCTCCCAATGATGTTCACGGTCTTTGATATGTTTCTGCAAAAGAGTCTCTCCGGCTGAAAGGTTCTCAACCACAACGCCGCCACCGGCAATTTCATAGTTATCGACTATAACAAAGCGACCCGTGGTTTCACTTGCCGCAGTCGTATCGAATGCAATTGGACGAGAGGTTTCAAGAATGCACTCTCCGACGTCCCGGCAGTCAATCTGTTGTTTGCTCTTGCTGTACGTGAGATCAGAGGCATCCAGCGTATTGCATATCTCGGCAAGCTTGACTGTTGCCCTTGCAGAGCCGAGCTTGAGTTTGTACTCCTTGTTTCGGAGCATAGGCGCCCGGCCAACCCAGAAAATATTGACCCTGAATCGGCTGCCAACTTCCGGCTGAGGTTCTTCTGGTTTCACCATAAGCTCCCCGGGACGTATGTAAATCTGGGTTGCAAGGGTAAACCCCGAAGCCTCCCCTGCTGATGCCTGCTTTTTGGATGCTGTGTTAAACGATTCGACCGACTTGATGGTCGATCGTTTCCCCGAAGGGAGAAAAAGCACTTCATCTCCGGCCAGCACCGTTCCGGCGGCAACGGTTCCCGCAATGATTCTCCGGTCATCATTGCTGCGGGTAAATTTGTAGATATCCTGCACCGGAAAACGAAAGGGCTTCTCCTGAAGCTCCTTGTCGCTGATGAACCGGTCAAGCTGTTCAAGCACAGAAAACCCCCTGTACCAGGGCATTCGTTCAGAAAGGGTTGCAATATTATCACCTTCACGTGCGCTGACAGGGATAAAACTGACCGGCGTCACATTGATCTGTGCAAGAAAGGCGGTGTAATCGGCCTTCAGTTTTTCAAAAACCTCCTCACTGAAGTCGACAAGATCCATTTTATTTGCCAGCACGGTCACCTGCTTGACGCCAAGCATTGAGACCATCTGACCATGCCTCTTTGAGTTCTCCCTGATACCCTCATCAGCATCAATAACCAGCAGAGCAGATTCTGCCCTTGATGCGCCGGTAATCATGTTCTTAAGAAACTCAATGTGGCCAGGCGCATCAATGATAATGTAGTCCCGGGCTGCCGTTTTAAAAAAGCAGCGTGCCATATCAATGGTTATCCCCTGTGCCTGCTCATCTTTGAGCGCATCAAGCAGAAAAGCGTACTCAAACGGCTTTGAATTCTTTCGGCAATTTTCTTTGACCGCTTCAAGCTTGCCTTGCGGTAAAGATCCGGTATCGGCAAGCAGTCGGCCAATCACGGTGCTTTTCCCATGATCCACATGACCGACTATAACAATATTCATTTGCGCACGTCCACTACTCATAGCATCCCGAAAAAATATTAATTCCCACGACCACTCCTCCATTATCCACTGTCACATTGCCCACTCACATGTACCCGTCACGGCGAAGAGTCTCAAGCCCGCCGCCATCTTCACTGTCCTGGGCACGCCCTGAACGCTCGGCAATATTGGAAAACTTGCCACTTTTGAGTTCCTCAATAATCTCCAAAACCGTTCGCGCATCCGAATTGACCGGATTGGTACAGGGATAACAGCCAAGGGAGCGATAACGAATGCCACTGCCCTGATTAAAATAGAGCGAGACCACCGGAATCTTTTCCCGTTCGATATATTCCCAGATGTTCTGTTCAGTCCAGTCAAGCAGGGGATGAATACGGACATGGGTTCCAGGGGCAAAATCGGTCTTGAACTGGTTCCAGAACTCCGGTGGCTGATCGCCGACATCCCAGACGTTGTCCTTGTCCCGGGGTGAAAAATATCGTTCTTTTGACCGGCTACCCTCTTCGTCAGCCCTGACACCAACAATCACGCCGGTGTAAGGCTCTCTCCCCTCATCAACCACATAGCGCCGTTGCTCATGGTCCATCCTGTACCGATTCCATTCTCCCGAAAGTGTATGTTTCAGCGCTTCACTTTTCAGGTATTTACAGCAGGTAAGACGATCGGTATTGCCATCAGGAAAAGTGAGTTTCTGAGCAAGAGCGTCGCTGTTTTCTCCATAGATCATGTTCAGGTTCCACTCAAGGGCAAATCGGTCACGATACTCAATCATCTCAGGAATCTTGAAGTGGGTATCAATATGAACCAACGGAATTGGAACGTGTCCAAAAAAAGCTTTCCGGGCAAGCCAGAGCATGACAGTGCTGTCCTTGCCGATTGACCAGAGCATGCAAAGACTTTTAAATTCACGGTAGGCCTCCCGGAGAATGTAAACGCTCTGCGCCTCCAGTTTGTCGAGGTGATCCATACTTGTCTGTATCGTCATAAGGTTACTGTTGTTTTCGGTGCAGACCGCACTCCTTGTGTTCTGGAATTTCCCACCACCAGCGTCCAGCCCTAATATCTTCTCCAGGCTTGATCGCTCTGGTACACGGAGCGCATCCGATGCTGGGATACCCCTTATCATGGAGGGCATTAACAGGGACGTTGTGTTTTAGGATATATTCCCAAAGCGTTGTCTCCGTCATCTCGGCAAGCGGATTGATTTTATAGAGTCCAAACGACTCATCCCACTCGACAGGGTCTATTGCTGTTCTTGTAACTGATTGCTCACGTCGCAACCCGCATATCCAGCCCTTCAGCGTAGAAAGCTTCCTGGAAAGCGGCTGCACCTTGCGTATGCGGCAGCACTCCCGGCGCAGTTCAATACTCTGGTAAAAAAGGTTGGCGCCATATCGGGTCTGCATGGTTTGAACCTCGGGCGCTTCAGGAAAAAGCACTTCAATCTGAATGCCGTATCGTTGTCGTGTTGCATCAAGCAGATCATAAGTCTCCTGAGGCAGCCTTCCGGTATCAAGGGTAAAGAGTGGTATCTGCAATTTTTCTTTTTCAAGCAGATCGGTAATCACCTGATCTTCGGCTCCAAAGCTTGTGGCAAAAGCACACGCTTCCGGTTCAAAAAAAGCCGCAGCCCAACGTAATATCTCTTCCGGCGCTTTACCGGAGAGTTCGCCACTTAATACCCTCGCTCGCTCTCTACTCATGAATCTTATGATCTTGTGTTCAATAATCAAATGTTCCTAAACGGTCATATCTCAACAGGTCCCAAGAATCTCCTCCCTGACCTTTTCAATCCCGATACGGTCAATTGTATGACCGAAACGCTCTTTTTTCCGCCCATGATTTCGGTGACACGTCAAGGCTTTCTGAATAAGTTCGTACAGTTCCTCCTCACTCCCAATCATTTTCTTCAGTACTGTCGCAAAACGGGGTATTTTCCCCATAGTACCGCCAATAAAGAGCGTGTATCCCTGCCTGCCGATAACCCACGCTTCACCGGGGCAATGCTGAGTACAAACAGTACAATTGATGCAGTTATCCCGGTCAATAGTGTAATGGTATGCCTTTCTGCCATTGCTGCCACTCTCGTGACGGACAATGGCTTTTGCCGGACATAACTTAAGACACAGCCCACAATCGCAGCATGATGACGAAACCCAGTCTGGTTCAATAGCGCCACGAACGCCAATATCATTTTCGTTTGCCTTGGTACAGTTATTGGCACAACCAGTGACCGCCATCTTGAATTTTGAAGGTGCCTCCTGATTGAAAAAACGGGTATCAAGCTCTTTTGCTATCTTCTTTGTATCAATGACTCCCCATTTACAGGTTGCTTCTCCGGGGCAGGCGGTAATCACCCGTACCCGGGTTCCTGAAGCACCCATCTGTACCCCGGCGACCTCCAGGACAAGTCGGGCATTTTCAAGATTGTCATGATGCACATGATGGATCTCAACCCCCTGACGAGTTGAAAGATGCACAACACCTCTGCCATATTTTTCAGCAACCAATGCAATACAAGCCAATTGTGTTGCCGTCAAATCACCAGCAATCGCTTTTAATCGAATAAAATAGTATTCATGCTGTTTCTGACGTATCATTCCCTCCCTTTTCAAGGGTAACACAACATGCTCAACTTCAGCCATGCTTTTCAAATATTTAGTATTATTTGCGGTAAATGAAGTCCCAACTCAGGTGATACCGACGGCAGGATTCAGGCAATCGCGAAATTAACAATGGTTAATAAAAACCATCAATGACCACATCTCCAACCATATCGCAAAAAATACCGCAAATATGGTATACGGGCGGAGCGACAAAAAAAACATCCGGAAAGAACTGAAGAAAAATGCACCCGACAACATTGTTCTTAAGTCTCCCGGATGTCCGGAGGAATTGATGGATAAACTGAGGCGATGACAAGATTCGAACTTGTGATAAAGAGTTTTGCAGACCCTTGGTTTAGACCACTCACCCACATCGCCAGAAAAAAACATCCGGGCTTCTGAAAATAAGATGCCACACACACCCTGAAGTCCGCACATAACTTCAACCATAGGCCCGGATGCCGGAGAAACGTCAGAAGGTTAATGTTGCCCAAAGTTCTGAACGCAGGCGACTGGTATTCACATCGGCGGCGACACCTGAATGATCACTTGTCGTCAAGTAACGCACGGTTGGCTGAATGCTTAACTTTCCTGCCGGTATTTTATACTGGGCCCAGATAAAGTTATTGGTGTACTCGTGAGTCGTGCTGGTAGACTTGTCGGTCGTTTTGTTATAATCATACCATGCCACAAACGGACCGTACTCACCCTTGATTCTAAAGAGATATCCTGAATAATCGACATTTGCACTGGCAGTTGCATAGTTCGCACTGCTGGGAGTTGTGCCATGGCCACTGGTGCGGAATCCACTGAACCCAAGCTTCGCGTTACCAACAGGGACACTTACATTTGTACCAAAAGTAAACGGCCGGATACCCTGATGAAATACATCGCCAGCCGAGTAAGTGGTCTGAGTTACCGTATCGTGCTGGTTCAGGGCAGTAAGCACCTGTGGCTCAATAGTAACATCTCCGATGGTGGTTTTATAGTTCAAAACAAGAACATAACCATCGTTCAGAGTACCATCACCGGTTCCGGATGTATCGTTCCTGGAGAGATTGTCAAATACCCCAATCACTGCATTCAAGTCACCTGAACCAATTTTAGTCCCGTAATTAACTCCAAAAAGTCTGTCATTATTAAATGTGGTCGCTGGAATATCAAGAGGATTTTTTGGATAGAGGTGAATATCAAAAACCGGATTATTGGTAGAGTTAAGCGGAAGACGACCTAACAGATAATGACTATCTCCATAATTACGGCCAAAATAGAGCTGTGAAAAACCGATCGTATATAATTCAGTGTTTCCATAGCCTACAGTCTGCCAACCTCCACCTCCACCAATTTTTGCGGTTGTTCCAGCACCACCGCTACCGGAAAAGCTGGGAGCTTCATTGCTGATCAAAGCCCTGAAAAGATAGCCCCCCTCAAAATCTCCCGCAACATTCAGCCGAGCACGGTACTGATAATATAAATTATCCGGTGCGGTGCTTTGATGCTTCGAGTCGAAAACTTCATCTCGCACTCGAACAGAGACATCTCCTCCAAACTTCAGCTCAGCCGAAGCCGGTGATGCGTATGAAAGTACTGCAAACATGGCAGCAAGCGATAACATCCTTTTCATTATATTTTTCCTTTTATTAGTTGTTATGTTGAGTGTTATTGTTGAAAAAAATTCCTGTAAATAGAAAAAGCCAGCTTTTTATGACGAAAAAGCTGGCTTCGAAAACTATAATCCGCCCTGAACATCAGGGCTATTATGTCGATAATCGGCTCTTCCGTTTTTCAACGTCAATCCGGAGACAACAACCACCTTTTGGCCTGTCGTTGATAATGTTGTTATGTCTCATTACTTGATAGTTCATTTGAGTAACGTTTGATTTACAGGGGTCAATAAAGCTTTATATCATGATAAAATCCAAGCATATACCATAAAAATACCGTTAATATGGGATGTTAAACCTCTCTTCAGAGCATATTTTGGATTGATGGTCCAAGAACAACTCGGCAACACACTGCAATGAACGGTAGCTGCAACCTACCCGAATTTTTTTTATACTGTTGAATGAGATAGATGCATGCGGCTCTGGGTGCACCGAGGTGTTCAGAAACTGGTGCACTCCAAATAATCCACTTCAGCAACGGCGGAATATCCGATTAACGGTTCATGCAATTTTCATTTCACTCCAATCGCGCTTTTTTCAAGCTGTTATCTTTTCGGCTCTTTATTGTTCTTGCCTACCAGATGATGGCAATTGTGGTGGGCTGGCACATCTATGAACTGACACACGACACGCTTGCGCTTGGTTTGATTGGGCTGGCTGAGGTTATCCCCTACTTCTCCTGTGCGCTTTTTGCGGGCTATGCCGTCGATCACCACTCCCGGCGCCTGTTTGGTGTGCTCGCATCACTGATGGTTTTTCTCAGCGCATTGACTCTGACCGCCGTTGCCGCAGGGTTTATAAACGGATATACTGTATGGTGGCTTTACGGTGCCATTGCCTTTAATGGAGTCGCACGCGCCTTTATCAGCCCATCTTACAGTTCAATGTTTGCCATCATTCTGCCTCGTGAAGAGTATGCCCGCGCATCAAGTCTTGGCAGCTCGGTTTTTCAGCTTGCGCTGGTCGTCGGGCCCGCATTGGGAGGAGTCCTGGTTGGATTCGCCGGTAAAACCGCCGGATACGGCGTTGCATCCCTGCTCAGCCTCGGCGCCGCAGCAGTTCTTCTGTCACTCCGTGTCAAGGAACCTCCACCAGCAGAAAGCGCACCAATTTTTACAAGCATTGCAAGCGGGTTCAGATTTGTCTTCAGCAATCAGGTTATTCTCGGAGCACAGTCACTTGATATGTTCGCTGTGCTGTTTGGTGGCGCCGTGTCCATGCTGCCAGCATTTATTCACGATGTATTTCACTACGGACCTGAAGGACTCGGCATTCTTCGCGCAGCTCCGGCAGCAGGCGCTGTGATGACAGGACTTTTTCTTGCACGTCATCCCATCAATCTTCACGCCGGGCGCTGGTTGCTTGGCGCTGTTGCAGGGTTTGGCCTCTGCATTATATCTTTTGCCCTGTCCACAAATATCTGGATTGCTGGCATGCTGCTGGTTCTCTCTGGCATTTGCGATGGTGTTTCGGTAGTCATGCGCACAACCATCATGCAACTGGTGACACCAGATGCCATGCGTGGCCGCGTTTCGGCTATCAATGGCATTTTTATTGGCTCATCAAACGAACTTGGCGCTTTTGAATCGGGAATTGCGGCACGGTTGATGGGACTGATACCATCAGTAATTTTTGGGGGAGTGATGACGCTTGCCGTTGTTGCCGCGACAACAAAACTGGCTCCAAAACTGAGGCGACTGGAACTTCATCAATTATACTGATTTTTTCAATTCCCTTATTGCATCAACCATGCCCACTCTTGCCTACAGCATCAGAAATACACTTTACCTGAACATTACAAACCGATGCTCAAACAACTGCTCGTTCTGTATCAAATTCAACAGCAGAACATTTCATGAAAACGACCTGTTTCTCGACACTGAGCCATCATTCGATGACATCATGGCTGCAATTGCAACATTCAGGGATTTTGATGAGGTTGTTTTTTGCGGTTATGGTGAATCATTGATCCGGCTGGAAATGGTCAAGCAGGTGGCTGAAGCAGTCAAACTGAATTATTGCACTCCCGTCAGGATCAATACGGACGGACAGGCCAATCTGGTGCATGGCCGAAACATCATTCCTGAGTTGACTGGAAGAGTGGATTGCCTTTCCGTCAGCCTGAATGCGCCTGATGCAGAAACATACATGCGCCTGTGCCATAGCCCATTCGGCGCCGCCGGTTTTACCGCTGTCTGCGACTTTATCCGTCTGGCAGCGGCTGAAATACCGGAAGTTATTGCAAGCGCTGTTCTTGTCCCCGGACTCGATGTAGAGGCGTGTAAAGCTCTGGCCCTTTCTCTGGGTGCATCATTTCGGAAACGATCGTATTATGCCGGATAAGTGGACAGCTCCCTGCCATCCCAAAACTAATTGCAGCCCGCTGTTGTTAATGCTAAATAATAGAAGCAAAAGAAGGAACGATGGCAGGAAAATCAGTTTGTAGAACAAGGGTGGATGGGATTGATTACCCTGTTTGCCACACTTTACTTGTTACGACTTTATGAGAACCATAATTGGAGAAAAAATGAAAAAAACACTTCTTCTGGCTATGCTTTTTGCAGGTCTTGGTTCAGCTCCTGCATTTGCTGCTCCTTATTGCAGCAGTTCTGTTGGTCTTGGAATGGCTGGCGATTTTAAAGAGCCCGCTCTTGGCAATGTGTACGGGGTGGATTCTGGTTTTGCCATTAACGGTGCGGTTGGCTACGATTTTTCCGGGCTCAGGGCTGAAGCTGCAGTTGGATATCAGGAAAATGATTTTACTAATGAAGACAATCTTCACACGTCACTCTTGACTGTTATGGCTAACGGTTATTACGACCTCAAGACAAGTGTCGGAATTAAGCCCTATGTTATGGCAGGTCTGGGTATTGCTACTATTAAAGCTGATGATAGTCCTGGTGTCGCTTGGCTTGATGACACCTATTTCGCCTGGCAGCTCGGAGCAGGGGTAGGTTACAAAGTTTCTGGCAACGTTACCATTGATGTTGGCTACAGGTATGTCAAGCCTGAAGGTCTTGAATGTCCAAACCATTTAACGGACGTAACCTGGGAAAGCCATAACATCCTGGCCGGAATAAGGTACAAGTTCTGATATGCTCATATTCCGGCGAACCTCGAACACTTTTTTGCCCTGAGCGGAAAAGGTGTTTGATTTCGCCGGAACAAGAGTGTTTGGACGCATTGTCAGTATTTCAACATATACTGTGATTTGGGATCACGAAGAACGCTCATCCATGATCCGTAGGTCGGGTTTGGCAACATAAACCATGTGCGTCCCCAGTTATTTTTGTTTTCGTCGACCAGACGGTCACGATCCTGAGGAGTAATATTTGACTTCACATCAGGCAGAAAATCACCAAGGTCGTCCCCGAACAACATCACTATCCGGTATTTTTTTGAGACATATTCACGACGGCTCTTCTTCTCGGATGTCCAGCCATCCTGCTCGCCCAATAACAGAACGTTCTCAGGCTGAACATCTGGCACACCAACTTTCGCAAGGTTTTCTATGGTACCGGCCTCCTGTGAACATCCCGATCCCGGATTAGCACCTCTCCTGCATTCCCTGTTGGAAATAAAAATAACCTTGACATTTTTGCTTTTCATTGCGTTGATGAACGCAACCGCTCCGGGAACCGCCGTTGCCTCTTTCATGGCGACCCACTCATCCCATGTTACGGGATTCCATTGGCCATTTTCAAGAACCACTTTTCCCATATACCTGGAGTTATCAAGAACAGTTTCATCGATGTCCATCACAATGGCAGGAGGTAATGAAGAACAATCACCAACCTGTTCTTTGGCCGCCGTCCATTTTCGGTCGCCAAGCGCGGCATCAATGTTTCTTAATGCCGTATTGTAAGCCTGTATCGTGTTGGCTTTGTATTCCGCCGACGCTTGCATCCACAGGAGACTGTTAAAATTATTGTTTTCGGCCAATGCTCTACCGGAAGAGAGCAGCAAGAACACACTGGCACAAATCAAACGGCAGAAATTGTTCATGGGAAGTACCTCCAAAGTATGGTGTTGGTTCGGATACGAAAAAACTGGAAACGGCAACGACGAAAGTTATCCAAAAAACACTTGACACACCATACTGGCACTGTTCTTTTGCCTTGCACGAACATCGCATGCAAGTTGAAAAATTTCTAATTTGTCGAGCAATAAGTATTTAAATTGAAAACAAAGTATTCAATCTGCATACTTGCTAACATTGTGGGATCTTTTCAAAGGAATTCAGGAAAGCATCACCCATTGCTGAGTTCTGTATAGGCGTACCTTGATCTCAGCATCCACACGCGGACTTTACTGCTCAGCAGGCACAAGTGAATAAAAACAAAACCATCCCGCAGTTTCCCATTGCATCTCTCTTCATTCTTGCTATACTGCAAAAAAAATATTCATTGAAACATAACCAGAACCTCATGCTGAACAAACCACTGAGAATTCTCATCATCTTTTTAGGGCTGTTGGCCGCATTACTTCCCTTAACGGTGTCTGCCGCACCAGCGCTCAATCCCGAAAACACGATTTATCTCGACCTTCCATCCGGACGAGTCGTCATCCAGATGCTTCCAAATATTGCACCCCATCATGTGGCGCGCATCAAAGAGTTGACCCGCAAAGGTTTTTATGACGGGCTTGCTTTCCACCGTGTCATACCAAGATTTATGGCACAGACCGGCGATCCGCTCGGCGACGGTTCCGGAGGTTCCGGCCAAGAACTTAACGCTGAATTTTCGAAGACGCATCATATTCGGGGCACCGTCTCCATGGCCCGCGCATCTGAGCCAAACAGTGCCGACAGTCAGTTTTTCATCTGCTTCGCACCAGCGCCATTCCTCGACGGGCAATACACCGTTTGGGGACAAGTTGTTTCAGGAATGGAATTTGTTGACAAGATCAAGGCTGGCTCGCAGTACAACAATGGCGCTGTTGCCAACCCCACCAGAATAGTGCGTATGAAGGTCGCTGCGGATGTAAAACCGTGAATTTGAGGGATCGGAGGAACACAAGAAGAAGCAAATGAAGCTCCCCGCTGCAAAAAGCGGGGTATTGGGGAGAGGGAACGGTGCGGTCTCTTTCTGACCCTAATCTACAGAGATATAATCCTTGTCTTTTGTTGCATCCTCAATAACCGGCAGTCCGAAAAAGAATTCCGAATCATCGACACTTTTCGGCGCAACGACTTTATTTTTAAACTCTTCCCGTATCCTCATCATAAGTTCAGGATGAACAGTGATGGATACGGGATTTTTAACGGTACGAAATCCATAAAAAATTGCGGCCAGAACCTTTTCACGAAAAAAATCGCCGCCTACCTCATACTTTGTTTCCATTTTGCGCCCTGTTTTAGTTTTGCAAATATAGCTGATTTACAACTAATTGTGCTCACTTTGTCGGTGGCAACTGCTGTTTCCCAATTGCCTCAGTTATACACAGATTTAAACGCTTTTTCAATCCAAGTGGTCGCTTGACTCTGGCTCACGTCCTTTTTTGCTTACAATCGGCCCGTCATACTCCACATGAACAACCATTTTTTCTGCATTTTTAAATGGTGTTATTAAATCGAAAGGCTGGTCAGGATTTTTGAGCCGCTCATCGTCAAGGATAAAACCTTTGACAATAAACTATCGGAGGGTTTGGGTCGCCCAGATACGAAAACGAGTTGCGACAACGCTTTTGACACGGTAGCCAACGGAGATAATGATGTCGAGGTTGTAGCATTTTGTAAGATATTCCTTGCCATCTGAGGCAGTTGTAAAGAAGTTCTTTACAACTGAACTTTCAACCAATTCACCTTCGCTGAAAATGTTCTTCAAATGCTGGCCTATATTTTGCTTGCTGCTCTGAAACAAATCGGCCATCTGCTGCTGTGTCAGCCAGAGGGTTTCATTTTCCAGCCGAACATCAATCTTTAGATAGAGAAGAAACTCTCCGGTTGCTGGCATTGATGTTGTTTCTGGTTTGTCCATTCCATCACTCCTCTACTGTCTCGCTCAAGCCTTCAGGATTCTTCAACGACCTCTTTTCTTCAGAGGCCAGTCGGCGTTCGACCTTCTTCACGTCTTCGGCCGGTGGCAGCGATTCCGGGCGAATACCTCGTTCGAGCAGGGTTTTCCGCACTGCTTTGTTATTGGTGATGTGTTCGTTGGAAATCTTCCATTCACTTTTCATACCATGTTCGCGCGCATTGAAGATAGTTATTTCGGTGGCGAAGTCTTTGGCTTTCAGGATGATTGAAGGTGCAAAGTCAGCCAGGGGGCGTTTATCCGGGACCTTCCACTCGTTCTTCATCGCCTGCGTACTTTTGCCAAAAAGTGCCTGATCGCCCTTGTTGCGAATGACAGCAAAATTCTCGGTTCCGCCAGTCTGCTCGAAGATAACGCTGGAAAGCTCCTTTTCGGTTGCACTCAACTTGTGCCTGGCATGAAGACGCTCTGTCTCCAGCAGGCGTTGCTCAATCAGCTCAGCGCGGCGAGTCTGGATGGAAAAATAGGTCTGGGCAAACGCGATTTCCTGCTTACGTGGATCACCATTCTGTGCAATGAGATAGCAGGCATAACGCGTGAGCATGATATCCGGTACTTCTTTTTCGGCAGTTTTTGGCATTCTGATCGTTTTGTTGACGTCAACAAAATGATCACTGGCAGCATGGTCGGAAACTTCACATGCCGTTTTGGCTTTGGAAATTACTGCGCTGAAGTTGCGCCATTCGCCATAACCGAGCAGATGCTGAAGATCACGGGCGAGCCAATACTCAATGCCGTTTTCAGTCTGCTGGGCATGCGATTCAAAGTTGTTAGTCAAAGTGTGAACAAGCTCTGTTTTCATGCTTCGAGAATGTCAGTAATGTTATGGGTGATGTTTATTCGAAGGTTTATCACCAGCATGTTCAAGATATGATTTTTAATATTTTACGCACTTATTTCACCAACAAAATACACTCAGTAGTAAAGAATTATTTTACTCCTGAGCTTTCGATCCAATATGCGTTGATCTACTCGGGAATTCAACATTCTTCGACATCCATTCTGCCATCTGTCGTTTCGATACGGGCTTTCGCCCTACTCAACGACCGGCGCCGTTTATTCTTCCAGTATCTCCGCAATATTCTTGGCAATAGTCCCCTCCAATCTCCCGTGCCTGCAAATCTCAACCATTCCTGAAATTTTTTGCCTGCGCACGTAACGTCAGCAGACGCTCCCCTGCCGCATTGAGAGTCTCTGGCTGTTTTGCAAAGTGAAACCTGATCAGGTTATTCACCGGTTCACGGAAAAAACTTGATCCCGGCACTGTGGCAACTCCAACCTGACGTGCAAGCCATTCGCAAAAGACGAGGTCATCGTTAACACCGAATTCACCAACATCAACCATCACATAATATGCTCCCTGTGGCCGCGTATAGGAGAGCCCGGCCTTGTCAAGCCAACCAAGAAAAATATCCCGTTTTTTGGTATAGCTCACCTGAAGCGCTTCATAATAGGAATCGGGAAATTCAAGTGCGGTTACTGCGGCTTCCTGCAATGGCGCTGCTGCTCCGACTGTCAGAAAGTCATGCACCTTGCGGATTGCATCGATAACACCAGGTGCAGCCACCACTGTTCCAAGCCTCCAGCCAGTAATCGAATAGGTTTTAGAGAGCGAACTGCACGTGATGGTGCGTTCAAACATATCCGGTAAAGTGGCGATGCTTTTGTGAGTGTGCGGGGCATAAATGATGTGCTCATAAACCTCATCAGTAATGACAAAGGCATCAAATTCAATGGCAAGGCTTGCGATGATTTCAAGTTCACCCTGAGAGAAGACTTTTCCTGTTGGGTTGCCCGGATTACAGAGAATCAATGCTTTGGGTTTGTGCTGCAAAAAAGCTTGCCGGAGTTCATCAGGGTCAAAGGAAAAATCCGGCGGCCGCAATGGCACATACACAGGAATTGAGCCGGTGAGAATTGTGTCGGCGGTATAGTTTTCGTAGAACGGAGAAAAGATGATAACCTTGTCTCCAGGGTTGCAGGCGGTCATCATGGCAGCCATCATGGCTTCTGTACTACCGCATGTCACCACCACGTTTGCTTCCGGATCAACGGGAATTCCCATGAATCGTGACTGTTTGCGGGCAAAAGCCTGACGAAAATTTGCGGCTCCCCAGGTCACTGCATACTGGTGCGGCCCCTGCCGACCTGCGCGTTCAGCCGCAACCAGCAATGCTTCTGGCGGATCGAAGTCTGGAAACCCTTGCGACAGATTGATTGCGGCACAGTCGTTCGCCACTCGGGTCATTCTCCGTATAATTGATTCAGTAAAATGGCTTGTTCGCCTGCTTGTTTCTGGCATGGATACTGTGTTTTATGGACTAAAAACAGAGTTCATTATTTCCTGCTGATTTGAACAATAATATCGAACTTTTTTTATTGTAAATACCACCATGAGATCTTTGAGCGTTACTGGAACAATGCCGCACGTTGAGATGCAAACGGAAAGCCTCGCGGCTTCAGCACAGGCATATCGGAGCAAAAAGATTTTTTTGAACGGGAGAGATGGCCGATTTTGTTTATTTTCTGATTCGTGGTAACGCGTCGCTGCTCTCTTGAGGTAACTGATGGCATTTGAATAAATAAACAGTGGATAAGCAACACTCGCTGATTTTTTTGACTGGATTCAGTGGATCAGGCAAGTCAACCATAGGCCCTCTGTTGGCGAATTCGCTTGGCTATGAGTTCATTGACCTTGATCAGGCTATTGAAAAAGAGGCCGGAAAAACGATTACCAATATTTTTGCAGAAGATGGGGAACGCTACTTCAGAAATCTGGAGATGTTAACTCTTAAAAGTCTTGTGACAAAAAATGAGATGGTGATCTCGCTTGGCGGAGGAGTGCTGGAAAATGACCAATCGTATGCGCTTATCCAGCAGTCAGGCACTTTGGTTTATCTGAAATCACCCATCAAAACCCTGGCAAGACGACTCTGCAACAAAACTGACCGACCGTTACTTATTGGCGAAAAGGGACAAAAACTTTCTCGTGAGGAAATTGAGGGGAAAATCACAACGATTTTTTCAAAACGGGAACCTCGTTACAAAAGCGCGGACATCACTGTTGAAACCGATGTTAAACGCATTGGTTCAACAGTCGAAGAGCTGACCAGAAAAATAGAACGGTATGTACGAAATGCCGCCACCACTGCAAGTGATCAATAAATAAAAATATACGTGAGTACGATTATAGTTGGAACGCCGGTTATTGCCGGATTGGGAGAGTTGTTCAAAGCGCATGGACTGTCAAAAAAAACTGTGGTTCTGTTTGATGAGCATACCCGAAAACTTTTTGGTGACAATCTTCTTCAGACACTTCATCATGAAGGATTTCAGTTGAAAGAGCTTGTTGTCCCCGCGCGGGAAGCATCAAAAAGTTTCAGCGTTGCATATCGCCTGTATGGAAGCATGATTGAGGCAGATGTTGACCGAAGCTGGAACCTGCTTGTTGTCGGCGGTGGTGTTGTTGGAGACCTCGGAGGGTTTATTGCCGCGAGCTATTTTCGGGGCATTCCTGTAATTCAGCTTCCCACAACTCTCCTTGCCATGACGGACAGCTCTATTGGCGGAAAAGTGGCCATCAACCACCCCCTCGGCAAGAATCTGATCGGTTTTTTCCACTCTCCTGAGCTTGTGCTGATTGATCCATCATACCTTGCATCCCTGCCAATAAGAGAGATCTATGCTGGAATGGCTGAGGTTGTTAAATATGGATTTATTGCGGATGAGCCACTCTTCAACTTTCTTGACCTTCATTTCAGCGATATTACCTCCCTCAAGGAGCCGTACCTGACCGAGGCAGTCAAAAAAAGCGCCTTTATCAAGGATGATGTTGTTAAAAAGGATTTCAGGGAGACCAATGGCCTTCGGGCAACCCTGAATTTCGGACACACATTTGCCCATGGGCTTGAAAAGCTTGCTGAATACCGTTACCTGCGTCATGGAGAAGCGGTCACGATCGGCATGGTGTGCGCCCTCTTTTTGTCACACAATCTCGGCTATCTTGATCGTGAGTCACTGGAACGTGGTCTTTCACTGTTGCAGAAATTCCGTTTTCCCGGAGGCTTGGTGAAAAGGAGGTTCCTTTCCCTTGATTGCGATCTTCTTCTTGAAAGCATGTTCTCTGACAAGAAAAAGCTCAACAAAAAGCTTCGCTTTGTCCTTTTGAGAAAGATTGGTGAGGCTTTTCTGCTTGAGGCAGACATTGACGACCAGAAGGTACTGCAAGCTATTCAAGATGCCATGGCACGATTCAGTCAGATAAATCAGCGTTGAGACAGAACAGGTAGTGAGTCCCTTTGACCACGGCAAGTTGTTCGACCACCAGAGCGCAATCAAGCATTTCAGCCATAAAGGGGGCATTTCCACCGGTAAGCAGGACTCTTATATCACTTTCGCCATACGTCTCATGCAGCCAGCGGGTAATCTTCGCAATAAGGCCCTCCATGCTGGCGGCACAACTGTGAATGATCCCGTTTCTGATACCATCGGCTGTTGAAAAACCGAGAAGTGTTTCCGGGCGATCAAGCGGAACAAGTGGCAGCCGCGCAGTATGTTCATGCAAAGACTTTGCCATAAGATCAAGACCCGGCATGATAAGACCCCCGAGATATTGCTGACTCGAACCAAGAACATCAACCGTAATGGCCGTACCAATATCAATGGCAATCACCGCCTTTTCAGGGTAAAGATATTGACTCATGGCACAGAGAGCAAGACGGTCAGTCCCAAACGATGCAGGTGAAACGTAATGCAAGATAAAGGGCAGATGCAGTGATGCTGAAACAGTCAGCACCTCTCCCCTCAGATGGCGACCAAGAAATTCTCTGAAACGATTCTCCAGCAGAGGGACAACACTGCAAATCGCAGCATGACAAAGAGAGGGATGTTTTATGAGTATCTGTTGCAGTATCTCTGAAAAAGCATTGCCACCGGAAAGCTCTTTTGAAGAGGCATTGAACACTTCAAGGAGATCATCGGCCTGAAAAACAGCAAGAGAGGTCGTGGTGTTCCCTGCTTCAACCACAAGAAGCAGGTCGTCAGGCGGCAATTGTTTTTTGTGAAGCAACATGATGGCCTCTCAATAAATACTCATCGGAGTTTTGCTTCGACACCTGTCCTTTTTGAGAGATCGGAAAGAAAACGTTTGTAATCAGGCAGATTGGTCGTTATAAACAAAGAGTCCCGCTGGGATGATTTTGCTGTAACGATATATATTTTTGGGGGAGGATTATAGGTAATCAGCTCCTGGTAGATCGATTTAATATCTGCCAGAACAAATTGTTTAGCATTGCCTTTTCGGTCCATGTAGAGCAGCTTGTCACCTGAAATTTTGATGGAATCACCATCCTGGCCATGCTCACCGGCAAAACGGGTGTTGTAATACATTGGCGTGCCGAGCGATACGGTGGTAAACAAGACAAGGACTGCTGTTTTCCAGAAGCAGCCAAGATCAACACCATAGGTAAATTTCCCATACCGGAAAAAAATCGCCCATACCAGAGCCAGAAAGAGCATACTCAGACACCAGGTGGCAAGGTAATAGTAATCAAGCCACAACGAGGGGTAGGTCATGGTGTAGTGAAAAACCTCTGGCATGTCAATACGGGTTATATTTCAAAAAGAATCCGGCACAAGTGATATTAAAAATAAGGCATTACTTAATGATTGCAATAAAATAATTTTGTGCAAAAAAAAGGCCCGCACAAGCGAGCCTTTTTTTTTAAACGCACATTGTCATGATTTAGTGCTCAAACAACATTTCCGAATAGGTAGGAAGCTGCCAGCGACTACGATCAACAACCTGTTCGAGCTTGTCGGCAACGACGCGCACTTCAGACATAAACGGCAGCAACGTGTCTGCACAATAATCAGCTTTTTCGAACTCGGTTGCAAGCGTCTCAATTTTTTCAACCGCTTCATCAAGCTCAGCCGTCATGTCTATCAAGGTTGAAAGATTTTCGGCAAGCAATTTAAAATTATCAGCCTGACTCTTGAGTGCCTTTTCAGAAAGGCCAATAGAATCAGCCGCAGCAAGCAGATTGTTAAATGAGCTGCCAATGCCGCCCTGATATTCTGTAACATCAGGAATAACAAATGTCCTCAGCATAAGCTGCAGGGTACGCGCTTCGATATCAATACCCTTGACGTACCGCTCAAGACGGATGTGCAGACGTGCATCAATCTCCTGAACACTCAGAACGCCGTATTTGACAAACATATCCTGGATATCCTTGTTGAGCAGGACTCTGAGTGCCTGGGGAGTATTCTTCAGATTTGGCAGGCCTCTCTCTTTTGCTGCCTGTTGAAGGGCATCGGAATAGTTGTCACCCTGATAGCGAATTGGCTTGGTAGCGGTAATCTGCTCACGAAGCGTTTCAAGAACTGCTGAATCCCTCTCCTGTCCAGCGTTGATTTTGGCAAGAATAGCATCTGCTATTTCATCCACAGCCTCAGCCATAAGAGTATTCAGCACCATATTCGGCACTGAAGCTGCCTGCGAGGAGCCAACCGCTCTGAATTCGAACTTGTTGCCGGTAAAGGCAAACGGTGAGGTACGGTTACGGTCGGTATAGTCTTTGTTAACAACAGGAACCTGTGAAAGACCGAGATTAAGTACCTGTTTTTCTGTTTTCAGGTCAACTTTGCCGCTCTCAATAGCATCAAGCACCCTTTCGAGCAGCTCGCCAAGGAAGACTGTTACCACTGCCGGTGGTGCCTCGTTGGCGCCAAGACGGTGATCATTGCCCATGCTCGCTATCGACATCCTGAGAACATCAGCTCTCTTGTAAATACCTTTCAGTACCGCAACAAGGAACACAAGGAAGTGAACATTTTTTTCAGGAGTATCGCCTGGATCAAGAAGATTGATACCGGTATTTGTTCCGATTGACCAGTTATTATGCTTGCCTGAACCGTTAATACCTGCAAAAGGTTTTTCAGCCAGCAACAAGGCAAAACCTTTTTTGTCGGCGATTTTTCTCATGACCTCCATCACCAGCAAGTTGTGATCAACAGCAATATTTGCCTCTTCAAAAATAGGAGCAATTTCAAACTGGTGAGGAGCAACTTCGTTGTGGCGGGTCTTGGCAGGAATACCAAGCAGATAGAGCTCATGTTCGACATCCTGCATGAATTCAAGCACACGGTCAGGAATAGAACCAAAATAGTGGTCTTCAAGCTGCTGGCCTTTTGGTGGAAGAGCACCAAGAAGAGTGCGTCCACACATCACAAGATCCGGACGTTCGGAATAGAATTTCTTGTCGATAAGGAAATATTCCTGTTCACAACCAGCAAAAGTTTTGACTCGGGAGACACCGGTAACACCAAGCACTTCAAGCAGTCTTATGGCAGATTTGCTCACTGCATCCATAGAGCGCAGCAGCGGAGTTTTGGCATCAAGTGCTTCGCCATGATACGAGATAAAAACGGTTGGAATACAAAGGGTAAGATCTTTTCCGCCCTTCATGAGAAAGGCCGGGCTGGAAGGATCCCATGCGGTGTAACCACGGGCTTCAAAGGTGGTACGCATACCGCCTGACGGGAAGCTTGATGCATCAGGCTCACCCTGAATAAGCTGTTCGCCGGAAAAACGCTCAATCGGCGTACCATCACGGTCAATAGATAAAAATGCATCGTGTTTTTCTGCGGTGGAACCAGTCATTGGCTGGAACCAGTGGGTATAATGGGTAGCGCCATTCTCCATTGCCCACTCTTTCATACCATGCGCCACAACTCCAGCGATCTCAGCAGTTATTTTTTTCCCCGCCTTGATCGTATCCTGCAATGCAGTAAACTCATCTTTTGGCAGTTTTGCCCGCATGGCCTTATGGTCAAAGGTCATCGAACCAAAATAGGTTGAAACCGGAATTTTACTATCGCTCTTCAAAAGAACCTCCTTGTTTGAAAATAATGAAAACCCCCGCTTGTTATTTTTTTGATCTCTTTTCATCAAACGTCGTCAACACCTGTCGATCCTGAAGATTTTTGCGCACAATTTCCGCACAAATCTTTTTGTTTTTCTTCAACTGTGAAAGGACAAAACTGGTATTGGTTCCAAGAACACCTGGCCAGCTCTGTATTCTTGAAAGAAACTGCTCAAGTGATGCCGTATTATGAGTCATCACCTTTAAAATATGCGATCCTTCACCAGTCACTGAAAAACACTCCATGATCTCTTCCTCTTTCATCACATGCTCCATAAATGACTTATAGTGACGTGACGAATCAATTCTTACCCGCACAAAAGCATGAATATCAAAACCAAGCTGACGCTCATCAACCTCCATGGTAAAACCTTTGATAATCCCCCCCTTTTGCAGCTTGTCAAGCCGCTCGCTGACAGACGGAATTGAAAGACCTACCACTTCAGCAAGTTCACTCAACCGAACTCGGCCGTTTTCACCAAGAGACTCAATAATTTTAAGGTCGATCAGATCAAGATGGCCAGACATAACACAACCCTTTTTTCTTATTATACAATAATGACAGAAATTACATAATAGTAAGAAAAAAACAATCTTTTTCTTTAAAATCCGTAACTTTATCGAGAAAAATCTTAACTAATTTAGGATTTCATTCTGTTTTATCCTATTACTCATCATTCTGAGCGCAGTTGCATGAATACCCTGATGGTTACTCTTTTACGTATAACCTTCCAAAAAGAAAAAAATTCAATATCTTCCGTTCTGAATTGACAATAGCACCCAAATACACAAGAATCGTGCTTGCAGTTACGCTTGTTATTTTCTGCAACACATTGAGACAAAAGACTGATAAATAAATTATTTAAAGCGACCGACTTTTTATATAAACCATGAAAATAGCAATTTTCGGGGCTGGAGTTGCGGGCCTTAGCGCAGCATTGGAGCTTGTTGATAAAGGACACACCGTTGAAATCTATGAAAAGCGCAAGATCCTTGGCGGCAAGACTTCTGTGTGGAAAGACAGCGATGGAGACTCAATAGAATCTGGCTTGCATATCGTATTTGGGGGTTATGAACAGCTCCAGAAATATCTCAAAAGAGTCGGGGCTGAAAATAATTATCAGTGGAAAGATCATTCCCTTATCTATGCTGAATCAGACGGAAAACAATCTTGTTTCAGAAAAGCCAATCTTCCAAGCCCCTGGGCAGAAGTTGTTGGTGGAATGATGACTGATTTACTCACTTTTTGGGATAAAATATCGCTTGTAAAAGGGCTTTATCCTGCAATTGTCGGCAATGAGGCTTATTTCCGCAGCCAGGACTCTATGACCTATTCTGAATGGCATCGAATGAAAGGCGCCTCAGAACACTCATTGCAGAAACTGTGGAGGGCAATTGCTCTGGCTATGAATTTTATTGAGCCAAACGTCATCAGCGCCCGCCCGATGATCACCATTTTCAACTATTTTGGCACCAATTACACTGCCACCAAGTTTGGTTTCTTCAGGAAAAATCCGGGAGATTCGATGATAGAACCGATGCGCCAGTATATCCAGAGCAAGGGTGGACGCATTTTTGTTGATGCAAAACTGAGCAGATTCGAACTGAATGGTGACGATACCATTAAGGAGGCTGTACTGCGGGATGGGCACAAGGTTGTCGCTGATGCCTATATTTCTGCACTGCCGGTTCACAATATCAAAAAGATATTGCCCGTCAAATGGCTTTCTCACAAGTATTTTCGGAATCTTCATGAATTTGTGGGAAGTCCGGTTGTCAACTGCCAGCTTTGGTTTGACCGGAAAATTACGGATACCGATAATTTGATGTTTTCCCAAAGCACTATTTTTGCAACCTTTGCTGATGTCTCCATCACCTGTCCGGACGACTTTCAGAAAGGCATGGGCTCGGCAAATGGCGGAAGTGTCATGAGTCTGGTACTTGCGCCTGCACACCAACTGATGGATATGCCAAACGAGATTATCACCGAACTTGTCTTAAAAGACATTCATGATCGTTTTCCGAAATCCCGGGACGCAAAACTTCTTAAATCAACTCTTGTCAAAATTCCCCAGTCAGTCTATAAAGCTGTACCGGATGTCGACCAATTCCGCCCTGACCAAATCAGCCCTGTCAAAAATTTTTTCCTTGCTGGAGATTATACCGATCAACACTATCTGGCATCGATGGAAGGAGCGGCACTGAGCGGAAAACTGGTTGCGGAAAAACTGCTCAGCAGGTTTGGAAACTGAAGGTCACAGTATCAACATCATACCATTCCTGCCTTGATTCAATAAAGAATTATGGCCTTATCGGAGCTGAACGCAGGAGGCTCCGAACTATCAAGTGAAGCTCCTTGAATGAACAGCAAAAACCGACTGCTTATAATTTTAACCAAAAACCCTGAATCGGGATTGGTCAAAACCCGGCTGGCGCAAACCATCGGCGACAACCAAGCCCTTGAAGTTTACGAAACTCTTCGCCACCACACCGCCCGGATTGCTGAAAAAGTTGATGCCAAAAGGATGGTGTTTTACTCCCGTTTTATTCCTGCTTCTGATCTTTTTCTCACTGATCATTTCAGCATCAAGCTACAGGAAGGTGAAGATTTAGGTGAACGGATGCTTCATGCCATCAACACAGGATTTACATGCGGCTTTCACCATATCGTTCTTATTGGCACAGACTGTTATGAACTGAATCCCGCAATCCTTGATGATGCGTTTGCAGCTCTTGAGCGTTCCGAAGCTGTGATAGGACCTGCCACAGATGGCGGATTTTACCTTATTGGCATCACCAGAATCATACCGGAACTTTTTCTCAACCGACAATGGAGCACCTCTGACGTATTCAGGGAAACAACATTGATTTTACAACAACTCGGCATCGCTTATGAACTGCTGGAGACACTGTCGGATATCGACACTTTTGACGACCTGAAAAAAAGCCCCTTATGGCAGAAAAAACCATAAGCATCATTATTCCAACCTGTAACGAGGAGAGCATCATCGCCTCTTCGATTCAGAGACTTCTTGCCCTGACCGAGCACTCTGAACAAGTTGAGATTATTGTCAGTGACGCAAGTACCGACAATACGCCTGATATTCTTGCAGGCTTTCCTGTCATCACCTGCAAGAGTCCAAAAGGACGATCTATACAGATGAACAGTGGAGTTCATCATGCGGAAGGTGATATCCTCTATTTTCTGCACGCTGACACCGTACCTCCAGAAACATTTATTGCGGATATCCGTTCGGCAGTTGCCTCAGGCAAAAAGGCTGGATGCTTCAAAATGCACTTTGATGATGACCATCCTCTCATGAAGCTGTTTGGATGGTTCACACAGTTTCCCCTTTTGATTTGCCGGGGTGGAGATCAGTCACTTTTTATCACAAAAGAACTCTTTGCGAGGATTGGCGGATTCAACGAAACTCTGCTTATCATGGAGGATTATGATATTATTTCAAGAATAGAACAACTTGCTCCATTTCATATTCTCGAAACTGAGGTTACAACGTCAGCCCGCAAGTACCACGCCAACGGAATAATCCCGCTCCAGTTTAACTTCGGAATAATTCATCTCATGTATACACTTGGGTTTAAGCAGGAGGCTCTTGTCCGCCATTACAGGGAAAATATATTTTGAGTTGATAGATCATCAAGAGGTGAATGGCGTTAGTAAATAAGTTGTTATATTCAAAAAAATATATTCGATTATTTACCTTTAACCCAACTATAACTATGGCAGCAGAAGAACTCAAAAAACCGGGGGCCGCACTTGTACCAGCCTCCCAGCAGAATAGTGACGCAGGCGTCGGCAATGGCGACATGGCCCACCTTATCGGAAGCATAGGCGCTCTGCTTGACTCAACTATAGAATCCGTGCAGGGAATAATCAGCTCGGTAAGCTCCGTAACCGGACAGCTTATTGACGGCGTTACGACAACAATCAATTCCGATTCGGTACAGGGAGTCATCAGTTCAGTGAGTTCCGCTACCGGGCAGCTTATTGACGGCGTAACCTCTACTATCAATTCAGAATCAGTAAAGGGAGTGATTGACTCAGTAAGTTCCGCTACCGGACAACTGATTGATGGAGTTACCTCCACTATTAATTCAGAACCGGTCAAGGAGATCTTCAACAACGTCACCTCTGTTTCCGGGCAACTTATTGAGGGCGTTACCTCCTCCATTACTTCAGGGCAGGTACAGAACTCTTTTCAGGAACTTGGGAAATTATGGACAGGTCTGCTTGAAAACCTGAATGCCGCAGGCAGTACAAATCAGGTACAGAACCTCTTCAACAATGTCAGTGCGGGACTTGGACAGCTTATGAACAACTCCTTCATGCCGGGAATGCCCGGGATGCCAGGTATGCCGGGCAATCGTGAAAACCGGATCAAAAAAGATGTCACTGAAATCCGCTTCACACCAAAAGAGATTATTGCTGCTCCTGCTGAAGTAATTGCTCCAAAGGAGATTGTTGTTACCCCTCCTCCTGTTCAAGACAATACCATTTGAGAGTTACACCTCGTTTCTGTCATTCTGAGCGAAGTCAAACATCCCTGAAAAAGAGATAACCGCTTCGCTCACGCTGACAACTCCCTCGCTTTACTCTTCCCGACGACCTGTTCCCGTATGACCAAATCCCCCTTCACCCCGAGCTGTTGAGGCAAGTTCCCCAACCTCCTCAAAATGCACCTTCTCAACTCTGGCAACAACCATCTGAGCAATACGATCACCATGAGAAACGGTAAACGGTTCCTTGCCATAATTGACAAGAATCACCTTGACCTCACCACGGTAATCAGCATCAATGGTTGCCGGTGAGTTCGGAAGAGAAATGAGTGAGCGCAAAGCGAGTCCACTGCGCGGACGAAGCTGTGCCTCATAGCCTTCAGGAAGCTCAAGAGCAAAACCGGACGGAATAAGCGCTGTTGAAAATGGCTCAAGCGTCACCGGAGCTTGAAGACAGGCAGAAATATCCATACCGGCAGCATGAGCTGTAGCATAAACCGGCAAAATTGCTTGTTTATCAAGACGAACTATCTTTACTTTGAGCATTGAATCAGAAATGGCTTGTTGTCGGGATATTTATCGAACCGGAATATACTCAGAGAAACATTGAAACAATCACCAGAAACCGTCTACGCACTTGCGTTTGGCGCACACCCCGATGACGTTGAACTTTCGTGCGGCGCCACACTGCTGAAAATCATCAATGAAGGAAAAAACGTGGCCGTATGCGACCTCACAAAAGGAGAAATGGGTACGCTTGGCACCCCTGAAACAAGAAAATCAGAAGCTGCTATCGCAACAAAACTGATGGGCTACCAGAGCCGAACCACCCTCAATCTTGGTGACTCAAAACTCTTCAATACCGAAGAGAATATTGCCGAAATCATCAAGGTCATCAGGCAGCTCAGACCAACAGTCGTGTTTGCCAACTCGCCCGAAGAACGCCACCCCGACCATGTGAAAGCCTCAAAGCTGGTGACTGACGCATGTTACTATGCTGGTCTCCAACAACTTAACACAACGATAAACGGAAAAGAGCAGGAACCACACCGACCAAAACACCTGCTCTACTACATCCAGTTCAAACACCTCGAACCCGATATCATTGTCGACATCTCCGAAACCTTCGAAGCCTCAAGAAAAGGGGTTCTCGCTTTTGGCTCCCAATTCTACAAACAAGGCGCATCAGAAGAGCCAATAACCATGATTAACCGCCCCGAATTTCTCACCGGCCTCGAAGCCCGCGCCCGCTATTTCGGCGAACAAATCGGAGCACTCTACGGCGAAGGATTCAAACTCTCTACAATTTTAGGCATCAAGTTGTTCACCAATACGTTTTAGTCTCTTTTAGAAGTAGAAGTAAGGGACGTAGGTGATATTGTGTATTTACGAGAGCAGCAAAACAAGCTTTCAAAAACTATCAATAACGTCACCTCGTGTAGAAATAACTTCCTGCAGCTCACACTCCGCAATCTGCAGGAAGTAAAATTCTTTCGGAATCAAGGCAACAACGCAAAAATACGGGCTGGTGAGCCAGTACCATCCTTTATCAGCATTGGCATAACATAAAGCATCGCACCCTTCTCTGGCAACTTGTCAAGATTGGCAATATTTTCAATCGCCAGCTTATTGGCAGCAAAACATATTCTATGCACCTGAAAATCTTTTGATTTTCCATGATCAATACTTGGCGTATCCAAACCTATCCCTTTGATATTTCTCTCTTTCACCAGAAATTCAGCCACCTCTGCCGAAAATCCGGGAAAACTCAGTTCCGGCAAAGCCTCTTTTCCAGTTTTTGCCGTTCCCAACACTTTTTTCCTGTCGGGATAATATTTGGTATCTATACCGGTATACATTAGCACCCAAACATTATCAGGCAGCCTTCCATATTTTTTTTCCCATTCCTTGATATCATTGACCGTTAACTGATAATCTCTGTTTATCGAACATTTTGAAGCGACATCAATTTTGACGGCTTCTCCAATCCATTCATTCAGCGGTATCTGATCAATGGTTCGTCCTTTTTCAGCAAAATGTACCGGAGCATCAACATGCGTCCCTCCATGTTCTGAAGCGCCATAATTATTGGAAGCGTACCACCAGCCACCCTGAGAAACTTTCCAGTCTAATTTTGCAAGAACGAATGGCTCGGCTGTCGGCCAGTAAATGGTTTTTTCATCAAACGCATAGGTCATGTCAAGCAATTTCCCGGCATCAGGCGCTCTCTCCGGCACCATCGCTGATACCTTGCAAAACAGGAAAAGAGTTATGGCAAAAGAAAGCAAAGTACACTTTTTGAAAACACGGAAGTTGTTCATAGCTATCCCCTTATGTTTGTCATGAAACAAGTAAACCGAGACTCATACACAATAAAATATCCTCCCCCATTTGCTTCAGAATATATTGATTTTTGTTCTCTCTGTCACTGATGACACCTCATGGCATGCGACACGCTTACTCATTATCTTGTCTGGCTTAAGTGCCGCCATTTGTATTCAAGCTCTTCATCAGAATCCGCCACTGCACTTTGTAAAAAAGACTTTTTCTTGTATTGCTCTTCCTCCCTCAATCTTCATCCATTATTCACTCTTTCCGTCAACAACTATCGGCATAACTCTCAAAAGAACACTGAACACCGAACCATGGTTAACTCGCGATCGAACCTCTATATCTCCTTTATGCGCGAGAATGATATGTTTCACAATTGACAGGCCAAGACCTGTACCCCCGTACTGGCGTGAACGCGCCTTGTCTACCCTGTAAAAACGCTCAAAAATACGCCCAAGATCTTTTTTGGCAATTCCTATGCCGTTATCCTCCACCTCCAACCGCACATAATCATCAACTCTGAAGGCTGAAATCCTTATCCGTCCATTGCGATCATCAACATATTTGATGGCGTTGTCGAGAAGATTGCGGAGCACAATATCAAGATACCGTGCATCGGCATAAACCATAGGGAGTTCGCGGGAAAGATTGATATCAAGCCTGATCTGTTTTTTATCCAGTGAGGGCTTCAGAAAGTCAACCGATTTATTCACCAGCTCGTTAAGATCAACTTCGGTAAACTGGTAGTCAATATAACCTGACTCAATTTTCGAGAGGTCAAGCACATCGTTGACGAGCGCCGTGAGCTGTTGACTTGCCTGCAGGATAATGTTCAGGAAAGGCGTCGCATGTTTTGGATCGTCAATCGCTCCTTCGAGCAGGGTTTCGGTATAACCGCTGATGACAGTAAGTGGCGTGCGCAGTTCATGTGATACGCTGGAAACAAAATCCCGCCGTATTTTTTCCAGATTGCGAAGCGTTGTGATGTCGTTCAGGACAAAAACGGTTCCTTCAAACTGGTTTTCTTTGAGCAGCGTCATGGAACTGATCTGTACAATACGCTCCCCTTTTGAGGTCATAAGCGACATCTCTTCCTTGTGTAACGTTATCCGGGTGCTGTGGACTCTGACAAACAGCTCCTGAAGTTTGTTGTCAGACAAATGCCTGACAGGGCGTGACTTGAACATTCCTCCATCCATACGGAACATTCTTGAGGCCGCCGGGTTTACTAAAATAATATCACCGGAAGAATCGGTGACTATTATAGCTTCACGAATACCCGAAAAAACCGCCAGATACCACTCCTCACTGCGCCGCATTTTTATAATTTCATTCGTCATGACATTAAATGCCTCGGCCAACAAACCGAATTCGTCACGTTGTTGAGAAGGAATAATGCCAGAAAAATCGCCCCGAATCCTTTTTTTGGCTGTTAGCGCAAGAGTGTGAAGTTGACGAGTAAAAGCGAAAGCTGTCAAAACACAGGCAACAAGAGAGACCACGAGAATGACAATGAGAGTACCCATCATCTTTTTGCGAAACCCAAGTTCATAGACTTCGATATCGTAAAGTGGCTTACAAAACCTGAGAACCGCCCAGGGTGTTGGAGAACCGACGGGAACCGCCATGTACAACATATACTCCTTTACGGTTTGGCTGAAGCGCGTATTTTCACCATAACCCTTTTCAAGGCATTCCTTTACTTCTGGCCGGAAACGGTGACTCTCTGTGCTGGCAAGCTTGTCCTGAGAGATGGAGGTATCAGCCAGAAGTCTTCCGTCAAGATCAATCAGTGTTACCCTGATACCCAGCGCACGACCGACCTGTGCTATCCACAGGCGTATATTTTCACTTGATCGCCATTCCTTTGGCTGCTGTTCAAGCATCTGTTTGTTGAGCAGAATATCTCGTCTCAGCTCAGTTCTGGTTGCCGAAGTGAGTATCTCTGTCAACTGATGCCCAACTGAGAGATAGCTCATGACAACAGCAAAAAAAACAATCGCTCCAAAAACAATACCAAGCCGCAAAGAGAACTTAAATTTCATGGACTTCATCCTCTTTCTCCTCAAGCTTGTAACCAAATCCCCTTACTGTTTTGATAATGCTGCCGGTCTCGCCAAGTTTTTCACGAATTCTCGTTATATGAGTGTCGATTGTTCTTGTGCTGATGTTCTTGTCGATATCCCAGACATCACTGAGGAGCGTCTCACGTGACTGGGCCTCTCCTTTTCTTTTGAGAAGCGCAACAAGAAGCTTGAACTCCATCAGGGTAAGAACAAGCTCTCTGCCCTCCAGCATAACAATGTGACGGGCAAGATCAACTTCAAGCCCTCCGGTTTTGAGAATATCCTGGATTTTGCCACCCTGACGTCGCTCCCGCTTGAGAATTGCACGGATCCTGAGATTCAGTTCACGAGGGCTGAATGGTTTGATAACATAGTCATCAATACCAAGCTCAAAGCCGAGAATTCTGTCGATCTCCTCCCCTTTTGCTGTCACCATAATAATCGGGATATCCTTGTACAGTTGATGCTGCCTGATTATACGGCACAACTCAAATCCGTCCATCCCCGGTAACATGATATCAAGCAAGACGAGGTCAAAGCTTTTTCGGGAAATTACTGCAAGAGCATCTTCGGCGCTTCCAGAAAGATAACATTTGTAGCCTGCACGATTGAGATTATACTCAAGCAGGTTCGCAAGGTTCTGATCATCCTCGACAACCAGCAGCATTGGATCCGACATGACATGATGTTTAAACGTTAAGCAACTCTGCGTACCCCTTAACAAGGCTATATCTGAATGTACAGTAAAATTTATAACCGCTTCGTCAAATAGCTCGCATCAAGTCTTTGTCTAATAATTTGTTACTGTTTCTTAACACACATTTAACAGTCTCTCAACAATTATTGGGGTAAGTTTATTTAAATAAAACAAAAGTTCCTGCGTCAGGATCCGCATTTTTAATCTCATGGTTCGTTACTGAAAATGAAACCTACAAGAAGTACCCAATAACAAATCAACTTCGTGGATAGCCTAAATTCCACGTTAGAGTAAAAAAAATAATACTTTAAAGCATCACCATGTGGCAAAATTTATTTTATCATGGACTTTGGTCTCTTATTGGTAAAGGTTAAGCTATACTATGGTAGTACCCGTCACTCAACATGAGTCAATCCCCGTATGCCTTAATCACAGGAACCTTCTTTTCTACAGTATGGTGTACTTAGCTCCTGGGGGGGACGGTGCTCATTATCTTGTTCGTTTTTACCTTCAACAATGCATTATGAGCGGCAAAATAAAGGCGGCTAAAACGAATTATCGCACCACTGCCGACCCTTGAAAATTTCTGAAAGTTAAATAATCGATAAATCACGATTTATTGATTGAGTAACCTAACACTAAAATGGAATCGTTATTCAGTAAATGGCTATCAGACAATTATTTTCTTATGTCCGAATATTTCTTTTCTTTCCAGGAATTTCTTAAAATAGTTCCCGGCCTACTCATTTTCCCCATTTCATTATATCTCGGATTACAGAAAATTGGAACAAAAGTCAGTGCTGGAATATCATTTGGCAATAATCCAATATCACCTCTCTGCATAAGATATGTCGATCTCAGAAACATGAAAGATCGCACTATTGTCATATATGCAATATATGTATCCATAACCGATAATGAATTATTATTAGAATTAAAAAAGTGTAATCCGCCATTAATTTTAAAAGGATATCAATCCATTATTGCCGAGATCCCGCCATATTCTTTTTTACTTCTGGATGGCAATAAATTTGAGCTTGACAAGTCAATGATAGAAAATACAACTATATATCTCGAGCTGGCACATAGTACTGTTAAATGCAATACATTAAATTATCAAAATCAAAATCAGAAACCTATCAACAAAAAACTCAGCAAATATCGTATACTGGAAAATGTAACAAACAACTTTAATGGTATTATATATGACGAGCACGCTGTTTATGCAATAACCTATGCCTTGCAATCTCGAGTCAAGACGGCAATTATTCATGACTCAGGAGCATTTCATGGAGAATGGGACTTCGAAATATTCCAGCTTCCCATGAAATCAATGAGCAGCAAAGAAGCTATTGAGGATGAATTGCGGGCAATGCAATTTGGAGATATTGTTGAGTGGTTTAAAGTCTATCGCCTGCGCAAGTATTCGTAAGCAATAATATTACAATGATTTACTGATATCCAATACGCATAATACTCATCCATGAGAGAAGTTTTCATGATTGTAACCGAATATACCTTTTCAGGTCTCATAAAATCATTACACTGTAAAGGTTCTATAGAAGAATTTCCCTGAATGGCTGACCTTAATCTATAAAAACAATGCCAATGAAAAAACAATTTACCCGGGTAATGTGGCAATTACCGATAATGATTGCCATCTCCTTGCTTTCAGCATGGAATTATTCAAGTGCAGCAACAGAAACAGAAAACGCTTCTTTTCGAAAAATTGAGACCATTGTGGTGATTTATGCAGAGAACAGAAGTTTTGATAATTTATACGGGCTGTTTCCGGGAGCAAACGGCATTTTAAAAAATGCTGATGGCAAACCAAATGACTTAAAACAGTTCAAACAAGTTGACCGGGATGGTGCGACCCCCCTGCTCCATCTTCCTCCGGTCTGGAATGACTCAGGCAATACGTTGAGCTTTGTCAAGGAATTGCCTGCCGAGCCATTCCGTATTGATGCTCAAAACGGGACTTTATCGGGAGGATTAAGACCAGATAAAGCCACGCCCGATTTAGTCCACAGGTTTTACAACAATCAGATGCAGATTAATGATGGCAAAAACAACATGTTTGCCGCATGGTCTGATGCCGGTGGCTTGACCATGGGGTATTATGACGGCTCTGTCATGAAGATGTGGAAGTTAGCTAAAAAGTACACCCTTGCAGATAATTTTTTCATGGGTGCTTTTGGCGGTTCATTTCTTAACCACTTCTGGCTGATTTCCGCCTCAACTCCCACCTTCCCTGATGCACCTGCTAACCTCAGAAGTCGTGTTGACACAACAGGCGTCAAACTTACGCTTGCTGAAAACTCTCCTGTCAGCTCTATAGCAGGCAAGGCTGTTTATGTTGCTGATCAAGCGCTGACTCCAGATGGCTTTGCGGTAAATACGATGCAACCATCCTATCAACCCAGTGGCATACCGCCAGCCCCAGGTGGAAACAATCAACTTGCTGATGTAACAAAAAATCCTCTCCCCCCACAGGATTTCAGAACCATCGGCGATGCCTTGAGTGAAAAACATGTGAGTTGGGTATGGTATGCGGGAGCATGGAATGAGGCATTAACTAACCGTAACATTATTAATAATAATAAAACATCAAATTTTCAGACGCACCACCAACCATTCAATTACTTTAAAAGATTTGACCCGACAACGGTTGCTGGTTCTCTCGAACGAACAACTCATCTGAAAGACTTTTCGGATTTAAAAAAAGATATTATCGCAGGCACCTTGCCATCAGTTGTCTTTTACAAGCCACAAGGGAATCTGAACCAGCATCCGGGATATGCTGATGTAATGTCAGGAGATGCGCATATCTCACAACTTATCAATGAGTTAAAGAAAAGTCCGCAATGGAAAAAAATGGCAATCATTGTAACTTATGATGAAAACGGGGGGCTTTGGGATCATGTTGCTCCACCGAAAGGTGACCGATGGGGGCCTGGAATACGTATTCCTGCAATTATTATATCCCCATTCGCAAAACATCATTTTGTCGATCATACCTGGTACGACACAACCTCTATCCTGAAGTTTATAACAAAGCGGTTTGAGCTTGAGCCATTACCCGGGGTAAGGCCTCAGGCAGGTGATTTAACGAACGCATTTCATTAAGTTTGTTCCCCGGCAACAGCTCCAGAGTTGTTGCCGGGTTCAATGTGAAACGAGTCCACAGTTCACAGAAATGACAAAAACGGAATTTAGAATATGCAGTTACCTTTGACGTTGCAAACAAGTCGAACTTGTTCTTCGTCAAAAACCTTGGTATTATTTTCGCAAATAAAATCGCCTCCAACTTTTTTTACCGTTCCATCAAGCTCTGACAATTGGTTCCCGGAACAGTTAAAATTTCCTTTAACCTTTTTAGGGGCCCCCTCCAGTGAAATCAACTGATTGCCTGAGCAATCAAAATCCCCTCTGACTTTTTCTGGAGCCCATTTGAGGGAGCTTAGTTGATTTTTTGAACAGATAAACGCATTAACTTCTTCAGGCGCTCCTTTGAGTGTGGTCAACTGATTAGCAGAACAATTAAAAAACCCATTAATTTTTTTATTCGCACCCTTGAGGGTTGTCAGTTTATTATCTGAACAATTAAAGTTACCGCCAACTTCTCGAGTTCCACCCTTGAGCGAAGTTAACAGATTTCCATTGCACACAAAGTCGCCCATAATGCAATGGGGACTACCTCCCAGAGAGGTCAATTGATTGTTTGAACAATCAAAATCCCCATGAATTTTTTTTGGCGCACCATCAAGTTTAGCAAGCTGATTGCCTGAACAATCAAAATCACCACCAAGCATTACTGGAGCACCATCAAGTGTTGTCAGCTTGTTCCCGGAACAATTGAAATCTCCCTCAACGATCTCAGGGCAGCCTGCAAGATGTGCATCATTTGTCTCGCCTTTGAGTGATGTCAACTGGTTGCCAGCACAAGAAAAATCTCCCATAACAAATACCGGACTGCCAGCCAGAGAAACCAATCGATTGTTTGAACAATCAAAATGCCCTCTTACTTCCTCTGGGGCGCCTTCAAGTAAGGTCAAAAGATTTCCTGAGCAATTGAAATCTCCTTTAACTTTTTTTGGCGCACCCTCAAGTGTTGTCAGTTGGTTTCCAGAACAATTGAAATTCCCAACTTTTTCCGGACAGCCTGAGAGTGATGTTAAACCCTTGTTTGAACAATCGATATCTTCTTTTCCTTCGCAAGTACCCATAATATCTGCAAAGGTAACTTGTACTGTGTTTTTCCCCATGATGACTCTCCTCCATGATAAACGATTAGTAATCACGCACTTTATTTTCTTAATTTTTCAGTAGTTATTTTCAGAAAAAAGAGCTTTTGAAATTCAAGATAGAAAAGCCTAAGACAAAGAAATTGTTACGAATATGTTAAATCCTTGCGAAATCCGGGAGAAAAATGAAGAACTAACAGATCTATGCGCATTTGCTCAACATTCAAAAAAAGTGGACACTTGAACGACTGACTCGAAAATCCGTTTCCGGAAAATTGTACACATAAGTTTCATACTTGTAACAGAAACACCATTGATTGGCAACGTTTAAGCCTATAGATTAAGAACTTTAAATTTTGATCAATAAAAATTTTCTCCTCCATCCGGGTGAACCCGAGCTGAAGACAAATTATATATCTCTCTACGATTCAGCCAACGAAACCATTGTTACTTTATGTCAGAACGCCAGGTTCATATCCTATTAAAAGAGCTCTCTCAGGTTCTTGTCCAACTCTCCGATAAAGTTGTCGATAATTTTCTTGATGCCCTTCATGCCGTTAAACAGCAGGATGAACAGAGCGTACGCCAGATACGAATTATCGAAGATGAAATTGACATGGCTGAAATCAACCTTGAGGAGCGTTGTCTGGCATTTCTCGCCACACAGCAGCCGGTAGCAAAAGATCTGCGAGCAATTGTCACCATCATAAAGATCAATGACGATTTGAAACATATCGGTGCCTTAACCTTTCATATTATTGACCGTATCCCCGAAATCAGTCCTGAGATGCTCGAATCATTTGAATTCGAGAACATTGGAATACATGCTGGCGAGATGGTGAAAAAATCGATTCAGGCATTTGTCTCAAAAGACAGCATTCTTGCCAGACATGTCAGCGCTATGGATGATGAAATTGATTCCATTCACCGAAAGGTATTCAAGCGGGTTACCGCCCTTATGAAAAGCCCTGATTCTGATTTGGACCAGCTCATAGCAACCCTGAGTATTTCAAGGTATATCGAACGTATGGCTGATCATGCTGCACGAATTGCCAATGAAGTTGTTTTTCTTGTAACGGGAAAGATTGTGCGACACACCGAGTGGGCTTATGAAAAGCTTATAACCCTATAGATTTATTTGCGCTAAACAGGGAGGTACTCTTTTGCAAATTATATATAAAAAGCGACTTGAATTTATTGATTTGATTGTATGCACAAAGGAACTGCAGATAACGGGGATGGAAACACTTTTCCAAATTTTTTTGACACCTCCTTTTATGTCAACAGGGAGCTGAGCTGGCTCTATTTCAATCAACGGGTACTGGAAGAGGCTCTTCATCCTGAGGCTCACCCACTTCTGGAAAGGGTAAAATTTATCTCGATTTTCAGTTCAAACCTTGATGAATATTTCATGATCCGTGTTGCCGGAATTGAGGAGCAATATGAGGCCGGTATTCAGGATCGCACAATCGACGGCTTTACTCCTGCTGAACAGCTCGAAAAGATTCGTGCGATGGTTCAACAGCAACTCTCTCAACGAAACAACTGTTTTTATAACGATTTGGTACTATCACTGCAACAGAAGGGGATAGAATTCCTTCAAGTATCAGAATTATCGGCAATACAACAGCGGGCCTTGAGTCACTACTTCCGAAAGGAGATCTATCCGGTACTGACACCGCTCGCTTTTGACACTGGTCACCCTTTTCCCTTTATGTCGAATCTTTCTCTGAACCTTGCCGTTGAACTGGAGGATGAGGAAGACAATGTGCTGAAATTTGCCCGAGTAAAGGTGCCAGACATTCTGCCCCGACTTCTCCAACTCAATACGATCAAGGGCTTTCAGAATAATGACGGTGTCATCCGGTATATCTGGATAGAAGATCTCATAGAGAGCAATCTGGCACACCTGTTTCCGAAAATGAGAATTATACAATCACATCTTTTCAGATTAATTCGCGACGCTGATATTGAAATTGAGGAAGATGAAGCAGGAGATCTGCTCAAAACCATTGAGCAGGGAATCCGGTCGCGCCGCTATGGGAAGGTTGTCCGGCTTGACATAACACCATCAATGCCGCCATCGATGAGAAATCTGCTCATGAAAAATCTTAATGTTCCCTCACGAAATGTTTATGAAATAGACGGGGCGCTTGGACTCGGATGCCTGATCGATCTCCTGAAAATAGAACAACCTGATTTGAAAGATGAACCTTTTGTACCCCATAACCGGATCAAGGAAAAATTCGGCGGAGATATTTTCAGTGCAATACGGGCAAAAGACAGACTGCTTTATCATCCCTATGATTCATTTCAGCCAGTGGTAGATTTTATCAACCAGGCTGCGCTTGACCCCTCTGTTCTCTCAATAAAACAAACACTGTACAGGGTAGGAAGCAACTCGCCGATTGTCAAGGCCCTGATAAACGCTGCCGAAGCTGGTAAACAGGTTGCTGTTCTCGTTGAACTCAAGGCAAGATTTGATGAAGGCAACAATATTGTCTGGGCACGGGCACTTGAGGATGTCGGAGTACATGTCGCTTACGGTCTTCCGGGCCTCAAAACCCACACAAAGCTTACCCTTGTTGTACGCCGTGAGCAACAGAAGCTGAAACGATATCTCCATCTTGGCACGGGAAACTACAACCCGTCAACGGGGAAACTCTACACTGATTACAGCCTTTTCACCACCAATGAACAGCTTGCCAACGATGTGGCAGAACTCTTCAATGCCTTGACAGGGTATTCAAAACATACCGGATACAGAAAGCTGCTTGTCTCACCAATCAACACCAGAAAAAGGATCATTGAGATGATTGAACGGGAGATTGAATGGAACCAGAAGGAACAGTGCGGAAAAATAATCATGAAAATGAACTCCCTGGTCGATGCCAAAACCATCCGGGCACTCTACAAGGCCTCCTGCGAAGGGGTGAAAATCGATCTTATTGTCCGTGGAATTTGCTGTCTGAAACCAGGTATTCCCGGAGTCAGTGAAAATATCCGGGTCATCAGCGTCATCGGACGTTTTCTTGAGCACAGCCGGGGATACTACTTTCATAACGGTGGCAAGGAGGAGCTTTATCTTGGAAGCGCCGACATCATGCCAAGAAACCTTGACGATCGGGTTGAAACACTGTTTCCGGTCTTTGACAAAGCACTTGTCCGTACCGTTATCTCAGATTTTGAATTGATTCTGAGCGATAATGTCAAGGCATGGCAGATGGACGCCGACGGCATATACACGTTGATTGACAACGACTCCCCCAAGATAAACAGTCAGGCACTCTTTCTAACCCGTCCTGCCCATCGAACACAGTCATGTCCTTGAATGACCAACTCAGGAAATCATGGTAATGGGACTCTCAAGCAGTGCATTCTGTTTTGGAAGTAACATGATGTGGCTGCATAAACGAAAGCATCCCCATCTGGAACGACTGCTTGACAAAGCAAAGTCGGTGCATCTTGATCGCTCTTCAAAGGTCGTTATCCTCAGCGATCTGCACATGGGCAATGGCGGCAGACTTGATGAGTTCAGGAGAAATTCCGACTTGGTTAAAAACATCCTTGAACGCTATTACCTGGCCCAAAAATACTCTCTTGTGCTCAATGGCGATATTGAAGAGCTGTTAAAGTTTCCTTTGGGAAGCATTGAATCTCAGTGGAGTGATTTTTACGACCTTTTTCAAAGGTTTGAGCAGAACGGCTTTTTCTGGAAAACCTATGGAAACCATGATGCGCCTTTGCTTGGTCAGAAAAATTACAAGCTCGCTTCATCAATGGCGGAATCGCTGAAATTCAGGTATGGCAAAGAGACTCTCCTGCTTTTTCATGGTCATCAGGCCTCTGTCTTCATGTGGGAGACGTTTCCGATTGTCAGCCGTGCAGCAATCTTTTTTCTCCGTTACATTGCCAAACCTGCCGGTATAAAAAACTTCTCAGTCGCCCACAACAGTCGTCGACGATTCGCTGTCGAAAAATCGATCTACGAATTTTCAAACCGGGAAAAAATTGTCTCCATCATAGGCCATACCCATCGCCCTCTCTTTGAATCTCTTGCCAAAATGGATTATCTGAACTACAAGATCGAAGATTTTTGCAGGATGTATCCCATCGCTGAGGAAGAACACCGTACGGCAATCAAAGAGCAAATTGAATCGATGAAAATCGAACTTGCCGCCTGTTACAAGCAAGGAAAAAAGATCAGCCTTCGCAGTGGCATTTACAATAATCTCACCATTCCAAGTCTCTTCAACTCAGGATGCACAATTGGAAAACGTGGTATCACGGCCCTTGAAATTGAGGGCAACACGATAAGGCTTGTTTGCTGGTACAATGGAAATCAGAGCCCTAAATTTGACAGAGAAAAAGATAATCAGCCAACGAAACTTGATTCGACAGACTTTTCCAGGATTATTCTGAATGAGGACTCTCTTGATTATGTTTTTTCCCGCCTTCATCTGCTGGCATAACGCTGACGCCCCTGAGTTCCAGCGCAGCTCTTTGTTTGCAAGCTTGTAGCACTCCTGTAACAATTCCTCAACAGAACGAATGGTACTTTCTATGGTGCATGACATTGATATGCAAAAAAGCTCTTTATGTTTTTTAATGATCAGATAACACAAACCAACCCAATATTTTTTTATGAAAAAAGTTGCATTAATAGTCGGTCTGGCTGCCGCCCTCGGGTTCAACAACGCAGAAGCGGTTGACTGGAACTGGAAAGGCGATGTCCGTGAGCGTTGGGAATACCAGAAAAAACCTAAGGATTCGAACCCTGATATACCAAGCACCTCACGAGCACGTACCCGTGTCCGTCTTGGCGTTTATCCCTGGATCAATGACGAACTTTCTGCTGGTGTGCAGATTTCGACCGGTAACGATGATCCTTTGGAAACAATTTCACGCAACCAGAACTTTGGCAGCCTTTTCCAGCCAAAAAGCATTTACCTCAATGAGGAGTTTATTGATTATCATCCAACATTCCTTGACAACAAAGTTAACCTGATTCTGGGCAAGCGGGATGGTTCCAACACGATTATCAGGGTGGACAATCTGGTTTACGATTCTGATCTTACTTTTGAAGGTGCAACACTACAATACGGAAAGGATTCTGATGGAAAAGAAAAAGATGGGCCAATTGCGATTGCTGGTTACTATCTGCTCAACTCCTGGTCATCATCTTCATACTACGATCCGGCACTTTATGTAGTACAGGGTGCTTACAAGGGAGACATCAATGATTTGAGCTATTTGGTTGGCGCTGGTTTCAACTACTACGAAAACCTGAACAACCTGCGAATTGACGGTGACCTTTCGGCTATTGGTAAAGCAGGTAACGGCACTTATAACACAACTCCTGGAGTGAGCCCTTTTGCTAACTCCGCCTACAAGATTGTTGAACTGTTTGGCAAGATTGGCGGCCAAATCACAGAAAAGCTTCCATGGAAGGTATATGGGCAGTACGCATTCAACACTGCCAATGCTCTACCCATCTATGAAAACAGAAGAAAAGCCTGGCTGACAGGTGTAACCATTGGTGATGCAAAGCAGGTTGGGGATTGGGCGCTTGATTTCAAATACGACCGGATCGAGAGAAATTCCGTCTTCCCGTTGTTTACCGATTCGGACAGAAAAGTAGGAAGTGCTACCCTTCCTGAAACAGCAATTGTAAACGTCAAGGGTTACGAGATTGCCGGTACTTATCATCTTGTCCAGAATTTCACACTTGGAGCCAGATACTTCAATTATAACAATATTGACAAACAGGCAGGCAATCCGAAGCTTAACCAGTTGCAGCTCGATGCGCTCGTCAAATTCTGACAAACGTGTGCTTATTTGTTCTTTCGTTTGGTTGTGTGGCTGGTTTGCAAGGCTGTTCGTGCTTCTGAAGAATGGCCTTGCAAAACCGGTTTTGCATCAGTAAATTCTTTTATTTATTAACTTAATTATGAAAATCAACATGAACTTCTTCAGAAAAATACTTTTAAGTGCTACCGTGTTTGGAGTTATGGCTTCAGGCACTGCCGGAGCTACCGGCAAAATAGTTATTGACGGTTCGACAACGGTTGGACCTATTGCCAAAGCTTTTGCAACCCATTTTACGAAAAGCACCGGCGTTCAGGTCACGGTAAGTGAATCCGGTTCGGGTAATGGTGCGAAAAGCTTGATCAACAAAACCTGTGACATTGCAACGATGTCACGCCCCATGAAAGACAAGGAACTGGCTGCTGCCAGAAGCAAAGGCGTCAACCCTGTCGAACACATCGTTGCGCTTGACGGCCTCTGTATTGTTGTCCATCCGAGCAATCGTATCAACTCGCTTACAAAAGCACAGATTCGGGGAATTTATATGGGCAAATACACCAACTGGAGCGAGATTGGAGGCCCGAATTCTTCGATCGTGGTCATCCAGCGTGAATCAAACAGCGGAACTGCCGACTCTTTTAAGGAGCTGGTCATGGGCAAAGAGAACCCTATTACCAAAAGAGCTGAAACCCAGTCGAGCAATGGCGCAATTAAAAGCCGCGTAGCTTCAACGCCTTCTGCAATCAGTTATATCGGGCTCGGTTTTGTTGACCCGTCAGTCAAGGCCGTACTGGTTGACGGCATTGAAGCTGACGTCAAAACAGTCAAAAACAACACCTATCCTATTCATCGCCCGCTCTTCATGTACACCAACGGCCAGCCAACTGGAGCTGTCAAACAGTTCATCGATATGCCAAAAACCCCCGAGGGGAAAAACATCATCAGTGAAACCGGGTTTGTCAACTATTATTGATTGCTGAAGAAAGACTTTCCTCTCTGAACTACATCAAACGCAAAAAAGCCGTCTCAAATGTGAGGCGGCTTTTTTGTTTATGCCATCATACTATCATCTATCACAGAAAATAATGGGTATCGGCGATGCTCCTGCTGAGTTGAGAGAAATTGTCCATTGTTTTTCCTACCTTCTGATAATCAAATATTTAACCACAAATGCAAGGAAATGAAACGAACACTCTCGCAGAAATTTGCTCACACCATAGCAATACTCCTGATGATTGTCGGAATCTCATCCTGTCGCCAGAACAGTGAAGAGTTGCGTCGCGACCGCATTATTACAGCCATTTCTGCTGATTTCGACTATCTCAATCCCCTGCTCATCCAGTTTTCGATGTCACGAGAGGTATGCAAGTTACTCTATCCTTCACTGGTGAAACCCACTTATGATGAAAATAAAGGCGGCATTACTTTTTTACCCAACGCCGCCAAAAGCTGGGAATTTTCCGGAAATGGAAAAACTGTCACATTCCACTTGCGAAACGGCGTTCTCTGGGAAGATGGAAAACAGGTGACATCGCATGATTTCAAGTTCTCTTACGGCTTGTACAAAAACCCAAAAATTGCCAGTACACGACAGCATTATCTCAATGATCTGCTGCTGCTGCCGGATGGAACTGCTGATATCGATCGTTCCGTTGAAGCGCCAGACGATTCAACACTGGTGCTCCATTTCAGTAAACCCATGGCGCAGGAGATTGTTCTGGATCATTTCAACGATCTGATGCCTGTAGCAGAGCATGTTTTCAAGGCATTTTCACCAGATGAGATCCGCACGAGAGCTAATGAAATACCGATAGTCAGCGCAGGCCCTTTCAGAATTAAACAGTGGACTCGCCAGGAAAAACTTGAGCTGGTCACAAATCCCTTATCAACACTGCCCCATCCGGCTGTCATCAGAAACATGATTTTTATGGTGGTCCCTGAATACACCACCCGACTTGCCATGCTGAAATCCGGCCAGATTGATGCTATGCTTTCGGCTGGAGGAATCAATCCGAAGGATATCAAAGAGCTTGCCCAGAGTTCACCCTCAATTGTTATCAGACCAGTTCAGAACCGCTACTTCGACAGTGTTGTCTGGCTGACCATTGATGGTGAGGCCTACCGCAGCAACCATCAGATAAAACCAAACGCCTTGTTTGGCGATAAACTGGTACGCCAGGCGCTTACCATAGCCATTGACCGGCAATCTATTATTGACGGTTTTATGGGGCCGGAGCACGCCACCATCGTCAACACTTCCCTTTCTCCTGCCTATAAGGAGCTGGCCGACACATCACTGGATCCATTTAATTATAACCCGCAGAAAGCCTCCGCCTTGTTGCGTGAAGCCGGATGGCAACGTGGGCCTGATGGCATTCTTCAGAAAAACGGAAAGAAATTTTCGTTTGAACTGGCGGCCCCGGTTGGCAATCCCCGGCGTAACTATGCTGCGACAATTATTCAGCAGAATCTCAGGGAAATCGGAATTGACTGTCGTCTGAAATTTAATGAGGGCCTCATTTTTAATAAAAACCAGAATGAGTTTCGATATGACGCTGCGTTGTCGGGAATGGCCGCTGAAACCCTGCCCTTTCAGCTTATTATATGGGGATCAGATTTTGCTGAACGCCCATTCAACTCCTCTGCTTTTCAGCATCGTGAGCTTGATACGGTTATAGCCGAGCTGAGTGGCCCGCTTTCAAAGGAGCGCTCTGTGACCCTCTGGAAAAGGTATCAGAAGATCCTGCATGATGAACAACCGAGAACGTTCCTCTATTATTATGATGAACTTGAGGGGTTCAGCCGCCGCATACAGAATGCAGATGTCAACCTGATCTCCACGCTCTATAATGTCTATGAATGGAGAATCAAGTGACTTTGGCCCCGGTTTGTCGCCTGTATCGATTTTTACTATATTCAACCACTTTTTTACAAAGCAGTTAAAGATTTTTTATTCTCACGAGTGAACGTATTGTTATTATGCCCCGTTACACACCCGAGCAGCTTGAACGCAGAAACGCATCGGTCTGGACAAAAGTGCAGGGAATTCTTGCACCAATTCAGTTTGTCATGTTTCTTGCCGGCCTTACTGTCACCTGGCTCTACCAGTCCCACAACGGGATCGACAACTTTGCATGGATAACCTTTTTTGTCACCCTGAAAACCCTCATGCTTGTCCTGATTTTTGTGACCGGCGGCTTTTTTGAACTTGAGGTTTTTGGCCAGTTTGCCTTTGCTCATGAATTCTTCTGGGAGGATTTCGGCAGCGCTATAGCCATGGTGGTGCATCTCTCCTACTTTGTCCTCTTTTTTATCGGTCTGGATGAAATGACACTTATCTGGACTGCACTGCTCGCCTATCTGAGCTATCTTGTCAATGCGGCGCAATTTGTAATCCGTCTGCTTCTTGAAAAGCACAACGAAAAGAAACTCAAACAGCGTCAGACGGCCTGATTAGGACACCTCTATTTATTCTTGAAGACTATATCTATTAATAATAAAACATTTTACATTTTATCAACAAGCTATAAAATAGTATATTAAGAGTGATAAAATCCATTTATAGCTTTGCTGTATGAAAAACATCAATCCATTAGGTCTTTTTGACGAACATTTGCTTCTTGAGAAGCTCTCGAAACTCAAGGATCCGTTAGTCAAACTGGAAGCGCATATTGATTGGAACATTTTCAAACCTATTCTTGACGAAACGTTGAACAAACCAAAAATCAGTCATGCTGGTCGCCCACTGTTTGATCATATCATGATGTTCAAAATTCTTATCTTGCAGAGCCTTTACAACCTCTCTGATGATCAAATGGAATATCAGATTCTTGATCGGCGAAGCTTTATGCGTTTTCTTGGCTTGAAAATCAGTGATAAAGTTCCAGACAGCAAAACCATATGGAAATTCCGAGAAACCCTTATCGATGAAGGTGTTATCGAAGCTGTCTTTTATCGTTTCAATGCCATGCTTGATCAACACAACCTTTTTGCTCAAACCGGTCAAATCGTTGATGCAAGTTTTGTGGAAGCACCACGTCAACTCAACAGTCGTAAAAAAAACAGCTTGATCAAAGCAGGCAAAACTCCAGAAGCATGGAAAGAAAATCCACACAAGCTGCGTCAGAAAGATATTGATGCCCGTTGGGTCAAGAAAAACAATATCAGTTTTTACGGTTACAAGAATCACATCAAGCTCGATCAAAGCACCAAACTTATTCCCACGTATGCTGTTACTGATGCGGTAGACCACGATTCCGTTGCTCTTGAAACCTTGCTTGAAATGAGTGATGGTGGTCAAATCTTGTACGGTGATAGTGCGTATGTTGGTCAGGAAAAGATCATTGATGAGTGTCACATGACCAGTAAAATTCATGAAAAAGGATATTGGAACAAACCCTTAACTGACGAGCAGAAAGCATCAAACCGTGAAAAATCAAAAATCAGAGCACGGGTTGAACATGCCTTTGGTTTTATGACCAACAGTATAGATGCGATGTTTGTCAAGACCATCGGTATTTGGCGGGCGGCTGCTAAAATTGGCATGACCAACCTCACCTACAACATGATGCGCTGTGTGCAGTTGAAAAAGAAAATTTATACCCTCTAATTTTCTCAGGGGGGTAACTACGTCCAAAAGGTACTGATCGCTCTCTTTTACACAAAAAACATGTCAAAGAACAATAATTTTCTGGATTGTCAATGATCTCTTGGTTTTGCCTCAGATCAAATTAATATTTCAAAAGTCAATTTTTAGAGGCTCCCATTAGTTAGAAGTGTATTGTTGTCACCTTTATCATTTTATAAATTGTATGCCCATATACACCTTATGTATATTCTGAATCTTTGATTGCGGAAATTGCATATCGTCGCATCTTTTTATCTTGCTCTTGCAAAACGTAATTTATTGGTGGTGTGATTTTTGGGGAGAAAAATATGTGTACAGAAAATGAAAAACTATCGTTAATTATTAGTCGAGAAGATGTTTTCTCCTCTAGATATTTTGATTATCAAAAATCAGATAAATATATCTATTACAACAAACATAATGAACAAATAGAAGTTGGAGTTTATACCCATTATTTAAGCGCTACTAGTACGGATATTGCAATCGATTTATCCACAATGATTGGTTGCCCAATGAAATGCTTATTCTGTCAATCTGCAAGTGTTAATTATGAAAGGAATTTAAGTTCTGATGAAATAGCGGTAATAGCAAAAAGAATTATAAAGAACCATATACATAAAAACACAAAGCAAATAACTTGTAGTTTACAAGGAATAGGCGAACCTAGTTTAATACCAGAAACAGTGATTGATTTGTATCAACAACTAATTAATTATGATAAACGAGTAAAATATAGTATTTCAACGATTGGGGCAAGCATTGACGGACTAAATAAAATTATCAATTCAGGAATAAAAATAGATAATTTGCAAATCACAAAATGCGGAACCACAAATATCGTTGAAAAAGAATTGACTCCTAACGGAATAAGTATTGCAAAATTATCTGAGTTAATTAAAGAAATTATAAAACGACACAATATAAAAAAAGCAAAACTTAACTATATTTTGATAAAAGGCAAGACTGACAGCAAAGAAGATTTACAAAATTTAATAGCCATATTCAAAAATAGGGGTATTGCCATAAAAATCTCATATTTAAATGAAACAGAATGTTCTACTAAATATGGACTATTACCAACGAGTTATAATGAAGCAATTTTATTTTCTTCAGAGTTACAAGAAAACGGCATAGATAGCTATGTTTTTGGTTCTTTTAAAAACATAGCCATAAGTTGTGGTCAATTATTAACTAAAAAATAAGTTAACATGGATCAAAAAACATTTGAGTACAAAAATTTAATTTTGTTTGTCGCTCTTGCTCTGTTTCTTTCTTTAGTTGGTGCATTTTACCTCTATCCCGATATATTACTCTTATGTAATAATATTATTTTTAACTTAGGTATGTCTATGTTTGGTACTTTATTTGGGTTGCTTCTCTTTTTTAATCCTAAAAAATCGAATTACTTTTCATTTATCAAACCAAATCATGAATTAGATAAACAATACTGGATAGAATTTATTCATGGAATAGATGAAGACCCAAAAACCGTTTGGTTTGTCGGTGATAAAAGCTATAAATGGATAGATCCGAAAGACAAATACTTTGAGACTGTAAATAAGAAAATAATATCAAGATTAACACAAAAAGATTTAAATAGCGATAAAGATGGATGGTGTATACATATCATTGTGTCGGATATTGATAGTGCTAATAAATGGAAAAAGCTAATAGAGGAAATGGAAACAATTAATAAAAGCATAAAGAATAAAAGAGTTAAAATCGGCTTATTAACTTCTGGAAAGATAAAATATTCAATTGTCGCTTATCATAAAAAAATGGTAATAGTGACCTTTATGAGTAATGGACATATTGATAACAGTCCAACTTTTGAAATAAATAGAGAAAATTTAGTTTATAAAGCATATTTGAATGATTTAGACACCATATATGGAGATGAAAAAATTACATGGCTGTTAAATTATGAGAAAAATATTATCATTGAATAAAAATGACTTCACTTAAGATAGGCATATTTGGGCATGAAAAATCAAATACTACTTCAACGGTATTTGAGTCAGCCACAAAAATTGGGCAACTTATAGCCATAAATGGCCATACTCTTTACAATGGTGGTGGAGCAGGGGTAATGTTATCAGCAAGGCAAGGAGCATTTAGTGAACACGGAAGTATTGTTTCAATTAATCCAGATCAAGCTATAGAAGATATTCATAACAATATGCTTGGCAATATTGTTATGACAGGGCAAAATAAAATTGGTCGGGTGCCAATTTTGTGCCAAACAATTGATATTGGCTTTGCGTTAAGTGGAGGGGCTGGCACATTATTAGAAATAATAACCTGCTATTTATTAGCAAAGCCTATTATTGTTATTGATTTCAACAACTTTTCTGCTAGTAGCAGAGTGAATCAGTTTTTTTATAAAACAAATACAATTGCTTTAAACGGAAAAAACTTTGAGATAGGTTACTTAGATGATAAGGATTCCAAGTATGTCTCTCCCATACTTATTCTTAATATTGAAATTGGAATCGAAAATATATTTTCATTAGGAATTGAATATTATAAAAATATTACGGGAGACAAATGTCTATAAAATTCTTTCGAGAAAAATATCATTTAGCATTTAAATGAATCTACAGTGCATGAAAGCAAAAGCTATTGTCTTCAGCGCCATTCGGCAGATTGAACTTTGTGAGGTAACACTGAAACCGGTTTCCTCTACGGATGTACTGGTTGAAACCTGGTGGTCATCAATCAGTACCGGAACTGAAAAAATGGCTTATAATGGACTGATTCCTGCGTGGCCTTTTATCTTTCCGTTTATCCCCGGTTATGAAACCGTGGGAAAGATCATTCAGGTGGGTGAGCATGTTAACCAGAGCCTGATCGGCAAATTTGCCTACGTCGCCGGATCATTTGGATATGAAGGAGTCAATGCTGCTTTTGGCGGAGCGTCGGAGTATATTGTCTGCCCTGTCGAAAGCATTACTGTGCTTGATAATATCGACCATCCAGAGTCCGGCATTGCGCTGCCACTTGGGGCAACTGCCCTCCATATTGTTGACCTTGCACAGGTTGAAAACAAGAAAGTGTTAGTTCTTGGCCAGGGTGCGGTAGGAATTCTTGCCGCTGAACTTGCTATGCTTATGGGGGCGAAACTGGTTGCCGCAACCGAACCCAACAAAAACAGACTGAGTCTTTCAACTGCAGACCTGAAAGTTGACCCGGAAACAGAGGATGTTTCTGCGGCTTTGGCAGGACATGAGTTTGACGTTCTGATCGACAGTACCGGCATCATGAGTGCCATTGATACTGGCCTGCGGTTTCTGAAATTCCAGGGAACGGTTATTTTCGGAGGCTATTACCAGCGAATCAACATTGACTACTCCCAGGCATTCCAGAAAGAGCTCTCCTTTATAGCGGCCAAGCAATGGGCCAAAGGTGATCTGGATAGGGTAAGGGAGCTGATAGCCCAACACAAACTCAATGCAGAACGGATTTTTACCCATCAGCACACCGTTGAGGAAAATATCACTGAAGCCTACGTGCAAGCCTTCACTGATCCGGACTGCCTGAAAATGATGCTGCTTTGGAAAACAGACAAAAGCAAACCTGCCTGATGACAGCAAGAACCATCGCAATTTACGGCAAGGGCGGCATTGGTAAAAGTTTCACCTCAACAAACCTCAGTGCCACGTTTGCCATGATGAACAAACGGGTGCTTCAGCTCGGCTGCGACCCAAAGCACGACTCAACGACTTCCCTCTTCGGTGGCATTCCGTTGCCGACAGTTACCGATGTATTTGCAGAAAAAAACGCGTTGAACCAGCCCGTTGCGATAAGCGATATTGTTTTCCGCAGGGATATTGCTGATTTCCCGCAGCCGATTTACGGCATTGAGCTCGGAGGGCCGCAGATTGGCCGGGGATGCGGAGGTCGCGGCATCATTTCAGGTTTTGATGTGCTTGAAAAGCTGGGAATCTTCAAGTGGGAACTTGACATCATTCTTATGGATTTTCTCGGTGACGTTGTCTGTGGAGGATTTGCGACTCCCTTAGCCCGCTCCCTTAGCGAGGAAGTTATTCTTGTCACAAACAATGACCGGCAATCTATTTTTACTGCCAACAATATCTGCCAGGCAAACAACTATTTCAGAACCATCGGCGGACAATCAAGACTGCTCGGATTGATCATCAACCGCGATGACGGGAGTGGGATTGCTGAAAAATATGCTGAGGCGGCAGGTATTACGGTACTCATGAAGGTGCCATACAATGCTGAAGCTCGTGACAAGGATGACAGTTTCGATTTTGCTGTCAGACTGCCGGAACTCAAAGAGAAGTTTCGGACGCTTGCGCTTGCTATTCTTGAAAACCGTATCACGCCATGCAAAGCCATTGGTCTTGATTTTATGCAATTTGTTCAGCTTTTCGGCGATGTGAGTAATGAAGCTCCTCTCGCGGCAACTGCTGATGAACTTTTTGGATGCCAGAAAAGTCACTCCAATCCACAGAAGAGTAGTGCTCTCGACAACGATAACCAGAAAATGCTGAGATGTATTGAAAAGCTCGGAGCGGAGGAAAAAAAGATATATCAGATGGCCGAACAGGAGAAAAAAGCGGTAAGCGAGATTGCAGAACTGACCTGTCAAGAGGAATCAGCAGTCCGGGAACTCCTTGCAAGTGCCCGGACACAACTGAAACGACTTTTCTTTGAGGGTTAAATCAACAATCAGGCATTTGCCTTTTTGGTGGCTTTTGCCCTGAGATTGACATCGAGAATCTTCTTTCTGAGCCTTATGCTCTGTGGAGTTACCTCCAGCAACTCATCATCATTGATAAACTCGAGCGCCTGTTCAAGCGAAAGAATTTTAGGCGGCGTCAAACGAAGTGACTCATCGGTACCCGAAGAGCGCATGTTGCTCAGCTTTTTCGTTTTGCAGACATTGAGGGTAATATCAAGACCTCTTGTTGACTCACCAACAATCATTCCTCCATAAACCCTGGTATTCGGTGACACAAAAAAGGTACCTCGATCTTCAAGGGCGCTCAGAGCATAAGCAACGCAGATCCCTGCTTCAGAGACGACAAGTGCGCCTGTCTCACGCGATGGCAACTTGCCCTTGAATGGCTGGTAGTTATAGAAGACATGTGACAACATGCCCTCGCCTTTCGTATCGGTGGTAAATTCAAGATTATAACCGATAAGACCCCTTGTAGGAATTTCAAATTCAACCCTTACCATTCCACCACGGAGCGTGCCCATGTGGGTCATTTCGGCCTTTCTGCGCCCCATCTTTTCGATAATCACGCCAGTGTATTCTTCAGGAATATCAATGGTGACATGCTCAATCGGCTCCATAAGGTTGCCCTCCTCATCATCGTGCATGATCACTTCAGGCCTTGCGATAGCAAGCTCATATCCTTCGCGCCTCATGGTTTCGATAAGCACAGAGAGGTGAAGTTCTCCCCTTCCTGAAACGCGGAAGGTATCTGGGCTCTCCGTCTCCTCGACGTTGAGCGCAACGTTGGTCATCTTCTCTTTCATCAGTCGCTCGCGAATTTTGCGGCTGGTCACCTCTTTGCCCTCAAGCCCTGCAAACGGTGAATCATTCACCGAAAACAGCATGGAGAGCGTCGGCTTGCTGATATCAAAAGAGGCAAGTGATACAGGATCGTCAACAGAGGCAAGAGTCATTCCTACTGTGGCATCAGGGATACCGGCAATAGCGATAATGTCACCCGACGTAGCCTCTTTGGACTCAATTTTCTGAAGCTTGTCAAAAAGGAAAACTTTTGTTACCATCCCCTTGCCCATCACACCGTCAGGACCGACGACTGCAAGCTGGCTGCCGGGGCTGACCTTGCCTCGCTGGATACGACCAATGGCGATCTTTCCGATATAATCGCTGTAGTCAAGCGTCGTCACCAGCATCTGAAAGCCTCCCTCGTCATGTGCAACCGGTGGCGGGATCTCCTTGACAATCATGTCCAGAAGCAGACTCATATCACCATCCTCGTCATCCATGCTGTATTTGGCAACACCATGTTTTGCCGATGTAAAGATATAGGGAAAATCAAGCTGATGCTCTTCGGCGCCAAGGGCAATAAAAAGGTCAAGTACCTGATCGTGAACCTTGACGGGATCAGACTGCGGACGATCTATCTTGTTGATGACCACAATAGGTTTAAGGTGCAACTCAAGCGCCTTGCGCAACACAAACTTGGTCTGTGGCATCGGGCCTTCAAATGCATCGACAAGCAGAAGCACTCCGTCTACCATCTGAAGGATACGCTCTACCTCACCACCAAAGTCGGCATGACCCGGTGTGTCAACAATATTGATCTTGTGATCTTTATAAACTGCGGCCGCATTTTTTGAAAATATGGTAATTCCTCTCTCTCTCTCCTGAGGGTTTGAATCAAGCACCCTCACATTAACCTGCTGGTTGTCCCTGAATGCTCCGGTCTTCTGAAAAATCGAATCAACAAGTGTAGTCTTTCCATGGTCAACGTGAGCGATAATGGCTATATTTCTGATATTCTTTGTGGATCTCATCTTTTTTCCTTGTAAAATAAGTATATTTGTTCCCCGCGATCGCCGGAATATACATTATTTATTAGTAACTATGCCCACAATCATTGGACATGGGCCAAGAGTAATCATCCGGTTTGATGCCAAGTCCAAAGCAACCTGTTGTTAATATTCTATAGTACATTTCCCTGATTCCGTCACATGAATAATATTCTGCTCAACAATCTTCCTCTGCTGATCCTCAACCAGCTTCTTTCATTGCTTTACCTGTCAACAACTTTTTTGTATGGCGCCCATTTTTTCAGGGATATGCCACTGGCAAAAAAATACAAACAACCATTTCTTGTGGTGACAGTGCTGACTCATCTCACCTATCTCGGACTATTGACCTCCATGGAAGGATACAAGATCAGCTATTCAACCCTCAATCTGATGACCATGGTGGGACTTACCCTGACGACCACCTATCTGTTCACTGAGTTTACCACCAAAAGTGATAAAACGGGCTTTTTTGTCATCTCTTTTGCGACTGGCGCGCAGCTTATCTCATCAATACTGACATCACAAATACAGAACACTGGCATGACGTTCAGCGGAGTGGGAATCGGCGTTCACCTTGTTGCCGCCATTTTCGGCTTCAGCGCCATTGCCATTGCCGGTATTTACAGTATTCTTTACTTGCTTCTGTTCCGCCAGATACAGCACAACCGGTTTGAAATATTTTTTCAGCGTCTGCCAAATCTTGAGATCCTTGAAAAGCTCACCATGCATGCCGTATCACTGGGATTTCTTTTTCTCACGATTACAATTTTTGCCGGTATTTTTGAGCAAAGAGCCTCAGGCGAGGCCATCACTCTCTGGGAGCCAAAGCTTGTGACCCTGGTCATTATCTGGCTGATTTATGGTACCGGCATTTTCATCAAACCTCTCATCGGGTGGGACATAAAGCACATGGCCTATCTCTTTATTTTTCTCTTTCTCTTCATTACTTTACTCATTGTGTTGATGACATTTTTTTCACCAACCTTCCATGGGTTGAGCTTTTAATCAAGAGTATGATATTTGAAAATATGGGCTTTTAAGGTATATTTAAGTTTTTGCATTGTATATTATCGCCTAACTCAGTTAAACAACTTTGCTATGAACATCATTTCAGTTGGTGTCAACCATAAAACTGCACCTATTGAAATCCGTGAAAGAATCTCACTTTCAGAAGTTCAAAACAAGGAGTTCATTACTGGACTTATTTCCAGCGGGCTTGCTCATGAAGCCATGGTAGTTTCCACCTGCAACCGCACGGAACTGTATGTTGTCCCTGCAATGCATGAAGTCTCCTGTGAGTATCTTAAAGATTACCTTATCTCTTTCAAGGACGCACGCAAGGAGGTTCGCCCGGAACACTTTTTTGCCCGTTTTTATTGCGGCACTGCCCGTCATCTTTTTGAAGTTGCCAGCGCTATTGATTCCCTTGTCCTTGGTGAAGGGCAGATACTCGGCCAGGTCAAGAATGCCTACAGAATTGCCGCAGAAACACAATGCGCCGGTATTCTCCTGACTCGTCTCTGCCATACGGCATTCAGTGTCGCCAAAAAGGTCAAGACCAAGACAAAAATTATGGAAGGGGCTGTCTCTGTCAGCTATGCTGCTGTTGAACTGGCCCAGAAGATTTTCTCAAATCTTTCGCTCAAGAAGGTACTTCTCATCGGAGCGGGTGAAACCGGCGAACTTGCAGCAAAACATATCTTCCAGAAAAACGCCCGCAACATAGTCATTACCAACAGAACTCTTGCGAAAGCCGAAACTCTTGCTGAAGAGCTTGGTACGAATCAGGTACTTCCGTTTGAGTCGTTCAGGAATCATCTTCACGAATTTGATATCATCATTACAGCCGTAAGCACAAAGGAGTATATTCTCACTGAAGCTGAGATGCACCAGAGTATGATCAAGCGCAAGCTGAAGCCGGTTATTATTCTTGATCTTGGATTGCCGAGAAATGTTGATCCTGATATTGCAAAGTTGCAGAACATGTTCCTCAAGGACATTGATGCCCTCAAGCATATCATCGATAAAAACCTTGAAAAGCGCAGCCGTGAACTGCCGAAGGTTAATGCCATCATTGAAGAGGAGCTTGTTGCTTTCGGGCAGTGGATTAATACCCTGAAAGTCAGACCGACCATTGTTGATCTTCAATCGAAGTTTATTGAAATCAAAGAGAAGGAACTGGAACGGTATCGTTACAAAGTCAGTGCTGAAGAGCTTCAGAGAATGGAGCATCTGACCGACAGAATCCTGAAAAAAATCCTTCACCACCCTATTAAAATGCTCAAGGCACCAATAGATACAACTGACTCCATACCAAGCAGGGTCAACCTGGTGCGCAATGTTTTCGATCTTGAAGAACCAAATCAGTCATACTAAATAAAAATCCGTAATCGCTTTGAAAAAACAGCTTATCATCGGTACCAGATCCAGCCCTCTTGCATTGTGGCAGGCAGAATTCACCAAGGCGGAGCTTTCCAGGCATTTCCCTGAACTGGATATCACCCTGAAACTGGTTAAAACAACCGGTGACGTCCTTCTTGATTCTCCTCTTTCCAAAATTGGTGATATGGGACTGTTCACGAAGGACATTGAAAAACATCTGATTGCCAAAGAGATTGACCTGGCGGTTCACAGCTTGAAAGATGTGCCGACGGCTACGCCTGAAGGACTTATTATCACCTCTTTCACTGAGCGAGAAGACACAAGGGATGTCATAATTTCCAAAAATGGGGTCAAGCTGAAAGATTTGCCGCAGAATGCAAAAATGGCAACAAGCAGTCTCCGCCGCATGTCACAGTTGCTCAGTATGCGTCCTGACCTTGATATCCGCGATATCAGAGGAAATCTCAATACCCGTTTCCAGAAGTTTGACAATGGTGAATTTGATGCCATGATGCTTGCTTATGCAGGTGTTTTCCGTCTGAACTTCAGTGACAGAATTTCTGAAATTCTTCCGCATGAAGTGATGCTTCCTGCTGTCGGACAAGGTGCGCTTGGCATTGAGACACGTGTTGACGACGAGCAGACGCGAGAGATTGTCAGAATCCTCAACCACTCAACAACAGAATACTGCTGCAGAGCTGAGAGAGCTCTTTTGCGTCATCTGCAGGGTGGTTGCCAAATTCCTATCGGAGCTTATGGTTCGTTCAAAAACGGCACACTGAAGCTTCTTGCTTATGTAGGTTCAGTTGACGGCAAAGTTGGACTGCACAACGAAATCACAAAAAGCGGTCTTACTTCACCGGAACAGGCTGAAGAGGTTGGTATTGCGCTTGCGGAAGAGCTCCTTAAACAGGGTGCAGATGCTATTCTGTCGCAGATCCGCAAAACCCGCTGATGAAAACTGTTCTTGTTACCCGTCCTAAAGATCAGGCGGCATCATTTGTTCATAAACTTGAAGAATATGGTCTGAACTCGATTGTTTTTCCGACAATCGAGATCAGACCTGTTTCAGGATGGGTTGTTCCTGACCTCACTCTTTTTGATGGTGTTTTTTTCACCAGCCCCAACAGTGTCAGCTATTTTATGGAGAGGCTGCTGAAAGAGAGCCCTGATGAACTTGAAAACCTTCAAAAGCTCAAGGTGTGGGCTGTCGGGAAAACAACATCTGCTGATCTTGCGGCACATGGCGTTACAACCGAACCAATACCGAAAATTGCAGATGCTGTGACGCTCATGGAGGAGATCGGGAGTGAAGCAATAGCTGGACACTCCTTTCTTTTTCTGAGAGGAAGCCTCTCAATCGGCACCATACCGGAGGTTATCGGAAAACGGGGTGGAGCGTGCGTTGAACTGACCGTTTACGAAAACCTGCCACCATCACTTGAAGATACCGCTAAAGTAAAAGCGCTGCTTGAAAGTGGTGCGCTCTCCTGTCTCTCATTCACCAGCCCATCCACTGCGATCAACTTTTTTGAGGCAATGAATTCAAACGCCGTGCCTTCAGGCGTTCTCGTTGCTGCCATCGGGACCACAACTGCATCCGCGCTTAAAAAGCTTGGCATCAAGGTTGATATCATTCCTGAAACATTTGACGGGCCCTCATTTGCTAAAGCGATAGCCAAAGCGTTGCAGTAACCCCCACTTGGCATAGAACAATTTTTCCAATTTATAGAAACCTTTACCGGCTTTGGCCACATGGTTTCTTCTGCCTTTTTGGGGAGAAAAAAGAGAAAAACAGGAGGCAAACCCAACATGAAAAACCTGAGAGGCCGCACATCGAATATTGTGCTTTGTTCAATTCGCAAAGCACCTCAACAGTGAAAGAGTTGAAGAGATTTACAGGTCGTCAATGTCGGGCAACTCACTAATATCAGGAATATCATCATAATCAAGGGAGAGGCTTGGCATCCGCTCAAAAACCTCTTCATCTGGAGGAGGCTCCTTGCGTGATTCATCCTTTTGGGGTTCTCTCTTGCGTGGCTTGCCTGGCTGCACTGAAAAAAGACCAAGTTGCCGATCGTACTCGGCTGATTTTTCATCGCTTTCTTCCGCCTGCACCTCGGTTTGCATGGAGTCTTCCGCCTGGGCAGCAACCTGATTTTTTCGCCGGTTATGCGATCGTCTGTTCAAAACAGCAATTGAATCAAGTTTATTCTCAAGCGTCTCCCGCATTGATTCATCAAGTTCGATACGCAAGGCATGGAGAAGCTGCACAGAGTCGGCACGATGCTGCGCAAGCTCCTGGCGAAACTCTCTGCCCATCTCTTCAATCTCCTTGTTCTTTCTCCCCGGCCAGTCGGTCACGAGGAGTACAACAACGGCAACAAGAAGCAGGAGAATAACAACCAATAGGATAATTATAATCACCATGCTGTATCGCTCTCCTGTTTGATGGCCTCAAGTAACTTCTCTCCGATAACCCGGTTTGCGCTGACAAGCCCTTTACCAAAAATGGTCGTATCGCCACGGTAATCAAAACAGCAACCACCAGCTTCAGTTACAATCGGAATCAATGCGGCACAATCCCAGGGGCTCATTATTTTATCCACCGATACCTCTGCACGACCTGACGCAACCAGCATGTGTCCGTAACAATCACCCCAACCGCGCACAAGTCCGGCATCATTGCGCAGCCTGTCTACAGGATGGTCAGTGAGAGGATCAAGCAGATACTCTTTTTCGGTAAAAAGAACGGTCGCATCCCTGAACTCTGAAATTGTTGAAACCACAATGGGCGACCTGTTAAAAAAAGCTCCCCCTCCCCGCTCGGCATGATAGGTTTCACGAAGCGCCGGAAAAGAGACAACGCCAAGCTGAAGAGATGAGTCAATCTCAAGCGCAATCATGACACCATAAAGCGGCACTCCATGAATAAATGCCTTGGTGCCATCTATTGGATCAATAATCCAGCGACGTCCGTTACTCGATAAACGATCTTCAAACTCTTCACCCAAGACTCCATCACCCGGATATGCAGCAGCAATTGCTGCCCGTATAAGCTCTTCTGCCCTCCTGTCCGCCTCAGTAACAGGTGAGGCATCCATTTTGCTTAACACCTGCAACGACTTGCTCGAAAAATATTCAAGAGTCAAGCGGCCTGCCTGTTCGGCCAATTCAAGAGCAAACTGAAGATCAGAGGTCATAGAAAAGTCAGTTTAAAACAAAAAAAATTTATGTTACAAAATAAAAAATATAAGATTATTCACCCCTGTATAGATGAAAAGACGGTTATTCCCTTTTTTTGCCGATATTGCGCGTCAGCAAAATAAAAGAGACGAGAAATGCCGCCTGTGCGGCATGAGTGTATAACCCGGAGAGATCAATCTGAAAAGAGAGCGTGAGCGTTTTTTCAGACAGAGAAAAGATCCCCGGCAAGTTATTTAATCACTATCACGAAAATCCAATGAAACGCTTGATTGCGGAACGCGAAAAAGCCCGCCTTGGCGGTGGACAAAAGCGCATAGATTCACAACATAAAAAAGGGAAATTCACTGCTCGGGAGCGAATAGACATGCTGCTTGACGAGGGCAGTTTCGAAGAGTATGACATGTTTGTGACGCATCGGACAACCGATTTTGGCCTTGACAAGCAAAATTTTCTGTCTGATGGAGTCATTACCGGTCATGGCACCATTGATGGTCGTCTTGTCTATCTTTTCTCTCAGGACTTTACCGTTCTTGGCGGTTCGCTTTCAGAAACCAACGCACTGAAGATCTGCAAGGTCATGGATCAGGCGATGAAAGTCGGCGCTCCCTTTATCGGCATTAACGACAGCGGCGGAGCGAGAATCCAGGAAGGGGTGAGAAGTCTTTCCGGATATGCCAGCATTTTTCAGAGAAACGTCATGGCATCAGGGGTCATTCCCCAGATATCGGCAATTTTCGGACCATGTGCGGGCGGTGCGGTCTACTCACCAGCACTTACTGATTTTGTGGTCATGGTCGAAAAAACCAGTCACATGTTTGTTACCGGCCCCAAAGTTGTAAAAACTGTGACCGGAGAGACCATCACTGACGAAGATCTTGGTGGGGCTTCGGTTCATGCGACAAAATCAGGAGTCACCCATTTTGTAGGGGCGGATGAAACCGAAGGAATCCTGCTGATCAAGAAGCTGCTCAGCTATCTTCCGCAGAACAATCTTGAGGAGCCTCCTCTTGCGGTTTGTGACGACCCTGTTGACCGCCTTGACGACAAGCTGAACTCCATCATACCTGAAAAGCCATCCATCCCCTACGACGTCAAGGATATTATCTATTCTATTGCCGATAACGGAGAGTTCCTCGAAGTTCAGCGGCAATACGCAAGAAACATTGTCATCGGCTTTGTCACCTTCAATGGCATTTCCACCGGTATCGTTGCCAACCAGCCCAACTACCTTGCGGGGTGTCTTGACATCAACGCATCGTGCAAGGCTGCAAGGTTTGTCCGATTCTGCGATGCCTTCAACATCCCCATTGTCACCCTTGTCGATGTCCCCGGCTTTCTTCCCGGCAGTGCACAGGAGTTTGACGGCATTATCACCAACGGCGCAAAACTGATTTTTGCCTATGCAGAGGCCACTGTGCCAAAAATCACCATCATCCTGCGAAAAGCCTATGGTGGGGCTTACATCGTCATGAGTTCCAAGCAGCTTCGCGGTGATATCAACTATGCATGGCCTACGGCTGAAATTGCTGTCATGGGCCCGATAGGCGCCATTGAAGTTCTCTTCAACAGAGATCTGAATGCCATCGAAGATCTGGAAGAGCGTGCCAGGTTTGTTGCTGAAAATGCCGCTGACTATCGCGAAAAATTCTCCAACCCCTACGAGGCGGCAAAATTCGGCTACATTGACGACATCATTGAGCCTCGCAATACCCGTTTCAGGATCATCCGCGCCCTTCAGACGCTGTTGACCAAAAAAGATAACAATCCTCCAAAAAAGCATTCGACCATACCATTGTAAACGGAAAACCTCATGATATCAATCATTCAATATTTTCCGGTCAACCTCTCGGCTATCCAAAGTCAGCATATGGTTCTTGCTGTCACTGGATACAGTGTCGTCATTCTTGCATTTTTCCTGCTTGCGCTGCTCTTCAGCGTAATACCGAAAATTCTCTCCTGGAATGTCAGAAGAACATTTAAAGATGAGGGTGATGAGACAAAAAAAGCCTTGGCAGGAAACATGATTCCCGGGGAGGTCAGTGCTGCCATCGGTATGGCAATCTCGCTTTATCTCGATGAACTTCACGATCAGGAGACTGCAATTCTGACCATCAGGAAGGTTGGCAAGAGTTACTCGCCCTGGAATTCAAAAATCTATAATGTCATTAATTTCAAAGGGTTTCAAGGATGAGAAAATATAAATTCACGATAAGCGGAAACCGCTACAATGTCGAGATAAAATCCCTTGAGGAGAACAGCGCCGAGATCGAAGTAAACGGCACCTCATATCAGGTTGAGCTTGGCCAGGAGATCAAAAGACCTCAGACCCCGAAACTGGTCCGCTATACCCCGCCGACTCCGTTGAAACCTCCACAGCCACTCAACACACCGGGCCTGAGCATTGTCAAAGCACCGCTGCCCGGCACCATTATAGCCCTCATGGTGCAGCCCGGTTCCAAAGTAAAACGCGAAGAGCCAATTCTGGTACTTGAAGCCATGAAAATGGAAAACAATATTTTTGCAGAAAAATCCGGAACCGTCAAGACGGTCAGGGTGGCAGTCGGTGACACAGTCATGCAGGGTGATATCCTGATAGAAATTGAATAACACCATTATGGACGGACTTGTACAGCTTTTCGGGTATTCCGGTTTTGCAAATGTCACTCCGGGACACCTGTTGATGATTCTTGTTGGAATGGTGTTCATCTATCTGGCCATCCGGTATGAATATCAACCAATTCTTCTGGTTCCGATCGGTTTCGGTATCCTGATTGGTAATACCCCGTTTATCGAGCATGGCGGAATGGCACTCGGCATCTATCAGGATGGCAGCGTGTTGAACTACCTGTACCAGGGAGTGCTGAAAGGAATTTTTCCTCCCCTGATTTTTCTCGGCATAGGAGCCATGACCGATTTCTCACCACTGATTTCAAATCCGAAACTTATTCTGCTCGGTGCAGCAGCCCAGTTTGGCATTTTCATGACCTATCTTGGCGCCATCTCTCTTGGGTTTACCAATCCCGAATCTGCCTCGATAGGCATCATTGGCGGCGCTGATGGTCCTACTGCAATCTTTCTCTCCTCGCGGCTCGCTCCGCATCTCATCGGCTCAATTGCCATTGCTGCATATACCTACATGGCACTAGTGCCGCTTATTCAGCCGCCGATCATGCGCTTGTTGACCACCCAAAAAGAGCGCAGAATCAAAATGAAACCACCCCGTTCGGTTACCAAAATCGAAAAAGTCATGTTTCCCGTCTTTGGCCTGCTGCTGACAGGATTTATAGCTCCGGGATCCCTGCCACTGCTCGGTATGCTTTTTCTGGGTAATCTGCTCAAGGAATCAATGGTCACAAAACGGCTTGCCGATACGGCCAAAAATGCCATGATTGACATTGTCACCATTATTCTTGGCGTTACCATCGGAGCGTCAACACAGGCGACAACGTTTCTGACTCACAGTTCTGTGCTTATTTTCATCCTTGGCGCAACGGCATTTATGTTCTCAACGGCCGGCGGAATCCTTTTTGCCAAGTTCATGAACCTTTTTCTTTCCGCAGAGAACAAAATCAACCCGTTGATAGGCGCCGCCGGTGTTGCCGCTGTGCCTGAAAGCGCACGCGTTGTACAACTCGAAGGGCTGAAAGCTGATCCCGACAATCATCTGCTCATGCATGCCATGGCGCCCAATGTTGCCGGCATAATCGGCTCAGCCGTCGCTGCCGGTATCATGATGAGCTTTCTGCTCTAAAGTGTTGCGTTTCGACAATTCCAAAGCAACACTTTAGAGCCGGGAAATGCTTCGCGAAATTCCCGGATTTTCGTATTATTGGCTTTTTAAACTCCTAACCAGCTCTCCCCCATGAGTCAGCTCGATTTACTCAATATTGTTCAAAGGCCCAGAAGACTTCGCAAAAGTGCAGCTATCAGAAACCTTGTACAGGAAAACACTCTGACTGTCAATGACCTAGTCTATCCGCTCTTTGTCTGCCCCGGCACGAATGTTGTTGAAGAGGTCGCATCAATGCCCGGCAGCTTTCGCTATTCCATTGACAAGGCCGTCAAAGAGTGCCAGGAACTCTGGGATCTTGGAATCCAGTCTATTGACCTCTTTGGAATTCCGGAGGTTAAAACCGAAGATGGCAGTGAAGCTTACAATGAGGACGGGATCATTCAGAACGCTCTCCGCGCCATCAAGGCAAAAGTACCCGATCTCTGTATCATGACAGATGTCGCTCTCGATCCATTTACCCCTTTCGGGCACGACGGTCTGGTCAGAGATGGCATTATCCTGAATGATGAAACTGTTGAGGTGCTCTGTAAAATGGCCATATCTCATGCCAATGCCGGAGCTGATTTCGTCTCTCCAAGTGACATGATGGACGGCCGGATTGGCGCCATTCGTGAAGCGCTTGATGACACCGAGTTCTCTGATGTCGGCATTCTCTCCTACGCAGCGAAATATGCTTCCAGCTTTTATGGGCCTTTCCGTGATGCACTGCACTCCGCACCACAGTTCGGCGACAAAACCACCTACCAGATGAATCCGGCCAATACCGACGAGGCCATGAAGGAGATTGAGCTTGACATCATGGAGGGTGCCGATATTGTCATGGTCAAACCGGGACTTGCCTACCTTGACATTGTCTACCGCACCAAAGAACGTTTTGATGTACCGGTAGCAATCTATCACGTCTCTGGTGAATACTCCATGGTCAAAGCGGCTGCACAACGCGGCTGGCTCGATGAAAAAAGGGTCATGATGGAGTCACTGCTCTGCATGAAACGTGCAGGTGGAGACCTTATCTTTACCTACTATGCAAAAGAGGCCGCAAGGATTCTTCGTTAAGCATTCTCAAAAGCCCGGTTGCACTCCTGACCGGGCTTTGTAAACTTAAGCCCATGATACGATACTTTACCGCCGGTGAATCCCATGGTCCTGCTCTTTCGGCTATAGTGGAAGGATTGCCCGCAGGCATCAATATTACCGCCGAAGAGATAAACAACCAGTTAGCTCGCCGTCAGCAAGGTCATGGCCGTGGTGGACGGATGAAGATCGAGACAGACAAGGCTGAGGTTTTATCAGGTATCCGGTTTGGCAAAACCCTGGGTTCACCGATTACGCTGATCATTAAAAACCGGGACTGGGCAAACTGGACATCCACCATGTCCCAGTTTGAGAAACCTGAAGAGACTATTGCAAAAATCACCATTCCAAGGCCAGGTCACGCTGATCTTGCAGGTCGAATCAAATACGGTTTTGACGATATCCGTCCGGTTATTGAGCGTTCATCCGCAAGGGAGACTGCAGCGCGGGTTGCGGCAGGCACACTTGCAAAAATCTTCCTGAAGGCTCTTGGCATTGAAATTGGAAGCTATATCTCATCCATAGGAGCCGCATCAGAACCTGCTCCTGATGCAGAGCTTGAGACACTGCTCAACGCAGGTGCCGAAGCTGTGTCAAGGCAAGCCGACCTCTCTCCAGTACGAATGCTCAGCAAAACAACTGAAACAGAAGCCGTTGCGGCTATTGACGAGGCAAAAAAACGGGGAGATACTCTCGGTGGAATCATTGAGATATTTATCACCGGGGTGCCTGTTGGATTTGGAAGTTACGTTCAACATGACCGCCGACTTGATGCAGCTCTCGCCTCGGCAATACTCTCCATTCAGGCGATCAAAGGCGTTGAAATTGGAACTGCGTTTGAAAATGCAAAAAAACCAGGTTCAGAGGTGCATGATGAACTCCATCTTTCCCCAGGAACAGGTGTCATTCGAAAAACGAATCGGGCTGGCGGACTTGAAGGAAGCATGTCGAGTGGACAGACCATTCACCTCCGGGCAGCCATGAAACCAATTTCTTCATTAGTCACTCCCCTGCAGTCGTTTGACGTGGAGACACTGCAATCGACACCCTCTCGATTTGAACGAAGTGACACCTGTGCCGTTCCCGCTGCTGGCGTCGTTGCCGAAACGGTTGTCGCTCCGGTTATCGCCAATGCGCTCCTTGAAAAACTTGGCGGCGACCACCTTGAAGAAATCCGCCAAAGGCTTGAGGTGTACAGGGAACACATCCGTGAATCTTTTTGTCACTGACTCTTTGCGAAAGAATCGTGGCTGGAAGTAAACGCTCCATGACGGAAATCATGTAATCAACGCTTGCCGTTAACAGATTCGTCTGCACCATAAACACAAGCACTATCGGGTATCAGCTCCTCCTGCTCGGCCGGTTCGGCTGGCTCTGGAAGATTTGGATAAAACCTCCACTCTTTGTTCACAATTCGAGCACCGTGGCCAAAGGTAAAGTATGACCAGCCCCACTGCAAGAGCACAAACAAACGGTGTTTTACACTGCTGAGATAGTAAATATGAACACCAAGCCAAATAATCCAGGCTGGAAGTCCCGAAAGTTTAACATTTCCCCGTTCGGCAATTGCTGAATTTTTTCCGATGGTCGCCATCTGTCCCTTGTCATGGTAGACAAATGGTTTTCTGGGCTTTCCCTCAATATCCAGCAGAATATTCTTTCCAATTGAATGTCCCTGCTGAAGAGCAACAGAGGCAAGCCCGGGAAGAGTCCCCCCCTCTTGCAAGCTAAAACATGCCTGATCACCGCCGACAAATACATCAGGATAACCGGGCACACTGAGATCTTCAGCGACAATGATTCTTCCAGAATGATCAATCTCAAAACCAATGGTTTTACCTATGCTTGTTGCCCGTACACCTGCTGCCCAAAGCACGGTACCTGCCTCAATTCTTTCATTACCAATCTGAACACCATTGGCATCGATATGAGTAACCTTGCAGCAGGTCAAAACCTCAACACCAAGTTTTTTCAGCGCAAGAGTGGCCTTTGCCGAAAGTTCCGCCGAAAAAGCATGAAGAAGAACGGGAGCCGATTGAGCAATAAAAATACGTATCTCTTTTGGATCAATATTTTTAAAATATTTTGACAGATAGTAACGACTCATCTCTCCAATTGAACCGGCAAGTTCAACGCCAGTGGGACCGCCGCCAACAATGACAAATGTCAGAAGTTTTCTTTTTTCATCAGGATCCTGAGATCGTTCAGCATTTTCATAGGCGTCCATCACCCTTCTTCGGATTTCGGCAGCCTGGGCAATGGTTTTAAGACCCGGAGCAAACTCCTCCCACTCATTATGACCAAAATAATGATGCTTTGTGCCACACGTCATAACCAGATTGTCATAGGGTATTTCACCAAAATCAGTATAAACGGTCTGGGAGACTGGATCAACGGTTTTTACAACGCCCTTGAAAACGGTGACATTTTTATACTTCGAAAGCATCATGCGCAACGGATAGGCAATTTCACCCGCATTAAGCGCCGCCATGGCTACCTGATAGAGAAGGGGCTGGAAAAGATGAAAATTATTTTTATCAATAAGAGTGACCTTGACCTCTTTTTTGTTGCCAAGCTCTTTGGCAACATTAAGACCCGCAAATCCCCCACCAACGATAACAATATGCCTCATTTACTTAGACTGAGAAATTTCTTCGATTTTAGATCGACTTAAAACAGAATGTAATATATCGTAATTTTTCGTTCCCCTGTAAAAACTCACGAATCTCTGTCATTATTACCTGAAATTGTTTTTGCAAAATCACTGTCGACACAGAATATAAATCTTGTTTTGTTGGGGATTTACTGACTGCATTCTGCACATCCCGGCCCCGAAGTGGCTTTACACTTCCCGTTTACGCATCAGCTCAACAAGCTCAGTTGTTCTGGATGCCTGCATTTCAACGGCTTCGGCAAGACGTTCCATGTCGGTGCGGCGTCCGCGTTCTGTTTGTGTATCAAAAAGGATCGGCTTCTGGAACCCTTCCGAAAGCCGAAAAATATGAATGCAGAGCTTTATCAGGATAATGTAAAAAACCGGCAGCAGATACTCACCGAAAATGAACGGCATCTCCTGGTTGAATTGCATAAGGGCGGCAAAGTTTCCACTGAAAAGAATATCCCATTTTATAAAAAAATAGAGGTAAATGACTGGATGAAAAACCAGAAAAAGTCGCATTATTTTTGACTGACGGCGATTTTGCGCTTCACTTTCATACTTTGAGAGCAACCAGGGAAAATGACCTACCAGCATGGCCGACCTTCGATCGTTGAGATAGTGCGCCCCTTGTAATGCGGAATCGATAAAAGAGGATACCTGGCTCAGAAGAGCTGTTGAAAGAATCATAGCCAGAAAAGAGTAGCTGAGGTCATCAAACTTGAACGATCCGGCAAGATAGGGCAGCGTGATAGTTTTCGGTTTGATGACGATAAACAGCATGGCAATGCCTGAGAGCAACAGGGAAAACGTGTGCAGCTTGCGGGCATGCCTGAGGCTTTCAATAACAGCATCGACATTTGCCCCCTGCATGGAGTTACCTGGAGGATCAATCCTCAAAAGGGCTGATGAGTCTGTAAGAGGAGAGTAAAGCCCATTCACACCAATATCACACCCCTGGACATTCGAATAGGTCGTAAAAATATCAATGGTGCTTTTACTGAAATTGACTCCCCTGAGATTTGAACTGCTGAGGTCTGTTCCCCGAAGATCGGAACCTCGCAAATCAGCTTCGGCAAGATTGGCATGTTCAAGATTGGCTTTGGCGAGGTTAGCTCCGCCAAGATCCGCACCTGCAAGGTTGGCTCCGCGCAGATCAAGCGATTCCAGAACAGCATCGTGCAAATCAGGACGGACACTCGCATTCTCCTGACGCCACAGGTTCCATGAGGTAACACCCAGTTTGAGCCGTATAAGATGTTCAGAATCAGCCATAGTTATAATCAGCTCGACATTTCAAGCATTCTCCTGATAGGAATAAGGGACGCAAGCCGAAGCGTTTCATCAATAACAATCTCGGGCTGTCGGGTCAGCATACACTGATACAGCTTTTCCAGAGTATTCTGCTTCATCTGTGTACAGACACTCCGGGGATTTTCGGGATCCCTTGGCGCTGGAATAAAGATTTTCTTTGGTGAACGCTTCTGCATTTCATAGAGAATTCCCGGCTCAGTGGCAACAATAAACTTTTGTGCAGAACTTGAAACCGTATAATTCAGCATAGCCTGCGTTGAACCGGTAAATACCGCATGTCGAAGAACCTCTTCCCTGCATTCAGGATGAGCGATAAGCTCTGCATCAGGATGCTCTGCACAGGTTTTGAGAATAGAGGGTTCAGAAAAGGCATCATGCACATAACAGTATCCCTGCCAGAGAATCATCTCTCTGCCAAGTTTCCTCGCAATATAGCCTCCGAGGTTTCTGTCAGGCCCGAAAATAATCTGCTGCCCATCAGGAATCTGCCGGATAATCTGTTCGGCATTGGACGACGTACAGGTAATATCAGAAAGCGCCTTGATCTCTGCCGTCGAATTGATATAGGTAATTGCAAGTGCGCCTGGATGCTGCTCCTTGAATTTCATGAAATCATCTGCCGGACAACTGTCGGCAAGAGGACAGCCTGCATAAGCATCAGGCATCAATACCAGCCTGGAGGGATTAAGAATTTTTGCAGTTTCAGCCATAAAATATACCCCGGCAAAAACAATCACGTCAGCATTGTTTTTTTCAGCAGCACGGGCAAGAGCCAAGCTGTCTCCAACGATATCGGCGACCTGCTGTATTTCCGGAAGAGTATAATAGTGTGCAAGAATAAGAGCATTCATCTCTTTTTTGAGATCACAGATCCTCTGATAAAGCTCTTCTGGTGAATAACCGCTTTTTACCGCGCAGGTGGTGGAAGAAAAATCTCTGGTCATGATTATTGATTACAATCGGTGGCAAACAGGTTCCGATGAAAATATCTTATCGGAGATAATAGTCAAGATCGTCATCTTCCCTGATTAAAAGCAGAATCGCCGAATTCGGGACAATAATGTATCGCTCCTCTTCATACTCGATTTCATAAGAGCTGCTCTGAATAAAAATAGCCATATCTCCGACTTTTGCCTGCAAAGGGATGTACTGCGCAGCAGACACCCTCTCTTTCCATGGCTCGTCAGACTCGGGAGGTGGCCCTACGGGATAGCCCGGCCCCGTTTTGATGATATAACCTGTCTGGATTTTCTCTTTTTCCTGGACACCAGGAGGAAGATAAATACCAGATTTTGTTCTTTCGTCTAAAGATTTTGGCTTGATTAATACTCTATCGCCGACAACAATAAATTTATCTGTTATATTTACTTTTTGAGTCATATATACTGTTTTCTTGACCTGTTGAGCGGAATCACATTGGGTGTGATGAAGAAAATGTAATAAAAAAACCGGAATATGAACCGTGCCGAAGTTTTTTACTCTCTTTTTTAAGTACAACAACTACCTGCTTTTTGTGGTGTACTGCAGTATTTCGCTACTCTTCATAAAGCTTCAAAATGACGATACGCTTGAAAATCTGCGCACAGGCAGTATAGAATTCAGCGCTGCCGTCAACGAAAAACTGACGAATATAATGTATCTGTTTAACCTGGATAAGGAAAACGAGCGACTGATGCGTGTTAACACGGACCTGCTTACAAGGGTACTTAACCTTGAAACAACGGCCGCCGATGAAAGAAACCGCAGCAAAATATTGACTGACAGCACATTCAATGCCTCAGGGTTTATCATGGCAAGGGTGGTTGACCGTAAATTCAGTGATCGGGAAAACATGCTGCTGATCAATGCCGGATGGAAAAATGGTATAAAAAAAGACATGACTGTTCTTGTGCCGGAAGGATTGGTCGGGAGAATCATTGCTGTCTCTGAGCACTATGCAAAAATCATGCCTGTGATCAACACTGATTTTAAAGTCAGTGTGGTTTCTGACTCATCAAACACAATGGGCATCCTTTCCTGGAACGGCGGACAGGAATCCATCGCCCAGATTGAACACGTCCCCATAAGCAGCCCACTCAAGCTGAACGAACACATGGTCACGTCAGATTTCAGTACCTTTTCAACACGTGGAATACCGGTAGGGCGAGTAGTACGCATCACTCCTGATAAACTGTTCTATACTATCGACCTCAGACTTGCTGTTGATTTTTCGTCATTGACCCAGGTATTGATTGCTCCACTGAAAATCGAGCCCGAAAAAGCAGCGATAGCCAACGAAAGCACACTCCTTGAGCAGCTCCCATAATTATCAAAGACTGACTTGTGACAACGAAACTTTTTTTTTCAATAGTATTACTTTGTATCGGTACATTTTTACAGGAGTTTTTCCTCTCCCACCTGGCTCTCTTTCAGGTATCCCCTGATATTATGACGATTTTTATTGTTTTTATTGCGATAACAGTCGATCAGAAAAGCAGCACAAGTTTTGGGTTTGCTGCTGGCATTCTTACTGGCATTTTCTCAGGAAACATGGGCTTAAATATGCTTGCAAGAACAATCGAGGGCTTTATTGCGGGCTATTTTCATATCCCGGAAGAGAGCCATGCAACTGCAAGACAAAAAACCAGAAAATTTTATGTCGCTATTCTGGCCGCAGGCTTCTTTGGGCATGCCGTCATTGCTGCCGGATACAATCCTCTTGGCCTTACACCCGCGTATCGAATATTTATTCTTGGCTTTCTTGAGTCTCTCTTCACTCTTATGCTTGCGGTTATTCTGAACTGGCTCTTTTTGAGAAAATCATTTGCCGACTGAACAATGGATCAACTTCAGCGAAAATCAACACTTGTTCCGTTGTTTGTAATAGCTGTTTTTGCCTTACTGGCTGGCAGACTTTTTTATCTGCAAGTTATTAATTTCTCGCATTTCGGCTCAATTTCGACGACAAGCAGCATCCGCAGGGTCTGGGTTCTGCCTCCAAGAGGACGCATGATTGACAGGAATGGAGTTGTCATTGTTGACAATCAGCCACTCTATACCGTAAAGGTCATTCCCTCTGAATTCAGAAAAACAAATATTGGTTTCCTTGCATGGCTTCTACAAAGACCAAAGGAGGAGCTGGTTGAGGAAATAAGAAAAGGATATGCGTTCAATCGATTTGCGGCGGTAACGGTGACTCGAAACCTGAATCCCGTTGCCATAGCAAGGTTAAGCGAAAATCTCTGGCGTCTGCCGGGAGTACTGATAGATGTCGATAACAAAAGGATGTATCCCGATTCTCTTCATGGATCTCATCTTTTCGGTTATCTACGTGTAATTTCCAAGGATAAACTTGAAGAACTTGCCGAGCAGGGTTATACTCAGGATGACAAAGTAGGATTTACCGGACTGGAAAAGGTTTATGAAGATCGCCTGAAAGGACAAAAAGGCGCTAAATTTGAAATGGTTACTCCTCGTGGCAAATTTGTCGGGAAATATGATAATGGGAAAAATGATATCTCATCTATCAGAGGTGATGATCTCTATCTATCCATTGACGGAAGTTTGCAGCAGCTTGCTGAACAACTGTTGAGAGCAACCGGAAAATCCGGTGCTGTCGTCGCTATTGATCCATCGACCGGAGGCGTCCTTGCACTTGCCAGCGCTCCTGACTACGATCTTGATATATTTAATGGCGCTACAGATCGAAAAGGCTGGAATGATATTATAACCTCCCCTCAAAAACCTCTTTTTAACCGTACAGTTCAGGCGGTCTATCCACCCGGCTCTATTTATAAGATGATTCTTGCCATGGCGGCGCTTGAGGAAAAAAGTATTGACCCCGACAAAAAAATACTTGACAACGGAGTGTTTATCTACGGGAACAGACGTTTTCTCAGTAACGAAGGAAAGGGACACGGATGGGTTGATATGAGAAATGCAATTGCAGTCTCATCCAATGTCTATTTTTATAACCTTATTTTTAATGTCGGGTTTGAGAACTGGACCAAATACGGCTCCATGTTTGGTTTTGGACAAAAAACAGGTATTGACCTGCCTGGTGAACGGTCAGGGCTTGTGCCGTCAACCGACTATTACAATAAACGATATGGCGAAAACAGATGGACAAAAGGATATCTGGTCAGCCTTGCTATTGGTCAGGGTGAACTCGGCACAACGCCGGTACAGCTTGCGGCTTATGCCGCAGCCATAGCAAACAACGGAACCCTTTATCAGCCTCATATCGTCAATGGATACAGGGATACAGGAACCGGGAAATATATCCCGTTTAGTTATACAAAACAGCAACTCCCAATTTCACAAACAACGTTCAACCTTATCCATGATGGAATGACTGGCGTCGTGCTGCAAGGCACTGGAACTCTGGCAAATGTGCCAGGTGTTACCGTCGCTGGAAAAACCGGAACCGCACAAAATCCACATGGCAAAGATCATGCATGGTTTATTGCTTTTGCACCTGTTGAAAATCCTAAAATTGCATTGGCAGTGCTGGTCGAAAATGCCGGTTTCGGTGGCACTATTTCTGCCCCGATTGCCCGTGAACTTATCAAATACTATATCAAGGGCAGGGAAAAACCGGCTCTCTCCAGCATAAATGCTATAAATTCCTCAGAAGCTGCGACATCAAAGCCTGACAGTACGGGAAGTGCTGCTCCTGCTGTGCAGTCTGAAAAACCTGCGAATGCCAGTGAACCATCCTCGGAGATAATTATTGAGAAAAACAAAGAAAACGCTGTGGAATGATTTATAAAAACGATCAGACCTCCATCAAGGGATTTCTTGAGGATACCAGTAACCTGAAGATCGGTTATACTCCGGGGGTTTTTTTCCCGGAAACCATCGCTGAACTCTCCGATTTGCTGAAATCCGCAGTCTCAGAGAACCGCCACTTCACCATTGCCGGAAACGGAACCGGCACGACCGGCGGCAGAATCCCGTTGGGAGACTATGTCATTTCGATGCAGAAGCTTGACGATATTAATGAGCCTGTTCAGATATCTGCTAATCACGCATACATGAGGGTACAAGGTGGTGCACTTCTGGAAGCCGTCCAGAAAAAAGCAGAAGAGTGCGGCTGGTTTTATCCCCCGGATCCTACTGAAAAACTTTGTTTTATCGGGAGTACCATTGCGAACAACTCTTCGGGTGCAAGAACATTCAAATATGGATCGACAAGAAAGCACATCTCAAGAATTCTTGTCATCTTGCCACAGGGCGACATTCTTGACCTTTCTCGCGGAAGCTGTCTGGCCGACAAGAATGGAATGTTTTGTCTTAGCCTTCCTGTGGCCGGTACAATTACCTTTCAACGCCCGCAATACTGTATGCCTGAAACATCAAAACACAATGCAGGATATTTTTCCGAGGATGGAATGGATCTTATTGATCTTTTTATTGGTTCAGAAGGCACCCTTGGCATCATTGCCGAAGCCGATCTCATGCTGATCCGACTTCCGGAAGCTATCATATCATGCCTGGTGTACTTCAGAAACCTTGACGATCTCTTCAGATTCAACGATCTCCTCAAAGATCCACAATACGCTGCATCTCTAAGGGCAATAGAGTTTTTTGACAAAAACTCGCTTGGATTTCTTGCGGAAAAATATCCGGAAGTTCCCTCAGATACTGAAGGCGCAATTTTCTTTGAGCAGGAAACTTCACCTGAAAAAGAAGAAGGTGACCTTGACAAACTCTTTGAACAGATGGAGTCGTGCAACGCCATGAGCGACAAATCATGGATGGCGCTTGACCGTAACGAGCAGGCTCGTTTAAGAGAATTTCGTCACACGTTGCCACTTCTTGTCAATGAATGGCTCAGCAAACAAAAAGAGAGCAAAATCAGCACAGACATGGCCGTGCCTGACCGCGCATTTCGGGAACTTTTTGATTTTTACAGGAACTCTTGCGAACAACATGGCTTTGTCTATATTATTTTTGGTCATATCGGTAATGCGCACGTACACCTGAATATCCTTCCCCGGAACCCGGAAGAATTTTTAAAGGCAAAAAGCCTTTACCGAACATTTATTGACAAGGCTCTCTCTCTGGGCGGAACCGTCTCTGCCGAACACGGCATAGGCAAACTCAAGAGAGAATATCTTGTCGACATGTATCATGAGTGCGGCATAAGAGAGATGGCAAGAATAAAAAAAATTCTGGATCCATTTCTGGTGCTCAATATCGGAAATCTTGTTCCTGCCACATATCTGGAAACTTAAACATATTGAAATCGTTCAGCAGTGTCAAAAAAGCAACATACACAGCAATTCGTCCAGGCCATTCAGAACAGAAAGGCCAGATACGAGTTTGAAATTCTCGATACCATTGTGACAGGTATTCAGCTCTTTGGCAGCGAGGTCAAATCAGTTCGTCTTGGCCATGCAAGCCTGAGCGACAGTTTTGCCATTATTCACCATAATGAGGTGTGGCTCGAAAACATGCAGATTACTCCCTACGAACACAACAGGATAGAGATCATTGAAGCAAAACGGAGCCGCAAACTCCTGCTGCACAAAAAGGAAATCCAGAAAATTCAGACTAAAATCAATGAAAAAGGGCTGACTCTTGTGCCACTCAAGGCTTTTTTCAACTCGAAGGGACTCCTGAAAATTGACCTTGCAATAGCGAAAGGCAAAAAGCTCTATGACAAACGAGAAACGATTAAAAAACGGGAGAACCAGCGGCAAATGGAGCAGATTAAAAAACAATACTAACAGGCAGATCGCAATCATCTCGAAAGAAATGACCTTGAGATGAACTCATTGCAGTGCAAATGAACAGAAATATCAAGCAACAAAATAAAATCAATGAATTTCCCCCCGATACAGGAACAACTTGACATCATCACCGGCAATGTGGTGGAGATTATCAGTGTTGACGAACTTGAACAAAAACTACTCTGGAGCCACAAAACGAACTCTCCACTCAAAATAAAGCTTGGCGCTGATCCATCAAGGCCTGATCTTCATCTCGGCCATTCGGTTGTGCTCAGAAAACTCCGGGAGTTTCAGGATCTTGGTCATCAGGCCATTTTGATTATTGGTGACTTTACAGCCATGATCGGCGACCCCTCCGGCAAAAGCAAAACAAGACCTCAACTGACAGCCGAAGAGGCCCGGGAAAACGGCAAGAGTTACTTTGAACAGGCATCAAAAATTCTTGATCCAGAAAAGACCACGATCTGCTACAACTCCGACTGGCTTGGTACCATGGGATTTGCAGATGTTGTGCGTCTTGCGAGTCACTACACTGTTGCCCGAATGCTTGAGCGTGACGATTTCGAACGCAGGTATCGCTCCAGGGAGCCTATTTCAATTCATGAATTTCTCTACCCTCTTGCTCAGGGTATGGATTCTGTTCACCTTAAAAATGATGTTGAGCTTGGAGGAACTGACCAGAAATTCAACCTTCTTGTCGGAAGAGATCTTCAGCGTGAGTATGGAATCATTCCACAGGTCTGCATTACCATGCCCTTGCTGGTAGGTACTGCCGGTAGCGAAAAAATGTCCAAATCTCTCGGCAATGCGATCTGTTTCAATGATTCACCTGAAGACATGTACGGCAAGGCTCTCTCCATTCCAGATACACTCATTGAAACGTATACGAAACTTCTGCTGCCACAGGGTGAGCTGGCGGTGAAAGATATTCTTGGGAAGATCAACATCAACCCAAGAACTGCCAAACGATCGATGGCAAAACAAATTGTAGCATCCTATTTTTCACAGCAAGAGGCAGAGTGCGCTGAGACCAACTTCGATCAGCTTTTTGTGCATAAAAAAGCACCGGACAACATCGAACTTTTTGAAATAGATTTGCAATCCATTCCAATCATTGACCTTCTGGTAAATCTTGGAGCTGCCTCGTCAAAAAGTGATGCGCGTCGAATGATTCAGCAAAAATCAGTGACTGTTGATGAGAGAAAAATAGAAGAGATCGCTGAGAACATTGAGCTTTCGAGTGAACCAAAAATCATCAGAGCCGGAAAAAGAAAGTTTTTTAAAGTCGCCGCAAAGAAACATGTTGAATAATCTCTCTACAGCGACTTGACAGGTAATCATCCGGGCCGTGATTGAATTTACCAACTCATACAACCTGCACAACGAAACTATTTATTGATATGCAAAACCTTTGCAGGAGGGAAACCATTAAAGAACGTCGATGAGGCGTGACTGTAAGCTCCAATATTTTCACTGTAGAGTAAATCTCCTATCGCAAGGTCAACGGGTAATAGATTCGCCATTGTGATCGTATCCAGAGCGTCACAGGTAGGCCCGTAAACCGCACACATTTTCTCATTGCCTTCTTTGAAGGATTTTATAGGATATTCGCAGTGGTCAAAGATAATGCCTGAAAAAGTGTGATAAACCCCGTCATTGACGTAGTAACATCTTTTACCGTCACGATACGCTGTGCCGATAATCTCCATCACGACCCATGCTGCCGTTGCCACTAAAAATCTTCCGGGTTCGGCGATAATTTCAATATCCGGCGGAAAGAGTCTGTCAAACTCGGAATTGAGCATGATGGCAAGCTCGGCAAAAGGCTTAACATTTTTATCGTATGGTGCAGGAAAACCACCACCGATATCAAGAATTTTTACCTCTTTATACCCTCTTTCCCACGATTCCTTGAAAATATTTGCTGCCAGATTAAGGGCTTGAATATAATTCTGAAAATTTGTGCATTGACTGCCGACGTGGAAGCTTAAACCTTCAACCACAAGCCCGCTTTTGAACGCTTTATCGATAAGATCAACAGCCTCTCCAGGATCTGCGCCGAATTTTGAAGAAAGCTCAACCATAGCGCCGGTATTCGGGACTTTTATTCGTAAAACAAGACCCGCGTTCGGTGCATAAGCGGCGATTTTCGCTATCTCATCTTCATTATCAAACGTGACCAGCGGTTTATACTGGTCCAGCTCTTTCAGAGTAGGTATTGGTTTTATCGGATTCGCATAGATGATTTTATCCCAGATAAAATCCTGTTGCTCAACAGGCGTCAGGCTTTTAATATTTTCATAGACAGTAAGAAATTCGGGCATTGATGCGACATCAAAGCTGGCTCCAGCGTCATAGAAGGTTTTAACTATTTCAGAGGATGAGTTTGCTTTAACAGCATAATAGGCCTGAACCCTTGGCAGATATTTTTTGAACTCACTGTAATTAGCCCGCAACACATCATGATCGACCACAAACAATGGTGTGCCATGCTCTAACGCTAATTGTTTTAAATATTCGGGTACCATGAAACGTATCCTCTTTTAATTGGTTTCGGTAATAAGGAAGTTCTTGAACTGCCAGGGATCCGCTTCATCAATATCGGGGGTGTTAAAGTCAGCAAAATAGTGAGTGTTGGTTGTTAACGGTGTCCAATCGGAAGCTTTTGAGATGAAGTTGCCAAGCCAGGGTTTTGCAATGCCAAGAATATACTCATGATCGATATTATCCGGAACAACAACACCCCTGTCCGGATTTTCTATCATCCACATACAGGCTGCAACAACGGAGATGGCCACCTGCATCGTGGTGGCATTCTGGTGAGGCACCAGTGCTCTCGATTGTTCGATGCTCAGGTCGGAGCCTGTCCACCATGAATTAAAACAATGACCCATCAGTAATGCACCAAGAATATCAGAACCATGGATGATCTCATCATTCATAATCCTGAAGTTTGGCTGAAGGTTATAATCATAGCCACGGAGCTCATGAAGAGAGATAATGGCAGCATCACTCGGACAATAGGCGTAATGTACCGTCGGACGGTAAATGGCTTGCCCCTCTTTATAGACAGTAAGGTAGTCGGAAATCGTAAACGCTTCCCCATGCCTGACGACCATCCCGTTTATATTATAGTCAGGTACCCATGAGCGCACCCAGGTATTCATACCCATTCTGGCAAGACAAATCTGGTTTTGCGGCCCTTCCTGATGGGTATAGGCAAATCTGGGAAGCTCTTTTTCATGTGTTCCCCAACCCATTTCAGCAGTGGTCATACCCTCTTCCCTGAATCCCTCGACACTCCAGGTATTGACAAACTCGTCAACCTGTTTTGGAACATCAGAGATTTGCGTGTCCCTTTCAGAGCAGTGAATCACTTTGACCCCCAGCTCCATAGCCAGTTCATTGAAAACTCTTTTTTCAGCTAACTCTTGAAGACGTTGGGCTTGAACTGGGCTGACCTTCTTCTGAGCAATAACTTCACCGGCAATATCAAGTAACCCTTGTTTGGTAAAATGGGATATCAATCCGGGATTGGCGCCATGCTCCAGCACAGCGGTTACGCCTTTATCTTTCCATTGTGAAGTCATGCGGCGAATGTTCATGTGCCGCCAGTACAATGTTCTTTGCGTAGGATGCTGTTCGATAGCCCCTTCATAAGGATCCCACACTTCTACCGAGGTATTAATATAGAGGACACCATGATCATGGCACCATTGAAGAATCTCGCAACAATCGATATTCCAGGCTAAATCAATGATCAAGTCACCCTCAGCAACATAAGCAGCAAGGGTTTGCGTCAGATTTTCCGGTGTTATTTGATGATTAATATAGGTAACGCCCAATGCTGTCCATGGTGATACCTTTTCACGAATATCCTCAAAATCCATAATTGTGACATGAGAATAATCGACGTTGATGTGTTTAAAAAGAACAGGAACTGTACACTGAGAGACAGAGCCAAATCCAATGATGAGTATTTTTTTGTTAAAATTAGTCACGATTTTTTCACCTTATTTTTATATAAAGCTTGAATGTATATAATTTTTGATTTTTTATCGGATGGAGGATATTGATTTGAGAGTTCACCATCATGACGCTAATTGTAGAAGAATAATGTATAAATACACTAATTTTTACATCACATAAAAACCATCAAAATACAAATCTTGCCAAATCATTAATTTTAACGATAAGGTACTTTATCAGAAACGGAAACTAAAAGAAAATTACCCGTCTGCAAAAGGTTTGCATGGTTTTAACATAGACTCATTGCAAAACCTGCCTCGCTTGATTACAATAGTTGGCGGCTCTGTATCGGAGGAACTTTGTCTCATTATCCGAAAAAAGGCCGTTTTTTTTGCGTAAGTAAAATATATGAGATTACGCTTTTGGCGTAATAAATCATTATTACACCAACTAAATTTGTTATCTGTGCCAAAAAGAATAGTTGACCGCTACGAGCATACCGTTGATGGTCTTGTTATCGTTGATGTGGCCGCAAGGCGTGTAGAGGATCTTTATGAGGATTTCGACAAAACAGCTCCATACCACAAAAAGGATCTTGATGAAGATCTCACCTATTATCTCACTGAGTGTGTGCGTGAAATCGGGAGAGTTGATTTTGTGATCCGCTTTATGTTTGAGTGTTATCCTTCCGACGAGTTCATGCTGCGGGTGCGGACGAGTGTCAATAAATTTTTCATCTATCAGCGGGAACTCGAACTTGGGGCAATGAACAAGATGCTGAGAACTGCAGTAACGCTTTTCGTTATTGGTATCATCATTCTCGGCCTCTCTTTGTGGCTTAATCATCTCTTTGCGGTGAACGGCACTCCCTCATTTCTCAATACTGTTTTTGCTGAAGGCCTTACCATTGTGGCATGGGTCTCGGTGTGGGAGGCGCTTGCAACATTATTGCTGAACTGGCCCCAGCATCTCTTCCTCATCAGGCTTTTCCGAAAAATCGCTGAAGCTCCGGTGCAGTTTCAGCCACCTTCGGATCCTCGTTCCGGAGGAGCTGAGGCGCTGGCAGAAAGTAAGCAGGTTTGACCATGATGAAAAAAAAATTATCTTTGTTGGCTCTCTTTTGATGATGATCACCATTCCTCTTCGGGAGGGAATTTTGATGTATGCATTTATTTTTATGTCGTTGCTGACTGAGCATTCAGTGCGTGAGCCAGTTAAATGTTCGTACACTTTTTTCCGAATTCTGAAGCGACCCCAATGAGACCGCTATTTCTATAATTCCCCAATTTCAGTAGTATAAACGCTTTGCACAACACATTAATCCGGAGGAACTGCATTGTCATTTGTCCCATCAAAAGTATTTTTCACCAAAGGTGTGGGAAGGCACAAGGAATATCTCTCCTCATTCGAGCTTGCCCTGAGAGAGGCCAAAATTGAAAAATGCAACCTGGTTACCGTATCAAGTATTTTCCCTCCTCACTGTGAGCGTATCACCGTCGAAGAAGGTCTGAAACATCTCTCTCCTGGGCAAATAACTTTTGCGGTCATGGCCCGGAATTCAACAAATGAGTTTAACCGCCTTATTGCCGCTTCTGTCGGTGTTGCCATTCCTGCTGATGAAACACAATACGGTTATCTGTCGGAACACCATCCGTTCGGAGAATCTGCCGAACATTCTGGTGAATATGCTGAAGACCTTGCCGCAACGATGCTTGCAACAACCCTCGGCATTGAATTTGATCCAAATAAAGACTGGGACGAAAGAGAAGGTATTTACAAAATGAGCGGCAAAATTATCAATTCCTATAACATTACCCAGTCTGCTGAGGGTGAAAACGGTCTCTGGACAACGGTTATTTCATGCGCTGTTCTCCTTCCGTAATAACATTTTTTCTGCTTTACTGAAGTTGAACGTGTGACACTATGACTGAATCGATCAAAACTGATGTTCTGGTAATTGGCAGCGGCATTGGCGGTCTCTATTTTGCCATTCAAATGGCTGAATACGCCAAAGTCATGATTATCACCAAAAAAGAAAGCTCTACCTCAAACACCAATTGGGCCCAGGGAGGAATTGCCGCCACCATTGACAGCAATGACGCTCCTGAGCTGCATATTGCTGATACCCTTGATGCAGGAGCTGGCCTGTGTAACCTCGACATGGTCTCAATTATGGTTACAGAGGGCCCACAACACATAGAGCGGCTCACCAGACTTGGGGTTAATTTTACCACAACTGACCATGACCACTTACACCTCGGAAAGGAGGGTGGTCACTCCAGAAACAGAATTGTACATGCTCAGGATTTGACTGGACGTGAAGTCGAAACTGCGTTGCTTGATCGCATCAACAATCACCCCAATATCACGCTGCTTGAACACCATTTTGCCATTGAGCTGCTGACAGAGCACCATCTGGGAATCAAAACAAATGACATCACTTGTTATGGAGTCTACGTGCTTGATTCCAAGCAGCGAACACCGAAAAAAATTCTTGCGAAAATAACAATGCTGGCCTCAGGAGGCCTCGGACATGTATACCCATATACAACCAATCCTGAGATTGCCACCGGAGACGGAGTAGCAATGGGATACCGGGCTGGAGCTGAAATCGCCAATATGGAGTTCATACAGTTTCATCCAACATCACTTTACCATCCAAAAGCTGACTCATTTCTGATTTCAGAAGCCGTCCGGGGTTTCGGAGGAATCCTGAAGCTCAAAAGCGGGCAGGCTTTCATGCATAAATATGACAAACGACTGAACCTGGCTCCCCGGGATATTGTTGCCCGTGCTATTGATTCGGAGATTAAAAAAAGCGGCGAAGAGTGTGTCTTTCTTGATGTAACCCACATTGATCCGGAAAAGACAAAGGAACATTTTCCAAATATTTATGAAACCTGTCTTGGATTCGGTATTGACATGACAAAGGAGATGATTCCTGTCGTTCCGGCAGCACATTATTCCTGTGGTGGATTACGTACCGATGACAAGGGCCGCACAACGATTGAGAGACTCTATGCCTGCGGAGAAACAAGTTGTACGGGCGTTCACGGAGCAAACCGACTGGCAAGCAATTCTCTGCTTGAAGCTCTGGTTTTCGCCTGGAGGGCATCTTGTGACATCAGCGAACGGCTGCATAAGCTGGATAATCTCGTCGATTTTCCTGACTGGGACGACACAGGAACCGTTAACCCGGAGGAGTGGATTCTTGTATCCCACAACAAACGCGAGGCGCAGCAAGTCATGAGCGACTACGTCGGTATTGTTCGAAGCGACCTGCGGTTGCAGCGGGCAAAGCGGCGAATTGATTTTCTCAAGGAGGAGACTGAATCCTACTATAAAAAAACAAAAATCACGACACAGATTCTTGAACTGAGAAATATCATCAAGGTAGCCAGCCTTATCATAGAGAGCGCCATGAAGCGCAGGGAATCAAGAGGACTCCACTTTACCACCGACTATCCCGAAAAAGATGACAGACATTTTCTGATTGATACGGTGCTCAGATCTTTTTAAAAGGCTACATCACCTCCTGCCAGTCTCTTGCATAGCGGAAATCAATGCCGGCAGTCCGACCTGAAATTTTGGCAATTACAGGCATCATCCTTTTATACTGGCTACGGACCACCATATTCCTGACACGGTCATAAAATGGTTCTGGCACTCCCTGATCAAGAACTGCCTGTTTATCCATTCTCTTTTCAAGCATCATGAAAAGCAACAAATCAACAGCTTCATAGCTGAATCCGAGATCATCCTCGTCGTTTTGACCCTCCCAAAGATCGGCTGAAGGGGCTTTTTCAATGATCTGTTCCGGAATATCGAGATGTCGGGCAAGTCCACGTAACTGGGTTTTATAGAGATCACCAACAGGATTAACGGCTGATGCCATATCTCCAAACATGGTACCATAACCGAGGAGCAACTCCGTCTTGTTGCTTGTACCGGCAACCAGCCGACCGTCGCGGGCCGAAACATCATAAAGGAACACCATCCTTGTGCGGGCCATAATGTTCCCCATTCGTAACCTCTGATGTACAGGCATTGAGGCAAAAAAAGCATCGACGACGGCAGAAATGGAAAGCTCCTCAGCTTGTATGCCAAGTTTCCGGATCATGAGAGCTGCATGTTCAAGACTTTCCGGACTACTTGACGCACAAGGCATCATCAGCGCAAGCACATTTTCGGCACCGAGCGCCCTCACGGCAAGTTCGCAGACAACTGCCGAATCAATACCACCAGAAAGACCAACCACTATAGAATTAAATCCAAACTTTCGAATTTCATTGAACAAAAAAGCCTTGAGGATATCTTCGACAATGTGGTAATTAAGATGGAGATCCTGAAGCTTCATGAGGATATCATCTAAAATTTTAATAAAATAACCGCTATCTTCTCAGCCATTTTTCCGGGTTCTGTTTGATTCTGCCTTTCCATATTTCAAAATGCACAACAGAACCACCTTCAGCCATCCTGCCTGAAACTCCCAGCAATTGCTGCGATTTTATAAGCTCATCCTTAACCACATTCAACTGCCCAAGATTAGCATACACGGTGAGATAAGATTTAGGATGGCGGATAATGACAATATTACCAAAAGTAGGAAGAAACGCTATCTGAACGACTTTACCTCCCGAAACAGCTCTTACCTGGGTATTTTCCGGAACAGAAATATCGATACCATTATTGGTGGTCACAATTTTCAGATCCTTGTCTTCGACAGATCCAAACTTTTGAGCAACAACGCCACTCCTTACCGGCCACGGCAATGAACCTGCGACTGTATCAAAATCAGCAGAAACTCTTTCTAATTCGGGTGAATCTCCACCTGGCACAACAGCACCCGGTTTTTCAGGCGTCTTAACCTGTACCTTTTCCGGCTTTTTAATTTCCTTATGGGCGGTATCAGGTACCTGTCCTTGCAATTTTTCTTTCTTTATAAGCGCACGCTGCGCCTCAAGACGTTTTGCTTCAAGTCGCTTTGCCTCAAGACGCCTGGCTTCAAGAATTTTTTTCTGGCGTTCACGCTCAACCTCCATAGCGCGCTGTTCTGCAAGAATCAACGATTCAATCCTCGATTGCAGTTGACGTCGTTTTTGCTGTACAGCCTCAAGCTGTGCAGCATATTCCTGTTTGTTTTTCTTCAGGCGATCCAGAACAACCTCTTTTTCTTTTTTACTGACAGCCCACGTCTTTAACTGTCGCTCCTGTTCCCTGACCATTGCTGCTTTTTGCTGATAACTTTGCTCAAGCTCAAGGCGAGAGTTTTCAAGTTTGACAGCAACCTGCTGCAATTCATTAACGTCATGGCGAATTGCCCGAGTAAAAAAGCCCATATATTGTGCACGTACAAGAGCATTATTAACCGAACCTGCACCGAAAAGATGTTCAATTTCCCGATTTCCTCCATATTTATACACGGAAACTGCAGTTCTTCGGAAATCGTCTGAAATTCTGCCGTAAATCTGGCGATTGCCCTCAAGCTTCTGACGGAGTCGATCGATATCGCCATCAAGCTTTTCAAGATAGCTTTGATTCTGGCTGATAATCCTTTCAAGCACAAGAATCTGGTTACGGATATTTTCCAATGCTTTAAACGACTGAGACTCCCTGCGTGTAGTCAAGTTCAGTTTGGACTGGTACTCCTTGAGTTGCTGCTTCAAACTCAAGAGATTCTGCTCTACAGCCTGACGCTCTTTCATGATTCTCGATATCTCGCTGTTTTCCGGCACCGCTGCTGTTGCTGCATGAGGAAAACCAGAAAAAAACAACATCAGAACCGCTGCTATTCGCAACACTCTATACATAAAACCAGGCAAGACAATGCGTTCATAAAAATTCTCGGGTATTTTCATTCAAATACCTTACGATTAAATTGGCTACAATAAAAACATAGAAAACAGGAAAAGTGTCAGCTCAAGGTAATGGATAAAATCTTTTCTTCGCAAAGGCGCTGAAAAAAAATAATTTGTTTTTCAGAACATGATAATAATGGTAAATATATGTTTTTCATCAGCGCACCAATTACATGGACAAACTTGTCATCAGAGGTGGACACCGGATATCTGGAAACATAACTGCATCAGGTTCAAAAAATACTTCATTGCCGATAATCGCAGCAACTCTGCTTACCGGAGATGGTACATTTTCCCTTCATCGTATTCCTGACCTCCAGGATATCACGACTTTTTCACAACTTTTGCGACATCTTGGATCTGAAATCACATTTTCAGACAATACCCTTCAGATTTCAAACAGAAATGTAAAAAATATTCAAGCGCCTTATGAGCTGGTAAAAAAAATGAGGGCATCAATTTATGTCCTTGGACCTATGCTGGCAAGGTTTGGTCATGCACGAGTTTCTCTTCCTGGAGGATGCGCTTTCGGGCCGAGACCTATTGACCTGCATTTAATGGCAATGGAAAAACTTGGTGCTACAATTAGCATTGAAACCGGATTTATTGATGCCACCATTCATGGGAAAAAACTACAAGGTGGTATTATTGACTTTCCGGTTTCATCTGTCGGGGCAACTGGCAACGCCTTGATGGCGGCAGTACTCGCCGAGGGAACCACAACCATAAACAATGCGGCGGCTGAACCTGAAATTGTGACACTCTGCAAATTTCTCATAAAAATGGGCGCAAAAATCAAGGGAACGGGAACAACCGAACTTGAAATTGAAGGGGCTCATTCGCTCAAGTCCATTGAATTTGATAATGTTTTTGACCGCATCGAAACCGGTACCCTTCTTGCAGCAGCAGCCATAACAGGAGGAAGTATTACGATCAATAACGTCGATCCTGAACAAATGAAATCGGTGCTTAAAAAATTTATTCATGCAGGCTGCATCATAGAAACAAGCAACAACAGCATTACACTGAAAAGTCCGGAAAAACTTCTTCCTACTGATGTTACAGCGAAACCTTACCCGGCATTTCCGACCGACATGCAAGCACAATGGATTGCACTGATGACTCAGGCAAATGGAATAAGCCATATTACCGACAAGGTATACCATGAGCGATTCAACCATATTCCAGAACTGAACAGACTCGGTGCTCATATTGAGATTCACAAAAACCAGGCGATTGTTGACGGCCCAAAACCTCTGTCAGGCGCAATCGTTATGTCAACCGACCTGAGAGCCTCTGCAAGTCTTGTTCTTGCCGGACTTGTGGCTGAAGGAACGACTGAAGTACTAAGAGTTTATCACCTTGACAGGGGATATGAAAAAATTGAAAAGAAACTGAACAGCCTTGGAGCTGATATCAGCCGGGAAAAGTATAATGAGTTTTAGTATCAGAGAAAAAGAAGATTATTTTTTTGGATATTCTCTGTTAAGCATTATATTAACTGCCTCTAAAGCCAAGCGTTGAGGGCCCTTAGCTCAGTTGGTCAGAGCAAGCGACTCATAATCGCTGGGTCGTAGGTTCAAGTCCTACAGGGCCCACAGATTGTGAAGTGAAAGAAAATTATTACCTGGCGTGTTCGTCTAGTGGCCCAGGACATCGCCCTCTCAAGGCGAAGATCACGGGTTCGAATCCCGTACACGCTACCATATATGCACCCGTAGCTCAACTGGATAGAGTATCTGACTACGAATCAGACGGTTAGAGGTTCGACTCCTCTCGGGTGCACGGTAACTATTGAGGAGTGGCCAAATTGGTAAGGCTCCTGATTCTGGATCAGGCAATGTGCAGGTTCGAGTCCTGCCTCCTCAACAACTCGCTGCTTTTGTTTATTCCTTCTTATCGAAACACCTCCTTTTCAACACATCAAAAAGATCGTAAGGCTCGAACCCTGTCATAATAGATCTTTCCGCTGGCATTCTGAGTCCCATCCCCAAAATACTGATCCCAGGCACTACCCGCACTACTTTCAGAAGAACTCCAGTAGTAGCTTCCAACAAAACCACCAACAGCATCTTTATTGAGGTACAGAATGTTTAATTCATCTTTACTTGGTAAATACCAATCGCTATAGCCATTTAATACTAAATCCTGACATAATTTTGCGGCATAAGAACCACCTCCATGATGAAGAATAATAATGCTGGTATTTTCAAATCCCGCACCCAAGGCCGAAATTGTTGCTCCTGTTGCAGAACTACTCATTCCATCATTCCATACAATCCCTTCGCTTTGATCAAATGGTGCCGCTATAAGACCATGCACCACTGCAGCATCAAAACCGGGATCTCCCGCTTTTAGAAGATATGCGATAATACCACCCTGATAGTTTGACCCTATCTTGAGCGCCGCTCCAGTTACCTCAAACCTTACAGCACAAGAGTCAACCGTGGTATTGCTGGAATCTTTAGCCAGAAACGTCACCGTTGTGAGCCCATAAACCTCTGTTGGTGTTCCTGTTACAGCTCCTGTTGTGGAATCAAGTTTCAAGCCTGGAGGAAGGTTGCCGGATTGTACACTGAAAGAATATGGCGGTCGAGCAGGAGTCTGAGAAAAAGGCATAAAACTTTTTATGGTTTCCCCAATAATCAAATGCCGAACCTCAGCAGTGTTCGTCAATGTCGATGATCCAAGCACCGTAAAGCTGACAGCACTCGAAGCAACAATAGCATTGTCTTTGCTTTTCGCTGAAAAAATAACCTCTCTCGCCCCTTGAGTCTCGTTTGGGATACCGCTTACCGTGCCATTAAGAGGGTCAAGAGTCAAGCCGGCTGGCAATGTGCCTGAACTGACTGCATATACATAAGATCTTTTTCCACCAACAACTACAAGCGGAGTAAAACTCATCATTTTGTCTTTTTTCAGAATCCGGGATCTCTGATTGATTGTTGTTGCCGGAGGAGCACTTGAAAGAAAATCTTCCACGCTCATAATCATAACAACACCGCTTTTTTTTTGAGGAGACGCAGATGGCAGAGAGGCCGACGCCTGACTATTCTGGGTAGAATTGCTCTGAACTCCCCCTGATGCCGCCATAAACCCTGCGAGTAAACTTCCGGTTCTGTAGCTATATGGCGCCGAGTTTTCTTCACTGGCAAGTAAAGAACTCAACAGAATTGGCGCAACTATATTTTCACTCAAGCCCTTTACCTGCATTTCTTCATCACAATCGGCGAGCGATGTGTTCCTGTCCGCAATGTTTTTTTCTTGATTGCGGTTGATTGTATTATTTAGCTTACTCACTCGCCCCTCACATACTGAAGCAAGAGAGAACACTGAAGTCCGTGGCACTGCTATCCTGCACTCTCCTTCAGAGTCCATTGGCGGACTTTGTGTCAGAACTTTATCCCCTGGCATAAAATTTGCAGTTAAGGCAGTAATTACCTGAGAAGCAATAACCGACGTAAACATTCCTGGAACAAATTGAAAAAAGGCAACAATAATTAAACAAATAAACCCCAGCTTAATACCAATGGCAGAATAATGGTGGTTTTTAAAAAAATTCATAATGGTCGTTATGGAGTTTATAGCACGTCCATCTTTGCAGGATATTTTTGCATCGATGATATGTGACTTCTATTCGACAAAGATTGATGATAATTACAACAGTGAAACATGCGGCGGATGAGCATTTGCAAGAAACATTCTTGGTTTCAACAAGCAAACATACACTTCAATTATCAATTTAATTCTTTTTATGCGATCATTAACCAGTTTATGATCAATCTCCAAGAAAGAGGTCAGGGGAACAAGACCATTGGAGGAAACAATCTGTATCAGTTTGAATAAAAACCGGTTATTATGGAAAAGCCATCCATCTTTTTTCAATACTGAGTAGACTGGCAAACATTTTAACAAAAAAAAAGAGACAGAACTTTCATTCTGCCTCTTAAGAATAAGAAACCGAAAACACGGAAACTTATTTTGCTGCTGGCGCTGCTGGTGCTGCGGCAGGTGCTGCTGGTGCGGCAGGTGCTGCTGGTGCTTCTGCTGCTGGTGCGGCAGGTGCTGCTGGCGCTGCTGGTGCTGCTGCAGGAGCTTCGACAGGAGCTTCAACAGGAGCTTCAGCTTTTTTTGCGCAGCCAACGAAAGAGACTGAGCTTAAAAGAAAGAGGAAAATGAAAAGTTTTTTCATTGCTATGATTATTTTTGTTGTTTGATAATTGACAGCTTCATCAGCTCTCGAATAATAAAAAAAAACAGAGACTTTTCAAAAGCCTACTGCAAGGCGGAATATGCAAAAAATTTCCACATCCCTTCCTTAATAAATGATTTTTTTATTCAACAAGCAACTCTAATTCAGCTTTTTCAAGCTCATGGAAGTTGAGGTATTGATAAATCCCTTTTTCCTGTCCACCAGAAAGATACCGACTGAAAATTTCCATATATTCATCCTTGTTCGGTAAATGACCAAGCAGAGCGCATACTGCTGCAAGCTCAGCCGAACCAAGATAGACCTGCGCGCCATCTCCCAGCCGGTTATCAAAATTCCTTGTGCTTGTTGAAAAAACCACAGCATTATCAGCTACTCTTGCCTGATTACCCATACAAAGGGAACATCCTGGTTGTTCAATCCGGGCTCCAGATGCGCCAAAAACTGAGTAATAACCCTCCTCTATGAGTTTTTTCATATCCATCTTTGTAGGAGGCACAATCCAGAGTTTGACCGGCACCGCTCCTTTATTTCTTAAAATTTCACCGAGAGCCCGGAAATGGCCAATATTTGTCATGCAGCTTCCAACAAATACCTCATCAATAACTTTTGGAGTCTTCTCATCAAGAAGTACCTCACTGAGCGTTTTGACATCGTCAGGATCATTGGGGCAGGCAAGAATCGGTTCGGTGATTTTTCCCATATCAATCTCAAGAACTGCTGCATACTCAGCATCAGCATCTGGAACCAGAAGAACAGGATTATCAAGCCATTCCTGCATTTTGCCTATACGACGCTGCAAAGTATCAGGATTGCCATATCCGTCCTCAATCATCTGCTCAAGCAGTTTAACATTGGAGCGGAGATATTCAATAACAGGATCTTTATCCAGTCGCACTGTACATGCCGCTGCACTCCGTTCAGCAGATGCATCACTGAGTTCAAAAGCCTGCTCGACCTTGAGTTTCGGCAAACCCTCAATTTCAAGAATGCGTCCGGCAAAAACATTCTTTTTGCCTTTCTTTTCAACGGTCAGCAATCCGCGTTTGATGGCCTCATAAGGAATCGCATTAACCAGATCGCGCAGGGTAATCCCCTTCTGTAACTCACCCGTAAACCGAACAAGCACCGACTCCGGCACATTCAGCGGCATTGTTCCGGTAACACCGGCAAAAGCTACGAGACCAGACCCGGCAGGAAAAGAAATACCAACAGGAAAACGTGTATGGGAATCAGCGCCGGTACCAAGCGTATCCGGCAGCACCATACGATTCAACCAGGTATGGATAACGCCATCGCCAGGCTTAAGTGCAACGCCACCCCTGCTCATGATAAAATATGGCAGACTTCTGTGCAGCTTTACATCAGATGGCTTTGGATAGGCCGATGTGTGACAAAAACTTTGCATCACGAGATCAGCACTGAAGCTCAAGGCAGCAAACTCCTTAACCTCATCACGCGTCATTGCTCCAGTCGTGTCCTGCGAACCAACCGTCAGCGTCTCAGGCTCAACGTACATACCAGGACGCACTCCGGAAAGACCACAAGCCCTGCCGATCATTTTCTGGGCAAGCGTATAACCTTTTCCGGTATCCTCTGGCTGTTCAGGACTGAGAAAATAATTATCTGCACCAAGACCCAGCACTTTTCTTGCTTTTCTGGTCAGCGTCCTGCCGATAATCAGTGGAATACGCCCACCGGCACGCACCTCATCCTCAATGGTGTTTGGCGCAAGCTCAAAACGAGAAACAACTTCGCCATTCTTCACTATAGTTCCTTTGGACAAATCAACATCTATGACATCACCCATTTCCAGAGCCGCTACATCAGTCTGAATCGGCAACGCACCCGAATCCTCGGCTGTATTGAAAAAAATTGGGGCAATGATACTTCCAATTATAACGCCACCGGTTCGTTTATTCGGGACAGCAGGAATATCGTTGCCAATATGCCACTGAACAGAGTTGATTCCTGATTTGCGGCTCGATCCTGTACCAACAACATCACCGACATACGCAAGTGGATGACCTTTCGTTTTCAGGTTGGCAATTGTTTGAATCGGATTGGCAATTTTTGCACCAAGCATACAACGGGCATGAAGCGGAATATCACTGCGGGTAAATGCCTCGCTTGCTGGTGAAAGATCGTCGGTATTGGTTTCACCTGGCACCTTGAAAACCGTAAGTGTCATTTTTTCAGGAAGAAGTGGCTTGGAGGTAAACCACTCCGCTTCTGCCCATGATTTGAGTACTTCTTCAGCGTAATGGTTGATTTTCGAAAGATCAACCACGGCATCAAAAAGATCATAAACCAGAAGAGTCTTTTTTAACATCGCAGCAGCCTCGCTGCATATTGACGAATCATTATGACTAAGCGCGTCCACTAAAGGCTTGACATTATAACCACCAAGCATCGTGCCAAGAATTCTGACCGCTTCTGTATTACTGATCACAGAACAGGATACCTCACCTTTAAGAATACCATCCAGAAATGCGGCTTTTTCAAAGGCGGCATCATCAACTCCCGGACTGATATGCTCAATAAATAACTCCAGCAGATATTCCTTTTCCTCGACAACCTCCTGTTGAAGCAGTCCAACAAGTGAGCGCGCCTGTTCAGCGGTTAACGGTAACGGTGGAATGTTAAGTTTCGCACGCTCTTCGGTATGCGCACGATATTGGTCTACAAGACTCATAAAGTCAATCTCCCTATTGTTTATGGGTTGGGTGAAACAAATATGCCGAGCAAAAAAAAATGATGGTACATCAAGCCTTCCGTCAGGCAATGAGCAGTGCATTTAATAATACCATAACCGCCTTTTAAAAAAAAGAATTGCCCTCCTCCCGGCTCCTTTGATGCCTCAGTTTTTCAGGTAAAACACTAATACCACCAATTTCTATAAGGGAGAAATTACAAAACAAAGATTATTCAACACAACGATTTAACAAATCAACATGCTGTCTCCGTAACTGAGAAATAAATATCCATGTTCAAGCGCTTCCTTGTAGGCATTGCGCAGGTTATCAGTGCCGGCATAAGCTGCCGTAAGCATTAATACCGTTGAACGCGGAGCATGAAAATTCGTCAGAAGAGCATCAATTACTCTGAACTCATAACCGGGATAGATAAAAATATCAGCTTCGCCAGTTAACGAATCATCTCCCGAAAAATCCTGAAGATACTTCCCCGCATGTTCCAAAGCTCTCGTAACGGTAGTGCCAACAGCAATAACCCTGCCTCCTGAGGCTTTTACCCTGTTAATTTTTTCAATGCTTTCTGACGGGACAGAATAAAACTCACGATGCATGACATGTTCCTGAAACGACTCCACCCGAATGGGCAGAAATGTGCCAAGACCCACATGCAAAGCGAGTGTTGCAATCTCAATACCCTTATTGGTTATTTTATTAATAATTTCCGGAGTCATGTTCAGCGATGCTGTAGGAGCAGCCACAGAACCCGGTAATTCGGCAAACACCGTCTGGTATCGCTCCCGATCTATCTCTTCTGCATCCCTTTTTAAATATGGAGGAATAGACACATCTCCAAACTGTTCAAAAAGGGTTGCCAACACTCCCCCGTTCCGCATCTCAATGCGGGCAATCCCGTCATTCACAATATCAACAACGAGCAATTCATGACCATGAGCCTGGAGTCTATCGCCCTTCTTCAACCTTCCGCGATAGAGAACCAGGCTTTGCGGCTCCCTGTGTTTTTCCAGCAGCATCAACTCAATCTTTGCGCCGGTGGGCTTTACTGCAAACATTCGGGCCGAAACAACCTTTGTATTGTTTATGACAAGCAGGTCGCCTTTTTGCAAAAAAGCATCTATTCCGGCATAAAACGTATGTGTAATAAGGCCTGAGCGGCGATCCATTGCCAGAAGACGAGTTGATCCTCGCTCCAAAGGAGGATATTTGGCTATCTTTTCCTCAACAAGAGGGTAATCAAAATCATCGACTCTCATAACGTTTTCAATCTTTCCCGGATAGCCTCGGCATGAGCCTGAAGCCCTTCATGATCTGCAAAAGCAGCAATTTTTTCCCCACAACGAGACAACTGATTTTTTGAATAGGAGATAATCGACGTATGCTTGACAAAGTCACGGACAGAAAGTGGCGAAAAAAACCTGGCAGTTCCACTTGTTGGCAACGTATGGTTTGGGCCTGCATAATAATCACCAACGGTTTCGCAAGAGTATCCCCCCATAAAAATAGCACCGGCATGATGAAGAAAGGGGAGAATATCCCATGGATGATCAACATGAAGCTCCAGATGCTCAGGAGCGATCATATCAGACACAACACAGGCCTCTTCAAGCGATCCGACAAGAACAATGGCTCCGTTGTTCTGCAGAGAGGTGCTGATAATGTCCCGCCGCAGCATTGACGCCAAACGAGTTTCGGCACAATCCCTCACTTTCGCTGCCAACTGCGCAGAATTGGTGATCAATACCGCAGACGCATCAGGATCATGTTCAGCCTGTGCAAACATATCAAGCACAATAAAGTCAGGATTGGCAGATTCATCCGCAATAATAACAACTTCAGATGGACCCGCGATACTGTCAATAGCAACATGACCAAAGACCTGCTTTTTGGCAAGTGCAACGTATTTATTTCCCGGGCCGGTAATAATATCAACCTTTGGAATAGTTTCCGTTCCATAAGCAAAAGCCGCTATTGCCTGGGCGCCACCAAGTTTGTAAACTGAGTGTATACCTGCAACTGCGGCAGCGGCAAGAATATTGGCACTGACTTCCCCTGAATCGTCACAGGGAGTGGTTATAAAAATATCTTTTACCCCGGCGACTTTCGCCGGTGCTGCGTTCATCAGCAGCGATGAAGGATAAGAAGCCTTTCCGCCCGGCACATAGAGCATCGCTTTTTCCATGGGAGTCACCCGCTGACCAAGCACCACCCCACCATCAGCTTCATAAAAAAAACTTTTTTCCACTTCATGCTGATGAAACCGGACAATATTGGCATACGCCTCTTCAAGCACGGCAAGGAAAGCGGAATCTGCATTTCTGTATGCCTCATCTATGGCATCGGAAGGAACCTGCATTGTCGACAACCGGATACCCTGAAACCGCTCGGTATAGTCCAGCACAGCACGATCTCCCTGCTGGCGGACCTGCTGCAGAATTTCATCCACTGCAGAATGAACAGAAAGATCAAAGGTAACACTCCTGCTTAATTGCTTTTTCAGGGCTGAACGCTCTTCAGCAAAAGAATAAACGTGTAACACTTTTAACTGATTATAGATTATTTGAGAGAAGCGACAACTGTAGAATAATTTAGTGAATGGCTACGATTATCGAAATTCGGCGTCACAGACTGAAAACAAAAAATCAGCAAAAAAACATGGCTGTATTGGCCTCTTTTCATTTGAAAAAAAAGTTCCATTAACTACCTTAAGGGTTCAGTTGAAACCTTGGAATATAGCCTCAATCCGCTCCATTCCAAGCCACTATGACTATAGCATAACGAACCATGTTAACATGAGCTTTTTCAATAATCTGTTCAGGGATATTGCCATTGATCTCGGAACTGCAAATACTTTGATTTTTATCCGGGGAAAGGGTGTAGTATTAAATGAACCTTCTATTGTCGCCCGAGAACGAAATACAGGAAAAATTGTGGCTATAGGGCACGAAGCCCTTCTGATGCATGAAAAAACCCACCCCGGCATTGTCACCATCCGGCCTTTGGCAAATGGCGTCATTGCTGACTACGAGGCAACTGAAGAGCTGATCAAGGGATTGATCAACAAAACCAAAACGCAGTTTTCATTTGGTATTCGCCGAATGGTTATTGGTATTCCTTCAGGCATTACCGAAGTAGAAAAAAGGGCTGTGAGGGATTCTGCTGAGCATGTTGGCGCCAGAGAGGTCTATCTGGTCACTGAACCAATGGCTGCCGCTATTGGCATTGGCCTTGATGTCAAGGAACCAATGGGCAATATGATTGTCGATATCGGAGGAGGAACAACAGAAATTGCCGTTATTTCTCTCGGAGGCATTGCTTCAGGCGAATCTCTTCGTGTCGCTGGCACCGATATTACAAACGCTATAGTCCGCCACTTCCGCAAAGCTTACAACCTCGCCATCGGCGAACGCACGGCAGAGGATGTCAAGATTAAGATTGCTTCGGCCTACAAACTGGATAAAGAGATGACACTGATGGTCAGGGGCCGAAATCTTGTCACAGCACTGCCTGAAGAGCGGGAGGTCAACTCAGCCACCATCCGTGAAGCCATTGCCACTCCGATCAGTCAGATCATCACATCGATCAAAAAAAGCCTTGAGGTCACAAAACCCGAACTCTCGGCTGATATTCTTGATCGCGGGCTCTTTCTTGCCGGCGGTGGATCGCTTATCAAAGGAATTGATAAAAGGATCAATGAGGAGACGAAACTGGCCGTCCATATCAGCGAAGATCCTCTGACTGCCGTTGCCAGAGGCACGGGAGAGGTGCTCGAAAACCTTGAGAAATACCGATCTGTCCTTTTGACGACGAAACATTACTGACGGGGGGAACTGAGAGCCAGCTATACCCCAGCAAGAAGCCTCGTATAAAAAGCTTCATACTGTTCAACAAGCAAGGCGGTCTCGTATCGCTTTGCCTGGAGAACACAGGCCTCAGAACACTCTCGCCAGTGGTTATGGTCTGAAAGAAGAAGAAGAGCTTTCTCTGTCATCCCCTCAATATCTCCTGGAGCCAGCAGATAACCATGCGTTCCGGGAACAATAAACTCGGGAAACCCTCCCGCCATGGTGGCCACTACCGGAACGCCACAAGCCATGGCCTCAAGCGCTGCCAGCCCAAACGATTCTGCATTGCTCGGCATGAGCATCACGTCAGCAATAGAGAGCAACGGAACAATATCGACAAGCTTGCCAAGAAACCGTACCCGGTCAATGAGCCCGAACTGACGAACAAGAACCTCAGCCTCACTCCGCTCAGGACCATCACCCACAAGCAGCAACAAGACATTGGCACTCCTGCTTAAAGCATTAAAAATCCTGATAATATCCCCGATGCACTTCACCGGCCTGAAATTCGAAATGTGGATAACAACTTTCTCGTCTTTGATGCCAAGCTGTTCACGGATCTCATTTTTGGTGGCCCGAAAAAACAGTGCCGTATTCACAAAATTTGGAATCACGGTTATCTCCTTCTTCGGATTGAACATCCTGACCGTTTCAGCTTTAAGGTAATCTGAAACCGCCGTCACACCGTCAGACTTGTTGATCGCAAGCCTGACAACATTCTGCATTCCCCGATCAGCACCCACAACGGTAATATCAGTGCCATGCAGGGTGGTTGCCAACTTGAAACACTTCGAATCTTTGCACTTGTCCTCCAGCATCTGCAGAGCAAGCATGGCACTCAACGCATGTGGAATGGCATAATGAGCGTGCACCACATCAAGCTTTTCATAAAAGGCAACCTCGGCAATTTTTGAAGCAAGGGCAAGGGAATAAAATGGACATTCGAAAAGTGGATAATGCATCACCTCAACCTCATGGTAAAAGATGTTTCGTGAAAACGCACCCAGCCTGAAAGGTGCCGCCTGGCTGAAAAAATGAACCGTATGCCCCTTCTCCGCAAGCGCCTTTCCAAGTTCAGTGGCAATAGCCCCGCTCCCTCCATAGGTGTGATGACAGGATATACCGATTTTCATGGTTTTTCAAGCTTTTCTGGTTTACCAAAGCGAAGTGGAGTGCGTTTTAATATAACCAAGGGTTTTGGATTTATACAGAATTGGCCATTGATGGAGATCAACAAGAATAAAGCATGGCAAAAATGTTCAAAATCGTCTCATTTGCACTGCAACCATTATAAACTGAATGCCATTCATGCTATAATACAGGATAAAAAGAAGTGCCAGGGCACTTCTTCTGATGCAAGATAAACAATGGTGAAACTTCACCGATATTCTTCAAGAGAGAGAGAGAGAACGATTCATGGAACACGGTCAAAAAAAACAGAATGTTGCCCTTTCTTCAGTAACAGCGAGCTTCTTTCTTACTGCAATGAAACTTGTTGTCGGTATCATGACCGGCAGTATCGGAATTATTTCTGAGGCAGCTCACTCCGCTCTCGACTTTGGAGCGGCCGCCCTCACCCTGTTTGCGGTCAAAATGAGCGATAAACCAGCCGACAGAAAACATCACTATGGACATGCGAAGGTGGAAAGCGTTTCAGCGCTTATCGAGACCGGTCTTCTTGTTGTCACAAGCATCTGGATCATCTATACTGCAACTGAACGTTTGCTTGCCGGAACGGTTGAAATCGAGGTCACCTGGTATGCGATTGCTATCATGGTTATTTCCATTGTGGTCGATTTTTCCAGATCGAGAGCCCTGAAAAGAGTCGCAAAAGAGACAAATAGCCAGGCACTTGAAGCTGATGCGCTCCACTTCAGCTCAGATATTCTCAGCTCAGCAGTTGTGCTGGTGGGCCTGCTGTTTGTCTCGCTGGGCATTCCATGGGCTGATGCTGTAGCTGGTATTGTCGTCGCTTTGCTTGTCGGGTGGGCCGCTTTCAGCCTTGGGAAAAAAACAATTGACGTCCTGATTGATGCAGCACCGGAAGGTCTTGCAGAACGGATCGAGGAGATAGCCATGACAATCAGTGGCGTCATTGCTGTTGACAAGATCAGAGTAAAACCAACAGGGCCACAGGTATTTATAGAAATGGCCGTCTGTGTCAACAGAACTCTCTCGGTTGAAAAAGTCCAGGCAATCTCCGCAAATATTGAAAAAAAGGTTCGCGAAGAGTATCCGGTCGGAGATATCACGATCAACTCCAAACCTATTGCACTCAACAGCGAAACGATTGCAGAGCGAGTGCACGTCATTGGGCTGAACCATAACCTTCACGCTCATAATATTTCGACAAGCCTCACCGGGCAAAAAAAGCAGATCACCTTTGATGTTGAAATCGACCAGCAACTCACCATAAAACAGGCACACGATACCGTCAATGCCCTGGAAGAGGAGCTGCACCGTGAGTTCAATGGAGATCTTGATATCTGCATTCATCTTGATCCACTCCGAAATGAAGAGTGCTTTACCGGCACGCTTCAGGCTGAAGAAGAAAAGCTTGTGCACGACACCATCATCAGTGCATCACAACTTTTTGAGAAAATTCAGAACGTGCACGACATCAAAATCCGTAAAACAGAAAATGAAAAACTTTTCATTACTCTGCATTGCTCATTCAATGACGAGGTGCTTCTGGAAGAGGTACATTCACTGACCAGCCAACTGGAAGGCTCAATCTACCGTTCTCTCCAAAACGCCGCCCGTGTCATTATCCATGCTGAACCGCTCTTTGGATAACAACACATCCAACTGCACGATCATCACTTTTCAGAAAAGAAACGTTGGAGAGTTTGATCTATGCTTGTACATTGATAGACAAGGGTAAATTAAACCAATGTCGCCATATCAGGGATGCTTTTCGCTGGGATATTGCCAGTAAGCGCATCTTAAGCTACGAAGTGCATACGAGGGTGCCGTGTGTCATGCTTCGTTTAAACCATTCAGTCTATAAAGAATGATGATCACCAACAAGCCAGTGTGCGTAACCGGAGCTTCCGGATTTATTGCATCACATATCATCAGGGAGCTTCTTGAACAAGGATACCTCGTCAGGGGAACAGTACGCAAAGAGCCAAAATCCTACCCGTTCCTGCTCGAACTTCCAGGCGCAGCAGAACGACTTGAACTTGTTCAGGCCGACCTTCTCACTGCTGGATCCTACGACCAGATTATAAAGGGATGCGAGTATGTCTTTCACACCGCAAGCCCTTACAAGGTTAATGTGAAAAACCCACAAACCGACCTTGTTGATCCTGCCGTTCTCGGAACCGAAACTATTCTTGAAAGCTGCATGAAATCAATCAGCATCAAGCGATTGATTTTTACCTCTTCGATTACTGCTATTACTGATGAACCGGACAGTTCAAAAACTTTTACAGAAAAAGACTGGAACACGATGTCTTCGCTTGACCGTCAGCCATATCACTACTCCAAGACACTGGCAGAACGTGAAGCCTGGGATTTCATCATGAGAAAAAAGCCAACGTTTGATCTTGTTGTGATTAATCCTGTTTTAGTCATCGGGCCATCTCTCACGCCTTCACTCAATACTTCAAACCAGATTATTCGTGATATCATGAATGGCGTTTATCCCTGTATTATGGATTTAAACTGGGGACTTGTCGATGTTCGTGATGTGGCCACAGCACATATCCTGGCCATGGAAACTGAGGCAGCTAAAGGCAGGTATCTCTGCACTGCTGAATCAATGCACATGAGAGATCTTGTCGCTTTTTTGAAATCCTCCGGTTTCGAGAAATACTCACTGCCAAAACTTGATCTGTCAGGAAAAGCAGGCACCGTCCTTATGAAGATACTCTCCTTCTCCCAACCAAAAGATACCGGGATGTATATCCGTATCAATGTTGGACGCACGTTACGCCTGGACAACTCGAAAATCAGGCGTGATCTGGCACTCTCTTTCAGATCGGTGAGGGAAAGCCTCATTGAAACCGTACACGACATGGTGAAATGGGGTCATTTACCCCGGAAGCCAGCCAATTAACAAGTAACCAAAGGCTAAACATGCTGAGATTCATCCGCATCATACTACCCATCATCGTGATGATGGTGTCTGTTCTTTCCTGTCCCGTCATGGCACTGCCCATTACGACGATTGTTCCAGATTCTTTATCCGGAGAAAAGACAAAACTGTTAAACGGAGAGGTTATTGTCGCTCTTTCGAACCTTGAAAACGGGGTGACCGGCGTTGAGGGGCAAATTTATATTGCCGCTCCTCCAAAAAAGGTCTGGGAAGTCATAACCGATTACAACAATCACAAAAATTTTGTACCAAACATTATTGACAGCGGCATAATCTCTGATAACGGCACTGAAAAGGTGATGTTCGAAAAAGGAAAGACAAGGATGTTTATCTTCCAGAAAGAGGTCTACATAAAAATGAAAGTGTGGGGCGAAAACCTGACGCGCCTCTGTTTTCAACAAATCACCGGTGACTTCAAAGTCTATCAGGGAGAGTGGCTTCTGGTTGATTACCCTCAGGGAGCCGGAACATTTCTGACTTACAAAGCTGAAGTGAAACCGGATTTTTATGCCCCGCAGTTTGCTGTTAGAAATGTTCAGAACCGGGACTGTCCATTAATGTTGTCTGCAATGAAAAAACAAGCGGAAGCCAACAACGGCATCACATCTGTTGTTGAGTAATAAGTGATAGGGGAGAATGGCGAAAAAGGGTACGATCGCCAACAATCCTTAACGCCTGTATCTTATGACGTTTCTCAAGGGTACAGGCAATTTCCCTGATATTATAAGCCATCGCACGAAAAAGCGCTGCTGATTTTTTCGGCCCTCCGGGAAACTGGACAAGGTAAAAAAGCGCTGCGGCAAACTCAAGCAGGAGCCTTGAAGGGATCACCCACAAGAGTCCTGCGATGCTCCGATTCTTCAAGATCATTGCAATGTTATTGCGATGGTTGAAATAAATTTTTTCCACCGAGCCACCCTGCAGAGACGCCCCTCCTTCGTGCAGCACAACTGAAGAAGGTACCGATCGGACATGATACCCGGCAAGTTGCATTCGCCAGGAGAGATCAATCTCTTCCATCTGCATGAAAAAATCTTCGTCAAAACCTCCCAGTTCCTCAGCCACAGCTCTTTTTACAAACATGGCAACTCCTGAAGCCCAGAAAATATCCTGCCCAGCCTCATACTGCCCCCTGTCAGGCTCAATCGTTGAAAATGTGCGACCAAGACACCATGGATACCCCAAACGGTCAATCATGCCTCCAGCCGCTCCTGCATAATCAAAAACTTTTTTGCCTTTGTGATAATTTGTCAGCGACAGGATTTTCGGTTGAAGGGCTCCGGTAGATTCATCTGCAAGCGCTGCATCGACAAGAGGCTCAAGCCACAATGGATCGTGCTCCGTATCATCATTCATAAAAACCACATAGTCAGCAGTGGAATGTTTCATGCCTGCGTTGCAGCCTCCGGCATAACCCAGGTTTTCCGGCAAACGGAGTAATCGCGCGTTCCTGTAACGTTTGACAAGAAAAACAAGACCAGCCTCAGTTCCCCCATTATCAACAACAATAATACCCATTGCGGGATAACTGGTTTGCTCAAGCGAATCAAGACATCGCTCAAGCATATCGCGCCGTTTGAAATGAGGAATAATGATATCGACTGTGGGGCGCATAAAGAAAATCCGGCTACCGCAGAGTTTGCCAGAACTCGCCAGCAAGACGGGCAGACTCTTCAGGAGTTGAAGAAGCTGCTATATGCTGCAGGAGCGCAGTACCCACAACCGCTCCGTCGGCCAGGCTCCACATATACTCAACTCGTGACTTGTCCTTGATACCAAACCCGACAACAAACTTTTTATGTGCATGCCTGCGTACCCTTTTCAGATATTCTTCAACGCCCGCCTCTGTTGACCCCTCAGAAAGCTTGGCCGTGCCAGTTGTACCATTAACGGCAAGACAGTAGGAAAAATCGGTTGAAAGGCTGTCAATAAGCTCTATCCTTTCAGGAGGAGTTACCGGTGAAACGAGAAAGACAACGGTAAGACCATATCCTTTGGCCTGCTCAAGAAAATCCTCTGCCTCTTCTGGAGGAAAGTCAGGAATAAGCAAGCCGTCAACTCCCGCCTCAACAGCATCGCGGAGAAAACAGGCCGGTCCATAAGCAATCACTGGATTACAGTACCCCATCAGAAGAATAGGCGCATTAATCTTTCGACACCCTTCACCCTGCCTTGCTCGCCGCACCAGTTCAAGAAGATATTTGATGGTGACACCGTTGCGGATTGCTGTGTGGGCCGCCTCCTGAATAACAGGGCCATCCCCGATCGGGTCGGAATAGGGCATCCCGAGCTCAATAATATCCGCGCCGCTCTTCTCAAGCGCCTCAAGCACCGGAAGCGTCGCCCCCACAACCGGAAACTCCGGCATGTAATAGGCAATCAGCAGTTTTTTCTCCTGCTGCAAAAGGGTGGTAATTCTGTTTTGGGGCATAACGAAGCGGATCTATCAGAACAACAGTTGTGGAATAACAAAAATATCAAGCACCATGGATATCATGGTAATGAGATGTACCAGAACACTCCCCCAGACATTCTTTGTTTTCAAAACAAGATAACCACCAAAAATACCAATCGGAAAAGCCATCATGGCCATAAGCGCCCGCTCTTTCATGCCGACAGGAGCAACAGCAAAATGATTGATCACGTAGAAAAAAGTTGTCAAAAAAACCGTCAGATGCTTGTTTACTCCCCGTTCAATCATTGAGGAAAACATGATGCCCCGCCAGAGAAACTCCTCTGCCAGAATAAGTACCGGGAAAAAATATAGCAACGAACGGTTCACGAGTATAAACTCCATTCCCGCCATTGGGGCTCCGCCATTTTTGTAATACATCACGGTGTTCATGATATCCATACCAAAAAGAAGGGCACCGGCAATCCCCCCCCACTTCAGGGATTTCCGAAGATCACCACCGGCCAGATACATCTCCTTCCATTCGCCGCTCGTTTTACCACGGTAAACCACCAGACCGATTGAGCCGAAAACATAGAGAAAAAGTGCAGGCCATTCATGGAGAAATGTAAAATGACCGACAAGACCCACAATCCAGATCGCTGCCATGAGCGAGAAGGAAAGAGTGAACCGTGCCTTCAGCGATTCTGAAGAGGAAAAGCTTTCACTCAATGATTTGATCGATTTCATGACTGAACAATTAAATTAACTTACGTTATGTAATATACTGAGGACGGACGTCATAGTCAATCGGATCAGGCTGACCCATCAACTCAAAAGCCCGAAGCCGACGGGCGCAACTGTCGCAGAGACCACACGCCTTTCCCTCACTTTTATAGCACGACCAGCTCAGATTGAACGGCGCACCAAGCTCCATCCCCTTGCGAACAATATCTGATTTCTGCATCTCGATAAGCGGGGTAAGAATTTCAATGTTTGTTTCCGGCTTCGTGCCCAGCTCTATAACTTTGTTGAAAGCGTCATAAAATACTTTGCGACAGTCGGGATAACCGGAGGAATCCTCCTCAACCGCCCCGATAAAAATCTTGCTGGCACCAATAACTTCAGACCAGCTCACCGCCATCGAAAGGAAACCGGCATTGCGGAATGGTACGTAACTTGTTGGTATCGAAGAGCCCTGCAGATCAGCACCTCCCACTGGCATGGAGTAGTCGGTCAAAGAAGAGCCGCCAATCTGCGCAAGGAAATCCGCATTGACCTCAAGACACTGCTCAATATTGTAATGATTACAGATAGCACGGAACGACTCCAGCTCCTTCTGCCACGTCCGCTGCCCGTAATTAACATGCATGGCCGCCAGCGCAAAGCCTTGCGCATGGGCGATTGCTGTGGCGACAAGGCTGTCCATACCGCCGCTGAGAAGGATGACTGCTTTCATAGCAATAAATTTATTGAATCTAATTTCCAGAAAGGTAAATAAAAAAAGCCAACCCGAAGGCTGGCTTTTTTTAAAGAAACAAGATGGAGAGCGCAGATTAATACATGCCGCCCATACCACCCATTCCGCCTGGAGGCATTGCCGGCATGTCGGATTTCTCTTCCTTGATGTCAGTAATAGCAGCTTCGGTTGTCAAAAGGATACTGGCAACTGATGCAGCGTTCTCAAGAGCGCTTCTGGTTACCTTGGTAGGATCGACAACACCGGCCTCAACCAGGTTTTCGTACTGTTCTGTTCTGGCATTGAAACCAAAATCACCGGTGCCTGCCTTGACCTTCTCAAGCACAACTGCGCCATCGGTGGTGCCTGTGTTAGCAACAATCTGGCGAAGTGGCTCTTCGAGCGCACGACGGATAATTTCAATACCGGTCTTCTGATCTTCATTGTCTGCAATAGCTCTGTCAAGACCCTTGATCGCACGGATCAGGGCAACACCGCCACCGACAACAATACCTTCCTGCACAGCAGCGCGGGTAGCGTGCAGCGCATCTTCAACACGGGCCTTCTTCTCTTTCATCTCAACTTCTGTGGATGCGCCAATGTTCAGCACAGCAACACCGCCAGAAAGTTTTGCAAGACGCTCCTGAAGCTTTTCAGTGTCGTAATCAGAGGTTGTTTTTTCAATCTGTCCCTTGATCTCGTTGATGCGAGCTTTGATCAACTCCTGAGTGCCTTTACCTTCAACAATAATCGTGTTGTCCTTGTCGACGGTGACGCGACCAGCCTGACCGAGGTAGGAGATCGTTGCATTTTCAAGTTTGTAGCCTTTCTCTTCTGAAATGACGGTACCGCCTGTAAGAACAGCGATATCCTCAAGCATGGCTTTGCGGCGATCGCCGAAGCCGGGAGCCTTGACTGCACAAACTCTCAGGGTGCCACGAAGCTTGTTCACAACGATAGTTGCAAGCGCTTCGCCTTCGATATCTTCTGAGATAATAAGCAGCGGACGACCAGACTGTGCTGATTTTTCAAGAATAGGAAGGAGTTCCTTCATGTTGCTGATTTTCTTGTCGTAGATAAGAATCAGCGGATCTTCGAGTTCTGCATCCATGGTCTCGGAATTGGTCACGAAGTAAGGAGAGAGGTAGCCACGATCAAACTGCATACCTTCAACAACCTTCAGCTCAGTATCCATTCCCTTTGCTTCTTCAACGGTAATAACACCATCTTTGCCAACCTTGTCCATGGCTTCGGCAATCAGTTCACCGATTTCAGGATCGTTGTTGGCGGAGATAGTTCCAACCTGTGCAATCTCTTTTTTACCGGAGATGTTACGGCTGATGTTTCTCAGCTCCTGAACAACCTCTTTCACCGCACGGTCGATGCCTCTTTTCAGGTCAATCGGACGAGCACCAGCAGTGACGTTCTTCAGGCCTTCACGGTAGATAGCCTGGGCAAGAACAGTAGCAGTTGTGGTACCATCACCGGCGACATCGCTGGTTTTTGAAGCAACTTCACGAACCATCTGGGCACCCATGTTCTCAAAAGCATCGGAAAGTTCGATCTCTTTTGCAACAGTCACGCCGTCTTTGGTTGAGGTCGGTGCACCAAACTTTTTGTCGATAAGCACGTTACGTCCGGCAGGTCCGAGGGTAACTTTTACAGCATTGGCCAGTTTATCCACGCCAATTTTCAGTTTTGCCCTGGCTTCAGTATCAAAAAGAATATCTTTTGCAGTCATTGTAAAGTTTTCCTCCAATAAGGTTTTAAAATGTTAGTAACATTAAAGAATGGCGAAAATATCCGACTCACGCATGATGAGGTAATCCTCACCTTCCACGGTCACTTCTGTGCCGGAATATTTGCCGTAAAGCACTTTGTCTCCAGCCTTGACCTGCATTGCAAGCAGTTGGCCGTTATCTGCAACTTTACCTGCGCCTACTGCAACAACTTCACCATACTGCGGTTTTTCTTTCCCGGTATCAGGAATATAAAGGCCGCCTTTGGTTTTTTCTTCCGCCGCTGCAGGCTTAACAATAACTCGATCAGCTAAGGGTTTCAAGTTCATTGTCTTCTCTCGTTTGGGTTTTTGATTGAATAGTAAGATACTACAGTAAACAATTGATAATCTTTTTTAGCACTCGCATTCATAGAGTGCTAAAACGATTTTCAATAATAATAAAAATTCCAACTCTTCCAAACACTTTCGATACCGAAAAACAGGGATTTTTCACTTCAGACACAACTATGAATCAGGAACTCTATAACACCATCGGTAAAGTCGCCTTAGAAAAACTCTCCAGTATCCACTCAAAAATGAAGGACGATACCGCCACGACTGACGATCGAAAACTTGCCGTTCTCCTGGAGGAGATCACCGCACTTGCAAAAAACCGGGCCTCGGTTGCTTCAAACGAAACCGAGTTCAGCAAAGGCTGTGACGTATGGGTTGAACGCACTCAGGGACACTTCCCGCACATCAGGCTGCATGGCGGCGCACTTGGGGATGATCCACAGTTGATTGGAGCTTATCCAAACAGTGGTTGATTACAATGTTCCTGATGCGACACTATTATTAATCCCCCTAAAACGCGGCGCAGCGAAGCGTCATGAATCGGGCGCAACTCATCCAACCGCTGTTTCAAAGCGTCGATTGCTGCTATGAGGGCGTTGTATTCAGTCATTTCTTGAAGGATTTTCGTTTGCCTCCATAACACTGAATCATCTTCTCACAAAAAGATACGACATCCTGAAATCCTGCAATGATCTTTCAATCAAAGTTCAGACAACCAGCAGCTCCTTGATATACCGACCCGTCAGCGACTCCTCGCAAAGGGCAATCTCTTCTGGCGTCCCTTCGGCAACAAGAAAGCCGCCTTTATCGCCAGCGCCCGGCCCGAGGTCGATGACCCAGTCGGCCTGTTTGATGATGTCGGGGTTGTGCTCAATAATAACGAGGCTATTCTTCTGCTCCAGCAGCTTTTCAAAACAGAGAATCAGTTTGTTGATATCCTCAAAATGAAGCCCTGTTGTCGGCTCATCAAAGATAAAAAGCGTGTGCGCAGTATCGGCATGGGCAATAAAACTGGCCAGCTTGAGGCGCTGCGCCTCTCCGCCTGAGAGTGTGCTTGACGACTGGCCAAGCCTGATATAGCCAAGCCCTACCTCATCGAGCACCTTCAGTTTTTTAACAACGCTCTTCTCTCGACTGAAAAAACTGATAGCCTCTTCCACCGTCATATCAAGCACCTCGGCAATAGACTTGCCCTCATACTTCACTGCAAGAGCTTCCGGCTTGTAGCGAAGGCCGTCACAATCCTCACACACCGCCTCAATGTCGGCAAGGAACTGCATCTCAATATGCACAGTACCTTCGCCGGCACAGGTTTCACAACGACCACCGGGAATGTTGAACGAAAAGTAACCCGCCTTCAATCTCCGCTGCTGGGCATCTTTCGTCAAGGCAAAAAGATTGCGAATATCATCAAATATTTTCAGGTAGGTGACCGGATTGCTGCGACTTGATTTACCAATCGGCGACTGGTCGACATGCTCAACGCGATCCACAAGCCATGCGCCTGAAATGGAACGGTGTGCTCCAACGTTCTCCTTGAGCCCAACCTTTTCCTTCATGATTCCCTTGTTGAGAATATCGTTCACAAGGGTTGACTTTCCCGAACCACTGACGCCTGTCACGCAGGTCATGACGCCGAGAGGAAAGCGTACATTGATATTTTTAAGGTTATTCTGCAGGGCGCCGGTAATTTCAATACAGGAGGAGAAATCGACTCTTCTGCGAAGCTGCGGTACAGCGATACACCTCTCACCATTAAGGTATTGAGCGGTAAGCGACGTCCCCGACTCCCTTATCTCTGCAACCGAACCATGAAACACCACATCACCCCCCAGACGTCCGGCATAAGGACCGAGATCAATCACTTCATCGGCAGCTTCAATAATTTCGCGATCATGCTCGACAACCACGACCGTATTGCCAAGGTCACGCAGCTTCCTGAGCAGCGTAATGAGCCGTGCGGAATCGCATTGGTGGAGACCGATGCTTGGCTCATCAAGAATATAGATTGCGCCGACAAGCGGAGAGCCAAGGGAGGTGGAAAGATTGATGCGCTGAAACTCCCCGCCGCTCAACGTGTGAGTCAGACGATCAAGAGAAAGATAATTCAACCCGACATCAAGCAGATAACCGAGGCGCTTGATAATCTCCTGCAAAATAACTTCGGCCACTTTCCTGTCGAAGGGTGAAATATCAAGATTGCGGAAAAACTCAGAAGCCTCATCAATATTCATGCGCGAAACCTCTCCGATATGCCGACCTGAAACCCTCACAAGCCGGGCATCCGGATTGAGACGGCTCCCCTCACAATCGGGACAAATTGCATAACCGCGATAACGGCTTAAAAAGACGCGATAGTGCATCTTGTAACCGGCATCCTTCTCTATCTCTGCAAAAAAAGCCCGAATTCCCTTATAGCGACCATCAGGCAGTCCCTTCCAGATAACATCCTTCTGCGCATAGGAGAGCTTTTCATAAGGAACGTTCATTGGAACGCCCATATCATCCGCATATTCAAGAAGCTCTAACAGATTCCATCGATATTTTTCAGAGTTCCAGCATGTTATTGCTCCCTCTTCAAGCGAGAGTGACTTGTTCGGCACAACAGCGTCCTCATCAATACCGGCGATACGTCCAAATCCCTGACAGGTTGTGCAGGCGCCAATCGGTGAATTGAAAGCAAAAAGCTGTGGTGATGGCTCCTGATATTCAATGCCATTCAACTCAAGCCGGTCACTGAAAAGGTAGCTCTTCCCTCCAACAACTTTCAGAACGGCATAGCCGCCCGATTCATTGAAACAGCTCTCCGCCGCCTGTGCAATACGGCTGAACACCTTTTCATCATGACGTGCCACAAATCGGTCAACCAGCACAAGCAGAGTTGAGCGTTCGGATACCGGCATATCAAGCAGCCGTCTGCACGCAGTTTCCTGATTGAGATCAAGAATCTCATCCCCTGCAACCACTCTGAAAAACCCTTTTTTCAGGAGATTTGAAATCTCATCCTGCACCGAACAGTCATGATGTCCTGCGTCCTGATGAGCCGGAAAGAAAAAACCGGCATAAAATTTTGTTCCCTCTTCAAGAAACCCGGCTTGCAGACTCACATCATCCGGTGTATGCTTTAATACAAGCTCATTGGTGTCACGAGAATATATTTTACCAATTCGGGCATAGAGCAGGCGGAGATAGTCATAAATCTCCGAAACCGTACCAACCGTAGAGCGTGGATTTTTCGGAATGGGTTTCTGTTCAATGGCAATAGCCGGGGCAATTCCTTCGACACTTTCGATGTCAGGCCGTGGAATACGTTCAAGAAACTGGCGAACATAGGCAGAAAGCGATTCAACATAGCGACGATGACCTTCAGCATAGAGCGTATCAAAAGCGAGACTTGATTTACCCGATCCGCTGACACCCGTCAACACCACAAACTTGTTTCGCGGAATACAAACTGAGATATTTTTGAGATTATGGGTATTGATGCCTTTAAGGACAATATCCGGAAGACTCGTTTCAGTAATCACTGAATTTCTGAGTCCCTGACTGGTCATATCGTTCAATTTATTTTCTTTAATAATGCGGAAATTATCTACTTGCCCAGTTGCTGCAGGAGAGTATGAATAGTGGTCGATTCGAGAAGAGTTTGAATGGTATGCTGCAAAGTGCCCATATACCCCCGATGCTGACACGACGAAAAAACTTCACAATTGTCTGCATTCAGAGTACAACGCACCAGATGCGGCTTACCCTCAATGGCGACAGCAATATCAGCAATGGTTATTTCATGAGTGGCCCTGGAAAGCGTATAGCCTCCTTTCACTCCCTGTACCGAGCTGGCAATGCCTGCCCGCTTGAGACTCTGCACCGCTTTGGAGAGAAATTCCTGTGAAAATCCAATATCATCAGCCATCTCCTTCACGGTAACCACGCGGCCACGCCCTTTGGTCGCAAGGTACGTCACAGCATGAAGCCCATATTCAAATTTTCTTGAAACCTGAAGCATAGCAGCATCCAGAATATATTCTTTTAAAACTGGATAAATTTAACCCTATTATTCATATTAACCAATAACTTTTATATTGGTTTAACAGCAAGTATATTGGCTTAAACAACATATTGCACTTGCTGATAATTTCAATGATTTACAATCATGGCCAACGCGCTGAAAGATCAATATTTCCTGTGGCAGTTATCTCCTGAAATCGAAGCAAGAATCAGGTATCAAGAGTATGGAGAGGATCACCCTGAAAAAACTCCACTGCTGTTTCTTCATGGCTATGGCGGCATGATTGAACACTGGAATCTGAACATTCCGGAGTTTGCCCGTAACCATAAAATCTATGCCATGGATTTGATCGGGTTCGGCAAATCACAGAAACCAAATGTACGCTACTGTCTCGAGTTGTTTGCATCACAAATTGAGACGTTTCTCCTCTTGAAAAAACTTGATTCAGTCATTATTGTTGGCCATTCGATGGGTGCAGCGAGCGCCATCTACTTCGCCCACCATCAGCCTGAAAAAATAAAAGCGCTCATTCTTGCCAATCCTTCAGGACTTTTTGGCGACACGATGGATGGAATGACCAGTGTGTTTTTTGGGTTGGTAGCCTCCCCGCTCATCGGAGAGGTACTCTTTGCCGCTTTTGCAAATCCGGTCGGTGTTGGCCAGAGCCTTACTCCAACCTATTTTAACCAGAGCAAGGTTGACGAAAAACTGATCAACCAGTTCACCATGCCGCTTCAGGACAGAGGTGCGCAATTTTCGTATCTCTCACCCTCCAAAAGGCCTCTTGATTTCAGGCTCGATAAACTGGCAAAACCATGTCATTACAAAGGACCTGCCTTTCTTGTCTGGGGAGCGGAAGATACGGCGCTCCCACCTCACAAAATCATCCCTGAATTTCAGGCACTTCTCCCGCAGGCCGGAGCATATATTCTACCAAAAGCTTCACATTGCAGCCACCACGATGCCCATGAAGAGTTTAACAAACGTCTGAAATTTATTCTTAACCTGATTGACAAGCCAGCTTGAACAACCGCGCTCTTACAAGGCTTTCAGACCAATCTGGAAAGAGTAACTTTTGAACGCACCAGAAGGTACCCACTGAAAGCCCATCTGCCAGCAATCAAGATCTCGATAAACCTGCACCATGGGATAAACAAGCTTCTTGTTTTTAAGGTCATATCCTGAATTAATTCCAGTCTGCCAGGTTTTTGACAATGCAATCCTTCCTGCAACATTAACCAGTTTCTCATCAGCAGTTTTCAGAGGATTTCGCCTGTCTGACTGAAGGAAAAGGGAGAACGATAACTGCCATGGCAAACCATAATCCGTCGCGTTAAAATCCCTTGTTCTGAAATGATCACGAAACAGCGACTGGCTGTTATTTGGCGAAAAAGGGGCCGCAGAGGTTGATGCAGGGATTCCGGGCGCCCTGCCCCCATGAAGGATCATACTCATATTGACAAACCCTTTAGCAAAGCGTAGCAGATCGCCACCAACATCCTTGTTGAGACGATCGATTCTTTCGCCAGACACGGGATCGTAACTGTAAAAATCATACATCGCCCCGGAACTGAAAAGCAAATTTGGCGTCAGAACATTACTTGAGCCCATAACTGTAAGCGGGGAAAGAGGAAACGATGTGGCGGCAAAATTGTAGGCCGTGGATGCAGTCAATGAGAGCAGTTGTTGAGTATGTTCGGTCACAGAAACCCCATCTCCTCCATGCGCAGAAGTCGCGCTGAATTTTCCATGAAAAAGATTTTTCAGAGTAATGCCGACGGTACTCTGCCCTTCCGGAATGCCACTATATCTCGTTTCATCAAAATTGTTGACAAAAAAAGGCTCCCCCCAGTTATAAAATTTATTCCAAGAGGCATCAGATCCCGTACCGGAATAAGCAGGGTTCCATGCATAGGTTATAACAGGAATAAAAGTATGGCGCACCGCCTTCATTCCAAAAACATGATCAAGAAATCCTGTCTTCAGGTCGCCATACAGCCTTGTCCTTGCATCAACTGAAAAAACAGTCGTAGAAAAACCATCGTCTCTTCCATCAGTTCTCAAGGAGTGAATGTAGGTCAATGCAGGATTAATATTCAAATAATGAAACAGTGTCGATTGCAGGCGCAATGGAAACAACACTCTCATTCCGCTATAGCTATTATCATACACCCCGCCTGAAACCGGCTGCATTCCCTGCACGCTTATGGCCTGAGTAAAAAGAGCTTTGTAACCATCAGCAAACTCACGATAGTAGCCAAGCTCACCATTGGCATAGAAAGAATAACCAGAGGCAGAGAGATCTCCCTGTGAGAGAAACTCTCCGGCAACAGAAGCTGCGGTGGTTACTGAAAGAGCTGATTTCCAGTCCTTGTGATCCACAGCAGAAGAGGAGCGAAACGGATAAAGGCGGTTCTGGTAAAATGCGGCGCTGAGCGTCTGCCGGTCATTCGGATTGCGAAGATCATCGGAATGATTATAGTTAAAAGTGGCAATACCGCTCTCATTATTGAACGTTTTTGCATAGGATGCGTAAGAGTTGGTCTGCTCGGCAAGAATAGTCTCCACATTCACCGTATTCTGATAATAGTAGCGCTTTCCGCCCTGCAATTGAAGATTGGCATCAAGGCGCGACGTAGGATCAAAGGCCTCGTTATGCAGAATCTTCGTATTCCAGTCGGTATACTGCTGATGATCCGAATTATCAAAATAGCGCCTGTACTCACTTGAAATTTCGCCAGCAAATATATCACGCTTTTTATAGCGAAACCGTTCGCCAAGTCGCCAACTTCCGTTTAACGAAATATCCCCTTCCGCTCTGAGATCCGAGTAATCACTAATTGCCCAGAAATAACCGATATTCGACAAGTAGAGACTTTGGTCTTGACTGCTGAGATGAGGGGTAAGCAACCCTGACGTCCGGCTCGACTTGGTCGGAAATTTCATTGAGGGAAGCGCAAGAACAGGAATGGCCGGGAGACGCATCGAGAACAGTTCCGGCCTTATATACATGACCAGGGGTTTAGCCGTGACACCACTGTCTGCCTTGATAACGATTGAAGAGGAGGAAAACCAATAATGTGGATCAGCTTCATTGCAGGTCGTGAAAATCCCGTCCTTGACAATCATATCACCGTTTTCAAGCCTTGAGACATGCGCCCCGGTAAAATTAATCCCGTTGGAAGATGAGGAGACCCTGGAGGTCTCTCCCCTTCGGGATTTAAAATTGTAGGTCATTGTTTCAGCATGAAAACTTCCCTGCCTGTCGGTAAAAACAGCAGAATCGGCCAAAGCTTTGGACGAGTCTGTACTGCCGAAAGCATGAAGCAGGGATCTGTCAAAATCAATCACGATTTTGGGCGCCTTAACGCTTGTTTCCTCCTGCTTTATGCTTGCTTTCCCCCAGAGTTCCATGCTTCTGCGGTACAGATTGTACACCACAGAATCCTTTGCAGCAAAGAGTATGGTGCTTTTAAGAGCTCCCATTCCTGACAAAGCTTTTTTTTCCTGCCTTGCATCGGCAGACTGTGCCTCCTGAAAAAAAAGAGACATTACCATCATAACGAGGTAGATGACAGTCAGAAATGACTTATTTCTCAAGATAAACGTCAACGCAGTAAGGATCCGGGCTCAGTATTAGAATGTGCAGGCTCAATAAACTGGAAGAGAGAGTACATGGCCATCTTATGTAATAATGACTTATAGCTCACGTACCATAAGAATATTACTATAATCTTGACATCGAATCATTAAACTTCCGATAAATACACCAGAAGTTTTGCCCGGAATATAACAACTCTTGAGAGGAACTGCTAAAGAGTCGTGAAAGAGTCTCTTAATCCCCGCCCGCCTTGAAATTGTAAACTGGCTTGATAAACTCAATCACCTCAACGGTTTCCCTGATATTTTCAAGAATCAGATCCATCGGTTTGTATGCTCCAGGAGCTTCATCCAGAGTTTCAGCACAAGCGGTGGTGGTGTAAACACCCGCCGCCTTCATTTGTTTTGTGAAACCGTCAAGGCTCAATGTCTTTTTTGCCTGTGTCCGGCTCAGAATACGGCCCGCGCCATGCGGGGCTGAATTGTTGTACTTCTGCGAACCCTTGCCGATGCACAAGGCAATACCGTCGGCCATGTTGAATGGAATAATTACCTTTTCGCCAGACCTTGCTGACGTTGCACCTTTGCGGATCACGTGATCATCCCCAATGAAATTATGAACGGATTCAATCAATTCGATTGGTTCAGCTTGCAGATACATGGAAAGACGGCGCATCATTTCCTTACGGTTTTCAGAAGCAAACCGCTGGGCAACGGCCATGCCATGCAAGTAATTCACTCCATCGTCACTATCCGTTGGCATAAATTCAAGCTCTTTATACTGGTCACGGATAAAATAGCGTTCAAGTCCCTCCTTTGCTCTCTTTTGATAGAAGGTAGCAACACACTTCCCGAAGTTCCGGCTTCCTGAATGAATAGTGATGACCAGGTTGTGATTTGTGTCAAAACCAGCTTCAATGAAATGGTTCCCGCCGCCAAGCGATCCTATGGCCTTGAGCGCCTTTTCCGCGTCAATTCCAATCATACCGCAGACGTTTGTCACCTCGGAAATCATTGGTTTCGATGCTGAAATTGTCTGATTGATTGCAAAGCCTGACGGGATGACTCGCTTGATGGCCTCATCAAGAGCCGGAAGGTCAACCTCATGAAGCGGGAACTTTGCCATAAGCATCCCGCACCCAATGTCCACCCCGATGATGTTGGGAATGACATACTTGTTTGCCTTCATAGTAAACCCGACAACCGCTCCCTTGCCGGCATGGCAATCAGGCATAACGGCAATGTAAGTATCAGCAAAAGCAGGATGATCAAGAAACCCCTGAATCTGTTCTTTCGCAGTGTCTTCGATAGTATCAATCATGATGTTGGCCGTGTTGTAACGACCTTTCATTGTCTGCATTTTTCTTTATCCTTGCATGATGTTGCGGTAGGGCAAAGAGGTTCTAACGACCAAGGTAACTGGCGCTGCGCGACCTTATCGCGCAGCATCCGGTTGACCGTAGGGTTCGATCACATTTTTCTCGCTACGGGAATGGCGCGTTACGTACTTACGAAGCACACCATCCATTCGCGATTGCCAACCTTCACCGGTTGACTTGAAGTAGGCGATGACCTCGGGGCTATAACGCACCGACACAAGCAGCTTCTTGTTTTCAGACCTCGGACGACCACGCAGGGTGCGGATTGGCACCATCGCCTTCAGTTGCTTTGGCGTGAGTGGCTGCGCGTCAGGATCACTTTTAGCTGCCGCAGTAATGGCCTTGTCCTCTTCCGCAGTGGGCATGAGGATAGTTGGACGCTTAGAGATTTTCGACATAGTGTTTCACCTCTCGACGATTGGCGCGGCGCACGCTGATGACCCTTCGCACGTCGCCTCTGTCTACAAATGCCACGCAATACAGGATTTCGGTTTGCGGAGCGAGCGCAATCATTCGCGACTCGCCGTACTCAAACCGTTCATCAACCCAGACCAGTGCGGCTTCCCAGTCGAGGTCGCCTGCCATAGCCAGAGACACACCATGCTTCGCCTGGTTTGCCGCGTCCTTGGCGGGATCGAACTCAACTCTCATAACTTTAATGTAGCTACAATTAATGAGATTGTCAAACGAACCGCGCAGCAATCTTCTATAGGGCCTAACGTAGAGCTAACCGGCGCTGCGCGGCTTTATCGCGCAGCGTCCAGCGACTGAAAGAAGCGAGGTTGAGCGCCGGGTTGGGCAGCAAGGCGATCACTCGAATGCGCTCTTTAGGGCAAACGCGCCCAGGGCCTTAATCGCGTCAAAGGTTAATTCGATCCCCTTTGTTTTTGCAGTTGATTTTATCTTTTCCCAAATGGTGCTTGATCTCATGGTATCAAGGAGGTCGTGGCCTGCCATGGTCAGCCTAGGACTGTGCAGGCCATAACCGAATTGTCCATCTACTGATCGGACAATTGTTAAACCATCAATGTAGCCATCATTAACAAGTAGTTCCAAGTGTCCGCATATCCGCCCTTCGATAGCACGATACTCCTCCAGCTGTTTTTCATACGTTTCCCAATCTTGGTTTTGCCACTTCGGTTCCGGAGGAACGTCAGCAAATAAATCATTCTCTTCTTCGACATCCGTAAGCTGCTTGCGTATAAAATCCCAGTCTCTTTTCATTTCTGGTACCTGTGGTAAATGTTATGAATTCATTGGTGCCCAACATTGTTTAGACTGATCGGCCTAATACAGACAAAGCAGACAGCTCCTTTCCGCATAACAACTTGTGCAATATATTTTTCCAACCCTCGTATGTCATTTATTTAAAACGAGATATAAATAAGTATCGGCGTCTCGAACCTTGGTATATACAGATCCGCCTAAATCAGAAATGAGAACCGCATAAGTACCCCTCTCTGGCACAGGCATCACTGACTTTCATATTACACTCAATCCTGAAAAACAACAGATACGACATCAATTTACACGTTAAAAATAAGAAATTTACGGCGTGTGTGAAATATTTCCGCAAAAGCTGGGTATAGCCTATGCTCCTGAACGTCCTTCATCACCACCCCACACGGCACACTCAAGTAAAACAGCCCCGCTTCGCGCCACCGCTACCCCTTCACCTCCATAATATCACTCCACCGTGTCGTGCAACATGGCGACAGGCGCTCCTGATTGGGTTTCCAGCCTACTGAATTTTCAGAAGCAAGGCGCACCGCTCCACGTCCATACAGTTCATTAATACCATCCATAACCTTCATCAGCTTTTTACTCTGCTCACTATCAGCGGGCTCATCATCAGCAAAGAGCGAAAGAGTCCTGCCTGCCAACTCGACCGGCGAGAGTTCACTCACAATAACTCCGGCTTTCCTGTAAGCGCAGCCTCTCCGAAAGAGCAGATCCAGTAACGATTGGGCTGCACGAATCAACGTCATTGAGTCCTGAGTCGGGTACGGTAACGCAATGGTTTTCGTTCCCCAGTATCGCGCCTGCTGATCGTCAAACGGGCTGGTGCCAATAAAGAGCGTCAGCATTAAGGCAACCGCCTGCTCCTTACGCAGCTTCACCGCGCACTTGCCTGCAAAAGTTGCCACCGCCCGATGCAAATCGTCCCACGTTTTCACACTCTGCCCAAAAGAACGCGATGTGCAGATACCCTGTTTTGCAGGCCTGACCAGCTCTATCGGCAAGCAGGAGTGGCCGGTCAGTTCTGCCTGCACCCTTGCGCCTGTGATGTGCAGATGCTTGCGCACCCAGGTCGCTGGCGCGGCGGCAAGATCAGCGGCGGTATTGATGTTGCGTGCATACAGCAGCTTGCTCAACTGCCGCCCGATTCCCCACACATCCTCAACCTTTGTCATGGAAAGTGCCCGGCGGACTTCCTCATCACTGTTCAGCAGGCAAACTCCCTGGTAATCAGGACTCTTTTTGGCAAGGCGGTTAGCAATCTTGGCAAGCGTTTTTGTCGGAGCAATCCCGACACAGACTGGAATTCCGGTGTGCTGATGGACGGTTCGCCGGATAAGGCGACCATACTCAGTCAGGTCATATCGCCCGAAACCGCTCATGTCGAGAAACGCTTCATCAATGGAATAGAGTTCAATGTCGGGAGCCAAACCAGCCAGCGTCGTCATCACCCGTGACGACATATCGCCATAGAGAGAATAGTTCGACGAGAAAACAGCAACTTTTTGCTGCAGCAGCACATCACGGCATTTGAACATCGGTGTGCCCATCTTGATACCAAGCGCTTTGGCCTCCTCAGAGCGGGCAATGATGCATCCATCATTATTGGAGAGCACCACCACCGGACGATTTCGCAACGCAGGGTTGAAGACCCGCTCACAGGAGGCGTAGAAGTTGTTGCAGTCAACCAGAGCAAACATGGTGAGAACCTCCGATCGGCTTTTATCGCGGTTTATGAATAATGTATGCGACAATTCCCCAGACCAGAAAATCATTGTCCTCAGTAATTCTTATCGGCTTGAACTCTGTATTGGCGGGCACAAGACAGATGCCATCATCCCGCACCGAAAGACGCTTCACCGTAAATTCTCCATCAATAAAACAGACCGCAATATCCCCGTCCTTCGGCTCAAGCGCCTTGTCAATCACCAGCAAATCACCATCCTCAATCCCTGCATCAATCATTGAGCTACCCTTCACCCGTGCATAAAACGTCGCCGCCGGATGTTTGATCAGCTCCTTGTTCAGGTCAAGGGCAATCTCCACATAATTTTCCGCCGGGGAGGGGAACCCTGCTGAAACACCCGCAGCAAACAGCGGCAGCTCAAGCGAGGTTGCCAGGTCCGCCGTGTAAAAGTCCAGCACTGGATCGGAATGTATTCTGGAAAGTTTCATGAATGGTGAAGATGATGAATTTCTCCCTCGACAGTGAGGTCACCATGAAAACATAATTTTTATGGGCAAGGAAACAAATGAAAATATCCAGCCATTGTTTCCTGTCATGGTGTCAACACTCTTGACTATGAAGATATGAAATGCCAATTGATGTTGCGGTCAAAGAGTGTCCTTTTTGACCGCCTGAAAATCGTCATTATTTCTTAGGCCTGCATCTTCCGCTCAACATGGTAATTTCCGGTATAAACCTGAAAACAGGCAAAACTCTGGACGTTAACCTTCTGAAGAATGAAATCATACCACAAGGAAACCTGAATGCAGAAACCTGCAAGGATGGATTTTGTCAAGATCAGTGGCGACGTTGAGCGGGCTCTTCAGGAAATCGTTTGCTGTTGCGTTTGACCTGTTCGCGAAGGCGTAAGGAAGAGATGATGGGTGATTTCGGAGCTTGGCAAGCTTATTTTTGCTAAAACCCGGAAAGCCGATCAAAAAAAGCCCTTCCATGATAGAATGCCGCAACATTCTCTTCGATGTTTCGTGTCGTGCGCATACGGATGGCTTTTTCAAAATGAACTTCCGTGATGAGTGGCCCCAATAAAGCGCTGAAGATGCCGATCCAGAGGGTGTTGGCAAAGAGAGGATCTCCAAACCGGTTTGCAGCTTCCTGCTCTGCTGGAATGGCAATTTTGTGAACCGCAGTGTTTTCAGGAAGAGTGACTTTTTCGGGATTGTGCAGCACACAGGAACATGGCTGGCAAAGTCCGCCAAACCGATCCCATGCGGCTTGTGACAATGCAAGAAAGTAGTCTGGATGTTCTACGACAGGACTGGCTATAGGGTCATCGGAAATAATTACCTGGCTGCGTACATATCCTCCCCGGGTTTCGGTTCCGTGGCTGATAAGCATTGAGGTATGCAGACCAGCCTCTACTGCCGCCTGTCCTGCAATCTGGCCTGTACGGATGACTCCCTGACCGCCAAAACCGCTGCATAAGAATTCAATCCGTTCAGACATCCTGTTTTCTGTTTTTGATGTTGTTGTTCTGCTGGCGGAAGGCTTCCGAAAATTCGGGACGGCTTCCAATCGAGTTCCAGAGTATTCCGGTGGAGAGGGGGTATGATTCGAACCATTTGTAGACTTCCGGAACTGCTCGTGTGCCAAGAGTCTGGACACCAAAGTGGCTTACACAGGGATAGACGATCTGAACAAGGGAGAAGCCCGGATTTTGCAGGGCCTGCGCTATGCTTGATACTGCGCCCTCTCCCCGCAGCACGGTATGTCGAGCAATAAATGTTGCCCCTGCCTCTTTGACGATCTTCAGTACATCAAGTCCATGGCCTGCCCAGTTTTGTTCCCAGGTTCCCCTCGGACTGGAGTCGGTTACGCTGCCTTCGGGGGTTGTGATGCTGTATTGACCGCCGGTTGACTGGTATCCGAGATTGTCGAGAACCACAACAGTAACCCCAACATTGCGCCTCGCACAATTCAGGAGGTGCTGCAGGCCGATAGTATAGGCATCACCGTCCCCGACAGTGAGAAGAATCTTCTTTTCGGGAGGAAGCGCCAGACGAAGTCCGGTCGCCATGGCATAGACCCTGCCATGTGTTCCGGCAAAGGTATCGCCTTTCCAGGTGGCATAGGTTTGCCGACCGGAACAGCCAATACCTGTTCCCCAAACAATATCGGCCTGGGTAAGCCCTGAGCGGTCGATAGCTTCAAGTACCTTGTGGTGGGCCAGCCGCAAACCGCAGCCCCGGCATGAGGTGCCATAGGCTTTTTCAGCTCTCAGATACTTGCTTGTGAGATCAGACATGTGACCACCTCTCTGTTTTCCATGCTTCACGGGAAATTGTTGTGCCTTCGAGAATCTGTTGTGTTGTCAAAAGGAGCTCTGTTACGGTTGGAAGTTCACCGCAGCGCCCCCAGAAGTGGACGCTGTTACCCCTTGCGGCTCGCTCTACCTCCCTGACCAGTTGGCCGTCCCAGTTCAGCTCAACAACGAGATAGTTTGCATCGCGCTGAAAAAGCTTGTCCTGGAAAGGCCAGAGAGAAATCAGCCGGATTCCGCCGACACGCAGCCCTTGCAAGCGTCCTTCCGCAACAGCGCTTTTAACTACCCGTGATGGTGTCCCGTAGGCGACAAGAATAATTTCAGCATCGTCAACCTCCCACTCTTCGGCATCATCAATCAGTTCCCGATGGTTCAGTATCTTGTGTATGAGTCGCCACGCGTGCTGATGATGCAGTTCAATATCTTCGGTGTCGTGGCCCTTCAGTGTGGGTGTCCAATCCGAGCATGCGCCTCCTGAACTTGCAACAAAAAAATGGACACCCTAAGAAGCCATAGCGATTGATTGTTGTTTATAACGTAAAAATTGAAGGGGCGATTTATACTGCGCTTCCTCAATCAGTGGCAGTATTTCATGCTTATGGTTTTCAAGAATCAGTCGTCATCGTGGTCCTGCATAAGGCCGCTCAACTTTTTTTTTAACATCAGTAATGCCGCAGCTTCAGCTAATGCTTTTTCCTTGCGATGTAATTCTTTTTCAAGTTCTCGAACCTGCTTTTGCAGTGCTTTCAGCTTCTGATCTTTTTGATCGGTTTTTTGCTCTACCATCTCTCGAAGTTCCTGATCCCAGAGGGTTAAATGTTCTGAATGGAGTCCACGTTCCCGCAGAAATGCTCCAAGTTGTTCGTCTTCAATACCGGCGGCTTCAAGCACAAGCTGGTATTTCTCTTTTGGAGTCATAAATCGGGGACTGCTTTCATGGCTTCCGTCAGGTAAATTACTAGATTCACTTTGTTTAATCCAATTCCTGATTGTCTGGTCATTAATACCCGTTTCTCTGCTTACCTCGACGATGCTTCGCTGCTCAGGCGGTAACACCTTTTTCAGAACACTCGACTTCACTGCTCTTGAATAGCCCATCATTCACCTCCTTGTTAGAGGCGACATCTACTATTAGCACATAGGGTGCCTTTTGTCCTTTCTATCAGTTCACCTTCCGGGGTCTCTATCGGTGCTTTGAGCCACCGCTCAACATACAGGAGAACCCATGGTGTTTGGCAATGTTTCCGAAGAGCACGCATTAACAACTCGTGGTCTATGTTGTCAAACAGTCCTTTGATGTCGAACTCCAAAACCCAGTCATATTCCCAGTTTCTCTTCCTCACTACAGCTATAGCATCATGAGCGGAACGCCCCGGACGATAACCATAAGAATCTTCATGAAACACTGGTTCCAGTATGGGTTCAAGCACCATCTTTACAACGCTTTGAGCCACCCTGTCTGCTACGGTTGAAACTCCAGGCATGCGCATCCCTCCAGATTTCTTCGGAATGCCCACACCTCTTACCGGCGGCGGAAAATAACTGCCGGAACTGAGCCTGTTCCATATCTTGTACAGGTTGTCCTTCAGCTTTGCTTCAAATGCCTGTAACGATTGACGGTCTACACCGGCTGCACCTCCATTGGCTTTTACTTGTTGATACGCTTTCCAGACAAGATGTTTGGAAATTTGATACGGCTTTGTCATACCAAAACGCTCTTTCTGTTTGCACAGTTGACATATCGGTATGACCAGATGACGCGACACCTTTGCTCCAGCCTCATTACAAGGCCTTCTTTGCTCATACGAGTCGCTCCGTCCCTTGATGGCGCATTGGTATTCTCAGCCTCGCTTTTTACACTTGTGCCTTTCCCTTTGCATCGCCAACGAAGGTTCCTGTAGTTCAATACAAGAGCCAAAACCAGGATCACGCTGCCTTTATGCCGGACACCGCTTGGCCAGTAAACAGGTTTCCGCCAAACTTTTCCTGAATCAAGCGATCTATTCAGTTTTGATGTCATCTATAAATTTCGACACGTTTATGGCAGTTCAGAGATATTCGTCTTCCTTGGTTCACACCTGACATCTTCACGATGCCTTTTCCATAATGCTCACGACAAGAGCTTTTGACTAACGCCGCTTACGGTGGTTTGCACCCTGCTCCTGCAAGCCGAGTGCGAGGGGTCTTCCCTCATCTCTTGCACTGCTGATCTACAGCGCACATCGCTCAACTTAGGTAATAGTATTTTGGTGATACTCATTTTTCAACATGTATCAAAAGACTTTTTTTAGAGGTTCCCTTAAACTTCTCAAACCTCACCAGATTTGACGCAATATAAATAACGACGTTTTTTTTGTTCAGGTGTCCAGGATAGTCCTGAATGAGCCGTGTGTTTACCCTTTGAACTGCCAAAGCAAAACCACAGGCATGAAGGGTTATTGTTAATTTTACTTTATTTTATACCCGAAATGGTATAGATTAGTACTACACAACATATATTATACCCGATCAGGTATCTTAATTACTATGGATGATATCTCTGAATTTGTTCGTGAAAAGCGAAAATCTTTTGGCATGACCCAACCAGAACTGGCAGAAAAAGCCGGTACAGGGCTGCGTTTCATCCGGGATCTCGAACAGGGTAAGAAAACGTTGCGTATGGACAAGGTAAACCAGCTCCTTGGGTTGTTCGGTTATGAACTTGGCCCTGTCAAACAGGAAAAAGGGGAATAGTTGATGAAAAAAGCTGAAATACAGTATCAGGATCTAACTGCGGGCTGGCTTATACAAGATGAAGATGGTTATCACTTCATGTATGATGTAGCGTATCTGGAATCGGAAAAGCCCAAGGCGATAAGCGTTACTCTGCCGTTGAAGGCTACAGCATATACCAGCAAAACAATGATTCCTTTTTTTGATGGATTAATTCCCGAAGGATGGCTTCTCAATCTGGCGGAAAGGAATTGGAAGCTTGACCCGCGAGATCGTATGGGACTTTTGATGAGTTGCTGTCGGGATTGCATCGGGGCGGTGAGCGTGCATCCTGTCATCACGGAGTAAGCGATGGAGCAAAATTGTCTCTTCTGTTATAAGCCATTGGGGCACATCGACGGTGACTATCATCCACGATGCAGCAAGAAGATGTTTGGAACGATGACTCCGCCTCTCTTGCCGTATAACGAAAGTCAACTCGATGAACTTGCGCTTGAGGTCATTCGCAGCCAGATTACCATCCCTGGGGTACAGCCCAAATTGTCACTCCATTTGGCGCAGGAGCGGCATCGTCGCACTCCGCAACGATTCACCATTGTCGGCCTTTGGGGAGGATATATACTTAAGCCTCCTTCAGAACACTATCCACAAGTGCCCGAGATAGAGGACTTGACGATGCTCATGGCGGAAGCGGTCAGTATCAAAACGGTTCCCCATTGCCTGATCCGCATGCAGTCAGGAAATCTTGCCTACTTGACACGTCGCATAGACCGGACAAAAAACGGTAAAGTGCACATGGAGGATATGTGCCAAATAACCGAAAGGCTCACCGAAGAGAAGTACAACGGCTCTTACGAGCAGATTGCCAAAGCGATACGTCGTCATTCGGTAAATCCCGGCATGGATGTTATCAATTTTTTTGAGATGGTGCTGTTCTGCTTTCTGACCGGCAATGCTGATATGCACCTGAAGAACTTTTCGTTGATCGACATTCCCGAAAAAGGTGGTATCAGCCTTGTGCCAGCCTATGATATGGTTGCGACGGCGCTTGTCACTCCCAACGATAAAGAAGATCTTGCCTTGACGCTCAATGGGAAGAAAAAAAGGATCACGCTCAATGATTTTAAAAAAGCTTTTGGCACGTTGTCGGTCGATGAAAAGGTGCAAGGTCGAATGTTCAAGAGATTTCGGAATGTGATTCCGGTGTGGGAGAGGCTGATAGAGAGCAGTTTTCTTGATAACAAGATGCAGTCAGCATACAAGCAACTCATTGTGAATAAATTTTCTCAACTCAATCTGTTGGGTTGAGTGGTGTTTTGCCTGTTCATCGAATAATTATCCTTGGAGCACATCAAGCTGCGGCTGGTTCATATACACCCGTTCGCAGCCTGATCGGGGATAAGTCCAGCCGCAGTCAAAAAAGTCATTCTTGCAATGATCTATAAAACTACTCCCAGCTCAAAAAACTCTGAGAAAGTCGTGCCTGGATAAACCGGGCGATCAGAAATCAAAAGGAGGGAACTCCCAGGTACATGAGGTAACATACTGTACACAGTTTCCGTTTTCATCCCATGCAACGCACTCCTTCGTACAGACCATATGCCCGGGCAATTTATTTCCTTTAGCCTCTTTGGATGGCCTGACGGAAAACCCTTCCCGAAATATTGCGACTTCATTACCTTGATCGTCAACAATAGCCTTTCCATCATCAGAAAGCTGAAGTGACAAGACCAAGGAAGTGCTCTTTTCATCTTCATCACTACTGCCCGAACCATGGCACGCACTACATGCCACAACGACCTGCCCTTGAGTGTAGCATTTCTTGCAGTCCTTTCCATTGACCGTCCCGGCACCATGACATGAACTGCATTCCACTAACATTTTGCCGGTACCACCACATGATTGACATTCCTTTTTCATCATTCACTTCCTTTCTTTGTCATATTGAACAAAATACAAGCACGTCAAGCAGGAATAACTACCTTAAATGTACTCATTACCACAAACCGAAACAACAACCCAGTCGATTACCGATCTTACCTTCTCTGCGCTTCGACCAAAACTCGTTATATGCTCATGCTGCTGATCACATGAGTATCCGAATACTTGTGCTCACTATGTGCGACAAAATTCTGTAACGCTGCTGGCAATCAAACGACAAAACGTCTGCTTGCATTGGGTTGCAAGCAAGCAATATCTGCACCCTTCGCTTTCTCTGGAAACAGCCATGATCAAACGCTTGCCAAGTTTCTGTTATATTTTTATGGATCTTATTTCGCACATTGAATTATGAAACAATCACCTCACAGAAAAGGGCGGCTCCGCAGGAAAACACTGGCATTTTTTTACAGTATTTTCCGAAAAAGCAGATATTTCAAAGGGAATTCGCAACATTTTTTCCGCTTGAGCCTTGATTATCTGCTGCTTCAACTTAATCTGAATCAAGATATCCCGTTTCTTCTTGTAGCGGTATGCGTTGGGCTTTTAACCGGCTATGTCGCTGTCGTGTTTCATGATGCTATTATGACAATCAGTACCATGATTTTTACCGACCTTCGGATAGTTGGGAAAAGAACTTTTGTCGATAACTACTGGATGGTTTTTCTGCCCTTCATTCCTGCATTTGGCGGACTGCTTGTCGGGCTTTACAATGCTTTTGTAGTGCAAGAAAGACCTGGGCATGGACTTGCCTCTGTCATCAAGGCAGTTGCCCAGAATGACGGCGTTATTAATCGAAAATTATGGATCCATAAAAGTATAACATCAGTATTAAGTATAAGTTCCGGCGGAGGTGGGGGGCGTGAAGCTCCGATTGTTCAGGTCGGAGCGGCAATTGGTTCATCGGTAGCCCAGTTGTTACGATTTTCGCCAAACAAAACTCGAACTTTGCTCGGTTGCGGAGCTGCAGCAGGCCTTGCTGCGGTTTTCAATGCTCCAATTGGCGGCGTGATGTTTGCTGTAGAGGTACTGCTTGGTGATTTCAGTGTCAAAACATTCAGCCCCATTGTTATTGCTGCTGTCATTGGTACGGTTCTTTCAAGAAGTTTTCTGGGGAATTCTCCAACGTTTCAGGTTCCTGAATACGCTCTGGTATCAAATACGGAACTGGTTTTTTATTGTTTACTTGGCATTCTTGCCGGTCTTTCAGCGGTGATGTTTATAAAGATCTATTACGCCATCGAAGAGTGGTTCGAAAGAGTTGAGAAGCGATGGAAAATACCTGTCTGGGCCATGCCGGCTATTGGTGGACTTATGAGTGGCGTTATCTGTATCTGGCTTCCCGGTCTGTACGGCTTTTCCTATGAAGCCATTAACCATGCGGTTCACGGTACTGAAAGTTGGACGAACATGATGGGCATTTACCTGTTCAAACCGGTCGTTGCCGGTCTCAGCATAGGTTCTGGAGGATCAGGCGGAATGTTTGCGCCTGCAATGAAAATGGGGGCGATGCTTGGAGGGATGTTCGGAAAAGTTGTCCATACGCTTTTCCCGTCCATAACCGCCAGCTCAGGCGCTTATGCACTTGTCGGTATGGGCGCGTTGACTGCAGGCATCATGAGAGCGCCATTGACTGTCATTCTTATTCTTTTTGAAGTAACTGGCCAATACGAGATTGTGCTGCCCATTATGTTTGCCGCTGTTACCTCATCGCTTATTGCACGGCTTACTTATCGCCACAGCATGGAGAGCTACGTGCTTGAAAAGGAAGGTGTTCGTCTGGGGTTTGGCATTGCGCTCTCTGTTGCCGAGCATATCGGTATTGCTGATGTCATGAAAACTGACTTTGTGAAATTCAACAAGTCAGAAAGTGCCAAAAATATGATTGATGTGTTTTTCAATACACCAGAGTCAAGTTTTCTGATTACTGATGATCAAGGCATGTTTGCAGGTATTATCGGACTTGATGAGATGAGAATTCTGCTTCAAGAAGATGTTCTTGTCGGGTTAATTGCTGAAGATATTGTAAAAAAAGACGTTCCTATACTTTATAATACTTCAAAACTTGATGAAGCGCTCAAACTTTTTGAGCTCTCAGATTATGATTTGTTGCCGGTACTTGATTCAAGGAGCGCTATCCTGCTTGGCGTTGTTCGTCAAGAAGAGGCTTTTGCTTATTATCGCAAGCAGCTCAATCTGTATGGCACTGACCAATTTGAGGGTCAGAAACCATGACCCGTTTTTTGTAACCTGAGTGTCGCACTTCTGACATATTCATTGAGTATGGAAAGCTTTTTCGTTTTATAACGGTACCGTGCGACATGTTGAGATATGGACAAGCAACACCTTTATGCTATTCAGCAATAACCCCAAAACCATGAAAAGCTTTATTGAAGCAATCACGAGCGGGAAAAAAGGATTTGTAATCAAAAACTCTATTTTTCTGCCATTTCATTGTGAGATAATAACGATCTGGGTGGGTAAAGAGATGTCACTGCTCTCGACTCCCGATATGATTGCGGATCTTGCCGATGCCAATATTTTAAGTATCCGGGAAGGTAACTCATACACGAACATGGTCTTCAGAAAATGGAAGGACTTGGCAAAAGAGTTAGGCAATAATAACGGCCACATCATTCTTCGTGCTGCTGAAAAAGGGGCTGATATTTTCAACAGCGAAAACCTCCACTTTATTCGTATTGGTTTTTTCGATCATTCTAAAGAACTCTCTTTTGAAATTATTGATAACCCGTATGATCTTTAGAGGTACTTAGGCAGGAACGGCGGCTTTCGACAGGTTGTAAGCATTAGGGTTTTTTGTATTTTCTGAAAACATGACTTTAAATCATCAGTTTTAACTTTTTCTCATTCCATGACGCCGACACTTTATTCCGCACCCGATTCTACTGGGCATTTTGGCTGTTTCGGCGGGAAGTTTATCCCTGAAACACTGGTAAAAAATGCTCTTGATCTTGAAGCGGAATACCTCATAGCCAAAAACGATCCCGGCTTTCAGTCGACTCTTGCTCAACTTCTTCGTGATTATGTCGGGAGACCTACTCCCCTTTATCATGCGGAACGATTAAGCAGAACGCTGCAAGGCGCACAAATTTACCTCAAACGTGAAGATCTCTGCCATACAGGCGCCCATAAAATCAATAATGCCCTTGGTCAGGTTTTGCTGGCCCGCCGCATGGGCAAAAAAAGAGTTATTGCAGAAACGGGTGCGGGACAGCACGGAGTGGCCACCGCAACCGTTTGCGCTCTGTTTGACCTCGAATGTGTCGTCTATATGGGAGAAGAGGATATCCGGCGGCAGGCCCCCAATGTTGCAAGAATGAAACTGCTTGGAGCCGAAGTACGGGCTGTCTCAAGTGGATCAAAAACGCTGAAAGACGCAACAAGTGAAGCAATCCGCGACTGGATGAATAATCCGGAAGAGACCTTTTACATCATAGGATCGGTTGTCGGTATGCATCCCTATCCCATGATTGTGCGTGATTTTCAGGCCGTCATTGGACAGGAGACCCGTTTACAGATTATGGCGCAGGCTGGGAGACTTCCTGATGTCATCACTGCGTGCGTTGGAGGGGGCAGTAATGCCGCCGGTATGTTTTATGAATTCCTGAACGATGCTGCCGATATAGAGCTTGTTGGAGTTGAAGCGGCTGGAGAGGGGCTGCAGGGGCGACATGCCGCTTCCCTGACGCTGGGAAGCCCCGGCGTGCTTCATGGTGCCCTGACCAAACTTCTGCAGAATGAGGATGGACAGGTACAGGAAGCACACTCGATCTCTGCAGGCCTCGACTATCCCGGCGTTGGCCCTGAACACTGCTATCTTCAGGAACTTGGACTGGTCACCTACACATCAGTAACCGACAAAGAGGCGCTTTCTGCCCTTGAAATACTTGCAAAAACCGAAGGCATTATCTGTGCTCTTGAATCAGCTCATGCCATGCACTACGCCATCACCAGAGCGCCAGAAATGGCAAAAGAGGCCATTCTTGTCGTCAATCTCTCGGGCCGGGGCGACAAGGATATGGAAACAATCATTCGGGAACTTGCTCTGTAAAAAAGTTGCATCCGGGAGTTGCACAGAAAAAAAATATCTTTATATTTGTCACTCCAATATGATAACGCGGGAATAGCTCAGTTGGTAGAGCACAACCTTGCCAAGGTTGGGGTCGCGAGTTCGAGTCTCGTTTCCCGCTCATAAACAGAAAAAGCCTCTTAAGCAAAAGAGGCTTTTTCTGTTTCTAAAAGATCGTTTTTTTACAACAGGGACATTGAAATATTTGCATTTCAAGAAAACCTCCCGTAATTTATTTTCCGTTTACAATCTGATAAGACATCAGGCTTAAAAGCTTGTTGCCCCATGACTGTCGGTTCACTCCATGCTTCAGGCATGACTCTCCTGCTTTCCGAACAGTTTGCCAAAATCGCTCTTGCAATCTCTGATCGCACCTATATTATTGAGCGTGGCCAAGTTGTGCTCGAAGGCACGAGCAGTGCCCTTGCAAAAGATCCCGCAGTAATATCAGCATATCTGGGTTAAAACTTTTCACGACAAACGGCACCGCAGGGAATAACGATCTGAACTGGCACTGATCATGGCACTCCCCTCCTGAGATCACACGACATGATTCCTGTTCAGCACATCACTCTCGTGGGCAACCGAATTATTCTATGACAAGATCAATGGTGCGCCGCTGCATATCGACACTGTTCACTTTGACCTTAACCCGTTGACCTATCTGCAGGCGCTTCTTCCGACGTTTTCCAACAAGAGAGTAGGTAGCCTCATCATATTCGTAATAGTCATCCGTAAGATTGCGCATGTGTACCATGCCTTCTATGGCAAAATCAACCATTCTGACATAGATGCCATAATCAGTGGCACCGGAAATAACACCAGGGTAGACTTTTCCGACATGATTTGCCATATACTCAACCTGCTTGAGCTTGATGGATTCACGCTCGGCCTCCACAGCGCTTTTTTCCCGTTCGTTGGAAATCTGGCAGACTGTCTGAATCTTGTCGCTCAACTCCGCCAGCCGGGCGGGGGTAATCTTGCGCCGTTTTTTGCGGAGATTCTCATATTCAAAGAGCATCCGATGAATGATAAGATCGGGATAGCGTCTGATTGGAGAGGTGAAGTGTGTATAGTGCTCAAACCCGAGGCCATAATGACCAACATTGTCGCCGGTATAGACCGCCTTTGACATGCAGCGTAACACCAGTTCGCTGACGAGAAATTCAATATTGGTACCCTTCACCTGCTGCAAGAGCTGACGAAGCACCTGTGCAGAAACAATTGGACCCTCTTTACCACGGTTCAGCTTGAGATCAAAACCAAGCCTTTTGACAAAATTGGCCAGAATAAGCACCTTCTCCTGCTGGGGAGCGCCATGTATTCTGTAGATGACCGGCTGGGGCTCTTTCTTGTTCTCCCTGAAGGTTTTGGTCAGATATTTTGCCACTTTTCGATTCGCAAGAAGCATGAACTCTTCGATAAGTCGATGGCTGCCGAGACGCTCTTTTTTGATCACTTCCAGCGGTTCGCCCTTTTTGCCAAGCTTGAAGCGCACCTCTTCAGTGTCAAAATCGAGACCTCCATGCTTGAACCGTTTTTCGCGCAGTATGATGCTGAGACGATCAAGTGACTGCAACTCATTCACATAGTCGCCTTCACCCTTTTTCAGAATCTCTTCAACATCCTCATAGGTAAAACGACGTTTGGAGTGAATAACTGTTTTATGAAACTCGTGCTTGCGAACTTCTCCATCTGGTGTGATCAACAAAAAGACGGAGAATGCCATCCGGTCTACACCGGGATTGAGACTGCATATCTGTTCAGAAAGTCGTGCCGGCAACATGGGAATCACCCGATCAACCAGATAAACCGATGTGGCACGTTTCAAAGCCTCCCGGTCAAGAGGAGAATTCTCGGGCACATAGTGAGAAACGTCAGCAATATGCACGCCGATTCTGTAGAGACCGTCATCAAGCAGCTCGACAGAGAGCGCGTCATCAAAATCTTTTGCATCAACAGGATCAATGGTAAAAACGACCTTATCACGAATATCAAGTCTGCCTTTTACCTCTTCTTCAGTTATCCCCTCCCGGACAGAGGCGGCAAAATCGAGCAATGCTGTTTCAAATGTTTCGTCAATCCCCTTGCTGCGGGCAATGGCGCTCACCTCAACCGCTGAATCCCCGGCCTTGCCCAGAATCTCGAGAACCTTGCCGTAAATCACTCCCTCTTTGCTGAAATCAAGCGCACCGACAAGCACTTTCTCTCCATCACCCGCCTTGGCAGAATTCTTCGTTGATACAATAATTTCAGGCAGCAGCTTCCGGTCGTCCGGTTTGAGAATAAACCTGCGGTTTGCCTTGGTCAGCGTACCGACAATTGTTGTAACTCGACGGGTAATAACCTTCAGCACAGAGCCTTCACAACGCTGATGGGGAGTCGCTTTTGATGCGTAGGTTTCTGGTACCTTGGAAACAAGAACCTCAACTTCATCGCCATGAATTGAAGAGCCCATATCTCCGGCCTTGATAAAAATATCGTCATCAAACCCTTCGACATCAACAAAGCCATAACCGTTTGGATGTGTGGAGATATGGCCGGTGTAGTTCTTGGCAACGGTGTACTGCTTTTTGCCGGGAAGGGGAAAGGGTTTGGCAAGTTCAAGATGGTCTTCGTAGGTCGAAGCCTCTGTACCGGACATGCCGTAACAGCGATTGGAATCCTTGTCAACAGTGCCCTCTTCCTGCAGTTTATGCAACACATACCAGAAACCGGGAAGCTGCTTTGATTCGGTATATCCCAAAGCTTTAGCAAGTTCTACCGACTTGAAGCGCTCACCCTCATGATCTGAAAAAAAAGTAACAATTTCTGCCGCAAGTGAACTTTCACCACGCCTGAAGAGAAACTCGTTGATCAGAATATGATCATTCGGCTTTACCCTCTCTCCGGAAAACTGGGATGGCTGCCTGTTACTCCTGTTCCCTGGGGCTTTGGACTTTCGGTTAAAACGCTCTCTTGCCACGGCAATAAATTATTTATATTAATACACTTATAAATATTTCTCAATCATCACAAACACAAAACAATAAAAAACAGAACTCTGCGGAATGAATCCGATTGCAGAATCTGTAACTTCAAAACCAGTTGTATAAACATAATCAAAAGAAGCCATAAAACACCTTCAGGGAAAAAAGAAATCTTATGGCTTTGCCCGAGCGAGCCATCCATTCACCTCGTCAATGTCGGCTGGGGTAAGGGTGCCTGAAGCTTGTTTGAGCATAAAACGATTAATAATGTATTGATAGCGTGACTTCGCAAGATTTCTGCTGCTTTCAAAAAGCTTTTGCTGAGCATCAAGGACGTCAACGTTACTGCGCAAGCCAGCTTCATAACCTTTAATGGTACCCTTCAGAGCAATTTCATGAGAGTTTACGGCTTGTTCATACGCCTTGACCTGTGCGATACTGCTGAGTACTCCGTTATAATACTTGCGAACATCCGAGTCAATCCCACGCTCCAGCCAGTGAAGCTGCTCTCCTGCTTTCAACCATTTTGCATGAGCCTGACGTATAGAAGCGCTGATATAGCCACCCGAATAGAGCGGAACGCTCATCTGCAGACTGATTGAATAAGTATCGTAGGTTGAGCCGATTGAATAATTGTTTTCACTTTCAGAATAGTTTCGCCCTGCAACCAGATCAATGGTCGGGTAACGCGAAAACTTCTGCTTGTCGATCTCCCGTTTGGCAATGATTATCTCCTGGCGAGCGGCAAGAATAGCCGGGTTTGAGGCATGTGCAAACTCAATCCACGCTTCAACTTTTCCAGGTTGCAGCCGGACAAGCTGGAGTTTCTCAGGCACAACACGACAAAGCTGATCAGGATAGACCCCGGCAATATTTTCGAGTTCACGACGACTGAATTCAACACCGTTAGCCATTTCAACGGCATCTGCCAACGCCATATCATAGCCTGCCTGCGCCTCCTTAATCTCTGTAATCGTCCCAAACCCCTTTTCAAAACGCCCCTTGGCCTGTTGAAGCTGCGCCTGCATGGCTGTTATGAGCGCTTTACTGAATTCAAGATTATCCTCAGCATACAACGCATTGCAGTATGCTTCAGTTATTCTCACAATCAGGTTCGTCTCTTCTCTCTGAAGGTCAAATTCACTTTTTACCGCTTCATGCTTGGCCTGTCTATAGCTGGCAAGAGTCGAAAGATTGAACAGTGGCTGACGAAAAGAGACTCCGTAATTAATTGTATTATAAAAATCAGCAGGATAATAACGTCCAAGATAGCCATGCTGTGTAGCACTGCGACCCCGTGCAGCATTCAGACGCGAACTTGGCAGAAACTGTGACCTCGCCTTGCCGATCTCCTCCTTGTTTATCAGATTATCCGCCTGTGCCGAACGAAGCCTGGCATCGTAGTCAACTGCTTTCTGATAAGCGGTCGTCAAATCGATAACACCAGCATGAACAGGCAAAGGCATCGCTATCACTGACAGAATAATGAAACGCACTAATAGCTTCATGATCAACTCTCTCGTCGTGTTATGGTTATCTGCACAAAACTACTCCTCTTTCATGGAGACCGTAATTCTTTTGACCAGAGGGTCAACAAGATAGGTCAACAGCGAGCGCTCGCCGGTTTTGATGACAACCACAACCGGCATACCTGGCTGCATTTCACGCTTGCCGAGTGATTTCATCCCTTCCGGTGTCACAGCAATACGCGCAAGATAATAGGAGGCTCCGGGCTGCATCGGATTAGTCTGCGGATCAGTCATAATGTCTTTCGATAAAGACTCAATCACCCCCTGCACGACAAGTTGAGGGGAATGAGCAAATGAAGCAAAGCTTACATCAACAGGCAAACCTTTGTGAATACTGTCGATCAGATGCGGTGCAACCTTTGCGTCAATGAGAAGGCCCTCATGAAGCGGCACTATGTCCATAATCTTCTGGCCCGGCTGAATTACCGCCCCAACCGTCTGCACCTGCAACCCGACCACCTGCCCTGACGCTGGCGAGCGGACCTCTGTATCTGCAAGCTCCTCTGCAAGAGCTCTGGTTTTTTCTGCATCAGCTTCAACTTCAAGCTGAACCTGGGCAAGTTGGGATGCTGTGCCGGTTTTGAACTCTGCAATCTTCATCTCAAGTTCATGCTGCTGACTCAAGGGAGCATATCCCTCCTTCACCAATGCTGAAATACCCGCCAACTGTTTACCAAAAATTTTGAGCATGGTGCGTCGAGACAAAAAAAGCTGCCTCTGATTCTGCATATTCCTTTCAACCAGCTCTCGCTCAGGGTCACGCATCAAATCCTGGTGAAAAGAGATTGATGAGGCGCCGGACATCTCAGCCTGCAATCGGTCAGCAGTTGCACGCATACCAATATAGTGTTGATGAATCTCGTCATAACGCGCTCTGGCTGTCTGACTATCGAGCGTGATGAGCACATCTCCCTCATGAACCATCTGTCCCTCCGTGACATTGACCTTCTCAATCCTGCCACCTCGAAGATTTTCTACCACCTTGCGTTTTGTAGCAATACTCACCAGACCCTGACACGGCACTCCCTCATCAAGAGGCGCAAATGCAGCCCAAAGCAAAAAACCGCCAAATCCCACCAGCAATATCCATATCCCAAGCCTAACAGGACTACGGGTATCTCGATATGCTTCGCTATTGTCGGATAAGCCCTTGTCTGCAGAAACAAGACCCATTTTTACAATGATATCACGAATACTCATGAATAGTTTTTTAAGCAATTGTCAAAATCGAACATAGATTCTCAGTCACCTATACACGCCGGGCACTCTCGGCACGCAATTCGGCCAACACCTCATCACGCGCTCCGCAATGCCGAATCCGACCCTCACGCATCTCAACCAAAAGATCGGCCACAGCAAGAATTCCGGGACGATGGGTAATAAGAATCACTGATTTACCAGCACTCCTTAAATCTTTGACTGCATCAAGCAATGATCGCTCACCTGCATCATCAAGGTTGGCATTCGGCTCATCAAGAACAAGAATCGACGGATTACCATACATTGCACGGGCCAGTCCAAGCCGCTGCCGCTGACCACCCGAAAGCATTCCTCCTGCCTCACCGATCGGGGTATCATAACCACGCGGAAAACGCAAAATCATCTCATGAATACCTGTTCGTTGTGCAGCCTCAATGACCTTGAAAGAATCAACTTCAGCAAATCTGGCAATATTTTCAGCAATGGAGCCATCGAACAACTCAATATCCTGTGGGAGATAACCAATATGGGGCCCAAGCTCCATCCTGTCCCAGCTCTCAACTGGCTCACCATCAATCAGTACCCGTCCTTCCCGTTTGGGCCACACTCCGACAAGACAGCGCGCAAGCGTTGATTTGCCCGAACCGGATGGTCCAAGCACCACGGTAACCTTTCCCGCCGGAAACATCGCGTTAAGATCGGAGAGAATTGGAGTCTCACGCCCTTCGGCCGTCGCAGTAAGAGCCTCAAGCCTTATTTCTCCAAAAGGGTCCTGATGTTTGGCGCCCGCCTTTCGTTCAGGAAATTCATCAAGCAATTTCTCAAGACGATGAAATGCCGTTCGAGCCTGAACAAAAGGCTTCCACGTGGCCACCACTAAATCAAGTGGCTGCAGTGCCTTTGACATCAGCACATTGGCGGCAATCATCGAGCCAACTGCCATCTTTCCCTCAATAACAAGAAGTGCTCCAGCTCCAAGCGTCAGAGACTGCATACTGTAACGCACAAACTTCGCAAACGCCTGCTGCCGGTGCTGCCGTTCAAGGGAGGACTCAGCTTTAGCCAGAGAAGCGTCATGCAGCCGGAACCATTGCCGTCGGAGGTTTCCCGCCATACCCATGGCATGGAGCGGCTCAATATTGCGAAGCTTGCTCTGGACATAACGATACGTGTCATTACCCGACTCAGCAGCGTTCTCAATCTCCCTGACGGAAAGGCGGTGCGTCTGCCATGTCACGGCAAGCTGAATCACGGCAAACAAAATGGAGAGCCACCCAAGAAAAGGGCTCAGTAAAAAAATAACGGCTATATAGACTGGCGTCCAGGGTGTATCGAAAAACGCAATCATACCGTTAGCCGTCAGAAACTGGCGGATATTTGTCAAATCTGAAAATGCTTCGACCACATTTTGCTGTGCACGGTTAAGGTACGCCTCAAAACTGGCCTTGAATACCAGCGAACTCAGCGCCTCATCAAGCCGCACTCCTGCACGCACAAGAATGCGGGAACGAAGCCACTCGGCAAAAGCCATTACCACAAAGAAAAAAACAAGAAAAAAGGTGACCATCAGAAGGGTCAGTTCACTGCCGCTTTTCATGACACGGCCATAGAGCTGGAGCATGTAAATAGTCGGCGTCAGCATCAGGACATTGGCAATGAGGCTGAATACCCCCACCCACAGAAACTCTCTGCGAAACAACCAGATCTGCCGGGACAGGACACTACGATTAAAAAAATCGGATTTCATGAAGAAACTGTTAGCTGATAAATGTTAAGCCCCGGGTTTCGGACTGGGAGGTTGCTGACCCGCAGGTGGCGCCTGAAGTGCCTCCAAAACCTCCTTGCAGGTACCAAAGCGCTGGACATGGCCATCAACCAGAACAAGCATGTGCTCAATAGCTCCCAGAATATTCAAGCGATGTGTTATAACTATGACCGTTGAGCCATTCGTCCTCAACAACCTGACAGCATTCAGTAACGCCACATCGCCCGCTTCGTCAAGGCTTGCATTCGGTTCATCAAGCACCACAAATTTCGGCATATCGTAAACTGCACGGGCAAGAGCCACCCGCTGCCGTTCCCCTCCCGAAAGAAATGAACCATCGTCACCAATCTGGGTATCGTACCCCTTAGGAAGATGGTCAATAAAACCTTCCAGACCTACCATGCCGCAAGCCTCCCTTACTTTGAGCAGGTCAGGCTTGCCAAATCGCGCCACATTTTCGGCAATAGAGCCCTCAAACAGCTCAACATTCTGCGGAAGATAGCCGATATGCTGCCCAAGTTCCTCCTTGTCCCATTGATACACATCGTTACCATCAAGCCGAACCTTGCCCTGCATTGCAGGCCATATTCCTACCAGCAATCGTGCAAGTGTGGTCTTGCCTGATGCCGAAGGGCCAACAATCGCCAGAGAACCTCCGGGAGCAACCCTGAAACTGATTCCTTTAAGAATCTGTAGCGGGCTTCTTGGAGCACCGGCAATAACTCCCTCAACAGAAAGCGAACCAGTTGGTGCAGGCAACGCCATCCCTTTGACTGGTAACGGCAATTCCCTCAGCATACTCTCCAGACGATGATACGATTCAAGAGCACTCTCAATCTGCCGCCAACTCCCTATAATCTGCACAAGCGGAGAAAGCACTCTGCCTCCGAGAATAGAGGCGACAATCATCCCCGAACCATGTATCTCCCCTTTCAGGGTCAACCAGCAACCCATACCAAGCAACAACGAACTCAAAAGGCTCTGCACCAGCTTGGAGAGAGCTGAATTAGTCCCTGCATGATCTGAAGCCTCCGCCTGCTGCAAAAGAAACTCCTGTTGACGACCCACCCAGCGCTCATGGATATGGTCAAGCATTCCCATTGACTCAATAACCTGAGCATTACGAATAACACCATCAGCATAATTCTGCGCTCCAAGAGAACTGCGGTTTGCGGCCAGAAGGGGCTCACGGATTCGACGTTCATTGATAACGCCAATCCCGAATTGCACCAGCGCCCCGGCAACAGCAAACCATCCGAGAGCAGGCGCCATCAAAAAAAGCAGAATCAACACAAACAAGGCAAGAGGAGTATCGATAACTGCAAGCAACGCCTGGGATGGAAGAAATTCCCGAATACCTTTAAGATCACGCAACGCCTGCGCACCCCCGGCAGGAATATTCTGAATACGCGCTGTCAAAATCGCACTAAAAACATGCTCACGAAGGCTTTTGTCGAGATCCATGCCAGCATCATGCATAATCTGTCTGCGCACCCACTCCAGCGCTTCGAGCAAAAGATAGATACCAACGACAAGAAGAGTAAGCATCAACAGTGTTGTATGACTCCTGCTGTTAACCACACGATCATACACCTCCATCATGTAAGCACTTGGAGCAAGCACAAGCACATTTACAATGACACTGAAATAAAAAGTATGCTTAAGAAATGGAAAAAGCGAGGCAAGAGCCGCGCGCAATGGTGATTTGACTTTAACTCCTTTCACAGATGAATCAGCTTTTATAGATATAGTTATGGGCTCATCATATTTTTTTAATGTCAGCCTTAAACAATCAGTTTATAAAGTTAACAATTATGTAACGTTATTCATAAAGCAGCAAGCCTGATCCCGCGTTAATGCTTCGCAATGCATCAAAAACAACCAACTATAACTCACCAGTGCTTTCCCTGGGTTTTCAAAAACTGCCGGGCACTCTCGAATCCTGATTTCGCGGCTTGCTTCATATCTTCAAGCGCCCCTTTTTCATCGCCAAGCTCGCTTTTGACCATTCCTCTTTTATAGAAGGCTTTGACATATTGAGGATCATATTCAATCGCCTTGGTAAAGTCGGCTATAGCGCCCTGCTTATCATTTTGGCTGGCTTTGACAACCCCGCGATTAAAATAGGCAATGGTATGTCCGGGATTGAACTCGATAGCCTTCGTATAATCACTGACAGCTCCCTCTTTGTCGCCCAGATCATTTCTGGCATTCCCCCGGTTGTTGTATGCATCGGCATTTTTAGCTGTTATCCCAATGACTTTCGTGTAATCCTCTATCGCTCCTTTTTTGTCGCCTTTGTCAGCTTTTGCAAGCCCGTTCCTGAAGTATCCCTGAACAGCCTGAAGCAAATCCGCAATTGATCCATCTTTATCGCCCAGTTTATATCTCGTGACACCACGATTATTGTAGGCATCTGCATGATCAGGATTTAATTCAATCGCTTTGGTGTAGTCAGCCAGAGCTCCTTCATTATCCCCGATACGGTCTTTGGCTGCCGCCCGACTAAAATAAATATTGATAAAACGGGGATTCAGTTCAAGCGCTTTCGTATAATCAGCCACCGCACCAATGTAGTCGCCAAGCTCATTTCGGGCAACGGCATTATTATAATAAGCTTCCGCATAATCCGGCTTGATGTGGACAGCCTTTTCGTAATCCTCCAGCGCCCCATCAAGCTCTCCAAGCTCCATTTTTACCGATCCACGGTTATTATAGGCTTTGGCATTATTGGGATCCTGCCCGATTGCTTTTGTGTAATCTTCGATCGCGCCACTATAGTCGCGTGCTGCTGTTTTTTCATTTCCCAGTTTATAATAATTAACTGTAGCCGGTACAGCAATAATCCTGTGTTGCGCCACCAACATAATGGCAAGAAATAAAAAGAGAGAGCTGACAATTTTCATGTGATTCATTCATTTGGTGTTTCAATGAACGATATAATCGTCCACAATCATTTGCTTCAGTAACAACACGGCTGCTCCACATATTGCAAGATAAGTATTTCCTCAGGATTTACGACGTTCAGCGCCAAATGTTAACCACCAAGAGTAGCCATCAATACAGTGGCCCTGAACGGTTAAAAAGACGTGACAATACAAAAAACTCAGCAAAAATCATCCAAATACAGAAAAGGAAAGAAAAAGCTGATAAAAAAATCTCCCAACAATAGCACATAAATGTCTGAAATTTTATTTTATATTCTTTAATAACCCTTACTTTTTTAGGTATAAAATATTTCAGACTTAAATAATCGCACAATCGAACACTGCTGCTGATTGTTTTTTGTCCACTGAAGAAACCTCCATGCAATGCGAATAGAGAGCAGGACATCTTCGACCCCGGTGATCAAGCCCTGGATCATTGATACGACCCTGAGGGATGGCGAACAGGCGCCTGGAGTTGTATTCAGCGATACGGAAAAAATGGAAATTGCCATTATGCTTGCTCATGCCGGCATCAATGAACTTGAAATCGGTTACCCGGCTATCGGCAATGCTGAACAAAACATCATCAGAAAAATTGCAGCCATGAATCTTCCGATTCGCCTGACCTGCTGGGCTCGGGCAAAATGGCAGGACATTGAGGATGCGTCGCATTGCGGCACCGAAGCAGTTCATATCAGTTTTCCGGTTTCTGCGATGTACCTGAAACTGATGCAAAAAGATTATGCATGGGTGCAGCAACAGTTGCAGGAACTTGTTCCAAAAGCAAAAAAATATTTCAACACGGTAAGTGTTGGGGCACAAGATGCAACTCGGGCAGAACCTGAGCTACTGAAAAATTTCATACTTGATGCAACAACATTTGGTGCTGACAGGATACGCATTGCCGATACCGTAGGTATTGCAACACCATTATCGGTGATGAATCTGATAAGCAGATTAAAGTCAATAACACCTGCTGCTCTTGAATTTCATGCTCATAATGATCTTGGAATGGCAACTGCCAACGCCTTTACTGCTCTGGATGCCGGATGCCATGCCGTCAGCGTTTCTGTAACCGGCCTTGGTGAGCGGGCTGGAAATGCGGCGCTTGAAGAGCTTGCCATGGCTCTGGAGTTATCAGAAAACTACAAAACCTCTATTGATACCACACAGCTTTTCAACCTCTGCAATACCGTAAGCAAGGCTGCCGGCAGAGTCATCGAAGCTCAGAAACCCGTTGTCGGTAAATCAGCATTCGAGCATGAATCGGGTATTCACTGTGCCGCCCTTTTAAAAAATCCACTTGCCTATCAACCGTTTCTTCCTGATCAGGTGGGTCGTGAAAAGCTCGAAATGGTGATCGGAAAACATTCGGGAAGCGCTTCATTACAGCACTTTTTTGCAAGCCGGGGCATCATAATAACAAGAAATGAGGCTAACCATCTGCTGCCGATTGTCCGAACAACTGCCACTGAAAAGAAAAGGGCACTACAACCGGAAGAGCTCGACTGCATTTACAGCACACTCTTTGTTAAGGATATAAACTAATATTTCAAGCATTATGCTCATCACGCAACATCAGGACTATAACAGTATCGGTTTGCTGGCCGAAGTCAGCAGAACGATCACCAATGAAGAGGATATCAATAAAGTGCTCAGACTCGTATTGTTCATTATGTCTGAAAATATGAACATGCTCAGGGGTATGATCACGATTCTCAACCGTGATACCGGCGAAATTGTCATCAATGAATCTTTTGGCCTGACAGAAAAAGAGAAAGAAAGAGGTCGTTACCAGATTGGCGAGGGTGTTATTGGTCATGTGGTAAAAACCGGTAAAGCGGTCATTGTGCCATCGATTATCGACGAGCCGCTCTTTCTCGACCGAACCCGGTCACGAAGCAAGGCAAAAAAAGAGAATCTCTGTTTTATCTGCATCCCGATCAAAGCAGGCTCAGAGATTATTGGCACCCTGAGCGCCGACCGGCAGCTTGAGCCAGCAACCCATAACGAACGTAAAGATGGAGAAGAACGCAAAGACATTTTACAGCACTATGTTGACCAGCTCTCCATTATTGCATCCATGATCTCACAGGCAGTGCGTCTCAAGCAGCTTGCCCATGAAGAAAAAACCAAAACGCCTCATGAAACTCTAAACCCTGAAACAGCCTCTTTACTACCAGGTCACCGACCGGAAGAACACGACGATGAGCCTGTCTCATCTGCTGAACGGCCAGCAAATATTATCGGCAATACAAAACCAATGATTGCCCTTTATAAAATGATTGACAAGATTGCGAAAACAAACGCGACAACTCTGGTTCTGGGAGAAAGCGGTGTTGGCAAAGAGTTGGTAGCAAGCGCCATTCACTTTAAAAGCCGCAGAGCAGACAATCCATTCATCAAGTTCAACTGTGCAGCATTACCGGAAAGTATTGTTGAAAGCGAGCTTTTCGGACATGAAAAAGGGGCTTTCACCGGCGCACTGGCCACACGTCACGGCAGGTTTGAACTTGCCAACAACGGCACAATTTTTTTGGATGAAATAGGCGAACTCAGTCTCTCGGTACAGGCAAAACTTCTCCGAATCATCCAGGAAAAAGAGTTTGAACGAGTTGGCGGATCAAAAACGATAAAGGTTGATGTGCGCATTATTGCTGCGACAAACCGCAATCTTGAAGAGCTGATACGAAGCGGACACTTCAGGGAAGACCTCTATTATCGACTCAATATTTTTCCGATAACCGTACCACCGCTTCGTGAACGTAAAACAGATATTCTGCTGCTGGCAGATTATTTTGTCGAAAAATACAATGCCTCAAACCACAAAGGCATTCGCCGAATATCGACAACATCAATTGACATGCTCATGCGCTATCACTGGCCAGGGAATGTCCGCGAGTTGCAGAACTGCATAGAAAGGGCGGTCATTCTGAGCGAAGATAACGTGATCCATGGTTATCACCTCCCACCGACACTCCAGACGGCCGAATCCAGCGGAACGCCCTACACAGGTTCCCTGCAGCAGAAACTTGACGCCATAGAAAAGGAGATGATCATGGAAGCGCTCAAACGAACTCAGGGAAACATGTCCCGCGCAGCGCTGCAACTTGGTCTGTCAGACAGAATAATGGGCCTCCGAATAAAAAAATTCGACATCGACTACCGAAAGTTTCGCCCCTGAAGACAACAAGCCCAAGGAACAGGGGACGTAGGTGATATTGTGTATATTCCCCTTCTGCGACCGATGAAGCGATGACGGGTCAAACAAGACCCGTCATCCATAGTTCAATCAAAGAAGGATAACTGCACCTTCTCCGGCATTGCTCCTTTTGAGCGAAATGCTCTATAGGCGTTAATAAGTGCATTCGTTGAACTGTCGTGAACTGATACGGTCTCATTGCCCTGGATTTCAGGGAAAATCGCTTTTGCAAGCTGCTTGCCAAGTTCAACACCCCACTGATCAAAAGAGTTAATGTTCCAGATAATACCCTGAACAAAAACTTTATGTTCATAGAGAGCAATCAGACTACCAAGAGTAAACGGGTCAAGTTCATCAAGAAGAATGGTGTTCGTCGGGCGGTTTCCAGGGAACACCTTGTGCGGCAAAAGCATCTCCAGTTCTGAATCCGAACAACCAGCGGCGTTCAGCTCCTTGCGAACCTCTTGCTCATTTTTACCTTTCATGAGAGCTTCAGTCTGTGCAAAACAGTTGGCAAGCAGAATGTCATGATGCTCCCCTACTGGATTCTGTGTTTTCAGCGGAACAATAAAGTCCGCAGGAATGATTTCTGTTCCCTGATGCAGAAGCTGGAAAAATGCATGCTGGGAGTTTGTGCCCGGTTCACCCCAGATTACCGGCCCGGTAGCATAGTCAACATTATTACCCTCAACATTGACCCGTTTGCCATTACTCTCCATATCAAGTTGCTGGAGATAGGCTGGAAAACGGTGCAGATACTGATCATAAGGAATAACCGCATGAGATGAGCAACCAAAGAAATTATTGTACCAGATACCCAGCAGTGCCAAAAGAACAGGAATATTGCGTTCAAGTGGTTCATTCAGGAAATGCTCATCAATGGCATAAGCCCCGTTGAGCAGCTCCTGAAAATGGTCAAAACCAAGGAAGAGGGCTATTGAAAGACCAATAGACGACCAGAGCGAATAGCGACCGCCAACCCAGTCCCAGAACCTGAACATGTTTGCTTCATCAATACCGAACTCGACAACTTTTGCGCGATTGGTTGAGACCGCCACAAAATGCTTTGCGATATGCGATTCATCACCAGCATGACTTAAAAACCACGCTCTGGCAGTCATCGCATTGGTAAGTGTTTCCTGGGTTGTAAATGTTTTGGAGGCAACAATAAAAAGTGTGGTTTCCGAATTAAGCTTTTTCAGGGTTTCGCTGATATGGGTGCCATCAATATTGGAAACAAAATGAACCTGAAGCTGGCCATGAGCAAAGGGACGAAGTGCTTCGGTTACCATACAGGGGCCGAGATCTGAACCTCCAATACCAATATTGACCACATCCGTCATCCGTTTTCCCGTATAGCCTCTCCAGGCTCCGGAAATAATGCGTTCACAACAATCTTTCATCTGGGCAAGCACATCGGCAACTTCCGATGAAAGGTCAAGAGCATCAATCTGCAGGGAGTAGCCCTGAGGCTTGCGAAGCGCCGTATGCAGTACTGCGCGGTGTTCTGTAAAGTTTATGGAATCACCACGGAACATTGCATCACGTTTAGTTTCGAGTTCTGCATGGCGGGCCAGGGAAAACAGCAATTCCATCGTTCCGTCGGTAATTCTGTTTTTTGAATAATCAAGCATCAACCCTTGCCATTCAACAGAAAATCGTTCAAATCGCGAAGGATCATCAAGAAACATCTCCCTCATCTGCAATGACTCAATTTCCAGCTTGTGTGTCTGAAGTTTGCGCCAAACTTCACTTTGTGATAAATCCATAATATCTTTTTTGTTAACTGTTTATAGTGTTACCCCCGACATGGGCGGTACAACCTGATTATTCAGTAGGGAATATAACGCAACCTCAGGACTGAACCATCCTGATCACTCTCAAGCCCAATTATTTCTGCAATACTTTTTATAATATAGAGACCCCTCCCGGATAATTTGAAACGATTCTCGGTATCAACGGGATTTGGCAGTTCATCAAGATTAAATCCTTTACCGCAATCCCTGACAGAAGCCAAAAGAATATTGTCTGCCGCACTCAACCCGCAGGAGACCGCCATATCGCTTCGCTCCCTGTTTCCATGTCTGATTGCATTGACAAAAGCCTCTTTGATGGTCAACTGAAGCTCCTCAACAAATCCGACACTATACCTCTCACTTGCTGCAAATGATTCAATAAAACCTTGTAACACTCTATATTCGGAATAGAGCCCAGGTAATATTATATCAGCTCGTTTCATGAGTGTCAACTCCTGATTATCTGCCTTATGATTCAAACGCTGAAATGTACAACGAAACAAGAGAGCTGCCAAAATACGTCAAAAAGAGACCGAGCCTTAATTATTAAGATAATAAAAATATACGCCTTAATAAAATTAGCTTTTTGACAGGAAAAATCAATTATTTATATTCAGTAGTTAAAAATCTCTTTAAAGAGGGGAAAAGTCAATACAATACGACACAACCTACAATAATAATACAGAAAGATAGAACAATGAAAAAAACAGCAAAACTATTAAGCCTTGTGGTAGCTCTGTTTGCAGGATTGAGCGGAACCGCCCAGGCTGAAGGATTTAAAATCGGAGCAGATATTGTAAGCAGTTATGTATGGAGAGGTAGCGATATCAGTGATTATAATAATGGTCGTGGCGATTCTCCTGCCATTCAACCTGCACTTTCCTATACCTGCCCAGATACAGGCATTGTTATTGGAGCCTGGGGCTCTTATGCTATAAGTGAAAGCAATGGAATCAACAGATATAAGGAGACCGATCTTTATGTGACAGTGCCAGCAGGGCCATTCAGCCTAACTGTAACAGATTACTACACCGTAACAAATGACTCCAGAGCTTTTGACTTTTCCAGCGACGGTCCAAACACCCTTGAGATCAGTGGAAGCTACGCAAAAGACAATCTCAGCCTGCTTGCTGCAATTAACGTTGCTGGCAATGATTATGATAATGCGAAGTATTTTGAAGCTGGTTACAAGTTTTACGATAAGGACAAATACACAGCAAAAGCTTTTGTCGGAGCAGGTGATGAACTACAGTATGCCCCCGGACAAGGAACCGGCTTTAATGTCGTTAATGTCGGCATAACCGTAACGAAAGAAAGCTACAGCGCCTCTTACGTGTACAATCCCGACACTGAAAAATCAAACCTTGTCTTTATGGCTTCATTCTAAGTAATTACTTTTAATCCAGATTGAGCATTTTTTCCCTGGAAGAGTCTTCACAAGAAAGCCCCCAAAAAACGGGGGCTTTTCTCTTCAATGATTGCATCAATTATTACTTCTCTTTCGTCAATAAATAAGAACAACGCTTCTTGTTTGATATATCCACGACATAAACCTTGAACGAATCAGGTACTGCGGACTGGAGTCGGATAGCGTCTGTCGATGAAAAAACAGAGGCGCCGAAAGGAGTTTTCTCTGGAGCTACCTTGCGCTCCCGAGTGCGAATGACTGATCCGGATCTCCTTCGTGAAACAGACCCGATCCTCTCATAGACAGGCGCTGGCTCTTTTTGAGAGTGTCCATTACCGCGAAACAATTCCTTTCCTGCCATATCAGTAACGATATAAAGCCAGTTTGGGCCGTTCGCTAAACCCCAGCTATCGCCAAGAAGACAAGTGGAGACTATTCCGCCTTTTGGAAGAGCTGCAATCTCTTGTGCGACCTGTCTGGTTGAAAGCATCTCATTCTCTGCTCGCTCCTGAACCTCATCGCAGAGTTTTTCGTACGACAAATACTTGAACTCTCGCACCCGCGCATGATCCTCAATTGTTTCTATGTCATAATTCTTCCCCGCTCCGTTCGCCCCGTTCGCTGCCACCATCATAAGCAGAGCGACAAACAATACCCTGATCTTCATACGACCCATGTTTGGTTAAAAAAGAGAATCTACGCAAAAATGCAAAACCTCGGCTGACCAAAGCTGTGCCACCTTGCAATAACAGAATGATTACTCAAACCAAAGCTGCTTCGGCCATTTTTCATTAACTTCTTATGAAAGATACTTTTAAAGTGGCAACAAAAGGAATTGCCGAAAAAGAGAGATTCGCCTGTTAACAAAAAAGGAGACCGTCATATCAACCGCCTCCTTGTCTATATTAATCATTCAATCATCAGAGACTACAGATCTGCCTCGTAAATAACATACTCCTTGTAAGGCTCGCCTCCGATGACTTTGGCCAGCTTGCTCATCGCCTCATTAGCTTTAAGCACCCAGCTCATTTCACTGGCAAAAACTCCGTGTTTGCCCCCATAATCCGCAATCTCCGTATTGAGAATACTGTCGACACCTTTATTGCGATATTCCGGAAGCACACCCATCGTGATGGTACGAACCATTGAAATATTGCGGCTGTACCAGAGATATTTCAGCAAACCAAGAGGTGAAAACGGGTTACCATTCACATGTTTCAGCGCCTGGTTGACATCAGGAAGCGACAACGAAAAACCGACCGTTCGCTTGTTCCGATCTTCAACAAAGTAAATGTAATGAGGGTTTGCAAGTGGCTTGAGACTTTTTGCAAGAAAATCAAATTCTTTGTTCGTCATGGGCACAAAGCCCCAGTTCTTCTCCCATGCTTTATTGTAAATTTCACGTATACGGTCAATTTCACGATCAAAATCCTTCATGTTCATAATTCGTACCGTCAGTCCTTCCCTTTTCTTGACATGTTCCGAAATACGACGCAAACGCTCAATATCAATCAGTTTCTGGTCAATATACCATGCAAGAAGCTCCTGTCCGACATGGTGACCGTATTTCAAAACAAGGTCATTGTAGTACGGCGGGTTATAAAGCATAAGAAAAACCGGCGGGCTGTCATATCCTTTTGTCAGCATACCGCACTGATCATTCATGGATGGGCTGACAGGACCGCGCATGGCAGTCAACCCCTTCTTTTTCAGCCAACCGGCGGCGGCATCAAAAAGGGCATTGGCAACACCCTGATCATTGATACACTCAAAAAAACCCCAGAACCCAACTTTATCCGCATGGAATGCATTATGCCTGCGATTTTCGATTGCAGCAATAGTCCCCGCCATAACGCCATCCTTCCAAGCAGTAAACATTGCAAGATCAGCATGTTCATACAAGGGAAACACCTTTGTATCAAGGGTTTTCATGTAATCATCAATAACCGGTGGCACCCAGTTCTTCCTGAGCGCAGGATCATTACGATATATCTGCCACGCAAACGTGATAAACTGCTTCTTCTCCTTTTTATTCTGGACTTGTCTAATCTCAACAGCCATATCACTTGATCTTTAAGTTGTAAAAAATTAATGCCCGAGCGTACGCATCACATCAGCTCCTTTACGGAGCATGCGTTCGGTCTCTTCCCATGAAAGACATTCATCAGTTATTGATACCCCATACCTGAGCTTTTCAGGATCCTCAGGGAATGGCTGGTTTCCACAATAAATATTACTCTCTATCATAACTCCCACAATGCTTTGGTTGCCTTCGCCTTTCTGTTTCAGAATGTTCTCCCAAACAGCCAACTGCCTCTCGTGTTTTTTCCCTGAATTGGCATGGCTGCAATCAACCAGAAGTGACGGCTGCAGACCTGCCTTTTCAATCCAAGATTCAGCATCTGCAATACTTTCAGCATCATAATTCGGTTTGTCACCGCCACGCAGGACAAGATGACCAAACGGATTCCCTTTTGTGGTAATAACGCTGCTGTGCCCTTCCTGGTCGATTCCGAGAAAGCTGTGCGGATGCATCGCGGAGCGAATAGCATCGACAGCAACGTTTATTCGACCATCAGTAGAGTTCTTGAAGCCGACAGGCATGGAAAGACCACTTGCCATCTGCCTGTGCGTCTGGGATTCAATAGTTCTTGCGCCAATTGCAGCCCAACTCACAACATCGGCTACATACTGGGGTGTAATGGGATCAAGAAATTCAGTCGCCGCAGGCAATCCCATTTCATTAATTTCAAGCAAAAGCTTCCTTGCATGAAAAAGACCGTGCTCTATATCATAAGTGTCATCGAGATGAGGATCATTGATAAAGCCTTTCCAGCCGACGGTTGTACGCGGCTTCTCAAAATAGACCCGCATCATGATGCAGAGATCCTGTTGCAGCTCACAGCGCAACACCGCAAGTTTCTCTGCATACTCAAGGGCTGCATCAACATCGTGAATAGAACAGGGCCCGACAATAACCAGCATTTTCGCATCTTTGCCAATCAATATGCGCGCAACTTCGCGACGTCCGGCAGTAACCGTATTGGCTACTTTCTCACCCACAGGCAACATCTCCTTGAGCGCCCTCGGTGAAGGAAGACGGATAATTCGTGAAACCCTTAAATCATGTAACTGTTCCATTCGTTTTTACAATACTAACAACATCAAAAAATTTTCAGAATAGAAGATAAAAAAAACCAGTATATAGTATATCAATAATGAGCCGCCTCAGCTATAAATTCATAGACGACGATTCCTGAGTTCGGCAGGCAAGGTGCGATAAATTTTCTTTATATTAATACTGGTTTATATAATTTCAGGCAATCAACAATAAACAAAGCGACATGAAAGTACTGATCACTGACGGCGTTGATCCTCAATGCGGTCAAATCCTCGCACAAAATGGTTTTGAAGTAACTGAAAGACCGAAAATCAGCAAGGACGAGCTCAAAGAGATCATCGGAGAATTTGACAAGCTGATCGTCAGAAGTGCGACCAAAGTTACCGCAGAAATTCTTGAATACGGAACAAAACTCCAGCTTATCGGCAGAGCAGGAGCAGGCGTCGACAATATCGATATTGAGGCTGCTACCCGCAAAGGCATTATTGTCATGAATACGCCAGGAGGAAATACAGTTTCCGCTGCTGAGCACGCCTGTGCCATGATGCTTTCTGCCGCCCGCCGCATACCCCAGGCAACCGCAGACCTGAAACAGGGGAACTGGAACAAGACAAAGTTTACTGGAGTAGAACTTGAAGGCAAAACCCTTTCCATTATCGGCCTTGGCAAAATCGGCCGTGAGGTGGCATCACGCATGCAGGCATTTGGCATGAAAACAATTGCCTATGACCCGATGATTCCAGACGAATACGCCGCACAACTTAATATCGATTTGCTCCCCCTGCATGAAAATTTTATCAATGCTGATGTTATCACTATCCATTCTTCGCTCAACGAGTCAACCCGAAACCTGATTGCGAAAGAGACATTTGAGCTGATGAAAGAAGGGGTTATCATCATCAATTGCGCCAGAGGCGGAATCATTAATGAGGCTGACCTTGCAGAAGCTATAATCTCCGGAAAAGTGTCCGCTGTTGCACTTGATGTTTTTGAGACAGAACCTGTCAACCCGGACAACGCTCTGCTGAAACTTGATCAGGTGATTGCAACACCGCACATTGCCGCATCCACGATCGAAGCGCAGGAAAAAGTTGCCGTTCAGATTGCCCAACAGATTGTCGAATGGAAGAAATCCGGAAGACTCGAAGGGGCGGTCAATGCATCTGCCGTAGAACTGGCTCAGGTACCAGGTGTTCAATCGTATCTCAACCTTGCTGAAAAGCTTGGCGCCACACTGGCACAAATGGCCCCGCCTGACGCAACCAAGATGACTGTCAGGACTTCGGGTGAATTCCTTCAGAAATTTAATGAAGTCATTACAGCGGCAGCTCTTAAAGGATTTCTTGACATCTTTCAATCAAAAGATACCAACTACATCAACGCCTTCACCATGGCCAGGGAGTGTGGTATCAGTCTGAACCAGAAGTTTGAAAAGGAAAACCTGGACTATACCAACCTGATCCGTATAGAGCTTGAGAGTACAACCGCAAAAAGGATGATTGGCGGAACCGTTTTTGGCGACAAAGAGGTTCGCATTGTTATGATTGATCAGTTTCTTGTGGAATTCAAGCCAGAAGGCAATATCATTATCTATAACAATATTGACAAACCTGGCGTCATCGCCAATGTCACCCAGCTCTTGTTGCAACACAACCTTAATGTCGCTTATGTGGCGCTCTCCAGAGATGAAGAGCAAAAAGTTGCTATGACTGCCATTGTGGTTGATGGAGCAGTAACACCTGCGCTTCTTGACGAAATCAGAAATGTTGATGGCGTTGACGTTGCCAGTCTTGTGTCGCTTTGAATGATCAACAAACAAATGCCCAATAAAAAACCTGCTGTGAAAGCAGGTTTTTTATTGCAGCTAACGCTGAATGGACAACTGGCTGAAGGACAAAAATTATTTTGCCTTCGCGAAATCAATACTGAGCCACTTGTCTTCATAAGAGGCCCCCGTTGAGTCCATCCCTGCCAGGAAAATCGGCAAAGCAACAATCTTCTGGTAATCACCGATACGAATCGTAAGATCATCGCCAAGTTTAAGGATCTTCGGTTCAAGTCCCATGTGCTCCATAAAGGGCAATCTCACACGCACTTTATAGTGACCGTCGGATACCTTTTTGATATCAATCGGATTCTCGTTGAAAAATACATCAAGAGGATTCTTTTCTTCGTAGACTTTTTGACCTACTCTGCGAAGCATGGCCAAACCGACAACCTCATCATCGAACAAAGGGACTTCGGCAATAGGAATCGGAGCAAATGCTTCCTGAATCTGCTCAATATACTTCTGCTGAATAGCACGCCACTTCTGGAAATAAGGATCGGGACTCTGATCAGGCATGACACGGTTAATGGTAATCCTGTCAACAGTAATACCATAAAGATTAAGATAGGTCAGGGCACGCATGGACTCCTTGATAACCATCTTTTCCGGATTCATAACCAGACGCATGGTTGTTTTGGAGCTGTCAGCAAGCAAGTCAATAATCCCCTCTGTTGAAGAGAAGAGGTTATCAACCTTGTCATAAACTTCCACAGGAGCCACAAAATCATTTATCTTGTTAACTTTTTTAGCAAGAGGCCTGATAACTGGTTTGACCATGAATTTTTCAACATTACGGATCATTTTGATAAACCATCCGAATGTTTCAGGCAGAGAGAGAAGACGAAGAGTTTCACCGGTAGGTGCACAGTCAACCACAAGAAGATCGTATTCATTCTGCTCATTATAACGCTTGATATAGGAAAGCGAAAAAAGCTCTTCCATACCCGGCAAAACGCCCATCTCTTCAGCGTAAACACCTTCAATACCACGGGCTTCCATCAAATGAGCAAAATGCTCTCTGACAACATCCCAGTTCAGATTGAGATCACCAAAAACACTGACTTCCTGACCCCAGAGATTTTCAGCAATTTTTACAGGTGAAGGCCCTAACTGAACATCAAGCGAGTCACCCAGACTGTGTGCCGGATCGGTAGACATAATCAGGGTTTTGTAACCCATATCTGCTGCCCTGAGCGCTGTTGCAGCAGCAATAGAGGTTTTACCAACTCCACCCTTTCCGGTAAAAATGATATTACGCATACGTTTTAATGATTCTCATTTAAAGAATTATTGAATTAAAGCGGTTTCTACCAACAATTTTTTCCGTCAGTTGACCAACTTGTGTGAAAAACTCAAGATAATAAAATTAATTGAATATGGTGAAAGAACTATTCCCGATACAAAAGCACCCATTACTGTACCGGCTTTAAAGCATCAGATGAAATAATACTTCCGGGACTGCCTCCGAATACAATGAGTTTCTGGCCGGGAGTAACCTGTACAACCTTCAGATTGTTCCACTGGATAAGCTGATTGACTGTTGTTCGATACATCATGGAAATAGAGGCAAGAGTTTCACCCTGAACAACAAGATGAATGATCTGGACTGGTGCAGCGGTAACGGGCTCTGCTGACTGGAGAGAGCCGGGATTAAGACTCTCGACAAGCACTGAGAGGTCATCATGTTCGACTGTTTTAGCAGATCTCTCGGCACGAATATCTTGTTCAAACATCTGAGACTGTATGACTGCTTTACTCTGAACTCTTTCGATTTTTTTCAAGCTTTCATTCATTCTCTTTTTCTTCCCTTTTCTTCCTTTTGAAACATCTCCCTGCGAAAAAGTGCCTTTGTCATCTCCACCGAAAACAATCAGCTTCTGACCGGGAGTAACCTCAAAGTTTTTAAGACTATTCCATGCTATAAGCTGGCTGATATAGGTCCGGTACATCCTTGCAATAGAACCAAGCGTTTCGCCTTGTTCAACAATATGAACTTTCTGTATTTTTCCTTCGCCGCCTGATTCTCGTGACCTGCCGCCTGATCCAGAATGACGACTCTCAATACGAGCAAACAGTGCCTCGCGTTCAATAGTTTTGGCAGATTTGTAGGCATAGATTTCCTGTTCCCGCTTCTGGAACTGGGAAATATATTTTTTTGGAAGTCTGATAACATTGCCGGAGGCCTCCGCCGGAATAATACCAAGCTTGTACTGCGGATTAAGAAACTGGAGGTCTTCAACTGGCACACCGAGTGTGCCGCTGATCTGTTCAAACGAGAGAAGACGGGAGGTGCGAAGCGTATCAACATCCTGGTACAAATAACCCGGAGCAACGGGACGTATATTATGCTCGCTGTAATAACTCATGATATAGTTAACAGCTATAAATGCTGGCACATAACCTCTCGTCTCAGCAGGAAGATAATCCCAGATTGCCCAATAGTCCTTTACACCGCCAGCCCTTCTGATTGCCTTGTTAACATTTCCCGGCCCTGAATTATATGCTGCAAGCGCAAGAAACCAGTCGCCATAGATATTGTAGAGATCGCGCAGATGCCTGCTTGCAGCAACCGTCGCTTTGTAAGGGTCATAACGATCCTCAATAAAGGATGATGACTCAAGTCCGTACATCTTGCCCGTTCCGTACATAAACTGCCACAACCCTTTGGCGCCTGCGGAAGATACTGCCGTCGGGTTAAGTGCAGACTCAACAATCGCAAGATACTTCAGCTCAAGCGGAACATTGAAGCTGTCAAGTTTTTCCTCAAAAAGAGGAAAATAAACTTTGGTCAATCCAAGGATTTTAGCCGTCTGACTTCTCTTTTCGACCGCATAAACACGAATAAATGCCCTGACCTGATCATTAAAAACAAAACGCATCGGCGTCTTGCGATTCAACGTAGCAATCCTTGCCGCGTAGGTCGAATCACTATACTGTGGCACAAAACTTGAAGGAAACCCAAACTTGTCTGAATCTTTCGAAGGAGCAGAAAAGTGCTCATCCTTAAAGTAGGTGGCGTTGACAAGACTGTCCAGAATATCAGAAACAGTTGACCTGCTGAACGCTCCACGATCGTTTGCCGCTGGCTCTACGGCAAATGCCGATAGGGTAATACAGTGGAAAACAAACGCCAGAAGCAGGACACTGAAAAATGTCAATAATAACCCGCGTTTCAAAAGCATGAACAATAACCGTTTACATTTATTTCATGAGAGGTCAGCATCAGTAACTCACCTTCCAGAGAAAAAGACCATTTGGGGAAGCAGGATTCAACTGACTGGTAATATCTCCCGATTCCAGCATCCTCTTGAACTCCCCGACAGAAAGCGATCCTTTCCCTGCGCTTATCATAGCATCAACAAGGTAGCGCACCATACTTCGCAAAAACCTGTTCGCCGAAATCTGGAAAACCAGAAAACGATGGTCACGGTACCAGTCGCAAGTAGTGACACTACAAATTTTGCCCGGATTATCGCAATCTGCCTTTGAAAACGCAGAAAAATCGTGAGTACCTTTAACAGATGCGGCAATCTGACGCATAACGGCGAGATCAACAAATCCGAATGAACAACCTGCAAAACGACCATAAAGAGCAGATGGCTTTTCAAGGAGAAAATAACGATAATGCCTCTCTTTCGCACTATGCCTGGCATGGAAATCGAGAGAAACTTCAAGAGGATTAGAGACACGAATCGTTTTGGGAAGCATCGAATTAAGCGAATGCACTATTCTTGATGGCTCCATCGTTGATGCCGTTAAAAAATTCGCGGTCTGTTCTCTGGCATGAACACCTTTATCAGTCCTTCCTGCTGCGGCAAGATTGACCGGCTCCTGCAAAATTTTTCCAAGCGCCGCCTCAATCTCCCCCTGAACAGTGATAATCCTGCCAGACTGTCGCTGCCATCCCGCAAAGGAGGTACCATCATATTCAACAGAAACCCGAATATTCTTCTGCACCGCTGCCTTGTCATTTTGTTAAAGAGAATTTAGTACATTGCTTTCCGTATAATAATTATCTTCTGATTATCTTCCATCTTACCGAAAAACTGAGCACTACGTTGCAAACTACTCATCTTGAATCGCTCCTCCTGGCGTTAAAAACCATAGCTGACGATGGAACCAGATGTTCCTACCGTGTGCCAGCATTATGGAGCGGTAAATCGACCGGCACTGAAAAAGTCAATCCGGCTGCATACTTCAGTCATATCGTCGAAACTATCCTGAATGGCAGTGAGAGCAATTCATCGTTCTCAAAGAAAAGTGACTGGAAAACCTCGGCCGTCGTTTATAATCTTTTTATCCGCCTCTCCACGGCTTTTGATCATAATGGCGACGGATTGATCAATACAGAAGCGCTCGAATGCGGGTTCAGGGAAACCGGAACTCTCCTGAAGGCAATTGCTCTGCTGCCGTATATAAAAAATCTTGGCGCAAATACCATCTATCTTCTTCCTGTCAACGAAATTGGTACGCAAAGCAGAAAAGGTACTCTTGGTTCACCCTACGCCATAAAAAACCCGCGAAAGCTCGATCCACTGCTCAACGAACCTGCACTGGGGCTTTCATCCGAAACCTTGCTCAAGGCATTTATTGAGGCGGCGCATATTCTTGACATGCATGTGGTGATGGAGTTTGTATTCAGGACTGCGGCAATTGACAGCGACTGGGTAAAGGAGCATCCTGAATGGTTTTACTGGCTGAAAAACAGTGGGAATACCCGGAATTATGGGGCCCCTCATTTTGACACCCACACGCTCAACAGAATTTATGAGGTGGTCGATCGCCACGAATTACACAATCTTCCAGCCCCCTCAGCCGAATACCGGGATCAGTTCGCCGCACAACCGGTGACGGTGCAGGAAGAGCATGGACAACTTTCCGGAATCACCACCGATGGAACGCCTTGCCATATCGCAAGCGCATTTTCAGACTGGCCTCCTGACGACCAGCAGCCTGCATGGAGTGATGTCACCTATCTGAAAATGCACAACCACGAGGCGTTCAACTACATTGCCTACAACACCATCAGGATGTATGACAGCGCCCTGGACAATCCGGAAACCTTCAATACCAGCCTTTGGAACGAAATTCTGGATATTATCCCGAGCTATCAGAAGGAGTATCAGATTGATGGCGCTATGATAGATATGGGTCACGCACTGCCTGCCCTTCTCAAACGAACTATCGTTGTCAAGGCTCGTGAAGAGAATCCGGATTTTGCATTCTGGGATGAAAATTTCAATCCAACTCCAGCAATACGCGCCGAAGGCTTCAACGCAGTGTTCGGATCGCTGCCGTTTGTTATTCATGATATTGTGTTCATCAGGGGATTATTGAACCATCTGAACAAAACCGGTGTCGCTCTGCCATTTTTCGGGACTGGAGAAAACCACAACACTCCACGCGTCTGCTTCCGTTTTCCAAAACAGGAGGCAGGCAGAAACTTTTCAATATTTATATTTACACTCAGCGCCATATTGCCAGCCATTCCATTTCTGCAATCAGGAATGGAGCTTTGTGAATGGCATCCTGTCAACCTCGGCCTTAATTTCAAAGATGAAGACCGGGCTCTCTATCCGCCTGAAAAGCTCCCGCTCTTCAGCGCCTTCAGCTACGACTGGGAAAACTGCAACGAACTTGCTCCCCTTAACAGCTATATCAAAAAAATTCTCGATATAAGGGCACACTATCTGGATTTGGTCCTGTGTGGAGCAACTGGCTCAATGAAGCTCCCCTACACCAGCGAACCAGACCTCTTTGCTGTCATGCGCACCGTTGACGATCGCTCTCTTCTTTTTATCGGCAACAGCAATCTCTATGAAACCAGAAAAGGTTTCCTTGAATTCAGCATTGAAAACGACAGTTTGTACGACCTGATCAGTGCACAACCCTGCCAGATCAGTGAACATCGTCTTGAGGTGAACTGCAAGCCGGGACAGTGCATGCTTTTAGAACTTCCGCAAGTTTTCATTAACCAAACGTGACTATCTATGTCTATTCTCATTGTTGGCTCCCTTGCTTTTGACGATATCGAAACACCCTTTGGGCATTCCGACAACACTCTTGGTGGTTCATCCACCTATATTGCCCTGTCGGCCAGCTACTTTACTGACAAAATTCAAATGGTCGGTGTCGTAGGCTATGACTTTGAAGAGGAGCATTTTGCGCTGCTGCATTCCAGAAACATCGACACAAAAGGCATCCAGAAGATTGATTACGGCAAAACGTTCCGCTGGGCCGGACGATATCATTATGACATGAACACCCGCGACACGCTCGACACGCAGTTGAACGTCTTTGCTGATTTTGATCCCGTTGTGCCCTTTCAGTATCAGAATGCCGAGTTTGTCTGCCTCGGCAATATTGATCCAGTGCTTCAGCTCAAGGTGCTTGACCAGATCAACAAGCCAAAACTGGTCATCTGCGACACCATGAACTTCTGGATTGATGGTAACCCGGATGCTCTCAAAAAAACTCTTGCACGCGTTGATATTTTCATCATCAACGATGGTGAGGCAAGACTTTTGAGCGGCGAACCAAACCTTGTCAAATCAGCAAGAATCATCCGACAGATGGGCCCAAAAACCCTGATTATCAAAAAAGGCGAGCATGGAGCCCTGCTGTTTACCGACCGTGGCATCTTTGCCGCACCGGCATTTCCACTCGAAAACATTTTTGATCCTACTGGTGCAGGCGATACTTTTGCTGGTGGTTTTATCGGTCACCTTTCGAGATGTGAGACTATCAACGATACAGAAATGCGCCGTGCGGTTCTCTATGGCAGCACAATGGCAAGCTTCTGTGTGGAAAAGTTCGGTACCGAAAAAATTGCAGCGCTTGATCTGCTTGAAATTGAAGACCGCTTCCAGAGCTTCCGGGAACTCTCAAGAATAGACGAATAGGGAAGCTGGCAAAAACATCATTTCAGAACAAACGGTTATGGAGCAGCTCAACATCCTTGATTACAGCTTTATCGTCGGCTATCTGGTACTGACGCTTGTTATCGGTCTGTGGTTCTCCTCACGCGCCTCGAAAAATGTCGGAGAGTTTTTTCTTTCGGGGCGCCAGCTCCCCTGGTGGATTGCCGGTACAGGTATGGTAGCAACAACCTTCGCTGCCGACACTCCCCTTGCGGTTGCAGGATTTGTGGCCAAAAACGGCATCGCCGGCAACTGGGTGTGGTGGACCTTTGTTTCAGGCGGGATGTTGACGGTCTTCTTTTTTGCACGACTCTGGCGTCGGGCAGAGATCCTGACCGACCTTGAATTCATTGAACTCCGTTACAGTGGCAGGGCGGCAAGATTTTTGCGCGGGTTCAAAGCCATCTATTTCGGACTTTTCATCAATGCCGTCATCATCGGATGGGTCAACCTCGCCATGTTCAAGATTATCAGAATCATGGTGCCGGAACTTAATCCCGAGCTGGCCATTGTCATTCTTGTCCTCCTGACCACCTTTTATTCAGGCCTGTCAGGGCTCTGGGGAGTATCCATCACCGATGCGGTGCAGTTTGTTATTGCCATGGCAGGCTGTATCATTCTGGCCGTCCTGGCAGTTCAGTCACCTGCTGTTGTTTCGGCAGGAGGGCTTACCAAAGCCCTGCCAGCCTGGATGTTCGATTTTTTCCCAACCTTCACCTCGGCATCAGGCAAAAGCATCTCAGGAACAATTGCCCTGCCCTTCATCTCATTTGCGGCAATGGCGTTTGTCCAGTGGTGGTCATCATGGTACCCCGGATCTGAACCGGGCGGCGGAGGCTATATCGCCCAGCGCATGATGAGCGCCAAAAATGAGAAGCACTCATTGCTTGCTACACTCTGGTTTACGGTCGCCCACTATTGCCTGAGACCATGGCCATGGATCATTGTCGGGCTGGTCAGCCTCGTGATGTTTCCGGATCTTCCTTTGAACCAGAAAGAGGACGGCTTCGTCTACGTCATGAAAGCGGTGCTGCCGCCAGGACTCAAAGGGCTTCTTATTGCTGCTTTTCTTGCCGCCTACATGTCAACCCTGTCAACTCACCTTAACTGGGGAACAAGTTATCTGATCAATGACTTCTACAGACGGTTTCTGAAAAAGGATGGGAATGAAAAACACTATGTGACCATTTCCAAAATAACCACTTTTTTCACAGCGGCATTTGCCCTTTACATCACCTTCTTTGTGCTTGACACCATCACTGGCGCATGGGAATTCATTATCCAGTGCGGTGCGGGAACCGGTTTTGTTCTTATCCTTCGCTGGTTCTGGTGGAGACTGAACGCATGGTCAGAAATCACCTCTATGGTGGCGCCGTTCATTGCCTTCACCTGGATACAACTCTTTACCAGCATCACTTTTCCATTTTCAATTTTTATTATTGTCTCCTTTACCATTGCAGCTACCCTGCTTGTCACCTTTCTGACTCCTCCGACTGAAACCGCACAGTTGGAGACATTCTATCGCACCACAAGGGTCGGAGGGGTGTTCTGGAACAAGATTTCAAAAAATCTTCCTGATGTTGTTTCAGACACCGGCTTTGTCATGCTTTTTGTTGACTGGGCACTCGGCATAATAATGATCTATGCCATCCTTTTCGGCACCGGGAAATTTATTTTTGGCGACATCTTCCAGGGCTCGCTCTTTCTTGGCACAGGAATAATTGCCGGATCCCTCATTTTTGCAGACCTGAACCGACGGGGCTGGAACAACCTGAACTGAACAACAACCATGGGTAAACCTTCAATGATTCTTGCCTCGCAATCACCGAGACGACGTGATATTCTTTCATTGATGCTTATCCCTTTCGAAACAATGGCGGTCGCTACAGAAGAGATCATTGACCCCTCGCACTCGATAGAAGAGAACGTCACCAGAATCGCACTTGAAAAAGCAGAAGCCGTCAAAATATTGCTTCCGGACAAAGGATGCGACACCATTATCATTGCAGCAGATACCGTCGTGGCTAAGGGTAACCGCATTCTTGGCAAACCGTCAGGATTCGATGAGGCATTCGCCATGCTCAAAAGTCTCCAGAACCGTTCCCACCGGGTCTATACGGGCTTTGTCATTCTGTACGACAACAAAAGCCACACTGAATGTGTCACCACCACTGTTGAGTTTGAGCCGATGTCCGACAATGAAATAAAACGATACATCCTGTCCGAAAAACCTTACGACAAGGCTGGTGCCTACGGTATTCAGGATCCCCTGATAGCCTGTCATGTCAGGCGCATTGAAGGATGCTACTACAACGTTGTCGGCCTCCCTATATCAAGGGTCTGTAAATCACTGAAAGCCCTCATGTAGGCAAGCAGAACAAAATCCGGAACCATTTGTGCCGACAAGCATGCACTCAACTTCAGAACCGCCAGTCATTGTCATTCTTGGCCCTACCGCTTCCGGCAAATCCGCTTTTTCCATTGCTTTGGCAAAAAAAATCGGAGCGGAAATCATTTCTGCTGATTCAAGACAGATCTACAGAGAACTGAACATTGGCGCAGCAAAACCGCCACCTGAAGCGCTTCAGGAGGTGAAACATCATTTTGTCAATGAGAAAAATATTGGCGAGACATTTTCCGCAGGCGATTTTGCCACCGAAGCCATCGAACGAATCCATGATATTCGTCAGCGGGGAAAACGTGCCATTATTGCAGGAGGCTCGACTCTCTATCTTGAAGGGCTCCTGAAAGGGTTTGCTGATTTACCTCCCGCAAGCCCTGAAATACGCGCAAGGCTTTTGCTCGAGCTGAACAGTATGGGAAAAGAATGGCTTTACGACAAGCTGCTCCAAAAAGATCCTGAACAGGCCGCGACACTTGACCCCACAAAAACCCAACGACTTATTCGAAGCCTTGAAATCATTGAACTGACAGGAGTGAGCGTTACCGAACTGCATGCTAAAGTCAAACAAAAAAGCGGCTTGCACTTTTTGACGACAGGAATTTCTATGCCCCGGGAAATACTCTATCAGCGCATCAACCAGCGTACCGATACCATGATAGAAGAAGGGCTGTGCGAAGAGGCCGAGCTCCTGTATCACAAGTATGGCAAACTCTTTGCCGATCAAAAAATATCCGCCTTGCAATCTGTGGGATATCAGGAGCTGTTTCATTATTTCGACCGATCCATTGACTTCGCTGAAGCAGTCAGACTGATAAAACAACATACTCGCAACTATGCCAAACGCCAGTTGACTTTTTTCAACAATCGTCTTTCCGTAAACTGGATGGATATCGATATTCTTTGGAACAAGTTGGAAAACATTAATTTTTGGGGTTAAAAAAATATTATCAATGAGCTTTTTTTTTACCTTAGGTATTAATAATGTTATAAAGTAAAGTCAGTCAGTTTTTTATAACCAAGCCTGACAATCTGCCGAGCAAAAAAAATCCTCTCTATGTTTTTATGGTAATGTTTCACAGCTTTTATCGCACGAATTTACAATGAAACACTCAACATCAACCCGCAAAGAGTTAACTATTCTGAAAATCGAGGAAGAGGTATTCGATTTTCGTCATAAAGAGTCATTCAAGCAGACTATTGACAGTATGGTTAACAAGGAAAGCAGCAAAAACCTGATCATTGATTTCTCCCAGGTTAAAGCCATTGATTCCTGCGGAATCAGCTCAATGTTGCTCGCCCACCAACTTGCCAATCAGTCAACCGGACTTGCCATTTTCGTTTCTCTCTGCAAGCAGATCAAGGATCTTCTGAAACTGACTAATCTGGACAAACAGCTTTACATTTTTTCTTCCATCAATGAGGTGGTGACCCTGATTGAACCGGCAATGAAAACAAAACGAGGCGGCAGGGGAAAAGCACAGGCTCCTGCTGATGAAATCATCGATGAACTCCTCTGCGATGAACTCGATCTGATCGTTGAGCCTGACCTCCATGACGAACATCTTGTTGAACAGGATGAGATTCCTCATGATTCAGATATTTCCGATTCTCTGGCAGAAAAAGAGCCTGGATTAAAAAAAAGGGGGCGACCAAAAAAAAATTGACAAACACTATTTTCTTACGTACAATAAAAAGTTTGATGATATCACCCGCATGACCGCCCGGAAAAATCTGCCAGTATAATACTTTACAGCAGCAAGACCGTCACGTTGTCTGTTGCTGAAATAAAAGAGCATGGCATGTTTGAATCCTTTTATAAAAAACAGCTTGAACGGCTCTTCGAGTCAGCAGATATAAGCATTCAAGGAAGCCGTCCCTGGGATATTAAAATCCACAATCCGCTTGTGTATCAGCGAACCATCACTGAAGGAAGCCTTGGCTTTGGTGAGACCTACATGGAGAGCTGGTGGGACTGCCATGACCTGGATGAGCTTTTTTTCCGGCTGATCAATTCAAAAGCTGACACAAAAACAGCCAAACAGTCCATGTTGATCGCAAAATTGATCGGCAAAACATACAATCTTCAGCGTCCGTCAAGGGCTTTCAGAATCGGCGAGACACATTACAATACTGGCAATGACCTGTTTGAAGCCATGCTCGACAAGCGATGGATCTACAGTTGCGGATACTGGAACGAGACAAACAGCCTTGACAAAGCCCAGGAACAGAAGCTCCGCCTTGTTTTCAATAAGCTGCAACTGCAACCCGGTATGACGGTTCTCGATATTGGTTGCGGCTGGGGCGGCGCCGCCCGATTTGCTGCAGAAGAGTATAACGTTTCGGTAACAGCAATAACTGTTTCAAGCGAACAGGCCAAAATTGCCAGGGAACATTGCGCAGGCCTGCCGGTGACCATCGAACTGAAGGACTACCGCGACGTACAGGGATCTTTCGATCGAATCTATTCGATAGGCATGTTCGAACATGTCGGCCATAAAAACTACCACAACTACTTCGAAATGGCCAACAGATGCCTGAAACCTGACGGGTTAACCCTGCTTCACACAGTAGGCAGCAACATCCCGTGCGTCAATGGCGATCGCTGGAGTTGCAAATATATCTTTCCAAACTCCATGCTGCCGTCGGCAAGCCAGATCACCAAAAACTACGAACGCCATTTCATGCTCGAAGACTGGCATGTCTTTACCCACGACTACTCTCTGACGCTCAAAGCATGGCATGAAAATTTCGAAAGAGAGTGGCCCGCTCTGCAATCCCGATATGGAGAAAAGTTTCACCGTATGTGGCGTTACTATCTTTTAAGCTTCTCGGGAGCCTTCAGGGCCCGATCAATTCAGCTCTGGCAGATACTGCTCTCAAAAAACGGACTGCGTGGCAGAGTATCCATTCCCAGATAGCATATCATTGATAGAGAAAAAAACGCTCGGGATGAGAGCGCCTAAACTCCTCTACCTGACAATTGCCCGCTTCAATAATGTTGTCAAACGGCTGTTGTTTTTTTATCATCTCTCTGAAAAGAGGGCTTCCCGCAAGCCTGTCGAAAAATTCGCCATGCTTGTCAAGAGCAATATCCGCCGGGTAAAGACGCTGAAGTTCTAGCAGAAGAGCTGTTGCCGTCCTGAACGGACTGAAAACTTTTCTGTCAGTCACCACAAGCTTCAGGCCATGACAGCGCTCGCCACTGAACTTGCCTGAACGCGGCTGAAACTCTACGGTATCGAACGACACTCCAGAAAACTCATATTTCTGCAAGGCAGCCGCAAGCTCCTGGCTCTTGATAAATGGAGCGCCAAACTGCATAAAAGGAGCATCAGTGCCACGCCCTTCACTGACCATAGTTGCCTCAAGAAAAACCGTCGCAGGATAGATGATGGCGGTTTCAACATTCCTGATATTCGGAGAAGGGCTTTTAAAACTGAATCCCGGATACTCATCAACAAAACGGTCACGCCGATAGCCAAGCATCGGTATCACCCTGAGATCAAGCTTCCTGTAAAGCAGCTCCTTCAACATGAGGGCAATCTCACCGACCGTCATCGAATGCACAAAAGGAATATTGACGGCTCCGACAAACGACTCATATCCCGATGTCACCATAAACCCCTCCTGAGGTAATGGAACAACCGGATTTGGACGATCCAGAACCATAAAAGCAATCCCTGCCTCCTCGCATGCCTCCATGGCATTCTTCATGGTGGAAATATAGGTATAACAGCGGGTGCCAACGTCCTGGAGATCAAAGAGAAGCAGATCAATCTGGCGCAGTTGACGGATATCAGGTTTTTTGGTGGTTCCATAAAGTGAGAATACCGGAATGGTATCAGCCACAACTGAGCTCCCCACTTTTTTCCCTGCTTCGATATCAGCCGAAAAACCATGCTCTGGAGCCATGAGAAACTTGACGTTGACACCATTGCGGAGCAGTATGGCATAATCGGCCTCTCCTCCCCGACTGACACCCGCCGAATTGGTAATAAGACCAACTCTCAAGCCTGAAAGCTCCCTGCACCCCGAGGTTTCAAGACGATCAATACCACAGAGCAACTGTTCCGCTGAAGCGGAATGCACAAAGAAAAAAAGAGCTGCCAGCGCAAGAGCTGCCTGCATGAAAAAGCTCTTTTTTCCTGCTCTTGCCGGCCTTGAAAAAGAGTGGTTACTCATCATCATGACAATGCCTCAATAAAAAAAAGGTTTAAACAAAAAAGCCGCCTGTTGCAGAGGCGGCTTTTACTGGTGGTGGGGACAGGACTTGAACCTGCAACCTTCGGGTTATGAGCCCGACGAGCTACCAATTGCTCCACCCCACGATGTTTGTCCTTTAAGGTAAACAATAAATTCTCTTTTCCAAAAATCTATTGAATCAGTTTTCCATTTATTTCATCTCCTGAAGGCTCCAGAACAAAAAGTTTACCGTCCGCACCCTCTACCGCCAGAATCATGCCTTCGGAAACTTCGTCACGGATGCTCCGCTCCGCAAGATTAGCCACCAGGACGACATTTTTTCCAATCATCTCTTCCGGAGTGTAATGCTTCGCAATACCGGCAAGCACCTGCTTTGTGACAGAACCGACTTGCAGTTGCAATTTCAGTAATTTCCCTGCTTTTTGCACTTTTTCAGCAGCGATCACTCTTGCAACCCGCAGATCAACCTTTTGGAAATCATCAAAACTGATCTCCGGCTTAAACTCCATACGACACTGTTCAGCTCCAGCTTCACGTTTTTCAGCTTCAGCAAGCAGTGCCGCAATCTTTTCAAGCTCCGGCGCAATTGCGCTATCCTCAATTTTTGTAAAGAGAATTTCAGAATTTCCACAGAGCTTGTGGCCCTTCTGCAACCCTGGCATTTTCGCCTGTTCAAGAAGAGAAACACCCGGTTTAATGAGACTTTCGATCGTACCCTCGAACCCAAGCATGGCGTATATACGATTACAGGTTTCCGGAATCACCGGATAAAAGAGCAGGGCAAGGGTATGGCAAAGGTTCAGGGATACAGACATAATCTTCGCAGCAGCATCACGATCACTCTTTATGAGTTTCCATGGTTCGTTTTGCGTAAGAAACCGGTTAGCCTTACGAGCTATATCCATTGTTTTGGAAACTGCATCACGGAAATGGAATTGCTCATAGGCTTGTCCAATTTCATCAATCAAATCATCAAGATCAACCCTGTTGCCCAGCTCGTCAATTTCAACATCATTATCATGAGTCAGAATAACGGTAAAGGACTTCATAACATCAGAAGGGCAATCAATCGGCACAACTCCGTCGAATTTCGAATTGGTAAAATCAACCGAACGTTTGATAAAATTACCAAGGGTATCGGCCAGCTCACCATTCGTGCGATTTTGAAAATCCTGCCAACTGAAATCGGTATCCTTGTTTTCAGGATAGTTCATGGCGATGCTGTAGCGAAGAGTATCAGCAGGAAATTTTTCGAGAAACTCGCCAAGATAGACCGCATAGTTGCGCGATTTCGAGAACTTCCTTCCCTCAAAATTCATAAACTCCGATGCAGGGACATTGTCGGCAAGATTGTAACAATCATGATCCCGTCCTTCGTTCCATGCCATCAGAATAGCAGGAAACATCAGCGTATGGAACACTACATTATCCTTGCCAATAAAATGAACAAGGCGGCACTTGGGATCCTGCCAGTATGATGTCCAAAGATTGCTCTCACCCCGCTCAACAGCCCACTCCTTTGTAAATGAGATATAACCAAGCACAGCATCAAACCAGACATAAAGCACCTTTCCTGCTGCCTCTTCGCTCTCAAGGGGCACCTTTATGCCCCATGACAGGTCGCGGGTAATCGCCCGGTCATTCAGCCCCTGCTTAAGCCAGGTACGGGTATAGTTGATCACGTTTGAGCGCCACAAACTGTCTATTCTTTTTGTAACATCATCGGGAGATATTGTTTGAAGGTCATGTTCGTTTACATAAACTTCCAACTGCTCCTGAAAGCGTCCAAGGGGAAAATACCAGTGCATGGTATCACGCAATTCAGGCGTCGCATCCGAGAGTTTGCTCTTTGGGTTGATCAGTTCGAGTGGACTTAAATGGGTGCCGCACTGTTCACACTGATCACCGTTGGCTTCAGGATTATTACAAATTGGACAGGTGCCGGTCACATATCGATCAGACAGAAACCGTTCTGCTTTTGTGTCAAAAAAAAGCTTTTCCGTCTTTTGTTGAAAAATGCCTTTTTGCTCAATCTCAAGAAAAAACTCCTGCGCAGTTTTATGATGTACCTCCGAAGTCGTTCTGCCATAGTAATCAAAGGAGATATGACACTTTGAAAAGGCATCAAGATTCATCCTGTGATAGCGATCAACAACATCGCGAGGAGAAATCCCCTCTTTCTCTGCAGTAATGGTAATGGGCACACCATGTTCGTCCGATCCACCAATATGGATGATATCCTCACCTTTAAGCCTTTTATACCGAACGTAAATATCCGCAGGAAGATACACACCGGCAAGATGGCCAAGATGAACCGGGCCATTGGCATAAGGAAGCGCTGTCGTAACAAGGGTTCTTTGAAAATCAGACATATATGGCAAGCGTTATTATTTTTTAACAAACAGCGCATTGAACTTGTCGAGAGGAAATCTGCGCGTCTGATCGCTCTGCTGGTAACGTAACCAGACCAGCTTTTTCTGGGTATCAATACTTTCTACGACAGCGGGTCCCTCCGGGGTAGAAACCCTGCTCCCGACAGCAGGAATAATGACCTGAACGGACGGTTGAGGACGGCACCCTTTCTCATGTTTCGAATACCCAAGACAACATTTAGGACGGTTACATATCCCTGTAATATTGAATGCGTGGCTCTCATTGCCAGCCGCCTCGGAATATTGTGATTTTTCAGCGAACGGATTGGCATGGATTTTCTGCAACCAGCTCGAACAACACAAGAGACAACCGCAAGGCCCGAAAGCATTTGCTCTTCTTGCCTCTTCACGAGTCGTAATCTGCACCATCTGAATTCTTGCTTTGAACTCACCGGCAAGATCCCGAACCAGCAGCCTGAAATCAACCCGATGTGACGACGTATAATAAACAGAAAGTTTCTGCTGATCCATTCGCAATTCAACATCAACAAGCTTCAGATCCAGTTCATGCTTTTTAATCTTGTTCAGACAGATTTCACGAATATCAGACTGGCGTTTTTTCAGTTCAATAATTGCCTGGCTGTCATTTTCGTCAGCAATCCGCAACACAGCACTCCATTCCTGGCCATTTTTATCAAGCCCTTTAAGCTGAAGTTTTTTTCGGGCAATCTGGCCAGTCGAATAGACAACACCAAAATCGTACCCCCCATCAGATTCAATAATAACCTGTTGACCTATACAGAAAGGGACTCCTGTATTGTTGACAAAAAACTCTCTTCTGCAACCCTGCAGCTCGACTTCACAGATAGTATCCTCAGAACCTCCATCAGGCGCAACTCCGTAAATCGACTCCATCTCACTGTGCAACAATTGTGAAAGCCGCAGCCTTACCCGTGCATTATCACCCAGAAGACAACTACATATAACATTACTCATGAAGTAGGGGACGTTGTTGATTTTGTGTATTTACCGCCCCCGATAAAGAGGGCCGCTGTTGAGACAAAAGAATCCGGTGCCAATCTAATACAACATTTTCTCCTCATTCCGTAACCTTCTGAACTTTGTCCAGATGCATGAAGCGCCTGAACGCCTCGCTTTTTCTGTTAACGGAGAGATTTCCCTGAACAAGAGTCACCGCATCATCAAGTTTTCTGTTCCGAATCTTTTCACTGAGTTCATCAAGATGACTCTCCGTCATCCTCTGCATATATGCCGTAAGCTTATCCGCACCGGCATATTCCGACCGGGAAACGAGAAACGGCTGTCTGAAAGACAAAAATAGCTCCGGTTTTTGCTCGTCAAGATATTCAATCCGACTGACAATTGAAACAACGTAAACCCCTGGTACCTTTTCAAGAACCCTGGAAACAATCGATGCTGTGCCCTTAAAAAAGACGAGCGGTCGCTTGTCAACATGTTCTATCTTTCCCTGGGGAAAAATCCAGAGGGCATTTTGCCGATCATTGTCATCAGTCAGCAACTCTGCGGCATAACGAATCGTGACAGGCCAACTTCTCGGACGTGAACGATCAAGAGAAAAAGCCCCGATACGAGTAAAAAAACGATGCTTCTGCAACTGTTGAAACTCAATAATAATATGGAGTCTTTGGCGAAAAAACTCCTCGGTACAGAGCGGAGACCAGAAGCCGTCCCACCAATAGGCATGATTGGCATAAAAAATAACCGGCGTACGAAGATCCATCTCTCGTACACCGGCCTCCATAAAGACACGTACCGAGTTAAAATACCGTCTGAACTGGCGACGTGAATACCAGCCAAACCACAACGTATAAAGGCGGCTGCGACGAACTTTCAGCATCGGCACCCTATTTGAACGCTCTCCTTATACGGTTGACAGCTTCCTCGAGCGCGGCAATTGAGGCCGCATACGAGAGACGAAGGTTTTCCGGCGCACCGAATGCATCACCCGGAACCGTGGCAACATGATGCACCTTCAGAAGATACTCGGCAACATCAGCAGAGTCTTTCATGACCACACCGTTAAAAGTTTGACCAAGCACGCCACTGATATCAGGGAAAATATAGAACGCGCCCTGCGGCAAAGCGGTTTTAAAGCCAGGAATGCTGTTGAGAGCCTGATACATATAATCGCGCCTCTTTTCAAATTCAGCACGACGCTCTTCAACAATTCTCTGATCACCATTCAGCGCAGCAACGGCAGCTTTCTGGGCTATGGCATTGGGATTTGAGGTAGTCTGTGACTGTATCTTGTCGCAGGCATCAATCAGCCATTTCGGCCCCGCAAGGTATCCGATTCTCCAGCCTGTCATGGCGTAGGTTTTCGACACACCATTACTGACAATAACCCACTCCTTCATTGCCGGAATTCTTGCAGGAGAAAAAGGACGAACGCCTCCATAAACAATCATGTCGTACATTTCATCGGAGAGCACAAAAATTTCCCGACCTTCGAGAACGGCCATCAGGGCACGAACCTCGGCTTCACTATAGACTGCGCCAGTTGGATTTGAAGGAGAATTCAGAACAACTATCTTTGTCTTCGGAGTAATTGCTTCCTCAAGCTGAGCGGGAGTTATTTTGTATTCGGTTTCCAGAGTGGTATGAACAATAACCGGGATGCCGCCGGCAAGACGAACCATTTCTGGAAAGCTCACCCAGAAAGGCGCAGGAACAATCACTTCATCACCCTCTTCACACAGCGCAAGAAACGTATTGGCAAGAGTCTGTTTACCGCCATTGCTGACAATAATCTGGTTTTCCTGGAACTCCAGACCGTTATCACGCCTGAACTTTTCAATAATCGCCTTTTTAAGATCCGCAATACCTGAATTTGCGGTATAGCGGGTAAAACCTGCATTGATCGCGTCTATACCAGCCTGATTGACGTGAGCCGGAGTGGGGAAATCCGGTTCGCCTGCTGAAAGACTGACAATATCCATGCCTTCAGCTTTCATTTTATTCGCAAGATTGCTGATTCGCATAGTCTGCGACTCCTGCATACCAAGGACCCTGCGCGTGAGATACTTTTCTTCGTGAATTGTTATCGACATATAAAAATAATAGTTGGTTATAATTTTTGCTGGTTCTGTTCTTCACGTTTTTGATGCATCATATCAAGGACACAGGGGTGAACAAACTTACTGACATCACCGCCAAGCATGGCTACCTCCCTGATAATTGAAGAGGCCACATAGGTATACTTGACATTAGGCATCAGAAAGACAGTAGTCACATCCGGATAGAGCTGGCGATTAAGGAGCGACATCTGAAATTCATACTCAAAATCCTTGACCTGCCGAACCCCCCTGACAATAGCTCTTGCGCCGACCTGACGAGCATAATCAGCAAGCAATCCTTTATGAAGCACCTCAACACTCACGCCAGGATAAACACCAGTTACCTCTGTGGTCATCACATGTCGTTCGTCAATGGAAAACAGCGCGTGTTTCTGGCTGTTCTCGGCAATAACAACAATAACCTCCTCAAAAATATTCAGGGCACGTTCAAGAACATCAAGATGACCGTTGGTAAAAGGATCAAATGTTCCCGGATAAATCGCCTTGTTTTTCATAGTCTGAAAGTGTCATGACTGAAAAAAGTAACTCTTGTCATACCATAATCCTTGTGAAAAGTGTAATACGGTGATGAACTGAAGTCGAGATGTGTACTATGTTCGATAAGGAGCATACCCTCTTCGGCAAGAAGAGGACTCCCAAAAACCATCTGGATCAACTGATCATAATCCGGCCATGAATATGGTGGATCACAAAAAAGAAGATCGAACTGCCCCGTCACACGACCGAGAAATGCTGAAACATCTGCGTTAATAATTTTGACACTCCCCGACACACCAATCTGAAGAGCGGTCTCCTTCATGGCTTTCAGTGCATCACTATGCTGATCGACAAAACAGACTGAGGTCGCACCACGACTCAGTGCCTCAAAACCAAGAGAACCAAACCCGGCAAACAGATCAAGAACGGAAATGCCTTCAAAGTCAATTCTTGCCGAAAGAGTATCAAAAAGAGATTTCTTCACCCTGCTGCTGCAAGGACGAATAGCGTGCGACGATGAACTCCTTATTTTTCGTCCTTTATATGCTCCGGCCAGAATCTGCATAAAACCGCTTCAGCCTAAAAATCACCAAAGACGGTCTCGCCGAGAAGAGCAAGTGCCTTGATCGCTTCATCTTTTGACGGCGGTTTGCCGTGCCAGTTGCTTTTATCGGGCATGGAGCCTTCAAAAAAGTGAACTCCTTTTCCCATAATTGTTGTTGCAAGCACAACCGTTGGCCTTTCTCGTCTTTTAACTGATTTGATACTTTCGATAGTCGTGACAAAATCCTCCATATCATTGCCATCACATTGATACACATCCCAGCCGAATGAACGCCATTTATCGGCAAACGGCTCAACTCCCATGATTGATGAGACCTCACCATCAATCTGAAGATTATTATAATCGACAATACCGATAATATTGTCAAGATGGTAATGGGACGCACTCATCGCAGCTTCCCAAATCTGCCCTTCCTGACACTCGCCATCACCCATCAAACAAATAACATCGTTATCCTTTCCGTCGATACGAAGGCCAAGGGCTGCACCAACAGCAACAGAGAGACCCTGACCCAGGGAACCTGATGCAATTCTTATGCCAGGCAGTCTTGACTCAGAGGTGGGATGACCCTGCAGATAAGAGTTAACCTGCCGCAGTGAGTTCAGCTCACTGAGCGGGAAATAACCTGAGCGGGCTAGAACACTATACCATACTGGCGCAATATGGCCATTGGAGAGAAAAACGAGATCTTCGTCTTGATGAGACCAGAACTCATGTGGCTTATGCTGAAGCACCCTGAAGTACAGCGCTGTAAAAATATCGGCCATTCCAAGTGAGCCGCCCGTATGACCAGAATTGGCCATCGCGAGCATTCGGATAACATCCCGACGAACCTGGCGGGCCATCTCTTTGAGATCATCAATTGCGTCAAGTTCAAGAAGCTCACCTTTTTTTTCAGCAGGATAAAGTTTTACGTCTTTTGCCATGATTAAAAGATAGGTTAATAACATTCATTCATGCTGTCGCTTTTTCTCCCTGACAAACCGCCATATTGAAAAAAAAAGCAGCACAACAAAAAAAACAGATACAGGAATAGTGTATAAGGCAACATAACCACCAATATTCTGCCATTTACTACCCAGAAAAAAACCGCCATAAAGCAACAAGGCATTCCATGCAACTGCGCTGGTCATTGCCGCAAGAAGCACAAAAAGAGTCCTGAGGTGCATCAAGCCTGCCATAACCGAAATTACCGCTCTGGAACCGAACAGAAACCTGTTAACAAGTACCGCAAGGTATCCGTGAGTGGCAAATTTCCCGCGAAGCAGCTCCATATCGGAGGGTGGAAAAAACCGGTGAATACTTTTCGAGAATCTGTGCTGCGCTACAGTAGCACCCTCGGCATATAATTTCAACCCAAGATATTTGCTGAGCATATAGACCACCATAAACCCCACCGTAGAGCCAAGTGAAGCCGAAAAAAGAGCCACTCCAAATGTTAGCTGGCTGTTATATATCAAATACCCGATAAAAGCTACAGGAACATCCCCTGGTATCGGCGGCACTACGTTTTCAAAAAAAGCAATCAGAAAGAGAAAAACATAGATCGCAAAAGGGTCGGAATGTTGCAGCCATGCAATCGCAGATTCAAGCATTACAAACCCGGTCTATCGTTACTGTTGTTTCAGTCAAGCTCAAGCACTCTTCTCTGCACCTCACTATAGGCGTCCTCAACACTTCCCAGATCAAAGCGGAAACGATCCTTGTCCATTTTTTCATTCGTCTCCAGATCCCAGAACCGGCAGGTATCAGGGCTTATCTCATCGCCAAGCAGAATCTCGTTGTTATGACGACCAAATTCCAGCTTGAAGTCAACCAGCTTCAGTTTTCTGTCGGCAAAAAACTTGCGGAGCACCTCATTAATGGCTTCAGCACGATCTTTCAGAACAGCAAGCTCTTCAAGCGTGGCAACACCAAGCGCCACAGCATGAGATTCATTCATCAGCGGATCATCAAGGTCATCATCCTTCAAATAAAACTCTACAATCGGCTTTGCAAGCACCGTCCCCTCAGCAAACCCATATCGTTTCACCAGCGAACCGGCCGCTATATTGCGTACCACAACCTCAACCTTGATAATATCGAGCCGCCGACAAAGCATGTCGCGATCCGAGAGTTTTTCAACCAGATGAGTATGTACACCATTCTCTTCAAGCATTGCAAAGAGCTTGCAGGAAATGGCATTGTTCACAACACCCTTTTCGGCAATAGTCCCTTTTTTCTTGTTATTAAACGCCGTCGCATCATCCTTGAACTCCTGTATGACCAGATTACTATCCTCCGTCAAGAAAACCTTTTTAGCCTTGCCTTCATAAAGCTGTGTCGTCTTTTTCATGTTGAACGTTTTTATATTTGATTGGCTATCACAAACGATAACCGTCTATAACCGTGAAAAATTATCCCTGTTCTGATTCATCCTGGTGACCAGAGGCCGCCTGCTGCACAGCCCCGGTAAGCACAATAGTAATCTGATCGTCAGTCAGCCCCTTGTCTTTCAAAAAGTTCATAAATCTGAAGACACCAAGATCCGAAAGCATAGCTTTTGGCTGATCCTGTTCACTCAGGCCCCTGGCCCGGCTGTACTCTTCAGAAGTTTTGATCCAGTCATCAATAAACTGTTCCGATCTGCCGTTCTCCAGAAAATAGCCAGTGACAATCTCTTTAACCTTATCACTTTCCGGCTCCGGATGAGCAAGAAAAATCAGCTCCATCTCTTCGGAAATTCTTGCCAGCACAATAACCGCCTCTCTGTCGAGGGTCTCTTCGAGGATATCTTTCGCCTGCTCTTTGACATCACTCTTGTGGGTCATAATGCTTTCCTGATCGTTTGAAAAAAAAATTATTGATAGCCGGAAAATCCCGATTAAGTTACATAATCATTATGGTAAAGAAAAAAAATTACATAGAAAGAGATTATGCGGCAATTCCTCTGTTTCTTTTTTCTCTTCTTTGGCACAACGCCATTGATTTCACACCCTGCCACAGGGAATCATAAACCGGAAAAAACAGTACTCTTTCTGTGGTGGAACGTTGAAAATCTTTTTGATCCACAAAATGATCCCCTGACTGACGATGATGAATTCACTCCGGATGGAAAACTGCAGTGGACAGAAAAAAAACTGATTCTCAAAGAGATGCGCATCCGCCACCTTTTCACCGCAGTAGAAGCGCACCCGGACTACCGAAAATACCCTGATATTTTCGCTTTTGCTGAAGTCGAGAACAAAAGCGTCTTTGAGGAAACACTATCAAAAATTCCGGGTATCAGATACAAATCCATATACTTTGAATCATCCGATCCGAGAGGCATTGATATCGCCCTCGGCTACAATCCCCAAACTCTCCGCCCGGAAGCCTCAAAAGCATACACTGTGCCTCTTGACAGGCCGACAAGAAAAATCATTGTTGCCGGATTTTCTGCCGCTGGCCACCCGTTTCACGTCATTCTGAACCACTGGCCATCGCGTTCATTCGATACCGGATGGACCGAATCAAAACGAATGACAGCAGCAAAGGTCACCCGGCACATTCTCGACAGCCTGCTTGTCGGTAACCCGAAAGCTGATATTATTGTCATGGGAGATTTTAATGATGAGCCTGTTGACCGCTCAATCAAACAAGTTCTCGGTTCATCATTCGATGCCGCACAAGTCAAAGCAAACAGCAAGACTCTTCTTTACAACTGCTGGAACGGGTACAAAGAGATCGGGAGCTACGCCTTCAACAATCACTGGCAACACATCGACCAGATCCTTCTTTCAGCAGGCATGATTGAAAACAAGGGTTTTTTCGCCCCGGATGATGCTTTTCGCTGCTTTTCATTCTCCCGGCTTCTTGACAAGTCTGGTAAAAAGCCATACGCGACATACGAAAAAAGAAAATATATCGGCGGATATTCTGATCACCTGCCACTCATCCTGAAGGCTCGCATTGCAAATTAAACACAAGAGATCAACGATGTTGCCAATTCCTGCTATTCATTTTTCCCGAAAAGACGGAACACTCCGAACCGCTTCAACCCTTCAAACCAGACAACACTCCCAAGCCCTGCTGAAAGGCAAAGCAGAAGATCCGGGAGATGCAATGCGGAAAACCTGAAAAGAGTAACAAAAAAAGGAATATACAGCACAATCCCCATAAAAAGGATTGCTCCGGCGACTACCGGCAACAATGCTTTATTTGCAGAGCGCAGAGCAACAGCCGACGTGCTGCTCCATGAACGGTTGGTGAGAATCAGTCCAAGATTGGAAATCATCAGTGTGGTAAAAGTTAATGCCCGGACCTCCTGTTCATCCGCTCCCCTTGAACGGGCAAATAAAAAGACACCAAGAAGAACAGCAAGAACAATAACGCCCTGAATCAGGCTGAGAGCAACCGTCTTGCGACAGAAGAGCGGTTCGCGGGAGTTCCGGGGTGGTCTCTTCATCACATCTGCCTCTTCACCTTCAGCTTCAAAGACGATTGAGCAGGTCGGGTCAATGATAAGCTGCAAAAATGCGATATGCGCCGGAAGCAAGAGAAGCGGCCAATGAAAGAGTACTGGTAAAAGCGACAAGCCGGCAATGGGCACATGAATAGCAAAAATATAGGCAATGGCTTTTCTGATATTGTCAAAAATCCTTCGACCAAGCCTGACAGCCTGCACAATTGAAGAAAAATCATCATCGAGCAACACCAGTGACGCTGACTCACGGGCAACATCTGTTCCGCGTCCACCCATAGCAATACCAATGCTGGCCGCTTTCAAGGCCGGAGCATCATTCACCCCATCGCCGGTCATGGCAACAATTTCACCGTTGGACTTGAAGGCGTTGACCAGCCGCAACTTCTGTTCTGGAACAACCCGCGCAAAAACATTCACATCATTGATTCTCTCCTGCAGTTCCCTGTCCGTCATTCCTTGCAGTTCCGGCCCGGAAAGAGATACTTCGGCTTTTTTCAGCCCGATCTGCCTCGCAATATTACGCGCCGTACCGGGAAAATCACCGGTAATCATCACCACACGAATTCCCGCAGTGTAGCATTCAGCTATTGCCGAAGGCACCGTCGAACGCACCGGATCAGCAAGCCCGATCAGACCAAGAAATTCGAACACAAAGTCGCCCTGCGCATTCGGCAAAACCGGCTGCTGAAAAAATGCCCTCGCCACACCCAATACCCGTAACCCCTGATCAGCCATCTCTGTAATATGAGTGAACAACTCCGCTTTTGCCGATTCATCATATTGACAGAGCCCAATGATGGCTTCAGGAGCACCTTTGGCGGCAATAGTATAATGCTCAGCTTCAGAGGATTTCCAGACTCGGGAGATTGAGAGCAGCTCCTTCGACAAGGCGTATTCATGAACCAGCTCCCAATCTTTGTGCAAATGCTCGGTCTCCGTCAGATAGTCATCTCCGGTCTCTTTGATCGCTTTTTCCATCGGATCAAAAGGATCAAGCTGACTGGCCAGAATACTGAATTCGAGCAGTTCATGAAACTCTTCAGGCATGGAGTTCCGTGAAACCGAGCTGACATCCAGAAGCTCTCCGCCCGCAAAAAGCTTGCTGACCGACATGCGATTCATGGTCAGCGTACCAGTCTTGTCCACACAAAGAACCGTCGCTGACCCAAGTGTCTCAATGGCTGGCATACGGCGGGTCAGCACCTGCTTTTTTGAAATGCGCCATGCTCCCATGGCAAGAAAAATAGCAAGGACAACCGGCAACTCTTCAGGCAGGGTTGCCATGGCAAGAGTCACACCGGCGAGCAATCCATGAAGCCAGTCACCACGGGAAAGGCTGTAATATATAACCACCAAAACACATAAGGAGAGGCCAAAAGCAGCAAGAGTCCGCACCCAGCGGTCAGTCTCTTTCTGCAAAAGCGTCTCTTCCGGCTCAACAGTCTGTAATACCGTACCAATTTTCCCAATTTCGGTCTGTACGCCAGTTGCAATAACTCGCGCAATACCCTGCCCCTGAACAACCATTGTGCCGGAAAAGATAAACGGCAGATCATCTCCGCCGGGACAAACCTCTTTTCCCTCTTCGGCATCATCAGATTTTCTGACAGGAACAGATTCGCCTGTCAAAAGAGATTCATCAACAGAAAGATTCAGGCATGAAAGCAGCCGTGCATCCGCAGGAATACGATCGCCTTCACTGACGACAAGAATATCTCCCCGCACGACCTCACGTCCCGCAATACGACGTTCAGCGCCATCCCTCACAACCTGGGCGCGAGGACTCGAAAGATCGCGCAACGCTTCAAGCGCATTCTCGGTTTTACGCTCCTCATAGAGGGTCAGCCCCATCACAAAAAAGACAAACCCGAGAAGCATCAATGCCTCCTGCACATCGCCAAGCACCAGGTAGACCGCTCCGCAAGCCACCAACAACAAAAACATCGGTTCACGGACAATACCAAACGCTAAAGAAAAAATTCCTCGCTGCTTTGAAGAGGGTAATTCATTATATCCATCCAAAAGAAGTCGCTCTGCAGCTTCTGCTTCAGAAAGCCCCGTAACTCCTTCAGTTGTAATAGCGTTTTTCATCGTCAGCCTCAGAGAAGGCACATCCTGAAAAACCGATCCGGTTGATGAAAATCAGCCGGTGAAGAGGGAACATGCCACCAGGGAAACAACCCGAACTCTCCTCTTCCAGACGAGGCACAACACTGCAAAGCAAGCATTTCTCCTTCGTTGATGAACGGATGAAGCAACTGAAAAGAGAACTCCATACCAAAACAGCCATCATCCAGCAGCAGACGCACCCCTGTCGTCCATGGCTCAGCGGACAGCACTTCATAACCTTTGGTTCTTTTTCTCGGAGCATCAAAACGCAATGCCACCCAGTGACCATCAGGAGTCATTTCAAATTCAAGGTAGCCCCCAAGTCCGGAAATAAACAACTCAGAAACACTGTACTGCCATAACTCATCAGTAAAGCCGCCCGGGGAAGGCGCTTTCACCGAAAAAACGGCATGTTCATGAGCACATCGGGTTGTCCAGCGCAGAAAAGGAGCTTCAGGAGCAGCCGCAGCATCCTTTAACGAACACAACTGCTCAACCTCCACAACAACACCAGAAGGAAACTCCCTGTCGAGACCGGAATATCCTGCCAGAGGGCCCTGCATAAGCAAACGTGGAAAGAGATGCTTCGGGTGCTGATCACCTTCGGGATTCCACAACAGTCCACTCCACCCTTTCAATTTCTCCCGACTATCCGCAACAAACCCGACACCACAGGATGCAAGAAGATCAGCGTCAAACAATCCAACACACTGCACTTCCAGATCAAGTTCCACCCCTGCCTTTTCAAGAGCTGCCGTCCTCATTCGTGCAGCAAGCCTGAGCACATCCTCAGCGGTTGCACCAGCTCTGTTATAAATAAAATTAGCATGATGCTCACTGACCATGGCGCCGCCTTCCTTCTCTCCCTTGAAACCAAGTTCCTCAAAAATGATACCACTCGGACGACCGGCAACATAGTTATTCTTGAACGTCGAACCACAACTTGGAAAATCAAAATGGTGCTTTTTGGTGCGTTCTTCCTCATACCCACGCATCGACTTCCTGATCTCCCCGGCAGGACGACTGACAGGAAACCGCAACACGACAGCAACAACAATTTCCGGATTACCCATCAGCGACGTCTGCTTGTAACCAAGAAAAACCTCATCAGGCAACCGCCAACGCAACTGACCATCAACCGACAGTGTCAGAATACCTGACGTCACAGCCGAAACCTCTCCCCCGAAACAACGACCATTCATCCGCACCGTTGCTCCTATCTGACCCGGAAGCCTGTAAAGCCACTCGCCTCCTCCCTTGCCAACAGAAAAAAGCTCTTCAGCAATCAGGGTATTCTCCACCCCCGCTTCACAGAAAAGCTCATCATCCGAAAGCCAGAAAAGACGCTGCATCGACTCCAGCGAAATCACAATACCGGGAAAATCAAGATCCGAAAAGAGAATATTGCTCCCGCTTCCCATGAGCGCCAGCGGAAAACGATGCTTACGATTCCAGATCAGGAGATCTGAAAGCTCTGAAAGAGCCTCAGGCAAAGCAAAAAAACGGGCAACACCTCCAATGCCATAATATGCTTTGGATGCCAGAGAAACATCAGACTCACCATGACAAGGCAGGAAAAGATCAGACATAACGTTCCTTTTCTGGTTTTATAAACACCACAGCACAAACATTGCAATATCAGGCGTTCCCGTCCCTGTCAATACAGCAAGACCTGGATGTCGCCATTGCGCAACTCACTCTCTTTTGGCTCAACATGGCAGGTAATCCCGGGATATTTATCCCTGAGCATGTTCTTTAGCTCCGACAGCTTTTCCTTCCCGCGTGACGAATAGATCACCCAAGCATGGTTCGGGTCAAACTGTTTTTTCGCCTCCTTGAGGTCAGTCGAAGCTGCTGCTGACTTAAACCCCTCCGCAAGCAACGTATTAACCAGCGAAGAAGCCGTATTTTGCTGATTTTCTTTGTTGAACACCAGAATCGAATAGAGCGAATTCTGATTGAATGCCTGGGTTTTTGCCGCACGCTTTAACGCGGCATCATCAAATATCTTTGCAGAAGGAGTGGCGCGTTTGAGATCGGAAATATCCTGAGAGAGCATATCGACCTGAAACTTCAGCTTTTGCAATTGTCCATTCAGATCAGCAGCCTTGCTTGCTTCGCTTTGAGATTGGGTATAACTCACAGCAACTTTTCCTTTTGCATCGACCGAAAACTCAAACGATGACCAAAAAGAGAGCCCTATCAAAGTCAGTCCCAATAAAGAGAGGACGGTTCCCCCCAAGCCAAAATTATTCTGCTTGATATAGCCATAAACAGTTGCTAAAAGGAGGACGGCACCAAGAAAAACCCCAACATAAGAGGCAATCAATTGTATCGGTGACATATCAAATTCCCTGTAAAATAATCTTATTCCGGCCTGAATATCTTTACCGAAAAATACGCAAAATTACTTCGAAGCCGAAACATAAAAATCAGCCAACCGAGACTGAAACAACCCACGCCACATAACGATCCATCCAATTCTGGAGAAATTGTCTGCTTCCCAAACCGATATGACCCTCCTCATCAAACAAGCCCTCTTTTGCCTGAATATAGGCTTCGGGCTGCCCCAGCGTTGGAACATCAAGAAAAGCAAGAATATTGCGCAGATGCTGTTGTGCCAAGGCTGTACCAGCAGCACCCACTGACACGCCAAGAATACCCGCCGGCTTGCCCCCCCAGACACTCTGGCCATAAGGACGCGAAGCATGGTCAAGAGCATTCTTCAACACCCCCGGAATGGAACGGTTATACTCCGGTGTCAGAAACAACAGAGCATCGGCGACCTTGATCTCACTTTTCAGGCGCCTGACAGATGCAACAGGATTTGAGTCATCATCCTGATTGTAGAGTGGCAAATCGCTGATCTGTACCTGCCGAAATACGAATTCAGGAGGCGCCAAAGGAACAAGTGCATCCGCCAGTTGGCGATTCAGCGAATCCTTCCTCAAGCTTCCGACAATAACGGCAATGTCATAATTTTTCATAAGAATCTCTCTCTCCTCAAACGTTTCTACGTGGTAACCAGTCTGAAATTGTGAATGTCAAGGTGAATCAAGACAGGCCCCCCAAGCGGCTTGCCCTTTGGACCCTTCGGGGTTACCCGCCTTATTGAGGGGTAAACAACTCCTGCACTGTTTTGCGCGTGCTGCAAAACAACATTGGATGCGGCTGCAAGCGGACTGATGATCTGTGCGGTATAGTCGTGCTGAATCAGCCGACCGGTCTCGCGGTCAAACCTGAATCGCTGCACCCGACTGTGGGTGGGGATCTCATCCGGGAAGCGCGCCTCCAGCAAGCCCGGTTCGAGCTCCGTCCAGCCAATCTCATCACGCATCAACAGCGCCGGCAAAGTAAAGTAATTCCATGAAGCATAGTTGGCAAAGTAGGACATATCAAGATCATCCCAGGAGAATAACCTTCTGCCGATTTTGAAATAATCCCTCGCATTCTTGCGCTCAGAAATGGCCTGGCCCTTTTCATTTTCGAGACGGACATCAAGACCGTCAAGAATTCCCGTGATGAGTGGATTGCGACCAATCGGAGTTAACATGGAAAATGGCCTGTGAATATCCAAAACCATTTTGGCATGGCGAAAAAACGGTCGTCTTTTCAGGGTAAACGCCAGTCCAGAAGCACTTATCTCTGTCTCCAGAGTTTTAGCGTTTTGCCAGAGCTCGCGTCCGCCATAAGCGGCAAGTGCTTTTTCTGCTGTTTCTGTCAGGCTCATAGGAGTACATTTAATATCACCTGCAATATAAGTGAAAAGTTCTATGATCACTCCATGCAGGCACGAGAACTATTAACAATCAACTCAAATGAGTCAAAGCTGAAGCGCTGATACGTTCAGCCGCTCAACTCGCAGCTTTTGCAGCAACAAGAGCTTTTCGGAATTTCCGCTCAATACGTCATGACCATTCCGCCAATCGAGAGTCCTGCCCCGGTACCAACGAGCAAAAGTTTCTGGCCGCGCTGAAGTTTCTTGTCATGCACTGCCTGATAGAGAGTGGAGGGAAGAGATGCGGCTACGCAATTACCAAGCCATCCGAGAGTTTGCATGATTTTATCCTCCGGCCATCCATAGCGCTGAAGCAGAAGCAAACCCACCTTGCTTGACTGATGCGGAACAACAAGGTCAATATCAACAAGGCTTTTTGAGAGACCGGGATAGAGCTCTTCAAGAAACGCCTCATCAAGACCTCTCACCATGCGGAGAACCGCTGGACCATCCATGTGGAAGAGATCATCATCAGGGTTATGGCCAGGTTTCGCCGGATGGCGTGCCGATCCTCCTCCCATGATCGAAGTCAAAAAGGCGCCATCACCCCAGGTTTTAAAATGGGCATGATGAATGCAGGATGTGTCACCCGCGCCAGCACGAGTCACTACAACAGCACCCGCCGCATCACCAACCAGCGTTGCAGACTCCGGTTCTTTGGGATTAATTCCGCAAGAAGAGATATCGGAGCTGGCGATAAGGATATTGCGGTAGCGACCGGTTTGAAGATAGGTTGCTGCCACATCAAGAGCGGACATGAAGCTGAGGCATGTGGTATTCACGCTCATGGCAGGAATACCCGATCTGCCAAGACCAAGCTGTCGCTGTATCAGTGCGCCATTATCGGGTATTGCCTGCTCAGCAGTGCCTGATGCGTTGATGATCAGACTGAGCTGGTCAGGCTTGAGCCCTGCTTCATCAAGAGCTTCACGAGCCGCTTCAGCAGCCATGAATGAAGCGGTTTCGGTAGTGACCCATCGCCGTTCACGCACACCGTTGCGTCGCTCCACCCAGCCGGGAGAAAGCCCGTAAAGTGCTTCAAGTTCAGAATTTGGAACAATGCGTTGAGGAAGATAACGGCCAGTGCCTATAATTTTAAGCGCTTGATGTCTATCTCTGCCTGTCATCTCTCACGACCCGTTTGGCGAGAGAGATTTTCTCCCAATACGATTGTCGTGGCGATCTGAATGTTCGTTTCTTGTTCAGAATTCGGATTCTGAAACAGCTTCTTGATATGCGGTTGCTGCATCCGGGTCAAATTCGGTTTTCGATAATGAAAGCGTTTCCGCCGCTCGAACAAGCGGCTTATTACGCTTTGTTGTGGGTTAAATGTCAATATAATAACAAGAATACCAAAAGAGCCATTTGGCGTAACCGCGCTTGTTCATTTGAATTTGGAATGACTATAGCACAGGTTTGATGACACGATGAGAACTGTTCCGCAGCACGCCGAACGGATGTTTATTTACCATTACCGTATTTTCGACCGATACAAACGACCTGTTGCCATTTTGGCCGTGCTGGCGGATTCACACAAGAACTGGAAACCGACCTCTTATGGCTTTACCGTGCTGGGCAGCAAGCTTTCTCTTGAGTTCCCGCTTGCCAAGCTGACCGATTACGAAAAGCGTCTTGATGAGCTGCTGGAATCAGATAACGTTTTTGGATGGATTACCGCAGCTCATATTTTGACAAAAAAAACCAAAAAGCTGCTTGAGTGCCGTTTTGGTCTGTTACCCGAGTGGGTTTCAGAGCAGATAAAGTCCGCAAAATCAAAGGATCTGGAAGCGTGGTGTGAAGCGGTTCTCACGGCTCCGACTCTGGAAGATGTTTTCAAAAAATCGGATGTGTCATAAATAGAGCTGAAATTCACGACAGGCTCTGGCGATCGATGCTCTTTGCCCTGAATGTGATAGCCGCCGGATAGATTATTCGCTTTCACTGGCCTCGGGGTTCTTCTCCTGATAATTTTGTACACAATGAAGCGTTGAAAACTCAGGCATGATGATTTCAGCAATATCATGAACCCATGCCTTGTCTTTCAGGATTGCCGGATTGAGCACCTCAAAGCGCTCTTCGACAGGAACAACAAAAACGTTTATCCCAGTGAGCGGGCTTAGGCCGTCGAAAACAGATTGCCACCTTAACTGAGTTTAGTGCCACAATAATTAGCTATGACTTCCAGAGTGGCTCTTTTTCCCATCTTTTCGAAAACCCTAACGCATCAAGATCAACACCCGGATATTTACAAAACAGGTTTTTCAGTTTCGGTGCAAACCTGTGTCCGGGGCTTATTGCATCCAAAAGATATTTCATACAGCAAACATGCACATACAAAGCGTGATGCTGAGAAACTGGCGGCACCAAAGTAAGCCATGGTGCGGGAGGTCTCGGCAGCAACTTTGGACGACCCGGTAGATTTTTGTTCCATAACCGTCCGTGATGGGCACAAATATTTCTGATTTGCGAAAGCGACTGAAGCCAAGTCCTTAAATAAGTGTGATTTACAGTATTAAGCTCTTTCGCAATCATATCCTTTGATGCGATATTTGATCCAAGATTTCCATAGAGTTTAGATAAGAGCCCAAAACTTACAACCTCAAGCGTTTTCCATGCAGGTGGTCGACGGCTATCAGCATGATACCTCTGATAATGCTGATGAATAAAAACCTCTTTCGAATTATTAAGATCACGGTCAATCGCCTTCAAATTGTCAGCAAATGCCACTTTATTTTTGAAAATCGAAGGATTCTCAAACCACCAAGGATCAACTTCGTGAGCAAGATGATTAATCATACGGGTACGAAGAGCAATCTCAATCCGTTCGATAGCATTGAAGAGCAAAAATCTCAATTCACAGTCAAAACTGTAGAGAGCAACAACATCCTCGAAACGGCTGTTCGGTTTAAAAAGATGATTGACTTTATCCGCCTGCATTGGCCACCAATAACCCGCAAGCCGATAATGACTGATGTTGTTGAGATAATGTTCAGCAAGAGACTCATCTCCTGCGAGCAAGCCTCTTGACTTCAATAACTGAATCTGATCTTTAACCGCAATGGCTTGCTTGTGATAATTCATAACCATAAATAAAAAAAGGCCTCACAGATTAAGGAACCCTTGAGGCCTAAGCAAAAGACTTACCCTGATACGCTGTTCTTACGGGAAGCGTGATAAGTACTATTGTCTCCATTATAAAAAAATAAACTCGATTCCATAAATCTTTTCACCGATAAATTCGCCATCTCCAGGAAATTACTCACCTGCAAATATTTTGTTACGCTTCTATTATATTACAAGATCACAGCAGAAAAAATACGCCATTTATGCGCGATCACCAAGCGATTTCATTACCATCTTTACAGGGAAGCCTTACCGGAACCCATAAACAAGCACACACAGACCATGCGAGCATCTCCGGGGTATTCACCAAATTCTGATCTCCGACAAGAAGCGTATCGGACAAGTGCACGAATGCTCATGAACGCTCTTGCCAATCCGTTACCCAAGGCGGCAACAATGCCAGTTACTCAAAGCGAGGTATCTCGTTATAAATTTTGATAATATCGTTTGATCTTCCGTGCCATCAATATTCGGCGAACCCCCAAAAATTCATCGTAATCTTTTAACGTCATCTCATAAATATTACCGGGTATGCAGTTGGCCTCAAGATTTGCTTCGAAATCTGAAAGAGTATCAATACCGCCAAAGGCGAGCTTCCCGCTTTGACATTGCTCGCGGATTTGGCCGATATAGTCTGCCGGAGAGCGCTTCCCTACCTTGATGTTAATCTCCTGCTGGACATAGACATAGTTCGCCACCTGATTATACTGGCTCTGGCTGAAACCATTCTCTTTCAAATACTGCCGTGGAAAAATATGATGGATATCCCCCCGGTGTTCAATCATCTCCTTCACACTGATGTCTCGCGACAGGAACCCTTTGTCATTGAATTTTGCCTGCGCCGCCCAAAAAACATGAAGCGCGGGCGCACTGCTTCCTGCTGTTGTCAGTCGCTGAATCAAACCGGAATCCCAGAATGAGTCGCTCAAGTATGCCGTTTCCACATCCTGAAGCACACGCTCAATACCTGATTCATTGATCTCCCAAACGGCATCCTGGCAATAAACATTGATGCGTAGAATACATTAATTATTTTGTATTAAGGGGGATTATTGTATTATTAGAGTATTTCAAACTGATTATTACGCATCGCCGCGCTTACCCTTTCTGCGCAATGAATCGTTACCGGAACACAACCTGTGGATACGCCAAACGACCAGTATGACAGCCCGTGGAAAAGGGCTGTTGAAAACTACTTCTCGGAGTTTATGGAGTTCTACTTCCCACTGGCCCACGCTGAAATAGATTGGGCAAAGGAGTATGTCTTTCTGGACCAAGAACTGAGAGCCGTAGTTCAGGATGCCGAGTTGGGTAAACGTTTTGTTGACAAGCTCGTCAGAGTCAATGTGTTGAATGGTGAGGAGAAGTGGATATACATTCACGTTGAAGTTCAGGGCACAAAGCAGGCTGAGTTTGCCAAACGCATGTTTGTCTACAACTACCGGATTTTCGACCGATATGACCGGCCTGTCGCCAGTCTGGCCGTGCTGGCGGATACGCACAAGCAGTGGAAACCAACATCTTATGGCTTTACTGTGCTGGGATGCAAGCTCTCTGTTGAGTTTCCGGTTGCCAAGCTGACCGATTACGAAGAGCGTCTTGATGAACTGCTCGAATCAGATAACGCTTTTGGATGGATTACAGCGGCTCATATCCTGACCAAAAAAACAAAAAAGCGACATCAGGAACGCTACGAGGCAAAACTCCGTTTGGTGCGAATACTCTATCAGCGTCACTGGAACAAACAACGCATCATTGATTTATTGTATATTGTTGATTGGTTGATGCAACTGCCCGAATGGTTGAACAGCCGGGTTTGGCAAGAACTTGAAACAATTGAGGAGAAAGAGAAAATGGAATACATCACAAGTATAGAAAGAATTGGCATGGCCAAGGGCATGGTCAAGGGCCAATACACCTTACTGAAAAGGATGCTTGAACGCCGCTTTGGCCTTTTGCCCGAGTGGGCTTCGGAGAAGTTGGAGAGTGCCAAAACGAAGGAATTGGAAGCTTGGAGTGACGCTATTTTCACAGCTCCGACTCTGGAAGCTGTTTTCAATAAATCGGATGTGTCAAAAAAGAGCTGACATCAATATTAGCACATAGGGGAGCCCATATGCTCCTGACTTCGCCAAATTAGTGCGGAAACTCAGGGTTCAAAAGGTTGATGAGTTGACTGTTGGCCACTTCGTGGTTATCCATGCGCAGGATGTGCACCTCCCCGGTAAGTTCATCACGGATATTGGCCTCATGAACCTGCCACAGCTCGTCCCGGATTTGTCGTAATGACCGCCCTGTTTTGATCTCCAGATACTTCCCTATCATCAAGGCCATGAAATACATCTTTGTTATGAACGAACCGGTGAGGTTTATGTCAAACAGATGGGTACAAGCGAATGTAAAAACGAGGTTTAGAAACTCCTTGAGTTCTGAGTTTCGGCACTAACTGGCAAAACTCGGGAAAACAACAAGCACAACAGAACAACCCCAAGTTACAGGGTGGCGCAAATCTTGAACATGGCACTCTCTCTGTTCAGGTTTATTCAATATCTTGAAAACAGCCATTGCACAATAGTACAAGGATAGCTTCATGAGAACGTATAGACTTCCTCAAATGACGGATGTATTTTCATTGACTCTGATCGCTGAATGCACATGAATCAGCAGCAAAAATCCGGCAAAAATCCGGTTGTTGAGTTTATTGATGTCAGGGTAACAAAGCTGAGCCCGGCAGGTGCGACTATGGTCATTCTTGACCGGATATCCTTTACTGCCCTGCAGGGCAAAATAACCGGAATCATCGGAGCTTCAGGAAGCGGGAAAAGCACCCTGATTCGACTGTGCAACCGCCTTGACGATCCTTCTGATGGCACAATTTTACTGAATGGGCAAAACATTTCAACCATTGAGCCGCTGCTGCTGCGTCGAAAAGTTGCCATGGTGCTGCAAAAGCCATTCATGTTTGAAGGAACGCTTCTTGAAAACCTGCAACGCCCCTTTCTTTTCCGCAACATAGCTCCTCCTTCAGCCAAAAGTGATGAAATTACCCGTGTTCTTGATCTCGTTCAACTCTCTTCGGAGATGCTGGCGCGGGATGCCCGCTCACTTTCCGGTGGTGAACAACAGAGAGTCAATCTGGCTCGTGCGCTTGTCAACCATCCTGAAGTACTGTTGCTCGATGAACCAACCAGCGCCCTCGATCGCCCTTCAACGGCACGCCTGGCCAGCACACTCAGCAACATCTGCGAGAGTGAACATCTGGCCATTATTGTGGTGACACACGACCTCTATCTTGCGGAACATATCGTCAATCACCTGATCTACCTCGAAGAAGGCCAAATTGTAGAACAGGGCGATGCTACGTCAATGCTTGCCATGCCGCAAACGGCCGTATTCAAAAATTTTCTGGCGAAACCCGAGAGTTCATCCTTATGAACAATCCGCACATCATTCCGCTTAATGTGATCCAGTTGGTCTCTGCCTACGCACTGATTCTGCTCTCGCTGGCCCTTGCTCGCCTGCAGCACATTGACCATGAAAAACAGCTTCTCTGGAGTTCAATCCGGATGCTCTTTCAACTCATCGCTGTCGGCTATCTGCTGCATCTGGTGTTTGCCATCAATTCTCCGCTGCCGGTCGTGCTCATGCTTCTGGCAATGGCCGGTTTCTCGCTTCAGGTGGCAGGATCGCGGATCAAGAAACGAATGCCAAATTTCTATCGTGTGGTAGGGAGTTCCATTATCATTGGCTGCGGAGGAGTAACATTCTATTTCTGTCTTCTGGTCGTCGGCTACTCGCCCTGGTTTGATCCCCGCTATCTGATCCCCATGGCAGGGATGATTTTCGGCAACGCCATGAACGGCGCAAGCCTTGCCGCCGAACGGCTCTCGTCAGAAATGCATGAACGGCGCGAAGAGATTGAATGCGCCCTTTGCCTTGGCGCCACTTCCCGACAATCCGCCGGGGAGGCCATCCGGAATGCCTACAGCGCGGCTCTGCGCCCAACCATCAACACCATGGCTGCCACCGGAATCGTTGCACTGCCCGGCATGATGACCGGCCAGATTCTTTCAGGGACAGAACCCATCATCGCCGTCCGGTACCAGATTGCCATACTCTGCGCCATAACCGGGGCTGTGGCTGTTACCTCGTTCCTGATTGTGCAGCAAGGCTACCGCCGCTTCTTTACCGATGCCCATCAACTGAAGAGGGAGTGATGTGGGGGGGCCATGCCTGGGTTTTACACTCAAGTGGTTTTTAATCATCCATGTAATACAACGGACGGTCAGGAACAGAAGTTTGAGAATTTTAAATCTGGCCTCTGATGTCTGGACAGATGAAGACTTCAAGCTGGTAGAGCCGTTGTCAACAATTTCACGTTGGTCACGCCCGGGATGAGTTTATCAATATTTTGTCGGAGGTGGCATGAAAAGGACACTATTCCCTATTAATCCCGCGATTGATCAGATAGAGCTGATCAGCAACTGATGCTCTCCAGCGCTCAATTCGTCAAGACCTGTGCGTAGTACGCGAATTGCCAGAAAATATAACAACCGGATTTGGTTAACACATTCCTGATAGTCCAGTTACAAGAGATTTCAAGGGCACGGTAAAAATGGCGGACAAAAAGTGACTTTGATTTCAGCAATTCGCAGCACGTAAGGGTTGACACAACGGTTACGGCATGGTAAGGCTCCATAGCCAGTTGAATTGCACACGAGATGAACTCACTCCGTGAAAGAGATGGCAATACTTCAAAATATTACAGGGTCATGATGCGGCTGTCTTCGAGAGCCTCGAACAGCAACAAACCACCCGCCACCTGTTCTCCATACCCGCCAGTGCTCACATAGTCAGTTAGAGGGACAATCCTGTCTGATACCAAAAATAAAGCGTATATTCAATGTATATAAAACATAAATATATATTGAATGTCCACCACCCAAAGCCCTGCCAATCCGGCTGACAATTACGACAGCCCATGGAAAGAAGCCATTGAGCACTACTATCCAGAATTTATGGCATTTTACTTTCCTGACGCTTACGCCGCTATTGATTGGTCAAAAAAGTATTCTTTTCTCGACAACGAATTGCGGGCGATTTTTCCGGAAGCCGAAGTAAGTAACCGTGTTGTTGACAAATTAGTGCGGGTAGAACTCTTGCAAGGAACAGAGACGTGGCTGTATATTCACATAGAGGTGCAAAGCACACGAAGGTCTGACTTTGCCAGGCGAATGTTCATCTACAACTACCGTATTTTTGACAAGTACGATAAACCGGTAGCAAGCTTTGCGATTCTTGCCGACAGGCACCGTCAGTGGCGGCCTAATTCCTGGGGCTTTGCATTTGCTGGCAGCAAACATACATTGGAATTTTCAATCGTCAAGCTGGTTGATTATGAACCTGAAATTAATGAGCTTCTCACATTGGATAATGCGTTTGGATTGATAACAGCGGCACATTTACTCACCCAACAAACCCGCAGGAAAAATGAAGAGCGCTATGATGCCAAACTCCGGTTGATACGGCTGCTCTACGAACGCCAGTGGGAGCGAAAGCGCATTGTGGAACTTTTGCGGGTTATTGACTGGTTTTTAGAATTACCAAAAGAGTTACAGCAACAATTAAAAACTGAAATCTGTCAGATAGAGGAGCAACAAAAAATGAAATACGTTACCAGTTTTGAACGTGATGCTATGGAAGAGGGCTTTGAAAAGGGCGTTGTTGAGGGTATGGAGAAAGGCATAGAGAAGGGAGTAATACAAGGCAGGATTGAGGTTGCTCGCAATCTTATGGCAAGCGGGTTTAGTGCGGAACAGGCAGCAAGCATAGCTGATGTGCCTGTGGCATTGCTGCAATCGGCTTGAATAGTATCGAGACAAGTCAACAATTTCGCGTTGGTCACGCCCGGCGGATGAGTTTGTCAATATTTTGACGGAGGTGGCGTGATGAGGGTACTATTCCGTCACCATCCCGCGATTGATCAGATTGCTCATCCGAATACGTCTTACTACGGGTTGAATTTTTGGTAAATATCTTTGCGATGCCCAACCGTTATAACCTGAACAACCAGCCGGTACTCCTCTATGGAATAGATAATCCTGTAGTCGCCCTTACTGATTCGATAGGTTTGCAATGAGCCTCGAATCTTTTTACTACCAAGGGGCAACGGATCAACTGCCAGAGCATTAACTGCCTCAACAATGTCGGGAATAACCTGCTTGGCTATTTTTTGCAACTCTTTAACTGCGGATTTTTTCCACTGAATACTATAGTAAGCCATTTTTTTTCAGCTCTTCCACAACCTGTTCATGAGAGATTGTCGGTTCATCCTTGCGTTCAGCAACAGATGCCAAATCTTCAAGATCCTCAAGTAACTCATAAAAATCGGTTATCGGGAGAATCACCGATTTTTTGACCCCGTTTCTATCGGTCACATATTCCGCATGCATGTCATCAACGTGTAACATAGGTAAACATTTGAAATGGTTTGAAATACGCTATAGTGCCAGCGTCTGCATATCATCATGCCCTATTACGCAATATAAAACAATTCAGAATCAGTTTATCAGTGAGCGGTTAATCGGGGCGCTGTTATAACAAGCTCACCCCAGCGTTGCAGCCATTCACGATCGGCATTACCTTTTTGCAGGGTCTTGCGACTATGCAACCATTGCCAAAAAGCACTCCAAAGCACCGCCATCGCCCGCAACACAGAGGATTTTCCGCAACCGTTCGGGCCACTGAAAAGGATATTGGTCGCGATTGTTCCGCTCCAATCGTCTTTAAAGTGGAAAACCTGTGAGCCAAGCGGCCCGGCTTCACTGGTATGGAGGGCAAGTATTTTCATGTTCCCGTTTTATACGATAGATGATATCAGTGTAAAATTATCAAATGCAGAGAAAAGTCAAGAGATCAATTATTTCCCGGAGCGGCAGAGAGAGCAAATCGTTTGTGAATCAGGAGAAATGGCTGCGGCCTCTCTTTTGCGAATGCTCCTCTATCTTGATACTGAACTCTTGCCAGAGGGATATTGCCGCTTCGAAATACGCTGCGATATCTTGTTCTGTCACGTATAAATCTTCCCCTGCTGCGGGTTTTCTGAGTGAAAGTGGTTGAGAATTGTGCTCTTGTTTATAAAAATTCGGGTAAAAAAGATCAGGGCGTATTTTATACAGCTTCTTCGCTGATGAACCTGAGCCATGTTTAACGGTATTTGCAATGAGATGAAGTTCCTTGACTTTTTGCCAAGCAGGCAATGATGTCATGGAACAACCGTCAGCATCAAGTCGAGCATGGAACTCTTCCAACGATAATAGTTTTCTCTCCTTTACCTCTTTGCCCTTTTTACATGGAATTTCGATTTTTACCTCTGGATTTTGCAGAGCCGCCTTTTCTTCACGCATGGTTAAAACCTGACGCTTATGAAACACCAACATCTGCTGTTCTAACAGATGCCAAAGCATGACGGTAGCCATATTTGCTGCCGCCTGCCGTACACCGTTCAGCCGATCATATACTTCCATACCCTGATTTTCCGAATATTCAGCAAGAGAACACATATCTTCTTCAAATGAATAACGTTCCGTATTTCCATACCATATCGCATCAGATGTTTTATCAGCTTCAGTAGCAGGATCAGGAATTGACGGAAGCATATGCTCAAGAATCGCACGCCGTGTCCATTCGATTTCAGGAATACATACTTTCCGAATCCAAATACTCCAATGATTACCGTCCAGCCACAAATCCATTGTCAACTCTCCTTACCCAAGACACGGGTGGTGATAGGGTTTATTCTCTTTATAAAAAAAGAGTTCTGATGCTGTGTCTTAAACCTCCAGTGTATATTTCAGTGTAAAGGCTTCGTGCAGCGTGCGGATACTCTCGATTTCTGGGCAGTCAGCAATAACTGACAGATCAAAACCGATGCAAACATCAATATCTTTTTGCGACAGGTAATTTTCATGGATCAAAACCTCGCGAATTTGGTCGATGGTATCAGAATATTCGCGTTCCTCTGGGTCGTTGCTCTGAAGCAGAAACTCACGATAGGTATCCTCAATGATCGCGGTTTCGAGTAAGTCTGAATTTCATCAACAACTCGAAGTATCTCGGTTATTTTTGTGTCCAGTGCCGCTTGAGTACTGAAGAAAATATTTCCGTTGGAATGGGCGGTTTCATTTCGATCATCAACCAGCTTGGCATAGGTACCGATCTTGCTGTTGTCACAATTGATCAATTTCAGCAGACGTAAGATACTTCGCTCGTTTACTGAACTAAAAGCAAATGGTGAGGTCGCTCCCAAAAGACTTTTCTCCACATCCTTGCCAAAACCAATAAGAGCTTTTTCAAAGTCCCCCTTCCTTGCCTGTCGAATCTGCCAGATATTAAAATAGACAAAGCTCATCGTCAGCATGTGATACGCAAGAAACGCGAACTGATAGTTGCCTTTGCTATAGTTTGAATCAAACGCATCCCACAAAAAAGCTATGTATTCCTGCTCCTTCGGAGTCTTAAAGGAGAGCGGCAAATAGTTTCCCAGTTCAATAGATTCTTCCATGATTACGCCTCCGTTCCAGTAGGCTCGCCCCAAACTCGAGCGATGGTAGCCTGAATCTTTTTCTCAAAACGCTCAATCAGTTCCCGATTTGCAGCGACGAGTACCTGCTCTGCTTCGATTTCAGCAACAATGGATTGCTGGGTGGCAAGAGGTGGTAGTGCTACCTTTAATTGGTGAGCATTTTTTCGGTCAAGTGATGGTACCGCAGCCGTTCTTTCTCCAAGTGATTTAAGATCTATTGATTTAAGTAGTAAGCATACAAACTCTGGATCATTTCCTTTAAAATCTTTGACAAACAAAGTCGTGTTATGAGGCCAATAATAGTCTGATTTGATGTAATGAACTTTTCCTATTGTTCCACTTCGACCAGTTACAACACCAGGCCCTTTTTCTTTAATGCTGTCGTGAAATCCAATAACTCCATTTGAACCAACGATGGGAACCGAACCGTCTTTCCAATCTTGTTTCGGGAGATCATATCCGCGTTGGAAGGTCAACACATCACCCAAAGTCATAATCGGCCACTCCGGGTCAATCGGAATATGCGGACGATAATTATCGAGAACAGCGCGGGCACCATTGACGACTTTTTGGTAGCCTTCAATCTCTGCAACAATCTCTTTCTGCACTTCCAGCGGTGGCAGGGGGATTTGATGGGTTTGGTAAACATCCGACCGGCTTAAACCAGGAATTCCAGCGCCACCTCGCAACTCGGGTAAACCCAAGCTTTTCAAGATCCAGTACAAGTAACGAATGTCTGATTGGCTTGAGTTTGTCTGTTTTACAAAGTAAGTCGTATCTATTGGAAAACAATTCTGCTCAATAAGTGTAACTTCTCCTGCCGATCCCTTACGTCCCACAACGATTGTTGGACCTTCAACCAAATAGTTATTGTGATATCCGGTAATACCGTTTGATCCCACAACAGGAAACGGCCCATCAACTCGCTTCTCTTTTGGAAGACTTGATCCATATTCCAAAGTACAGACATCTTCAAACTGCCTCAATGGAAATACTGACGTTCTTATGCCGTTCTCCCGATACCTCTCCCCGCTCAAATTGTAATCCCCATTCCCGGCAATTTTCTCCCTCGACACAATCAAAGCATTGGGGCTCGTCAACACTTCCCTGTCGGAGCCAATCGACGAAAACCACGCTTTCAGAAACTCGAAAGCTGCTGAAAGGTCGTTCTTCTCTATGGCCCGGCGCTGGGCTCCGAGGCCGAAGCCGTCATTCTCTACCTTGAAGAAGGCAATGCTGTTACTGCGCCGCGCCAGCGATTTGTCAAGAATGAGGATGGAGGTCTTGACGCCGGAGTAGGGCTGAAAGACTCCGGCGGGCAGCGATATGACGGCAACGAGGCTTTTGTCGACGAGCATTTTGCGCAACTGTTTGTACGAGGTGCCGCTCTGGAAGATGATGCCTTCGGGGACAATGATACCGGCGCGACCGTTGGGCGTGAGGTGTTCGGCCATGTAGTCCACAAAAAGCACTTCGCTCCGCTTGCTCTGCACCGAGAAGCGGCGGTGCGGCTTGATGCCCCCTTTCGGCGACATGAAGGGAGGGTTGGCAAGGATAACGTCAGCAAACTCGTTCCATTTCTCCTCGGAGGTGAGGGTGTCGTACTCCTCAATGTGCGGGTCAACAAAGCCGTGGAGGTAGAGGTTGACCAGCGAGAGGCGCACCATGTCGGGCGAAATGTCGTAGCCTTTGAAGTTGCGGGCAAGTCGGCCTTTATCGTCGGGCGTCAGGGTGCTGTTGCCGTTGGCGTCGCCGTTTGCACGCAGAATGTACTTGTAGGAGGAGATGAGGAATCCGGCTGTGCCGCAGGCAGGGTCGAGAATCACCTCCTCTTTTTTGGGGTCAAGAATGCTCACCATGAAGTCGATGATGTGGCGAGGGGTGCGGAACTGCCCGGCGTCGCCCTGTGAACCAAGGACGGAGAGCAGGTATTCGAAAGCATCGCCAAGCCGCTCGGAGTGGTCGTACTCGAATTCGTCAATGATTTTCAAGAAGCTTTTGAGCGTTTCGGGGTCGCGGTAGGGCAGGTAGGCATTCTTGAAAATGGTGCGGAAGAGTGGCGGAATGCCGGGATTTTCGGGCATTGTCGCAATGGCTTCGCCGTAGAGGTTGAGGGTTTCGTGGCCGCCAAGCCCGGAGCGCATCAGTTTTGCCCAGCCGTAGCGACCATACTCTCCGGCAAAGAATGCGCGCTTTCCTCCCAGCTCTTCGCTTTCGGCATCCATGTCGTCCATGAACTTGTAGATGAGGGCGATGGTGATCTGTTCGACCTGCGATTTCGGGTCGGGTACTTTTCCGACCAGAATGTCGCGGGCGGTATCTATTCGGCGTTTGGTTGCAGTGTCGAGCATTCAGGGTTTTCTTTGCAGTGTTTCGTTATGCGGCAAACTGGTTAAGCGAAACGTAATCTTTGATGTATTCGGGGATGATAACCCGGTATTTGCCGGGCACAGCTTTGAAATCGGGTGTGGTAAACAACGAATTGGTTGCCAGTTTGGTCAACTCCCGGCTATCAATGATGTGACGCACCTGATCGCTCATCACATAAGCCTTGAAGAAGTGTTTCATGTCGGGTATGGCTGCTGCCTCTTCGGGTTTGTAGTCGGCGATGAACTTGGCAAATTCCTCTTCGAGCAGCTCATCTTTTGACTTGAAACGGGGAATGAGGCCAAAGATTTTTTCGAGAATTTCGCGCAGAGTGAGACGACGGTCAACGGCTGCGGCTTGGCGCAGTTTGTTGAGGGTGTAGTATTCGTGGGGCTTGTCGAACACTTCGCGGTTGACGTAGTCAATCACCTTGTCCCACTCCCCTGCTTCAACGGTTGCGGCAATGAAGTCGTTTTCGCGAATGGTCTCCTCAAAGCGGTCAAAGAACATGCGGTCAATTTTCATCCCTTCAACGCCAATGACAGCCTCGGCCATGGTTGCCAGCAGATCTTCTCCGGTGTGCTCGTAGATGTTTCCGCTGTTTTGACCGCCGCCACCACCGCCCTCTTCGCCTGAACCAGCTCCTTTGGGAAGCTTGATCACCTGGTCATAGTCGTACTCCTCTTCGAAGTATTCGCAGTTGGCAAAGAAGTCGAAGAGCTTGAATACCTTCTTGAGTGGCTCTGTGACACCGGATTTCAGCGTTTCATCGAAAAGCTGCTCACGAAAATCATGCTGACGAGTGCCTCTGCCTTTGATCTGGATAAAATCGGTAGGCGAAAAAACAGGACGGAAGAGACCTATGTTCAGAATATCCGGGCAGTCGTAGCCGGTGGTCATCATCCCAACGGTGACGCAGACACGAGCCTTGCTTGTTTTGTAGGTATCAAGAACGTTGGCGGAACCGAGAAGATTGTTGTTGGTAAAGTTGATGGTGAGCTGCTGTGCATCGGGAATCTGAGAGGTCACCTGCACGGCAAAGTCTGACTGATATTTGCCTGGAAACATCCGGTCGGCCATACGGTTGAGAATCTCTGCAAGTTTCAGTGCATGGTGCTGGCTGACGGCAAAGATGATTGACTTGCCGATTTCACCGCTGACAGGGTCACGCAGGGCATTTTCAAGAAATATCTTGCAGAAAAGCTGATTGGTGGCTGGTGAAAAAAATCGCTTTTCAAATTGCCGCTGGCGGAATACCTCATCGCTGTTCTCACCATTATCCTCAGTAAACTTCACAGTATATCCCCGCTCCGAGAGCAACGCCGTGGTAATCTCTGAGCGAGCATCAACAACCACCGGATTGATCAGGTAGCCCTCCTTTACGCCATCGAGCAGTGAGTAGCGGTAGGTTGGCTGACTGTTTTCGCAGCCAAAGGTGCGATAGGTGTCGAGCAAGAGACGACGCTCGGCTTCTCGCGAATCTTTTGCTTCGCTTTTAGCGCGCTCAAACCGTTTGAGGTAGTCGCGTGGTGTGGCAGTCAGGCCAAGCTTGTAGCCGATAAAGTAGTCAAAAACAGCACGGGCGTTACCGCCGATGGAGCGATGAGCTTCGTCGGAGATAACCAGATCAAAGTCGGTCGGCGAAAAGAGACGCCGGTACTTGTTGTTGAAAAGCAGTGACTGCACGGTGGTAACGACAATTTCAGCCCTCCGCCAATCGTCACGATTCTCCTTGTAGATAACCGTATAGCAATCGTTGGCAAGTGTGGCTTTGAATGATTTCCATGCCTGATCTTCAAGCTCAAGGCGGTCAACCAGAAAGAGGACGCGCCGGGCGTTGCCGGTTCTGAGAAAGAGCTTGATGAGTGCGGCGGCTACAAGGGTTTTACCCGTGCCGGTTGCCATCTCAAAGAGAAAACGCTCTTTTCCCTCTTTGACAGCCTGCTGAAGAGCAACGATGGCCTGCAACTGGTAGGGGCGCAGAAAGCGAAGCTTGTTTGCCTTGATGTAGTCGGGGCGCTCGGCTTCATTCTGCCAACCCGCTTCGGCGGCATAGTTCGGTCGCTGGGTCAGGGCGATATAATCAGCGCCTATCTGCTCATTGAAAAGGGACTGGGGATCACTTGTTACCTTTTGGTAGCCAGTGACTGAGTCAGGAGTTGGAAATGATGTGACAACATAAGGGTTGCCGCGTTCGAGATCCCAGAAGTAGTGGATATTACCGTTTGAGAGAATGATAAAGCGGCAATTCTGTGAACGGGCGTACTTCCGGGCCTGCTCTTTGCCAACCAGCGGATTTTTAGCCTCTGATTTTGCTTCGAGAACAATGAAGGGAAACCCTGTGTCGTTGAGAAGCAGAAAGTCTATAAACCCTTTGGTTACTTTTTCATAGTTCTCCCCGAGTGCATCGAGTTCATTCGTCGTTATGGCAACCTTCGGCTCAAGCTGAATATTCGCCGGGCCCTCCTCATCAACAAAGAATCGCCAACCAGCCTCTTCGAGCAGCTTGTTGATTTTGATGCGGGCAGTGGCTTCCTTGTGTTGCATTTGGAGTATTCTTGCTTATCGTTCACAGGCAGAGAACCGTGCACGTACAATATATGCAAGTGTTGTGAATAGTTGCTGGTATAGCAGGTGGACGTATTGTTAAAACAGGCGGCAAACGCCAACAAAATAGAGGCAAAATAGCAAGGGTGCGCCCAACTACTGCAAAGCGCACCCTTGTTGTTCACATAACCCGGCAAAACATGGGCTTATCTTGCAATCCTGTGATGTCTCTTGTGATGCCTTGCTCTTTTAGAAACGCCCCTTCTGAAATCTCTTTTTCTGAATGCGCGTTTTCTGAAAGACCTTTTTTCTCTTCCGGCAGGAGCTTCAACTCTTGCAGAGGCCCCCACTGTCTGCCTTGGCTCTGATGGTCTGTCAGCAGCAAAAGAGATTCCGCCAAACACCCCTGTCATGGCGAAAGCAACCAGAAAACCGAGAACCAAATTTTTTTTCATGTCTACGACTTAGATTCGTTAATAAAATGCAGCAATTCCTTATACTTCCTTCATATTAGTACGAGTGAAATCCGCTGTTCTTTCAAAAAATCATACAATTACAACCATTTTCTTGACTGCAGAATAAACTGCAACGGTATTTATTCGTTTGGTAACGGATTACAAGGTGTACCCGAACCGTAAAAAGAGATGCCGAATCAAACCCCGGGTAAAGCCCGTCTCAATAAATAGTTTGTAACCCAACTATTATAACTCTCATCATTATTATATAAAGAGGGAAGCAAGTAAGAATGCTACCCAAAGGCTTGGAAGCATTCCGACTGAATAAGTTGTTTATATTAATGGATGTATGGAGACTAACGAAAAAAAAGCAGGCTCAATAAAAAAATTCTGGAGTACTCTTGGCCCCGGTCTTATTACGGGCGCCAGTGACGACGACCCTTCAGGGATTGCCACTTACACCCAGGCTGGCGCTGCGTTCGGGTCGCAGTTGCTCTGGAGCGCTCTTGTCAGTTATCCGTTGATGGTGTCGATTCAGGAGATGTGTGCGCGTATCGGGCTGGTGACCAACCACGGTCTTACTGGCATCATCAAGCACTATTATCCAAAGTTTCTGCTTTATGCGATTCTCTTCATCAGCTTTCCCTCGATAACACTCAACATCGGCGCCGATATTGCCGGAATGGGCGCTGTTGGCAACCTGCTGTTTCCTGCTGTCCCGGCCTTTTCCTTCTCAATCATCTTTACGCTGCTGATTCTCTATAGTGTCATTTTCTGGTCGTACCATAAAATCTCGCTTATCCTGAAATGGCTTTGTATCACTCTTGTCAGCTATATCCTGATTCCGTTTCTGATTGATGTCAACTGGAGCCGAGTCCTGCAGGACACATTTTTTCCGACGTTTACGCCCGACAAGGCTTACTTTATGGCTTTGGTGGGTATTCTTGGCACCACCATATCACCTTACCTTTTTTTCTGGCAGGCATCAATGGAAGTCGAGGAGCGGAATGAAAAACGGCTGATTGTTGATAAAAAGAATATGGACAACATGGAGGCCGATGTCAGGGGCGGGATGCTTTTTACGAATGTGGTTTTCTACTTTATCATTCTTACCGCTGGCACGGTGCTTTTTAATGGAGGTATTCACAACATTAATACGGTTGAAGAGGCTGCGCGTGCACTGCGACCACTTGCCGGTGATTATGCCTATCTTTTATTTGCATTGGGTGTTATTGGCACAGGCTTTCTTGCCATTCCGGTGCTTGCCGGATCGCTGAGCTACATGATTGCTGAAACATTTGACTGGAATGAGGGCTTTGATAAAAAGTATTCTGAAGCTCCAGGATTTTATCTGACGATGGGCCTTTCACTGCTTATCGGCCTGCTGATTCACCTGACAGGAATAAGCCCAGTTCAGGCGCTGATTTACACTGCTGTACTCTATGGGGTAACAGCTCCTGTGCTTATTGCGCTGATTATGCATATCTGCAATAATAAAAAGATTATGGGGAGCTATACCAACAATGGATGGAGTAATTTTTTTGGTGGAATGACCTTTGTGGTGATGACGCTTTCCTCTCTTATGCTGCTCTGGTACGCCCTTGAAAAATGAAAACCGGAGATAAAAAAAGGCAACCACGGAATCTGCCGTCGTTGCCTTTGTCGGGGTGGCGGGACTCGAACCCACGACCTCTGCGTCCCGAACGCAGCACTCTACCAACTGAGCCACACCCCGTTCTTTTTATTTGTGCCCTCGGGCAGACTCGAACTGCCGACCTTTAGTTCCGGAAACTACTGCTCTATCCACTGAGCTACAAGGGCATCCGGGCCCTAAAATAATAATTTCCGGCTCTTTTTTCAATTTTTTCCTGCCTCGTTTACCAGAGCGTCAACCGCCAGATTTGCGCTCATCACTGCCCCGCCCATTGAATCGTAATACAACTGCTGCGAAAAGCCTCCGGCAAGAAAGAGGTTGCGGAGAGGTGTCTTCTGGGTTGGCCGATGCTGCTCCATACCTGGCAGGGGCGCATAGACGGAATGGGGAATTTTGACCAGTGTGGATTTCAGAATTCCGGCATTTTTTGCCGTTTCAGGATAGCAGCTTCTCACGCTCTCATCAACAAGGCGGATAATCTCCTCTTTCGAAAGCCCCATAAGGTTTTTAGCTGGTGCCACGCAGAACTCGAAACGGGTTTTACCGCTGAAAGGCTCGCCTCTGAGTGTTCGATACTCCGGGGTTGTGCGGGCAAGGTTCGCATAGACCGGAATAACGCCGTCAGGTGAAAAAAGGACGTTATCGGCAGAGGTAATCTCCTTGTCGTACCAAATCTGGACTGAGATAACCGGCACACCTTCAAGATTGTCAAGTTTGCTGAAAAACTTGTCGTGCCGTTTCAGGCTGTCAGGAAGCACTTTGTTCAGGTCATGAATCGGCAGGGCGCAGAGGTAGTAGTCGGCGGTCAGGATCTCGCCGTTGCGAAGCTGAACACCTTTTATTTCAGTACCGTCAAAAAGCAGCTCTTCGACGGCCACTTTTGTCTTGAACTGTGCACCTCTTGAGCTGGAGTAGTCGAGAAGAGGCTGGTGAAGATATTCCTGCGGCGATCCTTTCAGAAAGCCCATGCGAGACGCATCGGGAAGACGGTAAAAGGTTTCGGTAACGTCAAGAATAATCTTGGCCGAAATCTCTTCGGGTGGAATAAATTTCAGGGCGAGCGCCATCGGGCGGAACATTTTCTCCATGAGGCGGTTACCGAACTTCTTCTGGTGAGCCCACGCTGCAAAGGTGAGATGATCCTGCGTTGGTGGGTATTTTTCCTTTTTCAACGCCAGGGGAATCAGCGATTTTGCAAAAGCCGCCATTTCGCCAAAGCTGAAATAACCGTTTTTCACAATGGCTGGCAACAGGTGAAGCGGACTGGGAAGCTCCCAGGTATTGAAGGTAAAGCTTCCTCCTCCTGCCAGAGTATAGGTTAACTGGTGATCTTTCCACAACACGGCATGGTCGGTCCTGATCTCTTTCAGGAGGTCGTACAGAACGCTGTAAGCTCCGAAAAAACAGTGAGTACCGGATTCAATCCAGTCGCCCTCCTCATCTTTCCAGGACGACACCTTTCCGCCGAATATCTCTCTTTTTTCAAGCACCTTGACCTGAAACCCTTTGTCTGTCAACCGCTTGGCGGCAGTCAGACCGGCAAGGCCTCCACCAAAGATTAAGACTGACTTTTTTTCTGAACTCATGAGTCGAAATTAAAACGGAATTTGCATGATACGGTCTATACGGCAGTACGCCCTTCCATTGCGCGTGAAAGGGTAGCTTCATCAATAAATTCAAGCTCTGCCCCGACGGGAATGCCCCTTGCTATTTTGGTCATGGTAATGCCAAGGGGTTTGATCAGTCTTGTGAGGTAAATGGATGTTGTTTCGCCTTCAATGGTCGGGTTCAGGGCAAGAACAATCTCCTTGACTTCAGCGGATTCACCGCCTGAGAGTCGGGCAAGCAGTTCACGAACCTTGATATCGTCAGGCCCTATTCCGTCAAGAGGCGAGATAACGCCATGAAGTACATGGTAAAGTCCTTTGTAGTAGCCGGTTTTTTCGAAGGCGAACATATCGACTGGTGATTCAACCACGCAGATAACGGAACGGTCGCGTGCCTTGCTTGTGCACAGGGCACAGGGATCGACGCCGACATCGGTGATATTCTGGCAGATCGAACAGCGGATCACCTTGTCTTTCACTTCAAGCAGCGCGCTGGCAAGTTTTTCGGCCTCAACCCTCGGTTCATGCAGCATGTACATGGAAAGGCGCTGGGCTGTCTTGCGCCCAATACCCGGAAGTTTGGCAAATTCATCAATAAGGGCATCAAGAGCAGCCGAAGAATAACGCATGGAGTCCTATTGACCGAGGTTCAGGTTTTTGAGCATATCCGCAGGATTGATCATCCCGCTGGTCACTTTGGATATCTCATCCTGGGCAAGTCGGGCAGATTCGTCAAGTGCATTGTTTACTGCTGCCAGAACAAGATCCTGAACCATCTCAGTATCGTCCATGATGTCGGGATCAATGGTGATGCTGAGAAGTTTCTGCTTGCCGCTGACACTTGCTTTTACCATTCCCCCTCCGGCTTCGCCGTATGCAACGATCTTTTCAAGCTGTTTCTGGACATCCTGCATTTTTTCACCAGCTTGCTTGATCTGTTTCATCATGTCACCCAAATTCGGCATTGCCATCAGTTTTTCTCCTGTTCGTTATAAAATTTCCTACCAATATGTCGCCACTCCGGGGCTTGCGCTTTGCGAGCAGGTCGACACCGGGCTTGTGCTTTGACAACAGTTCCGCACGGTACTTGTACTATCGAGTGCTCAACACTTCCTGCGAAGGGCAAGATAAATTTTTTCGAGAATGTCAGCAGTCGTCAGTTTGTATTTTTCGAGAAGATCGTCAGCTTTGCCGGATTCACCGAACTGGTCTTCAACGCCTACCATCTCAATCGGTACAGGAATATTGCGTGCACAGACATTGGCAACCGCATCACCAAGGCCGTTATAGATCTGGTGCTCTTCGCATGTTACGATAGCGCCGGTATCGTTGGCTGCACAGACAACCGCCAGGGTATCAATCGGTTTAATGGTGTGCATGTTGATCACCCTGACGCCAACACCCTCTTTTTCAAGAATGCGTGCTGCTTCAAGCGCTTTCCAGACCATGATGCCGCAGGCAATGACGGTAACATCCTTGCCGGGATGAAGCTCAATGGACTTGCCGATCTCAAAACCATCATCATCACTTGAAAAATCGGGCACATTGGGTCTTCCGAAACGAAGATAGACCGGCCCCTGATATTTTATTATTGCTTTGGTCGCACGAATGGTTTCGCTGTAATCGCAGGGAACCACAACGGTCATTCTTGGCAGACCACGCATCAGACCAATATCTTCAAGAATCTGGTGTGTCGCTCCATCTTCGCCAAGTGTCAGACCGGCATGTGATGCACAAATTTTGACATTGAGGTTCGAATAGCAGACGGATTGACGAATCTGGTCATAAACTCTTCCGGTAGCAAAAACGGCGAAACTGGCGGCAACCGGTATTTTGCCTGTTGTAGCAAGTCCTGCGGCCATGGAAATCATGTTGGCTTCGGCGATCCCTGTCTGGACAAATCGCTCGGGAAAAGCATCGCGGAACAAATTCATATTTAAAGAGCCGGTCAGATCGGCACATAATGCGACTACATCGCTGTTTTCGCGAGCGATTTCAAGTAAAGCCTCTCCAAAACCGGTACGGGTAGCCTTGTTTCCCCGCGAAACGTATTGAGCAGCCGCAGCCACGATGTTATTTTCTTCCATTACTTCCAGAATAACTTAAATTATAAAAGGTACTTCCGCCCGGCTATGGTACTGAAACAATTCCAGTTCTCATGACAAAAGTTGAATATAAGCATACTGAAATCGCGGCGAAAAAAAAATTAGGTCAAAACTTTCTGACCGACCGCAATATCACAAGAAAAATAGTCATTGCCTCAGGAGCAGGCCCCAAAGAAAACATCCTGGAAATCGGCCCGGGGTTCGGCTCCTTGACGAAAGAGATCATGGCCTGCAACCCTGTATTTACTGTCGTCGAAAAAGATCCGAAACTTGCTGAATTCATAAGGGGCGAGTACCCTCAACTGAATCTTCTGGAAGGCGATTTTCTCGAAACCGACCTTGAATCACTTGCCAGAGAAAAACCGCTCAGAATACTTGGAAATATCCCCTACTCCATCACCACCCCCATTCTTTTCAGGCTTCTTGAACACCGGAACTGTTTGCTCTCCGCAACACTGATGATGCAGCATGAAGTTGCCATGAGAATTGTGGCAAAACCCGGCACAAAGGAGTATGGTATTCTTGCAGTCCAGATGCAGTCTTTTTTTGATATAGACTACCTTTTCAAGGTTGGCCGAAAGGTTTTTCGCCCACAGCCTAATGTTGACAGTGCCGTTATCAAGATAACACCAAAAAAAGATGATCCGGTGGAGGATGCTGACGGGTTCCGACGTTTTGTGCGCACGGCGTTTCATCAGCGTCGCAAAACATTGCTTAATAATCTTAAAGAGAGCTATAACCTTGAATCCGTTGAAAGCCAAACGCTTACACTGCGGGCAGAAACACTCTTGACAGAAGAATTTTTTCAACTTTTCGCTAAGCTTAAGCCGCTTCCATCATAAATGTTCGTTGTTCTACTGCGTATTTTTTGTTAACATTCTGTTTCAACAGATAACAGCCGTTGTCCGTTCTTTTTTTTATTATCCGTCCTCCCTTATTTTTTATTAACATTTTTTCAGGGGGTCCATTCGTATGCCGCAGTCTTTTAACACTGTCTATCAACACTCAATTGAGAACCCGGAAGCATTCTGGGGAGAAGCTGCTGAAAAGCTTCACTGGTACAAAAAATGGAACAAGGTGCTTGATACCAACAACCCGCCTTTTTATCGATGGTTTGCTGGAGGAATGACAAACACCTGCTATAACGCACTTGACCGTCATGTTGATGAGGGACGCGGCAACCAGTTGGCTGTTATATACGACAGTCCGGTAACAGGCACCAAACAACGCTACACCTATCGGGAATTTCGTGATATTGTAGCGCTTTTCGCTGGAGCCTTGCAGTCGAGAGGTGTCCGCAAGGGTGATCGCGTTATTATTTATATGCCGATGATTCCTGAAGCTATGGTCGCCATGCTTGCCTGTGCAAGAATCGGCGCAATTCATTCGGTGGTCTTTGGCGGCTTTGCTTCGCATGAACTTGCCATAAGAATTGACGACTGTAAACCGAAAGTTATCATTTCCGCCTCATGTGGCATTGAGCACAGCAAAATTATTGACTACAAGCGGTTGCTTGACTTTGCAATTGAACTGGCCCACTTCAAGCCTGAAATCTGTATCATCAAGCAGCGTGACCAGTTGAAGGCCGATCTCAATGAGGAGCGTGACCTTACCTGGAACCAGTCTCTCCTTGGCGCTGAACCTGCACAATGTGTCCCTGTCGAATCCTCTGATCCCCTCTACATTCTCTACACCTCCGGAACCACTGGCCAGCCCAAAGGTATTGTTCGCGACCACGGCGGCCACATGGTGGCGCTGCAATGGTCGATGAAGAATGTCTATAATGTCGAACCTGGAGAGGTATTCTGGGCCGCCAGCGATGTTGGCTGGGTTGTCGGGCACTCATATATCGTTTATGCTCCGCTGCTGCAGGGCTGCACAACTCTGATTTTTGAAGGAAAACCCGTTGGCACACCAGATCCCGGCACATTCTGGAGAATTATCAGTGAGTATAACGTCTCGGTACTCTTCACTGCGCCTACCGCATTCAGGGCCATCAAAAAAGAGGATCCAAACGGCAACTACATCAAGAACTATAATCTTTCAAATTTCCGTACACTCTTTCTTGCCGGTGAACGGGCTGATCCTGATACGGTAAAATGGGCTGAGAACAATCTTAAGGTACCGGTCATCGACCATTGGTGGCAGACTGAGACCGGATGGGCTATTGCGGCAAACTGCCAGGGCATTGAACCTGGTCCGGTCAAGTATGGCTCATCTTCACGAGCCGTTCCCGGGTACAACGTACAGGTCATCAATGCTGATCTGGAGCAGCTTCCTGCAGGCCAGATGGGCGATATCGTTATCAAACAACCGCTGCCTCCGGGCACCATGCTGACACTCTGGAAAGCCGACAACCGTTTTGTGGAAACCTACATGAAACAGTTCCCCGGTTACTACCAGACCAGCGACGCAGGATTTATCGACGAAGACGGCTACATCAATATCATGTCGCGCACTGATGATGTCATCAATGTTGCTGGCCATCGGCTCTCGACCGGAGCAATTGAAGGGGCTCTCTGCGAACATCCTGACGTTGCAGAAAGCGCGGTCGTCGGCGCTCATGACGATTTGAAAGGACAGATTCCACTTGCCTTCATCGTTCTCAAAAACAATGTCGATACTCCACACAGCCAGATCATCAAACACGTCATTGAGTACGTTCGTGAGAATATCGGACCAGTTGCCTCGTTCAAGAATGCTGTTATCGTTGACCGTCTGCCGAAAACACGTTCTGGCAAGATTCTCCGTGGAACCATGAGAAAAATTGCCAACAGCGAAGAGTATACCTTGCCGGCGACCATTGACGATCCGGCTATTCTCGATGAAATCAGGATAGCACTTCAAACCATCGGTTATGCAACAAAAAGCAAATCCATTACAAAGGACGCATGATCAAAAAAATTGACCACATTGCAATTGCTGTCCAGAACCTTGAAAGCGCACTTGAGACGTTTCGAAACGTTCTCGGGTGCGCCCCCGGGGCTATCAGGATCGAAGAGGTTGCATCTGAAAAAGTGCGGGTAGGATTTATTACCATTGGAGAGAGCAAAATTGAACTGCTTGAACCGATGAGTGATGATAGCCCGATTGCAAAATTCCTTGCAAAGAACGGCGAAGGCATGCACCATATCGCGCTTGCAACTGATGATATCGAAAAAGAAACGGATCGCCTTTTATCCGTCAATATTCATCCACTAAGCTTGCCAAAAGACGGGGCGGGCGGGAAAAAAATCATGTTTCTTCACCCGAAAGAGACCAACAAAGTACTTCTTGAATTTGCTCAAAAACAGCATCAACCAATCGAAGACAAAGCCGCTTGTAACCAGTGAAACATTTTTATCTGCCTTTCGAGAAAAAAGAGGATTTCAGCTACTCACATGAGAGTATTGAAAAGCTCACCGAATACGAAAAGTATCAACTCTCCTTTCACCCCGAACGTCCCAAGCACCTTGACTACCTGACAGTATTTGATGAAGCAGAAGAGTGCCTGCAGAATGATCTGCACGGCAGTTGCATCATCCAGACTCACCGGGCCGTGCTGCGCAATGGGGAAAATTCATGGTGGCCTGTCATGCTCATAGGCCAGCAATCAGGCCCGACCTCTGATTTTGCGCTGATGCGCGAACTGATGAGAAATCCTGAAGAAATAGCGAAATGGAATCAGGGAATGCCGACGCCTGCGGCTTTTGAAAAGGCAATTCAGGCCATTGAGATTGCCGAACAGGAAAAACGCATCATCATTACCGTGATTGACACGGCAGGAGCTGACCCGACTGAACAGTCTGAAGGTGGTGGCATTGCATGGAAAATCGGTAAATGTATGCAATCCCTCGCTGAAGCAACAGTGCCAACCATATCAGTCATCATCAACCGTGGATGCAGTGGCGGCGCCATTGCCCTGACCGGGTGCGATGCTGTTCTGGCCATGGAATATTCAACCTACATGGTCATCTCTCCTGAAGCCTGTTCATCAATTCTGTTCCGGACAAGGGAAAAGGCTGGCATGGCAGCGGAAATATCACAGATAACGGCAAAGAAGGGATTGAAAAACGGCATTATTGATGACATCATCATTGAGCATGACGGTCCTGCCCACCATTTTCCGGAATCTGCTTGTCAAGCGTTCAAGGGAGCGATGGTAAGATGGGTAGATAAACTCAGCAGAATCCCTTCAGAAGAGATTTTTTCAAGGCGAATGGAACGCTGGGAAAAGATCGGCCAGTGGGATACCATTACTGAAGAGGAAATTATCTCTTTTGAAAAGCCGGTCTCCTATTTCATTCCCAAGCCTAAAAAAATTCTTTTTGTAGGCCGCCACAGAAATTGTATTGATAATGCCGGCAAAAAGGTGCTCGATCCGGTACTTTATGCAAAACTGTTTGCCGACAATTTCCTTTGTGAAACCTGCGGGCACCGCTATCTGAGGCTTACAGCGCATGACTATATTGATATGATTCTTGACGAAGGATCGTTCAGTGAACACCAGAACACCCGCTACATTGTAGACAAGGATATTCTGAACTTCCCCGACTACAGCAAAAAAATAGGTGAAGCACAGCATAAAACCGGTGCGGCATCATCCTTCATTACTGGCGATGCAAGCATTGAGGGGAACCCTGTTGTCTTTTGTGCAACCAACTTCAATTTTCTCGGCGGATCATTCTGTATGTCTACCGCAGAAAAAATCTGGAGAGCAAGCAAAACCGCGATTGAACGAGGGGTGCCGCTTGTTATCCAGGCTACGGGTGGTGGCGCAAGGATGCACGAAGGATGTTCGTCAATGGTCGGTCTGCCAAAGCTGCATGTTGCCATATCAAGTGTTGAAAAAGCTGGGCTCCCTGTTATTACGATCATTACCGACCCGACACTCGGTGGCGTAGCAATAGGCATTGGATCACGGGGAATCAAAATCTTTGAACATAACGCCGGCAACATCGGATTCTCCGGCAAACGAGTCATCGAGCAGTATACCGGAAAACCGACAACCAAGGATTTCCAGACAACATGGTGGCTGCAACAGAAAGGATTTGTTGAAAGAACAGCTTTACCAACAAATATGAAACATGCAATTTCTGAAATCATCAGTGAGTTCAAATCACAAAACCAGCAGGACGCATAAGTTATGATACACTCCCGGCCTGATTCTCTCTTTCATGAGTTCCCGGCGATCAGCCGGGAAGTGTGGAAAACGAAGGCTATTGCCGAACTCAAAGAAACGCCTTACGATACTATTGTCTGGCATACCCCGGAAGGCTTTGATCTTGAACCCTGGCACTCTGGTGAAGAGGCTGCACAACACCTTGCCATACCAGTCACCAAATCGGTGAACTCATGGAATAATTGCCACCGCATTACCGTTCATGATCCGAAAACCGCAAACATAGCCGCACTGAAATGCTTTGAACAGGACGCTGCGGCTGTTGAGTTCCTGATGACTGATCCCGCTCTCTGTTCTCTGGAGAACCTTAACCGACTTTTTGCAGGAATCAAGACCTCTGCTGTTGCCATCCACTTTTCAGGGAACCTGCCTCCTGCCGCTGAACTTTTGCAAACCCTTGCCAGCATTCCCGGCTTTGCTGTAAACTCCGGCGGACTGCTTTCAGAAGCACCTGCTGTTTCAACAGAGCAGGATGCCATGCTTTTCGAAGCTGGCAACAAGCTTTCCCTGTTCAGGTTTCTGGCTATCGATATCATCCCCGGCCATGAAAAAGGCTCTACGTCAGCTCAGGAAATTGCTCTGGCACTTGCGGGTGCAAGCGAGTATCTGCATCGCTTTCTTCAGGCAGGGATTCCTGCCGACAAAATTGTATCGGCCATGGAAATCATTCTGCCGATCGGCTCAAGCCATTTTACCGAGCTTGCCAAACCCAGAGCCCTGCGCTATCTCCTCGGTCATGTACTCAGGGCTTATGGAGCATCAGGCTCTTCCCTGCCACGCCTTTTTGCCAGAACATCCGACAGAAACCATTCCCTGCTTGATCCCTATACCAATGTCCTCCGGTTGACAACTGAAGCTGTTTCGGGAATTCTCGGTGGATACGATACACTGCAGATTGGCGCATTTGACGCCGGGCTTTCTGTCAATCCTGACATTGCTGAACGAATTACCGGCAATATTCATCTTGTCCTTAAGGAAGAGGCCTCTCTTGACCGTGTGGTGGATCCTGCTCATGGTTCAAACTACATTGAGGCATTGACCAGAAACCTCGCAGAATCGGCATGGAACATTTTTAAGGCTATTGAATCTGCTGGCGGTTTGGCTGAAGCCACACATCGTGGGATGATTGACGCCATGATTGCTGAAGCTGAAACGAAGCGAAGGAAAACTCTTGAGAACCGCCGGAAAACCCTTATTGGCGTGAACCGCTATCTCTGGCCACTCACGCCCGAACAGGAAGAAAACATTGATGCTCTGGAACTTGCGGCTGAGAAAATGGTGTCTGGCAACGAAATCGCCGACTATGAACTGGTGCGCATGAAAACCCTTTCGCACGGCATCAAGTCTGGCAAAACTTCTTCTGTTTTTATCTGGATGCTGGGCGATCCAGTTGTCAGTTTCAGACAGGCAACATTCACAGAAGATTTCTTCAACTGCGGAGGTTTTGAAATTGCAGGAAATGCAGCGCTTCCACTTGAGGAGAGTTCATACAAGAGTGCCCTCGAAAACAAACCGGACATTGTTGTGCTCTGTATTGCTGAAAAAGATCCTCTCCCCACAGGAGAAATTATCTGCAGCAAGTTGCGTTCACTTCATCCGAACATTATCATCGTCATGGCCGGAAAACCACCAAAAGAGCATGAAAAGATTCTCAATGCAGGTCTTGACAGTTTTATTTATACCGGTGTCAACGTCCTTGACATGCTGAAATCCTACCAACATAAAACCGGAGTGAAATGAGACCGGACTTTTCAGGCATTGATATTTTCGCTTCTGCTCCAGCCGCCTCTGCCGCCGAGGCCCAGCAGTCTGGATGGACAACCGCAGAAGGCATCGACATCAAATCCATATACCAGGCATCGGACATTGAAGGGGCTGACCATCTGAATTTTGCGCCAGGTTTTGCGCCCTTCATTGGCGGACCGTACAGCACCATGTACACCACCAGACCGTGGACAATACGGCAATATGCAGGTTTTTCGACTGCCGAGGAGTCAAACAATTTTTATCGCAAAAATCTTGCCGCCGGCCAAAAAGGGCTCTCCGTCGCGTTTGATCTTCCAACCCATCGCGGGTACGACTCGGATCATGAACGGGTCATCGGGGATGTCGGCAAAGCCGGTGTTGCAATTGACTCGGTTGAAGATATGAAGATTCTCTTCGACCAGATCCCGCTTGGCGATATTTCGGTCTCCATGACCATGAATGGAGCCGTGCTTCCCATCATGGCGTTTTACATTGTAGCCGCTGAAGAGCAGGGTGTGTCACCGGACAAACTGAGCGGAACCATCCAGAATGATATTCTCAAGGAGTTCATGGTTCGCAACACCTATATCTATCCCCCCGAACCATCCATGAAAATTATTGCCGACATCTTCCGCTACACCAGCGAAAAGATGCCGAAGTTCAACTCAATCAGCATCTCGGGCTACCATATCCAGGAGGCAGGCGCCACCGCCGATCTTGAACTTGCGTTCACCCTTGCAGACGGCCTCGAGTACATCCGTACCGGACTGAAGGCCGGGCTTGATATTGATGCTTTTGCACCTCGCCTCTCATTCTTCTGGGGAATGGGCATGAACTATTTCATGGAAATTGCAAAATTGCGGGCAGCAAGGATGCTCTGGGCTAAAATTGTGAAGCAGTTCAACCCGAAAAATCAGAAATCACTGATGCTGCGCTCGCACTGCCAGACATCAGGCTGGAGCCTGACTGAGCAGGATCCCTTTAACAACATTACACGAACCTGCCTTGAGGCGCTTGCGGCAACACTCGGCCACACCCAGTCGCTTCATACCAATGCGCTTGACGAAGCAATCGCGCTGCCCTCGCCTTTTTCAGCCAGGATTGCACGAAATACCCAGCTTTACTTGCAGGAAGAGACTGATATCACAAAAAGCATTGACCCATGGGCAGGCTCTTCATACATCGAATATCTTACCGGTGAGCTGGCAGCAAAAGCCTGGAAAATCATCACGGATATCGAAGAGGCCGGAGGAATGGTCAAAGCTATCGAGCAGGGGCTCCCGAAATTGCAGATCGAAGAGGCTGCAACCCGCAAACAGGCCCGCATCGACAGCGGCAAAGAGATTATTGTGGGTGTCAATGGCTATAAAACCACCAGCAAAACCGATATCGAACTCCTCGAAGTTGACAACACGCTTGTACTGGAACAGCAGCTCCGGCGCCTTGTAACCATCAAGGCAGAACGCGACAATGAAGCCTGTGCCCAGGCGCTGAAGGCCATTGAAGAGAGTGCCGCTTCAGGAAAGGGAAATCTTCTGGAGCTGGCTGTTGACGCCGCCAGAAAAAGAGCTACCCTCGGCGAGATATCTTCGGCCTGCGAAAAGACATTCGGTCGCTACCGTGCCATCACCAGACTCAACAGCAGTATCTATATGTCGCAGATGAAGGATAACGCACTCTTTCAGGAGGCACAGCAGCTTGCAAACACCTTTGCAGAGCTGGAAGGTCGCCGTCCGAGAATTATGGTCTCGAAAGTGGGGCAGGATGGTCATGACCGGGGCGCAAAAGTTATAGCCGCAGGATTTGCCGACATTGGCTTTGATGTGGATATCAGCCCTCTCTTTCAGACTCCTGAAGAGGTGGTGCAGCAGGCTCTCGACAACGATGTGCATCTGGTTGGCATATCAAGTCTTGCCGCAGGTCACAAAACCCTGATTCCAAAAATCATTGAAGAACTGAAGGCTCACGGCCGGGAAGATATTCTGGTCATTGCGGGCGGCATTATTCCTGAACGCGATCACGCATTCCTCTATGAGAAGGGCGTAGCAGGGATTTTTGGGCCTGGTACAATCATTGCAGAAGCGGGAATCAACATCCTTAAACAGCTTGTTGCGCGCTTTGAGGAATGAATGGTGGCATGAGGCATACCGCTCCAGGCGGGCGCTACGATCCCGATGTGGAGACGGTGGTCAGCGGGATCATGAATGGCAATCGCCATACCTTGAGCCGCGCCATTACGCTTATTGAGTCGCAGAGACCGGAGCATGAACGCAAAGCGCATCAGATTCTTGACCGCTGCCTGGCAAAGAAAACAAATGCGCTCCGGATAGGTATTACAGGCTCTCCCGGTGCTGGAAAAAGCACCTTTATTGAGGCACTGGGCGAAGAGATCATCAATCAGGGCCTCACTCTCGCCATTCTTGCCATAGATCCGAGCAGTCAGCAATCCAAAGGAAGTATTCTCGGCGACAAGGCTCGCATGGAAAAGCTGTCGGCAAGAAAGGAGGCTTTTATCCGTCCAACGGCCTCTTCAGGCTACCTCGGCGGCACCTCGCCAAAAACCCACGAAGCCATTGTCCTCTGCGAAGCGGCCGGGTATGATGTTATTCTTGTGGAGACCGTCGGTGTAGGACAGTCGGAGGTACTTGTTGACACGATGGTAGATTTTATTCTGCTGTTGATGCTTCCGGGTTCAGGAGATGAACTGCAGGGCATCAAGCGTGGCATCATGGAGATTGCGGATGCCGTGGCGATCACCAAAAGTGACGGGGAGCAGTCAGGTATTGCTGCTGTCTCTAAGGCTGAATTTGAGGCGGCCATCAGAATGCTGCCCGCCAAACACCCGCACTGGCAACCTCCTGTTATTCTGACCTCAGCCCTTACCGGCATCGGCATCAGGGAGGTCTGGCAGAATATTTCAGAATATTTTGCGCAGATGAGTGCGCAAAATATTCTGGAAGAACGACGCAAGCAGCAGCTCAAGCACCTCCTCTATACCGTGCTGGATGAGATGCTGAAAAAAGAGTTCTTTTCAAATCCCGACATCATCAGCTCAAAAGAGAGTATTGAACAACAAGTCCTTTTGTCTCAGCTCAGCCCTTTCAGCGGTGCCAATGCCCTGATGGCAACCTTCAATCGTCGCCGATAAACTCTTTTTCTTCAGCCTTGACAATCAATACCGGGCACTGGGCTTTACGGACAACCGTCTCAGCAACGCTGCCCATAATGAAACGGCTCAGACCTTTCTTGCCATGGGAACCCATAATGACAAGATTAATTTCAGGGTCACCCGATTTATCAAGGATCACATCAGCAGGGTTACCAATTTCAACCGCACACTCAGCTTTCAGATCTGCCCCAAGCAAATCCTGAAGCACAACATCAAGATCTTCCTGAGCTGCTTTTTCCAGATCCTCTTCAAGCGGCACGTAATTTAACGTTATATCCACCGCCATAGGCCTCGGTTCAACCACATTCAGCAAATAAATGGATGATCCCATACTGGACGCAAACTCCCTGGCATACTGCACCGCCTTGCGTGAGGCGTCAGAAAAATCGACAGGACAAAGAATCGAATGAATCTTGAACATGATCGGAATAGTTTAGGTTGCCTTGGAAGAGTCCGATGACTTGTTTCCGTCAAGAAACGCCTTAAAGAGTTCAATCGGTAACGGGAAAATAATCGTAGAGTTATGCTCCGCAGAAATATCTTTCAGTGTCTGCATATAGCGAAGCTGCAGGGCTGAAGGGCTGGCTGCAATAATTGTCGCTGCATCGGCAAGGCGCTGTGCCGCCTGATACTCGCCCTCTGCATTGATGATTGTCGAACGGCGCTCACGCTCCGCCTCCGCCTGTTTGGCCATTGCCCGGCGCATCTCTTCCGGCAAATCAATCTCCTTTACCTCCACCTTGGCAACCTTGACACCCCAGGGCTCGGTATCCTTGTCGAGAATGGTCTGAATACGGTCATTGATTTCATCCCGTTCAGCAAGCAAATTGTCAAGTTCCCCTTGGCCGCACACACTGCGAAGCGTTGTCTGCGCCAACTGTGACGTTGCAAAATGGAAATCCGCAACCTCCACAATCGCCTTTATTGGATCAAGAACACGGAAATAGACCACCGCACTCACCTTCACCGATACGTTATCGCGGGTGATAATATCCTGGGGTGGCACGTCAAGAGTCACCGTCCGAAGGTCAACCTTGACCATTTTATCAATCCCCGGAATCAGAATAATAAGCCCCGGCCCTTTTGCCGCAATAATCCGCCCAAGACGAAAAATCACACCCCGCTCATACTCCCGGAGAATTTTTACCGCAGAGACAAAAAACGCGGCTATTATAATCAGTACTGCCATCACATCAAACGTCATCATACATCAACTCCTGTTGTCTTATTAAACCATCACGGTGTAACACTCATGATCTTCCTGTAATATAGTAATAATGGAGAAATAGGGCTATCGTTCACCTGTGCGAATATGCTTTCATTTATTTACGGGCGTGGCGGAAAAAGTCCCTCAACAGCAATACAAGCCATCAAAGCCAGTGAGGGGTCCAACACATTTACTGGTTGCATGGCAGGTACCGCTGCATTGGCGACAACAGTAACCGATCCTCCACTGACAGCACTATTGCCACTGACCGGCAAGCTGACATCACCAGTCGCTGTGCCATTGAGCGTGCCACCGGTTGCATTCAGATTAACTGTGGCTGGTGATGCAACGGCGGAAGCGGAATTGTAAGAATAAAACTGACTGGTCGTCCCGTTCTTTCCGACAGTATTTTTGGTGGCGCCCGGTATTTTGGCGGGATTGCTGGTCTGAGTCGTGAGAACATTGACCGCAACAGAGCCAGTGACCGGAACATTGCTGACCGTGCCACTCAAAGGGAGACTGATACGACCTTTTGCCACAAGGGCATCGGCACCACCACCACCCGCATTGGCAACCGTTGTTGCATGATTGTGCGATGCCAGTGGCGTTTGAGCAGTTGTAAGAAACACGGATTCGCTGCCACGTTTTTGCCCTTGAGTAACATTCTGGCCCAATCCAGCTCCCAGCCCCGCACCAACAGGAACCCGCCCACGTAAATCAGGCAGGGCAAAAGTCGTTGTGCCATTGCCCCCATAGGTTGTCCCGAGAAGAGCATACAACGCCGAATATTGGGAAATATTCAAAAGTCTCCCATCCGCCGGGAGATACCCCGCCGGGCAATAAGATGCAGCCGTAAAACAGATTGAACCAATATAAGGCTCAGAACAACAGGCATGAGTGACATTGGGCGTAACATTCACCAAAGCAATCACTGCAGCTTTGACTGCTACAGAAATGCAATACTGTTTAAAAGTTTTGTGCATGATCATTGTTCATTGAAATAATTGAAGAGGTACAAAGAAACTCTCTTTATCAGGAAGGTTGCGGAGCATAACAACAATTTTCTCAACGCAGGAACAGAACTCAGCCTCGACAGCAGAGTATAGCTGCTGAACAAATTGTTGCTGTATAGTAATGTAGCATATTATTTTACATTACTTTTCCAGGAAAATTCATTAGCCATACCACTGGCCTTCGAGGCATCATAAGGGAAAAAGAGTTACTGTTCACTTGTACAAATAACTCCCTCTTAGAAATAAGTACGCACACCCAGTGAGAGATTTGTAAGATTCAGATCACTATATTCAACAGATGGTATAAGATAGGTACGACAGCCTGGCAATCTCATATAACCTGCCTGTGCAAATAACGCGGCATGAGATGATATTTGTCTCTCTGCCAGAAACTTTACCTGAAACGCAACGCCGTCGTATGTCACTGCTTTCAAGCATCCGCATGGAGTTGCATAAGAGGCATCAGGAAATTGGATTTGCGCATACCCGACACCAGCCCCAAGCCACCAACGCGTATGCCGGGTATCTTTAAGACCAAGGAGAGCGTTAATAAACATTGCGCGAAGCTGTACCGTATCATCAAGATCGGCATGCCGCGTACCAAAATCTATGCCCTTGCGATGAACGTTGCCACCAAACAATTCTGCTTCAACACGCAGGTAGAGAGGTTTTTTTTTATAGCAAAATGAGTTTTCGTAACCAACCGCCACTGCTGCCCCAAAGTTACCATCATAATCAATTTCACCATCCTGAAGAACCCCGGAGCCAAGATTAACACGAATTCCTGAGTCGTCAGCATTAATGATTTTAGAGACATCAACAGTACCATAAAAGCCTCCTTTATGGTATTGCTGAGCTTCCGCCTGTGCTTCCTGTACTAAAAAAAGCAAGGAAAGAAAACTTACTGCTGTCAGCAGCTTTTTCCAGTTACTGTGAGATTTCTTCATGTGAATACAAGTGTAGTTGTTTGATAAAACCTTTTTCACTGTTCTTTCTTCAATTATCAGCATTTTTCAGGATACCGAAATCCCCCTTCCGTAAACAAAAGTAACGTTTTATTATGACAAGTACTGCACTACAGCACAAGCCATGCCAGCAACCCAAGCGCGGCAACGCCACCAATCAGTTCCCCACTGCTGCTTCCTGAAGTATGGCTGAAAGCATAGGGATCAGCACCAGCAAAGGCATCACCTGTCCAGAAATCATAGTCCGAAGTGCCAGCATAGTGGTTTCCTGCCAAATCAACCACCGAACCATCATCAAGCGTCACAAAATAATGAGTATGTGGATTAAGATCGGATACCGGATTGATAACAAGATTCTTTCCAGCGAATGAAACATTGGCGGCCACGACCTCTCCGCCTGCAGAATCACGGTGAAGGACAATGGTTCCCGTAGAACCTTTCGTGATATCCTCACTGAAGGCCAGAATAACATTGTCTCCGACAGAAACAGCCACCTCGCCATCATTCGGTGTGAAAGTGGCTACCGTCGGAGCGACATAATCCAGCACTGTTGCATTGGCCGAAGCAAACATGGCCCCCATATCAGTATAACCCTTTGCAAGCAATTCAAGCGCTGCGGCGGCAGATTCTCCCATGATCTGCGTATCGCCGTCATTATTAAGATAAAGGTGCACATCAAACACACCTGTTCCTTTAGGAAGCACATAATAGTTCAAGTCTGCCTGTTGAACATAACAGTCATAAGGTGGCAGCGTTCCTTCCGGCGCATAAAAGTAATCGCCGGTAACAGGATTATACCATGTGTGCAGCGAAAGTTTGGTGATGTCGGTAACACCATAAAAATCAACCTTGCCCGGTGTCTGATCGGTAGAGTAATGCGGCGTAACCGGATCAGCAGTTTCTTTGACCAGAACACCGGGGTCGTAAATCTGATTAGCCGCCGAATTGTTATCACCGAATGCGTTATCAGTAATAATCAACTCAATTTCAACGATCTTGTTACCCTCAAGAATAAATCGGGCACCATCGCCCCCCGCCACCCGCTGCGTGAAGTCGTACCAACCCGCTTTTGTAATAAGATTGCCATCCAGATCAACAAGGTGTGGCATGGCCACAATGGCATCTGCCGACACATACTTGATGTAGGCATTTGCATCTGCAGTTGTTAAGCCGGATGCACGCACATCAATCAACACCCTTACCTGCGTTCCATCACGCAAAGGATTGATGTCAACCAGCCCATGGTCTGCGATTCCATCATAGTTATCATCCTGACCGGCAATCCCGAAACGAATGGGATCCCACGGCGTTGTCACCTCACTGCCATTAACCAGTGTGACCGTTCTTGTGTTGTCATTATTTACGACAACGGTCGTGTTCGAATCAATTTCAGTGTATGTCTTTACTTCAATATTGAGCAATTGCGAGGTCGTCGAAATCTGGCTGTCGGAAGCAGTGGCAGTTTCCACCACGCCAATTGAGATGATTGCCTTGCTGTCTGTCAGTGTTCCTGCGTTTCCTGCTACAAAATCTTCTTTATGCCTCCACGCAAGGGTGGCCAGCGCATTCTGATCAGCATCCTGCTTGCCATCACCATTCAGATCACCAATTGAGGCATCACCAATACCCTGGGAAGCAGCCAGAGTTCCCAGCGCCTCTTCGGTGGTCGGCGTAATGCCATCCTGATCGTAATCATCGTCAAGACCTGTCGTCGTAGTTCCGCTATAAGCGCCATTTACACCATGAAAAGTGTAGATCTCACCAGTGCCGTCATCACGAATCGTCATAACTCCAAGCGAATTATCCTGACCACGCGTAACTCTCAGCCCAAACGTCTCAGGACCTTCTTGATTGTTATCCTGTTCTTTAGTAATGCCAACTCGAACAAGCAATGTCTCTACAGAGGCGCCAGTATTCGGAATCTGCGCATTTGAACCATTATAAGTGACCCAGGATGCGCCGTCCCAAAACTCAATATTGTCATTACCCGACGGGATATCTGCTTTGCCATCTCCGGTGGGTCCAACCTGTAAGGCTAAAGAAACTATCCCAGAGGCACCAGTCACCGTAAAAAGACTGTACGCTGATCCCTCATTGACGATTGGACTGTCAACCTTGATGGTGCGGTCATCATCTTTTGGAGCAAAACGATCTTCAGCTCCACTGTCGTTAAACATCGCCCCCGTACCAAAATCGCCGATGATACCACGCGCCGTCACAACATCACGATTACCGGATGGTGTTGCAACCAACGTAAAGGTGTGATCTTCCTGATAAACGGAATCGTTGATGATCGGCACCCGAACAAGCAATACGCTGCCGCCCGTCGGCACATTTACCGGCGTCTCGGGCGTATAGGGAATCCATGTGGTGCCGTTGTAGAGCTGAATGGAATTCGTGTAATCATAACCCTCAACAGCAACATGAGTACCACTATACCCGGTGCCACCATCCTGCAAGGAAAGGGTAAACGAGTAGTTACTCGATGCTTCAACACGAAAAACTGAATAGGGCGAGGCTTCATTAACCGTCACATCAGGAATCCGCAAGTAACCATCATCATTTCCAGCAGCACCGGGAACAACCGCGCCATGCTCATCGTACACCTGACCTGTTCCGTCATCAAGAATTGTTGCTATACCGGCTGCGCTGTCACCACCGACTATAGCTGCTGCAAGAGTAAACCGCTCAGCTCCTTCGTAAAACGAATCATTAACGGTTGGAACATCAACGAAAAAGCTTGTCACACCGGCGGGCAGAGTGAGCTGACCATTGGTAAGAGGAAGATTAATTTTTACACTGCCAGCAAAATAGTAAGCTGAAAATATTGTACTGTAATCAACACCATAGGTTGCGCTGTCGCTGGCAGCACCTGCAGTGAGTGTTATTGTTGTTGCTGAACTGCTCGCTGCGCCAAGAGTTACTGTAAAGATTGCATCACTTCCTTCGGAGACATCACCCTTACCTGTAACGATGATACTGTTCGGGGTTGGCGTGCTGGTATCGGCATCGTCATCCTTAATGGTACCAATCGCAAAATTATCGTTTATTGATGTTCCGCTATTGGCATTTGAGAGTGTGATATTGAAAAATTCAGACCCTTCAAAAATATGGTCATCAGTGATGGCTACTGTAATGGATTTGCTTGTTTCCCCCGCCGCAAAATGAAGGGCGCCACTGGTTGGCGTATAGTCGGAAACAGCTTTGGCCGTGCCATCACTTGTCGCATAATCAACTGACGCTGCTGTCGCTGTATCGCCGGTACGTGTAACGGTGAATGTTGCCGTGCCGTCTGACTCATTGACGGTGACATCGTTAATGTTGAGAAAAACATTATTTATCACCAGCTCGTTCGTCGTGCTGTCGCTTGTCGAGTTCCCGGCTCCATCCGTCACCGTTGCTGTCACCGCATACGTCCCTTCGGCAAGCACATCTTCCGACGGAATTGTCAGCGTCCAGGTATGGGCTGTGTCGTTATAGCTCAAGTGGCCGTCGCCTGCCGTGTACGTCTTGCTGTTCAGTGATATGGTCAGACTTTCGCCACTCCCGAGCGTCGCCGTGCCACTGATCACCGGCGTCGTGTCGTTCGTCGTTTGCTTGGTCACCGTCGGAGCAAGAGGATAGGTCGTATCGATGATCAACTCATTGTTCGTACTGTCGCTTGTCGAGTTCCCGGCGCCATCTCGTACCGTCGCCGTCACGCTGTACGTCTGACCATCAACAAAACTGCCAAGCGTGCCGCTGCTCAACGTCGCACTGCCCGTGTCGATGCTCC
>SZXV01000004.1 GCA_005862225.1 Chlorobium sp.
TTCCAGCCCGGCGCGTGAGGGTAGCTGCCTCTTCACGCCCGTCGGGGAAACAAACTCAGGCGGCAAACAGGAGATCTACACATGGCAACAACGAATGGTAAGGTCGCACTCATCACCGGGGCGAACAAGGGTTTGGGCAAGGAGATCGGGAGGCAGTTGGGTGCGCTCGGATACACTGTGGTCATCACAGCGAGGAACAAGCAGGCCGGGGAAGCGGCAGCGGCAGAACTTGTCGCTGCCGGATGCGATGCGCACACAGTTCTTCTTGAAGTAACCAACTCAGAAGACATTCGCGGCCTTGTCAGCTATCTCGAAACGAATTTCGGCAAGCTCGACGTGCTCGTGAACAACGCCGGGATCGCTCTTGAGTGGGATGGGAAGCCGACCGATGCGGACAAAGTCCGCCGCACCCTTGAGGTCAACCTAATCGCCCCTTACGCGATTACCGAGGCCCTTGTTCCGCTCCTTTCGCGTAGCGGCGACGCACGGGTTATTAACCACTCTTCGATGCTGGGTTCAATCAGCAATGCCGAAAAGGCGTGGGATCAAGTTGCTACCTTCATGGCCGTAGGCTACTCGACCTCAAAGGCCGGGCTTAACATGCTGACGGTGATGCAATCCAAGGTGCTTGCAAGCAAAGGTATTGCAGTAGCCGCTGCCCATCCCGGATGGGTGAAGACCGATCTCGGGACCCAAGCAGCTCCTATGGAGGTTGACAAGGGCGCGAGGACGGTCGTCCATCTTGTGACTATCGCCCGAGATCAGTTCCCGCACGGCCAGTTGCAGCACAATGGGGAACGCATGCCATGGTAGGGCTGTTGTGTGTTATCTGACGAGGATCCGCTTCGGTGGGCCCCGCCCAACAAGGCGCTGCACCGGATGCCGGCAAGCGGTGCCGTTGAGCTTGGTCGTTGCGCGTCCAAAAATTTATTGCATTTTCAAAAGAAATCTCTTAATATTGTACAATTGTACAATATTTTAGATTGATATGAAAATTGTCATTGATTCATCCATTGTAATAGCAGTTATTACAAATGAAAAGCATAAGCCAGTTTTAATTAATAAAACCAGGGCCGCTCATTTGCTTGCTCCCTCTTCGCTTCCTTTTGAGATTGGCAACGCTATCTCGGCAATGTTTAAAAGAAATCGCATATCTCTTGATCAAGCACTTTATGCCCTTGAGGCCTTTGAAAAAATTCCTGTTCAGCTTTGTGATGTCAACCTAAACAAATCTGTGGAATTAGCTCAACTCTTGGGAATATATGCCTATGACGCTTATTTTATCGAGTGCGCTCAAACTTATAAATCACCGTTGTTTTCGCTGGATCATGGACTAATCGAAGCTGCATCTAAAATTGGTATTAAATCTATAGAGGTTTAAAATGACCGTATATACATATTCTGAAGCAAGACAAAATTTTGCATCTGTTCTTGACAAAGCAGGGAAAGTTGGCGAAGTTTTGATAAAACGTAAAGATGGGACAATCTTTGTCATCAAGCCGATCCCAAAAAACGATTCTCCACTTGATGTTAAAGGCATCGATTTGAATTTATCGAGAAATGAAATTGTTGAATTATTGCATGAGGTTAGACAAAGATAATTTTAAGTGAGATTTGACGCCCAACACTGGCGTTTTGCAGATGCCGCTACCACGCCCTTCACCTGAACAAAGCAGCACGGCTCACGCGTCAGTGTTAGGCGGACTCTGCCGGGGCGATTTCAATTGACAAAAGGCACACATAGAACTATATTAACTTTTGCATGAGCTTCAATTGGAATGAAGAGAAAAATCAACTTCTGAAGGCAGAAAGAGGAATTTCTTTCGAGAGAATAGTTGTTGCAATCGAGGAAGGTCATCTCCTTGATGTTGTTGATCACCCGAATATTGAGAAATATAAAAATCAGCAAATTTTTATTGTCGATATTGAAGGTTACGCAATCTGTGTTCCATTTGTTGAAGAGGCGAATGGTGACTTTTTCTTGAAGACCCTCTTTCCAAGCAGGAAGTACACAAAGCAATTCGATTTGGAGAAAAGAAATGAATAAGACAGAGGAAGCAGAACTTATCAATTCGGTGGAAGCTGGTGAATGGTCTTCCGTTGCCGACCTTACCTCTATGAAAGAGAGGCTTATGAAAGCTGCTTCAGAAACGGCTGTCAAAGACTATCGAATTAATGTGAGAATCTCCAAACGTGATGTGGAAGCCCTCAAGACTAAAGCACTTGAAGAAGGTATTCCCTACCAAACTCTTGTTACGAGTATCCTGCACAAATATGTAACGGGAAGAATCATCGAAAAAAAAGAGAAGACATCCGTCTGACATCAAGATCAATTTATTATCAAGGCTGGTGGACAACGCAAGGGCAAAAGGGGATAGCACGGGTGGCAAGGGGGGTGCTGGGTTGTCTCTGGAAAGTCTGTATAAGGCTCTCTCCGGGGAAAGAAGTCCAGGGTTCGATAGCATTCTTAAAGTCACAAGTGCTCTGGGTTTGAAATTGCACGCAGAAGGAGCGCACACAACAAAATGAACAGCCTGGCAAGAAGGTCTGGTGAACGAATCACTCTTGTTTCCCGATCAGTTATTTCTTTATCACAGAGCTTCATGTCCGTTTTGAAAACTGTACCTATCTGATTTTCTCTGCTATTTTATCCCACTTTCGTACATTGATAGAGTATAGAACCAAGAGAACCGGTTACCAGAGTCGCTGCAAAAATGTTGGCAGATGTCGCTGTATGAAAACCACATCTTATTTTAAATTAACGAGAAATCGGCCTGACCGTATGGGCATAAGAGATGAATGGATCTGTTTCGTTGTAGAACACCCAGAGAAAACTGTTGTCCAATCTGATGGCAGAATCAAGAAATGGGCCCATATTCAAGATGCAGGTAAAGTTTTACGGGTCATTCTGCTTGAAGATGGCGAAACTGTTCATAATGCCTTTTTTGATCGATCATACAAGGAGTGCTAAGCCATGAAGGTGAAATATTTTGAGGATACTGATACCGCTTATGTTGAATTACTTGACAAGCCGGTGTTTGAAACTCGCGAGATTAGTGAAAACATCTTGATTGATGTTGATGAGAAGGGGAATCTTGTCAGTATGACCATTGAGCATGCTAAAGAAAATGCTGGCTTATGGGAATTTTCTTATCAGGAAATCTCTCATAGGGAAACTGCGTAAGCCTGTTTTTGGTTTGGGGGGATTATTGCCGCCCGATTATTCTGATCTCTTTTTTGTATATTTTACGCTATACTGATAATCTGAAAATATTTAGCTATAGCTTAGAAAGGTATTGTTTGTGAGAAGAACAGATACATTACAAAACTGCCGGAGTAGAATTGAAATCTGGTTCATCTGAACCTTCAACAATACGCAGAAAGCAGCAAAGGATTATTCGTTTCTATTATGCACTTTGAGTGGGACTTAAAAAAAGCTGCTGCAAACAAACGTAAACATGGTGTTTCCTTTGAAGACGCTACAAGTTAATTGCGGGATCCATTTTCTGCAACCGTTCATGACCCTGACCATTCAATAGATGAGCTGCGTTTTATATCCTATGGCGTTTCTTCGTCAGGGCGATTACTTATGGTATCACATACTGAAAGAGGAAATGCAATTCGCATCATATCAGCACGATTAGCAACAAAGACTGAAAGGAAAATTTATGAAGAAGGGTAATTTTGATATGTCAGATGAGCCCAGACCAGAATATAAAAGGTCAGATTTAGGTGAAATTGTACGCGGCAAATATGCAGATCGCATAAAAGAGGAAACAAATGTTGTTTTTCTGGAACCTGATGTTGCACAGGCTTTTCCTAAAGATGAAGCCGTCAATAAAGCTCTTCGTTATGTATTGGAGGTCGCAGAAGCCTCAACCCGCCTGACGCAACGCTCCAGCGGCCCCCGCTAACAGGTCAGGTTACCAACTTAAACTTAGCCACTTTTTTGTCTCCCGGTTGGGGTTCACTTCAGCTCTTCAGGAGTTGCTTCAGTACACCGTGGCTCCGGCTGTGCTGATTGTTCTGACGGGTTCTTGCAAAGAAGGGCGTGAGTTATGATTCGACAACAGCCTGTTTTGTTCCTCAGATTGTTTGCTGTTCCTTTTTTGGCGTCAGTTTGATTTCCAGTTCGCAGCCAACAGCATCGGCGTATTTCCTCAGCGTGGCAACAGAGGGGGTGTGCTTGTTGCCTGATTCAAGTCTGGAGATGGCGCTTTTGGAGGTACCAATTTTCAGAGCTACAGCTTCTTGTGTCATGCCTGAGTGCTGGCGGGCGGCAAGGAGTTCCCGTATCAGGGCATACTTTGGCCCAAGAGCCTCATACCCCGCTTTAAATTCTTTATTGACCATCGCCTTGCGGAGAAATTTTTCGTGATTGTGCTCCACAGGCTGGTATTTGAGATCATCCATTGATTACCTCCTTCTTTCTATTAAGCGCGAGCGCTAACTCTTTTCGTGGGGTCGCTTGCGATTTTTTGATAAATGCATGCAGGATAATGATTCGCTTTCCTGTCTGAAAACAGTAGAGTGCTCTTCCAATACCATCCTTTCCCTTGGGCCGAATCTCAAACAAGCCATTTCCCATTGCTCGTGAATAGGGCATCCGCAGATCATGGCCGTAATCCATAAGCAATTCAACAATGCGTGCGTAATCCGTCTTGATCGACTCAGGCCAAGCCTCGATCTCTTTCAGTATTCGAGGGTGAAAATAGTCAAGTTGATAAGCCATGAAGTTATCAAAAATGGCAATAATTCTGAAATTATTTTTCCTTTATTACGATAAAAATACTCAGAGATATGGCAGTTACAAAGAGGATGTTGTTGCTATATTACGCTCACTAACACCATGGAGGTTGATACCATCCGTTTTCTACAGGTTATGGCAACTATACGGAGGAGCGGCGAACAATGATTGAGTCCATGACGCTCTATGATATTTTTTCTGGCATTGATAGAATGAAGCACTTGACGGTAGATTAAATAACTGCCTGACACAACGCTAACGTGTAGCATGCAGGCTACATTGGGGTGATGATTGAAATGCGTAAAACCAGCCATTTCACCAATTGGAACGACATCCTGCAAGATATCCGGGAGCGTGCTGTGGTATGTCATTTAAACACCTTCATGATTTATGCGTATGATTTGAGCAAAGGTAGCCATGGAGTAAAAAGCCCTGTTGACATGTTTATTGCTGCTGGTTTAAACTGAGCTGTCTACCGGTATGATAAAAATATGTTGTTTTGTGTATTGTTTTTTTTGTAAAATCAGTTATGTGGTTTTACGGAATAATTTGCAACCCTTGTTATGCAGAAAGGAGTTTCGGTTTTTTGCGGAATTAGGCAGATCAGTTTATAACAATGTCTGCCCTCATTATTAGAGTATTTCCTATGAAATGGTGTTTAGTCTTACTGTTCGTGCTTCTGCCGCTTGCCGTTCAAGGTGGATGGATTGATCCAGCAGGAAAGCCGATCCCCGATACTGAAAACATGCGCAGTGCCGGGGACTTCGGGATTCAAATAGTTCTTACCCCGAACGAAGGTCAGTTTCGAGAGACATGGAACTCATCCACGATGCCTCCGAAACTAAGGGCGACCAACTCAGTACGTCTTGGCGAAACGGTCTCTGCACTTCTCATTTTTCATGGTTGCACCCCGAATGTTAACGGCGTCTGCGACGTAGTTTCCGAGTTTATTCTCGAAGGGCCAGACGGAAGCAAAACGCCAGCGGGTGGTGGCCCAGTTTGGTCTGGAAAGCCGATGTAGCAAGGCATTTTGCAGCTCGGCCAATCCAGCATGACCGCAGGCTTCGACAAAACTGATCCTGTTGGCGACTACAAGATTACGGCGAACGTCAAAGACAAAGTGTCAGGCCGAGCACTTTCTGTCATAGCGCGCCTGAAAGTTACAAAGTGATCTGTTGCGCCGTGAGGGCAAACACATTATTTCACCGGTCTCCTCATGATATCTATGCATCAAGGCATCCGTGCAGACCAAACGAAGTCAAGATGTCAGCCGTCAAGCTCATCCGTAGAGATGGCAATTTTCTCATCATCGAAGGAGCCGACAAGGGTAACCCTCCATTCCAGCACTATATTGTTTCGCTCGCCGCTGAACTTTCAACGTCAGGCAAAGTCCCAGAGCCTCTACCGAAGAGTACATTCATCATTGATTTTCAAAGACTTATCGTCCAATCTTTCGCTTTGCTTTTCCTTTGTACATAATTTATATTTACAATTATGGCTATCGAGTTTCAATGGGATGAAAACAAAGCAAAGATCAATTCTGAAAAACACGGCGTAACTTTTCAAGAAGCAAAAACCGTGTTCTATGACGAATTTGCTGATCAATTCTTTGATCAAGAAAATTCTGACGATGAGGATCGCTTCCTTCTCCTCGGAAGAAGTATTCACTCCAGAGTATTGATGGTTTGCCACTGCTATAGAGAATTTGATGAAGTTATCAGAATCATCTCAGCTCGCAAAGCAACCAAAAGCGAAACCAAATTCTACAGGGGTAAATGATGAAAGAAGAATACGATCTCTCCAGGATGCAGCGTAGAAAAAATCCGTTCGCTGTAAAATTGAAAAAGCCTGTAACAATCAGACTTGGCGAAGATGTTGTTGACTACTTCAAGTCACTTTCTGATGAGATGGGCCTTCCCTACCAGTCATTGATAAATCTCTATCTAAGAGATTGTGTATCAACACACAGAAAGCCAAATTTCAATTGGACTGAGTGAGTGTTGAGATTGGAAAATAAGAATAAGCCACTTTCTCGAAATATGATTGTCCGCTTTGGACACAGGATCAGCATTTCAAAGGGAGGAAATCACTCGCAGGAATCCTGCATAGCAATAAAGCCGCCACTCGTTTTTTTATCTTACTTTTTTACAGTTCTTTGCTAACGCTATTTCAGGGAATAACAAAGTTTTATAAACTGGAATAACAAAGTTATATTACGGGAGGACGGTGACGTATCATGGCACGGTAACTCCAATTATTAAGTGCAGATGGCAAAGCCGAATGAAAAGCTGGCTGACGCATTGCGGGCGCTGAAGCGGTTGCAGGGCAAGTATAATGGTGTGATTGAGTCTGGCGATATTACCGAGGCGCAGCGTGTCATTCTTGTAGAGGAGGGGTTCCTGCGACCCGTTATAAAAGGGTGGTACTTATGTTCCAATCCGCGAGATCATGAGGGGGACTCTACGGCATGGTATGCCAATTTCTGGTCATTCTTGTCCGGTTATCTGACGAGGCGCTTCAAGAAGAGATATTGCCTGAACGCAGACGCATCACTCATCCTCCATACCCGGAGCACACGCATACCCCGGCAGGTAACCGTCATCACAACTGAAGGTGGTACTTCTGTGCTCAACCTCCCATACGGGAACTCCGTGTTGATCTACCCTGATAAAAAGCATAGGCCCCGTCATCAAACAGAGGTGAACGGGCTGCAACTGCACTCCCTTCCTGAAACCCTCTGCAAGCTGAGTCCGCAAGCATTTATAACCAATCCACGAGATGCCGAAATCGCTCTCAACATGGTTGGCGATCCCGGTGAACTGCTGACAATATTACTCACCAAAGAGGGGTCGGTTGCCGCTGCCGGGCGGCTGGCAGGAGCGATGCGTTTTGTTGGGCGTGCCGATTATGCCGAGCGGATTATCCACACTATGAAACTTGGCAAATACGATGTTCGCGAAATAAACCCGTTTCTTATTCCTGTGCCAACTCTGGGAAATACCCGGGAGCGATCACCATACATCATGCGGTTACAGTCCCTGTGGTCGGGATGAACTTGCAACAATAAAACGGACCCCCGAAGAAGTAGTGGTGACTTACAAGAGTGGAAAGTCGTAAACAAATATCCCTGTTGCAAAAGGCATATTACCTGCTCAAGCTGGCCGATATAGAAAACAGTCGGAAAAAGCTTGAGGTATCGCTTTCGGGTTCCCATTTTGACGAGCGCCTGGAACGGCTGACAGCGCTCTCGATGCAACAACCATTAACCTCCGCGAAAAGCCTTACCGCTCAGAAAGAGATTTTCAGACCTCCTGTGCAGAAAAAGTCATTTCCACCCGGTTGCTCAATCGTCTGTGACAGGTTCAGCATGACGGCGATTGTGCTTGTCAGATTGGCATTGGCGCCAGCAGCGAGCCGGACAAAAGCATGGTTCGGCGCGCCAGTCACCGTCCATGAATTGACGATCCGGGGCGCAGAGGTGGCGCTGTATTGGATGGCACGGTCTGAGCCCTCAAAATTGTTTTCGACGGTGAAGTTCATATAAGAATCGAGCTTCGTGTTGCCCAGGTCGAAAGCGTAGCGAGCCTGAGCACCCACACTACCCAGCACGGTTTTGGCGGTTTGCTCGTTCAGATTGAGAGTGAGAACAGGATCACCATTTTCGGAATAACCGTCAACATGCGCCTGGAGATAGTTGAGCCCTGCAATTGGGCCGAGCCGCAATGACGGCGCGACATCAAAAAGATAGCCGCCTTTCAACGCCGTCGCGAAAGTCTCCCCTTCCGGCTTGGCGGTGATCTTACTGACGACACCTGAACGGCTGTTGGAATAATTCAGCCAGCCGTAAGAGACCAGGCCCTGAAGGAAAAGGCTTTTCTTTGTATAGGTACCGTAGAGTCCAAGCTGGTTGGCGTCAGCGCTGGTGGTTCCGGCATGCTTGCGGAGGTCCAGAGAGGGAGTGCCAAAACTATAGGCCGCAGCAACCATGGCATCGGAAGTCAGGCGATATTCGATACCGAGCGTTGTGCCAAGGTCATTCGAATGATACCCTTTCGAATTGTCGCTCGACGAACGCCGGGAGACAACGCTATTGCCCTGCACGAACACGGACCATAAGCTTGACCCGATTCCTGATTCGCCGGTGTTCCTCTTCGTTGTCACGTTGAACAGATCAAGCCGGTCGAACATGGTGTCGACAAAGGCGTCCGTTGCAGTCAACCCAAGCTCGCAGCTTGAGGCAAAAGTCTCGGGTGCGTTGAGGCGATTGGCGATGTATTCAGCCATAATGGCAAAGCCAGCCGAAGTAAGATGCAACCCATCGACGTAGAACAAATATTGCTTCACCTGGGGAGTATCACCCGGTATCGGGCTTGCCGTAGCATAAGTCAGGCCGTAAAGCGACGGATTGGCCGCTATATTTGATTCGATCATGGCAAGGTCGACATATTCAACCCGCACGCCGGAGGCGGCTACTGCCGACAGACTTTGCTGCATTAAGTTATTATAGGTCTGGCTATAGGCCCTACCAACGGCGACCTCCGAAGTGGAGTGGGTTGCTGCCTCGGGGAGGTCGGCGACATTGCCAGCGGTGAAAACAAGTGTTTTGGCGCCCGCGCCGACAAGTGCGTTGATTCCAGTTGTCGCATTAAGTGCCGAAGCCGTGGCGAAAGATGAGACACCCGCCATTGTGCCACCGGATATATAATAATCGCGTGCGTCATTGCCCCCGATGTTGACGGTCACCAACGCATTTGGCGCGATGACATGACCGGAAGCCAGAAAACCTTGCCACTCCTGGGTGAAGCCCGGCAGCCCGGTAAATTCATTATCTGTACCGGTCTGCGCACCACCGAATGCATAATTATCTTGTGAGATGCCATAAATGATCGACAAGGTGTCGACATAATTGGTTCCACCACTGAACCTTCCAGTCGTATATGGAAAAGGAGGGGCAATCGCCATGAACTCCCAGATGTTGCCGATATCGGCATAGCTATCGCCGAAAGCAACGATCGAGGAAAATTGCTGTGCATTAGCGCCAGCGAAAGGGGTGACGTTCAGGGCGAACGCGGTCATCAAGGCGTATCGAACCTTCCTGGGGAAAAAATGGCTGCGGACAAGCTTGATAAAATTGTGATGGATCATGCCTTTCTTGAAGAATCTCGCCGAATGTTCCAAAAGGAACTCTTGAATGTCCAGTTGAGCCAATTTCATCTGTTTATTTGTTTTGCTGTTCCGCTTGGTTCTCTTTCATTTATCATCAAGTTATCAAAAATATGGAAAGAAAAGTATCAATACCGAGCGAATTTCATAAAGCTCTCTGTAACTGATGGCTCGACTCATTTAAAGCTTGAATTTCAGTTATTGAGAAAAATATTGGAATGTCAAGTGTTTAGAGCAGAACTGGTTTGCCAAAGGACTTATTTTTTTTGAGGTCCATCTTATCTGCACTATCTTTATACAAGAAAAAAGAGTAAAACGATAGTAACTATAGGAGTGAGCGAAGCCTTTCAACGCGACTTACGGACAAATCTCGTGAAGGTTCTCTAAGAGATAAAACATGGGGCACTCTATTTCAACCTAACTTGCAGCAACAATGCGAAAAAACATCACATCCTATACGGTGCATCTCATAGCATCAGTTCAGGCGGGGCTTGCAGCACAGGTGCTGTTCAAGAACAATGGACTGTTTGTGGGAAGAATTGATTTTTATACGGGGGTTGATTTGCCGAAATCGTACCTCTGGCATCCGAACAATGCCAATGATGAAAATCAGACGTATCTCGTTCTGGCCTTGTCGTTTGATGCCTTTCATGCTGTAACTGAACTGCTTCGTAATGAAGCTCCCTGGGGACTGGAGTTATGGCCGGTTTCATCGCCAATGACAGGGGCGGCGACTGACGGGTATGCGGGAAAACTCTATACGACTTCCGAAGAGAGTATCGGTGAACAGGAGTTTGATCTTCAGGCTCTGCGACCTTAATAAGATCAAACTGTTTTTCAGGTGGATCAGGAAGAGTCTGAATATCAGCTCTTTTCTCGGCCATGACATGCATTGAGTAGTCAGAGGCCCGACCGTGTCCAGATCTGACGAGCGGCATAATCCTCAAGCTTGAGCGCCATCGAGAGCAGCTCGATCTTGTCGGGTATCACCTCAATCATCATGCCAAACCAGTGTTCTGCCCATGCCTGCGGTCGATCTAAAAGAGTGAATGCCTCCTGAAAGCCGGGATCATTCTTGCCGATAAGCCTCGCGGTGCCGCTTATCTGCAAGCCGGTAATATCGTGCCAGTCGTCTGAAAACTCCGCTTTCGGGTCGAAGATGCCAACGCTTACCCTTGGGTTCTGCTTGATGTTGCCAAGCTTGAGACCCGGTTCGCCAGCCATGAAAAGGGTGAACCCTTGTGAGCGGAAGAGGATGGGGGTCGAGCGTGGCACGTTGTCCCGGCAGGTCGACAGCACACAGAGCTGACGTGAGGCGAGAAACTTCAGGATTCGCTCTTCAAGCTCTTCCGACGAAAACTGCTTCGATGTCCTTTTCGTAAAAATTTCGGGTACTTCAGGGTTTTCATGTTCACTCATGATCTCTCTCCTCTTTTGCGATTGATTGCTGGCAATCACTTCTTTTAAAGATCAGTAAATTCTCCCATTAGCAGAAATGTTTTTTGCCTGTCGTTGCAGTAGCCGGCATAGAGTTTTGAACATACGCGCAGAGACCATTATCTTGTTTTAAAAGAGGTTTTGCAAAGAGCCGAACAAGGGATTTTGAAACAGGAGAGGAAACGATGCAGAACAGGAACACTGAGCTGATTGATGCTGCAAGAAAGAAGTTCTCAAGATTCAGGGAACTCAGTGCAGAGTATGGAGTGGAACAGGCATGGGAAGCTATGCTGAAAGGTTTCCCGGAGCTTCAGAAGCAGCGCATGGGCCCGTTATTGGCCAAACCGACTCTCATCGAAGGATTCCGGCAGGCCATCCCGTATTTCAATGCGATGGGTATGGAGATGGAGGCTGTTGATATTTCAAACAATGGTATGGATGCCGCGCTCGAAATCCAGAAGCAATGCCCTTATCTGGAGGTATGCAGGGAGTACGGATTCGAGGCACCCTGCACGGTGATCTGCGAAATGGATATCGAAGCTTCACGGAGGGCATTCCCCGAAATGAAAGGCGAAATTCTCAGTCGTCAGGCTCTCGGCAGTTCCGTCTGCATCTTCAAATACGAACGCCCTTTGAGAAAAGATCAAGATTCCAGAACACATGCAGACCCTGAAACGGCCGAAGACAGTACGTCTCCCTGAGATGCGCTGCTTCTACAGAAGATTCTGAGACCTGAAGATGTTTTCAACGATAGCGCGGGCTGCTTTTCCGGTGGGCTGATCTCCGCCTGTAATATTGCAGGCGAAGAGGTATTCGGTTCCTTTGCTTTCAAGAAAGCCGACGAACCATCCCAGTTCCTCTTTTCCTTCCGCACTTTTTCCTGATCCTGTCTTGCCGTAGAGCTTTCCTTTTCCGGTTTCTGTCACCAGCATAATGTTATGAAGTATTTTTAAATGCTTTCTGGAAAATGGCAGCTTGCCGTCGAAGAGTTTGTTCAAAAGCAAGACCTGTTCGTCAGCGCTGATCAATATTCCGGTTTTGCCCGGTCTGGGCAGCCAGAACGTATCAATTCCTGCGGAGATGTCCCGATTTCCATAGTCGATCTGCTCAATGAAGGTTTTCATCCGTTCCGGCCCGATCTGCCTTGCCAGCGCCTGATACGCAGGAACCGCAGAAACCCGGAACGCCTCCCGGAGGGTCAAGTCGTGGTTCCACTCTTCGATATCGCGGTGCAGGCCGTCCCAGATATACCAGGGATTATCGGCGCCCTTGAGCAGCCCGAGCTTCAGGCCGATTAAAGTATTATAGATCTTGAATGTTGAACAGGGTGACAGTCGCCGTGCACAGAGTTCCGGGTTCACTTTGGTTACTGCCCCGGAGGAACGGTTCATGATCACCAGTGCTGTATCGTAGGCGCCGAACAGCGTTCTGTCGATCTCCTGTGCGGCTGAACATGACGGGATGCCAAGAATGAGGAGCACCAGAAATAGTAGTAGTTTCATCGACACGCTTCTTTTTTTCAATTCTGAAATGTTATCAGCCTTATAGTGAAAAGTTCATGAAAAAGCGGGAAAAAAAGAAATGATGCGTTCGGATTAGCTCAGAGACAAAGAGATGCCATGAAATGTTGTTGAAACTGAACATATTGCAACAAAACATCTCTGAGAAATAACACGACATGTCATCGCTATATTTCGGAGCACTTTGCCGCTCATTAGCTGGAAGAGCGATGTTATATGCGAACCGCTCAGGAACTTTAATGGTATCGTGATTGTATGAATAGCGATAAGATAAAATCCGAGATTAAATCTTGGGTCATTTGAAGTTACCAGGCATGTTGACGGGTTTAAACACGTTGTCGAGAGTGATGATTCTGCTGGAAAAATGGGCTGATTGCATCCCAAAGGTGGTACTTATTCAGACTGCAAAAAAGAATATGAAAAGATGAAAGCCGACAACTTCAGCCTCCCGGCATATTTTTCAAGAATAGGCTTTCAGGGTGCAGCTTTGGCAGATTTTGCCACACTAAAACGCCTGATGCGTTGCCAGCTCTTTTCGGTGCCGTTCGAAAACCTCGATGTTCAGCAGGGGAAAGTCGTCTCGCTTGTCCCGGAGGAGATTTATCGCAAAATCGTCGAGCGGAATCGAGGAGGTTACTGTTATGAGGTCAACAGCCTGTTTGCCATGGCGCTTGAGGCGTTGGGAATTCCCTGGCAATTTGTCGCCGCCCGCCCGATGACCTATCCTGTTCGTCGTCCAAAGACACATGGAGCGATTGTGGTAACGATAGAGGGTGAACAATGGCTTGTCGACCTGGGTTTTGGCAGTTACGGTATACGGGAGCCGGTCAACCTGAACTGGATAGACCGTGAAATCAGACAGGATTATGAGACGTTTAAACTGACCATAAGTAAGGATAGGGACTATCTGTTGCAGTCATTGAGTGATGGTGCCTGGACAAATCTCTACGAGTTCAATCTCTCCCCACAGGAGTGGGTGGATTTTGAACCGGCGAACTATCTCAATTCAACGCATCCAGACTCTATTTTTGTTCGCAGCCTGATGGTTGTCATGCAGAACCCCTCGGGCAAGGATGTGCTTATCGGCGACCGCTTCAAGTCGGTTTCGGAAGGCAGAACAACGGGCTGGACGGTCAGGCACGAAGAGATCCCGGAGTTATTGCAACAGAAGTTTGCTCTCCGGTATCATCAATGAGCTTTATGCCTTCATCACTCCCACTCAATCGTCGCCGGTGGCTTCGACGAAATATCATAAGCCACCCGGTTTATCCCGCGTACTTCGTTGATGATGCGGTTTGAGACGCGGGCAAGAAAGTCGTGAGGCAAGGGTGCCCAGTCGGCAGTCATGCCGTCGGTTGATTCAACCGCCCGCAGTGCCAGTACGTTTTCGTAGGTGCGTTTGTCGCCCATGACGCCCACTGACTGGACTGGAAGAAGCACCGCAAACGCCTGCCAGACCTGGCTGTACAGGCCGCTGGATTTCAGCTCTTCGATAAAGATTTCATCAGCTTCTCGCAACACATCCAGCCTCTCTTTGTTGACTGACCCCAGCACTCTGACGGCAAGGCCGGGACCGGGAAAAGGGTGACGCATCAGAATATCCTCGGCAATACCGAGTTCGCGGCCTACGGCACGCACTTCATCCTTGAAGAGCTCTCGCAGTGGTTCAATAAGTTTGAGCTTCATCCGTTTTGGCAGCCCTCCAACATTATGGTGCGACTTGATGGTTTCGGATGGGCCTTTAACGCTCACACTTTCAATGACATCAGGATAAAGCGTGCCCTGTACCAGAAACTTTTCATGAGCCATCTGCTCTTCAAAAACCTGTATAAAGGTTTTGCCAATGATTTTGCGCTTCTTTTCAGGTGAAGCAATATTTTTCAGCCGTCTCAGGAAGAGATCGGAAGCGTCAACCAGTGATACCCTGAGGCCGAGTGTTGAGAGGAAGCTCATCACTTTTCCCGCTTCATTTTTTCGCAGAAGGCCATTATCGACAAAAACGCAGTGGAGTTGTTTGCCTATTGCCTTGCCAACCAGAACCGCCGCAACGGTTGAGTCAACGCCACCGCTGATGCCGCAAATCACGGTTTCGTTGCCCGCTTTTCGACGAATCTCTTCAATCTGGTGGTCGATAAAACTTTTCGACGACCAGTCGGGCGTGATGCCTGCAATATTGAGAAGAAAGTTTGAGAACAGTTGTTTGCCGTAGAGGGTATGCTGCACTTCGGGGTGAAACTGCAAGCCATAGACTTTCAGTGCAGCTTTGCTGCCGCAGCTTTCAAAGGCGCAGATTTCGGAGTTTTCGCTGCTGGCGGTTGCCCTGAATCCTTCAGGCAGCCTTACCACTTTGTCGCCATGGCTCATCCAGACATCGGAATCGGGAATATCGTGAAACAGCATGCTCTCACTCTCTCCCTGGCGATCAACCATAATTTTTGAACGCCCAAATTCATGCTTTGACGAACAGGCAACCTCGCCTCCAAAATGGTTGGCGATTGCCTGCAAACCATAGCAGATGCCGAGTATCGGAATGCCAAGAGAAAAGATACCACTATTGGGAAGAATCGCTGATTCGTCGTAGACGCTGGTCGGGCCACCAGAGAGGATGATTGCCTTGGGGTTGTGTTCTCTGATACTCTCAGGTGAGGTATTGTAGGGAAGAATTTCAGAATAGATACCCAGTTCGCGTATTCGACGGGCGATCAACTGGGTGTATTGGGATCCGAAATCCAGAACTAATACCGATTGCATAAAAAAGGTCGTTAGGTTAGCTGAGCAAAAATATCAGAACGTTTTTTCCATTTTTTGTTTTGGAACAGGAGTGGGGACTTGCAGTTTTGGAGTCGCACTTGCGCTCTTTGCCATGCTGCTGTCTCTTGCTGTCGCTGCGCCGGTTCCCGTTGGCGACTGTACGGGATGTGACTGATAGTATTGAAAACCTTTAGGGGTGAAATATTCCATATAGACATCACCGTCGATCAGTTCGGATGGCGTATTGGTCTGCGCCGACATTGGCACGGCAATAACCGTTTCAGGAATATGGAAATACCTGTTTTGAAGTTTCAGTGTCGGATCATTGTAGCATCGTTTCATAAAGCCAGCCCATACGGGAAGGGCTGCCCGGGCACCCTGGCCATACTCCATTGAGGTAAATTTGATCCGCTCGTCATCAAATCCTGTCCAGACAACTGCGACAAGTTGTGGCGTGAAGCCCGCAAACCATGCATCTCTCATGCTTTGGGTCGTTCCGGTTTTTCCCGCTGCCTCAACATTAAAGCCATAGCGTGCACGGACTGCGGCTCCCGTTCCTTTGTTGATGACATCTTTCAGCATGGATACCATCACATAGTTGCTGGTCGAGTCGATGGCAAAACGATGATTTGGAGTGTATTCTGATATGAGGCGATTGTGTTTGTCCTCAACTCTGAGGATTGAAACAGGTTCATTCCAATAGCCATTGTTGGCAAAGGTCGAAAAGGCTCCGGCAAGTTCAAGCGGGGTGACTTCAGAGGTGCCAAGGGCGATAGAGAGATTTGATGGCATGGGTGACGTTATGCCCATTCTTTTCGCATAACTGATGATGTCGGATGTTTTCAGATTTTCGTAGGCAAGCCTGACAGTTACCTGGTTCAGCGAACGACTTAATGCGGTGCGGAGCGTCGTCATTCCGCCTGAAGAGCCGTCAGAGTTTCTTGGCGACCATATCCCGTTGCCGCTATTGAGTTCAAGTGGCTGGTCAAGCACCATGAAGTTGGCTGGCAGTCCACTGTCGATTGCTGCTGTATAGACAAAGGGTTTGAACGTTGAGCCCGGCTGACGTTTTGCCTGCCAGACATGGTCAAACTGGTACTTGTAGTCATCGGAGGCAAACCTGTTGCCGCCTACCCAGGCCTTGATATGGCCGTTTGCGGGGTCAATGGCCACCAGAGCAACCTGTATGCGGGTTTTTTCCTGCAAAAGATTATTGAGCCATACCTTGTCGGCTTTCAGTTTTGCCAGTGCCTGTTGATCCGAAAATCCACTCTCTTTCAGCTCCTTGAATCGGTCGCTTTCGGTGATCATCTGGTTTTTCAGTGATTCAGTCCATCTCCATGACCGATCGAATGCCGCCTGTAACTCGGCCAGATGTTCGGCAGCAGCTTGCTGAGCATAGTTCTGCATTCGGCTGTCGAGGGTTGTCTGAATGGAGAGACCGTCGCGGTAAAGGTCAACATTGCCAAGCATTGAGGAGGGCTTGACCGTTTGTCGGACATATTCAGTAAAATAAGGGGCCAGACCCTGATGGCTTACCGGCGTGTATTTCAGTACCAGCGGGCTTTTTTTGGCGACTTCCGCTTGCTTTGAGGTAATGAAATGTTCTTTTTCCATCAGTGACAGAATAAGATTTCTTCTGCCGATAGCACTGGACGGATTTTTGGCTGGATTGTAGCCGGTAGGATTTTTCAGTGTCGCTATCAGCGTTGCACTTTCCGGCAAGGTCAACAGGTATGCCGATTTGCCGAAATAGGTATTTGCGGCAGCTTCAATACCATAAGCTCCTGAACCAAAATAAACGGTATTGAGATAGAGCGCAAGAATCTCGTCTTTCGTATAGGTTTTTTCCAATTCAATTGCGGTAACGAACTCCTTGACTTTTCTGGTGATCGTGCGCTCCTGGGTCAGGTAGAGGTTTTTGGCAAGCTGCTGGGTAATCGTGCTTGCTCCCTGCCAGTGGCTTGGACTTCTGAATATATTTTCACCCATCGCAATGACAAGCCGTCGCAGATCAACACCCCAGTGGCTGTAAAATGCAACATCTTCAGTAGCAATCAATGCGTAGCGGGCAGAACGCGGGATCGACTTGAGTGGAATAAATGTTCGATTTTGCAGAAAAAATTTATGCAGGAGGACACCGTCTTCAGAATACACAAGAGATGCAAGAGCGGGGTTGGGATTTTCAAGCTCCTCAAGGCTTGGCAGGCCCAAAAAAGATTTTGCCGCAAATACCTTTCCAGGCGGCAACAGCGTTATGACGATGAGTGAGGCAAAGAGGAAAAACAGACTTTTGGTAAATATTTTACTCACAATAGGACTTGATCTTAAAGTTTAGATTTCCAGAATTGTTCAGCAAATTCAAAATGTTTTGTAAGCTCACCGGCAAATCGGGGCGTATCTTCAAGCATCGGTAAATGACCAAGATCCATGAACTTTGCCAGATGTGTCGGTGACTCAGATTCGGCCTTTCGTTTTTTATAAAGAGTCAGGGTGCCTTCAGGTGGAATGGTGTTGTCGGCCATCCCGACACAGCACAGCACCGGAGAGGCAATATAGAGAACGTGACGGGTATAGGTTCTCAGCGAATCACGATCAATTGAAAACTTTCCCACGGCAATGGTTGCCTCTTTGTTGGATTGAGTGAAGTCTTCAATAAGAATGTCGTGGTACTCCTGGCTGATCTCTTTTGATGCGGCACGTTTGATAAACATGCTTTTTAAGGGTTCGACCTGAAAAATATTTCGAAAATTAAGTGACACATCAATTAAGCCGCCAAGGAAAAAAAGACCCAGCGAAGTAAAAAGAGTCTCTTCGAAAATACCACAGGCCACAATTGTTGACGAAAGAAGAGCATTGCGGTATCGGAGGCAGAGTTCGGTGGCAACCATTCCACCCATTGAGTGGCCTACGATATGCAGTTTTCTTGATTTCTGAAGGCCAAGATGTTCAATGAGTTCGCCCGCTTCATCGGTAAAGCCCTGAATGGAAAAGGTCGGGTTGCCCTTGATGATGGTTTTTCCGGTACCGCTCTGATCGTAGGTGATGCAACGGTAGTTTGCCGAAAGGAGGTTCGCCAGTGGCTTCCAGTATCGTGAAGAGACTGCCCAGCCATTGACAAACAGGACGACAGGTTTTTCCTGTCCCGATGGATCGGTCTCTGCGGTGTCTTCATAGTAAAGATCGCAGCGGGTTGACGCAAAATAACTCATTGAAAAAAACGCGTTTTTTGATGAAACCACAAACCCTAATATAGACAATAATAACGTTTTTACAGTCTTCACTCTCCCCTGGGCGCGGTCTTGTTTTGTGACTCTGTGGCTCAATGACTACATTGCGTGGCACAATCAGAGGTTTTTTCTTTACAACGAACATGCGCTCAATGGATAATACTCTTGTCAATATACTCGCTTTCCTCGCTGACTTTATTCTTCATATCGATATCCATTTACAGCTTCTTGCGGCGCAGTATGGGCTCTGGTTGTACGCCATTCTGTTTGTTATCATTTTCTGTGAAACAGGGCTTGTTGTTACCCCATTTCTGCCCGGCGACTCGCTGCTGTTTGCTGCCGGTTCACTCGCATCAATGCCGGGTTCATCGCTTGATCCGCATTTACTTTTTCTGCTTTTTTTTATTGCCGCAGTTCTTGGTGATAGCCTGAACTACCAGATTGGTCACAAGGTTGGCCCAAAAGTCTTTCAGTATGAACATTCAAAACTGTTCAACACAAAGCATCTCAGCAAGACCAATGACTGTTTTAACAAATATGGAGGCAAGACTATTATCATTGCCCGTTTTGTCCCTGTCATCAGAACTTTTGCTCCTTTTGTTGCCGGCATTGGTGCTATGGCCTACAACCGGTTTATTCTGTTTAATATTGTCGGTGCGGGGCTTTGGGTAGGGCTGTTCAGTTACAGTGGCTATTTTTTTGGACAACTTCCTTTGGTTCAGCAGAACTTCAAGCTGTTAATATTTTCTATTATCGGCATTTCTCTTCTTCCGCCCTTGGCTGAGTACCTGAAGCACCGCTTTGGTCGAAAAGGTGATATGTAAAAATGTTTGTGAATTGTTGATAACTTGTTGATTCATCATTCGATGCATCATTTTTCAGGTCATGTCTGCGGATTTCAATTTATCGCTAAAGTATTATTTAAAAATGCTTTGGCCATTTTCTTGTTTGATTGCTCCGATGTTTTTCTGTTCAATCATCAAGACAAGCTTTTTCCTGAAAGTTAACGGGGGAAATGTGGATAACTTCAAACGAAAAAATGGGATGGAGCTGAAGATTCTTCGTGACGGGAGATTGAGTGGATCACGCGATCAAAAAAAGATTATATATAATTCACGGATTTTTTTATAATCCCTTCCTTCTGAAGCACATTTCGGCGTATAGCGCAGCCTGGTAGCGCACTTCCTTGGGGTGGAAGGGGTCGTGGGTTCGAATCCCGCTACGCCGACTCTCTTACCTCTCTTTTCTCCTTTCCGTTCCGTATATTTTCTCCATGGATACCTTGGCGAAATTACAGATTCTTTCGGGGGCTGCCCGTTATGATGCTTCGTGTGCTTCAAGTGGAAGCAAGCGTGAGGCACCTGCGTGCGGAACCGGCAACACCTCCCAGAGCGGAATCTGCCACTCGTGGTCGGATGACGGGCGCTGTATCTCTCTTCTGAAAATTCTGCTTTCCAATGATTGCCGTTACGATTGTGCCTACTGTGTCAACCGGTCAAGCAATGCTGTTGAGCGGGCCTCTTTTACTGCCCGCGAAGTTGTCGATCTCACCCTTGATTTCTATCGCCGCAACTACATTGAAGGCCTCTTTTTAAGCTCAGCCGTCATGCAGAGCCCTGATGTTACTATGGAACGGATGGTCAGGGTGGTCGAAACGTTGCGTCTCGAAGAGCAGTTTGGTGGCTATATTCATCTGAAAATCATTCCGGGGTGCAGCAGTGAACTGGTTCGTAAAGCCGGATTGTATGCCGACCGTATCAGCGTTAATATTGAGCTTCCTTCGCAGGATTCGCTCCGGCGACTTGCGCCCCAGAAGCATAAAGATTCCATTCTTGAGCCTATGGCGCTCATTGGCCGGGAGATACACTCCAGCCTTGTTGAGCGCAAAGCTGATCGCAGAGCCCCGCGTTTTGCTCCAGCGGGTCAAAGTACCCAGATGATTATCGGCGCCAGCCCTGAAACTGACTTTCAGATTTTACGTCTCTCACAGGGGTTGTACAAAAAGATGAATCTCAAGCGCGTTTACTACTCGGCTTATGTGCCAGTCATCGCCGACAATCGTCTTCCTGTTCTTGCAGCCCCTCCTTTGCTGCGTGAGCATCGTCTCTATCAGGCCGACTGGCTGCTGCGCTTCTATGGCTTTTCGGCAGAAGAGATTCTTTCGGATGATCTGCCTGATCTTGATGAAACATTTGATCCCAAGACAGCCTGGGCGTTGCGTCATCCGGAATTTTTTCCGGTTGATATTAACCGGGCAGACTACCCCACGCTGTTGCGAGTTCCGGGTATTGGAGTTACCTCTGCAAAACGTATTATTGCAGCACGCCGTTTTTCAGCAATTACTCCCGAGGGTATGAAGAAAATCGGTGTGGTTTTGAAGCGTGCTAAATATTTTATTGCCAGCGCGGGACGTCCCTTTGAAAAACCTGACCGAACACCAGCACTCATTAGGCAGCAACTGCTGCTTGGTGAAGGTGATGGAGTGGCGCCTCCCCGACAACTGCTTCTTTCCGGTCTTTTTGCATAATGGGCATGAACCGATATCTCTACGACGGCTCCGCTGACGGTCTTCTTTCAGCTATTGCCTGGATTCTTGCAGAAGAGTCCGATCCGGAACAGGTTGCTCTTGCAGCTCGCAAGGATACTCTCTTTGAAGATGGCCTCTTTATCGGCACCGATGCAACCCTCGCTGAATCGCTTTTTTCCCGTCTTCGAAAGCAGTTGCCGGATGTAGCGCACACACTCTACTTTTGTATGCTTGCCGAAAAAGAGGGAATTGAAACCAGTTTGCTGCACTACATTTTTCTTGCCTTTACGCATGGCGACAAGATTAACGATTACCTCACTCATGCTGCCGTGCGCGATATCGTCTCAATTTCCAAAAAAGCAGCAAGAGAGCTGCACCGCATGAAGGGGCTCTTGCGATTCGAAAAACTCAGGGATGGGGCATATCTTGCAAAAATGGAGCCGGATCACAACATTATTCATCCTCTCGCATACCATTTTCGCACAAGGCTGAAAGCGCAACACTGGTTTCTCTACGATGTAAAACGGCGCACCGCCGCCCGCTGGAGCAATGGCACCCTTCAGTTCGGTACCATTGAACAGTTCACGACTCCAGCCCTCTCGGACGACGAAAAACAGGTGCAGGCACTGTGGCAGACCTTCTTTAAAACTATTGCTATCCCTGATCGCAAGAATGCTCGCCTCCAGAAATCAAACATGCCGATGAAGTACTGGAAGTATCTGACGGAGAAGCAGGGGGAGTGACTTTAAACATTCATAAATCTGTAAACATGACAACATCTATCGAACACACTATCGGCAGAGGCAAAACGGTAACCTGTCCAATATGTGGCCAGCCGTTTACTTGCGCCCTTTCGTCAACCTGCTGGTGTGTGACCAGAACGGTTCCGACCCAGGTGAGGGATTTTCTCTCCGAGCGCTATGAAACATGCGTTTGCAGCACCTGCCTCGACCGATTGATTGAGCAGGCCGGTACGGGTGAAAGTGCCTGATAATTTTTATAGTAAATCAAGGAGGTATATCATGAAAAATGTGTTGTGTTCCCTGTTTTTCGTCATGCTGATCGTTTCGATGCATACCGGAGGGGTATTTGCCGCTGAAAAGCCTTCAGTAGAAAAGGGACGTCTGCTCTTCAACTCTCAATCACTTGCTGGCGCAACCTCCGGAAAAAGCTGTGCAGAATGTCATCCTGGAGGCGCGGGGTTGGAAAACGCCTGGAAAAACCAGAATCTTGCCGGACAGGTCAATACCTGTATTGCAGGCCCATTGAAAGGCTTGAAACTTGATGAGAATTCAATTGAAATGCAGTCGGTGATCATGTACATTAGGTCATTGAAACAGCAACACTAAAAGAGGAATCATGCAGAAAGAGACCATTACTATACTCGGGTGCGGCTGGCTTGGGTTGCCGCTTGCACAGACGCTCGTCAAAGAGGGCTATTCGGTCAAGGGATCTACCACGACTGAGGACAAGCTTGAGGTCTTGCAGGATACCGGGGTTGAGCCTTATCTGATAAGACTTGAGCCCGAGATTGCCGGCGACGATGTTGTTGCATTTCTCCAGAGCGATATCCTTATTGTCAATATTCCTCCGACTCGGCGCGATGATATTGCCGAGTACCACATCGAGCAGTTCTCATCACTGATTGACGCGCTTGGTCAGTCGCCGGTGCGCTCCGTGCTGATGGTCAGCTCTACCTCTGTCTATCCGTCGCTCAATCGTGAAGTTACCGAAGAGGATGCCGTTGATCCTGAATCTCCCTCCGGCCAGGCGCTGCTTCTTGTCGAAGAGATGCTGATGCAGGAGAGCGGCTTTCAGACCACGGTGCTGCGTTTTGGCGGGCTGGTTGGCTATGACCGTAACCCTGAAAAGTATCTCCCGGCATTGACAGCGGTGACGAATCCCGATCAGCCGATGAACCTTATCCATCGTGACGATTGCATCAAGATCATGTCGGAGATTATCCGCTTGCAGCAATGGGGCGAAGTGTTTAACGCCTGTAGTCCCAATCATATCCTCCGGCGCGACTATTACGGCAAAGCTGCCGATGCGGCGGGAGTGCCTCATCTTCCTCTGGCGCAATCTGACACACCAGCTCTGTTTAAAGTGGTGAACAGCGACAAGCTGGTCAGTGCGCTGGGATATACGTTTTTGCATCCTGATCCGGTTGGGTGATGTGCTTTACATACCCTATCGATTTATGAGTAAAGCAATGGAAGGTGCCTTCATGACATCAATTCAACATATTCAGGAACAAATCAAGCAACTATCTCCCTCTGAAGTGAGGAAGTGACGGAAGTGGTTCCTGGAACGAGGCCTTATGAACAGTTATTGTCAGTATCCTAAGAATTATTAAAGAAAGGAGTTTCAATATGACGGTATTTGTCGAACAGGTTTTTAAAGCTGCTCTTGATTTGCAGCCTGTCGAACGGGCTGAACTCATTGAGAAATTGTTTCAAAGTTTCGATCGTTCATCAAGCAAGCGCATTGATAGTGCATGGGCGGAAGAGGTTGAATCTCGATTTGATGCTTTTGAACGTGGTGAGATCAAAGAGTCACCTGTTGAAGATGTTTTTGCACGACTCAATCAAAGATGAAGATTTTCATTTTATCAGTTGCGGAAAAAGAGCTTACGGATGCTGTCGATTATTATAACGACCAATGTCCTGGATTGGGCTATGAGTTTGCTGCTGAAGTAAAACATACATTTGACAGAATAGCACTATTTCCAGAAGCATGGCAAATTTTCTCTAAACGTGCTCGCCGTTGTCTCTTGGATCGTTTTCCTTATGGTGTGCTCTACAGAATTGATAATGATACGATTCGGGTTGGTGCTCTTATGCATCTCAGGCGTGATCCAAAGCATTGGCATCAAAGAATCGGACAGTTGTAAGTGAGATCGATACTATGAACAACAACCCTCCTTCTTGCCGCCCCATCAAGCGCGACGCGTTGCTACAAAATAAACTCTAAGTCATACTTCTCTTCTGACGATTCTTCCACAAACTTCCTCAGTGTCCCAAGAAATTCAACAAACCGTCCCGCCTCAATGTCACGAAAGTAAGCCACTCCAACCGGCTGGTCATGCCAGCCGAGCAGGATGGTTTCATGATGTCCCGGATCAATGGACGCCATGCGTTCATCAATGATCTTTTTCATTGAGCCAAGGCTGCTGTTATGCAGAAACGCTTCATCCCAACTCTCAAGCCCGTTGCCGCTTTCTGAGATGAATGGCAGGTTGTTCAACAGCTCCGGCAGGCCGTAATGAAAAAACGCGGCGTAATTATGGGCATCTATCTCCAGCGTGCCGTACGCTTTGTATGATGCATCCTCAAGGCGTATCTGATTTATGGCGCCGGTACGGCATATTGACAACTCCCGGTGAATCGCACTGTTGTCATCGATCAGAATGTGTTGGACATTCATAGCTGAGTATTAAGAGAGAAGAACCTTTAATCGAAAGAAAGAGTTTGCTGTTTCTATGGAATTGCTATTAACATAGCTATCTTTAAATAAGTATTTTTTTTACTCATTTTTGCCGTGTGCAAATATGGAGCTGGTCCAACAGGGTGCGACAACAATTTTATTATAGAGAAAATAATGGAAGGAAATTTTTCAGATAGAGTACAGGATGTTATCCGCCTCAGCCGGGAAGAGGCGTTACGGTTAGGTCATGACTATATAGGGACAGAGCACCTTCTCCTTGGTCTTATCAGGGAGGGAGAGGGTATTGGCGCCCGAATATTAAAAAATCTCAAGATAGATTTGTATGGCCTGAAGCAGAAAATCGAAGAGAGCACCCATCCGAGGATAGCTGAAGCCCAGATGGGTAATGTTCCCCTGACTAAGCAGGCGGAGAAGGTGCTGAAAATCACCTATCTCGAAGCGAAGATATGCAAGTCGAATGTCATTGGGACAGAGCATCTTTTGTTGTCGATCATGAAAGGGGAGGACAATATCGCGTCCCAGATTCTTGAGCAGCTTGGTGTGACCTATGATCTTGTCAGAGATGAACTTACTGGCATTTCGAGCAGTAAAAGTGATCCAGATGAACCCTCAATGGAAGGAGCCTTTTCGTCGGGTTCCTCTGAGCGGCAGCCGAAAAAGCCCGACCCAAGAAAAGGTGAGAGAACCAAGACTCCGGTGCTCGACAATTTTGGCCGTGATCTTACCCGTCTTGCAATTGATGATAAACTTGATCCCATTATCGGTCGTGAGAAGGAGATAGAGCGAGTGGCCCAGGTTTTAAGCCGCCGGAAAAAGAACAATCCGGTACTGATTGGTGAGCCGGGTGTTGGCAAGACCGCTATTGCAGAAGGCCTTGCCCTCAAAATTGTGCAGCGCAAGGTGTCGAGGGTGCTTTACGACAAGAGGGTTGTGGCGCTTGATCTTGCTGCGCTTGTAGCAGGAACCAAATACAGGGGCCAGTTTGAGGAGAGGATGAAAGCGCTCATGAATGAGCTTGAGCGATCACGCGACGTCATTCTCTTTATCGATGAATTGCACACGATTGTCGGGGCTGGCGGCGCGTCGGGCTCGCTTGATGCAAGCAATATTTTTAAGCCCGCCCTTGCCCGTGGTGAACTTCAGTGTATCGGGGCGACCACGCTTGATGAGTATCGTCAGTTTATTGAAAAAGATGGCGCTCTTGACCGAAGGTTCCAGAAAATCATGGTCGAACCGACCTCCGTTGATGAAACCATCCAGATTCTTAATAATATCAAGTCAAAGTACGAGTCGCATCACCATGTCAATTATTCTGGAAACTCAATCGAAAAAGCCGTCAAGCTTTCCGAGCGTTATATCACCGACCGGTTTCTGCCCGACAAGGCAATTGATGTTATGGATGAGGCGGGCGCACGTGTTCATCTGAGCAATATTCATGTGCCGCAGGAGATTCTTGATCTTGAAAAATCCATCGAAGAGATCAAGATTGAGAAGAACCATGTCGTGAAGATGCAGAATTTTGAAGAGGCTGCAAGGCTGCGCGACAGGGAGAAAAGTATGCTCGACGCACTTGACCATGCAAAGCAGGAGTGGGAGGACAGGGCGGCGGAAAGCGTTTATGATGTGACCGAGGCTGATATTACCTCTGTGATTGCCATGATGACCGGTATTCCGGTTGCCAGGGTTGCACAGTCGGAATCGAAAAAACTGCTGACGATGGAAGCCGATCTGACAAAAGAGGTGATTGGTCAGGATGAGGCGATCAAAAAGATAACCAAGGCGATACAGCGGACTCGTGCCGGCCTGAAAGATCCATCACGTCCTATTGGCTCCTTCATTTTTCTCGGGCCGACCGGTGTTGGCAAGACTGAGCTTGCCAAAGCGCTGACTCGCTATATGTTTGACAGTGAGGATGCCCTTATCAGGGCGGATATGAGTGAGTATATGGAGAAGTTCTCCGTCAGCCGTCTTGTTGGGGCGCCTCCGGGCTATGTCGGTTACGAAGAGGGCGGGCAGTTGACTGAAAAAGTTCGTCGCAAACCTTACTCCGTTGTGCTTGTCGATGAGATTGAGAAAGCGCATCCTGATGTTTTCAATATTCTGCTTCAGGTGCTTGATGAAGGTGTTCTGACTGATGGTATGGGCAGAAAGGTTGATTTCCGTAATACGGTTATTATCATGACGTCAAACATTGGCGCCAAGGATATCAAGAATTTCGGCGCGGGATCGGGGATGGGCTTTACTCCTCCTGACGACTCGGTCGGCAATTATAAGGCGATGAAGTCAACCATTGAGGATGCCCTTAAACGGGTTTTCAATCCCGAGTTCCTCAATAGAATTGATGATATCATCGTCTTTCATCCGCTTGAGAAGCAGCATATCTTTAAAATTATTGATATTACTGCGGGCAAGCTTTTCAAAAGGCTTCATGATATGGGCATTGAGGTTCAAATTGATGAAAAAGCCAAGGAGTTTCTTGTTGACAAAGGCTATGACCAGAAATATGGCGCCCGTCCGCTGAAAAGGGCTTTGCAGAAGTATGTCGAAGATCCACTTGCCGAAGAGATGCTGAAAGGACGTTTTTCGGAGGGTAGTATCATCAGGATTGCTTTTGATGAAGCGGAGAATGAACTGCGTTTTGTTGATGGGGTGGCTCCTGTTCCTGAAGGCGAAGGACAGGTGCACAGCGAGTAAGTCATTTCTTTATTTCCTGCATATTTTATTTCATTGTTTGGGAACACTGCTTGAGTAATGGTGGTGTTCCCTCAAAAAAAAACCAGACGCGTTTTTATGCTGATCTATATAAGAAGCTGAAATGACATGTAGTTAATGGTTTAGTTATTTATAATAAATGATTTAAAGCCATTTTTTTTATGGTTAGCAATTTGCTGCTTATATGGGTTATAATTCAAAAATCAGCGGTTTAGGTGGATCATTCTAATTATTGTTAGGTTAAAGTTAAAGTTGTTAAAGCAATCTAAACTAGTTTCCGGAATTAAATTAGCAAAAAGGGAATTTGTGCTTATTAGCCTTGTATATATGATTACATTTTCAGTTTCATATATAGGCTTTTTTAATGCATGATCAGCCTAGCCAATCGTTCCACCCGATTCGTCACCGTTAAGTGGCTTCTCTCGGGTGAACTTAAACGTTAGACGGATCCCTCGGGCCCTTCGGGCGCAGTATGACAATGCTTGTGATTTAAAGTAACATGAACGGTGAGGTCTAATATGTTAGCAAAGCTTACTCTTACTATTGATGATGAAGTCATTTCAAGAGCAAAAATTTATGCTCAGCGGAAACAAAAAAGTGTATCTAAAATTGTTGAAGAGTATTTGAAAAATGTTTCCGATATCGATAGAACGGAAATTTCAACTTCTCAGTTTGATTCCGAAATTACTAATCGAATCACAGGAATGTTCAAAGAGAATTACTCTGGAGAATCGTATAAAGATATATTAAGCGCTGCACTCATGGAAAAGTTACAATGATTAGTAAAGTCTTCATTGATTCTGATGTGATTCTTGATGTTGCAACAGGAAGGGAACCATTCGTTCATGATAGCAAGATTGTCCTCTCATTAATTGAGAATGGATTAGCACTTGGAGTAATGTCATCGAATAGTATTACCAATATTTATTACGTTCTTAGAAAAATAAGTACATCAGAACGTGCACGAATATTTATAAGGGAGCTGCTTGATATTGTCCATATAATTTCTATTGATCATGAGACAATCAAAAATGCACTTGATTCAAAGTTTTTGGACTTCGAAGATGGAGTTCAGAATTATTGTGCCTTGAAAAATCAATGCAACTATATTGTGACAAGAAATAATAAGGATTATCAGTTTTCTGAATTAAAAGTTATTAGTCCAAAAGAGTTTAATTTACTTTTTAATAAATAATCTGCGTCTAACAGTGATTTCTGTACCAAAAGAAAGAAACGGTCTGGTAAATGAATTTCAGCTTTCATGACTTCGCCGAAGATGAGCTGATATCCACGATAGCATATTCCGAAGAAGCATGATGTGGGAAGAATTAGAGATATTAAAAAAGGAATATCTTGAAATGGGATTATCAGAGGCCATTGATTACGAAAAGTTTTCAATGATGTCGATTGTGTATAATTCTACCAAAATTGAAGGCTGTTCGTTAACTGAACGTGATACGCAAGTATTGCTGGAGAATGGTGTTACAGC